>NZ_PIPR01000009.1 GCF_003987355.1 Pseudidiomarina aestuarii | reverse complement strand
AGTTGCTCAAGCTGCCGTTGGCAACGGTCACATCACCGACCACAAAGTCGTTTGAGCTCTCACTTAAGGTAAAGGTGAGCGCTGCCGTCTCACCGGCTTTCAACGCACCGACTGAGCTTGCAACGGTGATAGTTGGCACCACCGTATCAACACTCAAGCTCAACTGCGTCGCCGCAACGTTGTTATTACCCGCTGCATCGGTAAAGGTATTGGCCGCCACATCCACAGTCACGCCCGTGGTGCTGGCCACCGCTGGCGTCAACGTTGCCGTATAACTGCTGCCGGAGCCGGCAAAGCCTGACAAGGTCCCGCCGCTGACTTGCACATCGCCGACAATAAAGTTCGTTGAATCTTCACTCAAGGTGAAGGTCACTTGCGCCGTCTCCCCGGCAGCGAGTGATGCCGTATCGGCCGTGATATCGACACTCGGTACTTGCGTGTCGATGTTTAAGAACAAGGTGTTGGAGGCGTCATTGTTGTTGCCCACCGGATCGGTGTAGCTGTCGGCGGCAATGTTGACTGTGACGCTACCTTCGCTATTCTCCGCAGGCGTATAGACTGCCGTATAGTTCGAGCCACTGCCGCTGAAGTTACTGAAGGTCCCAGCACTGGCTTGCAGCGCATCGACCGTCAAATCGACCGACTCAGAAACGAAAATTCCGATCGTTGCCGTCTCACCCACGGTCAACAACGTATCTGAGGTCGTCAGCGTCATCGCCGGGCGTGAGGTGTCGACTTTCACATTAGAGGTATCTGTTGTGGTCGTCGTATTGCCCGCATTATCCGTCACCGTTGCTGAGACATTCGCAGTCGCCACCGTCACCCCTTCCGGGATCACCAACGCGGTACTCCAAGTGCCGGTCGTATTCGTTGCTGCGACCGCAGTATCCCCGCCAAAGAACTCGAGGTTGATGGTCACGCTGCTGATGGTGTCGCTGTTGTTATCGCCAACTGCCGTGTTATCCCAGCTTGCCGTCACCGTATCACCGAGCTTATAAGCGCCGCCGTTACCGGTCGCACCGCTTATCGCGATATTCGCATCGGTGACCGTCGGTGCGATGTTGTCCACGCTCGCATTGCTGGTATCTGCAGTTGTCGTCGAGTTGCCCGCATTATCCGTCGCGCTCACGCTGACATTGCGATTACTCGCATCAATCGCGCCAGCGGTGAGGGTATAAGTGGCTGTCCACGTGCCGCTACTATTGCTCGCTGCAACCGCCGCACCGCCGCCAAACGCACTGAAATCAACCGTGACGCCCGCTAGGGTGTCACCGTTGTTGTCACCAACAGCGGTATTGTCCCACGTTGCCGTGACCGTATCGCCGATAATATAGGTACCACCGGTGCCGGAGGCGCCACTGATAGAAATATTGGCATCAGTCACGGTCGGTGCTTGATTATCCACCGTCACACCATTGTCGTCCGCGGTTGTCGAGTCACCACCGGGACCTGTTGCCGTGACCGACACCACACGATTGGTTGCATCCAATGCACCCGCTGGAATGGTATACGTTGCTGTCCAGGTACCACTGCTATTGGTTGCAGCAACCGCAGCGCCGCCACCGAACTGGCTAAAATCAACCGTGACCGCAGAGATGTTGGCGTTATTGTCACCACCGGCGGTGTTATTCCAGGTGGCAG
>NZ_PIPR01000008.1 GCF_003987355.1 Pseudidiomarina aestuarii | reverse complement strand
GTGATGGTTAAGCTATCGTTATCCGCATCGGTATCGTTGATGAGGACATCCAGCTCATAAACGCCATCGGCGGTCATCGCTTGCGTCAACTCATCAGCCACCGCAGTCGGTGCATCGTTCACCCCTTCAACAGTTATCGAGACTGTGTACTCTGGAGACTCTTCCTCGCCATCACTGACACGGTAGGTGAAGCTATCGGCACCGTTGTAGTCCAGATCCGGTTGATACAACCAACCCGCTCCGGAAACAGTCAAGGTGCCGTGACTTGGCTGAGCACTCAACACCAAGAAGAGATTGTCACCATCGGCATCACTGATCGTCGGCTCGATAGTCACGGAAGTATCTTCATCGATGCTGACGCTGATCTCTTGACCAACCGGCGCATCGTTCACATTCACCACTTCAATGCTAAACGCCGGCAGTGCCGCTTCACCACCGTTGCCATCACTGACACGGATGATAATACCGCTGGTAGTCCCCACATCATTCTGACCTGGTGTACCGGTTAACGCACCGGTGCTGCTATCAAAATCCGCCCAACGAGGTGAATTTTCGATGCTAAAGGTGAGCTCATCGTCATCCACATCCACTGCCGTTGGCGTGAAGCTGTAGGTTTCACCCTGGTCGACCGTTGAAGCCGGAGTGCCGCTTATGGTTGGCGCATCGTTCACATTCACCACTTCGATGCTGAACGCTGGCAGTGCTGTCTCGCCACCGTTGCCATCATCCACACTGATGATAATGCCCGCGGTCGTGCCCACATCATCCTGACCTGGGGTGCCGGTCAAGGCGCCCGTAGTGGTGGAGAACGCTGCCCAACTGGGCGAGTTAGTGATGCTAAACGTCAGCCTGTCACCGTCAATATCATTGACCGTTGGCACGAAGCTGTAGGCTTCACCTTGGTCGACCGTTGTGGCAGGACTGCCGCTGATGGTCGGCGCATCGTTCACATTCACCACTTCAATGCTAAACGCTGGCAGTGCCGCTTCACCACCGTTGCCATCACTGACACGGATGACAATACCGCTGCTGGTACCCACTTGCGCATTGCCTGGCATGCCCGTCAATACACCGGTGCTGGTGTTAAAGCTCGCCCAGCTCGGTTTATTGGTAATGGCGAAGGTTAAATCATCGTCATCACTGTCCGTTGCCGTTGGGGTGAAGCTGTAGCGCTGGTCTTGCTCGACGCTGTTGTCTGGCGTGCCGCTAATCACGGGCACGTCGTTGACTGCAGTCACGGTGACATTGACGGTGATACTTGCCGTATCGATACCATCGGTCACACTCACCAAGAAGCTATCAGTGCCGTTAAAGTTCGCTTGCGGTGCATAGTCCACGCTCGCGCTGGTATTGTCACCCGCCACACTCGCTTGACCATTGCTCGGCGCACCACTCACAGACCAGGTCAAATCATCGCCGTTGGTATCGGTTGCACTCAAGCTCAAGGCAAACGCAGTCGGTGAGCCGTCTTCAGACATGCTCACAGTGACGCTACTGCCTTGGTCAATGGTCGGTGCTTTTTGATAGAGCTTGGTCACGGTATCAGTTTGCGCCGCTGAGGTGTTACCGACTGCATCCGCTAAGGTCACAGTGAGTGTCAATACACCTTCGGTTAAACCCCGAACGTCGATCCCACCGACCCTTTGCGTCGCCGAACTAACCGACCCAGTGCCAGTGACTTGGTTGCTACCGTCACTCACGCTGAAGTTGTAAGTAGTCCCGACTTCAGCGCCACTTAGTGTAAAGCTCATCGCCGTATCATTGGTGGCATCAATCAAGCCTTGCTCAATCGATACCACAAAATCAGCCGGTGCCACCGAGTCTTCCACAATCCGAGCCACATCAACCGCAGCCGAAGTATTACCCGCGCGGTCAATGGCCTGCACCACCACGTCATTGAACGCGTTCGCGCTCAAGGGCAGTTCAATGGCCCATTCACCGGCAACATTCACCCCAACCGTGCCTTGCGCAAGTACGCTGGCGTTATCGGCCACACCGTCATTGTCCGCATCAACAAAGGCCTGGACTACGATGCCATCTTCCCCATGCGTACCCGAAACCACATACGTATCGGCATTGACGGTAACCAACGCCGTTGGGTCGGACACGACCGGAGCCACCGGAGCGGTCGAGTCTTCACTAATCATAGGCACAACCGCTGGAGCCGAAACGTTCCCTGCCGCATCGGTCGCGGTGACCACATAGCTGTGGTCGGTATCGGCGGTTAAGGTCCGCACAATCGACCACTGGCCGCCCACAACCGTGGCGGTGCCGAGCACCGTCGCGTTATCGGCCTGACCGTTTTCATCGGCATCCAGATACAGATTGATGGTCGCATCATCTTCATTCAAGGTGCCGCGAATGGTGTAATCGGCTTGATTGACATACACCTGTTGCGCGGGGTCCGTGACCACAGGCGCACTCGGCAAGCCGGTATCCACCAACGTGGTATCCACACGATTGGTGGGGAAATCCAAGTCTGCGCTGTTGCCCGAGTTATCCTCGATGGTATCGCCATTGAGGTTCAGACTATTACTCAGCAACGACACCCCATCGTCATCATTATCACCAGCAACGACCGTGTATCGATAAGTCAGAGTATTGCCCACCGCACTGACAAAGTTCGCCTGGCGTGTGGTGCCACCGATGGATAAATCCACGGTGCTGTTGGTGCCCGTCACCGTCACGGTGTCGTCAAATACAATACTTGCCGTAATGATGCCACCGACGGTCAACAAGCCGCTGTTCAGACCGGTGCTCGCCACCGTCGGCACAGTCGCATCTTTCACAACCGTATCACTGACATCCATGGAGCGGTTACCGGCTACATCCGTCGTCGCCGCCATCAGGGTCAGCGTGCCATCACTCAGGCCACTGACATTGACGCCACTGACCGTTTGACCGGCTGTGGTGATGGTCTGAGTACCGGTGACATCACTGCCACCTGCGCTACTGCTGATGGTGTAACTGAGCTCAGCACCGACTTCCGCGCCACTTACGGTGAAGCTTATTGAGCCTTGATTCAGCACATCAATAATCGCTGCATCAAAGCTCACGCCCGTTGGCGCTGATGCGGTGTTATCGATGGTGACACTCAGACCGCTTGAGGCACTGCTGACATTACCTGCAGCATCCGTCGCAGTCGCGCTGAGCACATGTACCCCCTCACCCAGTGGTGAGGTTCCCACCGACCAGGCACCGCTACCATCGGTGCTCGCACTGCCAATCACACCGCCCAAGGATGAGTTCAGCGCAACCGTGCTGTTGGCTTCTGCCGTGCCGGTCACCGTTAAGGTCGCATTCTGCGTGATATTGTCCGTGCTGCTGGAGCCCGAATCCGACGCTGCTGCCAAATCTGGCGCACTCGGTGCAGTCGGTGCCACCGTGTCGATGGTCACACTCAACGCAGCAGAGCTTGGCGAGACGTTCCCCGCTGCATCGGTCGCGGTTGCCGTTACTGCATACACCGCATCCGTGAGAGCGGTTGCTGTGAAGCTCCACGCACCGCTGCCATCGGCCGTAACGTTACCCACCGAGCTACTGTTGATGAATAACTCCACCGTGCTATTCGCCTCAGCGGTGCCGCTGAAACTCGGGGTGGTATCACTCGTAATATTATCGGTAGCGCTACTGCCGCTATCACTGCCGGCATTCAAATCAGGCAGACTCGGCGCGACTGGAATCGCGGTATCTACCGCAATCACCGCCTGCGTTGCCGCGGTATTGTCGTTACCCGCTGCATCGGTAAAGGCCGCCGCGGCTACATCCACCGTCGCATTGCCTTCAAAGTCCGCCGTTGGCGTCAAGGTAGCTGTATAGCTGCTACCCGAGCCGGCAAAGTTGCTCAAGCTGCCGTTGACAACGGTCACATCACCGACCACAAAGTCGTTTGAGCTCTCACTTAAGGTAAAGGTGAGCGCTGCCGTCTCACCGGCTTTCAACGCACCGACTGAGCTTGCAACGGT
>NZ_PIPR01000007.1 GCF_003987355.1 Pseudidiomarina aestuarii | reverse complement strand
TCTTTAACAATATACCAAGCCAAGCAAACTGTGTGGGCACTTACCGGATTCAGGCAGAGAAACGTATCTTCGGATACAACAAAGGTTCTTAAATGAACCACCTGACTGATTGGAAAAGTGCTTAACAAATTAGATTTTATTAAGTCATTGATTCAATGAGTCGATTAAACACTTTAAATTGAAGAGTTTGATCATGGCTCAGATTGAACGCTGGCGGCAGGCCTAACACATGCAAGTCGAGCGGTAACAGGAAGAAGCTTGCTTCTTTGCTGACGAGCGGCGGACGGGTGAGTAATGCTTGGGAACTTGCCTTTGGGTGGGGGATAACCATGGGAAACTGTGGCTAATACCGCATGACGTCTACGGACCAAAGTGGGGGATCTTCGGACCTCACGCCCAGAGATAGGCCCAAGTGAGATTAGCTAGTTGGTGGGGTAAAGGCTCACCAAGGCGACGATCTCTAGCTGTTCTGAGAGGATGATCAGCCACACTGGGACTGAGACACGGCCCAGACTCCTACGGGAGGCAGCAGTGGGGAATATTGCACAATGGGGGAAACCCTGATGCAGCCATGCCGCGTGTGTGAAGAAGGCCTTCGGGTTGTAAAGCACTTTCAGTGGTGAGGAAGGTTGGTAGTTTAATACGCTACCAAATTGACGTTAGCCACAGAAGAAGCACCGGCTAACTCCGTGCCAGCAGCCGCGGTAATACGGAGGGTGCGAGCGTTAATCGGAATTACTGGGCGTAAAGCGTACGTAGGCGGCTTATTAAGCAAGATGTGAAAGCCCCGGGCTCAACCTGGGAATTGCATTTTGAACTGGTAGGCTCGAGTTTTGAAGAGGGTGGTAGAATTTCCAGTGTAGCGGTGAAATGCGTAGATATTGGAAGGAATACCAGTGGCGAAGGCGGCCACCTGGTCAAAAACTGACGCTGAGGTACGAAAGCGTGGGGAGCAAACAGGATTAGATACCCTGGTAGTCCACGCCGTAAACGATGTCAACTAGTTGTTCGTTTCATAAACGAAGTGAGTAACGCAGCTAACGCACTAAGTTGACCGCCTGGGGAGTACGGCCGCAAGGTTAAAACTCAAATGAATTGACGGGGGCCCGCACAAGCGGTGGAGCATGTGGTTTAATTCGATGCAACGCGAAGAACCTTACCATCCCTTGACATCCAGTGAATTTTCTAGAGATAGAATAGTGCCTTCGGGAACACTGAGACAGGTGCTGCATGGCTGTCGTCAGCTCGTGTTGTGAGATGTTGGGTTAAGTCCCGCAACGAGCGCAACCCTTATCCTTAGTTGCCAGCACGTAAAGGTGGGAACTCTAGGGAGACTGCCGGTGATAAACCGGAGGAAGGTGGGGACGACGTCAAGTCATCATGGCCCTTACGGGATGGGCTACACACGTGCTACAATGGCGCATACAAAGGGAAGCGAGCTAGCGATAGTAAGCGGATCTCAAAAAGTGCGTCGTAGTCCGGATCGGAGTCTGCAACTCGACTCCGTGAAGTCGGAATCGCTAGTAATCGCGGATCAGAATGCCGCGGTGAATACGTTCCCGGGCCTTGTACACACCGCCCGTCACACCATGGGAGTGGGCTGCACCAGAAGTAGATAGCTTAACCTTCGGGAGGGCGTTTACCACGGTGTGGTTCATGACTGGGGTGAAGTCGTAACAAGGTAGCCGTAGGGGAACCTGCGGCTGGATCACCTCCTTATGAAAAAGCCTTGAAGAAGATAAGTGCTCACACAGATTGCCTGGTTTGGTAGACGTAACAGATAGAAACTGGGTCTGCGACAAGCATCGCACGGGGCCATAGCTCAGCTGGGAGAGCGCCTGCCTTGCACGCAGGAGGTCAGCGGTTCGATCCCGCTTGGCTCCACCACTTTCTCCGGTAAACAGTGAACTGTGAACAGAGCATAGAACGGCTTGGTTGTTCGATTCACTATTCACGATTTACTGGTCACTAAGATTCTATCTGTGAGTTAACGATAAGCGCTTTTGCTGAAGAAAGTGTTTATCAGTAACTCAATGTTACGCCGCTCTTTAACAACATGAACAAGCTGATTGTAATAAAGTAATGAAATGCCACTCTACTTGAATACCATTTTGGTAGAGGCGTATCGAACTTGTGTACAGCATCGAGAACAGCCCATGCAATTCGAAAATAGACATTTTCGGGTTGTATGGTTAAGTGACGAAGCGTAGACGGTGGATGCCTAGGCAGTTGGAGGCGATGAAGGACGTACTAACTTGCGATAAGCCATGATGAGGCAGTAAGAGCCACTTGAGTCATGGATTTCCGAATGGGGCAACCCAGTGTGCTTGCACACTATTCTGCACTGAATCCATAGGTGTAGGAGGCAAACCCGGAGAACTGAAACATCTAAGTACCCGGAGGAACAGAAATCAACCGAGATTTCCTTAGTAGCGGCGAGCGAACGGGAAGTAGCCCTTAAGCAATCATGGTGTTAGTGGAACGTGCTGGAAAGCACGACGATACAGGGTGATAGTCCCGTACACGACGGCAACATGGCTGTGAAAACGAGTAGGTCGGGACACGTGTTATCTTGACTGAATATGGGGGGACCATCCTCCAAGGCTAAATACTCCCAACTGACCGATAGTGAACTAGTACCGTGAGGGAAAGGCGAAAAGAACCCTGGTGAAGGGAGTGAAATAGAACCTGAAACCGTCTACGTACAAGCAGTAGGAGCCTTCTTCGTGAGGGTGACTGCGTACCTTTTGTATAATGGGTCAGCGACTTATATTTTGTAGCAAGGTTAACCGCATAGGGGAGCCGTAGGGAAACCGAGTCTTAACTGGGCGCTTAGTTGCAAGGTATAGACCCGAAACCGGGCGATCTATCCATGAGCAGGTTGAAGATTGAGTAACATCAATTGGAGGACCGAACCCACATCTGTTGAAAAAGATGGGGATGACTTGTGGATCGGAGTGAAAGGCTAATCAAGCCCGGAGATAGCTGGTTCTCCCCGAAAGCTATTTAGGTAGCGCCTCGGACGAATACCACTGGGGGTAGAGCACTGTTTGGGCTAGGGGGTCATCCCGACTTACCAACCCCATGCAAACTCCGAATACCAGTGAGTACTATCCGGGAGACACACGGCGGGTGCTAACGTCCGTCGTGAAGAGGGAAACAACCCAGACCGCCAGCTAAGGTCCCAAAGTCATGGCTAAGTGGGAAACGATGTGGGAAGGCTCAGACAGCTAGGAGGTTGGCTTAGAAGCAGCCACCCTTTAAAGAAAGCGTAATAGCTCACTAGTCGAGTCGGCCTGCGCGGAAGATGTAACGGGGCTAAGCCATGCACCGAAGCTGCGGCAGCATACTTGTATGCTGGGTAGGGGAGCGTTCTGTAAGCCGTTGAAGGTGGATTGAGAAGTCTGCTGGAGGTATCAGAAGTGCGAATGCTGACATGAGTAACGATAATGCGGGTGAAAAACCCGCACGCCGGAAGACCAAGGTTTCCTATCCCATGCTAATCAGGGTAGGGTAAGTCGGCCCCTAAGGCGAGGCCGAGAGGCGTAGTCGATGGGAATCAGGTTAATATTCCTGAACCGACATGTACTGCGATGGGGGGACGGAGAAGGCTAGGCAAGCCGGGTGTTGGTAATCCCGGTGAAAGTATGTAGGTTGGTGGCTTAGGAAAATCCGGGCCGCTAAGACTGAGATACGAGACGAGACTCTACGGAGTCGAAGTTGTTGATGCCCTGCTTCCAGGAAAAGCCTCTAAGCTTCAGGTACATGTTGACCGTACCCGAAACCGACACAGGTGGTCAGGTAGAGAATACTAAGGCGCTTGAGAGAACTCGGGTGAAGGAACTAGGCAAAATAGTACCGTAACTTCGGGAGAAGGTACGCCAGAGCTGGTGACTCCCTTGCGGGATGAGCTGGAGCTGGCCGCAGTGACCAGGTGGCTGGGACTGTTTATTAAAAACACAGCACTGTGCAAACACGAAAGTGGACGTATACGGTGTGACACCTGCCCGGTGCCGGAAGGTTAATTGATGGGGTTAGCGTAAGCGAAGCTCTTGATCGAAGCCCCGGTAAACGGCGGCCGTAACTATAACGGTCCTAAGGTAGCGAAATTCCTTGTCGGGTAAGTTCCGACCTGCACGAATGGTGTAACCATGGCCACGCTGTCTCCACCCGAGACTCAGTGAAATTGAAATCGCCGTGAAGATGCGGTGTACCCGCGGCTAGACGGAAAGACCCCGTGAACCTTTACTACAGCTTGGCACTGAACATTGAACCTCCATGTGTAGGATAGGTGGGAGGCTATGAAGCGTTGGCGCTAGTTGACGTGGAGCCATCCTTGAAATACCACCCTTGTATGTTTGATGTTCTAACTTAGGTCCCTTATCGGGATTGAGGACAGTGCCTGGTGGGTAGTTTGACTGGGGCGGTCTCCTCCCAAAGAGTAACGGAGGAGCACGAAGGTTGGCTAAGTACGGTCGGACATCGTACGGTTAGTGTAATGGCACAAGCCAGCTTAACTGCGAGACAGACACGTCGAGCAGGTACGAAAGTAGGTCATAGTGATCCGGTGGTTCTGAATGGAAGGGCCATCGCTCAACGGATAAAAGGTACTCCGGGGATAACAGGCTGATACCGCCCAAGAGTTCATATCGACGGCGGTGTTTGGCACCTCGATGTCGGCTCATCACATCCTGGGGCTGTAGTCGGTCCCAAGGGTATGGCTGTTCGCCATTTAAAGTGGTACGCGAGCTGGGTTTAGAACGTCGTGAGACAGTTCGGTCCCTATCTGCCGTGGGCGTTTGAGAGTTGAGAGGGGTTGCTCCTAGTACGAGAGGACCGGAGTGAACGAACCGCTGGTGTTCGGGTTGTCATGCCAATGGCACTGCCCGGTAGCTATGTTCGGAATCGATAACCGCTGAAAGCATCTAAGCGGGAAGCGAGCCTCAAGATAAGCTCTCACTGACATGTAATTGTCCTAAAGGGTTGTTGAAGACTACGACGTTGATAGGCGGGGTGTGGAAGCGTAGTAATGCGTTGAGCTAACCCGTACTAATTGCCCGTGAGGCTTAACCATACAACACCGAAAGTGTTTATGGCTGTTGCCAAGAGAAGACATAAGTTCGAGCACTTTACTGAAGTGGCTCAAGAGAGTGGCAAGACTTACCGGAGCCGGTAAGCCATTACGAACAATCAGACTTGTTAATGTTGTCCCAGTTTTGCCTGGCGGCCATAGCGAAGTGGAACCACCTGACTCCATTCCGAACTCAGACGTGAAACGCTTCAGCGCCGATGGTAGTGTGGGGTCTCCCCATGTGAGAGTAGGACACCGCCAGGCTTCAAATAAACAAACCTCAGCCCAATGGGCTGGGGTTTTTT
>NZ_PIPR01000006.1 GCF_003987355.1 Pseudidiomarina aestuarii | reverse complement strand
TAACTTTTTCTCGTCGTGAACCTTGCGACCGCTGTAGTTGAAATCAGGTCTCAACCACAACGGCCGCGAATTATAGAGCCTCTCACTTTCAGCGCAAGATCTTTTTGCGCCGAAAGCGATCGTTTGCCTATTTTTTGTTCAGATTGAACGATCTTTATCTACCCATTGTCTATAAACGTTGTTAATGTACATTTCTTAGTCACTTAGAACGAAAATAAAGACACAAAAAAGGTAGGCCGATGAAGTTACTATCCCGAGCTATCATTCTTAGCTTGTTGATCAGCCCCGTTAGTCTGGCTGCACAGCAAACGCTAATAGAACCGACAGATCCTGAGCTCTATCAACCGAGCCCTGAGATTATAAGGTTAGCGAAGACCTATGATCGGATGCTCGGTTATTACGCTAAACGAAATTTTTCATCGACGCGCAGTGTTAGAGTTCTCCTTAGTAATTACCCACAACATGTTGAACCCATTCTTTACGCCGCATTTGAGCGCGAACCTCATCTCTATCGACATATTATCCGAGCCGCCATTCACGCAGAACCAGGCTTTACCCGTGACATTATGACAATGGCTCTGAATATGGACATGGCTGATCCAGCCGAGATCGTGAAAATAGCTGTGGAAGCCGAGCCAAGTTATGCCGATGATATCGTATCGACCGCCGGCAAGAGTCATCCGGAGCAACTGGAAAATATCGTACGGGTTGCCGTACAAATAGAGCCTCAGATGGCAGACAGCATCATGCGCTCGGCGAGCAATCAACAGCCTGGTAAGTTAGAGTCTATCGTTACAGCTACATTGGAAGCAGTCCCTGCGTTCGGTAACTACTTGGCAACATCATTAATGGACTTAATAGGTTTAGCCGACACCACTAACGCGGCTGATACGGCACCTTCCGCTGAGCAAATTCAGCAACGTGAGCGTGCAATGCAAGTTCTGCGTGGTGCGCGTCGGGCAGGCGTAGGTAACGACCAATTGCAAATTATTGCTGACAACTATGGCATTCAATTGAGCGAACTCAATTCGGTAGACCCAGCGACTAATTAACTAATAACTCAACAAGCATAAAAAAAGGCCGGCTAATAGCCGGCCTTTTTCATTCTCGCGAGCGAGAACTTATTCTTCTACTGTTACTTCTTCAGCTTCAGTAGCTTCTACTTCTGGACGGTCAACTAATTCAACGTATGCCATAGGTGCGTTATCACCTGCACGGAAGCCACACTTCAAAATACGAGTGTAACCACCGGCACGTTCTTGATAACGTGGACCTAGGGTGCTGAACAATTTACCAACCACTTCTTGGTCACGTGTACGAGCAAACGCCAAACGACGATTTGCTACGCTATCTTGCTTCGCTAAAGTGATGAGCGGCTCGATGACACGACGCAGCTCTTTTGCTTTTGGCAATGTGGTTTTGATCACTTCGTGACGAACCAACGAGCTAGCCATGTTGCTGAACATCGCTTTACGGTGACTGCTGTTACGGTTGAGTTGACGACCACTCTTACGATGGCGCATACCTATACCCTTCTCAGTAATTCTCTGTAAAAGATAACTTAGTCCCGATCAACCAAGCTTGACGGTGGCCAGTTCTCGAGACGCATGCCTAATGACAAGCCACGAGACGCCAAAACGTCCTTGATTTCGGTGAGCGATTTTTTACCCAAGTTAGGAGTCTTCAACAACTCAACTTCGGTACGCTGCACTAAGTCACCAATGTACTGAATAGCTTCTGCTTTCAAACAGTTTGCAGAACGCACAGTTAATTCCAAATCGTCTACCGGACGAAGAAGGATCGGATCAAACTCCGGCTTCTCTTCTTTTGCTTCTGGCTCGCTCATGTCGCGTAACTCAACAAACGCTTCTAGCTGTTCAGCTAAAATGGTTGCTGCGCGGCGAATAGCTTCTTCAGGATCTAAAGTGCCATTCGTTTCCATGTCGATAATCAGCTTATCCAAGTCAGTACGTTGCTCAACACGCGCAGAATCTACGCTGTAAGCGATACGCTCAACTGGGCTGAAAGAAGCATCGACCAATAACCGACCGATTGGACGCTCTTCATCGTCAGCGGACTGACGCGCCGAGGCTGGTACGTAACCGCGACCACGTTCTACACGAATCGACATTTCGATTTCCGTGTCACCTGTTAAGGTACAGATCATGTGATCAGGGTTAACGATTTCAACATCACCGTCATGAGTGATGTCGCCAGCCAAGACAGGGCCCGCTCCAGATTTCTTCAAGGTCAGAACAGATGCATCTTTGCCTTCCATGCGCACTGCTAACCCTTTCAGGTTTAACAGAATTTCGATGATATCTTCCTGAACACCCTCTTTACTGCTGTACTCATGCTGCACGCCAGTAATTTCGACTTCCGTCACTGCGCAACCTGGCATCGACGATAGCAAAATGCGACGTAACGCATTGCCCAGCGTGTGACCAAAGCCACGCTCAAGAGGCTCCAACGTCACCTTTGCGTGAGTCGGGCTGATTTGTTCAATGTCGACTAACCTCGGTTTTAGGAATTCGGTAACAGAACCCTGCATTGTGTCCTCTCTTATGCTTAAGCTTTACTTAGAGTAAAGCTCTACGATCAACTGTTCGTTAATTTCCGCAGACAAATCTGAACGCTCTGGAAGACGTTTAAACTGACCTTCCAATTTGCTGTTGTCTACTTCCAACCACACTGGTTTTTCACGCTGGTCTGCGAGTTCCAATGCAGCTGCGATACGTGCTTGCTTTTTCGCTTTTTCGCGAACAGACACGACATCTTCTGGACGAACCTTGAACGATGGGATGTTAACAACAGTACCGTTAACAACAACACCTTTATGGCTCACCAGCTGACGCGCTTCCGCACGAGTAGACGCGAAGCCCATACGGTACACCACGTTGTCCAAGCGCGACTCAAGCAGTTGCAACAGGTTTTCACCGGTGTTGCCTTTTATACGAGCAGCTTCTTTATAATAGTTACGGAATTGACGCTCTAAGATGCCGTACATACGACGAACTTTTTGCTTTTCACGTAACTGTAAACCGTAATCAGACAGACGGCCACGACGGGCGCCATGCTGACCAGGTGCGCTTTCGAGTTTACATTTCGTATCGATTGCGCGGACGCCGCTTTTCAGGAACAAATCTGTTCCTTCGCGACGACTCAGTTTGAGTTTAGGACCCAAATATCTTGCCATGATCTTTCTCCAACTATCGTATGGCGCCTATTAAACGCGACGTTTCTTAGGCGGACGACATCCGTTGTGAGGAATCGGTGTCACATCGGTAATATTCGTGATGCGATAACCTACCGCGTTCAGTGCACGAATCGATGACTCGCGACCAGGACCTGGGCCCTTGACGAACACTTCTAGGTTTTTCAAACCGTATTCCTTTGCCATTTCACCAGCGCGCTCAGCTGCAACCTGTGCTGCGAACGGGGTTGATTTACGTGAACCACGGAAACCAGACCCACCTGCTGTCGCCCATGACAGGGCATTACCCTGACGATCGGTGATAGTCACAATGGTGTTATTAAAAGATGCATGGATATGAGCCATGCCGTCAGCGACTTGCTTTTTAACGCGCTTACGAGTACGAGTTGGTTGCTTAGCCATTTCTCAACTCCCTACTTCTTGATTGGTTTACGCGGACCTTTACGGGTGCGCGCATTGGTTTTAGTGCGCTGTCCACGTAGAGGCAAGCCACGACGATGACGGAGACCACGGAAACAACCGAGATCCATCAGACGTTTGATATTCATTGAAACTTCGCGACGAAGATCACCTTCAACAGCAAATTTACCTACTGCTTCACGAAGCAAGTCCAGTTTTTCTTCTGACAATGAGCCGATCTTTGTGTCCTCGGCGATACCGACTGCTTCTAAGATGTGCTTAGAGCGAGTACGGCCGATTCCGTAGATCGCAGTCAAGGCAATGACTGCATGCTTGTTGTCAGGAACGTTAATGCCAGCGATACGGGCCACTAACACGTCTCCTATAATTAATGGGTGACCAGTTGAAAAGCCCGTTAGGATACTCAACCGGTCGCCAGATTGCAAACATATCAAGAGCCGCAGCCAAAACTAACTCTTGGCCGCGGTCTTCTTCTTCGAATTAACCTTGCCGTTGCTTATGCTTTGGATCACTGCAAATGACGCGCACAACACCGTTGCGCTTGATCACTTTACAGTTACGGCAGATTTTCTTCACGGAAGCACGAACTTTCATTGCTACACTCCGTAATTATCCAATCTTAACGGCCGAAGCCCTTGAGATTAGCTTTCTTCAGGACCGAATCATACTGATGAGACATCAGATGGGTTTGGACCTGTGCCATAAAGTCCATGATGACCACAACGATAATCAGGAGTGACGTTCCACCGAAGTAGAATTGCACGTTCCAAATAATCATCATGAACTCAGGAACCAGACAGACTAAAGTAATGTATAAGGCGCCTGCAAGCGTCAAACGGGTCATTACTTTATCGATGTAACGCGAGGTTTGCTCACCTGGGCGAATACCCGGAATGAACGCGCCTGACTTCTTCAAGTTATCCGCTGTCTCGCGCGGATTGAATACCAACGCGGTGTAGAAGAAACAGAAGAAGATGATCGCGGCTGCATAGAGCATGACATACAAAGGCTGACCCGGTGACAACGTCAACGACAGCTCTTGTAAGAAGTTTGCTACCATACCTTCGCCTTGGCCGAACCAAGTTGCGATAGTGCCTGGGAACAAAATAATGCTCGATGCAAAGATTGGCGGAATAACACCAGCCATATTTACTTTCAATGGCAAGTGAGTGCTTTGCGCAGCGAAGACCTTACGGCCCTGCTGACGTTTTGCATAGTTCACCACGATACGACGTTGGCCGCGTTCTACGAACACAACAAACGCTGTTACCGCGATGACGATTACGCCAATCAATAACAACACCAACAAATGTAAATCACCCTGACGAGCTTGCTCTGCTGTCTGCCCAATGGCAGACGGGAGGCCCGCTACAATACCGGTGAATATGAGAATAGAGATACCGTTACCAATACCACGCTCGGTAATTTGCTCACCTAACCACATTAAGAACATGGTGCCGGTAACCAAACTCACGATAGCTGTGAAATAGAACGCTGGACCTGGGTCAATGACCAAGCCCGGCATCATATTTGGTAAGCCAGTCGCGATACCAATGGATTGGAACGTTGCGAGTATCAATGTACCCCAACGCGTGTATTGACTGATCTTGCGTCGTCCAGATTCGCCTTCTTTCTTTAACTCAGCTAAGCGTGGGTGAACCACCGACGCTAGCTGCATAATGATTGAGGCGGAAATGTACGGCATAATTCCCAGTGCAAAAATTGATGCGCGTTCCAGAGCACCGCCGCTGAACATGTTAAACATGGCAACGATGGTGTCTTTCTGCTGATCAAATAATTGCGCCAATACAGCGGCATCTATACCAGGAATCGGCACAAAGGAGCCCGCACGGAACACGATTAACGCGCCGAGTACAAACAGCAGTCGACGTCTTAGTTCCGAGGTGCCGCCTTGAGCTCTGTTAGATTCCAATCCTGGTTTAGCCATTTGCCCTATCCTTCGATTTTGCCGCCAGCAGCTTCAATAGCTTCTTTGGCGCCTTTAGTGACCTTGATGCCTTGAACAGTAACGGCACGCTTGATTTCGCCAGACTTGATGACTTTTACATTCAACACGTCTTTGCGAACCAAGCCTGCATCTTTCAATGCAGCCAACGTTACGGTGTCACCAGCAAGCTTTGCGATCTCAGCTAGGTTTACTTCAGCAGTGGTCATAGCCTTGCGTGAAGTGAAACCAAACTTAGGCAAGCGACGCTGAATTGGCATTTGACCGCCTTCAAACCCTGGCTTAACAGTACCACCAGAACGCGAAGTTTGACCTTTATGGCCACGACCACCTGTTTTACCCAATCCTGAACCGATTCCTCGGCCCACACGTTTTTTGCTAGCTTTAGCACCAGGTGCAGGGGAGATAGTATTTAGAAACATGTCTTAGTCCTCCACCTTTACCATGTAATAGACTTGGTTAACCATACCGCGCACAGCTGGGGTATCTTCCAGCTCTACCGTGTGATTAATACGGCGTAGACCAAGACCACGAAGGGTAGCTTTGTGTTTCGGCAAGCGACCGATTGAGCTACGCGTTTGTGTAACTTTGATTGTCTTATTCGCCATTGTTCACTACCCCAAAATCTCGTCAACGCGCAATCCACGCTTCGCCGCAACTTGCTCCGGCGATTTCATGTCATTGAGTGCCTTGATAGTGGCACGAACAACGTTGATTGGATTGGTTGAACCATATGCTTTTGACAGCACGTTGTGTACACCTGCGACTTCCAGTACTGCACGCATCGCACCACCGGCGATGATACCTGTACCTTCAGAAGCTGGCTGCATAAATACCTGTGAACCTGAGTGACGGCCCTTAACAGGGTGCTGTAGGGTGTCGCCTTTCAGCTGCACGGTTACCATGTTGCGACGCGCTTTTTCCATTGCTTTTTGAATAGCAGCTGGAACTTCGCGTGCTTTACCATAACCGAAACCCACTTTACCCTGACCATCACCAACCACAGTCAGTGCAGTGAAGCTAAAGATGCGACCACCTTTAACAACCTTCGCTACACGATTTACTGTGATCAGCTTTTCTTGCAGGTCACTTTGTTGAGCTTCTACATTTGCATTTGCCATGTTCGTCTCCTAGAACTGAAGTCCGGCTTCACGAGCGGCGTCAGCTAAAGCTGCAACACGACCGTGATAACGGAAACCACTGCGATCGAAAGCGACGTTTTTCACGCCTTTTTCCATCGCCCGTTCTGCAATCAGTTTTCCAACTGCTTTTGCCGCATCGATGTTGCCAGTCACTTTGACTTGCTCACGAACTGACTTTTCTGCAGTTGAAGCTGCTGCCAATACTTCAGAACCGTTCGGTGCAATTAGCTGAGCGTAAATGTGCCGTGGTGTACGGTGAACGACCAGGCGGTTAGCACCCAACTCTTGCATTTTCTTACGAGCGCGAGTGGCGCGACGTAAGCGAGCTGATTTCTTGTCCATCGTTTTACCTTACTTTTTC
This sequence comes from Pseudidiomarina aestuarii, assembly GCF_003987355.1. Classification (GTDB taxonomy): domain Bacteria; phylum Pseudomonadota; class Gammaproteobacteria; order Enterobacterales; family Alteromonadaceae; genus Pseudidiomarina; species Pseudidiomarina aestuarii. The sequence continues at coordinate 43,134 of NZ_PIPR01000006.1, read as the reverse complement.
TTGGCTTCTTTACGGCGCACTTGCTCATCGGCATAACGTACACCTTTACCTTTATAAGGCTCAGGCTTACGGTAAGCACGAATATTAGCGGCAACTTGGCCGACTAATTGCTTGTCAACACCTTTAACGACAACTTCAGTTTGTGTTGGGACTTCGATAGTAATTCCTTGCGGAATATCGAACTCAACAGGGTGAGAGAAGCCCAAGGTCAGGTTCAGTTTTGAACCGGCAGTATTTGCCCGGTAACCGACACCAACCAATTGCAACTTGCGCTCATACCCTTGCGCAACACCAACCACCATATTTTGCAGTAACGCGCGTGCGGTACCCGCTTGAGCAGTTGCATTCGCAACGCCTTCACGAGCAACGGTGCGTAAAACTTTGTCTTCTTGTACAAGTTCTACAGCGTCATTAACTACACGGCTCAATGAGCCTTTGGCACCTTTAATTGTGACTTCCTGACCGTTCAGCGTAACTTCAACGCCAGCAGGAATGGCAATAGGTGCTTTAGCAACACGTGACATTTCCTAACTCCTCGTTACGCAACGTAGCCGATAACTTCGCCGCCTAAACCCGCTTTACGAGCGGCACGGTCGGTCATCAGACCCTTGGAAGTTGAGACTACGGCGACACCCAAACCACCCATTACTTTAGGTAGTTCATTACGTTTCTTGTAGATACGTAAACCTGGGCGACTAACGCGCTCAATTGATTCGATAACAGGGCTACCTTCAAAGTATTTCAATGTCACTTCAAGTTCTGCTTTCACATCACCTGAAACACTGAAATCCGCGATATAACCTTCTTCTTTCAGAACTTGGGCAATAGCCACTTTCTGTTTAGAAGCAGGCATGCGCACGGCAACTTTGTTAGCACCCTGAGCGTTGCGGATGCGAGTGAACATATCCGCAATTGGATCTTGCATGCTCATATTTGCTTTCTCCCGTGACTCGTGGCTTACCAGCTAGCTTTTTTCAAGCCAGGAATTTCACCGCGCATCGCTTTCTCACGGACTTTAATACGGCTCATGCCGAATTTCCGTAAGAAACCGTGTGGGCGGCCCGTTACGCGACAGCGGTTACGCTGACGGCTAGGGCTTGAATCACGCGGAAGGCTTTGCAATTTAAGCACTGCTTCCCAACGCTCCTCATCCGAAGTTTTCGGATCGCTGATCACAGCTTTTAATGCGATGCGTTTCTCTGCGTATTTTTCGACAAGCTTTGCACGCTTGACTTCACGCATTTTCATTGACTCTTTTGCCATAACTCTACACCTTACTTCTTGAACGGGAAGTTGAAGGCAGCGAGCAAAGCGCGAGCTTCGTCATCAGTGCCTGCAGTAGTAGTGATAGTGATATCCAAACCACGCACCTTGTCGACTTTATCAAAGTCGATTTCAGGGAAAATGATTTGCTCACGCACACCCATACTGTAATTTCCACGTCCGTCGAAAGATTTCGGATTCAAACCACGGAAGTCGCGAATACGTGGAATTGCAATCACAATTAAGCGTTGCAAAAAGTCCCACATACGTTCGCCACGCAGAGTCACCTTACAGCCAATCGGGTAGCCTTCACGGATTTTGAAGCCAGCGACAGATTTACGAGCAACAGTGCGGATTGGACGCTGACCAGAAATTGCTTCCAGGTCTGCTGCCGCGTTGTCGAGAATCTTTTTGTCTGCCAGAGCTTCACCCACACCCATATTGAGTGTGATTTTTTCAATCCGAGGGACTTGCATGACGCTGTTGTAGCCGAACTGTTTAACAAGTTCAGGAACTACTGATTCTTTGTAAAAATCATGCAGTTTCGCCATCGTAAAACTCCAAATTTAAATTAAATGATTGCGTCGTTTGATTTGAAGAAGCGAACTTTCTTGCCATCTTCAATTCGAAAACCAACACGATCTGCTTTACCAGTCTCTGGGTTATAAACCGCAACGTTAGAAACGTCGATTGAAGCTTCTTGCTCAATCACACCGCCAGCAACGCCTAAAGCCGGATTTGGCTTCTGATGTTTCTTCACGATGTTCACGCCTTCAACGAACACTCGGTTCTTCGTGGTATCGACTTTCAGCACTTTACCGCGCTTACCTTTGTCTTTACCCGCCAGGACTACTACTTCGTCATCACGTTTAATTTTTGCCGCCATGTCTGACTCCTTACAGTACTTCTGGTGCCAGTGAGACAATCTTCATGAACTGCTCTGAACGCAATTCACGAGTCACTGGGCCAAAGATACGCGTGCCAATCGGCTGCATATTGTTGTTTAACAAGACAGCCGCGTTGCGGTCAAAACGGATGACTGACCCGTCTTGACGACGGACGCCTTTTCTGGTGCGAACGACCACCGCATTAACAACATCACCTTTCTTCACTTTGCCGCGAGGAATCGCTTCTTTAATAGAAACTTTGATGATATCGCCAATGTTTGCGTACCGGCGGTGCGAGCCACCCAGAACCTTAATACATTGTACGCTGCGAGCGCCCGAGTTATCGGCCACGTCCAGTGTAGTTTGCATTTGGATCATTGCAGTGCTCCGCTTAAGTAATAAAACAGACCCTCTCGGGTCGAGTTTCTCTCAACTCAGAAAAAAGAGAATAAGAGACTTCCCCTTATAAAAAGGGCGGCGAATTGTAACAGATAAAAAATTCAGATGGTAGTGCGAGAGCAGATTATTTCGATTGTTTTCTGAGGACGTTCACGGCAGGTCCTGCCGACTTCGAAAACGAGTGGATAGTATACCCGAAATAGACTGAAAAACGCCACTTATTTATAAGTCAGCGATAGATTTAATCTGCGTTCAAGCGCCGCACGACAACGTCGAATAAGTTGGCAAGCGCTTGAGCAAAATGGTAAATTCCATCGTACTTAACGAGAAATATCAGTCCATCGAACATCGTTTTTGAATCACAAAAAGGGTTCTCATGACACTTGCAACGCTCGTGCTTTTGCCATTCGCTGGAGCGATATTACCTTTACTGATGCGGCAGCACAGTCGGGTGGTGCTTACCGGCATCACTCTGGCGATTGCGGCAGTCAGCTTCATTCTCATGCTGACCTTGCTGCCACAAACCGTGGCGGGAGAAGTGCCGCTATCAACCTATGCATGGTTGCCCGACCTGGGTCTCAATCTATCATTCCGCCTAGACGGACTGTCCTTACTGTTCGTGACTTTGATCAGTGGAATCGGGTTACTCATTATTTTTTATGCACATTATTACTTAAGCGCGAAAGATGATGCCGGTCGCTTTTATGCGTGCCTATTGCTGTTCATGGGCTCGATGCTGGGTATCGTCACAGCGAACAATATGATTCTCATGTGGCTGTTTTGGGAATTAACCAGCATTTCTTCGTTCTTATTAATTGGTTATTGGTTCCACAAAAGCGAAGCAAGACGCGGTGCGCGTATGGCATTAGCGGTTACGGGCGCTGGTGGACTCGCGTTGTTAGCTGGCTTGCTCTTAATCGGTAATATTGCGGGAAGCTACGAGATTGACGCGGTGTTTGCGGCCGCGGATACCATTCGCGAACACGCATGGTATATTCCAGCACTGTTATTAGTATTGCTCGGTGCTTTTACCAAGTCAGCTCAGTTCCCATTTCAGTTCTGGCTTCCTCATGCTATGTCTGCACCAACGCCCGTCAGTGCTTACTTACACTCGGCCACCATGGTGAAAGCCGGCATTTTCCTGCTCGCCCGCTTCTCACCCGTGCTCGGTGGAACGAATGAATGGTTCGTCTTGGTCACCCTGACTGGATTAGCAACCATGCTATTCGGAGCTTATTTCGCGTTGCTCAAAACCGATTTAAAAGGGCTTCTAGCATTTTCTACTATTAGTCATCTCGGCTTGATTACGATGCTGCTTGGCATCGGTACACATGGCGCACAACTCGCTGCTTTGTTCCATATTTTGAATCACGCGACCTTCAAAGCTGGCTTGTTTATGGTTGCGGGTATTGTCGACCACGAAACTGGAAGCCGCGACATCCGCAAACTCAGTGGTTTGCGCAAAGCGATGCCCTATACCATGATACTGGCGTTGATTGCTTCAGCAGCGATGGCCGGGCTACCCTTCTTAAACGGCTTCCTGTCCAAAGAAATGTTTTTTGCGGAAGCATATGAACAAGACTTGTTTGGTGGATTGTCTTGGTTGGTGCCGGTGTTGGCAACCTTAGGTGCCATGTTATCCGTCGCGTACTCAATTCGATTTGTTCAAGATGTATTCTTTGGTGCTCCCAGCAAAGATCTGCCCCGAACACCCCATGAAGCGCCACTGGGTATGCGCGCACCGGTCATTTTATTAGCGATGCTTTGTATTGCCGTGGGCCTAGCTCCAATGTTCTTTACGGAGTCATTGTTAACGCCAGCAATCAACGTGGTGGCAGGTGTCGTTCAGCCGTTTTCCATCTACCTCTGGCATGGTTTTAATATTCCATTACTGATGAGCGCTCTCGCTGTAGCTGGTGGTATCGTCATTTACCTGAGTCGTAATGAGTTATTTACTTTTAATCGCAAGTTTGACCATCGCGACGCCAAAGAAACCTTCGCCTCGATCGTCAGTGGTATTACTGCTTGGTCCGATGAAACCATGCAGAAAATCGAAACCGGATCATTACAACGCTACATCGCTGCGGTTTTAGTTCTGGTGCTTATTTTCGTTATCCCAGAACTGGCACAAATTGAGGCGTTAAGGGGCGAACGCGAATTATTGCCGATTGACGTAGTCAGTGTGGTTGGTGCCATAGTGTTAATCCTGGCGTCATTAGGTACCGCTATTTTACACCGTCAACGACTGACCTCATTGATGATGCTCTCAGTGGTTGGCTTGATGGTTTCCATGGCATTTATTCACTTTTCAGCGCCCGATCTGGCGATGACGCAGTTGGTCGTTGAAGTGGTCAGTATTATTTTGATGATACTGGCACTATTCTTTATGCCACAGCGCATTCCTAGAGCATCCAGTGGTCGCCGAGTGGCACGTGACGTTTTGCTCGCAGGCTTGATTGGCGGGATCGTCGGGACGCTCAATTATGCTCTATTAACCCGCGAATTCACGAGTATCTCAGAGTTCTTCTTATTGAACTCCAAACCAGGTGGCGGTGGCACCAATGTGGTGAATGTCATTCTGGTCGACTTCCGTGGTTTTGATACCTTGGGTGAAATCACAGTCTTGGCAATTGCCGCCGCGGGTATTCACAAGTTACTGAATAACTTAAGACCATTTATGCCATCCAGTGATGTAGACGGACGCGCTTGGCATACCATCAAGCACCCGCTATTGGTTCAAGTGGTATCGCAAGCGTTGCTGCCCCTTGCACTAATGGTCTCTGCCTACATTTTCCTGCGCGGTCACAATTTGCCGGGCGGCGGTTTTATTGCTGGACTCATCACCGCTGCCGCAATGATTCTGCAGTATATCTCTAACGGTGTGGAATGGCTGAAAGAACGGTTTGATTACAATTATCAGTCACTTACTGCCGTTGGCGTCATGATTGCGCTCTTCACTGGTATTGGAAGTTGGTTCTTCGGGGCCAATTTCTTGACCTCTTCATTCACCTATTTGGATTGGCCATTAGTGGGTAAATTTGAAGTTGCTACAGCCATTTTATTTGATTTAGGTGTCTACCTCACCGTTGTTGGAGCCACACTAATGATACTGGCGAATTTTGGCCAAATGACGACGCGCCATAGACCAAGACAGGAGGGATACTAATGGAATTACTCTATGCAATTACCGTGGGTATGCTGACTGCCAGTAGCGTGTTTTTGATTCTCAGAGGACGTTCGTTCCCCATTGTCATTGGCATCACCATGTTGTCTTACGCGGTGAATTTGTTCCTCTTTTCGACCGGTCGCTTGGTCATTAATGAAGTGCCGATTATTGGTGCCAGCTCGAACCCTACTGATCCATTGCCGCAAGCACTCGTGCTAACTGCCATAGTGATTGGGTTTGCCATGACCGCTTACTCGATCATCTTAGCAGTGCGTGTCCGCGGTGAGTTAGGATCAGATGAAGTGAACGATCCAAACTATGAAGAAAATGAGGGGCAACGTTAATGCTGTCTCAACATTTGATTATCCTGCCCATCGTTATTCCGTTGTTTGCAGCGTTGCTGCAGTTGCTCCCGTGGGGTGAACACCCACAACGAGCGCGCCGGATTATTGGCTTAACGTCTTGTGTATTGTTGATTGTCGTTGCCATTGCAATGCTCGTTTCAACTTTTGCGGGCCCGAGTGTTTATGCTCTTGGCAGTTGGCAAGCTCCTTTTGGTATTGTGTTGGTGGCTGACCGCTTAGCGGCGACTATGGTCTTGCTGACTACAGTGCTGGCTCTACCGGTACTTATTTTTGCAAGCCACGGTGAGGACAATCTGGGATCGCATTTCCAGTCTCTGTATCAATTCCAACTCCTCGGCATCATTGGCGCGTTTCTGACTGGCGACCTTTTTAACTTATTCGTCTTTTTTGAAGTACTGTTGATCTCCAGCTACGCACTATTGATGCATGGTGGCGGTAAACTGAAGCTACGCGCCACGCTGCATTATGTAATTTTAAATCTAGCTGGCTCTGCCCTATTCTTGATCAGCCTTGGCGTTATCTACGGGATTACCGGAACGCTCAACATTGCCGATCTGGCACAAAAGGTCGCCTTATTATCCGGTGATGACGCGTTTATATTGCGTGGTGGCGGCATGCTATTACTGATTGTGTTTGGTTTGAAGGCCGCACTGTTGCCACTCTATTTCTGGCTGCCGCAAGCCTACGCCAATACGACTGGTTCGGTCGCCGCTCTCTTTGCAATCATGACCAAAGTCGGTGTTTATGCCATTTTGCGAGTGTTCACTATAGTGTTTGGTGAAGATGGCGGTGCCGTTGCGTTGCTGGGCTATGATTGGTTGTGGTGGTTGGGACTACTGACCCTGGCCGCTGGTGGCATAGGTGTGCTGGGTAGCCGCGATTTGCGCTTACTCATTGCTTACCTTGTAGTCATGTCGGTAGGAACCATGCTAACCACCTTTAGCATGAATACAGAACGAGCAATTAGTGCAGTGATGTACTATTTGATGCATTCGACGTTTATTACTGCGTGTCTATTCCTATTAGCCGATGTGATTGCTGAACAACGGGGTAAAACCGCAACGCGTATCGTCAAAGGCCGACAGCTTGCGCAGCATAGTACGCTCGGTATTTTATTCTTTGCAGCTGCTATCGCTGTTATTGGAATGCCACCCTTATCAGGTTTTATCGGTAAGCTGTTTATATTAGAGGCAGCAAGAACCGGTGCACAGGTCGCATTGCTTTGGCCGATAGTGTTGGGGACGACCTTCCTCGTTATGATTGCTCTGTCACGAGCGGGTAGTCGCATGTTCTGGCATGTACTTGAAGGCAAGCCAGGTGACGTGAAGCATCCGTGGACGCAACTGAGCGCCATTGTGTTTCTGGTGGGGTGCAGTATCGCTCTTACCTTGTTCGCGCAACCGCTCGCGGAGTTGACCGAGCAAATTGCTTATGACCTGATGAACCCAAGTTACTACATTGATGCTGTCTTAGGACAACCCGGAGGTAGTCATGAGTAGAATTCTACCGGCTCCATGGTTAAGTCTATTTCTGCTAATCGTCTGGTTACTGCTGCAAAACAGTGTATCGGTTGGGTTAATTGTATTAGGAGCTATCTTAGCCACAGCCATTCCATTGTATACATTTCGCGCGCGCGACTTCCCGCTTACGATCCATCGTCCGGGTACGGCTGTTGTTTATTTCCTTGTGCTGCTGGTCGACATTGTGGTTTCGAATATCGACATTGCGAAGATTATCTTATTACCGCGCAAAAAAATTAAACCAGCGTTGATAGAGTATCCTCTTGATTTAACCAATCAGGTACCTATTACTATACTAGCTTGTACGATAACGCTGACACCGGGGACGGTCTCTGCGGAACTCAGTCGAGATGGCAACACCTTGCTGATCCATGCGTTGAATGTTGAAGATGTTGATGCTCTCATTGCGACTATCAAACAACGCTATGAGCGTCGATTGAAGGAGATATTCCAATGTTAGCTTTTGCTGTGCCATTTGCCTTCGTGATGTTCTCAATAGCACTGCTGATGAACATCTATCGGTTGTTTCTTGGCCCCGATGCGGCAGATCGCATCTTGGCACTCGATACCATTTATATTAATTCGTTGGCGTTGCTGATCTTACTCGGCATCTGGCATAACTCGACTGCCTATTTTGAGGCCGCTGTGCTGATCGCCATGCTAGGTTTTATTGGCACCATTGCCGCAACGAAATTTTTGTTGCGCGGCGACATCATCGAATAAGGGAACCTGTCATGTTAGAACTTCCAACTTGGGCCGATTACTTAGCCAGCTTCTTCATCATTATTGGTGCAAGTTTTGCTGCGGTCGGTTCATATGGCCTGCTGCGACTACCAGACTTTATGACTCGTCTTCATGCTCCAACCAAAAACACCACCTTGGGTGTGGGGGGCATTATTCTTGGTTCTATCGTGTACTTTTCGGTGTCTGATTCGTTGAGTCTGCATGAGTTACTTATTGCCATTTTCCTGTTTATGACAGCGCCCATTAGCGCCCATTTATTAGCGAAAGCGGGTCTCCATTTAGAGTACAAAATGATTAGCTCCACGCGTGATTTGCGCGAACATCCTGAAGACTACAGTGACAAGAGCCAACATACTGCGAAAGAGCGCGATAGTGAGCGTGCCGACTGACGCGCTGCCGCGCTCATAAACAATAACGAGTAACCTCGATACAATTCCGGATAGCCGTGTTTAATGCGACAAGTTGCTGAAAGTCCACGTTCACACCTCTGCCGGCAATAATGATATTGTCTGCAGTGATTCGATTTGAATGCAGTGTGGTAGCGTTTGCTGTCACAAAACTCCCCGCTAAACTACTCCCATCCAACGTAGTCAATAACACACCATCTAACTGCCCTATTGAGATGAGATTGTGTTGATCGGCATCAATTGTCGTCTCCACTCGTTGCTCCGTTCCATCCCGCAGCAGAATATCCGGACTCGGTAGCAATATTTTCGAATCAGACATGACCAGTTCAAAAACTTGGTCTCCCACCTTCCGCAAACCTAAAGAATGATCTTCAGGCAACTTCTGGATGACTGACGCGTTAGCAGATTGAAACTGAATCACAAAAGTCCCCAATCGTTGAAATCCAGATAAATAACTTGGCGCCCACGGAATCGTATAAAGAGACTCCACATCAGTCAGTGACCTTGGCCAGGTTCCGGAATCAATTCGAAAATAAACTGCTGCTTGCTGCCAAAATAAGATGTCGTCAAGAACCCTACTCGCCTCATGCCAATCCGTCACATCATCACTGGGTCTAAACTGATTAACCCAGGTAGCGGTTAAAATGCCCGCAATAAGAACTGCGAGCGGCAGAAAATAGCCTCGGCTATGTCTAACCTTCATACCGAACCCCTAAGGTTTAACTGTCGCTCTTTGGAGCTTTAACAGTTGATTAAGCAACGCTTGATATTGGCGCTTAATGTGCTCATTTTCGGGTCTATCATCGAGATGTATAGACCCCTCCAGTAGCGCTTCTGTTGCCTGCCGCAGGCGCACTGCCGCCAAGTTATGCCAAACCAATGGTTGTGCCGAATCTCCCTCTAAACAACGTTGATAGCCAACTGCGGAGGCATCGTATTGATGCAATCGGAACCTTACTTGACCTAATGAACACCAGTTTGAATAAGCCCCAGGGTTGGCTGCCACCGCCTGCTGCCAAAGCCCCTCTGCTTGATGTAAATCACCGATGTGATATGCCGCTGCCGCAGTCTTTTGTAGTTGCTGAACGAAAGGTTCTTCTTGCTGACTAGTGCTCGCACAACCTACACACATCAGCACCCAGAGTAGACTTAACCTATTCATACAACTCCCCCTCGGTTTCAGTCATCAGTTCAAACCTTAATTGTTCGCCGAACCAAATCTCGAGCGGCAGCTGACAGCCTGCTTCGCATTCCACAATTGAATAGGCTTCTGGACACCGCAGAAATTGACCCGGCTGAATGTTCCGATAAATACCAACAATTTTCTGTTGGCGGTCCAATGCAACGACATCGATTGCAAAACGCATGCCCCAAGTATGGATTGAGCGACAGCATGGAAACCAATACGCAGTCTGACGGTTACATCCACGCAGCTTCAGCATGCCCATCAAACGTTGCGGAAAATAGCGCATTACCTTCACGCGCTTCCATAGACACAAGTTGTACGAGTGAACATAAAACCGTCCAAACTCGAGAGTTTCCGTTGCCATGACTAACCTCCGTGTAGAAATCGCAAAACTAGTGGGCCGAGAATGATCAAAAAAGTCACTGGAAAAAAGCAAAATAAAAGCGGAAATAAGAGCTTTACGCCGACTTCTTGAGCACGTTTTTCAGCATCGATAATTTGCTTCTGTCGAGCCTCGTCAGCTTGATTAAATAGGGTTTCAGCGAGCTGACTGCCGTAGCGCAACGACTGAATCGATGCCGTTACAAAATGCTGGATCCACACACTTTGCTGCGACTCGCTAAGCTGCTTCAGCGCCGCTTCCAAGTCGGTTCCCGTTTGAATGTCTCGTTGCACTCGTTGCAACAGCCACGTCGCTCTGGATGGGTTTGGGAGAGCTGCCATAGAATAAATTGCAGCGCGCTGCGAAAGTCCCGAGAGCAACAGCATGGCATAGATATCCAGAGTCGCTGGCCACTGCCGTTCAATTTGATCCGCCCAGAACCGACGTTGTTGCTGTCGCTTCAGCAGCCAAACACCAAACACCAAGATCACCAGTAGACGCTGATTATTGGGTTGTGGAATCACCACCAGTACGGACACAGCGACGACAACGAGAACTCGCTGCAGTAACCACTGGGACTGTGTCTTGACCGTGTTACTGCCGGTTGAGTCATTTTGTTGAGAGCGCAACCAAAGCTGCTCGAGATAACTGGCTATCGAATGTGGAAGCGCTGACTGCACCTTAGTCATCAGGCGATCCGCAAATCCGCTCGCCATGCACTGTTCGATGAGTCGCCAGACAATGAAGAGTGACACCATGAGACAACTCCCTGCCACTAGCAGTAACAAAGCCTCAGTCATCAGGCGTCGTCCGAACCAGTTGGCGCACAACCAGATGACCAAGCAACATCAATAATGCCGCCCCAAACAACATCATTTGCCCCATTCGGGTATTCGTCAGTAGCTCATTACCTGTGGGCTGTACCCAGTTCAAAACGATATATAAACCCACTGGCAAGAACAGCATCACCCGCCCCTGCAGCCGAGCTTGTGCAGACAGACTTCGCAATCGCTCTTCCGCGTAGATTTTTTGTCGTAGCGATTTCGCCAAACGCTGAAGGATTGTCACTTGTTGCGAGCCGTGCTGACTGCCTAACGTCAGCGCTAAATACAATTGATAGACACCGCCACGCGGAACCCTGCGATAGAAGTCCTGCAAGCCCGACGATAATGAATCACCAAATTGCAAGCGTCTGTTAAGGAGAATAAATTCCTGTTTGATCGGCTCGGGAAGCCGCGGATGTACCGCCTCAAAAGCGGGGGCTAACGCCAACCCAGCCGCAAGTGCATTGGCGAGCGCTTGGACGACATCAGGCAACTGTCGAGATATCTTCGTACATCGACGACCGTGCCAATAACGTCGTAACCAAGGGAGGATTAAAAAAGCAGCCAACGTCGCAGCAAACGCCCACAACAAACCAAACTGAATCAGTATGAGCACCGCTGTCGGTCCAATAACAATGCCAATCAAACTCCAGAACTGGAGTGCCGGAAGAAAGATCAAAAACTCAGCAAGGCTAGCCTCAGTTCTGGCAAAGACTTGTTGTTGCAAAGCATGCAATCGCGATTTTTGCAGCAAGGCAAGTGTCAGTGCCATACTTACACTTGCTGCAAGAGCAACCAGAGTGCTGATGATTCCCCACTGATTCATGGACATGAGCGATACCACTCAGAGCCAATGCCTGTTGTCACCAAGTCCTTATCGATGCGGTGAAAAATTGGGGTAAGCTGAAATTGTTGTCCCTCCAAACCACTTAATTCAGTAATTGCAGTAACTTGCCGAGCACCGCCACCACTGCGCGCTATTTGGATGACGACGTCTACCGCGCTGCTCATTTGCTGACGAATTGCCGCCAGTGGCAGATCTAATCCGGCCATCAACACCATCACTTCTAAACGCTGCAGAGCATCTCTCGGGGAATTGGCGTGTAAGGTCGTCAACGAACCATCATGTCCGGTATTCATGGCCTGCAGCATATCTAGAGCCTCTGCTCCGCGGCACTCACCAATAATAATGCGATCAGGCCGCATTCGGAGTGCATTCATCAGTAGCTCACGAATACTTATACTGCCAACACCCTCGCTATTATTCGGCCGAGCTTCCAGTGCGACTAAATTATCGTGCGGCAGCTTCAATTCTGCTGCATCCTCAATAGAGACGATGCGTTGTTCCGAGGGTATTTCTGCCGAGAGAATATTGAGCAGTGTCGTCTTGCCGCTCCCCGTCCCTCCCGAGATGAGCATGTTCTTACGTTGCGATATCGCGGCTTGCAAATAGTCGGCAGCGGATTTTGACAGCGCACCCTGCTTAATCAAATCACTCAGAGTTAACAAACTGGGACTGAACTTACGAATGGTGAGACAGGCTCCTCGAATCGCCAGCGGCGCTAGCACAGCGTTCACGCGTGAACCATCGGGTAAGCGCGCATCAACCATCGGCTGCGAGCTATCTAAGCGACGTCCCAATGGAATCACTATTCGATCGATGACACGCAAAAGATCGGACTCTTGCGCAAAGCTCACCAACGACTTTTCCAGTCTCCCATCACGTTCGATGAAAATAGAACGATAGTCATTCACCATCACCTCGGTTATCGTCGGATCATTCAATAATCTGGCAATGCAGCCAAAACCAATACAATCCTCAACGATATCGGTTAGCTCCTCTGCATTCGCTATCAGACTACCTCGGGATTCGTTGACTACGGACTCCAAGATAGACAGCGCAGATGTGTTTAACTGTGCCGAGTGCAACGGGCTTGCTGACTGAGGGAGACGTTGTAGGCGCTGTTTCAACTCACCTGCGAGCTGTTGCCGCTGTTGATTACTGAGCATGGTGAATCTCCCGTAACCCAGTGCACCCAGCTGTTTGATAAAACTCACGTTGTCGTTGCGCGCGTTTGGCGGCGGTTTGATCGATCTGCGAATCATCACGAACTTGCGGAGTCACAATCACGATAAGCTCGGTGGCAGCTGAACGGAATTGTTCCGACAAGAATAGACGCCCTAATAGCGGCACTCGGTGCAGTCCAGGAAATTGATCGGTCTGCAGCGACTGCTCGTGACTGATTAATCCTGACAACACAATCGACTCACCTGAGCGACCCGCAATAACCGAAGAAACTTTGCGACTGAGAATTCCAGGAATGCCATTGACTGTAGTAGCAGGATCGATGGAACTGATTTCAGCCCCTACCAGCGTTTTAATCGAGCCATCACCGAGTAATTCCGGAGCCATAGAGAGTGCTATGCCATACTCACGAAACGTCACATCCTGTTGTCCCTGCGCGAGCACCTGAGGTATCGGAAACTCACCACCGACAAGAAATTCGGCGCTACCACCGCTGCGTGCGGATAGTAGCGGTTCGGCGAGTAATCGAGCATGCCCTTCGCGTTCTAAGAGATCGATAGCCGCTTGGATATCCACCGGCATACTAATGATTTGTGCAGCGTCGCTCGACACCAAAGGTCCCATCACTTGTTGTGGCCAGCGCACACCTAGCTGACTCGTATACTGACGCTTCACCTCAGCAATTTGGACTGCGAGTTCAATCATAGGAACCTGCTTTGCTTGGCGCCAACGAATACGATTCATCACTTCGGGGTAGTCTTCTTCCAAATGCGCGAAATGTTCCTGCGCAGCGCTATCTAGAACGCCACGCAATAGAATCACATCGCCATCCTGATCAACAATCAGTTCCGGTAAAATCGCTTGAAGTTGTTTTAGATCTGCATGTAAACGCCGATTTATGGGGGCTTTAATGTGAACCCTTATGGTTTGCGGATCACGATTGGGGGCTAGCATCAGAATTTCACTGTGTCCAGGCGCCAGCCCACTGATGACGAGCTGATTATTCTGAATCAGTTGAGCTTGTAGCAGTTGTTCACTGCCCACCACAACGTCACTCCCTTCCTCAACATGGATCAGGAACGTTTGCCCTATCTCAATTTCGTAATCTTTAGCCTGTGCTGCAGAGTTCAATTGACCGTCGGCGCTGACGTTCATTGGCAATACAGCGACGCCAATGAATATGAGGCTCATGAGTATCTGAGTTGGGCTAATCACTGCACACGCTCCTGCTGAAAGAAGTGAAGTCTCGACTGCTGTGAGATGGATCGAATGGGTAAGGCTTGCGGATGCCGCAGCCAGACACTCACCGATTGAAAACGATACTGCTCAAACATGCTCGCTTGTGCAGCACTCATGGCTATCGTCGCTGTAGTCGGCAAGGTTAAATGATGATTGTTATGGCTTTGAAAATGATCTAAGGCAGCAATCCGCACCCTTTGAATAAGTTGCAATTGATCGCGACTATCTCGCAATACTAGGGTGACTCGGTCGCCGATGCTCAGCATGCCATGATGACTTTGCTCAAGTCCAAGCGTCACAGTCACGGCAATCTCATCTTCAGCGAGCTGTTGACTAAAGAACTGTGAATAATCCAGTTCCAGATCAGCGAGCGTGAGTGGTTGCCCGCGTTCAACGAATGTTGTCAGACTCCGTCCGATGATAGCTTCGGCATCAGCGGGGACTAACCAACTATCATTCACGTATTCCGGCGGATACATGCGTTGTTGCAGGTCATTGGCGGTTATCACTTGCTCTGCATCTAAATCACGAGCCATTACAATGATTCCCACCATTTGTTCCCGTAACTCTGCTTGCTGAGCTGCACTAGTGGCAGTCACATAGGCATTAATTGAAAAATAAGCGGCGCTTCCCAGTACACAGGTTGTGATTAGCAAGAGAACAAATCGAACCTGCCAAGAAAGGCCTGCAAGAACACCCTGGTCAGTCGCGGTCATCCTGCCGCCCATCCCATAAGTAACAAATACGACCAAGTCCAATGAGCGACTTGCTGCCACTGTTGCCAAAGCTGAACCACCAACTCACCTATTGTTTGATGATGGTCGTTGACAGGCACAGATAAGGCGAAGCCAAGTGTCACGGCAACAATGAGCATTTCCGTTAAGGCATGGCCCTTAGTTCGCATAGGTCACCCGAAGCACATGAGATCCCATTGATTGCTCTTGAATAAACCAGTATTCACTCGGCTGGTGCAGCTCAACAGTCATCTGTTGGTACCCAGTAAAAGGCTGACTGAGCATGCGCTGTCGATACCGAAATTGAATCTGCGAGAGTATTTGTCTCGCGCTCCAATGCGTATGGAACAGCTCTAACCGCAAAGGTGCTATATTCTCGGTAAGTAGTGCATCACCGAGCCAATGCTGGGTCGGTTGCGTTGGGTGGTGCAGACTCAGCCGCGTTAACCAATGGCGCTGCAACACGTATTGGTATACCCACAAATAGTCAGTGTCTAAACATAACCAAAGATACTGTTGAATATGCTGTTGTGCGCACTCTTGACTAGCCCACTCCTGACGACTCGGGGCGGACTCGAGTTGCCAGATAGAACGGGGATCGGAACTCACTTGAATCGCTTGCCAGTCATCCAACGGCAGATCAGTCATCACAGGACACCTCAACACACTTTAACTCGTATAGCGTTGCGTCAGGATTGCTCCAGCCGAAGCGAAAAGATTGCTGAGCGAACTCTCGCGCAATCGGTAAGATTCCAAAACCATGCACGATACGATGCAATCCAGACCGTTGTAATTGTCCGAAGCTGGTGAGATTTCGTTGGCGTTTAGATAACTGATGGAATGAGGTTGGCGACCAACTATTCTCAAGAACAGCGACCGCAATCGACTCATTACTTGCAGGTAAAACACGCAAAGTTGCCAACGGCAGGTTGATATCACCCCATTGCCGCAATGGATTGAGTATGGGGCTAACGGTTTTCGCAAAGTGGTCTTCGTTACTGAGCTTGCCGTGGCGGGACTCCCACAGTGGCTGCAACAGCTCCGAACGACTGTGGTTGATTTTTGTGAGTTCCTGCTCACCGGTATCCCAAAGCCAGACCACCCCGGAACTGAGCAACCAAGTAAAAACGGTTAGGAACAGCATCGTTTCCATCAATCCAGCGCCACACTGAGCTCGACTACTCTGCTCGTAATTCATCACTCGTTGTCCTCCAACGCATCCTGCCGCAACAACAGTTGTCGGTCCAACTGCGTTAATGCTTGCAGTTGCCCCTCCCAGAACGGGTTAAATAAGTTGGCCTTTTCAACTCGATTATCAGCGCGAGCAAAAAGAGACTGTGGTCGATAGAATCGTACGCCTGCTTTTGCTACCGCACTGCCACTGCGAACAAACACACTCGGTGATTTCTCGGTCGCCAGTTGGGGCCGATCAAAGTAGTAAATTCGCTGTCCCGATTGAATCGTCCGTTGCGTGTTCAGCGCCCAGCTCACCGCACGCGGATTGAACTGCTGACTTTTCCCAAATGCAGCGCGGGAAATATCATTGATTCGCTGCTGTTGTCGCGCACCTTCGCCCCAAGGCAACTCCTGCCAAGACCAGAATGCTCGCAGATGCAAAGATAAGGTATCCAAGCCCTGCCAATGCCAACGTCCTCGCTGATCTACCCTAATCTCAGTTCCACCCGTTTTGATTATTTTCAATGCAAAGAAGTCAAACCAGGAATAAGTTCGGTGCTGACTGAATGGATCCAAACTTGCTTGCATTCGAGTCCTGAGTGCATCCTCATCATTGCCCGTGTGGCGCGGTCGAATAAAGCTCCACCACAATAGCGGGAAAGGTATCAGTGTCGGACTGTGTAAGATGTCGAATTCGAATGATTCTGACGTATGTAATTTGGCAATGTCGGTGAGTGTTGCTGGAATCATGACAGCAAAGGAGGCGCGGACTAGGGTTTGCATGGAACTCAATGCAGTGGTGATGGCCTTTTGCATGATAATGCCAGCCCGAACTAGATGCTCAACGGGTTGCTGAGATTGGCGCACGATAAGAGCTATTTGACGAGTGACGGCATTCAATCCTGGTACCTAAGCACTGATGGTTGCTGTGCGCGTTGTGCTGGTTCGCAACATTTCGAACCAACTGGCGATGCCGATCAGCTGACTCACCACGAGTTGATTGGCCAGTAATGCACGGTTGGTCATGGCCAGAATATTCATTTCGCGCGCGAGTAGAACACCTGCTGACAGCGCCAAGTGATCAACGGTGATCTGACGAGTCCATGATTGGCGTTGAGTCTGGCCATGCTGTAAAACACCAACCAACATGATCAACAACGCTAACATCAGCGGTACTAACCAGATGCTGAGAGATCCGCGTTGAGCGTATCGAAACGACATCAGTTAGCACTATCGCTTTCGGTGCTTTCATCATAATTACCGAGCGAAATATCTTGTTTGGCGACGGTCTCCGAACGCCGAGCTGCGGCTCGAGCAGTATTGATGGTGCTGCCCGCACTTTGCCCTGAAATTTCTTGTGCGATACCAGAAACCTGGCTGCGAACGGTCTTACCGAGTAGTGAATAAACACCAATGGCGGCCACGGCAATCAGTGCCACAATGATAATGTATTCGGTCATTCCCTGACCAAGCTGTACTCGACGGTTACCTGAATGATATGGCATGACGCACCTCCCTGAGCTGAAACAGGACTCAGTATAGGTGCCTTGCAGAGGCTCTTAATGAATAGCCTCGAATGGATTACTCGATATGAAGATACTTATGAAGCTGCACGGATAAACGCCAGTTGCGTTCAATGCAGGTTTGAATAGCGAGCTCAGTAGCGCGTGGACGCTGAGAAATAGGCTGCAGGGAAATCACCGCATCCGAGCGCGGCGGACATTGCTGTAAGAGAAGATCGAGTGCATCAATATGCTTTTGCATTGCCACTGGATACTTGATTTCGTCGGCGCGTTTCATACAGTCAGGGCGCACTAAATAACCACCGGGCATATCCAGTTTTGGCGACACCGTGACCCACATCTGCGCTGACACTTGCAACGCAAACGTACCACTGGTTTCAATTTGTAAGCGATACCCTGCTTGCTCGAGTACCTCTGCTAACGGACGCAGATCATACATCGCTGGTTCACCGCCGGTAATGACCACATGGCGAGCAGTAAATTTGCGTTCTCGAAACAGCTGTAGAATAACGTTCGCAGATAATTCAGCCCACTCTGCAGTCGGACCGGTTTTACTGGCCAACTGCTCGGCGCTGACTTTTAACTCAGGTTTCATATCCCAGGTATGCTGCGTATCGCACCATGGACAACCGACCGGGCACCCTTGTAACCGCACAAAAATAGCGGGAACTCCGGTGAACATCCCTTCACCTTGAATGGTTTCAAATATTTCATTAATCGGGTACATCAAATGCGTCACCGTTATCGGTTCTTTCAGCCACTAGAATAATTAGGTAAAATTGTACCTTAATTTAGCCGTATTGAGGATGTTTCGTGGCAAAAGTAGTCGTTATCTATTCGGGTGGAATGGATTCGTATACCGTTCTCCACCGCGCGCTGCGAGACGGGCACGATGTTTACGCGTTGTCTTTCCACTACGGGCAAAAGCATGCGAAAGAGTTGGATTATGCAGCAAGGGTCTGCACCAAACTCTCGATTCCTCACAAAGTGGTCGATATTCGAGCGATTAATCAACTCCTTGCTGGCAGTTCATTAACCGATGATATCGACATTCCGCAAGGTCATTACGAAGAAGCGTCGATGAAGTCTACGGTCGTGCCCAATCGGAATATGATTCTTTTATCGCTAGCCATAGGTTATGCGGTTTCTATCGAAGCCGAGGCTGTCTATTACGGCGCTCACTCCGGTGACCACGCAATCTATCCAGACTGTCGCCCAGAATTTGTTCGCAAAATGAATGATGTGAGTTTGATTGCAAACTACGAACCTGTTCGTATCGAGGTCCCTTATTTAGACAACGATAAAATTGAGATCCTTGCCGATGGACTCCGTATGGGACTGGATTATGCCGACACTTGGACCTGCTACGAAGGCCGTGAGTTAGCCTGTGGAAAATGTGGTGCTTGTGTCGAGCGACTGGAAGCTTTTACCAAAAACCAAGTCGCCGACCCGATACCCTATCAGTCATAAGCATTAACTGAATTGTTTTAGTAACTGCTGCGCTTGATGCCAACGCGGATGGTTTTGTAACGTTTGCATACTTAACGATGCTGGCTTCGCGAGTAATTCGTAGCACCGAGCTGATTGTCGGCCTTTTTCACTGATTCGACCCGCAACCGCTTCAATGACTGCAATGGCGCCAGCCCGATCATTACACGCCAGCACCATATCACATCCTGCGTCTAATGCAGCATGAGCACGATCGGCCATCGAACCAGCGACCGTGGCGCCAGCCATAGCCAGATCATCACTGAAAATGACACCGGTAAAATGAAGCTGAGCGCGCAGAATTTCCTTCAACCAGCGCTGAGAAAAGCCGGCCGGATGTTCGCACACATCAGGATAAATGACATGAGCTGGCATAATCGCATCCAAACATGTGGCTAGTTCGATGAATGGCGGTAAATCGACTGCGACGATTTCATCCCATGGACGTTCATCAATAGGAATCGCAATATGCGAATCAGCTGCGACCGAGCCGTGTCCAGGAAAGTGTTTCCCTGTGGCTTTCATCCCAGCTTGGTGCATACCTTTGATAAACGATCGAGCAACCGGAATAATGGCATCGGCCTGCTCAGCGAAAGCGCGATCACCAATAACCTCGCTGATACCACGAACATCTAATACTGGGGCAAAGCTTAAATCGATATCCATGGCCAACACTTCTGCGGCCATTAGCCAAGCCAATTCTTGTGCTGCTTGCTGTGCTTGTGCGAGCGTCGTTGCGCGCTCTAGCAAGCTCGCCATTGGCGGAATCGCAGAAAAGCCTTGACGAAAACGCTGGACCCGCCCACCTTCATGATCGACAGCTAATACCAATGGATTGCGAGCCGCAGCACGAGTTTGCCGAACCAGTTCTTGTAACTGCTCTTGGTCGTGAAAATTACGCGTAAAATAAATGACACCACCCACCGCAGGATGCTGGAGAAGCTCACGGTCTTCAGCTGTTAGCTCGTACCCGTCAAAATCAATCATTACAGCAGTCATACATGAATCCTTCGTTACAACGAGAGCGCAGTGTGCCAAAAATGTCGGTGAGCGTCACTAGTGAAAATCACCTAGACTTCTAAAATGCATCTATTTATAAATTGAAATCGTATATATAAATAGTACTCAAAGCAGGTATGAGGTGTTGTGATGAACAAATTAATGACTGTCTGCGCATCGGCGCTGCTGGTAGCAAGCTGCGGCGGCGGAAGTAGTAGCAATGACAATGGGAACTCGGGCGGCGATGGCGGCTTCGGTGCACAATGTTCCGTCAACGATCAAAAACAACGTTTCTTAGATTACATGCGCGACGACTATTTTTGGGTTGAGGCTATTCCATCTAATGTCAATTTGGCGAACTATGCCGATATCTACGCAGTCCTCGAGGGAATTCGCAGTAGCGACGATCGTTTTAGTTTCGTTTTGACCGAGCAAGAATATCAAGATCGCTATGTAAATGCTCAGTACGCTGGCTTCGGTTTTAGTACTCGGGTCGTCAATAATTCGCGCGTGTTTGTGAATTACACATTTGACGACTCTCCAGCAGCGAATGCAGGCATTAGTCGGGCGGATGAGATCACGGCTATTGATGGCGTCAGTGTCGCCACATTGCTCGCAAATGGCACGTACAATGATGCTTTGGGCGGTCCTGAAGTCGGTATCGCACGCGAGTTGACCTGGCGGAAACCCAATGGTGATGAGTTCACCGATGTTTTGACCAAAGTAGAAGTGGAAACCAATACCGTACTCGCGAGTGACGTGCTAACCGTCGACAACAAGCAAGTGGGGTATTACGTCCTCAATAGCTTTATTAATCGAACCGGAAACGACCTCAATTCAGCTTACAATCAATTCACCGGCGTCGATGAACTGGTGATTGATGTCCGCTATAACGGTGGCGGTTTAACCCGTTACGCAAATCAGGCGGGCGCACAAGCGGCGGGTAATAACGTGATTGGCGAGACGTTTGTTCGCTACCTCTTCAACAGCCAGAATCAAAATCAAAACAATACCGAATTGTTTCAACTCTATGATGGGGTTCGGCAGCTCAATTTAGATCGTGTCTATGTGCTGACCACAGCAGCGAGTTGCTCGTCATCTGAGCTCATCATCAACTCTCTAAAACCGTTTGTGGATGTGGTGGTGATTGGTTCGAGAACGTGCGGTAAGCCTGTGGGTCAAATTCCAGAGCAAATTTGCGATAAGCGCACTTTCGTCGTGAATTTTGAGACGGTGAATGCGAACAACGAGGGTCGCTATTTTGATGGCCTGCCGGTGAATTGTGCAGCGACTGACACGTTAGTCGGTGACTGGGGAGATCCTGCTGACCCGCTGTTAGCAACAGCGAGCTTCCACATCACTAATGGCGCTTGCCCGGCCAATCTTGCTTCGAGCCAACAAGCACAAGCGCAACAACAAGCACTCGAGGCTCGCGGTCCACGTATTATTGACCAGTGGCGACAAGAGTTTTAAGGCGTGTCGATGATGCGGTGTGGTCGCATAGCCACACCGCGTTCATCACAAAACCAGTCGACTTGGACGCGGTAAATTTTTTCCAAATTGGTAGCAGTCAGCACTTCGTTGGGAGTGCCAATTTGTATGAATTGGCCCCGGTCCAATAACGCCAAGCGGTCGCAGAACATACTTGCATGAGACAAATCATGCAGGGCAATCATGACTAAAGCACCAGCCCGTGCACGCTTCACCAATAATTCCAGCAACATCAATTGATGGTACAGGTCGAGCCCAGCTGTTGGCTCGTCTGCAATCACGAGTGCACCCTGATTCAATAGTGAGCAGGCACAGTGAACGCGACGCTGTTCGCCACCGGATAAACGTAAAATCGACCGCGAGGCAAAAGGTTGCAAATCGAACTCTCGTAGAACCTGCGCAATTTTGTCGTGCTGCTGAACACTTGACCAACCTAAGTTGACAGTTGCTTCATAGAGCAACTCAGTTACCGTTATGTCTGCGAATACCGATGGCTGTTGTGGAATATAGGAGACAAGATGGCGCCGCCGCATGGGCCGCGCACCAATGATATTTTCGCCACCCCACAGCACTTGGCCACTCTGTGGGAGCACACTACCGACCAATACTTCTAACAAGCTACTTTTACCAGCGCCATTTGGTCCGATGATACCGATCACTTCACCTTCAGCTGCGGTGAATGAAACCGGGTCGAGTCGTTGCGCTACAGTAATTTGGTCAACACTAAGCATGTCCAGCCTCACGTGCCGCGAATCGATGCAGTAAATAAAGTAGGATTGGAGCACCAAAGAGCGCCGTAATAACGCCTAACGGCAGTTCCTGACGAGTCGGAAGCCACATCACGATAGTATCAACCGCCACTAGACAACTCCCACCCACTGCGGCGCTCCACCACAGCAAAGCACGGGGCCGATGGATACCGACCAAGCGCACTAAGTGTGGCGCAATTAAACCAATAAATCCTATCATGCCAGCGCTAACTACAGAGGCTCCAACTAAGAGCGTTAAACCAAACAGAACTGCAACTTGTGCTCGATGATGATTAAAGCCAAGCACCGCAAATTGTGACGAGGCAAACACATGCGCACTAATAAAATGTCGTTGCCAGAATAAAATGCTCACGGCAATACAGGTACTGGGCAACATCAGCAGTACATGTTCCCAACCACGGTTCGCGACCGAGCCCATCAGCCAAAGTGTCCATTCTTGGAATGCGAATGGGTTTGGCGCCAGACTGAGGATCAACGCCAATAACGCACTTCCCAACGCTGCAATAGCAACACCTGCCAGCAACAGTCGAATGGTTTGCAAGGACCGTCCCGCTAACACCCACAACAAACCGAATGCGCCTAAAGCGCCGGCCATCCCGAGCACCGGTAAAGACCATGCTGTGGGAAGAATCCAGCCAAAGTACAGAGCACTTACAACAACCAGTGCCGCGCCACTGGAAATGCCAATAATTCCGGGCTCAGCTAATGGGTTGCGGAAAATTGTTTGAATCACTGCGCCAGCAAGGCCCAATGCAATTCCGTTTAAACACACCAACAGCAATCGCGGCCAGCGAATATCCATCAGTATTTGTGCGTCGAGCGCTGTGCTCGGCCACAGCCACCAAGTAGAATCACCTGACCCTAGGTGAAGCACGGCAAAGCAACTGGTTAACACAATGAATAGTGTCACCCACCACCACGATATACCGGCCGACTTGTTTACACGCGGATTAGTCACTTTGCATGGCCTCTAAATAGTGAATGGCTCGGGTAGCTGGACAACCGGCAATGTCGCCCGCAATCGAAGACGTTTGTCTCTCTGACGACCACTGCCGCAGTGCTCGATGGTGCATCCAGTCTTGGCCACGGGCGTAATGTTCGGAGAAACCCTCCAATACGAGATGCTCAGTATTGAGACGCAACAAACTGGCGAGCCCGACTTGTCCTAACTGCCCAGTTTGAATGGGTGTGACAAGTTCAACATTCACCTGCGCTAGCAAATCTGCGACCCAACTATCTGCCGCCCACATATAGTAATTCGGCATCAAGATAGTGACCGATCGAGGGAGTCGCTTTCCTGCTTGAGTCAGTTGTTCTTGCTGCAGAGCAAACCATCGCTGAACCGTTGTTTCACGCTGCAATGCTAGACCGACAGCATCGCCTTGCTCTTGCCATTCCTGCCAAGATTGTGGGTGTTTTACAGCCACTAAACGAAATCCGAAATCCGTTGCAGAGCGCTGTAAGGCGCGCAGCAAAACCGCTGAGATAAAATTATTATGAACAATCACATCAGGTTGAGCCCGAATAATAGACTCCAATCTATTACCGTGATTAGCCGATGGAATGACCGTATCTTTCGTCTCTAAAAGTTGCGGCAACCAATCGTCATAACAGGCGTTTAGCGAGAGTACGCGAAGTGGCTCGGCTGCACTGAGTGTGCTTGCTGGCCACGACAGAACGGCTGCTATCCACGCAATTCTGACTAGCCAAGCGGTCATTACAAAGCATCCAGAGCTTCTTGCAGATTTTTCACCGCAGTAACTCGCATACCAGGAATAGCTTTTTGCGGTTTATTCCCGGCTGGCACTATAGCTCGAGTAAAGCCATGCTTAACCGCTTCGTTTAATCGTGCTTGTCCGTTTTGTACGGGGCGAATCTCGCCGGCCAAACCGACCTCACCGAAGACCACGAGATCACGCGGCAAGGGTTGCTCTTTAAAGCTGCTGACAATCGCTAACAATAGCGCTAGATCAGCTCCTGTTTCTAAAACTTTGACGCCGCCAACAATGTTTACAAACACATCTTGATCAGACATGTGGAGCCCACCATGCCGGTGTAACACTGCCAACAGTAACGCTAATCGTGACGTATCGAGACCGACGGCGACCCGACGTGGGTTCGCTAGCTGACTGCCGTCGACCAATGCTTGCAGTTCAACCAGTAACGGACGTGTTCCTTCCCAAATAACAATTACAACAGAGCCGCTGCCGTGTTCTTCGCCCCGTTGTAGGAAAATCGCAGAGGGGTTTGTGACTTCGCGAAGGCCCTGCCCAGTCATCGCAAAAACACCAAGCTCATTGGCCGGACCGAATCGATTTTTGTGGCCACGCAGCGTCCGAAAGCGAGAATCCGCCGAGCCTTCCAATAGAATCGAACAGTCGATGCAGTGTTCCAGAACTTTCGGGCCCGCTAAGCTGCCGTCTTTGGTGACATGTCCAACCATAAAAATGGCAACGCCATTTTGTTTGGCATACCGAGTCAATACTGCCGCAGATTCTCGTACCTGCGAGACACTGCCTGGAGCTGATGCAACATCATCCAAATGCATCACTTGAATCGAGTCAATCACCATTACCCGCGGTTTTTCCACGTCGGCTAACTGACAAATGGTCTCCACCGATGTTTCCGCGAGCATGCGCAGTTGATCTGTGGGCAAGCCCAAGCGTTGCGCTCGTAAGGCAACTTGTTGCAATGACTCCTCGCCTGTCACATACAATGTCTTCATGCTCTCTGCGAGCTTGCACATGGTCTGCAGCAATAAGGTACTTTTACCAGCGCCAGGTGAACCACCGATGAGAATGGCAGAACCCGGCACGATACCGCCACCCAGTACACGGTCAAACTCAGCGTAGCTGCTACTGAACCGTGGTAAGTCGTCTAAACTCACGTCTTGCAGGGTTTGCACTTGCGCTTGAATGGCACCTGCAAAACCAGAACGATTGGCTTGCCCGCGAGCACTGCTTCCAGAGCGTTGTGGTGCACTCAAACGAACTTCTGTGATGGTATTCCATGCTTTGCATTCCGCGCATTGCCCGAGCCAGCGAGCATAATCTGCGCCGCAATCGTTGCAAACGTACGCGGTTTTAGTTTTTGCCATGTGCAGCTGTTCCTGTCTGTAAAACCTCAATGAGTATCGCTAAATCGGCCTCATCTACAATAATATCTGCTGCCGCCTTCAAACTGGATTTTGCGCAAAATGCGACACCACATGCTGCTGCTTCTAACATCAATCGGTCGTTTGCACCATCACCTACAGCCAGCGTATTTGTTAAGGGAATTTGCCATTTGGCTGCGTAATCCACCAATGCCTCGGCTTTGCGTTGCGCATCGACAATGGGCTCGCGCACTCGACCGGTTAAACGCCCCTGCCGCCACTCCAATTCATTCGCGCAAATCGCATCAACACTTAAGTGATCTTGTAGGCGCTCAGCGAACCAAGTAAAGCCGCCCGAAGCGATGAGAATTCGCCAATTTTGCTGTTGTAACCATTGGCAGAGCTCGCGCGCACCCTGAGTGAGCGGAATCGGGTCAAAAAGCTGGTTAAACTGACTCTCTTCGAGATCGGCCAACACGGCAACCCGCTCACGTAGACTCGCTGCGAAATCTAACTCACCACGCATAGCCGCCTCAGTGATTGCAGCGACCTCAGCTTTGCGCCCAACGAGCGCAGCTATCTCATCGATACACTCAATGGTAATCAACGTCGAGTCCATATCAAATACAGCCAACCCTGGCTGACTAAAATCAAGCATGGTTACAGTTTCCTTATTTACAGCAGGAGCGCCAGCAGCGTATATTTGCCAGTATGACGACGCGCACACAACATGTTATCAGCATCACACAACTTGTCTATCGACGCTTGCGTCGCTTCGGCTTTGCCATCGTGCTTATTATCTTGATTGAGCAACTTTGGGGCTCCATGCAAGCCACCAGTATGGTCGACTTTCAGAAGCACAGTGAACAGCTGATGCAAGTGGCGGTTGAACAGACCGCCTTTGCCGCCACACAATCGATCGTCACTCCCGAACCCGAGCGTTTGCAAAGCCTTGCTGAGCAGTTACAGCAACAGTCTTTAATCATTTCTGCTGCTATTTATAATCGTTTCGGCGAGCAGCTTGCCTTTGCAACCAGCATAGAGGAGTCCGACCAAGCGAATGAAACCATGGTGCTAGTCGAGGAAATTAGTGAAGCCAATCAAGTCCTGGGCTATGTCCAAGCGGTGATTGATCGACAAGCCCTGTTGGCGCAGCCAGAAAAAACCCATGCCTACTTAACTTATTACGGACAATTCTTGCTGGTGCTGGCCATCTTTGCGGGAGTTTTTGTCACGTCTACTTTTAATCGTTGGCGTTACCGAAAAGCTGACAACTCGACTGCCACAACTGCCGACGAATAGTCGCTTCATCTTCCTCCCGTAACTCTAACAGACTTTGTAACACGCTAACGACTTGTGCAGGCTCGTTTCGCTGGCCTTGCTGACCAGCAACCGGCATATCTGGAGCATCCGTTTCCAATACCAATGCATGCAAGGCAATGCTGCCGATTGCCGTTCGAGTTTTCTGTGCACGAGCATAAGTAATGGTGCCGCCAACCCCCAGTTTGAAACCCAATTCCTGCCACTGCTTGGCTTGTTCGTAGGAACCACTGAACGCATGCAGGACACCACCGCAATCAGGGAGTTGATCACGCACCTGTTTAATACGCGTTAATAAGTCTGGTTGGCTTTTACGATGGTGCAAAATCACGCAGCGGTGGTAACGTGCCGCGAGCACCAACTGCGCTTCGAAAAGTTCGCACTGGCGTGGGTAGTCAGGACAGGTTGCATCGAGACCAATTTCACCAACCGGAGCAGTTGGATGCTGATCCAATTGCGCCTCTAACCACTCTAAATGGGCGTGCTGATGGGCTTCGATAAAGTAGGGATGAAGACCAAAACTTCGCTGCACTCTCACGCTATTTGAGTCTATTTTAGTTTCAGTCTGAGCTTGTGTCCCGGGGACCATGATCCGGGCAATCCCCGCAGCTTCGGCGCGCTCCAGCACCGCTACTCGATCTGCCGCAAAATCATCGAAATCAAGATGACAATGGGTATCGAATAGCGGAGTCATGGTTTAATGCTCGCGAGTGTGCTGGAACTGGATGTCTGGGTAACGCTCAGTGGCGAGGCTTAAATTCACCATAGTCGGCGCAATATAAGTAAGATTATCCCCGCCGTCTAACGCCAAGTTGCTCTCCGCTTTACGGCGGAATTCATCCAACTTCTTCGCATCTTTGCAGGACACCCAGCGCGCCGTCGAAACGTTGATATTTTCATAGATGGCGTCGACATTGTATTCTGATTTTAACCGATGCACGACTACATCAAACTGCAACACACCCACTGCACCCACTATCAAGTCATTGTTACTCAGAGGACGGAAAACTTGCACCGCGCCCTCTTCTGAGAGCTGTACCAAGCCTTTCAGCAATTGCTTTTGCTTCAGTGGATCTTTGAGTCGAATACGCCGGAATAGCTCAGGTGCAAAATTCGGAATTCCGCTAAACTTGAACGATTCGCCACCTGTGAAAGTATCACCAATTTGAATCGTGCCGTGATTATGCAACCCGATGATATCGCCCGGGTAAGCCTCCTCAACGTGTTCACGGTCACCGGCTAAAAAGGTCAATGCATCGGCAATTCGAACTTCTTTGCCCAACCGCACTTGATGCATTTTCATTCCCTGTTGGTATTTACCAGAAACAATTCGCATGAAAGCAACGCGGTCACGATGGCGTGGATCCATATTCGCTTGGATCTTAAAGATAAAACCTGAAAATGCTGGATCGGTCGCGGTAATTTGACGACCGTCATCGGTTGCACGCCCCAGTGGAGTTGGCGCCCATTCCACCAAACCATCGAGCATGTGATCGACACCAAAGTTACCCAATGCGGTTCCGAAATACACCGGTGTCAGTTCACCTGCTAAAAACAATTCTTCGTCAAATTCATTCGAAGCGCCCTTCACCAGCTCAATTTGCTCACGCAACTCTTTTGCATAGTCGCCCAAGCGCTTGTCGAGTTCAGGATTATTGAGACCCTCAATAAAGTCGACCTCTTGAATACGATGGCCCTGCCCAGTTTTATAAAATATGACTCGGTCTTCTATAAGGTGATAAACACCTTTAAAGTTCTTACCAGAACCAATTGGCCAGGTAATAGGTGCACACATAATCTTGAGGACATTCTCAACTTCGTCGAGCAATTCCAGTGGGTCGCGAATATCGCGATCTAGCTTGTTCATGAAGGTAATGATTGGAGTATCACGGAGACGCGTGACTTCCATCAGCTTGATAGTTCGATCCTCGACCCCTTTTGCGCCATCAATCACCATCAAACAGGAGTCAACCGCAGTCAGCGTCCGATAGGTATCCTCAGAGAAATCTTCGTGTCCTGGGGTATCTAACAAGTTTACTAAAGCAGAGCGATACGGAAACTGCATCACCGAGGTGGTTACCGAGATCCCACGCTCCTTTTCCATTTCCATCCAATCGGATTTGGCGTGCTGCCCCGATTTTTTCCCTTTCACAGTTCCAGCTTTTTGCAGCTTTTGACCATGCAGCAAAACTTTTTCAGTGATCGTGGTTTTACCCGCGTCGGGGTGTGAAATGATGGCAAAAGTTCGACGCTTAGCGACTTCTTTAGCGATAGCGGTTGCTGACATGAAAACCTTCCTTAATTACAGACGCGCGCATTGTCGCTGATCGCGGACAAAAACTCCACTCGGGTGATTCATTCTCCCGCAACAAACTGAGGGATAACCCTCATAGATTTGTCCCTTTCATCGGTGCAGATTAGTCATGTTAATTGTAATCTCAATAAGGGAACTCAACTATGCAGGCTTATCACTATAAAACTATAACAGCGGTTTCTCTAGCTGTAGCACTAGCGTTACCATTTTCCTCACTGTCAGCAAAAACGTTTGATGCTAACTTGAAACAAGTCATCGAAACATCTGCCGCTTCCGAACTTCATCAAGTGATCATCACGTTTGACCACAACTCGGCTCCAACTATAGACCAACTCAACTTCC
This sequence comes from Pseudidiomarina aestuarii, assembly GCF_003987355.1. GTDB lineage: Bacteria > Pseudomonadota > Gammaproteobacteria > Enterobacterales > Alteromonadaceae > Pseudidiomarina > Pseudidiomarina aestuarii. The sequence continues at coordinate 13,475 of NZ_PIPR01000006.1, read as the reverse complement.
TCGAGCAGATGGGGATTGTGGGCGTTCACTTACAGAACCTGCCGATTGTCGGAGCTTTGGCAACAGCTGAGCAAATCGACCAGATTTACGCGCGTCCAGACGTGCGATCAGTTTGGTTAAATCAAGAATTATCGCTTGAAAATAACGAAGCAACCCGATTAACCGGTGTGCAAAAACTGCGCAACGATCAAAATCTGCGCAATCAAGGGATACCTTATTCCGGCCGCGGCATCGGTGTGGTCGTGAATGATTCAGGCGTCGACGGAACCCACAGTGACCTATTATATCCGCAACACGTTGTTCAAAACGTACTAGCGCAAACGAACCTCAACAGCTTCAGTGCCTTGCTTCCCATTACCTACCGCGAGAACGTCGCGAATACCGATATAGCAGGCGGTCACGGAACCCATGTTGCTGGCACTGTTGGCGGTAACGGAGCCATGAGTGGAGGTGAGCAAGCAGGGGTAGCCCCGGGTGCAAGCATTGTCGGATATGGTTCTGGTGCAGGCTTATTCATACTCGATACATTAGGTGGCTTTGATTACGCTCTCACAAACCAGTACCAATACAATATTCGAGTTATCTCAAATTCATTCGGAAATACTGGTGATGTTGGTACCGACTTTAATCCTGATGACCCAACTAACGTTGCCACTAAGAAGTTAGCAGATAATGGCATCATCACAGTCTTTTCAGCAGGTAATTCTGGTCCCGGCGAATCAACAATCACGGGTAATTTTAAGAAAGCACCTTGGGTAGTAACAGTTGCCGCTGGTGATAAAGCAGGTAATCTGGCCGATTTCAGTTCACGCGGAGTCGATGGCAAAGGAGCGACCGTAACTATTGATGGCGAAACGTTTGAGTGGGTAGACCGTCCGACCATTACTGCTCCTGGGGTTGATATTATCTCAGCGCGCGCGTCATTATCGAGCCTTGGAGCACTCAGTGCTCAGCAAGATGCAGATCTGATCCCAGTTGACCAACTGCCCTATTACACAGTGTCTAGCGGGACCTCGATGGCGGCTCCGCATATTTCAGGAATTGTCGCGTTAATGCTCGAGGCAAACCCAAATCTCGGTTGGCAAGAAGTTAAAACCATCTTGCAAGACACTGCCACCAACATGCCAGGACGCGATTCATGGGAGGCTGGCGCAGGCTACGTTAATGCGCATGCAGCCGTCAAAGCTGCCGCTGAGAGCGCTGACATCTATGGCGATACTGTAAAATTAAGTCGAGAATTTAACGGTGATGCTGAAATCTCTGAAGCAGCTAGCTTTTCGCGAACCGTCGAGTACTTGCCAGTAGGTGAAACGAGTGTCGAAACATTTGAGGTAAGTCCAACAACCTCTTTAGTTTTAGCTAGTGCGACGATCGAAACCGGCACTGCCTTTGTTCTCGAAGACCCCGCAGGAAATCGTTATGGTTCTGGTATTGGTCTCCCGGCTCTTGGATCAAGTGTCGGGGTATCTGCACCGGGCATGCCCGGCACATGGAAAGTTTATGCTAGAGGAATCGGCAGCGTGAGTGGACTGACTCTTGATCCACTTGGCGTGACTAATGGCGTTGGTCTTCCCGGTCCGATCGATGTGTCTATTCGCTTATTGGAAACCAGTGGCTTTAGAGGAATTGACGATACCATCAATCATCCTGGACGCTCATTCATCGAGTTGGCGATCAGTGAGCGCTTGATGGACGCTTTCGATACTGGGTTCAAACCAGATCGTAAGGTTGTGAAGGCAGACTTTGCAGATGCCCTGACCTTAAGCGGTGCAATACGTCAGTCACAAAACGGTAACGTTGAAACGTTCCGCGACTCCGACATCAATAATTCTGCTTTTTTGAATGCAGTGGCTGCGACTGGTGGTGCTCTGAAAGACACCAACACAAATTCACGCCCGGTGCTTGTCGCTTCGAGTTCAGACTTTTTCGGAGTTCGAGACGAGGTGACGCGTGAGGAACAAGCTTACTCACTTGTACAAAGCTTGGGTCTGGAAAGTCTTGCATTTGACTTCGATCCAAATACAACCATTCAGGTAGAAGCTTTTGGACAAATCGTTGATGTCGCAGACACAAGCTCCATCGCTCCCGAGCTTCGCGGATATGTGCAACTTGCTCTTAATACAGGATTGATGCAGCCATACTTGGAAGTTGAACAGTCGGCCTTCGATCTCGAACCTCGCATTGTTGCAACATTTGGACCGACTAAAGCTTTTACTCGCGCCGAACTGGCTCGCTCACTGAGTCAATTACTGCCAAGAATCAGTCAGTAATTATTGTCCCAAAAGTTCAAAAGCGCGGCCCTTAGGCTGCGCTTTTTTATATAAACGACTTCCCATAGTCCATGGCGTCGACGTCGAGCCAGGTAGCAACTGACTGCGCAATATCGGCAAACGTCTCGCGTCGCCCAATGGAGCCCGCAGCGACGCTCGGACCATAGGCCAGCACAGGAATATACTCTCGCGTGTGGTCAGTACCAGGCCAAGTTGGGTCACAACCGTGGTCCGCTGTCAGAATGAGCAAATCATCAGGCCGCAAAGCCGCCATGATGTTCGGTAACATGCCATCGAACTGCTCGAGGGCTTTTGCATAACCACACACATCACGCCGATGCCCGTAGTCGGAATCAAAGTCGACAAGATTAGTAAAGATAATACTTTGATCCGGAGCGTCTTCAATTTGTTGCAGTGTAGTTTCGACCAAAGCCTGTAAACCGGTCGCCTTCAGCTTTTTCGATATACCTTGATGAGCAAAGATATCTGCAATCTTACCGATGCTAATGACCTGACCACCTTGCGCCACCAGCTTATCCAGAATAGTTGGAGCCGGCGGTGGTACAGCGAAATCTTGACGATTTCCGGTACGACGATAGTTGGCTGCTTCGGAACCCGTAAATGGACGCGCGATCACGCGTCCAATATTGTAAGGATCCACTAATTTACGTGCTGTTCTACACAGGGTATATAAGGCCTCTAAACCAAAGGTTTCCTCATGCGCCGCAATTTGCAAAACGGAATCTGCAGAGGTGTAAACGATAGGTTTACCCGAGCGGCAGTGCTCGTCACCGAGCTCTTGAATGATGGTGGTACCCGAGGCATGACAGTTCCCTAAAACGCCAGGCAGACCAGCTTCTTGAATGAGCGCGTCAAGGAGCGGTTGTGGAAACGACTGCTCTTTGTCGAGAAAATAGCCCCAATCATAAAGCACCGGCACGCCAGCCATTTCCCAATGTCCGGAAGGTGTATCCTTACCTGACGATAGTTCTTGAGCCCAGCCGTGCAAACCAAGTATTTGGCCTGGTAACTCGCAACCAACAGGGATGGCTCCTGTGGCGCCTTGCGCCGCATGAAACAATCCTAATGTGGCCAAGTTTGGCAATTGTAATGGTCCACTACGCCCTGTTTCACAGCGTCCCTCAGCACACCACTGTGCAATATGACCCAGGGTATCCGCGCCAACATCACCAAAACGTTCGGCATCGGCTGCGGCGCCAATACCAAACGAATCGAGAACCACTATAATTGCACGTGCCATGCGTTTACCTATTCAATACGTTGATAGATGAGCGGCGTTTCCGGATTCGGCTGATCTGCAATAGTCACTGCGCGACGCAAGCGCGCAGCTGCTGCGTCCCAGTCGTCCTGGGTACGAGCGTAAATCATCGCCAACGGGGTGTCCGCGGTTACCGCAGTTCCAACAGTCACAATTTGGTCTAAACCCACGCCATAATCGAGTTTGTCATCGCTATGCTGACGGCCGCCACCTAATGCCACTACGGCCATACCAACCTGCCGAGTATCTAAGCCTGCAAGAAAACCAGATTGCTCAGCTAATAAAGGCTTAGCAATAGGCGCCAGTGGTAACAAAGACTCAAAGTCTTCAAGAATGGTTGCCGGTCCGTTCAAGGTCCGCACCATTTTAGCAAACCGTTCTGCTGCAGCACCGCTATCCAGCGAGCGTTGTGCTTGTTCACGACCATCCTCGAGTGACGTCGCCAGTCCAGTAATACGAAGCATTTCAGCAGCAAGCTCAATCGTTACTTCATGCAGCCGTGGAGCTCGGTAATCACCACGCAGATAACGAATAGCCTCATGAACTTCAATCGAATTCCCGGCTGAACGTGCCAATGGCTGATTCATATCGGTAATAATAGCACTGGTGGCTAGGCCTGCACCTTGCGCCACAGTAACCAAACTTTGTGCTAACTCAACCGCGCGCTCATGCTGATTCATCACGGCGCCGTTGCCCGTTTTGACGTCAAGCACTAAGCCATTCAACCCTGCCGCTAGCTTCTTCGACAAAATAGAAGCCGTAATCAGCGGAATGGACTCAACCGTTGCGGTGATATCACGCGTCGCATAAAACCGTTTGTCTGCTGGAGCCAGTTCGCCCGTTTGACCAATAATCGCGACCCCAACTTCTTTGACCACTTTCTGCAGTGTCGCCAAGTCAGGCGTGGTTTGATAGCCCGGTATCGCATCGAATTTATCGAAAGTGCCACCGGTATGCCCGAGTCCTCGGCCTGAAATCATCGGTACATAGCCACCGCATGCGGCAATGATAGGTCCTAGCATCAAACTGACCACGTCACCGACGCCGCCAGTGGAGTGCTTGTCGACCACTGGCCCATCGAGATCCCATGTCGACCAGTCGAGAACCGTTCCTGAGTCACGCATGGCGAGAGTTAACGCGACTCGCTCTGCAGCTGTCATACCTTGGAAGAAAATAGCCATTGCTAACGCTGAAATCTGACTTTCAGAAATCGTGTCGGTTTTAATGCCGTTCACGAAATAGCGAATTTGCTCTTCATTCAACTCGTGCCCATCGCGCTTATCGCGAATCACTTCTTGTGGTAAATACATCAATACAATCCTTTTTTGTCGTCTGCTACGAGCTCAGCTTGATCGTTTACATTGCCCAATACCCGCAAAACATCCTGTAACAACGAACTCGCACCGATCCTAAATCGTTCCGGAGTAACCCAATCGTTCCCCATCAGCGCTCGGGCGAGTTTAAAATAATCTTCCGCTTCAGCTACCGTGCGAACCCCACCTGCTACCTTAAAACCAATGTCGCGGCCACTATCTCGAATGGTTGATAAGATTGCCTCAGCAGCTTCAAGTGTGGCATTGACCGCAACTTTTCCAGTAGACGTCTTTATAAAGTCGGCACCCACTTCAAGGACTAAGTTACTTGCGGCACGAATTGCCGTTGCTGATGCTAACTCGCCACTTTCAATAATAACTTTTAATACAGCTCGATCGCGCGTTGCGGTTCGCACAGCCGAGAGCAATTGCCAACAATGCTGCACATCACCAGCGTTAAAGCGCAGGTATGGCATCACCACATCAATTTCACTTGCTCCAACCGCCAGCGCACGTTCGGTTGCGGCAACGACGGATGCGGTCGAATCCTCGCCTACTGGAAAATTTACAACCGTCGCGACTTGAACCTGCTGTAGATTCAGAGAATCAAGACGTTGTCGCGCAGTAGCGACCAATTCTGGATAAACACACAATGCTGCGGGACTGCCAAATTCCGACGCTGCCTTATCGCATAGCGCTTTGATCTGCGCTGGCGTATCGCTGTTCTGCAACGAAGTCAGATCCATACATTGTAATGCTAGGAGCGCAGATGCCTGAGGTGAGTACATAGAAACTAGCTACTGACCTGATCAGCGGTGGCTTCAAATGTCGAAAAGGCTGCGGGAAGAAGCTCACCTAATGTCCATGTTTTTTCGCCAACATCACAAGTCGAGATAAATGGGGTATCTAGACTAAAAAATTCTGCCAGTACTTGGCGACAGGCACCACAAGGTGAATAAACCGTCTTACCCGGTGTATAAATGACGATATTTTCAACATCTGCAAGCGACTTTCCTTGGGCCAGTGCGCTATAAACCGCAGTGCGTTCCGCACAATTAGTTAAACCATAGGACGCATTTTCGACATTGCAGCCGAGTACCAGGTCACCTGTTGAGAATTGTAAAACTGCGCCTACTGGGAACTTACTGTATGGCGCGTGAGCACGCGCTGCGGCCTGTCTAGCTTGGCCGTGAGCCTGTTCTAGTGCGGCTTGAGATACCGCGGAGGACTGCTTACTCATAGTTGTTTTCTGCCTAATTTATGGGCGAACAGCTTAGCGCTTTTTTAGGCCAAATGCCATGCTGAAACCTATTTCGTATTTATACGAAATAAAGATTGAGGAAAGCATGAAAACGATCTATATTTCGCAATATTCTAAATTAGGTCATTCAAAAGGATAAAATCATGAGTGTTGAACGAGCTTTGACTGCCTTTGCAGGATTTATGGTGTTATTATCTGTAGCCTTAACCTATTGGGTTCATCCAAATTTCATTTGGCTAACCGTGTTTGTTGGCGCTAATCTATTCCAACAATCTTTTACTGGGTTTTGTCCGGCAACCTTGTTTATGAGACGAGTGCTGGGTATGAAAACAGAATGTGAATTAGCCTCTAAACAGTAGGTTCGAGCGATAGCATGACAGAAGCACCTGAAATTACGGAATTACTCCAAGAAGAAGCTGCAGCGGCAGCGACATTCTTGCGTTCACTTGCCAACGAGCACCGCCTACAAATACTTTGTCATTTGGCCGCTGGTGAAAAGAGTGTGGGTGACTTGAATCAGTATTTTCCGCTGAGTGCTTCTGCGTTCTCACAACACCTATCAGTGTTGCGTCAACAAGGTCTGGTAAAGTTTAGAAAAGAGGCGCAAACCATTTACTATTCGATTCAAGATCCAGATACGATGCGCTTCATGCAACTTTTAAAAGCGAAATTCTGTCCGCAATTCTAATTGAATTCGGTTAATGACCCGCCATCCATTGCATAATAATTGCCGTTTCTGAACCGTCTGCAGTTTGATAATAATTGGGGCGCTGCCCAACTACGCTGAACCCCATGGCTTGGTAAAGCGATTGTGCGACAGTATTGCTGCTACGAACCTCTAGCCACAAACTTTGCTGCTGCTCTTGAGCAATGGCTTTTACGACACTGACCAACTCACGCCCATATCCTTTGCCACGCTCATTTGGATGAACCACAATATTCATAATAGTGCGTTCATCCAAAATGCTGTGCGTGATCACGAAACCACAGAGCTGTGGTACGTATATTCCCCAACTCTCATAGTGCGCATCATCAAAACAACTTCGGAGTACAGCTTCGGTCCATGGGTAGTCCTGACCTTGTTGCTCTATTTCGACAATTGCTTGCTGCCACTCGAGGGGTTTGATTAACGCGGCTGGCACAGATGCTTCCACCAGGCTCTTTTGTGGTCGTATGAGGGGACGGTTGGGAGCGGTTCTTGGAACTCAATCAGTTTTTCTCGCTGCCACCTCTGGGCAATCGAAGCACTCACTTCCACTGGAGCAGCACTGACCTCTTCAGTTTGCATGAGTGCAAGTGTTTGACAAAAATCAGTAAACCAAGCAGGACTTGGGATCGGGAACTCAGGTGCCGCAATCAGCCATTGCCCAATCCGCAAATAGCTCATTGTAGTTTTAGTAGACACTGGTTCACTGGTTCGAGCTCGCCATTCGGGAATACCCAGGGCGCCGAGGAGCTGGCGTTGTGCGTGGGTTAATTGATGATGCGGTTTCGAGTTCATAGGCTCAAGCTTACTTGAAACATCCTGAACAGAAAAGGACTTCGGAAAGGTCGTGGCAGGGGTGGAGGGATTCGAACCCCCAACCGTCGGTTTTGGAGACCGCTGTTCTACCAATTGGAACTACACCCCTGCAAACGAGAACGGAATTATACTGGCTCGCAAGTGCGTGGCAAGCAAATTATGCTGAATGCGCAATCAGTTGCTCCTTTTTTCACCGCTGAACCTTTCTGTCGATGTTATACTCAAAGTCTCTACATTGATAAGAGATCGGTTGTTCTCAGAAAGGAAGAGATTGTTGTCACGATTATCCGCTACATTTTACCGCTTTTCGCTCGTATTAATGATCCTGCTTGCGATTCCAACGGCATCTGCTCAATCCAGTGAGTCGTCAGGTTCTGATGACGACAGACGAGTTGTGCGCGTTAATCTCACTGGATTGAGTGATGAATTAGCGCGCAATGTGCGAGCCCGTACAACATTGTTTAGCTTGGATGGTGAACCTGCGCCGGCATCTTTCAGATTACGCTTTTTACAGCGTCGAGCCGAAGCCGAAATTCGTGAAGCACTCATGCCATTCGGATACTATCAACCCACTATCGAGAGTACGCTAGAAGAAACAGCGGCCGCATGGACTATTCAGTTTACAGTCGATGCAGGCCAGCCTGTCATGGTTGCAACGGTCGATATCAAAATCACCGGCATAGCGCAAACCGATGAAAAATTTATCGAGTTACGGCAGAAACTGCCGATACGTCAGGGAACAGTGTTTCGTCATCAAAACTACGAACGCTCGAAAGGTCTGTTACGAAACCTCGCTGCCGAGCGCGGCTATTACGATGCAAAACTACTGACTAATAAAGTCGCGGTTGAGCTCGCTGACCGAACCGCTCACATTGAGTTAGTTCTCGATTCTGGACCACGTTATCACTACGGTAATATTGAATTTTGTTGCGCCCATATTGGTGACGAACTACTGCAACGTTACGTTCAATTTGAATCTGGCGATCCGTTTTCAACCACCGAGCTACTGAATCTGCAATTAGGTCTCTCTAGCAGCAATTATTTTGAAACGATTGAAATTGCTCCAAACTGGTCTGAACGCAAAGATGCAACAGTGCCCGTTGTAGTGACTATGACTCCTAATCAACGCGACTATTATCAGACGGGGCTTGGTTATGGTACCGATACCGGTGCTCGCGTCACGCTTGGGTTTGATCGGCGTTGGGTCAATGACCGCGGACATCGAATCAACTCAATTCTGCGACTTTCCGAAGTTCAGAATACAGGCTCGGTGAGTTACATTATTCCTGGATTTTATCCACCCACCGACCAATATGATATTACCGGTGAAGTGACCGATCGCTCCTATCTGGAACAACGCTCAACGCTCTACAAACTAGCAGCACGTGATATCCGGCATTTTGATGACTGGCAGCGCACTTGGCAACTGAGTTGGCAGCGGGAAAGTTTCGCCTTTGGCGATCAACCGCGACGCTCATCCCAATTTTTGATCCCTGCTGCCGAGTTTAGTCTCATTCGGAGTACTAATAATGGTGACAACCGCAACCTCATCGACGATGGATACCGGGTATCACTCTCACTCCAAGGCGCAAGTGCAGATATCCTTGCTGACACCACGTTTCTATCGGCAAAACTGTCAGCCAAGTGGGTGCATCGTCTCAATGAAAAGTGGCGGGTTCTGACACGTGGCGAAATCGGAGCCATAAAAACCGACGATTTTGCATTACTATCGCCGACTTTGCGATTCTTCGCTGGCGGCGATTACAGTGTTCGCGGTTATGCATTCCAAGACCTAGGCCCTCGTAATGAAGAGGATGTTGTTGTTGGTGGTCGTTACCTGATTACATCGAGCGTAGAGGTCGATTATCAAATTAATGATGCATGGCGTGTTGCCGCTTTTACCGATATCGGTAATGCGATGATGGAGTGGGACACAGCTTTGAAGCAAAGCGTGGGCGTCGGTATTCGCTGGTTATCACCGATAGGACCTGTACGTTTTGATGTTGCTCAGGCTATTAATGAGCCCGGTAATCCGTGGCGCATTCATTTCACACTGGGGCCAGACTTATGAGACTTATTAAATGGCTCGCATGGCTCATTGTCGCCTTATTCATCTTATTGCCCAGCACTGCAGGATTCTTAATCTACACTGAAACGGGTAGTCGTTGGCTTGTTCAACGAGGATTGGACTACCTCAACGCACCGGTCACTTTCGAAACAATCGACGGTAATCTGGCTACTGGTTTGTCGTTTACGCATCTCAAAATTAGTGCCGAAACGCAGCAGATACGGATTGCTGAGGTTACCTTCGCATGGCAACCGTGGGATCTTTTCGAGAATAAATTGACCGTCGATACATTTACGGCCACCGGTGTGTTTATCGATCGTCAAACGTCTACAGCTGACAATTCGAATACGAGTGAGGCCGTTGTCATTCCGACCATCGACATGCCACTAACACTTTCGGTTCGACAATTTAGTGTTAATGATATCGTCCTTAGCAATCCGGACATGACCGTGAAGAGCTTGGCTGCGCAAATTAACTGGCAAGGAACTGACTTAGATTTGCGACAACTCGAAGTGGTCGTGCCACAAGGCCGGGTGACTGGACAAGCCACACTAACTACCACAGCAGCACTCCAACACCAAGTAGATTTAAGCTGGGCTCTCACTGCAGAGCAATTGCGCTCCGAGCTCGCTTATTACGGTCAAGTAACCGGCGATGTTAACGTTGAAGGCACTATAAATAAGACTCAAGTAACTGGAAACTTTGTCACCGCAAATGAAGAGCCGGAACAGAATTTTAGTCTTGAACTCAATAATCCTCTCAGTGATCTAACTTGGTCAGCACGTTTGAATCTAGTTGCGTTTCAAACATCACCTATCCTCGCATTTGTTCCAGACGCATATCGAGAACAAGCCGACTATTACTTGAGTCAGTCTCGACTCAGTGGTGTGCTCGAAACTTATGCCGATGGTATTCGATTACAAGATGGCGAGCTCACAGGTATTTCTCCAACTCAAGGCACATTGCAGTTAAATGCTCATATCGATTCGATTTTTGACTCATCCTCATCTTCAATAAAACCGTTCTCAGTCACCTTGACTGGCCGCGACATCACTATTGCGAATGAGCAGCTTGCTGATCCTAAACTAGCTGAGCTTGCAGGTACTTTAGAGGGACAACTTGATCTTGCGACCGGCAGTGAAGAAACCCACTACCAGTTCGACGTTTCATCCACGCTGACCGAGGTTAATAATGAAGCCGCGCAACTGGTCCTGCGCGGCAAGGGTGATTTGGTTAGCGCACAACTGGAAACTTTCACGATCGAACATCCACAGCTCTTGGCCCGAGGTTCGAGTACAGTTGTGTGGTCGCCAGAACTCCGTATTGAGGCTGAACTCACTGAACTGAGGGGGTCATTACAACAACAAGATGTAGACGCCAACGGTTACTTACTTTTTGACGGTAGCACTGTAGAGATCCGTGACACTCGGGGAACTTGGGCTGGTATCGAGTTTAATGCCAATGGCAAGGTCCCACTCTCCACAACGGCCACGCCAATTACTTCGCCGCTTAAGTTAGAGCTTCGTATCGCTGATTTCGCTCGGGTTCAAAACGTATTACAACCGCAGTCGACAATACCCATAGAAGGCTCATTGGAGCTTGCCGTGGCAGTTCAACAACCGCAAAATGGCAGTCTTCCCATTACTGTTCAGACACTGATATTTACCAATCCAGATATTGGGGAGTGGCTACTCGGCAAAGAGGCTACGTTCGCTGTCGAGCTCGATAGCTACCTACTATCGACTAGCGCACCCATCTGTTTGAATCGCACCAACCCTCGACGTCGAGCGGAAAGCGAACCTGCGAGCTTGTGCACCGAACTGCAGTTGAGCGATGGTAACTACCAGCTTAGTATTAATGCTCGTGACTTACCCCTGTTCCTGCTCAATCGGCTTCGCGAGCGAGATGTCAGTGAGAGAATTGTCGGACGTGCAAATGTGGAAGCGAACTTCGAATTGGCAACCGAAAACTTTAAGATCATCAAAACGTCAGGGTCTATCTACAGTGATTCAACCTTCTTTGTTGCCTTAGACGATGAACTTAGCACTCGTTTAGAAATTTGGGACTTGGATTGGGAAGGTTCAGCGTCGGAAATTCGGACAGACTACATCATCAAGTTGGAAGACGATCTCGGTCAGCTGATTGGTGACTTATCCATTCGCGACATCGTCGATGACCCACAACTCTCGGGTTCCGTTGATATGTCACTTCGAGATCTGTCACTACTACAATGGTGGCTCCCTGATTTACGTTATCGTGAGCCCTTCGCGCTTGGCAGTATCTCAATTACGGGCTCCGCAACGGCACCCAAAGTTGAGGGTTCACTGGAGGTTGCTGCCAAAGAGATCGGTTTCGCAGAGAGTGGGCTTGTCTTAACCAATGTTAAAGTGCTTGTCGCTGATGACGGCGCAGATCAAAGTACTCTGGAACTAGACGGACAAGCGGAGTCCGGGCAAGGCTGGATTGCTATCGGTGGCACAATGAATCCGTTAGAAAAAGTCTTGAATATGACGATTAAAGGCGATGATTTTAGAATCGTCCAGCTACCGCACGCCACGGTAGATATCGATCCAGATTTGACGATTCAAGCGGCTGACTCCAGTATTCGAATCAGTGGTAGTGTCAATATTCCATATGCATATTTAGAAGAGACCGATATTAGCACTTCGGTCTCGCCATCGCGTGATGTGGTGGTGTATCAAGATGGTGAACGTGTCGAAAGTACCGAAGAGCAACTCTACGACGTTTTTGCCGATGTCCGAGTGACACTCGGTGAAGATGTAAAAGTCAGCGCATTTGGCTTTGAAGGCCGACTGGATGGAAATCTTCGACTCATCGAAGAGCCCGGACGAGCATTGACAGCCTCAGGCACTATTCAAGTGCCACAAGGACAATATGTCCTCTATGGGCAGGAACTCGATATACAGCGAGGTCGTCTCATCTATAACGGTGGACCTATTGATAATCCGGGGCTCGACCTACGCGTAGTACGCACTTCAGCCAGCATGACACCTGGAGAAGAGGTAACCGTTGGCGCACAAGTGGGCGGAACCTTAATTCAACCTGATTTTCGTCTCTTTTCGAACCCAACGATGCCAGAAAGCTCAATCCTTTCCTACTTAGTCTTAGGACGTGGTCCAGGCGCGGGTAGCGGCAACGAAAACATGCAACTACAAGCGCTCTTACTCTTGGGTTCACAAGGTACGGATGCAATTGGCTCACAACTTCAAAATGTATTCGGTTTGGACGAGTTTGGACTTGATTCCAGCAGCGACCCAACTGAAACCTCGTTTTACATCGGCAAGTACTTATCACCGCGGTTATACGTCAAGTATGGTGTAGGGCTATTCGAGAATACGAATACGTTCTTTGTCCGCTACAAACTCACTGAGAGTCTACTGCTGGAATCGACAGCAAGCAGCATCGCTCAGGGTGGAGATATCTTCTACACTTTTGAGAAATAGTGAACAACAAGCTAAAAGCGCGACTGGTTATTAGCTATTAGTTACTAGCTATTGGCTATTAGCGGCGGGTTAGCGTTCTTCGTTATTCGTTCTTCGTTATTCGTTATTCGGGTTTTGGTTTTGGCTTTGCGAGTAACTAATAGCTAGTAGCGTGTGCGCGCAGCGCACATAAAAAAACCCCAGCCCATTGGGCTGAGGTTTGTTTATTTGAAGCCTGGCGGTGTCCTACTCTCACATGGGGAGACCCCACACTACCATCGGCGCTGAAGCGTTTCACGTCTGAGTTCGGAATGGAGTC
>NZ_PIPR01000005.1 GCF_003987355.1 Pseudidiomarina aestuarii | reverse complement strand
GCAAGGCCATCCGCCGTGCCACCATCGCTTAAGTTAAAGCTGAAAATGTCGACCGCTTCACCAACCGTATCAACAGTTGAAGCCAGCGACGTGTTGTAGCTTGGACCGGCGGTCAGATTGCCATCCGAATCAACATTTGATGTTGTCACATCAAGTTTTGTGACGCCGCTCGTATTACTCTGGCCATCATTTACATATAGATAAACATCGTAGTCTGTTCCGCGCTCAAGACCGGTAACAACACGTGAGGTTATGAAAGGCTCAGAGCTGGCAGTAGGGATGTCTGCAAACAACAGGCGCTCTGGGCCACCAGAGAATGCCGCTTCCTGAAAAATGTCATTCGCAGTGACACTGCCTGCTCCGTCTAATGTCACCCCAATATAAAAGTTCGCAAATGCATCAAAATCCCCAGTTACTCGGAAACTGGTCTGAGTGATTTCGCTGATGGTCGGAGTACCATTCTCGAAGTTCGTAGGAATGTCGTCTACAACCGTCACACTAAATGCTTTTTCAAAACTCAAGCTACCAGCATCAGTAGCGCGAACTCGAACACTGTAGCTGCCATTAGCAAGAGCACCAGCGTCGTTAGCTCGCAAAGTGGTCCCATTAATATTAAACGAGCTGTTATTGGTATCTCCGGTGCCACTGACTAACGTATAGGTGTGGTTTGCATCATCGATGTCAGTGCTACTCAAAGTGCCTACCACTGCATTGGCACCGCCAGACTGGTTTACCGAAGCATTGCTCAGAGCAATATCTGTTGGCGCATCATTCAGAGCGAGGACGGTAACCGTAAAGGTATCTTCAACGAATAGACCACCTGCATCGGTGGCGCGAATCGTAATCGTGGCAGAGCCCGATGCATTCGCAGCATAACTTAACGTCAACACATCCGTGCTATTGTCGATCGACGCACCGACCACCGCTGTGTTGTTGTTGGCCTCGACACTGTAAATCAGGCTAGACGCATCAGTCTCAGCGTCCGTGAATCGGTTGGCGAGCGTAAACGTCGAGTTCCCTGAATCTTCACCCACGGAAAAGTTGTCAGCAATCGGATTGGAGACCGTCGGTGCTGTGTTTGATGTCCCAGTAGTGAAGTTTAAAAACTCCTTCTCGGTAAAGGGGACACGAATTTTACTAATGTTATCCAGCTTGCCAAGAATATAATTCTCATCATCAGTTGCAAATGTTCTGTCAAATGAAACGTAATACCTCGTGTTGTCCGCAAGCGTGACGGAACGGTTTATTGTTAGAGAGTTAGAACCAAAAGTAAGCCCTGCATCACTCGAGTTAATAGTCTCAACAATTGAATTATCGTCATACCTGTGGATATATAGATTGCCCGACCACGGATTAATAGAGCGCGATAATGACAATGTAATTGACGAATTGTTGTCTACGCCGGTGGCACCATTACTCGGTATTGTGGACAATACTCTGACTGGGTTTACGGTGTTTTCTAGATAAATATCTGCTTCACTACCAGCGCGTCGAATCCAAATATCTAGATCGCCATCGGCGTCTAGATCCGCGAAGCTACCGGATAGATTGAAAGCTGTATTAGCTGGTGTCGAACTTGAAAATGCTGAGAATGGATTATTGGCTGGATTCAAACTGAACGTTCCATTCCCATTATTCTGGCGGTAACTAACAGCGCCTCCGACTGCGTCTTGACTTGCTGTATCAAAATCACCATCACCGTCAAAATCACCGGCATATAAAACACCAGTGGATGCTGGAATATACTCAAGACCGGTCGGCAAAGTTCCAACAACTAAGGTTCCAGAGTCATTTCTTAAAAAAATATCATTTCCATCTCCGCCGATTCGTTGCCATATGTCTATATCACCATCACCATCAAAGTCTGCTGCAGTCGCACTAATATTCGGGGTATAGCCCGACGGAATGGAAGAGAGAAAATTTGAGAACGGGTTTCCAGAACTTGGATTGGTTGTAAACGTGCCATTACCGTTATTACGAAGAAACCAAGCAGGTCCAGAGGTCGACTCGATACCTGTAAAGTCTAGGTCGCCGTCGCCATCAAAATCGGCCATTAGCACTGCACCAGAACCGAATGCGTAAGTAAACTCAAGTCCAGCGGGCAGTGAAACACTCTCGTACACGCCATTGACATTCTCTAAGAGAGTATCGATACCGTTCAATTGACGATGCCAGATATCGAGATCACCATCATTATCGTAATCAAAAACTGACGTTAATGCTGAACTTGCAATAAACGTATTAACCCCAGAGCTGGTGAAATTGGCGAAAGGGTTGGGTGTAGGATTCACACTATAAGTACCATCACCATTATTTCGATAAAACGTAATCGCTCCGCCACCAGATGCCGTTGCTATGAAATCAACATCTCCATCGCCGTCGAAGTCACCATCACGCACACCGCCGGTTACATTACTGGTGAACTCCAGCCCTGTTGGAAGTGTTGCCGATTGATAGTCATTCACAGTCTGCGCTACTGCAGTCGACGAAAACAGTGCTACGAATGCACCAATAATAGTGGTTAGTCTGAGCGACTCGTTAAGGCGAGACATAAGCTCCTCCATGAGGATTTTCCGTTAATTTTACGTAAAGACAAACTATAGGCGAGGTAAACAAGAAAAAACAACTTTAATGGGACAAAATAATGTATTTGTTATACGAACTTGTATAAAAAAACCCGCGGCAAGCCGCGGGTTTTTAGTTTTTGTCTTTTGTTCAAGGGCTTAGAACTGATAAGACAAATTCACGAATGCACGGCGACCTAAGTAGTCATACTGTGAAGCGTAGATAGTGTTACCCGCTACAGCTACAGCAGAAGGACCGGCTTTAGGTGGCTGCTTGTCGAAGATGTTAGCCAGACCGAAGGTCACGTCTAAACCATCAAACAAGCGAGTTTGTGCGGATAATGCATGAACCACATACGTAGGTGTATCTGCAACAAAGTTCACAGTTTCACCGCGGTATTGCAACTCGTTACCGTTGGTATACAAGTAGTAGTTCGATGTTTTATCGACATAACGCGCGTTCCAGGTGAAAGTCCAATCATTCGTCATCAAGCTGGTATTCAACGTACCGATATGTTTCGGGTTGCTGATCCGGCCGATGAACGATACTGGATCGCTATCTGGGAACTGTTGGAATACACGTTCAATCTGGATCGTATGATTCAAAGTTGAACGTAATTGACCAATTGGCGTTTCCGCATTGAACGTAGTCACGATATCCACACCGCGAACTAACTGCTGTGCAACGTTGACATAACCACCGCGGACCGTATCGATG
This sequence comes from Pseudidiomarina aestuarii, assembly GCF_003987355.1. GTDB lineage: Bacteria > Pseudomonadota > Gammaproteobacteria > Enterobacterales > Alteromonadaceae > Pseudidiomarina > Pseudidiomarina aestuarii. Next base: position 67,035 of record NZ_PIPR01000005.1, on the reverse strand, counting down.
CCGTAGTCACCGTTGGTGCCGTCACGGCGTGTGATCTGGTCACAGAACGGCTCGTTATCGAAGTTTTCTGAGCCATAGCATAAGTTCAGTACGTTTGAACCACCTACGTTAGAGACTTGGTCGTCAATCGTTACTTTGTAGTAATCCACTGACGCTGCCCACATTTGCTCAGGGCTTTCCCAGATAAAACCAAAACCTTCAGAAACTGAGGTTTCAGCTTGCAGCTGACCAGCACCACCACCGGTGATTGAAGTCATAGAGCTACCGATACCAGCAATATATGACTCAGGGATACCTGCAGCCGCACAGTTTTCACGAATCAATGGGTTTTCTGATTCTACCCAGTTGATACATGGATCGATGTTCTGACCTAAGAAACCAGTTTGGTTGTCTAGGTAGAGTTCGAACAACGCTGGAGCACGGAACGAAGTACCGCGTGAAGCACGAGCGCGTAAACCGCCACCGATTGACCAGTTCATGCTGACTTTAAACGTGGTGTCGCTACCGTAAGCATCAACATCGGTCCAACGTGCAGAACCGGTTACATCTAATGATTCTACGAACGGTAAGTCACGTAATACAGGAGCTGAAAGCTCACCGTATACAGCTTTGGTTTTCGATTTACCAGCGGTAATACCAGCACCACTCAAGCCCCAAGAGTTACCACGCAGAGTTTCAACCCCTGGAGTGTCCTTGAGCTCATCCGTTTGATAGTAAATACCGACCGCAGTCGCTAATGGACCAGCTGGTAAATCAAGAATGTCACCTGTGATATATGCGTCAAACGTATCTTGTTTATAGATGGTGTTACCTACTTCATCACCAAACAAGAAGGCTTTGACGTCAGCTCCTGGGTTGCCGTTCATGTGATCCCAAGAGAACCAATCCACAGGTACACAGTCACGACCTGATAGCGGTGATTGCTCGCCTTCACACGGACCGGCACCGATCAAATTTAGCTGCGCCATGATCATAGAGTCGCGCAGAATAATCTTTTGAGCGTATTCACCTTTGTTGTATGAACGCTGGTAAGACATATCCCAGTTCCAGAAGCCAATTGAACCCTCGAGACCGATAACGCCACGAGTATAATCAACAGTGGTGGTGCTACCGAAGTGATCGGTAATCGCAACCGGTAATACTAATTCTGAACCCGACCAACCTTCCGCAAGGTTCAACGGCACAAAGCCGACGTCTGCAGTCCAGAATTGACGTGCACTATTAATCTCGGTTTCACGGCTGCTGTGTAGGAATTCACCATACAGCGACATGCTATCACCCAAGTCATAATCACCTTGGATAAAAGCAGAAGTAACGCTAGTTTCAGGAATCATACTCTGAGTTCTTTGGAACGGATGCTGACCATTCAACCAACCATCAGACTCTTTGTTCCAACCTGCCCAGTACCAACCAGCGGGAGCGTTATCAACGAACTGATCATTATAGAAATCGCTGCCTGCCTGAGGGAAACCGTAGCCCGTTTCATCGAATAGCAAACGACCGCCACCGAAACCACGATAAATTCCGTAACCTGTACCGTTACAGTGGAACTCTCCTGTGCGCGGATCGATTGGATCGGCACGCTCGCCTGTTTCAGGGTCAAAGAAATAACGCTCGTTACACGCGAAGTAATCGCGGTCTGCGCGCTGTAAACCAGTGTTCACGTTATGGTCGAGCACGATACGATATGAACCGTTGTCAAATGACTCACCGTAAGTGCCATTCAAGCGATAGGTTTCGCCGCCGCTATCCATTGGCTTGCTGCCACTGAAGTTTACGCTGGCGTCGTCGCCTTTTTTGGTGATGATGTTGATTACACCGGCAACCGCGTCAGAACCATACAGTGATGATGCACCATCTTTTAAGATTTCAACACGCTCAATGGCTGCTACTGGCAGCGAGTTCATGTCGTATGCAGCGACCTGACCACGCGTACCCGCAGGTCCAGCTCGACGGCCGTTCAACAAGACGAGGGTACGGTTCGCACCCAAACCACGCATTGAGATTGATTCGTTACCAGCACCACCGGCGGTTACGAAACCAACCGAGTAGGCAGAAATCAACTGGTCAGAACCAGCAGCGATGGTCGTTGTACGAAGTAATTCACCCAGAGTGCTCAAACCTTGTTCGGTTGCGAGCTCAGCACTGATGATTTCAATAGGAGTAGCGCTATCCAGGCCGTCGGTACGAATACGTGAACCAACAACTGTAATTCGTTCGGCGCTCTCAGCTTCTTCTTCTTGTTCGTCTTCCGCTTGCGCAAAAGCGGCACCAGACAACAACAGTGTTGAACTAGCGCCGAATGCCAATGCGATGCGAACAGATTTAGCGAGTCTGTTTGCTTTCATGGGAGATCCTTGGATTGTAATAACAAATTTTTATATTTATGTGTTTTACGAGCGCTAGTTGCCTAGACAACTTGAGCGTGCGCCCGCTAAGCGTTGGTCATTTAGGGAGAACAACCAAGGTTATAAAATGATAATGGTGGTCTGATGTCAACTATTTTATGACCAATATTTCAGATATGCGACGAAACGTAAGCAAGTGTGTCTAGCGGAGAATGTCTTATACAAATGATATAAAAAAAGCTGGCATCAGCCAGCTTTTTAATAGCGGAGTAAAATTTGATTAGAAGCTATACACCAGCGTTACCGCTGTCTCAGTATCCAGCTTTTCTAACGACTGATCTTCAAGATTCGAGTTGTGTGTACCAGCCACTGAGAATTTCAACGCGAGGCGACTATTGATATTCGCTGAAATCGAGAGCTCTGCGCGTGATTTCGTGTTCTCTTCGCCAATTTCAGATGCAACTAATGCGTTCAGTTTAGACGTTTTAGTAATGTCCCACACCACGTTACCGGCCAAACGCAAAATTGCGCTGCTTTCTTGATCTTGAATGATGCCGTTCACAATAGGCTTGTTAATGGAGTAACCTGGACCCGCCTCGTAATCTGCATACAAGGTAGGGCTGTAACGATATCTGGCACCATAACCAACCGCTACCGTTCCTTGGTAATCGTAACCACTGAAGCGATCTTCTTCATACGAACCAAACACAAATAGCGACGAGCGCGCCTCTGGAGAGAATTTGTAGTTCGATTGAGCTGAGATAAAGAACTTATCGCCCGTGACAATCGAATCTCCAGACGACTGGTCTTCTTGCTCCGAACGATAGTAATCAACGACCGCTTTGTGGCGCCAATTTTCATAGTCTCGCGAAGCATTTAATTTGGTTTTGAAGGTTTCGGTTTTGGTGTTCCCTGAGGTAAATAACAAACCGAGTTCAGCACTGGCTGCCCAATCTTTTTGCTCATCGACTTTGAGATCACTCGCATCGTCATACATAAAAATAGATGCATGTGTAGGTAGCGCGAGTCCACCGAACAACAATCCTATTGTGATTACAAATTTAGAAAACTTCACGGTCACCTCGCTATTCCTTTGGTCTGTTGCGTAAAGCGCAGTATAACGCGCACTTTACGCAATTTTAACCCTCAACTATTTCACTTGAGCGTTTAATTCGCCCTTTTCATAGCGTTTGAACATTTCTTCCAGCGAAAGTGCCTTGATTTTACTAGCCTGTCCCGCACAACCAAAGGCTTCGTAGCGCGCTCTACAAATTTCGTACATAGCGTCGGTCGAAGCTTTCAAGAATTTGCGTGGATCGAAGTTGCTGGTGTTCTGAGCCAAATGACGGCGAATGGCACCCGTTGATGCTAAGCGCAAGTCGGTATCGATGTTGACTTTACGCACGCCAAACTTGATGCCTTCGACGATTTGCTCAACCGGCACACCATAAGTTTCCGGCATTTCACCACCAAATTCATTGATGACCTTCAACCACTCTTGTGGTACCGATGATGACCCGTGCATCACCAAATGGGTGTTCGGAATGCGACGGTGAATTTCTTTGATTCGATCAATCGCCAGAATGTCGCCCGTTGGTGGGCGTGAGAATTTGTAAGCGCCATGTGAAGTGCCACAAGCGATCGCTAAGGCATCCACATTCGTTGCACGAACGAAGTCAGCTGCTTCTTCAGGATCCGTTAAAAGTTGGTCATGCGAGAGTTTACCCTCTGCACCGACGCCATCTTCTTCGCCTGCTTCACCGGTTTCCAGTGAGCCTAGGCAACCCAATTCACCTTCTACTGAAACACCACAAGCGTGCGCCATCGCAACAGTGGTCTTGGTGACATGAACGTTGTAGTCATAGTCGGCTGGCGTTTTACCATCTTCGCGCAACGAGCCGTCCATCATCACTGAGCTAAAGCCCAATTGAATTGACCGTTGGCAGACAGCCGGCGAGGTACCGTGATCTTGATGCATGACCACCGGGATATGCGGCCATTCTTCGATAGCAGCTAAGATCAAGTGACGCAAGAATGGTGCGCCTGCATAGCTTCGTGCGCCAGCTGAGGCCTGCACGATAACTGGGCTGTCGGTCGCATCCGCAGCTTCCATAATGGCGCGCATTTGCTCTAAATTGTTGACGTTAAAAGCTGGAACACCGTAACCATGCTCTGCTGCATGGTCGAGCATTTGACGCAATGAAATCAATGCCATGAGAAATCGTCTCCTTCGTTATGTTCGGCTGTTTTAGCCGTTGAGCGCGCGTTCTTCCAGAATCGCGACTGCGGGTAATTGTTTGCCTTCGAGAAACTCTAGGAAGGCGCCACCACCGGTGGAAATATAACTGATTTTATCAGCGATGCCATACTTATCAATGGCTGCGAGGGTGTCGCCACCGCCGGCAATACTGAACGCTTTGCTGTTGGCAATCGCATCGGCAAGGGCATGAGTGCCCTGCCCAAACTGGTCAAACTCAAACACACCAACGGGACCATTCCAGACAATAGTGCCCGCCTTTGCGATGAGTTCCGCAAATGCTGCAGCGGTATTCGGGCCGATATCAAAAATCATATCGTCTGCTGCCACCGCGTCGACCGCTTTGGTTTCTGCCGGTGTGTCAGCGCTGAAGGCTTTGCCGGTGACCACGTCCGTAGGTACCGGAATCGACGCACCTTTCGCTGTAGCGGCTGCAACTAAACGCCGTGCTTCTGGCACTAAGTCGTCTTCACACAGTGATTTGCCAACTTCATGACCAGCCGCTTTGATAAAGGTATTAGCAATACCACCACCGACAATCAACTGATCAACGACCGTCGACAATGAATCCAATACGGTTAATTTAGTCGATACTTTCGAGCCACCCACAATGGCAACCAACGGCCGAGCTGGGTTTGCTAATGCTTTACCGAGTGCATCCAATTCAGCTGCCAGCAAAGGACCGGCGCAAGCGACTTCGGCATACTTCGCAACACCATGGGTAGACGCTTGAGCACGGTGCGCAGTGCCAAATGCGTCCATGACAAATACATCACAAAGAGCTGCTAGCTGCTGCGCTAGCGTGTCATCATTCTTCTTTTCGCCTGGGTTGAAGCGCACATTTTCAAACACCACCACTTCGCCCGCCGCCACATCAACGCCATTCAAATAGTCCGTCGCGAGCCGAACCGGCACCGCCAAAGCTTCATTCAAGTAATCAACCACCGGCTGCAGCGAGAATTCCGCGGCATAAACGCCCTCTTCCGGACGGCCAAGATGGGACATAACCATCACTTTTGCGCCTTTATCTAAGGCTTTTTGGATCGTCGGAATGGCGGCTTTGAGTCGTGCATCTGAGGTGACTTTACCCTGTTCGACCGGCACGTTTAAATCCTCGCGAATAAGCACTCGCAGGCCATCTAAATCAAGATCGTCCATTGTAATCACAGCAGTTGACATCGGCAGTCCTCGTCAGGTCATTATTGAGATTGAATCAGTGCGTCTGCGGTATCGAGCATGCGATTCGCAAAGCCCCACTCGTTATCGCACCAACATAAAACTTTAATCAGTCGTTTATCTGCCACACGTGTTTGGGTGGCGTCGACAATACTCGAGCGTGGATCATGATTAAAATCGATCGACACCAATGGCTCATCCACATACCCCAACACCCGTGAGAGTGGTCCGCGGGCTGCAGCAGCAAGCACTGCGTTGACCTTGTCGATACTAACTTCGGTATTCACCGTGACACTCAAGTCCATCGCAGTAACATTGGTTGTCGGCACACGCACCTGAATCGCTTCAAAGCGCCCTGCGAATTTCGGCATGATACGCTCAATGCCTCGCGCCAGCCGTGTATCCACCGGAATAATCGAACGACTTGCTGCTCGTGCGAGGCGTGGGTCTTGATGATAAGCATCAATGACTTGTTGATCATGCATGGCTGCGTGAATGGTCGTGATGGCGCCGCTATCAATTCCGAAAGCTTCGTCCAATACTTTGATCACCGGCACGATGCAGTTGGTGGTACAAGAACCATTCGACACAATCCGATGCGCTGGCCTTAATTGGTCGGTATTCACGCCAAAAATTGCCGTAAAGTCGACGTCCGGGTCGCCAGGATGTGAAAACAAGACTTTTGGAATACCCAGTTCAAGATAGTGCTCGCCATCGGCATGACTTCCGTGAACTCCGGTACAATCAAGCACGGCATCCAACTCTAGTTCACGCCACTCCAGATCCACAATTTCGCTGTCTGCGGAAATTCGGATTAAGTCAGAGCCAATTTGCAAGCGGTGCTCACTTGGAGTGGTGACCGGATGCATAAACCGGCCGTGACTCGAATCATATTTAAGTAAATGCGCCATGGAGCCAACTGGGGCCAATTCATTGATCGCGACTATCTCCATTGAGTCACGATAGCCACGCTCGTAAAGCGCTCGAACGACGCTGCGTCCGATCCGACCAAAGCCATTAATAGCGATACGAGCGCGACGATTCATCATACGTTTAGCAACTCACGAGCAACCGACACTATGTTCTCTGGAGTAAATCCAAAATGTTTGAACAAATCACCGGCGGGAGCAGACTCACCAAAGGTTGTCATGCCCACAACACGACCTTGCAAACCTACATATTTGTACCAGTAATCAGCAATGCCGGCTTCTACAGCAACACGCTTGGTCACCTGCGGTGGCAAAACTGCTTGGCGATAAGCCACTGGCTGGGCGTCAAACACATCCGTCGATGGCATCGACACGACGCGCACAGCATGACCTTGCGCTTGCAAGGTCTTCGCGGCAGCCATAGTAATCGCGACTTCTGACCCCGTTGCGATAAAAATCAAATCAGGCGTGCCTTTGCCTTCAACCATGCTATCGAGCAAGATATAACCACCACGGGCGATATCCTTCAACTGCGCATCGGTACGCGGCTGTTGAGCGAGGTTTTGGCGACTGAAAATCAACGCCGACGGTCCATGTTTACGTTGCAAAGCTGCCTTCCACGCAACAGCTGACTCCACTTGGTCACATGGACGCCAGGTACTCATATTTGGCGTCATGCGCAAACTCGCAGTTTGCTCAACCGGTTGGTGCGTCGGCCCGTCTTCCCCTAAGCCGATAGAGTCGTGGGTGTAGACAAAAATACTGCGTTGCTTCATCAGCGCCGCCATCCGCACCGCATTGCGTGCGTACTCCATAAACATCAAGAAAGTCGCACCGTAAGGTACTAACCCACCATGCAATGCCACGCCATTCATAATCGCCGACATACCAAATTCGCGAACGCCGTAATAAACGTAGTTCCCGCTCGCATCATCCGCCGTAATACCTTTGCTACCGCTCCAGATGGTGAGGTTGGAACCTGCTAGGTCAGCTGAACCGCCGAGTAATTCGGGTAATAACGGACCGTAGCTATTCAATGTATTTTGTGAGGCTTTACGACTGGCGATATCTGCCGGCTCGGCTTGCAGTTTGGCAATAAAAGCTTGAGCTTGCTGCTCAAAGTTGGCCGGTAAATCACCCGCCATACGGCGAGTAAACTCCGCTGCTAAAGCTGGGTGCGCCTCTTGGTAGGCCGCAAAACGTGTGTTCCATGCTGCTTCGGCTTGCTCGCCAGCCACTAGGGCTGACCAACCACCATAAATGTCTTCAGGAATTTCAAATGGTCCATACTCCCAATTCAGTTGCTTGCGAGCTGCGGCAATTTCATCAGCACCTAATGGCGCGCCATGACAGCTTTCCGAACCTTGTTTATTGGGTGCACCAAAACCAATAATAGTTTTACAAATAATCAGTGTCGGCTTGGCAGTTTCAGCGCGCGCCGCCTCGATGGCCGCTTTTACTTCCGCACTGTTATGACCGTCGACCGCTGGAATCACTTGCCAGCCATAGGATTCAAATCGCTTAGCGGTGTCATCGGTGAACCAACCTTCTACTTCACCGTCAATCGAGATGCCATTGTCATCGTAAAAAGCAATCAGTTTACCTAAACCGAGTGTACCTGCTAATGAGCAGGCCTCGTGAGAAATACCTTCCATCAAACAGCCATCACCTAAAAACGTATAGGTGAAGTGGTCCACGATGTCATGTCCATCACGATTAAACTGCGCCGCTAATACTTTTTCCGCTAATGCCATGCCCACAGCATTGGTTACGCCCTGTCCGAGCGGACCGGTCGTGGTTTCAATACCCGGTGCATAACCGTACTCAGGGTGACCAGGGGTTTTCGAATGCAATTGACGGAAATTCTTCAACTCGTCAATCGGCAAATCATAGCCGGTCAAATGCAATAATGAGTAAATCAGCATGGAGCCGTGGCCGTTCGACAACACAAAACGGTCGCGGTCTGCCCAAGAGGGGTTCGCAGGGTTATGTTTGAGGTAGTCACGCCAGAGCACTTCGGCAATGTCTGCCATCCCCATGGGTGCGCCAGGATGGCCTGAATTAGCCTGTTGAACCGCATCCATGCTCAAAGCACGAATTGCGTTGGCTAAAATTTTCCGATCAGTGCATACAGCTGTCATAACCAAACCCCGAATTTGCGGTAAATTGAATTTGCGGATTGTGTGCGCGTATTCTCCACAATTCGGGGCTTGTAAGCAAATTAGATGTCAGCTCGCAACGCCTCAGCTTTGTCGGTTTGCTCCCATGGAAACTCGTTACGACCAAAGTGACCATAAGCTGCTGTAGCCTGATAAATGGGGCGTTCGAGATCGAGCATTTTGATTAAACCATAGGGGCGTAAATCAAAGTGCTTGCGCACTAAAGCGATCAAACGCTCTTCTTCATACGCTGAGGTACCGAACGTTTCGATGCTAATTGAGGTCGGCTCTGCAACACCAATGGCATAGGAAACTTGAATTTCACAGCGTTCTGCCAGACCTGCAGCTACCAAGTTTTTCGCCACATAACGCGCAGCATAAGCGGCACTGCGATCCACCTTCGAGGGGTCTTTACCTGAGAATGCACCACCGCCGTGACGCGCCATACCGCCATACGTATCGACGATAATTTTTCGGCCGGTTAAACCACAGTCGCCCATAGGCCCACCGATCACGAATTTACCGGTTGGGTTGATGTGAATCTTCTTACTATCTTGCGGGAACCATTCAGCCGGTAGTACAGGCTTCAAGATCGTCTCGATAACGGCTTCGCGCAGATCTTTTTGGCTAATCGATTCTTGGTGTTGCGTCGACAACACAACGGTATCAATACCGACCGGCTTGCCATCCTCGTAGACGAAAGTCAGCTGACTTTTTGCATCGGGACGTAACCATGGCAATGTGCCATCTTTGCGCACTTCAGCTTGGCGCTGCACCAGTCGATGCGCATAGGTAATTGGTGCTGGCATCAACACATCCGTTTCATTCGACGCGTAACCAAACATTAACCCTTGGTCGCCCGCTCCTTGTTCTTCTGGATGCGCACGATCAACGCCTTGATTGATATCTGGTGATTGCTTTCCAATGGCATTCAAAACCGCACAAGATGCGCCATCAAAACCCATATCGGAATGCACGTAACCGATTTCACGAACCGTATTCCGCGCGATCTCTTCGATATCGACCCAAGCATTGGTGGATACTTCGCCACCGACCAAAACCATGCCCGTTTTTACATAGGTTTCACAGGCCACGCGAGCGCGCGGATCTTGTGTGAGAATTGCATCAAGGACAGCATCAGAAATCTGATCCGCGATTTTATCTGGATGTCCTTCAGAAACAGATTCAGAGGTGAATAAGTGGCGTGCCATGCAAAGAGTACCTGTATTGATTCAAGGAATAACTTGAGAATAAAAAGTGGGCGTAGTGTACGCAAACTACGCCCACATTTCTAGTTTTAGACGTCTAAAAGTCTTTATTGCTGTTTCAATGATTTCATATCAATGACAAATCGATACTTCACATCACTTTTCAGCATCCGCTCATACGCGTCATTAATTTCATCGATATCAATCATTTCGATATCAGACGTAATGTTATGCTTGGCACAGAAGTCCAACATATCCTGCGTTTCGCGAATACCACCAATCAATGAGCCAGCCAGTGACCGACGTTTGAAAATGAGGTTCGCAACACTCGGTGATGGATGTGGCGAAGCGGGCACACCAACCAAAGTCATGGTGCCGTCTAAGCGCAATAATTCCATGTACGCATCGAGATCATGTGGCGCGGCCACAGTATTCAAAATGAAGTCTAATCGATTGCGCCAGGCTTTCATTTGGTCTTCGTCTTTCGAAATCACGACGTGGTCTGCACCCAAACGTTTCGCATCGTCAACTTTGCCAGGCGATGTGGTAAATAACACCACTTCAGCACCCATAGCTTTGGCGATTTTCACTGCCATGTGACCCAGTCCACCGAGTCCAACAACACCCACTTTGTGACCTTTGGTGACGCCCCAATGGTGCAGTGGTGAATAGGTGGTGATACCCGCACATAACAATGGAGATACCGCAGCAAGATCTTGATCGTCAGCAATTTTCAGCACGAAATCTTCGCGCACGACAACACGGTTTGAGTAACCGCCATAAGTGGCACCACCGAGATGTTTGTCTTCACCGTTGTACGTGGCGACAAAGCCGTTCTCACAATATTGTTCGTGCCCTTGCTCACAGCTGATACAGGTACCACATGAATCGACCATGCAACCTACACCCACTTTGTCACCAACTTTGTATTTGGTGACGTCGTTACCAACGCGCGTGACCGTGCCGACAATTTCATGACCGGGTAGACAAGGGAAGACGGTACCGCCCCACTCATCGCGAGCTTGATGGAGATCAGAGTGACACACTCCGCAATAAGCAATTTCAATTTCAACATCGTCAGCCTTCGGCTCACGACGTTCAAACTCAAAATAACTCAACGGTTTGTCTGCTGCGCGAGCGGCGTATCCAATTGCTTTTGCCATTATTCATCCCCTTCTTGATATAAAATTGCTTCATTGACCGATTGGGTCAGTGGGTGATAGCCAGAGCGTGCCTCTTGATAGACTTCGCGAGCCCATTTCAGATTATCTGGAGTACGAGCCAACTCGCGATATAAAGGCGCCACTAACTTGTTCCGACCAATGGATAACAGGTAGCTACGCAAACGCTCACGCGCTGGTTCATATTTTTTAATGATAGACAGCTTTAACCAAGCGTGCGCAATTTCTGCATTATCACTGGTGGTGAGCGCATACTCACGATCTAAGCGCGCCAAGTTCACTGCCGAGATGTCGAGCGGTAAGTTGTTGATAAAATGAAGCCATTCGTGCGTGGTCCATTCTGTGGTTTGCAATTGGCCACCTTTCAACCAAACCATCATTTGCTTTTCAACCTGCTCAAAGGCATCAGAAGTCGGGCGTGGCGCATCTTCTGGCAGACCTTCACCATGAATCCACTCGTCCACCTTCTCCATGCTCACCACACCAGGATTTTGCGCGAGTAAGTTTTGCTGCAGATAGTTTTTGAATTGTTCGGTAGAGATACTTTGGAACGCAAAAGCATCAAAATAATCTCGGAGGAATGCATCAAAAACATCACGACCAAACTTTTCCTCCAAATACACGAGGAACAATTGTCCTTTCACGTATGGGATTTGTGAAAATACGTCGTCTGGATGACGGGTGCCGAGATCAATATTCATGACAGTATCAGCAGGCGCTAGCGTTTCTAGGTCACCGAGTAAGTCTTGATAACCCAACGCCAGCTCCATTTGCGCACGACGCTTGCCAAAAATAGCCTCCATGATGCGATTTTCAACGTAACTGGTGAAACCCTCGTTGATCCATAAATCGCGCCAGCTGGCATTGGTGACTAAGTTGCCAGACCAAGAGTGCGCCAACTCGTGCGCAATTAAGTTGATGAGGCTGCGATCACCCGAGACTACTGTTGGGGTGATGAAGCTCAAACGCGGGTTTTCCATGCCACCAAAAGGAAAACTGGGTGGCAGCACCAATAGGTCATAACGATCCCAACGATACGGCCCGTACATTGCCTCGGTCACTTCAATCATTTTGGGAGTGTCCGCCCATTCCCAAGCCGCATCATCAATGATGTAAGACTCAGCAAAGACAGCCACTTTGTCGCTGATGGATTTTACTTCGAGATCACCCACCGCAATAGCAATGAGGTAAGGCGGGATCGGTTGTGGCATGGATAACTCATAGGCATCACTACGTTCTGCCGTCAGCGCGTTATCAGCGCTCATCACTGCGCGCAATTGATCCGGTGTTCGAATGGTTGCGTCATAAGTGAGTCGCAGTGCTGGCGTATCTTGAATTGGAATCCAACTGCGCGCGTGAATGGGTTGTGATTGGCTAAACATAAAGGGATGTTTTTTCCCTGCTGTCTGCTCTGGCGTCAACCATTGCAGGCCACTCGCTGTCGGTGCCGTTTCATAGTGAATACGGACTTTTTCGCTGGAGTCACCTACTTGAATCGTGAGTTTTTGGCCTAATGTTTCATGCGGCTCCGCAAGGGTGAACGGGGTCTCTTGCCATTTATCATTCAACCACAGCTCAGTTTTATGAATGGTAAGATCGCTGGTATCCAAAACCAGCTCATCTGCATCGGCGTGACGAGAAACATTATAAGTGGCGGTGCCCTCAAGTTGCTTTTCAGCAAAGTTCACAGTCAAATCTAACTCTAAATGTGGGGTACTTACGCGATCAAGCTCAGCAAAACTATGTTGATCTTCTGCCTGAACGGTAGCACTGAGTGTCATTCCACTGACTACAATGCTCGACAATAATAAGAGTCTCGACATCGACCTGTATCTCCTCATGTAAGTGACGATTTTATAAATACGATAAGTGACTAGCTTTTAACGATTGGCTATTAGCACGGCATACTCGGGTGATGTTACTATGCAGTTAACCAATGACCGACTGAAAGAACGAGCATGCGAATTCCGCGAATTTATCATCCAGCCGAACAGCCACTGACTATTGCGACTCAGTATACGCTGTCTGATGATGCTGCCAACCATGTTGGCCGAGTTCTGCGTATGCAAGTCGGCGATCCCCTGCAATTGTTTACCGGAAACGGCTATTTATATACTGCAGTCATTACGACTGTGAGCAAAAAATCGGTCACCGTTGAGGTTAATGACCAGCAGATGGTTACGAACGAATCACCGATTGCCGTGCATCTCGGTCAAGCGATCTCTCGAGGGGATCGGATGGACTTTGTGTTGCAGAAATCGGTAGAACTGGGGGTGACGAGTATCACTCCGTTGTTTACTGAGCGCTGTGGCGTCAAATTAAGTGGTGATCGGCTCGAGAAAAAAGTACAACAGTGGCAAAAAATCGTTATTGCCGCCTGCGAGCAGTCGGGTCGCGCCAGAGTGCCGACAGTGCATCACCCAGTGACACTAGCGGCTTGGTTTGCGCAATTGGAGCCAGCATTGCGTTTAACCTTAGATCCCTATGCCCAGCGACCATTGCGAGAAATGGAACTGATTGATCGCAAAGTACAGCTGGTGATTGGGCCCGAAGGTGGCTTTACTGAAGAAGAAGTTGCGCTCACCGCGGCGCATGACTTTATCCCGGTCAAGCTGGGACCGCGGGTACTGCGCACCGAAACCGCAGCACTGGCAGCGCTGAGCGTACTGCAATACCAGTTCGGCGATTTAAGCTAAACCCAAGAGCGCTATTAGCTATTGGTTACTGGTTACTAGAAAAGACGAAAACTGCGCTCGACTTACGAGTAACGAATAACAAGTAACGCTCTTTTTATTACGAGGTGATTATGAAGTTAGCGATGATTATGGACCCCATGGCCAGTGTCAAAACGTACAAAGACACTAGCTTTCGGCTGCTGCTGGAGGCGCAGTCGCGTGGCTACGAAGTTTTTTACCTCGAGATGCAGGACCTGTCGATTGTTCTCGGTGAGCCGATGGCTCGCGCTAAGCCTGTGACGGTGAAAGATCAAGCTGAGAACTTCTACCAGTTTGGTGACACTATCGACTGTTCGTTGGCGGACTTTGACGTCATCATGATGCGCAAAGACCCGCCGTTCGACACTGAATATGTCTATGCTACTTATATGCTCGAGCTTGCTGAGCAACGCGGAACTTTGGTCGTGAACAAGCCGCAAAGCCTACGTGATTGTAATGAGAAGTTATTTACCGCGTGGTTTTCAGAGCATACGCCACCAACTATTGTTACGCGGCGCGCTGAACAGATTCGTGCGTTCCATAAGGAACATAAAGATATTATCCTCAAGCCATTGGATGGCATGGGTGGCGCCTCTATTTTCCGCGTTGGCAACGATGGTCAAAACCTCGGTGTCATTATCGAAACGTTGACAGCACATGGCAATCGCTATTGTATGGTGCAGCGTTACATGCCAGAAATTAAAGATGGCGATAAGCGCATTCTGATTATCAACGGTGAGGCGATGCCATATTCCTTGGCTCGTGTTCCCTCGGCTGGTGAAACGCGTGGCAATTTAGCCGCGGGTGGCAGTGGCCGGCCACAGCCTTTAAGCGAGAGCGACTGGGCTCTGGCCCGCGCAGTGGGCCCGGAACTGAAAAGGCGTGGTTTATTACTCGTCGGATTGGACGTGATTGGTGATCGCATCACTGAAATTAACGTGACCAGCCCAACCTGTATGCGCGAAATTGAAGGTGCCTATGATATTAATATTGCCGCGAAGCTGTTCGAAGCCATTGAAGCTTTGCGCTAACACAGACTAAAGAGTTGTATTGAGCCTATGGAAACACTGTCGAGCCTACAAAATCACTTTTTGATTGCGATGCCCACTCTTGATGACCCGTTTTTTCAACGTTCGGTTACCTATATTTGTGAGCACAACGAAGATGGCGCGATGGGTTTAGTCGTCAATCAACCCGTCGACCTCACCGTCGGTGGTCTCCTCAAGCAACTTGAAATTGTTGTGCCGGACGCATCGAAAACGCTTGACCTTCCCGTGTACGCGGGAGGTCCTTTGGCTCGTGACCGCGGTTTCGTATTACATGCACCCGTAGACCATTGGCGCAGCTCACTCCGGCTCAGTGATGATTTCATGATCACTACCTCCAAAGACATTCTCGAGTCGATGGGGCAAGGTACGCCGCCCGACAAATTTATTCTCACCCTCGGTTATGCGGGTTGGGATGCTGGACAACTCGAGCAGGAATTGGCGGAGAATAGTTGGTTAACC
Organism: Pseudidiomarina aestuarii; assembly: GCF_003987355.1. Taxonomy (GTDB): domain Bacteria; phylum Pseudomonadota; class Gammaproteobacteria; order Enterobacterales; family Alteromonadaceae; genus Pseudidiomarina; species Pseudidiomarina aestuarii. Next base: position 51,555 of record NZ_PIPR01000005.1, on the reverse strand, counting down.
ATTCCGGCCGACCCGGACATTTTGTTTAATACCCCGGTTCGTGAGCGCTGGCAAAAAGCCGCTGCGCGACTCGGCATTGATGTTTGGCAACTAGGACCCGATGTTGGGCATGCTTAAAAATAGATGAGCGTCATTATAGGATTTGATTTCGGGACTCATAGCATTGGTGTTGCTGTAGGGCAAACCATCACTGGTAGCGCGCAGCCTATAGCAGCGTTACGTGCCAAAGAGGGTCAGCCCGAGTGGTCCGCTGTCGAGAAGATTTTCCGTGAATGGCAACCTCAGCGCTTAGTAGTCGGGTTACCGCTAAACATGGATGGAACGGAGCAGCCATTGACTGATCTCGCGCGCAAATTTGCGAATCGACTGCATGGCCGCTTTGGTCTACCTGTTGATCTACAAGATGAACGACTGACAACTGTTGCTGCGCGCGAGGAGTTATTTGCCAGCGGTGGCTATAAACAGTTGAGTAAAGGTAAGGTGGACAGCGCCGCTGCCCAACTTATCCTGCAAGATTACTTATCCTCTGCTGAATCTCAGAGTAAGCAGCCTTAGAGATTTTCTTCCGCGTACTGAGCCAGATTACTGCGCACTACACCATTGAGATTCACAGTCGCACTGCCTGGATAGTCTTTAAAACGCTCCACAATGTAGGTCAACCCCGAGGTGACCGCCGTCAAATAGTAGCTGTCTATTTGCGCGAGGTTACCGGAGCAGATAATTTTGGTTCCAGTACCGCAGCGGGTAATAATCGTCTTCAGCTGTGACGCAGTTAGGTTTTGCGACTCATCCAAAATGACGATGGCATTCTGAATACTACGTCCACGCATAAAATTCAGTGACTTCAGCTGGATATTGGCTTTGTTCATGATGTAATTCATGCTCGATTCCATGCTTTCATCATGCTTGTGTAGTACTTCTAAGGAATCGGTGATGGCCGCTAACCAAGGCGCCATCTTCTCCTCTTCAGTGCCGGGCAGGTAACCAATCGATTCGGCAATCTCCGGCGTGTTCCGCGTGACAATGATCTTTTCATAAATACCTTGCTCCACCACCATTTCTAGGGCCGCAGCGAGTGCCAGTAACGTTTTCCCACTACCCGCAGGTCCAGTTAAAATAACCAAGTCAATGGTCGGATCCAGTAGCGCGTTCATTGCCATCGCTTGATAGATATTCTTCGGCTGAATGCCCCATGCTTTATAAGACATCATGCGGTCATAGCCGAGGTCATGTAAGCGTACGACTTCGTTGTCATAAGCGACGACTTTGGCAGCAAAGGTTTCACTCTCATCAATCACATATTGATTGCGAAATGCGCCGGGCAGAATCGTTCGGTCTACCTCATGAAAGGTCTCACGGCCTTCCTGCACACTCTCTACATCGCCAACTTTGGCCCAGAAATCACCCTCAATTTCGACAAATCCCTTCGATAAGTAGCGAATATCGTCAATGAGCTGGTCAGTACGGTAATCCTCAACGTACTTGACCCCAGCCCCCTTCGCCTTCAACCGCATGTTGATGTCTTTCGTGACCAACACCACTTTACTGTCTTTAAATTTCTTCTGCAGTTCCAATGCCGACTGAATGATGCGGTGGTCGTTCTCAGATAAATTAAGCACCGCTTCGGTTTGCTTCAATGCGTAATCTGGGAAGATAGCCAGCGTGCCTTGCGCGTGATGGGCACCCTGCATGTTACTCAACGGCACACCTTCAAGAATTTGCTCTGGAGTGGCATCTTTTAACGCGTCTTCAAGTGAACGAATGGCGACTCGAGCTTCACGACTGACATCTTTATTGCGGTCTTTGATGTTATCGAGTTCTTCCAGGACAACCATGGGTATGATGACGTTGTGTTCTTCGAAATTCAGGAAAGCGAGCGGTTCGTGTAGGAGGATATTCGTGTCGAGCAGATAGTACTTGGAGTGTTTTTCAGTCATGCGTAACCTCAAGCAGCAGTGTTCTTCTATAATTATTTTCACGTGCCTTACACAATTAAGACTAGCGCAGATTTTATGAAAAAGGTGTGAAGATTTAAGTTTTTTTGCAAAATTTTTAGACCTCGGTTTTTGACCTCGTTTTTCTCGCTGGCTTTTTGGTATCATGCGCGCCCTGAATTCATTCGACAGCAGCAAAAGGTAATTTGATGAGCGATACAGCAACCCCGTATGCCGTGGGCCAACGATGGTTAAGCGAAACCGAGACTGAACAAGGCTTGGGTCTGATTACTCAAATGTCTGGGCGCATGCTGACTATCTTATTTCCCGCTACGGATGAAGTTCGCCACTATGCTGCCGCAGAAGCGCCACTGGCTCGCTACCAGTTGCTCGCGGACGAACAAGGACAACATGCTGACGGATGGTATTTTCGCGTTACCGAAGTGACTCAACAACATGGCATCAACACCTATATTGGTGTGCGCGAAGACACTCAAGAGTCCGTGCGTGTGCCTGAGCCACAGTTGTCAGCACAGGTTGCTGTGAATCACCCAATGACGCGCCTGCTAGCCGGTAAGACGGACCGCTTGGATATGTATCGGTTACGACAACAAGCACAACAACATTTGCAGGCTTGGCAACAATCGCAAGTGGCAGGTTTGCTGGGCGCACGAGTGAATTTACTGCCACACCAACTGTATATTGCGAACCAACTGGCTGATCGCTATCAGCCACGCGTGATGCTTGCCGATGAAGTGGGCCTCGGGAAAACCATTGAAGCCGGCTACATTATGCAGCGTCGCTTACTGAGTGGCCGCTCCCAACGAATTATTGTGATTGTGCCAGACTCACTCACCCATCAGTGGATCATCGAGCTACAACGCCGGTTTGCATTGCGCTTTAGCCTCTTTGACGAAGAACGATGTGAACAAGTTGCTCTCGACGGCGGCGATGTGTTTGCCTCTGAACAGTTGGTATTAATTCCACAGTCCTTATTACGGCACCGCACCTGGGGGCCGCAACTGGTCGCGGTAAACTGGGATTTGTTGGTATTTGATGAGGCGCATCAATTACACCCTGAGCAACCCCAATTCGCTTTGATGCGCGAACTTTGCCAAGTGACCGCTGGCATTCTGCTCCTCACAGCAACCCCAGAGCAAGCCGGCGCGGAAGCTCATTTTGCGCGGTTGCGATTACTCGATCCAGATCGCTTTTACGATCACCAAGTCTTTGTTGCAGAGCAGCAGCGCTATCACGAATTAGCCCCACTCGTTGGTGCGCTCGCTGATGCTGCAGGCGATAGCAACCCACTGAATGCGACACAAACTGACGCGCTCGCTGAATTCCTGCAACGCTCGCTGTCAACGGCTGTATTAGGAGACCCAACTGCTCGGCAGGCGCTGCTCGATGAACTGTTGGATATGCATGGCACCGGTCGTGTGATGTTCCGAAACGCACGTGCTCATGTCGGCGGTTTCCCCGAGCGCCATCTAGTCCCGCATGAGCTGGACGATGAAGCGTCAGCGATTGACTGGTTGCAACAATTGCTGAAACAACATCGGCCGGATAAGTTTATTCTGATTTGTAAAAGTACAGCGGGAGCCCTCGATCTCGCAGAGCAGTTGCGGATTCGGTTCGGACTCCATGCGGCAGTCTTTCATGAGGGACTCAGTGTGCTCGAACGCGACCGTGCTGCCGCATTTTTTGCCAGTCCAGAAGACGGCTGTCCGCTCTTGATCTGTTCAGAGATTGGCAGTGAGGGCCGTAATTTCCAATTCGCGCACCACTTGATTCTATTTGATTTGCCTGAGCATCCTGATCTGTTGGAGCAACGGATCGGTCGCTTGGACCGCATTGGTCAAGAACATCCTGTTCAAGTGCACGTGCCTTATGTGGTTGATGGTGCCAGCGAAGTTTGGTTCCGTTGGTACGATGCAATGACCGCATTCACGGCACCGAATGCGGTCGGTGATGCGCTCTACGAAACCTTTGTGGAATCCGTTCGCGAGCTCGCTGAGCAGCAGCCTCTCGATGCGATGGCTGTTGAGCAACTAGCATTGGCAACGGAAGACAAAGCAGAAGCGCTGCGCGCCGAAGTCGCACAAGGTCGTGATCGGCTACAAGAGCTCAATGCCTTTCGGCCGCAACCGGCGCAAGCACTGGTGGACCGAATCGAAACCTTTACCGAGCAAAACTCGGTAGCAGCATTCATGCAAGAATTTTGGGCGCGATTTGGTGTGGATTACGATGAACTCAATGCCGACAGTGGTTGGTTACGCCCGACCGATCAATTACGGACTCCACTTGCCGATTTACCTGAAGAGGGCATCACAGTCACCTTCTCACGAGCCTATGCTCTGGCGCACGAGGACGTCATTTTGTTGAGCTGGGATCATCCACATGTTCAACAAGCTCTCGAGTTACTCACCGAAGATGCATTTGGCAGCACTTGTGTTGCGATGCTACAGAATCGTGCCTTACCTGCGGGAACCTGGTTCCTAGAACTCACCTTTAGTAGCCGTGCGGTGGCACCACGCGAATTGGCAGTACAGGAATTCTATCCACGTCAGGCTATTCGAGTGCTACTCGATAGCCAAGGCCGTGATTTAAGCCAGAAAGTTCCAGCATCTTCGCTCGACAAGCAATTGCAGTTTATGGACAAGAAACAAGCGCGGATGATCATCAAGCAGTTGCGTCCGGCTTTGCAGCAGGCAATGGTCAATGCTGTGGCGCCAGCCGAAGCTCTGCAACGACCGCTCATTGAACGGGCCCAACAGCAGATTGAAACGGTACTGAGCCAACAATTGGCTCGTTTGCAGCAACTACAAACACGGAACCCGATGATTCGTGACGACGAACTCGACGCCATTGTAACGCGCAAAACCGAGTTGCTTGCAGCACTTCAGCAACCGCTGCTGCAGCTCGATACCGCGCGCGTGATCGTGAATATTCCCGCATGACTTTAGTGGCCTATTCACCGCCGCAGACGCCGTACTTAGAGATCCTGTATCAGGATGACGCAATTTTGGTCGTGAATAAGCCGAGCGGATTGCTGAGCGTGCCCGGCAAAGCGAAAGAACATTATGATTCTTTGTGGTCCAGACTCCATCGTGTGCTGCCGACAATCCGCATTGTGCATCGACTGGATATGGCAACGTCGGGACTATTGGTCTTTGCCTTAACTAAATCTGCTCAAGCGCATTTGCAGCGACAATTTGAACGACGCTCGGTAAAGAAAGCGTATCGAGCTCGAGTGTGGGGAGATTTACCTGCAGCATCGGGGTCAGTGAACATTGCACTGCGCTGTGATTGGCCCAATCGACCGCGACAAATAGTCGACCCTTTACTCGGTAAACCCGCGACGACAAATTACCGAGTTCTGGCGTCGACACAGACACTGGGTAAGCCGTACAGCGATATCGAGTTGGAGCCATACACGGGCCGTTCGCATCAACTTCGCGTGCACATGCAGTGGCTTGGCCACCCTATTCTCGGTGACAAGTTCTACGCGCACGATGAGGCCTTCCATGCAAGTGACCGCTTACTTCTCCATGCCGAGTCACTGGCTTTTTATCATCCAATCCGAAACGACTGGTTAACCTTTAACGCTCAAGTTCCTTTTTGATGAGCTCGTAGGCAGCTTGTATTTCCTGTGCTTTGGCTTGTGCAGATTCGCGCATTTCAGGGGGTAGACCTTGCGCAGCCAATTTGTCGGGATGGTGTTTCGCCATTAATTTTCGGTACGCCTTTTTCACTTCTGCGGCACTTGCGGTGTCACTCACGCCGAGAACCGCGTAAGCATTGCGCAATTGGTCTTCAGGACTAGGTGCTGACCGACCGGCTTGACCACTGCCGGTAAAGCGCTGTCCAGCTTGTGCCATGGAAAGCCACGCGTCCAACTGCTGTTGACTGAAACCAAGCGTGGCGGTGACGCGTCGTAGCACTTCGTACTCGGCCGGCTCCACAGTGCCATCATGCATAGCAATGATCAGCACTTGCTCCATGAAAAACTGCAACAAGTCACGGCGCCAAGCGAATTGGCGGCGTAGTGCTCGGACCTTGTCTTCCAGTGGGTAGTCACTGGCTTTACCTTCGCTGAACGCGGCTTGCGCGCGCTTTTGCGCGTCACCTTGCAACCGTAGTCGGGTCATCAATGTCGATACATAGTCGATGTCTTGTTCGGTCACACGGCCTTTCGACTTCGCCAAATGGCCTAATACCCCAAACAACGTGGTGGTGTAGTGCTGCGCGCCCTGCGCAGATGGTCCCGAGCGCATGGCACTGCGCAACGAAGTGTCAAACCAATGCCCAATCATAAAACCAATAATTGCGCCAAATAGTTTTCCAACCATGGCGCCAAACAAGGTTCCCAGAACCTTTCCGACAATCATCCTAACTCCTTATTCAGCTCGGCAAGACGTTCTGGTGTTCCCACATCTACCCAACGCTGTGAAAAAACTGAGGCGCTGATACGTTGCTGTTGCAACGCTTCATTCAGTAAGGGGCGCAACGGCAGAAAAAGTTCCACTCCAGCTGCATACTTGGCAAAAAATTGTGGCCGATATAAGCCTATTCCACTGAACGTGTATGACTTCTCGTCAGTCTGACTATCCACCAACAGACCGTTCTTTATGGCAAAATCGCCTTGCTGATGATGTGGGGGATTATCAACCAACAACAGATGTGCATCAATATCACTTGCCAGTTGTTGCGGTAACGCGTGAAAGTCCAAATCGGTGTAGATATCACCGTTTATGACCCAGAATGGCTCGGCTCCTAACAACGGCAAGGCTCGAATAATGCCTCCCGCTGTTTCCAGGCCCCCTTCCGGCTCTGGAGAGTAAAGGATCTTGATACCGTAGCGCGAACCATCGCCTAAATACTTTTCAATCTTATGGCCCAACCAAGCGTGATTTATCACCACCTCGCGCACACCCAACTGTGCCAGTTTCAACAGGTGATATTCAATTAAACTATGCCGCCCAGCTCGCAACAGAGGCTTTGGCAAGTCATCGGTCAAAGGTCGCATGCGTTGACCACGCCCAGCGGCCAGAATCATTGCGCGCATCAAGACTGCTCCGCCAAAGCTGGCATCACACGCTGTTGTAACCACAACCGATACTCGGTCAATTCTGGGTATCGCGCTGCAACATCATGCAGATAGCTGACGGTGCGCGGGATATCTTGCAAGTAGCCCTTTTTCCCATCGCGATGATACAAACGGGCAAAAATTCCTGCTGCTTTAGTGTGACGCTGCAGACCCATCCAATCAAACCAACGCTGCCACTGTTGCGCAGTTACCGACATCGGCAGTAACTGTTTGGTCTGTAAAGTTCCCCGAAAGTCTTGCATTAATTCATCAACTAATTCGCTCGGCCAGCGCACGTAGCAATCACGCAACAGACTCACCGCATCATAGGTAATAGGGCCTTTGACGGCGTCTTGGAAGTCGATATAGGCCAACTGCTGTTCGGGCAGTACCATGATGTTTCGCGCATGAAAGTCACGATGGACACCAACTTGAGGTTGTTCTAACGCGTTTTGCACCATTTTGGTGCAAAAATCATCCCAAAGGTCACGCTCAGCATCACTGAATATCAAATTGAGGTGTTTTTCGCACAGCCAGTCGTGAAATAGCCCAAGTTCGCGCCGTAAAAGTGCTTCGTCATACGGTGGTAACGCTCCCTCACTCGTCGAGGTCACTCGCATGATCGCCGGCAATGCAGCCAGTGCTTTGCGGTAGTAACTTGGGGCATTGGCTTCTGTCAGTTCGCTAAGCAGCAACGTCGAGCCCAAATCGGTCAATAGCATAAAACCGTGTTCGGCATTGGCTGCAATCACCTCTGGAACCTGCACACCAGCGTCGGCATAGGCTTCTGCAATAGCCATAAAGGGTTGTAATGATTCTTGCGGTGGCGGCGCATCGACAGCAACCACACTGCGCATGCCGTCATGCGTTCGAAAGTAGCGCCGAAAGCTGGCATCCCCGGAAACCGGTTGCAAGCGTCCTTGACTGTGTCCAGTAACCGCTTCGCACCATGCTTGCAGCTCTATTTCACGTTGATTTTCCACACACGATCCTTTCTGGCAGGAGACAATAAATTGCTTTATCATACCCTGCACATAAGAAAGGACAACTCTGGATACGCACACAAATGAGTAGAAGGTTGCAGGAGAGAAGCTGGCTGGCTGTGCTGATATTAACCAGCACTGCGTACGGATCAGTCGCAGCTCAAGAGACATCAGCTCCTGCTATTTATACTGGCTTGTGCCCAATCCCCGCGCCGCTTTTGAGTCAACCGATCCAACCGTTCGAGAACCTACCCGCAGAAGCGATTGGTGTGCGTGCAGACGGCGCAGACATTGATTCAGAAACGCAGCTTGCTTCGTACTTTGGCAATGTCGAAGTGCATTATGGTCAGCAACAATTACGCACCGAAAACGCCCAGATTAACCAAGAAACTGGCAATATTAATGCCAGCGGCGCCACCCAATTTACCGATGGGTACGTGCAAGTTCAGAGTGAAAACTTTCGCCTCAACTCAGGTGAAAACCGTGCTTATTTGAGTGGTGCTCGCTATCAAATGAGCGGCGCCGGCGCCCGCGGTCGGGCCGAAGTATTGTCCATTTCTCCAGCTGAAGTACTCTTAGAAGGGTCAACTTTTACCACCTGCCCAGAAGAAGAGCCGACTTGGCAATTGAGCGCCGAAACCATCGCTATTAGCGAAAATGAGGCGTTTGGTGAGGCTTGGAATGCCAAGTTTGAGTTATTTGGAGTGCCTGTATTATGGGTTCCTTACCTCAATTTCCCGGTGACCGACGAGCGTAAATCTGGTTTCTTGTTCCCTACCATTCGGTCATCACAAAAGAATGGCTTTGAGGTTGAACTACCCTATTACTTCAACATTGCACCCAATATGGACGCGACGCTGGCACCGCGGTACATGGCAGAACGTGGTTTGCAATTGCAGGGCGAATACCGCTATCTCAGTCAGCAGGGCGGTGGTGAATTTAACCTCGCTTATTTGAACGAAGATGATAGCTTGCCCACTGATAACTCGCGGTTCTTGTGGCGGGTAGAACATGAGCAGCAATGGAGTGAGCAGTGGCGTTCGTATGTGAATGCCATTGGAGTTAGTGACGACGATTATCTGAATGACATTGGTAGCGACTTCGCCGGTCGCGCTGATGCCCAGCTTTATCGTCAAGTACAAGCCAATTACCTCACGGATGATTGGCAAGTGACCATTCGCGCCGAAGATTTCGAGCTACTTGGTAATTTCCGCTCACCTTATCGAACGCTGCCGCAAGCGAGTAGCTTCTACACCTTTACTGATGAGCTCGGACTTGAGTACTCACTATTCTCAGAACTCAGTCATTTCCGTAACCAAGACGTCAGTAGTGACTACGCAACCCGAATCCACCTTGAGCCGCAGGTCAAGTTTGCAGTTGAACGCCCAGCTTACGACTGGTTGGCGGAAGTCGGTTATTCGTACACACGCTATGATCAGCAAGCCAATATAATCGATGGTCGCACTGAGAACCCTGATCGCGGTCTGCCGACGGTACGATGGCGTGGACGCCTGAATCTCGAACGTGACTTTGAGTGGAATGGCACCGAATATCATCAAACTCTGCAACCGCAAGTACAGTATTTATATGTGCCCTTTCGCGATCAAACCGGCATTGGTATTTATGACTCCACTATCATGCAGGATGATTATCGCGGCCTCTTTCGTGCCCGTCGATTCACCGGTCTCGACCGTATAGCGGATGCCAATCAAGTCACTGTGGGTGCCAGTAGCAGTATCTTTGATGCGCAGGCCCAAGAGCTCGCGCGCATCAGTTTGGCACAAATTTACTACTTTGAAGACAGTCGTACGCAGCTGTTCGATGATAGCAGCGCCGTGATGACGAATCGCTCGGATATCGCGCTCGAAACACGGTTCCGACTGAGTGACAGCTGGTTTTTTAATAGCGCAGTGCAATACGATATGGAACTCAACCGCACTCAGAAGAGTCAGACTGCACTGGAATACCGCAAAGATAATATGAATCTGGTTCAATTCAGTCATCGTAACGTGACCAATATTCTTGATGACAATATTGAACAGCTAGGTTTGCAGGCCGTGGTCGAGTTATCACCACGTTGGCAAATGGCGTCGAATTGGTATTACGATTTGCAAAACAAGCGCAGTAATGATGCCCTATTGGCATTACAATACAGCGATTGTTGTTGGGCAGTTCGCTTCAGTGCGTATCGTCGAATTAATCGGAACGTTGAGCAACAGCTGATCGACCCGATTGCAAACGCGCCAGAATTCGACAACGGAATTAGTGTACAATTTATTATAAAAGGGCTCGGCAGCGATGACCGGAGTTTACTCGATATGCTCGAGCAAAGCCTGTTTGGCTATCGCCACCCTTTCCATTTAAGTAACTAGGTAGTATTCATGAAACAACTTTATGTCCTGCTGTGCGCAGCCATTATTGGCTTCACCAGTGTTACCGCGTCAGCACAAGAGCTTGATCGAGTCGCCGTTATCGTCAATGACGGTGTGGTACTGGAAAGCGAAGTACAACAAATGTTGAGACAGGTTAAGCAAAACGCTCAACGCGAGAATATGAGCTTGCCGGCTGACGAAGTGTTACGGGTGCAAGCCATTGACCGGTTGGTATTACGTGAACTGCAGTTGCAGATGGCGCAGCGAATGGGCATTGAAGTGAGCGACGCACAACTGCAAGCTACGTTGACTAGCATTGCGCAAGACTCAGGCGTGACTATCGACCAGATGCGCGAGCAAATTGCCAGCGATGGCATGAGCTGGGACAACTATCGCGAATCAGTTCGCCGCGAAATGATCACTGGGCAAGTACAGCGTAATGCAGTACAGCAGCGCGTGTATGTATCGCCGCAAGAAATTAATAATCTCACAAAAATGATTAGCGAGATGTCTGAGCAAGAGGTTGAATATCGCCTTAGTCACATCTTGATTGGCGTTCGCGATGGCGCCAGCAGTGCTGAAACACAAGAAGCACGCGAGCGCGCTGAGCAGGTGTTAGAGCGCTTGCGCAACGGCGCAGACTTTGCCGAAGCGGCGATTACCACTTCATCAGGTAACACTGCTCTGGAAGGTGGTGATTTGGGCTGGATGAACATCAACGCAATGCCAACCTTGTTCGCTGAAGTGGTGCGTGACAAACGCAAAGGTGAGTTGGTGGGTCCTCTGAAAAGTGGCGTCGGTTTTCACATTCTGAAGGTTGCTGATACCCGAGGTATCGAATCCGTTGAAATTGAAGAAGTGAACGCTCGCCATATTTTGATTCAACCTTCTATTATTCTGTCCGATAAACGCGCCGAAGAAATGTTGCAAGACTACCGCCAACAAATCATCAGTGGTGAAGCAACCTTCGCTGACTTGGCTCGCGAACATTCAGCCGACCCGGGGTCAGCTGCCGACGGTGGTAATTTGGGCTGGAATGAACCGAATATTTTCGCCGATGCATTCCGTCGGGTCGTCGAAACTGCGCCGGTGGGTGAAATCAGCGAACCGTTTAAATCAGAATTTGGCTGGCATATTGTCGAAGTTCTGGATCGCCGCACTCAAGATGCGACGGAACGCAGCCAGCAGAATCGTGCGTATCAACTGTTGTTCAGTCGCAAGTATCAAGAAGAGCTTGAGAATTGGCAGCAGGAGATTCGCGACCAAGCTTATATTGAACAGGTCGGTGAATGAAAGTAGCGCGGATTGCGTTTACGCCGGGTGAACCGGCAGGCATCGGCCCCGACATCATCATTATGCTGGCACAACAAGCCTGGCCTTGCGAATTAGTGGTGATTGCGGACCCTGCTTTACTTGAGTCACGTGCGGCAACCCTCGGGTTGCCGTTGCGTCTTTTACCCTACCAAGCAAGCCAAAGCCCGCAAGCGCAAGCCGCTGGGACGCTGACTATCGCGTCCGAAACCATGGCTGCCCCTTGTCAGCTCGGTCAATTAAATAGCGCTAATAGTGCTTATGTGGTTGCCACCCTGACCCGAGCTGGATCAGGCTGTCTCACAGGCGAGTTTGATGCCGTCGTGACTGGGCCTGTGCACAAGGGTGTCATCAACGATGCGGGTATTACTTTTAGCGGTCATACTGAATTCTTTCAACAGCAAGCAGACGTCCCACAAGTAGTCATGATGCTCGCAACCGCTGGACTCCGAGTTGCACTGGTGACCACGCATTTACCTTTGCTAGCTGTTCCGGCGGCCATAACGCACGCGAAAGTCTTGTCAGTACTCCGTATTGTTCACTCCGACTTACAGCACAAATTTGGCATTGCCGAACCGCGTCTTCTGGTCTGCGGCTTGAATCCGCATGCTGGTGAAAGTGGGCACCTCGGTCGAGAAGAAATCGAGGTCATTGAACCGGCCATTCAGCAGGCTCAAACCGACGGTATGAATGCCAGCGGTCCATGGCCTGCGGATACGGTTTTTCAACCGCATTATATTGATCATGCTGACGCGGTAGTGGCGATGTACCATGACCAAGGCTTACCGGTGCTAAAATATAAAGGCTTCGGACAAGCAGTGAATATCACGTTAGGATTACCCTACGTGCGCACCTCAGTCGATCACGGCACCGCACTGGATCGCGCCGGATCATCGACTATCGACATTGGCAGCGCGCAAGTTGCGCTAGAAACTGCCCTAGCCATGGTGAATGCATGAGTAAAACGCATTTAGGCCACCGCGCACGTAAGCGCTTTGGTCAAAACTTCCTCCACGATACTTTCGTCATCAACGATATTGTGGACGCCATCAACCCCATGCCAAATGAACATCTCATTGAGATTGGTCCGGGTTTGGCGGCACTGACCGAGCCGGTCTGTGAACGCATTGACCACCTCACAGTAGTCGAATTAGACCGTGACCTCGCTGACCGCTTGGAACGTCATCCGTTTTTATCGAAAAAGTTAACAGTGCATCGTGGTGATGCACTCAAAACCGACTTCCGTCAGTTTGTTCGTGACGATCAGCCATTACGTGTATTCGGGAATCTGCCCTACAACATTTCCACGCCGCTGATCTTTCATCTCCTTGAGCATCTTGATGTCATTCAAGACATGCATTTTATGCTGCAGAAGGAAGTGGTCGAGCGCCTCGCTGCAGAGCATGGCAGTAAGGCTTACGGTCGGATCAGTGTGAGTGTGCAACAAGCGTGCGCCGTTGAATTTGTGCTCTTGGTACCACCGGATGCGTTTACACCGCCGCCCAAAGTTGAATCTGCGGTGGTTCGGTTAGTCCCTTATAAAGAGTCACCGTATCCTGTGCATGATCGCAAAGCTCTGCACACCATTTGTCTGATGGCCTTTAATCAACGACGGAAAACCATCCGTAATAATTTGAAATCGATTCTGTCAGATGAACAATTACGAGCCTTGGATATCGATCCTGATGCTCGTCCCGAGACGCTCTCTGTAGCGGATTTTTGTCGCCTTGCAAATTGGTATTTTGAGAATGAACCACATCGAGATTGACGTCAAAACGCAGTATCTAAACGCCCAATCCGTGCCGTCCGAAGGACAGTATGTTTTCGCCTATACCATCACCATTACCAATAATGGAGAGCACCCTGTGCAACTCCTAAATCGGTCGTGGCAAATTACGGATGCTGATCACAAAATTACCCGCGTCGCCGGTGACGGCGTAGTCGGTCAACAGCCAAGAATAGCGGCTGGCGAGAGCTTCACGTATACCAGTGGAACCGTGATTGCGACGCCGCTGGGTATGATGCATGGCCATTACGGCATGGTCACCCATACGGGTGATCAGTTTATTGTCGAAATTCCGTCGTTCCGACTCGCTGTTCCGAATATTCTGCATTAAGGTCAAGCCATGGCAAGGTATCTGGTAGGCGATGTTCAAGGTTGTCGAGTCGAACTCGACAGATTGCTTGAGCGCGTCAGCTTTAATCCTCGTCACGATGAACTTTGGTGTGTCGGTGATCTCGTTGCACGTGGAGCAGACTCACTCGGCTGTTGGCAACTGGTGCGTGAACTCGGTACCAGCTTCAAAATGACGTTGGGCAACCACGATCTCAATCTGTTGGCTATTTTACTCGGTCAACGAGAGCCCAATCCGAAGGATAAATTAGCCCCTCTTCTTGACCAATCCGCCGCCGATCGCGACGCTTTGATTGAGTGGCTTTGTCAACAACCCTTGCTACGACAAGATTACGACTGTGTCATGAGCCATGCGGGTATCTATCCTTGGTGGACAACGGCTCAATCTGCAAATTACGCACGCGAAGTAGAAGCGCTCCTAAAGAGCGCCAGTGCGGCAGAATTAGAAGTCTTTCTGAGTGAAATGTACGGTAATTCACCAGCTCGGTGGCAGGATGACCTTACTGGTTCCGAGCGTTATCGCTTTATCATCAATGCGTTTACCCGGATGCGGTTTTGTACCAGCGACGGAGCGCTCGATCTGAAAGCCAAGATGGCTCCCAGTGCTGGTGATAAGCCGGACCATCTTATCCCCTGGTTCGAACTCTGGCCGGTTACTGAACAAACATTAATTTTTGGTCATTGGGCCGCATTAATGGGTGAAACTGGACGAGATGATGTCATTGGCCTCGACACGGGGTGTGTCTGGGGTGAACATTTAACCCTGATGCGGTGGCCGGAGCGACGTTTCGAGCAACAATCGGCATTGCCACCCGAAACGACCTAATTTTAGCGCTTAACCGCTTAAACTATGCCAAGGTAATTCGCGCAAATTTGCGTTTGCCGACTTGGTAAACTGCCGTGGAACCGGCCTGAACTATCAAGCGCGTGTCGTCTACTTTCTCACCATCAATTTTTACCGCGCCCTGCTTAATCATGCGCATTGCATCTGAGGTCGAGGCGACTAAATCTGCAGCTTTGAGAAGATTTGCGATAGCCATTGAGCCGTCGTCACTGGACAAGGTCAGTTCAGTCATTTCATCCGGAATGGCATTCTTACTGAAGCGTTGAATAAAGTCTTGCTCAGCAGCATCCGCAGCCGCGTCATCATGAAACCGCGCAATCAGCTCTTTCGCCAGCAACACTTTATAATCGCGAGGATTCGCACCTGCAGCGATAGCCTGCTTGAAGCCAGCAATCTCTTCTAGCGGACGGAAACTCAACAATTCGTAGTAACGCCACATGAGCTCATCCGAAACCGACATGACCTTACCAAACATATCGTTGGCAGGCTCTGTGATGCCAATGTAGTTACCGAGCGATTTTGACATTTTTTGAACGCCATCGAGGCCTTCAAGCAATGGCATCATCATGACTGTTTGTGGGCGTTGGCCTTCGTCTTTTTGTAGCTCGCGACCCATCAATAGATTAAAGCGCTGATCGGTGCCGCCTAATTCGACGTCAGCTCGCAGAGCGACAGAGTCCCATCCTTGCACCAACGGATACAAAAACTCATGGATAGCTATCGGCTGACCGCCTGCATAACGCTTTTTAAAGTCATCGCGTTCCAACATCCTTGCGACGGTTTGCTGTGCCGCAAGTTTAATCATTCCAGCGGCACCAAGATCGTTCATCCACTCGGAATTAAAACGAATCTCAGTTTTCGCCGGATCGAGGATTTTAAACACTTGCTCTTTATAGGTTTCTGCATTTTTCAGCACATCTTCGCGCGTTAGCGGCTTGCGCGTGACATTTTTTCCAGTCGGATCACCAATCATGCCGGTGAAATCACCAATTAAGAAGATGACCTTATGACCGAGGTCTTGAAAAGCCTTCATTTTGTTGATGAGGACGGTATGCCCGAGGTGCAAATCAGGCGCAGTTGGATCGAAACCAGCCTTAATAACCAATGGTTTACCGCTCGAAAGTTTATCTTTTAGCTCATCGGCAAGAAGTATTTCTTCCGTGCCTCGCGCCAACTCTGCGAACGCATCCGCCACTGCCATTGTCATAGTTTCGTTTCTCCTGACCTACAGAATCTTGGTGTAAACGCAGCATTGTATGGTAAAGCGACTGGAAAATCAGCACACTTCGTATTATTCTGCGGTCAGAATAAAAGATAATTTGTGCGCTAACTAGATGGAATAGTATGAAGTCAGTTCCTCGACAACTCGCAGCGACAGCAGCGCAGCGCGCTACCTCGCTGGTGAAACAATTACCACGTCGACACCAAGTGCTGCTCGCCGCGGTATGCTCGTTCACGCTTTTGTTTCTGTTTATTCCAACGGAACCTGCGAGTGCCTCCAAACAAACAACTGACCCGCTGATCCCGACCCAAGAACTCATGCTCGGGCAACGTTATCAGTTGGAGTTAAAATTGCCGGAAGCGAAGCCCGAGGCTCCAGCAGAGGCAGCGGTTACCGACATTGAATTTGCTCCCGACCCAGCTGCGGTTTTAAATGATATTAACTGGACCGGATACGAGGTTCGCCGAGGAGATAGTTTAGCTCTGATTTTTGACCGCATGGGGCTCACTCCGCAGCAGCTTTATCAAGTCACGCGTGACCCGCAAGGTGAGAAAACTCTGCGCAAAATTCATCCTGGTGACACGCTTAGATTCGCGCGCAATGACGCAGGTGAGTTGGTACAGCTTGCCTACCAGTTGAATCCTATCGAAACACTGATCATGACCAAGACTCCAGCCGGCTATGTCAGTGAAGTAGAAAGTAAGTCGATAGAAGTCCGTGAGAGCTTTGCTCACGCAACCATCAAGTCGAACTTCTGGAACGCAGCCATTGATGCAGGTATGAACGAGAGCCAAATCATGGCACTCGCTGATATGTTCGGTTGGGACATCGATTTCGCTCTCGATATTCGTTCGGGTGATGAATTCAGTGTGCTTTATGAAAAGCGTTACGCAGATGGCGACTTTGTCGGGTATGGTCGAATTTTGGCGGCAGAATTTGTGAATCGCAGCAAATCGTTTGTTGCCATACTGCATGACAATGGTGATTACTATACTGCTGATGGTCGGGCAATGCGTAAGTCATTCCTGCGTTCACCAGTAAAATTCACCTATATCAGCTCCAGCTTCAATCCGCGCCGCATGCATCCGGTCACGGGTCAGGTGCGTCCGCACAATGGTATTGACTATGCGGCAAATGTAGGAACGCCGGTGATGTCCTCTGGCGACGGTAAAGTTATTGCGAGTGCGTACAACAATCTGAATGGTCACTACGTGTTTATCCAGCATGGCGAACGTTACGTCACCAAGTACTTACACCTCAGTAAGCGCCTCGTAAAAAATGGTCAACGGGTTCGTCAAGGCGACCTGATCGGTCGCGTCGGTGCGACAGGTCGAGTCACGGGCGCACACTTACATTACGAGTTCTTGGTAGATGGTGTGCACCGCAATCCGCGGACGGTTGAACTCCCGCAAGCAGAAGCTTTGGCAAAGACAGAAATGCCGCGCTTTAAAGAAATCGCTAACCAACGGATGGCGATGTTGCAGGATAATAAACGCGTTCTCCTCGCGATGAATTAATACGATGTCAGCGCGTTATCTTGGACTCATGTCAGGCACCAGTATGGACGGCCTTGATATTGTTCTCGCCGACTTTGTTCCACGACCGCAACTACATGCGCACCATCACTTTCCACTACCTGCAAGGCTTGCCGATCAGCTCGACGCACTCACTCGATCACAAGCCAACGAAATGCATTTGGCGGCGCAACTTGACCGCCAATTTGCCGAGTTTTGCGCAGACTGCGTGTTGACCTTTCTGGCTCAGCAAAATATCTCGATTGAAGCCATCCGTGCCATCGGTAGTCACGGCCAAACGATTCGTCATGCCCCCGCAGCCGCGACACCATACACCGTGCAAATCGGCGACCCGAATACATTAGCTGCACTGACCGGTATTGATGTCGTCGCTGACTTCCGACGCAAAGATGTCGCATTGGGCGGACAAGGGGCTCCGCTGGTGCCCGCCGTGCATCATGCACTGTTTGCCGAGCCCAATACGGCCCGAGTGGTTCTCAATTTAGGTGGTATAGCCAACCTAACCTGGCTACCAGGTCAAGCTAGCGACGTATTAGGTTTTGATACTGGACCTGCCAACACCCTGCTCGACTTTTGGTGGCAAGCGCAACATCCCAATGCTTCAAAAACTTATGACGTCGACGGAGCTTTCGCTCAGCAAGGAACCGTCCAAGCAGAGGTCTTAGAACAGTTGCTAGCGGATCCGTTTTTTTTACAACCACCCCCCAAAAGCAGCGGGCGCGATTATTTTCATTTGGGTTGGTTGCAACAGCAGGTGGCACAGCTGGATCGTTACGCGCCAGCCGACATACAGCGGACACTAGTGGAACTGACCGCGATCACCGTGGCGAAGGCTATGAGCACTTGGCTGCCCGCGCGCCCGCAACAAGTCTTCGTTGCCGGTGGTGGTACCTTCAATCCGGTTTTAATGGAAGCCTTGCGCCAACACCTGGCCGACAGCCAAGTGCACTCTATCGCTGAGTTGGGTATGCATCCACAACACCTCGAAGCTTTTGCGTTTGCGTGGTTGGCGCATGCCTATATGGAGAAGATTCCGGGGAATTTACCAGCAGTTACCGGAGCCCGCCGCAGCGCAGTGCTGGGCGGACTGTATTCGGCGAATTAACTCTTAGAGTAAAAAACTACGACTCGATTTGAGCGAATGCATCGCGGGTGAGATTTTCATTGTTACCGTTCTCACCGACCACAACACTATCCTCAATACGCACGCCACCATACGGCCGTAACTCGTCAATACGCTGCCAATTAAAGTCATTGTTCCCGGCAAAGTCTTCGAGTAACTGATCGACAACATACAAGCCCGGCTCGATAGTGAATACCTGTCCCACCTCAACGTCGCGGAGTAAACGTAAGAATGGATGCCGCGGGTCACGATCGTACATATCGCCTCGATCGTTGCGCTGATGGCCACCTACATCGTGCACTTGCAGGCCAATAAAGTGGCCTAAGCCGTGCGGGAAGAATGGGCTGCTGTAACCCTGCTCGTAAATACTCTCAGCACTACCCTTGACCAAATCAAAATCACTCAGGATTTGCGCAATTTTCAGATGCTGTGACACATGGAGTTGGTAATAATTGATACCCGGCTTAATTTCGCTCAGAAGATCTTGCTGGGCTTGGTCAACGGCTTTGATCAGATCGGCAAAAAAGCCATCTGTCCGCGCATAGGTTCGAGTAATATCGGCGCAGTAGCCACGATAGAGCGCACCAGCATCAATCAAAAAAGAGCGCGACTCTTGCGGCGCCTGGGTTTGATAAACGTCATAGTGCAACACCGCACCATGTTCATTCAGTGCCACAATGCTGTTGTATGGTACTTCAGATTCACGAAAGTTGATGGCGGCCAAGTAAGCGGCATGAATTTCCAATTCGCTCTTACCGGCAAAGAAAGCGTCACGCGCAGCATTGTGGGCGGTCGCAGCTAGCAGGTTGGCCTGGCGCATGTTTTCCACTTCCCAACTGGTCTTAATAGCCCGGTGGAAATGCAAATGATCGATCAAGGCTTGCGGGTTTACTGCAGCAGTCTTCCAACTTGCCACTGGCTCTGCAAAGTTCTCCCCTAAAAATGCTGAACGCTCGAGCTTACTACCCAAATAACTTGCGATTTTTTCGGGTGCATCGACAACCACTAACTCGACATGGTTTTGCCATTCTTCATGTGGCACGTCGACATGAGCATGCCAAAAATCACGCGGCTGATGGAGGAATACGATAGGTTTTGAACCAGGCTCATAATAAACCGCGCTTTTCGGACTTTGAATCACTGGAACCCAATATTTGAATAACGGGTTTACTTTATAGGGCGCTGGATTATCGTCCAGAAACGCGACTCGAGGTTGGCCAGCATAGACAAGAGCTGAATCAAAACCACTGGCGGCAAGTGCCGCATCGAAACGCGCCTGAACGGTCGCAATATGCTGTGCGTAAGAACTCATGAATGACCTCGCATCGCTAAACTAAGATGATGATCATCTTACCTTAACTGCAACACGAACTCACCCTTTGCAAGCGCGGGATTAGACGGCGAAACTAGCTCCACAACCACAGGTGGTGGTTGCATTGGGGTTATCGACGAAGAAGCGTGCACCTTGCAAACCTTCTTCATAGCTAACGATGCCGCCAACAAGGTATTGCAGACTCATTGGATCAACCACCAGCATCACGCCATTTTTTTCGATTTCGGTGTCACCCGGATTCACTTTTTCGTCAAACGTGAAGCCATATTGGAAGCCAGAGCAGCCACCACCAGTGACATAGACCCGGAGTTTCAAATCAGGGTTCTCTTCATCGGCAATTAACGTTTTTACTTTGTTCGCAGCCGCTTCAGTAAATTGAATCGGCATTGCTTGTGCTGCTGCAGTCATAATCTTTGGTACCTCTCAGTGACGGTGCCTATTTTCGCTTACCTGAGTAAAAGGGTCAAGTATTGTCCACTGGGAGTTCCGCTTCATTCTCAGGTGACGAGCTGTCAGTTGGACTCTCAGCGGGCTTTAACAACTGGTTCCAATAAAAACTCTTACTCAATTGTTGATTGCTACCACTCGACACGGTCACCTCAACATCAATGCGCTCTGGCAAGAAGTTCTCTGGCAAGACAAAGTCACCCGCTTGGACTGTGAAGTAACGCATACTGAACTGCTTATCGGAGTCGGTGAGGTTTGCCAATGCATGCAAATCAAACGATTGCGCGTTACCCGCTTCGGATCGCCCACTCAATCGAATAGCCACACTGCCTTTGGTCAGACTACGTTGGCGCTCCATCTGCACCACTGCCAACCGAAAATGAAAATGCCCCTCGGTCCGATTGGGTTGCAGTTCAAACGAATCAATCACGACACCGCTGGCTTCCATTTCTGGTGCCATAATTTTCTGATAGAAGGTCAGTTCGCGCCGCAGTGCAAAGTTTTCATCTTGCGCTGAGAGCAACTCTTGCTGCAGACTTTGTGTCGCCGCTTTCTCGATGCCCAACTCAACACTTGCCATATGCTGTTGGTAGTCGAACACTTCAGCGCGCTCATACAGACTATCCACTTGCTTTTCGAGTTGCGCCACTTGGTCCTGCAGCACAAAGACATGCCAATTGCCCGCAAGGTATCCCACCAGCGCCCCAATCGCTAATGTCCCAGCAATGACGACCCATTGCATACGCCGCGTGAGCGTGGCTAAGTCTGGAATTTTACGGCTCGCTTTCATTGTGAATTCGCTTCCCTTACACTGCTAGCTTGCTGCGTAACTTAATGGGATTCGACACGAATGGCAATCTTATGGTTCAAAGCCTTACACCTCATTTTCATGGTGGCTTGGTTTGCCGGTATATTTTATCTGCCGCGTCTGTTCGTGTATCACGCACAAACCGAGTCCAGCGACGTTGACGCTCAACTCAAAATTATGGAGCGGCGACTACTTTATTTTGTGACGCCATTTGCCATTTTGACGCTGGTATTTGGGTTGCTGTTGATACACGCCTACGGCATGGCCTGGCTGCAAGCCAGCGGTTGGATGCAAGTCAAGTTAGTGCTAGTGGCAGGACTCTACGCCTATCATGCCTACTGTTTTAAACTACTGGCTGACTTTAAGCATAACCGTAATCGGCGCAGTCACAAATTCTATCGGGTATTCAACGAGGTGCCAGTTTTAGCGCTATTCGCAATCATTTTACTTGCGGTACTCAAACCGTTTTAAGCGCGCTATAGAATCTGCTAAAATGGCGCTCCAGTGTTTCACTCACTGTAAGGCCTCTCTCATGAATTTTACTGGTGCGAATATCCTCTCGGTTGAGCAGTTTGACCGCGATAGTATTGCTGAGATTTTTGCCACTGCCGACCGCATGTTGCCCTATGCTCGCCGACAAAAGCGGACGCGAGTACTCGATGGTGCCATTTTAGGAAATCTGTTCTTTGAGCCATCGACTCGGACGCGCGTCAGTTTTGGTACCGCTTTTAACTTATTGGGTGGTGAAGTTCGCGAAACGACTGGCATGGAAAGCTCGGCTCTGACCAAAGGGGAGTCGCTCTACGACACCGCAAGGGTCCTCAGTAGCTATAGTGATGTGATTGCCATGCGGCACCCGAAGTCAGGTTCCGTTGCCGAGTTCGCGCAAGGATCTCGGGTACCCGTGCTCAATGGTGGTGATGGCGCGAACGAACACCCCACGCAAGCTTTACTCGATCTCTATACCATCAAAAAAGAACTCGCCTACCATGGGCATGACGTTGATGGTATGCACATCTGCATGATGGGAGACCTCAAGTTTGGTCGTACCGTACACTCATTGTCACGCTTACTAGCGATGTACAATAAAGTGCGATTCACACTGATTTCGCCACGCGAACTCGCGATGCCAGACAGTGTATTAGACGTGTTAGCGCAAGCTGGACATCAGGTGACAGTGACTGACCAGATGAGCGGCAGTTCGGATGCGGACATTATTTATCAAACTCGCATTCAGCAAGAGCGTTTTACCACGCCACAAGAAGCCGACATGTATCGCGGTAAGTTCAGACTGAACAGCGAAATTTATACCAAACATTACAAACCGAACACGGTCATCATGCATCCATTGCCACGTGATTCTCGCGCTGAGGCAAATGAATTGGATAATGATTTGAACCAAAACCCGAATCTCGCCATATTCCGTCAGGCTGACAATGGTGTCTTGATCCGGATGGCGCTATTTGCGTTAACGCTTGGCGTCGCTGATATTGTCGACCGTTACGAAACGGAAGTGCCGTGGTTCAGCGACAAACGCAACGTGTGACCCCAACTAAATAGAGGAAGTCGATGTCTCGTTCCGAAGAATTATTTGCTCAAGCCCAATTATCTATCCCCGGCGGTGTGAACTCACCTGTGCGTGCGTTTAACGGTGTCGGAGGCTCACCCATATTTATCGAAAGTGCCGACGGTGCTTACATGTTTGATGCCGACGGCAAGCGTTACATTGACTACGTGGGCTCATGGGGGCCAATGATTTTGGGTCACAATCATGCGGCTATTCGCGAAGCAACGCACAAAGCTGTTGATCGCGGGCTCAGCTTTGGTACGCCTACATCAACCGAAATCACCATGGCTGAGAAAATTAAAAGCCTGGTGCCGTCTATCGAAAAAGTACGGATGGTCAATAGTGGTACCGAAGCTACCATGACTGCCATTCGCTTGGCTCGTGGGTACACAGGGCGCGATAAAATTCTGAAATTTGAGGGTTGTTATCATGGCCATGCTGATGCGTTGTTGGTCAAAGCAGGCTCAGGCGCATTGACGTTGGGTGTACCCAACTCACCGGGTATCCCTGAAGATTTCGCCAAGCACACACTTACTGTGACCTTTAATGATATCGACTCGATACGCGCCATATTTGAAGAACTTGGCGACCAAATCGCGACCATTATCGTGGAGCCTGTTGCCGGTAATATGAATTGTATTCCACCGGTTCCGGGATTCTTGGAAGGGTTGCGCAGCATCTGTGATGAGTACGGTAGCGTCTTAATCTTTGACGAAGTGATGACCGGCTTCCGCGTTTCTCGTGGCGGTGCGCAAGAGTACTACAATGTCATTCCAGATTTGACGACGCTCGGTAAAGTCATCGGTGGTGGCATGCCAGTAGGCGCATTCGGTGGCAAGCGCGAGATCATGGATTATATCGCTCCAGTAGGCCCGGTGTATCAAGCCGGTACGCTATCTGGAAATCCGGTTGCTATGGCGGCAGGTTTTGCAGCGTTGTCGCAACTGCACAATGTGAACTTGTACGAGGGCTTGTATGACCTCGTTGATCGCCTCGTCAATGGCTTGCAGGAGCGCGCCGATGCGGCGGGTATTCCATTTACGACCAACCGTGCGGGCTCGATGTTCGGATTCTTCTTTAGTGGTGATGGCCCAATTACCAGCTATCAGCAGGCCACGCAGTGCAACATGCAGCATTTCAAACATTTCTACCACAGCATGTTGAAGCAAGGCGTCTATTTAGCGCCATCGGCGTTTGAAGCAGGCTTTATGTCTGCGGCTCATAGTGATGCCGATATTCAAGCGACATTGGATGCTGCGGAAAAAGCATTTGCAGAGCTAAAAGCGCTATAAACCACGCTCTAAATAAACACGGTGGGAGCTAAAACCAACGCTCCCACCATTTTTCTTCACGCACGGTTCCAGCACAAGTTTGACGCTCTGGCACTGCTCTTGTTAAGCCCGGTAACAAACGCCCTTCAGCGCAATCCAGTGGTATCAAAACACCCAAGTCGCGATGATAATTTTGCATTGTGAGCGCTTCGGGTAGTTGCATTGAAAGCGGCTGTATACTGGTATTTGCAAATACCTCACCCACGACCGGTAGAGCACCACTGCTGCCGGTGAGTTGCACCGGCTTATTGTCATCACGCCCAACCCACACAGTGACCACTTGTCGCGCATCGAACGCCACAAACCAACTATCACGATAATCATTGGTAGTGCCACTCTTACCTGCTAAACGGTCTTTACCAAAACGAGCTGCTAGTGCGCGCCCAGTGCCTTCGTTCACCACACCCCGCAACCCATAGACCACCTGCTGTGCTGCAATCTCGCTGAAGGCCTGCTTGGGCTGCTGCTGACCACGTCTATATAACGCCAGGCCAGCATGATTGGTCACCGCAGCGATAGTTCGCAGTGGTTGTTGACGCCCATAATTCGCTAGCGTGACAAAAATTTCACTGACGGTAACCGGCGCCAGCGGCACCGCACCGAGCGTTAATGATGGATAAGCAGGAATCGGCGAATCCACACCAGCTGCTTGCAACGTATCGACCAGTCGATCTACGCCCGTACTCATACCCAACCGCACTGCTGGCACATTGCGCGATTCAATAAAGGCGTCGTAAAGCATGATGTTGCCTTTAAATTTCTTGTCGAAATTCTCTGGCGACCAGCGCTGATCCGCACCATTAGCCAATGTAATCGGCGTGTCCTCTATGATGCTGGCGAGTTCGTAAGGCGTATCACCCGATAGCGCGTTCACGTAAACAAAGGGCTTAATCAAGCTACCCACAGGACGAAAGGCTGCCACTGCGCGGTTAAAACCAACACGCCGTGGATTCCGGTCACCTACAACCGCTGTAATTCCATAGTGATTCGCGTCAGCGACAACCACAGCTCCCTGCAGGTCTGGATCATCGCTAACTCGGCTGAGCTGTGACTGCAGCGCTTGCTCAGCGGCGCGTTGTGCAACGGGATCGAGGTAAGTAAAGATCCGCAAGCCTTGCTGCTGCCAGTCAGTTGGTAACATCGTTTGTGCCAGTTCATGTCGGACTAACTCTAAGTAATGTGGCACATTATCGGCCACCAACCGACCTGATTCGCCATAAACTAAAGGCTGCTCAACCGCAGATTCATAGGTAGCTCGAGTAATCAGGTTTTGCCCAAACATCAACTGCAATACCATGTCACGGCGTTGTTGTGCGCGCTCCGGATAGCGGCGCGGATCGTAGTAACTGGGCCCTTTGATAATAGCGATAAGCAGCGCAATTTCAGCTTCATCCAATTCTTGCACCTGTTTACCGAAGTAGAATCGACTCGCCAAACCGACACCATGAATCGCCGAGCCACGGTCTTGTCCGAAGTACACTTCATTTAAGTAGGTTTCGAGAATTTCGTTCTTGCTAAAACGGTAATCGATGATCAGCGCCATCAGTGCTTCATTCGCTTTGCGCCACAGGGTCTGCTCACGCGTGAGATAGAGGTTCTTGACCAATTGCTGCGTCAACGTGCTGCCGCCCTGAACCGTTCTCATAGCGGCTAGGTTGGCAAGCGCCGCGCGACCGATTGAGGTCAACGATACGCCAGCGTGATGATAAAAATCTTGGTCCTCTATCATCAGTAGCGTTTCGATGAGGAGATTCGGCACTACTTCAAGACCAACTAAGAGGCGATCTTCACCGCTCGCTGCAGCTATGCGTCCAATAAACGGCGGTTCCAGTTCAAAGCTCTCGAGTGGCAGGTTCGCTGGCAATCGACTCATCGATTGAATGCCATTGGCATCGAAGTCTATTTGCACTGCTTCGGCCATAGCTGGCCCGTTAGGAAAGTCGAACGGGCGACGGTAAATATGCAATCGCTGCGACCCCTTTGCGTACTGCCCAGAGTCATTCACTTGACTTACTTTGCGGTATTGGAGTTGCTGCAATTCCAGCTCGACTTGCGCAAGAGTCAACGGTAAACCGGGCTCGAGCTGCAAACTCCGCCCATAAATCAGTGCTGGTGCTTGATAGCGGTTCTGCTGAAAGCGCTCGGTCAAGGAGCTATCGAGATAGATCAAATAAATGGCTAGCAACGCTGTGCCAACCAGACTCAACTTGAGTCCGGTGACCAATAGATACTTCATGACGCGATTGCGGGTGCCTGCCATTACAACTGTCTCTTGGTTTTATGTGTAGCGATTGCTTGAACCGGATCATCCGGCCATGGATGCTTAGGATAGCGACCTTTCATTTCTTTTTTGACATCTTGGTAGGCGTTCTGCCAAAAACTAGCTAAATCTCGAGTCCGTTGCAATAGCCGTCCAGCCGGTGAGAGTAAATCTAAGGTAAGCGTGACTTGTTGACGAGCTAGTCTTGGTGAGACGGGCTCACCGAATACTTCTTGTAGCTTCACCGCAACAGTAGGTTGTTCTGCAGTGTAATCAATAGCATGAGTGCGGCCACTGGGTGCTTGCCATGTTGCCGGACATTCCTGCTCCAGTTGTTGTTGTTGAGCATAGGTAAGTTGCTGTTTGAGTGCCAGTAACGGATCCCATTGTTGTAACTCATTCAAAGTCTGAATGGACTGCCAGTAGGGGGCTGCCCAGAGCGCTAAGTTTTGTTGCAACCAGACCGGATTGAGGTCCGGTAAGTCGAGTTCTTGCGCATGTTGGCGCAACATGGCAACCCGCGCGAGCCATTGTCGGCATGCTGCAGTCCAACGCAGCGGGAGATCATCGACAGTACGCGCAGATTGTTGTTGGCAAACACTCAACAAAGCTTCAATACGTTCATCGGCTGGAATACTGCCGGCTAGCTCCTGTTCTTTTAATACAATAGCGCCGAGTCGCCATTGTCGACGGCGTTGCAAACGTTGTTGTGGTCCAAAAAAACCAGCAATAGTCTGCTCTTGGATATGCACTGCTGGATGCTCAAGATCAGCCTGAGACAATGGAATGACTTGTCGCAACAACGCATCAGGGCTGTTCTCATTGAAAGTTAAATCGATTGCCAGCAAGTAATCACTGCGCGCTAAAGCCGCGGTCTCGTGTAAGCGGGCGCCGCCGCCGTAAACGAGAACATAACGATCACTGGAACCTCGGCGCTGCGCAATTCGATCAGCAAAGCCGTGCAACAGGAGTTGTGCCGTATCTGCATTGCGCCAACTCTCCTTCGCTTGTTGCTCGTCGATTTTGAAATACTGAAGCCAATAGCGCCAGCGCTGCAACGTCAGGCCTTGCAACCGTTCAGGCGGCAGCGGGAACTCGGCATCTGCACCACGTGGCGGCTGCTCCAATTGTGCAACGACTAAAGCGGCTAAGCTCTTAGTTGCTCGGGAGTCTGCTTCCGCTGCGCGGATGATGAAGCCATAACGAATATCGGTACCCAACTGTGCGAGTGCTCGCCCAACTGCCGTGACCGCAGTTGATGTGCCGTTATGGGCGAGTGCCCCCCAATCGGTCAAGAGTGACTCACAAACCTCAACATGGGTCTGATTGGGTGGCGTCAAGAAACGCATCTGAGCGGGTTCACTGCCCCAGCGTTTACATTCGAGAACAAACTGCGTCAGGTCAGCAATTTCGATTTCTGCTGGATTGAAATCACGCATACCGTGTTCGTCTTGAGCAGCCCACAATCGCAAGCAGATCCCCGGTCCTAAACGCCCTGCTCGGCCTGCGCGCTGCGTGGCTGATGCTCGACTGATGCGTTTGGTTAGTAAGCGACTGATACCATGCTGTGGGTAAAAATGCGCGACGCGCTCACGTCCGCTGTCGACCACTACATCAATACCGGGCAAGGTGACACTGGTTTCAGCAATATTCGTCGCGACAATCACGCGTTTTTGGGTCGCCGGTTTGAGCACACGCTGCTGGTCTGCTCGCTGCAATTGACTGTGCAAAGGCAAACATTCGATATCGTCACGATGTGCAAATGATTCCAAAACGCGTTCAATTTCGGCAATTCCAGGTACGAATACCAACACGCCCTGTTCGGCTCGCTGAATCGCTTCGCTGACCACGGGAATCAACGCCTTGAGATAAGGCTGATCAGAGCGCACAGGGCGATACTCAATGCTGATCGGATACTGGCGGCCCTCACTGCGGACTATCGAATCGGTTTCTAACCAAGCCGCGATAGCCGCAGCAGGGATCGTAGCTGACATTACGACAACACTGAGATCGGTGCGGAGACTCAAGGTTTCCTGCAACATAGCTAAGGCCAAGTCGCCAGCCACATTGCGCTCATGAAACTCGTCAAATAACACCAAACTCACATTCGCTAGTTCAGGATCGTTCTGCAATTGCTGCACAAACAAGCCTTCGGTCATAATCAGGAGTCGCGTACTGGCGCTGAATGCACTATCCCCCCGAATTTGATAACCGACTTGCTGTCCGACGGACTCGCCCAATTGTTCCGCCAGAAAATGTGCGATAGAGAGTACGGCAAGACGTCGCGGCTGCAGCAAAACAATGCGACCGGGTCGCTGCAGCTGTTGCAATAGGGCTAATGGCAGCGCAGTCGACTTGCCGGCACCGGGAGGTGCTTCAATGACAAGACGTGCTGCCGGTGCTGCCAGTTTCTCTATAATGGAGGGCAGCAACGCTGCAATAGGCAGCGCTGCAAGAGTGGTCATTATTGACTGCGTAATAAGCGTGAAATGGTGCGGATACCGAGCGCAGTCGCGCCGGCAGGGTTGAGTCCGTTCGCACTAGCGTGATACGCGCCGGCAATATCAAAATGCAGCCAACCTTCACCATTGCGCGGGGCAAAATTCAGTAAGAATCCAGCAGCATTGCTCGCACCACCGGTACCGCCGCCTTTCTGTGGTCGGCTATTCGCGGTATCAGCGAACGGAGATGGGCAGTTTTTCTTGTGCCATTGCTGCAACGGTAAACGCCATAATAATTCATTGGTTTCAGCAGCGAGTGCGAGAGCTCGATTCGCCTGCTGATCATCGACACTAAACAAAGCATTGTATTCATTGCCGACGGCCACCTGTGCAGCACCGGTCAACGTCGCCGCATCAATAATCAACGGAGCGCCAGTTTCACCGGCATATTGCAGTCCATCAGCCAGAACTAAGCGGCCTTCGGCATCCGTGTTCACAATTTCCACGGTCATTCCATTCTTATAGGTAATAATGTCGCCAAGTTTGTACGCATGCCCATCAATCAAGTTCTCGGCACAGCATAGAACCAGCTGCACCCGTTCATTCAAACCTTGTTGAATAGCTAATGCTAAGGCGCCTGCAACGGTCGCGGCACCTGCCATATCGCACTTCATGGAGACCATGCCTTCACTAGACTTGATACTGTAGCCGCCGCTATCAAAAGTAATCCCTTTACCAACCAAGACCGCTTGCGTCGGAGCGTCTGCTTGACCCGTTGGGTTGTAATCAACAATGAGCATGAGCGGAGGCTTAATGCTGGCACGACCCACGGTATGAATACCGGTCCAACCTTCCTTCAGCAGCTCGTCACCTTTGATCACTCGGCAGTGGATGTTGTTCTGTCCGACTGCAGTCAATTTTTCAATCACCCGCTCAGCGAGCGACTCAGGATAAATTGCATTGGGAGGCAAGTTGACAAGTTCACGAGCCCAGACGGTTGTATCCAAGAGTTGTTGGAGGTGCTCCACTGCTGCTGCATCGTGTGCAGCCCAGTCGATGGTATTTTTACTGAGTGTATCCATGTAACCGCGAGCAAAAGCCCACTGCCGCTCTTGGTCCCAGTCACTGCCGGATAACGCCACACTATGAATGCTGAGTCCGTCAAGCTGACGTCCAGCACGCTGAATTTTGCGCAAGTTCTCTGCTTCATCCGCCTCAAGGTAAATAGTCGCTGATTGATCACCCGGATAAACAGCTGCACTCGCTTTCCAACCGTTCACGGCAGGTTTGGCGGAGGATAAATGAATTGGATACGCAGTAGACATGTGACACAGCTCCCAGTATGTTTGCGAATTCTTTCTATGGTATCCAACCAGTGTGGGGCTGACAATGAAGTTTATCAAGCCACTTATCGGCGCAAGGCTGGAAAAACGCTACAAACGCTTTTTAGCGGACGTGAAACTGGAACATGACGGCACGGAACTCACTGCCCATTGTCCTAACACCGGCGCAATGACAGGTTGCGCTGAACCCGGCATGCGCGTTTGGTTAAGTGACTCCAATAATCCCAAACGAAAATATCGCTATACCTGGGAGTTAGCAGAAACCAGCACAGGTGATCGCATCTGCATTCACACGCACCGCGCGAATACGGTGGCTGGCGAAGCATTACAACAAGGCTTGGTACCTGCATATGCTGACGTAAAAGCATGGCGCGCTGAAGTAAAATATGGCAGCGATAATCGCAGAATTGACTGGATTGGTGAGGATACTGAAGGCCGCTCTGTCTATATTGAGGTCAAAAGTGTCACGCTTGCAGAATCGACAGGTGACGGCTTCTTCCCAGATACCACCAGCATCCGCGCAACCCAACATCTCCATAGTCTGATCGAGATGACCTCCGCAGGACATCGCGCAGGTGTTCTGTATGTTGTTCTCCATAGTGGGATCGAGCGCGTCAGTGCTGCTGCGCATATCGACCCGACCTACGCAGACACAGTGGCGT
This sequence comes from Pseudidiomarina aestuarii, assembly GCF_003987355.1. Lineage (GTDB taxonomy): Bacteria > Pseudomonadota > Gammaproteobacteria > Enterobacterales > Alteromonadaceae > Pseudidiomarina > Pseudidiomarina aestuarii. The sequence goes on along the minus strand of NZ_PIPR01000005.1, from coordinate 20,816 downwards.
TGGCTCGTACCCATGGTGTCCAGTTTCATGCGTTGCAATGTGCTATTTCACAACATGGGATTGATCCGGTTGGGGAGCTTCCCGTAATGTAGTGCACACTCTCACGGGCAACTTTTACGGGCAAGGAAGCGCATCCCGTTACGAATAAAAAATTGCGCTAGTTTTTAGATTCTGGTATACAGTTTGCCCTTTTCGACAATGTCTCATACAGGAGATCCATAATGCCTCAAGGAACGCCGAAGAAAACCCATGGCATTCTGGCGCTAGCCGGCTTAGAGCCCTATGAAGAGAAGGCTGGCGAAGAGTATATGAATGAGAAACAACGCGCGCACTTTAAAAAGATTTTGGAAGTGTGGCGTACGCAACTTCGTGAAGAAGTCGATCGCACCGTTCACCATATGAAAGATGAAGCAGCCAACTTTCCTGATCCTGTCGATCGCGCAGCGCAAGAAGAAGAGTTCAGCTTAGAACTGCGCACTCGTGACCGTGAACGCAAGCTCATCAAGAAAATTGAAAAGACGTTGCAAAAAATTGAAGCAGATGACTTTGGCTTCTGCGATAGCTGCGGAATCGAAATCGGTATCCGTCGTCTGGAAGCGCGTCCAACAGCCGATCAATGTGTCGATTGTAAAACGCTTGCGGAAATCAAAGAGAAGCAAATGACCGGCGCCTAATATGGCCGCTCGCTACCAGTATTGTGGTCGTTTTGCCCCGACCCCGTCGGGGCCTCTTCATTTTGGCTCACTCGTAGCCGCCCTCGCCAGTTACCTAGATGCAAAAGCTCAACAAGGTCGATGGTTAGTTCGCATCGAAGATATTGATACGCCGCGCGCAGTTGCCGGTGCTGACCAACAGATACTCGAACAACTCGACCAACACGGTCTGCATTGGGACGGCGAAGTGCTCTATCAGAGTCAGCGTCATGACCGTTATCACTCCGCCCTCGAACAATTAACCCAGCAGCAACTGACGTATCGGTGTATCTGCACACGTCGTGAAATTAAAGCGCGTGGTCCGTTCTACACAGGCATTTGTCGAGCACACGACTATACGCAAGAGCAAGCGCCGCGCGCAGCCATTCGATTTAAAAATGACTCACCACAATTAAGTTTCCACGATCGCATTGCCGGCTCAGTAACCATTGAACCTGATTTTGGCAGAGAAGATTTTGTCTTGTTTCGCCGTGATGGGCTGTTTACTTATCAGCTTGCTGTGGTCGTCGATGATATTGAGCAAGAAGTTACCGATATTGTTCGGGGTGCTGATTTACTTACTGCCAGTAGTTGGCAACTTGCCTTGTGGAATACACTGGCGGGACGGCAACCTGTATTCGCTCATGTTCCGGTTGCCGTCGATTCCAAAGGTCGCAAATTATCGAAGCAAAACCATGCGCCAGCGTTGCAATCGAATCAATGTCTAGCCCAACTGCAACAGGCAGCAGAGTTTCTTGGTTTAGGTAGGCTCGAAGCAACTACCAAAGAGCGTTTTATCGAGCAAGCAATTCGTGCGTGGCAAACGAAGTATCTTCCCTGACATCAGCAGGCACGCTACAATAGCCTTCTTTTTAAACAACCGTCATTCTTGCTGGAGACGACGTTATCATTAAACGGATCAAAGCACTTGCGCAGCGCGCAATGAAGCGCCAACCGGATGCTCAAGGGTTACCTGCTAATATTCTCGCGAAACCTATTGTGGTGACTCGCGATCAACACCCGATCTCTCGCAAAGCTATTCCCGAGCACGCGCTAAAAGTATTGTATCGGCTTCACAACGCAGGATTCGAAGCCTATCTTGTGGGTGGTTGCGTTCGTGATTTATTACTCGGTTTAGAACCGAAAGACTTTGATGTAGCGACCAACGCAAAGCCAGAGCAAGTTCGTGGACTATTCCGGAATTGTCGCCTCGTCGGGCGTCGCTTTCGCCTGGCTCATGTAGTATTCGGGCGCGAAATTATTGAAGTGGCAACATTCCGCGGCCACCACGAAGTCGAAACCGATGAACAATCAGCGAAAGTAGCCAAAGCTGATGATGAAGGGATGTTGGTTCGTGACAATGTGTACGGCACCATTGAGGAAGACGCCCAGCGCCGCGACTTCACCGTCAATGCCCTGTACTACAATATTGCAGATTTCGCGATTTATGACTTTGCCAATGGCGTCAAAGATTTGAATGCTGGCGTCTTGCGAATGATTGGTGATGCGGATCAACGTTATCGCGAAGATCCCGTACGGATGCTCCGCGCCATAAGGTTTGCCACCAAACTCAGTATGCGCATGGATAGCAGCGTTGAAGCGCCTATTCGACAGCTTGCACCGCTGTTGCAAAACATCCCTGCTGCGCGTTTGTTTGAAGAAGTCTTGAAAATGTTCGCTGCCGGCAAAGGTGTCGCCAATTTCGAGATGTTGAGTGACTACCACCTATTTCAGCAATTGTTCCCGCTGCTCAAAAACTACATCAAAGAACCCGATGAAGCGCCTTATCAGATGATTCGACAGACCTTTGCGGATACCGATGAGCGGATTCGAAATGATCAACGCATCACTCCCGCTTATTTGTTTGCCGCACTGTTATGGTGGCCGCTGCAAGCACGCATGGAAATTCTGATGGCGGAGAGTGGATTACCACCAGTCGATGCTATGAATTTGGCTGCTGCAGATGTATTTGGTAAGCAAGTACAAACAGTTGCAGTACCCAAACGGTTCAGTATTCCAGCTCGAGAAATTTGGCAATTACAACAACGCATGGAGCGCGCTCGCGGTAAACGCATTCAGTCATTGCTGACCCATCCGCGTTTCCGCGCTGCTTACGACTTCTTATTGTTGCGCGCCAAAACCGCAACCCCCGCTGAGCAACAACACTTGCAACAGCAGGCTGACTTTTGGACTCAGCAACAAGCGAAGTTTCCAGGAGCAGTCGCGACAGCGAGAAATGCTCACTCGGCAGAAGACAGCGCTGCGCCGAAGAAAAAACGCGGTCGCCGCGGTGGGCGCCGCCGCAAACCTCGCACCGACTCGGATTAAATAGCTGTGGCACGCATTTATATAGCGGTTGGGGGTAATCTCGGCGACCCGTTGCAGACTGTGCGTGACGCCATCTATACCTTGCAGAATCACTCCGCATTGACGGCGGTAGCGGCGTCATCTTGCTATCGTAGCAAACCGATGGGGCCACAAGATCAACCGGACTACGTGAATGCGGTGGTTGCTGCTGACACCCAATTAGCGCCACTGGAAGTATTGGACGCGCTACAAGCGGTTGAGCAAGAGTTTGGTCGCCAACGTCAACGCCGTTGGGGTGAACGGACGTTGGATTTGGACTTGCTCCTGTATGCCAACCTCATTTATCAAGATGATCGGCTCACCCTGCCCCATCCTGGGCTCGAAGTGCGTGATTTTGTGGTGCTACCATTATACGAACTTGTGCCTAACTTGACGTTACCCAATGGCAAGCGTTTGCAAGACTGTTTAGCGAGCGTCGCCGATCATGATTTGCAGAAAATTAACTGATACAATCAGCCCCTCACTAGGACACATGACACACAGCAGGAGTCATTTATGGCCGCGACGACCATTGCTACCCTCAATAAAATGAAAGCAAACGGCGACAAAATTGTCTCGATCACTGCCTATGACTCTAGCTTCGCTAAACTATTTGACAGCTGTGGCATGGATTTCATGTTAGTCGGTGACTCACTCGGGAATGTCATTCAAGGCGCCAGCTCCACTCTTCCTGTAACTATTGCCGATGTTGCCTACCACACCCGCTGTGTTCGTAACGGCGCGCCAAACGCGTTTGTGATTGCTGATATGCCGTTTATGTCTTATAGCACTCCTGCGCAAGCCTACACGGAAGCCGCTGAGCTCATGCGAACCGGCGCAAATATGGTCAAGCTTGAGGGTGGTGAGTGGCTCATTGAAACCATTCGAGGTTTAGTTGAACGTGGCGTACCGGTCTGTGCACACTTGGGATTGCTGCCGCAATCTGTGAATGTATTGGGTGGCTACAAGGTGCAAGGTCGTGAACAATCAGCGGCAGAACAAACGGTTCGGCACGCACTCGCTTTACAAGAAGCCGGAGCGCAACTATTAGTTTTGGAGTGCGTTCCCAGTGAATTAGCAGAGTTGATCAGCACGAAACTGCATATTCCAGTGATTGGAATTGGAGCGGGTAAAGACTGTGATGGGCAAATTCTTGTCATGCACGACATGCTCGGTATGAACAGTGATTACCTCCCGAAATTCGTTAAAAACTTTCTCGCCGAGTCCGGCTCACTCGAAGCCGCTGTTCGCCTTTACATTGATGAAGTGAAAGCAGGCACCTTCCCCGGCGCAGAACATACGTTCTCATAACCAAACGGACACTCATTCATGCAGGTTCTGAAAAGTCTTGACGAACTCCGTGCTTGGCGCAGCCTTCTTGAGGGCTCCGTTGCGTTAGTACCGACCATGGGGAACTTACACGAAGGACACTTGAAGTTAGTCGATATGGCTCAGCAACAAGCCGACCACGTTGTCGTCAGTATTTTCGTAAACCCCATGCAGTTTGGCAAAAATGAGGATCTGGACGCCTATCCGCGTACCTTTGACGCCGATTGCGCTGCCCTGATTGAACGCGGCACGGCAGCAGTCTTTGCGCCCACGGTCGCCGATGTATATCCACGAGGTTTAGCGGAACAGACGTCCATCGAGGTACCGGGTATTTCAGATATTCTCTGCGGCGCCAGCCGTCCTGGACACTTTCGTGGTGTTGCAACCATCGTGGCCAAGCTATTTAATATGGTACAGCCTGACGTCGCTATTTTTGGCGAGAAAGACTTTCAACAGCTCCAAGTCATTCGGTTAATGACGGCAGATTTGAGCATGTCGGTTACTGTTCTAGGCATGCCAACAGAGCGCGCCGACGATGGTCTTGCCTTGAGTTCGCGAAACGGCTACTTGTCCGAGTCGGAACGTGCGCAAGCACCGATTATCTATCAAACACTCCAACAATCCGCCGCCGTGATACAACAAGGTATGGTGATTGAAACTGCTGAACAGCAAGCTCGGGAAATCTTATCTCAGCAAGGTTTACGCATTGATTATGTCGAAGTGCGCCGACGCTCAGATCTACAAAGTCCGCAGCCTGAAGACCGTGAATTGGTGATGTTAGTGGCCGCGTTCTTAGGGAAGACGCGCTTAATCGATAACCTCGCGTTTGACCGCTAATCGCGAATCAACCCGAGTTCCCGCATTTCAGTAAACAAAGCTGCACGCAAGCTCATGGCTTGCGACGCAATGTCTCTTTGCTCTTGTAGGATTTCTTCGAGCATCGCAGTGGTCGTCAACGGATTCGCCAGAACCACACGGAACACCACTGTTGGCTCCCGATGATAATGTGCTGGTAATAACTTCGTACGCGATACGAAAGAGTTCCCCGTCTCCCGTTGGCGTTTTTGAATAAACCGCGTTAGCGCGTTTAAATGCGGGGTAATACGGCGGATTTGCTCTGGTGTCGCCGCTTGAATTGCTTGGCGCATTCGTGCTGGCACAAAACGATAGGTCAAAATACATAATTTGGGATCGGTGATGACCTCAAAATCCGGTTGCTGACGAATCAGCTCGGCAAAATGTTTGGCTTTATCGATACTTTGATCAATCAGCAACTCGTAACCACGTCGGCCCATGACATGCAATGCTGAATAAACCAGCATCGCCATACCTGGACGAGAGCCTTCCATGGTGTGAGCACCCAAGTCTTTCGAGCCATGGCGAATCACATACTCAGCATGATGTTCAATCGCACGAACCATGCTCGGATCACGGAACAAGACCATGCCAGCGCCCATGGGCACATACATTTGCTTGTGGGCATCAATGGTTACTGTATCGGCGCGCTCGACCCCGGCCAACAAATGACGATGGGTGGATGACATCAAGGTTGCTCCACCCCAAGCAGCATCGACATGGAAGTGAGCGCCAATTTCTTCAGCGTAGTCGGCCAGCTCTGGCAATGGGTCGATATGCCCAGTTTCGGTTGCACCGCCCACACCAATAATGGCGAGCACCCGGCCGCCGTCCGCAGCGACCTTTTCACAGGCTTCGCGTAACTTATCAATACGAATACGATTGTGTTCATCGGTAGGAATCGCGACTAAGTTTTTACGACCAATACCTAACACGTCGGCTGCCTTAGCCAGTGAATAATGACCACGCTCAGACACCATCACCGTCAAACGCTTGTAGCCATAATGTGCCAAACCAGCGGCTAACCCTTCGTTGGCAATACCAGCAAAGTTCGCATCAGGCTTCAGTAACAAGTTACGAGCCACCCACAAAGCCGTAATGTTGGCCACCGTACCACCTGAGCACATCGCACCCAGTGAATGCTGCGCACTGTGCATCCAGCGTTGATAAAAAGCATCATCGCGTTGGTAAACCAAGTGGTGCAACATCCCCAGAACATTCCGTTCAAGCGGCGTGAAGGCTTTCGACGTCTCAATTTTAACGAGGTTCTGATTGAGTCCGACCATCAGTTTGGCCAATGGCATAAGGAAGTACGGTAAGGCCGACGTCATGTGCCCAATAAAGCGAGGCGAGGACGTATGGACGGAATGCGCCACGAGGTTATTTAATAGGAATTCGGTGTGGTCAGAAACATAACGTGGGCTTTCGGGCACCTGACTGGCGCAAAAGCTCTGCTCTATTTCATGTAGCGGCTTCTCGCGAGCAACAATATGCTCACCCAAGAATCCCATGAGATTCTCAGACAAATGCTTTTCGATTTTCCCCAAAGTAGAATCCGGCGCCTCTGGAATCGTGAAGATTTTCAGTAGCGCTTCTTGACTCACTTCAGCAAAAACTGGATCGCTCAAGCCATATTCCTTGTGTGGTTCGGTGCCATCAATCGAGCCGACTATTCTGCCTCGATTGCGGGGAAATAGCGACCATCTTCCGGCAAATGTGCACGTAATTCCCACAGTAATTGTTTACTGCGTTGGTATTTACGCTCAAACGGCGTGATCGGTTGATGCGTTAACAGCAGTGGTTGCACTGCCGCGGCGCAGTTCACAATAGCTAAACTGCTGGCTACTTCGGTTAAGTAAATACTCCAATTCGATCGCATGACCAGCTCACCACCCAGCGCGATGACATAAGGCCAGACTGGACTGCCATGCCAACGTCGTGACAAATGCGCTGCTTTCGGCCACGGATTTGGGTACAAAATGTAGTGCTTGTGCAACTGCCAATTGGCTTCCACAGCCAACCGCCAAAAGTCATTTAAATCGGCCCGCACTAGAACGTACTGTTGCCCAGCCCCAGCAGTCTCATAATGCGCATGACGCGCCAGCCGATGAGATGACTTATCGACCCCAATAACTAGCGCATCTGGGTGTTGCTCCGCTAACCATGCGGTGCTCTCGCCAACGCCACAGCAGGAGTCCAGAATTATCGGCCCGGTCCAGTCTGCAACTAGCTTCTGGACTTGCGCGAACGCTTCTCGATTGTGCTCCTGAATCGGCTTCCGAAACGGCGACCGCAAGTGCCGCATCACAATAGTGGTGAGGTCCTCATGGTTGCCATTTTGGTTCGTCGTTACGGCTCGAGACTCTACATTCACGAGCGAATTCCCGTACCACGCTGCAGCAGCGTATACGCGGTCACGAAGAACAGTACGTTAAACCCGACGATGACGCCCATCGCCAAACTAATGTTGACGTCGGAAATCCCGAGGAAGCCGTAACGAAACGCATTCACCATGTACAACACTGGGTTGAACTGAGCAACGCTCTCCCAAATTCCTGGGAGCAAGCCAATACTAAAGAATACGCCACCCAAATACGTTAAAGGTGTCAGGACAAAGGTCGGTACAATTGAAATATCGTCAAAGGTTTTGGCAAAAACTGCATTCACGAGACCGCCCAATGAGAACAGCGTAGAGGTCAGAATAACGGTTAACAGCAAGATGCCCGCATGATGGATCTGGACGTTCTCGACAAATAAAAACGATACCAAAGTCACAATAACAGCAACAATTAACGCACGCGCCAAACCACCGCCCACATAGCCAGCAATAATGACCGAAGTCGATACCGGAGCAACCAACATCTCTTCGATGTTGCGCTGAAATTTAGCGCTAAAGAACGACGAAGCTACGTTGGAATAGGAGTTAGTTATGATGGACATCATAATCAAACCAGGCACAATGAATTCCATGTACGGCCGACCACCCATCTCACCAATGCGCTCACCCACAATGCTGCCGAAAATCACGAAGTACAGCGTCATGGTGATTGCCGGTGGCACCAGGGTTTGCACCCAAATACGGAGAAACCGAGTGCACTCTTTAATCCAAATAGTTTTTAATGCGGTGTAGTTATAGCCACTGCTCATGATGCCGCTCCTGCTTTTGCTGCCTGCTTCGCTGCAGTATTTGCTGCTGTAGTCGCGCGTCCTTTCTCCACCATCTTGACGAACAGCTCCTCGAGTCGATTGGCCTTGTTGCGCATCGACATCACTTTCACTTGCTGCGCGGATAGCTGCTCAAAGACTTTATTCAATCCTTGGCTCTTCTCAACATCCACTTCAATCGTATGTTCGTCGGTGACTTTATGTTTGAAGCCATCTAAGGTGATGTCCTCAACTTTGATGTTAGCGAATTCGAGATCCAGTACGAATGTCTCCATGTTCAGCGTCGCTAATAAGCGTTTGATTGAGGTGTTTTCGACAATCTCACCCGAGTCGATAATGGCGATGTTCCGGCACAAGGTTTCTGCTTCTTCCAAATAGTGTGTCGTCAAAATGATGGTTATACCCTGCTTGTTAATTTGCTCAAGGTAGTCCCACATGCTGCGGCGCAATTCGATATCAACACCTGCGGTCGGTTCATCTAGAATCAATAACTTAGGTTCATGCAGCAGTGCGCGGGCAATCATTAAGCGCCGCTTCATCCCGCCGGATAACATTCTTGCCGCCGAGTTGCGCTTATCCCATAAACCGAGTTGCTTGAGGTACTTTTCTGAACGTTCCATCGCAACAGAACGCGCTACACCGTAATATCCGGCTTGATTCACGACAATTTGACGGACCGTTTCAAACTGATTGAAATTGAACTCTTGCGGCACTAAACCAATTTGACGTTTGAGCTCGACCAACTGCGTATCGAGGTCATACCCGAATACGCTGACACTGCCTGCAGTTTTATTCACCAGCGATGCGATGACACCAATGGTGGTCGATTTCCCTGCTCCATTAGGTCCCAGCAATGCAAAAAAGTCGCCCTCATTCACGTCAAGGTCGATACCTTTCAGTGCTTCAAAGCCACCTTTGTAGGTTTTCCGCAACCCACGAATCGATAACGCTTTCATGTGTGCTTATTGCTCCTTTCCGTAGCCCCAACGAGGCTGAATTGTTTGCTCCAGACCTAAATGGTCGAGCACGCGCGCCACAACAAAATCAACTAAATCGGCAATACTTTGCGGTTGATGATAAAAACCAGGAGCCGCTGGCATAATAGTGACGCCTAATCGCGCCAATTTTAACATGTTCTCGAGATGAATGGCGGAAAGCGGCATTTCTCTTGGCACTAAAATGAGTTGCCCACGCTCTTTCAAAATGACGTCTGCCGCACGTTCAATCAAATTATCACTGGCGCCACTAGCAATCGCTGATAGCGTGCCGGTCGAGCAAGGACATACAACCATCTGCTTCGGCGCCGCAGAGCCAGACGCCACCGGTGAGAACCACTCTTCTTTACCATACACATGCAGTTGCTCGGCACTGACTTGAAAGTACTCGCGCATCGCTTCAGCTTGTGCCGCCGGGGCTGCCGGTAACTGCCAATTGATTTCGGTGGCGAAGACGACTCGCGCTGCGCTCGACATCAATACATGCACTGTTTGTTGTTGCGCCAACAGACACTCGATAAGTCGCACCGCATAAGGCGCACCGGAAGCTCCGGTAATCGCAACAGTAATGGCTGCCATGATGGTTATTCCTGTAGTTGAAGTTGCTCGAGCAAGCGCTGGTGGATATTACCAAAACCACCGTTACTCATCAGCAAGACATGATCGTGTGGTTGCAGGATACGCGCGAGTTCCGCGAGAAGTTCATCCACCGAGTGCCCCACAAAAGCCTGCGGCACAGCTTCACCGAATTGCCATGAACTGCCCTCGGGCTGAAGCACCAGAATTGAGTCTGCCGCCTGTAACGAGTCAGCAAGTGTATCTTGATGAATACCCAGCTTCATCGTATTCGAGCGCGGCTCTAATACTGCAACAATACGAGCAGTACCGACTTTTTTTCGCAACCCATCGAGCGTGGTGGCAATAGCGGTTGGATGATGAGCAAAATCATCATAAACCGTGATGTGATTCACACACCCTTTCACTTCGAGACGTCGTTTCGGTGTTTGAAAGGCACTGAGCCCGACACAAGCTGTCGCGCATGGCACGCCAACATGGTGTGCAGCGGCAATAGCCATTAAGGCGTTGTTTACATTGTGCAAACCAATCAGCGACCAGTTCACGCGCCCCTGCACCTGCCCTTGGTAAAGCACATCAAAGGCACTGCCGTCGGCGTGAATAAGTTCTGCCGACCAGTCACCCTGTTGTCCGACCGTCGCCAAGTCACTCCAACAGCCCATTTTCAGTACGTCGCTGATGGCTTGATCCTGTTTTGGCACCAAGACTTGTCCATAGCCAGGAACAATCCGCAGCAAATGGTGGAATTGCTTTTGAATGGCCGCAAGGTCTGGGAAAATATCCGCGTGATCGTACTCGAGGTTATTGAGGATCAACGTAGATGGGCAGTAGTGTACAAACTTAGAGCGCTTATCAAAAAAGGCGGTGTCGTATTCATCGGCTTCAATGACAAAAAAGTTACTCGAAGTTAGCCGTGCCGACGCATTAAAGTTAGGTAGCACGCCGCCAATAATAAAACTGGGCTCAAGGCCTGCATAATCCAACAACCAAGCAAGCATGCTGGAGGTAGTGGTTTTACCATGTGTCCCCGCTACTGCTAGCACCCATTTATGCTGCAAAATCTCGTCATGCAACCACTGTGCACCGGAAACATAGGGGATGCGCTGGTTGAGCATCTCCTCCACCGCCGCGTTGCCGCGACTCAAGGCATTGCCAACAATCACTAAATCTGGACGTGGTTCAAACTGCTCCGCGTCATAACCTTCATAGAGTTCAATACCTAGGCTGCGCAATTGGTCACTCATCGGCGGGTACACCTGCGCATCACTGCCTGTCACGTGATGTCCAGAGGCTTTTGCTAATGCCGCGATACCGCCCATAAACGTGCCGCAAATGCCAAGAATATGAATATGCATGATGAGTCAAAAATCCTTCTACGAGGCCTATCGCGCTGCCATTCGAAGTCCAGAGCGCTGAAAAATTGCCTTAGTGTAGCATGCAGTCGTAATTCCGTAAGATTCAGGACAGGCATTTTGCTGAAAATTGCGGTAAACTTACGCGCGTTTTTCGAATACCCAAACATGAGCACGCCGTCGTGGTCATCCATTTCAGAACGTAAGCATGAGGGTTATATGCAGCGCCTAATTCCGACACTGCGCAACGACCAGGTTGACGAAGCCTTAATTTCTGTCATCAATACCCTGCAAATTTGTGCCAAAGAAATCTCTTTCCGCTGCGGTCAAGGCAAGCTTGCCGGCGTTCTTGGCTCTACTTTGGATGAAAATATCCAAGGGGAAACGCAAAAGAAACTGGACGTATTGGCCAATCAACTCCTCAAGGATATTTTGCTGGAATGTAAGCATGTGCGCGCCGTCGCGTCTGAAGAAGAGGAAGGCATCGTAGGCGGGACTCTCGATGGCCGTTACTTAGTGGCATTCGATCCACTCGACGGCAGCTCCAATATCGATATTAATTCAATGGTCGGGACTATTTTCTCAGTCTTGCCTGCCCCCGCTGAGCCTGGCGCCGAAGTCGATATGTTTTTGCAGCCCGGCTCCAACCAAGTCGCAGCAGGTTATATTTTGTATGGCCCGCGCACCATGTTGGTATTCACCACGGGTAAAGGCGTGAAAATGTTCACCCTCGACCAAACCGTTGGTGAATTTTTGCTGACCGAAGCTGATGTCACTATTGCTGAAACAACTACTGAGTTTGCGATCAATATGTCAAATCACCGACATTGGCAGCCTGGCATGCGCCGTTATATCGATGATTTGTTGCTCGGCAAAGCAGGACCGCGCAATAAAGACTTTAACATGCGCTGGGTAGCCGCCATGGTTGCCGACGTGCACCGGGTCCTAACCCGCGGTGGGCTCTTTACTTATCCATGGGATAGTCGCAAGGCCAATAAGCCATTCAAATTACGCCTGATGTACGAAGGAAACCCGATGGCGTGGCTGGTGGAGCAAGCGGGTGGCTTGGCGGATACCGGAGAAGGACGAATACTCGATATTCAGCCAACCGATATTCATCAGCGTTGTGGCGTTATTTTGGGCTCTCGCGACGAAGTAACCACTTGCTTACAATACTTAAAGGGTTCGCAATAGCGCGCTCCAGCTATATAATAGCGACCAATTTTATTTCATTAGTTACCAAGTTTGATAAACAGGAACCATCATGAGCTTGAATAAGGTACCCGCAGGCAAAAATCTGCCTGACGAAGTGAACGTAATCATCGAAATCCCTGCCAATGCAGCACCCATCAAATATGAGGTCGATAAAGACTCAGGTGCATTGTGGGTTGATCGTTTTATGTCGACGCCAATGTTTTACCCAGCTAACTATGGCTATGTAAACGATACCTTGTCCTTAGATGGTGACCCAGTTGACATATTAGTTCCGACTCCATACCCACTGCAAGCTGGTTCTGTGATCACCGTTCGTCCTGTTGGCGTATTGAAAATGACTGACGAAAAAGGCGAAGACGCAAAAGTGATTGGCGTACCCGTAAGCAGCTTGACCAAAGAATACGACCACATCAAAGATGTGAACGATTTACCTGAGTTGCTGAAGGCGCAAATCACGCACTTCTTCGAGCGTTACAAAGAGCTGGAAAAAGGCAAGTGGGTGAAAGTTGAAGGCTGGGGCGATATCAAAGAAGCCAAAGAAGAAATCCAATCATCGTTTGATCGCGCACAAGCGAAGTAAAACGATGTCAGACTGCTGCGTTGCCATACATGGGTTAACCTTTGCGTGGCCTGGCGCGCAGCAGCCTGTTCTGGCCATCCCGCAGTGGTCAGTCAATAAAGGCGAACGGGTGTTAGTACGCGGCGCCAGTGGCTCTGGAAAATCAACGTTACTGAGCTTGATTGCAGGAATTCATTCCGCATCAAGTGGGTATATAAAAGTACTGGACCATGATCTAAGTACTCTGAGTCAACGTCAGCGCGACCGCCTCCGCGCCAATGAGATTGGCTATATTTTTCAGCAGTTTAATTTACTCCCTTATTTATCCGCACAACAAAACGTTGAACTAGCCGTGCAGTTCGCTCCGGCACGTCGTCAACGTATTGCGCAGCGTGGACAAACCGTTGCCGAAGCGGCGACAACCTTATTGAACCATCTGGGATTAACTGACGCTCAACAACAGCAGTCAGCACAGACATTGAGCGTTGGTCAGCAGCAACGGGTGGCGGCTGCGCGAGCCTTGCTGGGGGCTCCTGCTCTGATTATTGCCGATGAGCCCACATCAGCACTCGACGAAAGTCACCGCAATGAGTTCATTAACCTGTTGTTTCAAGAGTGCGCAGAGCAAGGCAGCACTTTGTTGTTCGTGACCCATGACGCTACTCTTGCCACACAGTTCCCACAGGTTGTCGAATTAAGTGAACTCAATACGGCGCCTCAGCAGGGAGAAGCGGATGTTTAAATTAGCACTCGCCAGTCTCTGGAACCGCCGGACAACCGCCTGGTTGACGGTTTTATCTATCGCGATCAGTACGATTTTATTGCTTGGCGTTGAGCGTGTTCGGGTGCAAGCACAACAAAACTTCGCCAACACTATTAGCGGTACTGACCTGATTGTTGGCGCACGTACTGGCTCAACTCAATTGCTACTCAGCAGTGTGTTTCATATTGGCGCACTCACCAACACATTAAGTTGGAATAGCTATCAGCACCTACAACAGCTTCCCGGAGTGGCTTGGACTATTCCCATGGCGATGGGTGATAGTGTGCGTGGTTATCCAGTTGTGGCCACGAATACCGATTGGTTTGCGCATTTCCAGTATGGGCAACAGCAAAATCTCAAGTTCGCCGCTGGGTCTGCATTTTCGGTATTGGATACTGCCGTTCTTGGTGCTGACGTTGCTGACAAACTAGGTCTCGACGTTGGCGACCCTCTAACGGTGTCGCATGGCAGCGGCGGTATGAGTTTCTCGGACCACGATGAGCATCCGTTCCAAATTCAAGGGATTTTAGCCCGAACCGGTACCCCAATAGATCAAGCTGTCTATATCCCGCTGGAGGGACTCGGTCTGGTGCATGGAGAGTATCAGCCGGCTGATGATGAACATGGCCCTAATCATGAGCATGAGCATGAACATGAGCATGAACATGAGCATGAACATTCAGATTCAATCACTGCAGAACCGCCGGTCTATACCTTGAGTGCGGTGCTCATTGGGCTTGAATCCAAGCCGTTGGCATTGCGATTAGTGCGTGACATCAATACCTATCGTGGTGAGCCACTGACCGCCATTATGCCAGGGCTTGCACTGCAAGAATTTTGGCGAACGCTGCAACTGTTCGAACGCGCTTTATTGATCATTTCGGTGCTCGTGGTCATTACCGGGCTATTCGGTATGCTCACCACTTTGCTCGCCAGTTTACGTGAACGTCGGCGTGAAATGGCGGTCTTACGATCATTAGGCGCAGGACCGTTCACCCTGTTTGGCTTATTGGTCAGTGAGGCGATAGTATTGACCGCAATTGGTGTTAGTGTTGGCGTCGGGCTCTTGTTTACAGTGCTTGCGCTTGCAGCACCTTGGTTCCAAGCAACCTTAGGATTCGTCGTCAGCCCAAGTTGGTTGAGCAGCACCGAGTGGCTGTACTTAGGGCTTATTCTGAGCGCCGCTATTTTAATGAGTTTCATTCCCGCGTGGCGAGCCTATCGTAACGCATTAGCAGATGGATTAACGGTAAAATTATGAAGCGTTTTGCAGTTCTTTTAATGACCTTGACGAGCCTCTTAATTGGCAGCCCAATGGTGCAAGCAGAAGAGTACGTGAATACACCGTGGAAAGAGCTTATTCCGGAAGGTTACAAGCCACCACCTGTACGCAGTCAGGCGTTTTATGACGCCAATCCAGAGTTAGCAAATCAGCCGGAGCTTGATGCACCCGTGGTTGAAGCTTTGCACAACAAAAAGGTCAAGATCCCCGGGTATGTCGTACAGTTGGAAGGCGACGCGACCAAAGTCACACAGTTCCTGTTAGTCCCTTACTTTGGCGCTTGTATTCATGTGCCACCGCCACCACCGAATCAAATCATCGAAGTCGATTTTCCAGACGGCGTTCCTTACGAAAATACGTTTGATGCGGTTTGGGTTGAGGGCACTTTGAGTGTTGAACGCAAAGAAGGGGATATTGCGGTAGTGGGTTACACCATGGATGCAGTGACAGTGACGCCCTACTACTAGGGCGTCATCAGAGATCATTTAGAAATGGATTTCGAGGCCGAGATAGGGGCCTTTGAATGAGATATCAGAATACAAACCGTCAGCGTCATCGAGTTCAATCTGCATATCGCGATAACCAAGCTGTAAATTCAAATAAATAGCTAGGTTTTCAATCAAGCGGTACTCAATACCTGCCTCAACGTCGCGGATGCTACTGTCGTCAATGCTGATCGCATTCGCGAGCGCATAAAGCGTTAAATCTGTTGCTGGAATACCAACGCGCACTTGCGAGTACAAGGTTGGTACCCAACCGTCACCGCTTGCTTCGTTATTGTTGTTTCCTTGACGAAACGCCAACGCACCATCAACGCGTTTCGCAGTTGCACCGAAGTCAAAACTAATCAGGTCGTTGTCAAAAAACTCGTAATACAAAGTAAAATCAGTATGCGACAGATCAACCATACCAGCGACTGTTGAGCCCGCCGTGTACGTTTGACCATTGAAGCTGTAATTCTGGTCGAGCGTCACAGTTCCCATTGCTTGAATATCATTGACTCGCACTTTTACATTCGGTACCAATGGAATCGGATGCTCGACAGCCACGTAATAACTGCCTTGCTGTTCATCGTCAAAATTAAATGTCTGTTGCTGACGGTCGGTACCATAAGCGCCAGAGCTTTGCGTATCCCAATATTGACCACCTGCATACACGCCAAAAATGGTGTCGGCCTGTGCACTGGTTACGGTCAGTAATGCTAGCGGAGCCAGCCATTGCAGTGTTTTCAATCGTCCGTTTTTCATATCTTTGCTCCTGTTATTCAATGGCTCTAACTTCGGCAGTGACCGCTTTCCGATCGCCGTCAGAGAAGATGAGTTCGAGACCAATTTCTTGGCCGACTTGGAATGGCTCTTTGACACCAAACATCATGACGTGAAAGCTACCTGGACGAAAAATGACGGTCTCACCAACGTCGATCATTAATTCAGGAACTCGACGCATCCGCATCATGCCGTCGTTCATGACATGCTCATGAATTTCAGCAGCACGAGCAGCTTCAGTAGCTGCGCCAGTGAGGGTAATAGCGGTGGTTCCAACATTGGTTAACGTCAAATACCCAGCACCGTTTTCGGTGCCAGGTATCGACTCTTTTATCCATGCATTTGAGATTTCAACATCTGCTGCGAGGGCCCAGGGAGAGGCTAACCACAACATCGCTGCTATCCATCCAAATCGTTTCATTGATCCTGCTCCACATTTGGTTGTGTACAGGACCTATATTACACAGGTTTTGGACGCTTGCGCACCATTACATAGATAATTGCTGCTAACAATATAAAGGGCCAGAGCCAGCTAAACAGAGCAAACACTAACGCTCCTGCTGCGACCATCAGTGCGATAGCAATACTACCGCCAATCATAATCACCAAAGCGAACGCGGCGACCGCAACTGCAATGGTCACAAGACCTGTAACGCCGATACCGATGATAGTACCTAACACCGCACCAATCGCACCGAGGATCTCATCACCAAAAAGCATCAAACCGATAACCGCTGCGACAATCCACCACACTTTATGTGAGCTTTTCACGGAGTTCTCCTTAGGCTTTCTTACTTGATTTTGCTTTCAGTGCAGCCAGTTCAGTATCAATAGTCTCTGAGTGCTCTAAGTCACGGAACTGCTGCTCCAAACTTGGATTCGATGAGCCGATATCAAACGCTTCTAACTTCGCTTCGAGCTCTTCGACGCGACGCTCATAATTTTCATAACGACTCATGGCTGTATTCATAGCATCAGCCGATTTAAGTTGCTGTGAACGCAATTTCACCGCAACCGAATCAAGACGCTTGTGTAATTCGCGTTCTTTCATGCGAGCTTCAGTCAACTTGGCCTGCAAACGCTCAATGTCTGCGCTCAGTGGGGCGAGTTGATTCGCAACATAGTCGGCTTCTTTACCGAGCGACTCAAGACGTTGGGTTGCTTGAAGCTTATGCTCTAACGCAGCACGCGCAAGGTCATCGCGATCATGGTCCAGCGCTTTTTCTGCCTTGGCTTGCCACTGGCTGATTGATTTTTCGCAATTATCGCGCTCACGATCGATGCGCTTTTGTTCAGCGATTTGCTGTGCCGCCAAACCACGTAGTTCGACAATTGCTTCTTCCATTTCTTGAATCATCAAGCGCACCATTTTTTCAGGCTGTTCCGCTTTGTCTAGTAATGCATTGACGTTCGCTTGGATGATATCGCTAGCACGTGTGAAGATACTCATTGTTCACCTCTTCTATTTTGCAAATAAGTTATGTGTTGCCACTTGTCGATAACACTTATTCAATTCTCGTGCCAAGTTTAAAATTTCAAATTAATCTATTGTTTTAATTGACTTTAAATGGTGAACGGAGTGGGTTTCATGGATCAAAAAAGCCGCCAGTGATTGGCGGCTTTTCATACTATTTCGTCAATTAGACGATTTTTAGAATGCGTAGGTCACTTCTGCATAATAATAACCGCCATTGAAACCAAATGGCGCATTCGTGTTTGGATAAATGAAGATGCCATTGAACTGGTTTGAGGGATCTTGCTCATCCGGATACACATCAAACAAGTTCTGAACCCCCGCACTTAACGTCCACTGATCGTTGTAGCGATATTTAGCAGATAAGTCAGTAATCCACTTGCCACCAAAGGTAGTGCGTAGACCTGCATTGTTTTGCAACACATAATCGCCGAAGTAGTTAAACGCCAAGCGGGTTTGTAAATCACCCAAGTCATGCGTAAAGGCAACCGAACCACTGTTCCGAGGAACCGATTCAGTCATCCGCGTTTGCTCCACACCATCGAAGAGTTTGGTTTCGAGGCCATCTAGGATAGCGGGCAAATTGACGTCATCAATCTCGGTTTTGTTATAACCATACGCGGCTTGCACACCGAGTGTACCATTGCGACCCCAGTCGAAATCTTTAGTCAGTACCACATCGACACCCTGAGTAGTGGTATCAACGGCATTGATAAAGAAGCGCGCATTGTCAGCACCTGCAGCTGCAAGGGCATCAGCCACCGCTGGTGAATCACCCGGCACTAAAGAACTCGACAGAATGATGCGATCATCGACTGCAATCTGGAATGCATCAATGGTTAACGACAAACCATCCAGACCATTCCAAACCAAGCCCATGCTAAAGCTCTGTGACTCCTCAGCTTCTAAATTACCGAGTTCAAGCGCTTGAGCAACTGGGCTGATGTTATTAAATGTACCTGACTGTTCCGGGACCAATTCACCATCGCGATTAATAAATAACGTCGAGATGTTGGTGAAATAGATTTGCTGAACACTTGGTGCACGGAAGCCGGTATTGGCTGTCGCGCGAACCGCTAGCTCATCGGTGATATCATAACGTCCAGAAACCTTCCAACTGGTATTGCTGCCAAAGTCTGAATAATCTTCGTAGCGAACTGCTGCACCCCACTGGAAATTCGTGGTGAGCATGTTCTCGACCTCGGCATAGAATCCAACATTATCGCGTGATTCGTCGACTTCAGACTCTGGCTTAAACCCTGTAAAACCTTGGCTGCCCGCTGGACGATTATCGAAACCGCCGTTTTCATAAGAGGCAGGGTCGCCAGCTTCAATAATATAAGTATTTTCGCGATAGCTGATACCTGCGGCAATGGCCAAATCAGAATTGTTCGCGAACGGGATGAAACGCGAAAAATCGATGGACGCGTTGGTCTCTTCCAGCTTCAGTGTCCCAGCATCAAACTCAGTTGGACTGGTAGGCCCAAACGAAGCATTGATAGAGTTTTCGAGACGATACTGGAACTCACTCACACCCATGCCAGCACTGGCATCAACCTGCCATTCACCCAATGAGAAACGATAACCACCGGTAGTGGAAATATCTGAAGTTTCTGGAGAGAGCAGTGGTAAGAAGCCATCCGGATAAACTTCGATAATATTGCGATTATCCAGCGCGCGACGATAGAAAGCACCGGACTGAGACGTACGGTCACTAACGCCACCAAAGGCATATAGTTCACCGGTACTGAGCGGTAGATTGGCATTAAAGAATACGGATGTGTTATCAAATTCTGCATCACCCACATGATGACTCAGCCGATCAAATTCATCTTCACGCGGATCAGGCTCACCATTCACGAGTGGATATTGTTGGCGAGGGTCTAACCCTGCACGGTTAGTTTTGTTCTTGTTATGGAACTCAGCTGCAACCGTGAAATTACCACCATTTGGCAATTCGAAACCGACATTGCCGTGTAGTTTATATTGTTCACCATCGCCTTCGAAGGTTTGCCCGCCATTCAGCGTGATACTGCCACCTTCATACTGATCTTTCAGAACGATGTTGATAACACCTGCAATGGCATCAGAACCATATTGAGCCGCGGCTCCGTCGCGTAATACTTCAATACGCTTGATGGCGGAAATAGGAATCGCGTTCAAATCAACGTTTGAACTACCGCGCCCGGTGGTACCGTTTAAGTGAACCAGAGCACTACTGTGACGACGCTTACCATTAATCAAGACCAACGTATGATCCGGAGATAAACCACGTAACGATGCAGGTCGAACCGCATCAGAGCCATCGGTAATAGACGATGACGGGAAGTTAAAACTTGGCACTGCATATTGCAGTGCTCGAGCAGTCTCAGTGAGACCACTTGCAGCTAATTGTTCACCGGAAATGATATCAACCGGTGCGGTACCATCAGTTGCGGTTCGTACACTCAAGCGTGAACCGATAACGGTGATGCGTTCATC
Source organism: Pseudidiomarina aestuarii (assembly GCF_003987355.1). Classification (GTDB taxonomy): domain Bacteria; phylum Pseudomonadota; class Gammaproteobacteria; order Enterobacterales; family Alteromonadaceae; genus Pseudidiomarina; species Pseudidiomarina aestuarii. The sequence continues at coordinate 467 of NZ_PIPR01000005.1, read as the reverse complement.
CGCAGCGACATCAGCCTCGGCATCCTGTGCTAACGCGCTAGTTGGTAATGTAAAAGCCGTGCCGAGCGCAAGAGGCGCCAACGCAAAAGGCAATTTGAAACGAAAATTTGGAGATCGAGTACGGTAATCCATTTTATCCTCACTCTTATTTCTGAATTGTAAGTACTGAAAGCATAGCGTGCGGCTTACAAAGTACATACACGAGTTTGGACTGAATTAGATCAGAATGGAATTAGACGAAAGACGAAAAGCGTTACTAGTTACTAGCTATTAGCTACTGGTTTGGCTTTGCGAGTAACTAATAGCTAGTAGCCAGTAGCGTGTGTGCGCAGCGCACATAAAAAAACCCCAGCCCATTGGGCTGAGGTTTGTTTATTTGAAGCCTGGCGGTGTCCTACTCTCACATGGGGAGACCCCACACTACCATCGGCGCTGAAGCGTTTCACGTCTGAGTTCGGAATGGAGTC
>NZ_PIPR01000004.1 GCF_003987355.1 Pseudidiomarina aestuarii | reverse complement strand
GCAAGGCCATCCGCCGTGCCACCATCGCTTAAGTTAAAGCTGAAAATGTCGACCGCTTCACCAACCGTATCAACAGTTGAAGCCAGCGACGTGTTGTAGCTTGGACCGGCGGTCAGATTGCCATCCGCATCCGCAGCGCTCGTAGTAAATTCAACAAGAGTCGGTGCGCTCTGGTAGTTGCGTGGTTCGGCAAAGTCAAATGCGGCAACATATAAGTCGTAAGCAGTTCCCAAGCTGAGGCCTGAAATCGGGAACGTACTATTCAAGTTTGGGGTAACGGACTGCTGGCCATTGATTGCTACCGGCGAACCTGACGCATCCTGCAAATTAAAGACTTGTGTGGCCGTTGGCGCAGTCGCACCGTCTGGCAAGACAACAAAGTAAAAGCGACTCAGCTCATCACCAATAATGTTCAGTGTTGCTGTAGATTGCCCGATATTGGTCATGTTTGGCGTGCCGCTAATAAAACTCGGTGCCACGTCATCCACCACGGTAATGGTGAATGCTTCTTCATAAGTGAGACTACCTGTGTCAGTTGTACGCACTCGAATCGAATAGGTTCCAGCACTAAGCGCCGCTGCATTGTTTGCAACCAACGAAGTTCCACTGATAGCAAAGGACGCATTGTCGGCACTACCAGTGCCACTGACTAACGTGTATGTGTGGTTTGCATGGTCGATGTCAGTGGTACTCAACGTACCCACCACCGCATTGGCACCGCCAGACTGGTTTACCGAAGCATTGCTCAGAGCAATATCTGTTGGCGCATCATTTACCGACAGAACGGTAACTGTAAAGGTATCTTCAACGAATAGACCACCTGCATCGGTGGCGCGAATCGTAATCGTGGCAGAGCCCGATGCATTCGCAGCATAACTTAACGTCAACACATCCGTGCTATTGTCGATCGACGCACCGACCAACGCTGTGTTGTTGTTGGCCTCGACACTATAAATCAGGCTAGACGCATCAGTCTCAGCATCCGTGAATCGATTGGCGAGCGTAAACGTCGAGTTCCCTGAATCTTCACCCACGGAGAAGTTGTCAGCAATTGGATTGGAGACCGTCGGTGCCGTATTCGCTACTGGAGGACCTACAACGAAGCTATTGTAACTATGATTCGTCAACGGTTGAGATTGATAGCCGCTCGAGGTGATGGTAACAACGACGCGATCGACATTGTTAAATGTTGATGGGAGTGTAACCGTAATAGGGTCATAGTTGGCGTCAAAACCATTAAACGGGTGAGTCGCGACTTGTACTCCATCACGATAGCCAAACGCAGTATTTCCGAACGAAAATGTCTCACCCCAGTTGTAATACACGAAACTTGTAAGTGTAAACTCACTCCCATCTGCCGTTGCAATACCGAAACCATTGGTTCCTGCATCGCCAGTTCCTGGGAACGTTAATGCGCTAAAGTTAGGGTCATTTGACGCTAAAAAGCTATTATCAACCCACTCCGCACTTGTTAATCGGTTTAGATTATTATCAGCGTAATCAGCTATTTCAAACTGAACACCGGTGATATCAACCGAACCACCTGAGCCATCTGTAAAAATACCAGGTGATGAAGGGGTATTATTCGTAAATGTGAGGGTTGGGTTGGTGCTCAGCGCAACACCGGCTGTTCCGGTAGTAAAATTCAAGGTGGTTTTATCGTCGATGCCTTGATAGGTCATGCCATCTGCATCAAACAACGCGCCCGCTTCCACTTGAACGTAATAGCCTGTACTCGCGAGTAGATCAGAGGTTGGGTTGACTGTGACCGTCGCCCCTGAAGTTGACACCCGGCTACTGTTATTGGCCGCGATAGATTCCACCAAGCTGTCGTTGGATTGACGATATATATTGATGCGCTTACTACCTACTGACGAAATAGTCTCGTCAAAGGTTAATGTGATATTCGCGCTCGGCGTTAAACCTGAACTGCCATCCGCAGGAGAACTTGAACTGAGTCGAGGAGGACGGTTGTTTGTCCCTCCGACCGTGCCATCATGACGGCGGTAGGTGCTGTTAGCACCTCCAGTTGAGAGAATAACGTCGTCGTCGCCATCATTATCGAGATCAGCAAACAAATGCCCGCTAAAACTGGGTAATCCAAAATTAGCCGTACTTTGCGTAAAGCTTCCGCTACCATTATTCAAATAAACAACATCGTAAGATGTGGTTCCATAGACGAAGAAGTCGAGATCACCATCTGCATCATAGTCTTGCTGGACAAAATCTACCGCAAATCCAGAACCGCCATTAAACGCAAGCGTCGCGCCAGCCGCTGCCACTGGGTGAGTCAATGAGGTAAAGGTACCGCTACCATTATTCTGAAAGTAGCTGACCGCTCCTGTCGTTGAATTCACGAAGGTGACATCATCGGCACCATCATTATTGACGTCGCCGACACGGAGACGAGATAACGTAGTTAAGCCACTTATACCGAGCGTCGTAGCCGAGTAGGAACCATTGCCACTATTCAGATAGAGGGTACTGTAGGTGTTGTTCCCCTCGTTAAAGGTAACCCAATCAATGGCACCATCATTATTTGCATCAATAGTAAAAGTGTCGATTGCGTTATTAAATTCTAATACACCACCGGCCGCGACAACAGGATGCGTGACTTCGGTAAAAGTACCGTTACCATTATTGCGATGATAGCGAACACCTCCTGAAATAATCTCAGTGATATCATCATCGCCATCATTATCGACGTCATTAACAAAAACTCGTGAAGCAAAATTAATAACGAAAGGAATGGTTGAAGCCGTGTAGCTGCCTGAGCCGTTATTCGTGAATAAACGCGTATAGTTCGATGCTGCGGTGTTGTACGCAATAAAATCGATCGCCCCATCATTATTGTAATCAATCGGAATTGGATCGATGCTGCCGTTGTCAGCTATTTCAGCCCCAGCGGTAATGAGTGGGTTGGTCGCTGTGACGTAACTGCTGCCGGCGAAGGCAGAGGCCGAAAGTAAGCTAAAAAGAGAGACAATGGTAAAGAGAGTAGGGACACCAGAGGCAAATACACGCATCGTAAATTTCCTTATTCACTTCGTCAGCCTGATACGTGATTACTACATGGTGATGGTGTAATTTGGCTCGAAAATGAACTTGATATTGTAATTATTGCGTAAAGGATTGCCTTGATTATTCATCAATTTCGGAAAAATACAAATAAGGGGTTGGGATAATTTAAAGTTTAACTACGTTTATCAGTAGTACATGTTTTTATTTTGTTACCCTAGGGTAACGACGCGATTACGACCAGACTCTTTCGCCTGATACAGAGCTTTGTCGGCGCGTTCAAGGGTGGTGTCGAACGATTCATCGGGTTGCCAGAGGGTAGCACCAATGCTCATCGTAACGGTGAATAACTCTTTATCACTATTGAACTGAAGTTGCTCCATGCGCTTGCGAATGCGATCACAAAGTTGCTCGGCTCCTTTAATATCGGTGTTTTCAAGGAGCAAGCTGAATTCTTCGCCGCCGGTGCGAGCTGCAATATCGATCTGTCGAACTGTCGCCCGCAGGAGTTCGCCAACGGCTTCAAGTACTTCATCACCGACTCCATGGCCGTAAGTGTCATTGACCCGTTTAAAATGATCGAGATCTAAAATCACTACAGCAAGCGGTGTGTCTAGACGTTTTGACCGTTCACACATATCACTGGAAGCCGCAAAGAAGGCACGGCGATTCCCGAGTCCGGTTAATGCATCAGTAGTTGCGAGTTGCTCTAAGCGTTGATTCGATTGGGTGAGCTGTGCGGTACGCGATTGAACTTCACGCTCCAATTGCTGATTAATGTTCGCTAAAGGTCGCGATATTTTTTCCGCAGTCATCCAGCCAATCACAGCAAAGACCAATACCACAGCGCCACCAATCCATGCGGCTTGGATCCGCAGCTCTCGTATGGGCTGATAAGCGATATCTAAGGGTTGCCGCACCATAACTTGCCATTGCGGGCCACGGTAATCACGATAATCCTTAGCAACTGCATAACCCATCAGATACTCATTACCATCCGACCAAGCCATAACACCATGACCATCACTCAACATGGTTGAGGACAACTGAATAGGATTGATCTGCTCGAGCAAATTGGCAGGCCCCAAGATAATCGAGTTTTCGGAACTGACAATCAGGATCTCTGCTGCTTCGTGGAGCTGTAAACTGCGCTGCATTGAGATTTGCAGTTCGGTCGCCCAGTCCCAGTTAAGATGAGCGCCGAGTACGCCAATGAACTCACCTTCTGTTGACACGATGGGGACTGCTACATCTACAAAACGTAAGGGTTGGTCACCATTAGGGTTTAACTTCTGTTCAAGCAATAAAGCCCCATGTACGTCGCCAATAAAGTAATCTTCTTGTGCTTCTATAAACCAAGGCCGCTGGCTGACATCTGCACCCTCAAGCAAGCCTTGAGTGCTCGCCAACACCTTACCATCGGCATCAGTAAGACCGATCCAAGCGTAGGCAGGGAAGCTTTGTTGTAATGTATCGAGGAGTCGACGGAAGCGCTCGAGCCTATCTTCACCGGTGGTCACCGAGCGCATCAATTGCGCGGATACCTGCATGTCTCGATAGCGCTCGAACATGCCGCGCTCTAGTTTGTCAGCGAGTTGAAATGCTACATCCCCCAACGACGATCCAACTTGCTCTTCAATTTGTTTGGTAGCTGCCTGAGTGACAATAGAGGTGAGAATGACCGAGAGCGCTAACCCAAAAAGGGCATAGATCAGAAACCAGCGTATCTTTAAATTTACTGGCACCAACATTTAGATGAGGTCCGGGCGCGGTAGCACATAGTAAAAAATGGAGAAGAAATGCAGGATGCTACCCGCCAACACAAATAAGTGCCAAATTGCATGATGGAAGCGCAGCGACTTCCACACGTAAAAAATCACGCCAAAGCTATACGCAAGTCCACCAGCTAACAACAACCAAAGACCGCCTGATTCGACATTGTCGAGCATCGGCTTGATGGCTACTACCGCCATCCACCCCAATCCCAAGTAGAGTGATAGCGACAGCCATTTCTTTCGTTGGCGCATTGAAATTTCGAGTACCACACCAATTATTGCAATACTCCACACCACGCCCAAGAGCGTCCATCCCCAGGCGCCGCGTAAATTGATTAAGGCAAATGGGGTATAGGTGCCGGCAATCAGAAAGTAAATTGCCGCATGGTCCATTTTCTGGAAAATCGCTTTCACGCGCGGCCAAGGAAAGGAATGATAAAGAGTCGAAGCGGTGTAGAGAAGAATTAGACTTGCGCCATAAATGGATGCACTCACTACATGCCAGGCATCACCGTATTGCAAAGCCCAAGCGACCATAAACACCAGCCCAACGATACTGGCGATAGCACCTATACCATGCGTCAGTGCATGAGCGATCTCTTCGGCAATACTATACGGCTTATGCTGTGTCATTCACCACGACCTGGTTTATGGTAATCCTTGCTGATTTGTTCCAGCTTACGCATAAACAAATCAAAGTCACGCTCGGAGTTATAATCCAGACGATATTTATTGTGAAACTCGAGTGTCATTTTGACGTTATGTCCCTCAAGAAAGACCGTATACCCATCGTGATCGGTATAGCCGGTAATACCATCTAAAGTGTGCTTACCTTGCTCTGATTTACCGTGTTCATGAATCTGTTCAAACGCGTCTAAAACGAGACGCTGGTCGATGTCGTTACGCATGGTCATACCTCCATAATGAGTGGGCATACTGTTTCCATTCATTCGATACGCCCACCAGAAGAGTTTAGCCCACTTTCATGAGTTACGTTGATTTGTCGGCTGATTCTTTGGATCTGCGGTCAATCAACCGATAAAACAAGGGAGGTGTCTTTACTCTGTTGACAGGTTAAAATCACATATACATACATACATGCATGTTTGATTAAGTTGCTGTATAATTCGGCTAGTTCTGAATAAAGAGGTTTAATCGTGGTTCGTCGAACGAAAGAAGATGCACTGAGCACCCGCCATGACTTGTTGGATGCAGCCGAACGCTTGTTTAGCGAACGCGGTGTTGCAACAACGTCAATGATGCAAGTAGCCGAGGCTGCAGGCGTCACCCGTGGTGCCATCTATCATCACTTTGACAACAAACTCGACCTTATTGATTCGCTCATGGACCGTGTCAAACTGCCGGTCGATGAAATGTTTGAGGAATTGGCAAAAGCAATTCCCGATGACCCGTTGGGCCAACTCAAGCATCGTTGTCTAAACATTGTGAAGCAAGTACAGGACGATCAACATACACAGGCGTTAATCAATATTCTCTTTCACAAATGCGAATATATTGACGATGTGTTACCCATCCATCAGCGTCACCTGCACGGGCGTAATGCCTGTATTGATGAGTGCGAAAAGCTAATTGAGCATGCGATTGAGAAAGGCCAAGTGTCGCGGAACGTAAAGCCGCGTGAAACAGTGATTGGCATGTTTAGCTTAATTGATGGGTTGATGTATAACTGGCTCCTTGATCGAGATTATTTCAATCTCGAACAAGTCGCCAAAACATCACTTGACCGATATTGCGCCAGCTTAGCCGACTAACAACTAGTCACCTTGCTGTAAGAAGTTTTTCAGGAAATCATCATCCATTTTCTGAATGGTTTCGTCATTCGCGTTCGGGCAACTGGCGAACATAGGTGCTACCCAAGCTTGCAAGTTCATCACGACCGCACGTAAATGATCCATTGCACGCATAGCGCCTAACCGACCTGGGGAAGCACCCGCAAGTAACACCGTCTTACCTTTCCACGGCTGCTGGTCTACCCGTGAACTCCAATCAATCGCATTTTTTAACAAAGGTGGCACTGAGCTATTGTACTCCGGTGTAACAATGACCACTTTCGAACAGTCACGAATGGCTGTAACCAGTTTTTGGATGCTTGCAGGAACACCATGTTCAGCCTCATAGTCACCTTGATACATTGGCGCATCGAGTTCTTCGGCTGGGTAAACGTGACAGGCAACATCAAGAGCCTTGGCTCTCTCAGCAATGCGCTGCTGTAACTTCTTGTTGAGCGACTCTTTACGACTACTTCCTGCTAAAATCAATATACTCATTCGGTACGACCCTCCTGCATTGCCTCAATAAAGGCATCTGATTCATTGATGGCTTGTTCCATTTCCTCGATCAAACTGCTGATATCGCTTTGCAATGTGCGATATTCGCCCCGAATAGCGTCTATTGCTGCCGCATTCAGGTTATGCTTTAAGTAGAGTACGTTGTCTTGGAGTTTTTCGAGCACCGGTGGCATGGTATCGGCGGCACGTTCCATACTCGACAATAAGCTATTGTAGCGCCGCTGGGTCTCACGAAGTGATCGCTCACTTTCTCTACGCATCGCTTCATTGCTATATTCATCAAGCTCGTCTTGCCATTCATCAAAGAGATCTTGAGCAACATCATCAATTGCATCAATACGCTCATAAACGCGCTCCGCAGCGGCTTTGCTGCTCTCATAATCATCATTCAACGCGCTGTATGTTGCTTCTAATTCACCGCCATCGAACTGCAACAATTCATTGAGGCGCTCGAGCGCAGATTTAAATTCTTGCTGCGCATCGGCTTGGGAATCACGTGCGTCATCAACGCGGTCGACCAAAATATCACGCTTGTGGATTCCAACTTTTTCCATTGCGCCATAGTAGGCACTCGAACATGCACCCAGCGCGAGGACCATCACACTTATCGACAATGTTTGTGCCCAAGTTTTCATGCATCGCCTCCAACTTGCTTGTTGCGCTTGTGGTAGCCGTCAATCACAAAAGCCGCGTGCATAATGCAAACTAACCATAGCCACGCAAGACCGAATACCGACACCAGCGTCAGTGTGATCACAACAGCGCATAGCACTGTGCTCAAAATGGCATGGAATATACGACCCGTCGTTAAAATGGCGAGCGGTGGCAAAAATATCGCAAGTAAGTAACGCATAACGGCTCCTTCGTTTTTTCTTACCTTACGCTATTTTATCCGCCAATTCATCAGTATGGCAGTTGCTTACCATCCCAATGAAAGAGTTGCCCGCTTTGCTCCGGTTCGAGGTTTTCGATGACCTGCCAAATACGCTCAGCCGATAACTCTGGTGTGTAGAGTTTGTCCGCCGGAAGTCGCCGCTGAAAAGGCTTAGATAGCTCGGTGTCGGTCGTGCCTGGATGAATAGCTGCAATAGTTAGCTGCTTGTGAGTACGCTTCAATTCGATAGCCGCGGTCTTCAGCAGCATATTTAGAGCAGCTTTGCTCGCTCTATAACTGTACCAACCACCGAGGTAGTTATCGGTTATACTGCCCACTTTTGCACTAAGCTGAACCCACACACAGGGCGAATTGGTCGGCAACTTTGACTTGAGTGCCTGTAATAGCAGCATCGGCAACACTGCGTTGACGTAGTAAGTTTGCTCCAACGCTTCTGCACTCAAGTCTTCAATCCGCTTTTCGGGCATAAAGTTATTGGTATGCAATATTCCCAGTGCGCTAATGACACCCGTTAGCGTTTGACCTTCGATAGCCTGCAGGACGGGCTGCATGTGCTCGGGTTCATAACCTTGCACTTGGATCCATTCGCCGGTGAATGCTTCAGGCCGACCCGACCGACTTACGGCAACAACAGTATCACCACGGGCGCTAGCGTGTTGCGCCAGTGCTAAACCAAGGCCACCGCTGGCACCAAAGATTAAGTACATACCACCCCCAAAAAATTCGCTTTTAGTTATTGGTTACTTGCTTCTCGAACAACCGGCAATGCGCGTTGCCACATCCGAGTATCAACCTTCGTCAGCATTTTGCGCTTTTTCGAATAACCAATAACGAGTAACCAATAACGGTTTTTGATTACTTGTTTACGTTTGCTTCGGTGTTTGGGATTATAGATTCCGTTTATTCTTTTACTGGAGCGCTCATGACCAGCACTCGTTCTGCCCGTTGGCTCGACTACATGCGTCTTGCATGGGGGTTCTTGCGTCATTTTGGGAAGCGTTGCTCTGAGGACAAAGTTTCGGTCATTGCTGGGCATTTGACCTTTGTCAGTTTGCTGGCACTGGTGCCGCTCATGGTCGTTATGTTCTCCATTTTTGCCGCGTTCCCCATGTTTGAGGACATTCGTGTACAGCTGCAGGAATTTCTGTTTGCGAATTTGTTGCCGACATCCGGTGAAGTTATTACCGAATATCTGAATACTTTTGTAACCAATGTCTCCAACATGACGACCATCGGGATTATTTTTGTCGTGATTGTAGCGGTGAATTTGATCTCGACTATTGAAGCGACCATGAATCGTATCTGGCGTAATCATAAGCGGAGACGATTGACGGTGGCTCTCGCCGTGTATTGGATGATCCTCACGCTAGGACCGATATTGATGGGCATTGGTATGGCGGTATCGTCCTATTTGATCTCATTGACCGCTTTTGCCGAGGATTATGTCAGTGGTTTTCGCGAGATACTATTGAGCACAGTGCCCATCATTACGTCAGTGATCGCCTTTTTACTGCTGTACGTGATGATGCCAAACCGTCTCGTTAAAGTGCGTCATGCCATTTGGGGCGCACTATTCGCGGCCATCTTATTTGAACTGGCGAAGAAAGGGTTTGCTGCTTATATCACAGCATTTCCATCCTACGAGGCGATTTATGGTGCGCTGGCAGCCATTCCCATTCTGCTGCTGTGGATTTTTGTATCGTGGAATATTGTCTTGATTGGTGCAGAGTTCACGGCGTCACTCGAAGAGTATATTGATGAGTTACAAGAATCCGATAAAAAAACAGAAACTCCAGCCGAAGAGAATGCATGAAAGCTTTATTGCAACGTGTCACCCATGCCAAAGTAACCGTTGAAGACCAAACTGTTGGTGAAATTCAGCACGGACTATTAGTGTTTTTAGGTGTAGAACTCAATGACACCGAGGCTCAGGCAAAGAAATTGGCACAACGAGTACTGGGCTATCGCATGTTTGCGGATAGCGATGATAAAACGAATTTGAGTGTGAGTGACATTCAAGGAGAAATCTTGGTAGTCTCTCAGTTCACTTTAGCGGCCGATACGAACAGTGGTCGCCGCCCCAGCTTCTCAACGGCCGCGCCACCCGCTCAAGCCCAAGCTTTATACGACTTTTTTGTCGATCAATTGCGGAGTAGTTCATTGACTATTGCGACCGGACAGTTCGGGGGTGCCATGCAAGTAAGCTTAACCAATGATGGCCCGATGACCTTTTTATTAACGGTTTAATGCGCCACTCAATAACCCACGGATGACATTGATGTACTCAGTCATAACACCGACAACACCAGCAGAATTTGAACGCTACTACGATTTACGCTGGCGAGTTTTACGTAAGCCTTTTCAACGTCCGCGTGGCTCCGAGCAAGATGAATACGATCAAGTCGGTATTCATCGTATGATTGTCGATGACAGTGGTGCGGCAATAGCTATTGGCCGCTTACATTTTAATTCGCCTGACGAAGGTCAAATTCGGTTTATGGCGTCAGCACCCGAGCATCGTGGCGGCGGACATGGTGTTGCCATTGTGTATGAATTAGAGAAGGTTGCGCGTGATGAGGGCGCCACACACGTCATTATCAATTCCCGTGATAATACTCTCGGCTTTTACATCAAATGCGGTTATGAGTTAGTGGAAGAGGCCGATACGCTCAAGAACCCGAGCGCCGAACATCAGTTACGCAAAACCCTAACGGAACAGAACCGGATTACCTATCGGCCTGATTGGTGCAAGGAATTGCAGGATACTTGGCACGAGGATATTCCCATTTCAGAAACTATGGGAATTCGTATTCAGCAGTACACCGGTCGCGCATTTACCACTCAAGCCATGCTGTCACGCAACATTAATGTGCATGGAACCATGTTTGCTGGCAGTATTTATTCGCTCGCGACCTTGACGTGTTGGGGGTTGCTGCATTTACAATTGCGCGAACGACAACTGCACGGGGCTATTGTGCTCGCTGATGGAGCCATTCATTATCATAAGCCCGTCACTCGTGAACCGATTGCTGTGGCACATGTAGTGGATATGATTGGTGATTTATCAGCACTTACCGAGGGCCGCAATGCTCGAGTCACGCTAAAGACCCAGATTTTTGATGGTGATAGACCAGTTGCAGAGTTCTCGGGGCAGTTCGTTGTCATTGCCAATAAAAAAGAAGCATAAGGATGCAAGCATGAGTGAATCATTAACCGCACAGCAGTTGTTGCGCATTCGGGGCAAATTAGAAGCGATTGTTGCTGACCAACCTGGCACCAAGCATGCCGACAGCGCAACTGCAGCCCTGCAGCGTATGCGAAGCGGTGAATATGGTTATTGTATTGAATGCGGCGACGAAATTTCAGCGGCACGTCTTGCGGCCAGGCCTGATGTCGCGCTTTGCGTCGACTGCCAAGCCCTCAAAGATGAAGAGGACGAGGACGCTTAAACGCGCCCTCGTTCATACCGATTTCAAGCGAGCAGTTGGCTTAATTCGCCCGCTGCTATCAACTCAGCAGCGGCCTGAATGTCAGGCGCAAAATACCTGTCTTGATCATAAAACGCGACTTTATGACGCAAGCATGCGTGTGCGGATTCGATAGCCTCAGCCGCCTTTAATGGACGTCGGAACTCCAGACCCTGTGCAGCCTCAAGCCATTCTATTGCGATAATATCAACCACATTGCGGGCAATATCAGTCAGTCGGCGTGCCGCAAATGTCGCCATCGAGACATGGTCTTCTTGGTTTGCTGAAGTCGGGATACTGTCGACCGAAGCAGGATGAGCCAAAGACTTGTTTTCCGATGCCAATGCAGCTGCTGTGACTTGCGCCAACATAAAGCCAGAATTGACCCCACCATCGGTCACCAAAAACGGCGGTAAGTTACTCAAATGGTGGTCGATCAGGAGCGCACTACGACGTTCGGATAGAGCTCCGATTTCACTGGCCGCGATGGCAAGAATATCTGCCGCCATAGCCACTGGCTCGGCATGGAAGTTACCGCCGGAGAGAATGTCTCCAGAGTCGGCAAACACTAACGGGTTATCAGTGACACCGTTAGCCTCACGCTCGAGTATGGCGCGAGCGTGAACCAACTGATCATACACTGCTCCCATCACCTGCGGCTGGCAACGCAACGAGTAGGGGTCTTGCACTTTTTCACAGTTCTCATGTGCCTTTGCAACTTCTGAAGTAGCGCCCAGTAGTTTGCGGAATTGCTTTGCGACTTCCATTTGACCGGGTTGCCCACGTACCGCATGAATACGCTCATCAAATGGTGAGCGCGAGCCCATTGCCGCCTCGACGGACATCGCACCAACCACCAAAGCAGCGTCAAATGCGCGTTGGATCTGAAAGTAGCCATGCAATGCCAGCGCTGTAGATGCTTGTGTACCATTCAACAACGCTAAGCCTTCTTTGGGTCCCAAAGCGATGGTTTCCATACCGGCTATTTTCATACCCTCGGCACCGCTGAGGATCTTCCCTTGATAACGCACTTGGCCTTCACCCAATAATGGCAGCACTAGGTGTGCTAATGGGGCTAAATCGCCCGAAGCTCCTACCGAACCCTTACTGGGGACGCATGGGTACACTTGGTGATTTAACAGGGCTTGCAGCGCCTCAATCACGACCGGGCGCACGCCAGAAAAACCCCTGCTCAATGAATTGATTTTCAACAACAACATTAAGCGAACTACATCATCCACCATGAACTCTTGCGTACCTGCCGCATGCGATAGCACTATGCGACGCTGCAAATCAGCCAGCTTTTCTGGGGGAATTCGAGTATTCGCGAGTAACCCGAAACCCGTATTGATGCCGTATACCACTTTACCCTTCGCCAAGACCGCAGATACCGTCGCGGCGGATGCTTCAATGGCTTTATAGGCAGAGTCCGCAAGCTTCAATTGCTGTGGTTGCTGCCACCAGCTTTGGATGTCGGCCAAGCTTAATTGGCCTGGTTGCAATTCAAATACTGTAGACATGCTTATTTCTCCACCATCGGCAAATCCAATCCTTGTTCGTGCGCGCAGCGCTTGGCAATGTCGTAGCCCGCATCGGCATGACGCATAACGCCGGTACCCGGATCATTCCATAATACCCGACCCAAGCGAGCTGCAGCCGCAGGCGTACCATCGGCGACTATCACTACCCCGGAATGCTGAGAGTAACCCATCCCGACACCACCACCATGATGAAGGCTCACCCAAGTGGCACCGCCAGCAGTATTCAGTAACGCATTCAACAAGGGCCAATCAGATACTGCATCGGAACCGTCCAACATGCTCTCGGTTTCACGGTTCGGACTTGCGACAGAACCAGAGTCGAGATGGTCGCGACCAATCACAATGGGCGCCTTGAGTTCGCCGCTAGCAACCATGTCGTTGAATGCCTGAGCGATGCGAGCACGATCTTTTAAACCTATCCAGCAAATACGTGCCGGTAGCCCCTGAAAGCTGATGCGCTCCCGCGCCATATCTAACCAGTTGTGTAGATGTGGATCGTCTGGAATGAGTTCTTTAACCTTGGCATCGGTTTTATAAATATCCTCAGGGTCACCAGACAGCGCGACCCATCGGAACGGCCCGATACCTTGGCAAAACAGTGGCCGAATGTAAGCAGGAACAAAACCTGGGAAATCGAAGGCATTCTCAACGCCAACATCTTTCGCCATTTGGCGAATGTTGTTGCCATAATCCAATGTTGCTGCACCGCGCTGCTGCAGCGCTAACATGGCACGCACTTGCGTCGCCATGGATTCTTTCGCAGCTTGCACCGTTTCACCCGGATGCTCGCCTTGCTCCTGCTGATAGCGTTGCAAGGTCCAACCTTTCGGCACATAACCATGCAGTGGGTCGTGTGCTGAGGTTTGATCGGTAACGACATCGGGTGTGATATTACGCTCGACTAACTCCGCGTATACATCTGCTGCATTGCCCAGTAAACCAACCGATATGGCGCGGCCTTGGTCAATGGCTTCATGAATTAAGTCCAATGCTTCATCTAGTGAGGTGGCTTTGTGGTCGACGTAGCGAGTGCGCAAACGGAAATCAATGCGTGATTCATCGACTTCTACCGCCAGCATGCAATAGCCAGCCATAGTGGCCGCAAGCGGCTGAGCGCCACCCATACCGCCGAGACCTCCGGTAAGGATCCACCGCCCTTTTGCTTGGCCGTTAAAATGCTGCTTCGCAACCGCGACAAAAGTTTCATAGGTGCCTTGGACAATGCCTTGCGAGCCAATGTAAATCCACGATCCGGCAGTCATCTGCCCGTACATCATGAGACCCTTTTTATCGAGCTCATTGAAATGCTCCCAAGTAGCCCATTCTGGCACTAAATTGGAGTTGGCAATTAGTACGCGTGGCGCATCTTCATGCGTTTGAAACACACCTACGGGTTTGCCCGATTGAACCAGTAGGGTTTCGTTTGGCTTTAACCGCTCTAATACTGAAATAATGGTGTCATACGCTTCCCAACTGCGCGCAGCGCGGCCAATACCGCCATACACCACAAGGGCATGGGGATGTTCAGCGACCTCGGCATCGAGGTTATTCATGAGCATGCGCTTGGCGGCTTCGACCTGCCAGTTGCAAGTAGTGAGTTCGGTGCCTCGCGGAGGAGTAATAGTTCGCGAGGTATCGAGACGAGTAAATGACATTGAAACTCCTTACAAAATGGCTATTTGTTAATAGCAATTGGCTACTAGAAAACAAAGATCTGGTTCTTTCTAGTAACTAATATCTAGTAACTATTCGTTCTTCACGCTTTTAGGTTTTTAGGTTTTTAGTTTTTTTTGAATGTTAAGTGTCCACCGAGGACGAAGCGTGAGCCTGGGTGTGTCAACAGCGCGTACGTCACCACTCCCGACTCGCTCCAAGTGCGTCGCTGAATGCGCAAGCATGGCTCCGGTTTCTCAAGTTTGAGCCAATGCATCACATGCTCCACCGGTGCAATCGCTTCAATTTGATGACTTGCTTCGGTAAGCGGTGCTACTGAGCTGAGGTATTCATGTGGCGTGACTTTGGTGAAGTCTTGGCTGGTATATTTCGGCACAATTTTTGGATTCACCCAACGCTCTTCGACTTGCACGGGGTCATGATTTTCGTAGTGAGTGATCACCGAATGATACACGGGTGTATTTGCCGGCAACTGCAAAAATTCGGCGACATTGGCAGTGGCTTGCTCCTGGCGCATAGTATGTACCACCGCATGATATTTATGACCGCGTTCGCGTACTTCGTCGGCGATGTTTCGAATCGCCATAAAGCTGGTTTGCGATTTGATCGGCGCAACATATGTGCCAGAGCCCTTGCTACGGATCACGAGCCCTTCGTCAGCTAGTTCTTGTAAAGCGCGACGAGCTGTCATGCGGCTTACGCTAAACTGCTGCGAGAGCGCGTTCTCTGAACTCACGGGGTGATGCTCGGGCCACTCGCCTGAGGCAATTTTGCGATATAAATGCTGTTTTATTGCAGAAAACTTTGCCATGTTCCATCCTCATGTCAGCAGTCTGCTGATTCTTGATGCCAATCTTGCGCCACGCAGGGCTAAGCATCATCCAAAAGCTGTGCTAAAGTGTAGTGAAGCTTAATTGTATATACAAGTTGTGTGAAAGGATTTTTTTGTGAGTGCATTCCGACTTGAAAATGTGCGTCTAGCGACCTGTTTAGGTGATGGGTACGGACTCATCGACGATGGTGTGATTGACGTTGCCGATGGTGTTATTCAGTTTGTGGGAGGTCGTGCTGAGGCGCCACCAACCAGCGCTGAGATCATTGATGGCCATGGCGGTGTGGTGACACCGGGTTTGATTGACTGCCATACGCATTTGGTTTGGGCTGGCGACCGCGCCAATGAGTTTGCCCAGCGATTGCATGGTGTGGCCTATGCGGATATCGCCACAGCAGGCGGCGGCATTGCGTCAACTGTGAGAGCGACCCGAGCTGCGACACAAGAACAATTGGTACAACAGACCATTCCGCGACTCTTAGCTTTGATTCGTGAAGGTGTCACAACCATCGAAATTAAATCGGGTTATGGACTCTCGTTGGAACATGAACGCAAGCAGTTGCGTGCAGCACGTCAATTATCACAGCAGTACCCAATTGATGTGGTCACTACTTTGCTGGCTGCTCACGCAATTCCGCCGGAATTTGCGGGCGATGCTGATGGCTATATTCAGGTTGTCACCGACACCATCATTCCTAAATTAGTCGCTGAAGGCTTAGTCGATGCCGTCGATGCATTTTGTGAAAAGGTCGGCTTTACGCCAGCCCAAACCAAGCGCGTATTTGAAGCGGCCAAAGCAGCACAAAAGCCCGTAAAATTGCATGCTGAACAGCTATCCAATCAACAGGGCAGTGCTCTAGCCGCGCGGTACCAAGCCTTATCGTGCGACCATTTAGAATACTTGGATGAGGACGGTGTGCGAGCGATGGCGGCGAGTGGCACGGTTGCGGTCTTGCTCCCCGGCGCCTTTTACTTCCTGCGCGAGACCAAATTACCACCCATAGATTTGCTGCGGCAGTACCAAGTACCGATTGCGGTCGCAACTGATGCCAACCCAGGTACATCGCCCATTATGAGTTTACAATTGATGTTGCAGATGGCTGCTACGCTGTTTCGTATGACTCCGGAAGAATGTCTACGCGGGGTAACCTGCCATGCAGCTCAAGCGCTGGGTTTATCCGATCGGGGTAAATTGGCGCCGGGTCTGCGTGCCGATTTATGCCTGTGGGATGTAACGGATCCAGCCATGTTGGCCTATCAGTTTGGCACCAATCCATTACATGCCTGTTGGATTCAAGGTCAGCGTCGCTAGCTTTGCGCGGCGCGGGCATTCAAATAAGCCAGTAGGCCTTCGATGATGATTTGACCGACCATTCGGTTTCCTGCTGCCAAACCGGCTGGATGCAAACAGGGTGCTGCTTCTGTGAGATGCAGATAACGTGCTTGTGGTAATTGCGCTAACCCAGCGATGTACGAGAATACTTGATCAGCATCGATCCCAGCGTAATTCATTGCACTGGCCGGCATGCCGGTTACGGCATCTAAGTCGACCTCAATTCCAAACGGAACTTGCCAAGCTGCTGCGCATTGTTGCCAGCTGACGGTTAAGGTATCCCATGCTTTCGTACGCAATATATCTAAATGCGTATAATTAAACCCGGCATCTGATAAAGCGCTGAGACTGTCTGCGTTATTCCTTGCTGGATGCAAGCCAACCACATGGTAATGCTGCAAGAAACCTTCACTGTAGGCATAGCGAAAGCCGTTGCCACTATGGCGACCTTCACAGCTGCGAAAGTCAGAATGCGGGTCAAGATTCATCGCACCGACCGGTGATTTACAGGCGCTCGCCAGTGACTTCAAGAGTGGGTAGGCATTGTTATGGCCGCCACCAATGAGAACAACATCAAAACCGAGTGTAAATAATGGCTGCAATACGGCAATTACGCGTGTATCAAGCTCTGCAACAAGATCACGAAGCTGATTTAATTGATTGGGATTGCTCAGGTCCAAAATTTCAGATTGAGCCTGCAAATCATCGCACTCAATGGCTCCCACCACCAATAGTGATGCTGGGTCACTCGCTGCATTGACTTGGAGATTGGCGAGTGCGGGTAACCAAGCAGTTAAGCTCGTCTCAGCGCCAGCACGACCTAAGTTCGCGCGTGCACCGAGACTCTCGGGAACGGCAACGATAGCAGTGCGATGGCCATCAGCCCAAGCTTGCTCAAGCACATCATTATATGTATTTGCAGATAAAGACGAGGGCAAGCACGTCAGTACTTGCCCCCATTTGATTTCGCCTGCACGCGGCGACGTAAAATCGTCGAATGAAATCGCGCGAAGCTGCATAACTTTATTCGATATCGAGCGGTTCAGGTGACAAGATCACTCCCGTACTATCAGCATACAGATGATCTTCAGGTAAGAAGGTTACACCCGCAAAATTGACGGGGACATCAACTTCGCCGACACCTTCGCTGATGGCGCCAACAGGAATAGACGTCATAGCCATAATACCGAAATCGACTTCTTCTAATGCGTCGACATCACGCACTGCACCGTAACACAAGATGCCTTCCCACTCGTTATCAAATGCTAACTCAGCAATGGCAATGTCAATGAGTGCGCGACGCGATGAACCACCGCCATCAATCAACAACACTTTGCCAGCACCATTCTGCTGCACCACCTCTTCGATAACACCTTTATCTTCAAAACATTTGATGGTGACGAGCTGACCACCGAACGATGACCGGCCACCATAATGAATGAACATGGGTTCGACGACATCGACCATGTCTGGGTATAAATCGCAAAGTTCTGACGTGTTGTATTCCATTGCAGTTCCCCTGCTGTGAGATTCGCTTCACAGTATAACCGCAAACCGCGTTCTACGACAGCAAAGGACTACAACAGATTCGACTTATAGAATAAAGCGGCTGAGGTCTTCGTCTTGCGCCAGCTTACCTAGATGTTTATCCACATAAGCACCATCAATTTCGATGCGTTCACCTTGTAAATCACTGGCTTTGAACGACACCTCTTCCATCAGGCGCTCAAGTACCGTATGCAACCGACGCGCACCAATATTTTCTGTGGTTTCGTTAACATGGAACGCGGTTTCTGCAATGCGTTGAATGCCGTCCTTCGTAAATTCAACCGTGACACCTTCGGTTGCCATTAACGCTTTGTATTGCGTGGTCAACGAGGCATTTGGTTCGGTCAGAATGCGAACGAAGTCATTGCTTGTTAGTGCATCCAGTTCAACGCGAATCGGCAGTCGACCTTGCAACTCCGGAATCAGATCGGAAGGCTTGGACATTTGAAACGCACCGGAGGCGATAAACAAAATATGGTCAGTTTTCACCATGCCATGCTTAGTGGATACCGTTGTCCCCTCGACCAATGGCAGTAAGTCACGCTGTACACCTTCACGCGACACATCCGGACCACTGACATCACCGCGCTTGCAAATTTTATCCACCTCATCCAAGAACACGATGCCATTTTGCTCGACACTTTGCAGGGCCTTTTCTTTCACATCTTCTGGATTCAGCATTTTCGCCGCTTCTTCTTCAACCAAGTGCTTGAATGCATCCTTGATCTTCAGCTTCTTCGGCTTTGACTTACCGCTACCCATGTTTTGGAACATGCTCTGCAGTTGCGATGTCATTTCTTCCATTCCCGGTGGGGCCATAATTTCGACCCCCATCGGTGATGCGCTCAATTCAATTTCAATTTCTTTGTCGTCGAGCTGACCTTCGCGGAGCTTCTTCCGAAATACTTGGCGTGTATTGCTCTGCTCGCGGTCTTCTGGCTTCTCGTCTGCCCAACCGGCAGTTTTCTTGGCCGGTGGCAACAAAGCATCCAAAATACGCTCTTCAGCTGCTTCCTCAGCACGGAAGCGAACCTTCTGCATCATCTGCTCGCGGGTCTGCTTCATTGCAGTGTCCATCAAGTCACGGATAATCGACTCAACTTCTTTACCGACATAGCCCACTTCAGTGAACTTGGTCGCCTCAATTTTGATGAAAGGGGCATTTGCTAATTTCGCTAAACGCCGTGCGATCTCTGTTTTACCGACACCGGTTGGGCCGATCATCAGAATATTTTTCGGTGTGACTTCGTGACGCAGTTCCTCATTTAACTGCATCCGGCGCCAGCGATTTCGGAGTGCCACTGCAACAGCCTTCTTGGCATTATCTTGGCCAATAATGTGACGATTCAATTCATCAACAATTTCACGTGGGGTCATATCAGACATTTACTACCGACTCCTGTTCTTCAATTGTTTGATTGCTATTGGTAAACACACAAATATCACCCGCAATCGTTAATGCTTTTTGCACAATGTCACGAGCACTCAAGTCGGTATTTTCTAATAACGCGGTTGCTGCGGCTTGCGCGAAGGGACCGCCCGAACCGATGGCGATCAGATCGTTCTCTGGCTGCACCACATCACCGTTCCCGGTAATAATCAATGACGTGTGTTTATCGGCTACGGCAAGGAGTGCTTCTAAACGCCGCAGCATGCGGTCGGTGCGCCAGTCTTTGGCGAGCTCCACCGCAGCGCGCATCAAGTTGCCTTGATGTTTCTCGAGTTTGGTTTCGAAGCGTTCGAATAGGGTAAAGGCGTCAGCGGTACCACCGGCAAAACCGGCGAGCACTTGATCATTGTAAAGGCGACGCACCTTGCGGGCGTTGCCTTTCATAACGGTATTACCGAGAGAAACTTGGCCATCACCACCAATGACAACCTTGTCACCGCGGCGGACTGATACGATTGTAGTCACAAATACTTCCTCATGTTGCTATGCAGCAGTTATGTGGGCGTATTTGTGATTTTCAAGCGAGACCCAGAATTACTAGAGGTTCCAGTTCCAAATCTGGCAATTAAATACCTGCACGCGCTGCAGTTTGTGACGGTCACGTTCGGCATCGCGCTTGGTTTCGTAGGGACCCAAGATCACACGGTACCAACGACCATTGCTGCCGTTACTTTCGCGGACTTGTGACTCTAATCCTGCCATGGCAATGCGCGCTTTCAGAGTATTTGCGTCATCTAACTGCCGGAACGAACCACATTGCATGAGTTTTGGCGGACCAATTTCGCGCTCTGGCACATCCACTTGAACTTCATGATTCTCAAGTTCTTCGATGTACTGCCAGCGCTCATCTGGCTTGTCTGGCAACGTCGATTCCGGCTGCGCTTGCGGCTGTTCAGCCGGTACCGGTAAAGCTTGCTCGGTGGTCACTGTAGGCTGCTCTGATTTACCTGAAATAGTAGCCAAGAACCAAACAAAACCCGCCACCACAACGCAGGCAATAATCAGCATTCCCCACGGAACGGGTTTGCCACCTTTCTTACCAGCAGGTTTACGGCCTTTTGGCGCAGATTTTTTGCCTTTCTTCTGTGGCGGACGCCCGCGGTTTGCGTAATCCATTCCTACAGCAACTCCATTACATCTTCTCGAGAGTTTGAATACCGAGTAACGCCAAACCCTGGCGCAACGTCTTCGCGGTCAACGCGGCTAACTTTAAGCGACTGGCTCGCACCGCAGCATCATCATGATTCAATATTGGGCACGCTTCGTAGAAGCTCGAGAAGGCTCCGGCTAGCTCAAATAGGTAGCCACAAAGAAAATGTGGCAACGCTTTATCAGCCACGCTATGCACCACCTCATTAAAGCGGATCAGCGTGTTGGCTAACTCCACTTCCTTCTCATCATTGAGTACAAAGTCACCCTGCACCGCATTCGCTTCAATGCCTGCCTTACTGAAAATACTATTTACCCGGGTGTACGCATACAGCAGATAAGGTGCTGTGTTTCCTTCGAAACTCAGCATGGTATCCCAGTCAAAGATGTAATCACTGTTACGATTCTTTGAGAGGTCAGCATATTTGACCGAGCTGATACCTACGACGCTGGCGATGTGAGCTTGTTCTTCGGCGGTAAGATCCGATTTCTTGCTCTGCAGAAGTTCAAGTGCGCGCTTTTCGGCTTCATCTAATAAGTCAGCGAGCTTGGTCACACCGCCGTCACGACTCTTATAGGGTCGACCATCTTTGCCCATCACAGTACCAAAACCGTAGTGATCCATCTGTAAATCTTGACGAGCAAATCCGGCTTTTTTCGCGAGCGTAAAAATTTGCTGAAAATGCAGACCTTGGCGCTGATCAACAAAATAAATCAGGTGATCGCCATGGAGCTTGTTCTGGCGATAACGAACCGCGGCAAGGTCGGTCGTGGCATACAAATAGCCACCGCCAGACTTCTGCACTATGACCGGCAATGACTCACCATCTTTGTTTTTAAACTCATCTAAAAACACACACATTGCGCCTTGGTCTTCGACCAATAGGTTCTGTGCTTTTAGATCTTCGACCACTTGCGCTAAATCATCGTTATAAGCGCTTTCCGCCATCACATCGTCACGCGTTAGACTGACACCAAGGCGGTCATACACTTCCTGACAATGGCTTAAGGAGATATCAATAAACTGCTGCCAGAGCGCGCGACATTTGGCATCGCCACCTTGTAACGACACCACCAGCTCGCGAGCACGATTAGCGAATTCTGGACTCTCGTCAAAACGTTTTTTGGCGGCTTTATAAAAGGTCTCAAGGTTACTGAGTTCGAGCTCCATAGCATTGTCATCGAGCTCTTCCATGTAAGCCAACAACATGCCGAATTGGGTTCCCCAATCACCAACATGGTTTTGCCGAATCACGGTATGGCCAATGAATTCTAGCGTGCGCACAACCGCATCACCGATAATGGCAGAGCGCAGGTGACCGACATGCATTTCTTTCGCTAGGTTTGGTGACGAATAGTCGACCACACAACGTTTGGTTTGCTCAGCTGGCTGTACCCCAACCTTTGCGTCTTGATAGGCGTGTTCGAGTTGCTGTAACAGTTGATCTTGGCTGATGGTGAAATTGATGAATCCTGGCCCGGCGATATCAGCTTTCGCAATCAAGCTGTTCGCTGGCAATGCACCCAGCAAAGCCTCAGCGAGCGCACGCGGATTCATTCCGGCAGGCTTGGCCAGCAGCAGTGCTAAATTGGTCGCAAAGTCACCGTGGCTCTTGTCGCGCGGACGGTCGAGTTGGATACGAGGCTCAAGCTCACTCGGCACAACGTTCTGCTGCTTGAGTGCGGTAACGGCATCAGCCAATAAAACTTCCAACTGCTCTTTCATCAATAAAACCCTTAAATACGCTAATCGTTAATAGCTACTGGTTACTAGCTCTTGCTAATAGCTATTATCGAGTAGCCATCAGCGGGTTCTTAGTTTACTACGTAAAGTCTTGCGGATCGACGTCTAGTGACCATCGTACGCGGCGTAATTCCGGCAACTGTTCCAGTTGTGGCAACACATGGCGAAGCAACTGCGTGCGCAGAGCACGTTGATGACATTGAACAATCAGTTGGTAACGATAACGGCCAGCGCGTTTTTCCATGATGGCTGGCAAAGGTCCTAACACGGTAACGTCATCACGCTCGGGAAAATGTCGAGCAATCGCCTGCAAAGCTGCCAGTGCTGCATCGGCTTGCGTATCATCGGCGCGGAATAGCGCCATTTGTCCATACGGCGGAAGCTGCGTCAGCTCTCGTTCGGTCAGTGCTGAGGCGGCAAAATGATGGTAACCGTTATTGACTAAATCTTGAATCAGTTCATGGTCGGGATGGTGTGTTTGTAAGACCACCGCGCCTGGCTTACTGGCGCGACCAGAACGCCCCGCTACCTGGGTAAAGAGTTGTCCCAGTCGTTCTGCTGCGCGGAAATCCGCACTAAATAAGGCTCCATCTACGTCTAGTAATGCCACTAATGTAACATTCGGAAAATGATGCCCTTTCGCGAGCATTTGGGTACCGACTAACAATGGATACTTGCTGTCTCGAGCATCCTCTAAATGTTGCTGCAAACTGCCCTTACGTCGGGTCGTATCACGGTCGATACGCAAAACTGGATATTCGGGGAACAGCTCGGCCAAGGTCGACTCTAGCTGTTCAGTACCCACCCCACGTCCGACCAACTGTGTTGAGCCGCAATCATGACACTGAGTTTGTACGCGTTGCTGAGAGCCACAGTGATGGCACTGCAACAGGCGGTTATGTTGATGCAAAGTATAGGGCGCATCACAGCGCTCGCAGGTGGCCAGCCAGCCACACTCATGGCATAACAGCGCTGGCGCATAGCCGCGCCGATTCAAAAACAGCAATACTTGATTCTGTTGTTCTAACTCAGCTTGAATAAGCTTTATCAGTGGCTGCGACAACCCTGCTTTCAGCGGTAGCGATTTGATATCGAGAATCACATGTTGTGCCTTTTTCGCGTTACCCGCGCGTTTGGTAAGCCGCAGCCAGGCATAGCGCTTTTGCATGGCATTATTCAGTGACTCCAGTGACGGCGTCGCACTACCGAGCAACACTGGCACTTGTTCTTCATGACCGCGCAATACGGCAAGGTCTCGCGCATGGTAGCGAAACCCCTCTTGTTGCTTGAGCGAATTATCGTGCTCTTCATCCACAATAATCATGCCGAGGCGCTGACAGGGCGTAAAAATTGCTGAGCGTGTGCCGATCACGATTGCCGCGTGGCCCTGCTTGGCATCTAACCAGGCGTCCAATCGCTCTCTATCGGTGAGCGCGGAGTGCAGCATGACGATCGGGACGTTAAAGCGCTTTTTAAAACGGCGCAGCGTCTGCGGAGTAAGTCCTATTTCTGGCACCAACACCAATACCTGCCGTCCGCGGCGCAGAACGTCGGCCATCGCTTGCAAATAAACCTCGGTTTTGCCGCTACCGGTAACGCCATCAATCAAATAAGTTTGTGCCTGTTTTGCCGCGCCAATAGCTGCCACTGCCATGGCCTGCTCTGGATTCAAAGTCAGCGGCTCCGCATCGATGGAAAATTGCCACTGTTGTAGGTCCGGCTGGTGCTCAACGGCAGCAACCAAGTCTTTATCCTGCAGTGCTTTTAGCGCACTCAAAGAGTAATCTTCGCTGACGATGTCACGACGCAGCAGCGACTGCCGACGCAGTGCCGCAAGCAGGCGTTGCTGTTGTGGAGCCCGCTTTAAACTATCCAGTTCAACCGTGCGACCTTCATCGGTCACCTCATAGTGTACGGTGGTTTGGTAACCCGCAGCATCACCTTGGCGTAACAAAGCTGGCAATGCGTGCTGCAAGACTTCGCCTGGCGGATGTTGATAATAATCTGCCGCCCACACCAGCAAACGCCACAGAGGCTCGGTCCAACAATTCGACTCATCCAGCACAGCGCTAATGGGCTTGCGCTTGATAGTTGGATCAGGACTTTCGTCCTTTCCCATACAAATGCCAATGAGCTGACGATTTCCGAACGGCACCCGCACGCGAGCCCCGACAGCTGGCAGGCTATCGCAGTCATAACTGTAGAGCCGAAACAGCGGTACCGGCAGGGCAACGCGAATGGCTACGGTGGAGGCGTTCAATTGAGTAGGCATAGGCCGTATTGTGCGGTGCGCGCTGACCTTACGCAAGTATGCTGACACCTTGTTGATCCGCTTGATCCTTGGCCGGAGTTGGCGTACAATCCGCGCCCTAATTGTTGGTATCTGCTCACTGAATGAGCGGAGCCGTTTAACTAAACCACGCATGGTGTTCGACTTCGGGTCGGATGGCGATGCGGCCTAACTTGAGGTCTCCCAGATGAAAGATGGTATTCACCCTAAGTATGTAGAGCTTAACGTTAGCTGCTCATGCGGTAACACGTTTGTAACGAATTCTACCAAAGGCGGCGACTTGCACTTGGACGTATGTTCAGAGTGTCACCCGTTCTACACTGGTAAGCAGCGTATTATGGATACTGGTGGTCGTATCGACAAATTCCAGAAACGCTTCAGCGTATTGGGCGGTAAGAAATCATCTTAAAATAGATGGTTATGTCCGAATATTTAAGAAAGGCGCCAAAAGGCGCCTTTTTTTATTGCCTAATTGCAGCAATGCCAGTGAACATGGGATTTTCTACTGAGCAATATTCGAGCATCAGGTAAGATTTGTTATTCACTCAATACCCTCTACAATGGCAGTCATACATTTTATTCTCGCTATCAGGATTGCAAAGAATGACTGACTTTCGGCAACAAGCCCTCGACTACCACGCCCTTCCAACGCCCGGTAAAATCAGTATCGAACTGACCAAGCCAGCCGAAACCAGTAAAGATTTGGCCTTGGCCTATAGCCCAGGCGTAGCCGAGCCGGTGCGAGCGATTGCTGAAAACCCTGAGGATGTCTACAAATACACCGCTAAGGGCAATATGGTCGCGGTCATTTCAAATGGTACCGCTATTCTTGGACTCGGCAATCTCGGACCGATGGCGGCGAAACCGGTCATGGAAGGTAAGGCGTTACTGTTTAAACGCTTTGCTGGCCTGGATTCGATTGATATTGAAGTCACCCACCGCACTACCCAAGACTTTATCAATACGGTTGCCAACATCGCCGATAGTTTTGGCGGTGTAAATCTCGAGGATATCAAGGCGCCGGAGTGTTTCGAGATTGAACAGGCGCTGATTGAGCGTTGTGATGTTCCGATTTTTCATGATGACCAACATGGCACCGCGATTGTCACCGCCGCGGGGTTATTAAATGCCCTAGAGATTCAAGGCAAAGAACTCAAGAAGGCTCAAATTGTCTGTTTGGGAGCCGGGGCCGCAGCAATTGCTTGTATGGAACTGCTGATTAAATGTGGCGCGCAACGTGAGCACATCTATATGTTGGACTCAAAAGGCGTTATCCATACCCGTCGTGAAGACTTAAATGAATATAAGGCATTGTTTGCCAACAATACGGACAAACGTACGTTAGAAGAAGTGATTACTGAAGCCGATGTCTTTATTGGTGTATCCGGACCTAATTTACTGAGCGTCGAAGCACTGCAGCTCATGGCTCCAAATCCGATTGTCTTTGCATGCTCGAACCCAGATCCAGAAATTAAGCCTGAACTCGCGATGAAGGCGCGTGATGATTTAATTATTGCGACCGGTCGCTCTGATTATCCGAATCAGGTGAATAACGTGCTTTGTTTCCCATTCATCTTCCGCGGTGCACTGGATGTTCGTGCGCGCATGATTAATGACGAAATGAAGATAGCCGCAGTAACCGCCATTCGCGAATTAGCCAAAGAGCCAGTTCCTGAGTCCGTTCGTAAAGCGGCTGGAATCGATCAGCTAGAATTTGGAAAAGATTACATTATTCCGAAGCCTATCGACCCACGTCTAAAAACTCGCGTATCTCGCGCTGTGGCGGAAGCTGCGGTAGCGTCTGGCGCTTCGCGTATCGACTTACCCAAGAATTACATGGCTGAGTAACCCAGCAAGCATGCACAAAAAAGGCGCCTCAAAGGCGCCTTTTCATTTTGCTCGAATACTTAGAATCGATAGCTCAGCGTCGCGTGTAAATCGTTAATAGACTCGTCTAATTGATAACTACGGTAACCCACACCAAGCGTCCAATGTTTGTTCAGTTTGAGTCCAGCCGCAAGACCAAAATACAGATCCGAACCGTCTTCTGAGCTCCGGAAAACTTGTGTGGCCGACTGACTTTCTAAATCGGACTCCCAAACAAACAAGCCACCATTCACACTCAGAATCCACTTTTCAGTGTCAATAAGTGCATAGCTCGCTCCGAGCGTGACCCCACTCGCAAGGATCGGCTGCAAGCCAACCAACTGCTGATAGACTTGTTCAGGATTAGTTGTAGTTGCTTGATAGGTTGCATAAGCTTCACCAAGATCAACATAGCCTAACTCAGCTGCAAATCGTTCTGTAAACGAGTAACCGATAGCAATCCCCATGGAGGTGTCACTATAATCACTATCCACCAGCGTCGCGTTGGCTGGTAATTGACTGATAAAGTCACCGTCACTGCCACCTGCTTCTGCTTGGCCAAACTGTACTCGAACCTGCCATGGATTTTGCTCATGGTGATTTGCTTGCTGATGATCACCATGTTGATGCGCCATTGCCGGTAAACTCAACAAAGCTGCAAAGCCAATTAAACTCAACTGCCGCGCTCTCACTAAACCGGTACGGACAGCTCCAAATAGAACCATTACCGCGATAATCCAAGCACTCATAGAACCGCCTTTCGAACTTGTATTGGTCACCACAATTGTCTCCACTACCTTGATTGTTATTCTCACTTCCGCTGTGGCGGTGCCACCGCGACCATCGTTTATGGTATAGCTCAGTATATCTTCACCAGCAAACTTCAATCGTGGTGTATAAGTAATTGTTTGATCTTCATTAATCTCAACCGAACCATAGTTTGCTGTAATGCTTTCTAAGGTTAGAGCATCTCCATCTGGATCGCTATCGTTACGCAAAATATTCACTTTAATAGCGGTGCGGTCATCGGTCGATGCACTGTCATCAACGGCTATAGGAGCTTGGTTCGCAACAATCTTCACAACAACCACTGCGCTTGCTACACCGCCGTTTCCATCTGAAATGCTGTAATCGATTTCAACTTCACCTGCATAGTTTTCTGGCGCAGTGTATTCAAGTTCCGAATCCGTAAGGATCGATACTTCGCCAACCGGTGCTGATGCTGAAGTGATTCGTAATGTATCCCCGTCGTCATCGCTATCATTACTGAGCGGCTCGATTTGAATCGAGCTATTCCAAGGCATCTCTACCGAATCGTTCTGAGCAATTGGCGGGTTATTCTGGGTCTTCTCGACAGCTACACCACCGACTAACAACGCAACTCGATTCGCCAACAAATCAGCATCTTCGGCGCTACCATCAGCCATTTGAACTTGTACACAATGGTGTCCTTCAGTCAGCCCTGGTTGCCACAACTCACTACCTGGAGGAGGACAGAAACCTGGCTCGCCGGCAGTACTAAACAGCGCATTAGTCTCAGTGACACTGAATGTTTGCCAACCGTTTACGGGCGATAACCAACGATAAACTGCACCGGCTGGAATTGGTTGCCGCTGTGGAATAGCAAGGCGCAATGTCTGCCCTGGCGTTTGTAATTCGGTAATCATCGCATCGAAGATACCGCCGACATTATCGTAGAACTCGTCTTCAGGGACTAATCCGTCAGCTAATTCGCGAACCATTGCCATGGCAGCGACGACATTCTCACCATCAGTGTCGTCCATAAAGACCTGCAACGCGCCCATCGCTACTTCCATCGCAATTGGACCCTTGCGAATACACAAGCTCGGCTCAGCCTCTATTGCGTACAATTCACCTTCGTTCAAACGCTCAGGAATGACATCACAAACACCGAATGGATCCAGATAATTCGGAATACCATTGTTATTGTCATCACCCCAACCATCTACGGAATCCGGCAGTAAGTTGCCGTTGGCATCACCGTCACCAAGCAGTGGTAGAGAATCACGAACATCTATGTAGATAAATTCACGACTGGAGAGTGAAGGGTCACCGTCGTCCGTGACAGTAACCGCAACCGTATAAATTCCTACCTCAATTGCTTCAGCATCGAACGTAAAGCTGTCATTGGTCACTGCAAATTCAGCTTCAAATGGAACTTCCCAATCGAGGCTCAGTCGGTCTTGCTTATTCTGATCACTCGGGAATGCAGTGACGGTTACTTGTCCTTCGTCGCGAGCAAGAACTGGACGCCGTTCACCACTTTGCACCACTGCTAGGTCAACTTCTGGCGCTATATTCCGGTCGGTAATCAGAATCGTTGAGCTACCATTTGGACCTAAGTTCATCGTCTCATCCAACTGGATGTTGAGCGTGAGGTCTTCTGTCAGTGGCTCACCTCTGTAAACTTCAAAGGTAATACTCGCCTGACGACCAGACTCAATAACAAACTCACCTTCACGTAAGCTGTGATGCCACTCTTCCGCAGTTCCGCTTAATGTGAATGGAATGACAACTGGATAGTCATGATGATCACCATTTAGATAGGCAGTAATCGTTACTTCGTCACCCGGTATGACCAACTGATCTTTACTGATTGAAATCAGTGGATTAACCCGTACACCTTGACTTGCATAACTGACATTACCGTCATAATCCTCTGCACGCCAGTACGCTAAATTGCTGCCAGGCGGGAACATGGACTCGCCATCGACCAGTGACACTGGTACCGGCCGACCGAGTCTATCGGTGGCAGATGCATTACCCAAGTTTACTCGAGTAAAAAGTGCCGTCGCATCAATGGTTTTATCTTCAGGAACCACGATAACCGGTAAGTCGTCATCTGGATTACCTTCGATAGTCAAACGAACTTGCGCGGTATCACCTTGATCACGGTCATTCTTGATGCCGTAGCCTAGATCAATAGTGCCTACGTAACCCTCAACTGCTTGGAAACGGAGATAATCATTGTTGTAGGTTGCATAACCAATGACCTGACCATTTTGAATAATTCCTTGTTCGCCCTCGCCATTTTCTATGGTGACCGTACCCAATGAGGCTGTCGCATGAGAAATAATAAGCGGACTACCGCTCGGATCTGAGTCATTCTCCATGACGTCAAATTCATAGACATCGTTAGGAGTTCGAGTGACCGTGTATTCATCATCTTCTGCAATAGGTCCAGCATCGACTGGTATCACTTCAATTTGAACCGTGTAGACGCGCGAGGTTAATTCGCTATCTGTCACGGTGTAGGTGAAACTATCCGGACCAACATAATCGAGATTTGGCTGATAATTGAAAGTCAATCCATCAACGGTGACTCGACCATTGGATGTTGCCGAAATCACTTCCAGTGATAATTCATAACCATCTTCGCCCATTACGCTCGGAACGATGTCGAGGGCAATATCTTGGTCCGTTTGAACAACTAGGTCTTGACCCACCGGAATAAAGCGATAGGTCGCGGTGACGGTCAAGTCTTCGGTGACATTATTAAATTCGACATTCCAGCCAGTATGCTTCCAGCCTTCAGGCGCTTCAACGTCCGGCGCAATTGCTGCATTGCCGTAAGCAACCGATTGAACCAATTCACCACCACCACTGCGCTCGCCACCATTTAACTCGAAGGTTACTGTGAGATTAACGGTCTCGCACTGAGCAACCACCTCAATGTCTTCGGTAATCACATCGAAGGTAGTATCCCATCCGGTAAAGGTGTGACTTGCGTGAGCGCCGTAGTCAGGTTCTGTGGCAGAACCACCATATTCAACCTGCTCTGTTGCAACCACGTCACCCTCATGACTAACGAACGTCACGGTATAGGAATTGATCTCATATTGGGCAATCACATCCATATCTTCGGTGATGTTACTAAAGTCTGTTGGTGACCATCCGGTGAAGGTGTAGCCTTCGCGCTCTGGTTCAGACGGTGCTGTTGCCGCTGCTCCATAAGTGACGGTCTCAGTTTTCAATACGGTTTCGTCATGGTCAAGGAAGCGCACCGTCAACTGA
The DNA here is from genome assembly GCF_003987355.1 of Pseudidiomarina aestuarii. Classification (GTDB taxonomy): domain Bacteria; phylum Pseudomonadota; class Gammaproteobacteria; order Enterobacterales; family Alteromonadaceae; genus Pseudidiomarina; species Pseudidiomarina aestuarii. Next base: position 77,864 of record NZ_PIPR01000004.1, on the reverse strand, counting down.
ATATCATCGTATTGCGCGTCAACAGTGATATCTGCAGTGACATTAGTGAAATCCAGACTCCATTCAGTGAATACTTTACCCTCAGGAGAATCGAATTCTGGCGCAACAGCATCCGCACTATATTCAACCGTCTGAACCAGCTCGCCACCACCGGTACGCTCGCCACCATTCAAGTTGAACGTGACGGTATAGGTGTTGATCTCGTATTGAGCAACAATCGTGATATCAGCGGTTATCTCTGAATATTCAACTGACCAGCCAGTAAAGGTATACCCTTCACGAGTTGGTTCTTCTGGGGCTGACGCACCACTGCCATGTTCAACCGTTTCGACCTTGAGTTCAGTACCATCGTGATCTTCGAACGTGACGGTATAACTGTTAATACTGTACTGAGCACTGACATCGGTATCCGTGGTGATATTACTAAAATCAGCGGGTGACCAGCCAGTGAATGCATAACCGTTTCGTTCCGGGCTTGCTGGAGCTGTTGCTGCCGTCCCGTACAGAACTGTCTCTGTCTTCAATACCGCTTCGTCGTGATCGAGGAACCGAACGGTTAATCTGATATCGTCATACTGTGCCTCAATCGTCACATCGCCTGTGATGTTTGAGAATTCAATGCTCCATCCAGAGAATGTTTTACCTTCCGGAACTTCGAACTCTGGAGCTGTTGCACCTGAGCCATGCTCGATAGTCTGTGTCAGCTCGCCACCACCGGTGCGCGTGCCACCATTCAGGTTAAACGTCACGGTGTATTCGTTGATATCGTATTCAGCTGTGACTGTGAGGTCCGCAGTCACACTAGTGAATGTCGCATCCCAACCAGTGAAGGTATAACCGGTACGCGTCGGATCTGCTGGTGCTGTCGCGTCACTACCATGCGCAACCGTTTCGACTTTGAGCTCAGTTGCGTCGTGGTCGACAAACGTCACCGTATAGTCATTGATTTCATACTGCGCTGTAACATCGGTCGCAGTTGTGATGTTGCTAAAGTCTGCTGGTGACCAACCGGTGAAGGTGTAACCCGTGCGAGTTGGATCTGCTGGAGCGGTTGCGCCGGTTCCGTAAATCACCGTCTCGGTCTTCAGGACGTTTCCATCATGGTCCAAGAAGCGCACTGTATTCGTGATGTCGTCATAGAGGGCATCGACTATGAGATTGGATGTCACATTATCAAACGTGGTGCTCCAACCTGTGAAGGTCTCGCCCGCAGGCTCATCAAAGACCGGTACGGTAGCAGCAGCGCCATGGTTGACAGTCTGCGTCAGCTCGCCACCACCGGTGCGCGTGCCACCGTTCAAGTTAAACGTCACGGTGTATTCGTTGATGTCGTATTCAGCTGTGACTGTGAGATCCGCAGTCACATTGGTGAATGTGGTATCCCAGCCGATAAAGGTGTAACCGGTGCGAGTTGGATCCGTTGGCGCTGTTGCATCACTGCTATGCTCGACCGTTTCGACTTTCAGTTCAGTCGCATCATGGTCGACAAAGGTCACCGTATATTCGTTGATTTCATACTGCGCGGTGACATCCGTATCGCTAGTGATATTCGAGTAATCCGCAGGTGACCAACCAGTGAATGTGTAGCCCGTGCGCGTTGGATCCGTTGGAGCTGTCGCGCCACTACCGAACGTCACCGTCTCTGTCTTCAGCACGTCACCGTCGTGGTCGAGGAAGCGAACGGTATTCGTTACTTCGTCATAAAGCGCATTCACCGTTAAGTCTGAGGTCACGTTATCAAACGCGACCGACCAGGCCGTAAACGTCTCACCCGCAGGCTCATCGAATGTTGGTGCTATTGCCGCTGAACCATGATTGACGGTTTGCGTGAGATCACCACCACCAGTGCGCGTGCCACCATTTAGGTTGAACGTGACCTTGTAGGTATTGATCTCATATTCGGCGGTGACGGTGATATCTGATGTGACTGCCGTAAAGGTGACATCCCAACCGGTGAAGGTGTAGCCGGTACGTGTTGGATCTGCCGGAGCTGTCGCCGCCGTGTTGTAATCCACAGTATCAGTAGCTAATTCGCCACCATCGTAATCTTCGAAGGTCACCGTGTACTGGTTAATATCGTACTGCGCAGTGACATCCGTATCGGTGGTGATGTTGCTGTAATCCGCTGGCGTCCAGCCAGTGAACGTGTAGCCTGTGCGAGTCGGATCGGCGGGAGCTGTGGCACCACTGCCGAACGTCACCGTCTCTGTTTTCAGGACGCCGCCATCATAGTCGAGGAAGCGGACCGTATTGGTCACGTCGTCATAAAGGGCGTTGACGGTTAAATCTGAGGTCACGTTATCGAACGTGGTACTCCAACCAGTAAACGTCTCGCCCGCTGGCTCATCGAATGTCGGTGCTGTTGCCGCTGAGCCATGATTCACGGTCTGCGCGAGATCACCACCACCCGTGCGCGTGCCACCATTTAAGTTAAACGTCACGGTATAAGTGTTGATCTCATACTCAGCCGTCACGGTGATGTCGCCAGTTACATTCGTGAACGACGTATCCCAGCCAGTGAATGTGTAACCGGTACGCGTTGGATCCGCTGGCGCTGTTGCATCACTGCTATGCTCGACCGTTTCGACTTTCAGTTCAGTCGCATCATGGTCGACAAAGGTCACTGTATATTCGTTGATTTCATACTGCGCTGTAACATCAGTCGCGGTGGTGATGTTGCTGAAGTCCGCAGGTGACCAGCCGGTGAAGGTGTAACCTGTGCGTGATGGATCAGCAGGAGCTGTAGCGCCGCTGCCGTAAGTCACCGACTCGGTCTTCAATACCTCAGCATCATGGTCGAGAAAGCGAACGGTCAGCGTTACATCATCATAAAGCGCATTGACGGTCAGATCGGAAGTGACGTTATCAAATGTTGTGTTCCAACCGGTAAATGTCTCGCCCGCTGGCTCATCGAAAGTAGGCGCAGTCGCAGCAGAGCCATGATTGACGGTCTGTGTGAGATCACCACCACCTGTGCGCGTGCCTCCATTTAAGTTGAACGTCACGGTATAAGTGTTGATATCGTATTCAGCGGTGACCGTGATATCCGCAGTTACATTGGTGAACGACGTATCCCAACCCGTGAAAGTGTAACCGGTACGTGTCGGATCTGCAGGCGCCGTCGCCGCGGTATTGTAATCGACGGTATCGGTGCCCAGTTCGCTGCTATCGAAATCTTCGAAAGTGACCGTATATTGGTTAATTGAGTACTGTGCCGTCACGTCCGTATCGGTGGTGATATTCGAATAATCTGCCGGCGACCAGCCTGTGAAGGTATAGCCAGTGCGCGTCGGATCGGCTGGAGCTGTTGCGCCCGAACCATAAGTAACCGATTCAGTCTTCAGAACTTCTGCATCGTGATCCAGGAAGCGAACTGTCAGCGTTACATCGTCATAAAGTGCATTCACCGTAAGGTCGGAAGTCACGTTATCGAACGTGGTGCTCCAACTAGTAAACGTCTCGCCCGCTGGCTCATCAAAGACCGGTGCAGTCGCCGCCGAGCCATGATTCACGGTTTGAGTGAGCTCACCACCACCGGTTCGCGTGCCACCGTTTAAGTTGAACGTAACCGTATAGGTATTGATCTCGTACTCAGCCGTGACTGTGATATCGGCCGTCACATTCGTGAATGAGATATCCCAGCCCGTGAAGGTATAACCGGTCCGTGTTGGATCTGCCGGAGCCGTGGCTGCGGTATTGTAATCCACGGTATCGGTACCTAGCTCAGTACCATCGTAATCTTCGAAGGTGACCGTGTATTGATTGATTGAATACTGCGCAGTGACATCGGTATCCGTTGTGATGTTGCTGTAATCTGCCGGCGACCAATCGGTGAAGGTATAACCGGTCCGAATTGGATCGGCCGGAGCGGTTGCGCCGCTGCCGTAAGTCACCGTTTCTGTTTTCAAGACGTCGCCATCGTAGTCCAAGAAGCGAATGGTTAACGTCACATCATCGTAAAGCGCATTGACGGTTAAATCTGACGTCACGTTATTAAACGTCGTGCTCCAACCAGTAAAAGTCTCGCCCGCAGGCTCATCAAAGACTGGTGAGGTTGCCGCCGAGCCATGATTCACAGTCTGCGTGAGATCACCACCACCAGTGCGTGTGCCACCATTCAAGTTAAACGTCACGGTATAGGTGTTGATTTCATACTCAGCGGTGACGGTGATGTCGCCAGTTACATTTGTGAACGACGTATCCCAGCCCGTAAAGGTGTAGCCAGTACGTGTTGGATCTGCCGGTGCTGTCGCCGCGGTATTGTAATCGACGGTATCCGTACCGAGTTCGCTGCCATCAAAGTCTTCAAACGTGACGGTGTACTGATTGATATCGTACTGAGCGGTGACGTCCGTATCGGTCGTGATATTGCTGTAGTCTGATGGCGACCAGCCTGTGAAGGTATAGCCAGTGCGCGTCGGATCGGCTGGAGCGGTTGCGCCCGAACCATAAGTAACCGATTCAGTCTTCAGAACTTCAGCATCGTGACCCAGGAAACGGACAGTCAGCATGACATCATCATATTGGGCATTGACGGTTAAGTCTGACGTGACGTTATCAAACGTCGTGCTCCAACCGGTAAAGGTCTCGCCCGCAGGCCCATCAAAGACTGGTGCGGTTGCCGCCGAGCCATGATTCACCGTTTGTATCAGCTCACCACCCCCGGTACGCGTGCCACCGTTCAGATTGAACGTCACGGTATATGTGTTGATCTCGTACTCGGCAGTCACTGTGATATCAGCAGTCACATTGGTGAATGCGGTATCCCAGCCCGTAAAGGTATAACCGGTACGTGTGGGATCGGCCGGTGCTATCGCCGCAGTATTGTAATCAACCGTATCCGTTCCTAACTCCGAGCCATCAAAGTCTTCAAACGTGACCGTATACTGATTGATCGAATACTGCGCTGTGACATCGGTATCCGTGGTGATATTCGAATAATCTCCAGGCGACCAACCCGTGAACGTGTAACCTGTGCGAGTTGGATCGGCTGGAGCTGTCGCGCCCGTACCGTAAGTCACCGTCTCTGTTTTCAGAACATCGCCGTCGTGGTCGAGGAAGCGAACCGTCAGCGTCACATCGTCATATTGAGCATTGACGGTTAAGTCAGATGTCACGTTATCGAACGTGGTACTCCAACCCGTGAAGGTCTCGCCGGCTGGCTCATCAAAGACCGGTGCCGTAGCAGCAGCGCCATGATTGACGGTCTGCGTCAGCTCACCGCCACCGGTGCGCGTGCCGCCATTTAAGTTAAACGTCACGGTATAAGTGTTGATCTCATACTCAGCCGTGACGGTGATATTTGATGTGACTGCAGTGAAGGTGACGTCCCAACCGGTAAAGGTGTATCCCGTCCGTGTTGGATCAGCAGGCGCCGTCGCCGCAGTATTGTAATCGACGGTATCCGTGCCCAGTTCGCTGCCATCAAAGTCTTCAAACGTGACGGTGTACTGATTGATATCGTACTGTGCGGTGACATCCGTATCGGTGGTGATATTCGAATAATCTGACGGCGACCAACCCGTGAAGGTGTAGCCAGTGCGCGTCGGATCCGCCGGAGCGGTTACGCCCGAACCATAGGTGACCGACTCAGTCTTCAGAACTTCAGCATCGTGATCCAGGAAACGGACAGTCAGCGTGACATCGTCGTAAAGTGCGTTCACCGTAAGGTCGGACGTCACGTTATCGAACGTGGTACTCCAACCCGTGAAGGTTTCGCCCGCTGGCTCATCAAAATCTGGAGCCGTAGCAGCAGCGCCATGATTCACAGTTTGCGTGAGATCACCACCACCAGTGCGCGTGCCACCATTTAAGTTAAATGTCACAGAATAAGTGTTGATTTCATACTCAGCGGTGACGGTGATGTCGCCAGTTACATTTGTGAACGACGTATCCCAGCCCGTGAAGGTGTAACCGGTACGCGTTGGATCTGCTGGTGCTGTCGCCGCAGTATTGTAATCAACCGTATCCGTTCCTAACTCAGAGCCATCAAAGTCTTCGAAGGTAACTGTATACTGATTGATATCGTATTCGGCTGTGACCGTGATATCTGATGTGACTGCTGTAAAGGTGACATCCCAACCCGTAAAGGTATAACCGGTCCGTGTTGGATCCGCAGGAGCCGTAGCTGCGGTATTGTAATCGACGGTATCGGTGCCTAGCTCAGTACCGTCGTAATCTTCGAAAGTAACCGTGTATTGATTAATATCGTACTGCGCGGTGATATCCGTATCGGTGGTGATATTCGAGTAATCTGCAGGCGACCAACCGGTGAAGGTGTATCCAGTACGCGTCGGATCGGCTGGAGCGGTTGCACCCGAACCATAAGTAACCGATTCAGTCTTCAGAACTTCAGCATCATGATCTAGGAAGCGAACGGTCAGCGTCACATCGTCGTAAAGTGCGTTCACCGTCAGATCTGAAGTAACGTTCGTGAACGTCGCACTCCAACCGGTAAAGGTCTCGCCCGCAGGCTCATCAAAGACTGGTGCCGTAGCAGCAGCGCCATGATTCACCGTCTGCGTCAGCTCACCGCCACCGGTGCGCGTGCCACCGTTTAAGTTGAACGTAACCGTATAGGTATTGATCTCGTACTCAGCCGTGACTGTGATATCCCCAGTTACATTGGTAAACGAGGTATCCCAACCAGTGAAGGTGTAACCGGTCCGTGTTGGATCGGCCGGCGCCGTCGCCGCGGTATTGTAATCAACCGTATCGGTTCCTAACTCAGTACCATTGTAATCTTCGAAGGTGACCGTGTATTGATTGATATCGTACTGCGCGGTGACATCGGTATCGCTCGTGATATTCGAGTAATCCGCAGGTGACCAACCGGTGAAGGTGTATCCAGTACGCGTCGGATCGGCTGGAGCGGTTGCACCCGAACCATAAGTAACCGATTCAGTCTTCAGAACTTCAGCATCATGATCTAGGAAGCGAACGGTCAGCGTCACATCGTCGTAAAGTGCGTTCACCGTCAGATCTGAAGTAACGTTCGTGAACGTCGCACTCCAACCGGTAAAGGTCTCGCCCGCAGGCTCATCAAAGACTGGTGCCGTAGCAGCAGCGCCATGATTGACGGTCTGAGTCAGCTCACCACCACCGGTGCGTGTTCCACCATTGAGGTTAAACGTCACGGTGTATTCGTTAACATCATATTCGGCTGTGACCGTGATATCAGCAGTCACATTGGTGAATGCGGTATCCCAACCCGTGAAGGTGTAACCGGTTCGTGTTGGATCTGCAGGTGCTGTCGCATCACTACCATGCTCAACCGTCTCGACTTTGAGCTCAGTTGCGTCGTGATCGACGAAGGTCACTGTGTATTCATTGATCGAATACTGCGCGGTGATATCCGTATCGGTGGTGATATTCGAATAATCTGAAGGCGACCAACCCGCGAAGGTATAGCCAGTGCGCGTCGGATCGGCTGGAGCGGTTGCGCCCGAACCATAAGTAACCGATTCAGTCTTCAGAACTTCAGCATCGTGATCCAGGAAGCGAACGGTCAGCGTCACATCGTCGTAAAGTGCGTTCACCGTCAGATCTGAAGTCACGTTCGTGAACGTCGTGCTCCAACCAGTAAAGGTCTCGCCTGAAGGCTCATCAAAGACCGGTGCAGTCGCCGCCGAGCCATGATTGACAGTCTGCGTCAGCTCACCGCCACCCGTGCGTGTACCACCGTTCAGGTTGAACGTCACGGTATATTGTTTAATCGAGTACTCAGCCGTGACGGTAATGTCGGCCGTCACATTGGTGAATGTGACATCCCAACCGGTAAAGGTATAACCGATGCGCGTTGGATCAGCTGGAGCCGTTGCCGCGGAGTCGTAATCCACGGTATCAGTACCCAGTTCGCTACCATCGAAGTCTTCGAAAGTGACCGTGTATTGGTTAATTGAATACTGTGCGGTGACGTCCGTATCGGTGGTGATATTGCTGTAATCTGCAGGCGACCAGCCGCTGAATGTGTAGCCAGTTCGTGATGGATCAGTCGGAGCTGTGGCTCCGCTTCCATAAACGACCGATTCAGTCTTCAGAACTTCAGCATCGTGATCCAGGAAGCGAACGGTCAGCGTCACATCGTCGTAAAGTGCGTTCACCGTCAGATCTGAAGTCACGTTCGTGAACGTCGTGCTCCAACCAGTAAAGGTCTCGCCCGCAGGCTCATCAAAGACCGGTGCAGTCGCCGCCGAGCCATGATTGACAGTCTGCGTCAGCTCACCGCCACCGGTGCGTGTACCACCGTTCAGGTTGAACGTCACGGTATATTGTTTAATCGAGTACTCAGCCGTGACGGTGATATTAGACGTCACGTTGGTAAACGAGGTATCCCAGCCCGTGAAGGTGTAACCGGTACGTGATGGAGCCGAAGGAGCGGTGGCTGCGGTATTGTAATCAACGGTATCTGTACCTAGCGCTGAGCCATCAAAGTCTTCGAAAGCGACCGTGTATTGATTAATTGAATACTGCGCGGTGATATCTGTATTTTCAGTAATTGAGGAATAATCGGAGGGGTTCCATCCAGTAAAAGCGTAACCGGTGCGCGACGGAGAACCTGGCGCAGTTGCAGCGCCACCCCAATTCACGGTTTCTGATTTAAGTACCGTACCATCCCAATCAAGGAATCGAACCGTGTACTGAATTACCGCATACTGAGCCGTCACAGTAAGGTCAGAAGTCACATTGGTAAACCCAACGTCCCATCCTGAAAAAGTAGAGCCTGCTGGAGCGTTCACCGTGGGTGCCGTAGCATCTGAGCCGTGGTCAATCGTTTGAACTAACGCACCGCCACCCGTTCGCTCACCCGCACCAACATCGAATGTAACCGTATAAGTATTGAGCGTGTACGTCGCAGTTACGGTCAGATCACTAGTTACCGCAGAGAAATCGGTGTCCCAACCCGCAAAGGTATATCCCACTCGCGCCGGTGGAGTTGGTGCTGTCGCAGCGTCTCCATGATTCACTGTATCGTCAGCAATAAACTGATTCAGATGATCATTAAAGGTAACGGTGTAAGTGATAACTTCTTCGTCGTATCCCTTGGTATCGGTATAACTTCCGCCAGCGGCAACAGAAATCGGCTGGTCATTCGTACCGAAGACTAGGTTCCACGAATTATTTAAGTCACCCGTTCCTGGCACCGCTCGGACAAACCATTCACCTGTTGGAACGGTTATCTGATACTCGCCGTTATCGTCGGTGTAGGTGATTCGACAGTCGGTCGCATACACATTCGAACAGTCTGCACCGTCCTGATAAATTTCCATTTTTACGCTGGATAACAACGTATCCGTTTCTGCATCAAACGATGATGCCGTGCCGTTACGTTTATAAACAAATCCGCTAATTGAACCCTGATCAGCTCCTACTACGCTGACATCTTCAGTGGTTTTTGTGAGTCCATCGAAGTCTGTTAAACCGACACTTGACGGCACAGTTGTTTGAATTAAGTTCTGATAAGTTCCAGCACCGACATCACTCGATACCTCAACTGTAAATGCAATGACCAAGCTATCCGCAGCTGGAACCGTTAGCCCAGACCAGGAAGGGACATTGAAACTGGTATCGCTGCCATCGAAAGAAGGCTCACTAGCAACGCCATCAATTGTTGCCGAGCCTGCTTTATAGGAAAATCCTGATGCTAAAGTATCAACTACCGCGACAGATCCAACGGCGCTACCTAAACTGTTTGATAGAGTAATTTGGTAAGCAATTTCATCCCCAGCAAAAATTGGACTACCTGTTGAAGTTTTTTCTACTGTGATACCACCAAACGCTATAGTTGCTTGATCGGTCGCATCAGTAGCGGCCACTTCACTTAAGGTTACGTCTACGGTTTGTGCTCCAGAGGCGCCAGATGAGAAGAGAATTAGCTGAGCGGTTCCGCCTTCATCTGCCTCTAAAGTACCCAATGCCCAAGTAATTGAACCGGTATTATTTACTCCAGGATCAGAGGTTGCCGCAGGCGAGGCAGAATAGAAGGTTAACCCTACGGGTAAATCAACAACCAGCTCTGCACTCGTAGCTAATGTATTTCCCGTATTGCGATAATTCACATCCGCCGTAACAGCACCATAAATCTCTTCATCGGCTGTAACCGTCACCGAGCTATTTAAGGTGATTGAATTACTATTGAGCGCAACAATTCGACGAATTTCTCCTGAACCGGTGAACTTCACGTATTGGCCAATTAAGAAATGAACGGTGCGGTCAACGTTGATAACAGTTCCTGTGGTTGTCGACTTTACAATCGCCGCTGGCACTGCGGAAGATCCATCGAGCGCAATATCGACACCCAAAATGGGTGCTGCACTTGCGGTCACACTGTTAGTAGCTGTTTGCTGACCGGCATTCGCGGCACTAATTTTTGTATTGCTGGTAATCGTGGTCGTTCCAGCCGGAATCTCGCCGATGGTGGCTGAATAGCTCAAATTAATTGTTGCAGCAGGTTCCAAAGAGCTTGCGGTAACTATGATTCGATTATTGGCATAGTCGATCAAAGCGGTACCGCCTGATACGGTCAAATCGCTCGCCAATGACAGGTAATTTGCTAATGGAATCGTAGCTCGCACATCGGTAGCGGTCGCATTTCCGTCATTCTCAATAACCAGCGAATAGTTGACTGTGTCGCCGGGCTCTAGACCAGTGCTCGGGGTAGCAGTGAAGTCTGCTACCAAAGATGGATTGCCGCTAACGCTAAGTTGAATCGTGTTCGCCGCCGCTGTGATACTGCCATCGGCAGTAGCGTCTGCGGTATGGCTCAATAATGAAATGCCCGCCGGCAAATTAGTACCATTCAGCTCAGCGCTAAAGGTCAGATCTTGATCGGTACCCGCTGCTATTAAAGCGATAGTCCAAGACAGCTCATTCCCGCTAACGGAACAGCCTGTACAACTGACATAATCAAAATAATCTGCGACTGGTAATGTAGAGGTCACCACCACATTTTCTAATGTAGTATTCCCTGTATTCACAGCTTTAATCGTGTAATTGACAGTCTCTACTGGAACAATAAATGTCGAGCTAGCTGCAATGCTGAGTGATAGCTCTGGATTCGGTGTTTCCCCGCCGCCACCGCCAGCTGCAATCACTGAAGTTTGAGCAGTTGTTCCAATCGAAGGCGTGTCATCACTCACAATTGAGGCGGTGAAATCGAGCGTATCATTCTCCGCTGACCCTGATGGTGCAGAACCTCTCAGGTATAGGGTTCCGCTTGCACCCGAGCCTACCGTTGCAATCGTCGCAAATTGGTGTGAGGTTGCGCCTGAACATGCAGACCAAGTGGTTCCATCAGTTGACGCTTCGCAAGCCGTCATGCCGACCGGCAAACTAGCCGAGACAATGGCATTGGCAGCGGGATCATTACCGGTATTCGCATAATCGATCGAATAAGTCAGTGTTTCTGTTGAACCGGCCTCGATTTCATCGGGCTCGACGGCTGCGGAAATAATAAGTGAAGCTGGATTTTGTGTACAGATGACCGCATTCGAGTTGGTTGGTACACTCGCTACTAGACCGCCAAACTGCAGCGTTACATCGCGCGTTTGATTAGCATTACTAGAACGAGCCAAATAGACAAATTCGATGCGTGCATCTTTGGGTATCGTGAAAGCACCGCTAGCAAATGTTAGCGGTACGGTTACATCTGAAGAGTCACTTCCTTGGCGAGTCACTGTTCCGCTCGCCAACTCAGCACCGCGCGATGTCGTGTATAAATAGGCTTTCACAGTAACGATAACACCACCGCCACTCGGTCGCTGAATAGACATATTTGAATCAATAGTCCCGTTAATCTCTAACGAAGTAACTGCGGCGGGATCTTGCACATATGATGCGATTTCAGTATCCGTGCCACCAACTGTTATCGGAATCTCTGTAACGGTCCCATTTGGGGCAGCGGCAAGTGCTTCAGCAATATAAACATTGCCCGGATTCGCGTTAAATTTAGTGCCGGTATAGTGATAGGTATTACAGGTATTCCCTGTAACGCCGACAAAACTTGAATTAGAGCTAACTGGAGCCGCCGCGTTCGTCCAATCTATTGACGCGCTATTGACGAATGGGTTTGCGCCAACATAAGGATCAGGAGCGCTCACAGTAAGTGTCACAAACCCCGTTGCTCCAGCATTGACCGTACCAATGGACCACGTCACATCTCCACTACTAAATACCCCACTGGAAGAGGAACTTACGTAAGTCACACCAATTGGCAACGTGTCCGTGATGACGACGTTTTCAGCTGCAGCCGTCCCAACGTTCTCATACGCCAACGTGTAGGTCACTGTGCTACCCGGAGTCACGGTGACCGCGTTGGCGGTCTTAGTGACCCGCATATCCGGCTCACCCGCAATCTGGTAGCCCGATACCGACACTTTTCGTGAAGCTGACTTCGTAACCTCTGACGTATCCGGCGCAATAGCCGCGAGTTCCGCTGTTACATTTAGTGATGAGCTTGTCCACAACTCAGGAACGGTAATCACGACAATGACTGAACCCGAGTCATAACTACCCAAGTCTGGTAAACCGAACGTAACTGTATTGGAACTTTCCGAGCAGGCATCACCGCCTGAACAACTTACATAGGTGACACCTGCAGGCAATACAAATTCAAGCGTCGGATCTTGCAAAACCAATGAAGAGTCATTGCTGTACTGAATGGTGTAGGTCAGCTGTGACGAGCCATTCGCCACAATAGAGTACGAACTCGGCAATATGTCTAATGAGAGGCGCACACCATCCACATTCAGTGCGACAGGCTCACTTTCCAGCAGTCCAAAGCTGGACACGGTTGATACGCTCGAGTTGTACTGTCCAGCCGTTGATGTCGCTGAAGCACTGAAGTCAAGGGTAGCCGTTGTGCCAGCAGCCAACGACGAAGTATTTGCCCAAGTGAGTTGATTACCGACAACAGTCGGCTCAGTAGATGGTAGACCGCCGGTTCCGACTGATGATGCTGCGGTATAGGTGAAGCCTGGCGGTAATTCGACCACAATATCATCAAGGTCGACCGAGATATTGGTCGGGGGATTGGTAATTGTGACGGTGAAATCTGTACTTTCGCCTGCAGCGAGTTCACTTTTCGAGGTGCTATACTCTATTGCGGGTGACACACCACAAGCGTTGATAGCTGTACTTATTAAGAAAATTTGTTGTTCACTGACGGCGGGGTTGGCATACCAATTCTCAGATGCACTTGGCGTAATACCAGGCGAATGGTGAGGAAAAACGGCTTGTTGTCCAGTGACCCACGAACCATCAATATAGATTTTGTTTGCAGCATCACCCGTTAGATACGAAAAAGTTCGGTTATCGACACCGGACGGAGTCATGCCTGTATCGACGACGCTATTGTCATCGACCGCTTGCGCGCCAATTAAGTACCGACCTTTCGGGAGCGATGTTGAATCCCAACTCGCCTCCCATAAGTTCTGACTGCCTTCAGCTAGCGCTGCTGACTGTGGAACCTTTACCCACTCACCATCAGGTTCATCGGCTTCACCGTTCGAATTTTGATCATACCAATAATAAAAATCTACACCTTTAACCGATGGTACGACTTCGCCGTTCTGCAGTGCTAATGCGTCTTGAACAATAGCTTCAAGCTCGAAGCTTCCGGGACAGGTGAGCGGTGCATCTGCATTGAGACTTTTTATAATCGGTTGAGAGTAAGATTCTTCTTGGTTAAACGAGATATAGTCACCGAAAGGTGCTGGTTTCGCGCTATTTGCAGTCCAGTTATTGCTAATTGCGCAATCCTTTTGGAATGGGTTATTCAGACTATTTGCAGTACAAAACAGCATCGCGATTGGGGTTTCGCGAGTGATTTTTGGACCACCTTCAGCCGATGCATCTAACATTGATACCGGAATTTGGTAATCCACAAAGTACTCATTACACGAACTGGTACTAACTAACTTGGCGCGAGTAGAACCGTAGTCCCATTCGGTCTCGCCTGAGCCATTTGGCCAAGACTCGCTCGGAGTATTGTTTCCGTTAAAGTTCATGACCTTGCCGGTTGGCCCTACAAAGGCTGTAGGGTTGTGGGCGAGTTCGATGACGCTTGGGTCATTCACATAATCTAGGCTGTGGTTGTTGTTCTTACTCCAGATACCAACCAACTTGTCGATGGACGTGCTTGGAGAGCCAGACGAGCCATCTAAATGTGCAGCTAGTGAGGTGTAGCCGGTTCCATCTACATCAAACAGGACGCTCCAAAGCGCAGATGACCAAGGATCGCTCGATCCGTAACTTCCAGTATTGGGTCCTGTTGCATAAGTATTCGGTGCAGACTCGACACGCCAACGAAACATAACGACGTCTTGTTCAGGAGTCGGACCTTGGTGAAGGTAGTAATAAATACTCGGTAAATCACCATCTGAACAGGACGACGAGACGTTAACATAAGACTGCGGAGACGTGCCGCCATTGGAAGGATCCTTGTTTCGTAGATCGTTCATGCTGTTTTGGAAACGAGTATAAGGTTTCCAATCACCACAATTATCACCGCAACTTTGTGGATTGGCTGGCTCATCCGGCCATGCCACAGGACTGAAATGCACAGCAGCGCCCGAGCCATTATCCCAGTTCGGTGGGAATGGATCGGCGCTTACGTGAACGGTGGAACCAACAAGTGCGAGAGCAGCTGTTGTTTTTATTATTGTTTTCAGCACATTTCAGGATCTTTTTTGCTATACATTGTAAATACCGAGTAAAGATATCGGTGAGAAATTGACCCGTCAACGTTATACCTAAAGTTATGCTGTATATGACAATATATATTAATTGTTAATAGAAGTGTTGCTGCATATGCCAATTATCATTAATGATGCGCTAAAATACAATATTTATGCTTGTTTATTGAATTTATATTCATTAAAATCCACTCATATTGATTGATAAGGTGACGTGGTGACCAGTAGCAACCCACAGACAATTCCATGCGCAGTGTTCGGAGCCAGTGGCTATACCGGCATTGAATTGGTGTGGCTACTCCAACAGCATCCGCACTTTCACCTTGTTCACGCTTTTACATCCAGCGCGCGCACAGCAGAGTCAGCCGCAACTCTATATCCACAGTTACAGGGTCGGTTAGATTTAGTTCTGCAACCTTGGCACTCGGATCTGTTGGTTACCCTTGGTCAGCAGGTTCGAGTGGCTTTTTTAGCGCTCCCGCATGAGGCCAGCGCAGAAATTGCCCCGCAGTTGATTGAGCAAGGTATTACCGTGTTTGATTTATCAGGCGCGTTTAGGCTGCGCGATGAAACTCTGCACCAAGCAACTTATGGGTTCACGCGAGAACTTGCGGATACTCACTCCGTTCCATACGGCATAGCCGAATTTACTCAGCTAAAAGGTACCGAACCTCTGGTCGCAGTAGCCGGTTGTTATCCAACCGCAGCTGGACTTGGTTTGAAGCCGATCACGAAACTGTTACGAAAAGACTGCACACCATTTATTAGTGCAGTAAGTGGCGTTTCTGGAGCTGGACGGAAGGCTAATCTGACCACGCAATTTGCTGAGGTTAGTTTGCAAGCCTATGGCGTCACTACGCATCGTCATCAACCAGAAATTAGCCAATTTGTGGAACGTGATGTCGTGTTTGTTCCCCATCTGGGTAATTTCAAACGCGGTATTGTCGCGACTATCTATGCACAACTTGCCGACGATGCTTCGATTCAAGACGTCGAGTCAGCGTTTCTAGCAGCTTACGACTCACAGCCGCTTATCCGCATAGCGAAGCAGCCCCCAGCGCAGGCTCACATCGATCGCACGCCATTTGCCGATGTGTATTGGCAAGTACAGAACCATCACATTGTTATCTGTGTTGCCATTGATAATCTGCTCAAAGGCGCGGCATCTCAAGCGGTTCAACTTGCTAATCAATATTTTGGGCTCTGCACCGAAACTGGACTGATGCAGTCTTCGGGGGTGGTATGACAACGCCTCTGGTTATCAAACTTGGTGGACGTGCATTGCAAGATGCGACAGCGCTTGAGCATGTGCTCACCATATTGGTTCGTCTAGCGGCGATTCGCACGCTCGTCGTGGTTCATGGTGGCGGCGATCAGGTTCAAAAGCAGCTCGAACAGCTGGGTTTTCAGAGTGCCAAAGTAGCTGGTCAGCGCGTTACTTTGGAAAGCCACATGCCGATAGTGGCAGGTGTGCTTGCGGGCGATGTGAACTCTGCTTTGTGCGCGGTAGGGCAGAAGCTTGGATTAAATACCGTCGGCCTCACGCTATTTGCTGGTCACTCCATTCGTTGTTCGATCAATAGCGAGCTTGGTGCTGTTGGCAACCCCGAGCCGAACGATGCCACCCTATTGCAATTATTGCTCGACCAGAACTTCGTTCCGGTCATCAGTTCCATCGGTGTCAGCGTCGAAGGTCAACGCCTCAATGTAAACGCTGATCTAGCAGCCGCAGCCGTCGCACAATTGCTGCATGCCGATCTGATTTTACTGACCGACGTCCCCGGAATTCTTGACCAACAAGGACAACTCATCGACACCATTCGCGCCGATCAAGCCGAAGCCTTATTGGCCGATGGCACCATTCGTGACGGTATGGTGGTCAAACTCAATGCGGCGCTAGCCGCAGCTAAAGCCTCGCGACGAAGCATCGCGGTGGCCGGCTGGCAAGATGCCACAGCGCTAACCCGATTGGCAAAGGGTGAAGCAGCCGGAACCCGCATTCGCATCGACTAATGCCACTCATTAACTCTTGAATAAACCAATAGAAGTGAATCGAATACATGCATGATTTATTGCAACTGCGCGATTTAACCGCGCAACAAGCTGACGCATTACTGCAACTCAGCCATACCATCAAACAACGTCCAGCAGCGTGGAGCCAAGTTCTGCACGGCAAAAGTATTGCGCTCTTGTTTGAAAAGCCCTCATTACGCACGCGCGCCAGCTTTGCCGCTGGTATTAATCGCCTTGGCGGCCATAGTATTTATCTTGAAGCTGCGGGCCTTATGGGTGAACGCGAGCCGGCCAGCGATGTTGGCGCGAATTTGGCGCTGTGGCATGACGCTATTGTTGCGCGGGTCTATCAACAAACGACCTTGTCCGAGTTGGCCAAGGCTTCGCCTAAACCAGTGATTAATGCATTAAGCGACGAATGCCATCCCTGCCAAGCTCTCGCGGACTTACTCACATTGCAAGAACAGTGCGGTGATTTGAAGCAAACGCACCTGACTTGGATGGGCGATGGCAACAACGTTTGTCATGCCTTAATTGCTGGCGCTGCATTAACCGGGTTGTCACTGCAAATTGTGACTCCGGAAGGCTATGCGCCTGATGCGCAACGCATTACAGAGGCACAAAAGCTCGGTGCCAGCACCGGTGCGACGATTACAGTGACGCATGATTTAACGCAATTGAAAGAAACCGATGCTATTTATACAGATACATGGTTTTCGATGGGACAAAACCGAGATAACAACCAAGTCATGCACGACTTTGCACCTTATCAGGTCAACTCGGATTTAATGAAACGTTTGCGCGCAAAATTCTTTATGCATTGCTTGCCTGCGTACCGGGGTCGTGAAGTGACTGCCGAGGTGATCGATAGCGAGCAATCACTGGTTCTGCAGCAAGCCGAGAACCGTTTACATGCACAAAACGCCATATTAGTGACTTTATTTGAAGGATCTGCCACATGAATTCTAGTGTTAACAAAGTTGTTTTAGCCTACTCGGGCGGCTTGGATACCTCCGCTATTGTGCCTTGGCTGAAAGAAAATTATGACTGCGAAGTGGTCGCTTTTGTGGCGGATGTTGGCCAAGGTGATGAGGAACTAGAAGGCGTGGAGGCCAAAGCTATCGCGTCCGGAGCGAGTAGCTGTCATGTAGTGGATTTGAAAGAAAAGTTTGCTCGCGAGGTCATCTATCCAACGCTCAAAACTGGCGCCATCTATGAAGGTCAGTACTTGCTCGGTACAGCTTTAGCACGACCTATTATTGCCGAAGCTCAGGTCGCTATTGCTAAACAAGTGGGCGCTGATGCGCTGTGCCACGGCTGCACTGGTAAAGGCAACGACCAAGTTCGCTTCGAGTCGGCCTTTGCCGCCTTAGCACCTGAACTCAAAGTCATTGCACCGTGGCGTGAGTGGTCGATGCGCTCTCGTCCACAGTTGCTGGCATATTTAGCGGAACGGAATATCCCATGTAGTGCGTCGGCGACCAAAATCTATAGTCGTGACGCCAACCTCTGGCACATCTCAACCGAAGGTGGCGAGCTCGAAGATCCGTGGTGTGAGCCGAGCGAGCAAGTCTGGACCTGGACCGCTGCGCCGGAACAAGCACCCGACAAACCGCAATATATACAGTTGTCTTTCAACCAGGGCGAACTCTCACATATTGACGGTCAGGCATATAGTGCCGTTGACGCTATTCTGCACTTAAATAGTGTTGCTGGAGCGCACGGTGTAGGTCGTCTCGATATGGTCGAAAACCGTTTAGTGGGTATGAAGTCACGTGGCTGTTATGAAACTCCTGCAGGAGCTGTTCTGCGTGCCGCGTTGCTCGGATTGGAGTCGCTAGTTCTTGACCGCAGCGTGCTCGATTACCGTATTCGTTTGGGCAATGAATTCGCTCAACTCATGTATGACGGCCGCTGGTTTACTCCACTGCGCCACGCACTATTAGCCGCTGCCGAAACTATCGCCGAGCCATTAACTGGCGACGTTGTCGTGAAGCTCTACAAAGGCAACGTGACCGTGACTCAACGGCAGAGTCCAAATAGCCTGTATTCCAATGCGTTTGCTACCTTTGATGAAGACGAAGTCTATAATCAAAAGCATGCCGAAGGCTTTATTCGTCTCTATAGCCTGGCATCGCGTATACGGGCGCTACATGGCCAAGCCGAAGATGGGGATCAATCATCATGAGTTTGTGGGGTGGACGTTTCAGTGAGCCGAGTGCCGCTGAGTTCAAACAATTTAATGACTCACTAGCCTTTGACTATGTGCTAGCACCCTTTGATTTGCAGGCTTCACAGGCCTGGGCGCAAGCACTCCATGCTGCAGAATTGTTGACTGCCGATGAAAATGAGCAGTTACAAACGGCACTGCAAGACCTCGTCAAAGCGGTGACAAAAGACCCGCAGTTGCCTTTACAAACCGATGCCGAAGATATTCACAGCTGGGTGGAAGCCGAGCTTATTAATCGTATCGGTAGTACTGCGAAAAAGCTGCACACGGGTCGGAGTCGCAATGATTTAGTTGCAACCGACTTGCGATTGTTCTGCAAGCAGTTTGCGCAACAGCTCGTGAGTACCAACTTAGTCCTCATTCAAGCATTGCTGAACTTTGCGGAGCAATACAGCGATGCACTGTTGCCGGGCTATACGCATCTGCAACGAGCACAGCCTATTGTGGCTGGTCACTGGGCCATGGCTTACGTGCAAATGTTGCAGCGCGATGTTTCACGCCTTAAAGATGGCCTCAAACGCATGGACTTTTGTCCGCTGGGTAGTGGAGCACTTGCCGGCACCACAGCCCCTATTGATCGTAGTTTACTCGCGCAGGAGCTTGGTTTCCGTCAGGCTAATGAAAATAGTCTCGATGGTGTATCCGACCGTGACTTTGCACTGGATCTCTTGAACACTGCCAGTATCGGCATGATACACCTCTCACGCTTGGCTGAGGATGCCATCTTCTATTGCTCGGGTGAGTCAGGCTGCTTCAGCATGAGCGACAAAATTAGCAGTGGCTCCTCATTGATGCCACAGAAGAAAAACCCCGATTTGTTCGAGCTACTGCGTGGCAAAGCAGGTCGTGTTATCGGCCATCAAGTTGCGTTACAAACCACATTAAAAGGCTTGCCGCTCGCGTATAACAAAGACATGCAAGAGGACAAAGAAGGCCTATTTGCAGCGCTGCATACTTACTTGCAATGCCTACAAATGTGCACCTTTGCTATTCCGCATGTGCGCGTTAACGTTGAGCATGCTGAGCTTCAAGCAGCTCTCGGTTACAGCAACGCCACCGAGCTTGCCGATTATCTAGTGAGCAAAGGCGTACCCTTTCGAGATGCCCACCATTTGACCGGAAGCGCCGTGCAACTCGCACAGCAACACGGGGTCGCACTCGAGCAATTATCAGTTGAGCAGTTTAAGACCATTAGCGACTTAATCGAGGATGATGTCTACCCAATCCTCGACATTCGCTACGGATTGAATCAGCGCCGCGCCCTCGGTGGTACCGCGCCCAGTGCCGTCCGCCTAGCCATCAAACACGCCAGCGATTGGCTCCATGCCGCCGAAGCTGCGAGCAAACACGTGCGTCAAGCCCGCCTGAGCGATGTCGATAAAATCTGCGAACTGATCGCTTACTGGGCCGAACAGGGTGAGAACTTGCCACGTAGCAAAGCCGACATCATGCAAGCCATCCAGACTTTCGCTATTGCCGAGCTCAACGACGAAATTGTTGGCTGCGCTGCACTTTATGTGTACAGCACTGGCCTTGCCGAAATCCGCTCGCTAGGCCTCTTTCCCGTCGCTCAAGGTAAAGGACTTGGCGCCGAGCTCGTCGCCTTCCTGCTTTGGAAAGCTCGTGAACTGGGCATCACTCGCACCATCGTTCTCACGCGCGTTCCAGAGTTCTTCGGCAAGCTCAACTTCAAGCTGACCGTCAAAGAAAAGCTGCCGGAGAAAGTCATGAAGGATTGCGAGATCTGTCCGAAGAAACACGCCTGCGATGAAATCGCATTGGAGTACTTACTCTAGTAACGCTATTAGCTAGTAACTCTCGATTATCTATTCACAGTTCACTATTAACTGTAGGTTAGGTGTGTCGCGCATGGATGCGCGACGCAAGCCCCCATGGATGGGTTCGCGGCGTCCCTTGGTAAGCGAACACGATTTAAGCCGGAGCGGAGCAACAACCGGCCTCGCGCCCGGAGCGGGGCTAGTCTTCGTCGGGGATGGGGAGGCCGCGGCGCTCCAGTTCGGAGCGCACTTCAGCTGGAATTTTGTTGGGATTGTCTTTGCGAAGATCGTCGTCAGTAGGTAGCGGTTGGCCCGTAAAAGCATGTAAAAAGGCTTCGCACAGTAGTTCGCTGTTGGTGGCGTGGCGGAGGTTTTTGATTTGACGACGAGTTCGTTCGTCCGTCAGAACTTTCAGGACTCGCGTTGGAATCGATACCGTTATTTTTTTGACGTGTTCACTTTTATGACCGTGTTCCACGTATGGATAAATGTATTCGCCGTCCCACTTCATGCTCACCTCGTCGCATAACCCCAAGCTTTGTATTGAATTGTACTGCCCTCACCGCTACAGTCAACTTTTAGCTATCTATACGTCTTTTTGAGTAAAAACCAAGCAAGTCGCTTTATAGACTGGCATACCTTATCTATAATCAATGCTTTGCGCGCATGCATACAGGAGAACGCACACGCATCATGGTGGTTGGAACCAAGATTACAGAAGAACAGATACAAACCGTTGCAGACCAGGTACAAGTACACAAATTC
Organism: Pseudidiomarina aestuarii; assembly: GCF_003987355.1. Taxonomy (GTDB): domain Bacteria; phylum Pseudomonadota; class Gammaproteobacteria; order Enterobacterales; family Alteromonadaceae; genus Pseudidiomarina; species Pseudidiomarina aestuarii. The sequence goes on along the minus strand of NZ_PIPR01000004.1, from coordinate 56,385 downwards.
GGTGGCAGCAGCCTTGCCGATGCCTATTGTTACCGCCGCGTCGCCCGCATCGTGACTGAGTACGCTGGAGCGAGCGACCTAGTGGTCGTCTCAGCCGCTGGCGATACGACCAACCGCATACTGGCCATTATTGATGCCAAGGAAGAGGCAGCGCATGACGAAGATAGCCTCGGCATCGCGCAAGTTCTACTGAACCAATTAAAAAAATATCAGCAAGGACTGATCAACGATCTTCTGTCCGGCAAGCATCAAGAACGCATTTTAGAGTTGTCTGAGCAAGATTTTGACCGTTGGCAGGGATGGCTCGATGGCGAAGAAGAAATCACTCGTCGCCCAGAACTGTTGTCCTACGGCGAGCTTTGGTCAGCGCGACTATTGTCTGCACTGCTGATTCAACAAGGCATTACTGCCGACTACATTGATGCGCGCACTTTTTTGGTTGCCGATGACGCACCTGAGCCATTTATTCGCGTTGAGCCTTCTCGTGAAGCACTCCTAGAGCGCATTGCTCCGCATCACGGCACTCGCTTTATCGTCACTGGCTTCATTTGCCGTGACCCTGAGGGCAATTCCCTTATTTTGGGTCGCAACGGCAGCGACTACTCCGCGACTTTGGTTGGTAGCCTTATTGATGCCAAACAAGTCACGATTTGGAAAGATGTCGCCGGTGTCTACTCAGCTGACCCCCGCAAGGTCGAGCGGGTTGTTAGCCTACCCATTTTAGATTGGCAAGAAGCCGAAGAGTTAGCGCGTTTGGGCAGTCCTGTATTGCATCCGCGCACCTTTCAACCCGTCAATCGTGAACGTATGGTCATTGCCGTTCGCTCCAGCTTAAAGGTTGAAAACCAGCAAACTCGTATCGGCCAATATGATGATACAGAGCCTCGCGGCAAAGTACTGACTGCACTGTCCGAAGTGGTTTTGTTCCGGGTTGATTTGAGTGATGCCAAGCTCGTACAACAGTTCGAAGATCTAGACCTGACACCGCTGATCAGCTGGAACGAAGTCAAACAACAACACGCTTATTATGCGTATCACCAGAACCATTTGGATTTCATGACGCATTGGCTTGAACAAGTTGATGTACACGACCACGTCACCCAAATGTCTGGCTACTCTATGATTGCGATGGTCGGTAATCGGATCCAGGAAACCGAAGAGTATCAAGTATTCAAGCGCGAATTGAGCGAGCAGAATTTACGCCGGTTGAGCTTTTCGCCAGACGCGAATGCCGTTATCGCCATTCTCGAGCAAAAACTCGACAACCGCTTGCTGAACCGAGTGCACAGTCAAATCTTTAACTATCGTCGCAGCCTTGGCGTACTGGTTGTCGGCCGTGGCAACATCGGTAGTGCTTGGTTGTCGCTGTATCGACGTTTACGCGAGCGTATTAATGAGCAAATGGATGTGCGGATTATCGGTATCGTCAACTCGACCCGTCTGTGGCTGGACTACAATGGCGTCGAGTTAACCGACTGGGAAGACAGCTTCGAGCAACTGGCGAAGCCTTATGAAATGAGTCAGTTGATCACAGAGCTACCCAATGCCCCGTATGATGAACTGGTGATGCTTGACCTCACTGACTCTATTGAAGTGGCGCAACAGTACCCCAGCTTCTTTGCGAACGGATTACACATTATTAGTGCCAACAAGCGCGCCGGCGCCTCTGGTGAGGCCCAGTATAATGAAATTCGTACGATTCAGCGCGAGTACAAACGTGAGTGGTACTACAACACCACCGTGGGGGCTGGCCTGCCACTGAATTATGCGCTCAATGATCTGCGCAATCAGGGCGATGAAATTCGGAGTATTTCTGGTATTTTCTCGGGCACTATGTCGTGGCTATTCGAAAACTTCAATGCTGATGTGAAGTTCAGTGACTTAGTTCGAGAGGCGAAGGTTCGCGGTCTAAGTGAACCCGATCCTCGAGAAGATTTAACTTGCCAAGATATTGTTCGAAAACTCCTGATTTTGGCTCGCGAAATCGGATTGAAACTCGACTGGCAAGATATTGATATCGATAGTTTGCTGCCAGAGCATCTCGAAGATATTTCGCTCGAAGAGTTTATGCAACGGTTGCCTGAGCTCGACGACTCCATGCAAGATCTTTACGCTGACGCTCAGAAAACCGGTAAAGTGCCACGCTTACTCGCAAGCTTTGCCCGTCAAGACGATGACTATGTGCGAGCGCGAGTCGGTATTGAGTACATTCCCGAGGGCGATATGCTTGCCAATTTAATACCGGGTGAGAATATCTTCGTTATTTACACCGATTGGTATTCAGAAATGCCGTTGGTTATCAGCGGACCCGGCGCCGGCAAAGAGGTCACTGCCGGCGGCGTGCAGTCTGATTTGAATCAGTTACTGAGTCGCCTCAGTAACCGAGCTGACGACTAACTTTCTCAGAAAATAGAGTCTTCATCGTCGAAAATATTCGACGATGAAGAACCTTCTTCCGCATATTCGGTGGGTGCAGTGCCCGGCAAAAAGTATTCAAACCCAGTGGTATAGTCGCTATTACGACTCAGTTTTCCGGTCGCCAAATCAATCCGTGCTGACACGAGGCCAGGTGGCACATCAAATGGCTCGGTTGAAACGTCCTGAACCGCTGTTTCCATAAACTCAATCCACATCGGCAAAGCGGTTTTCGCACCTGCCTCAACACCACTAATTTCTTGCTCAGAACTATCTAAATTTTCATTCATAGTGCTTGAGCCCAACGCGCGCTCAAGATTGTCGAAACCCACCCAGGCGGTCGTTACTAAACCACTGACATAGCCCGAGAACCAGGTGTCTTTAACGTCGTTGGTTGTACCCGTTTTACCCACAATATTGCGATCGGCTTTACGAACAATAGGTTGCGAGCGTTGAATGCGCCAAGCGGTACCATTCCAACCGGTTTTGTGCTGCCAACTTCCACCACCCCAAACTGCCGAGTTCATGGCTTGTGTAATCAAGAATGCGTTCTGCTCCGTGATCACTTGCGGAGCCTGAATTACTTCTCGCTCCGTTTCACACAACACACAAGCCACTGCAGGGCGAGCTTGGAAAATGGTTGTGTCACTGGCATCGGCAATTCGTTCAATAAAGTAAGGCGTGACCAAGAAGCCGCCATTCGCAAACACAGCGTAACCACGCGCAATCTCAAGCGGAGTCATCGACGCAGAGCCCAAACTCAACGATTCGTTGCGCGGTAACTCGTCAAAAGCAAAACCAAACCGCGTCAAATATTCAACCGTTGTATTTACACCCATGGAGCGCAGTAATCGAACCGACACCACGTTCTTTGATTTCGCTAAGGCTTCGCGAACTCGGATCGGTCCTTCGTATACATCCGGCGAGTTACGTGGGCGCCAGGCGATACCGCTACCTGGATTCCATTGGTTAATAGGTGCGTCGTTGACCAATGTTGCTAACGTAAATCCATTCTCTAATGCAGCCGAATAGATAAACGGCTTGATGTTAGACCCCGCTTGTCGCTCTGCTTGAGTCGCCCGATTGTATTGACTGATGCGGAAACTATAACCACCCACTGCGGCGGCAATGCCACCATCTTGAGGGCGCAAAGCAACAATAGCAGCGCCAGGCTCAGGCAACTGTGCCAAGCGCCAACCATTTTCAGTTAAACGGATCCGAATGAGATGTCCAGCTTTTAAGATTTCCGCTGCATTTTGTGGTGCAGCTCCCTGGCGTTCAGCATTCATGTAGGGACGTGCCCACTTCAGTCCATCCCACCTCAGGGTAACGGGCTCGCCACTGCCGCGCAGCACCATTGCTTGTTGGTCTTGTACACCCAGCACTACTGCAGGATAGGTCAAACCCAGTGCGTCAACGTCACGCAAATATTCGCGAATTTGCGTAGGCTGCCAAGCGTCCTCCTCCGCTTCCCACAATATCGCCTCAGGGCCACGATAACCGTGACGCTCGTCATAAGCGTGTAAATTGTTTTGCACCGCTAATTGTGCCGCGCGCTGCTGCTTTGCACTGGCCGTGGTGTAGACCTTAAAGCCACTGTTATACGCTAAATCCTCACCGTATCGCGTGACCATTTCGGCTCTCACCATTTCCGCGAGATAAGGCGCGCTCATCGTCACTTCTGGCCCGTGGAAACGGGTTTCAACCGGCTCTTTCACCGCGTTTTCATATTGATCACGAGTAATAACCTGTTCATCCAGCATCCGCCCCAACACCACTGCCCGACGCTCCCGGGCTCGTTCTGGGTTCGAAATGGGATTCATGGTTGAAGGGGCTTTTGGCAAACCTGCAATCATCGCCATTTGAGCAATCGTCAAGTCACCCACTTCTTTACCGTAGTAAACCTGCGCTGCGGCGCCGACACCATGTGCACGATGCCCAAACGTGATTTTATTTAAGTACAACTCCAGAATTTCATCCTTGCTGAGCTGACTCTCCATATGCAGGGAAATAAAGGCTTCTTTTATTTTTCGCGTCCATGTTTGTTCAAAGCTTAAATAGAAGTTACGCGCGAGCTGCTGCGTGATGGTACTCCCACCCCCCTGAATTTCACCGGTGACCATCAACTGGAAGAAGGCTCGAGCAACGCCAATCGGGTCAATACCAAAGTGATCGTAGAAGCGCGTATCTTCGGTCGCTAAAAAAGCTTCCTGCAAGGTTGCTGGAATTTCGTCCAAACGCAGAGGAATTCGCCGAATTTCACCGAATTGAGCGATGAGTTCGCCGTCAGAGGAATACACTTGCATAGGGGTTTGCAGACGTACTTCACGCAGCTCAGCGACACTTGGGAGGTCATCTTTCATGTACCAGTAGAGACCGCCGGTCATCAATGCGCCCAGCACGGTCAAGGCCGCAAATGTGATCAGAAACCACTTTAAAATCTTCAAAACTGCCCCTTACTGCTCTATTTTACTGCGAATTTTTTTGGCGAATTGAGCGTTGCCAATAGACTTAGACTATTATAGAAAGATTAAAAAATAACTATAAGTGTTATTTTTACCGTGCAAAGACCTTTGCACTATGCTTACCTTTAAGCGTAATATGATGTTCGGCATAGTACAATTTTAATAGAATGCCGAATTGAGAGTTTGGGAGAGCGCTATGGGGCTGTTTGGTCTGGGGAAGAAACCAGGTCTTGGCATCGACATCGCAACTGATGCAGTTAAGGCTGTGGAGTTGTTACCGCACGAAGATACCTATCAGGTCATCGGCGTCGCTGAGCATGCCTTGCCGAAAAGTGTGATCACCGAAGACGAAATTGTCGATATCGAGAAACTTGCCAAAATTGTGGTGCAAGCTCGGAAGAAGCTTTCGGGCAAGACCAAAGACGTCGTCTCAGCCGTGTCTGGTAACTTAGCGATATCGAAACAAATTGCCGTCAGCGCTGATTTAGACGATGAAGCTATTGCCGAAAAAATAGAGGCCGAGGCTGAAGCACTCATACCCTTCCCGCTGAACGAAGTGCGTTATGACTTCGAAAGTCTCGGTGATCATCCTACTATATTGGGCCAACAACGCGTGTTAGTCACCGCAACGCGAATGGTCTCTGTTGACACTCGAGTACAAGTTTTTGAAGACGCCGGTTTGAACGTCACTATTATGGACGTTGATAATCAGGCTATTCTGCGCGCCTGCAACTATTTACTGCCTCATCTACAACCAGAAGTGGCCAGTAGCAAGTTACCTATTTTGGTTCTTGATATCGGCATGCACACGACACAAACTATCGTGCTTAACCAGGGTGAAGTTTCGTTTAACCGTTTCCAAAGTGGCGGTATTGTAAGCATGTTAAGCTCACTCGACCAAAATGGTGCGGTCGAGCACGGTGAATTGCTCGCGAAATTACGGGCTAATGAACTCGAAGACTTATCCGATTTATTTATTCAAGATTACCTCGGGAATTTATGGTCGCAGACCAATCGCGGGGTACAGATGTACCAAAGCGGCGCCAGCGATAAGACCTTCGCAGCCTTAGTAGTCGTGAACATTGGCGCCATGATCCCGGTAGTGCTGGAATCGCTAAATCAGCAGGTCAGTTACCCCGTCATTGCGCTCAACCCGTTTGACCATTTCCCTCTGCCAGAAAAATTGCAGCATCTGCACGACCATGGCCCACGCTTTGTTGAAGCAGTGGGTCTCGCACTACGGAGCTTTACACCATGGCACACGTAAACCTCCTACCGTGGCGTGAAATTGCACGCCAGCGAGCCAAGAAAGAGTTTGGTATCCATGCAGGTATTGCGATTGTGGTTGCCAGTGTTGTAGTCGGTATCGCATTTCTTGTCATCGCCGACATGCAACAACGGCAACAGAGCAGAAATACCTTTCTCTTCGGCCAGATCCAAATTTTGGATGCGCAAATTGCGGAAATCCAAGATATCAATAAACAGAAAGATCAGATCATGAACCGCGTTCAGCTGATTAAATCGCTGCACGAAGACCGCAATACCGCCATCATGATTTTGAATGAGTTTTCAGAGCGCACGCCTGACGGTGTTTTCCTTACTGGAATAGAAAAGCGCGGACGCTCCTTAACCATCAGTGGGAATACAGTTTCCAATAATCGAGTGTCTGAGTTCTTACGCAACTTAAAAGAATCGCCTATTTTCGTAGACCCAGAAATTCGTCAGGTTGTCACTGACCGCACTGGCACTGTATCGGGCTCTGATTTTGCGGCCTTTAATTTGATCGTTCGAATTCGCTCCAATGACGCCAAAACTGAGGGAGCGCAGTTATGAATCAAAAAATGCCAAACCTCAAAGAATTAGATATCAATGACCTGCCTTATTGGCCCTGGCCATTCCGCTTGGCTGTGCTGGTGATTATTGGTATCGGCGTTATTGTCGGTGGCTATTATTTTGTCATCGCTGACAAATGGGCTGCGTATCAGAAAGACGAAGCTCGCGAAGTACAATTAAAAGAAGATTACCGTACTAAGTATCAAACCGCGGTGAATCTGCCTAAATATCAAGAGCAACTGCAAACTATGAATGCAGACCTCGAAACCTTATTGGCAATGCTACCGAATACAGATGAAACGCCTAAGTTATTGGACGATATCACCTTAGTAGGCACCAAGAGCGGACTGAGTTTTGACCGTATTGAGTGGTTGGCGCCCGTTGAGCGCGAGTTTTATACCGCGCTACCGATGCGTATTGAGCTCCGTGGTGAGTATCATCAAATTGGTGATTTCGTCGGCCAAGTTGCCGGCTTACACCGTATTATCAGCGTTAAAGATTTTACCTTGCGCCAGGATGATATTACCGATGCCTTGGTGCTGAATATCAATGCTGAAACCTATCAACAACAAACGTTGAGGGCCAAGCAATGAGACTAAAAACACTGCTTATTTTTTCAAGTTTGAGTGTTTTGACTGCTTGCAGTGGCGGCAGCCACAGTGACTTGGAAGCCTTTACCGAAGAAGTGCAGCGAATGCCAGCACCGCCTATCAAGCCAGCACCGGAACTACCGGAGTTAGCACGAGTGGCCTACACCGGCCGTGATGTTCGTGACCCCTTTGTTTCGGCGCCTGTGCAAGCTCGTGCGATAGACAATGTAGGTGGTGATTGTCCGCAACCCGATCTGAATCGTCGTCAAAGTGAGCTTGAGGGCGTGGCGCTCGATCAATTGACCTTATCAGGTACCCTCAAATCATCGAATAATTTATACAGTGCTTTACTTATTTCAAATACCGGTCGCCTCTATCGCGTTGAGCTGGGTGATTACGTTGGACTAAATCGCGGTGAAGTGATGCAAATTACGCCGCAACAAGTATTACTACGCGAGTGGATTTCGACAGGCGATGGCTGCTGGCAACGCCGTGATACCACTCTGCAATTGCTGAATTCGCAAGGGAGTTCCGACTCATGAAGCACCTCATCAAAATAATTGTTCTACTCGCTCTGTTGCCGTTGAGTGCAGGTGCCAATGAATTGCTTCGCGTGGAACAAATTCCACTCGGTTCCGAACGTTTTAATCTTGAGGCATTCTTTAGTGATCGCGTTGATTCGCCGATGGTACAGCGCAGTAAAGACCCGCTGACGCATGAATTCCTGCTCCTCGGCACCTCGACCGATTTACAACCAGGTCGTTTGAGTGTCGCCTCACACCCACTTCTCGAGAGTGTCGAGGTGGTTCAACAACGCAACGATTTATTACTGCGAGTCAATACCAAACAGCCGCTCGAGCATTTGATGAGTCGCTCGAAAGACGTCATGGTTTTAGTCTTTGTGGCTGCCAAAGATATTCCTGATAACAATGCCGCGCCAATGCGGCAAACTGCCATCGCTGAACCGGCTCGCGTCTCTGAACCTGCAGCACAAGCCGAAGTCCGCACTAGTGGTGCAGCGCGCTCCAATCAGCGTTCGGTCACCGATATTTACTTCACCCGTAAACATGGTGATGCGGGCGAACTTCATATTCTAGTGAACGAAGAGGTTGAGCACGAAGCTCGTGCATTCGGCAATAACCTAGATTTAGTTTTATTTGATACAGCACTTCCAGAAGAGTTGCTGTATGTGCTTGATGTCGGTCAATTTGCGACACCTGTAGCCGCCATTGAAACATTCCGGGACGGTCGTAACACCAGAATCTCAATTCGCGGTAAACAAGAATTCCGGCACCAGCTTGAGCAGATTGATGGTCGTCTGACCCTGACTTTGAACGCCGTTGGACAAGAGCTTGCCGAAGACTCGAGCTTCATTCAGAGCAGCCAGCCGATATCTTTGAACTTCCAAGATGTGCCTGTGCGTCAATTGTTGCAGATACTCGCTGAAGAGAATGATCTCAACTTAGTCGCGTCAGAATCAGTTAGCGGTAATATCACCCTGCGTCTTGAAAACGTTCCTTGGGAACGTGCGCTGGAGACCATTTTACGCGTCAACGGGCTTGATAAGCGCATCGACGGTAATATTCTGATAGTAGCACCTGCGGCAGAGTTGGCGCAGCGTGAACAACAGCAATTACAAGCAGCACAGGCACTTGCTGAGCTTGCGCCTTTGACCAGCGCATATATCCAGATCAATTACGCAAAAGCGAGCGAAATTGCTGCAATTTTACGGACTGAGAGTTCTGATTTACTCACCAATCGCGGTGCTGTGACTGTTGATGACCGCACGAATACGCTATTGGTTCGCGATACGCAGCCGCAAATTGATGCGGTTCGCAGCATGGTGAAGATTCTCGATATTCCTGTAAAGCAGGTCATTATTGAAGCTCGAATGGTTACCGTTCGTGACAATATTAGTGATGACTTGGGAATTCAGTGGGGCTTCAGTGAGCCTGAAGTGGATACCAGTCAAGCGCTACCATGGGGCACAGGAACGGATGTCACCAATAGTCTGAATGTAAACTTGCCGGTTTCAAACCCAGCAGCGACCTTCGGTTTCCAAGTCGCCAAACTAGCTGACGGTCGTATCTTAGACCTTGAGTTGTCAGCGTTAGAGCGCGAAAACAAGGGTGAGATTATCGCCAGCCCTCGTATTACAACGGCGAACCAAAAAACTGCAAATATCGAACAGGGTACAGAAATACCTTACGTCGAAAGTGCCTCGTCCGGTGCAACCTCGGTAAGCTTCAAAAAGGCCGTGCTTGGGCTTCAAGTTACGCCGCAGATTACCCCGGACAATCGAGTGATTCTAGACTTAACGATTACTCAAAATACACGTGGCGACACAGTCACGACTCCAACAGGTCCAGCAGTATCTATTGATACTCAGGCCATCACGACACAAGTGTTGGTCGAGAATGGCGAGACCATTGTCCTAGGCGGTATTTATCAACAACAGATTCTGAACGACATTACCAAGGTGCCACTGTTAGGTGACATTCCATACGTTGGTGTGTTGTTCCGTAACGAAAGTCAGATCAATGAGAAGCGTGAGCTACTGATTTTCGTAACGCCGAGAATTGTTAACGATATGCCGTAAGCCTTGCTTAAATGGTTGTGACTTGCGATAATCCGCCCTCTTTTTCGATTGGGTTAAGGATGGTCTTGAGACACTCCGGATTCCGTGAGTCACAGCTAGTAAAAAAGTGATGTAAAGCAACGATATGGCTGAAAAACGTAACATCTTTTTGGTTGGCCCCATGGGGGCAGGTAAAAGTACCATTGGTAGGCAATTAGCCCGCGAACTCCACCTCGAATTTTTCGACTCAGATGCAGAAATCGAACGTCGTACCGGCGCCGATATTGCGTGGGTCTTTGAATTAGAAGGTGAAGAAGGGTTTCGCCTGCGCGAAGAAAAAGTCATCGAAGAGCTGACCGAAAATACCGGCATCGTACTGGCAACGGGTGGTGGCTCCATTTTGAGCAAGGAGAGCCGTAACCGTCTCTCTGCTCGTGGCATCGTTGTCTACCTGCAAACCACTATTGAAAAGCAATTAGCTCGCACGCAGCGTGACAAACGCCGGCCACTTATTGCTGAAGCCGATAACCCACGCGAAGTTCTGGAAACTTTGGCTGATTCGCGCAACGCGTTGTACGAAGAAATTGCAGACGTTGTGGTTCGCACCGATGACCAAAGTGCCAAGTACGTAGTAGATCAAATTATCGCGAAGGTTGGTTTATAATCACGTTTTAACGCCAGTCTAGGAGGCGCTCATGAGTCTGCAAAAGCACCACGTTCGCGTCGGTTTGCCCCAGCAACATGAGCGCAGCTACTCCATCCATATCGGTGCCGGATTGCTCACGGCATTCACCGATCTCATCGCTCCGCGAACACTCCCAAAACAAGTTCTTATTCTCACAGATGCCAATGTGGGTCCGCTGTATGCGAACACCGTTCAACAGCAACTGGCTGACCGTACAGTGCTCGTGCACACCATCAATGTCGGTGAGCAAGCAAAGAGCTTAGCCAGTTTCACCGAAGTGATGACCACGCTTATTGAGCATAACTTTAACCGTGATTCCGCCATTATTGCGTTAGGCGGCGGAGTTGTCGGCGATCTTGCTGGCTTTGTCGCAGCAACATTCCAGCGCGGCGTCGATTTCTATCAAGTTCCGACTACGCTGCTGGCACAAGTTGATAGCTCTGTTGGCGGTAAAACAGCGGTCAATCACCCCGGCGGCAAGAACTTAATCGGTGCATTCTATCAACCGCAAGCCGTCATTATCGATACCAACTGCTTAGAAACCCTCACACCTCGAGATTTTGCCTGCGGATTAGCCGAAGTTGTTAAGTACGGAATCATCTACGACGCAGACTTTTTCAGCTGGCTTGAAGTCAATGCCCAAGCACTGCTGCAACGTGATGCCGAAACGCTCACCTATGCCATCGCTCGCAGTTGTGAAATCAAAGCCGAGATTGTTGCCGAAGACGAACAAGAACATGGTATTCGAGCACTACTCAATCTGGGTCATACGTTCGGACATGCCATTGAGGCAGCGGCGCATGCAAGCGGCGATTACAAGGCTTGGTTTCACGGTGAAGCAGTTGCGGCTGGCACCTTGATTGCCGCGCAATATATGCAGCAGCAAGGCGAATTTACTCATGCTGATGTCGCGCGTATCGAACGCCTTTTTAAGCAGTTTGAATTACCTATATATGCGCCCGAAATGCCACTAAGCCAGTGGCAGGGATATATGCAACGTGATAAAAAGGTGAAGGCAGGGAAGTTACGTTTAATACTCCCTACAGCTATCGGTCGCGCTGAAGTGCGAACGGTCACTGACTGGGATGCGGTGAGCCAAGCTATTTTGGCACGCAGCGCTCCTCAATAAGGCTTCATCATGAAAAAGAATCGCGCCTTCCTCAAATGGGCAGGCGGAAAATACAGCCTCATTGAACCGATCCGAGCATTGCTGCCCGACGGAAACAAGCTCATTGAGCCTTTTGTTGGTGCAGGATCTGTATTTCTGAATACCGATTATCCAGCTTACGTACTCAACGACGTCAACCCAGATTTGATAGAACTCTTTAAGATTGTCAAACGTCGTCCGCAGACTTTTATTACCGACGCGATGGAGTACTTTTCCGCGCGGAATAATAGCGCCAGTGCCTATTATGCGATGCGCACACAGTTCAATCGCACCTCTGATCCCTACGAGCGGTCATTGTTGTTTCTCTACCTGAACCGACATGGCTACAATGGTTTGTGCCGATACAACAGCTCTGGCTTATTTAACGTGCCTTTCGGACAATACAAACGGCCATACTTTCCGCATGAAGAAATTGAAGTATTTGCAGAGAAGGCTCAGCGCGCTACGTTTACCTGTATGAGTTTCGATAAGGTATTTCGACGCGCACGACGTGGCGATGTCATCTATTGTGATCCACCTTATGCACCGCTCACCGCAACCTCAAATTTTACCAGCTATGCTACCGGCGGCTTTAGTCTCGACCAGCAAAGCGACCTCGCGCGGCGCGCGGCAGATGCTGCGAACAAGCGCGGCATTCCAGTATTGATTAGTAACCATGATACTGAGCTGACGCAGTTGCTATATCATCGTGCGCAAATACAAACCCTGCAAGTGGCTCGATTTATTAGCCCCAAAGGCGATGGACGGCAACGTGTGGGTGAGCTATTAGCCCTGTATCAGCCGGCGCAGGATGCAGTTTCGAACGTAATTGATATGACTCCCAAATTGAAGAAGATGGCACCCTAATGTGGACTTGCAAAACATTTTCTGAGCTTTCTCTTGCCGAACTTTATGAGCTACTCAAGCTTCGTCAAGAAGTGTTCGTGGTTGAGCAAACGTGCCCCTACCTAGATGCCGACGGCAAAGATATGGATGCTTTGCACCTATGGAGTTCGGACGAACAAGGTATGACCGCTTACGCTCGCATTTTTCTGCCGAGCACAACAGAACCGTATGCGCGTATTGGGCGCGTTATTACTGCGGCAAGAGCACGCGGTCTCGGGCTTGGCCAAGAACTTATGCGTGCTGCTATTGGTCTCTGTAATGGGCGCGCTCCTGATGCTCCAATTCGTTTGGGTGCACAAGTTTATCTGAAGCGCTTTTATCGCAGCTTTGGTTTCGTTGAAATCGGTGAAGAATATCTCGAAGACGATATTCCCCATATCGATATGGAGCGTCCAGCGATTACAGACTTGGGCTCTCATGAGCGCTGATTTCAAACTAGAACCCACTCCGCAAGGGCTCGCACTTCGTTGGCTTACCGAGCCCAAAATGCTGCCATTGCGTATCGACTTTTGCGCTGGCGAACATGCTGCCCGCGCAGCTCGTGCAAGCATCAAGCAAGAAGCGATAGCGCGAGCGTGCGGTATGCACAAGCGCAAACAACTCCATATTCTCGATGGCACAGCAGGTTTGGGACGTGACGCACTCGTGCTGGCTGCCTTAGGTGCAACCGTCGGCCTGAATGAGCGCCAGCCCGAAGTAGCCGCGCTCTTGCAAGATGCTCTAGAACGTCTAACTCATTGTGATCCAGACCTTGCTCAACGCCTGTATTTTGCCGGCAGCGATTGTTTTTCTGCGACATATAAACCACGCGACCCCTTTGATGTGGTCTACTTAGACCCCATGTATCCGAAAGGCGACAAAGCCCAGCGCGCAGCCGTAAAGAAAGACATGCAAATGTTCCAGCAGTTGGTCGGCATCGACCAAGATGCCGATGACTTACTGGCGCCTGCGCTGGTCATTGCAACACAGCGCGTGGTGGTGAAACGACCGCAACATGCAAACTTTCTGGGTGGACGCAAACCCACCCATCAAATTATCAGTAAGAAACATCGTTTCGATGTTTACCTGACCACAACAACACCAGCCATGTAATTGGCGACAAGGAGTTTGAGAACATGATTAAGCAACAAGAACGTTTACCAGCAGGCACATTGACCGCATTGGGTGAGCTCGGACTCCAGCAGTTCAATCCTGCTGAAATTTTCGGTCAAGGTACGCACATTTTGTTCGCTGTGCCCGGCGCATTCACTCCAACTTGCTCTGAAAAACATCTGCCAGGTTATGTAGAGCATGCGAGTGCACTGAGAGATGCAGGTGTGCAGAGTATTGCCTGTGTTTCTGTGAATGATGCCTTTGTGATGAAGGCTTGGGGCAAACAGCTCAATGTTGGTGATAGCGTTATGTTATTAGCCGATGGCGATGGTGAGTATCACAAAGCATTAGGCTTGACCAAGAATACGGGCAGCTTCGGTGGCTTGCGTGCAGAGCGTTACGCCATGATTATTCATGATGGAGTTGTTACGGAACTCTTCGTTGAAGACGATGGTACTTTTGGCGTGAGCGGTGCAGAACACGTATTGGAAGCATTGAAAAAATAATGTCGACTGCGGTTGATGTGTTGATTATCGGTGCCGGCGCAGCAGGTTTACACTGCGCCGCAACTGCTGCTGCACGTGGTCATTCGGTAGTCGTGATCGATCATGCCAAGCAGGCCGGTAAGAAGATTCTTATCTCTGGCGGTGGCCGCTGTAATTTCACCAACATGTACACCAGCCCTGAGAATTTTCTCTCACAGAATCCGCACTTTTGTAAGTCTGCACTGAGCCGCTACACGCAATGGGATTTTATCGCACTGGTGCAAAAGCACGGTATTGCCTATCACGAGAAAACGCTCGGTCAGCTCTTTTGTGATGAGTCGGCAAAAGACATCGTACGGATGTTGATGGATGAGTGTGATGCTGCAGGCGCTCGCGTGCAGCTGCGCACTGAAGTGTTGGACGTCGCATATAGCGACGGTCGTTATCAGGTGAAAACATCCTCAGGATTAGTGAGCGCTCACAAACTTGTCGTAGCTTGTGGCGGTTTGTCTATGCCAAAGCTGGGCGCAACGCCACTTGGCTATCAGCTCGCAGAGCAGTTCGGCCACAGTATCATTCCCGTCCGCGCCGGTTTAGTGCCGTTCACCTTGCATGACACAGACAAAGAGCACTATGCCGAGCTATCCGGCTTAGCAGTCGATGTGGTTGCCGAGAATGATCGCGCTAGCTTCAAAGAAGCCATGTTGTTCACACACCGAGGGCTATCAGGCCCAGCCATGCTGCAAATCTCGTCCTACTGGTTGCCAGGCGAGCCGCTGAGCGTGAATTTACGTCCTGCCGCTGATACCTATGCTGATCTTACCGAATTACGCCAGCAGCGCCCGCGTGTGGGCTTAAGAACCGTGATTCAAGAGTGGTTCCCGAAGCGTTTAGCACTCGCTTTATGCGAACAACAAGGCTGGCCGGATAAAAAGCTCGCTGACTGCAACAATACACTCTTATCTGAAGTGGCTGAAACGCTGCAGCAATGGCGCATCAAACCTAACGGCACTGAGGGCTATCGCACCGCCGAAGTCACCCTCGGCGGTGTCAACACCGACGAAGTCAGCTCCAAAACCATGGAAAGCAAACTTCAACCCGGCTTATTTTTCATCGGCGAAGTACTGGATGTCACCGGCTGGCTCGGTGGCTACAACTTCCAATGGGCGTGGAGCAGCGGCTACGCCTGTGGCCAAAGCGTTTAAGTTTCTTTATTCTTACGCTTGATCCCAACACCTGTCACAACAAAGTAGAGGCCAATCAATAGAATCATCACGGTGCCATTCGCTGGGTGACTGCCAATTTGCCAACTGATTGCAAGCATAGTGATAGCAAATGCTATGGCTGTAGTAACTTGTGGATTGCAGCGCAGAGAGGTTTTAATAGCTTTGAACATGATCTTAATCCTTGTTGGTCTATGACGGCTCGTCGACGTCGTCTTGAAAGATGTCTTCGATACGTAAATTGAAAAGTCGAGCTGCTTTAAATGCTAGCGGTAAACTCGGGTCAAACTTGCCTTTCTCAATCGCATTAATGGTCTGGCGAGAGACGCTCAATCGATCCGCGAGATCAGCCTGCGTCCAATCGCGTTCGGCGCGTAATACTTTGAGTCGATTCTTCATTGGTACTGCCTTACGCTCGCAATCAGCGCCACGATGTAAGTGAAGCCCATCAGCATCACCAAATGCGCAATTTCAGCGTCGCCTGAAATTAAATTCGTGGTATCTAAGTTGGCGTAAGCCAGACCACCAACCAACCCAATACCGAGCGTAATTCCCATCGCTTGCAACTGAATGCGCTGCTGTAGTTCGTCGGTGCTCATCAAATACACTTTGTTCGCCCATATCATGACCAATCCAAAGAGCAGATTGACCACTACCGCGACCCAAGTCAGCGTGACATTTTCCCCCCAAAGAAGGGTTGGACCAAAATTGACCAGTGCCATTGAAATCAGCCACGCAAAAGTCCACAGAGCCAAGCGCATGGTGTTCCGCTTGGTATTCTCACAGTAATCAGAGCCAGAATGTGTAGTCATTTTTCACCTCATTGATGTCAAGCTTGCTTTACTTTTAGCTGACACATTAATCAATGTCAAGCCAACTTGTCATAATGTCTGATTATATTTACCTAGATTATGATTGGGTCTGGTCACCTTTGAGGGTGTTGAGGCATAATTCATGGGAAATAAATAACTAGAAATTACACGAGCCGAAGAGCAGGAATAATGAAATTAACTATAGATATCAGCAAGTACCCTCTGGCGGATGACTACATTGAGCCCATCAAGGGGTTTATCGAAAAGCTGAACGAGCACTTGAGTGTGCATAAAGACGTAAAAGTCATCACTAATACACTCAGCACCCAAGTATTTGGTGACTATGACGCTGTGATGCAAGCATTAAATGATTGTATCAAGTGGTCTTTTGAACACTACGGTAAAGTCGTCTTTGTCGTGAAGTTCTTGCATGGCGATTTACGCCCGTAAGGTTCAGTTGAGTCAACTACGAGCGCGACGGGAGAGTTTGCGCTCGCCAGCAATTAACAGGTCTTTGTAACTACTGCCAACGTTTTTCGTGCAGCTGGCACCGCATGAAATACGACAATACTTCTCACCATCTACCGTTGAGATTAAGAGCTTATTTACCTCAGACTGCAGGCGATGTTCGACAAGCTCACAGTTTTCTTCGGGACTCATGATAAATACACCCATTTCATCGAGTCCCAAATAGCCAATCATATCGCTCTTGCGCAACGTTTGTGAAAGCTTGTTACCAATTTTACCAACCAGTTCCATGCGCTCGGATACCGATGATTCCCGTGTAAGCTCATCATAGTTGATGATTTTGATTAGAATAAAACAGCTATGAATGCCGAAAGGATAAAAGAAATCCAAATGTCGCTGAATTCGCTCCTCGAACCCACGCGCATTGAAGATATCCTGATGCTTACCCAGCATGCTCTCTTTTTCAATTTTGAGCTCGGCTTCCAATAACTTGACGATGCCATCATGTAATCGTTCATTGACGGTACTTGCCGGTCTTGGCTTTCGATCAAATACACAAAATGCACCAAACCGGTGCCCGCTTGGTCCATGAACCACTTGTCCGGCATAAAAACGGAGAAATGGCTCGCCAACCACCAACGGATTATCGCTAAATCGACGGTCGGTTCGTGCATCTTCTACAACCAAACGAGTTGTTGCCGCCATCACATGGGCACAAAATGACATCGACCGATCGACTCTTTTCGTTTGCAAACCGACTTTCGCTTTAAAATGCTGAGTATCCGCATCAATCAATGAAAAAACCGCCATTGGCATGGCAAACAGGCGCGCGGCCAGTTGCACAATTTGATCAAAACGACGTTCTGGTTGACTGCCATAAGCACTCGATTGGCTCACCAGTGCTAATCGCTCGGACTCGTAATGTTGATAGTAGTCTCGCAACCACGGCAACACCTCTGCCGGCGGCATTGGGCGACCAAAATGAAAGCCTTGATATTCATCGCAGCCGCAACGTCCTAAAAATTCTACTGCGCTTTCGTCCTCGACACCTTCAGCGACCGCTACCATCTCTAGGCTGTGTGCTAAATCAATGATTGAACGCACCACTTCTCGCGATTCCGACATGTCACCCACAGACATCACGAATGATTTATCGATCTTAATTTCGGTAAATGGCAGACGAACGAGCTGAAGCATTGAAGAGTAACCCGTTCCAAAGTCGTCAATGGACAGGTGAAATCCATAAAGCCGCAAACGTGTAATAACCTCTAAACCGACACTGCGTTCGGTCATTGCCGATGTTTCAGTGATCTCCAGAATTATCGACGCCGGCTTAACACTATAACGTTCGCACAGCTGTTGCATGTATTCTGGAAACTCAGCATCATCCAAGAGCAACGCAGACAAGTTCATTGATAACTGCAAATCGTTCAAGTCAACGAGCCCCGGTATCAACTTATTCGAGTCTTTTCGGAATTCGACGAACCAAGCTAATGCTTGCTCAAATATGTACTGCGTCAATTGACCGATGTAGCCATGCTCTTCTGCCAGTTGAATAAAATAGTCAGGGGCTATTTTGCCAAGAACCGGATGTTCCCAGCGCGCTAACACCTCGAATCCAGTCACGACCTTGCTTGAGGCGCTAATACGTGGCTGCAACGCGAAGGTAAGTTCATGCTCCTGCATGGCGCGGAGTATTTCAGAGCTTTCTGGTAAGCGCATCGCCGAATCAAACGTCGGTGCTTCTATTTTGCTACGTATAGGATCAGCGTGAATGAGTTCTAGCAATTGCGCCATTCTGAAGGGTTTAGTCAATGCGCCGAGGACTTGAATGCCGCGTTCCTGTGCAGCACTTGCCGCAGTCGCCAGTACTCGGTCACTCGCTCCGCTGACCAAAATCAAGCGACAATTTGGCGCATCTTCATGCAATTGTGCCAACACGGTTACCCCGTCGGCTCCCGGTAGCATCAAATCAAGAACCAATAAATCCGGTTTAAAGCTGTCGAGAGTTGCGGAAAAATCTACCGTAGATGCGAGCGTTTGTACTTGGTAATCGTGCGACTCCAAGAGGCTCTGCAGACTCTCACTAATTGCTTTATCATCATCAACTATGAGGATTCTCGTGATCATTCGTCATCTCTCTCTAACTGCGGTTGTGCAATTGCGGTAAGCGCATCGATGATGCTCTGCAATTGAACCGGTTTTAAGACGATGTGATCGACACCATCGGCAAGTAATTGAGTCCGTTCCCGTTCTTCTAAATAACCCGTCATTAAAATAACTTTCAGTTGCGGATTTAGACGCTTCGCAGCAAGCGTCAATTCACGACCTGATTGACCTTTCATAACAAGATCAGTGATCAAATAATGCACACTTTTGGCATTCTGCTCAAGATAAGAATACGCACTATCTGCAGAACTAAACGCCGATGCTGACCAGCCTCGAGAATTGAGAAGTTGGGTCAAAGCACGCATTAATATTGAATCATCATCAACTACGACAATATCTCCACGGGGAATCGTAAGGTCCAGCGCAACCGTCGTCATGCTATCGTCTGGACGGGGAGTTGTTAACGGTAGTCGAACAATAAATTCCGTACCTGATTCGTGCGTGCTCGATGCAAATGAATCAAAATCGACTTCACCGTCATGTAATTCGACTATTCGCTTTACAATCGCTAGTCCGAGCCCAATACCTCGCGTGTCAGTCGCGACAAATGGCTCGAATACCCGACCTCGCAGCGAACTCGCAATACCATCACCATAATCACGCACTCGAATGACTGCGCACGGTTGATCTGGCTGGTGTCTGAAATGACCTTTTTCAATCCGCACTTCAATTGGGAGAGCGCTCTGACTTCTCTGATTCGCTTTAAATGCATTACTCAGTAGGTTCATAATCAGTTGCTGCAATTGCGAGCGATTGCCTAATACCCAAACCTCTGGATCTGCCTCCACTAATCGGACCTTGTCCGGTGCTTGTCCCACTGCAACCAATACCATGGAATCTTGCACCACACGCGCGATATCAACCGCAACCGCATCATCGTTCTCTTCTCGCGAGAACAGCAATATTTGTTTTACAAGTTGTCCAGCATGCGTTGCCGCCTCTTCAATTTGTTGCAGGGTAACGGTCAATTGCTGACGCTGCTGTAGGTTCTCGATTCGTTTTACCCGAGTTTCTAATAACTCAGCATTCAAAATAATGCCGCTCAGCAAGTTATTAAAATCATGAACAACACCACTGGTTAAGATTCCTAAGGAACGCAGGCGTTGCGTTTGCTGGAGTTGTCGATACAAGTCTTCAATTTCAGTCCTATCGAGAATCATCGCAATGCGATAGGCAATTTCTCCAGCGTCATTTAAGACCGCACTCACGGTCACGATAACGGGAACATCATGACCCGCGCTGTGCAGCATATTGCCAGAATAATTCACAGTCTCACCGCGACCGACACGCGCAACGACA
This sequence comes from Pseudidiomarina aestuarii, assembly GCF_003987355.1. Taxonomy (GTDB): domain Bacteria; phylum Pseudomonadota; class Gammaproteobacteria; order Enterobacterales; family Alteromonadaceae; genus Pseudidiomarina; species Pseudidiomarina aestuarii. The sequence continues at coordinate 36,218 of NZ_PIPR01000004.1, read as the reverse complement.
TCAACTAACTTCGCCTGAGTCGTCGCATCAAGATAATCGCGAACCTTAGTGCCAATTAATTCTTCGGGAGTTCGTCCAAGTAGATTCGCAAAATATGGATTGGAGCGAATAATTGTCGGATCGGTCTGTCCCGACATTGCGATACCGATTTTTGCTTTGTCGAAAATTTCCTTCCAAATTTGGAGCTCCGTATTCATGGCTTGTTGTTCGTCAAAAGCTGTATTGATAGCGCCCACAAATCGTTGAAAAGCACGAGATAGCTTCCTAATTTCCAGCGGAGTCATATGACCCGTTGGCAATACTGGTGCATCAATATGCCGAAGTTCAGCCTGCTGACTGGCGGCATCCATTTCCGCGGCCATTTTTGACAGTGGACGAACCACCAATCGGGCGATGAAGTAAAACGCCAGCACACCGAGTGCGGCGATTGATGCACTGAGTAACGCATTGGTGCGCAGCGCTTGCCGCATCGGCTCTAAGGTTTGTGCAGTATCGATAAGAGCAACAAAGTACCAGTTTGTTGATTCATCTAATGGGATCGCCGTTACTGTCAATTGATAGTTTTTTTCTGCTACTTGGATTTCATTTTGACTGGCGTCGTCAAATGCCTCACAGGGTTGCTCTGGTTGCTGACAAAATAATGTCAGTTGTCTATTCGAAGCGGTAACAAGTTGTTGATTTTGATCGAGCAGAATGCCTTCACCTGGGAACGCGACCACGAGTCGCGCCAGCTCTTGCTGCAACTGAGTATTGTAGAGGTTGAGCGAGATCACCACCTTCTGATCAAACCAATTGTCGGGTAGGCGCACATTCAATGGCAGCGCGATGACGTTATAAGCGTAGTAAGGGAACGGCTCGTTCCAATACATTTTTAACGGCTGTTCGGTTTGCTCAAACCATGGTCGTGTCGCAACCCGAAAACCATCGCGGCTGGTACGCACGCGGACCGGCAATCCATCGCTATCAAGCTCCCAAAAATTGATAGTTTGGCGCTCATCGCTACTGTTGACCTCCATCAAGTCAAACCGCTGATTGTCAAGGCGCACGTAGCCAAGCAAAGCATTGTCTTCGGTTCCCAAAAATATTCCATTGAGGCGCGGATTTGAGCGGATCACATCATAAAAATAGTTGGCATAACGGGATTTCCAATCACCGTCTCTTGGTATTTCCTCTAATTCAAGCAACGTGAGTGTCAACATGCTTTCATAAGCTGCGGTGAGATCAGCAATACGATCGGAGACTTGACGCGTTTGGAGGTCAGTTAATGTCGAGGAGTAAGCCTGCAGAGCCTTATCATTTTCTTTGAGGCCATAGGTATACTGAATCCAAATTTCTACCGCCAATAGGAAAACGACGGCGACTATGAGCAATCGCGGTAAACTGATTCGCATTGATTCAGTAGATTGCAGTATGGGCAACGTGAGGCCTTCACTGAACGGACAGTATCTCAAGTATAATTCGATTCTGTCTAAATAATAGTCAAGCCGGTAAAAATATTTCCCTGCAGAATCTGTTAGGATAGAGACAGCTTTCAAATGGAGTCGGTCTATGTTGTACCAACAACCGCAACAGCTAAAAACGACGCAAGGAAAAACTCGTCTCGTTGGGTTTGAATTAGAATTTGCTGGATTAGATCTACAGCAGACCATAGACGTTTTAAAGCAATCCTTTCAGTTGGATGAAAGTTCATCACACGCGGCAATGGCTGAGCTTCACCACAGTGATCTTGGGACTTTTCGCGTTGAGATCGATTGGAGTTATCTGCAGCGCCACGCCGCTGAAGCTAAAGATACCGATATGGAGGCGTTATGGAACTCCATAAGCAATGCGGCAACCACGGTTGTCCCTATCGAAATTGTCTGCCCACCCATCGCCATTGATACTCTTGATATCTTAGACGGCCTCGTGAATAACTTACGTGAAGCAGGCGCAAAAGGTACTCGTGAATCGATGCTCGCTGCCTATGGAACCCATATCAATGTGGAGTATCCGTCGACCGATTCGGTGCATGCTTACTTACAGGCGTTTGGCCTATTGCAGTGGTGGCTGGTTGAAGCCCATCATGTGAATAATACGCGCAAGCTAAGTCCCTACATTGATTTATATCCCGAAGACTATGTACGGCGCATCCTCAAACAGAGTGAACCTGACATTAATCAAGTGATTGATGACTATTTGGCGGCGAATCCGAGTCGCAATCGGGCGCTCGATATGCTGCCCGCATTCATGGATTTGGATGAGCAACGGGTGCGCGCAGCAATTGATGATGAAAAGGTGAATGCACGTCCCACTTTCCATTATCGATTGCCCGATTGTCGTATTGCCGATGCGAAGTGGTCATTAGCAAAAGAGTGGAACTTGTGGTGTGTGGTTGAGCGCTTAGCAAACGATGCAGAAAGTCTCGATGAACTCGCCGAGCAGTTCCTCGATGCCCACCGACCACTATTGGGTGTGAATCGAACGGATTGGGTGAAGGTAATTCAGGCATGGCACGACCGTTTATAGGCGTAACTGGGGCCGGCAAACGCTGGTCGCCAAGTTGGTGGTGTTGTCGGCTTGCTATTTGGTTAGTAGGAGGGCGTGCAGTTCGAATTAGTGTGCGGCACCAACCACCCGAGTCAGTTAAATTTGCGGCCATGGTGATTAGTGGTGGTAGTGACATTTCACCGGAGCACTATGGCGGTGAAATTACCGCGCCAGTGAAACATGATCCGGACCGTGACGAGCTCGAGATGCGTTGGATCCGACACGCCATGCGAGACCAGACACCACTATTAGGGATCTGTCGCGGCGCACAGTTGATCAATGTGGTGCGCGGCGGCAACCTCCATCAAGATATTCGTGCCATTCGATCGCGCACCTACAACAGACCTGGGCTCCTGCCGACTAAACAAGTTTTTGTGGAGCCACACTCGCAATTGGCCTCAATTGTGGGGAAAACGAAGTTACGAGTGAATAGTCTGCACCACCAAGCAGTGCGCGATACTGGCAGAAATTTGACTGTCGTGGCAAAAGATTTAGACGACATTCCACAAGCCATCGAATGCCCACACAGCGAGGCAATGATTGGAGTGCAATGGCATCCGGAATATCTATTCTACGTACCCGCACAGTTGCGAATTTTTGGTTGGTTATTGCGCTGCGCTCGGCGTGAATTGTAGCTTGGGGGATTGCAGTATGGCACTCGCTGCTGCAGCAGCCCAGAGGGTACAAGCTTCTCCCGACGGATGATAGCCATCACTCGCCAGATAGCGTGGGTGAAAAGGGATATCAAATTTCAATATCTCGCAAGTCTCAAAATCCTGACAATGCTGCTCCAAAACTCTATTTAAGTTATGCGCTTGTTCACCAACGAACCAGCGTAACGGCTGGGGTAATGCGGTGAAGCGATGCATTGGCGGAACTGCAGAGAAGAGTACTAATTTTGCTTGATGCCGTTTGACCAACTCGTTGGTCAACACCTCAAGATCCCAGCGCCATTGTGCGATAGGCGTTCGCCGTGTGACATCATTGACACCCACAGACACCAGTACAACATCGAATGGTTCGTCCGCATGCTGCAGTAAGAGCTCATGAACACCGGCACAAGTAAGACTGCTTTGTGCAATCAAGCGCCAGCGCACGGTGCCACGAGATTGTAATTGATGTACCAGCTGACCGGTTATTGCGTCAGATTGTGTCGCGCAACCTACGCCGGCGGCAGCAGAATCACCAAGAATCAGCACACTAAGATCACTCGCCTCAACCGTATTGAAACGCTCACCTTTGGCCTCGGGCAATCTAACCGTATCGCGTCGAGCACGATTGCCTTGTCTAATCAGCCAAGGTGCCAGCGGAATCATGGCGATTTTCGCGAGCCAACTCATAGAGTGTTTGCTTCCGCTGTAAATAATAGGTGCTGTAATTCGGCCAACGTTGAAACTTCGAAATGTGGGTCAATACCTCGAGGCCTAGGCGCGCCATGATGATTCAACCAACAGGTATGAATGCCAGCATTAATTCCACCCTGAATATCAGAGTGTGGGTTATCCCCGACCATTAACACACGGTCGCGCGGTGGTTGCTCCATTTCGGCGAAAGCATGCTCAAAGATATCGATATGTGGCTTGGCAATGCCTACCTCTTCTGAAATCACCAATACATCAACCCAGGCGTCGAAGCCAGTGCGACGCAACCGCACATGCTGAAGCTCCGTAAAACCATTAGTGATAATACCGATATTGACATGAGGTTTAATGGCATGCACAAGCTCGCGCGCGCCAGGTAAAGGTTCACAGATATCAGCCATGGCTTGCAGAAACTGGCTATTGAGCTGCTCAGAACTCACCTGCAGACGATCAGCCCACGCGTCGAACCTGCGCGTCTGTAATGTATATGCATCAATCTCGGCGGCTTGATAAGCATCCCACAACGGCTTATTCAGTTGTTGATAAGTATCATAATCGGCACGAGTGAACACAACTGAGTAACGTTGAAACATCTTTTGCAGGCCTGCAAAGGCGTCAAAGTGAAACAGCGTGTCGTCAGCGTCGAAAAGGAGCCAGTCGTAGTTTGCAATCATTGCTTTGCCATTTAATTTAGATTCAGCTAGCTTATGAACTTGTTCGCCACTCTACAAGGACTAGTTTATGAAACATCTACTGATCGTTTTGGTGGGTTTACTGAGCATCAACACTGCGGTCGCTGAACCTGGTCAACTCTTTACTCTGGACGTGAAGTTGTCGCACCAGAATGAGCTTTTTGCCGAGCCCTCTATCATGCTGGAGGCAGGGAAAACCGGTGAGATTGCGATTAATGGTACCCGCGCCTTTACGCTCAAGCTAACAGTTGACGAGCAAGCGGATAACACCGTCAAGATCACCTCAACGTTGGATAGTGTTTATGGCGAAATGGCCCCAGTCGTGGTTGCGAAACTCAACGAAACAGCAACGGTCTCGATTGGCGATTTAGCCATTGCTCTAAACGTTAGAAAAGCTAATCTTTAATGCATATCTGGGTCGATGCGGATGCGTGTCCGACGGTCATCAAAGACATTTTGTATCGCGCCGCAGAACGCAAGCAGCTGCAGCTCACTTTGGTCGCTAACCAGCCACTTCGAGTTCCGCCTTCGCCCTATATTAATACCCTCACGGTAACCAGCGGCTTTGATGTTGCTGACAACGAAATCGTTGAACGTTGCCAAGCAGGTGACCTGGTGATTACCAGTGATATCCCCTTAGCTGCCGACGTATTGAAAAAGGGCGCGCACGCGCTCAGCCCGCGCGGTGAGCGCTATACCAAAGACACCATTGGTGCTCGACTTAACGTCCGCGATTTCATGGATACGATGCGGGCAAGCGGTGTGCAAAGCGGAGGTCCACCGCCACTCAATCAGCGTGATAGGATGCAATTCGCCAACCATCTAGACTCGCTCCTTGCCAACGTAAAGAAAGCGTAAGTGCTTGACATATTTGATTTATTTGGATTTATGGTCTTTACTTAGGACACACTTTCGACACGGAGAAAGATTATGTTACGTTGGGCACTTATCTTTTTAGTCGTAGCGCTCATTGCGGGCGTACTCGGGTTTGGCGGGATTGCCGGCACGGCGGCCGGCATCGCTAAAATCATCTTTTACATCTTCATTATTCTATTGCTCATTTCGCTCATCTCTGGAGCGTTAAAAGGTCGAGGACCTCGAGCCTAGTCGTTACATATTTACTCGCTGACGGAGCGATTTGAGCTCCTCAGCGAGATTCTCATCTTCACCTGCATCAATCACTTGAACCAACTGCTGCGCATCACTCTTGCGGTCAGCCAACAAATAGAGAGCCGCCAAACGAGCTTGCGCCCACTCTTTTCCCGGCACGTTGTCGGTCAATTCTCGTTGTTGGTAGTCTTCAAGTGCACGAATACCATCTGCAACTCGCTGTTCACTGAACAATGCTGTGCGCCCTATTTGGTACAAACAATTTAGTTCAACACTCGTTGCTGCTTCAGTTTCAATATCGGTTGTTAAACAGGTATCGAAATGTGCGTAGGCTTGATCAAAGCTCTTCCGTTCCTGCGCAATTAAGCCAGCCCGAAAATGAAAGTCTGGGTGCTCAGCAAATTCCTCTAGGCCGCGCTGCAAAGTAGCTTGGAACTTCGCGTCATCTTCCTCAACTTGCCAGTAGGTCAATTCCATTTGCAGCGCCGCTTTGCTATCAAATTCGCGCATCGCCTCAATGTGTTGCCATGCTAATTCCATATCACCACCGGCAATGCCAGGCGCGGCCATGTAGAAACTAATCAAGCCTTGGCGATATTGTACCGAAGCGGGTTCCAGTTCCACCGCACGTTGAAAACTACTGAGTGATTTTTTGGCATAACCAAGAGCAGAAAATATGCTGTCGGAAGCTTGCATTCCCATAATCGCGCCTCGCATAAAATGCGCTTCGGCATGATCGGGATGTTCCTTCACGAAATCTTCGATAAATTCTTCGGCATCATCGAGACCACCGGCCATGACTTCATTCAGTGGTGGCAATACCGGTGAAGTACTAGCAACTGCGGGCAGAGCCAGTATAGTGGCTAACAACAAGGCAACTAAACGCATAACGACTTTCCATATCTGATCTTGATTGAGAATACAGACCAGCTTAGTTTGTAATTAGTTCGGCAACGAGTGACAAAAGTCACTATTTTGTTAATTATTATGTCGAGTAACCTAAATGACTGTGCAACTCGTTCTTACAACACCATGACTGAGTTCTTGCGTATTATGCTTTGGCGCAGCATCGCTGTTATGGCGGTCGTGCTCGGTTTGATTGGCGCAGTACTGCCGATTATGCCAACGGTGCCCTTTTTGTTGGTCGCTGCATGGGCTGGAGGTAAAGGCTGGCCTGTCATTGAACAAAAACTATTGGCTCACCCCAAATATGGCCCACAAATTCTCGAGTGGCGCCGCTATGGTGTGGTGCGCCGCAAACCGAAAGTCATTGCTATTGTGATGATGAGTGGTAGCGCCATTATGTTGAGCTTCAGCATCGCTCCGCTGTGGGTTAAATTCACAGTAATAGGCATTATGGCCACGGTTGCTGTGTGGTTAATGACCCGACCCGAACATGCTCCTGGCAAGTCTGAGTGACACTCAATTGAAGTGGTCATACCGCGATTCTTTTTTAATCTATTTAACTTGTGTCCCTTTTTCAGTAACCTGATTCGACTGATTTATATTCCTTCGAATAAACCTGAGGTTGACGTATGGCTCGTCCACATTTTGATTGGCAAGACCCGTTTCAGTTCAGCGCGATGCTGACCGAAGAAGAACGTATGATTCGCGACACCGCTCACCAGTACTGCCAAGAGCGACTATTGCCGCGGGTACTGACGGCGAATCGGGAAGAACGTTTTGACCGCGAAATAATGAACGAGCTGGGCGAACTCGGTTTACTTGGCGCTACCTTGCCGGAGAAGTATGGCTGCTCTGAAGTCAACTACGTCTGTTATGGCCTCGTTGCGCGTGAAGTCGAACGTGTTGACAGCGGCTATCGCAGCGCGATGAGTGTTCAATCCTCACTGGTAATGCACCCTATTCACGAATACGGCACCGAAGAACAACGACAAAAATATTTACCCAAACTGGCCAGCGGTGAATGGGTTGGTTGCTTCGGATTAACCGAGCCGGATGCGGGCTCAGATCCTGCCGGCATGCGCACTACGGCCAAAAAAGTAGACGGTGGTTATGTGCTCAAAGGCAGCAAAATGTGGATCACCAATTCGCCAATTGCCGATGTATTCGTGGTGTGGGCGAAGCTGGATGGTGAGATCCGCGGTTTTGTGTTGGAAAAAGGCATGAAAGGATTAAGCGCGCCTAAAATTGAAGGCAAATTTTCACTACGCGCGTCTATTACTGGTGAAATCGTGATGGATAACGTCGAGGTCCCAGAGACAGCATTGTTACCGAACGTCTCAGGCTTAAAAGGTCCATTCGGTTGCTTAAACAAAGCGCGCTATGGCATTGCTTGGGGAGCCCTTGGCGCCGCTGAATTTTGTTGGCATGCGGCACGTCAATACACGTTAGACCGGCATCAATTTAATCGCCCGCTGGCTGCTACACAACTGGTTCAGAAGAAGCTCGCTGACATGCAGACTGATATTTCGATTGGCTTGCTCTCCTGTTTACAGGCTGGCCGTTTGATGGATGCTGGGCAATTACCCCCAGAAACGATTTCACTTATTAAACGTAATTCGTGTGGCAAAGCACTCGACATTGCTCGCATCGCCCGCGATATGCATGGCGGTAACGGTATTGCCGATGAATACCATGTCATTCGTCACGTGATGAACTTAGAAGCAGTGAATACCTACGAAGGAACACATGATGTGCACGCTCTGATTTTAGGTCGTGCTCAAACCGGTATCCAAGCTTTTAGCTAAGCTCAAAACCAGTTGCCAAGCCAACAAGGAGGCTGATATGGCTGCAGCAATGCACCCATGGCTGGTGGAGTTTATCCAGCGCATAGAACAACAACAACTACCCCATGCGCAAGCGGCTGGAGCCGTGTTGACCGATGCGGAGCTCGTCGATTTATTTGATACGCAACTGTCGAGTCGTCTGCTGGACTTGCAGTCGCGTATTATGCAAGCGGCTGGCCAGAGTTTTTATACTATCGGCAGTGCGGGTCATGAGGGCAATGCGGCGGTCGCAAAAGCACTACGCGTGACTGACCCGGCGTTCCTGCACTATCGCAGTGGCGCTTTTTTCATTCAACGGGCAAAGCAGCGTCCAGGAACAACCCCCTTATACGACATGCTTCTGAGCTTTGCCGCGTCCAGTGATGAGCCCATTGCTGGGGGTCGTCACAAAGTACTCGGCAGTCTGGCACTCAATGTGCCACCGCAAACCAGTACTATTGCTTCTCATGTTCCCAAGGCGATGGGCACCGCCTTCGCAATTGGCTTGTCGAAACGCCTGCAGCATCAAGGCACATGGCCCCACGATGCCATCGCCTATGTGAGTTTCGGGGATGCCTCAGCGAATCATTCCACTGCTCTCGGCGCCATTAATTCAGCCAGTTGGGCTGCCTATCAGCAAATTCCAATGCCGCTATTGATGGTCTGTGAAGACAATGGTTTGGGCATTTCGACCCACACGCCGCAAGGCTGGATCCAGCAACAACTCAGTCAACGTCCGGCATTGAAATATTTCAGTGCCGATGGCAGCAACCTCGCTGAAACCTACCTGGTTGCTCGCGAGGCTGCGGCGTATGTTCGGGAAAAGCGTAAGCCAGCCATTCTGCATTTGCGTACAGTACGCTTGTTTGGTCATGCCGGTGCGGATGCAGAAGTGGCGTATCGGAGTAAGCAAGAGATCGCGCGTGATAGCGAACGTGATCCTCTACTCCATTCGGCCGCCGCATTGATCAGCCGCGGACTCTTCAGCGCCGCCGAATTAGTCACTCATGTGCAACAGCAACAACAACGTATTGCACGAATTGCTGCGGTTGCCGCACAACAACCAAAGTTGGAAACAGCTGAAGCGGTTATGGCATCCATTGTGCCTCCAGTACGTCAACAAGCACTTCCTGAGCTCCCTACTGAAGAGCGTCGAAAATCACTATTTCAGTGGGACAAACACAATGTTGGCAAGCCACAGCACTTAGCCAAAATGATCAACTGGGCTTTGCATGACTTGATGGCGCAGTATTCAAATATCGTCATGTGTGGTGAAGACATCGCCAAGAAAGGGGGTGTTTATCACGTCACGCAACACCTCATGGAGGCCTTTGGTCCAAACCGAGTTTTAAATACGGTATTGGATGAGCAGAGCATCTTGGGCTTAGCTATTGGTATGGCACAACAAGGCTTTATCGCCATGCCAGAAATACAGTTTCTGGCTTATGTGCACAACGCCGAAGACCAGATCCGTGGTGAAGCCGCAACCTTGTCATTCTTTTCTAACGGTCAGTACACCAATCCAATGGTGATTCGTATTGCTGGACTTGCCTATCAGCGTGGCTTTGGTGGACATTTTCACAACGACAATTCATTTGCTGTATTTCGTGATATTCCCGGAATCATCTTGCTCTGCCCGTCCAATGCGCGCGAGGGAGCTCTGCTTATGCGCCAAGCCGTGGCATTGGCTGCACGCGAACAGCGAATTGTCATTATGTTAGAGCCGATTGCACTCTATATGACCCGTGATTTACACCAAGAGGGCGATGGGGGTTGGTTATGCACCTACCCAGATCCAAGTGAAACTGTGCCTGAACTGGGTGAGCCCAGCGTGCATGGGAGCGGCAGTGATGTTGCCATAATTAGCTATGGCAATGGCTACTATTTGAGTCGCCAAGCCGCAGCGAAACTTGAGACCAACGGAATCAGCACGCGAGTACTGGATATTCGCTGTTTAGTTCCCTTACACGTTGACAAAATAGTGGCACAGCTTAAGGGTGTGAAGAAGATTGTTATCGTTGACGAGTGTCGCCGCCGTGGCTCGCTGAGCGAGGAATTAGTGACCGTATTACATGAACAACATCCGGGTCGCTTTAGCATCGCACGAGTGAATGCGGAGGATAGTTTTATTCCGCTTGGAAAGGCCGCCTATACGGTACTGCCATCGGTCGACCAGATCATGACAGCGGTGAAATCCCTACATCAACAAAAAGGAGCCGCATCATGAAGAAAACAGCACTCGTTGTTTGCCCTGGCCGCGGCACCTATAACAAGCCGGAGTTAGGCTCAATTTCGGCGAATATTGGCGAAAATAACCCGAAAATATCAAATTTTATCGACCAAGTTGATTCGGTTCGTCGTGAACTTGGACGCCCTACTGTGAGTGAATTGGATGGCATGGATCTTTACAAAAGCCGTGTCCATCAAGCGCCAGCAAACGCCGCCAGTCTAATTTATGCAGCGGGCTATGCCGACTATTTAGCGATTAATCGCGACCACTATGACGTTGTTGCTATTACCGGCAATTCTATGGGTTGGTATACCGCGATGGCCTGTGCTGACTGCTGGACTGCCGATACGAGCATGCGCTTGGTCAACAGCATGGCTGATTTGACCGCAGGTGGCGCTGGCGCGCAGTTTATCTATCCGTTGGTCAATCACGAATGGCAACTCGATCCAACATTAATGGCGCGGATCAACGAGCAGCTTCAACGCTTTGCGGGTGATCTCGCCATGTCCATTCGCTACGGTGGTTATGCCGTGCTGGCAGGCACTACAGCAGCATGCGAAGCGGCGATGCAAGCACTGCCAAGCATTGATGACCGCTTCCCGCTACTACTGCCAGGACATGCCGCATTTCATACCACCATGATGAATGAAGCTTCGCAAACAGCTTTGGCGACATGGCCAGCAGCTCTGTTCCGAGCACCGAGCGTGCCGATGATTGACGGCCGTGGTCATATCTGGCAGCAGCGTGTGACGAATCCCAGTGCCCTGCAGCAGTACACGTTAGGGCATCAAGTCACACAAACATATGACTTTAGTAAAGCGATTGAGGTGGGTGTGAAGGAGTTTGCGCCGGACCACATCATCTTGCTGGGTCCGGGCAGCGGGTTAGGCGGTGCCGTCGCACAATCGTTGATTGGCATTGGCTGGCGCGGATTACGGAGTAAAGCTGAGTTTGTTGCGCAGCAAGAATCCGAGCATCCTTTCGTGTTGGCTATGGGACTCCCAGAACAGCGTGCTCTGGTGACAAACTAGCTAGTTTGAAACCTGCTTCACGTACCGCATTTTTCCCTCGTGCAGTTAAGTCAGTCGTGAACTGAAATTGCTGCCGTGGGTCAATAGGATAACTTTTCAATTTATAGTGCGTTCCCCAAGGTTTCTCGCTGACCACGACGCTGATTGGTTTGGCTAACTGCACATAGGGGCTAGTCAGCGCAACATCCTCAAGTAAGTGCTTCACCGCATGAATATCGTGCTCTGGTGCGAGATAAAAATCGACCACACACATTAAGCTCGGACCGCCGTTATTCGCGTTATATATCAAACCGGTCCAGAGTTTTTGGTGAGGGATAAAGACGACTGTGTCGTCTGGAGTGACGATTTCAACAGCGCGCATACCCACATGCTTTACCTCACCGTATGCACCGTCTACTTCTATCCAATCACCGGGCCTATACGGTAACTCATAGACGGCATTAATGCCGGCCAGCAAACTGCTCACGTAGTCCTTCATTGCAAAACCGATGGCAATACCGACCGCGCTTAAAATCGCGATCATGTTTTGTACGTTTGGCTCAATCACCAACGGCACAATCCAGACTAACGCGAATACAAACACGACAACGCGGATGGTTGGAATAAATGCGAGGACCAACAAACGACGCTTCCCGAATAGATTGTCCGCCAGCCACGGCAATATACGCTGACTCAACCAGACGATTGCCGTCGCTACAGCAATGACCAATGCAATTTCAATGATCACATCGCTGGTCACCTGTTTAAATACATCCATGAATTTATCTTTGTCCATTACTTAACTCCCGCTGCGAGTCCTAAAACTGATCCAGCCAAAAACCACGACCGGCAAGCATGTCCCGAACCAACGGATATGCGGTTACAGCAACACGCCATTGATTATTTTTTGGTTCGATAATGTGGTGTGCAGCCAAATTGGCGAGTTGCACATTGCGTTGTGCAGCCGGAATGAGAGGCAAGACGCTTATCAATTGCTGCTCACTGAGGCCATGATGCAATAACAAGGAATGCAGAATAAAAGCAGTAAAATCGTTACAGTCTCGCGGCAATTCAGGTCGAGTTGGATTTTCTTGCTGTTGCAGCGCCCAAATTGCCATCGTAACACCTAGGTTTCCACGCGTTTCAGCGAGCAACTCCCGAGCTTGCTTAGTTCGTGCTTCAATACCAACTTGTTGGAGTAATTCTGGCGTTGCTGCGGCAAAACAGTATGAATGGGGGATCTCAAAGGTCCATGCGCGCTGGATAAACGCGAACGTCCAACTGTCACACACCACCAGACCTTTCCCGAAATCTCCACGCATGAGTGCAGCGAGTAGAGTCCGCAGGAATGTCATTCTTTGCGTGTCACGTAGCCAGTATGCAGAAAGCGTTGTTAGTACCCAGGGCTGGCCTTTTTTCGGGCCTTGCCATGCCGCTAGGCTATCCTGGCTTAAATTCTCGGCAGGTGGCGGTTCAGGTAACGTCCATTGCCGTTGTTTAGCCCAGTCACGCGCACATTGTCCCGCTCCGGAATATGGCGGGCTAATCAACCACCGTACCGAAGTCGCATTGTCGTCGTCGGCCCAATCACCGAAGGAGCTTTCTAAAGCAGCGACCGCTGGCGCACGGTCAAACTCGCGATAATGTGGAGCATCGTCCTGTTGACTGTCGTTTTGCTCACTTTTGGTGATACCAACAATTCGTTTAAACTTATCAAGCCCCTTTTGCATAATCGTGCGAGCAGGAGCGGACGGCAACTCAAACTCGTCGAAGGGGACCACTTGCCAATGATTTTCTGTGGCCATCTGCAATTTCCTTGCGCTGACACTTAAGCATTTCTTAAGTCTTCATGGATATCGTACACTGTAGTGACTATCGCACAAGTTAACCCTATTCATAAGGACTCAGCATGAAACCTAGTCAAAAAGGCTTACTTCGGGTTGTTCGCGCAACGGCAAACTCCATGCGTGGACTCAAAGCCGCTTGGCAGTCGGAAGCCGCCGTGCGTCAAGACTTCATGCTCTGTGCAGTGTTATTGGTTGTGGCGATCGTTTCGCCGGCGCGAGGCACCGAGCTTGCTTTATTGATCGGTAGTTTGTTGATACTCATCATTGTCGAATTGCTAAATTCGGCAGTTGAAGCAGCGATTGATCGCATTGGGCCTGAGCTGCATGAACTCAGCGGCAAAGCCAAAGATATCGCCTCAGCCGCTGTCATGTTCGCACTGATCAATATTCTAATCACATGGTTAGTGATTCTTGGTCCATGGTTATGGAGCCTGGTTACTTGACACTGCCTCACCATGATTTATTTTTGCGCGACCGACGGTATTAGCATCGGTACCAAACCAGAGGCTTTGACTCGCTTTATCAAACACCATATGGCGAATGGTGCCGCCGCCACTTTCCACCTCAAAAGGCTGCGTAAATTCTAGCGTTTTGGTGTTAAAGCCTACCAACCGGTTTGGTTGCACGCCGGTTTCTGCAAACCAGACATAATCATGGTCATCGACTGCCATGGCGTAAGGCATAGAGCGTGCCTCGGCGGGCGCTCGCCATTCATCTATCATTTCGGTTTCAGGGTTATAACGACCCACAAAACCGCCTACATAATCGACGTACCACAAATTCCCATCACTGGTGATGCCAATGCGACGTGGACGATTATTATCGCGCGGTAATTGGATTTCTTTAAGTTCGCCATTTGCGGTAATGGTCGCAAGTTTATTCGTGCCGAACAGCGTCAACCACGGCAAATCATTGTGGACAATCAATCCATAGGGGCGGGCACGATTGGTGGGAACGTCCCAGAGCTTGATCGTTTCGGTTTGAGCATCAAAATGACCGACCTGATTGGCGCCTTGTGCGGTAAACCAGATATCACCGTCACTGGTAAACTCCATGGTGTGGACATCGCGTCGGCCGTCACCGGGTAACATGTGCTTGGTAATGCTGTAGTCGTCTGGATCGATAAAGCCAATGTGCGCGGCCTTGTTACCCGCATACCAAGCGCCGCGATCATCCACAATGATGTTGTGCGGGCCAGCATTGTCTGGCAAATCGATACGCTTCATGTCACCCGTAGATGGCGTCAAAATAGCTGCGTAATGTGCTTGTTGCCCGACAAACCAAACCTCATCAGGTCCGGCGACATAGGGGTCACGCGGACGCGATTGTTCCCAAGGCACCTGCCACTCGGTAATTTCGACGGTAGCGGGTGCCTCAGCGGCAAGTAATAAAGCAAATGTCATTCCAAGCATAAATCCTCCTCGACACTAGCTAGTGGCTATTAGCTACTGGATATTCGCAAAATGCATATGTTCTGGCTACGCTGCTGCCATTAAAGTAGTTCAAAACCACGATATTTTCGCTACTATCTATTCACTGTTCACTGTTCACGAGTCGTGTTGTCGCCCTATGGATATCTTCATCGCTGTTTTGTTCTTTGCCTTTTCGACCACGGTCACACCCGGGCCGAATAACATTATGATCATGTCCTCCGGTGTAAACTACGGGGTTCGCGCCAGCCTGCCACATTTTCTCGGTATTTGTCTGGGCTTCCCGTTTATGGTGCTGCTGGTTGGTCTAGGTTTTGGTGTGATATTCGACCGCTTCCCCAATTTGCATCAACTAATCAAAGTAGTGGGCGTCGTTTATTTGTTCTGGTTAGCGTGGCATATCGCTAGTGCTGAACCCAAGGCTATCGAGCGCGGCGAGAAGAAACCTTTCAGTTTTTGGCAGGCAGTTCTTTTTCAATGGGTCAATGGTAAAGCGTGGATGATGGCGTCTGGCGCCGTTGCAACTTATACCACCGTGACAGGTAATCAGTACTTCGAGGTACTCGCTATTACACTGGCGTTCTTGCTCATGGCATTTCCATGTGTGGGCGTGTGGCTGGTGTTTGGCAGTTTACTGCGAAAAGTGCTGTCCAAACCTTTGCTGCAGCGCATTTTCAATATCACTATGGGGCTGATACTGGTCGCATCTATCGTGCCAGTACTGCAAGAGCTTTGGTATTTCTACACAGCTCGCTCATGGTAATGCTTTAAAATGTGACCAGCGGTTCATCATCGGCATCGAGATATGCCGTGATAGCCGAAAGAAACTCTTGTCCATAGCGCTCGAGCTTCTTTTGGCCAACACCGGTAATGGCCAGTAACGAGGTTTCGTCTGTCGGGAATTGAATGGCCATCTCCACCAAGGTGGTGTCGTTAAATACAACGAAAGGTGGTACTTCCTCATGATCAGCAATGGCTTTGCGTAAGGCTCGCAAGCGACGGAATAACACTTTGTCATAGTCGGCTCGGTCGGCGACACGTGGTTTGGTCACCACGAGATTGATTCGAGGTTGAGCGAGTTGCAAAGCGATCTCACCGCGCAGAACTGGGCGCGCAGCTTCAGTTAAATGCAATACGCCGTATTGCGCGACGTTTTGCACCAGCAGGCCACGATGAATTAACTGCCGAATCACGCCCAGCCAGTATTCATGCGATTGATCGGCACCAATTCCATAGGTAGAAAGCTTGTCGTGCCCAACATCGGTGAGCTTTTGGGACTTGCTCCCGCGCAAAATATCAATGATATGATTCGTTCCATAGCGCTGTGATACTCGGTAAACACAGGACAGCACTTTTTGTGCATCGACAGTACCATCGTATTGCTGAGGTGGATCAAGACAGATATCGCAATTGCCACACGACTGCTCTCTGTATTCATTAAAATAATTGAGCAATACAAGTCGACGACAGGTTTGCGCTTCACCAAGTGCCTGCATCGCAGCGAACTTTTGCTGCTCCACACGGCGACGTTCTTCATCAGGGTGGTCATTCATAATACTGCGGATCCACGCTGCATCAGCGGGGTCATACAACAACACAGCTTCGGCCGGAAGCCCGTCACGCCCAGCTCGGCCGGTCTCTTGGTAATAGGCTTCAATGCTACGCGGCACATCAAAATGAATGACAAAACGTACGTTCGGTTTGTTGATACCCATGCCAAATGCAACGGTCGCAACCACCACATCGATGTCATCTCGAACGAAACCCCGTAACACAAATTCTCGCTCGCTATGCTCCATGCCTGCATGGTAACCAGCTGCTCGCAAGCCGTCTTTGCGCAATCGTTCAGCGAGCTCTTCAACCCGTTTCCGTGAACCACAATAAACGATACCTGACGCACCACGTTGCCGAGCAATGTAGTCACGTAATTGCTTCTGGGGCTTATACTTTTCTTCCACCACATAGCGAATGTTCGGGCGGTCAAAGGAGCCTTTGTAGACCACTGGGTCATGCAAGTGCAGACGCACGCCAATGTCTTTCTCGGTGGCAGCATCAGCGGTTGCCGTTAGTGCCATAAAGGGAACTTGAGGTAGGGCTTCGCGTAATTGTCCGAGCTGACCATATTCTGGGCGGAAATCATGACCCCACTGTGAAATACAGTGCGCTTCGTCAATCGCAATCAGATCAACCTGCCAATTCTGTAAATTCTGAACGAAATAGGGCAATAGCACTCGTTCTGGACTGACGTACAGTAACCGTATTTCGTTACTGTTGAGTTGTTGCATGATGCTTTGTGTTTGCTCGCTACTCATCCCATTGTGCAATGCAGCAGCGGCAACGCCCATGGCTTGTAGCGCTTCAACCTGATCTTGCATTAAAGAAATGAGCGGCGAGATAACGACGGTCAACCCAGCACCTTGGATAGCCGGCAATTGATAACACAGCGACTTACCGCCACCTGTCGGCATCAAAACCAGTGCGTCACGACCTGCCTGAACTGCTTCGATCACTTGCTGTTGGCCCACCCGAAAGGTGGTGTAGCCGAATACTTTGGCAAGGATAGATTGCAGATTAGACTCAGACAAAAGTAGAACTCCAATTGACGCATTGTGGGATTGCTTCTATTGTATGCATCCCATTGCGCAAGTACCACCGGCAAAAGGTAAAAGACGGAATCGTCTGGCGATAACTGCGCACATTTCATACGTTCTGATACGAGTATACATCTGTGATGACCGATACTGCTGCTCGCAGTCGCCAAGGCGTAATTTTCGCGATTTCTGCTTACACGATGTGGGGCGTTGCTCCCATCTATTTTAAGCTGCTTGAAAACGTGCCTGCGATGGAGATCTTAAGCCACCGTATTATCTGGTCATTTCTATTGGTATTGCTGTTGATTATCGGACTTAAGCGCATGGATCGGATCCAGCCTGTGCTGGCGAATCGCAAACAGATGCTGCGCCTAACCATTGCCACATTTCTACTAGGTGGAAACTGGTATTTGTTCATCTGGGCCATTAACAATGACCTGATCTTAGATGCGAGCCTGGGCTACTACATAAACCCACTACTAAACGTAGCCATTGGCATGGTGTTCTTTGGTGAACGCATGCGCACCATGCAATTGGTTGCGATTGCGTTGGCAGTGATCGGCGTGCTGATTCAAGTGGTGACCTATGGTTCGGTGCCGTGGATAGCGTTAATCCTAGCCTCCAGCTTTGCCACTTATGGCGCTATTCGCAAGCGTTTGCCCGTAGATTCCATTACTGGGCTGTGGCTCGAAACCATGATTTTATTGCCATTAATGTTGTTCTATCTATTTGGTCTCGCCGAATCAGCGAGTTCCAACCTATTCGACAACACTTGGACGCTGAACTTGCTCTTGGTTGCAGCGGGCGTGGTGACTACCGCACCTCTGTTGTGCTTTACAGCCGCCGCTCAACGCATCCGTTACTCCACGCTCGGATTATTCCAATACATCGGCCCTACACTGATGTTTATTCTTGCAGTCTGGCTTTATGGCGAACCGCTTGAACAAAGTAAGCTAATGACCTTCGCCATTATCTGGGTAGCGTTGGCCATCTACAGTTTGGATACGTTGATTTTTCAACAGCGATCGAGACGCGCGTAGGCAACGACTAACCACTTACTGCCCGCATCGTCGAAGTTAATTTGGATTCGACTTTGTGGGCCGGTGCCCTCGTAATTCAACACAGTGCCCTCACCAAACTTGCTGTGCCGAACCCGCTGCCCCAGCTGAAAGCCCGTTTGTTCAAAAGCTTCATGACTCGCACCGCTGTGAAAACGGCCCATCGCTGGTGCAGACGGACTGCTATACGCAGGCACTTTCATACGCACATGATGCAGCGCATCAGAGGGCATTTCACCGATAAATCGGCTAACTCGGTGAAGCATGTCGGTACCGTAAATTCGGCGTTGTTCCGCATAGGTGATCACCAGCTTTTGCATAGCACGGGTCATCCCCACATAGCAGAGGCGCCGTTCCTCTTCGAGCCGGCCAGCCTCGTCCATCGATTGTTGCGATGGAAATAAGCCTTCTTCTACACCTGTCATAAATACCAACGGAAATTCAAGGCCCTTTGCACTATGTAACGTCATGAGCTGCACTGCATCTTGGTGCTCATCGGCCTGTTCGTCGCCAGACTCCAATGCTGCATGCGCGAGGAACGAGTTAAGAGGCGTCATATTCTCGTCAGCTTCTTCTGGCTCGGCAAAATGGTCGCAAGCGTTGACGAGCTCTTTTAAGTTCTCTACACGCGTTTCAGCTTTCTCGCCCTTTTCGGCCTCATACATGGCCATTAATCCACTGCGTTTAATGACCACATCGACCTGACGCCCCAAGGCGAAATCACCGGTCTCATCCTCCAGAGTGTCTATTAACGCTAAAAACGCACCGACCGCATTCGCGGCCCGGCCGGTTAAGGTCTTCTCGGTCACCAACTGCCGCGCGGCATCCCAAAGCGTGATACCGCGATCACGCGCTGCCTCACGGATGATGCCGACTGTCCGGTCACCAATGCCTCGCGTTGGCGTATTGATGACACGTTCCAATGCGGCGTCATCATTACGACCCGCAATCAGGCGCAAATATGCCAGAGCATCCTTTACCTCTTGGCGATCAAAGAAGCGCAACCCACCATAAATTCGATACGGAATTCGGGCGTGGAGCATGGCCTCTTCCAACACTCGTGACTGCGCGTTGCTGCGATACAGCAGTGCGACATCGGTCAGCGCATTGCCATGCTCTCGCCACTGCTCAATGCGCCCGGCAATATAACGCGCCTCATCCATCTCATTAAATGCTGCATAGACATCAATCGGCTCGCCAGCGGACCCATCAGTCCACAGCTCTTTACCGAGCCGGCCTTGGTTATTGCCGATAACATTATTAGCAGCCCGCAATATAGTGCTGGTTGAGCGATAATTTTGCTCAAGTCGAATGGTCAATACATCAGGATAATCCCGCATGAATTGCTGGATATTCTCTACCTTAGCGCCGCGCCAGCCGTAAATCGATTGGTCATCATCACCCACAATAGTGACGAAACCTGTAGCGCCCTGACTCTCACCGACACCGGAAAAGAGCTTGATCCAAGCGTATTGGATGGAGTTGGTATCTTGAAACTCGTCTACCAAAATATGCCGAAAGCGGCGTTGATAATGTTCTCGAACAATGGCGTTATCGCGCAACAATTCATGAGCTCGCAACAACAATTCGGCAAAGTCGACTAAACCCGCCCGGTCACAGGCAACTTGATAGGCGTCATAAATTTCTTTGAGCGTACGCTCGTTAAAATCATAACCATCTAAATGATGTGGGCGCAGACCCTCGTCCTTTTTCGCGTTAATGAACCACTGCGCTTGTTTCGGTGGCCAACGCTTTTCATCGAGATTCAAACTGCGAATGGTTCGTTTCACTAATCGCTGTTGATCGTCGCTGTCGAGAATTTGAAAGTTCTGCGGTAGACCGACATCCATGTAGTGTGCACGCAGCAACCGATGCGCGAGACCGTGAAAGGTACCAATCCACATGGCGCGGGTTGATGAGCCGATTAAACTCTCAATACGTCCCCGCATTTCTGCAGCGGCTTTATTGGTAAAGGTCACAGCTAGAATGCTATACGGTGAAACTTGCTGCTCTTGCATTAGGTAGGCAATACGGTGCACTAAAACTCGCGTTTTACCACTGCCAGCGCCAGCAAGCACCAGCATGTGTCGCTCATGTGCGGCAACGGCTTCGCAT
Organism: Pseudidiomarina aestuarii; assembly: GCF_003987355.1. GTDB lineage: Bacteria > Pseudomonadota > Gammaproteobacteria > Enterobacterales > Alteromonadaceae > Pseudidiomarina > Pseudidiomarina aestuarii. The sequence goes on along the minus strand of NZ_PIPR01000004.1, from coordinate 15,519 downwards.
TGTTTATCATTGAGTTCGGCAAGAAGTGGATGCTGCATGCTCACAATCATTTCGTCTCGTGTTGGAATACTTGGCAGTGTACTGACGCGATACTGTATATGCAACCAGTTATCGGCGTGCTGTGGGAGTGAGCAGAAACTCAGTCAATTGTTTGAGATCTGCAAAACTCAGAGTCGGTAGAACCAGCAGTTGCTCCGGACGATACAAACCCTGTTCGTACCATGCGCTTTGCCAGCCGGCGCGTTTGGCTCCCAGTACATCGGCAGAGGGGCTATCGCCAATATGCAACCATTGCTCTGGCGCTAACTTCGACTCTTGCTGTTGCGCTTCATGAAACATATCCAGGTGTGGCTTTCCACGTCGGCCTCGTTGTGGCTGAAAGGTCGCGGTGAAGTAATCACGTAGGCCTATCGCTTCAATATCGACGTTGCCGTTGCTGAGCGCGTACAAAGGGTAGTGCTCACTCAACTGCGCCAATGCTTGATGAACCTCAGGCGCGATGGAGACATTATTACGATGCCGCAAAAATTCTGCCATAGCAGCCTCTGCTGCTTGCTGTGGCTGGGCAATACCGCACTCGGTAAAGCCCTCCGCCAATACAGCAATGCGAAGTGCGGTCATGTCTGCCGCCAACTGGCTATCGCGGCACATCATAGCAATACGACGTTGCTGCCAATCAGCAGCACTCCATTCGCTGGTTTCAGGATGCTGGGTAACCAAATAGTTGTGTAGCGCACGCTCAGCATTTTGAATCACGGGAACATTGTCGTAGAGCGTGTCATCCAGGTCAAAACTCAATGCTTTAACTGGACGCCAGCGACGAAAAAACTGCATGACTACTTCCTATTCGGGTTGCTATTCAGACTTTTTTCGCGCCCGCGGATGGGCGCCATCGTAAACTTTTGCGAGATGTTGAAAATCGAGGTGCGTATAAACCTGCGTGGTGCTCAAGTTAGCATGCCCCAGCAACTCTTGGACCGCCCGCAAATCACCGCTCGATTCTAACATATGTGAAGCAAACGAGTGGCGCAGCTTGTGCGGATGCAAATGGCTCGATAACCCTTGTTGCTCACCCCAGAAGTTGAGACGCTGCTGCACTGTGCGCGGACTAATTCGCTGTTGGCGTTGACTAATAAATAGAGCCGTTTCGGTTAAATTTCCGTTCAACCAATGCAACCGAACGGGCAACCACCGTTGCACCGCATCATGAGCGTGCTGACCGTATGGAACAATACGCGTTTTGCTGCCCTTACCGATCACCCGCAACTCTCGATGTCGTGGATTAATCGAGTCAATATCCAGAGCAACCAACTCGGCAAGTCGCAGTCCGCTGGAATACAACAGCTCCATCATTGCAGCATCACGAATCGCTAGCGGCTCATCAGTCGGCAATTGCAGCAGCTGGCTAATGCTATCAACATCAAGGTTCTTCGGTAGACGCTTGGCTTTGCGTGGTGCTTTGAGCTGCTTAGCTGGATTATCACTCAGCAAGCCTTCCCGCAGCATAAAATCGCAGAAGGTGCGCCACGCCGCTAGACGCAACGCCAGCGATGCATCGCCCAAACCACTGCGACGCCATTGAATAAACAGGCGCTCGGCAGCGGTAAACGTAAATTGCTGGGGTTTCTCAATGCCATCTGCCGATAACTGTTCAATGTCGGCAGCTAAAACTCGATGATAGTTATTCAGGGTATGTTCGGCGAGCCCACGCTCGCCGGTGAGGTGTTTGAGGAATCGATTCAGCGCCTCAGCTAATATCATGATGCGCCAACAGCGGAGGTAACAACATACTGAGTAATGCTTGGAGCTGTTTCACCAATAATGTGTCCATGGCAGGCTCAAAATGGCTGGCATCATGATTCCCGATAGCCAACATACCTAACTCACCTTGATCACCGAGTAGCAGCAATGCTACTGAGGCGATGGTTTCTTGCGGAAATAGCAAGCGCTGCTCATCCGCGGTGAGGCGACCTAAATAAATGGAGTCACCAGCAAAGCGTTTACTCAATAGTTGCTTGTGAGTATCGGCTGCAAAGGTAAACTGTTCCGCTAATTCGAGCGGGCTATCAAAAAACTTTAACGACAATGCTGGCATGTTCAGTTGCTTCGCGAAGGTGTCCTCTAAACAGTCCATTACCTCGCTTAATGAATGACATTTCAGCAGGTTTACATACAATTCACTGTAGTAGGTAAACAGCTCTTCGTTACGACGCGCGGTAGTCATCAACTCTGTAATTTCGTCTTCCATTTGTGCAATGCGCTGGCGTAGCACCGTTTGTTGGCGTTCAACCAGTGAGACTGCACCGCGCTCTTGATGACGTAACCGCATCACTTGTAGCAACTCCGGATGACGCTCGAAGAAATCAGGGTTTTCTTGCAAGTAGTCTGCAATCAGACTGTCGTCGACGACACGTTGTTCAGCTTTTACGTTCTTTGCTTCTTGGCTCATAGCTTTAGATGTCCATCATATACATGCTCAGCGGGTCCAGTCATTCGCACCGGTTGTCCCGGTTGCCAACGAATACTGAGGATTCCCCCTGGCAATTCAACTTCCACTTGTTCATTCAGTTTGCCTTGGCGCATTCCCAGTACCGCAGCAGCACATGCGCCACTGCCACACGCTTGAGTTTCGCCGACACCGCGCTCAAAGACCCGCAATTTAATATGATCACGATCCACAAGCTGCACAAAACCTACATTCACACCCTCTGGGAAACGCTCGTGCGTAGTCAGTAATGCGCCCCATTCAGCGACTGGCGCCGTGGTGACATCATCTACGTCAATAACACAGTGTGGATTACCTAAGCTCATTGCGCCAAAAAAGAACGTCTGATCGTTCTCACGCAGTAAGTAGGTTTGTTCTTCCTTATTCGCTTTAAATGGGATGGCTTGCGGTTCAAATTGGGGCATGCCCATCTCGACGGTAATGCGGCCATCACGTTCGAAATGCAATACCATTTTACCCGCTTTGGTACTGACTTTAAGGTGGTTTTTGTTGCTTAAACCTTTGTTGCGAACAAACAGTGCAAAGCACCGTGCGCCGTTCCCACACTGTGCAACTTCCGATCCGTCGGCATTAAAAATTCGGTAATGAAAATCAAGCTCAGGATCGTATGGCGGCTCAACTACGAGCAATTGATCGAAACCAATACCGCGATGACGATCGGCCCATTGCCTGATTTGGTCGGGGTTCACATAAAAATTCTGAGTGACATTATCGACCACCATGAAGTCATTACCGAGGCCGTGCATTTTCGAAAAATTCACTGCTTCGCTCCCATGATGCTCTCACCCTTCCACAAGTCTGCTAACCGTTCACGTTGCCGCACAAGATGAATCTGATCGCCGTCGACGATGACTTCAGCTGCGCGCGGTCGCGTATTGTAATTAGAACTCATGGTAAAACCATAAGCGCCCGCATTTAAAATGGCAATGATGTCGTCTTGATTGGCTGACAAATGTCGCGCATGTCCAAAAAAGTCACCTGTTTCACAAACCGGCCCCACCACATCCACGAGGCGATCAGAAGGTGAGCTTTCGGGCACTTCGTTGACCGCAACAATTTGATGGTAGGCTTGATATAAAGCCGGACGCAAGAGATCGTTCATGCCTGCATCAACCAATAGAAAATTCTTTTCCTCACCCGGCTTGTAGTATTCCACTTTGGAGAGCAGTACGCCGGCATTCCCAACAATGGCTCGGCCTGGCTCTAACATCAAAGTGAGGTTATCGAACTGGGCTGCCTTCGCAAGTAGCGCTTGTAAGTACTCACTTACTGCTGGTGATTTTTCTTGTTGATATGGAATTCCGACGCCACCGCCCATATCCAAATGCGTGATCTCAATACCTTCTGCACGCACATCTGCAATGAGTTGTAGCATTCGATCGGCGGCATCCAGAAACGGTTGCGTTGTCAAAATTTGCGAACCGATGTGGCAGTCAACCCCTTTCACATGGATATGACTCATTTCCGCTCCGCGCCGAATCACCGTTTTGGCGTGCTGCATGGCGATACCAAACTTATTGGCTTTAAGCCCGGTGGCTATGTAAGGGTGCGTTTGGGCATCCACATCTGGATTCACACGAAACGATACTGGTGCCATAACACCTTTTGCAGCGGCAATTTCATTGATTCGCTCAAGCTCAGCTGCAGACTCGACATTAAAACAACCAATGCCTTGCTCCAACGCGTAAGCTATTTCTTCCTTACTTTTTCCGACTCCAGAAAACACCGTGGCGCTCGCTTTCCCACCGGCAGCAATGACTCTCGCGAGTTCGCCGCCAGAAACGATGTCAAATCCAGCCCCCAGTTGCGCTAGTAAGTGCAAGACACCAAGATTACTATTCGCTTTCACCGCATAGCAAAGTTGATGAGGCTGTGGCCAATGATCGGCAAATTGCTTCCAATTCGCACGGATCTGTTGCGCCGAGTACACGTATAAAGGCGTACCGTAGTCGTGAGCCAACTGATTGAGGTCGACTGCATCGGCATGCAACGAACCATTCCGATACTCAAATGCCATGGTTTGACTGCTCTGCCGGCTGGTTTTCTGCAGGTGGCTCAAGTGGACGGTCGAGTGGAGCTTTTTGTCCACACCCAACTAGGGTCAGCATTGCTGCTAAAATCATCAGATACATTACTTTCTGGCGAAACATCGTTAAACTGTACTCTATCTGCAAAAGCGTCGTTGAATGCGCTTATCATCGCATCGCGGCGCGCAAATGTCATTATTAGGAGTAGACATGCAAGAACATGAATATCACGAACTCGCTGAAGCAACTATTGTAGCCATTGAGGAAGCAGTAGAAGCCTGCGGCGTCGACATCGATACCGAGTCTGGCGGCGATATCTTGGAATTGACGTTTCCCAATGGCACGAAAATGGTCATCAATAAGCAACCACCTCTGATGCAATTGTGGGTTGCAACTAAATTTAACGGTCATCACTTCGAATGGCGTGGTACTGAATGGATTGATAATCGTACTGGTGCCGAACTGTGGGCACTGTTGAGTGAGGCCGCAAGTAAACAGGCAGACACTGAGATCACGCTGAAACCAGGTGCGGCATGAATCGAGTGCTACGTATAGCAACCCGCAAAAGCTTGCTAGCTATGTGGCAAGCTCAACATATTCAAGCACGACTCGAGGCATTGCATCCGGATGTCTCCGTAGAGTTACTCCCCATGTCGACACGTGGCGATGTCATTCTCGATACACCACTGGCGAAAATCGGTGGTAAAGGACTATTTGTTAAGGAACTTGAAGTGGCCATGCTCGAAGGGCGTGCCGATCTAGCCGTTCACTCCATGAAAGATCTACCGGTTGAATTTCCTCCAGGGCTGGAGTTATTCGGTATTTGCGAGCGCGAGGATCCACGTGATGCGTTTGTCTCAAACCATTACGCACAACTGGATGATTTGCCGAAAGGGGCGATTGTTGGTACTTGTAGCCTGCGACGTAAATGCCAACTATTGGCACATTACCCTCACTTAGTGGTTCATGACCTTCGCGGTAACGTGCAAACGCGACTCAACAAACTTGATGAAGGGCAGTTTGATGCCATTATTCTGGCGGCGTCGGGCCTGATTCGACTCGATTTAAGTGCACGTATTAAACAGCGGATCCCGGTTGATATTTGTCTACCGGCCAATGGTCAGGGCGTCCTTGGCATTGAGTGCCGCAGTGATGATGCTGATACCAAAGCGTTGTTAGCACCGTTGACTTGTGCTGATACTCGCAGTTGTGTTCTAGCCGAACGCGCCATGAACCGGCGCTTACAAGGCGGTTGCCAGGTGCCGATTGGTGCTTTTGCCGAACTTGAGGGGGATGACATTGTACTGCGAGGTCTGGTCGGGCGTCCGGATGGCAGTGAAATTATTGAGGGAGATATCCGTGGGCATCGTGATGACGCTGAGGCCCTCGGCACTGAGTTAGCGGAATTTCTGTTATCTCGTGGTGCAGGCAAAATTTTACAAGAAGTGTACGCAGCTAACGAGCTGCAATCCTAATTTCATTGCCACTTATTTATTGCGACAATTTTCATAGCAAGCGGCGGGTCTGATGACGACAAAGCACGGCGTATTAATTTTAAGACCTCATGATCAAGCGAAAGCGCTCGAACAGGAATTTCTTCAGCAAACCGAGCAACCTATTGAAACGCATATTTGTAGTATGGTTGATGTCGTCGCCTTTGATGACCCGCGCGTCCGCACCTCTGACGTGTTAGCGAAACGCTACTCCGGTGCGTTGATGGTGAGTGTGAATGCCGCACGATTTCTATCAGAGCAAATGCAACGTGAGAACCTGACTGCTCCGGTAGCGCGTTGGTTTGCGGTAGGTCCTACTAGTGCACGGGCAATTGCACGTGTCGTCGCACGACCGGTGACTTGTCCACAACGGGTGCATAACAGTGAAGCATTGCTGGCGTTACCCGAATTGAACCAGATCGCTGGGCAGCGCTGGCTGATTGTGCGTGGTAAAGGTGGCCGTGAATTACTTGCCGATACCCTGACAGCGCGCGGTGCTACTGTCGATTATCTCGAAGTCTATGAGCGCAAACCACACCCGATAAGCGCGGCTGAATTGACGCAATGGCACCAGCACGTCCGTGGTATTGTAGTGAGTAGCGCCGAGCAACTCGGCTATTTTCTTGCAGCAATACCACGTGAGCAGCTAAGCTGGTTAGCAGACTGTTACTGGGTTGTTGCCAGTGACCGGCTCGCCGCATTATTACCAGGACCATTGCGCCAACGCGCGGTGGTCGCGCAAAGCGCAGCAACGTTTGCCATGTTTGAAGCCTGGCAACAAGCAACTCAGATGTATCAAGGGAACACAAAATTATGAGCACAAGCGAACCCGGTGAAAAAGACGCGAAGTTGACCACGGAAGCTGACGCTAAGCCGAAACCTAAGCCCAAACCAACCAAGCCCAAAGAGCAGCCGGCAACCACCCGCTCTAGTTCAAATTCCGGTTGGGGTGCTGTCGTAATTTTATTACTCATCATTGGTGCGATTAGCTGGGCTGCATACTATTATTTATGGCCACAATGGCAGGCACAAAGCCAAACACTCTCGCGCCAAGCGTCTGATTTAGAGAATCTTAAAGATTCTGTTGATGAGCGATTGACCTCCGCACAACGATCACAACAGCAGCAAATACAAAGTCAATTGGACGCATTTTCCGCGACCACAGAGCGCCAACTCAACCAGCAAGCTGCGAATCTTGACCAGTTACAACGTGCCGTGCAGAGCGTGCAGGCAGAAGTTGCGAACCTTGATTTAAGTCAAGCGTCAACATGGCGACTGTTCGAGGCTAGAAACTTAGTACAACGCGCAGCAACTCGACTATGGATCGAGCACGATTTAGGCGCCGCACTACAACTGCTCGTGTTGGCGCAATCTCATTTGGAAGCTCTGAACAATCCTGCACACATGGCAGCTCGTCAAGCGCTCGCCAATGACATCATGGCGCTGCGTGGATTACCGAGTGATCAGCGCGAATCTGCAGCCATGATTCTCACGAGTGTTCGCACGCAGCTTGCCGATGCCGATTGGTATCAGCGTCGGGTCAGTGCATTTGCTGACTCTATCGAACGTCCTGAAGTGGAAGGTTGGTGGGCAAGTTTACAGCGCTCAGGCCAAACCTTGATGGACCAGTTTATTCGCGTGCAACGGCAAGAGCAACCGATCACACCACTGTTGAGTGATAGCTTTGTCGCACTGTCGCAACAGCGTTTGTTGCTGCAACTTCAACTCGCACAGCAAGCAGCCCTAGCAGGCAGTCAAGCGGTCTTCGAGGCCTCTATTCAAGAAGCATTACGCTTACTGGAAACTCTGGGAAGTGCCCCTGACCAACGCCTCCAAACAGCCCGCGAGACATTGTTAAGTCTGCAACAAATACAATTGCGTCCAGACTATCCTGCTGATCTCGAGTCTCTGGACTTGATTGAGCGTCTCGCCCGTAACGCAGGGGCGGAGGCAAGCTCATGAGAAAAGGCATCGCTCTTGTTATTGTTCTCATAGCGGGGCTCATTCTCGGTCCACTGTGGGCCGGGAATACCGGTTATGTGCTCATTTCAGCGCTGGGTTGGACTATTGAGTTAAGCCTTGTTGCGGCAATTGTTTTACTATTGCTAGCCATCATTATTCTGCGCGCAGTGTGGCGCTTTGTGGCTCGTATCGTCAGAGGAACTCAATGGGGTATGCGTTGGTTCGGACAACGTCGGGAAGCCAAAGCGGCAAATGCCTACCAAGAAGGTCTCAATCACTTGCTGAGTGGCGATTATCGAGCTGCTTCAGCAGCATTCAACCGCACCTGGCAATTACGCAAGCAAAGCAGTGATGCCTTGCTTGCCTGTTATGCCGCACAACAACATGGTGACTTGAAGCAAGCACAAGATTGGCTGGCCAAAGTGGACCGGGCCGATGAGCTCGAACTCGCTCGAACCATTTTATCGTTGCGCAGTGCCCCTGAACTCTCAGGTCAACACCTCACGATACTGAATGAATTAGTGGTGAAGCACCCACAACATCCAGAACTATTGCGACTGGCCTTGAAAGCACTGCAGCGGCATCATCGGTGGACTCAAGTGATTGAGCTATTGCCGAATGCTCAACGTTTAGAAGCGCTATCGGCGACTGACTTGGATGGTCTCACTGAACAAGCTTACTACGAAGTGTTCGTTGAGCACGGCCGTAGCAGTAGTAGTGCATTACAACAGTTTTGGCAGAATCTCACTCGGGATACTCGGCGACAGCCTGCAGTTCGACGCGCTTACGTGACCGCATTACACCTCTTTAACGAATACGAAGCGGCGGGCAAAGTGGTCGCACGAGGTTTGAAGCGAAATGAACTGAAATTGCCAAACTTAATCGAGGCAAACCTGCTGAAACCCAGTACTGAACTGCGTGATTACTTGCAGGACGCACTGAAAAAAGATGGCGATAATCCATTCCTGCTGCACGCATTGGGTCAGTTGGCATTTCAAACCGGTGACTATGCGTTGGCGCAGCGGGCGTTACGAAAAGCTGCTGAGCTTGCCCCTTCCTCTCGCGTTCAGCTTGATTTAGCTCGCACCTATGAAGCACAAGGTGATACTGCTGGTGCGGTAAATGCCTATCGGCAAGCATGGAAGAAAGCGTAGAAAAGACGCGCCCTCAGACAGAACTGAGGGCGGTTTTTAATGCGGAATTATTGACGCACACCTTCAATAGAAAGGTAAAGGTCAACTGTCTTCGCTGCGGGTCCTAAATTGTAGTCTATGCCAAAATCAGCAAGTGTTAACGTTACTGAACCCTCGAAACCACGGCGGAAGCCGCCCCAAGGATCAGGTCCAGCGCCAATCTCATTAACCATGATTTCAATTGGCTTGGTGACACCACGCAAAGTGAGATCACCAGCTAATATCGCACTACCATCTTCGTTCGGTGTATAACTCGTAGAAGTAAATGTGGCTTCTGGATATTGCTCAACGGCTAAGAAATCGTCGCTCCGCAAATGCTCATCACGTTCTTTATGATTGCTATCAATACTTGCGGTATCAATAGTCACATTCACGCTTGCCGCTGCTGGGTTCGCTTCGTCGTAGCTAAATGTACCTTCAAAGTCGTTAAACTCACCTAACAACCAACTGTAACCTAAGTGGCTGATCTTGAATTGAACGAAAGCATGTTGACCTTCAATATCAATTACATAATCTTCAGCTTTTACCGCTGTCGTTGACAATGCAGCCGCCATTGCTGCGACTAGAACTAATTTCTTCATAACACCCTCCTCATTCTGATAAACGTAGACTGTATGAATAACGTAGAGGTCTCTATTTTAGTTCAATTAAATACAAGTAAAAGCTATTAAAATGATAGTTATTATTCGAATATTTAGAACCTTTAGTCGGTATATCGGTCGTTAACGATAGACACAGCTCAAGCGTATACAGATTAGCCCTGCTTTCCAGTTCGGCTTGCCACAAGCGTCTATCCAAAAATTAGTCGAGCACCTGTAGCAGCGCTCACCGGTACCGTATAGGCGTTAAGAAAACAGCCGCGATTGCATCTATTTGCGACATTAGGCATACACAATAGTCTAAACAAGCTATTATGTTTAGTAAGGTTTCACCTAAACTAAGAAGTAGCACTTGAATGAGACGAGTGAGCGGGATGCTCCAGAGAATAAACTTCCTTTCACGGAACAAAATTACTTGCTCCGCGCGATACCTGACGATGTTAAATCACGACTAACCCCCCACTTCGAGCTGGTTGAATTAACGCTCGGTGACTGTATCTACGAGTCTGGTGACGAACTAAAATTTGTCTATTTCCCGACTGATTCGATTATTTCTTTAGTTTACATTATGGAAAATGGTGACTCCGCTGAAATATCCGTAGTCGGCAATGATGGCATGCTCGGGGTCCCCCTTTTCATGGGTGGTGGTAGCACTCGCAACCGCGCGGTAGTGCAGAGCGAAGGGCATGCCTATCGGTTACCAGCTCAGTTGTTGAAGACAGAATTTAATCGCCATAGCGAGCTACACCATTTGCTGTTGCGTTATACCCAATCATTGATGACACAAATGGCTCAAACGGCTGTTTGTAATCGTCATCATTCCGTTGATCAACAATTATGCCGCTGGCTGCTGCTATCACTCGATCGCATTCCAACAAATGTGCTGACTATGACGCAGGAACTTATCGCCGATATGCTCGGAGTTCGCCGCGAAGGGGTTTCTGTTGCTGCAGGAAAACTGCAAAAAATGGGGGTAATTGAGTATCATCGCGGCCGCATGACCGTTATCGATCGACCCAAACTCGAGACACTTTCGTGTGAATGTTACGACGTGGTCAAGTTGGAGTGTGAGCGCATACTAAATTATCTTCCAGAGCGTTGAATGACTCATAAAAAAACGTGTGCCGAACTGATTCAGTCCGACACACGTTCAAACACAACAAACACGATATTACTTTTTCGGATAACCGATAATAATATTTACTCGGCGATTATCCTGACGTCCTGACGCTGTTGCGTTGTAGGAATCGCGACGCGTTGTGCCAAAACCTTCAACATAAAGTCTTGAACGATCAACCTTGAATTGCTTCACTAAGTAGTCAGCAACTGCTTGCGCGCGTGCGCGCGAAATTGATTGAGCTTTCTCTGGAGAAGTATTGTCCGCATGACCTTCCATCGTCGCCGTCACTTCAGGGTTGGTTTGCAGATACTTTGCGACCGTTCCGAGTTGATCGTGATACTTTGACTGAATCGTTGAATCATCTGTAGCAAATTCCAACTCCATGGCCAACGTAATGCGCGCAGGTAGCGGCTCGAGTCCCTCGATATCCGTTGCACAACCGATCACAGCATTGATGCGACGATTAGCTTGCTTGCCCTGATTGGTCGCATTATCTGCGATGGGTCGCGTTTCACCGTAACCTACCGCTGTAAGTCGATTACGATTGATGTTGTTTTCACGCACGAGATAATCAACAACACTTTGCGCGCGCTCTTGTGACAATTTCAGATTGTCAGAGTCGTTACCAACACTATCCGTATGGCCTTCAATTTTGGCTTTTGTTTCTGGATATTTGTTTAAGAACGTCGCTAAGACCAACATATGCTCACGATTAACCCGCTCAATATCGTTGTTTGCGATTTCAAACTTAATCTCAAGATCGCTACAGTATTGCGTATTTACAGGTTGTACCGGCGCTACAACAGTTGCTGGTGCCGGAGCAGGTGCTGGTTGTGAAATAGGTGCAGCTGCAACATGACGTGAACCGCCGAAACGATAAATCACGTTCATCGAGTAGAAGTCGATGTCGCCACGGTTGCCGACCGCGTCGTCCATGCGATAGCGCTCAGCTTCAAAACGAATCGCCATGTGCTCACTCGCTTGATATTGATAGCCGACGCCAAATTTATAATCGGTACTGCGTTTGCGGTATTGCGGCGTCAGAACATTTACAGCACCCGTGCCGACAAAATCAACTGTCGATTTACTATTATGTGCACCAATACGAGCAAACAACGAAGACTGTTCTGTGATGGGCAGTATTCCCATAAAATCGAGGTTCCAACCGCGAAAATCCAGCTCTCCCGTCTTAACGCCTAACGAAATCGTTTCCGCATCGTAATTGAACTTGCCTAAGTCAAAATACCCGCCTTCCATGGCAAAGTATTGGTTGAACTGATATCCAGCAAAGATCTTGTATCCAAAGTCGCGGTCATCGAAGCGAAAACGAGTAACCTCATAACCAGAAGCTTCTAAATCTGCTCTAATTTCCTGTTCCGCGATAGTAGCCCGTGACGCACCACCACCGGCACCGATGTACCAACCATCCTGATCTGCCGCGACTGCTGGTAATGTCATACCAGCTAAGACCAGTGCGCTAATTGCTTGGGTAATTTTATTCGTTTTCATGTTGCTCTCCACTGAAACCTTGTTGGTGTTGTCCATTACTCTGCAGGTACGTTGATAACGGTATTTACTACTGTCACTGCTGCACCAAGAGACAATGCTCGACCATCTAACGTCACAATATTGACGTTGCCAGCGGTAGAGATGCTTACACCTTCCTGTGCGATGATGGTGCCCTTCATAGTGCCTCCACCTGCGGCGTTAATTGTGGCTGCACTGCCAACTTGCCAAAAAATATTCTTGGCTTGAGCGCCGTTGATCAAAATAACGCTTTGCGGGAAATCAGCACCCGGTCCACCGACCGTTAGTGTGGTCGCCATTTGGAAGACGAACACGGCATTCTGATTACCTAATCCATCAAGCGTTAAATCGCTTCCTTGAATCAGGAAGGCACCACTTTGGGCACGGTATATACCTGGCTCTAAAGTGAGGCCACCTAAGTTTTCGTTACCTGGATTCTGCCCGCCTGGAAGATTGGCAGGTGTGAGTTCTAGGTAAGCTGCTTGTGCATCAAGGCGTGCTTGCGAGGCTATCGCAGCAGTTACCGCAGTACCGTCCTGAGGACACGCAACTGTTGGTGGTGGAGGTGAAGTGAAAATATTACCATTCACTTGACCTTCATTTAGTGGCGTTATGGTGTATTCGCAACCTGGACCAGAAACAAACCCAGTCACTGCAGTCGACACAGCCGTAGTACCTAGGTCACCGTTAATAACGGTCAGTAAGCCTTGGTTAGTTGCACCGGCTGTACCACCAAAAGTACCAAATGGAGCTGCTGATTGCAGATCGATAGGCTGCAAGCAACTCTCGGTTGCTGGCACAGTAGTGAACGTCCATAAGTAGTCTTCGAGCATTTCATTGCCCGGTACCATGAGGTCTTTCACACCATCAACGCCACCGACAATGGTCGCTCGATAGGTGACATCTTCGTCTAATTGTTGCTGTGGAATGAAGGTAATGATGGTGCCGGTATCGACATCAATCTGGATAGATTCAGCGGTCACGGTATTTAACGGATCAGCTTCTTCTGTGATGAGAAACGTCATGTCATTGACTGTGGTCGGATTCAGACGCGTACCTGACGGAATTTCGAAAGTCGCATTGATACTGGCGTTAGGACAAACAGCAAGCATTCCAGCATTTAACGGATCTGTATCCATGATGGAGATGGTGTTCACTGGCATTGGCGCAACTGTCGTGAACATCCAGACATAGTCACTGGCAGAATTAACCGAACCTTGATTACCAGCAAGTTGGTTGCCTGCAACGTCAGTAATGGTGCTCGCTAGTGTAGCGGTATAGGTCGCCGATTCTTCCAGATTTTGGTCTGGATTGAATACTGCACTCCGCGAACCCACTACATAGCTCACTTCGCCGACTGGTGATACACAAGGGGTTTCGCAGGTGACTGTAAAACTAGCATCCGTCACGCCAGCGGGAAGCATATCCTCACTGAATATTGCAGTAATCGCAGTGTTCACTGGAACATTTGGTGTCGGACCAGGAGTCGTCGTTAATGGTTCTGTTAACGTCACACGTGGACGAGTTATATCTGGCGTTAAGCCTGTCGTAAATTGCCACACATAGTTACTAGATTCAGCTACTGCACCTTGATTGCCAGCTAACTCATTGCCGGCAAGGTCCGTCACTGAGCTGTTCATAGTTGCAGTATAGGTGGTTTCCCACTCTAGATTTGCGTCTGGTGTAAAGACTGCGGTTGCTGCTGCGCTCTCATAGGACACATCACCCGTTGGATTAACGCAGGGAGTCTCACAGGTTACAGTGAAGTTTGCATCCGTGATGGTAGACGCCATCATGGCTTCGCTGAATACTGCTGAAACCAGTGTATTAACAGGTGTCCCCGGTGTCGGACCCGGAATGGTCGTTAACGGCACTGTTGCGGTGATACGCGGCATAATTGTGTCTGGTGCAACACCGGTCATAAACTGCCACTCATAATCACTTGCAGTGGTAGCAGAACCTTGGTTGCCAGCAAGTTGATTGCCAGCTAGGTCCGTAACCGAGCTTTTCATCGTCGCGGTATAGGTTGTTTCGTACGCGAGATCCTGCTCTGTAGTGAAGATCGCTGAGCGACTGCTGACGTCATAAGTCACTGCACCCGCTGGTGCTGCGCATGGCGCTGCGCAGGTGACAGTAAAACTACCACTATTAATTGTTGTGGCGAGCATGTTCTCACTGAACACTGCTGCGATAGCCGTATCGACTGGAACATTCGCGGTAGGTCCTGGCGACGTTATATCCGGATCAGTCGCGGTAATCCGTGGCATGGTTGTATCCGGTATTAAACCGGTGGTAAATGACCATGTGTAAGGATTAGCTAAGGCTAAGCCATTTACACTGCTTGTCGCACTTTGAATAGTGGCGGTATAGACAGTGGACTCACTTAGCACAGCTGGATTGGTTATATTGAAGGTCGCGATGTTGCTTGCGCCATTCATGGTAATGGTACCAGTAGGACTAGTACATGAGCCTGCACAAGTCAGTGTAAACGTACTGGTTGTCAATGGATTGACGGCTTGACTGAACTGCGCAGTAACTTGCGTGCCCGTTACCGTAACGTTCGTCGCGTTGTTTACCGGAGTAACCGCGGTCACAGTGGGTGACAAAGCAACATTGCCCGCATTGCCGAGAATAGGATCGCGTCCATCATCTCCGCAGGCAGCCAAAAAAGTACTGATCAAAACCAGCATCAGCCATTTATTGATGCCATAGAAGCTAGATAGTTTGGAACACATAAGATAAATCCTCTCGGTATAGTTGAACTGCATTGCCGACCACTTCTGTGTGATTCAGAGTTCGGTTCGACGACAACTATCTGCTTATCCGGGAGGACTGTCTGTGCGGTTGCGCACATAGAAAAAACGAAGAGCGAAAAGCGTTACTAGTTACTAGCTATTAGCTACTGGTTTGGCTTTGCGAGTAGCTAATAGCTAGTAGCCAGTAGCGTGTGCGCGCAGCGCACATAAAAAAACCCCAGCCCATTGGGCTGAGGTTTGTTTATTTGAAGCCTGGCGGTGTCCTACTCTCACATGGGGAGACCCCACACTACCATCGGCGCTGAAGCGTTTCACGTCTGAGTTCGGAATGGAGTC
>NZ_PIPR01000003.1 GCF_003987355.1 Pseudidiomarina aestuarii | reverse complement strand
TGTTAAGCACTTTTCCAATCAGTCAGGTGGTTCATTTAAGAACCTTTGTTGTATCCGAAGATACGTTTCTCTGCCTGAATCCGGTAAGTGCCCACACAGTTTGCTTGGCTTGGTATATTGTTAAAGAGCGTGCTTCTTTCCGAAGCGGGATGCGTATTTTACGTCATCCCCTCACAAGGTCAAGATCCTTTCGATCTTTTTCACTAACTTTTTCTCGTCGTGAACCTTGCGACCGCTGTAGTTGAAATCAGGTCTCAACCACAACGGCCGCGAATTATAGAGCCTCTCACTTTCAGCGCAAGATCTTTTTGCGCCGAAAGCGATCGTTTGCTGCTTTTCTAGTCAGATGTTTTGGAAGTGTTCTTTTTCTGCTCAGGTTTGTTCTCTTCTGTGCATTCATCATCTCCCGCATCACCGATCACATCCTCTAACTTCAACTTTTCAGTTGAACGGAATGTCGTGATAGGTCCTGACAATGCATAGAGAAAGAAGATTGAGAACAACACTAATGAAGGCTCAGTCGCTACAATGACAAAGGCAAGCACCACAACGAGAATGAACACAAACGACACTCGGCCGCGCCAGTCCACGTCTTTGAACGAGTGATACTTGAAGTTGGAGACCATCAAGAGTCCACAGCAAATGGTGAGAATTGCCGCGAAATAGCTAATCGAACTTGGATCGATTTCGTACTTCGTACCAACCCAAACCAGTCCGCTGACGATAGCAGCGGCACTCGGAATCGCGAGTCCTTGGAAAAACCGCTTATCTGCTACAGCTAAGTTTGCATTAAAGCGAGCAAGGCGCAGCGCTCCACCAGCAACGAAGATAAACGCGGCTAACCAACCAAACTTACCCAGATCGGCTAGAGCCCAGTTGTACATCACCAACGCGGGTGCCATACCAAACGAGACGATATCAGCCATACTGTCGTATTCGGCCCCAAACTCGCTTTGGGTATTCGTCATTCGGGCGACACGACCGTCAAGACCGTCAAACACCATAGCAATATAGATAGCTACAGCCGCAGCTTCGAACTGGTTGTTCATAGACGCTACAATAGCGAAGAAACCAGAGAATAGACCTGCAGTGGTCAATAGATTCGGAAGCAGAAAGATTCCACGATTGCTCGGCATAACTCACCCTTTTTGGACCAGATAGTAGCCACACAGCATAACATGACTGTGTGGCTACCATAAATAGCTGCTGTTTAGTGTAGCTTATTGCTTGATCACCAAGTCGTGATCAACACAATCCACTTTGATCAATCGACCCGGCACCAACTCTCCTGCGAGAATGCGCTGAGCCAGCGGATTTTCCAACTCTTGTTGTATGGCTCGCTTCAGTGGGCGAGCACCAAATACTGGGTCAAATCCAGCCGCAGCTAGATGCTCCAGCGCTGCGTCGGTCAGCTCCATTTGATAGTCTTTTTCCGCCAAACGCTGATGCAAACGTTGCATCTGAATACCAGCAATATTCTTGATGTGTTCTTTCGCAAGCGGATGGAAGACCACCGTCTCATCAACTCGGTTTAAAAATTCTGGCCGGAAGTGGTGTTGTAACACATCCATGACGCTGGCCTTCATTTGTTCATACGTGTGCTCGTGCGCCTTCTCTTGAATAATATCCGAGCCCAAGTTTGAGGTCATAATGATGACCGTGTTGCGAAAGTCGACTGTGCGTCCTTGCCCATCGGTTAAGCGACCATCATCCAAGACTTGCAGCAGGATGTTAAACACATCTGGATGCGCCTTCTCTACTTCATCCAATAGGATGACCGAATATGGACGGCGGCGCACGGCTTCAGTCAGATAACCACCCTCCTCATAACCGACATATCCTGGAGGCGCACCGACGAGACGAGCAACCGAGTGCTTCTCCATAAACTCGGACATATCAATGCGAACCATGGCCTCGTCAGTATCAAAGAGAAAGTGGGCTAAGGATTTGCACAGTTCCGTTTTACCTACACCGGTCGGCCCCAAGAATAAGAAAGAACCAATCGGGCGCTGCGGATCCGATAATCCAGCACGCGAACGTCGAATCGCATTCGCTACAGAGGTGACCGCCTCGTCCTGACCAACTACCCGCTGATGTAACTGCGCTTCCATCTGCAACAATTTCTCACGCTCGCCTTCCAGCATTTTACTCACTGGAATACCTGTCCAACGTGAGAGCACTTCGGCAATCTCTTCTTCGGTGACCTTGTTCTTCAACAACGTCATGTCCTGCTCTTCGGCACTCTCAGCAGATTTCAATTGACGCTCTAATTCTGGGAGTCGTCCATACTGAAGCTCTGACATTCGATTCAAATCACCAGCACGCCGCGCAATCTCCAGATCAGTGCGCGCTTGCTCAATTTGCGCTTTGATATTCTGAGCACCCTGCACCGCAGCTTTCTCAGACGTCCAAACTTCCTCCAGCTCGGCATACTTGCGTTGCAAATCTTGCAGCTCTGCCTCTAAAGTTTCGAGTCGCTTCTTGCTCGCATCATCTTCCTCTTTGGTCAGCGCTCGTTGTTCCAACTGTAATTGAATGATGCGCCGATCTAAACGATCCAAATCTTCTGGTTTCGAATCAATTTGGATTCGAATGCTCGATGCTGCCTCGTCAATCAAATCAATCGCTTTATCTGGCAACTGCCGATCACTGATATAACGGTGCGACAATGACGCAGCCGCAACAATCGCGGGGTCGGTAATTTGTACCGAGTGGTGCACTTCGTAGCGTTCTTTTAAGCCACGCAAAATGGCAATGGTATCTTCCACTGACGGCTCATCAACCAATACTTTCTGAAAACGACGCTCCAGCGCGGCATCTTTCTCAATAAACTGTCGGTATTCGTCGAGTGTGGTCGCGCCGACGCAATGCAGTTCGCCGCGCGCTAAAGCCGGTTTCAACATATTGCCCGCATCCATTGCGCCTTCCGCTTTACCTGCTCCAACCATAGTGTGAAGCTCATCAATAAAGAGAATAATGCGGCCTTCTTCTTTACCGAGCTCATTCAGCACCGCTTTCAGACGTTCTTCAAATTCGCCGCGATATTTAGCACCGGCCAGCAATGCACCGAGATCGAGAGAAAGAACACGCTTGTGTTTAAGACCTTCAGGCACTTCACCGTTCACAATACGTTGCGCCAAGCCTTCTACGATAGCTGTTTTACCAACACCCGGCTCACCTATCAGTACAGGGTTATTCTTAGTACGACGTTGCAAAACCTGAATGGTACGACGAATTTCTTCATCACGCCCGATAACCGGATCTAATTTGCCCTGCTCCGCACGCTCTGTTAAATCAATCGTGTACTTTTCGAGAGCTTGACGTTTCTCTTCAGCATTAGCATCGTCAACTGAGGCACCATCACGAACTTTGTTGATTGCATCTTCAACTTTGGCGCGCGTGACCCCCAGCTTCTTCAGCATGTCGCCTAGCACCCCTTTGTCTTCGGTTGCAGCGAGTACAAAGAGTTCTGAAGAAATAAACTGGTCATTCCGTTTTTGCGCGTATTTGTCGCACAAGTTTAAGAGCGTGCCCGTCGCCGCCGAAACTTGTACCTCACCGCCACTCCCCTCAACTTGGGGCAGCTTGTCGAGCGCACTTGCCAATTGCGTGCGCAGAGCGTTGCTATCAATTTGGAGTAAGGTCAGTAGTGGTCGTAACGTGCCACCATCTTGATTCAGTAATGCTTGCATCACGTGCACCGGTTCAATGAACTGATGGTCACGTCCGAGTGCCAGCGACTGCGCATCGGCAATCGCTAATTGAAATTTATTGGTTAGTTTGTCGAAACGCATAAATACCTCATGTAACACTGTTAACCAGCGACTATAACCTGATAGTTAATGTGGGTATTTTAAAAACAGTTTCAAGTAGGGAAGGATAAAAATTGTTCAGGAACGCCAAATCAAACTGGCAAAACGACCGCAGGTAGAGTTGCGACGATAGGAATACCAATCTGCCTTGCTAAAAGTACACTCATTGCTTTGCACAATCGTTTGGATACCTTGCTCACGCAACGCATATTCGGCAAGTAACGGGAGGTTCGCCCACCACTTTCCTGTTATATGGGGTAGGAATGTTTCTGAATCAACCCAACCCAGCTGTTCAAATTCTCGGTAGACATCATCACCAACCTCGAATGCAGTCTGTGAGATTGCCGGACCGATATAAGCAGATAAAGTGCCACGTTGCGCTGCAAACTGAGCACACGTGCGTCCAACAATGCCTGCAGCTAGTCCACGCCAACCAGCATGAATAGCGGCAATCTCTTGGCCATCTGCACTACACATTAAAATCGGTAAACAGTCGGCAGTGAGGACGGCGCAGACGGAACTAGATTGGTTTGAATAGATGGCATCAGCCGCGGCGCCAGCGCGCACACGGCAAAAATCTACTGGAATGTTGCTATGGTATTGCGCGAGCCATTTGGGCGCGCACGGAAGTGCTAGCTGGCGGCACAGCTGACGACGATGCCGAACAACTGCCGCCGGATCGGCACCTACATGAGCTGCCAAATTTCCCGGAGACTGAACCGTGGTGATAGCGGCGCGAACGCCACTGGGCAATGTCCACTGCGGAATAAAATAGTGTGACATTGCTCGCTGCGTCCGGTTAATCGTTTAAGTGCAGACGCCGATCCACTCGCAACTGTTCCAGTAACTCCAGGAAATCAGCTGGCGTTGGCGCGTCCCAACTATGCCACTCACCGGTAATTGGATGATGCAGCGACAAACGCGCAGCATGCAAAGCTTGGCGTTTAAAGCCACGCAAACTTTCCAATAACTCAGGGGATGCTTTCGCTGGTGGACGCGGACGACCACCGTACGTTGCATCACCAACCAATGGATGACGAATATGTGCCATGTGCACGCGAATTTGGTGCGTGCGACCGGTTTCTAAACGTAACCGTAAATGGGTGTGTGCACGAAACCGTTCGACCACACGAAAATGTGTTACTGCTGGTTTGCCCATGGCTACAACGGCCATGTGCGTGCGTTTGGTTGCATGCCGGCCAATCGGTTCTTCAACAACACCGCCCGCTGTCATTGCTCCATTACAAACCGCTTCATATTCACGCGTGATTTCGCGTTCTTGCATTGCTGACACCAGATGGGTTTGTGCTGGTACCGTTTTTGCCACCACCATCAGACCCGTCGTGTCTTTATCCAGCCGATGGACAATACCGGCGCGTGGCACCTGATCAATGTCTGGAAAATGATGTAACAGTGCGTTCAACAGGGTACCGTCACTGTTACCAGCGCCTGGGTGAACCACTAACCCGGCAGGCTTGTTGATGACGAGAATGTGTTCATCTTCATAGACGATATCTAAATCAATTGGCTGCGCCTCAAAGCGCTTCTCTTCAGCAAGTTCGGTCTCGATAGACACGGTACAACCGGCGATGACTTTCTCACGTGGGCGATCGACACACTCACCATCAATTTGCACGCAACCATCTGTGATCCAAGTTTTTAACCGAGACCGAGAAAAATCTGGGAACATCTCTGCCAATGCTTGGTCCAACCGCTTGCCGTTGGCAGAAGCAGGGATTACATCGGATAACGAAATCTGTTGACTCATAAAATCTATATCGGACCTGTGAAAGCAGCCTTGGCTGCGCTAGAATGCGAAATCTTGCATAGTGTACGTTAAATCAAAAGAGATAAGAAACTGAACTTATGAAACTGCGAATTATTCTGGCTTGTATGACTGGCCTTGTATTAGGTGGATGTGCCGGTTCGCCAGACGAGGAAATTTTTGATCCACGACTGAGTGATGCTCAGCTCACTTACGAACGTGCAAAAAACAATATTGCCTCTGGTAACTACTCGACTGCGGCACAAACGTTGACAGCGCTGTCGACTCGGTACCCGTTTGGTCCTTTGTCTCACCAAATTCAAATGGATCAAATTTACGTGTACTACAAACTTGCCGATATCGATAAGGCCTTGGCTGCGATTGATCGATTCTCTCGCTTGAATCCAAACCATCCGGATATCGACTACGTGATGTACATGCGTGGGTTAGTCAATCAGCGTGCTGATTATAACGCGATTCAGGAGCTTGCCGGCGTTGATCGTTCTGATCGTGATCCAAGCAAAGCGCGCGAGGCCTTTGATGACTTCGCAGATTTAATTCGACGTTATCCAGACAGCAAATATGTGGGTGATGCTCGACAGCGCATGGTCGCTATCAAGAGTCGCTTGGCTCGGTACGAGCTAGCTGTAGCGGATTACTATGTCAAACGTGAAGCTTATCTCGCAGCCGCTAACCGTGCGCGTTACGTTTTGGAAAACTACAGCGATACGCCAGAAGCTGAGCGTGCATTAGAAGTGATGGCGGACAGCTACGGTCGATTGAATTTGAACGAGTTACGTGACGATGCCATTGCAACGTTGCGTGAGAACTTCCCCAACAACAACTCGTTTTAGAACTCTTTAGTTCGACTCTCAGAATCCAACAAAGACGCGGTCACTTAGACCGCGTCTTCGTTTTCCTCGCCGGTACGGATCCGAATCACTCGCTCCACGTTGGTGACAAATATCTTGCCGTCACCGATTTTGCCCGTTTGCGCTGTATCCATAATGGCATCGATGCAACGGTCCACTTGATCATCCGGCACCACAATTTCAAGTTTTACCTTGGGCAGAAAGTCGACCATATATTCCGCACCACGATACAATTCGGTATGTCCCTTCTGGCGCCCGAAGCCTTTCACTTCAGAGACAGTCATTCCCGCAATGCCAACCTCTGACAGTGCTTCACGCACATCGTCGAGTTTAAATGGCTTAATAATAGCTTCAATTTTTTTCATGATTGCCCTCTGTCGTCTGGCGTTCAAGTTCGTAGCGGTAGTGACTAGTAATCGGATACCGGCGATCACGACCAAAATTACGCGATGTCATTTTCGGCCCCACCGCTGCTTGGCGACGCTTATATTCATTGATATCAATCAACCGCACAACACGCAAGACATCGTCACGCTCAAAGCCGGCATCGATAATGGCAGACGGCGCCCAATCTTGCTCAACATAGAGCGAAATTATACGGTCAAGTATTTCATAGGGTGGCAACGAATCTTCGTCTTTTTGGTCAGGCGCCAATTCAGCCGATGGCGGTCGATCAATGACGCGTTGTGGGATGATTTCTCGGTGCCGATTTACATATCGCGACAACTCAAAAACCAGCATCTTTGGCACATCCTTCAATGGTGAGAAACCGCCGCACATATCACCGTACAACGTACAATAACCTACTGCCAATTCACTTTTGTTACCCGTACTTAGCACTAATGATCCGGACTTATTCGACAGTGCCATCAGCAGCACACCACGTGAGCGCGCCTGTAGATTCTCCTCGGTAATGTCTGGCGTGGTTCCAGCCAGGAGCGGTGCGAGCTGCTCCATCAAACTGTTGTACACAGGTTCAATGGATATCACATCGTACTTGACCCCAAGTGTACGGGCCTGCTGGGCGGCATCATCGACACTCATTTGCGAAGTGTAACGAAATGGCATCATCACCGTGTGCACTTTATCGGCTCCCAATGCATCGGTGGCAATGGCTAAAGTCAGTGCAGAGTCGATACCGCCGGACAGGCCTAGTAGCACACTTTGAAAGCCGTTTTTACGAACATAGTCACGTACCGCCAATACCAGCGCACTGTACACTTCACCAACGCGATCAAGTTCTGGTTGTTCACAGGAACTCGGTAAAGCCTTCCAACCACTAGCCTCAACTCGCACTGATTGGCAACAGGGCAAACAGTGCGGCAACTCAGCGACTAGGGTTCCGTCAGCCGCCATCACTATGGAGTGACCATCAAATACGAGTTCATCCTGTCCGCCGCAATTATTCACGTAGACAATAGGGAGATTCACTTCAGAAACACGTTGCTGGAGTACATGCAGACGTTGCGAATGCTTATCCACTTCAAAAGGTGACGCATTTATGGCAACGACCCAATCGGCTTGGTCCCGTAATTGAGCAATCGGCTCTGGATGCCAAATATCTTCACAGATAAGTAGGCCAATGCAGTGGCCTTGCCACTCAAAAACACAAGGTTTGTGATCGGGAATAAAGTAGCGTTGCTCATCGAAGACACCGTATTGCGGTAAACGCTGCTTATGGTAACGCGCTAATACTTTGCCGCGGTGCACAACAGAAACACTATTGAAAAGCTCACTGCCTACTCGCTGCGGGTGCCCAACCACAGCAAGGTTATCTACTGCTGCGTCCGCAATACGTTGCAGCTCAGGTTGCATCCGCTGTGCGAGATCATCGCGAAAGAGCAGGTCTTCTGGACAGTAACCCGTGAGTGCTAATTCTGGAAAAATAACGATGTCACTCGCTGAGTGTTCTTGCAGCGTCGAAATGATGGTATCGGCATTGCGTCGAATAGCGCCGACGGTAAAGTCTAATTGGGCAAGGGTTACCGTAATCGGCTTCATCACAACAGTCTCAAGCTCCACATCAAGTTAGGCTGCGCATCATAGTACGATGCTGTAATTCTAGCAAATTCAGTACGTTTTAGATGCACCGATTAGACCTATTTTTCGGCTTTCACTTGACCAATGACAAAGGCTTTTCCGGCACTGTGGAGGATCATCTCGGTCACACTACCCGTGACGCTTTGCTCAGCAACCTCAAGCCATTGATAGAAGACATTTCGATGCACTTTCGCGAGCAATTGTTGACCGAGATCAATGTAGGGAATGTCATCTTTGAGGATAATCTGACTGGGGTCTTTCAGAACGACTGTCTCTTCGGTATTTAGAGTAAGTTGTATAACCTTTTGATGGTCACTTTCAATAGTTTTCCAGGCCGTCACCATAAAGGGTGCGTCGGCCACTTGAATCTTGACCTTTTCGACTGGTGTTACAAGGAAATAGTCGTCGCCTTCACGGACGAGGACCGATGCAAACAGTTGTACCAACCGCTTCCGTTGAATCACCGAACCGGCATACCACCAGTCACCATTTTGGTCGATCTGTATAGGGATTTCACCGCAATACGGTGGATTCCATTGTTCAGTCGGGGCATGCTTGCGCTGCTCGAGCGATTGAACCAGATCAGAAAGCTGCATGATTAACTAACGAGGCGTTTCTGGCGCAATAGATACCATAAAGTTGCCTCAGTTCGATTTGAAACTTTGATTGCTTTGAAAATCGAGCTCAAGTGCACACGAATAGTGCCTTCGGTAATGCCCAGAATGGTCGCGATTTCTTTGTTTGAGAGACCTTGCGCCAAGAGTTGCATGATTTCGAGTTGGCGCGGTGACAAAAAGTTCTCTGCACTGCCTTGCGCCATGGTTGGATCGCCAAGTCGCGATTCTTCGGGCAAGTAGCGGTCATTTTGCAGTAGCGTACGAATGGCGATTTTGGCCTCTTCAGCGCTCGCATCTTTTGGCAGATAACTGCGCACACCGGCGCCGAGGGCTTGGCGGATATCGCTCAATGGGCGTGGCCACGTGAACAGCACGACATGGGCACCCGGGGAAACTTTTTTCAACGTGGACATCACTGGGCGAATTTCTGCGTCAGGGAGTTCCATATCAAGGAAAATGAGATTGTAGTCGTTTTGGTGCCGTAAATATTCGCTGGCAATTTCAAACGTTGGCGCTTCGTAGATAGCTACATCGGCCGAATAACTGGTGATAAGCTGAATGAGACCAGCTCGCACAAAAAACTGTGGATCGATGATTAATATTTTCATTGGGCACCTTGTACGAGAATCATTCCCTGAAACGACGTCATTATTGTACACTGATTATCGAGAAATAACATAGTGCGTGTTGTGTATTTGTAAATATGTACGTTTTTACCAAGACGTTTAATATAGTCAACTATTATATGCACCGCTGCGTTACAACGATCATTTTTCAAGTTAAACAGACAACACAGGTCATCCAATGAAAATTTTTGTTCCGATTATGTTTGTTGTGAATTTGTTTTGTGCGACGACGGTTTTCGCACAAACTGTACTTTTTCATAACGTCAATGGGTACACCCTGACCGGGCAACCTGGCAATGAAGCACAGCTGCAGCAGTTTTCTGCGATGCTGGTTCGTGATGGCCGTATCGCTGCTATTGGCTCCGTCAGCTCGATTCGCGGCTCTTTTGACTTCGAAATAGATGAGGAAGTCAGTCTCAACAACAAAACGGTACTGCCGGGTATTATCGATGCGCATGGTCATGTGCTGGGACTTGGTCTCAATCTGATGGAAGTGGATTTACGCACGGCGACCAGCGAAGCCGATGCAGTTGCCCGTGTCCGCGAATTTGCAGAGCAAAATCCGAATGCTGACTGGATTGTCGGACGCGGTTGGAACCAGGAAAA
Source organism: Pseudidiomarina aestuarii (assembly GCF_003987355.1). GTDB lineage: Bacteria > Pseudomonadota > Gammaproteobacteria > Enterobacterales > Alteromonadaceae > Pseudidiomarina > Pseudidiomarina aestuarii. The sequence continues at coordinate 188,012 of NZ_PIPR01000003.1, read as the reverse complement.
TTGGGAGTCACGTAGCTTTCCTACCGCCAACAGCTTAGATGAAGCCATTCCCGATCGTCCGGTATACCTGACTCGGGTGGATGGCCACGCGGCCTGGGTGAATTCCATCGCACTGAGCCGTGCGACTATTAGCGGTGCAACCGTGAGTCCCGATGGCGGTGATATTCTGCGTGATGAGCGCGGTAATCCGAGCGGTGTATTGGTCGACAATGCGATGTATTTAGTCGAACAAGTGATGCCCAAGGCGAGCCGTGAATTGCAAACGCAAGCTATTGAGCTAGCGTTTCAACATTTGCTGGAGCGCGGTATTACGGGCGTTCACGATGCGGGTATCGATGCTCTGAATCTAGATATCTACAAATCATTGGCTGATAACAACAAAATGCCTGTGCGTGTCTACGCCATGCTCGGCGCCAACGAACCAACGTTACCGCAGTTGTTAGCACAGGGCCCATATACGCGCAGTGATGAGCGTCTGACCGTGCGCAGTGTCAAAATTTATGCGGATGGGGCACTTGGCAGTCGCGGTGCGGCGTTGCTCGAACCCTATCATGATGCGCCAGACCAACGTGGCCTCTTGGTAACTTCACCCGACCAATTGCATGATCTGTATCAGTTAGTGATCCCGCATGGTTTTCAGGTAAATACTCACGCCATTGGCGACCGCGCCAATCGCCTCGCATTGGATGAGTTTGCCCGTGCTTATGCCACTGTTGGTGGACGTAATCTGCGCCATCGGATTGAACATGCGCAAGTAGTTCACCCTGATGACCTCGCTCGGTTTAAAGAACTGAACATCATTGCATCGATGCAGCCAACCCACGCAACCAGTGATAAAAACATGGCTGAAGACCGCCTCGGTAAGGAACGTATGCAAGGTGCGTACGCTTGGAACACCTTGCTCGAGCAAGGTACCATCATTGCTGCTGGTTCTGACTTCCCTGTTGAGCTCGCTGACCCATTCTTTGGATTGCATGCAGCGGTTACGCGCCAAGATCGTGACAACCAACCAGAAGGTGGTTGGTACGTACATGAGTCCATGACCATTGTTGAAGCGCTGCGCTCGTTCACCTTAGATGCCGCCTATGCGTCTGGACAAGAGCAGACTTTAGGTTCGTTAGAGCCGGGCAAATGGGCCGACTTTATTGTACTGGATGCCGATCCATTCGTAGGTGATAGCACTACTTTATGGGACCAGAAAGTATTGGCAACTTATGTTGCTGGTGAAACTGTTTTCCAACGATAACTGACAGCGTTCATTGAAAGAGGTACGCCATGGATTTGCGTGATAATCGTCGTGACTATGTTCAAGCTCGATTAACCCGAGACTCACTGCTTGCAGATCCTATGGCGCAGTTTAAAGACTGGTTCGCCGCTGTGCTTGAGCACGGCGGTCTGCCAGACCCAACGGCGTTCACACTGGCTACGGTTGACCAGCACCATCGTCCGCATCAACGCATTGTGTTGTTAAAAGAGATGACCGATAGCGGGTTTATTTTTTATACCAACCACGCCAGCGCCAAAGGGCAGGATATTGCTGCTAACCCGCATGTTGCGATGAATTTTGCTTGGCTGGAAATGGAGCGACAAGTCCGCATTGAGGGCACTGCCACCAAACTAAACGCTGAGCAGGCTGAATCGTATTTCCGTTCTCGTCCTATTGGTAGCCAATTGGGGGCACTCGCGTCGGCACAAAGCCAACCGATTGCATCGAGAACTGAATTAGAAGCCAAGTATCTCGAGTTAGAGCAGAAATACCAAACCGAGCCAGTGCCGAAGCCTGAACATTGGGGCGGATACCTCATTACACCGAGTCGGTTTGAATTTTGGCAAGGTGGGCGGTATCGACTGCATGACCGCTTCGAGTTCAAACAGGACGCCAATAACGAGTGGCAAATTACGCGGCTGCAACCCTAACCGAGCGGCACGTTATAGTGCTCTGCGCACCACTGCAGTTGTTTCCAAACCGCATTTGAATAGTCAATGCCGGCAATCCGTTGCTGCTCTCGGATAGCCATCGCGCCAGAGCCTGGCACGCGCACCGGCTGTCTGGGATCGATAGGCGTTGTTGCCAAGATACCATCGACTTGTGCTTGAACCTGCTGCTTGAACGCATCGAGATCCGTAAATGCACTCGGATCAATCACCTGAATCCAACTGGTATTGGCATCACCCTCGTTGGCATCTGCATCGGCACGACCATAGTCACTCAGAGCGAGTGTCCAAATTTCACTGAATAGATTTAAACCGGTACCTTTGTAACCCAGAGCTTCACCGCCCAGTGAAGCGATTACACTGGGTGGTGTCGCAGTAAATGTCCGAGCATCAACCGAATAATCGCCGTTGGGCGTGATCAAAGCGGCATAAGGTAAGTCACGTTCCTCAGCTATTGCAGTACGGATTTTACCCGCAGCGGTCATCGACAAACTGACATCAAATAGAACGGGATGATTCAGCGCCGGCGCGCCAATAGCGAAGGGATTCGGTGAGAACCATGCACTTTTTGCGCCGAAAGGTGCCACTACACTTTGTGCTGGCGTCGCTGCCATAAGCTGCACCAAAAAACCTCGTTCGACCGCTTGCTCCAAATAAACTGCTAGTGCCGCGACATGCTGTGAACGTCTGACCACAACCGTACCCGTGCCACATTGCTCAGCCATTTCGCATGCTGCATCGATAGCTAGCGGCATCACATAAGGACCAGGTAACATATCCGCATCCCAGAGCTGGGTCGCGCGACGTTGACTCAGAACACGCGGCTGGCCCGCTGTGCGCGAGCGGCCGTCCTCAAGACATTGCACGTTATAGCGCAATCGCAACAAACCATGGGTGCGAAATCCCATCAAATCACCAGCTACCAGATAGGTTGCGAGAGACTGTGCTACCGCTTGACTGGCGCCAGCGGCTTGAGCAACCCGAGTCGCCCAATCGGTGATGAAGTTTTCATCTACCCGATACCCTGATTCTGTTTGCTTGATGGTGGTCATATGTGGACGTCTACTTGTTATTGTTACGAACTTCGATAAGCTTATCAGACAAGTGACTAGAGGAGTAAGAGCGGGTGTCGGAATCCAAACAAGTACAACGGATTGGCGTGCTCACCAGCGGTGGTGATGCACCAGGAATGAATGCAGCGTTGCGCGCAGTGGTATTGGCTGCTGATCACTATGGCATGGAAGTCATTGCATTTCGGCATGGTTATCAAGGTTTACTGGATAATGATCATGCACCGATGAGGCCAGCCGATGTCATGCATATTCTGCAGTATTCGGGAACCGTGATTAAAAGTGCTCGGTGTCAACGATTTAAGGAAGTTGAAGCTGCCCAAGAGGCTGCCGCCAATTTAGACGCATTGAGCATTGATGCTTTAGTTGTGATTGGTGGTGACGGCTCATTTCGTGGAGCCGAGCATCTCTCTGCGCATTGGGACGGGCAAATTATTGGTGTACCAGGCACTATCGACAATGACTTATTTGGTACCGATGCGACTATTGGTTATGCCACCGCAGTGCACATTGCGATGGATGCACTCGATAAGATTCGCGATACGGCCGATGCGATGGATCGGGTATTTATTGTTGAAGTGATGGGTCGTTACGCTGGTTTCATTGGTCTGAGCAGTGCCATGGCTGCCGGTGCCGAGCGAATGATTTTACCGGAACTACAAAAAGAAAAGCCGCTTACTATTAGCACCATTGTGAAACATATTGAACGCACCAATGCGATTCGCGGCGAAGGCAGTTACGTGATGGTACTGAGTGAACATCAATGGCCCGGTGGTGCAGTCGCGTTGGCCGAACAACTCGAAGCCGAGTATCACCTGCCCTGTCGCCCCTGTTTATTGGGGCATATTCAACGTGGTGGGCCACCCTCGCCTGCCGATCGCATCTTAGCTTCAGAGCTGGGCGTGCATGCCATTGAGCTCATACGTGACGGCGTCACGAAAGTGATGGCAGGTATGCAAGCGGGCACTCCGATCGCGGTTCCACTGCGCGATACGTGGGAGAAAAAGAATCCATTGGATAGCAATTTGCTGCGGATTCAACACGAGATCTTTAATCCAGTCAAAAAAACACCACGTACCCATTGAAACGGTAGCAATTGGGGGCAATTCAACCGATAATATGCCCCCTTTACTTATTGGTTGTCGGAGGTGAGTCCATTGAGCCAGCATCAACCCACACAATTAGCCACTATTCAGAGCGAACTTGAAACCCCAGTCCGAGAATTTTTCGGGGCGACAACAGCAACGGCGGTATACGCTGGGCTGACGCATATGATTGGTTTTGGCTTTGACGGCACGGCTTGTTTCCGTAAGGGAACGCGAAACGGTCCTGACGGACTGCGCTCGGTATCTGAGGATATTGAATCGTATTCGCCGTATTTAGATGCTGATCTTCATGACCACAACTTCATTGACTTAGGTAACCTATCACTTGGCACCAGCGATGACATTGAAAGCCAATGGCAACATGCAACCGACCAGTTTGCTGAAATTTTTGAGCCGCTAAACCTGAAAGAGCAGAACGTCCGCGTTCTCACATTAGGTGGTGAGCACTCTATCTCATACGGCCCTATTCGTACCTACTTGCAACAATTCCCTGATCTGGTGATTTTGCACTTGGATGCGCATGCCGATTTACGTGATGGCTTTCTGGGTTACCACTACTCACACGCGTCTATTATTCGTCGCGCGCTGGATCATTTCGGTCCAGACCATCAGCTCATCCAATATGGGATCCGCTCTGGCACGCGTGATGAGTACAAATTTATGCGCGAGCACGGCACGGTGCGGACATCACGCAAGGACTTCTTGGATAGCGTTGCCGCGATTCCGGCAGACCGTCCGATCTATCTCACGCTCGATCTGGATTATTTTGATCCAGCCTTTTTACCAGGCACAGGCACGCCAGAGCCAGGTGGTGAAGACTTTCATTCCTATGTAAGCCTGATGAAATTGCTGCGTGGTAAGAATTTAGTTGGAGCTGATGTGGTTGAGCTATCTCCCGACATCGACCCGACTGGAAACTCAGACGTGTTTGCTGCGAAAATTGTACGCGAACTACTCATCATTCTTAACGAAAAAGGAGCACGCTAATGGCCGATAACTGGACCATTGACGATGCTGAAGAGCTTTATGGTGTCCGCCGTTGGGGCGCAGGCTACTTCTCAATTGGCGATAACGGCAATATTCAAATCGCTCCCAATCACCGACTGCCTGAAGTCACTATCGACATGCAAGAAGTGGTTGATGAAATTATTGCCGAAGGTATTCAGTTACCGGCGGTTATTCGTTTTCACGATATCTTGCGGTCGCAAGTTGAAATCTTAAACGAGACCTTTGCCAATACCATCGAAGATGCATCATACGGCGGCAAATACGTCGGTGTGTTCCCGATTAAAGTGAACCAAATGCGTGAAGTGGTTGAGGAAATCATCGATGCAGGCGAACCTTATAACTATGGTCTGGAAGCAGGCTCCAAGCCAGAATTGATGGCTGTGCTCGCCTACAATGAAAACCCGAACGCCCTTACTATTCTCAACGGTTACAAGGACGAGGATTATTTGACGCTGGCATTATTAGGTCGCCAACTGCGTCGCAAAATGATCATCGTTATTGAGAAATACAGTGAGCTGGAAATGCTCATCCCATTAGCACGCAAACTCGGCGTCGAGCCGATGATCGGTCTGCGTAGCAAAATGATGGTGCGTAGCTCAGGCAAATGGGCAGGTTCGAGCGGTGACCGCGCGAAGTTCGGTTTAAGCATCACTGAAATTCTTAACATTATTGAGCTACTGAAAAAAGAAGACATGCTGCACTGTGCGAAGCTCTTGCACTTCCACATCGGTAGTCAGCTATCAGACATCCGTAAAGTGAAGGAAGCCGTTTCAGAAGCTGCACGACTTTATGCCAAGCTAGTACAACTCGACGTTCCGCTCGAATACTTAGATATCGGTGGCGGCTTGGGTATCGATTACGATGGGACGAGCTCAACCACAGATTCATCGCGCAATTACTCAACGGACGAATACGTTGCAGACGTGGTCTATGGCGTCAAACAAATCTGTGATTTGGAAAAAGTACCGCATCCGAACCTGGTCAGCGAATCGGGTCGTGCCATTACCGCGCACCATTCGTGCGTCGTGACCAACATCGTCGGCGAAATCAAGAATACCGGTGCTAAGTACGATACGAGTGCCACCAATGGTGAACATATTCTCGTCAGCAACATGCGCGAACTCACAACCGCCGAAGAATTGCACCCGCAAGAGAAATACAACGATGCGGCGTCCTTCAAGCAGAGCGCTTATGAAGCGTTTAAGCTTGGTATCTTATCGTTAGATGAGATGGCGAAGTTAGACACGATGTACTGGCAAATTTTAGCCGAGATTCACTCGTCCATTGACCGTGACAGCTTCGTATTCCAAGAATTGGAAGAACTCGAAGATATGTTAGCAAGCCAATACTTGTGTAACTTCTCGATCTTCCAATCAGCTGCCGATACCTGGGCCATTGGTCAAGTATTGCCAATCGTGCCGATTTCGCGCCTCAACGAGCAACCGGAAGTTCGCTGCTCCATTGTCGATATAACCTGCGATAGTGACGGTAAGCTGAGCAAATACATCGAAGGCACCGAAATCAGCGATAACATTCCTATGCATACTTTACGCAAAGGTGAGCATTACCATGTTGGAATGTTCCTGACTGGCGCGTATCAAGACGTTATGGGCGATATGCACAACCTGTTTGGTCGACTCACAGAAGTTCATATTTACTGTCATGACGACGAACCAGGCGATTTTTATATTGAAGAAGTGGTTCCGGGCACTGCAGCTGAAAAAGTGCTAGAAACCATGCAATATAATACCGATTACATGGCGAAAACCGTGAAGAAGTCTATCGATCGTGAAGTTCGCAAGGGTCATATCGCACCTCGCGAGGGCGTACGTTGGACAGACTACTACGAGAAATGTTTAGCCGGAAGCACCTACTTAAAGGTGTAAAACTGGCCAAACTGCGTATTTCGTGAGCAAACGGTCAAAACCAACGAAAAAGCGGTTGACTCTGACTCTAAAAACTCGTTTAATACGCCCCGACGCCCAGATAGCTCAGTCGGTAGAGCAGGGGATTGAAAATCCCCGTGTCGGTGGTTCGATTCCGCCTCTGGGCACCATTATTCTAAAGGCCTCGCTAGCAATAGCGGGGCTTTTTAGTTTCTGGCTTTGTACCAGATTTGTACCAGTTGTACCATCCACATTGCTCGCCACTCGTTTCAGATGGTGACTAGCAAGATGAGCGTACCTCAGTACCATCTCATACGACGACCAACCGCCAAGCTCCTGCAACTCTTGTAAGCTTGTGCCGCGCTGGACATGCCAACTTGCCCATGTATGGCGTAAATCATGCCAACGAAAATCTTCAATCCCCGCTCGTTTTAATGCTGCGTGCCATGCTTTGGTTGATGTTCGCTCAACGGGTTTGCCTTGATAGACAAAACAATAATGAGCATCATCACCCTGCACGGCTCGCAATACCGATAAAGCATCTTTATTGAGTGGAACATTGATGGCCTTACCTGATTTCGATTGATCAGGATGGATCCATGCAAAACCCCGATCCAAGTCCACTTGCTCCCAACGGAGAAAGCTCACATTCGACTGACGCAAACCTGTTGCCAGTGAAAATTGAGCCATCAATTGCAAATGTCTCGGTAACTCTTTCAATAATCGTTGTGCTTCATCGGGCTTCAACCAGCGGATACGTTTTCTCGGCTCTTTGTAAAGCTTTACCGCAGGAATATGACTCACCCACTCCCATTCATCCCTTGCCATGCGCAAAACTGCTCTAATCAACGCAAGATAGCGATTTGCGGTAGTGGTTGAGCTTTCCTTCGCTTTTGCAGCCTTGATGCCATCAACAACATCTCTGTTGATTTCATCGAGGTACAATTTGCCGAGATACAGATCAAGCCAACGAAACTTTGCCAAATCTTTCTTGGCATCGGCCTTGTGTGCTTTCTCTTGTAACCACCGAACTACAGTTTCCTGCCATGTTCGTCGTGGCTTTTCGCCCAGTTTATAAACCCGCCAAGCTTCGCTCTTTAGGTTATCTTCGTACTCTTGTGCCTGCTTCTTGTCTTCAGTGCCAGTAGTTTGTTGTATTCTTTCACCGTTTGGAGACGTGAAGCGAGTCCACCAGATGTTCCCACGTTTGTACAATGCCATGATGAATCCTCCCCATCACAACCTTGTTGCGGCGTGTTCACACCGAGAGAATATAAAGCATCCAAATATTCCACAAGGTCTTTTTCGAGGAATACCCAACGCTTGCCAGGCTTGGCTGCTTTGATTTTTTTGCTTCGTGCCAACTCGCCCAAATAAGATTCGGACATTTTCAGGTAGCTTGCCGCTTGGGTTAGATCGTAGGTTTTCATCTATCATTTCTCCCCCTCACTTGACGCCTGTATTTGGAAAAACCTCAGTTTCTTTTCGGCCAGCTTATTGCAGACATACTCATCGAGCGCGAGAGGCTGCTTCTCGTCGTTAGCAAAGTATCGTGCGGCGAGTGGAATAAATTTTTGTAGGGCCTCATCAAGTGATTCACAGCGTGCCTTGACCATGAAACTGGTGAGAAAACCGAGCGCGCCAATGAAGATACTTTTATCACTTGGATAACTCACAAATGAAACACGTTTCAAGTCAGCAGCAGGAGTGCTATTGAATGTTGCCTGTGACAGTGCATGCCAGCTATCGGCTACAGGCCAACGTGAATGATTCGAATCTGTCGTCTGATCACGAAGGGAAAGCCAATCTTGAGTCAGATAACGCCAAATCGAATTTTTTACATCAATGAGTAAAAAGGGATCTTTTTGGCTGGCAGACTTCAAAAATTCCTGTCTCAACTGAAATTCCAATCGCCAGACTTTATCGTTGCCGCTCCAACCGCAGTCCGTCCATAGTTCACGAAAAAAGAACTTTTCAGACTTTTCAATTTCTCGAGTCTTATCATACAGTCGAGACATGACAGAGCCTGACTGACCAAAAACAAAACCTGTGATTTCGTCCGACTCTCGATACTCGGCACGATGTGTGGAACGACAGACCCAACGCGCAGGATCGATCAATCGCCAATCGATATTCGTTGTGAAATCGACACAAAGATCTAAACGGCTTAGCGAGCCACCATTGGAACTCGACACCAAGTGATCGGCAACGGCATTAGTCATCTGCAGAGCATTTTGATAGCCGTAGATACTCAGGAACTCGCTTGAGATTTCCATATAAAGAGTTGGGGCCTTACCCGATCTCTCACCAGCGATTCGAATGCGTAGATGCCTATTCATGATCACATAACGATGAAGACCTTGACCTTTTGGCATGACTCGAAAGGGAATATCCGCGAGGTGCAGAGCGGCCGCCGCCTTTCCTCTGCACCTCTCGTCCGCAGCAATAGTCTTTTTTTCTTCAAGCTCTTTGAGAATATGTGGGTGAACAACACCGTGAAAGGATAGATAGAGGCTATCGACACCCGATCTCAAAACCTTGGCTTTGTCGTATTTTGGAGGTGCTGTGTTACAAGGTGGCGCACCGAGCTTGTCGGCTAGATCGTTATCGACAACGAAATCAATTCGCTTCTTCGAATCAAATTGATTATCGTCGTCCTCGTTTTTTTGGATTGGCTCATTTTTGGGCATTTCGGAAACCTCATAGTTAGATTGAGGTTTCTTACTTTATGCAGGTGAATAAAAAAGTTTAGGAGGACTAATGAGCTTTTGTCCTCCTTGTATCTCTCTTACGAATGCGTAGGTGGTACTTGATTGCCTCAACTGGGTCTTCTCCTTCCTGCAATAAACCAAGTAGTTGATTCATCTGATCAACAGTCTCAGGTTTTACACTTCCCAAGAACTCCTCGAGAACCGTGGTCATAAATCGATGTTGGTCTACACTTGGCTCTCTTTTGCCTCTCGGATATTTCCCTAAAATAGCCTTAGCGAGTTTATCGAGATTGATTTTATTTCGCTCAACAGTCCACTTCGATATAAATTGAGCTATTTCATAATTAGAAACAACAGATGGGTCGATTGAAACAGCCTCAAAGATAATTTCAACATAATCGTCGACCTCTTCACGGATTTGCTCAAGCATAAAGTTGATCGATCGATTTCTTCGTGCAACTGCAAGTTGTGAGTAATAGTTAGCAAAGACAACCTGGAACACCAATTTTTGCGCTATTTCCTCTCCAAAATGTTTACTCGCATCTTCAAGAGAGCCCTCGAAATCTGCTGCCTTCTCAGCAAAGCGAAGGCTCGCCTCAATTTTGTCGCCTTTTAGATCGCCATCAGCAAATAGACTTGCCATACCTAAGATACCAGCTGCTATTGAAGTGAATTCTGCACTCGATAACGAATACCAATGTGACCAGCTCGTAAGCTGATCGAGTATTATTTGGCGACCATCGGGATCCGTGTCGATGAGATGAAAAAATTCATCAGATAATGATTGTCCCATCTCATACATACTGGCAACTGTTTCAAGTAGCTCCTTAAATCTGTCATCCATAACTAGTTCACCTATACAATTTAACCAAAGTAATAAAAGCAACTCCCCAGATTTGGGGCCCCTCTTTTATTACTTTAGCTGAGCATGAAAATTTGGTTTTAGGTATGACTATTTTCTGAGCTTCCTTTCTTTGCTCTAATCAAGCCAATGAGCTCTTCTGTAGATAGAGTCCTATTTTTCTGTCTATGAACCACTGAATGACAGTTCGCACAGAGCGGAACTAGATCTGTTTCGGGGTCTATAGTACGAGGACCATCTAACTCTGATACTGGTATAATATGATGAATATGGATAAAGCCCTCCGCATACTCCCCATAGAAATCACCAAAATTAAATCCGCAGGCTCGGCAACTTAATCCATGAATTGCTATAGCTTGCTTACGGAGAGCGGGGTTTCTCTCATATGTCGTGACGAACTTAAGTTTTTTCTCTCCGTCACGATATGATTCTAATGTGCCGATATTGTCATTGTTGCTGGATTCAAGATTCTTGCTTCTAATAAAGTCGTTGTCTCCATGATCAAACCCCAACTGAAATATCAGTTCATAGATTTCTTTACTTATGGGACGAACACCGTTTCGCCAATAATTTGATGACAAGTTGGGGGGAATATCTTCAAGATAGTTTCCACCATCTTTAAAGTCGACAGGAACAGAAAACGGTCGGTAGTCGACAATCGTAGCAAACAGATCACCTTTATTGCTCTCTCTATCCAGGTAAACTTTACCTATTTTTGCTACACCGAAGTAATGCGGGGCATCGGAGAGTCGGGACGGTCGGTAGATGGAGTCTTTAATTCGTCCCTTGTAGTATATCAAATTGGTACCCGATTCCAGGAGTGCTTCATAACGCTTCGGAAAATGATATAACACACCCGTGGAGTCTTTCCATTTTGAAATGTCGTTCTCGGTAATAACAGCGTACACTAAATTACTCCCATCAACATGTTTGGGAAAAAAGGCAAGCGGAGTCTTAACTTAACATGTATTCGCTCGAAGTATGGTCCCTTACTCTATAAGGAAATTTTAACCATATACAAACTTCCTTTGTTCAAGCACTTTCCGATTCAAAAACTCTAGAACAGCTAAATTCTAGATTGATGAGCTTAAGTGCAGATCATCTAAAAAATTATGCGCTACAACAAACAATTACTGCTAGATACACTATGTAAATCTGAAATTTTATAAATGGGTCAAAAGCTATGCCACATAACGCGGAGAAGATAGTTCACAGGACATATGGATTATTGAGTATCATATTTATCTTATTCGGTGGGTTTATTCAAATTACGTTGGGCTCAGTCAACAACATCCAAACCTTTAAGCTTTTCAACATATTTGGCTTATTTTTAGATGTCTTTGGAATAATTTTACTATCTGACTTGGCAATAAATGCGAAGGGTAAGCTTAAAATCTTTATGGACGCGGTATATGGAGTTACCATACTTTTCACTTTTACTGTTCCGTTAGGAATATCGGTTTTTAGCTTCGCTGATATTTTTTTAGACCTACCTTCTCAAAGCATAATAACTGCTTTTGCGGGGGGGCTAATGACCTACCTTTTTATCCCACTCTTTTTGCTTGATGGTCTTGGCGACATATTGAACGCAAAATTTTATCAAACTACTAAATCCCGAACTATATTTATTGGATGGTACCTGCTATTCGCTGGAATTGTTATGCAAACAATTGGGGCAATCCTCGATATTTTTAGCTAAAATATTTTGGAAGATTCATGTCTCAAAACTGTAAGTGCGCTGCTGAAAATCAGCCAATTCTCGGAATTACGAATAGTTAAAAACAAGCAGATAATGATAGCGTTACTCAAAAGGTTTAATTTATGAGATTCTTTAAGTTTATCTTTGGCTTCTATATAATAATTTCTGGATTTTTCGGAATCTATTACTATATGGAACATAGAGTTAGGTGTATAGCAAACCATGGTTTTTTCGATTTCCTTACTGAAGAATGCGGTATTAGTACAGCAAATGTAATGTTTAAAACACCCCCCGGATTTATCTCATCGCAACTAAAGGGACTTACCTGGCCATACCAACTTTTCGCTTCGGAGGCACATGCTGAGGCGAGCCCCCAGGAATACTCGCAGTCTGAACGAGACGAACTCTATAACGAGGTCTCAAGTGAGATAGCAAAAGGTAATCTACAAATGGCATCGAAAATAGATGCTTTAGCTATTCGACTTATAGAGAATGAAAGTAATAATTTTGGTAAAAAAATAGACCCATATACTAAGATGTTAGATGGTTACATTGACGAAAAAAATAAAGTAATCATTTTTAATTATCTCATTCTCGGCGGTAATAAATTAGAGGTCATTAAATTACAAAGAGAGCTATTCGTTGAGCTCATGACTAAGCAATTATGCGGTGATCCTGAATTAATGGAAAGTATCATCGTAAGAACCCTAATCGCTGGCGGTTACTCATTTTTGTTGGAATACTCACAAGATTCTGACAGTTCACCGATATCAATTCTGATTACCGAGTGCTCGAATTAATCAAATACCTAATTTATGGGTATTAATATTGTGCCAGATTTGTACCAAAACAGGTAGAAATGTACCGCTTTGAGACTAAATCTGAATCATGTGAATCGCCGCAACTGGTTGTTTAGTAATGACTTTTAATAAGCACTTGTTAGTTCATAACTAATTGAAAATCCCCGTGTCGGTGGTTCGATTCCGCCTCTGGGCACCATTATTCTAAAGGCCTCGCTAGCAATAGCGGGGCTTTTTAGTTTCTGGCTTTGTGCCAAATTTGTGCCACCCTACTTCGCGCGGAAAGCTTCTTTGAAGCTGTTCGCGAACGCCACCAGTTTTTCTTTGATGGTTTTCTTGATGGCGATATCGAGGGAACCGAGTATCGACACACCTTCGATGACGATTTGCGGCGCCTGGCGACCGCCCATCGAAGGTGCAGTATTCGTGGTGCTGCCAATCACGTTGAACATGTTAGAGACCACATTGACACCCTCTGGGACTTTCACATCGACGCTACCGAGCAAATTCTTCACGCGAATGGTGACGCGTTGGTGGTTGAACACCGCATCGGTGAAATCTAATTCAATCGAACCGAGCAAAACATAAATCTCCATTTCACGCGGAACCATCCACTGCCCAGAGTGTTCATTTGATGACAAAATGGCGATCATTCGTTCATTTTCGCTGGCATCTGAAGAGTCATAGTTCGGCGTAAACGAGCGTTCACGTTGTTCTTGATAAGCATTGTCAGGCTTGAGTGATAAATCAGCCACTAATTGAACCAGCACATGATGATCATCAGAGTTTGTAGCCTCATCCAACCGTCGCTCAAATGCCTCTGCGGAAATCACATTGTGACTGTAATTCATGATCAATTGATCAATGACCTCTTCACGCACTTGTGCAATTGGACGGTCTTCTAATTTCACACCACTGGTATCGATAGCCATGCCGAATTCCTTATCTCATCTTTCAATGCATCAATTAAATATAGACTAAATCAAGCCTATGAACTTTATCCGTATTTGTTAAGCAATTTTCAGGCCACAATTGTAACCAGCTGTATTTAAATAAATTATTCGATTTGAAAGCGTGTACGGCGCATTCCAACCAAGCCGTTATTCGTCAATTTAACCACTGATTGGTCAAAATCGCACAGCCTCCGCATAAAACCGGTAATTCCTCGTAATCTTTTGTTAGATTTTAGCAGTAATAATTTTAGGACATCGTAGTCATTCTAAATTAAATTGTGGTAATCTCAGGGTATATCCATTTCACGGACAGAATCAGGCGTACTGCAGGTTGAAACAAACAAATATCCTCCACTCCGCTGTGGCTCTTGGTGCGCTGTACGGAATTCCAGCGGCTTTAATGAATGCATTTTTCTCACTGCCTTTATATGGGCTGGTGACGCTTCATATCGGCCAAATGTTTGTGATCCTTGCTTTAATGACGCGCGGCCTACCAGCTGCGCTGATAGCAGGCATGATTTCAACTGCCGGTCTGTATTATGAGACCAGCAATGCCTTCTTCTTTGTTACGCTATCGTTAGAACTCATCGTCATGCTTTGGTTGAATCGGCGTGGACTCTCATTCCTGCTGAGCAACTTCATCTATTGGTTGGTGATTGGTGCGCCAATTTCCTACATCTACCTTGAAAGTGCCGATAGCTTACCGACTGACTTTATGGTGCTCGTGCTGGTCAAGCTGATGCTCAACGGTATCCTTTACACAGCAATGGCATCCACCATTTATCATGTCTTACCGATGTCGTGGCGATTCGTCTCTCGCCCCCCCGTAGCACCGACTCTGTTTGGCCGTATTTTTTATCTGTCATTTATCAGCATCATGATTCCATCGCTGATCATTGCCCTGATTCTGACCGCTCGCGGTGCCAAACAAGCGGAAGAGCAAATTGTTGGTGATCTCTATCGCAAAGCTAACAATGCCCGCTTAATTACCCGTGATCTGATTGCTGAGCATGAGCGAGTAGTGAATCAATTGGCCGATACATTGGCCATTACAGATGTGAATGAGCATCAAGCGTTGCTGACTCAAACCCAGATCAATTATCCCAGCTTTCTCACGATGCTTATCGCCAATAGAGATGGCTACATCACTCATGGTGCCCCTGATTCATTCTTTGATACGTTGCGAACACAACCGTTCGAAGAGCTCAGTGTCAGTGATCGTGATTATTTCCGCAGAGCGGTCGAAAACAAAAGCTCCTTTGTCTCCAGTGTGTTTATCGGGCGCGGATTTGGTGCGGACAGTATTATTGCTGTGAGCGCAGCGATCATCCGCGACGGGGAAGTGGTTGGCGTCGCTGAAGGGTCCTTAAACTTACCCAAGCTCTCATCTTTAGAAGAACGGCAAGACATAGGTTTGAATGACCAACTGTTGGTCATTACGGATGCCTATAATCGAGTTGTGTATGCATCTGAAGCAACGAATTTAGAAGTTTACGACGTCTACACACCGACAACGACTCACAATGTTTATACCCGCGCGATCAATATGACACGGCTGAATAGTCGTAACTATCTGATTGCCAATGCAAGCAATCAATACGGTTGGAATATCTATGTGATGTCACGGCCACAGCAAATTACTCAAGTATTCACCGATAATTTGCTGGTTTTCCTCTTCTCATTGTTTGGCGTGACCGCACTATTTTTGCTCGTGACGCACAAATTTTCTCGCGATATCACGCGTCCGCTTGAGACGTTGGTTGATCACATGACCTCGGATGCTTCAGTCGAAGAGATTGAGAACAATGACGGCATGACGACTGAGCTACAGGCTATTTCTGGACAATTATCGAAAGCGCGCCGACTCATGCTCGACTTTAACCGTCAGCTGAAACAACAGGTGCAAGACAAAACCCAAGAGCTAGAGGCTTTAAATAAGCGGTTGCATCAACTCTCCCAAGAGGATGGTTTAACCGAACTGTTGAATCGACGCACGTTTGATGAACTTACTCGTAAGCTGTATAGCAAACGATGCATGAAGCAACTTCCCGTGCATATGCTACTGATGGATATCGATAACTTTAAGGATATTAATGATTCCATGGGTCACCCGATTGGTGACGAATGTATTGTATCGGTAGCTAAAGAACTTCAACGATTCTTCAATCATGAAGATGAGCTTGTCAGTCGTTATGGTGGTGAAGAATTTGCTGTCGTCAGCACTGCATCGAGCGGTAGCTTGCTCGAACGTTTAGAACAATTCCGCTCCGCACTAACGCGAAGCTGTGTCGTCGATGGCACTATTATTCCAATGACAGTCAGCGCCGGCTTACTGAGTATCGAAAAAGATTTCAACCTCACCTATACCGATCTCATGATTCGAGTCGATCAATTACTCTATACCAGCAAGCGTGAGGGTCGTGATCGCGTCACTCATGAATTGCGCTAGTAGGATTCTGATATGCAAATCAAGCGTGTTTTTATAACCGGTGGCGCCAGCGGATTAGGTTATGCCCTCGCCCAAGAAGCAGCTGCTCGAGGCTGGAAGGTATGTATCGGTGATCGTGATACGGAACGCGGTGAAGCGGTCTTGGAAAGTTTGCAACGACTCCAATCCGACGCTTTTTTCATGCCTTGTGATGTGACTCGTATTAGTGACCTTGAAGCCGTCGCTAAGGAATTACAGTCCCGTTGGAGTGGCGTGGATATTGTCGTGAATAATGCGGGTGTCGCTCAAGTCGGACCGATTACTGAAACTTCGATCAGTGACTGGCAATGGATCATTGATATCAATCTATTAGGCGTAGTGCGTGGTTGTAAGGTATTTACACCGATTATGCAGGAGCAAGGCCAAGGTTACTTCCTCAACGTAGCTTCGCTGGCTGGGCTATTGGATATGCCGAACGCATCATCATACAACGCCACTAAAGCGGCCGTGGTTAGCCTATCCGAAACCCTACACAATGAGCTGAAACCGAATAATATTGGCGTTACCGTGCTGTGTCCGTCATTCTTCAAAACTAACTTAGCCCAAGGCATGCGCTCATCAGTGCCAGACATGGACAAGAAAGTGGATAAATGGATGGCGTCAAGCAAACTGAATGCAGCGGATGTTGCAAAGATGGCTTGGCAAGCGGTCGACGCTGGGAAGCTGCATGCGCTTCCGCATCGCGAAGGACGAACCGCTTGGTATATGAAACGTTTCTTACCACGTTCGCTATACCAAGCCATCGTGCATAAAAAAGCTCAATCGCGGACTAAGTAAAACTCAGTTTGACGGCCAAATAAGTAATCCACTTTTTGGCCATCGAACCAAGAACTCTCCTCCAATTGAATCACGACATCCTGATCCCACTCGTCACTGTAAGTGGTGTTGTTCAATTCAATTGAGTGCGCCGTCATTGGGTAGAGTGGGTAATCGCCATTTACCGGAATCGCTTCCTGCTTATCCCACATACCAATGGTAGGGCCAGAACCGTGACCGTAGTAGCCAATCGGGTGACTATAAATAGACGGGCGCAAACCTGCCTCACGAGCTTCTGCCAAGCTCTTCAATAGAATCTCATTACCCGTCTGACCGGTCACGAAATTACTGGTTAAAATATCCTGTAACTGGTTACCGTTGCGCAGTGCTTGCTGCAATGATTCTGGTGCTTCGGTTTCACCCTCACGCAGCACGTAGGCATGCCGCTGCGTGTCGGTATTCAAGCGCAGGTAAGTCACACCAATATCCACATGCAGTAAGTCGCCTCGTTCAATCACGCCGGTCATCCGTGGGTTGGCACCGCCTTGCCGTTGTAAGGTGACGGTTGGCGGGAACCACGCATCTAAACCAGCACCTTTAATCCGCTCGAGCATCCACCATTCCACTTGACTAGTGTGAGTTTTGCCGGGCTCAATAACGGCATCTGAGAATCCTTGCTCGATCACCTGGGTGGCGTATTTGGTGGCGACCCTATAAAGGTTGATTTCGTCTTGAATCCGCGTTTCTAACCAGCCAATCGCTAGTTTTTCGGCACTGACGATACGCTCTTCGTAGTGGGCTGGAAGCGCCTCCAAAAATTGCTCCTTGTCGGTGGCCACTAAGCCGTCCGCTTGGGCAAAGAAATCAGACTGATTGAGGCCAATGGTTGCAGGATCTCGCTCGGCGATAATTTCAACCAAACGTGCCCACTGATCGGGCTGGGTTTCTGGTTCCCAAGCCTTCTTGAATAAAGTTCCCACGTCGTACCGTGCGACGGCTAATGCCTCCACACCACGATCCACACCATCCACGATGCCACGGTCCGTTAACACTAAGATGGTCCGGCGACGTGCTTTAAACCAGTCGCTCGGAAGCATGGTCATTAAGGTTGGATCTTCGTTGTTTTCACGACTGATTAAAATCCACATATCGATACCGGAACGACGCATGAGGTTCGGTAATACCGACTCCATTCGCTGCTCCATCCAATCGTCGATGAGCAAACCGCGCGCTTCCAGCGACAACGGTTCGATAGCATCACGCTCAGAATCAGTGTGAGCCTGTACGGGTGCTGTTGCGCTGAAAGATAGCAAAGCACCAGCCAGCAAGCTCATGGTGGGAAGTAATCGCATACTCAACCTCTTTATTATTTTAATGAATGCTCACAATCCAAAATATAAATTAGCGGAATATTAGCAACCCGATCTAGTCTGTGAATCAAGGAATCTAATAAACCAATTTATAACAATCGGGTGAATTATGAACGGAACAACCGCTACTGATGGTCTCACTATGCCTGCTTTATCAGGTGAAGCTCAAGCGCTAATTACGCCAGAGGTTCAAGAGTTTTTAGTGACGCTAGTTCGAACCTTTCGACCACGCCTCAACGAGCTATTAGCTGCTCGCGAGCAGCGTCAAGCACAAATCGACAATGGCACCCTCCCCGACTTTGATCCCGCTACCCAAACTATACGTGATGGTGATTGGTCCGTTACTCCTTTACCGAAAGACCTGCAAAAGCGGCGTCTCGAAATCACCGGTCCAGTTGATCGGAAAATGGTGATTAATGCACTAAACGCCAATGTAGATTGCTATATGGCTGACTTTGAAGACTCTCAGTCGCCAACTTGGGACGGGCTATTACAAGGGCAGCTCAATCTGTATGACGCGAATCGCCTCAATATCGACTACACCGACCCAAGTTCCGGTAAATACTATGAACTGAAGCAAAAGCATGTATTGTTAATCGCCCGTGTGCGTGGCCTGCATTTACCAGAAAAACACGTTTTAGTAGACGGTGAAGTCATCCCTGGCGCATTGTTCGACTTTGCGTTGTACTTCGCTTTAAATCATCAACAGCGCAACGAGCGCGGTACTGGCACCTACTTTTACCTGCCTAAACTCGAACATGGAACCGAAGCCGCTTGGTGGGGTGATGTGTTTACCTTCAGTGAAGATTACTTTGCTCAACCGCGCAGCAGTATTCGCGCTACGGTGCTGATTGAAACCTTACCTGCCGTATTCCAAATGCACGAGATTTTGCATGCGATGCGGCACCATATTGCGGCGCTGAATTGTGGCCGTTGGGATTACATTTTCAGTTACATCAAAACACTGAAAAATCACGCCGACCGCGTCTTACCGGACCGCCAAGTCGTCACCATGAACCAACCCTTTTTGAACGCATACTCCCGCCTGCTGGTGCGTACCTGTCATCAACGCGGTGCTTTGGCGATGGGTGGGATGGCTGCCTTCATACCCAGTAAGGACGCAGCCGAGAATGAGAAGATTCTGGCTAAGGTTCGTGCCGACAAACAACTAGAGAAAGACAATGGCCACGATGGCACTTGGATAGCACATCCGGGACTCGCCGAAACCGTCCGCAGCATATTTGTTGATGGTCTTGATGGGGAGAATCAACTACATGTCACCCGCAGCGATGACGCAGAAATACGTGCCGAACATCTGCTTGAGCCGAGTTCTGGCGAACGCACCGAAGCAGGTATGCGCACCAATATTCGAGTTGCATTGCAATACATAGCAGCTTGGATCTGCGGCAAAGGCTGTGTACCTATCTACGGCTTGATGGAAGATGCCGCCACCGCAGAAATTTCGCGCACGTCAATTTGGCAGTGGATCCGGCATGAGCAATCACTCGACAACGGCGAGACTGTCACTCGTGCTCTCTTTTTGCAGTATCTCGAAGAAGAAGCCCAAGTCGTGCAAGAGGAGGTAGGCCTTGAGCGCTGGCAAACGGAGAAATTCGAAGCGGCGCAGCAACTACTCGCACAAATCACCACCGCAGACGAGCTGGTCGACTTTTTGACCCTGCCCGGCTACGCGTTACTCGACTAATAACAATGACTCACTTACGAACAACAGGACTATCACTATGACAACCGTACCTATACAGCAAGCCGAAGCTGCTAAAGCCTTACAGCAAGAATGGGAAACTGATCCGCGCTGGCAACATGTGCAACGCACCTATTCAGCACTTGATGTCGTGCGTTTACGCGGCAGCGTTCAACCCGAGTATACCTATGCCAAAAATGGTGCTGCCAAACTGTGGCAGTTAGTTAACGGCGGTGCCGAGGCGAAGTTCGGTAAGAACTACGTGAATGCACTTGGCGCACTGACCGGTGGCCAAGCGGTGCAGCAAGTGAAAGCTGGCTTACAAGCCATCTACTTGTCAGGCTGGCAAGTTGCGGCCGATAACAATAGCGCGATGGGCATGTATCCGGATCAAAGCTTATACCCAGTAGACTCGGTTCCAACTGTGGTTGAGCGCATCAACAACTCATTTGCTCGTGCTGATCAAATTCAGTGGTCAAAAGGCCTTGCTCCTGATCAACCGGGCTATATCGATTACTTCGCACCTATTGTGGCAGACGCAGAGGCTGGTTTCGGTGGCGTACTGAACGCTTATGAATTGATGCTGAGCATGATTCGCGCAGGAGCAGCTGGCGTACACTTTGAAGATCAGCTGGCCTCGGTAAAAAAATGCGGACACATGGGTGGTAAGGTCTTAGTACCGACTCAAGAAGCCGTCCAGAAACTGATCGCCGCTCGACTCGCCGCTGATGTAGCAGGTGTACCCACGCTGATCCTTGCGCGTACCGATGCCAATGCAGCTGATTTACTGACTTCCGACGTTGATCCAAACGATCATCCATTCTGCACTGGCGAGCGCACTGCTGAAGGTTTCTATCGCGTCAATGCTGGTATCGACCAAGCCATTTCGCGTGGTCTTGCCTACGCTCCTTTTGCCGATTTGCTGTGGTGTGAAACGGCCAAACCCGACTTGGATGAGGCACGGCAGTTCGCCGAGGCCATTCATGCCAAGTATCCAGGTAAGTTACTTGCGTACAACTGCTCACCTTCATTCAACTGGAAACGGAATCTCGATGACGCCACTATTGCCAAGTTCCAAAAAGAGCTGGCTGCAATGGGCTATAAGTTCCAGTTCATTACGTTGGCGGGTGTGCATAACATGTGGTACCACATGTTTGAATTGGCCCATGACTACGCGCGCAATGACATGTCTGCCTACGTCAAACTGCAACAACAAGAATTCGCAGCAGCGGAGAAAGGCTATACCTTTGTGGCGCATCAACAAGAAGTTGGAACGGGCTACTTTGATGATGTAACCAACGTCATCCAAGGCGGCAAATCCTCGGTTACCGCACTCACTGGCTCTACCGAAGAAGACCAATTTAAGACCTCTGCGTAATTTTTATTGAGGAATGTCACAAGAGTGCTAAAAAGCCGTTGATTCGCTGCAATCAGCGGCTTTTTTTGTGGTAGGATGCGCGCGTCAAAAATAGGTATCTCGGTTTAAGGATTCTCCTCCCATGTGGCTTGCTGTAATCACCCTCTTACTTAGTCTCTTTGCCGCTCCAGCAGCTTTCGCCGCGAACGGACAACTCGACCTCACCGGCACTACCGTCGGCATGACTGCCATCATCATATTTACTGTCGCCTACTTACTGGTGATGGGTGAAGAACACCTGCATATGCGCAAGTCCAAACCCGTGTTGGTAGCGGCCGGTCTGATCTGGATGATGATTGGTGGGGTGTATGTCGACCAAGATTTACCGGGGGTTGCCGAGACTGCGTTTCGCCACAACTTACTCGAGTTTGCCGAGCTCATGCTGTTCCTCCTCGTCGCCATGACCTACATCAATGCGATGGAAGAACGTCGGCTGTTTGATGGCCTACGTTCCTGGATGATTCGTAAAGGCTTTAGTTATCGTCAATTGTTCTGGCTGTCGGGTTGGCTCGCCTTCTTTATCTCTCCGGTTGCCGATAACCTCACCACAGCATTATTGATGTGTGCAGTGATCATGAAAGTGGCGGACGGCGATAAGAAATTTATCAGTATGTGTTGCGTCAGCATTGTCGTTGCCGCGAATGCGGGCGGTGCCTTTAGCCCATTTGGTGATATCACCACCTTGATGGTCTGGCAGGCTGGTATTGTTGAGTTCCAAGAATTCCTAGTTCTCTTCATTCCATCGGTTTTGAACTATTTGATTCCAGCTTTGATCATGAGCTTCTTTATTGAAAACCGTAAACCAGCAGCGGTACATGAAGAGGTCGAGCTTAAACGCGGTGCCCTGCGCATTACCGCCTTGTTTTTGCTCACCATCGCAACCGCGGTGGCCTGCCACATGTTGCTCCATTTACCGCCGGTCTTGGGCATGATGATGGGCTTAGGTTACCTGCAGTTCTTTGGTTACTTCTTGCGTATGACTTTGCCCGGTTCGCTGGCTCGCAAGCGCGCGATGGCTGAACGCGCAGGAGATATGAAAAAACTTGAGCGCTTGGGTGGCGTCGTGCCCTTTGACGTATTTAGTCGGGTTTCGCGAGCCGAGTGGGACACGTTATTGTTCTTTTACGGCATCGTTATCTGTGTCGGTGGTCTTGGCTTTATGGGGTATTTGGCGCTACTGTCCGAAACATTGTATGGCAGTGGCGACCCGACCATGGCCAACGTCATTCTGGGCTTAGTTTCTGCCGTTATCGACAACATTCCGGTGATGTTCGCAGTACTTTCAATGCAGCCGGACATGTCACATGGACAATGGTTGCTCATTACCCTGACCGCGGGGACCGGTGGTAGCTTGTTATCCATTGGTTCAGCGGCGGGTGTGGCACTGATGGGCCAAGCCCGCGGTTACTATACTTTCGCCTCCCATTTAAAATGGGCACCGGTGATTTTGCTGGGTTACATTGCGTCCATCTATGCGCACTTGTGGTTGAACGCTAGTCTGTTTGACGTGTTTGGTCAGTAAAACGCAGCGACTCGGGGTAGGGAAAGACGTCACTGACTACCCCTTGCTGAATCAGTTGCTGTTGGCGTTGCCAGAACTCCGGTGTCGCCAAGTCGGCATGAAACTGCAATAAAGCCTGCCGTAACTTGGGTTGCGGCACGGCAAATACTGGCAACTGCTCCGGAAACATATCGTCCGGTCCGACCGCATACCATGGCTCGGCTGCCATTTGCTCATCGACTGTGGTCGCACGCGGCAGTTCCCGGAAGTTCATGTCGGTGAGGTAGCGCACCTCATCATAATCATAAAACACGACCCGCCGTTGTCGCGTTAAACCGAAATTCTTTAACAGCATGTCACCGGGGAAGATATTCGCCGCAATCATGTCTTTAATGGCTTGGCCGTAATCTTTCATCACCGCATCCACTTCGTCCGGGCTAGCCGATTCGAGGAATAAATTGAGGGGTGTCATTCTGCGTTCAACAAAGAGATGGCGAATGATCAAATGGTCACCATCTATTTTCAAACTGCCTGCTACTGTCGACTGTAACTCTTCCAGCAGCTCTGCGCTAATGCGCACCAAAGGTATGGCGACATTAGCAAACTCATAGGTATCCGCCATACGACCGGCGCGATCATGTCGTTTCACCATACGGTAGCGCTCAATTACGGTGGCACGATCCATACTTTTATTCCCACCAAAGACATCTTTGATCACTTTAAACACAAAGGGGAAAGATGGGAGCGTAAACACCGTCATGACCATGCCTTTGATACCGGCGGCTGCTACTAGTTGGTCGCGACTGCTATCGAGGTGCTGCAAAAAGTCACGATAGAACTCAGTTTTACTTTGTTTGTGCAGACCAATAGCAGAGTACAATTCCGCGAGCGTTTTATTCGGCATCACATCTTTTAAAAATCGCACCAGCGCCGACGGAGCGCGGGTTTGCACCATAAAATAGGTCCGTGCAAAGCCGAAAATAATCGCCATCTGATCACGGTCGGTGATCAACGCATCGATATACAACAAACCTTGTTTGGTTCGCAGCACTGGCACAATAAAGGGGTAAGTGGCATTGGTGGTAACCAATCGCCCGACAATATAAGCCGCTTTGTTGCGATAAAACGGAGCTTTAAGCACATCAATGCGACTTTGTTCAGGTTGCAAATCGACCGACAGCGCTTGTTCTTGAAACGCTGCTTGGAGGTGACGTAAATCGCCGATGAGATCGGCAAACGGCGCGGCAAAATCAGCGGTCTCGACTATCTGCAATAAACACCGCGCTAAGCCCTCAGTAACCGGGAAATACGAACGATATTCGGTCTCTACAGCTAGCGGTAATGTACGCGCCAGCGTCGATTCGACAAAGATATAGGAGTTATGAAAATACCGTCGATGAAACAGGTTACAAAACACCGAATTGTAAAAGGTCTCTGCTAGCTCAGCTTGCGGATGGAACTGTAACAAGGCCTCATAATGCTGGCGTACCGATAACCATAATGCCTCATCTAATTCGCCCAGCGTCTGCTCGCGCAATTGCTCGGTTGTTGCACTAACCCGCTCGTCATAAAAATGGATGCGCGCAGCCGCAGCTTGCTGACCCTCCAGCCACGCGCCATCGGCGAAACGCTGCCGAGCTTGCGCAGTAATGTGGGTAAACCGGTCATAATGCCGCTGAAAACCTTGCAGAATTTCCTGCGCTAATCGCTCGGCATCTCTTGAATATGTGTCTGTCGTCACAATTACTTACAAGCACTCCTGACTATTTACAACCCTGCGGTAAACCTTTCGTACCGTCAGTGCGACTATACCCTTAACTTCAATGACTGGCTTCATTGAAGCATGAGCTGAATCCGAACACTACAACAAGAGAGAATTATTCAGTGATAAAAATTGCAGATACCAGCGGCCAAGATGTGGTTCGCGAGGTGCAAAAGTCACGGCGGTGGGGCCTGTGGCTAAGCGGAGCAGTTGTCGTAGCACTGCTCATTATTGCGTTTCCGATTGTCAGCGACTGGTCTAAGGCACAAGCTTCGGTCCCGCTTGATCGTATTCGTATTGCGACCGTCACCCAAGGTGATCTGACCCGTGATGTGTCTATTCAAGGACGTGTCATCGCTGCAGTCAGTCCAACTCTCTACAGCCCAGCTGAGGGTACCGTGACCTATCATGTCGACGCAGGTGATGAAGTCGAACTGGGACAACTGCTGGTCACCATCGATAGCCCAGAATTGAAAAGTCGTTATGAGCAAGAACAAGCCTCGTTAGATAGCGCACAAGTTGCTCTTCAGCGCCAAGAAATTCAAACGCGTAAGGCAGAGCTGGAAGCACAGCGCGATATTGATATGGCGCGTGTGACCTTTACTGCTGCCGAGCGCGAAAAGCGCCGTGCCGACGAGGCATGGGCGGCCCGTGCGATTAGCCAAATTGATTACGAAAAGGCACAGGATGATCTGGAAAATGCTCGATTAGTCTACGAACACTCGGTTGCGGATGCGAAGCTCGAGGCCGAAACCCAAGTATTTGAGTTACAAACTCGGCAGCTGGAAGTAAACCGACAAACAGCCCTAGCTGAAGACCTCGCGCGGCAAGTCACCGCATTAAATATCTTGTCACCGGTCAATGGTCTGGTTGGGAATCGTGAGCTCGATCAAAAAAACCAAGTAGGACGCAATCAAGCCGTTCTCAATGTCGTCGACCTCACTGCGTTTGAAGTGGAAATCGCGATTCCGGAGAGCTACGCCGACAGCTTAGCCATTGGTATGGCGGCGGAAGTTAGCTACAACGGTACCCTCTATCATGCCCAGCTCGTGTCCATTTCACCGGAAATTCGGGACAACCAAGTCATTGGTAACGTGCGTTTTATGGACGAGATGCCACCCGCTCTGCGGCAGAATCAGCGTTTAACAACGCGCATCATTCTCGACGAGAAGCCCAACGTATTGCAGGTCAGCCGCGGTCAATTTCTCGAAACGGGCGGTGGTCGCATCGCTTACGTGGTGCGCGATGGGTTGGCTTACCGCACTTCAATTGAGACCGGTGTCACTAGCCTCAGCTCCGTGGAAGTCATTGGCGGTCTGAATGCTGGCGATCAAATCATTATTTCAAGCATAGAGCCGTTCGGTGACGCCGACACGGTCCGTATCACCGACTAAAAAAGAGAACAACTTATGTTACGTATGCAGAATATTCGTAAAATCTTTAAAACCGAAATGGTTGAAACTCACGCGCTACGCGACTTTAACCTTGAGGTTGAAGAAGGTGATTTTGTAGCGGTGACGGGCCCATCAGGCTCGGGGAAAACCACCTTCCTAAACGTTGCTGGTCTACTTGAAACCTTTGATGGCGGTGATTATCTGCTTGATGGCCAAAGTGTTAAAGGCATGAACGACACCCAATTGGCACGCCTGCGCAACGAGAAAATTGGCTTTATTTTTCAAAGCTTCAACTTGTTGCCGGATCTGAATTTGTTCGACAACGTTGATGTTCCCTTGCGCTATCGCGGCTTCAAAGCGGCCGAGCGCAAACGCCGTATCGAAGAAGCTTTGGAAGTGGTTGGGCTAGCCAGCCGGATGAAACATCTCCCGGCACAGCTCTCTGGTGGTCAGCAACAGCGCGTTGCCATTGCTCGTGCCCTAGCAGGACGTCCACGCTTTTTGCTCGCGGATGAGCCTACCGGAAACCTGGATAGCCAAATGGCTACCAGCGTGCTCGACCTCATGCAGGAGATTAACAATCAAGGCACCACCATCATTATGGTGACTCACGATCCGATGCTGGCGAAGCGCGCAAGTCGAAATATCTTTGTGCGTGACGGCCAAGTGTCGGAAGTGGGCAAAGAAGACGACATCGTCGAATTGTTGCATAAAACGGCTCAGGTCGGTTAAGCGAGGCGCCACATGTTTAGTTACTATGTGAGACTTGCGCTCCTGAGCTTACGCAAGAATATACTACTGACCGGACTCATGATTGCCGCCATTGGTCTCGGGATCGGCGCGGCGATGACAACCATCACTGTCAATTACATGATGTCATCAGACCCTATTCCACAAAAGAGCGAGCGCCTATTTCACGTTCAGCTCGACAACTGGTCACCGAATCAACCTTACAACGAACCCAATGAGCCGCCTGACCAAGTAACTTGGCTCGATGCTACCAACTTACTCCAAGAAGGTCGTGCATTTCGGCAGGCTGCTATGGGCGGCACCAGCTTTGTGATTGAACCCAGCCAAGCAGAGCAAAAGCCGTTTATAGCGTCAGGTCGAGCGACCTCGGCAGACTTCTTCCCGATGTTTGATGTGCCCTTTATCTATGGTCGCGGCTGGACTGCTAATGATGACAACAGCCAAAATTTGGTGGTGGTGTTAAGTAAAGCAACCAATGATCAACTCTTCGGCGGCGAAAATTCGGTCGGCGAAACCATCGTTATGGGCGGTCGCGCATTCCAAGTGGTCGGTGTTATTGATGATTGGCAACCACGGCCCAAATTCTATGACGTCTCGACAGGGCCCTTTAACGAAGTCGAAGAAGTCTTTGTACCTTGGTCATTAAAAGAACCTTTAGAGTTGCCATTGAATGGCAATAACAACTGCTGGAAACCGGTTGGTGAAGAGACATTCTCGGCGTTCTTGCGCTCCGAGTGTGTGAACAGTCAGTTCTGGGTCGAGTTTGAAGACCCTCAGGATGCGGATAATTACTTGGCATTCCTCAACAACTATGTGACTGAGCAGAAAAAGCTGGGACGCTTTGAACGGCCTCTGAATAATCGGCTGATGGACGTCATGGATTGGATGGAGTACCGCGAAGTCGTTGCTGAAGACGCCATTATGATGATGTACATGGCCATTATGTTTTTAGTGGTCTGCTTACTGAACACTGTTGCCTTATTACTGGCCAAGTTCTTAGGTCGTAGCGGTGAGATTGCGCTGCGTCGTGCTGTCGGTGCGAGCCGCCGTGACCTGTTCCTGCAGTACACCGTTGAGAGCGCCATGATTGGCATCGCCGGTGGCTTATTAGGACTGGTACTCGCATGGTTTGGCCTACAAGGGATAGGTGGCTTGTACGGTGATATGACCGAGGGTCTGAATGAACTCGATCTCACCATGGTTGGCTTTGCTATTGTCCTGGCGATTGTCAGTACTATTCTGGCCGGACTCTACCCAACTTGGCGAGCTTGCTCTGTAGCCCCCGCTGGTCAATTGAAGTCGCAATAAGGAGACGAACATGAGTGAATTAGGTCCTATTTTTCGTGCCTTATTGCGCAATAAAGTCGGCGCATTTTTATTGGCACTGCAAATCGCGTTAACCATGACCATTATGGTCAATGCGATCCATATGATTGAAAACCGCAGCAGCATGATGGCACGGCCCTCGGGCTTGGATGAAGCGAATCAGTTTTACCTGTCCAGCAATGGCTATGCGGAAAACTTCAATGAGCGTGCCGTCGTTGAAGAAGACTTGCGCAATATCCGTGCGCTACCCGGTATTGTTGATGTCACCCAAATCAATGCAATTCCACTCAGTGGCGGCGGCTGGTCGATGGGCTTACAAACCGAAACCGGTGAAGATAAGCCCTCGGTTGGTGTTGCGGTTTACTTTGTCGATGACCATGGCATTGACGCATTTGGTGTGAACTTGATTGCCGGTGAGAATTTCAGTCCAACGGAAATTACCTACCGGCAACGCAATGAACAGGGGTGGCCGCAAAATATTATCGTGACTGAAGCGATGGCCAAGGAGTTGTTCCCTGATCTAACGCCAGCGCAGGTGATTGGTAAAACCACTTATATTGGTGGGGATGAGCCGATGACCATTACCGGTGTCATTGATCAACTGCAAGCGCCGTGGGTAGGCTGGAGCGGTGTCGAACGAGTGATGTTAGTGCCGCAACGTACTGAGTTTCGCTCTTCGCGTTATTTCATTCGTACCGAGCCGGGTCAACGGGATCGGATGATGAAAGAAGTCGAAGAAATGCTTGTTGCGGAAGATCGTGGCCGCCTGATTCGCAACGTCCGCACCATGGAAGAGACGCGGGACGACAGCTATCGCAGCTATTCTGCACTGCAGACTATTCTGTGGATCATCGTCATTATTCTGACCATCATTACCGCCTTGGGTATTGTTGGTATGGTGACCTTCAGTGTGAACCGTCGGCGCAAGCAAATTGGCACGCGACGGGCATTGGGCGCGAGTCGCTTCGATATTATGAAGCACTTTATGCTCGAGAACTTCCTCGTCACCAGTGTTGGATTGCTATTAGGTGTCGGTTCCAGTATCGCTTTAAATATCTGGTTGGTGGATGCCTTCAGTCTGCCGCGGATTGGCTGGTACTACATTCCGGTGGCGATGGTGATTTTGTGGTTAGTAGGACAAGCTGCGGTGTTTGGACCTGCGCGCAAAGCCTCACAAATCAGTCCTGCCCTCGCTACACGCACTGCGTAAAACTTGCTATCGGCGTCTCCGCTAGGAGGCGCCGAAATCTGCGGTATCGGCAATCAATTGACGGAACCAACGATGTCCAGCATCGTGCTGCAATAGCGGGCTCCAAATCATCTGTAAATCCAAATCTGGAATCGCAAACGGTGGCTTTTTCATCACCAGCTCCGGATCATCTTGATAGAGCTTCGCCGCACGCGTGGGCAGCGTTGCGATCAAGCCCTGCCGAGCCAAGTGCATGGCGACATGGTAGTTCCGAGTAAATACACGGATGTCGCGTTTGTGACCGAGCTCACCTAAGGCTTCATCAACCCAGCCGAGTTTCTGCACGTCATGCGGATCCATCCCCACGCCGACACCAAAGCCGGTTTTACTCACCCAGACGTGTTCGTAGCGCAGATAATTCTCCAACGAGTAGTCTTTGAGCAAGGGGTGGTCGCGCTGAATCAAGCAAGAGAAATCATCTTCCCACAGCGCCTTTTGATGGAATGACTGCGGCAATTTCTCAAAACGGTTGATGGCTAAATCTACCTTGCCGTTCTCAACGTCATGAAAGCTGATATCGCTGGGTGTCATAATATCGAGCGTTACTGCAGGTGCCTGTTGCTTCAACTTTTCCAGCAACGGCGGTACTAACGTTGATGCGGCATAGTCGGATGCCATAATTCGAAAGACACGATCGGTCGTTGCCGGAATAAACTCCCGCGCAGGCTGCACCATCTCTTCTACTGAATACAAAATACCTCGGACCGCATCTTGCATCGCCAGTGCTCGCTCGGTTGGCAGCATGCCTTCACTGGTACGCACCAAAATCGGATCATTCAATAAGGTGCGCAGACGTTTCAGTCCATTACTCATAGCGGGCTGAGTAATATTCAGTTGTGCCGCGGCTTTGGTGACATTGCGTTCACGCAGCAACACATCCAAATAGACCAGTAAATTGAGGTCGATGTCTTTGATGTTATTCATAGAAAAAATAAATCCCGCTATAAGAATATAGCGGGATTATAATTTGCTTCACTGAAAAGTACAGTGAAGTTGCCTGCGACCTTAGTCGGAAACTAGTTCTTTTCCCAGAAAAAAGGCGCACGCTGTGGCGCACTTGGCACCAGTTGGTTCATGGTATTGGCATCGAACAAGCGCCCGTTCACCATAGTATGGGTCACACGATCGGTCACGCGAATATCGGCTAACGGGTCACCGTCAATCACGATAATATCCGCCAGCTTGCCGGTCTCAATGGAGCCAATATATTTATCCATACCAAACTCACGCGCTGGATTAATGGTGCTGGTTGCTAGAGCTTCTAGCGGCGTCATCCCACCTTGCGCCATCATCCAGATCTCCCAATGCTGCGCTAAGCCTTCACGCTGACCATGCGAGCCTGAGACCACGGTGACGCCGGCATCACCCAACCGATCAGCGACGCTGGCATTGTTGATATGGTTGTAATGATTGTGCGGCGCTTTTTCACGGCGCATTGCCTGCCCGACAACGGCCTCTTGTGGTACGAACTTCGCGAGTTTTGGATGCTGCCACACGTCGGTTTCAGCGTACCAATAGTTCTCGCCCCAGATACCGCCATAGGCAACGCCTAACGTTGGCGTGTAAGCAACATCCGTCTGTTCCCAGAACTGTTCGATATCGTTGTAGATTTCCGCCACCGGAATGGAGTGTTCGACCGTTGTGTGACCATCTGCAACCATGCTCAAGTTATGCTGCAATAATGAGCCGCCTTCAGGCACGACCATCATGCCAAGTTCCCGTCCGGCTTGAATAATTTGCTGACGCTGGTTACGGCGCGGCTGGTTGTAGCTCTTCACTGAGAAGGCACCGACTTTTTGCAACCGCTCCAAATGGAATTTCGCATCATCAAGGTCATCCACATGCGCGGTGTAACCTGGGCCATTGGCGCCATACAGAATGGTACCGGTCGAGAACGTTCGCGGTGCAGCAATCAAACCTGCTTTTTGCAGTTCACTCGCAGCGAAGATTTGCGTGGTGTCATTGGATGGATCGTGAATAGACGTGACACCAAAGGCCATGGATGCGTACGACTTCCAGTTCTGCTCTGGAATGATTTCGTTGTCGCCTTGTGGGCCGTGCGCATGGCCGTCAAATAAGCCAGGCATCACGGTTTTACCGGTGGTATCAATCACAGTGGCACCCGCCGGTACGTCCACTTCATCGACTGTACCCACAGCAACAATCTTGTTGCCACGAAGAACCACAGCGCCAGACTCAATGACCTGCTCACCATTCATGGTAATCACTTGACCACCGACAAAGGCGACGGTCTCATCATGGATAGCTGACGGCGCCTCGAAGCTAATATCTAAGCCGTTTTCAATTTTGGCAAATTCAGACTCGGCAGCTGGAATCGCGAATAATCCGGCAACTGACGCTTGATACAGCTCTGGACCCAGCGACCAATACAAGTTCTGACCATCGGCAGTCCAGGAGATATTCTCACCAGCACGCACCGACAATTGCTGCACAGGGAATTGGCGGTCATTCGGACTAATGGAAATCGGTGCGCCGCGCTCAACAAATGGCGTAACGAATACTTTGAAGCGCTCGGCAAAAGCCAGGTGTTTGCCATCTGGCGATACACGGAACTCGGTCGCATGCTCTGATTTATAGAGCGTACGCTGCTCTTTAGTTTGAATATCAACCGACTTCAGCGCAGGGCCATCGTCATACGCAAGCAGGAACACTCGGTCGCTGCGATCTCCAAACTGCGGTTGTGAACCGCTTTCGCTCAACAAACGCGGCTCTGCACCGCCGTCGAGACTGATGTGGTAGACGCCCGGATTCAATCCATAAGTATCTGGCGTGATATAACCACCACGAATTTTTCGATAGACCAAGCTCTTACCATCTGGCGCGAATACTGGCTCTACAAATTTACCCATGCCCGTATCGAGCACTTGCTCACGACCCGTCGCTACGTCACGAACAATAATCTGCCCTTGCTTTTGGTCATCCCAAGTCACATAAGCCAATTTTTTACCGTCACGAGAGTATGTCGGGTAGAGCTCCCAAGCACCGTCACGATCGGTCAAACGCTCTGGCTCACCACTAGGCAATCCGCGCTGATACAAATGACCCAGCGCTTCATAAGTCACTTGCTTGCCATTTGGTGCCACTTGCACCATGCGCAGCATTTTTACTTTGAAATTGTCTTGGTCCAAATTGGTTTCAAAACGCAGTGCCTCTTGCACTTTTTTGGTCGTTTCAACGCTAAATGGAATGATGCTCGCTGACTTCTCAGCCACATTGAGCTTCATGATTTTACCGCCGGCCCAGAAAATCATGTGCTTGCCATCTGGCGTCCAATCCATAGTTGGATACACACCATGAATCGCCCAGGTTTCCTGCATATCGCGATCAAGCTCGGTGTACAAACGCGTTTCTTCGCCTGATTCGAGGTCATACAAATACAAGACGCTGTCGAAATCTTCGCGTTTGATATACGCCAAGTATTTACCATCGGGTGATGGCGTTGGACGAATGGCACCACCAGTGCCACCTAAAATCACATCAATGTCACCGGTTTCGCGCTCAAAGCGCTTGATGACATAAATACCTTCGAGTGAATCTTTGCTGTAGTGGAACGTTTTCCCAGGCGTGTCATCTTGCGAGAAGTAGATGTACTTACCGTCTGGTGAGAACGCTGGCTCACCCAAATCTTTTTGATCATTCGGGCGCTCAGTCAGCATCACGCCGCTGCCGCCATTGCGGTGATACATCCACACCTCACCCGCACCTAATGAACGCTGAGCGGTGAAATGTTTGCGCGCAACTAAGTACTCACTATCAGGGCTCCACGCAGGGCTATTGAGTAGGCGGAACGTTTCTTTGGTGACTTGGCGCTGATTGCTACCATCGGCGTCCATGATCCAAATATTGTCGCCGCCATCGGCATCTGACGTGTAGGCGATGTACTTGCCATTCGGCGAATACACCGGCTGCATATTCCACGCGATACCACCGACTAACAACTCCGCATCGCCGCCCTTGGCTGGAATGCGATAAATGTCGCCAAGCAAATCGAACGCGATATATTTCCCGTCGGGACTCATATCGACGTTCATCCAGGTGCCTTCGTTGACGTTAATCTGGATATCTTTGAATTCGCCTTGCGGGTTGTTTACATCCCACTTGGGAGCGTCTTCTTTTTCTTGCGCATTGAGATGAAGTGGTACCGACGTAGACAAAGCTACGCCGACACAGAGTGCCAGCGTGGAAAGTTTCATACTTGAACCTTGTTGTTATTTTTTAGCGATTACCCAAACAGCGTGAACAATACCGGGAATGTAACCGCAGATTGTTAAGAGAATATTCAACCAAAAGTGCCCACCAATACCGACCTGCAAAAACACACCTACGGGCGGTAATAAAATAGCGATAATAATCCTTAAAAAATCAGCCATGATGGGCTCCTTGTTACTCTTGTGGTTAGTCTGAATAGATTACTGTTGCCCTTCATATTTAGCGGGTTCGCCCGCTTTAGGCAAGGTATTCAGAATAAACTCACGTAAATCATCATTCGACTGACGCAGGTCTTCCGCACGCAGGTACATCATGTGCCCGCTGCGATAGCCTTTAAAACTAAACCGATCACGCATTTTGCCGCTCGGATCAATGTGCCAGTGATTAAACTTGGCATCAAAATAGTTGGTGGCACCGTCAAAGTAACCTGACTGGGTCAGTACATGCAGATATGGGTTCGCGCGCATCGCTTCACCCAACTGGTGGCCGGTACGATCATTACTGCGATCCCAAGGATGCACTGAACCAAACATGTTGTATTTCACATCGGTTTTATAGTTCAGGACTTCACGCATGTAATAGTTAATCGCTGGCGTAAACGAGTGCAACCATGAGGTTAGCTCAGCGTTGTAATCCGGTGAGTCGCCCACGTCAGAGCGGTCAATACCTAAATAACGCGAATCCAAACGACCAATCGTTTGACCGCGGTCACGCAACAACTCTTTCCAGAAGAAACGAGTCTCCACGTCGAGGTTGGTTTGCATAATCACATCAGCATCCAGACCTGAATAGCGTGCCACCTGCTCGGCGACTTCACGCTTCTCAGCATCACTCAGCATATGGCCTTTCGCCAACGCCGGTAAATAAGTGTCCAGCGTGTATTCTTCAACCTGCGGCAGTAACTCCAGTAAATCTAAACTTTGCAGGTCTTCAGGCAGCGCCTTGTGATACCAAGCAGCGGCAGCAAAATAAGGCAAGCGGTTTGCTGCTTTAACTGGGCCGTCACGGTCAATACCGATATCGGTAGGTGACACTAAAATCACACCGTTGAAGTACATCCACTGACGGTTCTGGAGCTCTAACGCCAAGCCAGACACACGGGTCGTACCGTAGCTTTCACCAATCAGATACTTCGGCGAACGCCAGCGCTCGTTGCGCGTTACGAAAGTATTGATCCAGTCCGCCAAGTACTTCACATCCGCATTCACGCCGAAGAACATTTTCTGTTGCTCTTCGCGCGACGGCATTTCGCCTTTGCTATTCGGCAACACGCGTGAGTAACCCGTGTTGACTGGGTTTACAAAAACGATGTCCGCAACATCCAGCACGGAGTGTGGGTTATCTTTCACGCCGTAAGGCATGATAGGGAAACCTTCATCATCAACGCGCAATGACTTGGGTCCGGTGTAGGCAATGTGCATCCAGACTGATGCAGAACCGGGGCCACCGTTGAATGAAATCAATAGTGGACGATTCGCGCGGTCTTTCACGCCTTCACGTTGATAGTAGGTGTAGTGCAATGCAGCAATGGCATCACCACTTTCGTTGAATACAGGCTGAGTACCTGCAGTGGCGGTGTATTCAACTCGCTCACCTTTAATGGTGACACGATGTTCGGTGGTAACAGTTTCATCAGCGGCGAGCTTCGCTGATGGCATTTTGCCGTGGTCATCCGCGTACGCAGGCTGTGCAATGAGCGCGCCAGCTAGCATGAGTGCAGAGAGCACGTTTACAGAGAGTAATTTCATAGCCAATACCCTAATTGAAGTGATTCACTCCATTTAAGGGGATTCGGTAGCAAACCTCAAGTGCGCTGCGACCAATCGGCTTATTTCATCGTTAACAGCAGCCAAACCGCATAAACCAATGCAAAGCCGGCCAAATAGAACAAACCTAGCCACGCATAAAGACGCATGGCTGGCGCCAACCGTTTTTTCCGCGCCAGCGAATAGTTGAGCCAAGCAAAGAACGGAGTGGTGAGAAACGCTAGGGTCATGGCGAAGGTCAGCATAGGTCCCAGAGCGCTGCGGAAGAACAAAATCACCGCCATCCCCGCTAGGCCTTGGCCAATAATCCAGTAGCGTAATGAGCTATTCAGACGCGGCTTGCCCTCTGCGGTTTTGGTACGGCGACGTAAAATTCTAAAGCTTTCTCGGAGGGTGCGCGCATAACCGTCAAGCACGGCCAGTGTGGTGCCAAACATGCACAGAAACGCGACACCACCCACTAGGTATTCAGACCACGAACCTATGGTCGCGGCATACATTGCGACAAATTGTGTAGCGAATTGACCGCTTGCCAGTGCAATCGGTTGCTCACTGCCAAATTGCACCATGGCGCCGAGCGCCAAGAACAGCAATGCCAGTGCTGCGGTGACCCAATAGCCTAAGTTAAAGTCAAACAGGCCATCACGTAGGGTCACTTGAGTAAGTTGCTGCTTACTGCGCAGCCATAACGAGTTAATGGCGGAGAGCTCAATGGGTACTGGCATCCAGCCCATCATGGCGACCAAAAACGCCAGCGCAGAGAGTTTCCATGGTGACGGCGGCACAAAGTCAGGAGACACAGTTGCTGGTTGTTGCGCAGCGATAATGACCGCAGCGACGGTTGCGACCGTCAGGCTAAACATGATCCACTTGGATAACCGATCTAAGGTTCGATACTGCCCTGCCAGTAAGATAAACAAGCATGCGAGTAGCAGAATCCAGCACAGCAAAGTAACCGACAGCTGTGGCGTAAACCATTGCAACAAACTCGCTGTGAGGAGCAATACGCCTGCGGTATTCACCACTGCGGCTACTACGTTGAGCACAGTGAAGAGCTGCAAGTACCAACGCCCTTTGCGGTAATAACCAGAAATCAGGCTTTCGTTATTTTGTAGCGTGTAGGTCACACCAAAGCGGAAGAATGGGTACTTCAGCACATTCACCGCTAGGATTACCCACCACAATTCCCAGCCAAATAAAGCTCCAGCTTGAGTGGATGCGACCAAATGCGAAGCGCCGACTGCCGCTGCGGCGAGAATAATTCCGGGACCGAGCGCCCGTAAACGTGATGATGTGGGTAGGTTCATGGCTCTGACTTATTGTTATTGTTGGCCGTAACCAGAGCATAGCTGGAAATTCTGAGAAACAGAATTGTCATTTTGCTTTAGAGGCATAGAAGCATACAATTTCAAGATGAAAGTAGGTTTTCGACTGCAGACAGGAGTAACGCATGACACTGAAAATTGGTATCAATGGACTTGGACGTATTGGTCGACTCGCGCTACGTGCGGGTTGGGATAACCCAGAGCTTGAGTTCGTGCGTTTGAATGACCCCGCCGCAGACGCCGCCACCTTTGCGCATTTGCTGAACTTTGACTCGGTGCATGGACGGTGGGCACACGAGGCCACCGCGACCAACGATGGCACCATCAAAGTCGGCAACCAAACACTCGCATTCACGCATGAGCGAGACACCAAAGCGATTGATTGGTCCGCATGTGATGTAGTGATTGAAGCCAGCGGCAAAATTAAAACCAAAGCGGCACTGCAAGCCTACCTCGACCAAGGGGTAAAACGTGTGGTAGTAAGCGCTCCGGTGAAAGAAGAAGGCGTACTTAACGTCGTGCTGGGCGTCAATGATCATCAGTTTGATCCAGCGCAGCATCGTATTGTGACAGCAGCATCCTGCACCACCAATTGCCTTGCTCCGGTGGTCAAAGTGATTCACGAAAAGCTCGGTATTCTGCATGGTTCCATGACCACCATTCATGACGTCACCAATACTCAGACTATTTTGGATGCGGCGCATAAAGACCTACGCCGTGCCCGCGCTTGTGGCATGAGTTTGATTCCAACGACCACAGGTTCGGCAACCGCTATTGCGGTGATTTTCCCTGAGCTCAAAGGCAAACTAAACGGCCATGCGGTGCGGGTTCCACTCGCTAATGCCTCGCTGACCGACTGCGTGTTTGAGGTTAAGCGCGCGACCACTGTGGAAGAAGTAAATGGCTGGCTAAAAGAAGCTGCCGCCGGAGATCTCAAAGGCATTCTGGGTTATGAAGAACGCCCACTGGTGTCGATTGATTACAAAACGGATCCACGCTCGAGCATTATCGATGCGCTGTCCACCATGGTCGTGAACGGCACGCAAGTGAAACTCTATGCGTGGTATGACAATGAGTGGGGTTATGCGAACCGAACGGTGGAACTAGCCGCCTTGGTTGGCAAACATGAGAAAGGTGCCGCTTAAGCATGCTTGCAGCCATCCGTCAGCTTTCTGCTCCCGTACGCCAGTATTTGCTCATCACCGGCAATTACTGGGCGTTCACGCTTACCGACGGCGCACTACGAATGTTGGTGGTGCTGTATTTCCACCAACTCGGCTACAGTCCGCTCAGTATCGCGATGCTGTTTTTGTTCTACGAGATTTTTGGGGTAGTCACTAACCTGATTGGTGGCTGGTTGGGTGCGCGAATTGGTTTGAATCGCACCATGAATATCGGTCTCGGCCTGCAGCTGATTGCGTTAGCTATGTTGTTGGTCCCTACCCCCGCATTGACCGTCATTTGGGTGATGGCAGCACAAGCTTTGTCCGGTATTGCCAAAGACTTGAACAAAATGAGCGCCAAAAGCGCAATAAAGACTTTGGTGCCCGCCGATGCGCAAGGCCAACTCTATAAATGGGTGGCGCTTCTCACTGGCTCGAAGAATGCACTCAAAGGTGTCGGATTTTTCCTTGGCTCGCTGCTGCTCTACACCGTCGGTTTTCAGTGGGCGATTGGCATCATGCTGGGCGCACTCGCGCTGGTCTGGCTAATCAGCCTTTGGCGCTTGGGCGCAGACTTAGGTAAAGCTAAGTTTAAGCCGAAATTTCGGGATGTCTGGTCAAAAAGCCGTGCTATCAATCAACTCTCTGCCGCTCGACTCTTTTTATTTGCCGCACGGGATGTGTGGTTTGTCGTGGCCCTGCCCGTGTATTTTGCCACGCAGCTCAATTGGCCACATACCTGGACAGGCGTATTTATGGCCTGCTGGGTGATTGGTTATGGTGCGGTACAAAGCCTTGCTCCGCGCTTCACCCACAAAACGGGTGAGCCACGCCGTGCCGCGGTGTGGTGGGCCTGGATGTTAGCACTCACTCCGCTGCTGATCATTGCTGGGCTTACCTACGGTGGGTCACCGGCGGGAGTCATTGTGAGCGGGCTATTACTATTTGGCGCTGCTTTTGCAGTGAACTCAGCACTGCACAGCTATCTGATTGTCAGCTATGCCCGTGCCGATGGCGTGTCGCTCGACGTCGGCTTTTACTACATGGCGAATGCCATGGGCCGACTTACAGGGACAGTGGCTTCAGGGTTGGTGTATCAATGGTATGGCTTGGCGGCATGCTTGTGGGTGTCGGCAGGCTGCATTGTGATTGCGGCGCTGCTTGCTATCGGCTTACCGCGAACAGAAAACCCGATCAATGCAGACTAATTAGCATTCAAATGCGACAGCCATTGTTTCGCAAATTCATCAGCGGGCATCGGCTTGGCAAAGAAATACCCTTGCGCCGAGGTGCAGCCCGCCTCAAGCAAAGCTTCCGCCTGCGCTTCGGTTTCCACACCTTCGGCTATGGTCTTCATGCCGAGTGTTTGAGCCATCGCAATAATGGTCGATACAATGGCGGCACTGCTGCCGTCATCAATCATCTTGTGCACAAAGGACATATCAATTTTTAAGATATCGACCTCAAAGCTCTGTAAATACGCCAAAGACGAATAGCCGGTACCAAAATCATCCACCGCAAATCGAAAGCCCGATTGTCGGAGCTCGTGGATCATCCGCATGGCTTGCTCAGGGTCGGTCATCAACGCACTTTCGGTAATTTCGAGTGTAATAAGTTGCTGCGGCAACTCGCCGCGAAACTGCACCAGCTTTTCCACGAGTTCGTGACTGTCCAGTTGCTGAACAGCCAAGTTGACAGAAATTTTTACCACTTGTGCATAGGATTCTTGCCATTGACGCAAATAGTCACAAGCTAGGCCCATGACCTGCTCACCTAACTGATTGAGAACCCCTTGCTCAGCTGCAATCGCGATAAACTCGTCAGGTGGAACCATGCCAAGCTCATCATCAATCCAGCGGCAGAGCACTTCTGCGCCAATCAATTGATTGGTTCGGAGATCAATTTGCGGTTGAAAATAAATGGTGAGTTCGTGCTGCGCTAGAGCACGCATAAAACGGTCAGTACGATGCCGATGCTGTTGCAACTGAGCGGCGAGTTTCTGACTGAACACACACACCTGCTGACCATTGAGTTTGGCTTGGTGCAGCGCTGTACTCGCGGACTGCAATAACTCATTGGTGGTATCAATCATCGACGTATGTACCACACCGGCACGAAGCGCAATCTGCACCTCAATGTGGTCGGCCCGGATCGGATTCTTGGCGCAACTCAGCACACGCTCCAATACCGCTTCGATAGGTTCATCCGTTTCCGTGTTGTGCACCACCAACACAAATTCATCGGCAGACAGTCGCGCACAATACTCGTTTGCGCGCATTGACTCGGAAATGCGATCGGCTAATTGTTTCAACACTTCGTCACCCAGATGTATGCCCCACTCATCATTGATGCGACGGAAGTTCACCACATCAATAATTGCGACGTACATCGCTTCTTTGTTGGCCTCTGGCTCATTCGCGTTGTAATGCAGATGACTGAGCAAAGCGGCTCGGTTGGGAAGACCTGTGAGTGTATCGGTAAATGCTATTTTGGTAATTTTATCGCGTTGCTCTTGGCGTTCGGTAATGTCGGTTATAAAGCCTTCAAGATAGCCGTAGGATTGATCGGTGCCAGACACTGCTTGCCCTTGTTCCCACACCCAACGCACCTGACCGTCTTTACGAATAATTCGATAGCTCAATTGGAACGGTTTCTGCCGTTCCTTTTTGGTTTCGACTCGTTTATCCACCAAGCTACGGTCGGGCGGGTAAATAATATCCATCCACGACAAGGTCCGGTTGCCAAGAAAATCTTTCGCAGTGTAACCCGTGAGCGCGCTGACACCGCTGCTGATAAACTCCATGGTCCAGTACTCATCATTTTTGCAGCGATAAGCAACACCCGGTAAATTATCGATTAAGGTTTCTAAGCGACGACGACTTTCTTTCAACTCCGAGTAGGAATGGCTTTGTGCCAGCTCCGCGCCCGCTAAAGCGGCAATAATAGCGACAAGCCCCTGCTCAAACTGACTGAATTTACGAGGCTCACTGTGCAGCAAAGCAATCAAGCCTAAGCGAAAACCGGCTTGGTCGAACATAGGCACACCCAAATAGCTTTGAGCCTGAATTTCTTGTAGAACTTCATCCCTCGGAAAACGCTCACAGACTTCATTCGGGAATGCACAATGGTCGCGATCGAGCACTTGTTCGCACGGCGAACCGTCTAAGTTATAGGTGAAATTAGCGACAGGCTTGCCATAAGATACGAGCGCTTTAGTGGTGGCAGTATGCTGATCAGGGAGTACTTCGGCCACCATGGCATGGTCAACCTGAAGACTGGCGGCAAGTATGCGCATGAGTTCGACAAAATATTCGTTATGACCGACTAAGCGCTGTGCTTCGGCCACACGTTTGAGGATATCATCCGCGATTTCAGCATCACTTCGTTGTGATTCTTCTGTCGATTTGTCGCTTCCCATGCTTTGCCTTTTTTGATGAGCTTTTCTAAGCCCCATGCATCAAGCATAACGGGTAACTGGACTACGTCAAGTTTATTGATTTATAACGGAAAATACTAAAATCAAAAATACCGGCGAATACTTAGAAGCCGAGTCGTTGATACTTATCAGTGAGTTGCAATGTGTACTGCTCAATATTGTCTGCAACCGGTAGAACAAACGGATATTTTTTCTCTGCTAATTCCTTCGCAGCAGCCAGAGCTTGCGGCATTAAATTCAACAATTCTTCGAGTACAGGCTGTATCTCAGCAGCCTTAATGCCATGCTTTTCGGCATGAGGCAGCCAGTGTCTCGGGAGAATTTCGGACCATTTATAATGTGCATGTTTCGAACGTACAACCATCGCCATTTTAATTTTTTGGGGTTGCAAATCACCCTGCCCAAAATACGGATAAGCTGACATCACATCGTAAATTGGGGTCAGATCAATTTTGCCCCCAGGTAAGATAAAAACACTGAAATTCTTAGCGTGCCCGTCAATCGCTGCCAATAAGAAGTAGATGAACTGATAACGTAAAAAGTTGAGCTTATTCCGATATGGGTCGATGGACGTGTCGAGTAGCTCAGCAATCTGAATAGCACTGGGTCCACCATCACTTTCATATTTGGTGCCACTATACACTCCCAAGGCCTGACAACAGTCCTCTTGCGGTAACCGATAAATAAATCCGTCAACTAATTTTCGGTCGAACCGCTCTACCGATAAAACAGGCTGATTATCGATGGTCAAAATATCTGCGTTCGCCACTTCAAAGGGCAATTGGGAGCACTTTGAGAGCTGTCTCATTAACTCTAAACAAAACCATTCATTGCTGACGCTTGTGGACAAGTCGATATCAGGATTATTCGAAATAATGTGAGGCTTCAAAATATGTGTGGTTGGTGTTGAGCCTACGGGTATTCCCAAACTTCCGTCATGCCATGTGAGTGCAGTTTTGTCCTGAGCTCCCGCCAAGGAAAACCTGAATTCGCTATCATCCTGAATACCGAAGGTTTGGCCACTTCGGGTTCGTTTCATATGAGCACTTAAAGCTGCTGCGTCCAAAATTTTTACTTGAGGTAACTGCATAGGGGGAGAACTTGGCGAGTCGGTGATGGATAATGCACCGACACAATCGCGACCAATTGAAGCGAGCAAGTCATAGGGATTCTCACTCTTGGCGTTGACGCGTTCCGCAATTGCCCGTCTTACCCGCTTACTATCGGGTAGTAAGTTATCGAAGTAAGCCTCTACCGTATCGCCTTTGTAAGGGAGGTCTGTTAGTGGCATTGATACTGAAATAGGACGCGCATGAGCTGAACTTATCCAGCCCACGTCATATTGAAACGTCAAGGTGCCGCTAACGCGCTTGAGAATACCGACGCGCTCACCGTTCATATGACAATACAAAGCCGACACACGCTTCACCATTACCAAATGCTCGCTTTCGTTGTTGTGTCGTCAGCAGATACCATGATGCTTAACTTTAACGCTGCACAAATTTTCAGTAGCGTCGATAGCTGCATATCACCACCGTTTTCAATAGCTGAAAGACTCCGTGGACTAATACCGGTTTTGCTTGATAAGTCACGCTGAGTCATCTGCAACGACTTGCGCTGTTGTTTAATTTTCGCGCTAGCATCCGCTAATCGGTTGATATTCATTGTATACCTCAAAACATGAAGTAGAGTTCATAAAAGAATAATATGAAGTATACTACACACAATGCAAATAGGAAGTCTACTTCAGATTAGTTTCAGGAGAGGATGAAATGAACCGCGTTGAGATGTTCGTTAGGTTTTGCGGTTCATCCACCGATGTATTGGGAACGTAACCAAGGCAATGATGAAACTAAAAATGATGAATTCAGAAAGTAAGCGCAACCATGAGGTGGGTTCACGTGTGAAGAGGCTCATTGGCTCACCATAGAGCACGGTGAATAGAGTCAGAACAATCAGCACTCCGAGTCCCACGTCATTCACACACTTTAAGAAGCTAGTGTCTTTTACGACAGAGGTTGCCTCTTCGTTGCTACGGCGTTTGCGTCTTAGCCTTTGACCAAAGTACATACCCGTAAAAGCACCGACCAAGGCAATGCTAATGAGTAATACATCATCCATGTTTCGTTCTCCCTGTTTGTTACCTTTAAGCTCTTGCGCTTATCTCAATTTAGTTATGTGCTTTTAATAGTGGCCG
This sequence comes from Pseudidiomarina aestuarii, assembly GCF_003987355.1. Taxonomy (GTDB): domain Bacteria; phylum Pseudomonadota; class Gammaproteobacteria; order Enterobacterales; family Alteromonadaceae; genus Pseudidiomarina; species Pseudidiomarina aestuarii. The sequence goes on along the minus strand of NZ_PIPR01000003.1, from coordinate 144,150 downwards.
CAAATCATCCAATTTGTCGAATAAATGCCAAATATAATTCTTTGTACCCTTCTCACGATGCGGGTGCAAGTCGGCCAACTCGGGATCATTGCAGTAACCTTCAAAAGACTCTTTCGACTCCCACTCCACCAAAATCAACACTGTACGCGGCGTCATGTCACCCAGCGCCGCCTCTCTGAACTTGCCCAGTGAAATCACTTTCCCACCATGCTTGCCCACTTCCTTAACCGAGCGCTTCGCGTACGCGAGGTACTCGTCTTTATCGGCGATATCGAATAGGTTTAGCGCGTATACGGGCATGGGTGTTACTCCTTATTCAAAATTTTCATGTTCAAGCAACCAGCGTTTTGTTGTTGAGCTGCTTTGGTAACTGGTTAAGCTTACATCTTTTTGAGTGACGCGATGACATGGAACGATAACAACTACCGATTCTAGTTAGGGATACATTACAGAGCAATTTGAGAAAGCTGATTCGTCACTTCCAGCTTGGCTTGATCTCGTTTGATGGCGACTGACCATAGTGACAAAAGCCAGCGCCGAATAACTGGCAGGCAAAAACACAAAAAACCAATGAGCCAAGCCAAGGGACCATCACCAGATGCAACAATTAGCGGTAACACCAAGGCCGTCGCAATCAACAAACATAACACACCAAGCAGCTTGCTCGCATAATTTACGCGCATGTCACTCACCAGCAGCGCAAACAGCAGCGCGCCTTGGAACGCTCCTGCAGCTAGGATTAGGCTTTGGGTTTGGCTTTGGGTTTGGGTTTGGGTTTGGGTTTGGATTTGGATTTGGATTTGGGGCATTTGGGGCATTTGGGTTTGGGCGTAGTTAGCTATGAAAGAGGTTCACCCTTTGGGTGGAACTATGTCGATTTGCGTATCTCTGCAACTGCACTAATCAGATAATATTTGCTCGGCTATAAATCTTTGTCGTCGTTTTCTATAGCAATTTCGGAGTAAAAAACGATACGATAATCCTGCATTTTCATATAAAACTTTAGCTGAAGTTACAATTCCCGATACACGATACATCGTGGATTCACTTAGTTATCTTGAGAAATCCTTTAAGGAGCCTAATTCGATCTAACCAAGAGGGCTCCTTGGGGTGTTCTTGGAACATTTTTAGCCAGTCTTCATAATCCGCTTGATTTGGTTGAAGTTCTTTTGCTCTTCCGGTATCAAAATTGGGTATAGTAGTCTTCTCTAACCACCTTCTGAATTCCTTTTTGTATTGCTCTCGAATTCTTTCGCCATGTTCAACTAAATCAGAGCATAGAAACGACGAGAAGAAAATGACATCGTCAGCATACTGATATATTGCCTGAACTGTATCGGAATACTCTTGGTTTACGCTTCCATTTGGCAAGGGAAACCCGAAATAGACACTCAACATCTGCCTATGTGAAAGCTCTTCAAACGTGGATTTATAGTTATTAATGAGATCATTTCTATGCTCGATACTTTGTCGCAAAAGATCTAGCGAACTTTGGAGGGTAGACACTAGTGCTAGAGGACGTCCCTTTAGGCTTAGTTCTCTCTGCATTAATCGAGATACATCGTCAAACGGCACGAATGGCATATGGAATATCTTAAAATCCATCTCAAAGTGAATCTGCTTATCACTGAGATCCCGATTCTTTAAAGCGGTCTGACATCTCTCCTTATCTGAAAGGAATTGTAAGTATAAATTTTGAACATGCTGCCCTTTCAATCCGAGCACAGAGTTACAAGTTAGGAATACAGAAGTGATAGCAACATTAGTCGACCGCAACTGCACCTCAAGAAACTCACGGCGTCTCCCATTTATTGCAATCTTGTGTGCTGCAAAAGCACCTGCAAACGCGCCGAACAAGGCGCCGATAACTGTAGAAATAAACTGCGAATTGATTAGCTTAAACGCGTTTTCAAGATCGAAATCAATTAAGTTCTGCAAGATTATTTCCATTTTGACTCCATCTTTAAAGTTTAGACCTCAACATAGATATTGAGTGCACGAAAATATGTCATTTTAAACTGTATCAATGCGGTTAACAGAAAGTGCATTTGATAGAATGCATATATTTTAATTGCTATTAAAGTGAGTAATGACTTTATATGTTATTTTCGTATTATTAGCCTCTAATATTTCTATATTAGAACCTTTATAAGATATGATGTGTCCATCGTTCAAATCATATTCAACGTCGACATTATATGATTCACGAGCCATTCCATTGCTGTACTCCCGATATTTAAATCGAATTTTATTGTCAACTTTTCCCGTGTAAATTAATTCTTGCATAAAAGAGTCTGGTGTATAAATGTTCATTAACCTTACGTTAGGCTTAATGTCATCAGAACAAAATCGAGTCCCTACCCCTCCTAGAAAACATAAGTACCCAGAACTACTATCAACATACGGCTTTGCCGGACTGGGTAAACCTGAAAAAACGCTAACAGTCCCTGTTCCAACACCATGAGCAGGACCAAATACTCGGTGTTCATCTTTTAAACCAATTTGATGATAAATCCCGGCTTTTACTGTCCCATCAAAAATATCAACGTCATTCTGCAAACTGAAACCATATACTTTTATGGCAAGACCAGACTCTAACAATCTTTCTCCCAGACCTGCAGTAACCTCCCGATCAAGCTCGGGATACTTTACTTTTCGAACGTCAGGAGCGGTTGCAGTATGAGAGGCCACACATCCCACCACAGCATGCGTTAAGATGATCAGAACGAAATAATTACAAACGCTCTTTCGAATCATTAGCTTATCCTTTTAATAAACTACAAAAGTTTCTATTTAATTTTCTCAACTATAGATAATACTTAAAACTAATTCATGTCCTTTTATTGGGGAAAGCATCAAGCAACGTTAACCTCTAATTAATTAAGACTTACTTGATATTATGTTTATCGAAACGTTCCGCGAACGTCTTGTTAGTCATCCTGTTTGTGCTGAATCGCGTCAACCGCTACTAAACAAGCGGCGCAAGGACCATACTTCTATCCGTTAAAAGTAGTTCTGTAACCGAGATGTCAAACTCATACATTTATTATGCTGGATGGTATCCTTGCTAACCTACATATCGCTTTACCGGCTCTACATACCTTTGCTTAAAATCTATTACCTTTAATTGGTTGCTATTCAATAAATCCTCAAGCACATCGTCACTTATTTGATGAGGGTTATCATGAGCTAAAATGTCACCAATAAAAGCACGGAAATTGCTTTTTAGTTTGACAAGGTTTTTTTCCCTCAAAATAAAACTTTTCTCACTAATGAATGCGTCATGACTAAGCCGAATAGCAGGAATAATTAATATTTTTGTACACTGTGCAGAATTATAATTAGTATTGAACCACTGTATGTGCTGATCAAATTGTGCCGCTTCTGATTTATAAATCGCGCTTCTATCAGGTTTCACTTGATTCTTACACTCTATCAGAAAATAGGATTGATCGTCGGCACACCACAGATTGTCTGGACCTGCTTTGTCCTCCTTTTCTGGTCGTCGGCTTTTGAAGCCCAAGGCCGTACCCAAATCTTTAACTGCTAGTTCGAATTTTTCTGAATCCGCTCCCCAACTTAAAGAGTCGAGTAATTGTTCGCAAAATAATCTTAAGTCCATTTTGCTTGAGAAGCCTTTAATGAACTTTCGAATTAGTTCATATCGACCAGTGTTACCAAATTGTAATTTTCTATGAGGGATTTCAAGCGGCGGCTTGAGTAGTGAATTATTGAGTATATACGCTTCCTGTTGCGCTTCAATTGATCTCGCTCGGCTAATATGAACTAGAAAAAAAGCAATCTTTTGCATAAGCCAACCTTTCTCATCATCATTGTTTTGAATGCTTTTAATGACTTCTTTAAGAATCTTGGCTCCCTTTTCAAAGTCTTGATTAGCAATTGCGATTTCAGCCTCACGTTCTAAATTAAGTCTTTCTATAATTTTGATTTCGTCGTCAGTTTTCTCGTCATTTTGGATTTCATCCATCTTAGCTACGTAAAAACTCTTCCAATCTTCGTCTCGATTTAAAATCTGATTGAAAGTGGCGAAAAGGACTTTGATAGGATTCTCACTTTCGTTAGAGTCTTCCTGTGCGAATTGAGCAATCTGTTTCCCTATTTCGATTTGTTGTAATGTCTGACTGGAGAAATATTTGGACGTGTTTCCGCCTTTGATAAAAGCTACTAGGTCTGGATTCGTAATTACGATTATGCAAAAATCCTTTTCTCCCCGAACTCCACGACCAAGCCCTTGCTCTATTCTTTGAGAAATTCTCACATTGATAACATCACTTGTACGTACACAAGTCTCCTCATATCGGTCGGCCAGAGATTCTGCGAACGGCTTCCCATCTAAAATAAGAAGCCGACAGGAGTTATCTGGAAGGTCTATTCCATCATATCGATTTGCGAATACCAAAGTTTGTTCGTACTTTCCCTTCTTCAATAAATCGATGGCTTCGTACATATCTTCGCTTCTGGGGAGTATCGCTCCTAGTTTTTTGTATTGTTCAGCCTTTTTAAAACTGGGAACGAGTGCAACAAGCCCAAATTTAGGATGCTCAGTTGATAATAGAGTCGATACTACTGTAGCTTGATCAAGCTCATCACTTATAAGTTGAGGAATTATGACAGCCTTTTCACCAGACCATTTTATGGTCTTGTCCTCAATAGGGTTCAGTACACTCTCTATCTCAAAACCTAGCCCTTTGATGAAAAATGCATCATCCTGGGTAGTTGCCGACATTAAAATTCTTGATCTTGCATTGTTAAACGAGCCAAATCTATCGATTACCGATATTGAACAGCTTATTTCTAGAGAGCTAGAAGATAGATATGCGGAGCACAGCTCTAACCTGTCTCTAAGCAAAGGCCATGTGAACCTCAAATCACCATCGCTTGAATACTTGTGTAGAACGCTCAATACGGCATCATATTTATCTTTCCATGCCCAATAAGGTATTGGTAAAATTGCGTCAGTCTTATTGGAGGTGATATCCAAAAATGTTCCAGCGCCCTGTTGTTGCAGTTCTTCTCGGAAGATTTTAGTGATTTCTTTATAGGCAGCTTCATTTTTTTTTAATTTAATTGTGGAAGCCTCTTTTATAGAGTCAATGCAGGAGTGAGAATCATCAAGAACTACCGCTCCGATATCCACAGAATGTTTATCTAATTTGAAAACAGACCTTCCATTAAATACCTTTTGAACATATGTAACTAGAATTTTGGAGGCATCTAAAAACTCATCCGGCAATCGGCTGGATTCTTCATCGAATGAGCATGTCTGAATTCCGAAACGACTAGCATCGGCTATCACTTGCCTTGCGAGATACTTATTTGGGCATATATATAAAGCGGGGAGTTTTAATTCAATCAACCTAGATTGCAGTAATAGAAGACCGACTAAAGTTTTTCCTTCGCCTGTATGCATTTTTATAATGTTGTCTTTTCGATGCCGAAAGCTTTGAAACCAACGTTCTAGAACGTCCGCTTGAGAGCTTCGCAGTCGTCCTACATCACTTTCTCGATCCAGACCTTCATAGATTAATTGTGGTTCTATCGGCTTTTCTTGATTTAGCGAGTTGAGTCGTTTCGAAAAATTAATAGGAGGCATTAAAATATATCCGTAAATTTAACATCATACGAACATAATATCTTTAAGCATTCAATGCAAAAAATAAGATAGAATTTATTGGAATTCGCCCTTTAATTTAACTCCATTGAACTTAGATTAGTGTGATTTTTGCTTTGTTTCGTCATTGTATATGCCGACTCGCATCAAGTCTTACTTAAACAAAAATGCCCTCGAATTGGAGGGCATTTCATCTCAACAGTTATCTAAATTAAAACTTAACGGTAGCTCTCCAGCGGAGGACAGCTACACATCAAGTTGCGGTCGCCGTAGACGTCGTCGATGCGGTTCACGGTTGGCCAGAACTTGTTCACGGCAACGGCGGCTACTGGGTAGGCGGCGGTGCTGCGGTCGTAAGGGCGGTCCCAGTTGGCGTCGACAATGTCGGCCAGCGTATGTGGGGCGTGGTGCAGTGGGTTGTTGTCCTCTGGCCACTCGCCTTTTTCAATACGACGGGCTTCGTCGCGAATGCTGATCATGGCTTCAATAAAGCGGTCCAGCTCAGCTTGTGACTCGGATTCGGTTGGCTCGACCATTAAGGTTCCGGCTACTGGGAAGCTCATGGTGGGGCTGTGGAAGCCATAGTCTTGTAAGCGCTTGGCTACGTCCATTTCGGTGACGCCACAGGCATCTTTGAGTGGACGCAAATCAATAATACATTCGTGCGCCACGCGGTCATTCCGGCCTTTATAGAGGATCGGATAATGCTTGCTGAGCTTCTTCGCTACGTAGTTGGCGTTCAAAATCGCAACTTCAGTGGCTTCACGCAGGCCGCGGCTGCCCATCATGGCAATGTACATCCATGAAATGGGCAGAATGCTCGCGCTACCAAATGGCGCTGCTGATACCGCACCGTTGTCTAACCCAGTACCGTGAATCGGTACTACGGTGTGATTCGGCAGGAATGGCGCCAGGTGCTTCTTCACACCAATGGGGCCCATACCTGGACCACCGCCACCATGCGGAATACAGAAAGTTTTGTGCAGGTTCAAATGCGATACATCGGCACCAATATAACCCGGTGAGGTCACGCCTACTTGTGCGTTCATGTTGGCACCATCCAGATACACCTGACCGCCGTGCTCATGCACGATGTCACAGATGGTCTTGATGCCCTCTTCGTAGACACCATGGGTAGACGGGTAGGTCACCATAATGCACGACAGGTTGTCACCGGCTTCAGCGGCTTTCGCTTTCAAGTCTTCCAGGTCAACGTTACCGTTCTTGTCACAGTCGACAACCACCACGTTCATGCTCATCATCTGAGCAGACGCTGGGTTGGTACCGTGTGCAGAGCTTGGAATCAGACAGATGTTGCGATGGCCTTCGCCACGGCTCTGATGATACTTGGCAATGGCTAACAAACCGGCGTACTCGCCTTGCGCGCCTGAGTTCGGCTGCATGGACATAACATCGTAACCGGTAATATCGACCAACCACTCAGACAAGGTGGTTAACAGCTCACCGTAACCGGCCGCTTGGTCGGTTGGGCAGAATGGGTGCAACTGACCGAACTCTGGCCAGGTCACTGGAATCATTTCTGCAGTGGCGTTGAGCTTCATGGTGCACGAGCCCAAGGAGATCATGCTGTGGTTCAACGACAGGTCTTTGTTCTCGAGTTGCTTGATGTAACGCAGCATCTCGGTTTCAGAGTGGTAGCTGTTGAACACGGGGTGCTCAAGAATAGCGCTGGTGCGCACCAGTTCCGCTGGAATCGATTCCAACTCACCGGCAGCCACACGCGAGTCTAAAGTCTCGATATCGAGGCCGTGGTCATCGCCGAACAGTACTTCAAATACGGTTTCAACGTCAGCACGGGTTTTGGCTTCGTCGAAGCTAAGGCCGAACTGTGATTTACCGTTCACTTGACCATCAACACGCAAGTTAAAGCCTGCGTCAACCGCTTTCTGAATCAAGGCTTCAGCGTTACCGTCGTAAGTAAAGGTCAAGGTGTCAAACCAAGTGGTGTTGACCAGCTCGATGCCAGCGTCCGCACCCTTGTCGTGAATACCTAGCGCGGTGATATCGGTCAGGCGATGAATGCGTGAGGCAATAGTTTTTAAGCCTTGTGGCCCATGATATACCGCATAAAACGACGCCATGTTGGCCAACAATACCTGTGCGGTACAGATGTTCGAGTTCGCTTTTTCACGGCGGATATGTTGCTCACGAGTCTGCATCGCCATACGCAAGGCTTGGTTGCCGCGTGAGTCTTTGGAAACACCAATAATACGACCTGGCAGTGAACGCTTGTACTTGTCACGCGTTGCAAAGAACGCAGCGTGTGGACCACCGTAGCCCATAGGAACACCGAAACGCTGGGCAGAGCCCAACACAATGTCGGCACCCATTTCGCCCGGTGATTTCAGCAGGACCAAGCTCATGATGTCCGCAGCAACAGCTACGATACCTTTGTTGCTTTGAATGTCAGCAATCAGCTGCTCAAGATTGTGCAATTGACCTTCGCGGTCTGGGTATTGCAACAAGGCACCAAAGTGTTCAGTCGCAGTCGCTTCGTGGGCAGGACCCACGACCACTTCAAAGCCAAACATCTCGGCGCGGGTTTTCACCACGTCGATAGTTTGTGGATAGACGTTGTCCGCCACAAAGAAGGTGTTCGATTTGCTCTTGCTGACACGCTTCGCCATCGCCATCGCTTCTGCCGCAGCAGTCGCTTCGTCGAGTAATGACGCGCTAGCAAGTTCAAGACCGGTTAAGTCCATGGTCATGGTTTGGAAGTTTAAGATAGCTTCCAAGCGACCTTGTGCGATTTCTGGCTGATATGGCGTGTACGCGGTGTACCAACCTGGATTTTCTAACACGTTGCGGAGAATGACATTGGGGACCAGCGTGTCGTAATAGCCCATCCCAATAAATGACGTCAGTACCTTGTTTTTCTTGGCAATAGTGCGCAACTTAGCCAGCGCTTCGCGCTCGGTCATCGGCTCGCCAACAGCTAAGAATGGTTCACGTCGAATGGCACCTGGAACCGTATCCGCGGTTAACCCTTCGAGCGAAGTCTCGCCCAATTCGGCCAACATGGCGGCTTGCTCATCGGCGCTTGGGCCAATGTGACGAGCAATAAATTCACCATGGTTTTCTAACTGTTGCAGTGTGGTAGTCGTCATTTACTTCAAATCCCCTCATCGCGGGTTAGACAGAACTGTTGAAACACAAAACCCCGGTCATTCGTACCGGGGTTGTGGTTTTCAAATCTCGTATTACTCTTCGTCGATAACTGCTTGATAGCCTTCAGCATCAAGCAAGCCATCTACTTCACTAGCGTCGTCAGCCTTAATCTTAAATAGCCAACCGTCGCCATAAGGATCACTATTGACGGTTTCTGGTGCGTCTTCTAAGTCTTCGTTGATTTCGACAATCTCGCCCGCAATCGGTGCGTAGATGTCAGACGCTGCTTTCACTGATTCAGCTACTGCTACATCATCACCAGCGGCAACGTTGTCGCCCACATCAGGCAATTCAACAAACACCATGTCACCGAGCAAGTCTTGAGCGTGCTCAGTAATACCTACGGTGTAGATACCGTCGCCTTCGTTGCGCACCCACTCATGGGTTGATGCGTACTTTAATTCTTTAGGAATGTTGCTCATGAGTTAATCCTTCATTGTAATGATGAGCTCGCACTAGCGCGGTTTACAGCACCGACTTGCCGTTGCGAACGAAACTAGGTTTGACCACGCTCACTGTAACCAATTTTTTGCGCATTTCCACCTCGGCGGTATCGCCGACGGTATTCGGTACGCGCGCCATTGCTACTGAGAAGCCAAGCGTCGGTGAGAAGGTACCTGACGTAATCATGCCTTCGCCACCCTCAACAATGACTTTCTGGCCGTGGCGTAATACGCCTTTCTCTTGCATGACCAGGCCGACTAACTTGGCATGGCCATTGGCTTTTTGCTGCTCTAGCGCCGCACGACCAATAAATTGACGGTCAGCAGGCTCAAACGCCACACTCCAGCCCATATTGGATTCTAATGGAGTGGTGGTTTCGTCCATGTCTTGTCCGTACAAGTTCATGCCCGCTTCCAAACGCAGGGTGTCACGCGCACCTAAACCGCTCGGCTGCACGCCAACATTCAATAAGTCGTCCCACAACTTCTCGACGGCATCCGCTGGCACGACAATTTCATAACCCTTTTCACCGGTATAACCGGTTGTGGCGATAAATAGATCACCGACTTGCACTGACATAAAAGGTTTCATGCCGGACACTTCGGCAAAGTCATCGCCCATAACGAGCTTGAGCTTGTCCGCTGCATTTGGACCTTGCAGAGCTACCATCGCCAACTGCGACTGCTCAGTAATAGTCACTTTAAAGCTTGCAGCAACGCTGTTGATCCAGCCGAGGTCACGCTCACGAGTAGCGGAGTTCACCACTAAGCGATAGGACTCATCGGTAAAATAATAGACGATCAGGTCATCAATGACTCCGCCCGACTCGTTCAGCATGCTGCTGTACTGGGCTTTGCCGTGCACGGTCAATTTGGCAACGTCGTTCGCAAGCATGTAACGCAAGAAGTCTTTCGCTTCTACGCCTGCAACATCAACGATGGTCATGTGTGATACGTCAAAGATCCCTGAGTCTTTGCGCACTGCATGATGCTCTTCCATCTGCGAGCCGTAATGCAATGGCATGTCCCAGCCATGAAAGTCGACCATTTTCGCGCCAGCTTTCACATGGGCTTCGTATAACGGGGTCCGGTTGGCCATAAGCGCAACGTCCTTTTATCGTCAAAGATGTCATTTAAAAAGTGCGCAAATTATAAAACTTGCGCGCCCGGGTCACAAATGAATAATCCTAATATCTTTATTTAAATAATAAATGCTGATACTTTTTCTATAATTAAACTTTATAACTCTTTGTTAAAGCGAGAGCTGGTTATGCAACATCTGTCTTTGGATGCGCTTCGTGCCTTTGTCAGCGTATATGAACTGCAAAGTTATACCGCTGCGGGCAAGCAATTGGGCCGCTCGCAACCGGCTATCAGCCTGCAAGTACAACGCTTGGAAGAGCAACTCGGTGTAGCACTCATTCAGCGCAGCGGTGGCCGCATTCTGCTGACCTATGCTGGGACTGAACTGCTGGACTCGGCGCGCCAAATTTTGAATCTCAACGATCAAATTCTAGTACGTTTCACCGAACCCACCCTGTCCGGCCGAGTGCGGCTGGGTATTCCCAGTGAATTTGCGAGCAAATTGCTGCCGCAAGTGGTCGGGCAATTCGCCCAAGCATATCCGAACGTCACTTTGGCAGTAACCTCGGCACTTAGCAAAGATTTGTTGACCAGTGACGAGTCGGCGTTCGACCTGATCATCGCGTTAACTGAGCCCGGCTCGGCGCAACAGCGACAAGCAGGACTGATGCAACTCAAACAAGAAGCTTTGGTATGGGCGGGGCCAGTAGGGTTTGATGTGTTGGACCAAGAGCCTTTGAGTTTGGTCTTAGCGCCGGATGGCTGTATTTATCGGCGCCGCGCCCTACGCGTGCTCAAACAACAAAATACGCCGGTACGTATTACTTATACCAATGCGGATTTCTCCGGGCTGACGGCGGCTTTGGAAAGCGGTTTGGGGATTACGGTATTGGCGCAAAGTACGGTGCCAGATCATCTGCAACGCCTGCAACATGGACTGCTGCCCGCGCTGGGTGATGTGAGTGTGGTGCTGCAGGTGGTGGATACGGAAAACGCTGCAGCGCAGCAGCTAGCGCAGTTCATACGAGAAAGAATCTAAAAGCGTCACTGGCTACTAGCTACTAGTTACTCGTTAAGAGCTCGAGCCGAGGGCTACTTGAGTGAGCATGCGTTTGATGGGTGTGATTCGATCGGCTGCGTGGAGTCCGAGGCCGCGGAGGACTTTAGCGACGGGGTTCGCGGTGCCGAAGCCACGTTTGAAGCCTTCCATAGCGGTGATCATGATGACGGCGGCGGCTTTGCGCTCGCGTTCCCACTGGCGCAGTTGGCGATGCGTCACTTCACCTTCCGCGAAGACTTTCAGTATTGCAGTGACATCGGCAAAGCCCAGATTAGCGCCCTGCCCAGCCAGTGGATGAATGCTATGGGCGGCATCACCAATCAAAATCACGCGGTCATGCAGCCAGCGCTGTGCGTAATGCATACGCAACGGAAAACTAGCACGCTTCGAGACGACTTTTACGGTACCCAAACAGCTATCGGACACACGCATGAGTTGATTGGCAAAGGCTTGATCATCGAGGGCTTCATACGTACCGACCTGATCCTCATCGCAAGACCACACCAAGGAAACCTGATTGGGGTTACCGAGCGGCAGCAGAGCTACGGGTCCTGATGGTAGGAAGACTTGTCGTGCGACAGCACCATGGGGCTGTTCACACTCAATCACCGCGACCATGCCGCGTTGTTCGTAATCCCAGAACGTCAAAGGCGCCTGCACTTTCTGGCGAATTTGCGATTGCACGCCATCGGCTGCAATTAAATAATCCGCTTGGTAACTTTGTCCGGTGGCGGTTTTGACTTGGACTTGGGTCTCGGTTTGGTGCAATTCGGTGATCGCTGTTTCTGGGTGTAAATGCACGCCAACTGCTTGTGCACGTTCCCAAAGTTTGGTCTCGACCACACGGTTTTCAACAATGGCACCGAGGTCATCGGCATTCACTTCCGCCGCGTTAAATTCGATGCGACCAAAGCTATCGTGATCCCAGACTTCCATGCCGGTGTAGGGTCCGAGGCGTTCCCGTGGCAGCTGACCCCATACCTGCAAGTGTTGCAGCAATTGCCGACTGTGTTGTGCGAGTGCGCTGACACGTAACTCGGGTTGGTCGGTATAACTTGGTGCTGCTGCGCGTTCAATCAAGGTGACTTGGTGCCCTTGCTCGCGCAGACCAATGGCTGTGCTGAGGCCAATCAGGCCGCCGCCGACGACGAGAACGGAATAAGCCATCAGTGCTCTCCTCTGCCCACGACAGGATTGTTTAAGCCCATTGTTTGTCGCGCAAAGGCGGCGCGCAATGGTGGCAGCCAGTCGAGAATGCCGAGCGCCAACGTACGCCCATAGGTCAACGGAAACGCCGATGATGAGAAGCCGCGCACCAGCAAATCGGTTAAACCGATGGTGCGGTCGTAGTCTTCTTTGCGGCTTTGCCAATAATCGCTCAACACAGCGTAGCTGCCGAAATCGGTCTTGGTTGACGTTGATTTTGAGAGCACCGCCGCCAAACTCAGCGCATCTCGCACGCCGAGGTTAAAGCCCTGCCCGGCAATCGGGTGTAATGAGTGTGAGGCATTGCCGATCAGCACGGCGCGATGCGCGATACTGCGTTCGGCTAAATGCAGTTGTAATGGATATTGAGTCCGCATGGTGACGTCGGTAAAGCGCCCAGCGCGAAAACCAAACGCGTGTTGCGCAGCGCGAACAAATTCGGCTGGCGGCAACACCATGGTTTTAGCAGCTTCTGCGGGCGGTAAGCTCCACACCAGCGACGCCTGTTGCTTCGGCATAGGCAGCAAAGCCACCGGCCCATGCGGCGTGAAACGCTCATAAGCCCAGCCATTAAGACCGTCCTCAAGCTGCAACACCGCGATAATACCTTGCTGGTCATAATGGGTAGACACCACGGGAATATCGAGTGCAGCGCGCACTGCGGATTTATTGCCGTCCGCACCCACCAGTAACTGACAAGTCATACTGACTTTGTCACCGGCACCTGATTCTACCGTGACTGTGCGTTCTGAACGGGCTGCGCTGGTTGCCACCACGCGATGGTCACCTAGCCACTGAATATTAGGCTGCGCTTGGCAGGCATTATATAACGCAAGGTTGAGTTCACTGGCGGCAATCACTTGCCCTAAAGCGGGCACATTTTCTTGCTCCGCGTGCAATCGTGTCGCACCCAATTGGTCCCGATCACTGACATGAATGTGCTCAATGGGACAAGCTTGTGATGCTAACTGCGACCAAACACCCAACCCTTCCAACACGCGAACGGTGCCAGCTGCAAGTGCGATAGTGCGCGGATCGGGTGCGGGGCCATCGGCTTGCGGCTCTACCACGACAATGATGTGGTCAGGTTGCGCACGTGCCACTAGCAACGCGGTGAGCGCGCCCACTAATCCACCACCGGCAACCAGCAAGCCCGTTACTTGTTTTGCATCCATTGCTCAATCTCAGCCACGGTTTTGGGTACGCCAGCGGTTAAATTCTCATAGCCATCAGCGGTGATCACACAATCGTCTTCAATGCGAATGCCGATACCGTGCCACTTCTCGTCCACATCAGGCATGCCCGGCGGAATATAAATACCTGGCTCGACGGTCAGTACCATGCCTGGCTCAAACGCGCGCTTTTTACCAGCGGCGTCATAGGTTCCGACGTCATGCACATCGAGCCCTAGCCAATGACCCAGTCCGTGGATAAAGAATTTGCGATAACTGGTCGCATCCCAATGCTCGGCAAACGAGCCTTTGAGAATTCCCAATTCAATCAAGCCTTGGGTGATGACTTGTGCAGCGGCATCTTGCGCTTTGGGTAAGCTGCTGCCCGGCTTTAAGGTGGCTAGTGCAGCTTCTTGCGCGGCTAAAACCACTTCGTACAGAGCTTTCTGGGTATCGCTAAAGCGCCCATTCACTGGGAAAGTACGGGTAATATCACCGGCATAACCTTGGTATTCGGCTCCGGCGTCAATCAGCAGCAAATCACCGTCACGCAATACGTCACTGTTCTCGGTGTAATGCAGGATACAAGCGTTCACACCGCCGCCACAGATAATTCCATACGCTGGCGCAAGCGCGCCATGCATCGCAAACTCATGTTGGATATCAGCACACACTTGATACTCATACCGACCCGGCTGCGTCGACCGCATCGCCCGTTGATGCGCCAGCACGGAAATCTCCGCCGCACGACGCATCACCGCCAGTTCATTGTCGCTCTTAATCAAGCGCATACTTGCCAGTTGTGGGTTACAATCCACCCAAGCTACTGGTGCGCTGTAGCCCTTTTTCGGAGCGCTACGCAAAAACGCCGCCGCTGTTTGCAATTGTTGGTGTAATTGCGGTTTGTCATGCGGATAAAACACGCTATGCACACCGTTCAGTATTTCGGGGAGTAACTTTTCAAATTGCTCAATCGAATAAGCAGCGTTAACGTCAAGCGCTTCAACCGCGCGTTCAACACCCAAACGCCGACCATGCCAGACTTCTGCATGAGGGTCACTGGGCTGACAGAATAATTGCACTGGCTCGTCAGCATCAGGTGCGAGCACCAGTACCGCATCAGGCTCGTTAAAACCGGTTAGGTAAAAGAAGTCACTGTCTTGGCGAAACGGATATTCGGTGTCACGCGAACGGGTTTGCAGTGCGGCTGCGGGAATCAGCGCAACGGCTGAGTGCTTTTGCTTGCGCAAAAACGCGAGCAATTGCTCGCGCCTTTGTTTGAATTCGTGCTTGGGAATGTGGCTCATTTAATGCAGGACCTTATTCGTTTTACACGCGCCCCCAGAGTTTTTGCCGAGTTCGTTAAAACATAACATCGCAGAAATTCGTAGGTACTCGACTATTTCAAAGTAAGCGCGTTCGCCTTCTTCATCCTCATCTACGGACAAATCGAGCTTCGCGATCTCGACTAAATCTTCAATGGCTTCACGCAGGTCTTCAGATAAGCCTGCGAGATTGGTTTGATTGACGCCAAACCCCACTAAAAACGACTGCACCCAAGCGGTCATGGCTTGCAGACGCTCGTATAACGGCTGATGGTCGCCCGGTAACAATAATTGATAGCCCAAATCAGGATCACGCATCGCCGCACAGATAGAACCCGCTAATTCGACGAGCTTTTCTTTGACCGCAGGTTTGAAGGATTGGCCTTCGTGAATCAGGTCACTCATGAGCAAGAGCCAGTCATCACCCTCTAAGCTAGCTCCCCCGGCAACCATTCCAGATAAAATGCCATGCACTTCGGCAGCATTCGACAGGAGTCCCTGCTGTTCAAAAAATTCGGTTAAGCGATCATAACTTTGCAGTAAAGACACTGCGCCACTGGGATCAGACATCAATGCATTCCAACTTTTTTCGCGTACATGTGTACACACATCGTAACACTGCATAGCCATTCAGGCTAGCTGACAAAGCGCACCGAAGCATGCCATAATGGCGCCGTCTGAATCGGCCAACAATAGTAATAGTCACAGTGCCAGTAAAGGAAAAGGTCATGTCACAATCAACGCCGCGTACCATGGATATAAAATTGATGGATCGCCAGTATAAAGTGAACTGTCCCGCGGGACAGGAAGCGGCATTGCAACGCGCGGCCGACCGGCTCAATGAGAAACTTGAGCAGATCCGCTCCGCAACACGGTTGAGTCATCCGGAGCAGATTGCAGTAATGGCCGCCCTGAACTTGTGTCACGAAGCGACTCAATATGCTGATGCACAAGACGAGAAAGTACGCGATTTAGAGGAAAAAATTAAACTGCTCCAAGATACACTTGAGCAGGTAATGGCAGAGCAACGTCCTGGACGTTGAGCAGTTCTGCAGCAGTTATGATTGCCTGGAATGTGCGCTAGCGAGCTTATGTCCCTGAGCCGATGTCATCAGTAAAGGGGCTCACTGAGCGGCTATTGTGCAAGCTCGACCCGTATCGAGAAGCCTGCGGCCGTGCATTTGCGCCCCGCCTTGAACCAGTGGGTTCAAGGGCTACAGCCAGCGGCGGCATTCCGGGTGATCACCCTCTCGAAACCCCAAAAGCGAAAAGATAAAAGCGTTACTAGTTACTAGCTACTCGCAAAAGACAAAAACTAAAAGCGAGAGCTGAGCGCGCGTTGCTAATAGCTAGTAACTAATAGCTAGTCACGCTCTTCGGTCTTTGCTAGTAACCAGTAGCTAATAGCTAGTCACGCTCTTTAGCGCTTTTGACGATTTCGCGGACGTCGGCTAATAGGGCTTGCGCGTCATAGACGATGCCATCTTTGATGGTGTAGCGAATGCCTTTGGTGCGCATCGGCTGATTGTTGTCATCCAGCTGGTAGTGACCGGTTCCGTAGAGCACTTTGAAGTTGCGAAGCGGATTTTCTTTGACGATAACTAAATCAGCTTTCTTGCCTGGGATAACCGAGCCAATTTCAGATTCCATACCCAGTGCTTCGGCGCCATTGAGTGTGGCAGCTTGAATGACTTCGAGGGCGTTGAAGCCTGCTTCACGCAGTAACTCGAGCTCGCGGATGTAGCCGAACCCATAAATTTTATAGATATAGCCTGAGTCAGAACCAGTGGTGACGCGTCCGCCATGATTTTTATAGTCATTCAGGAAGGTCATCCATTGAGTGAAGTTTTTGCGCCATGCCACTTCGTGGTCGGTGGTCCAATCGAACCAGTAGGAGCCGTGCGCGTAACGACTGGGCGTAAAGAAGTCCCAGAGTGTTGGCAATGTGTACTCTTCATGCCAAATAGCGCGGCGTTCCCGCATCAAATCACGTGAGGCTTCGTAGATAGTCAGAGTCGGATTAATCGTAAAATCCAGTGCGATGAGTTCATCACGGACCGCGTTCCATTTTTCTGAACCCGGCTTCGCGGCTTGCTCCCACAACTTGCCTGCTTCACCAAAACGGTCTTGTTCGTCGTTGTAATTGTATTCTGGCGAGTAATCTTGAATCACTTGACCGTCAAACAGTGCTTCCGGCAAGCCATACCAATGTTCCATGGTAGTCAAACCCTGCCGCGCAGAGTCGAGCACGTTGGTGCGCACTACGTTGAGCTGTGCGTGGTGCATCATAGTGCCAAGGTCTTGCTGATTGGCTTCATCAAGAGCGGCGGCCATGACTCGTGGAGTTGCACCGAAGAATTTAATACCTGCAGCACCTTGGCTTTTGATATCACGCACCCACTCACGCGCTTGTTCCGCGTTAAAGATGGGTTCTTCACTGCCCATACCAAACCCAACATAAGGCACAATGCGGGGCGAGACGATACGATTGGCTTCGGCTTCTTGCTGATGCCACTGCACCCAATCTAGACCGTTAAAGCTGCCCGGTTCGCGTACCGTGGTGATACCGTGCGCCAGCCAAAGCTTGAGCACGTAATCAGCAGGAATATTCTCCGCAGAGCCGCCAATGTGACCGTGCATATCGACAAAGCCTGGCAAAATGTAGTGACCACTCACATCCATTTCACGATCGCCCGGCTGGGCAACCGGTCGACCTTCTGGCTTAATCGGAACGCCCGGATGACCGACACTGACCACATTCACGATGCGATCGTTTTCAATCACGATATCGACGGGCCCATAGGCAGGAGCACCCTCACCATTGACCAGAATACCGCCACGCAGAATCAATCGTTGATGCGGGCCATCACCGCGTTCACCGCGCTCTGTCGCTTTCGGTGGCGGTGCTGCCAAGACGCTGGAGCTTAAGAGTGCGGCACAGGTCAGTGCAGTGAGGATAGTCATTAGTTGTCGCATCATGGTATAACGCTGCCTTATGGAACCAAATAAAAACGAGCATAACAGTACCATGCGAACGCGGCAATTGCGGCGCGAACTGCTGGACGCACGTGCGAGCCTGTCCAGCGCAGAACGCCAGGCGGCTGCATCCCAGATTCTGCAGCGCTTGCAGCAGTTGCCAGAATTCCAGCAGCCGATTCGGGTGGGTAGCTATATTAGCGTGCAAGCCGAGTTGAGCACGCGCGCAATTAATGAATGGTTACTGCAGCAACATCAGTTGGCAGTGCCCGTGCTCCATCCGTTTCGAGCCGGAAATCTACTGTTTTTGAATGTCTCATCAAGCACCCAGTGGCATACCAACGCCTTTCAAATCCCGGAACCCGAATTGCGGTGTCCGGATATTGCGCCGCTTGCTGATATTGATGTGCTGCTAGTACCCTTGGTCGGTTTCGACCCTCAAGGCAATCGCTTGGGCATGGGCGGCGGTTATTATGATCGCACTCTGGCGGCTTGGCAGGCTGGGCGCCTACCCCGACTATTGCCGATTGGCTTAGCCTATGACCAACAGTGCGTCGCAAACCTTCCTGCCCAGCCGTGGGATGTGCCACTGCCACGCATTATTACGCCGACTAAGCTGTGGGATTTTCGCCGTTAGAGGCGTATACTAAACACCCATAACCCCGAGCTCTCATCGATACGCAAATAACTGCGTACAAAGGTATGGAATCGACATGTCTACCTCTCAAGATCGCCTCAAGCAGCAAGCAGCAGAAGCAGCACTTCAGTACGTCAAACCCAATACCATTGTGGGTGTCGGAACCGGCTCTACGGTAAACTTTTTCATTGATGCATTGGCGTCCATGAAGAACGATATTGAAGCAGCGGTCTCGAGTTCCGATGCATCCACGCAACGACTACGGAAAATCGGCATTGAAGTGATTGAACTCAACAATGCGACCGAAGTACCTGTGTATATTGACGGCGCGGATGAAATTGATGAGCATTTTCGGATGGTCAAAGGCGGTGGCGGTGCCCTTACCCGAGAGAAAATTATCGCAGCTGTCGCCCAACAATTTATTTGCGTTGCGGATACTAGCAAGTTAGTCGGCCGACTGGGTCAATTCCCGGTACCCGTAGAAGTCATTCCTATGGCGCGCTCTTATGTCGCCCGCGAAATTGTGCGACTGGGTGGCGACCCAGTCTGGCGCCAAGGCTTTGTGACTGATAATGGTAATCTCATTCTGGATATTCACAATCTTGATATCCTGAAGCCAGTGCAATTAGAAGAACAACTGAATAATATCGTTGGTGTCGTCACGAATGGTTTATTTGCCCGCCGTGGCGCTGACATTGCATTGATTGCCTCTGAGTCAGGCGTTCAAACCCGTACACGTTAACAACTCACTGCAAAGGAAGACCAATGAGTTTGGTATCACTGGATAAAGATCGCATCAAGATTTTGTTGTTGGAAGGCGTGCATAACAGCGCCATTGAAGTACTCAAGCAGCACGGTTACAGCAATATCACTGCCTTGAAAACCTCGCTAAATGAAGATGAATTGTGCGAAGCAGTTAAAGATGTGCACTTTATTGGTATTCGTTCACGCACCCAACTCAATGCTCGCGTCTTCAAAGCCGCCGACAAACTCGCTGCGGTGGGTTGCTTCTGTATTGGCACTAACCAAGTTGACCTCGATGCTGCACGTGAACATGGGGTGGTGGTCTTCAATGCACCGTTTTCCAATACCCGCAGTGTAGCCGAGCTGGTGCTGGCTGAAATTATTATGCTGCTGCGTCGCATTCCACAGAAAAATGCGGCTGCGCACCGTGGCGGCTGGGATAAAGCAGCCAAAGGCTCCTTTGAAGCGCGCGGTAAAGTGCTCGGTATTATCGGTTATGGCCATATTGGTAGTCAGCTCAGTATTTTGGCTGAGCAATTGGGTATGCAGGTACGTTATTACGACATCGAAACCAAATTATCGCTGGGTAATGCATTACAAGTTCGCAGTCTCGACGAGCTTCTGGCGCAGTCGGATGTAGTGACCTTGCACGTTCCTGAAACCCCGCAAACCCAATGGATGATTGGTGCCAAACAATTGGCCAAGATGAAGCCAGAAGCCGTGCTCATTAACGCCTCACGCGGCACGGTAGTCGCTATTGATGCGCTCGCTGAAGCATTAAAATCAGGTCAGTTGTCAGGCGCAGCCATTGACGTGTTCCCAGTCGAGCCAAAAGGCAATGATGATGTATTTGAGTCACCACTGCGCGGCATCGACAACTGTATTTTGACGCCACATATCGGCGGCTCTACCGAAGAAGCACAAGAGAATATCGGTATTGAAGTGGCCGGTAAGCTGGTGCGTTATTCCGACAACGGCTCTACGTTGTCAGCAGTCAACTTCCCCGAAGTGGCATTGCCGACTCACGCTGGCTCACGGCGTCTTTTGCATATTCACCACAACCGCCCCGGCATGCTGACGCGTATCAACCAAATATTGGCCGAACAAAACATCAACGTTTCAGGACAGTACTTACAGACCGACAGCCAAGTAGGTTATGTGGTGATTGATATTGAAACCCCACCCAAGAGCACCATTGCCGATGATTTGCTCATCGAAATGCGAGCCATTGACGGTACTATTAAGGCGCGCGTGCTCTATTAGCACGCGTTTATCCCGAGCAATTCGCATTTATCGAGAGTAATTCCCGTTTTATCTTGACTAATTCGCACTCATGGTCTTTTATCTATACTAATTCGCAAAATAACTACTTTTATCTTGCGTAATTCACATAGATGAGACAAGAATGCAGAAAAAAGCACCCACATTAATATTCCCACAAGACACCAGCGACGCAAAACGTCTCTCGCGTGAAGTCCGAAGCGGAAGGCTTAAACGCATTCGCCAAGGTATATACACGGATGCTAATTGGGAAGATATTCCGCAGTTATTACATAATCGTTGGTATGAAATCGTTGCTTACTTGTACCCTACAGCTATAGCGTCCCATACCACTGCAGCAAGTCTCAAACCAGAAAATAATACGGTTCATATTACTGCTGAAGTGGGTAGACAGAATAAAATCGCGATTGGCGAAGACTTGATTATTGAAGTCCACCCTGGTGATGTAAATACATTGACCGAACGTTTTTGCCCGGAGCTAAACCGCAGTTCGCCAGCCCGATTTTTGATGGAGAATCTACAGCGTGCTCATCAAGATGTGCAGCTACCTAAAGCACGAGGTCAGCTTTGGGTAGAACAAGAGCTGGTTAAATATTTAACACGCTACAGTGAAGCTGGTTTAAATGCGCTTCGCGACCAAGCAAAAAAGTACTATCAACGACTCGATATGGCGGACGAGTTTCAGCAACTGGACCAACTGATTAGTGCCTTGCTCACAACACATGCCGCCGATGTGTTACAGAGCTCACTGGCTATCGCCACAGCAAAACGTGAGCCCTATGATCAGACCCGCTTGGAGTTGCTGACACAACTTAAAGATTATCTCCTTCGTTGCGAGTTTCCGGAGCGCCCATACCAATACAATAAGTCCAGTTGGCGTCACTTGTCTTTCTTTGAAAGTTACTTTTCGAACTACATTGAAGGCACCGAGTTTGAAATCAACGAGGCCGAACAGATCGTATTCTCAAAACAAGAAATTATAAATCGCTCGGCCGATAGTCATGATGTGCTCTCAGTGTTTGAAATTGTCCAAGACTACACTGAAATGGTAACGGTACCGAGTTCCGCTGACGATCTGCTCCAGCGACTTTGTCATCGCCATCGCATCATCATGCATGCACGCCCAGAAAAGCGCCCTGGAGAGCTGAAATCAGAACCGAATAAGGCTGGTGATACGTTGTTTGTGTTACCGAGTCACGTGGAAGGAACTATCGCGCAAGCGTTTACGTTATACCAACAACTTCCGATTGGAATGCCACGTGCTATTTTTATGCAATTTTTGATCACGGAATGTCATCCATTCGATGATGGTAACGGCAGACTTGCTCGAATTATGATGAACGCAGAGCTCGTGGCACAGGAGCAATTTAAACTCATCGTACCCACAGTGCACCGCGACAGTTACTTGAACGGTTTGCGTCAGGCAAGTCGTTCACGGCGGTTTAGAACGTTATGCAAAGTATTTGCAGATCTGCAAGCATACACTAGCACCATTCCATGGGATGACTATGGTTCCGCACGCAGTGCTTTGGAGGCACATTGTGCAGATAAATTACCAGATGATGGAGTCGCCATTTTTAACAAACAACTGGCTGTCTTTAAAATCGCTTTGCCGCCGGGTTAACGACGGCAAAGCTGACAGTTAGTCGCGCTTGCCGCGAACCGTTTGTTCCATGGATTCAGGGGATACGTGACGAACATCTTTGCCTTTGACAAAGAAGATGATGTATTCGGCGATGTTTTGACAACGGTCACCAATACGCTCCAGTGAACGTGCAGACCACAACACATTCATGACCTTCGGAATACCCCGTGGATCTTCCATCATGTAAGTCATGAGCTGGCGTGTCAGTGCTTCGTACTGACGGTCGGCTTGCGCATCCATTTGGTGCACTTCGTAGGCTGAATCTAAGTCCATCCGAGCGAATGCATCGAGCACGCCATGTAACATGGCAAGGACTTGCTGGCCAAGATTTTCCAAACTGACCAAGAAATGTTGTTGGTCATTGTTAAAGCTCTCGAGCGCTACCCGGGCAATACGCTCGGCTTCGTCACCAATCCGCTCTAAGTCAGATATGGTCTTGAAGATAGCGATAACCAGCCGTAAGTCACTCGCTGCTGGCTGACGTTTCGCAATGATTTGTACGCAGGCTTCATCAATCTGCACCTCAAGGGCGTTGATTCGATAGTCACGCTGCAAAATCTGCTCAGCTAACTCATGATCTGATTTTTCGATGGCATGCAGTGAGTCACGCAACTGCTGCTCAACTAAACCACCCATATTCAGCACTTGGTTACGGACGGCTTCCAGTTCTTCATTAAATTTGCCGGAGATATGCCGGCTCATGTTCATTTTGTCCATCACTGGCTCCTTTTATCCGTTAACCGTAACGACCGGTTATGTAGTCTTCGGTCTGCTTCTTATCCGGCGTAGTAAATAGGGTATTGGTATCGGCGTACTCAATCAATTTACCCATATACATGAAAGCGGTTTGATCAGAAACACGGGCTGCCTGTTGCATATTGTGCGTGACGATAACCACTGTGTATTTGCTCTTCAGCTCGGTGATCAATTCTTCGATGGTCAAGGTTGAAATTGGGTCCAAGGCCGACGTTGGCTCATCCAACAACAAGACTTCGGGTTCAATGGCAATAGAACGCGCAATGACCAAACGTTGTTGCTGACCACCAGACAGGCCGAAGGCGCTCTCATTCAAGCGATCTTTAACTTCGTCCCACAATGCCGCGCCTTTCAACGAGCGCTCCACTACTTCATCCAGTGTGCGACGGTCATTGACGCCTTGCAAGCGCATTCCGTAGACCACGTTTTCGTAGATTGACTTCGGGAATGGATTCGGGCGCTGGAAGACCATGCCGACACGGCGGCGTAATTCAGCCACATCCACGTCTTTGTCGTATATATTTTTATCATGCAGCAAGATCTCGCCTTTGACGCGGCAAATCTCAACCAAATCATTCATACGATTGATGCAGCGCAGCAAGGTGGACTTACCGCAACCCGATGGACCGATAAACGCGGTCACACGGTTTTTCGGGATATGCATGTCAATATCAAACAAGGCTTGAGCTTCACCGTAGTGCAAGTTTAGACCGCGAATTTCTAGGGCGGTTTGCTCAGCCGTTAAATTGGCGAGGTCTAAAGCTTCAGCAGTGTTTGCGTTCGGAGTGACCGAAATCATAGTTCATCCCTTCTCATCAATTAGTGCTCAAGAGAGCGATATTTTTCACGTAAATGGTTGCGCACACCAATGGCGGTCAAGTTCAGACCGACAATGACTGTCACTAATAAGAATGACGTTGCGTAAACCAGAGGCCGCGCGGCCTCGACATTCGGGCTTTGGAAACCGACATCATAAATGTGGAAGCCCAAGTGCATAAATTTGCGATCTAAGTGGAAGTACGGGAAGTTTCCGTCCAACGGCAACATCGGCGCTGACTTCACCACACCCACTAACATCAACGGCGCTACCTCACCGGCTGCCCGCGCTACCGCGAGAATCAGACCGGTCATAATAGCGGGTGATGCCATAGGTAACACGATACGCCACAAGGTTTCTGCTTTGGTCGCGCCCAGTGCCAAGCTACCTTCACGCAGTGTGCTTGGAATCCGCGATAAGCCTTCCTCTGTCGATACAATCACCACCGGCAGCGTCAGAATAGCTAGGGTAATCGCGGACCACATCACGCCCGGGGTACCAAAGGTTGGACTTGGCAGCGCTTCTGGGTAGAAGATTTGGTCTAACGAGCCACCGACCATATAGACGAAGAAACCTAAACCAAATACACCATAAACAATGGATGGCACACCGGCGAGGTTAATCACCGCGATACGGATCAGGCGTGTAATGGCATTCTTACCGGCATATTCGTGTAGGTATACCGCAGCAACTACACCGAATGGCGTCACAATAATCGACATCAACAAGACCATGAACACCGTACCGAAAATAGCTGGGAAGACGCCCCCTTCAGTATTCGCTTCACGCGGATCTTCCGACACGAACTTGCCAATTTGCACGAAGAAGTGCGCAAGCTTCTGGAAGATGTTCATGTCGTTCGGGAAAGTAACGTCCAACATACGATACATGGGCAACGTCACTTCCATGTTGCGCATATCGCGCATCACGATAGCGTCACGACTGGCCTGCTCACGGTACTCAAATAGCTGTGCTTCCAGCACTTGATAGTCGGCACGGAGTTGGGCCTCCT
Source organism: Pseudidiomarina aestuarii (assembly GCF_003987355.1). GTDB lineage: Bacteria > Pseudomonadota > Gammaproteobacteria > Enterobacterales > Alteromonadaceae > Pseudidiomarina > Pseudidiomarina aestuarii. The sequence goes on along the minus strand of NZ_PIPR01000003.1, from coordinate 119,172 downwards.
CGGCGGCAATTCGTTCGGCTTCCGCTTCAGTAAACGCGTTGTTGAGCTCCAACCGACGCTGTTCCAGACGCAACTGATTCAACTGGTAGTTGATCGCACCAATTTCGCTGTCCTGCAGATCCATGGCTTGCTCGTTGAGCTCTACCGCGCGGTCAATGCGAGCGAAAAGTTCTGCGCGCTTTTCTTCCTCAGAGTCTGAGGTCAATACTGACTCGCCGTTTTCTAAGATATCAACTACGTAACCATAGAAATTGCCATCTTTCGAACGCTCTAGCACAGCTAGGTTTGCCGGAGTCTCGTCGCGCACCACTTGCGGTTCCATGACCCAAGTGAAGTCGAGTGGCACAAATTCACGGTTACCCACTTTCAGCAGCAAACGTTCGAGCATTTCCTCGTTGTAATTCTCGAGGACGACGTTACTACCGATGAGTCGTGACGTGGGCACCACTTCACGGTCATAGATTTCGCCGATAATGGTCCGCGTACTGCCGTCAGAGGCTTGAATGTCCATTTCATGGATGGCAGCGGGCCAAAAGAAGCTAAGTCCGCGCCAAGCAATCATGATCAACAACCCGATGACGGCAATCAGACTGATACTCACAGCACCTGCTGTTAGCCAAATCCACGGTTTTCCTGTCTTAAACCAAACTTTCATGGAAATCCTCTCGCTTACATCGAGCTATATTTTTCGCGCAACCGCTGGCGTACAAACTCAGCCAACGTGTTAAACACGAACGTGAAGACGAACAATACAAAGGCTGCCAAGAACAGGATGCGGTAGTGCGAACTACCCACTTCCGACTCTGGCATTTCGACCGCAATGTTGGCGGACAACGTGCGCATACCTTCAAAGATGTTCCAGTCCATAATCGGCGTATTACCGGTAGCCATGAGTACAATCATGGTTTCACCAACCGCGCGACCCAGACCCATCATAACTGCCGAGAAGATACCTGGGCTTGCTGTCAGCAAGACCACTTTGGTCAGTGTTTGCCAAGTGGTGGCACCCAATGCGAGTGATCCGTTCGATAGGTGCTTGGGCACGCTAAATACTGCATCTTCGGCAATCGAGAAAATGGTTGGAATAACCGCGAAGCCCATCGCAATACCGACCACCAACGAGTTCCGTTGGTCGAAAGTAATGCCCAATTCATTGGTAATAAACTGACGAACGTTACCGCCAAATAACCAGTCTTCCACCAGCGGCGATGCGCTGAATGCGGCATAGCCAACCAACATGACTAATGGAATCAGCACCAGTGCTGCGCGCCCATCAGTGAAGAAATTGCGATAGTTTTTCGGCAGTACACTGGTAATAAACGCCAGCAAAATAATAGCGGTCGGCACGAGAATAACGGTGGCGACAATACCAGGCAGATAATTCTCTACCACGGGTGCAAGCCACAACCCCGCTAAGAAGCCGAGAATAACGGTCGGTAATGCCTCCATAATTTCAACGGTAGGCTTAACCACTTTACGCACGGCAGGCGACATAAAGTAGGCAGTATAAACAGCAGCCGCAAGACCAATGGGCACCGCAAACAACATGGCATAAGCCGCCGCTTTGATGGTTCCGAATGAGATTGGCACTAAGCTAAACTTCGGCTCGAAGTCATCAGAGCCAGACGTCGACTGCCATACATAATCGGGCTCTGGATAACCCTCATACCAAATTTCTTGCCACAACCCGCTCCAGGTTACTTCCGGATGCTCGTTGTCCAAGTCAAAGATATGCAGCTGATCGCCGCTCATCATCATCAGAGTATTTGCGCGCGGATCGATAACTACTCGCTCAGCTCGCACACCATCTGGCTGCTCTTGATATAAATCAGCTTCAGAGGTGGTATGGAATACGCCCAGCGTTCCCTCGGCATTGACTGAATAGAACGTACGGCGATAATACTCAGCCACGATATCCACAATCGGGCTATTTCCGGATTTGAATTCGCGAATGTATTGATAGCGGCGACCCTCGTCACCTGCTACTTCAAACCACTGCGTGATAAGACCCGAACTATGGCCGAGCATGATCGAACTGGCACCAGCCAGCAATTGCATGCTCGTCACATCACCATATAGGCGCTTGTCGATAGTCAGGAGTTGCTTTTCGGTCACTTGACCGCTGCGACTCACATCGTAGATGTACAGGCGATTGTTTTGACGGATGATGACTTGTCTCAGGTCAGGCGTCACAATCACTTGCTCAATATCACCGGTCACCGGCAATTCAGTGAATTTGGATTCCAACGTGACGGCACCGGTGATGAAGTTACGGGATGCGCTGATGGAATTGACGATAGCCTTACCGTCTGCGGTGACCGCTGCGAATAAGCTTGCATCACCATCATACTCATAGGCGAGCTGGACCAAGTCGCGCCCCTCTTCATCCACTTGAATGGGTGAGTCTTCGGTAATGATGGCAATTTCTGGAGTTGTCGTGCGTTGGCCATTGACAAACCGCGACCGGAATTTCGGCTCAACAATAACCACCTCACCGCCTTCGATAGCGTAGGCGTAGCGTTTCTTCTGTGGTTGTGTTTTCGTAAATGCAGTCGGTGCAGTGGGCGTGACCTGCTCTTGCAATAACACATCACCGAGCTCAGCATTTGAGCGCGGCAGGTCTTGCAGTGCAAAGAACGTTAGCTGACCCGAGTCCGCGAAGCGATAGCCAATTTCGGACTGTTCTTCCATGCCCAGCGCAACGGTTGTTGCCTCACCCGGCACTGTAAACGACGATTGTTTCTCAACATCGACACCGCGGAAAATCGGTTCAACGACATAAAGCAAATAGAAGAAGATCAACAGTAATGCGACTAACACTAGGACGCCGCCAAAGGTTACCCCCCAGCGTGCAGCTCTATCTTTGAGTAGTCGAATATTGCTGGCCCCCATTCGAGTGGGTGTGGATGCCGCCATGCTTGCCCTCAGAAATTAGCTCGTGAATTTTACTGGGTTCAAGTATAGCGGCAAACTATGACAGTATTGTTACAGCGCTGTCATATTTCTGCCATGAAAGTGTCTTTTTTCACTGAAAGTTGTCTATGCAGCTACACTGACAGGCTGTTTAGGTAAGTCGAGTAAAGTCGCTTGGGTGGCGCTAATATGGTCATATTGCAACACCCACATGGCTACCCGTGACTGGCCGATACCACCGCCAATAGTTTGCGGTAATTGCCCAGATAAAACTAATCGATGCCACGGCAATTGCGCATGTTGGTGTTTGCCACTGAGTTCAAGTTGACGCAACAGTGCTGGTGCATCTACGCGAATACCCATCGACGACAATTCAAGCGCATCGTCAAGCAGTGGATGCCACACCAACAAATCACCGTTTAAGCCGGCCCATTCGAGCTCAGTGGCGGAGGTCCAGTCATCGTAATCCGGCGCACGAACGTCATGCTTTTCACCGTCACCTAACGCACCGCCAATACCAATAATAAAGACGACGTTATGCTGATGAGTGATAGCTCGTTCCCGTTGCTTCGGCGTTAAGTCAGGATACGCTTGGCGCAGTTGCTCCGCGTGGATAAAGGTCACATCGGTCGGTAATTCGACTGGGAAGTCACCATCAGGATATAACGCCCGGACAGTGTGCTTTAATGCCGAGTAAATACCTCGAACGGTTTCTTTCAATGTCGCGATAGTGCGTTCTTGCGGCTGGATGACACGTTCCCAGTCCCATTGTTCAACCAACACCGAGTGGCGTTCTGAAAGCTTTTCTTCGTCGGGTCTTAGCGCACGCATGTCCGTTACGATTCCGGAACCTGCCGCAAATTGTTGCTGACCCAACAGCGCGCGTTTCCATTTTGCTAGCGAGTGAACCACCTCGTAGTCAGCTTGTTCGGCTTGTACGCGTACCTTAACCGGTTGCTCATGGCCAGCAAGGCCGTCTTGCATACCGCTCCCAGCGGCCATGATCAACGGCGCTTGCACCGGGATCAGTTGTAGTTGCTGTGCCAGTGCTGAGGCGAATTGGTGTTTCACTTGGCTTAAGAGAAGTTGTTGTTGTGCGAAAGTTGATGTTTTCATGATGTTCTCCAATATTTTTATCGTTTTGATGAGACATCATTCACCGAAATCAGCAATACGATCAATACCATTTAATAAATTAACGCTTTACTTAAATATAAAATTTAATAATATGGCCTTTGGTTGATAAAACATTAAAAAACTCGTTATTTAAGGCGGACTCATTAAATGATCGATAATTTGGACCAAGCGATTCTCGACGCATTATTGCTGAATGCACGCACGTCCTATGCCGAAATTGCTAAACAGCATGGCGTGAGCCCTGCCACTATTCATGTACGCGTCGAAAAAATGCGCCAGCAAGGTATCATTACCGGCGCCAAGCTGACGGTGAATCCGCGAGCACTTGGCTTTGATGTGTGTTGTTTCATTGGCATCACTTTAGCCCGAGCGGGTGATTACCCAAGCGCATTAAAACAGTTGCAAGCGTTACCTGAGGTAGTCGAGGCACACTACACTACAGGCCAGTACAGCGTATTTATTAAAGTATTTGTGAAGTCCATTGATGACCTGCAGCACTTACTGATTGAAAAAATCCAACCCATCGACGAGATCCAGGCAACGGAAACACTCATCTCATTACAACAACCGATCCTCCGCGACATCTCAGTCGCCCAATAAAAAAGCGCTGGCAAAAAACCAGCGCTTTATTCGTTGTTCGTTTGTCGTTGTTCGTTTGTCGTTGTTCGTTTGTCGATTAACGATTAACGAACAACGAATAACGAATAACTAGTAACTAGTAGCGACTAGCGCTCTTAGTTTAAGCCGAGACGTTCCATTTCTTGCTCGACTACTGCTAGTGGCAATGGAATGTATCCATCTTTATCGACAATCTCTTGACCCGTTTTTGACAGTACCATTTTCAGAAATTCAGCGGTTGCTGGATCCAGTGGTTTGTTCGGGTGCTTGTTCACGTACACGTAGAGGAAACGAGCAAGTGGGTACTTACCAGCTAGCGAGTTCTCAGTTGTTGCATCAACAAACTCTGCGCCTTCTTCAACAGCTAAAGGTACTGTTTTTACGCCAGAGGTGAGGTAACCGATACCTGAGTAACCAATTGCGTTGATTGACGTTGAGACCGACTGCACAACAGAAGCAGAACCTGGTTGCTCGTTCACGTTTGGACGGAAGTCACCGTCACACAACGCAACTTCTTTAAAGTAACCATAAGTACCTGATACTGAGTTACGACCGTACAGCTGCAAATCACGGTTTTCCCACGCGCCAGTCAAACCCAGGTCGCTCCAACGTTGAACCTGCTGATTGGCACCGCATAAACGCGTATTTGAGAATACTGCGTCGACTTCAGCAATGGTCATGCCTTCAATCGGGTTATCTTTATGAACAAATACTGCTAAAGCATCGATAGCAACACGAACTTGCGTTGGCTTGTAACCATGACGCTTCTCGAAGGCTTCGATTTCTTTTGATTTCATGGCACGGCTCATCGGACCGAAGTTTGAAGTACCTTCAGTCAATGCAGGTGGTGCAGTTGAAGAACCAGCCGCTTGAATTTGCATGTTTACGTTTGGATATTGGCGCTTAAACTCTTCCGCCCAGAACGTCATCATGTTGGCCAGAGTATCTGAACCTACTGAAGAAAGGTTACCTGATAAGCCGCTTACTTTTTCATATTCAGGCAAATTGTCAGTCGCTTTTTGTGCCAGTGCTGGACCAGCAATCAGAGTTGCGACGCTTACTGCGATTAATGCTTGCTTGAGTTTCATAAACACTCCAAAGTTCAATGTCAGACGCTCTGACTTTATGAAGAATTGAAGCTAGTGTAGAGATTGAATGTGACAGTTTAATGACATTCTTTGTCAAGCTGTCATATTTGTTTCAATAAAGTGTCACGAACGACAAGTTCTTCCGGGGCCCGAAATGAGAACGTCGACCCACGCCCTACTACGGAATCAATGTTGAGTTTGCAGTGATGATGTTCCAGCGCCTGCTGGACAATCGCTAACCCCAACCCTGAACCACCGGTTTTACTGTTGCGGTCTTTATCGATTCGATAAAAGCGCTCAGTAAGCCGAGGGATATGTTCGGCGGGAATGCCCGGCCCATTGTCAGAGACACTGAATTCCATTTGCTGATTCACTGGTCGCCAGCGCACGACAATGCGACCACCTGGCTGCGTATAATGAATGGCGTTCGTTACCAAGTTAGATAACACGCTGCGCATTTCATCTTCGTGACCGTAGAGTTTTTCTGAGCTGATTTCAAAGACCAGTTCGTGTCCACGTTCGGCATTCAGTCGTTCGGCGTCGGCTTGAATGGTCGTCAGCAATTTCGGCACGTCGACGACGCGGTCAAAAATATCACCGCGGGTGATATCCATGCGTGATAAAGACAACAGTTGATCGACTAAATTACGCATCCGGGTACTTTGCGCATTCATATCGCGCACCGCTTTGCGATGCATCTCAGCAGGCATGCCACTGGCATCATCCAGCATTTCTAGATAGCCCTGCAATACAGTTAAAGGTGTTTTCAATTCATGAGAGACGTTGGCGACGAAGTCTTTGCGCATTTGATCCAACTGGCGCAGTTGCGTGACATCACGTGCCATCAATAGGTACTGATCATCGCTGTACGGCATAATTCGGATCTCGAGCTCAATATCTTCACGAACCGGCGACGGTAAATGAATGTCATCGCTGAAATCGCCCTTTTGTAAGTAAGCGATAAACTCTGGATGACGGATCAAGTTAGAGAGACGAATACCGGTGTCGGCTGGCCATTTTAAGCCGAAGTAAAATTGCCCCAGCTTGTTGCACCAAATCAACCCGCCGTCTTTGCGAAAGACAATGGCTGCATCGGGAATCGCTTCTGAAGCTTCGCGAAAACGTCGTAATAACCGAGCTAACGCGCGTCGGCGCTGTTGACTGCGGCGTTGGGTTCGATAAATACCGTCGTAGATGTAGCTCCAACTGCCCGGAGCACTGGGCGGTAACAGCGTACGGCGATGCCACAACCAATCGACCAGTTTGTATTGGTAGAAATAGTGCCAGACTACGAGTCCGAGCAGCGCTAGCGCCAGTATTTCCCAAAACAAACCTAGCAACCAACCGAACAAGCCCACTGGGATTAGGAACCACAGTAGGCCTCGAAGGATAAACAGAATGGAGTATTTTTTATCCATCGCTACGTCGCTTTAACTTAGCGATGAGAGAACCGATAACCGACTCCACGCACGGTTTGTACCAAGCGGTCATGACCATGCATTGAAATTGCTTTACGTAGGCGTCGAATGTGAACATCAACCGTGCGGTCTTCCACATAGACGTTGGTTCCCCATACTTGATCCAGTAATTGCTCACGACTATACACCCGATCAGGATGTGTCATAAAGAAGTGCAACAACTTAAATTCGGTAGGACCCATGTCTAAACGATCATTAAACCCTGTGACGCGATGCGAGACTGGATCTAATTTTAAACCTTCCACTTCCAACGGCTCGTCCAAAGCGGTTGGAGCCACGCGGCGAAATACAGCACGCATCCGCGCCATCAGCTCTTTTGGTGAGAAGGGTTTCGTGATGTAGTCATCAGCGCCGACTTCGAGGCCGCGGACTTTATCTTCTTCCTCTCCACGCGCGGTCAGCATAATAATGGGAATGCTCCGCGTGAAGTCATCACTCTTTAATTTTTTTGCCAGTTGTATACCTGAGCCACCAGGGAGCATCCAGTCCAACAAAATCATGTCTGGAAAGGGTTCGATAATTTTCTCAAGAGCAGTAGAGTAATCCCCTGCTTCTACTGCTTGGTAACCATGTTGCTCCATGACGAAACTGAGCATTTCCCGAATTGGGGCTTCGTCTTCAACAATCAGAATCTTTCTCGACATGTGCTTCACCTAAACGTTTATTTGCACCGCCAATTATTACGATTCTTTATGACACTTTTATGAATTTAATACAAATTTGTGAAGTTAATCTCGAAGTTGGATGTCTAGCCACACCAAACGATGGTCGGAAGACGCCCCGCGAGAGCTGACTAAATCAGCTTTGGGTTGCCCTTCTGACGGCCAGAAAACGCCGCTATCGATAACGCGAATACCCGCTACCGACGGCAATACGTAATCGGCACGTTTGCGCCAACTGGCTGTGTGGCTACTCCCTTTTGGGTTATCCGGGGAATGTTGTGCACCACCTTCACTTAGAGGCACGACGTCACCTTGTACCAGTGGATGCAAGGTCAATTGCTCAATAGTGCCAGGGATATTACCATCGCCTTCATCAGAGGCATTTAAGTCACCTGCAATGACAAAAGCTGCATCAGTCGCTAAACCGCCCTCGCGTCCTTGATCATCATAAATATAATCGCTGTGCTCGGGACGAATGTAGTCGGCCCAAAAGCGAACTTCATCATGATTGCGTCGACCATTGCGATTCTCTTCACCATCAAATACCGGTGGCGTTGGGTGACTGACCAACACATGGAGCTGATGCTCGCCAACCTGAACCGGAACGTCCCAATGGGATTTGGAACTCAACGGGAACTCGGCCCAGACTTCATCCGGATACCACCACTCGCTGGTAGCCGGCATGAGTGGACGTAATGCACCTGGCATATCTTTCCATTTGAAGTTCTGAAAGGTGCGAACCTCATTCTCAACTATCGGATATTTCGACAACACCACCATGGCGTACTGCCCCTCGTACCAACCAAAGCCCCACGCATCATCGCCGTAATTGGAAACCTTTCCATCTCGGTTCAAGTCATACGGGCTTGGCTTGCCGGTATTTACCGGTGCTAAATAGACGTATGGGTAGTCAATTGGCGCTTCGCCGTTTTGGCTGACCGACAGATAGTCTGCTTGAAAACGATCGACGCCTTCGGCTCGGTCGATGTAATCAAATTCATTCAGCACCAGCACATCAGGACGCGTGTGTTGTATGATTTCTGCGATGGCTCGTATCTGTGGGTGCTGGTCTGCGAGAGCCTGCTGCAGCGCGGTTGCACCTTGGCTGGGGATATCGGCCTGCTGCAGATAATTGGATGCATCCATACTGACATTGAACGCTGCCACGCGCAGGGCTTTAGGTTCTTTGAAATTTTTCTTGGGCATATCGCAACCACTCAAAAATATGATTAAAAAAGCTACAGCCAGCGTACTACATACGGTTCGCAACATGGATACCTCTCCTTGACGAGGTCGCTCAGACAAAGTCGCACAATAAAGGTTCAATTTACTCTGTGCAATTAATTAAAAAAATGCGTAAAATGTTGTCACAAAATTGACATCGAAATGCAGAAAAAAGATGCGTTTTGTCATCAAGGCGTCATAAAAGCGGTGTAGCCTTGCTCAGCATTTTATTTGACAACCAACCCAGGAAATACAATGAGAACATCTATGCGATTAACAGGCACAGCTAGTGCTATCGCGGTGGCCTTAGGTCTCGCGTCTGCAACTGCTGTCGCTCAAGATACCTCTGCCTCGATGCGTGGCTCGGTATTGGCACCAAGTGGCCAAGGCGCGGCAAATACTCGCGTTATTATCGAACACGTTCCTTCAGGCAGCCGTTTAGAAACCACCACTGACGCCTCTGGTGCTTTCATCGCAAGTGGCTTGCGTGTTGGCGGTCCATATCGCGTAACTTTGGACTCTGACGTCTACCGCGATGCGACCTACACCGAAGTATTCTTAAGTTTGGGCGACACTTACCGCCTGAACGCGCAGTTAGAAGCAGCTAACGTTGAACGCATCAGCGTTACTGGTTCAGCTGTAAACTACGCTCAGTTAAACAGCGGCTCCTCTAGCTCATTCGGCGAAGAGCAAATTCAATCACTGCCTACTTACGGTCGTGACTTGAAAGAAATCGTTCGTTTGAACCCTTTGGCAGCGACCATCGGCGAAGGCGACGAGTTGGTTGTTGCAGGTAACAACCCGAAATATAACTCAATCACTGTTGACGGTATCGGCCAGAATGATGACTTCGGTCTAAACGGTAACGGCTACCCTACTCAGCGTTCACCTATCTCTATCGACGCGATTGAGCAAATCACTGTTGATGTCGTTCCATTCAATGCGAAAGACAGCAACTTTACTGGTGCAAAAATTAACGCTGTAACCAAGTCAGGTACCAACGAATTCGAAGGTTCTGTCTTGTATCAATACACCAGCGATAGCCTAGCAGGTAACCCGCAAGTATCGCGTTACTTGGGCGGCTCGCAGCCACCAGTATTGGATTATGAAGAAAAAACTTACGGTATCAGCCTCGGTGGTCCAATCATCGAAGATACCTTGTTCTTCTACGTGAACTACGAAAAATTAGAAGAGCCAAAATCAGTTGAAGCAGGCCCATTAGGCTCTGCAGCATCAAACATCGCAGACGTCACTGAAGCGGAAGTCAACGAAGTCATTCGTATCGCTCGTGAAGTGTATGGCGTAGATGCGGGTGACTGGAACGTGAATCCAGTTGAAGAAGACGAGAAATTGTTGGTTAAGTTAGACTGGAACATCAACAATGAACACCGCTCTTCATTCACCTATCAGAACACAGACGGTAACTCGACCCGTAACAACAACGGTGGCGATTCTGAGTTGCGTTTGTCTTCACATTGGTACAACAACACCCAAGAATTGAAAGCCTATTCATTCCAGTTGTACTCAAACTGGAGCTCAAACTTCTCAAGCGATATGAAATTGTCGTACAAAGAAGTCGTGACTGGCCAAATTCCATTGTTGGGCAAAAATTTTGGTGACGTGACTGTTGAAGGCGAAAATGCTCGTATCGCATTAGGTCCTGACTTCTCTCGTCATTCAAACGAATTAGCGAACGATACGTTACAGTTCCAAATTAATGGTGAATACCTGATGGGTGACCACGCCATTCAATTTGGTTATGACTACTTAAGCGTTGACGTATTCAACTTATTTATCCAGAACACTTTAGGTTCATGGACATTTGATTCAATCGCTGACTTCGAAGCCGGTCAAGCGTCACGTTTCAGCTACCAAAATGCCTTCACTGGCAATGTCAACGACGGTGCAGCTGAATTTACTCAGGGCACTCAGTCTTTATATATCCAAGACACTTGGCAGCCAACTTGGGACCTCGAGTTGACCTTCGGTGTTCGTTACGAGCGCATGTTTGCTAAAGACGCACCTACCTTTAACCAACGTTTCTTCGACCGTTACGGTTTCTCTAACACTGAGAACCTCGATGGTAAAGATTTGATTCTTCCACGCGTTGGCTTCAAATACGCAATGACTGAAGACTTCACCTTACGTGGTGGTTTCGGTCGCTACGGCGGTGGTCGTCCAAACGTATGGATCTCAAACGCGTACACCAACGACGGTGTAACCATTGTTCCTTTCGATACGCGCTCGTTAGACGAGTCTGTCTATCTGAATGACGTTGATATCACGCAAGTGCCACAAGAAGTTCAAGATGCTCTTGTAGCTGGCGATGGTAACACCAACCCAATCGATCCAAACTTCGAATTGCCAACTGACTGGCGTTTAAGCTTAGGCTTCGACTGGAATACCGACCTCGGCGTATTGGGTGATGACTGGTATACCAGTGCTGAATTCATCTACAGCCGTCGTAAAGACGATGTACGTTGGGTTGACTTAGCGCGTCGTCCATTAACTGACGCAAACGGCAACATCGTTACCACTGCTGATGGCGGTCGTATTATCTATGTAGTCGACGACCCTATCGATGACCACGTACCTATGGGTATTGGTGACGACGATAACGTCAACCGTTATGACCTGATGCTGACCAATGGTGACGGTGGTAAGAGCCAAATCTTCACCGCAACTATCGGCAAAGCTTGGGACAATGGTTTAAGTTTCCGTACCAGCTACACCAATCAGGATATCGAAGAAGCAGTAGCAGGTAGCTCGTCTACCGCGACTTCTAACTTCCGCTTCCCGATTGCGAAAGACATCCAGAACATCGACCCAGGTACTGCAAGTTACCAGATCGAGCACCGCTTTATGGCTGACATCACGTATCGCACAGAGTTGTTCTCTGGCTACCAGTCAACTTTTGGCTTGTTCTGGGAACGTCAGTCTGGTCGTCCGTTTAGCTACGTTCTTGACACCTTCCGCTTCAACAAGTTTGGTGACCAGAACCAGTTCGACAGCACGTCGCGTTACTTACCGTACATCCCGACCGGTGCTGACGATCCAAACGTCACCTATCGTAACGGCTTCAGCTACGACCAATTTGCTGAGTACATTGCAGCAGCTGGTTTAGAAGGTTACGCAGGTGGCTATGCGCCACGTAACAATGACCGCGGCCCTTGGAACACCACTCTTGATTTCAAATACACGCAAGAGTTACCAGGATTGTTTGAAGGTCATAAAGGTGAGTTGTACTTCAACATTCGTAACATCCTAGCGATGTTCGATAAAGAAGCAGCACAGCAACACACCTTCTTCTTCGGTGATAACGCACGTCGCTTAGTATCTGTTGACCTCGACGACCAAGGTCGTTATGTCTACGGTACTCCGTTCGGCGGGTTTGATACTGCAGCACCAACGAACTACTTGCCAGAGCGTTCAACGTGGCAAGCGAAGATTGGTATTCGCTACAGCTTCTAATCAACACCGATTAGTCATACCGAAAGCCCTCGCAACTGCGGGGGCTTTTTTTTATCATGTTTCAAACACCGTTAATGAAGTATCACTATGCAGCATGAATTCTATATGCAACGCGCTCTGGAACTAGCGCGTCAAGCCGAGCAGCTCGGTGAAGTTCCTGTCGGAGCCGTGCTGGTTTATGAAAACGAGATTATTGGCGAAGGATTTAATGAGGTGATTCGTCGCAATGACCCATCGGCTCATGCCGAAGTTCAAGCTATTCGAGCGGCAGGTCAGTTGATTGAAAATTACCGTTTAGTAAACACCACACTCTACGTCACACTCGAGCCTTGCGCGATGTGTGCTGGTGCGATGACGCACGCCCGCATTCAGACACTAGTATTCGGAGCTTATGACCCGAGAACGGGTGCAACCGGCTCTGCTATTCAAGTTCTCAATCATCCTTCGATGAATCACAAAGCCCAAATTATTGCGGGTGTACTGGAAGAAGAATGCGCCGATTTGTTGAAACAATTTTTTCGCAAACGTCGAGAAAAAAATAGCTCAGAAAAATTTGAATAAATTAGGAACGGTTTGAAATTTTCGACTACTATTTCATCAAACTGTCATATTGCATTACTAAGCTCATGGATGTTGAAGTACGGGTCAATTGTCTCATCTCAATCTAGGAACACTGATTATGTCTAATAATAAGCGTAGCCGCATTGCAGTTGCCATTGCATTAGCAATTGGTTTATCTGCAACTGCAACGGCTCAGGAAACCTCGTCCAGTATTCGCGGTGTCGTTACCAGTGAAAATACCGGGCAAACCATCGCTAACGCTAATGTTACTTTGCGCGATGAACGCACAGGTACCAGCACCTCACTAGCAGCAAACGAAAGCGGCTTGTTCTCAGCTCGCGGTCTTGCTGTTGGCGGTCCTTACACTTTAACCGTTACCGATAGCATGGGTAATCGTGAAGTTGTTGAGAATATTTTCCTGACACTCGGTGAAACGGAAAACTTACGAATTCAAGTGGTCCAACAAAGTGTTGAGCGCATTGAAGTCTCTGGCCGTCAGCTCACCATGAGCTCTGGCTCAAACAGCCCAGCTTCGAACTTCAACTTGAGCGACCTGCAAGAGCAGCCAGCACCGAATCGTGATATCAAAGACGTCGTACAAATTGACCCGCGTATTTATATCAACGAAACCAACGCGCGTGACATTCAGTGTGGCGGCGCCAACCCACGCTTCAACAGCTTAACCGTTGATGGTGTGCGTACGAATGATAACTTCGGCTTGAACTCAAGCGGTTACCCAACTGAGCGGATGCCGTTCTCATACGATGCCATTGAACAGGTATCGGTTGAATTAGCGCCTTTCAATGTGCAATACGGTGGCTTCACAGCGTGTAACATCAACGCCGTCACCAAGTCGGGTGAAAACGAATTATTCGGTAGTTTCTTCTTCGATTACACCAATGATTCATTAACGGGTGACGAGCTTGAAGGTGAGCCGGTCACAATCGGCGCGTTCAATGAAAAACGTTATGGCTTTAATGCGGGTGGCGCGCTGATTCAAGACACACTCTTTGCATTCTTAGCTTATGAGAAACTAGAAGGCTCGGATACTTTTGACCGGGGTCCTGAAGATGCCAACGTTGCCACTCCAGTATTAGGCGTGACCCAAGCCGATCTCGATCGGATTGCTGATATCGCTCGTAACGTTTACGGTTTTGAGCCAGGTGGCTTCCCTTCCAGCTTACCTGTTGAAGATGAAAAAATCTTGGCGAAACTCGACTGGTATATCAATGATAATCATCGTGCCCAGTTCACCTATAACTTCAATGACGGTTTCTCCATTGCTGAATCCGATGGCGACGACAACGAGTTAGAGTTTTCAAACCACTTCTATTCACGCGGTGCTGAATTTAACTCTTACGTTGCGCAATTGTACTCAGATTGGACCTACAACTTCTCAACCGAGATTCGCGCCGGTTACTCTGAGCTAGAAAATGCGGTGGTTCCTTTAGGTGGCACCGAAGTCGGTGAGGTTCAAATTCGCCAGAACGGTAATACTATCTACTTAGGCGCCGATGACTCGCGTCACTCAAATAAACTCGCGTATGACACCGTGTTTTATAAAGTGGCGGGTACCTACTTACTTGATGACCATACCTTTACCTTTGGTTATGAGTATGAAAGCTATGATGTCTTCAACTTGTTCATTCAAGAATCTGAAGGTGAGCATCGCTTCAACTCAATCGATGATTTCGAGAATGGTTTCGTCAGCCGAATCATTTATGAAAACGCTGCAGGTACGAATAATCCAGATGATGGTGCAGGCCAATTCAAATATGCGGTCAACACTTTGTATGCGCAAGACGAGTACTATTTCATCGATTATGACCTCACATTAACCTTCGGTTTACGCTATGACTGGTATACTACGAGCGATGCTCCGGTCTTGAACCAAGCATTCCGTGACACCTACGGCTTCGCCAACACTGCAACATTGGATGGCGAAGGTTTGATTCAACCGCGTTTGGGTGTTAACTGGGTTGTTAATGACCAATTAGAAGTGCGCGGTGGTTTAGGCCTGTATTCTGGTGGTAACCCCAATGTTTGGTTGTCAAACAACTACTCGAACAACGGTGTCAGCCTGTACGAAGCGAATCGTCGCAACGTCAATCTGTTCGATCTAGACTACGGCAGCAGCAGTCCGTTGATTGGAATACCACAGGAGATGATCGACGAAGTTGCACAAGCCGCCGGACGCGGTCCAGTGAACGCATTAGACCCAGACTTTAAAATTCCAAACGAATGGAAGTTCGCGTTGGGTGCAACCTATGTCACTGCGGACGATTATGTCTTGATGGCTGACTTCTTACATACCCGTAAGCAAGATGCTGCGATTATTCGTGATTTACGTGCAGTGCAATCTGGTACCGCACCAGATGGTCGTCCTATCTACTCGCGTCCGGGTGCCGATGCCTTCTTGCTGACCAACGTCGACGGTGACTCTGGTGACCAAACCAGCATCAGCTTCGCGGTGTCTAAAGAGTACGACTGGGGTCTAGATTGGGCTCTTGCTTACGCTTGGAACAAAGCAGAAGACGTCAACCCAATGACTAGCTCTGTTGCGTACTCAAACTACACCAATCTTGCTACTGCTGATGCTGAAAACCCAGGTATCGCGACGTCGAACTATGAAATTCCGCATCGCTTCACACTTCGTGGAACCTACACCACTGAGTTGTTGGGTGGCTACGAAACCAAGTTCAGCATCTTTGGTTCTGCCAACAAAGGTCGTCCATACAGCTTCACTATGAATGCTGATGTCGGTGACATTACCAACGGTCGTTCATTGCTGTACGTCCCAACTGGTGCTAATGACAGCAATGTTGTTTGGGGTGATGGCGTCACCAATGCTCAGATTGAAGAGTTCTTGGCCTTTATTGACGAGTACGGTTTGAATGCATATGCCGGTGGTATTGCACCGCGTAATGAGTTCAACAGCGACTGGTGGCACAAGGTGGATCTGAAAATTGAGCAAGAATTGCCTGGCTTCATGGCGGATCACAAATCAAGTATCTACTTGGTGGTCGACAACTTCACCAACATGTTAAACGATGACTGGGGTGTCTTGTACGAAGCAAGCTTCCCACGCGCTGTGAACGTTGCTGAAGTAAGCATTAACGACCAAGACCAGTGGGTATTTGATGCGATTAACCCGCGCATTAACTCAGTTCAAGGACGTGCAGGATCGCCGTCATTGTGGAGTGTTCGCATTGGCTTCCAGTACGACTTCTAACACGTACTGAAGAAGATACGAAAAAACGAAAAACCCGGCCTTTAAGCCGGGTTTTTTTATTAGGTACTCGTAGTCACTAGCCGAGATAGACGCGAGCGTTACGGAACATCCGCATCCACGGGCTATCTTCACCCCACTCGTCTGGATGCCAGCTATTAGCTACGGTACGGAATACCCGTTCCGGGTGCGGCATCATAATAGTGACACGCCCGTCAGCTGTAGTGAGACCAGTGATACCCTCAGGTGAGCCATTGGGGTTAGCAGGATAAGCTGCTGCAACATTGCCACGATTAGTGATGTAACGCAGGGTCACCAAATTATCGCGATTGACTGCGGCTAAGTTATCGCCTTTGAATTCCGCACGCCCTTCACCATGTGAAACGGCTATAGGCATACGCGAACCAGCCATACCTTCTAAGAATAATGACTTGGATTCTTGAACTTCAACCAAGCTAAAGCGCGCTTCAAAACGCTCAGAGCGGTTGGTCACGAAATGAGGCCATGCTTCCGCGCCTGGAATCAATTCCTTCAAGTTCGACAGCATCTGACAGCCGTTACAAACACCAAGAGCAAAGGTCTTTTGACGCTCAAAGAACGCACTGAACTCGTCCCGCGCACGGTTGTTAAACAGAATAGACTTCGCCCAACCTTCACCGGCGCCGAGTACGTCACCGTAGGAGAAACCGCCGCAAGCAACCAAGCCGTTGAATTTCTCAAGAGACACACGCCCACTCAAGATATCACTCATGTGGACGTCAATGGCGGCAAAGCCAGCGCGATCAAAGGCAGCAGCCATCTCCACATGAGAGTTGACGCCCTGCTCGCGTAAAATAGCGACGACAGGGTCGCGACCGGTGCTGATATAAGGTGCAGCAATATCTTCTGACGGATCAAACGTGAGGTTTGCAGATAAACCTGGATCATCGAGCTTTTGCTTTGCAGCAAACTCTTCATCAGCACAATCTGGGTTATCACGTAAACGTTGCATTTGGTGCGTCATCTCCGCCCAGACTGCGCGGTAGTGGCTGCGCAAATGCGACAACACTTCTTCGCCATTGCGATTGAAACGCACCACGTCTTCACGCATCGGCCGACCGATAATATGCACATATTCGGCCAAGCCTTCTTCCGCAAAGACATGCTGTACCGCATCCATATCGTCAACCAGAACCTGAATGACCGCGCCTAATTCTTCATTGAAGATGGCACTTAAGTCATCTTCACCGATGCTATCGAGTGCAACTTCAACACCGCAATGGCCAGCAAACGCCATTTCCGCTACGGTTGCGAACAAGCCGCCATCCGAGCGGTCATGGTATGCCACAATCTTTTTCTCACGGATGAGTTGCTGAATGGCACGGAAGAAACCCGCCAGTAATTCAGGACGATCAACGTCCGGCGCTTGGTCACCAAGCTGACGATAGACCTGCGCCAACGCTGAACCGCCAAGGCGGTTCTTGCCACGCCCAAGATCAATCAAGAGTAACTTGCTATCGCCTTTATCAAGACGTAACTGCGGCGTGACAGTGCGGCGAATATCACGCACACGGCCAAACGCAGTGATCACTAGGCTCAGGGGAGCAGTAACAGCTTTGTCACCGTCTTTATCTTGCCAGCGCGTTTTCATCGACATGGAGTCTTTACCCACTGGAATTGTGAGTCCGAGTGCTGGGCAGAGATCTTCACCGACAGCTTTGACCGCTTCATAAAGACCAGCATCTTCGCCTGGGTGACCCGCTGCGGCCATCCAGTTTGCCGATAATTTAACGTTCGTGAGATCGCCAATATCCGCCGCTGCAATGTTGGTGAGTGCTTCACCAACCGCCATGCGAGCAGATGCGGCATAGTTTAGCAGTGCTAAAGGCGTGCGCTCACCCATCGCCATGGCTTCACCGGCATAGGTGTCATAACTCGCGGCAGTGACTGCCACGTCAGCTACTGGGATCTGCCACGGTCCAACCATTTGGTCGCGCGCTACCAAGCCCGTTACAGTGCGGTCACCAATGGTAATCAAGAAGGTTTTCTCGGCAACTGCAGGCAAACGTAAGATGCGTTGTGCTGCTTCGCTGAGCTTAATTCCGTCGCGGTTTAATGCTTGACCTTCAACTTGAAGCGAGTCAACATCGCGATGCATTTTCGGTGGCTTACCGAGCAATACATCCAACGGTAAATCAATCGGAGTGTTATCAAAATGACTATCCGTCAATTGCAGGTGTGGCTCTTCCGTAGCTTCACCAATCACCGCAAATGGCGCACGTTCACGCTCACAAATAGCTTCAAAAACGTCCATGCGCTCCGGCGCAATGGCCAGTACGTAGCGTTCTTGTGATTCATTACACCAAATTTCCAGTGGCGACATACCTGGTTCATCGTTGGGCACTTTACGCAGTTCAAAACGACCACCCCGACCACCGTCATTCACCAGCTCAGGCATAGCGTTGGACAAACCGCCAGCGCCAACATCGTGAATAAAGGCGATGGGGTTTTTGTCACCGAGTTGCCAGCAACGATCAATAACTTCTTGGCAACGACGTTCCATTTCTGGGTTGTCACGCTGCACTGAGGCAAAATCTAGATCTTCGGTAGAAGTACCGGATGCCATAGACGAAGCAGCGCCACCGCCCAGTCCAATGTTCATGGCTGGGCCACCTAATACGACCAATTTTGCCGCGACAGGGATCTCGCCCTTTTCAACGTGTTGCTCGCGAATATTACCCAGACCACCGGCTAACATGATCGGTTTGTGGTAACCCCGGATCTCTTCGCCGTTGTGGCTGACAACCTGCTCTTCATAGGTACGGAAATAGCCGGTTAACGCAGGACGACCGAATTCATTGTTAAAAGCTGCACCACCGAGCGGTCCTTCCAACATAATATCGAGTGCAGAAACAATCCGGTCCGGTTTGCCAAAGTCTTCTTCCCACGGTTGTTCAAAACCTGGAATTCGTAGATTCGACACGCTAAAACCGACTAGCCCGGCTTTTGGCTTGGAACCGCGACCTGTGGCACCCTCATCACGAATTTCGCCACCTGAACCTGTTGCAGCGCCCGCAAACGGGGAAATCGCAGTCGGATGGTTGTGTGTCTCCACCTTCATCAAGATGTGAATTGGCTCATGAAAATAGCTGTACTCACCAGCAGCCGGAGTTCCCGCTGGGTATGGATAAAAACGCCCGGCCTCCGAGCCCACCATCACTGCTGCGTTGTCTTTATAAGCAGACAACACATTGTCAGGGTGCTTCTCGAACGTGTTCTTGATCATTTTAAAGAGCGATTTCACTTGCTCTTTGCCATCAATCGTCCAATCGGCATTGAAGATTTTGTGGCGGCAATGTTCTGAGTTCGCCTGAGCGAACATGTAGAGTTCAATGTCGTTCGGATTGCGCTTCAGCTTAGTGAAGTTTTCGTACAAGTAATCGATCTCGTCTTCAGCTAACGCCAATCCCATTGTGCTATTGGCTTCTGCGAGCGCAGCACGACCACCTTCAATAATATCAACACTGCGCACCGGAGCTGGCTCGGCTGCATCAAATAATTGCTTCGCAGCACTCAACTCATGCAACACCATTTCGGTCATGCGGTCATGCAGCAACGCTTGCGCTTGTTGCAGTTGTTCGGCGTTGAGTTTGCCTTGCACATAGTACGCGATGCCGCGTTCAATACGGCGAATAGCGGTGAGACCACAATTGTGCGCAATATCAGTCGCTTTCGAAGACCATGGCGAAATAGTGCCACGCCGCGGTACTACAGCAAGCAGCTCACCTTCTGGAATATGTTGGGCGAGCGCAGGACCATAGGTCAGTAGCTTTTTGAGAACATCGTGAGCGGCGTCATCGAGAGGTTGCTGCGTATCAATGAAGTGCATGAACTCAGCATAAATATCCGTAACCGGCAATTCTGCCTGTTGCAGACGTTGCAGTAATTTAGCGCTACGGAATTCGGATAAGGCAGGGGCGCCGCGTACAATCTCCACAGATGTTTCTCCAGGGTTGGGAGCGGAAAAATAGGTGCGTATTATAGTCAGAAATGGTCGCTGCGGCTACTCGTTCTCGCAGAGTCGAAACCATTTATGACGACGCTCAGATTGCAGCAGGCGATGCTTACGTAACCAAGCTCTACGGCGCTCTTTACTGACTAGTCGGCGGTGTTTTTGCATTAGTTTACCTCGTCGGCACTGTTTTCCGGCAGCGCTATGATGAGTGGTGATGATGGGATCCGACCGCGTTCATCAAGCCACACTAGAGTATCGTAATAGCGACGAATATTGCCTACATACCGCACTGGCTCATCACCTCGCGCAAATCCGTAGCGCGTCTGTCGATAAAATCGTTTCTGTCGTAATAAAGGTAGTCGTTTTCTGACATCAATCCAGCGATCGGGGTCAGCCCCCTGTTGCTGTGTTAAAACGCGTGCGTCTTCCAGATGCCCGAGCCCAATATTATAAGCGGCTAAAGCAAACCATAACCGATCCGGATGACGGATCCGAGCTGGAATTCGATCAATCATTTGTTCGACGTAGCGGGCGCCACCACGAATGCTCTCTTCTGGGTTCAAGCGACTCTGCACACCCATTTGTTGAGCCGTTGGCAGTGTCAACATCATCAAGCCACGAACACCGGTTGGTGACACGGCACGGGGATTCCAGAGGCTCTCTTGATAACTGATCGCTGCCAGCAAACGCCAATCTAAGGTGCCGGCATGTTTCTCAAAGAGTTCGCGATAGCGTGGTAATTTGTTCTCGACAGCTTGGATGAACAACGATGTATCGACGTAATTAAAACTCGCTACATGACCAAAATGCTGATCGATTAATTGTGCTAATTGGCCTGAATTCCGTAACTGACCAAAGAAACCAATCACCTCGGCATACAAAGATGCATCAAGATCCTTCTTTAAAGCCCAAGCAATATCGACATTTTCACGAACGGTAAACGCAACACTCAGATCGGGGTAATAACGGCGCTTAATATCGAGAGTATTGGTATCCGCAATGGTATAGGCTAAGTCACCACGAACCACTTGCTCGAGCAACTCGTTGGCGTCATGTTCATCAGTTGTGCGCCAGGGTAATTCGGGAAAGTCATCGGTCACCTGTTGCAAATATTCATCGTGACTACTGCCCTGCATTACCACCAGTTCCGCTTCAATGTCCTCGAGTGAGCGCGGGCGAGTTCGACTACCTTGTTTGAATACAACTTTCTGTTCGACCACTTGGTAGGGTGGTCCAAACCGCATCGATTGTTCACGCTGTGCGGTGCGGTCGAGGCCCGCTGCAAGAATATCAACTTCATTATTTTGGAGGAGATTAAACAGTGCGGTGACGCTGTAACGAGGCACCATTTCCAATTCGACGCCTAGATCATCTGCAAAGGCGCGAGCGAGGACATATTCCAAGCCCGCATCACGTTCTTGATCGAGGAAGTAAGTCGATGGACCGAGGAGTGTACCGACTCGCAGTACACCACGCTCTTGAATCAGTTGAAGTTGGCTGTCTTGCGCTTGCGGCGCGCAACCAAGCAGAACCATCACACTGATGATTAAGCTAAGCCAACGCGCCAGCATGGCTATTCCCACTCAATTGTAGCTGGCGGTTTACCTGAAATGTCGTAAACCACACGTGAGATCCCATCGATTTCATTGATGATTCGGTTGGATACTTTTTCTAGCAAGTCGTATGGCAAGTGTGCCCAACGCGCTGTCATAAAGTCAACGGTCTCCACCGCTCGCAACGCAATAACCCAGTCATACTTGCGGGCATCGCCCATCACACCGACCGAGCGTACGGGTAGAAATACCGCGAAGGCTTGGCTGACCTGATGATACAAACCGGCATTGCGTAGCTCTGTGATGAAAATGTGGTCCGCACGGCGCAGTAACTCGCAGTACTCTTTCTTCACTTCTGCTAAAACACGCACGCCTAGGCCTGGACCCGGGAATGGATGGCGATACAACATGTCATACGGCAAACCGAGTTCTAACCCGATTTTACGCACTTCGTCTTTGAACAACTCACGCAATGGCTCGACCAAACTTAACTTCATGTCCGCTGGCAAACCACCGACGTTGTGGTGAGACTTGATGACATGCGCCTTGCCCGTTTTGGAGCCGGCAGACTCAATTACGTCTGGATAAATAGTGCCTTGCGCTAAGTAGCTGACGTCTTTAATACGGCTGGCTTGTTCATCAAAAATTTCGATAAACACACCGCCGATAATCTTACGTTTGGCTTCTGGGTCTTTCTCACCCGCTAACGCATCGAGGAAGCGATTTTCAGCGTCCACATGCACGATGTTCAAACCATAGTGGTCGCCAAACATCTCCATCACTTGCTCAGCTTCTTGCCAGCGCAACAATCCGTTATCGACAAAAACGCAGGTCAGTTGATCGCCAATGGCACGGTGTAACAGCATCGCTGTGACAGAGCTATCGACGCCACCAGACAAACCGAGAACGACTTTGCCAGAACCGACTTGTTCACGAATACGTGCGACCGCATCATCAATGATGTGTGCTGGTGTCCAATTACGTTCACATTCGCAAATTTCGACGACAAAGTGCTCCAACATGCGCAATCCTTGACGCGTGTGGGTGACTTCCGGGTGAAACTGAACCCCATAGAAATCACGCTTGTCGTCAACCATCGCCGCAATTGGGCAAGTGGGGGTTTGTGCCGAAATACTAAAACCTTCTGGCGCTTCAATGACCTTGTCACCGTGACTCATCCACACATCAAGGAGTGGATTCCCATTTTCGTGAACGGCGTCTTCAATATGGTGAAACAATGGGTTTGGCGCGATGCGCTCCACTTGCGCATAACCAAATTCACGCTCTAAAGAGCCCTGAACTTTGCCGCCCAACTGCGCTGCCATGGTTTGCATTCCATAGCAAATACCAAATACCGGTACACCTGCCTCGAAAACATACTCTGGCGCGCGCGGTGAGTTCTCTTCGGTGACTGATTCTGGGCCACCAGAGAGGATGATACCGTTCGGTGCAAACTCTTTAATATCAGCTTCGGTCACGTCCCACGCCCAGAGTTCGCAGTAAACGCCTAACTCACGAACGCGACGTGCAATCAGCTGCGTGTATTGCGAGCCGAAGTCGAGGATCAAAATTCGATGTGCATGAATGTCTTGCATGATGTCTTAACCCATCCGGTAGTTAGGTGCTTCTTTGGTAATTTGCACATCGTGCACGTGTGACTCGCCCATGCCAGCCGCGGTGACTTTGACAAATTGTGGTTTGGTGCGCATTTCTTTAATGTTGGCACTGCCCGTCAAACCCATCGCTGAGCGTAAGCCGCCCATTTGCTGATGAATAATGGTAGCGATTGGGCCTTTGTACGCAACGCGTCCTTCAATACCTTCTGGCACCAACTTTTCTGCTTCATTCGTCGCTTGGAAATAGCGATCAGACGAACCATGACGCTGATTCATCGCGCCGATACTACCCATGCCACGGTAAGACTTATAATAGCGACCTTGATAAAGTTCGACTTCACCGGGTGATTCTTCCGTACCCGCTAACATGCTACCGACCATGACACAGTCTGCGCCTGCAGCAATGGCTTTGGCGATGTCGCCAGAAAAGCGAATACCGCCATCAGCAATCACTGGAATGTTGGAACCTTTCAGGGCATCCACCGCATCAGAAATTGCGGTGATTTGCGGCACACCACAACCCGTCACAATACGGGTGGTACAAATCGAGCCCGGGCCGATACCGACTTTCACAGCGTCTACGCCGGCATCCGCGAGTGCCTTAGCACCAGCACCTGTAGCGACGTTACCGCCGATAATAGAGAGTTCTGGATAGCGCTTACGAGCCCAAGCTACGCGGTCTAATACGCCCTGCGAGTGACCATGCGAGGTATCAATCAATAAGACGTCAATACCTGCTTCTACCAACGCGTCGATTCGCTCATCAGTGCCAGGACCGACACCGACAGCAGCACCGACACGCAGTCGACCTAATTCGTCTTTACAAGCATTGGGTTTATTCTCAGCTTTAGTGAAATCTTTCAGCGTGATCATACCGCGCAGATGGAAGTCGTTATCGACCACGAGGATTTTTTCGATGCGATGCTGATGCATGAGGCCCAAGATTTCCTCACTGTCCGCATTTTCTTTTACGGTCACTAATTTATCTTTGGGAGTCATGATGCTGCTGACCAGTTTGCTGTCATCCTTTTCAGCACGCGTGTCACGTCCAGTGATGATACCGGCCAGTTCACCCGATTTTTCGACAACTGGAAAACCGTGGAAGCCATGTTCAAGTGCTAACGCACGAATTTCACCAAGCGTCGTGTCGGGTGACACCGTAATCGGATCGGACACTACGCCACTTTCGTATTTTTTCACGCGACGAACGTGCGCTGCTTGTTCGGCAATCGTCATATTCTTGTGAATGAAGCCAATGCCCCCTTCTTGCGCTAAAGCAATAGCAAGCGCTGCTTCAGTGACCGTGTCCATAGCGGCTGAAACCATAGGAATATTGAGCTCGATAGTTCGCGTCAGACGCGTGCGCAGGTCGGCTGTATGGGGTAAAACGGTGGAGTGACCGGGGACGAGCAGAACGTCGTCAAAGGTTAGTGCTTCTTGGGCAATTCGTAGCATGGCAACATCTCACTAGCTGACTTAATGTTGCGGGAGGATTTTACTCGAAAAGCCCTTTTCAGTAAACTGATTTTTTGCTAACCGTCCATACAGAGAGCAACATGCCATCTGCTACTGAACAACGTCAGGTTTTCACCGTCGCATCGCTAAATGCAGAGGTCCGCCAAGTACTCGAGCAAGGCTTCGGCATGGTCTGGTTGATGGGTGAAATATCAAACTTCGCTGCACCCACCTCTGGGCATTGGTATTTGACGTTAAAGGATGAACGCGCACAGATTCGCGCTGCGATGTTCAGAAACGCCAATCAGCGTGTTCGTATTCGCCCGCAAAACGGTATGCAGGTGCTGGTGCGCGCCAAAATTACCGTGTACGAGCCACGCGGGGATTACCAACTCATTATTGAGCATATGGAGGACGCGGGCGCTGGGTTGTTGCAACAGCAGTATGAACAGTTGAAGCAAAAACTACAGGCGGAAGGACTTTTTGACCCTGCGGTGAAAAAGCCGTTACCCAGCGAAATTCGTCGCGTTGGGGTGCTGACCTCGCCTACCGGAGCCGCTATTCGCGATGTCCTTGCTGTACTAAAACGCCGTGATCCCAGTATCGAAGTCGTCATTTACCCCAGTGCAGTGCAAGGTCAGGCCGCCACTCAAGATTTACTTCGGATGCTACAACGCGCGTGTGACCGCAACGAAGTTGATGTGCTGATTGTCGCGCGCGGTGGCGGCTCGCTAGAGGATCTCTGGTGCTTCAACGACGAGCAGTTGGCTTACGCGTTACACTCGTGTCCATTGCCGACCATTAGTGCGGTCGGTCATGAAGTGGATTTCACCATTGCTGACTTTGTTTGTGACGTGCGTGCCCCAACGCCCTCAGCAGCTGCCGAGTTAGTTAGTACTGACCAACGTGAGCGTCTGCGCCATGCACAGCAGTTCGAGCAAAGATTACAACAAGCTTGGTTGCGATTTAGAACGCATCAGCAACAAGCGCATCTGCATTTACATAGACGCTTACTCCAACAAGATCCGCAACGGCGCCTGCACATGGATTCGCAGCGGGCTGATGACCTGCAAGAACGATCCATTCGGGCGATGCAGCGTCTTTTGCAAGGACAACAGCAGAACCAGTCGACGTTGGTACAGCGATTGCAACGCGTGCACCCTCAACGGCAACTCGAACCACTCAAGCAGCACCAACAAAGCTTAGAGCAGCGGTTAGCCCGCGCTATCACCACGCGCCTGAAAGAACGCCGGCAACAATTCTCTGGGTTATCGCAAGCTTTGCAAATGGTGAGTCCGCTACAAACCATCGCTCGTGGTTACGCGGTGGCGCAAAAAGCAGATGGGCAAGTGATTCGCTCGCCGGCTGATGTGGAAACCGGCGAGTCATTTCAAGTTCGCGTTGCACAAGGTCAGTTTTCCGCAATGAAAACGGAACCGACTAAGTAATTCGGGCAAGTTGGGTGACCAGCCAGAACCATAACGGCAGGGTCAAAAAGCAGAACACAATGCCATAACCGACAATGGCCGCAGCTAACGTTGGCGCGAGTCCTGCCATAATGGCTAATGCCCCAGCAGAAATCATCGCAGGCATCGCTGCCTCCAGTAGTGTCACCTGAACCACCAGTTGGTCGAGACCAAAAGGCCACAGTAATCCCAGCACCACCAGTGGAGTGAGCACTAACTTAATCACAAGCGCCCCCACCAGTGGTCCACGATCTTCTTGTGGTAAGCGAAACTTTAATTGAAACCCAACCGCTACCATGATGACGGGAACCAACGTGACCGCCAGCGAATCAATAAAACGTTGAACTGCTGCATGGTACTCGATGGAGCGACACAGAAGCGCCACAATTAATGCAATAAACGGCGGGAATGTGACGATTTTCTTCGTTAATTGCCACGCGCTTGGGCGTCGTGCCTCACCACCAGGATCAGCGCTATACACCGCCGCGATGATGGTTGCGTAGATAGAGAGAATCAAAAAGGAGCCGAGCTGATCGTACAGCAGTGCAAACGGAATACCCTGCGCACCAAAAAAGGCTTCGATCATCGGGAAACCGACAAACGAGGTATTCCCCAAAGGTACAATAATCAACATCGCACCCGTTGTTGTTCGCGACCACTGAAACCGCCGACTACACCAAAGCAAGAGAGGTACCGTCAAAGCCAGCAATAACCACGGCACCACTGCAGGAATAACCAGCGCCGTGGATAGTTCTAACAACGGGATTTTTTGTAGGACTAATGCAGGTAATGCCACGTAAATGACGTAGGCATTCAGGATCTGGCCCGTATTTTGAGGAAATTGCCGGCTGCGTTGTAACAACAAACCAATCAACAAATAGCCGGCAATAAATAAGAAATTAGCCATGATCCTCTCTAAAGTACCAGGTCAACGGCTTTAGAAACGGTGTTCAATTCCTACAGCAACATAACTCTGGTCAGCATTAATGGTCTCTAAGTCGCGACCAGTATACCAAGCAAAGACTTTGGTGTTACGCGTAAAACGATAATCAGCACCGAATGCGAGTGAATTATCACGCCCATTCTCAAAATCCATCATTTGATACTGAATTTTCGCAACGAACTTGCCAAATGGACGCTGTGCACTCACCACATAGCCATCGGCTTGCGCGGTACCATCGACTTGTTCCTGATCTTGCCACATCAGGCCGACCATGGTCTCTCCGACATTGGTATAACCGACTGCACGAATGATGTCGTAGCCTTCGACTTTCGAGTCCATACCGGCTGCTAAGTAATAACTGGTATCGTCTAAATCTTCGTCACCATAAGTCACGGCTATCGAAATACCATCGTCAATGGTGTCGTCTTCGCTGACAACGTAGCTCGCCGCAACAGCAAATTGATTCCACTTTGGCGAGTAGTACGACAACGTGTTCTTCGTGCGGTTTTCGCCCTCAAACAAGGCTTTAACGTCGGCCTCGTAGTCACTAAATTTGTCGATGTCGCCCTGCATTGTCTTTAACACGGTATCGCGACGACCAATGGTCACTTCACCAAAATTGCCACGCAAACCAACGAACTGATTACGCGAGCGAAGATTATCATCACCGCCCAAATCAGCAACATCGACTTGCCATTCAAGCTGATAAATCACTTCGAGCGAGTCGGTCAGTTGAGCCCCGCCTTTTACACCAATCCGAGATGCGTTGCTGACTACTTCGCCTTCGCTACCTGAACCGTTATCAGACTGCTGCAGCGAGATATTAATCCGACCATAAAAGTCAAAAGTGGGCTCTTCTGCTGCAGACACAGTAGTATGAGGCGCAGCTAACAGCAATGCACCAGCGATGAATAGGGTATTCTTTTGTGAGTTAATCATGTGCGCCATCCGATAATTATAGGCTGATCGGTACAAGCGTGCCTAACGACACGCTCATCTTGGTTGCACATGGTATGGCACTTTTATGACAGTTTCATGACTCTATGAATCTTTTTTGTCACTTACATTTCAGTTTTGCGTCACTTTCATTGCAAACTATTGATTTTACGATGAAGATTTACGCAACTGAATCAAGCGATCTTGTTGCTCTTTTTCTGAGCTCGTATACCGTTCCCATTGATTCGCCATACGGCGTACATCGTCAAATTGTTTGGCTTGCGCAAATGCCTGGAGTGCTTCGTTAAAGTTTTCTAAATTCAACTCCGCCATACCAATCACTAAATGCATATTGCCCGGTTGCTCCAAACCGCCTTTTTCTAACGCTTGACGAGCCGCACGAATAGCTTCTTGGTTGCGCTCGGCGTTAATCAGCACCTGGGCTCGTTGCGCATCCAGTTCACCATTGTCACTAAGCGCAGCCGCAGCTTCCAACGCAGCAACCGCTTTATCGGTCTCGCGAGCGGCAACCCAGCTTTGCGCCAACATTTTCAGATTGCGTAAATTACTCTCGATTTTGCCTTCTTCGAGCCCACGCTCGAGCACTTTACCTGCTTTATATGGGACATCGCTGAAAAAGTAGCTTTGCGCGAGGTTCATTAAGTCGCTACCTTTGGTCAGGAAGCCTTGTTGGTATGCGGCTTCCAACAATGCTAATTGCTTGGCTTCTTGACCGAGCTGTCCATACACACCCGCTAATTGCACCCAATACTCAGGCTTATTAAACGCTTTCACCATAGTGGCTAGCACATCGGCGACAGCTTCGGTATTACCCAACTCGAAATGGATTGCGCGTTGCAAGACGTACCAATTTTCATCACCGTAGTTACCCTCGGCTTCTACTTTCTCGATAGCAGCAGTAATCGGCGCTAATGCCTTGGTGTAGTCCTCTTGTTGATACAAAGCCTGCGCTTTTAAGACCAAGGCTTTGGTTTGCTCGGCATCACCGACCAGCGCTTGCCAACGATCTAAAAATGCTAGGGTATCGTCATAGCGTCCTTCGCCGAGCGCCAACTGCGCTAGGCTGAACAAAGTATTTTGTTGCAGTGACTCTGGAATCGGATCTTCATCCACTACTTTGCTGAAGTAGTGAATGGCACGCTCAATATTGTCTTGCCCGTAATACATGTAACCATAGAAGTTCCACAGCATGGCGCGCTCGTAGCTATTCATGCTGCTGATCTTACTCTCCACATTTTGCAATGCAGCGATACCTGCTTGAACGTCGCCGGCATCAGCTAACTCTTGCGCGCGCGCCAACTGGCTATACACTTGCTCACGCAAAGCTGGTGTGCGTTTGCGCTCTTGCGACTCAGCAACCTGCAACGACGTTGCAAATAACACCAATGCGATTAAAAATATGTGACGTTTCATGAGGCTATCCTCTGGTTAACCATCTATCTCGAAGGTAATACGGTTTTGCACACCTTCCACTTCCACAGCATCACCGTTGACGACGCGTGGCTTGTATTTGAACTTCAACACCGCATCCATTGCCGCTTGATCGAAGATACTCTCCGGCTCCGCTTCAACTACACGCGGGTCACGAACCGTGCCTTGGCGTGTGACTGTAAACTCGACCACTACATAACCTTCAATGCCACGCTGTAACGCGCGACGTGGATAAGCCGCTTGTACTTTAACGATCGGTAAATACTCACCATCACTGGTATCTAAGCCGAGGCCACCCGCCAAGTTGGTATCGGCTTGAACCGTGGCACTAAAGTCAAAGCCGGCGGCATCACTGGTTTCGGCTACCGTATCTGACTGCGGTTGCGGTAAATCAGGTGGCGGCTCTTCTGGCTCTGGCGGACGCTCGGGTTTGCGTTCCTTTTCCTGCACCACCTCTTCGGGCTTCACGCGCACGAAGTCGAGCACACTGCCACGGGGCGGGTCCGTCATGGCCCCTTCACCACCAGTGATCAGTGATTGCATTAGGTAAAACAATCCTAATGTAACGACTAGTGCGACGGCTAAAGCGGCAAAGAATCTCATCATAACTAGTCTTCTTGCGTTGCAATGGAGACGTCGAATACACCGGCTGCGCGGGCTGCATCCATGACTTTAATCAAGGTCTCAGTGGTCGCTTTCTTATCGGCTTGAATCACCACTGAACCTTGCGGGTTTTCCGCATACAAACGTTCAATATTGGCTTGTACTGCACGTGCATCGACTTGACGTTTGTTGATCCAAATTTCGCCGGTATCGCTGATCGCGACCAAGATATTGGCGCGGTCTTTCTGCACGGCGGTAGACGCTTCTGGACGGTTCACATCGATGCCCGCCTCTTTCACAAAGCTCGCGGTCACGATAAAGAAGATCAGCATGATAAAAACAACGTCCAACATGGGCGTCATATCAATCGCTGTTTCTTCTTCATCAATTAAATTCGCAAAATGCTGTTTCATCGGGTGAGACTCCTCATCCTTACCGAATTAGTGTTCGAGCAGTAAGCGTTCTTCGAGCTTCAATCGCTCGCGCTTCGCTGTACGTTGCAACCAGGTAGTCGCGAAAACTCCGGATAGCGCGCCGACCATGCCTGCCATGGTTGGAATCGTCGCTTTGGATACGCCTGCCGCCATCGACCGTGCGTTCCCAGTACCCGATACGGCCATCACGTCAAAAACTTCGATCATGCCAGTCACGGTACCCATCAAACCGAGCAATGGGCACAAGGCTACAAGTGCTTGCAAAATCGGTAGATTTCCACCTAGAGCAATAGCGGTACGGGAAATCATTGCCTGCCGTATTTGCTCTGCATTCCACGACGATTTATCGGCTCTTGCTTGCCAAGTGCTGCGGACATATTTAACCCGTTCGCGATGGCCTTTGACGTAGTAAAAGACGCGTTCCAGAATCATCAACCACATCACAAAAATCAGTACCCCGATGATCAGTAGTACCTGACCACCGGTTTCAATAAAGTCCTGAATAGCGCTGTAAAAGTCGATCATGAACACAATTAGTGCCCCCGCTCAGAACGCTCCGCAATAATGCCCGAAGCCTGCTCTTGCAATACATGCACAATGTTCTTGCTACGCGTGTTGAGTGTTGCGAACAACAGCGTCATCGGAATGGCAACTACCAAACCAAGGACCGTCGTGACCAAGGCTTGCGAAATACCGCCTGCCATCAGTTTCGGGTCGCCAGTACCAAACAACGTAATGGCTTGGAAGGTGTTGATCATGCCCGTTACTGTTCCCAGCAGACCCAGCAACGGTGCCACCACCGAGATGATCTTGATGAAGGTCAGATTGCGTGTGATCTTAGGCACTTCGCGCAAGATGGCTTCGCTGAGTTTCAATTCCAACGTCTCGGTATCTACTTGAGGATACTTGTCTTGTACCTGCATAACGCGACCCAACGGGTTATCATCACGAGCAGTCGTGTCTTTCAGCTGCTTGCGCACTTTGCCACCCATCAGAGTCAAGGTAACGAAACGCTCCAGCGCAATCAGTAAACCAATGAGGCCCAACGCCAAGATGACATAGCCGACGGTTCCGCCTTGGTCGACACGCTCACCTAAATCCGGCGCTTGTACGAGTAATCCAAGAATTGACCCGCCAGTCGGATCTAAACCAAACTTAACCATATCGGCAGACTCGGTCTGCACGGCTTCAGCAGTATCTAAGAAACGAGATGCTGGCTGACGAATTAATTCAGCAACGGTGTCAGTGCCTGGCACTAACTCCAGATAGCGGCCGTCAGCAACCATGTTAAAGGTGCCGATACGTACCACTTCTTTCTCTACTTTTTCGCCATTTGCCAAGGTGACTTGAGTGTTGAACTCACTAACCTTGCCCGACTCAGTCATCTCTTGCTGCAGTGCAAACCAAACGGACTCAATTTCTTCAATAGAGGCGAGCTTAGAGCTAGAACCCATCTTTTGTGCGAGTTCGCTGAGGTTTTCGCTACGACCGGGGAATTCCACAGAAACGTATGAATTTTGCAACTTGCCGCTGGTGTCACCTGCTACTTGCTGAAGCACACCAAAGAGTTCACGGAGCGAACCCATGCGCTGGGTCAACGCATCGGTTAAGTTGCCGAGTTCCACTTCATTTTGCTCGAATCGCGTTTCTAAACGCTCACTTAACTGCTCTAAACGATCGCGCTCAGCAATGGCTTCGCGCAGAATACGCTGTTGCTCATCGGCTTCGGCACGGAAGCGCGCTTCACGCTCTTTATTTTCTTCAGACTGTGCAAATTGACCTTGCTGTAATTGCCGCAACAACTCATCCAGATCGACCGGTTCTTGCGGTGCTGCGGATGCCGCTGACATCATGGCAACCGCGAAAGCAATAAGTAATGTTTGTAACCCTTTCATCATTATTCTCCCGCAGCTGAGTCAGCAGTAAAAATTGGCAACATAAGCAAGTCTGGTGCTAACTGCTTACGAGCGATTCGTAATGCTTCTTGCACGTCACGACCATAGCTATCATCAAGCGGCTGCCATTCACGTTGTTGTTGATTCCATACACCCATGGTTCCGCCATCACGCGTGCGGTAGATGAAAACGGTACGCCCCACACGCAAGAATTCGACATCTTGCTCTTGGCCATCGATATCCATAGCACCGTTGTACGCTTCAATGTTGCGGCCGTAATCGGCTTCAATTTGGTAGGCTTCCATCACGCGGCGGAATTTCTCAGATACATCCACATCAGCGCGATCCATCAAATCGCGAAGGGTCGCGACGCGGTCCTTACGTTCATTTGGTAGGAATGGGACATCCAGACGGACAAAGGCGTCTAGGCTCTCGATCATGCGTAACATCAATGGCGTGATTTGACGCTCAACCACGCTGACTTCGTCAATCGACGAATTTAATTCGGCTTTCTCGATTTCTTGATTGTCGAGTTGCTTCTGCAACTGCTGCGTGTAGACGTTGAGTCCATCAATTTGGCGTGAAATTTGTTTGTACTGTTGAATCCGCTCTTGGATGGAGTCAGCAATATCTTCCACTTTGAGTTGCGAACTTTTTGCAGATTGGTTGATGGTGCTAGCAGCATCCACAACCGGTTCGAGGGACTGAACTTGCGCGAATACTGTTGCTGTGGAAAACAGCGTCAGCATAAACGCAGAAGGAATAGACACAAGCCGCATGGCAACACCCTACATATCGTGATGAATGATGGAGTGCACAATACGGCAATTGTGTGACAGCTTGGTGACTGCTTTATTTCAGTTATGTGTCAATGTGACACTTTTATGCTGTTTTAATGTCTTTATGATTGTTTTTGTTCGGGTTTTTCGGTATCGCGCTGCCTACTAAAAGCCTCGCCTAAACTACGCATATCAACGCCGCTTGGATGCTGGAATACGCGCAAGCCGAACTCACTCACAATGGCATACAAATGGTCAAAAATGTCCGATTGAATTTGCTCATACTCGGTCCACTTGATGGTGTTGGTGAAACAATAAACCTCGAGTGGCAAGCCATCTGCGGTTGGATTTAACTGCCGCACCATCAACGTCATGTCTTGATGAATGTGCGGATGACTCTTCAGATACTCCAGAACATAAGCGCGAAACGTTCCAATGTTTGATATTCGGCGCGTATTAACCGGCTCTTTCCCAGCATCTTTGAGTTCTTGATTCCATGCATCAATCTCTTCTTGCTTGGTTTTCAAGTAATCTTGCAACAATCGAAACCTGCGCAGTTTGTCGCGTTCTTCGGTACTGAGAAAGTGAATCGATTGCTGGTCCAGAAACAAGCTCCGTTTAATCCGACGTCCACCCGATTCTTGCATGCCTCGCCAATTTTTGAACGGATCCGAAATAAAGCGTTTAGTTGGGATAAACGTAATGGTTTTATCCCAGTTTTGCACTTTAACTTGATGTAGGGCGATATCAATGACATCACCATCGGCATTGAGGTTCGGCATTTCGACCCAATCACCCACGCGGATAATATCATTCGATGAAATTTGCACGCTGGCAACCAAGGACAGCAATGTATCTTGAAATACCAGCATGACTACAGCGGCCATCGCACCCAAACCAGACAACAGAATAACCGGGGATTTGTCGATGAGAGCAGCGATGACTAATATTGCAGCAATCGCATAAATGCCGATCTTCACCACTTGGATGTAGCCTTTTATTGGCCGCAAATGGGAATCTTCTTCACGTTCATAAAAGGTGTTAATGACGGTCAAAACGCCACTAATAGAGCGAGCAACGGTGAGAATAATAAAAGCGATGGCGACGTTGTCGACCACAATCGCCAGAGTTTCCGGTAAATTCGGAACCTCAACAATCCAATGGGAAATGACCAGCGCCGGAACGACGTTGGCCAGCCGAGCAATGACATTGCGCTCGAATAACTGACGATCTTTGCCAACCGGAGTAAACGAGAGGACTCGAAGCGCACCACGCAGCAGTATCTTTTTGACAATAAAGTTGGCTACCCAAGCACCCACCAGGAGTAATGCCACATAAGCGAGCGTTTCCATGTCAGGCCGTTCGCTTAGCCAAGCTTGTACTTGCGCTATTGAATCCATGCTTTTCTCACCTGCTGTTACTGAGGTTGTTTCCTATAGACACGATAAACCA
The DNA here is from genome assembly GCF_003987355.1 of Pseudidiomarina aestuarii. Lineage (GTDB taxonomy): Bacteria > Pseudomonadota > Gammaproteobacteria > Enterobacterales > Alteromonadaceae > Pseudidiomarina > Pseudidiomarina aestuarii. Next base: position 84,213 of record NZ_PIPR01000003.1, on the reverse strand, counting down.
AGAGTCTCAAGGGCTCAACATGAAAAAGGGAGCCCTGCGGCTCCCTTTCAACTTGCTACACTTTTCATTAGAAGGCGTAACTGTATTCTACACTCACACCAGTGCCCACTGAACGCTCTTGAATGGTGATGCCATCTTGCACAATGGAGACATCGTCACCCAGTAAATTCTGAACTTTCAGCTTTACATTGGAGTTAAAGTCAGGATACCAAGTGTAGACCAAGTCCAAACTATGGAATGGCTGCTCGAACGCATCACCAATACCTAACTCACCTTGTTTCACACCGGCGAAGGCAATCCGCTCGCCCGCAACGTTGTAAATCAATGATGCACTGTGCTCACCATCCAAAGAGTCGTAACCAAACTGCAGGTTCGCAACATATTTAGAGTGACCCGTCATACGGCGGGTATTGTTAGTCAATTCAACGTTACCCGTATTGGCGATGCTGATTTCCGAATCCGATAACGTCAAGTTACCGCTTACGAACAAACCATCACGCAATCCAGTCAAGTCTTTCAAGAACTCAAATTCAACGCCGTAAACTTCACCGGCTTGACCGTTCAAGAAAGTGATAACGCGGTCTGAGTCGGTACCTTTAGCTTCAACCGCTTCAATCGGGTTTGCCAAATCTTTATAGAACAAACCAACCGAGTAGTTTTCGCCAGCTGGCAAGTACCATTCCCAACGCATATCAAAGTTATCAATATCAGTGGTCGACAAGTTACTGTTACCACGGACCTTGAAGTTAGTGATTGGGTCAACGAACAACACTTCAGTTAACTCACGCAGGTCTGGACGCACAACGGTGCTACCGTAACCAAAACGTAACTGCATTTCGTCGTTCAATTGATACGTCAACGCAATGCTACCGTAAATATCGTCCTCAATGCGGCCAGCTTCGGCAACATCACCAATCACCGTCATGTTACGAATGTCGAGCTGCGCCGCCACTTGCGTGTACTGCTCCCAACGCAAACCACCACTCACGCGCCAATCATTATTCAGATTGATGTCGAGCAATCCATAGCCTGCTTCAACCTGTTGTGCGGCAAGATAGTTAGGGTCAGTTGCTGTCGGTGCACCGAACAATTGAAAGCCGAAGTTTTCATCAATCAGGTTACTATCGCTGAACAGCTCGTTGTAGCCAACACCTTGTAACGCATCATTGGCGACCGTTTCGGCCGAAATGGCGAAGCGACGTGAGAATGATGAACGTGCCTTTTTCGACAATTGACCGCCACCTTTCACCAATACTTCTACCGCATCAAAATACAATGGCAGTTCAACATCCACTCGCCAATCTTGTGCGTCATCTTGCAGATCTTGGTACTGTAGCGTAGTTGCTGAACGCGTTTGTTGGAATGCTAGATCGCCAACACCATCGCCTAAGTCACGGTTGCTAATCTGTCGATAAAACACTTCGCCTGGCGCATAACGACTGGCTTCAGATTCCGCGTATTGCCAATCCACCGCGATATTCCACAATTCTGGGAAGAAATGCGAACCACGCACTTGGTTGGTCAATAACTCGCGCTCTTCGTAGCGAATATCCGTATCGAAGAATGACAAATTGCTTTCAGTAATCGAGTTTGCGGTTTCAACACCACCCTGTTCCACGCGATCTTGCGTGTTGCGCAGGAATATCGTTGAAGTTTCTACCTTGTGGTAGTCACCGTATTGCAAACCAAAATTTAGAATACCGCTGAGTTCAACCGTCTGTGCGGTGACTCGTGAGGCGCCATCTTGAATCACAACCGATTGCCCATCGGCGATACCGAGAACTTTTTCAGTTTCTTCGCTATTGGACCAACTGTTGTCATAGTCAACGCCAGCGAGGAAACCAAAAGTCCAATCGTCATAGATGTCGAAGCTATCGCCAAAACTGACTGAGCCTTTAATATCTGGGCTTAGGCTTTTGGTATAGACTTCATTCTGTGTATTCAAAGATGCTGCTAAATTGCGGTTAATTGCTTGGGCGTCAGCAATAGAAATACCCTCAACATTCGCAATATTCGCAGCGTTGATGTTTTCTTGGTAGCGGGCTAACGCTGAAGTCATCGCACCCGATAAAGCACGTGAACCGTCGTCGGTCCCCTTCCAGTCACTACCGCCGCCTGCATAGGTCAAGCCATCGTCACTAAAGTTAGAGTCCCAACCCGTACCAATCGACACTTCAAAAACTTGGTCGGTAGGAATAGAAACCGTGCGAATGTCGACGTTACCACCGCCAAAGTTTGCTGGCATATCTGGTGAGTACGACTTTTGCACAGACATACTTTCAATAATGCTCGCTGGGAACATATCGAGTGGAATGACGTTTCGAGTCGGATCAGGCGAAGGTACAGACGCACCGTTCAGTTGCGTACTGGAGTAACGTTCACCTAAACCACGAACATAAATAAATTTGCCATCGACCAACGTGAGGCCGGTAACACGGCGTAGTGCGGAAGCGGCATCACTGTCGCCAGTCCGCGAAATTTGTTCAGCACCCAGAATGTCGGCAACGAACGCTTGAGCTTTCCGTTCTTCGACAACTGCTGCGGCCGATCCTTGTAACCGCGTACCTGTTGTGACCACTTCTTCAATGGTTGCAGCGCTTGCGGCGTCTGTAGCTGCTTCTTGAGCAACCGCAAGCTGGGTAGAGAGTGCTATTGCAACAGCAATCCCAACCTTGCTTTTGGTTAAAACGGCATGCTTTTTCATGAGAGACTCCGTATGCGTAGACTAATCGTAATGATTCAAAGAGATTGCACATCCATGTGCAGAGTATTCCTTTGATTAGTCGCGCAGACCGACTGTCCAGCCGTTAGTCCAATCGTCGTCTTCACTTACTGCACCGATAAAATCAACATCATCAAAGAATGGGTCGATCGTGCTTAAATCAGATTTAGGTGTGACCGTTACTTCAGCGCCTGAAGCATCAGAAATAGTCGCTGCAGTGACATAACCTGAAGTCAATACAGTCGCCATTTCGTCTAAGGTCACGTTGGTTGTATAGCCTTGGAACCAATCTTGTGTTGGTTGGTCAGCGAAGTTTTCGCTACAGGCGATGATAGAGTTTTCAATTGACAAGTCACCGGCTTGTGCTGCTGCCAAGGTGGTTGCCTGGTCAATTTCCAAACACTCGCCGCGTGCATCAGTAATCAAGAAGTTATACAGAGCACCACGCGTACCTTCACGGAGTAACACACCTTCAGACTCGTCTGACCCGTCTGTTGCAGTCAATGAACCGATTGACGTGAAGTTCGCGATAATCGGATTCGAGAATGGCGTTGCGTCATTGTTACCGCTGTTACCATCTGCCTCAATAGCACGGTTTGCGCGGTCATCCGCATGCTTCACCAAGATGTACTGAATTTTACCTTGCCAACCGTCAGCCCAGTCTAACGAGTCATCGTCGTTACCAGTCAGGACTACGTTTTTCACGTTAGCAGCACCACCGAAGAACTCGATACCATCGTCCAAGTTGTTGTGAACTTGGATGTACTCAAGATTAGTACCCGAGCCTACTGCGTTGAACGTGATACCGTTCAACTCGTTATCTAAAGAAACTTCATAACCTGCGTATTTAACCAAAGCGTAGCGAATTGAACCTGAGCTATCTGTATTGTCGTCGCCGCCGTAGAAACCTGCGCCGCCTTCACCCTGAAGCACACAGTTCGCTAAATCGTTTTGATCACATTTGTTCGAAATACCGAAGCCGTTGATAACCAAGCCACCCCACAAACCGCGCGCATTCGGGTTAGTGATTTGGTTGTCGAGTTCTTGCACAGAAGTAAACGTGATTGGAGCATTACGGTTGCCGTTCGCTTCAATGTTCGCGCCACGCGCGATACGGACGAATGAGTCGCCATCTTCAAACGCGAGCGTTGCGCCAGCATCAATCGTTAATGTTGGACCTTCACGGTTCACATCAGCGGTTGCTTCAACGTTTTCGCCAATGTACAAACCATTTGGGAAAATGTGCGCGCCACCTGGTAATTCGACTAAGCGGATGTCCGTGACCACTGGGTCTTCTGGAGTAGAGAAGCTGCGTGGATAGACACAATCTGCACCAATCTTCTCACCTTGTACGCTAGTGCCATCAACTTCATAAGAAGCACAGTTGTTGGTTGCACCGCCGCCACCTGAGTTATTGGTTGAGTTATCGACTGAATTGTCGATAGACGTCGGAGTCAAGTTGATGTCGCCACCACAGCCAGCGAGGAATAATGCTGCGGTTACAGCGCTCAGAGCAAAAATATTCGTGCGTTTCATATCGGTCTCCGTTGAGAAAGTAAGACGTATGTCAAAAGTTACGCGGTGAACTTTAAGTGGGTAATGTGACAGCGGGGTGACACCGATATGAATGCTTTGTGACAACTCGAAACAATGAGTTGTTATTGCGGATTCGAGCTGAATCCAGTACCTTTTGCGCAAGCCTATTGCGAGATATTCATGACCACCACCAGTATTTCCAAATCACTACTGACCAGCGTTCTCTCTGTTTACTTCGTGTTGACAGTGCTGGTGACCGGTGTCCAAGTGGTTGGCGAATATTACGATACGCAAGATTTATTGGTTGAAGAATTACGTAACCAGCAGGCGACCTTCAGTAACTCTCTGGGGCGCTCGTTATGGGAATACAATTACCCACAAATTGATGCTATTGCGCAGGGACTCATAAGTATTCCTGCTATATCCGGTGTGGTGATTCGTGATGATACGGGTGCTGTGTTGGCAAATCTTGGCCGTACGGCGCCTTTGAGCATCCTGCCGCAAGAACCGATGGAAAGTTATACGCTTCCCGAGCGAGAAGGACTATTTGGTTACTTCTCGACCTTGGTGTTCGAATTCTCGGGCAACTCGACGCAAGTAGGCGATGTAACACTCTTCTCAACGAGGGATATTGCGATTGACCGAATCAAAGTGACGCTCTATTTCATTTTCGGTAGCGCGCTGGTGAAGAGTACTTTTCTGATTTTACTGTTTAGCCTGGCGTTTAACCGTATGCTGAACCGGCCGATGCTCGATTTAACCAACCAAATTCGTCAGTTTCGCCTCGAAGATTTACCGCGCTCAAAGATTCATTTGAAGAATCAACGGAATCGTGAGTTTACGATGATTGAGCAAGCCTATAATCAGTTGCTTGATAATTTGGCTGACTATCAAGCCGACCTGACCCGAACACAACAGCAGTTCGAGCAGGTCAATCGACAGTTAGATGATCAGAACGCCATACTTGAGCAGGAAGTTGCGCGCAAAACATCGAGTTTGAGTGGAGTATTGGTGGATTTGGAGCGACGCAAATCAGAGCTTGAAGCACGACAAGAAAAGCTCGAACGCGAAATTCGTCAACGCCAAGAAATTGAGCGCGACTTGCGTGAAACCAATACCCGCCTACAAAACTCATTATCGGCACTGGAACGTGCGCAAACGCAGTTGATTGAATCGGAGAAGATGGCTTCTCTCGGTGGTTTGGTTGCGGGTATCACGCATGATGTGAATACACCCATAGGTGTCAGTATTACTGCAGCAACTTTTATTCGTGACCGCATTAACCAGCTCCAACAATCCTTGAAAGATAAGAACCTAACGCAAGTGCAGCTCGCTGCTTTTCTTGAGGAGAGTGATGAGGGCTTAACGCTGCTTGAGAATAACCTGACTCGGGCATCTGATTTGATTGGCAGTTTTAAACAAGTTGCCGTCGATCAAACCTCTGAAGCGGTGCGTGAAATTAATCTGAAGAAATATCTTCAGGACGTCATTCAAGCACTCCAGCCTCATTTTAAAAACTCCAAGCATGCCATCCAGTTGGATATTGATTCCGCAATTACTATTCGTTGTCCTGCGGGCGCTATTGCACAGATTTTTACTAATTTAATTCAAAACTCTCTGATTCATGGTTTTGAGAATCAATCACACGGCGAAATCACCATTCAAGCGCGCCGTGATGGCGATAAGCTGCACTTTGATTACTCAGATAACGGCAAAGGCTTGACCCAAGAGCAACTCGATAAAATTTTTGACCCGTTCTTTACCACTCGACGCCAACAAGGTGGTACGGGATTAGGCACTCACATTGTGCGCAACTTAGTAACCCAAACACTCAACGGCGTCATTCATGCTGACGCGGCACCGGGCAAAGGACTCAAATACACGTTCGAAATGCCCATGCAATTCATCGACTCAACAAATTAACGAAGATAAATAAGGACTTTTATGTGGTTTCGTAATCTGCGTATCTACACCCTTGCAGACGATTTCGTCTTGCCAGAAAGCCTCGATACTGCGCTGGAAGCTGAACAATTCCAGCCCTGCGGTCGTCAAGAACTCGCTAGTTTTGGCTGGTCATCGCCATTTGGTGCAAGCAGTGAGCAATTAGTACTACGCATTGGTGATCATTCGCTGTTCTGTGCGCGCAAAGAAGAGCGCGTGTTACCTGCTGCCGTTATCAACGGTGAACTGGAGCAGCAATTGCAGATCATCGAAGCGGAGCAAGCTCGCAAAGTGGGCGCCAAAGAAAAGCAGACCATGAAAGAGGACATCATTCATCGGTTGATGCCGCAAGCATTTACGAAGTTTTCGAGTACCTGGGGTATGATTAACATGCAACATCGGGTGGTCATTGTGGACGCGAGTACCGCCGCTAAAGCAGAAAATTTCTTAGCCTTGTTACGCGGTTCGCTTGGCTCCCTACCAGTAAAACCGTGGCTTAGCAGTGATGCCGCAGAACTATTCTTTACCCAGTGGCTGCGGGACTCTCACATTCCGGGCGATTTCGAGTTTGGCGACGAACTGGAGCTCCGCGATACGATTGACGAAGGTGGAGTGGTGCGGGCGCGACAAATTGATCTCACCAGCACCGAAATCAAGAATCACCTCGAACATGGCAAGCAAGTCACCAAACTTGGCCTCATCTGGGCCGACCGCCTGAGCTTCGTCATGGAAGCTGACTGTTCGATTAAACGACTAAAGCCGACCGACCGTCTGACAGACGAACAAGAAAAGATTTCGAATATTTCGAGTGCTGAAAAAATCGATTCTGATTTTGCTCTGCTGTCCGGTGAACTCCATGAATTATTTCCTGCGCTGGTGAGTTTATTTCAGTCGCAAGAGGGTCTAGAGTAAGGACACTCCTTTTTTCATCTACGGAATGAGCCAGTCATGAAATTAAAAAATACCAAGAATCTACTCGCTCTCGCGGTACTCTCCGCTTTGACGGTCAGTGCCTGTAGCCAAGAGTCACAGCCACAATCAAACGCGACTGAATCAGTCACAGCTGAGAACACGACTTATCAGCTGTTACCTGAAGCTGCAGACCGTCTGGATATTTATACCAATGTCGATTTGACGGCTGACCTGAGCCATTTAAGCGACAATCAGCGAACCATGATTGGCTTATTAATAGATGCCTCTGAAATTATGGACCAATTGTTCTGGCGCCAAGCGTACCCGGGTGATCGCATGCAGTTGCTGGGGCAACTGGCGGATCCTAAGGTGCGTAAATTTGCCATCATCAACTATGGCCCGTGGGATCGACTCAATAGCAATACGCCGTTTTTAACCAACGTTGAGCCGAAGCCGGCTGGTGCTAATTATTACCCTACCGATATGTCCAAAGCGGAGTTCGAAGCTGCAGACTTTGCTGGCAAAGTTGATTTATATACCCTGGTGCGCCGCAATGATGAAGGCGAGCTTTATAGTATTCCATACAACGAAGCTTTTGCGCCTGAACTGCAGCGCGCTGCTGACTTACTCAGAGAAGCTGCCAACTACGCCGATCATAAAGGTTTTGCAGACTACTTACGGATGCGCGCAGATGCGTTGCTCAGTAATGAATATCAAGCTTCTGATTATGCGTGGATGGATTTAATTGATAACCCGATTGATGTGATTATTGGTCCAATTGAGACCTATGAAGATCAGTTATATGGCTATCGTGCAGGATTTGAATCGTACGTGCTGATCAAAGACATGGCCTGGAGTGAGCGCTTAGCCAAATACGCAGAATATCTGCCGGCGCTGCAACAAGGCTTGCCAGTTGACGAAGCCTATAAAGCAGAGGTGCCCGGATCGGGCGCTCAACTAAACGCTTATGATGTGGTTTATTACGCAGGCCACTCCAATGCCGGTAGCAAAACGATTGCGGTCAACCTGCCGAATGACGAGGAAGTGCAACTCGCAAAAGGCACGCGCCGCTCGCAATTGAAGAATGCCATGCGCGCTAAATTCGATGAAATTTTGGTGCCGATTGCGAATGAGTTAATCGTCCCTGAGCAGCGCCAGCACATCACATTTGACGCTTTCTTTGCGAACACGATGTTTCATGAAGTTGCGCACGGCTTAGGCATCAAGAACTTGGTGGGTAGCGAAGGGACTGTTCGCGAAGCACTGAAAGAGTTTGCTTCACCTTTGGAAGAAGGTAAGGCTGATATCCTCGGCCTGTACATGGTCACCCAGCTCCTTGAGCAAGGGGTTCTGGATGAAGGACAATTGGAAGACTATTACACCACTTTCTTAGCGGGCATTTTCCGCTCGGTGCGCTTTGGCGCCTCGAGCGCGCATGGTCGCGCGAATATGGTGCGATTCAATTACTTTGCCGAAGCAGGAGCCTTTACGCGCAATGACCAAGGGCAATATGCTGTCAATATGGACGCCATGCGCACAGCAATGAACGATCTTTCCGCTGATATTTTGACCCTTCAGGGTGACGGTAATTACGCAGGCGTCAGTGAATTGTTTGATACGCTGGGCAATGTCAATCCGCAGCTGCAAGCTGATTTAGATCGACTTTCAGCGGCTTCAATTCCAGTGGATATTACGTTCACGCAAGGTAAGAAAGTTCTCGGCTTAGAATAAGCTTGAGGAGGAATTTTGGTGCTCACCAGCGAGATAAAAGGCGTTGGTGAGTTGCCGAAACTCTCTCGTGTAATCACCGCCTGCGGTCCGAATCGACAACGACTCGTTGACGCACTCTACCGATGCCTTTGTCCATTCCAACAACACCAATTTTGCCGGCTTCCCAACGACCGTTGTGACCTCGCACCGGCGCAGCAATGACAGTTCGGCAGGCACCTCGAGCCGAGTTTCCATGTTGAGCGGCAGTACCCATGCAATCCGTCCTTGCGGACTCAGCCATGTGGCCATGCGCGCCAACCATGCGCTTAAGGGTTGCGAGCCTTGTCGCGCGATTCGGCGTTGCTCCTGTTGACTGGCTAATTGCTCGTTAAAATACGGTGGATTACTGACGATTAAGTCCATTGGTGTTTGCGGTTGCCAAACGAAGCAATCGGCTTGCGCGCATTGAATTTTAGCGGGCCACGGACTGGCGTCGATATTTTCTTGAGCTTGCTCAGCCGCCCCTGCCTCGATCTCGATTGCTTGGATTTTTGCCTGCGCCGAGGTCCGCTGTGCCATCATCAAAGCCAAGATGCCACAGCCTGTGCCAACATCCAGAATACAGCTATCGGTTGGCGCTACGGCTACCCAGGAGCCCAAAAGCAGACTGTCCGTGCTAACTTTCATCGCACAGCGATCATCTTTCAGGTAAAATTGCCGACATTGAAAGCTCATAATGAATCATTGCGCTCGGTCATCGTGATTGTGCGCACTAGTTTACAGGAAAATGTGATGACACCCGACTGGGATGATCTTGAATTAGATGAAGCGTTGATTGACGTTTTACTTGGCGCTGAAATCAATAAACCTGCAAAGGTTCAACAGGCGGTCATTCCTGAAGCTTTGGCGGGTCATGATTTACTCGTGAACTCACCAACAGGCACCGGTAAAACTCTGGCGTTCTTACTCCCGGCACTGCAACACCTGCTCGACTATCCACGCCGTCAGCCGGGCCCCGCCCGTGTGCTCATTTTGGCGCCGACTCGTGAACTCGCTCAACAAATTTGGGAACAAGCAGATGCGTTTGCCGAAACCACTGAGCTGAAATCAATACTCGTGACCGGTGGCGTCAATTACGGCAGTCAACATGAAACCCTGGAAGCGAGCCACGACATTTTGGTATCAACGCCCGGTCGCTTACTCGATTTAATCAGCGCCGACCGTTGCAACCTTGAAATGGTTGAATGTCTGATTATTGACGAAGCCGACCGCATGCTTGATATGGGCTTTGCCACCGCGGTGAAACAGCTAGTCAATGAAGCGCGTGGACTTAAGCAAACGCTGCTGTTTTCTGCCACCTTAGATTCACCCGGCGTGCGCTCCTTCTCTGCAGAACTGCAAAAAGAGCCGGTGACTTTAACGATTGAACCGTCTAAGCGTGAAAAAGGCAAAATATTGCAGCGCTGGTATCAAGCCGATACCTACGAGCATAAATTGCAATTGCTGATTCGTATTTTGCAAGATTTCCCGGGCCGTCGTGTTATTTTCGTACGCACCCGCGAGCGCGTTGATACGTTAGCAGGACAACTGCAAAGCGCAGGAATTCTCAACCTCACCTTACGGGGTGATATGCCACAAGATGAACGGCAAAAAATCATCGCGCGCATGGAAAAATTTGATAACAGCACCATGATTGCTACGGATGTCGCGGCACGTGGTCTGGATATTGATGATATTGAGGTCGTGATTAACTTCGATTTACCGAAACAGGCAGATGTGTATCTCCACCGTATTGGGCGCACAGCCCGTGCAGGTAAAACCGGAACGGCAATTAATATTGTGGAGGCGCATGACGCACAATTACTGAGTCGAATTGAGCGTTATCAGAAAGCCAAGATCGACCGCCGCGTCATTGCCGAGTTGAAACCACAATATAAATTCCCCGGTGCAGCAAAGAAGAAAAAAGCGAAAAAGTCCAAAGCAAAAGCGAAGAAACGTTAATCCGTTGCTTCGCTTTTGCGCTTAGCTTTATTTCGGTGATGACGCCACAGCGCCCATTTATAGTAGGTCGCAGCACCGGCGGCATCGGCCACTAAGTCCCAACCGCTCGATGACCGATACGGCATCAATCCTTGGATATACTCAATCGCTAGACCATAGCCAGTCAGAATCAAAACGGCAAGCCACCACGGAATGGGGAATGCGCGATGAAAGGTCCATGCCAAAATAAAGAATGCAACGAAGTGCACCACTTTATCCAAATGTTCAAAACGTGGTACTGCGTTTGCTTGGATTTGCGCCAAAAAAGCAACCGACAACCCGATCAACACTAAAACAAACAATAACCGAGCGAACCATCGCTTTGACATGACACCTTCCTTGCAGCGCACTGCACTCTCTATGAATGAAGCTGAACCTTCAAGACCGCAACGTTTGAGTAACCTTGCTCTTGCAAGTATAAAGCTTGTAACTGACTCATCACACCTTGCTCACAATACAGCAGATAGGTTTTTTGACTATCTAATTCAGCAAAGCGCCGCGCCAATTTAAAAAACGGTATATGTTGTACCGGAGCGCCTACCTGTTGCTCGTCTAATGGCTTCGCTTCTTGTTGGTCGGCACTGCGAATATCAATAACTTCAGCGTTTTGGGGCACTAAATCGACCGTCTCCACCGCACTTACTTGACTCGCTAATTGCTCACCGAGTGAGCTTACTTCAACCACATTGGCAGCCAATACTTGACGCTCAATTAAGCTGGTATCCAGTGTGGATTCCGCTTCCAACACCGCCTGCTTCGCGGCTTTCACATTTGGCTTCACGGATATGACACCACAATATTCTGGCATACTTCTGGCTAAATCCGCGGTACCAATTTGTTGCGCAATGTTAATAATCTCTTGTTTGTCCATAGTAATGAGCGGACGCAAGACTAACTTAGTCGTGGCCTCGTCAATCACGCTCAAGTTACTCAAGGTTTGACTCGATACTTGTCCCAGAGCCTCACCGGTCACCAATGCGGATACGTTTAACCGATCCGCAACGATCTCCGCTGCTCGGAGCATTTGGCGTTTCAACACCACGCCCATCAGCCCCGTCTCAACATGCTCTAAAATTTCTTCGACAATCGGCGCAAAGTCGATACTTACAAACTTAAGCGGATGCGATGCGGCATAGCGTTGCCACAGATAATGCGCAGTTTGGCGCACTCCAGTTTCATGTTGTGCACCACCCAAGTTGAAAAAGCAAAAATGAGTACGGGCACCACGTCGTAGCAGTTGAAAGCTTGCGACGCTGGAATCAAAGCCACCCGATAACAAGCTAACAACCGTCTCCTGGGTTGGAATGGGGAACCCGCCCAGTCCAGCTAACTTGTCGCCAAATACGCGTACTGTCTCACCGTCAATTTCAAGCCGAACATCGACCTCCGGCTGTTTCAAGTTCACTCGCGCACTCGGCGTCGCCGCCAACAAGCGAGAACCTACCTGTTTCGCTACATCTTGGGAGCTAAAGTCGTGTTCGCCTTTGCGATTCACGCGCACGGCAAACGACCGGTTGGCGATGCTGTGCCCCCAGGTTGCAACGGTTAAGTCAGCAATGGCCTCGAGGGACTCGAGCGGCTGCTCGAATGACTGACTAAACCAAGCAATACCGGGAACGTCGTGTAATACCTGAATCAGTTGCTTCTCGACACTCGCATACTGATCAGGGAGCACCGAATCAGTGGCCGTAATTTCAATGCGATCCCAACACCACTTTACTGTGACGGGCAGTTCTTGCTGACGCAAGATGCTTTTCAAATTATTGACTAAAACTTTACCGTAACGCTTACGAACGCCCTTACTTTTGATGGTGATCTCAGCGTGGAGGCGGATAATAAATTTCATGATAGTGAGGTACTCTTTCTCGCATTGATTCTGTTTCGCGCCCAAAAAGCCTTACAGCCGCGCAAAAGGGCGGTATTATAGCGGATTTGACCGAGTCACGGAATCGCGGTAATTTGTGCGCCTTACAGCGCCTCACGCTAACGAATATAGGGGATATCCCGAATGGCAGACACTCCAGCAGAAACAACCCAAACTGCATCAGCCCAAAAAGGTGCCGACGAACTGACCTTTGAACAAGCCATGCAGCAACTTGAACAGATTGTTGCGCAGCTTGAGCAAGGCGATATGCCGCTAGAGGGCGCTTTACAGCAGTTCGAACGGGCTATTGCCTTGTCACGAGTGAGCCAACAAAAACTGCAACAAGCCGAGCAGAAAGTCAGCCAATTGTTACAACAACAACAGGGCGAGACACTGGAGCCCTTTACGGAAGCATCAGGTGCCAGCCAAGAGGATGACGTGTGACCCTAAACGCTGTACTTGCGGCAGCCAGAGAGCGTGTCGATAGTTTTCTAACGCACTCCTTAGAACGTTCAGACCGCCCTGCCGAGCAATTGAATCAGGCCATGCAGTACGCATTGCTATTGGGTGGCAAGCGCGTGAGACCTTTTTTGACTTATCAAGTCGGCCAGCTCTGTCATGCTGACCAGAACGTGTTGGACCATGCAGCCGCAGCCGTAGAATGCATTCATGCCTATTCACTCATCCATGACGATTTGCCGGCTATGGATGATGACTCACTGCGCCGTGGTCAGCCCACCTGCCATATTGCATTTGATGAGGCGACCGCGATTCTTGCAGGTGATGCGTTACAATCGCTGGCATTCGAAATTCTCAGCGCGCCCGGTTTAACCGTTTCGCCGACAGCGCAACTGTCGATGCTCAACGCGCTGGCGATTGCGAGCGGTGACCGCGGTATGTGTGCCGGTCAAGCGCTGGATTTGGATGCTACTGCCAAACAACTGATCGAGGCCGAGTTGGCCCGCGTTCACCGCCATAAGACCGGAGCGCTGATTCGTTGTGCCGTGACTCTCGGCGTCCTCGCCGGTGATGCAGAGGCGCAGCAATGGCGTGCAGATTTTGAGTCTTTTGCGGATTACTTAGGGTTAGCCTTCCAAGTGCAGGACGATATTCTCGATGTAACCGGCAGTACAACTGCTCTGGGCAAGTCTCAAGGGAGTGATCGTGCAGCAAACAAAGCTACGTATGTAAGTGTATTAGGGTTAGCCGGTGCACAAGAGTGCTTACATAATCTGCACCAGAAAGCACTTCATGCCCTGCGCAGAATCCCTTACAATACCCAGACATTGGAAAGCTTTGCAGAAGCTTTATTAAATCGGGATCATTAACGACATGACAGAATCTGGCAGTCATCCAGCAACGCAATACCCACTGTTGGATGCAATTGACGTCCCAGCCGATCTACGTGAACTTTCAGAGCGTCAGCTTCCACAAGTTTGCGCTGAGGTACGTGAATTTCTGTTAAATTCAGTCAGCCGCAGTAGTGGCCATTTAGCCTCGGGTTTAGGCACCGTTGAACTGACTGTCGCATTGCATTACGTCTACACCACGCCCTACGACCAATTAGTCTGGGACGTCGGTCATCAGGCCTACCCCCATAAAATTTTGACAGGCCGCAAAGCGCAACTGCACACCATTCGGCAAAAGGATGGCTTGCACCCATTCCCATGGCGTGAAGAAAGCGAGTACGACACTTTATGTGTGGGTCACTCGAGTACGTCTATTAGCGCTGCTTTGGGGATGGCTATCGCCGCTGAGCGAGAGCAGACACAGCAGAAAGTGGTCGCTATTATTGGCGACGGCGCAATGACGGCAGGCATGGCATTCGAAGCACTCAACCATGCCGGCGATATCGACCCAAACTTACTCGTGATTTTAAACGACAACGACATGTCTATTTCAGAAAATGTCGGTGCGTTGAATAATCACCTAGCACGCCTGCTGTCTGGTAAGGTTTATACCTCCATTCGCGAAGGCGGTAAGAAGTTATTGCAAGGCATGCCAGGTATTCATCACTTGGCCAGTCGTGCCGAAGAACATATGAAAGGCATGGTCGCTCCGGGGACTATTTTTGAAGAATTGGGCTTTAATTACATCGGCCCAATAGACGGTCACGATGTGAATTTGTTGGTCGATACCCTACGCAATATGCGTAAATTAAAAGGCCCGCAATTTCTCCATGTGGTGACTCGCAAAGGCAAAGGCTATGAGCCTGCCGAAAAAGATCCGATTGGCTACCATGGTGTGCCAAAGTTTGACCCAGCTATTTCGTCGCTGCCCAGCAAAAAAGCAGCCACTCCTTCGTATTCTCAAGTGTTTGGTGATTGGCTGTGTGAGATGGCAAATCACGATCCCAAGCTCATGGCAGTCACACCCGCTATGCGTGAAGGTTCAGGTATGGTGGAGTTTTCTCAGCGCTTCCCTGATCAGTACTTCGATGTTGCTATCGCGGAACAACACGCGGTCACTTTTGCTGCCGGTTTAGCGATTGGTGGCTACCGACCTGTGGTCGCCATCTACTCGACCTTCCTGCAGCGTGCCTATGATCAGTTAATCCATGACGTTGCGCTCCAAAATTTACCGGTGTTATTTGCCATTGACCGTGCCGGCATTGTCGGTGCTGACGGACCAACGCACCAAGGCGCCTACGATCTGAGCTATCTGCGTTGTATACCCAATATGGTGGTCATGGCGCCGAGTGACGAAAACGAATGTCGCAACATGCTCTTTACTGGGTATCAACTCGGCCAACCGGCAGCGGTTCGTTATCCGCGCGGAAATGGCAGTGGCTGTGAACTGGACGCGGAATTACAGGCTCTGGAAATTGGCAAGGCGCGAACCGTGCGAACCGGTAAAAAGATTGCGATCGCGAGTTTTGGAACTTGCCTTGCTGATGTCATGCCGTGCGCCGAAGAACTCGATGCAACGGTGATCGACATGCGTTTTGTGAAACCGCTCGACACCGCTTGTTTAGAGGCTCTCGCTAAAGATCATACGCTGCTAGTCAGTGTCGAGGATAACGCTATTGCCGGCGGCGCAGGCAGCGCTATTGCGGAATATCTGCAAGCGCAGCAAATCAACCTACCATTGTTGCAATGTGGTTTGCCTGACAGTTTTATTAAGCATGGAACGCAGGACGAGATTCGCGCCGAACTGGGGCTCGATAGCAAAGGCCTACTGAAACGTATTCAAGAGCGCGTAGCCAAGATGTAAGGTTGCGCCGGCGGCAACGCCAGCCAAAATATCGTCAACCATGATTCCCAAACCACCGTGTAAATTGCGGTCACACCAGCCTATCGGGCCTGGTTTAACGATATCGAAGAATCGAAACAAAACGAACGCCACCAACACATTCAACCAAGTTAAGGGTAGTGCCACCATGGCAATCAGGATGCCGCACACTTCATCCCAAACAATCGCCGGATGGTCATGAACGCCGAGTGCATTGGCGGTATAGCGACAAATCCAAACACCTACCACAGCAAACAGAAGCGTCACTGCCGCATAGTTGAGCATACTCAATTGCGTGTGCAGCAGCCACAGTAACGGCAACGCTGCCAACGTACCGAAAGTACCGGGTGCAAAACGTGCCAAACCGCTGCCAAAACCCAATGCAAGAAAATGGATTGGATTCTTGAGCAAGCGCAGGTGCACTTTAGGATTGGCCATCATGGCCTCGTTCGCTGGAAAAAGCGAAGTGCTGGTACCCCTGCTCGCCTGCTGGCAATTGCCATGGCTCACCATCTAACTCGAGTACCACACGGTTGAGATCACTCGTGATCCGTCCAATGCAAATAGGTTTTGTTGCCGCATGCGCTACTAAGGTATCGAACAGACCACGCTGGCTTTCGGGAACGGTGAAGCAGAGCTCGTAATCATCACCGCTAGTCAGCGCTAACTGTAACGCTTGTTCCTGAGACAAGCTCTCGGTCATTGGCAACGACAAGGGCAATTCATCAAGACTGAGTCGCGCACCCACACGTGAAGCTTTCAATATGTGGCCGAGGTCACTCAATAGACCATCCGAGATATCAATTGCGCTACTGGCTATGCCTCGTAATGACTGTCCTAGTGCTACCCGTGGTGTCGGGAAAAAGAGTCGTTCACACACTTTGCGGTAGTGTTGATCGGGGATAGCTAGCCGCTTTTGCTGCACCGCTAACGCGAGTCCCGCATCACCCAAGGCATGGGATACATAAATCCAGTCACCCGGTTTGGCGCCGCTACGCAATAATGCTTTGCCTTTAGGAACTACACCATGCGCCGTGATCGTAATCGTGAGCGGTCCACGCGTCGTATCGCCGCCAATTAAGCTGCAATCGTAATACTCACTCATTTCCTTGAGGCCGGTCGAAAAACCAGTCAACCACTCTTCATCAATTTCTGGCAGGGTCAAGGCTAAACTAAACCAACGTGGTTCAGCGCCCATGGCAGCCAGATCACTGAGGTTTACCGCAAGAATTTTATGCCCGATGGCGCGAGCCGGTGTATTCGCATCGAAGTGAACCCCGGCCACCATAGTGTCGGTCACAACGACCAAGTCTTCGGTGGGGTCAATAGCAACGACAGCACCGTCATCGCCCACGCTGACTTGAACGTCATCGCGTTGAGCAAAACGGTGCGTAAAATAGGTTTCGATGACATCGAATTCGCCGAATGTCATAGTTGAATCAACCTACTGACGAGCAGGACGCAATGCGTCGATGGCTTTATCCAGCACACCATTCACAAAGCGGTGACTGTCGTCTGCACCGAATGCTTTAGCGAGCTCAATGGCTTCATTGATTGCAACTTTATACGGAACATCAAGGCGGTCACGCAGTTCAAAACATGCCAGGCGCAGGACTGCGCGCTCGACATGGTCGAGATCTTTAGCTGGACGATCTAAATAAGGTGTCATAGCGTCATCAAGGCTCTTGGACTGCCCAGCAACACCGCGAACCAAAGCCAAAAAGTAGTCGACATCAATTTTCGAAGTGTCATTGTCAGTTAAAAACTGAGCTTCGATATCGGTCATGCTGTTCTGCGACAATTGCCAAGAGTAAATTGCTTGAACGGCAAGTTTACGGGCTTTGCGACGTGCTGCTGGTTTCATTCAATAACCTCTTATAACTGCTTTAATACGTTGATCATTTCCAACGTACTTAAGGCAGCTTCTGAACCTTTGTTGCCGGCTTTGGTGCCGCTGCGCTCGATTGCTTGCTCAATGGTATCGGTAGTCAATACACCGTTTGCAATCGGAATATCAAATTCCAGTCCAACGCGTGTCAAACCACTATTACACTCGCCTGCTACGAAATCAAAATGGGGCGTAGCACCACGAATGACTGCGCCTAACGCAATAATGCCGTCAAACTGTCCGGTCGCAGCTAATTTTTTGGTAGTCAGAGGAATTTCATAAGCTCCAGGCACTTTCACTACAGTGATATTGTCTGCGCTGACTTGGCCATAAAGCTTCAATGTATTTAGTGCGCCTTCGAGCAAACTGTCGACCACAAAATGGTTAAAGCGAGCGACGACAATCGCAATTTTTGCGCTATTTGCGGCAATACCGCCTTCAATAACTTTCATGGATGAATTCCTCTTAACGAAACGGGCGCGATAATAGCACAATTTTTCGCTTCAGGCATGTTGTGGATTTTTGCCTTGTGCATGAGCAACGGCTGCTTTTACTCGTTCAAGCTCCGCATCAATATCTCCAGTAATTAACAGGGCTGGAGTAATTTCTAAAACTTTGCGGCTGAAGTCTAATGCAATAGGGATAACCGGCACACCCGTGGTTTTGGCAATGTGTAAAAATCCCTTTTTCCATTCGGTGACTTTTTTCCGAGTACCTTCTGGCGAGAGCGCTAAAACCAATTCCGGACGCTGTTTAAACTGCTCTACCATTTCACCGACTACCCCTTGTGCTGAGCGACGGTCAACCGGGATACCGCCCAGCCAGCGCAGTAGGCCGTTGACCGGAAATCGGAAAATCGTATGTTTGCCGAGATAGGAAAGTTTTAAACCCAGAGCTAACATCACAAACACGCCGATAAAAAAATCCCAATTGCTGGTATGAGGAGCAACGGGAATAATCGCTTGGCGGGTGCGCGGTAGTTCACCTTCGACGCGCCAACCACCGAGGACACGCAGACCAACGCGTCCTACCCAGCGACTAAACGCATTTCCGCGCGTCGGAAAGTCTCCCCGCAGGTGCTCGGGGATAATCGTGTGCTGTGCTGTCATTGTGCTGCTAGAAGCTCCGCTTTCAGACTCTCCAACTTCAGCTTCACGCGCCGAATGTTATCAGGACCCATGCGCAACATCTGCTTCTGGGCATCTGGCAAGCTTTCTAATGCAGGGTCTGCATAGCGATACATCACCTTGTCATCATTCAGTTCAATAACCGTACCCACTGACGGTGTCGCTAGCAGCATATCAATAGCCTCTACCAACACGGCTTCTGGTTCCGCGTCGGGATAACCAATTTCGCCTAATGCTTGTTTCACCAGAGGCTGGTAACGATCAAGTCCTTGTACTAAAACGGCGGTATCAAGACTTACAAACCAATCTACAACTGTGTTGTACCGATCAAAACTGCGCGGATCGACATAGATCTTACCGTTCTGCTCAAGCACTCGAAAGCGGCTCTGCGGTCCCTCAATAATCGCTTTATCACGAATCACGACGCCGTTACGCAAATTATCGACAAACACGGTGGCGTCCCGCACGAGTTGCTCACTACGCAAAGGCTCAACCGACTGCTCCGCAGTTTCGAGATAACCTAAGACTTCAGGAGTACTTTCACCGAGCGCGGGGAGTTCGATTTCTGGTTCAGGCTCAGCCACCGGCTCTGCATCTAGCTCAACCGTTGGCATCGGCTCTGGCTCGTCGACCACTTCCGGTTCAGGTTCAGGTTCTGCAGCTTCCACCGCAACAGGAATATCAACAGGCTGAGGCGTTGGTTCCGATTGTTGTGACCAAAGCCAACCGACAACAGCAACTGCAATGGCTAGAACAACGATCACGGTCAATATGAGTTTGCCGCGACCACTCTCTTCTTCGATTCGATCGTGTTGATGTTCCGCCATATGTTACTCCTTATTGATCAGCCTCAGAACGCAGAAAAACTAGTTCTGTTGCTGTAGATTCTGCTGAGCTAAATCGATAACCCGCTGCATTAAACTTCTGCAAATCAGCAATCGATTTTGGCTTATTGTTCATCATAAACCGCGCCATCATACCGCGCGCCTTCTTCGCCCAGAAACTGATAACTTTGTACTCGCCGTTCTTCTCATCTTTAAAAACTGGAGTGATGATGTCGGCTTTCAGTTGTTTCTTCTTCACGCTACTAAAATACTCATTAGACGCGAGATTGACTAGTATAGTTGATTTACATTGCTCTAAATCTTTGTTTAGCAGCTCGGTAATGATGTCACCCCAAAACTCATAAAGATTTTTACCACGAGCCGTTTCGAGCTTCGTTCCCATCTCCAACCGATACGGTTGCATCAAGTCTAATGGCCGCAATACACCATATAGACCCGACAAGATGCGCAAATGTTCCTGAGCATATGCAATTGCTTCGGCATCGAGCTTCTCTGCCGACAACCCCGCGTAGACATCCCCGTCAAAGGCGTAAATGGCCTGCCGTGCATTGTTAAGGTCAAATGGCGTCTGCCACTCTGCAAACCGAGCAGCATTCAACCCTGCCAGTTTGTCACTAATCGACATCAAACTACCGAGCTGTTGCGGTGACAACTCGCGCGCGACATCAACTAACGCGGTGGCATCATCGAGTAATCGTGGTTGGGTAAACTCTTTCGTAGGGAGCTCACTCTCATAGTCCAAATTCTTGGCTGGAGAAATAACTGCTAACATCCGATTCTCTCCTTATCGTTAAAATAAATATGGCCTTCAATGAAGGCCATACTAGATAAACTTGTCGCTTCGCCTATGGCATCGGCTCGAGGTCTTCGCCCTCTTTTTCCACCTCAGGTGGCATCAGGTCTTCGCGGCTGATACCCAACGCGTGCGCTAAACCGCTCGCAATGAATATGGACGAGTATGTACCGATAAAGATACCGAACAACAACGCTGTTGCGAAGCCGTGAATCAATTGGCCGCCCAGAAAGAATAACGCCAGCAATACGAGCACTGTGGTCAAGGACGTAATAACGGTCCGACTCAGCGTATCAGTAATCGCTCCGTCAATAATTTCTTCTGGTGTACCTTTACGATACTTACGGAAGTTTTCCCGAATTCGGTCACAAACCACCACGGTATCGTTAATGGAATAACCGATAACCGCGAGCAACGCTGCCAATACAGTCAGGTCAAACTCCAGCCCCAAGACCGAAAATAAGCCCAGCGTAATAATGACATCATGTGCCAAAGCACCGACTGCGCCCAGCGCCAAACGCCACTCGAACCGCACTGCAATGTACAACAAAATACAGATCAAAGCGGTCAGCATGGCTAAGCCACCCTGCTCAGTTAATTCATCACCCACTTGCGGACCAACGAATTCAATCCGTCGCATGTCGATGGTGCCATCGCTCGATTCTTGCAAGGCACGCAAAATTTGATCGCCCAACTCTTGGGCTTTCAAGCCCTCGCGTGGCTCCAATCGAATCAGCACGTCCTCTTGAGTACCGAAGTTTTGCACTACGGCATCACCAAAACCACGCTCGGTTAAAACGGCTCGAACTGCTGATAAATCGGCCGGACGATCGTAGCCAACTTCAATAACAGTACCACCGGTAAAATCGAGGCCCCAGTTCAATTGGTTGATACTTAAAGAAGCTATCGAACCAACCAATAAAATTGCACTGAATATCCACGACACGAAGCGGTACTTCATGAATGGCAGAGCATTTTCCGTTTTGACTAATTCACGCATCTGCTTCTCCTACACCGACAACTTGTCGATTCGTTTGCCACCCCAGATTGCGTTAATCACTGCACGCGTTCCGATAATGGAGGTGAACATTGAGGTCAAAATACCAATCGCCAGCGTGACCGCGAAACCTTTCACCGGTCCGGTGCCCACAGCGAACAATATAATGGCTGCAATCAGCGTAGTAATGTTGGCATCCGCAATAGTCGATAATGCACTATCATAGCCATGGTGAATCGCTTGTTGAGGACTACGCTTCGCTTTAATTTCCTCGCGTATTCGCTCAAAAATAAGTACGTTGGCATCCACCGCCATACCGACGGTCAGAACGATACCTGCCATACCCGGTAAAGTCAGAGTCGCGCCGGGGATCATCGACATCACACCGACAATGAGTACCACGTTGGCGCATAAAGCCAGATTCGCCACCAGACCAAACTTACGGTAGTAAATCACCATAAAGATGATCACCATGATGAAGCCCGCAACGATAGCCTGAATACCCATTTGGACGTTTTCGGCTCCAAGGCTCGGACCAATGGTGCGCTCTTCAACAATTTGAATCGGCGCAATCAAGGCACCTGCACGGAGCAATAATGCAAGGTTCTGTGCTTCTTGCTGAGAGCCAATGCCTGTGATGCGGAAAGCACTACCAAGCCGCGCCTGAATGGTTGCGACGTTGATAACCTCTTCTTGGCGCTCAAAGATGATTTTACCTTCCTCATCACGCTCACCAGTGGCCTTAAACTCGATAAACAAGGTTGCCATGGGGCGGCCAATATTATCCCGAGTGGCTAATGACATTTTGTCACCACCAGCGCCATCTAAAGTGATATTGACTTGAGGACGTTGATTCTCATCAAAGCTTGATGAAGCATTGACGATGTGGTCACCGGTCAGAATCACATCTTGCTTCAACAGCACGTTGCCGCCATTGCGGTTCGGATACAGCTCACTACCGAATGGGACGCGTCCCGCCTCAGCATCAAACACGCTGTTTTCGGTGTCTTGGAAGCGAAACTCGAGCGTTGCAGTCGCACCAAGAATTTCTTTAGCACGTGCGGTATCTTGAACGCCTGGCAATTGCACCACAATCCGATCAGCACCTTGGCGCTGAACAACAGGCTCAGCAACACCGAGTTCATTCACCCGGTTGCGCAAAATGGTGACGTTTTGTGAAATGGCATAATCTTGCGTTTCACGAATTTTGTCTTCGGTCATACGCAAACGAATGGTTTGCGTCGCCTCATCATCGATCAAGGTGTAGCCTTGATACTGATTATTCAGAAACGATTCCGCCGCTGCGTAATCTTCTGCAGAGCGCAGTTCAATCACAACGTCATTGCCGTCACGATTGACACCGCTGTAACGAATCCGCTCTTCACGTAGATCAGTGCGAACCGTATCGCGCATCTGGTCAAGAATTTTGCGCATTGCCTCACCCATGTCGACTTCCATGAGAAAGTGCACACCACCACGCAAATCCAAGCCTAACTTCATTGGCGAGGCACCCAAGCTTTCCAGCCAATCAGGCGTCGCTGCCGCAAGGTTGAGCGCAACGAAGTAATCGGTACCTAACTCGCGCAAAATAACATCGCGCGCTTGTAATTGATCGCTATCGCTGTTCAGCCGCACGAGCACCTGCTCGTCCTCCAATGCGATACCTTTCATTTCGATGTCGGCTGCTTGCAGCGCTGACTCCACTCGACCCAAAGTCTCCGTATTTACGGTTACTGTGCGTCCAGCCGATACTTGCACTGCGTAGTCTTCACCATACAGGTTCGGCAGCGCATACAGCGCTGCGAACGCGACGATGAACACCACCATCAGGTTTTTCCAGAGCGGAAACTTATTCAACACAACAGATCCTTAGCTCTTATTACAGAGACTTCATGGTTCCTTTCGGCAGTACTGCAGTGACTGCTGATTTTTGTACCGTCACTTCAACGCCTTCAGATAATGCGATGACCATAAAATCTTTGTCTTCGCTTAATTTCGTGATGCGGCCAACCATGCCACCATTCATTAATACTTCGTCACCTTTGCTGACGCTGGCAATCAATTCTTTATGTTGCTTGACGCGTTTCGCTTGCGGACGATAAATCATGAAATAGAAAATCAAACCAAACATGACCAACATGAAAATAAGTTCCATGCCGCCACCTTGCTGTGCACCCGCGTCTTGCGCGTAGGCTGTACCGATTAAAAAGTCCATGAAAGTCCCCTTTTTATAAAAATAGTTTGGATAGAGATGGGGCTCACTTTAAAGTAAACAAGCCCTATCGACCAGTTTTTGCGAATAGTCGGGCATTCTAACGAAAAACTGGTTAAATAGGGAGTGTTTACACAACTAAGCTAATCTGGATTCGCGCATGGACATGGAACTTCTGCTCTACATTGTTGATCACCTTGGCGTCGCTGTTTTTGCGGTAGCGGGCACCTTGTTGGCGTTTCGCAAAAATTTGGATGGCTTCGGTGTGATTGTATTAGCTGCGGTGACGGCTATTGGTGGTGGTACCCTGCGCGATTTGATGCTCGACTTGCCGGTATTTTGGGTGCATGACCCAATTTACCTGTACACCATTGCCGCGGCTGCTGTGCTCACTATTTTATGGCTCCGACTCCGCGATTACATTCATCAAACCACTCTGTTGGTCGCCGATGCGGTTGGGGTGGCATTTTTCACTGTGATGGGCGCGCAGAAGGCAATGATGGCGGGATTCTCGCCACTGATTTGCGTGATTATGGGCACCATGAGCGCTTGTTTTGGCGGTATGCTGCGTGATGTGTTGGTTCGCGACATTCCCATGGTGTTAAAAGGGGAGCTCTATGCGACCACCTGTTTAGTCGGTGGTTCGGTGTACGTGGTCATGGTTGAGTTTACGCCAGCTTTGGCCCTGTTAGTTGGCGGACTTACAACCTTACTCATGCGACTCGGTGCCATTCGTTGGCAATGGACACTCACGGTATTTCATGAACACGGTGGACCGCGCTGATGCTCTCCATCTGGCTCACGGTTCTTGTTGCGGTTGGCTACATTGCCATTCTCTATTCTATTGCTTACCGCGGCGACCGGCGACCGGCCAATCAAGTCAAACCCTATCGTTACGCACTGGCACAAGGCATTCACTGCACGACCTGGGCCTTCTACGGCACTATTACGCAGTCAGCGTATTATGGGTGGGCCATGGCTCCGACCTATGTCGGCGCCATCATCGTCTTTATCTTTTTGCACTCACTGCAAATGCGGCTATTGCACGCCTGTAAGCAACAAAACCTGACTTCTATCGCCGACATGATTGGTAGTCGCTACGGCAAGAACGCGACACTATCTGTCGTCGTTGCGTTAATAGCGCTGGTAGGTATTGTCCCCTACATTGCGCTGCAGTTACGAGCAGTAACTGGCAGTTTTGCCATGGTGACAGGCTTTGATTCGCAGCCGCTACCCTGGTTTGGTGACGTTGCAGCGCTGGTTGCCTTAGCCATGATGGGATTTGCGATTTTGTTCGGAACACGACGCTTGAGCCTCGCTGAACAACACAATGGATTGATGGACGCAGTCGCCTTTGAATCGGTCGTCAAGCTCGGTGCGTTTATGACTGTGGGTATCTTCGTGACCTACGGGTTGTTCGATGGCATTGGCGACTTGTTTGTGCGAGCGGCTCAAGAACCCCGCGTTGCCGAAGTCATGGCAGGGTTGCCCAGTGGTGGGTTTGTGTATGTGACTCATATTTTGCTCGGGGCAATTTCGATGTTCGTGTTGCCGCGACAATTTCATGTGTCCTACATAGAGAATAACGATCCCGAAGAGCTACGGACGGCGCGGTGGGCTTTCCCGCTGTACTTATTCGCGATTAACTTCTTCATTCTCCCGATTGCCCTAGCAGGCTTGATTCTGGTTCCCGAGGCAGCCCGCAGCGACACGTTTATGCTGAGCTTACTGTTGCATGCTGAACAACCAATAATGACGCTGGTGGCGTTTATAGGTGGCTTAGCGTCAGCCACCAGCATGGTGATCATCGCTACGTTGGCACTGAGTATCATGATGTCGAACGACGTGATTATGCCGTTGTGGCTGCGCCTCACCGACCAACGGCTGCGTAAATTCACTTTCAGCCCGGCGCGGATCCTCGGTATTCGTCGCTCCACAATTATTGTGATTATTGGCTTGTCATTTGGTTTTCATAAGCTCACCGAAGCCAACATGCCACTGGTGAATGCCGGTCTGTTGTCACTTGCGCTGCTGGCGCAACTGGCACCAGCTATGTTAGGCGGCTTGATTTGGTCGCGAGCAAACAAAGCAGGGGCTGCAGCAGGTATCATCATTGGCACAACCTTGTGGGTGATTTTTCTGCTAACTCCGGCTATTCACAGTCAACGTGAGCTCACTGACGTTGCCATGAGTAATGGCATCTTGTTGAGTCTGGGCTGTAATATCGCGCTCTTCATTCTGGGTTCGTTGTTATTTCGCAGTAACTCCATAGAAAAGCGGCAAACGAAACTATTCGTTGACCCCACAGGTGGGCACCCAGAGCTGTATCAGCATCAACCTATTAACTGGGGACGGCTGCGCCAAGTACTGGCTCGGTTTTTTGATACGGTCGAACTGGATCGCTTAGCGGAACGATTACAAATCGATCTGAACAGTGCGCCCACTGATGATTTTGTGCCGGCACCTATACTTGCGCGAGTGGAGCGCGAGCTTGCTGCGGTGATTGGTAGTGCTGCCAGTCGAATCCTGCTCGATGCGATCACCCAACAACCGGGTGTACCGATTTCGCAAGTGGTGACTTGGGCAACGCAAGCGTCGCAGCTTTACAAATTTAATCGGGAATTACTGCAAGCGTCGGTGGAAAACATACCACAGGGTATCAGCGTGGTAGACCAAGAGCTCCGTTTAGTAGCATGGAACCGTCGCTACCTGGAGGTATTTCAGTACCCGCAAGGGTTTGTGCAAGCAGGTATGCCCGTAGCTGACTTGCTGCGCTATAACGCTAACAGAGGTCTGCTAGGCGACGGTGTGCACGCCGATATTGACGCCGAAATCGACAAACGTTTGCAGTACTTGCGGGCCGGTAGCGCTTATCGTTACCAACGCCAGCAAGGTGAGCATGTGATTGAGCTGCAAGGCGCACCCATGCCAGATGGTGGCTTTGTAACCACCTACACAGATATTACCGAGTTGGTGCAGGCGCAGCGGGAACTCGAACGCATTAACGCAGAGCTTGAGCAACGAGTTCTTGAACGGACCCAAGAGCTTCTCAACGCCAAACAAGCCGAAGAACGCGCACATCAGAGTAAATCGCGTTTTTTTGCGGCGGTTAGTCACGACTTGATGCAGCCTTTCAATGCCGCCACGCTGTTCTGCGATATGTTACAACAACGCTTACAAGGTGAGACCGGAGCACTGGCGCGACAACTGCAACAATCGCTACAAAATGCCGAAGAACTATTGACGATGCTGCTTGAGATGACTCGTTTAGAGGCCGGTAACCTGCCGGTCAATAGGCAAGTGACCGCACTCAACGATATCCTGCTGCCACTGGTGGAAACGCAACAAGTCATCGCCGCTGATAAGCACATTAAAATTCGCTACATAGGTTCCAGCGCATGGGTCGATACCGATCGTAAGCTGCTATCGAGAATTGTTCAAAACCTGCTGTCGAATGCCATTCGTTACACGGATACGGGACGCATTGTCATTGGCACGCGACGGCGCGGTAACGCTGTTGACCTCCACATTATTGATACCGGTCGTGGCATTCCTGCGGACCAGCGCGAGAACATTTTCCGCGAATTTCACCAATTGGATCAAAAAGGCGATAACCCAGGCATCGGTTTGGGCCTCGCCATAGTTGAGCGTATGTGTAGATTGCTGGATATCCCGTTGGAATTTCACTCTGAGGTCAATCGCGGCACAAGTTTCGTGTTGCGCTTACCCGTGGCCCGTTGGCAGAAGCAAAAGCGCCGCGCGCCAGCCTTAAGTCGCGCCACCAACGATAACTTCTTGCACGGGAAAACTCTCTGGGTGGTCGACAATGATTCTCGCGTTCTTGTCGCTATGGAGCAATTGCTGACCAGCTGGGGAGCCAGGGTATTGACGGCAGGTGGTGCTTTCGAGCTACCGGACGAGCCAAGCACTTTGCCGGATGGTTTGATTTTGGATTATCACCTCGACCATGGCGAAACTGGGATTCAAGTGCTGCAGGCGATTCGCACACAGCTCAACAACCCTTCATTGCCCGCTATCATCAACTCAGCGGATCCAGATGAACAAGTGCGTGAGCAAGCCATTGCCGAACGCGCAGCCTTTATTCCAAAACCCATCAAGACGGTGGCATTGAAACGCTTGTTGAAGCAATTATTGAAGTGATTGATTGTCGGTATTGCTGTCGGTGGCGTTCAACATTTGCTTGAAGACCACGCCCGCTTGCGTGCGGTTGATGACATTTAATTTCCGCAGAATGGCAGAGACATGTTGTTTAATCGTCGTCTCTTGCACGTTTAATTCATAAGCAATTTGCTTATTCAACAGACCATCCGCTAAACACTCCAGCACACGGAATTGTTGCGGCGTTAACTGCTCCAAACGGCGTGCAAATTCAACCGACGGGTCGTTTTCTGCTAACGCTAATTCACCGACCAAGTGTTCAGGTAACCAAGTGTCACCGGCTAATACGGTTTCGACGGCATGTTGCAGCTCATTCAGTGGCATAGACTTTGGAATGTAGGCACTGGCGCCATACGCCATTGCTTGCCGGATGACTTGTGGATGTTCATTGGCAGATACAATCACCACCAGAATATCTGGATAGCGGCTGCGTAACGACGTCAGTCCCGTCAAACCTCGATTCCCTGGCATGGATAAATCCAGCAAGATAAGTTCAATTTGAGGTTCGGCTTGTAACATGGACAACAATTGATGAAAGGTTGCTGCCTCTTTAATGTCGGTTGCCAATGTTTCCGTCAAAGCTTGACGGAGGGCAGCTCGGAATAAAGGATGATCGTCGGCAATAATTGCACGGGCCATGTTATTGGTTTGATCGTTGGAAAAAGGATACCCCATGCTAGCGTGTCCGAATGTAAAAGTCAGTCATTGCCGGAGCAAAATGCCCCGGCAACAACTGTGCGGGGTTAGAAACGATACCCCACAGTCAGGGAGACAGTACGCGGGTCGCCGTAGTAACCAACGATAGTATCTTCACCACCCAAACCTGGGCCAGTGCGATTACCGTTCGCGTCACGAGGTGCTGCGAAGTTATAACCAGCTAACCGATATACTTTGTTGCCGATGT
Source organism: Pseudidiomarina aestuarii (assembly GCF_003987355.1). Taxonomy (GTDB): domain Bacteria; phylum Pseudomonadota; class Gammaproteobacteria; order Enterobacterales; family Alteromonadaceae; genus Pseudidiomarina; species Pseudidiomarina aestuarii. Next base: position 55,312 of record NZ_PIPR01000003.1, on the reverse strand, counting down.
TTTTCACATGCAAGCCAGCAGACCAGTTGCCGTCATTGGAGTACCACATCAAGCTGGTATTGAAGAGGCTATAGCCGCCCATATCCAACATCGATGGCACTTCAAAGATTTGAGTTTCGCTGCGATAAGCCATGTTGCCTGACCAAACCCATTGACCATACTCATTCTCAAGGCTCTGGTTGAACCCTAAGTTTGCAACCAATTCTGGCGTATTCGCAAAGGACCAAATGTCAGAAACGTCCGTTGTTTCCTGTGCGACAGGGTCGAAGAACCGAACAGAATCAAATGCTGCGTTCACGTTACCCATCATGGCGGTGACGTTCAGGCTGTCGGTAACAGCGGCCACAGCTTCAATTTCAAATCCGTAAACCGTTGCTTCAGCAGCGTTCAATACTTGTGAAGCTACGCCTGCTGGCACTGCACGTTGCACAGTGACCTGCATATCGGAGTAGTTCGACAAGAACCAAGCTGCATTTAAGCGAATGCGGTCATCCCAGAATTCAGTTTTAATACCCGCTTCATAAGTATCAACAATCTCTGGGTCGTATGGAATCACAGCATCGGGGTTCAACGTGGCGTCTGCACGCATGTCTACACCACCCGACTTAAAGCCGTTGCTATAACTACCGTAGACCATAGTGTCATCGGTGATACGGTAACGCATGCTGGCGTGTGGCGAGAAATGAGTCCACTTTTCTTCAGCACTAAAGTCAGAGTTGGTCGACAACAAAGTTGCTGAACCTGAACGATCAAGGAATTTCACGCCCAAGAAAGTCTGGCGCAGTACGTTCGCTGACTTCTCATCTTCGGTATAACGACCACCGACCGTGAACGAGAAATTATCGGTCATGTCATAGTTAATTTGACCGTACAAAGCCGTGCTCTTGGTATCAACACAACCGCCATTATCAATGGTTAGGCCAACGCCCAATAATTGTGGCAACACCGTACCGAAAATACCGCACGCTTCGCCGTCGTAGTAATAGACACCACCCACAAATGTGGTGCGGTCTTTCGCGTAACTTAACTGGAACTCTTGGGTGGTTTGTTCATCTTCGTAGTCTGCAGGAACTAATAACGCGCCAGCACCTGTAGAATCGAAATCGATATTGGTCATGGTGTAACCTTCGCGAGCGGCGGTTACCGATTTAAATGCCCAATTCTCGTTGATGTCCCAATCGATGGTCAGTGAATAGCCTTCCGTTTCGACAAGGTTGTCGACTGGCATTGCAGTGTTGGAGTCATACACGCTTTGATACGGTTCTTGTCCAGTCAACTGCGATGAGGTTAGACGATAGCCACCCTTCGAGTTCGAGTCGTCTTTGGTTTTGTCGTACATGAACTTGGCGCTGACGTCGTCAGAAACCAACCATTTCGCGCTCACCCGACCGGTCATTAACTCTTTGTTGTAGTTCTCATCACCCGTATTTACGAACTCACCAAAACCATCACGGTTCAGTGTCGCTAATGCGCCACCTACAAAGAAACTGTCAGATAAAGCCGTCTGACCAGATACTTTCAGGTCTTTCTGTCCATAGGTACCCACCGTACCTTGCACGCTAAATTCATCATAGCCGGTCAGTTCTTTGGTGACATACTTCAGAGCACCACCGATGGTGTTTTTGCCGTAAAGTGTGCCCTGCGGGCCTCGCAATACTTCGATACGCTCTAAGTCCAGAACTTCGAGCACCGCACCTTGTGGCCGGGCGATATACACATCATCAATATAAATACCAACGCCAGGCTCAAAACCCCACAGTGGATCTTGTTGGCCCACACCACGAATGTACGCGGTTAGTGTTGAGTTAGTACCACGGCTGACTTGCAATGTGGTATTTGGAATGCGTTGTTGCAGTTCGGTAATGTCTTCCGCACCAATTTCAGCAAGGTCACCCGCACTGAACGAAGAAACAGAAACTGGAACTTCCTGAATACTCTCTGTACGGCGACGCGCAGTGACTTCAATACGCTCTAAACCTTTGTAATCGTCGCTCGCTTGCGCGTTATCAGCATTGGCTTCTTGCGCAACTGCCGGCATCGCAACCACCGATGCAATAGCCATTGCTACGAGCGAATGCCGAAATGTTTGTGTGTGCTTGGGCTGACTCATGGTCTCGTTCTCCCGAATTCGAGTTGTTGTTTTCATATGGGTTGTTATGTTGTTCTGAGTGCCGTTTGGCACATCCTAATGGTCATGGCATGCTTACCCTAGCGCAAAGTATTCACGTTGTATTCTGTACGTTAGTACTATGTAAAATTGTGCGGCCCTCGCGCATAGTGAGCAACGTCGTACGGGTCGTGGCATACCTGATACACATAAAAATGATAACGAGGTAGTGCATGTTAAGCATGATTGGCTTGGTTGGCGGGCTTGCCCTGCTCATCGTCCTGACGCTGCGCGGTATGAATCTATTCATCAGCGCTCCATTGTGCGCGGTCATTGTAGCTTTGTGCAGCAACGTTCCGCTATTCACCGGCGATGTAAATTTTGTAAGCGCATATATGGATGGCTTCGCCAGTTTCGTCGCGGCTTGGTTCTTTATGTTTTTGCTCGGCTCTTTATTCGGTAAGTTCATGGAAGATACGGGCGCAGCGGATTCGGTGGCACGCTGGATTATCGGCAAACTTGGACGGCAGCAGGCTGTATTAGCAGTGGTTTTGGCTTGTGCCATTTTAACCTACGGTGGTGTCAGCGTATTTGTGGTGGCCTTCTCGGTCTATCCCATGGCCCTCTCATTATTTAAAGACGCCGACTTACCGCGCCGCTTTATTCCCGCAGCACTTGCCTTTGGCTCGGTCACGTTCACGATGACCTCCGCTGGCTCACCGGAAATTCAGAACTGGATTCCTATTCAATACTTGGGCACCTCGCCTTATGCAGCATGGGAGGTCAGCCTTGTGGTTGCCGTCTTCATGGCAATTTTCGGCTATTGGTGGTTACGTAAGCTCATCAACAAAGCCGTCGCTAACGGTGAGCGATTCGAAACGCGTGAGGGTGACCCTGAAATAGCTGATCGTAAGCTACCTCACCCTGTCAGTGGTTTGGTGCCGTTAATGGTGGTGCTGACCTTAAGCTTTTTATTCCACGACGAACTCAAGCAAAATGCTCTGATCATCGCACTCACTGGTGGTGTACTGGCAATTGCTATCATCAACTATCGTTACTTTATCAACGTGTCTTCTGCTATTGCGGAGGCTTCCACTGGGGCGCTGATTGCTATTGGCAACACAGCCGCTGTTGTTGGTTTTGGTAGTATCGCCAAAATTACCCCCGCGTTTGGTGAAGCGGTTGCCTTTATGACTAGCCTGCCAGGTAATGAATTGGTGGGCGCGGCCGTTGCGGTCAGTGTTATTGCAGGTTTAACCGGCTCCGCATCAGGCGGTCAAGCCATTGCGCTACCGGTGTTGGGACCGCATTACATCGATGCTGGCGTAAACCCGGACCAACTCCATCGAATTGTGGCTATTTCATCTGGTGCTCTCGATTCATTGCCACACAATGGTTATGTCGTGACCACCATTCGCGCAATTTGTCGTGAAACCCATCAGGCTGCTTACTGGCCTGTCGCAGCAGTCACTGTTGTCGTACCCTTTATTGGGCTTGCGATGGCAATCGGCTTATTCATTTGGTGGTAGGGTAACCCGTTATGTTTGAATCAACGACTCAGTCTGTCCCAACTGTACCTGGGGCAATGCAATCGAGCCAATTATTGATTATTGATCTACTCCGGCATGCGGTGCGGCGGCATCCACACCAACAAGTGGTGAGCCGTCGGCTGGAAGGAGATATTCATCGCTACACCTATCAAGACTGCTATGCACGCACGAATCAACTTGCCCACGCATTGCAGGCGCTGGGAATGCAAGAAGGCGAGCGAGTCGCTACCTTGGCTTGGAATACCTATCGGCATTTGGAGCTTTACTATGCTGTCAGTGGTTCCGGTGCCATCCTGCATACGGTGAATCCGCGTCTCTTTGCCGACCAAATTCAGTGGATCATTGAAGATGCCGCAGATACGTGGCTCTTTGTGGACATCGGTTTCGCTGACTTAGTCAGTGAATTTTCCGATCAGCTCACTACCGTAAAAGGCATTATCTTTCTGTGCGATGAAGAGCACTTGCCGGCACAAGCCGAAAGTCTCCCACTACCTGTTTATTGCTACGAGGCGCTACTGCGGGATCAGCCTGATACCTTTGCTTGGCCGACCATTCACGAAGACAGTGGTGCGCTGCTTTGTTATACCTCAGGAACAACGGGCAATCCAAAAGGTGTGTTGAGTTCTCACCGAGCCATGGTGCTTCACGCCCAAGCTACGGTCAGCAGCGAACTGCTCGACCTTCGCCAAGACACCGTGTTAATGCCTATGGTCGCTATGTATCATGCAGGTGCTTGGGGAGCCCCTTATGCCGCACCTTTATCGGGCTGTAAGTTGGTGTTGCCCGGCGCGGGTATGAATGGACCTGCGATGTTTGAGCTCATCACACAGGAACAGGTGACAGTTGGATTAGGTGTTCCGACTATTTGGCTGACTTTGCATAATTACTTGCGCACTTCGGGTGAAACTATGGAATCACTCGAGCGTGTCTGTGTCGGTGGAGCTGCGTCACCACTCGGATTAGTGCAAACCTACGACACACTCTACAACGTGTATTGGCAACCTATTTGGGGCATGACCGAAACGGGTCCGCTAGCCTGTTCAGCGCCGCCTGAACCCAGCTTGCTGGAGCGGCCTGCAGCCGAGCGATACGCCATTCAAACCACAGCAGGGCGAGCCTGTTTCGGAGTCGATATGCAAATTGTCGACGCTAATGGTCAAGCCTTACCGCATGACGGTGTCACCAGTGGAGAATTGCGAGTGCGTGGCCCATGGATTGCGAGCAGCTACTATCGACGCGATGATGCCGACACTTTTGCCGATGGTTGGCTCGCTACCGGTGACATTGCGGTGATTGATGCCGATGGTTACATGAAAGTGGTCGATCGCAAAAAGGACGTCATCAAAAGTGGCGGCGAATGGATTAGTTCACTCGAAATCGAAAATATCTGTAGCCAACACCCTGCGGTTAACGAAAGCTGCGTGATTGGTGTCAAACACGAGAAGTGGGATGAACGTCCATTGTTATTCGTGGTAGCAAATCCGCGCATGACAGTGAGTAAAGAGATAGTCCTAGAATTCCTGCAGGACAAAATTGCCAAATGGTGGATGCCCGACGACGTCATTGTTGTCGACGAACTCCCCCATACGGGCACTGGCAAGTTAATCAAGAATGAACTGCGCAAGCAGTATGCGAATTACCTACTGGAGCAACACTCATGAAAATGCGTATTTATTGGATTGCGGCGGTGCTGCTATTAAGTATGAACTCAGCTCACGCCGAGCTCATCGTCAAGAAGCAAGCTTTCACTATGGCTGATTATGTGACGGTTGGCGGCGAGACAATTCCAGAAGTGACGGTTGGTTGGGAAGCTTATGGCGAGCTCAATGAAACCAAAGATAACGTGATTCTAATCACCCACTTTTTCTCGGGTAACAGTCACGCGGCAGGTAAATATGCTGAGACTGATCCGCTACCAGGCTACTGGGACAGTATTATCGGTCCGGGTAAAGCCATCGATACCAACAAGTACTATGTGGTGAGCTCAGATACACTCGTTAACGCCTTCCCAGGCGATCCAAATGTTATCACTACAGGTCCTAAGTCTATCAACCCGGCAACTGGTAAGCCTTATGGCCTTGACTTCCCAGTGGTCACGATTCGCGACTTTGTGAACGTGCAAAAGGCGTTGCTTGAGAGTCTAGGCATTGAGAAATTGCACGCGGTGGTCGGTGCTTCGATGGGCTCGCTCCAAGCTATCGAATGGGCTGCTGCATATCCGGATTCGGTTGAACGTATGGTGTCGGTGATTGGCACCGGAGCCATGGACGCATGGACTATCATGGCACTGGAGCACTGGGCGCGGCCAATTAAAGCGGACCCAAATTGGAACCAAGGTGATTACTACAGCGGTGAAGCCCCGCTGACTGGCGTCACTAGCACGCTAGCTATGATCACTCAGCAAGCGATGCATCCAACCATCATGAACATGCAAGCACCCAAGCAAGATGTGCTGCCAGATGCTGGATTGGATAGCGTCATGACCGACCTTCCAGCCGTCAGCTACTTGTTTGGCGCAGCGGCGGGTCGCGCACCACTGGCCGATGCCAATCACTTGTTGTACTTAGTTCGCGCCAACCAGCTGTTCGTTGCAGGTCACGATGAAAGTCTGGCCAAAGGCTTGAGTAACATCACCGCGAAAACGCTGTTTTTGCCGGCCACCAATGACTTGCTGCTGCAACCCTATCTCGCGAAGCAAACCGTCGCGATTCTGGAAGAACAAGGCAAAGCACCGCAGTATGAAGAAATTCAGGGTATCTGGGGACATCTGGATGGTATCTTCAGCATCCCAACGAAAGCGGAAACACTGAAGGCGTTCATAGAAAGTGACTAGCTACAAGTTACTAGTTACTAGTTACTAGTTACTAGCGAAAAGCGAATAACGAATAACGAATAGCGAATAGCGAATAGCGAATAACGAATAACGAGTAGCTAATAACTAGAGCAAGTAGCCAAAAAGCGAATAGCGTCATGCTATTCGCTTTTTTATTTAACCGCCGTTGAGGAGTCCCTTGAGGCGGTCTTTGACTTGATCTTCAAGTTTGTTTTGAATTTTCGCTTCGAGCAGTTCTTGCAACCGCGCTTCGCGATTTTCAGCCGTTGTGAGTAGCCCCACCAACTCGCTCAGTTCTTCCTCGTTTTCACCCAAGAAGCCACCCGTTTGCTCTTGCAGTTTCGCCCGTAAGCTCGCCAATTCTGGCTCGACTTCTTGCAATGCAGCCGACTTCAATGCGCTGCCTAGTTGACGGTCTAGGTCAGAGCGTAAGTTAAACGTCGGTTGAGTCATACTGCCCGCAATCGATGTCTGTATATCCAAGCGAGTGAGGCTTTGTAACGCTGAAGCGACCACTTGAGCCCAACGATTTTCGGCATTAGCTGTCACTTGCATATCGGCTAGCCGTATCGTTGCATTGCCATCTAGGGCACTGTCGCGCAGCGCAACAGAACCTTCGCTATCCAGCAAAGCAGCGACGATATTGGCTGCAAACTCTGCGCTTTCGCTCAATGCCAAATTGTCGAGCTTCACACCTTTGAGCTGCCACTGTTGCCGCGCATCAACACCTTCAGCGCCCAGCGCCAGCTCACCATTCAAGTTGAACGAACTCCACAACTGTGTGTTGTCAGCGCGCGCCCGGAATGTTGTCGGTTGCCCCAACTGTTCATGTTGATGGGTGATGTTGTTCCACTGCACATCCAAAATGGTTTCACCAAACGCAAACTCAGTGTCCGCAAGCTTGATCAGGAAATCAGGCGGTGCATTGGCGCCGGTAAAGGAAAACCAAACGCCTTCACCGCGCTGTGGTTTGATAGCAGCAGCATCGGCTGAGCGAGCCAACATTGGCGCCAGTTGCTCGTAAGCAAGCAACATATAGTTACTCCACACGCGTGCCTGATCACCAAATAGCAGTGCCGTAATTTCGGTTAGCCCAGCACTATTGAGTTGCATCAATTCCCGCACGCGCGCCATATCTTGAGCCGGTGCATCTTTGACTGCCGCAAACTGCGTTTGGAGTTGTTCAACAGCGTCGGTGACTGTTTCCTTAAAGCTCAGCAACGCCTTCTTATCTTTTTCGAACTCTTCCTTCAGTGCCGCAAACTCCTCGCGCTTGGCGACCAATTCTTGTGGCGTTTTGATGTCAGATTCAGTCAGAGCTTTGACCTTAGCCTCATACGCTTTTATCTTTTCCTCGCTCGGAAGTTGCGAACGCGCCTCGTTGACTCGTTCTTTCTGCGTTGCAAAAGCCTCTTCCGCAGCGCTTATTGCAGCAGGAGTTTTGAGCTCCATCCGCTCGAGTATTTTATCCGTGCTGGGTACTTCTAAATTTAATGCGGCTAAGCCCTGCTTCGCCCACCCTTCAATATCCTCACGATTGGGAACTTGATAGACCTCACCTTCGCTCTCGCGAGGCTGTTGCACGCGAATACCGGTGCTCACTACATTTTCAAAATGTAAGCGGCCGAGCAGGAGTTGCTCGACGTTCATCGTCCCCTCTACAGCGCCAATCACGACACGATTCATGGTCGGTGTGAGCGGGTCGGTTACTTGAATGCGTTCGATTCGAACGCCCAGCGGTACCCAAGTATGCTCAACACGCTCAATATTGACCTCGGCACCATTTAACGTGCCCAGAGAACGCTCAAGAGACCACTTAATAATGGTATCTAGTAACAACCAACTGAAGGCAACTAACAGCCCCACAATAATCAAGAAAGCTGCGAGTCCTGGCCAGCGAATAGCGCTTTGACGAATATTGGTAGTCATATCAGTTACCCCCGCAAATCTGAGTAGATAGCCCAAAACTTGTTCGCGCGCAGCGCTTGCACAAGTCGTAACTTCAAGAACCATCGTTGAATACGCAATCGGTATTGGGTAACCAAGAAGTAGCTAATAATAGCGAGAAAGGGTGCGAAGCACAGACTCACAATAATACTGCCCATAGTGATAGAGTGGTGATATTGCAGTACGCGCCACCAGGCTGATTCGTACATTGCTTGCCAGACCGGTTGCCATGACTCTGCTTGCAACACGGCACTACCAATCGAGTGGAACCAAGGGTCCAGCAGGTAAGCAATACCTGAGCAAATCATCCAACTGACCAAAAAGCCAGAGAGATTGATGCGAAACAATAATGCGATGAGCAAAATGGCAAGGTTATGGACTCGAAAAAGCGGTGTGAAGCCCATGATCATCCCGAGCACAAACGCAAACGCGAGTGCCCAAGCGCCGGTTTCGGAATTTAATGCTTTGAGGAAACGAGCAAGCAAAGTCAGCATTCCATTTGACTCCTATCAAGTTACTGCTTTCTATGACTTCAAAGAATAGCGTACATTCCGACAATGAACGAAAAATTTACGTGAAATTAGACTATTATTTGCTTGTGTTTTAGGCTGAATAGCCTTACAAATGCGCCGCACACTCACACGGAGCAACTATGCAAAACTCTGCGCTCATCATTTTGGAAGACATTACCGATTGGCAACCTTATTATCCGAGCCAATCTATTATCACCGCCAGCGAATTTCTGCAGCAGCAGTCGTCTAAAACACGAACGCAACTGCTCAATCTTTGTGGTGATTTGAGCTATTTATCGACTGGCTATTATGTCAGTTTGCTCGCAGAGGCACGCGGACAGCGCGTCTTGCCATCGGTATCGACCATCAATGATTTGGCGAACTTTTCGCACTATCAATTGTTACTCGCGAATACCGACAAACAATTGCTCAAGGTATTGAATAGCTCGGATCAATCTCAGCCATTACACATCTTGATTTGCTTTGGGCAGACTGAGAATCCGTTGTTGGCGAATTTTGCCCGACAAATTTTTGACCGCTATCCAACCCCTCTTTTGTCGGTTGAGTTTAGCTATCAAGGTCGTTGGTTTATCAGCAAGCTACAAGCAGAGAAACTGTCAGAGCTTGACGATGCCCAGCAAACTTTCTTTGGCAACGCCCTCGATAGCTTTAGCAAGCGCGTGTGGCGGAAAGCGCGTGCGCCAAAAGAATATCGTTATGATCTCGCGATACTGCACGACCCTGAGGAGCCGATTCCGACGAGCGACAAAAAAGCGCTACAACGCTTTATCAAAGCTGCGAAGGAAGCGGATATTGATGCTGAGCTAATCACCGCCGATGACTACAACCGATTGCTCGAATTTGACGCACTGTTTATTCGCGAAACAACGCGAATCAACCACTACACCTATCACTTCGCGAAGAAAGCCGAAGCCAATGGGATGGTGGTGATTGACGCACCAAACTCTATTCTACAGTGCGCGAATAAAGTGTTCTTGAAAGAGCTGCTCGACAAGCACGGTATTCCGACGCCACGCACCGAGCTATTGTTAAGTCAGCAAGACATCGATTACGAAGCCATAGGCGAACGCCTAGGTTATCCAGTCGTGTTGAAGATTCCAGATGGCTCATTTTCCATTGGTGTCGAAAAAGCCGAGAACGTCGAAGAATTCCGTCGCGTCGCCAAAGAGCTGTTTGCCAAATCGACTATTTTGCTCGCACAAGAGTTTGTGCGTACTGATTACGACTGGCGCATTGGTATCCTGAACAATCGCCCGATTTATGCCTGTAAGTATTTTATGGCACGGAATCATTGGCAAATTTACAACCACGGCAGCCCTACCGGCGGTCGCACGAAGTCGGGTGGTTTTGAAACGGTTGGTGTGCATCAGGTACCGAAAGAGGTCGTCAAAACAGCTTTGCAGGCTACTCGCTTAATTGGCGATGGTTTGTACGGTGTAGACATGAAGGTTACCGACAAAGGCCCAGTGATTATCGAGATCAACGACAATCCGTCGATTGACTCAGGGGTTGAGGACCAATTGCTGGGTGATGAGCTTTATCACATCATCATGCGAGATTTCTTCCGTCGTCTCGATGAAAAGTAATCCGTCTACTTGGGTCATCCAATCGGCAACCCTTGCCGATGTGGATGACCTGGTCGCACTTGAAGCCCGCTGCTTTGATTATAGCCGCATGGGTCGCCGTAGTTTTCAGCGACTCATTCGCGGTTCTTCAGGACATTTCACCATAGCGCGCTTGGTTCCTACGCAGGAATTAGTGGGTTATACCCTGCTGCTGACCCGTCGTAATAGTCAGGTGTGGCGTCTCTATTCGATTGCCACAGCGCCTGAAGCACGTGGAACTGGACTCGGCCGAGCGTTATTGGAAGCAGCCATTAACATGGCTCGCGAACATGGTGCGCGTGCTTTATCACTCGAAGTTAAAGTCGATAATGCTGGAGCAATCGCGCTCTATGAAAAACTCGACTTCGCGGTTACTGATCTGCTGCCGGAATACTACGATGACGGGACAGATGGGTATCGGATGCGCTTGTCATGGACGGACGCAAGTCCGGGAAATCACTAAATAGCCCGTCGACTCCAGCAGCTGCTAGGGTATCTAAGAGCAACTGATAATCCGTCACTCCTTTAGGAAGTGCATCGCGGCGCAAGGTATAGACGTGTATTTTGAGGTCTGCAGAATGCGCATCTTGAATCAGATCAGTGAGTTCAATCACTCCCTCTTCGGTTACGCCTTTCACCAAATGTCCTAGCCATACGCCAACGCCATCGATATGTGTCGATAACGATTCAAGACCAGCTGCCGTGCGCATGGGAGCATAATCGGTCGGGCTCTCGTTCCAGCTATTCTCGGCGACCAGCTGAACCAGCGGCAACTCCACATAAAACTCACGTTGCAGTCGGCGCAGATCTTCCGGCTCAAAGCTTTGCAAGTATATTGGCGTTGGCGGTACCGGTTCGAGATAACCGTATTTGTTCAAGACTTTGACCACCGCCGCGACCACATCATAGTTCTGTTGCCGATGCCAGCGACTCGCCTTCGTTTCGATATAGACGCCAATATTCTTGTTGCGGCTGACGTTTAAGCCACGAATGAGTTCCAACTGCTGTGCCAAACTCATAATACGATGACTCGCATAGCTATGCGGAAATCGCTGTGGATACACACGCTGCTGAGTAGTTGGGTCAAAGCGCTCTTTCACCGTTAATTGCTGTAACTCGGCAAATGTGAAATCCAACACGTAATAGCTCCCATCGGGGCGTTTACGATCTGGGAATACGGTGGCGACATTGGAGACCGCATCGAGCTTCAGATCATGTAACACAACGGGCACATGATCACGGCTGAGTACAACATCCTGTTCGATATAATCGGCATTCATGCCATGCGCGAGCGTAACTGCGGTCGCGGTATGTTCAGGGGCATACCCTGATGCACCACGATGGGCAATCATCAACGGTTGCAACTGCTGAGCGGCTGCAACTTCCGTCAGCATGAGCAGCAGTGTGTAACCAATGACAACCCATTTAGCCATGGCGATACCACACCTCAGTGTGTTTCTGAGCATAACGAGCGAGCATCGATTCCATTGGCTCTAAGTCCAAACTTAAATCGCGCTGCTGCAAATACTCAGGGTTATAGAGCTTACTGGCGGAACGTTCACCCAAGTCACAGGCAAAAGTGACAATGGTTTTGCCGGGGCCATGCAAGGCTGCTGCGCACAGGGCGCCAGCAACGTTCAATGCAGAGCTACTGCCCAACACTAACCCATCATGGTCGCGGACATACCGCGAGATGGTCAGCAAATCTTGATCAGGTAAATTCACCGCGGCATCAATTTGCGCTTGGCGGAAATTCGCGACCAATCGCATAATTCCGATCCCTTCGGTCATGGAACCACCTTTGGAGACATACTCACCGGTTTTTAAGTAACTATAAATACCAGAGCCGTCGGGGTCGGTAAGCCACACTTGAATATCTGGGTTCTGTTCCTTGAGATACATCGAGTTGCCCGCAATCGTCCCACCGGTGCCAGCAACGGAGACTAATATATCGATCTTACCCTGCGTTTGCTGCCAAATTTCAGGACCGGTATTGAGGTAGTGCGCGCGGGCGTTACTGGTATTTTCAAACTGATTGGCCCACCAACAATCATCACGACTTTCAGCCAGCCGCCGCGCGGTGTGATAAAAGTGGTTTTCATCTCGAAATGGCACTGGCGGCACTGTTTTCAGCTCAGCACCGTGTAGCGTTATCATGCGTTCTTTTTCTTTGGTTTGATCGTTCGGCATCACCGCTAACATGTTCAAGCCGAAAGACCGCGCTACGAGAGCTAAACCAATACCCGTATTCCCGGCAGTCCCTTCGACCACGGTCATGCCCGGCTTCAATTCGCCGCGATCAAAACCATCTTTGATCATTTGCAAGGCGGCACGATCTTTTATCGAACCGCCGGGATTTTGTGATTCAAGTTTGACGTAGATGTCGCAACCTGTCAGTTCAGATAACGACCGCAGTCGGAGCAGATCCGTTTGGCCAATCAGATCAGCCGGACGCTGTGCTACTTGCATGGATTATTCCTTGTTCTGACGAGTTATTACTGGAGCGGCTGCATTTGATGCGCATCACCGATACACATCCAAGCCGAGCTACAGCCATCAATTTCTACTGCCTCGCATTGTCGCAAAACGAGCACATTCGCGCCACGCTCCGCTGCTGCTAATTTGAGGGCTAACAACGCATCTTCTTCGGTAGCCGGCGCTTGCATCAAACTCGTTTGACAACTTTCCCCAGTTACTTCACCCAACGGTGAAAAGCTCACATCATTGCGAGACAACTCATAAGGGCGAATAAAGCTCACGGTATCCAATTGCGCAAGTTGGGCATCGCTATAGCGCTGGGTTGGTGCTGTCTGACACCCAACGAGCAACATGATAAGAATAAGATTTGAGGTTATTCGAGTTACGCTCATCACAACACCTCTTTCGTCAACATCAAGAGTCAAAACATTACGAGTTCCCCCTTCACTTGTCCAGTTTGTTGCCATTCCGGAGTGGGATGCGCTTCATGTTGACGCAAATCTAATCAACATCGCACCAAAATGGTGCAACTTCCTGTCTATTTCGCGCCCAAAACCCACAAGTAACGCAGATCTCGAGTTGGCATCGACTTTGCAATGTTCAGACTGCGATAAGCGGTACCTCACTAACAACATTATAAAAGGACATGCCATGCATCTAGTTATAGCCATCATCAAACCTGCCAAGTTGAGCGATGTGCGCGAAGCACTCGCGGCAATTGGCTGCAACGGTATGACGATTACCGAAGTGCGCGGATTCGGACGCCAGAAAGGTCACACCGAGTTGTATCGTGGAGCCGAATATCGAATCGATTTTCTGCCGAAAATTCGCATCGATATTGCGGTCACAGAAGAACAACTGGAGAGCGTAGTCGAGACCATTCAGGAGTCCAGTCACACGGGTAATACAGGCGACGGAAAAATTTTCGTGATGCCACTCACTCAAGTCGTTCGCATTCGAACTGGCGAAATTGACGCGGAAGCCATTTAAAGGAGAGCATCATGACTATTGAATCTATTGCCTACGCGCTAGACACGTTTTATCTGCTCATTAGCGCAGCGCTTGTGATGTGGATGGCTGCTGGATTTAGCATGCTTGAAGCTGGGCTCGTGCGCAGCAAAAATACGACGGAAATATTGGTTAAGAATATTCTGTTATATGCGCTTGCGTGCGTTTGCTATTTACTGGTCGGTTATGAGTGGATGTATGGTCCCGTAACTACCGAGAGCTACGCACCCGCCGCAAACTTTTTCTTTCAGGTTGTGTTTGTCGCAACGGCTATGTCCATTGTCTCCGGCGCCGTGGCAGAACGGATGAAATTGACCAGCTTTCTGCTGTTCACGGTGGTCATGACTGCAGTGATTTACCCCATTGAAGGCAGTTGGACTTGGGGCGGCGGTTTCCTCTCACAGGCAGGCTTCATCGATTTTGCCGGCTCGGGCATTGTCCATATGGCTGGCGCAGCAGCAGCGCTGGCCGGTGTGCTACTGCTTGGTCCGCGCAGAGGGAAATATGGACACAGCGGCCGTATCTACGCTATTCCTGGCGCCAACATGCCCTTGGCCGCCCTGGGTACGTTGATATTGTGGCTGGGCTGGTTCGGCTTCAATGGTGGCTCACAACTTGCACTGTCGAGCATTGATAATGCCAACGCGGTTGCGACTATCTTCGTCAATACCAATATGGCAGCTGCCGCAGGAGCGATTGCTGCCTATGTACTCACCTTCTTGATTTGGCGGAAGGCTGATTTGACGATGATTCTTAACGGCGCGCTCGCTGGACTCGTCGCCATTACCGCAGAGCCTGCGGCCCCCACTCACCTGGTCGCAACCTTGATTGGTGTCGGCGCTGGTTTGCTGGTGGTTGTCTCTATTATTGCAGTCGACCGTATTCGTATCGATGATCCGGTGGGTGCCATTTCGGTGCATGGTGTTTGCGGTATCTATGGCTTGTTATTGGTCACATTCACGCACCCAGAAGCCACATTGACGGCTCAACTCTATGGCATTGGCGTGATTTTTGGTTGGGTGTTCGCCTCAAGTTTAGTTGTCTGGTGGGTACTACGCATGACCATTGGCATTCGTGTCAGTGCAGAAGCTGAGTATGACGGTGCCGACATCAGCGAATGTGGCGTCGAGGCATATCCCGAGTTCGTCTCGGCGAAGTCGCGTTAACGGACACCGCTCTCCGACACAGGAAATATCACTGATTTCGACTACAATGAGTCGGAAGGTGTTCTGTGTCGGAGGGATTCATGACTAACTCCAGAACGTTCGTTACCGAACTCTTGGAACAAGCAGATATCGCCATCAACGGATCTCGCCCCTGGGACCTTCAGGTGCATGATGAGTCGATGTTTACCGATATTCTCGCCCGCGGGAATTTAGGACTTGGCGAAAGCTACATGGCGGGTGCTTGGGATTGCACCCAACTGGATGAATTGTTTCATCGGCTCATCAGAGCCAAGTTACATGAACAAATTCGCCCGTCACGATTGCTCTGGCATCACCTCAAGAGTCGCCTCTTTAATCTGCAAAGCAAAAGCCGTGCTTTTGAAGTCGGACAACGACACTACGATATCGGCAACCCACTTTACCAAGCCATGCTTGACTCAAGAATGGTTTACACCTGCGGCTATTGGCATCACGCGCATTCACTGGAACAAGCACAAGAACATAAACTTGAATTGGTTTGCCAAAAACTACAGCTACAACCCGGTATGCGTGTTCTCGATATCGGCTGCGGTTGGGGATCGTTTATGCAGTACGCCGCCGAGCGTTACGGCGTTGAATGTGTCGGCATTACCGTATCAAAGGAGCAAACTGAGCTCGGGCGCCAGCGCTGCCAAGGACTCCCCATTGAGTTTCGCCTGCAAGATTATCGGGAGTTGAATGAATCATTTGATGCCATAGTCAGTCTGGGTATGTTCGAGCATGTGGGGCAACGCAATTATCGAACCTATATGCAAGCTGCGAAGCGCTGCTTGGCGCCCAACGGACTCTTTTTAATGCACACGATCGGCCGTAATAGGGACCGCAAAGGCACCGACCCATGGATTACCAAGTATATCTTTCCCAACGGCGAGTTGCCCTGCTTGGCGCATATTGACGAGGCCTCACGCGACCTCTTTTGCGCTGAGGATATTCACAATTTTGGCGCCGATTATGACCCGACATTAATGGCGTGGTATCACAATTTCGCTCAGCATGAGGATGAAATACGAGCCGATAAGGGGGACACTTTTGTGCGCATGTGGCGCTATTACTTATTAAGCTGCGCTGGGGCGTTTCGAGCGCGAGACTTGCAGGTTTGGCAATGGGTATTTAGCCATCATGGCGTCAGTGGCGGCTATCAGCGTCCCGTGCTCAGCAGCGATGCTGCTGATGCACAGGCGCTCTAATCTAGCAGTGCTTACTCGGCATTGAACTCGGTCATGAAAATCTGCCACGTCGCCATAAACAATGCGGCCACCAGCGGACCAATGACAAAGCCATTAATACCGAATAGCGCAATACCGCCGATGGTTGAAAATAACACGACATAGTCGGGTAACTTGGTGTCACGTCCGACCAATATAGGACGTAATACGTTGTCCGCTAATCCAATCACTATTGCCCCATAGGCCATCAACACTGTCGCACTGATCCAATCGCCTGTGGCGTATAAATAAAGACCAACAGGAAACCAGATAATCGCCGCGCCAACGGCAGGGATCAACGACAAGAATGCCATCACGACGCCCCATAACAGCGGTCCTGGAATATCGAGGATCCAGAAGATAAATCCACCCAAGGCACCCTGTACCAAAGCAACCACGAGGTTCCCCTTTACCGTGGCGCGGGTCACCTCAGCAAATTTTTGGAAGAGTGCATGTTCGCGTTCATCCCCGAGTGGCAACGCACGAATCATTAGTTTGACTAACTTTGAGCCATCGCGGAGCAGGAAAAACGCCAAATACATCATTAACGCGAGGCTAATCAAAAAGCTAAAGGTACTCTGACCAATAGTGAAAGTCTCACGAGCCAAGAAACGGCTGACCTCTAGGGCCGCACTCGCAATGCGGTCACGCAGCCCCTCGGTATCGATTCCTAGCTCAATAAGCGCACGATCAAATAGCGGGAATGCATCACGGAGTTGGGTCAGAATTTGCTTCGGATCGATCTCGCCAGAATTCAAACGCTGATAAAATTGCACCCCCTCCTGCACAAATGCAACCGACAGAAAGATGACTGGAATGACGACAATAGTCATGCAAATCATTAAGGTGAGTAGTGCCACCGTATTCGGCTTATCGCCAATCTTTCGCATCAGCAGTGCTTGTAACGGAGCAAAAATAACAGCAACGGCGCAAGCCCAAAAAATAGCTCCCCAGAACGGCTCTAATATAAATCCAAAAGCAATGGTGACGGCGGCGAGTAAAAGTAAAAATGCGCGGCGTTCCAATTGTTCACGCATAGCTAGCAATCCCTGTACGTTGTGATAATGTTTTTATACTGACAGCTTCATGAGAGGTGAGCAACAATGAAAACAATAACAGATCATCTGGCTGGATACGCCGCGTATCATAGAGATCAACGCAATATCATCACGCATTTATTTGGCATTCCATTAATAGTGTTAGGTATAGAAACACTGCTTGCTCGGCCCAGCTTTATGATTGCGGACATAGCCTTATCACCGGCCATTCTTGTGAGCATTGCCGCTGCTTTATTTTATCTTTATTTAGATGTCGCTTTGGGCATTTTGATGACAGTATTGCTCGGTTTAGCAGTCTGGTTTGGCGCCAGCATCGCCGAACTCGGCACCGCGGCCTGGCTAACGGCAGGGATTGGAATGTTTGTAGTGGGCTGGGTGTTTCAATTTATTGGCCACTACTTTGAAGGAAAAAAACCCGCATTCGTAGACGACATTATGGGTTTAGCCATTGGTCCATTATTTGTTGTTGCTGAAGTGATATTTATGCTGGGTGGGAAAAAGCAACTCCACCAAGCTATTGAAGCTCGGTTTCAACAGGAATAGAAAGACATCCCTGTCTTTAATGGATTAACCCTAGGGCTTCATGTTGTCGGTTTGAGCCACAACTTGAGTAGGTGGGTTAATCCAGATCACTTCCACGCGTGATGAATTGCTCTGCGCAGCATTTTCCACCATAGCTACGTAATTTTCATCAACGACGCGTTGTTTCATGCTCGCAGTTGGGGTTTGTGAGCACCCCACCACGACTACAGCAGCAAGACAGGCAATGATTAGACGCATGGTAACCTCCTTACGCACTGGTTTGCCTGTCTTTAAGTATAGTTCAACGTCAGAAAAGTTTACGCGGCTGGCGCATTTTATCGTGATTTTGGCGCCATTTTACCCTTAAATTTCGTTTCATATTGTTTCGAAAGCAGCGTAATTGCCGTTGCACCAACGATTCCAGGGATGATCCAGAACAACCATTGCCAATCACCCATTTCACTGAATATGCGACGCGTACCGAAAGTCAGGAAGGCTGTATAAGCACCGATCCCGGTTCCAACCATCGCTCCCATATGCTCTTTCCACACTGCAGCCAGAGTCACCTCTTCAGCAAATATATAGCGAAAGGTTTGCACTACGCTCACCGCGCCCAAGCCACCAAATATCAGATGGAGAATGATGCCTTGATTGAAGAAGTAGATGTACAGCAACCAAAGACTGCCGATAAAAAGACTGAGGTGCAGTGCCAAATGATACCAGGTACGCAAAGGCTCACGGTCAGCCTTACACTGCATCACAAGATTGCCATACCAAATACCCGTCAATACCAACACACCCAGGAAGAGTAACAACGCCCAAAAGTTGCGCACGAACAACAGTACTTGCTCGGGATTTGTCGCATTGGTGAGCATACCCGGCTTTACGGCCTCGGGGTTCACCAGAACCATCAGCGCCATAATAATGGCCGAGTAAGACACGGTATACATAACCCATGAATAATAGCGACCAAAGCGAACGTGGTTAAGTCCACCTTTTCGAGTCAATACTGGAACCCAAAACAAAATCAGTGCCATGGTGCCAAAGACAATGTGCAGCCAAAAAAGTGATTGATGTAACATGACCATAGTGAGCCTCCTCAGCCCTAATTAGCTAGGATCCACTTTAGGCGTGCGTGAGGGCTTCGTGCAGTGCCACAAGTCACAACGTGAAAAATGACTTTTGGCCTATTGCCTCGGAACTCCAACATGCAATACTGCTGACATGAAAACATGGCTTCAAAAGTTTCATCAATACTTCGGACTCGATCGCTTTGCGGCTCTTATTACTTGGCTGTTGGTGAGCGCGAGCGCCTGTTGGTTGCTTGCCATCAAAGGGTTTGGTTGGTTGCATGTGGTCGGCACCGCTGCGCTGATGCTGCTGTTTTTTGGGTTGTTTGAATATGCCACTACCGATGACCATCCAACCCGAACTGTGCGTCAACGCGTGTGGGCCGTGCTTGGTCAGTACGGCATTATTATTGCCTGTTATTTTCTTGTGCCCTTTAACTACGTCGCGATTTACGCGGTTATTTGGTCCGCGCAAATTCCTTATTTCATGCCCTTTAATCGGGCTGTCGCTCTATCGGTTGTGTGGACGATTCCACTATGGTTGATTTACGGCTACTACTGGGACGCGTCTGGTAGTTTGCTGACTGCTGTACTGTTCTGGACCTTTAATTTATTCGCCATGATGACCATGCAGGCCCAACTAACCGAACGTAAAGCGCGCACTGAAGTTGAAGCCGTTAACCGTGAGTTACGGTCAACCCAGGCGTTACTGGCGGCTGCAAGCAAACAAGATGAACGGCTGCGGATTTCTCGCAATATTCATGACCTACTCGGCCATCACTTGACCGCACTGACTATCAATCTGCAAATTGCCAGCCACAAAACCACTGGCGAAGCGCGTGAGCAGGTTGAGCGCTGTCATGCTATCGCGAAGTTGCTACTTGCCGATGTTCGCGAGGCCGTCTCGGAAATGCGTGACTCTGGCCATTTAAAGCTCTGTGAGTCACTGCAACAGCTCGCGACCACGGTCACTCCAGTACAAGTGCACGTGGTTTGTGATGAGCCCATTCAAGTCACCGACCTACGCCTTGCTGAGGCGGTGCTGCGAACAGCTCAAGAAGCCATAACGAATACGCTGAAGCACAGTTACGCCACGCAGATGACTATCACCCTGCAACAAGACCAAGGTTTAGTGTTGTTAGATATCGCTGATAATGGCAAAGCCGACGCCACCCTTACTCACGGGAACGGCTTAACCGGTATGTGCGAGCGTTGGCATGCTCTTGGAGGCAATTGTCAGATTAATACTCAAGGCGGCTTTGTTCGCATTCAAGCGCAAGCGAGGATCGACTCATGACCGTTAGCGTGTTGGTGGTAGATGACCAGAACCTGGTTCGGCAAGGTATTATTAGTTTGTTGCAGTTGGATGACCGGGTGCAAGTTATCGGCGAAGCAGCGAGTGGTGATGCGGCACTGACGGCAATGGCAACCTGCCAGCCTGATGTCGTATTGATGGATATCCGCATGCCGGGTCGTGACGGCATTGCTACGGTTGAAGCAATGAAACAACAGGGATTCAAATGTCCGGTGATCATGCTGACCACCTTTGATGACCACCAACTCATTCTCAAAGCGCTTGAAGCAGGCGCCAAAGGCTACTTACTGAAAGATGTTTCGCTTGATATTCTGATCAACGGCATTTTAGCCGTTGCGAACGGCGAAACTTTGATCCATCCAACTGTTACAGAACGAATTCTATCCGGCTTGCAAGGTCTGCGAGGGCAACATCAGGACGAACCGCTAGTGGAGCCGCTAAGTAGCAAAGAAATTGAAATCTTACGCTTGCTCGCCGCGGGCTGTAGCAATCGTGAAATCGCGGAAGCCCTGTTCAAATCTGAAGGCACGGTGAAGAATCAAGTCTCAACGATTTTAGCCAAGCTCGGGGTACGCGACCGTACCCGAGCCGTTATCAAAGCCATCGAATCCGGCTTGATTTAATGAAGTTTCAGTTTTGGTCGCAGGCGACGGTTGATGCCTTGCACGAGCATAAAAAGAAATGTTTTAAAGTAGCCATGCACGGCAACTTGATGCATGCGATACAGTGACTTGTACATGATGCGGGCCAGCCAGCCTTCGACCATCATGGCACCACGCGTTAAATTCCCCATCAGACTGCCGACTGCAGAGTAGCTGCTCAGTGACACCAACGAGCCGCGATCGCGGTAAACAAAAGGTTGTAGCTTCTTACCACTTAACTGACGAATGATATTGCGACCACAGACGGTTGCCATTTGATGCGCCGATTGCGCCCGCGGCGGTACACGACTCCCATCCGGCTGAGTAAATGCCGCACAATCGCCAATTACATACAAATTGTCGTCAGTGCTAGCTTGCAGCGTTTCCCGCACGACCACTTGATTGGCGCGATTGAATTCAAGTCCCTCAATAGCACTGAGGAAGTTTGGCGCTTTAACACCGGCTGCCCAGATTTTGAGGGGCGCGGTGATACTGGTTCCAGATTTAGTCTCAAAAGCTTGCGCCGTGACTCGAGTGACCGCGGTATCGACTAATACCTTCACGCCTAATTGCTCGAGTTCATGCTGCGCCGCCAAAGCGAGGCGCTCTGGTAACGCGGGCAAAATTCTCGGTCCGGCTTCAATCAAGGTGATTTGCAATTGTGTGAGCTCAAAATCTTCAAATCCATAAGCACGGATCAATTCCGCAGATTTGTGCAATTCAGCGGCGAGCTCAACACCGGTGGCACCACCGCCCACAATCGCGACTTGCAGGGGCTGTGGGTATCGCTGTGACTGCAACGAGAGAAAGGTATTCATCAGGGTGTGATGGAAGCGAGTCGCCTGTTTGACGCTATCGAGGAAATAGCAATGCTCAGCAGCGCCTTCGGTACCAAAGTCATTGGTGACTGAACCTACCGCCAGCACGAGCTTAGTGTACTCGATGGTCCGACTCGCAACGACCGCTTCGCCTTGGTCATTGCAGATGGGTGCTAAGGTAATACGCTGTTGCGCACGGTCGACAGCCGTGAGTTCGCCAGGCTGAAAATGAAACCCTGCTACTGCCGCTTGTACCCGATAATCAACACCATCAAGATCAGCATCTAAAGCACCAGCAGCGACCTCATGCAACAAGGGTTTCCAGACATGAGTTAGGTTTCTATCGACTAGAGTCACCCGAACCTGAGAGTCCTTTCGATAGTGTTTACCGAGGCGCGTAACTAACTCTAGACCGCCAGCGCCACCCCCAACCACAACAATATGCTGATGAGTCATGCGAAATCCTTGCAGATACTCGAATAAGTGCCACTATTGTACGCCTCTTCAGATGGATTTTCCGAAGATTTTATTGTCTTTACAGGGGATAACTTGTATGGTTTTTCCCTGATTTTTCAGCATTCAGATGCACTACACCAAAGCATTGATTCAGAGGTAGTACACATGCGCACAGACTCAACCATTTCAGCAATTTTTTCCGCTTTTGTCGCGTTTGCTGGCGGAGCTTTGGCGCAACCTGCAAGCGCTCAGGAATATCCCGCAACAGAGCCGCAAGTCTCCTACACCGCGGTCACCGAACTAGCCACAGGATCGCCCCTAGATACGTTCGCTTATGGTGAGTCTCCCTTTCAGTTTGCCGAACTGTGGCTACCACGCGAAGCGACGCCCGAATCACCGGTTCCAGTTGTGGCATTTGTCCACGGCGGCTGCTGGCTCTCATCTTATGACAGCAAGCACACCCATGCCCTCGCGACAGCATTAACCCAAGAAGGGTATGCCGTCTGGTCGATTGAATATCGTCGAACCGGCGAGACCGGTGGTGGCTGGCCTTATTCAATGCTGGACATTCAAGCTGGCTTAAAAGCCTTAAATTCTGCAGCTCCCGCTGAGTTAGATCGTTCTAAGGTGGCACTCGCTGGGCATTCCGCTGGCGGCCACTTGGCATTGCTCGCCGCTCAAGAGACTGAGCTCGACTTGCGCGCAGTCATTGGTTTAGCCGCCATCACGGATATGGCCGCCTATGGTGCTGGAGAGAGTGGCTGTGAACAAGCAGCCGCAGCCTTTATGGGAGGTAAACCCGACGAACTGCCGGTGGAATATATGGTGGCTAGCCCGTCCAAACATGAAGTGGTAGATAATACGGTTTTGCTCTACAGTGATGCCGATTCGATTGTACCGGTCGCGCAAGCCGACGCTTTACCGAAAGTGCGGAAAATTAAAGTCCCCGACGCTGGACACTTCGACTTTGTGCACCCGGGTACACCGGCCTTTGCTGAGTTTGTCAGTCTGCTTGATGAGGTATTCCATGATTAATGAAGCGGCCGCGCGCAAGCTCGATTCAGAAGATGTTTTAGCGCACGTGCGCGAACGCTTTGTGATTCCTGACGGGACTATTTACCTTGATGGCAACTCCCTCGGACTACTCACTCATGCCGCCCAAGAACGCGTCCAACAAACCGTTACGCAAGAATGGGGGCAAGATCTCATCACCAGCTGGAATGCCCATCAATGGATCGATTTGCCGCTTCGAGTCGGTGACCGAATTGGTCAACTGATTGGCGCAGCAACCGGACAAGTAGTCTGCTGCGACTCGATTTCAGTGAATTTAACCAAAGCGCTGGTTGCTGCATTGTCAGTGCAAACCGCGCGCGGTCAACGTCGCCATAAAGTGATCTCAACCGTTGATAATTTCCCGACCGATTTGTATATGGTTCAAGGCCTGCAAGATCTTCTCGGCAAAGGTAATTGCGAGTTGCAGTTAGTCGAAGAGAAAGAACTCAATTCAACCTTGACTGATGATGTGTCCATTCTGATGGTGACTGAAGTCAATTTCCGTACCGGGCGTCGCTTGCCAATTGCCGAGCTGACTCGACTTGCACACGAAAACAATATTTTGGTCATCGTTGACTTAGCGCACAGCGCGGGTGCGATGCCAGTATGCTTGGACGAGTGGCAAGTAGATTTTGCAGTGGGTTGTACCTATAAATATCTCAATGGTGGACCTGGAGCACCTGCATTCGTCTATGCCGCCGAACGCCATCATGCGACCATGCAGCAGCCTCTGCGGGGCTGGATGGGACACGCTAAGCCTTTCGAATTTAGCAACGACTATCAACCCGCTGCCGGCATTCGGCAGTTCTTAGCGGGTACTCCACCCGTCACCGCCATGGTTGCAGTCGAAGGTGCGTTGACCGCATTTGATCACGTCGATCTGAAAGATGTTCGTGATAAATCATTACGGCTGGCTCGACTCTTCCATGACCTTTTGCACGATGCCGGCCTGACTCAAATGCTGCAGTGTATTGCACCCGAGCAAGAAGCTCAGCGCGGCAGTCAACTGGCTTATGCGTTTGAGCATGCTTATGGCTTGTGCCAAGCGCTTATTGAACGCGGTGTTATTGCGGATTTCAGAGCACCTAACTACATTCGATTTGGCTTTACTCCGCTTTACACCAGCTACCATGAAATTTGGTTGGCGGTACAAATAATTCGTGACGTTATTGCCACCGAAGATCACTTGGATCCGCGCTGGCAGCAGCGTAACGCTGTGACCTAACCGGTAATACTCTCCGCTCCAAATGTTAATGATTTGTCGATGTCATTAGCATTTGGTTGCACTTTTGAACAAATCCCTCATTGACCTCGTATTGTCCTGCATTGATAGTATGCGCGTCATTCATCGAGGAGTTTGTCATGCGTTTATCCATCCCCGCACTATTCGTTGCCGCCGCGCTCAGCGTGACCCCAGCAGTCGCAACTGAAGCATCCAGTACCAGCCATATTGAAGTGTGTCCAAGCGGCGATTGCCAAGGTGAGATGCGCCGACTGGTGAAGCTTGCGCGTAACGGCAGCGGTGACGCTGCGGCAGTAGTCGCAATGGCTTATGCAAGTGGTGACGGACTCGAAAAAGATCAGGAACTGGCTTACGACTTTGCTCGCCAGGGCGTTCGTTATCGCAGTGCGTTGGCCATGTATTTGCTGTCTGATTGGTATCGTACGGGTACCGTGGTCGAGCAAGATACTACCGAAGCGAATGACCTTTTAGATGAAGCCGTTAAGCTCGACTATGCCCCGGCACAATACAAGAAGGCAGTGTTATTACTGGAATCCGGTAACGAAGCAGCCACCAACGAAGCGCTCTCGCTGATTGAAGCGGCCGCCGAGCAAAATCTGGTGAGTGCTATGTTTGCCTTAGCTCGGTTAAAACAAACAGGCACGGTGATCGAACAAGACTTAGTTGGTGCTGGTGACTTGTACAGTCGACTGACAATTGCTGGCTTTAGTCCAGCCAAACAATACCTCCGCGAGGTCTCTCGCAGTATTGATGCTGACTCGGTTGAGGTTGACGAGCGCTTGCGAGCGCGGATGAGTGCTGCTGAGAATGTGGAACGCATTCAAGTCACTGCTGATGCCAGCTTGTACCAAACGCAAATTCAGGGCTTAGTCGACAGGTTAGAGACTTCTGGCATGTACGATAGTCGCTCGATTGGCTCGCGCATCCGTGGCAAAAGCTGCGCAGATTCAGGCAGTGCTTGTGCGGTTACTCGACCGGATGGGCGAGCAAGTTCACTGAATGAATTACTGAGTGGCGGTAACTAACAAGCCTTCGGTAATCTGCATAAAAAAACCGCACTGTGTGACCACGTGCGGTTTTTTTGTATCGACAGAACTGTCTAGCCGAAAATCAGGAAGTAGGCCACCGCTCCGATAAGAACAGGTGACAACACACCCGCTACAAAACGGAACACGTAAGTACACCACTCCGGCATTTCTTTCACCAACACCGTTTTGATTTCCGGCCATACGCGCCAGCCTACAAACACCGCGGCTAACATACCGCCAATTGGCATCAATACGTTGGAAGCAATGAAGTCCATCAAATCAAACGGCGTCTTACCAAAAATCATCAAGTCGCCAGCTAAAGTACCAAACGATAGCGCCGCCGGCACACTCAAGATCACATAGTTACTGATGGCAACAATAAGCGTAGCCTTTTTGCGCGGCACATCATATTCATCAATCAAGAACGCGACAGCCGGTTCGAGAATCGAAATCGCTGATGTAATTGCTGCAAATAACAGCAAGCAGAAGAAAAGAATCGCAAGGTACTGACCGCCGGTCATTTGCGCGAACAAGGCTGGCATGGTGATAAATGTCAGACCTGGACCCGCCGCAGGGTCAACACCAAACGCGAATACCGCAGGAAGTATCATCAAACCTGCCAACACCGAGGCCAAAATAGCCAAGAATGCTATCCACAAACCCGCGTTAACCACTTTCTCTTCTTTTGAGAGATACGAGCCGTACGCAATCATTAAACCGGCACCCACTGATAGTGAGAACACAGCTAAGCCCAAAGCGTCGAGAACCATTCGGACCGATAGTTTGCTCCAATCAGGCGTCACGAGATAGATTAAACCATCAATTGCACCCGGCAGCGTCAGACTGCGGATCACCAAGAAAATCAGCAAAGCAAACAACGTTGGCATCAAGATCTTACAAATACGCTCAATACCTTTTTGCACACCGGCGATAACAATCGATGCCGTGATAAACGCAAAAATTGAGGTGTAAATCAATGCAGCAAGCGGGTCTCCAATGAAGCTAGCGAATGCCGCTTCGAGTTCAGCGCCATCCGTCGTGAGAACATCACCGCGCACCGCTTCAAAGATATACGCAATGGTCCAGCCACCGACCACGGAATAGAAGCCAAGAATGAGGAAAACGCAAAGTACCGATATCCAGCCAGCATAATGCCACTTACCGCCACCCAAGGCACGATATGCGGAGGTCGCTGATTTCTTTGCGCGGCGACCAATCATCATTTCAGATAGCATCATCACGACACCAACTGTGAATACACAAGCCAAGTAAACCAGTAGGAATACACCGCCACCATTTTGACCAGCGATGTAAGGGAACTTCCAAATTGCACCAAGACCAACAGCAGAACCTGCTGCCGCTAAGATGAAGCCAATCTTGGAGCCCCAGGCACCTCGAGTATCGGTTGCAACCGTCATAACACTTCTCTCGTTGTTGTTATATTTTTTAATGATGCAGCACTGTAGAGGAATTCAGCATCAAAATGCAATCCCTAAACGGAAGGTCAGTCCAATTCTATCGACAAACTGCAGTCAGATGGTCGTTTTTCGCCGCTTTTTGTCAGCATACATGCGTTCATCCGCCACTTTCAGGAGGTCTGACACAGTCGTTGCGTCTTTCGGGCACATTGCGAGTCCAATACTTAAGCCAACATGGAGCTCGACCCCTTGGTAGTTCAAATAGTAATGCTCAATCGTATCCAACAGGGATTTGGCAATGAGACCTGCCTTTTTGGCGGTGGTATCAGGAACGATTACGAGATATTCGTCTCCACCCAGACGCGCTAGCGAGTTTTTATCATCCAACGCAGCGCGCATCGTTAGCGCTACACCTCGCAGTAGTTCATCTCCCGCTTCATGTCCGTGTAGGTCATTTACCGCTTTAAAGCCGTTCAAATCCATAAGTAACACGGCGCAGCTTTTACCTGTAGCCATTGAATGAACAATCCGGTTTAACCTACGTATTGCGTAGCGACGATTAGGAAGCCCCGTCAAAGCATCAATGTATGAGTTGGCTCGAGCAATCCGAAACGAGCGAACCAATGCAATGATGAGGAGAAGGATAAAGATGCCGATTGTATAGCCGACAGCACGGGTAATAGACTGCTTTTGCCACCAATTGACGGTGAGATCCGAGCCCACTTTTACCGCCATTTGCCAGGTACCGCTGGGTAATTCTATGCGTTGGGTAAAGTCTGGCTCGGTAAAAACCTCCTGATCTCCCCAAAAAACGGCGCCGTCTTCGCCCCGTCCATCCACACCTCGCAGAGCAACCTGATGTTGACTTGAGAACTGGATAAGCTCACTCGCCTTGAGCAGCGGTATAGCATTGATAACAACGCTTACAGTGCCCCAATATTGTTCGTTGATCGGGAAATCCACGAAGATAGGAAATCGCGCGACAATCCCCATCCCACCTTGGACCAATTCTAAGGGACCAGCCAAAAACACAGATTGCTGTTGTCTCGCTTGTTCTACGGTACGCAATTGATCAGGGTAGTCATTAAAGTTCAACCCGACTGCGCGTTCATTGCTCGCTAAAGGGTACACGCGCTCAATGACATTGTTCGGCGCTAAACCGATATTGCGAATAAAATGGCCGCGCCGAATAGCATTTGCCGCTAATTCGTCAAAACGTTTGGTTACAAAGTCTTGATCGACGGATAACAGCGTCGCAATGCTATTGGCCGTGTAGATATCAGAAAAGATGAAGAGTTCAAGACGCGCCTTTATCGCTTCAGCCTCGTCCTCAACGTCATTACGTTCCAGTCTCTCCGCATCAGCGATGATGCTTCCTGAGAGCTCTTCAACCACGAAGACCATGACGGCGCAGTAGATAAGAACCCCAAACAAGGCGCCGCCCCAGTATGATTTCTTGGTTTCTACGAATTCGGCTATGTACATAAGTTGATTATGATTTTTCGCATAGTTTTTGAAGCATAACGCAAAAAGCAGACTTATAGCTATTCCGTATCGTCACTTCCTCAACATTTCTATTAACGGGTTGGTTGCGTCGCTAATTCACCAATAACGGTATGCCACGGCATAATCTGATAGCGTTTGATCAAGCCATTCCTGACGTAAGGGTCTGCTTTTGCGAACGCTTCGACCACAGCGGCGGAATCGACATTGAAGACCAAATGAGCGCGATCAATAGGATCCCCAACGGCACCGCCAAGTACTAACTCACCGCGATCGGCTGCCTGCCAACCTAATTTCAAGTGTTCCTCGCGGTACTGACCACGGCGTTCTAAATAATCTTCTGCAACTTCATATACCAAGACAAAATGCATAGCGGGCTCCACGGTTGACTATCTTAAAAATAGTGTAAGGAGTCGATTGTAAGCGATCTTTTTAAAATTTCCTGCGTTAATAGCTAGTAATAGAATCTGAATGAATCAAAGGTGATTTGTGAAACGTATTTTAGTCGGCTTTGTGGCTTTGTGGTTGATTGGTTGCTCAAGCAATGATTGGCGCTCCGCGTCGCGTGATCCTGCCGGTATTGCGGCCAATCCTGCTGTGACAACCGATGCAGTGATTGAAGCGTACGCAGCCGATGCGTTCGGCTGGCGGGGTTGGTTTGCCGTGCATACGTGGATTGCTGTCAAACCTGAAAACGCGTCTGAATATACGGTCTATGAAGTGGTCGGTTGGCGAGTAGAAAACGGCCAGCCTGCGTTGCGCGTCTATCAAACCGCTACTCCAGATCGATTCTGGTATGGTGCTGAGCCCGAAAAAATTTATTCGCTACACGGTGAACGCGCAGCAGCGCTGATTCCTGAAATTGAAGCTGCTGCCGAACGATATCCTTGGGCTAATGAATATACCGCCGTACCCGGTCCGAATAGCAACACCTTCCCTGCTTGGATTGCGCTGCAAATTCCAGAATTGGAACTAGAGCTACCGTTTAGCGCGATTGGCAGTGGCTATGCTGACAATGACGCGGACAATGAGGAGGGTACAGTCAATTAGGCAAGACTATTTGGCGCAAAAAAGCGATAATAGCGACCACAACGTAATGATGTCACACCCACCAACGCTGGTACGCTATTCATGGAAATCAAAGTCAATTTTCTCGACAACCTTCGACTCGAAGCTAAGTTCGATGACTTCACAGTCATTACGGACCAACCGATTCGCTACAAAGGCGACGGTTCGGCGCCGAGTCCATTTGACTACTTCCTCGCATCATCAGCGCTGTGTGCCGCCTATTTTGTCAAAGTCTATTGTGTGGCTCGTGATATCCCGACCGACAACATTCGGTTATCGCAAAATAACATTGTGGATCCCGAAAATCGCTACAACCAAATTTTCAAAATTCAGGTAGAACTGCCAGAAGATATTTCTGACAAGGACCGCGAAGGAATTTTGCGCTCCATTGAACGTTGCACTGTGAAAAAGGTGGTTCAAACGGGTCCTGAGTTCCAAATTGAAGTGGTAGAAAACCTCGACGAAGATGCACAAGCCTTGTTGATGGGCAGCCCGACTGGCGGCTCGCGTACCTATATTGAAGGTAAAGACTTACCACTCGAAGATACCATCGCCAACATGACCGCTATTTTGGCGAACTTGGGCATGAAGATTGAAATCGCTTCTTGGCGCAATATTGTACCGCATGTGTGGTCGTTGCATATTCGTGATGCCGCATCCCCTATGTGCTTTACCAACGGCAAAGGCGCCACCAAAGAAGCCGCTCTGGCCTCGGCTTTGGGTGAGTTTATTGAGCGTCTGAGTTGTAATTTCTTCTACAACGACCAGTATTTCGGTGAAGCCATCGCCAAGAGCGAGTTTGTGCATTACCCCAATGAAAAGTGGTTCGCTCTCACCGTCGACGATTCTTTGCCTGACGGTTTGTTAGATGACTACTGCTTAGAAATCTATAACCCTGATGCTGAGTTGTGTGGTTCCCATTTAGTAGATACCAATTCTGGTCGAATTGATCGCGGTATTTGTGCGTTGCCGTTTGTGCGTCACTCGGATGGCGAGACCGTTTATTTCCCGTCGAATTTGATTGAGAACTTGTACTTAAGTAACGGCATGAGTGCTGGCAATACCTTGCCTGAAGCGCAAGTACAGTGCTTATCGGAGATTTTTGAGCGGGCGGTGAAAAAGCAGATCCTCGAACAAGAATTGGCACTTCCGGATGTACCTGCCGAGGTTCTCGCACGCTATCCGCACTTAGTAGAAGGTATTGAAGCGCTGGAAGCACAAGGTTTTCCAGTTTTGGTGAAAG
The DNA here is from genome assembly GCF_003987355.1 of Pseudidiomarina aestuarii. GTDB lineage: Bacteria > Pseudomonadota > Gammaproteobacteria > Enterobacterales > Alteromonadaceae > Pseudidiomarina > Pseudidiomarina aestuarii. The sequence continues at coordinate 24,406 of NZ_PIPR01000003.1, read as the reverse complement.
ACGCATCACTGGGTGGCCAATTCCCCGTTGCTTGCGTGACGCTGATGAATCCGCGCACCGGTGGCGTGTTTGCTTCGTTCGGAGCGCATCCAAGCATGGCGGTTGCTATTGAACGCAGCCTCACTGAGTTACTGCAGGGCCGCAGCTTTGAAGGTCTAGACGACTTGCCGCCTCCAACCTTTAATTCCATGGAATTAACGGAGCCGAACAACTTTGTGGAGCACTTTATTGATTCATCCGGTGTCGTCTCATGGCGTTTCTTTAGTGCGCACAGTGACTACAGCTTCGTCGATTGGGACTTTGCCGGAACCAACCAAGAGGAGGCGGATACCTTGTTTGGCATCTTGGCAGACCTCGGTAAAGAAGTTTATATCGCTGTGCACAACGATCTAGGTGCTCCGGTATGTCGGATTTTGGTCCCGGGTTTCTCTGAGGTCTACCCTATTGAAGATCTGGTATGGGACAACACCAATGTCGCGCTTCAGTATCGCGAAGATATTCTTAATTTGCATCGCTTGAGTGATGACGAATTGCGTGGCTTAGTAGAGCGCCTCGAAGAAAGTCAGCTCGACCCGTACATGGATATTATTACTCTGATTGGCATCGAATTCGATGAGAATACGGTGTGGGGACAACTGACAATTCTCGAGCTGAAAACGCTGATTTATTTGGCACTTGGACAGCACGAAGAGGCTTTGGAAGGGGTTGAAGAATTCCTTCAGTACAACGACAACACCGTTGCAAGGCAATTATTCTATCGCGCGATGCAAGCAGTGCTCGAAATTGAGTTGGATGATTCGTTGGAACTGGATAATTACCGACACAATCTGACGCGTATGTTCGGTGCTGAAGTGATGGAGCAAGTGATTGGCTCGGTTGCAGGCAGTGTTCGCTTTGCTGGTTTAGAAGCAACCAATATGCAGCTTGAAGGGCTCGAGAAGCATTTGCGTTTGATTGAAAGTTACCAAAAATTACATTCGGCGCGTGCGAGTCGAGCGACAACTTAGCCACTGAAAATCATAGTGACGAGCCTCATTGCACTATACCGCCTCTGCTGAGTCAAACGAGGTGTGTCGGTCGAGTCCATAGCTCGTCGCGACGATTTGATTTTTCTTGGTATTTTTGATGATTTTAGCGTTTATCAGCCGAACTTCTTGCTCAACATAACTACGATCATGCTCGAGGTGAACACACACGGCCGAATATCGGATCTGCTTACTTTTTATGCCTTTGTTGAGCAAGCGCTCGCCAAGTTCTCGATCCTCACCGCCGTAGCGCATGCGCTCATCAAAACCATTCACTGCAATAATATCCTCCAACCAACCCGACGCGTTATGACCGTTCCAAGATGCTCGCGTAGGTGTGAGTCTATTCAGTAGTTTGGATTTCGTACCAAATGCAGTGAGCTTCAGTGCTTTATGTGTTTTCTTCAGGCCTCGTTCAACCAACCACTCAACATCAAAAGCGTTACCATTTTTGATGTCATCGACAGTTATGGCGCGACTCGCAGATAGCGGGAGCTTGAAATAGCCACCCGACAAAAAGTACCCAGGTTCGCGGTATTGAACATGCGTTGCTAAGAAGTCATTGCGTGGAATACAGTCACCGTCCGTGAAGACAACATAGTCGCCTTCCGCGACTAACAGTGCTTTATTTAATATGCGAGTTTTTCGAAAGCCTTCGTCCGCTTGCCAAACATGTTTAACCTGTCTGCCACTTTGCTGCTCAAACAGCTTAATGCGCGCTAGCGTTTCCGGCGTGGAGCCATCATCTGCGACAATAATTTCAAAGTCTTGAAAGGTTTGGAAGTGAAATCCCCACAGTGTTTTTTCTAACCAACCTGGAGAGTTATAGGTCGAAAAAATTACAGTTAACATGCTGTTCACTAGTGTTTTGGTGATTAGGTGTCAGTCGCATCGTCTAAAACCCGAGGCAACACTCATAAAAAATACTACCGCTCAACCTTGCGTCTGACCACCAAATTCACCAAATGTTTACAGCTACACCTTACTTTCGGCGTCAACATCCTTTTTCATGACGAGTACGATCATGTATAGCAGGGCTATAGGCGGTACAAAGGCAGTCAGAAATCCAACAAATGCCGCCCAACCGGCATTTTGCGTTTTCCGCTTACCTAATAAATACGTCACGATAATCGTAACGATCATGAACAGGATCATGCCCAGTCCGATGTAAGTCATATTAATATTCATAGTCGTCCTTGTTGTTGTTATTTTCCCTAATTACTCAGACCAAACAGCGTATTCATTGCCACTTGGGTCACTAAAATGGAAGCGTCGCCCGCCGGGAAAGTCGAAGATAGGTACCACTATGGTGCCACCTGCAGCTTCAACTCGTTGTTGCGATGCCTCTAACTCTTTGCTGTAGAGCACAATCAAAGCGCTTCCAGATGCCACTGTAGCAGACTTTTCTGAGCGAAAAAATCCGCCATCTAAACCAGCATCTTGAAACGAAGCATAATCGGGACCGTAGTCAACAAAGTTCCAGCCAAACGCCTTAGTAAAGAAGGCTTTCGTCCCCTCAATATCGGTAGCTGGAAACTCGACGTAGTTAATTTTTTCACTGCTCATGAAATATCCCCTTTTGGTTACGCTGTAGTTTAGTTTTCAAATCGAAAAAGGCGAAACCTAAGAGTGATTATTTGCAAAGTCTATGACATGCGCCTAAACTATGCGCATACCTGATGTGCAAATAAAGTAGAAGGAGCGCTATATGAGTCATCTATACTCAATGAATGCCCTGAAAAAGCCAACTAATGTCAGCATTAATAGTGACCTGCTGGAAAAGTCGCGTGCTTTAAATATCAATTTATCGGCTACTTTGGAACAAGCCCTCGTCGAGAAATTACGCGCAGAACAACGTGATCAATGGTTACGGGAAAATTCTGATGCGATGGCATCCTACAATAAATTCATTGAAAGTAACGGCTCTTTCAGTGACAGCGTCAGGAAGTTCTAATGGGACAATTTTTTGCTTATCAGAATCCCAATCCACAAACTCAGCGCCAGTATCCTTATTTGCTTGATATTCAAAATGACTTGCTGAGCGAATTACGCACAACTATTGTGATACCGCTTTCACCGACTCATTCGGTCGCTTCAATGCGTCTAACACGATTAAACCCAATAGTTTCAATCGAAAATGAGAGTTTCACGGTAATGACGCAAGATATTGCCGGAATCGATCGTAATCAGCTTGGTGCGAAGACATTCAACCTAAGCAGCTATCGCGCTGATATCATGGCCGCAGTTGATTTTGTACTATCCGGCTTCTGACTTCGCGGCGCGTTATTACGGCTGTGCTTTAGAGTTCCGTTTGCGACCTAAGATCCCAAACCAGAACAGGCCTTCAAATGCGATGCCGGCGAGAACAAAACCAGCAGCTCCAGAGGGAAGGCCAATCGCATAACACACAATCGCTGCGACTAAGAACAGTGCCAGTACCAAACCGTGGGTAAACCCTTTCATTTTAAGATTCCTTTTCTGATTGACGAATCATGTTTTTCAACACCATTTGTGCCGTTTTCATCACGCGTTCTTCTTTGTGATGACCGAACTCATCATCATAGATAATGACTATTGGATAGCCACCATTTGGGCAATATTGAGTCTCATCAAAGCCATCGTACGCCAGGCCAAATCTAAATTTCGGAGTCTGCCTCTCAACATTCAGCCAATAATTGACTCGTTCGTTGAAGCCATCATGGAAGATCGCACTCCCTAATGTTCTCGCCTCATCCACTGTATCGAAGCAAGGCGGTTGATAGGTAGTTTTAGGCGCAGATGCACAACCGATAAGGGTCATAGTCAGCACTCCAGCAATAATTCGATAAGGCTTTACAGACATTGATACGTCTCCATGTACTATTTCCCTCTAGCTAGAATAAATCAGCGTATCTATGAACTGCTGACATACGCGTAGTAATCGGTGACGCCTGCGACGCAGAGTTCTTGTCTGAGAGAGGTGAACTCACGATTGTACTTAGCAAACCCACGAACTTGTTCTTGATGCGCGCTCATTGCACCTCTCTCACTTTTTTGACTTATATTCATGAACTATATCCATGAGTGTGTCAAAAGTCTGCTTGTGTACGTTGAGCCGCTCTCCCGTATGAATCAACACTTCTCTTGCTCCCATTCCCAGCGCGAGTTCGCGTAATACGCGTTCTTCTATGTCAGTTAATCCACCCTCTAGTTTTTCTAGCTGATGCATTACTACTCTAGGAGCAGGTCTAAACTTTGAATTGTGAAACTTGAAAAGTCCATGCTGGAGTATTTTTTCAGCAAGACCGAAATTAGCGATTAGACAGCGTGGGTGAGAAAATGGGTTCGTAAGCTGAATGGATTCGCATGCTAGTGATTTAGCCTCAGCCCCAATGGACTTGATGCTCACTTTCCCATTTAGTGTTTGGAGCGCTATCCAAGGCTCAATTTCGATAAATTCAGAGGCGCCTATTTTGCGAAACGTTATTCGATTTTCGCTCAGCTCAACCACTAGGTCGTCAGAAAACAGTCCTCTTACATATTCGAACATGGATTGTGGCCTCCGTGCCAGTAACTGCGCTATACGTGTTGGTCGAAAAGGATTGGATTGCCGTCTGGATCTATGACCGAGAAGCTTGCTGGACCGTTGTCTGAGTCAAGTGATGGATGCAGAATTTCAAGACCTTTGGCCTTGAGTTGCTCATGCAATTCTCTTACATCCGTAAACGAATCCAACGGTGATGCATCTTGGTCCCAACCGGGGTTAAAGGTCAGAATGTTCTTGTCGAACATGCCTTCAAATAAACCAATGTTGGTATCGCCATTCTTCATAATCAAAAACCGATGCGACTCCTCACCGGCATACACGGTAAATCCCAACTTTTCGTAGAACTCCCGCGACTTCTGCAAATCCTTAACCGATAAGCTGACTGAAAAGCATCCAAGTTTCATGGTCTTCTCCACTGAATTGCAACTGTTGCTAAGACTTTAATTAGCATGCTTCTCAGGAAGACGCAAAAGTAAAAGGCGCCGATGGCGCCTTTTCGGTTGGGACTATAAAGCGATGCACACACTCAATGCATCGCGCTAAAGTTATTGCACTTCAGATGTGATGTCGGTCGTGATAGTGAATGGCGTTGCCAGACTAATATAACCAGTAACTCGCAGCGTGTAAGTTCCCGCTGTATCCGTAAAGAACTGGATTACCTCTGGATTTTCTAATGACGCACTAGAAGCGACTTCCACACCGTCTGGATTTACCAGGAAGAAATCAAGGTCCGCCACGCCAGTCCACGTCAACGTTGAAGTGATACTGACGTCATTTGGATTGATTTCCAGAGGGAATTCCTGCACTTCTAGGTTTTCAGCCGAAACACCCATGGTACCCGAGTCGATTTGCTGACTGGTCATAAAGCTAACATCTGGAGCTAGTAGAGCACCATCGACATCCATGCGGTCAAACTTGACACGTTTATTCAGAATGCGAACTTCCAAATCATGGATACCTTCACCCAGGTTATCAAAAGCTACGGCAACATCTTTTGGCGATGCAGCTGATGCGTCAGCAGCATAGACAGTTTTGGTCCCCAACGAACGACCATCTGCAATCAGTTCAATAGATGTTGGCTCATCGCTCGTGGCTAAAAAGTGAAGACGCACTCGCTCGCCACGTACCTTCGCAAAAATAGAGGCGTTGCTATTTCTAGCCATCGTAACCGTTTGTTCAAACGCGGAATCATCGTATTTACTCTGCCAATTTCCCACATAAACGAATTGCTGAGCACTATCATCGGCTTGATTCCAAGCACCCTGACTTGACCACAAGGTATCGCCAGCCAAGAAGGCGAGGCGCTCGCCGGTCGTTACTTTCGCAAGATCGACCGCAGCTCTGACATCGATATAACCTGCACCGACTTCGTGTGGCGCATAATCCATCGGCTCAGCGGTGTCTTTCAGGATTTGTTCGATTTGGTCAGGTGAGAGGTCTGGGTTAACTTCCAACAGTAGTGCAGCCACGCCAGCTACAAAGGGAGTTGCCATCGAAGTACCGCTAATAGTGTGGTAATACGCATAATATTCAGGATGATTTGAATCGATTACAGGTCCCATCGCTCCAATTGCTGTATTCGGAGCGCGAGTAGAAGTAATACCTTCTCCAGGCGCCGTAATATCCGGCAGCTTGAACGGGTGACCCGCTACGCCTCGACTGGAGAAGTCGGCGAGCAGTTTTTCACTGGTACCTGCGGCGACGTTAATAACCCAAGGTGCCACCGCGTACTGGTTCAGTGTGTCTTCAGCAGGGCCTGAGTTAGAGGCCGCAAAACTTACCACCATACCCCGGCTATAAGCTTCGTAAGACGCTTTGTTAATGGGATTATTCGGATCAAATTCTGCACCATCACCGCCACCCCAACTATTAGTTATGATATCAATACTAAGGCGGTCTTGATTCGCAATGGCATAATCGAATCCTAACAACGCATACAGGATAGAAATACCTTCGCCGGCACCGAGGCCAACAATGTTAGCGCCTGGGGCAATACCATCATGGTAGTATGCTCGACGTTCGTCGTTAACAGACACCATGCCGGTTCCTGCAACAGTACCTGCAACGTGAGTACCATGTCCTGAAGAAGTATCGCTGTTTGGAACTCCCTCAATAAACGCGTTACGTCCACCAAGCAAATCGAGGTCGCCAACAATCTTTACGTTCTCGACCGTTTTGGTCTGAAATTCTAGATCTGGATGCGTCGCATCAACGCCAGAGTCGAGAACAGCTACTGTGACGCCGCGGCCAGTCACGTCATAGAAGTCATGCACATAATGACCACCGGTGATCTCACCAGACGTATAATTACTGTACTCCAATGGAGTATTTGCGTAGATACTGCTCACGGCTGGATTCTCTATGAGTGCCTGCAATTGCAGCTTAGTCACCGTAGCGCCGGCCATAGGCATGGTCTGCAGCCCAACATAGCGAATCCCTAAGTTCGGTAGTATTCGGTCAATATCGCTTTGTTGATCAAATGACACAATCACATTGTATGGGCCGACAAGATTCTGTATGTCTTGCGTGAGCTTCGGTCCTAGGACTGCGTCGGCTTGAACTGAGGTCGCACCGAGCAGGCCTGAGGCCATAATTCCAAGTGTTAGAAGAGTTTTTTTCATTATTGTTCTCCGTAAAGATCATAGTTGACCTCTACAGAGTTACATCTAAATCAACAGTGATATATAAGGGATCTCCCCTATATTTAGCTGTGCATTGATGCGGCTATTTAATCAACTCTTTGACTCTGCACCTTGATGAAGTCACGGGTGTCTTCGAGTAGGGCTTTGCGTGCGGGTTCGTGGACGTACATCATGTGACCACCGTGATAGTAGTGATAGATGATGTCATCCGCAGCTATGCCATGGCGGTTAAGCGTATACTCGGCATCGAAAAATGGCGTGATTAAGTCGTAATAGCCCGAACCCACCATGACTTTCAATGACGGATTACTACGCAGTACCGCCGCTAGGTCAGGGGCCGTATTCACATAATGAGGTTCCCACGAGCTACCTTTCGGACGAGGACTCCAGCGCCACTTGCCAGACAGTTCAGGATCAGCAGGATTTAAGTATGGACGGTTCCAATCTACACCTAAATCGTTGCGCATGTAGTGCATTAGTGACGCTTTGTACGCTGGTGAGATTGCACCTGCCGCATCTTCGCCTGGGCGTGGCGCGACGTCATCGCGCTCATCTAGCGTGTAACGACTATCGAGCAGACCGACTGCAATACCCTCTTCACGCTTGAGTTCCTTGGCAAAACGAAATGCGTTGATGCGCAAATCGACACGCTCGATATATTCCTTACTTAAACCGGTAAAACGCTGCAGCTCGCTAACTAACTCAGCACGTCTATCATCACTCAGTAAATTGCCTTGAAACAGGGCTGGGAGAAGTTCTTGTGTTGCGAACTCGCGGCTCTCCTGAATAAAGGTCTCAAAATCATCGGATTGCTCTACTTTACCGTGATACCACGCAGTCGCCGCCATGGTTGGAATATAGGTAATATAAGAAATGATGTTGTCGTCGACATAAGGCGTCGAACCCTGGTAATCGAGTGCTTGTGAAACGAACACAATACCGTTGACGTTGATCACATAGTCTTCGCGCAAAACCTTCGCCACTGCTGCAGCTCGCGTGGTGCCAAAGCTCTCACCTAATAAGAATAGTGGTGAATTCCAACGATTATTTTCTGTAAGCCATGCAGCAATCAACGCAGCCATCGAGTTTGCGTCTTCAGTCAGACCCCAAAAGTCTTCCTTTTTGCCTTTGCCGATTGCTCGTGAGAAGCCAGTTCCGACAGGATCGACAAACACCATATCGGTCACATCAAGAATCGTTTCAGGTGCGTCTTTTATCGTATAAGGCGCTACTCCTGGGTGTTCGGCATCACTTGGCACAACAATGCGCTTCGGCCCATAAGCGCCCATGTGCAACCAAGTGGACGACGACCCAGGCCCACCATTCCAAATAAAGGTTACTGGACGCTGTTGCTTGCTATCCACCACGTAATCAAACGAAAAAATCGCCGCGGTCGGCTCGCCTTCAGCATTGCGCAGATAGGTTTCACCCGCGTCCACCGTGTAATTGAGTCGCTCACCGTTGAACGTGCCTTTGTGCTGCGAGCTAAAGCGCGTTGGCTCTGGCACCGGTTGCTCTGTCTGCTCTTGTTCAGCCGCATGATCAGCTTCTTGCGCTGACACACTGCTTGATTGCGAGAGCGAGAAAAGAAGCGCTAAACAAACGAGGTAAGAAGTTATTGGTTTCACTGCGTTATGTCCTATTTGGGCGATTGTTTGAGATTAGCACAAATAGAAAAGGCAATGCGACGTTCTCTACTTCCGATCCTTAAGCATCTTATAAACGAATATGCCCTAACCCCGCCAGAAAAGCTGAGCGCAACATCTCTGATTCGAAACGATCACTCATCTCCTTTTATGCTCGTACATCGCTGCATCAGCTACCTTAATCATGTTCTCTATTGTTAAGTCATTGTCTGGAGCAAAACTAGCGATACCGGCACTGTATTCTATTTTAAAAGGTTTCTGATTCGAGTCGTTTTCTTCCTGAACGGCTTGAGCAAACTGAGCAAGTATTGTCGCGACTTGATCTCCAGCCGCATTGGACAACATTAAAGTAAACTCGTCGCCTCCGAATCTACCAACAACATCCGATTCTCGGAACGTCTCAAGCATGAGCCGCGCGAAAGTTTTCAATACGTAATCACCTTCATGGTGTCCATACTTATCATTTATTTGTTTAAATTTGTTCAGATCAAAAACGACAAAGGTAAAAGGAACCTCATGGCGTCTGCACATGCCAATAGAATAAGCAGCAAGTGTTAAGAAACCGCGCCTATTCGATATCAAAGTCAACTCATCTAAAGTTGCCAACTGAATGGATTTCACTTCCTGCTCAATCATTGCGCCAAGATCCGCGAGAAGTTGTCGATCCTCGTCACTCATTTCTCGAGGAGTCGAATCAATCAAGCACAGCGTGCCGATTTTTAATCCCACCCGTAACTTTAAGGGGTAACCAGCATAAAAACGAATTTTGGGTCCCGACGTTACTAAAGGGTTATCGCAAAAACGCTCATCATCAACGGCATTGGGTATGATAAACAAACCATCCTCATTAATTGCATGAGCACAGAACGATATATCGCGTGGTGTTTCGTTAATATCCATTCCTTGATTTGACTTGAACCACTGCCGATTCTCATCAATCAAGCTAACTAACGCTATGTCAACGCCAAACAGTCGCTTGGCCATACGTGTCACTCGATCAAACCGCTCCTCATGTCCCGTATCTAAAATACAAAGAGTTTTTAGTGCGTGAAGGCGTTCTGCTTCGTTTTCTGGGATCGCTGGTTTTTGCATAATTTGAACTCTATGTTTATCCGGTAAACATGAGTATGGGCGATTATCTGCTCAGACACTAATTTTAATTAGTGCAGTGTCGACTTAACATGGAGGGCTTGCGAGATGGTGGCCCCTCCCAGATTTGAACTGGGGACCAACCGATTATGAGTCGGGTGCTCTAACCACTGAGCTAAGGGGCCATTTGGAGATTGCTGCGTAGAAAACGAAAAGCGGGCGCAAGTATATGAAAATTGCGCCCGCTTGTCATGACCTTAGCCGCGAAAAGTTAGAGTTTAATGCCGTAAAATTCGGCTGCGTTGGTCGCGAATACTTTATCGATGGCTGCTTCGTTCGGCAGAGCTTCGTATACGGTGTCAATGTCACCGAGGTTGAAGGGCCGTTCGGCACGTGCAGACGGTAAGTCAGTACCAAACATCAAGCAGTCTGGATTCACGTCGTAGAGCTTCTTCACGGCTTGCGCCACGTTCACTTCAGTGCGACCGAACCCGCTTGCCTTAATTTTAACGCCTGCTTCTGCGAGTCGCAGCACTTGTGACAACCCTGAGCGTGCCATACCGAGATGATCCACAGATGCTTTCGGTAGCTTTAACAATTTCGGTACCACGTCATCCAGCTCACGGCTATCAACATAAAGCTCGAGATGCCAGCCGACTAAATCCCAAATGCGCTTGCCATAGTCGACCATGTTATCCAGGCCACTTACTACGCCGCGCTTCAGATTCACGCGTACGGCACGCACACCCTGCTCATGCAATTCAAGAATACGTTTGTCTGAAACAGAACTCGGTAAATTGGTGACACCCACAAAGTTCTCACCGAGCTGATCCAGCGTCGGCTTGAAATAGCTTTGGTCAAAGCCCTGTACCGAGCCTGACGCCACCGCACCACCAACAATATTCAGTTCTTTGGTCCGATGTTGATAATCTTCAACTGAGAATGGCGGCGGTAAGAAGCCTTGATTCTCAATCAAAGGATAAGCGCTGTTGTAAATGTGAAAGTGCGCATCCACAATACGCTTTGGGGAGTTGATCATAAATCATCCTTTTCAGCGAAATTAGCACTACTTTAACGCATTTAGGCACAAATTTCACATCGAGCCCGTTTATACGCGGTATGAAAAAAGCTCCAACATGTCGCCATGGGGAGCTTTTTCTGACTCGCATTCAGCGCATTCGTTCAACGAATACGCTGGTTTGCGACTATTCGTCGAGGAATGACTTCAATTGTTCAGAACGGCTTGGATGACGAAGCTTACGCAGCGCCTTCGCTTCAATCTGACGAATCCGTTCACGAGTTACGTCAAACTGCTTGCCGACTTCTTCCAACGTATGGTCGGTATTCATATCAATACCAAAGCGCATGCGCAGCACTTTCGCTTCGCGCTGCGTGAGGCCACCGAGGACTTCACGTACCGCATTGCGTAAGCTTTCTGAAGTTGCTGAGTCCACCGGCAAATCAAGCGTGGTGTCTTCAATAAAGTCACCCAGATGCGAATCTTCATCATCACCAATCGGCGTCTCCATAGAGATTGGCTCTTTGGCAATTTTCAGCACCTTACGGATTTTATCTTCTGGCATGACCATGCGCTCAGCCAATTCTTCTGGCGACGGCTCACGACCCATCTCTTGCAGCATCTGCCGCGAGATACGATTCAGCTTGTTGATCGTTTCGATCATGTGCACTGGAATACGAATGGTACGTGCTTGGTCCGCGATTGAACGCGTGATTGCCTGCCGAATCCACCAGGTCGCATAAGTTGAGAACTTATAACCACGACGGTATTCGAACTTGTCGACCGCTTTCATCAAGCCGATGTTACCTTCTTGAATCAAATCCAAGAACTGTAAGCCACGGTTGGTGTACTTCTTCGCAATTGAGATAACCAAACGCAAGTTCGCTTCGACCATTTCCTTCTTGGCACGACGCGCCTTCGCTTCGCCAATTGACATGCGACGGTTGATATCTTTCACTTTTGCGATGGTCAGACCGGTTTCGATCTCGACTTCCGCAAGCTTGTGAATGCAACGCTCAAGCTCAGTTTTCAGCTCTTTCAAAGCATCCGAGTAGCTTTCACCAGCGCCAATTTGCGCGTCCAACCAAGCCGTACTGTTTTCATTACCAGCAAAAGCCTTCATGAAATTACGCTTCGGCATACCCGCTTGCTCGACTGACATTTTCATGATCAAACGTTCTTGCACACGCACACGATGCATCATGTCGCGCATGTCTTTGACCAGTCGGTCGAACTGTTTCGGAACCAGACGGAACTGCTTAAACAAGTCGCTCAGCGCTTCAATTTCAACACGTGCTTTGGCGTGATCGCGACCGTGCTTGCTAATGGCAGTACGAGTTTTCTCGTACTGGTCACGCAATTCGCCAAATTTCTGACGGGCAAACTCTGGGTCAATACCACCCTCGTTCGCATCATCGTCATCGTCGTCATCGCTGTCGTCATCGTCCTCGTCTTCCAATTCTTCTTTGGAAAGTTCAGAACCGATGTGCGTAGCGCTCACTGGCGCAGTGTCTACTTCATTAGGATCGATGAAGCCTGAAATGATGTCGGTCAGACGCATTTCTTCAGCTTCACAGGTATCCCACTGCTCGAGCAGGAAGTTAATTGCTTCTGGATATTCTGCTACCGAACACTGAACTTGGTTGATGCCTTCTTCGATACGCTTTGCGATATCGATCTCGCCCTCACGGGTCAATAGCTCAACAGTTCCCATTTCACGCATGTACATGCGCACTGGGTCAGTGGTGCGGCCTAACTCACCATCAACACTCGCTAATGCTTGCGCCGCGGCTTCAGCTGCGTCTTCATCGGCGGTGTCTTCACTCATCATCAGCTCATCGGCATCCGGTGCGTTTTCAAACACCTTAATGCCCATGTCGTTGATCATGCTGATGATGTCTTCAATTTGATCAGAATCTACAATCTCAGAAGGTAAATGGTCATTCACTTCGGAAAAGGTCAGGTACCCCTGCTCTTTTCCTTTGGCAATAAGAAGTCTGAGTTGTGATTGACGACTCTGCTGCATACAGATCTACCACCTATTATTTAACGAGCAAAAATTAAATAAGCAAAACCGGTCTTAATCCCCGGTATCGATATTCGAAAGGGAGATAAATATAAGACCGGAAATGATAGCAGATTCTGTAGTTTTCAGCCAGAATTTAATCAATTCTTAGCAGGAATTCGGCTCACAGCTAGCTCACCAGTACCCACTAAACTGCCGTTCACAAAGACTAATGGCGTGCATTCATCTTTCGATGTTTCGCCGTCTGAGTCGACACGATGGGTGCGATAGTATAGAACGCGATACTTGTCGCCATCGACAGTCCACAACTCAGAGAAGTTCGGCGTGCCCAAGCGGTTTTCTATGTAGTTGATTGTGGCGCCTTCGTCGAGACTCGCAATGACTTTACGATTTTCACGCTCTTGCTTCTGCCAATCGTCGGATGAATAGCTATAACTGCCGTCGCCGTCAGCAACCACAATACAACCTTGTAAAGTTAAAGCAGCAACCAATGCTGCGGCTAATCCTGCTACTTGAGTTTTACGCATCTGTACTCTCCATAGGTATTATGCATATCGATATTTAGTAATGATTCGGATCGAAGTATCGTCGACTTCTGACAGATACAGTATGCAAGCATGATGCCAACTAGAGAAAGCCTTTAAATGTAACGGTTTGCAAGAAAGCGTGAGGAAACGTCAGTGCGAAATTCACCAACGGATTAGCGAAATTAGCTATTTTTTAAGGTATTTCAACAAGGTGAGATATTCTTGTTTTTCTACCTTGGTCAGCGGACTTTGGCGTTCCTTCTCAATCAATTCATCAGCCCGTTGTTTCACAAACTCATCAATGAAGTAGCAAAAGATACCGTAGAACTCTTTCTCGACATCTTCATCATCGAGTTGGTGCTGCCAGCTCGCTAGCTGGCGTAATGCCTTCTCTTCTTTGGAATCGCGCCAGAGTTCCAGCAATTGTGCACTGGTGCGCGGTTGTTCATGGGTTTGTTTATGGAGCGCCAGCAGCAGCTCAATACCGGGAACCTTGAGTCCCTTCAACTCATCATGAATAGGGATCTCTTTACCAATAGATGGATGTTGCACCAGTAAGCCTATGGCACGGCGCATCGGCGTCATCTTCAGCGCCTCGGAAGGTTTGTTACTGGCCGCCTTTTGCGTTTTTACATGGCTCTTAATTTGCGACACATCGCGACGCAACAGCTTAGCCAAACGCTCGGTCAGCAATTCTTGGTAGAACTCGCTCGCCACTTTTTCGATCAGCGGGCGTGCATCGCTCAGCAGCGCACCACGGCCACTGTCGGTGCTCAGGTCATACTGGGCACTCAGATGCTCAAAGAAATAGTCGGTGAAGCTCTGTGCCTGCCCTAAGCGCTGTTCAAACGCATCTTTGCCTTCCTTGCGCACCAAGGTGTCCGGATCTTCGCCATCCGGCAGAAACAAGAAGGTCATTGCGAGACCATCGGTCAGCAAAGGTAATGCATTCTCCAGTGCGCGCCAGGCGGCGTCGCGACCCGCTCGGTCACCGTCGTAGCAACAGATCACTTGCTTAGTAGCTCGGAACAGCATCTGCAGCTGCTCGGTCGTGGTTGCAGTGCCTAGTGACGCTACCGCATACGAAATACCCGCCTGCGCCAGCGCGACCACATCCATATAGCCTTCGACAATGACGACTTGCTCAAGCTGATTCTTATGTGCTTGGCGTGCTTCATAAAAACCGTAAAGTTCGCGGCCTTTATGGAATACGCGAGTTTCAGGTGAGTTCAGGTACTTCGGACCATCGCCTTCCAGAATACGACCGCCAAAACCAACCACACGACCACGCCGGTCGCGAATCGGAAACATAATACGGTCACGGAAGAAGTCATAGAAACGGCCGCTATCGTTGTTATTCAGCAGCTTTAATTCCGCTAATTGTTGCTTATCGTTTTGTGATTTGGCGAGTGCTTTGAGCAAGCCATCCCATTCAGCCGGTGCATAGCCTATCTGGAAGCTCTTGACGATATCGCCACTGAGACCACGGCCTTTCAAATAATCGATGACGCGCGCGGAGTTAGGATGTTTGCGCAGTTGATGCGCAAAATACTTCGCCGCCAATTCCATTTGTTGATAGTCATCAGCAGCTTGAGCGCGTTTGCGTGCTTCGGCTTGTGGATTCACCACTTGTTCACGCGGCACTTCCAGCCCCATCATCCGCGCCAGCTCTTCAATCGCTTCGGGGAATTCGAGGCCATCAAACTTCATAAGGAAGTCAATGGCGTTGCCGTGCTCACCACAACCAAAGCAGTGGTAAAACTGTTTGTCAGGTGCAACGGTGAAACTTGGCGACTTCTCGTTATGAAATGGGCAGCAGGCTTGGTAGTTACGCCCAGCTTTCTTCAGAGGTACACGGCTATCGACCACTTCCACAACATCCGCGCGATCCAATAGATCGTGAATGAAGCTTTTGGGAATGAGACCAGCCATGAAAGTCCTTTTGATTGAAACGGAACAGCTCTTGAATTGAGCGATCGATTCTACTGTGAAACGCAAGCCTTGCAAACACGCAATGAAAAAGCCGAATGAGTTTCCCCATTCGGCTTTTCTAATCGTTTACACGATCAGGCAAGAATCAAGCGCGGTCTTAGTAAAGACGAGTGCGGCGCGCGTTCTCACGCGACAGCTTCTTCGCATGACGTTTAACAGCAGCGGCTTTCTTACGCTTACGCTCTGAAGTTGGCTTTTCGTAGAATTCACGACGACGAACTTCAGACAGTACACCTGCTTTCTCGCAAGAGCGCTTGAAACGACGCAGTGCTACGTCAAACGGCTCGTTTTCTTTTACTTTAACAACTGGCATTAAAATCTCACCTCAATGAAAATTCTGTTGTTGGTTATCGAATTGGTTAATTTTTAACCACGACAATTAAAAATGGTGCTGAATTGTAGCGAGTTCAGATCCTCTTGTAAAGCCAGAGATCATGTTTTTCTTTGCTTTCGGGCAATCTCTGCAACTCGCGTGAATGCATTGCTTTGCCCTACATTCTCGTTACAATATCCCGTTACAGTAGCTGAGCTCGTTACCCTAGCGCAGCGCTTTATTGGCGGAGTCCACAATGCTCGAGACATTTCTATTTCAGTTCACTTCTATGTTCACCATGATCAACCCGATCGCGGCGATTCCTATTTATATCGCGTTGACTGAGGCAATGACGCCAAAAGCTGCACGCTGGGTGGCGATGCGGGCATCAATTACCGCCTTTATCGCGTTGTGTGTCTTTGCATTGCTCGGTGAAGCAATCTTCAGCTTCTTTAGTATCTCCGTCAACGGACTCCGCGTTGCCGGTGGCATTCTATTCTTCGTGATGGGCTACGAAATGCTACGTGGCCGCACCGTACCGAAACGTGTCGACGGCGAAACCGACGGTGACTTTGGCTCTGATGTGGCCGTTACACCGCTCGGGATACCGATGATTGCAGGCCCTGGTGCCATCACTATGGTTATCTTGACGAATCAAGCCAGCACCGGTCCTGGCAGCTCCATTAGCATGTACGTCGCCATTTTTGTGGTCTGCGTGCTCACCGCCATTGTCTTAGCAAGCGGTCGTCAATTGCTCGCAAAACTAGGCCGCAGTGGCTCCAAGATCCTGATGCGCTTGATGGGTCTGATTGTGATGCTCATTGCCGTCGAGTTCTTCTTCGCCGGCATCAAGCCATACGTCGTCGATATCGCCCGCGCTATTTAAGCGCGGGAACGTCCATCTCACGTTTCGCGTAGAATTCAGCGACGTGCGCTTCGAGGCGATCGTCTGCAATCGCCTCACGCAAGTCACGCATCACCTTCTGATAGTAGTGCAAGTTGTGAATCGTGTTTAACCGACCACCGAGCATTTCATTGGAGCGATCCAGATGATGCAAATAAGCGCGCGAGTAATTTTTACAGGTGTAGCAATCACACTCGGGATCCAAGGGTCCAGTATCAGTGCGATGTACGGCATTACGAATTTTCACCACGCCAGTGCTAACGAATAAATGACCATTGCGAGCATTTCGCGTTGGCATTACGCAGTCAAACATATCGACGCCACGACGGACTGCTTCAACCAGGTCTTCCGGCTTGCCCACACCCATGAGGTAGCGCGGCTTATCCGCTGGCATTTCCGGGGCGATATGATCCAGCACCCGCATCATATCCTCTTTCGGCTCACCTACACTCAAACCACCTATGGCGTAACCGTCAAAGCCAATCTCGGTAAGACCCTTCAATGACTCGCTGCGCAGCTCTTCGTACATGCCGCCCTGAATAATACCGAACAATGCGGAGGGGTTGTCGCCGTGTGCTTGCTTCGAGCGTTGTGCCCAACGCAATGACAACTCCATCGACGTACGCGCCTGCTCCTCGGTTGCTGGGTGTGGCGTACATTCGTCAAAAATCATGACAATGTCAGCACCCAGATCACGTTGCACTTCCATCGATTTCTCTGGAGTTAGAAGAATTTTTTCACCGTTGATTGGCGAGCGAAAGGTCGCGCCTTCTTCGGTGATTTTGCGCAGTTCACCCAGGCTGAATACTTGGAAACCACCCGAATCTGTGAGGATGGGTTTGTCCCAATTCATAAAGTCGTGCAGGTCACCGTGCTGCTTAATAATTGAGGTACCAGGACGCAACATCAAATGGAAAGTGTTACCGAGGCAAATCTGTGCGCCGGTAGCCGCCACTTCTTCAGGGCTCATCCCTTTTACAGTACCGGCGGTACCGACTGGCATAAAGGCAGGTGTTTCAACCACACCACGATCAAAAGTCATGCGGCCGCGGCGTGCTTTGCCGCTGGTCTTTAAGAGTTCAAATTTCATTTCATCACCGAGTTAAACACGGAAAAACAGTCCGAGAGGCGCAAGTATACCCTAGCCGTTCTGCTTCGTCACAAACATGGCATCGCCATAACTGAAAAAGCGATAACGCTCTTGTACCGCCTCGGCATAGGCCGCTAATACGGCATCACGACCTGCAAACGCCGATACCAACATGATTAATGTCGACTCGGGTAAATGAAAATTGGTGATCATTGCATCAATCACCTTGAAGTCGTAACCAGGGTAAATAAATATTGAAGTGTCATCGAAAAATGGTGCGATCAAGTCTGAACCTGCTGCCTGAGCAGCACTTTCTAACGAACGCACTGATGTCGTGCCGACTGCCACAACACGATTCCCACGTGCTTTAGCCGCTTGAATAGCTGCCACCGTCTCCGCTGGAACTTCAGCATATTCGCTATGCATTACATGTTCTTCAATGACATCGACACGCACTGGCTGAAACGTGCCCGCGCCAACGTGCAGAGTTACATAGGCAAACTCGATACCTTTGTCGCGAAGCTGCTGCAAAATCTGATCATCGAAGTGCAAACCCGCGGTAGGGGCTGCCACCGCGCCCGGTTTCTTGTTATAGACGGTCTGATAGCGCTCACGGTCACTGTCTTCATCGGGACGGTCAATGTATGGCGGCAATGGCATATGCCCATACTTTTCCAAGACTTCAAGCACCGGCTGTGAAGTGAGAAATTTCAGTTCAAACAAAGCGTCTTTGCGGCCGATCATTTCTACTTCGACAGCGTTCTCAAGCAACATACGCTGCCCAACTTTTGGCGCTCGGTTACTGCGCAAATGCGCCAACACCCGATGCGAGTCCATAATGCGCTCGACCAACACTTCGACTTTACCGCCAGCGCCCTCTTCTTGACTGAGCTTATGCCCCAGCAATCGAGCTGGAATAACCCGCGTATCATTGAATACCAGCACATCACCCGCATGGAGTTGGTCCACAATAGCGGTGAATTGGCTATGCGTGATAGAACCCGTAGGACCATCGAGACACAACATGCGACTGGCACTGCGTTCAGGTTGCGGATAACGGGCAATTAGTTCGTCTGGCAATTCGAATGTAAAATCTGAAACGTTCATTGCTGGCGGTTCATTCATGTGGCTTGCGGGAGGCGTACTTTACCTGTTTTGTTGCGCAAAAAAAAGACGCATCACAAGGATGCGTCTGAAGAGATGACAACCGATCTTATGACCAGTTAAAAGGAATACGTGACTGCCTCTGAAAGTAGATCACTGGCACCGTCAGAACCCGAACATTCGGTGACATTACGCTTCGAGAAAATGAAGATTTTGTCCTCACCACCTTGCTCTTTGTCACCTGCACCCTCGAGGATAAAGGTAATGTTCTCGCCGTTCGGTAACGACCGCAGCGTCCGTCCATAGTCACACAAGGTTTGCGCCATGGTTTGCTCAAACTGTGCAATACGCTCGGCACGCTGTTGTTCGCGTTCCGCACGACGAACCATAATTTTCTGCTGCCGTTCGGCATTGATTGCCTGGAGCTTTTCTGTCTCCCGCTGCACTTCGGTCTCGAGTTCCCGCATATCTTTGCGCGCTTTTTCCAGCTCACTTTCGATTTTCACGAGTCCGTCGCCATTGGCTGAGCGGCGTGAAAATTCGAGATCACGGATTTTGCGGCTGACATCGCGAAGTTCGCGTCCTGATTCGCGAATGTTGCGGGTAATTTCACGCACTTTCTCGCGCGATTCGTCCGCTTCACCGCTGCTCGTCCAGACCGAGTCACCATCAATCACAATTTCTTGTGATTCGATGATCAGTTCCATTTCATCGCCGAGAGCCTCCAGCTCTTCCAGTGCTTCCAATGACTCGAACGAATCACTGGAGTACATCCGCACCATCTCGTCACTATCGGTATCGTCACGAATAATTTCAACTTGCGGAACCAATGGCACCGTTGCAACCGAAGGAGGAGACGGCGGATGCGGTGCCCCATCACTGCTAAAAAACATTTGGAATCCGCCATTACCCACTCGAGTGCGATAGACCACACCCTGCCCAGCCAAGTAGCTGTACTCCAGTTTGCGGCCAAAACTAAAACGACGCTCACCTGAATTTTCTTGCTTGAGTGAAGTTTCAAAAATGCTATTCATGATTTCTAATTGCTTGCGCAATTCTGCGCGTTGTTCCGAGTTGGCTTGAGCGGTCATCGCGACCGTGCCCACGGCTAAAGCTACTGCTGAAGCGATCATTAATTGACGCATAAGTATTACTCCTGAGTACTATTCATAGGGCTCATCGGATAGCTGGTTTGTTGCAGCCAATCTTCTGAAAATTGTTGTAACTGGTTGGCGAAAAAGACCTGATCATCTTCGCGCTGTGCATTAACGTAACGAATTAAATCTTCCATATCGTCTTGGCGTTCCTGCCGATTGGTTGCCAACACGTAGCTCACAAGTTGCTGATTGGCAGCACCAAGCTCACTGCGGAAATCTTCACGAAAGTCTTCGCGCAAGTTGCTCGCGTAGTTGGCCAGCGTTAGTTGCTGCGCTGCACCGTATTCATTAAGCCGTTGCTCTACCATCGCAGTTAACTTAGCTTCATCAACGCCACCACCAAAGCTGACCGAGAAACCGTCGGCGGTGTTATGGATCTGCACTTGGCCGATCACCAACACCATGGCAAATGCCGATGCAGCTAATGAGGTCATGGGCAACCATGGCTTCTGCCACCATCGTAATGTGTTGACTGCAGTGGTTCGAAACGTGCGCTCACGCGGCCACTCTGGCACTGGCTCATTCACCAAGTCATCGGCTGTGCGTTGCAGCCACTGCTCAAAATTCTGGTGCTTACTCATACGACCTCCACCAATTCCTGTAACTTACTCACTGCGCCATATAAACGTGACTTCACGGTGTTTAAAGGCGCTTCAGTTTGCTGAGCAATTTCTTGCAAACTCAAATGCTGAAAAAACTTCAATTCAACAACGACACGTTGTTCAATCGGTAACTCTTGCATCGCTCGAACCAGACGCTGGCCTTGCTGTTGCCCTGAGTAGACGGCTTCAGGGCTGTCCCAATCAGCGGTCGAGGCTTCCTGCTCAAAGTCATAGTCGGCTTCAAACGATTTCCGGCGACGGTAGTGCTCGATGCAACGATGATGCGCAATCGTCATCATCCAATTCTTAAACGAACTTTCACCACGCCAAGCAGCCAAGTTGCGGAAGACCGACAGAAACACTTCCTGCATCAAATCCAGTGCGTCGTCGCGATTGCTCACCATGCGCAAGGCATAGTTGTAGACTAATCCTTCGTAGCGCTTCACGAGTTCGAGCCATGCTTGTTTATTATTTTCGAGCGCTCGTTTGACGAGGCGCTGATCAGACGGTGCAAACACAGAATGATTCCCTTTATCACAGCGGCGTATCCGCTAGCTTCCATACTGTAGTCGAAACCGCATCAAAAAAAGTTTTTCGCAGGCAAAAAAAAAAGAGACCGAAGTCTCTTTTTTTTGTCACTTTTCACTATTCACCGGCTTTTATGCAACTCCGAAAGAGGCCTTGAGAATATAGAAGAAGATGATCGACATAATCGCACCGGCTGGTAGTGTGACCACCCACGATACGACGATGTTGCGAACCACACCCAGGTTCAATGCTGCGATACCACGCGCCATGCCGACACCCAATACGGCGCCAACTAACGTTTGCGTCGTTGAAATCGGCAAACCGGTACCTGATGCAATCACCACCGTACTGGCGGCAGCTAATTCTGCCGCGAAACCACGACTTGGGGTTAAATGCGTGATGCCTTTACCGATGGTAGCGATAACTCGACGTCCCAACATCGCCAGACCCAGCACAATACCGAAAGCACCAACCGGTAATACCCACCACGCCAATTTCGCTTTGCTTTGAATTTCACCGCCACTTTCAACAATGCTGACGACTGCAGCGAGCGGACCGATAGCGTTTGCGACGTCATTTGAACCATGCGCAAATGCCATGGCACAAGCGGTAACGACCATCAAAATCGCGAACACCTTTTCGACGTTGGTGTAGTGCATATCTTTGTCTGCGGTCGGGTCAAACTTAATTCTTGATATCGCAAACCGACCAATAATGCCAACGACAACACCGACGACCAGCGCTATCAAGAAGCTCTGGAACATCGAGAACTCAAGACCAACGTGCTTGAGGCCTTTGGTCAGTGTCACCAGGGCGATAACAAAACCTGTCAGAACCATATAGACCGGCACATAACGTTTCGCCATAGCAAACGGGTTGTCTTGGTCGAAAATCAATTTTTGTGCACTGAGGAAAACGAAGTACGCCAATAAACCCGCAATCAGCGGTGTAATAACCCAACTGCCGATAATACCGGCTACGCTACTCCAATTTACTGAGTCAGCGCTCACACCGACGGCAGCAAAACCTACAATCGCACCAATAATCGAGTGTGTGGTAGATACTGGCCAGCCTAGCCATGAGGCGATCAATAGCCAAAAACCAGCTGCTAACAAGGATGCTATCATCCCGAAGACTAGAATTTCCGGTGTATCAACAAAGTAAGCAGAGTCGATAATACCTTTACGGATAGTCGAGGTGACCTCGCCGCCAGCGAGATACGCTCCAGCAAACTCAAAAATCATTGCGATGATGATGGCTTGCTTGATCGTCAATGCTTTCGAGCCGACCGATGTACCCATGGCATTGGCAACATCGTTGGCACCAATCCCCCATGCCATAAAGAAAGCAAATGCCGCAGCCAGCAGAATCAGCGTGAGGTTATACGTAGAAATAATATCCATCGTGAGTCTCCTGTTAGACGCGGGCGAGCATCAGCTCGAAACGCGCACCTACGCGCTCTGCGAGGTCAGCTAAGTCACCTACCCAATCCAGAATTTGGTAGAGAAACATAGCGTCGAGTGGATTCATGTTTTGCTCGTGTGCACGCAACTGGCGCCGCAATTGAATCTGCAACACATCGGTGTCTTGTTCGATGCCATCGAGTTCAGAGATCATGTTGTCGACAATCTTGCGCTCACGACCACGGAAACCGGCTTCCAGCAAGTCATCAAATTCACTGATGGTTTCTTTCGCTTTGTCAGTTGCATCGAGACAACGCTGCAGATATGCATCAAAACCTTCCACCATATCCGCAGGAATTTGCATTTCCCGACCGGTGATCAATCCTGAGATATCTTTGGCTTTGTTGGCGATGCGATCTTGCTGCGATACCAACTCGAGTAAGTCAGTACGCTCAACTGGCATGAATAAGCCGCCAGGAAGATTGAGTCGAATTTCACGCTTGAGGTCGTCAGCAGCTTTCTCTTTGCGGACGATTTCTTTGCGATGGGTTTCAGCTTCTTTCCAGTCACCTTTATAGACGGCTTGGAAGAAAGGTTTGAGGGCCATTGCACAGTCATGAACCTGTTCAATGTGCTCGATCATTGGTTTGATCGGCGACTTGGCAAACATACCAAGAAACGAATTTGCAGACATAAAAGTTCGCCTTTGTTGCTGCGGAAATAAACGTTTTATATGGGTTGCGCATACTAGCAAAGATAGCTGTGAACGCAATTTTTTATTGCTACTTGTTTAGTCACAATAACCCTCGTATTGTAATTCAATCGTAAACCAATGTAAGTGGAACTTTATGTTTGAATGGATTTTATTGCCGGAAGCTTGGATTGCGCTGGCGACGCTCACCGCTCTAGAAATTGTTCTAGGTATCGACAACATCATCTTTATTTCAATTTTGGTGGGACGCCTACCGGAGTCGCAACGGCAGAAAGCGCGACAGATAGGCTTAATGTTGGCAATGGGTATGCGTATCGCGCTATTGCTCTCGATTGTATGGGTCATGGGGCTGACCGAACCGCTCTTCCATGTTTTCGACATGGGCTTCTCGGGGCGTGACCTCATTCTATTTTTCGGTGGTTTGTTTCTGCTTGGTAAGAGCACACTAGAGATACATCATGCCCTTGAGGGCACGCATGAACAGAAAAGCGGTGGGAAAGCAGCTACTTTTGCTGCAATCATCACGCAAATTGCCGTAGTTGATATTGTCTTCTCACTCGATTCAGTGATTACAGCAGTCGGCCTCGTTGATTATGTTGCCGTCATGATTATCGCCGTTGTGGTTGCCGTGTTGGTTATGATGTTGGCAGCTAAAGCCATTGGCGATTTTGTTGACGCGCACCCAACCATTAAAATGCTGGCTTTGAGCTTCTTGATATTGATTGGTTTCACGCTCATGGGCGAAGGTCTCGGCTTCCACGTTCCAAAAGGTTACGTGTACTTTGCGATGGCATTCTCGCTGTTAGTCGAACTGCTGAACATTCGCATTCGTAAGAATCGTGAACCCGTGCAATTGAAAAAGCGCATCGAAGAATAGGGCTAAAGTAATAAAAAAGGCGACCTTCGGGTCGCCTTTTTATTGGGTCGTTAGCTTATGCAGCGCGTTTCAGTTGAGCCCGTGGGCGACGACGCCAAAGCGCGCCACCCAGAGCCATCAGGGCGAGCCAGATACTCAACTGACCCCCACTGGATTTTCCATCCACACGAATGACTTCAATCGCATCGACATTGACCGTGAGCGTTCCGGTTGCCTCACCGCCGT
>NZ_PIPR01000002.1 GCF_003987355.1 Pseudidiomarina aestuarii | reverse complement strand
GTAAACTGCTGCTTTTGGCGACTTCATCGTCTGCCTCAAGCGTGGGGCGCATTTTAGAGATTTAACTGCGCCCGTCAAGCGCCTTTTGAGCATTTTGATATGTTTTTTTGCTGACTGCTGCTTTTCTGCGCAAACCGTTGAGAAAAAGAACAAAAAAGCCCACCGAAGTGGGCTTTTCTTCAACTTTTAAAAGCTTTGGTTAGTTTTTAGGGTCGCCTTTAGGGCCGCCTTTACCGCCGCCCTTACCGCCGCCACCAGTATCGCCACCGGTATCGCCACCAGTGCCACCACCAGAACCACCACAGCCGTTAGCAGTTAAGTAGTCAACCGCAGCTTTGGCTTGAACAATACCATGGCCATAAGCATTATCGCGACCAGCCGCACCTTTATCGATTGCCGTTGCCGCAAG
This sequence comes from Pseudidiomarina aestuarii, assembly GCF_003987355.1. GTDB lineage: Bacteria > Pseudomonadota > Gammaproteobacteria > Enterobacterales > Alteromonadaceae > Pseudidiomarina > Pseudidiomarina aestuarii. Next base: position 269,767 of record NZ_PIPR01000002.1, on the reverse strand, counting down.
CGCCGCACGGATATCGTTGTTAGTACATGCAGTATGTTGCGACCAAACTAATGCTGCAACACCAGCAACATGAGGTGTCGCCATAGAGGTGCCATCAAAGAACGCCCAATCACTATCTGTCACACCCACAGTCGCTGAACTACCCAGCTGACCTAACATAGCAGCACCATCAGTATCACTTGCTCCAACAGCAGGGATAGAAGCGCTGTATGTACCCAAGGTACCGAGAACTACACCGGGTTCATTATTGAACACAATTGCCGCAGCACCACCACCCGCTTCACAAGCCTGAACTTTTTCAGCAAATGAAATCACGCCACGTTCAATCAGACACACTGCGCCAGCAGCACCGGCACAAGCTGAATCACCAATACCGCAATCAACGAGAGGGCCCGTTGCTGACGTGCGAGCAGTTCCGTCCATGCCTGTTGCAGCATAGCTTGCGCCGCCAACAGTCAATTCAACACGTTCACCAGTACCACGTGGAACCGATGACAACACTGCAACACCTGGGCCAGCTAACTCTACTTGCGAAGTTTGCTGAGAGAATGCAGCAATAGTTTCCGTTGAGTCTACAGCAGCAACCGATACTACAGAGTCATAAGAAGCAGGATACGAGTCGCGTGTATTACCATCATTACCCGCAGCGGCAATACTTAAGATACCTGCGCTGTTCAGCTGACCAAACGCGCGATCTTCCGTACGGTTAGCGCGGCTGCCACCCAAACTCATATTGATTACTTTTGCGCCTTCTTGCGCACACTCATCAGCGGCAGCGATTAATGAAGACGAATAGCTCCAACCTGATGCGCCAAACACTTTGACGATATGCAGGTTCACTTGACCATTCGGCAACACGCCGACTACGCCATCACCATTTGTCAATGCTGCAATAGTACCTGCAACGTGAGTACCATGGCCGTTTTCATCTGAATACCAGTTGCCACTGCCACTATTAAAGCGACCTGTTACACCACTGGTTGGCAGATCTGGATGACCCAGGTCATAACCAGAATCGATAATACATACTTTGACTGCGCCTGCAGCAGCATCAGACACTTGATCCGCCTGAACCTGAACAATGCCGTAAGGTAGGTTCGGCTCATATTCAGAACTGAGGAGCTGACGTGGCGAATCTTCTTCAACCAAAACCACATTGGGGTTGTTACGAAGACCGTTCAACGCTTGCGCTGGAACCGTCACTGCCATCGCGTCAAAGTTAGACAAATCGACATTCTTATTACCGCCGACACGGTTAACCATTTGCTCAACTTGCGCTTTGCTACCCGGTTTAAATTGAATGATGACCCGCTCTTTATCTGCTGGAGCGGCTTGCACTGCTGTCGCAACAGCAAAAGAGAGTGCAGCGAGCGTGAACACGCCACGTTTAGTATGATTTGACATAAATAAAACCTTATTATTCTTGTTAGAAATCCTGTTGTTCGTCGTACTTAGTTGTTATTTTAACCAGCACTTGAAACATATTGTTACTTTCTGTAATCAACTGCAACCCTTAATTTTGAGCTTTTTTGTAAAGCCCAAAATGCGTACAATGCGCGCTCATTGAATTGAGGCACTCATGACGCACCAGGCTATACAACACGCAGATTATCAGCAGCAATTGACCGACAAAGTATCTCGCTTAAAGGCTCTTATTGGCCCCTATTGTGAGAGCGAACCCGAGCTATTTGCATCACCGTCTACACATTATCGAATGCGAGCCGAGTTTCGTATTTGGCATGAAGGCGATGACATGTACTGCATCATGTTTGATCCAGACACGCGCGAACGCATTCGAATCGATGAATTCCCGGTAGGAAGTAAGCTGATCAACACGCTTATGAAAGCTTCCATCGACTACATGAAGTCGAACGAGGCATTGCGACGTAAGCTCTTCCAAATAGAATTTTTAACGACGACTCATCAGCAGGCTTTGGTTTCGCTCATTTATCACCGTCCGCTTGGCGACGATTGGGAAGTTGCAGCTCAAGAGCTACGCGCACATTTGCAGCAGTTCGCGACGATTCACTTAGTTGGCCGCTCACGCAAACAAAAAATTGTTCTTGATCAAGACTGGGTCCTCGAAAAGCTGACCATTGCAGATCGAGATTACTGGTTTCAACAGGTTGAAAACAGCTTTACTCAACCGAACGCGGCGGTCAATCAGCAGATGGTGACGTGGGCTATAGATGCAACCAAGAATAGTACCGGTGATTTACTCGAGCTTTATTGCGGAAACGGTAACTTTAGTTTGCCAATGGCGCAGAACTTTGAGCGGGTGCTCGCCACGGAGATCAGCAAAACATCAGTAGCTTCGGCACGCTACAACTGTGAGCTGAACAACATCGATAATGTCACTTTGGTGCGAATGTCTGCTGAGGAGTTCAGTGCGGTGATGGCGGGAGAACTCGAATCTCGTCGAGCGCAAGAGGCTGATATTCGCTCATTTAAGTGCAACACCGTTTTGGTTGACCCGCCACGAGCAGGTTTGGATGCAGAAACCGTAGAGTTAGTTCGACACTACGAGACGATTGTCTACATCTCGTGTAATCCAGAAACTTTGGTAGAAAATATTGCGGCGTTAACGGATACCCATGCGGTGCAGCGTTATGCACTCTTTGATCAGTTCCCGTACACACACCATATGGAAGCAGGTGTTATTCTGAAACGGCGTCCGCTATAGCTGTATTGCCGCGAATCAATCGTAAATTGACCCAATGTGCAGCGATAATCATTGAAGCGCCGAGTAAGATAATAATGGGTTCGCCCATTTCACCGAGACTATCTTTGTGCCAATAAATCACACCACCGGCTAACAATAGGGCAATTGGATACGCCTTCATATGCTGACGCATACCAATAAATAATGCGACCATGCCAAGAATGATACTGGTACCCAGAATCACACGCTCTAAGATTTCTTCTCCAATAAATGACAACCCAATCATCGACAACAAAGGCAGAATCACAGGCAGCAACAAGCAGTGCAGAGCGCACAGTGTTGTTACCCACATTCCAGTTTTATCGATAGATTGCTTGGTCATGGAAAAATCTTTGAACCATAGGTCGTGAATTCGATTGTTATATTATAACATCACGATACTTGGGGCAAGTCACTGTTCAAATGATTGTCGCGCACTAGGCGCGGTCATGCGCAAAAGGCAAAATTTCTTCGATGTGTTGCTTATGAGTGGCAAGCATCACCAACCGATCAAAACCAAGAGCGACACCCGCACAACTGGGGAGCCCCGATTCCAACGCGGCAAGTAATCGCGGATCGGCCTGCATTGCTGTTAACCCATTTTGGGCTCGCTGTTTCTGATCATTCTGAAACCGCTTTGTTTGTTCGGCGACATCAGTCAATTCAAAATAGCCATTGGCTAGCTCTATACCGTTCACGAATACTTCGAAACGTTGGGCTGTCGCAGGATCATCCGAGCTCGGTGCAGCAAGCGCAGCTTGCGCAATCGGAAAATGGGTGATGAAAACAATTGTATTCGCGGGTAATTGCGGCTCGATCACTACGCTCAGAGCCAATTGCTGAAGCGTCGTAAAATCACTCTCTCGGGCCGCTAAATCAGCAACTTCCGATCGTTTGAGCAGTTGTGCCTGCAATTGTTCAAAGCCGTTCGAAGCAAAGATATCGACATCCAAAAATACCCTGAAGGCCTCAGCGTAAGTGAATGATTGTACTTGATTTAGCTCCAGCATTTGCTGTAAGTAAGCGCTCACCTCAGCAATAAGATCTGCCATAGTAAAACCAACGCGATACCACTCAAGCATCGTAAACTCGGGATTGTGTCGCCGACCTTGCTCGTCATTACGAAACACTTTACCTAGTTGATAGATGCAACCGGAGCCGGCAGCGAGGAGACGCTTCATAGCAAATTCAGGGGAGGTTTGCAGATACCACTTACGGCTATCGCCACTCAGCTTGGTCTCGAGATTACTTAAATGAACATCGGTGACACCAAACCGACTTAGGAGCGGAGTATCGACTTCCAAGACTTGTCGCGCAGCGAAAAACGCTCGTGTCTGTTGCAAAAGTGCAGCACGCTGACGAAGCGTTTCCAGCGTTGCGCTTGGGCGCCACTCATCGGCATGCTGCATACTTCTGGCCGTTATTTCTGAACGCGTGATACGTACTCGCCAGAGCGAGTATCGACCTTAATGACTTCGCCGATTTGCACGAATAAAGGTACTTTCACAACCGCGCCAGTGCTCAAGGTTGCTGGTTTGCCGCCAGTGCCCGCAGTATCGCCCTTCAGACCTGGATCGGTTTCGACAATTTCCAGTTCGACAAAGTTTGGCGGAGTCACCGCAATCGGGTTGCCGTTCCACAACGTGAGCGTGCAGATATCTTGCTCGACTAACCATTTGGTCATATCGCCCACTGCTTTCGCATCGGCTGCAATTTGTTCAAAGGTTTCGTTGTTCATGAAATGCCAGAACTCACCGTCATTGTACAAGTAAGCTAAGTCGACATCGATGACGTCAGCGCCTTCAACGCTATCGCCTGATTTAAACGTTTTCTCAACCACTTTGCCGCTGATCAATTTGCGGATACGAACCCGGTTAAAGGCCTGCCCTTTGCCTGGTTTGACCATCTCGTTTTCGAGAATGTTGCAAGGCTCGCCGTCCTGCATGATTTTCAGACCGGCTTTAAATTCATTGGTGCTGTAGTTCGCCATAGCTTCCTCGTATGCTTTCAAATAAGCGATTTCGCGCGCAATAATAAACCAAAGCGCTACAATTTTCAGGTAAAATCAGTGCCGAATCCAAAGAATTTTCGAAACTCTTATCCTTGAAGGAAGCCCGTGACGACCTCTGCAACCATCTCTATTCGGCCGCAATGGCAGCAAGAACTCGCACAAGCGGTCACGGATCCGCACGAGTTGATTCAGCTACTGGACCTGACGGACCAAGTGAGTACAGATGATATTGCTGCACGACGTTTGTTTCCGCTGCGAGTCCCCAAGCACTTTGTCAGCCTGATGAGCCGTGGCGACCGTAACGACCCACTGTTGCTGCAAGTACTTCCAAACGCAGATGAATTTGTTGAAGCTCCAGGTTACACCACTGATCCCTTGGTTGAGCAAGGTTCAACGCAAGCGCTTCTGCATAAGTATCAATCGCGTGTGCTGATTATCTTTCGAGGTGGCTGCGCTATCAACTGTCGGTATTGCTTTCGGCGCCACTTCCCTTATGAAGATCATCATTTTGGAGCGCAGGAACGCGCTCATTTGCTGAATTACATTAAGCAAGATCCAGCCATTAATGAAGTCATTCTGAGTGGGGGCGACCCGCTAATGGCGACTGACCAACAATTGGCGCGCTTATTAACCGAGTTGGAAGCTTTACCGCAATTAAAGCGAATTCGTATTCACAGTCGGCTGCCCGTCGTCATTCCCAGTCGATTGACACGAAAGCTCGCGGAGCGTCTGCAGCAAAGCCGATTGCAGTGTATTTTAGTGCTGCATGCCAATCACCCGCGCGAGGTATCACCAGCGCTACATGCAGGTACGCAGCTTTGGGCGGCACACGGTATTACGTTGTTCAATCAAAGTGTGTTGTTGAAGGGAGTGAATGATAGCGCTGAAACGCTAACCGAACTCAGTGAAGCTTTGTTTGACGCACGGATTATGCCGTACTACTTACATCAATTGGATAAAGTAGCGGGCGCCAGTCACTTCGCTGTTAGCGATGAAGGCGCCCGCTTGATTGAGGCGGAGTTGCGAGCTCGTCTGCCTGGGTTTCTCGTGCCTAAATTAGTCCGAGAGATAGCCGGCGAGCCCAGTAAAACTCCTTTATAACTGAATCTTAGTTATTACGTTCAAAGGTGTCGTTAAACCAACGGTCCAACAACTTTTTCTCGTAATACAGCTCATCACGACCACTTTCTTTCGCTGCTCGCATGGTTTGATGCGCACCCATGTCACGTAAATTTACGGACTCTTCACTGAGCACTGCACCTGAGCTATCGGTGTACTGATAGCTAAACTCAATGCGTGGGTAGTCGATGCGATCAACAATTCGCATGTAGGCTGCACCACCTTGACCGTAAGTAGGTTCAACGCGACCGGTAATGTCTAAATCAGTGACTGTAATCGAGAGCGTATTTCCTTCAGGCAATTGGGCGGCTAAACTTTCAAAATGCTTAGTCAGCCCCTCAAATAATTGCGCTTGGAAAGATGACTGCCGTTCATTCACTGCTTCAATGTCACGGTAATCGTCTGGATTTTTGAATTCCACTTTGGCGGTCGCTGCCAACGCAGTCGAGCTCATTAGCGCCAATGAAATTGCCATCGATAGTGTAGTTAACTGTTTCATAATGTACCTCCTTGGGTAGCTTTCATAAGTAAAGATGCATCATTTGCCGCAAATGTGACAGTTCTTTGCATGGCTTTAACTTATTTCGGGCAATAAAAAAGGGCGACTCGCAAGTCGCCCTTCTAATACTGCCATGACAGGACTTACATCATGCCCATGTTTGACTATCACCTAGCCCACGTATTGCGTGGATTCTGGGCTTCAGAGATAATACCTGTCTACATCAATGTCTACATTAGTGTCTTCATTTGTAGTGGTAGAAATGACAAAAAGAAAAAGCAATAACATCCATCTAAAGCTTCGGGGTAACGTCTGGTGGTATCAGCGACGTGTTCCTAAAGCATTACAAAAATTCTATCCTGACACAGCAACCATCTCTCGTAGCTTGGACACATCGGATGTTCATATAGCTCGTAAGTTAAGGGATAAGATAAACGGTGAGCTTGCTCATTCAGCATTAACGAGAACCGACGATGATAATAAAAGGTTCAGAGAACTTGTGCGTGAAATGCGAGCTGAAAAGGAAATCAACCAAGATTGGGATGCATGGATTTATCCTGAAAAGTTGTTGGAACGTGGTGATGAGCTAACACTGCGAGCTTACATGACCGTCAATGGCAAAGAAAATTATGAGCGCTATTACGCCTTTACCGTTCGTGAAGCTTTAGCTGAATGGCTTAATCGACATGGCGTGAACAAATCGAAGGAAACGCAACGCAAAGTTGAGCAGTCCGTAAACCTGTTCCTTGAATTTATGGATGCTGTCGATATGCCTATAAATGACATCACGAGACGACATGCTTATGACTTTCTGGCAACGATTGAGAAGGCCAAAGCTCGTGCAACGTGCCAAGCTCACATGAGCCGTCTAAAAACCCTTTGGAAGAATACTCGTGACTTAGGCGAAGTTAGCGGTGAAAACCCATTTGAAGGACACAGTTACACTAGCCCAATTACTAACAATAGAAAGCAGATGTTTGAGCCTCATGAACTACGAAAAATCATGGAGCTTATCAACGGTGAATCAAGAGAGCGCCAGCTATACATTCAGCTAGCTCTCTTTACTGGCTGTCGTTTAAGTGAACTCGGTAACCTTAAAAAGCGTCATCTGATGGAAAAAGGAGGCGTTCCATACATATTTATTGAGCAGGGCAAAACTTCAGCGGCAACTCGAAACGTTCCTATCCCTAGAGACATAGCCAGTGAGCTAAAAGTTATCGCTGAGCAACTAGACGATGAGTCGCCACTACTCGGCATCGAAGGGAAGACATTTGGCCGTTGGTTCTCAGTTTTAAAAACTAACCACATTACAGATGACTCAACAAAGAGCTTCCACTCATTCAGGGGCATGTTCATCACGGCCTTAAAACGCTGTGACATACCCGAGACAATTACTGCCGAAATCGTAGGTCACAAGCGAGGTTCAACGATGTCTTACGGTTACTATGCGAAAGACAATGAGGTACAGAAACTGAGTGAAAGCGCCAGTAAAGCTGAGAATTACATTAGAACTGAATGGTTAGGTAACAAAATGAAGTGAGGTTAATTATGGCAAAAAAAGCAAAATCGAAGCCTATAAAAATTGATAAATACAAGCCAGCGTTAAACGGACTATACCCTCGTCACTACGGATGGTATCTGACTCAATGTCATTCAACAGACTTTCAAGATATGTTCGGAGTAACGATAAAAGCTGGAGAAGCATATTACCGCAGGTATGTCGCAGGGATAGCTTATCAGTTGAGTATGCAATCTATGGATTCATTCATATCGTTGTTATTCGACTACAATGACGGACTGGTAGGTTTGGGTGAGAAGCTGCACGAATTGAATGAAACTAAGAGTATGAAAGACCTAGAGGACGCTAGAGATCTTTTGGAAAGCGCTGGGGCGTAAACCGCCCCGAGCTATAATATCAAACATCAAGTTTATCTGCGTTTTTTACTACCAGTCTTGCAAGTCGAGAAGCTAGTTCGTCAATTTCTTGGTTTAGTCGCTCAACTTCTCCCTTAGCTCTGTTTAGAGTGAATTCCCACGTCGCTATCACGCGTTTCTTCTGTTCAAGTTGCTCATGGAGGCTTACTAATTCGTCCATTTTTTCTTTCCCTCAGCTTTTATCTAGGCCGAGCAATTTTAGCAAAAAAATTTGTGAGCCTATTCGACAAATAAGGAAAAGCGATTCCCCCCCGTAGGGGTGCTTGTGCTTATCGAACATATCTCGAATCGCCAACGACCTAAGCGTTGGGAAGCTTTAGTAGAAGCGCTTGAGTCCTTGCGCCAGTAAATTCGTAGGCTGCGGCTGCTTTTTTAATGAGTCGCTCATCACTACTTAACAGGTAATCACAATGCGTGGCTAACGAAACGTGCTGCATGTCACTAAAGGAACTAGCAAATCTCTTACGTTCTTTTAATCCTTTATCGGGGTAATAACCAGCCAAGTTCAGATGAAAGTAGACGCTTGATACCTGCTCAGACACGAAGTTCCTTCGTTCGGGGTTTATGGGGTTAGGAGCATCTACGCCAAAGAACTGATACATGGTAACGTCTGACTGATTAATGTTTTCGTCACGAGATATCACTTGCCACACTTGCTCGACAACTTTTGGTGGCTCTATGTTATTAAGGTCTTTTGGGCTTAGCCTAAGCTCTTCTCGGTAACGACTGAGCGCTGACTGAGAAGTATCGTTAAGCTTAAGGGTGGTCTTAAGGTTATCCGCAAGCTGCTTAAGAATGATTTTGTAGTCTTTTAGCGAGACTGCTTTCATTGTTCCTAAAGACTCAAATAGGCGCGGAAGCTCTTCTCTAGCGTTTGGGAAGAATGGCTCTAGATTTCTTATGTTGTCTTCTAGTGACTTAGCGTTACGCTCAAATGCTTCAAGCATTCTCTTAATTATGTCGTCGACTGTAAGATCTGGTAGCCCTCCCATTACCTTGTGAGTGACTAGTAAGTTGGCTTCAACTAAGTAATCTAGGTCGCGATTCTGAATGAAGTTCTGATATACCTCAGCAGGACTCTGAGACTGAATGATTGCATCACCCGTCGGCGTGAATTGGGCGTTTAGGTTTAACCGCAAATGAAACGCTTCTAACTCTTTTAGAACATTCAAGTATTCCGTAGCGTTTCCACCACCATCTTCCGCTCGACTTATCTCTCTGAGTGTTTCGTCTGAGTAAATTGCACGGAAGCGCTCTGAGAATGTGGCGTCATCAAATGAGTAAACGCCTTTTCGCAAAGAGTCGATTATGTTCTGGTCTAAATACAACAAAGGCCTAGCGTCTTCACTATCACGGTAATACGGAATCATCAGCGCCCTCTCAAGCTTTAGCTAATCTCCACACCTTACTTAGTAATATCCAGCGATACAATCCTCCCAGCACAGTGATTCATTTAGGTATACCTCAACGATACACACAAATGAGACACAAAAAAGTGTATCAATAGAATTGATTTTAATATTTTAAGACAGTATAAAATTATCAGTCTAGAGTTAAATGAGACAGTTGAGGTGATTTTTGTATGTATAAAATTGGCTATATCCGAGTATCATCCGTTGACCAAAATACTGAGCGCCAGTTAGAGGGAATGGAGTTAAATAAATTTTATGTAGATAAATGTTCGGGCTCTACTACTGAGCGCCCACAATTAATCGAGTTACTAAAGGATGTCCGTGAGGGAGACATTGTTTACGTTCATAGCATCGACCGAATGGCTCGTAATCTCGAAGATCTGCTGAGTCTGATTAAACAATTCAATGAAAAGGATACTACGTTGCACTTCGTTAAAGAGGATCTGAAGTTCAAAGGGAGCGGTGACGATGCATCTCAGAAGTTAATGCTATCTATTATGGGGGCTGTTGCCGAATTTGAACGAGCGATTATCTTGGAACGCCAACGAGAAGGTATTGCTAGAGCGAAGCAACGTGGCGTTTACAAAGGGCGCAAGAAGTCTGTCGATAGAGACAAGGTGCTTGAGCTTCACCAGCAAGGCGTTAAGAAAATGCAGATAGCTAAAAAGCTAGGGATTGGTCGAGCGACTGTCTATCGAATACTTGAAGAACAGGCTGAGGCATAAAGTCTCAGCCGCTCGTGAGTAACTGAACTTTACACCAAGACAATATGGCTAGGACGCTTTTCAGGCTCATCTATTTGCCAATCTCCAGACTCAATAAGTCCGCTTACCGCAGACTTTATAGTTACACGCCCTCGCTTAAGATTCTCAACATACCCATCTAGCTCTTTCCTAACTGAATCGTTTCTAATAATTGGAATAATAACCTTCTTAGCGTCATCGCGTGAAATTTCTGCCAAACCGTCTGAACCCCTTGCGAAAGAACGCATTTGTACTCCCCAGCCCTCAGTATTCATATAAGCCAGCAAATCAATCAGGTGATGTTCAAACTCCGGTTTAATACGACAACGGTGGCACCCATTTGTTACAACATGACTATCATAACCTTGACCGATAAAGCACCACTTTACGGCACTCCCCCATATTGAGCCAAAATAAATATCTCCACTTTCAGCGAAGTGTCGTGCTCTGCTGGGTAATTCCCATCCCTTTAGCTTATTGCTATTAAAGTCGCCAAACCCTATATCGCTAAGTTCAACATAGAAATAATCGCGAGAAGGGACTGTTCTTACAGCGGCTCCTCCAGAAGTTTTCTTTTCATCAATAAAATCAACTATATCTCCAAGTACGAGATGGTCGTGTTTAGCTATTCCGTCCCGTAGATGACGTACTTTTCTGCTGTAGCGCTTGGGGTCAATGGTTAAATCAGGGTCTGAATACACCTCTTTAATATCAATAGACCATCCTTCAAATCCATCTGCGGGTGATTGTCCTTCAGTCAACCAATCAAAACATTCAGTAGCGCCGCTTGCTCTGATTCGATTTATAGCGGCCTCAAAGTCTGAGTCGACTATGTAATCCCCGTCATCGTCTACAATAAAGCTTCCATCGTCTGGATTTCTGACATAAGTCGGTGCAGCTTTTTTATTACCTGCTTCACATCCTACCTTCTCAATCATCTCGACAAAGAATTGATAGTCATCATCCGCGGGGCTTGAAGGCTTTGATTTCTTTTCCAAGAACAAAACGCTAGCACTTACATCTGCACCACTAGCTTTGAAAGTAAATCTAGGGAAAGAACAAATTCCTGCAAGCCGCGCATGTGTTAATAACCATTCACGGAATACTTGGTAACGATGCGAGCGATTCCCCAAATAGCCATTAGGCAGGATTATACCAATTCGGCCATTTGGTCTAGCTTGCTTCAGACAAACTTCAACAAACAACAACCCAGATTCCTGCGAATCTAATAATTTAGAGCTTTTCTGAAGTCCATTTTCAGAAAGCGACCATTCATATCCCAGATCGAAGTGCCGTAATACCGACTTTCTTTTCTCTATGATTTTCTTACCAAAGGGTGGGTTACATAGCATGATGTCGTATCTACTAAGACTATCTTCTACTGTTTCTAGAGAGTCAGCTTTTTGAATATTAGTTTTACCATCGCCATTTAGAACCATGTTTAAAACTGACACTTGGACAGCATTCGCCGAGTTATCAACGCCCCATACACAATCTGCATATCCTGGGTTGAACTCACGACCAATGTGAAATGCTGCAACTAAAAAGTCGGCACTGCCACATGCAGGGTCGCAAACATGTTCACCAAACTGAGGGTTCGCCAATTTGACGATAAAATCAGTTACCTCGGTCGGTGTGAAGAACTGTGCCAGATCCCACTTGTACATGTGTTTAGCAAACTTCATGTAAAAGGTCTGAACAATATCCCGTTTTGAGTGTGTGATTCTAACTGGAGCCAATATCCTTAGGACATCTAGCAGGGTATCACCAGAGACTGGAATAGAGCTCTCGATGGGGTTCGGGAGATGCTTTTCATAAAAAGTCACAGCCTTCGCTAGGATCTTGTTGAATTTATTCAATGCAGTATTCGATGGGGTGCCTATTGCACTGTAATCCTGTATACCGACCTCAGTATCAGGCCTTGTCGCATGAGCGTGCTCATCAAATATTTTTGCAAGCAATAACTGTAAGATAATCTCGTATCGTTTCTCGTGGTCGAACGATGCTTGATGCAAAATGTTCTCTATCCGTTCAAAAACATCGAGTAAGGAGTCTGACGGCGCAGTATCAGCAAATGTTAGAGGCTTCGTTTTTATTTGAATGCCATATTCAGGCAAAAAGCTAAGAGGCCCCTCTAGAGTTCCTCTAGTTCCTCCCTCGATTTCTTGCCAAAACACGCGTTGTTCTACGTTGTCCCAATACAAACCTATGCAATCATCTCTTTTAGAAAAATCAAGCATTGGCTGAACTTGGGTATGCTTTACATAATCTGACTTTGCGTTGTCGCGCTTCACTTCACACAATAGGATTGCGTGCGATAACAGCGTGTCCACATCGTTAGTGTCAATACTATCTATTGGCACATCTAAAACCGCAAAATCACTTCGGAAACTGTTACGCCCCCCATTACCGAACTTTTTGACTACAGGCTCTATTTTTATATGGTCGACAGGGTAATCTAGTTCTTCTACAAGGTACTTTATAGCTTCTACTCTGTAATACTCTTCGGTTGGTGTTAATCCATCCTTGCTTTTCTTGGATGCTTTTAAAATGCCACGAACTGGACATTTAAGAGTTAACTTTGTAGACATCTGCTTTCCCTAGTTTAAAACGGCTCGAAGGTAAATTTTTATTTACAAATACTAATGGCTATGACCCCGTGAGGCAATAGAAACAGGCAGAGGGTTGTTCATTCAGCCTGCTTTAGCCAGCTTAATATAACTATTACTTATGGTTTTTAACGATTCTATATCACATCCCTATGGGGAGGCTAAGCCCCTGTTTTTAGCGTTCTCTAGCAATTCCCACCCCTATGATAAAGCCGCCGCAGTAGTGGTGGTCTTGTCCTTACTTAGTCAGCTACTGGTGACTGTCTGGTCATTGGCTTGGTAGATAATGACTCAATAACCATCATGGTACGAATGAGCTAGCGGTTGTCTGTTAGTTACCAGTTATCTTGTCTTAAATTGATTAATTAACCATCGAACTAAGTGATTTCGACTGGTCTATAAACAGACTTCTAGCCCTTGTCTTAGCACTCATCAACCAACTACTAGCCAAGCATTGACCAAGCACTAGACCTCACTGACTTCATTTCATTAGTTATTCATTAACCAGTAAGACGCTGGGGGGTGACTTACCTATATTAGAGACGACCTTATGTCATATACCAGTGGATTAGACGACCATTGGTTATCTCAGCGTCCTCATTAGGAGGATTCCATGATTCATCAACTGATTACTGACTCAGAGATTCACTACGAGTGGTCAAAGAGTCTCAGCAAGACCTACGGTTACACTGAGCATGTTCGAGTTGTTCCACTAGAGACCAGCTTAGGGTTATCAAGTAGTGCAATAACTGACCTGTTTAGTGAGTGGTATCCAAGCATTAGCAACAGAGCTAGAAGAGGAACTCAGCAAGCACTTCAAGCTGTACTCCTGAACATAGCTAGAGCGCTACGAGAGACCCAGCGACATTCAGCGATGACAGGCTTTATCTGCCCGACATCCAATACCCATCACAAAACTATCAAGCGTTATCAGGAGTGTGACTTTAGTCGAGTAGTGTTTGGTTCTGTACTGAAAGATCTGGCTGATAAAGGGCTGTTAGAGTGCCATAAAGGCTATCGTGGCAAAGATTTCAGCGTAGGCTTAGCATCACTTTGGTTGCCAACAGACAACGCTAGAGAGCTTCTCAGTGAGCTTAGCGCCAGCGCTGAGGTGATGCCATTTCACGATAACACTGAGAGCATTGTTCTTAAGGATGACGAGGGTGAACTCATCGACTACCAAGATAACGATGAGACACGCTTAATGCGCTCAGAGTTGGAGCTATTGAACGAGCTAAGGCAATCAGCAACGTGGTCTTATCGTCCTGCTGAGCGATTTCATAACGACACTGGCGAGCTAGTTCTAAGTGACCAATATGTATCGCTAGGCTCTCGTAATGTCCGCTTTAAACGCTCATTCAAAGGCTCATTCAATATCGGTGGTCGGTACTATGGTCATGCTCAATGTCTAAGCAAGGCTGAACGTTCCACTATCATCATCGACGGTGAGCCAACAATTGAGCAAGACATTAAAAGCATGCACGTTCGTATGCTCTACAACTATCTAGGCAAACCAGCGCCAGCAGATGGCTATGACATTGACGGATATGACCGAGAGACCGCTAAGAAAGTGGCTCTGATTGCGCTTAATGCCGATTCAGAGAAGTCTGCCGCTGGCGCTATTCGTCAGAGCTTAGGGTTTACCTCAAATGAAGCAAAGCAAGCCATAGAGAGCTTTAGGCAAGCCCACAAGCCCATCGCTGAGTTCTTGTATTCGTCTAGTTGGAAGCAACTGCAATACTTGGACAGTGAACTGGCTAGGGGGATTCAGCTTAGAGCGGCTGAACAGGGGATTCCTGTGATACCAATTCACGACAGTTTTCTAACTGGTTCGAGCAAGGCTGATATTTTGGCTGAGATAATTCATAGCGAATACGAGAAGCGATTCGGTTATCCGCCAACCTTTAGTAATGCTATTACTTATAAAAAAAACTTTAACATGATACAAAGTTAACATGTTTGTCCGATGAAATCATAGAATTGCTGAAAATTATTACAAGGAGTGGCGATGAGTATAGTAAACGGATCTGTAGAAAATGCTTTGCGAGATAAATTGACGGAGCTACAGCAGGAGCATTTCTCGAATCACGACGTAATTATATATTACGGACCAATCGAGTTTTGGGCTAAAAATCTATTTCGCCAACAACTAGAGGAGCATGGGAAAAACGCAGAGCGAAAAAACAACCTCTTAGTCATACTCCATACCGGTGGGGGGTCAGCTGAGAGCGTTGAAAAAATGGTCGAGATGTCACGCCATTTTTATGAGAATATTGATTTTTTAGTTCCTGATGTGGCTATGTCGGCTGGCACCATATGGTGTATGTCTGGCAATAAGATATATATGGATTATTCATCGTCTTTAGGCCCGATCGACCCACAAGTGCAAAATAATGATGGTAAGTGGGTTCCGGCCCTCGGCTATCTGGATAAATGCAACGAACTCATTGCTAGGAGTTCTGGTGGAGGGGTACTTAGTAATGCTGAAATCATAATGTTAAATAGTTTGGATTTAGCATCTCTCAGAGCATACGAGCAAGCTAGGGATCTATCTATTTCGCTATTGAAAAAGTGGCTAGTAGAATTTAAATTTCGTGACTGGAGTGAGCATAGAAGTACACCAGCGAAATTAGGACAACCAGTTACTGATGATGAGAAAGCTGAACGAGCAGAAGAAATAGCACAACTTCTAAGTGACAATAATAGATGGCACAGCCACAGTCGAATGCTCGGTATCAAAACACTTCAAAATGAACTAAAATTAGAAATTGATGACTATACTGACAATGCAGACTTAAGATTAGCAATAAATCGACTACATGATTTTTGTGTGGACTATACTCACAAAATGAACAAAATGGTTCTTGTAGGGTCAAAGTATGAGTTGTTGTCATAATCAGGGAGAACACTATGAGCTATTTAGTTAAGCAAGTAGAGAAGGTTATTGAAACGCAAAAGGCGGAAAATCAAAAGCTTAATCAACAACTTGAGTTTTTAAAGCAGGCACAGAAAGCAGGTGTAATCAAAAAACCTGAATATGATGTAGCTAGTAGAGTGTACCTCTCTTCTCCTGCTTAACATATAAACTAAAGACAGCCCCGCAAGGGGCTTTCTTTTGCGTTAAATTTAAGTTTGTTGCAAACAAAAAAGGGAGATGCCGAAACACCCCCCCTTTTCTGACTGTCTACATTGATGTCTACAATTTCGTCTACACCAATTTCAACTCATTGTTTTTGAATGGATTTTATGATGCAACCGAAATTACATCATGCCGCCCATGCCACCCATACCGCCCATGTCTGGTGCGGCTGGTTCATCTTTTGGGATTTCAGCGATCATGGCTTCAGTCGTGATCATCAATGACGCGATTGATGATGCGAACTGCAACGCTGAACGAGTGACCTTGGTTGGATCCAAGATCCCCATCTCGAGCATGTCACCATAGGTATCATTACCGGCGTTGTAACCGTAGTTACCTTCGCCATTTTTCACATTATTCGCGACCACTGAAGCTTCAGCGCCAGCGTTCATCGCGATTTGACGCAATGGTGATTCCATTGCGCGCAACGCTAACTTGATACCGACATTCTGGTCTTCGTTGTCGCCACGCAGGTCAGCTAGTTTGCTGGCTGCACGAACCAGAGCAACACCGCCACCAGGCACAACACCTTCTTGAACCGCAGCACGGGTCGCGTGCAATGCGTCTTCAACACGGGCTTTCTTCTCTTTCATTTCTGTTTCAGTTGCAGCACCGACTTTGATGACTGCTACGCCGCCAGCTAATTTAGCCAGACGCTCTTGCAGCTTCTCACGGTCGTAGTCAGACGTCGTGTCTTCAATTTGCTGACGAATCTGTGCCACACGGCCTTCAATTGCTGCTTCGTCGCCGTTACCATCAACAATAGTGGTATTGTCTTTGGTGATCACAACGCGTTTTGCAGTACCGAGGTCCTCTAACTGCGCTTTGTCCAGTTCCATACCGATTTCTTCAGAAATCACAGTACCACCGGTCAGAGCTGCGATATCTTGCAGCATTGCTTTACGACGGTCACCGAAACCAGGCGCTTTCACACCTGCGACTTTTACGATGCCGCGCATATTGTTCACAACCAGAGTTGCTAACGCTTCACCTTCGATGTCTTCAGCGATGATCAACAATGGTTTGCCTGACTTCGCAACGCCTTCCAGCACTGGCAGTAGTTCGCGAATGTTGCTGATTTTCTTATCCACCAACAAGATAAACGGACTTTCTAGCTCCACAGAGCCGTTTTCTTGGTTGTTGATGAAGTATGGAGATAAATAACCACGGTCGAACTGCATACCCTCGACCACGTCAAGCTCGTCTTGCAGCGCTTGACCTTCTTCAACGGTGATCACGCCTTCTTGACCCACTTTTTCCATCGCTTTGGCGATGATTTCGCCGATAGTGGTGTCTGAGTTGGCAGAAATAGTACCGACTTGAGCGATTGCTTTAGTGTTGTCACATGGCTTCGATAATTTCTTCAGTTCTTCAACCGCAGAAATAACGGCTTTATCGATACCGCGTTTCAAATCCATTGGGTTCATACCCGCAGCGACGGCTTTCAAGCCTTCGTTAACGATAGACTGCGCCAATACCGTTGCAGTGGTCGTACCGTCACCCGCTTCGTCGTTTGCTTTAGACGCAACTTCTTTCACCATCTGTGCGCCCATATTCTCGAACTTGTCTTCCAGTTCGATTTCCTTCGCTACAGAAACACCATCTTTGGTGATGACCGGAGCGCCAAAAGACTTATCTAAGACAACGTTGCGACCTTTTGGACCTAAGGTGACTTTGACTGCATCGGCCAACACGTTGACGCCTTTCAGCATCTTTTGACGTGCGGTATTACCAAATTTTACTTCTTTAGCTGCCATGATTCTTTTCCTCTATCAATTCGTTGACGACCTAATCGAGATCCGAACTTAGCCTTCAACAATAGCCAAGATGTCCGACTCGCTCATGATGAGGTATTCCTCACCGTCGATCTTCTGTGTCTTCACGCCGTAGCTTTCATTAAACAGCACAGAATCACCGACTTTCACGTCTAATGCTTTGACGTCGCCGTTCTCTAGGATGCGGCCATTGCCCACGGCAACAACTTCACCACGAGTCGACTTTTCAGCGGCTGAACCGGTCAGCACAATGCCGCCCGCAGATTTGGTTTCTGCTTCCGAACGTTTAATGATCACGCGATCATGTAAAGGACGAAGTTTCATGTGTGATAACTCCTAAACCTAAGTTGTGGGTTGATAACAGCGCTCTTTCGAGCAGTTAAAAGATTAGTGCCACAGTTATGGGGGGCATTTTTGCGAACACAAGGTTTTTCAGTAAAAATTTTTTCTGAATTACGTATACTGGTGCGACGCAGTGAAGACACCTTATTAGTTTCTGGCTTCGACGAGGGTCCCAATGACTCAAGCTCACGATACAACAAATGAATTCCGCCTGGTTTTATGTAGTTGTCCAGACAAAAACACCGCTAAAGCGCTCGCTGAGAAGGCGTTACGTGCCAAGTTAGCTGCTTGTGTGAACATTTCCGCACCAAGCACCTCTATGTATTGGTGGGAAAATCATATTCACAGTGACGAAGAGGTCACACTTGCGATTAAGACTACAGAAGGTCACATCGTGTCCTTGTTTGCTTTAGTGCAAGAAGCGCATCCCTATGAAGTTCCAGAACTCATTGCTATTCCTATCAGTGAAGGTAGTTCTGCTTATTTAGCTTGGTTAGAGAAAGTAACTCAGGAAGGTTAAGACATGATGCTCGGAACGGTATTACGCAGTACGTTCGTTGCGCTCGCGCTAATCGTTGCTGGCCAGTTGTTCACAAGCGATGCGAAGGCGCAAGATTTTGGCGCCGGTGACGACCCCTTTGCACAAGAGCAATTCTTACCCGTTGACCAAGCATTTCAATTCGATTACCGCCAAAATGGCGCTGTCATCACCTTCACCTGGACGGTGGCCGATGGCTACTATTTATATCAGCATCGCTTTGCTCCTGACCCATCAGTCGAGCTAGCTGAAGTACCTGTTTACCCCGAGGGAGAGAGCCATACCGATGAATTTTTCGGCGAGTCGATTGTGTATCGCGATGCCGTGAGCATCACGTATGTAGTGCATTCCGCTGAAGCTGACCAACCTTTTACCGTTTCTTACCAAGGCTGTGCTGATGCAGGATTGTGTTACCCTCCAACCACCAAAACCATATATCTCAATGCGGTTAGCGGTGATGGCTCGACCGCAATTAGCTTTGAAGAAATAGTCGCGAACAGTCAAACCGACGATATTTTTGATCTCGCGGCACAGCCTCTATGGCTATCGTTGGGTATTTTCCTGCTGCTCGGTATTGGCCTCGCGTTTACCCCCTGTGTATTGCCGATGTATCCGATTATTTCGGCAATTATTATGGGATCAGGTCAACATAAGCAGACCTTGCCCACACGGCGCGCATTTACGCTATCGTTTGCCTACGTGCAAGGCATGGCGATTACCTACTCTATACTCGGTGTGATTGTTGCCTTAGCTGGACTGAAGTATCAGGCGATGCTGCAACATCCCATTATTCTGATTGGGTTAGCATTGCTGTTTGTGGTGCTGGCACTGAGTATGTTGGGTGCTTACACCTTGCAGTTGCCACAGCGCTGGCAGCAAAAGTTAAATGAAGTCAGTCAACAGCAACGTGGTGGTGCGCATCGCAGTGTGTTCACTATGGGCGCACTCTCAGGATTGATTGCCTCACCCTGCACCACGGCACCGTTGTCGGGCATTTTACTCTTCATTGCTCAAACCGGTGATATCACTATAGGTGGCGCAGTTCTCTACGCGCTCAGCATAGGTATGGGCATTCCGCTGATTATCTTTGGCGTGTCAGGCGGCAAACTGTTGCCGAAAGCCGGTGCTTGGATGAACACTATTAAACGGATCTTTGGTGTTATCTTGTTGGGTGTTGCCCTGCTGTTTGTCGAACGCCTACTGAGCTATGAAGTGGCTGGTTGGTTGTGGGTAGCTTTCATTAATGTGGCGGCTATCTATCTCATTGTCAGTGGTTACCGCGAACTCAAACGCAATGCAGCACATGTCTTCGCTATCATCTGGATTGTGCTTGGAATTGCTTTACAACACTATTTTTGGCCGACTACCTACCATCAAGCCGATTTTGTTGCGGTTGATTCCGTAGCCAGTATTGAAGCTGAGCTCGCCTCTGCCGGCGACCAGGTTGTGATGCTCGATTTGTATGCGGACTGGTGTGTTGCCTGTAAAGAGTTTGAACGTGAAACCTTCGGTGACGAGAACGTGCAAGTCATGTTTGATGAGATGCGCATCTTGCAAGCCGATGTCACCGCCAACAATGCGACCAATCAAGCAATTTGGCAGAAGTATCGCGTACTCGGCCTACCCACTATCTTATTCTTTTACGATGGTGAGGAAATTCCGGGATCGCGCGTCACAGGCTTTATGCCTGCCGATGATTTTCTACAGCACATCGAAAATTGCTGCGAAAAGCGCTGATAAGACCAGTATTTTGCTGCGTAACTGCGATTTTTCACTATAATGAAAAATCACCTGTGAACTAAGTGCCTAAAGCGGACACTAAATAAGCAGTTTGCAACGTAATCGAAATTTTCGAAGAAGATCGCAGCATAATGACGTCAACTACGCCGAAAAAACATCGAATTCTGTTGCTCAATGGGCCAAACCTAAACCTATTGGGAACCCGAGAACCAGAAGTCTATGGTTCCGCAACGCTTGCAACTATTGAAGCGAAGCTGCAACAACAAGCTCAGCAGTTTGGTTTTGAACTGAACTGTCGCCAAAGCAACGCTGAACATCAATTAATTGATTGGGTTCACGAGGCACAACAACAAGGCGTCGACTTCATTGTTATCAATCCGGGTGCATACACGCACACCAGCATTGCACTGCGAGACGCCCTCGCTGGCGTCGCGATTCCGTTCATTGAAGTACACCTATCCAATATTCACGCTCGCGAAGCTTTTCGTCGCCATTCATACCTCGCTGATATAGCCGTTGGAGTCATTTGTGGCTTGGGCGCTCAAGGTTATGAATTGGCGCTGACTGCTGCGCAGCAACAATTACACGATTAATCTCAACACTGGGGTCACACAAGATCATGGATATTCGTAAAATTAAAAAGTTGATCGAACTCGTTGAAGAGTCTGGTATTGCCGAACTGGAAATCACCGAAGGTGAAGAGTCAGTGCGCATTCATCGCGGCTCAAGTGCACAGCAGGCTATGCCAATGCACTACCAAATGCCAGCTCCGCAACACGCACCTGCTCCAGCAGCAGCGCCAGCACCAGCTGCCAGTGCGCCGGTTGCCGAACCAGAAATTAGCGGCCACGTAATGCGCTCGCCTATGGTGGGTACCTTCTATGCAGCGCCAGCACCAGGCTCACCCGACTTCGTGACCGTCGGTCAGCAAGTCAAAGCAGGCGATACCTTGTGTATTGTTGAAGCGATGAAGATGATGAACCAAATCGAAGCCGATAAAGGCGGCGTCGTGAAGCAAATCATGGTTGAAAACGGCGAACCGGTCGAATTTGACCAACCCCTGTTTATCATCGAATAAACCCACGCGATCAGGACATTATCATGTTAGATAAGGTTGTCATTGCCAACCGCGGTGAAATCGCATTACGCGTTCTACGAGCGTGTAAAGAACTGGGCATCAAAACAGTTGCGGTGCATTCGACGGTTGATAGAAATTTAAAACACGTGTTGTTGGCAGATGAGTCGATTTGTATCGGCAATGCGCCAGCAACGGATAGTTATCTCAATATACCTCGCATTATTAGCGCGGCAGAAATTACCGATGCAGCGGCGATTCACCCTGGCTACGGTTTTTTGGCTGAAAATGCCGATTTTGCCGAGCAAGTGGAGAACTCTGGCTTTATTTTTGTCGGTCCAACCGCTGATGTTATCCGGTTGATGGGCGATAAGGTCTCAGCCATTGAAGCGATGAAAAAGGCAGGTGTTCCTTGTGTGCCTGGCTCTGGTGGTGAACTGGATGACGATGACGAGAAGAATAAGAAAATAGCCAAACGTATTGGCTATCCGATTATCGTTAAAGCAGCCGGTGGTGGCGGTGGTCGTGGGATGCGCGTCGTGCGCAAGGAAGAGGAACTCCTGAGCTCGATCAGCATGACCAAAGCTGAAGCAGGCGCGGCCTTCGGCAACCCGATGGTCTACATGGAAAAGTTCCTCGAAAACCCACGCCATATTGAGATTCAAGTACTCGCAGATGGCCAAGGTAACGCAGTGTATCTGGGCGAGCGTGATTGCTCCATGCAACGCCGTCACCAGAAGGTTGTAGAAGAAGCACCAGCACCAGGTATCACGCCTGAAATGCGCAAGTATATTGGCGAGCGCTGTGCCAAAGCTTGTATCGAAATCAACTATCGTGGTGCCGGTACCTTTGAATTCTTGTACGAGAACGGTGAGTTCTATTTCATTGAAATGAACACGCGGATTCAGGTCGAGCATCCAGTCACCGAAATGGTCACCGGCATAGACTTAATCAAAGAGCAGCTGCGCATTGCTGCGGGGCGTCCATTGTCCATTTCACAAGAAGATGTGGTGATACGTGGCCATGCTGTGGAATGTCGGATTAATGCCGAAGATCCAAATACCTTCGTTCCTTCTCCTGGCTTAATTACTCGTTTCCACTCACCAGGTGGTTTAGGGGTGCGCTGGGACTCGCATGTGTATGCAGACTACAAAGTGCCACCAAACTACGACTCGATGATTGGTAAGCTCATTACTTACGGTGAGAATCGTGATGTGGCGATTGCGCGCATGCGTAACGCATTGAGCGAACTCATCATCGAAGGTATCAAGACCAATGTCCCGCTACAAAAGGACATTATGGCCGATGAGAACTTCCAGCACGGTGGCACCAATATCCACTATCTCGAGAAGAAACTAGGCATGGGCGGTCACTAACGCCTATGCCATGGATTCAACTTACCGTAGCCGGCTCTGAACAGGCAGCTCCGCACATTGGGGAGCTGCTTGAAGAGCAAGGCGCTGTTGCGGTGACCTTTCGTGATGCCCAAGACAATCCGATCTTTGAACCCCCTCGCGGCGAAGCGGTGTATTGGCATGAAACGCTGATCACCGGA
This sequence comes from Pseudidiomarina aestuarii, assembly GCF_003987355.1. GTDB lineage: Bacteria > Pseudomonadota > Gammaproteobacteria > Enterobacterales > Alteromonadaceae > Pseudidiomarina > Pseudidiomarina aestuarii. Next base: position 246,574 of record NZ_PIPR01000002.1, on the reverse strand, counting down.
CTTTTTGATGCCGAGGCAGACTTGAAGCCGGTCATTGCTGCATTGCAGGCAAGCCCCCACTTTTCCGATGGCCTTGATTACAAAACCGATGGGCTGGAAGACAAAGATTGGGAACGCGAATGGATGGATAACTTTCATCCAATCCGTTTCGGTGAGCGCTTATGGGTATGTCCAAGTTGGCGCGAGATCCCTGACCCCGAGGCGGTTAATATTTTACTCGACCCCGGTATGGCGTTTGGAACTGGCACGCACCCAACCACTGCACTTTGTTTAACCTGGTTAGACGGACAAGACTTAACGGGTAAGACGGTCGTCGATTTTGGCTGTGGTTCGGGCATTCTCGCTATCGCGGCATTGCTACTCGGTGCAGAGCGCGCCATTGGTATCGATATCGACCAACAAGCCTTAATTGCGAGTCGCGACAATGCTGAGCGCAACGGCGTGGCGGATCGACTGGAAGTGTACTTGCCGAGTCAACAACCTGAATTACCAGCCGATATTGTGTTAGCCAACGTGTTAGCCGGGCCACTGCAAGATCTTTCCAGTGTGATCAGTGCCTATGTAGGTCCACAGGGTGACTTGGTGATGTCGGGTATCCTCGAGCGTCAAGTAAGTGCGGTTCAAGCTGCTTATGCGCCGAGCTTTACTTTCAGCCCAACCCAAATGAGTGCCGAGTGGGCGATGCTGCATGCACGCCATAACAACGCTTAGAGCCTAATCACAGAACGCTTTTGTCAAGTCAAAAAAGTGCAAAAAAGCTGGGATTTGTACAAATTCCAGCCTTTTCATTTGCGCACAAATTCCCTAAAATTTCCCACCCTTGAGTTGCACAGTTTTTAACCGATGCGGATCGGACCTTATCAATTAGATAATCCAGTAATACTCGCACCTATGGCAGGTGTGACGGACCTTCCCTTTCGGCAGTTATGCCAAGAGTTGGGAGCTGGACTAACTGTATCCGAAATGCTTTCGAGCAATCCGCGCGTCTGGAATACCCGCAAATCGATGGCGCGGATGGGCCACGCGGATGAACCCGGTATAAAAGCGGTGCAAATTGCTGGTTGTGAACCTGAATTAATGGCTGCCGCCGCGCAACACAATGTCGAGCATGGCGCGCAGATCATCGATATCAATATGGGTTGCCCAGCAAAAAAGGTGAATAAGAAGATGGCAGGATCTGCCCTGCTGCAATACCCAGAGTTGGTAGAAGAAATTCTGCATGCCGTGGTCAATGCAGTTGCGGTACCGGTGACGTTAAAGATACGAACGGGCTGGGATCCTGAGCATCGCAATGGCGTAGCGATTGCGCAACTGGCTGAACAGGCTGGAATTCAATCGCTGGCCGTGCATGGTCGGACACGAGCATGCATGTACAAGGGCAATGCGGAGTACGACACCATCAAAGCGATTAAACGCGCGGTGTCGATTCCGGTTGTCGCAAACGGTGACATTACGACACCAGAACGTGCCCGTGAAGTCCTCGATTACACTGGTGCAGACGCGGTTATGATTGGCCGCGGCGCACAAGGCAATCCGTGGTTATTTCGGGAGATTGCGACTTATTTAGCGACGGGCAAGAAAGTGGCTCCGCCAGCACCGAGTGAAGTGAGTGATGTGGTGTTACGTCATGTACACCGATTACATCAGCACTACGGTGATTTTATGGGAACCCGAATTGCTCGTAAGCATGTGGGCTGGTATTTGCAAGAACAGCAGCCTGCGCAAGCGTTTCGTCAGCACTTTATGGGTATCGAGGACCCGCAAGAGCAACTCGATGCCTTGGCGAATTTTTTTACATTTGGAAACTAGAAGAGATAGAGCGCACCTATGTTTGATCAAAATACGAATCGTGACACGGTTTCTCCATTTACCACTTTAGGTAACAACGCACAGCCTAAGCCTCTGCGTGATTCCGTGAAACAAGCCATCAATAAGTTTCTGAAAGCTTTAGATGGTCACGATCCTGAAGAGTTGTATGAGTTGGTTTTGGCGGAAGTAGAAGCTCCATTGCTCGAAGAGGTCATGACCTACACTCGCGGCAATCAAACGCGGGCAGCGACCATGCTCGGTATCAATCGCGGCACGTTGCGCAAGAAGCTGAAAAAATACGGCATGAATTAATGCCCCTTGAAAAAGAGCACCTGTGTGCTCTTTTTTCTTTTGTGCTCCAGTCAACTACACTCTTATTGCTTTTAACAGACGGTGATTTTTCATGGACCAACGACCGATTCAACGCGCACTGATTAGCGTTTCTGACAAAACTGGTATTGTCGATTTTGCCAAGGCCCTGGTTGCTCGAGGCGTACATATTCTCTCAACCGGTGGCACTGCCAAACTTCTGCGTGAACATGCTATAGCGGTTACCGATGTGTCTGAACACACCGGCCAAGTGGAAATCATGAATGGCCGGGTGAAAACGCTGCATCCTAAAATTCACGGTGGCATTCTGGCGCGTCGTGGTGTTGATGAGGCTGTTATGGCCGAGCAAGATATCGCTCCAATTGATATGGTCGTGGTGAATCTGTATCCGTTTGCTGAAACTGTCGCAGCCCCAGACTGTACCCATGAAGATGCGGTCGAAAATATTGATATCGGTGGCCCCACGATGGTTCGAGCGGCAGCCAAAAATCACCGCGATGTCACTATTGTGGTCAATGCCAGTGACTATGACCGCGTGCTGACAGAAATGGATGCAAACGCCAATAGCCTGACTTTTGACACGCGCTTTGACCTTGCCATTCGAGCGTTCGAGCATACTGCACAATACGACGGTATGATTGCGCAATACTTTGGCGCGCGTTTGCCGGGTCAAGAGAGTCCATTCCCACGCACCTTTAATATTCAGCTCGAGAAGAAGCAAGACTTGCGCTACGGCGAAAACAGCCATCAAAGTGCCGCTTTTTACACTGAAGCGAAGCCCGCTGAGGCGTCTGTTGCCACAGCACAGCAATTACAAGGCAAAGCGCTGTCGTTCAATAACATTGCTGACACCGACGCTGCCTTGGAGTGTGTGAAGTCGTTTGAACAGCCTGCGTGTGTGATCGTGAAACATGCCAACCCATGTGGTGTTGCCATCGGGGATAACTGTCTAGCTGCCTATCAACGCGCTTTCAAAACCGACCCGACCTCAGCGTTCGGCGGTATTATCGCGTTTAACCGCGAATTGGATGGTGATACTGCGCGTGCCATCGTTGAGCAGCAATTTGTTGAAGTGATTATTGCTCCGCGGGTTAGTGCTGACGCCCGTGCCGCCGTTGCTGCGAAAACCAATGTGCGGTTATTGGAGTGCGGTGAGTGGTCGTCTGAGCGTCCAGCCACGTATGACTACAAGCGTGTTAACGGTGGCTTGCTGGTTCAAGACAGTGATCAAGGCCAAATTACCGCAGCTGATTTGAAAGTTGTGACAACAGTGCAACCGACGGCTGAGCAGCTTCAAGACCTTCTGTTTTGCTGGAAAGTAGCAAAATTTGTGAAGTCGAATGCTATTGTGTATGCCCGAGACGGCATGACCATTGGCGTCGGTGCAGGCCAAATGAGCCGTGTGTATAGTGCCAAAATTGCTGGCATTAAAGCGGCTGATGAGAACTTAGAAGTAGCGGGATCGGTAATGGCATCGGATGCCTTTTTCCCGTTTCGTGATGGTATTGATGCTGCCGCTGCAGCGGGAATTTCTGCCATCATTCAACCCGGCGGGTCCATTCGCGACGACGAGATTATTGCCGCCGCGAATGAACATGGAATTGCCATGGTATTTACCGGAATGCGTCATTTTAAACACTAAAAACTTGTTGGTTATGTGGTACAACAGATTGCCCTTACATGCTTTGCAATGAGGAACTGACCATGAACAAATTCGCATTATCCAGTGTTTTTGCTATATCCGCGCTTGCTGCTGCTTGCAGCGAAGCTCCCCAACAGACCGAAGCTCCGCAAGAGCCAACAGCCGCTGTTGAAGAGCAAGCGATGCAAGAAGAAATGATGACCGAAACGGCTGGCCTAACCTTAGCTGACGTTGTAGCGAGCGAATTGCGCTCAGACAGCAACAAAGCTCGCGATGCTTTTCGGCATCCGGTCGAAACCTTAGAGTTTTTCGGCCTCGAACCCGACATGACAGTCGTTGAGATTTGGCCAGGTGGCGGTTGGTATACAGAAATTCTGGCACCGTATCTTAAAGACCAGGGTATGCTTTACGCAGCGCATTTCCCTGCGGATAGCAGCAGCGATTACTTCAATCGTTCACGCACTGCCTTTGCCGAACGGATCGCCTCAGATGATGCGTTTTCAGCAATCGTCATGACCGAATTCAATGCCAACGCCGTGACCGAAGTGGCACCAGCTGGTTCAGCCGATATGGTGTTGACCTTCCGCAACTTGCACAACTGGTATATGGCTGCAGGTGAAGAAGGTCTGCAAACGGCGTTTGCGACTTTCTATACGGCTTTGAAACCGGGCGGTGTGCTAGGTGTTGTTGACCACCGTTTGCCAGAAGATCGTCCAGATGAAGAAATGTCGAGCTCTGGCTACATGAAAGAAAGCGTTGCGATTGCCATGGCAGAAGCCGCGGGCTTTGAATTGGTCGGCAGTAGCCCAATTAATGCTAATGAAATGGATACGGCAGATCATCCGCGCGGTGTCTGGACATTGCCACCAAGCTTGCGTCTTGGTGACGAAGACCGTGAGAAATTTCTGGCTATTGGTGAAAGTGACCGATTCACACTGAAATTTATGAAACCAACCACAACTCAAGAGTAACAATAGGCATGAAGGTATTGGTTATTGGCGGCGGCGGTCGCGAACATGCATTAGCATGGAAAGCGGCACAGTCGCCGCTCGTTGAACAGGTTTTTGTTGCACCCGGCAATGCCGGCACAGCAAATGAGCCGAAATTAGCTAACATCGCCATCGGGGCTGAGGCAGTCGACGAACTCCTCGCCTTTGCTCAGCAAGAAGCGATAGGACTCACCATTGTGGGTCCTGAAGCTCCCTTAGTGCTGGGTGTTGTCGATAAGTTTCGCGCCGCTGGCTTGACTATTTTTGGGCCAACCCAAGGTGCCGCTCAACTGGAGGGGTCAAAGGCGTTTAGCAAAGATTTCTTAGCACGCCATCAGATCCCAACAGCCGCCTACCAAACCTTCACCGATATTGCCGCGGCGAAAGCTTATGTTGAGGCACAAGGTACACCTATTGTGATCAAGGCTGACGGCCTTGCCGCTGGTAAAGGTGTGATCATTGCGCAAGACCAAGCAGAAGCCTTCGCCGCTATTGATGACATGCTGGAAGGGAACCGCTTCGGTGCCGCCGGCAGTCGCGTGGTTATTGAAGAGTTTTTGGTGGGTGAAGAAGCCAGCTTCATCGTCATGGTTGACGGCAAAACAGCACTCCCGTTTGCCTCAAGCCAAGATCATAAAGCGCGTGATAACGGCGACAAAGGTCCGAATACCGGTGGTATGGGCGCTTATTCACCAGCACCTGTGGTCACGCCAGAAGTTCACAACTGGGTTATGGATCACGTCATTCAACCGACCGTGGAAGGTATGGCTGCTGAAGGTCATCCCTACACCGGCTTTTTGTATGCCGGTTTGATGATTGCACCCGACGGTACCGCAAAAGTACTGGAATACAACTGCCGCTTCGGCGACCCCGAAACACAGCCAATCATGTGGCGACTACAGTCTGACTTAGTGGAGTTGTGCTTGGCAGCCTGTCAGGAGCAATTGGCCGAACACCACATCGATTTTGACCCGCGTGCAACCGTCGGAGTCGTTATGGCTGCGGGTGGTTATCCTGATAACTATCGCAAAGGCGATGTCATTTCCGGTCTAGCCGGCGACGATGCGACCACCAAAGTCTTTCACGCCGGCACCCAACTCAATGAACAAGGCGAGGTGGTCACCAATGGTGGCCGCGTACTCTGCGTCACCGCTATCGGCGATAGCGTCACTCAGGCCCAACAAGCGGCCTACCAGCGCCTAGCCAACATCCATTGGAATGATGTCTACTACCGCACTGATATCGCCCACCGAGCTATCGCCCGCGAATAACTCCGTCCCCCCACTCCGTTCAACGAGCACCACGCTAGTTGAACGGAGCTGGCTGTCATGAATGGTTCATAATAGCGGTATATAGTCGGTGGTATTGAGCTTCATTTCTGCCCACAGACAGCCGATGACCTTATACCTTCCTGAGCAGCAATTACATAGATCTGTTAGTGCCATACAACATACTACGGACCGGCTTGAAGCGGCTCTGGAACTGTTACTTGAGAATGCGTCATTAACAGCGGTGTTTCAACCCATCGTCGATATCGACCAAGGTCCAATTGTCGGCTATGAAGCGCTGATCCGGGGACCGGAAGGTCATCCGCTACATCGTCCACTTGCGCTCTTTGATGTTGCGAAAAAAAGTGGTCGTGAAGCGGAGCTCGAAGTACTTTGTCGAGAAATTGCGCTGCAGCAGTTTGCTCGGTTGGAACTCCCGGGGCTACTTTTCCTCAACGCAAATCCGAATACCCTCACCGCAGCTAATTATCCACAAGGATGTACGTTGACAGCTGCAAAAACGGCGGGTATTGATCCAACCCGAATTGTGATTGAACTGTCGGAGCAACATCCCGTTTCTTCACCAGATGAGCTCAAACGCGTGGTACATCGCTACCAGCAAGCGGGTTTTAAAATTGCTTTAGATGATCTGGGTTCGGCGTATTCGGGTTTGACGTTATGGGCAGAATTGGAACCAGACTATATCAAGATTGATCGGCATTTTATCGACCGTATTGATCAGCAACCGCGTAAGCGTGAGTTCGTCAAAAGTATTACGCAATTGGCTCGTTCTTTGGGTGCAACGATTATTGCGGAAGGCGTCGAACGTGCCGACGAACTGCGCGAATTACAACGTATGGGGATTCCCCTTGCACAAGGCTATTTCCTCGGCTTACCCCAAGCGAACCCAGCCACGCAATTAACCAATACTGCGCTCGAGCAAACGCCAACGCCCAGTCGTAGTGGCACCATTGGAGAGCTGCTTGAATCGGTTCCCACTATTGCGCCGCAGGTCCCCTGTGTGCAAGTGCTGGAATACTTTAGTCGAAATAAAGAGCTTCTATCTTTGCCAGTGGTTGAAGGCGATCGTGTTTTGGGAGGCGTACGTCGTGAGCAAGTACTCGAAATATTCAGCAGCTCCTACGGGCGCGCGCTGTATGCTAGCAAACCGGTTCACCATATTATGGAACGAAATCCTCTGATTGTTGATGCAACCACACCTATCGAGGAAGTTAGTCAATTGATGACCGAAGATGAAGCTCTTGAGATTCACCGACAAATTCTGATCACCCAAGATAAGCGCTTTGTCGGCACCGCCTCAGTGAGGAATGTTCTGCGCCAAATTACTGAAGTGAAAATCCAGAATGCACGGTATGCGAACCCGCTGACGCTGCTGCCCGGCAATGTACCTATCTATCGTGAAATCGACCGTCGCTTGCAACAACATCAGAGCTTCTACGTCGCTTATTTCGATTTGAATAATTTCAAGCCATACAATGACCTTTATGGATACGGCGAAGGCGACCGGATTTTGCAGTGGCTGGGACATTTATTACAGAAAATACTTACAGGAAGCGGTACCTTTGTCGGACACATCGGTGGCGATGATTTTGTCGCAATTTTCTCGAATGATTCGAATTGGCGTGCACTGTTAAATGAGGTGTTGGAGGCCTTTAAGGAAAATATCGGCCAATTCTATCGACCACAAGACCTCACCGAGGGCTGTATATTAGGTACCGATCGCGATGGCACCCAAAAGCGTTTTCCGTTGCTAGCTCTCGCCATTGGCGTCGCGGCGGTTGACCCAAATCAGTGCCAATCACATGACGATGTGGCCGCGCTGGCTTCGCTCGCTAAAAAAGGAGCGAAGCAGCACGATCATTGCGAGTTCTGGCTCATTCCAGAGCCCAGTCAGACTACCAGCGCCACTGAAACCCAATAACAGGAACAAAAAAGCCCGTGCTGCCGAGGCAAACACGAGCTCTTCGAAACGGTTTAGGAAAGCTGATTAATCTTCGACGACCAGGTCGTCATCGTCGCTGCCACCGCCGCTGATTTCGAAAGCGTCATCGGTATAGCGGCTGCGGCCATACATACTGCCCACTTTCGGACGGTTAATGCGCGCCTGATATTTGGACCACGCACGCTCGACCGGTGAGTCGGCTGCTTTTTCGCCACGAGCGACAGCAAGCAATGATTGCTCTTCAGCTGATTGCGGTTCAAGTTCACCGCTCATCAATGCAGAAATCAGGCTGCCATGTTTAGCCAGTAAATCGCTTTCGCGAATTGAAAAATCTCCCGAGCGGGCAAAGCCATACGGGTAATGTTTGAAGTCGTTAAACGGCTTTTTCATAATTTGATCACGGGTCATAGATGTCATGGTGTGCCCTTCCTTTCGACCAACAATATCAAGGAAAACATGGTGCAAATGCCGAACTGCAATTGTCAGTGACGATATAGAGGTGAAATGAACGGCTGTCAATATATTTTTATTTTTTTTACGGTGCTGGTCGAATGCTAGCCCGATCAAGTAGAGTGGCAAGTAGGAATCAAGCAACACATAGGTTGAAGCAAATCATGAAATTATTTGCCATGTTGGGTGCTATCACAATGGCGCTCGGTGTGATTTTAGGGGCATTCGGCTCGCATGGTCTCAAGGAGCGACTCAGTGCCGATATGCTGGCGGTCTATCAAACTGGTGTTCAGTATCAAATTTACCATGCTTTGGGGCTGTTATTGGTTGCTGCGTTAATGGTGCCTTATCCAAACGCGACTGGCTTGCGTACAGGCGGCTGGATTTTACTCGCTGGTATCATCCTATTCTCGGGCAGTCTCTATTTGTTAGCGTTAACTGGATGGCGCTTTTTCGGTCCAATAACTCCGGTTGGTGGAGTCTGTTTTATTGTGGGTTGGCTGTGGATCTTTTGGGCGATGCTCAAGGAGATGTAAGCGCTAGCGCGAACCCCATCACTCGCATATACTAGCGGCTCATTCGTTACTGAGTTCATTCATGTTTTTGCTGATCGTTTTTGCTGTTATTGCTATCGGTGTATCGTTTATTTGTTCCATTTTGGAAGCGGCATTGCTCTCCATCACACCGAGTTATATTGCCCAGCTCAAGTCTGAACGCCCGCGCTTACACCAACGCCTACAAGCACTGAAGAGCAATATTGACCGTCCCTTAGCGGCAATCTTGACATTGAATACTGTTGCCCACACGGCGGGTGCCGCAGGTGTTGGCGCGCAAGTTGGTGTCGTATTTGGCGATGGCTATCTCGCCATTGCCTCTGCGGTCATGACGATTCTTATTTTAGTACTGTCAGAAATCGTCCCAAAAACCATCGGTGCGAAGTTCTGGCGCAGTTTAGCGCCATTCTTACCTGCCATTCTGAACTTCATGATTCTCTCGCTGCGACCTTTTATTTGGTTATCCGATAAATTAACCAAGCAAATTGGTGGCGGAGAGCCCGACATCGATGTGCGCTCAGAAATTAAAGCGTTGGCTACTCTCGGCAATGAACAAGACATTATTGACGCTGATGAACGCCGTGTGATTAGCAATATTCTGGATTTGCATACTATTCGGGTGCGCGACGTGATGACACCGCGAACCGTCTGTGAATCGGTTCGTCCTGACGAGACCATTAGCGAGTTTTTGTATCGCGTTAAATCGCTGCCTTATTCGCGTTTTCCGGTCATTGATGCAGATGAAGAGCCCCATGGTCTGATTCTTCGGAATGAAGCGTTAGAGAGCGAATCTGACAAGCAGGTTTCTGAATTGACTCGACCTATCGAAGTGGTTTCTGAGTATGTGGATGTCGAGACGGTGATGACGCAGTTCTTGCAAAGCCGTCAACATATGGCGGTGGTTTATGATGAGCACGGCAGCTGGTTAGGTTTACTGACCTTAGAAGACATCATCGAAACCATTCTGGGCCAACCCATTATGGATGAGACCGACACCATTCCAAGTCTGCGTCGCTATGCGCAACAGCGGTGGGGCAAGCGTCTCAAACCCGAGCCAACAAAAAACCCTGAGAGCTAAACGCTGTCAGGGTTTCGGTATTTGGAGCGAGAAACGAGATTCGAACTCGCGACCCCAACCTTGGCAAGGTTGTGCTCTACCAGCTGAGCTATTCTCGCAGTGCTTACATGAGGACGAAATTGGAGCGAGAAACGAGATTCGAACTCGCGACCCCAACCTTGGCAAGGTTGTGCTCTACCAGCTGAGCTATTCTCGCATTCATTTCGCTGTCACTTTATGCAACGGAGGCGAATTTTACTGAATTCAGTGGGCTTTGCAACCGCTTTTTATCGTTATTGCGCCTGAGTGCTGAAAAAGTGGGCGCGGTAGTAACGCAACTCCTCAATAGACTCGCGGATATCGGCAAGTGCCGTATGCGCGCCCTGCTTTTGAACTCCCGCGGCTATTTCTGGTGCCCAGTATTTCGCTAACTGCTTCACAGTACTGACGTCTAAATTACGATAATGAAAGAAACGCTCTAGTTCTGGCATGTAGCGAGCCAAAAAGCGCCGGTCTTGGCAAATACTGTTGCCACACATGGGTGAACTTCCCGGCGTGCACCACTGGGCTAAAAACGCTAACGTCTCTTGCTCTGCTGCTGCATCGTTCAGTTGGCTCGACTGGACGCGTTGTACCAACCCTGAAGCGGTGTGTGTGCGCACATTCCAGTCATCCATCTTATCCAAATGGGCTTGCGGTTGATATACGGCTCGCACTGGACCTTCCGCCAACACAGTCAAATCGAAATCGGTAATGATAGTGGCTATTTCGATAATGTGATCATGATCTGGATCTAAGCCAGTCATTTCCAAATCGATCCAAATGAGGCGTTCGGCGCTTGCAGCCATAGTAAATTCCTTTCAGTTATCGTTCGAGCCGTTACAATTAAGTTCAGGCGCTATTGTGCTGAATAATGTATGATCCGATCCAGTGTTAATGACCGCTTTTATTGCAACTATGTGATTTCGAGTGACCAAACAGCGACGTTTAAATAAAGGGCAACTGCGCCGCGTGCGCGCCAATCAAACCAAACGACTGCACCAAGCAGAGTTGGAACGTGATGTAGTGGATGCTACCACAGGTTCGGCTGAAGCTGGGGTAGTGATTAGTCGTTTTGGTCAACAAGCCATTATCGCGAGTGAATCGGGTGAGACGGTACGCTGTCACATTCGCCGCACCGTTGAATCCCTCGTCTGTGGCGACGAAGTGGTCTGGCGTCGCCTCGATCAGCAAGCTGAAGATAGCGTTGCTGCCGTGATTGAAGCGGTACAACCGCGCCGTTCTTTGCTGAGTCGGCCGGACTACTATGATGGCGTTAAGCCCGTGGCTGCCAATATTGATCAGATTCTCGTCGTCACCAGCGTGTTACCCGCGTTCTCGACGCAAATCATTGATCGCTATTTAGTGGCTTGCGAAGACATCGATATCGAGCCGGTCATTGTGCTGAACAAAGCCGACTTATTGGCTGACATTGAGCCCGAATTGCTGGAGCACATCACCGAAGCGTTAGCTCTCTATAAACGGATCGGTTATCGCGTACTGCAGGTTAGTGCCAAAGCTCAACAGGGCATGGCTGATTTACATCAGTTATTACGCAATCAAGTGTCTATTGTGGTCGGGCAATCTGGTGTCGGCAAGTCATCGTTGGTGAATGCACTGTTGCCAAACATCGATGCCGAAGTGAACGTCATTTCCGAAAACTCTGGGCTTGGTCAACACACCACCACGGTTGCTACACGCTATGTATTACCGCAAGGGGGCGTTTTGATCGACTCTCCCGGTATTCGCGAATTCGCACTCTGGCATTTAGAACCCGAGCGAGTCGCTTGGTGTTTTGTCGATTTTCGCCCATTCTTAGGGTTATGTAAGTTTCGTGATTGTAAGCACTTGGATGATCCAGGCTGTGCGTTACAAGAAGCTGCTGCAACAGGTGAACTTGCCGAAGCACGGCTGTACAATTTCCATCGTATTATTGAATCGATGACGCTGAAAAAGCCGAGTCGAGCTACATCTCGAGGTGATAAAACGTGAATTGGGATAAGTTTAAAATCCAGTTGCAGTATGCGACACCAAAGCATTTATTGTCCCGGCTGGTGGGCAAATTTGCTGCCGCCCGAGCTGGCTGGTTTACCCAACTGTTTATTCGTTGGTTTATTAAACAGTATCGCATCGACATGTCTGAGGCTGTGTACGAAAGTCCGCGTGAATACAGTACTTTTAATGAGTTTTTTACGCGCTATCTCAAGCCCGAACTGCGTCCACTTGAAGCTGCCGCAGATGATCAATTTGCGCACCCCGTTGATGGCTCTGTCAGCCAACTGGGTGAAATTGAGGAGGGTCGTATCTTTCAGGCCAAGGGACACGACTACAGCTTGACCGAATTACTCGGTGGCGATGTGCGCGATGGTCACGCTTTCCGTGATGGTGACTTTGCCACAATTTATTTGGCACCGAAAGACTATCACCGCCTGCACATGCCCTGTGATGGCGTGTTACGGAAAATGATTTATGTGCCCGGAGATCTATTCTCAGTGAATCCGCTCACTGTTGCCAACGTGCCCAATTTATTTGCTCGGAATGAACGGGTAGTCGCGATTTTTGAAGCCGATTTTGGCAAGTTTGCCATGGTGTTGGTCGGTGCCACCATCGTTGCTAGTATTGGCACCGTATGGGCTGGAACTGTCACACCGCCGACAGGCCCCAATGTGCATAGTTGGGACTATCCAGCGAGTGGTGACCAAGCCATTAAACTGCGCAAAGGCGAAGAAATGGGCCACTTTAAACTCGGCTCCACCGTTGTCTTGCTCTTCCCTGAGGACACGATCGATTTTGCTGAAGATCTCGAACCTGGTACGGTGACTCGCATGGGTGGCATCCTCGGTAAGCGTGAGTCTGACGATTAAATGTTTATCGTCGCGCATCGCGGTGCCAGCTTTGAAGCGCCAGAAAATACACTGGCGGCGTTCAGCCGAGCATTGGATGCGCAAGCCGATGGCATCGAAATTGACGTATTCCCAATCCAAGACGACTGGATTGTCTTCCATGACCGCTATCTCCAACGATTGACCGCCAATCCCGGGCGTCTTCTGGACTGCTCGTTGGCGGAACTCAAACAGATGAAAGTGTTCAGTCAGCAGCGCATACCGACACTTAGCGAAGCACTTGAGTTTATTAATGGCCGCTGTACGGTTAACGTCGAGTTGAAAGGTGCGGACATAGCGCGTGGACTCACGAAGCATTTGCGTCATGCGATAGCAAACTACAACTTCCAACCCGAGCAGCTCATTGTCTCAAGTTTTAATCATCATTGGCTGCGTCAACTCAAACAAGATCATCCTGAGCAACGTATCGGTGCACTCACCACCGCCTGCCCGCTAACCTATGCTCGTTTTGCCAGCGAACTCGATGCCTATTCGGTCCATATTGATGTTGATTTTGTGACGCCAGAATTTGTCGCCGATGCGCATGCCCGAGGCTTGTTGGTGTGGGTGTTTACAGTAGACGAACCAGACGATATCCGTGATTTAAAGGCGATGGGCGTGGACGGGATTTTTACCAATCATCCGCGGCTTGCTCGCAATATTCTGGAGCAATTACCCGTCGCACGGCATGAAAGCCTGCGCGACGGGTAAAGAAGCTATTTCGGATGTTTAAGTTCGAGCTCTGCTAACTCTTGGGCGAGTTGTTCTGGTGAACCGGTGTTCCGCGCCAGCAGTGAGTACAGAGACGGAATGACAAAAATCGTCAAGAACGCCGACAATGCTACGCCACAGAAAATCACTAAGCCGATGACCATGCGACTCTCAGCGCCAGGACCACTGCCTAAAATCAACGGCATTGCACTCATTAGAGTGGTAAACGCAGTCATAATGATAGGGCGTAGACGTTGCTGAGCTGCACGTACCAATGCGTCATCGAAATCAACACCTTGGTCACGTAACTGATTCGCAAACTCGACAATCAGAATGCCGTTCTTCGCCGCTAAGCCAATCAACATGACGATACCAATTTGGCTGTAAATATTGAGACTTTGATCAAATACATACAGACCAATCACGGCTCCCAGAAAAGCCAATGGCACCATCAACATAATGACTAACGGATGAATAAAGCTTTCAAACTGTGCGGCGAGCACCAAATAAGCAATCAACAGGGCTAGAATAAAGACGAAGATAACCGAGCTGCCACTCTCTTTGTAAAGTTGTGACTCACCTTTGTAGTCAATAGAAACATCATCAGGAAGCTTCTCCGCAACGATATTCTCCAAGTAAGCCAGCGCCTCGCCAATTGGATATCCCTCAGCCAAATTGGCTTCAATGGTAATGCTGCGCATGCGGTTGTAGCGGTTCAAACGAGCCGAGGTTGCCTGTTCTTCAATAGTGACGAGGTTGGATAGAGGGATGAGTTCTTGCGTGGCTTGTGAGCGCACGTAGATGTTATCGATAGCACCCGGGCTACGATAATCCGAGCGTTCACCCTCCAAAATGACATCGTACTCTTCACCGCGATCCAAATAGGTGGTTGCTCGTCGCTGACCTAACATCGTTTCGAGTGTACGCCCGATGTCACCCACTGACACGCCTAAGTCCGACGCGCGTTCTTGGTCAATTCGAATTAACAACTGCGGTAAAGTTTGTTTGAAATCACTGTCTAAATCGAGCAGATTTGGATTTTTACTGGCTTCCTCGATAACGACATCTCGATAAGCTGCGAGCTGCTCGTAGGTGTTTCCTTGCAGCACAAACTGCACCGGGCGACCATTACCACCGCTAATACCGCTGCGCATAAAGCCAAAGGCGCGGACACCGGTCACATCATTCAGCTTCTTAGATACTTCATCCATTAAGTCGAACGTCGACCAATCACGCTGATCAAAAGGTACTGCTCCAACAATCGCCATACCGGCAGAATCACCCCAACCTGGAGCTCGGATAATTAAACGGTCAATTTTCCCTTCGTCGATATAGGGCAGTAAGATTTGTTCGATCTCACTCATGTGAGCGGAGTTCGATTCAAAACTTGAGCCTTCAGCACCACGCACCATCACAAAGAAGGTGCCGCGATCTTCTGGTGGTACAAACTCTTGTGGAATGAGTTTGACCAAGCCGAACGATAGCGCACTGGCAGCAACAATGAGCAAAACCGCCATACTCGGAAATGCCAACGTACGCTTCAGCACACGGACGTAGCCAGATTCGACCCATTTGAACACGCGATCAATGCTGCGACCCAACGCACTCGAGCGCTCACGTTTCTTCAATATTTTCGAACTGAGCATTGGCGATAAGGTTAGCGCTGCAATACTGGAGAAGAACACAGCAGCCGCAATGGCCAGCGCAAACTCAGTAAAGAGCTGGCCGATATTACCATCCAAAAACGCTAGCGGGACAAATACCGATATCAACACCAAGGTGGTTGCTACAACGGCAAAACCAACTTCGCGGGCGCCGCGATAGGCAGCAAGTAACGGCGGCTCACCCTCTTCAACACGTCGATAGATGTTTTCCAAGACCACGATGGAGTCATCGACCACCAGACCAATGGCAAGTACTAACGCGAGCAGCGTCAGTAAATTGATCGAGAAACCCATGGCAAACAAAGCGATGTAGGATGCAATAATAGCGACCGGTACCGTGAGCGTCGGAATCAACGTAGCCCGAACATTACCGAGGAATAGATAGATCACCACAACAACGAGGGCAATGGCGATTCCGAGTGTGTTGTAGACCTCATCAATGGAGCCTTTGATGAATATCGACGAGTCATAACTCGGCACGATAAACATGGTTTCTGGTAACGTTTCTTCAATTAAGCCAATCGCGTTCTGCACATTCTCAACAACATCGAGCGTATTCGCTTTCGATTGCTTGATAATGCCGATACCAATCATGTTGATACCGTTACCCCGGAAATCGGTTTTATCGTTTTCAGCGTCCATTTCAACGCGCGCTATTTCACCGAGACGAACGAGTTGTCCAGTGTCACCGCGTGCGATACTGAGTCGCCGGAAGTCGTTCGGTGTTAAGTAGGTTCGCGCCACTCGAACGGAGAACTCGCGGTCAACCGACTCGACCTCACCGGCAGGTAATTCCACGTTCTCTGAACGGAGTTTATTTTCGACGTCAGTCACGGTGATGTTGCGCGCTGCCATGGCGTCACGGTCGAGCCAAATCCGCATGGCATACCGCCGCTCACCGCCGAGGTTAACCCGTGCCACACCGTCTACAACGGAGAGGCGGTCGACAATGTAACGATCGGCATAATCGGTCAGCTCCAGTACGGTCATACTCTCACTACGCAGGTTGTACCACACGACAGTACTTTCGTCGGAGTTGGCCTTGGAAACTTCAGGCGGATCGACTTGCTCAGGAAGGTTATCGAGAACTCGTGACACGCGATCACGAACGTCATTCGCTGCAGCGTCGATATCGCGATTCAGGGTGAACTCGATATTAATACTCGAACGACCGTTGCGACTGCTCGAATTAATATTTTTGATCCCTTCGATACCACTGATGCGGTCTTCAATAATTTGCGTAATTTGCGTTTCAACAATTTCCGCCGAAGCGCCATTGTAGTCGGTATCAATCGACACTACGGGGGGATCAATATCGGGATATTCACGCAATGGCAGCATCGTAAAACAGACGATACCGAATACAATCAGCAGAATATTGACGACTGAAGCGAAGACTGGGCGTTTTACCGAAACATCTGAGAGAAACATAACTTAGCCCTCCCGCACGATTACAGAAACGCCGTCGCGTAGCCGCACAATTCCCTCTGTGACGATTTGTTGGCCGGGTTCAATACCGCCTAACACCTCAACAATACCGGGCTTCCGACGACCAATCGTGACCTCAGTTTGCGTAACGGTATTGTCATCCTCGATGACGTATACATAGTGACGATCTTGCATCGGAACGATAGCTTTTTCGGGGACGATAATGGTTTCGTCAACACTGCGCAGTAGGCTTACGCGCAGAAGCATACCGGGTCGTAATTTAATGGCTTCATTCGGAATCAATGCCCGAACTAAAATTGAGCGGGTCAATGGATCAACTCGAGAATCAATGCCGCGGATTTCACCGATGAACTCTTCGCCAGGATAGGCGCCGCTGCGCGCAGCGACTGTTTGACCAATTTGCAGGCTGGCAAAGAACAGTTCGGGGACATTAAAATCTAATTTGATTGGAGTGATGTCATCCAGCGTGGTGATTTCTTGTCCGGGTGATACCAGCGAGCCCACGCTGACATTACGAATACCAAGCCGGCCACCGAAAGGCGCTGTAATGCGCTTCTGCGCCAACTGCGTTTCGGCCACTTCAAGGGCCGCAATCGTCTCTTTCACCACCACGTCTTGCGTTTCAAGCTGCTGCTGTGAAGCTGCATTTGAACGCGATAAGTCTAATAACCGTTGGTACTGACGATTCGCTTCAGCAAGCCGAAACTTAAGTTCTTGAACTCGCGCAGTTTCCTCCCGAGAGTCCAACTCGACTAGCCGCTGACCAGCCTCAACCACATCACCGTCGTCAAAAAAAACGGCTGTGACGATATCTTGTGCTTGAGCCGTTACCACAATGGATTCATTTGCTTGCGCGGTACCTAAAGCTTCGATGGTATCGCGATACTCACTCATTTGAACGGCTTGGGCCCGCACGGGAACTGCTTGTTGCGGACGTTCTTCTTCAATCGCTGGTTCGTGAATCAAAAGCAAATAGGCTGCTGCCGCTGCAATGACGACGGCAAAAATAGTCACTGGATTGAAGAGGTTCCGTTTCGACATATAATCCTCGGTTACTGCGCTGTGGGCTTGGGTGAGAATAAACTAGGTTTATTGTAACGCAGCATGCACCAACGGCAGCCCCGCTTAACGCTCATTAAACGGGGTTTACCGCAAATAAGGATCAACGGTGGTAGGCAGGGCTCAATTTGTGGACTGCTTCAATAAATGCGCCCGCATGATCAGGGTTTACTTCGGGATGAATTCCATGCCCCAAGTTAAAGACATGACCATGTCCTTGCCCATAGCTCGCAAGGATGGTCGCTACTTCCTCTTCAATACGTTGTGGTGATGCGTATAACACGCTCGGATCCATGTTGCCTTGCAGCGCTACTTGGTCTTGAACCAACTGCCGCGCGATGCCCATATCGGTGGTCCAATCGACACCCAGCGCATCACAGCCAGAGGCAGCCATATCTGCCAACCAAGCACCACCGCCTTTAGTAAACAAAGTAACCGGTACCGCACGACCATCGGCATGTCGAGTTAAACCGGCCACAATTTTCTTCATATAGGCTAGGCTAAACTCGCGATAATCGCGTGGACTGAGCACGCCACCCCAAGTATCAAATACCATGACTGCTTGCGCACCTGCCGCAATTTGCGCATTCAAGTACAGAATGACTGAATCGGCGAGCTTATCGAGCAATAAATGCATGGTTTGCGGCTCGGCAAACAGCATCTTTTTCACGACACTAAAGTTCTTCGTACTACCGCCCTCAACCATGTAAGTAGCGAGAGTCCAAGGACTACCTGAAAAGCCAATCAGCGGCACTTTACCGCCCAGTTCGTGGCGAATGGTACGCACGGCATCCGTGACGTAGCGCAGCTCTTGTTCTGGGTCTGGAATACCCAAGCTTTCAACGGCACGGTGATCACGCAGCGGTCGCTCGAAACGCGGGCCTTCACCTGCTTCAAAATACAAACCTAACCCCATCGCATCGGGGATCGTTAAGATATCTGAAAACAGAATGGCGGCGTCTAAAGGGAAGCGGCGTAGCGGTTGCATGGTCACTTCACAAGCCAATTCTGCGTTCTTACACAGGCTCATAAAGTCGCCTGCATGCGCTCGAGTAGCTTTATATTCTGGCAAATAACGTCCAGCCTGGCGCATCATCCAAATCGGCGTGCGTTCGGTCGGCTCACGCATCAAAGCGCGTAGATAGACATCATTTTGTAGGGCTGGTTTGCTCAAGCTCATGCTCACATCTCGTCTCGTCGCTGAATGGCGCGCATTCTATCAATCTTCGCCGGTGGTTTCCTGCTCAATTTTCCGTTTAAGGGAATCGATTAACTTATAGGCGATGGTTCCTTGCGGTGGCACCCGCGGCAACGCATCAATCGGAAACCAATCTCCTTCTTCCAATTCGAATGGATCGAGGTGGATTTCACCCGCTTCCCACTCCGCTATAAATCCGATCATCAACGAATGTGGAAAGGGCCACGACTGACTAGAAATGTATTCGATGTTTTTGATTTCTACGCCCGCCTCCTCCATCACTTCTCGAGCGAGCGTCTGCTCGAGCGTTTCACCCGATTCGACAAAACCTGCGAGAACTGAAAACAATCCCTCGGGATGACGCTTGCCGCGAGCGAGAAGTACTTGGTTGCCTTTGCGAATCGCAACGATAATGCAGGGTGAAATGCGCGGGTAGCAACGATGCTGGCAACTATGACAATGCATCGCTAACTCCCAATCAACAGCCTGCATACGGGTTCCACAGCGGCCGCAAAATCTATGGGTCAGGAGAAACTCGGTAAATTGCTTGGCTCGAGCCGCTACTGCAAATAACTCTTCATCACCTTGCAGCAGTATCTCGCGCACGTTCCCGAACTCCCCCAACTCCGCAAATTGCGTATCGCCATAGTCAGCCAGAATCAAATAACAGTTGCGCTCACGAAGTTCGCCAAGGTAGACCACTTTATAGTCGCTGAGATCCGGCATCGGAATTTGATTCAAGATGCCGTGTGGAGGCAGTGATTCGCCTCGTTCGAGAATGATCTCGCCGCCTGCCACTATGAACCACCATGCGGGTTCGTCGGCAGCTGGCCGTTGATACGGTTTATTCATCTGATTCGACTCACAGGTATATGCTCTTTTACGATTATTCTGAGCGAAAACGGTTGACGGTAGCTTAGCATCATCAGTATGTTGAACACTATGTTCTGACAGGAGAATCGAATGCTAGAAAGGAACGAGCAAGCAAAGCAGCGCTGGGGTGGTGCTCATAAATCTATCGACACCTGGCTGCATGCACGTCAAGACTTGCTAATTGAATACTTCAAGCTAGCCGGCTTACCGCCATACGAGCGGGAAAGTCAGGCGCTGCCCGCGTTAGCAGACGTGCGCAATTTTTGCAGCATGCTTATGGATTACATTTCTGCCGGACACTTTGAGATCTATGACCACATTATTGAGTCGACCGATAAAGCACCGCAAAGTACGCGTGACATTGCTAACGAACTATTTCCATTAATTAGCGACACGACAGAAATAGCGCTCGACTTTAATGATCGATACAGCGAACGCGATGAACGGTCCGACCTAAAGAATTTTGATCGTGAATTGTCATCGCTGGGCGAAGCGTTAGAGCTACGCATGGAGTTTGAAGATCGCTTACTAGCGGCTCTCGATCAGCATGAGTTACTGGTCGTGGTTAACGAATCGCAATAGCACTACAAAACTGATAAAAAAACCAGCTCAAACGAGCTGGTTTTTTTGTTTCCGGGTAACCGTTTAGTTACCAGTAGATTCTTCCGGTTGAACTTCGGCAGCTGGCATTTCAGCTTCTTCTTGCTCAACAATGTCTAACAACTCAACTTCAAAAATGAGTGTTGAGTTTGGTGGAATCATGCCACCACCAACTTCACGCTCACCATAAGCTAAGTTCGCTGGGATAACGAAGCGATATTTGGAGCCAACACCCATCAACTGAACGCCCTCGGTCCAGCCCGCAATCACACGATTCAGTGGGAAAACAGCAGGTTCGCCGCGCTCGAATGAGCTATCAAATACTTCGCCATCAATCAGCGTGCCTTCGTAGTGAACTTCGACAATGTCGGTTGCTACTGGCTTTGGAGCATCGTCTGGCGCAGCACTGATGACTTCATATTGCAGGCCTGATTCAGTGACCATCACGCCTTCTTTTTTCGCGTTTTCAGCAAGGTAGGCTTCGCCTTCGGCTTGCGCTTTGCCGCCAATCACTTGCTGACGTTGCTCGACAACCATTTCTTGCATTTGCGTCAACAGCGCTTCGGCATCTTCTTGGCTGATTTTTGATTCAGCTTTCAATGAGTCGACAAAACCTGCAATAACCAACTGACGATCTAAAACAAATTCAGCTTCTTCTTGGTTCGTTAAATTAGTCGCGACAAAAGTTCCTACAGACGAACCCAACGCATAAGCCATGCGGTCACGCTCTTCGGTCGGTTCTACTTCGCTAACTGGATAAGGTTCTGGTTTACTACAGCCAACAATTGCCACTGCTAAAGCAGTCAGAACAAATGGCTTTACTAATTGCTTCATGTACATCTCCATCATTGAATTCTGTATGAGAGTAGGTTGTAATTCGCTGCGGTCACTATACTACACATAAAGAAGGGTGTTTGCCTATGGCAGCTCAAAAAGAAGACGAGTTTAACGAGAGACTTACACAACTGGAAAGTCAGTTAGCGTTTCAAGAGGATGAAATTGCCTCATTGAATCAACTTGTCACCAGTCACAACGATGAGTTGCAAATGTTGCAGCGTAAAATGGCATTGCTGATAGATAAATTTCAGCAAATTCAAGAACGTGGTAATGATGACCCACAAGACCCTGCCGCGGAGATTCCACCCCACTATTGATCAAAAGCGACTGAGCCCGTATAACATGTAGTCCACTTTTCGGAGGATTCATGTCGCAAACACATCCAATCATCGCTGTTACAGGCTCATCTGGAGCAGGTACAACGACGACCAGTCAGGCACTGCGACACATTTTTCGCACGCAAAATTTGCACGCTGCATTCGTTGAGGGTGACAGCTTTCATCGGTATTCGCGTCCAGAAATGGAATTGGCGATTCGGAAAGCTCAAGAGCAAGGCAAGCACATTAGTTATTTTGGTCCGGAAGCAAATAACTTTAATCGACTGGAATCCTTATTCCGCGAGTACAGCGAAACCGGCATGGGTCAAACACGCCGTTACTTGCATAACTTTGATGATGCCGTTCCATACCATCAGATGCCGGGTACATTTACCCCCTGGGAAGACTTACCCAGCGATACCGATTTACTCTTCTATGAAGGCTTACATGGCGGAGTAACGGGCGACGACTATGACGTTGCACAATATGTCGACTTATTAATTGGCATGGTGCCGATCGTCAACTTAGAGTGGATTCAAAAGTTGATGCGCGATACTTCGGAACGCGGTCACTCCCGCGAAGCCGTGACGCAAAGCATCGTGCGCAGTATGGAAGACTATATTCACCATATTGTTCCGCAATTCTCACGTACACACATAAACTTTCAGCGTGTTCCAACCGTGGATACCTCAAACCCATTTAGCGCGAAAGATATTCCTTCATTAGACGAGAGCTTCGTAGTTATTCGCTTCCGCGGCATGCGCCACGTCGACTTCCCGTATTACTTGCAGATGATTGATGGTTCATTCATGTCGCGCATGAATACGCTAGTCGTACCGGGTGGAAAAATGGTGTTTGCGATGGAACTGATCCTGGCACCGCTGATTGACGATCTGATGTCGAAAAAGCGTCACGGCGGCGAACTCGACTGGATCTGCCGCTAAAAAATGCGAATAGCTATTGGCTACTTGATACTAGAAAAGACAGATCTCGCTCTGCGAATAGCCAGTAGCTAGTCACCAATAACGCTTTTAGTCAGTTAGCCATTGGGTTTGTGCTTGAGCGCCGCGGTCCTGAGCTAACAATGGACGCAGGAACTCAAGTAAAGCCGGGGCTTGTTGGGTCAGTCCGTACGGAGGATTGATAAACAGCATGCCGCACCCATTCAGCTTGGTGTTGTCGAGCGGCTCACGGATCAGTAAATCAACCGCATACACTTTGTCAGCTTGTGGCAACGCTAAGACGCGTTGATGAAACTCGCCGATGGTGAGCGGATCTTTGATGGGATACCACACTGCGTAGGTACCCGTACTCCAGCGCTTCAGTGCCGCTTGCAAGGCATTGATGACTTGGTCGAACTCATCACGTTGCTCAAAGGGTGGGTCAATCAATACCATTCCGCGCTTTTGCGGGGGTGGTAACAGCGCCTTCATTGCTGCGTAACCATTTTCTTGCTGCAGCACTTTGACCTGACGCTGACGGCGAAAGTTGACCGCAAGTTCCATCGCATCCAACGGGTGCAATTCAGACAATGTCAGTTGATCTTGCTCGCGCAAATGTGCTTGTGTGAGCCATGGTGAGCCGGGGTACCAGCGCATGCTATCACCGTCATTTAATGAGCGCACTGCGGCAACATAACCTGCTAACGCTTCGGGCACCTGAGACGCTTGTAGCAAGCGGCCAATACCTTGTTCCCACTCTGCAGTTTTCTGAGCTTGCTCTCCGGTCAAATCATACATACCGATGCCTGCGTGGGTATCCAACACAAACATCGGTTTATCCTTTTGCGTCAAGTAGTCTAAACACACCCATTGCAACGCATGTTTCAAAACATCAGCAAAGTTGCCTGCATGATAGCTATGGCGATAGTTCATAGAGCCCGTTACTCAGTTGCCGCTTCAATACTGAAGCTATGCGTCACATTGACTGAAACTTCCAACATTTTCGCGACCGAGCAATATTTCTCTGCACTCAATTGCACCGCTCGCTCCACATGCTTCTCGGCAATATCCGTGCCGGTCACCACAAAGTGCAAATGAATATCTGTGAACACTGCAGGCGTAGCATCGGCACGCTTGCCATCCACGTCACAGCGCACAGCCGTCACTTGCTGACGAGTTTTTTCGAGTATCGACACCACATCAACAGATGAGCAGCCACCAGCAGCCATGAGCACCAGCTCCATTGGACTCGCAGCAGTAGCTTTATCACCATCCATTCGCACGGTATGGCCAGAGCCCGACTCTGCGGAAAACTCCATGCCTTGTATCCATTTCACTTGCGCATGCATTGCTGCTGCCATCGTCATTTCCCTCGTTCGACTAAAACTTTAGACCGGGCGCAAACTTCTCTGGCAATGTTGAACGCTCGGCTTCAACGGACGCCACAGGGTATGCACAATAATCCGCTGCATAATAGGCGCTGGCACGATGATTGCCGCTGGCACCAATGCCACCGAATGGTGCAGCACTGCTGGCACCGGTAATGGGCTTATTCCAATTCACAATACCTGCGCGAATGCGTTTAAAGAAGTACCTATAAGTGTCTTCACTATCACACAAAATTCCGGCCGATAGACCGAAACTCGTATTGTTCGCTTCGACAATAGCCGCGTCAAAATCTGAGTACCGGTACACTTTCAAAAGTGGACCAAAATGTTCGATATCCGGCATCTTCTCAACGTTAGTTACGTCCAAGATTCCCGGTGTGACGAAGCCAAGATGATGGTCCTTTTGCTCCATTCGCAGTAAGACTTTGGCGCCGGCATCAATCAAGTCGTTTTGCGCACTGACCATGTCTCGCGCCGCCTTGGCTGAAATCATCGCACCCATAAAAGGTTGCGGTTCTGCCTGATAATCACCAATTTCAATTGCCTTGGTCACTTCCAAGAGGCGTTGCAGAATGGCATCGCCTCGCTCACCCTTTTGGATGAACAAGCGGCGGGCACAGGTACAGCGCTGCCCAGAGGTAATGAAAGCAGACTGTACGATGTCATGCACAGCGGCATCGATATCGCTCACGTCATGAACGAGCAATGGGTTGTTACCACCCATCTCTAACGCCAGGATTTTATCAGGACGGCCGCCAAATTGCTTATGCAGCACATGTCCAGTCGATGATGAACCCGTGAAGAACAGGCCATCAATTTGTGGATGTGCAGACAGCGCTTTGCCGGTTTCTACCAAACCTTGAACTAAATTCAGAACGCCATTCGGCAAGCCAGCTTGCTGCCACAATTTCACCGTAAACTCGGCAACTTTCGGAGTCATTTCGCTCGGCTTAAACACCACTGTATTACCGGCTAAGAGTGACGGCACGATATGACCGTTCGGCAAATGCCCCGGGAAGTTATATGGCCCGTACACAGCAACTACACCATGCGGCTTATGCCGAATAAATGCTTTGGCACCGGGCATCGGGTTCTCAACCGTTCCCGTGCGCTCATGATATGCTCGCTCTGAAATGGCAACTTTACCGATCATGGCACCCACTTCAGTGAGTGTTTCCCATACTGGCTTGCCTGTTTCTTGAGCGATAGTGAGTGCTAACTCTTGTTTATTGGCTTCGAGTAACTCGGCAAACTTTTGACAGATAGCGAGACGCTCTGAAAAGTCTTTGTCTGCCCACGCGACAAAAGCCTCACGGGCTGCATAAATAGCTCGCTCGACCTGTTCTTCAGTCGCGGCCTTGCCTTCCCAAACCACTTCGTCGCGGGCTGGGTCGATCGATTTGAATGAATCACCTGCACCGGCAACCCATTCGCCGTTAATAAATAAATTCTGTTCAGACATTCTGTTCTCCAGTTGCAACTGTGAGGCGCCCTTCAATTGCTGAATTAAAGAGCTACGATACGAACTGCATCATCTGCTTTCAAGCGCAGTCCGGCGGCACTTTCCGCATCGATAACAATATGGTCGTCGCGCACATGAATACGGGCTTGAGCGGCTCGAAAATCGGCAACTCGTGTGTTACACACAATGTAAGCCTGACCGTCAGTAACTACGCCAATTTTTACCGGCAGACGGCGGCTGTCGCGCACGCTACGAATATTTTCTACTTCCACTTCCACGGTTGGACCTGCGTCAAAAATATCGACATAACCACGGAATCGAAAACCTTCATTCTCGAGCATCCGCAGCGCTGGTCTGGTGTTCTCGTGAACTTTACCAATCACGGCTTGGGCCGCCTCGTCTAATAGCTTGACGTAAATAGGATACCGCGGCATCAATTCGGCTACGAAAGTCTTTTCGCCAATACCGGTAAGATAGTCGGCTTGGGTAAAGTCCATCGAGAAGAAGTGCTTCTGTAACCAACCCCAGAATGGCGATTGGCCGTCGGCATCGGATACACCGCGCATTTCAGCAATCGCAAATTGACTGAAACGTTTTCTAAACTCCGCCATAAACAACATGCGAAACCGCGATAACACCCGGCCATTCATATTTTTGCGATAGGGCTCACGCAGAAATAGCGTGCAGAGTTCACTCACACCCGTGTAGTCATTGCATAAAGTCAGCGTTTCGAGTGCGTTGTAGACATCAAGTTCTTTCGAATGATGAATCACTTTACCCAGCCGATAATGATAAAAAGCATCGGTCAAACCGACTGCCGCCTCAATGCCGCTGCAACCGACAATCTCGCCAGTTGCAGTATCTTCCATGACGAACAAATACCCTTCTTCACCAGGCTCACTGACCTGTTCACGCGCGAACGCCTCTTGCGCTCTCGCAATGCGACGCCGCAACAGCCTCTCGTCAACAGGCAGTGAAGTAAAGCCATGTCCTGATTCTACCGCACATGTGTATAACGCCGCATAATCTTGCGGCGTAATAGGACGAACCACTAACATAATGTGTCTCCGCTAGCGCTGGGCTAGCTTAACCAACAACTTTCGCGATAGCGCGTTCGAATCGAGCAAGACCTTCGTTAATATCTGCTTCTGGAATGACCAACGATGGAGTGAAACGAATCACGCTTGGTCCTGCGACCAACACCATCACACCCTCTTCACCACCGGCGTTTAGAAAGTCGCGTGCTTTGCCTTCGTATTGGTCAGCAAGCTCCGCGCCCAGCAACATGCCTTGGCCACGAATGTCTTTAAAGACGTTGTACTTGGCATTGATTTCGGCGAGCTTCTGCTTGAAGATTTTTTCGCGATGTTTGACGCCTTGTAATACTTCGTCAGTATTCACAACGTCGTACACAGCTTCAGCCACAGCGCATGCCAGCGGGTTACCGCCATAAGTACTGCCGTGAGTGCCTGGTTTTAAATGCTCGGCAATGGCTTTTGTCGTAAGCATCGCGCCAATTGGGAAACCGCCTCCCAATGATTTGGCAGACGCCAAAATATCAGGAGTAATACCCAATTGTTGGTATGC
The DNA here is from genome assembly GCF_003987355.1 of Pseudidiomarina aestuarii. GTDB lineage: Bacteria > Pseudomonadota > Gammaproteobacteria > Enterobacterales > Alteromonadaceae > Pseudidiomarina > Pseudidiomarina aestuarii. The sequence continues at coordinate 219,505 of NZ_PIPR01000002.1, read as the reverse complement.
ATACAGGCTACCTGTGCGACCAAATCCGGTTTGCACTTCATCAAAAATCAAGAGTGCATTGTGCTTATCACACAACTCACGTACGCCTTTTACGAAGTCAGCATCAGGGCTAATCACGCCGCCTTCACCTTGCAATGGCTCCATCATGATCGCACAGGTGCGATCAGACATCTGCTTCTCAAGTGCTGCTAAATCGTTGTACGCAACGTGCTCTATGCCACCAGGTTTCGGCCCGAAACCATCAGAATAAGCAGGTTGGCCACCTACGGTAACGGTAAAGAACGTCCGCCCATGGAATCCTTTGGTAAACGCAATGATTTGGTCTTTTTCTGGCCCAAACTTGTCCAAAGCCCAACGGCGCGCTAATTTCAGCGCGGCTTCGTTCGCTTCTGCACCCGAGTTAGCGAAGTAAACGCGGTCTGCAAAGGTCGACTCTGTAAGCTTTTTTGCCAACCGTATAGCAGGCTCATTCGTAAACACGTTACTTAAGTGCCATAACTTATTGCCTTGTTCAGTCAACGCCTTGACCATAGCTGGATGGCAATGACCTAAACAGTTCACCGCAATACCACCAGCAAAATCGATATATTCACGACCTTCTTGATCCCACACACGCGAGCCTTCGCCTTTCACTGGAACCATTTTTGCTGGATTGTAGTTTGGTACCATGACCTCATCAAAGGTCGCACGGGTTACAGTCATATTCTGTGTCATAAAACTCCCTCTCGCTGTGGGTATTCAAAGATGAATTCGGCTTTAAAAGTGCGTCTATTATCGCAGATTTTTTGCTCGCTGTCGTCGCTACAGCGTAGAAAAATCAAGCTATCACGGGGAGTTAGTTGGTTTTGCACAAGGGCTGCATGAATATGCGGAAAAGCCAGTGAATAGTGAATAGTTAACAGTTAAAAAAGAGCGCTATTGGCTATTAGCTACTGGTTACTCGAAAACACAGATCTGCGCTCTTCTAGTAACGAGTAGCTAATAGCTAGTAACGCTTTTCGCTTTGAGGTTGAGCCAGTTGGCTAGTAGTTGGTGGCCATGCTCGGTTTGGATGGCTTCAGGATGATACTGGACGCCCCAGATGGGTAGATCGCGATGCCGTATCGCCATCACTTCGCGTTCACCTGAGCTTGCAGTAGTCCAAGCATCAACGACCAAAGTATCGGGAATACTGTCGCTGGCTAACAGCAGTGAATGGTAGCGAGCGACTGTGAAAGGATTCGGTAGATTGTGAAACAGGCCTGTTTGAGTGTGCTCGACACTCGACGTTTTACCATGCATGACTGCGTTTGCTCGCACCACTTTGGCGCCAAAAACTTGGCCAATGGCTTGATGCCCAAGACATACCCCCAGAATAGGAAGTTTCCCAGCAAAGTGTTCAATGACTGCGAGTGAAATACCGGCTTCATTGGGCGTACACGGACCCGGTGAAATGACGATACCGCTGAGCGGAAGCTCCTCGATTCCTGCTAGTGTCAGTTCGTCGTTACGAATAACTTTGACTTCCGCTTTCAGCTCACGGAAATAACGTACGACGTTGTGTGTGAAAGAGTCGTAATTATCGATCATCAGCAACATAAATTTACTCTAACGTATCGACTGGAATCGCCGCATCCTAGCATTGATTGGCGTGTCGTTGCTAAGCTTACGAGTTAGAAGTCTCGCAACCAGCGGCGCGGCCATCACGCAACCAGTTCGCTTCGAAATCAGCGATAGGTTGCGGCTCACCATACCAATAACCTTGCGCGTAATCACAACCCAAGCGGCGAAGTTCTTGCGCTTGCTCCGCAGATTCAACACCCTCAGCTAAAGTCTTCATCCCAAAAATATTCGCAGTAGCGATAATGGTCTGAATTATTGCTTTATCAGCAGCGCTGGTCAGTAATTCACGCGTGAAGCTGATGTCGATTTTGAGCACATCGGCTTGAATTTGTTTTAAGTAATTCAATACGGAGTGGCCGATGCCGAAGTCATCAATTGCTAGTGAAAAACCTGCTTCGTGGAGCTTGGTTAGGGTTGCCAGTGCCACCTCAGGATCGCGCATAAAAGCGGTTTCGGTTATCTCCAACTCGAGTTGTTTCGGATGACAACCCGACGTCGCTACTTGCTCCAGTAATTCTTCGACAAACTGCGGTTGCTCTAGGTCGCGAATAGAGATGTTGATGCCAACCCGACCGCACATTTCCAGACCTTCTTCACGCCAGATCTGCAGTTGTTGCAGCACGTTTCGAATCACATATTGCGTGATGCGACATATCAAACCGCGCTCTTCGGCAAGAGGAATAAACTCAGCCGGACTAACCCAACCAAAATCAGGATCTTGCCAACGCAACAATACTTCTGCGCCAACTAACTGACCCGTTTGAATGTTCAACTGCGGCTGTAAGTAGGTCCGTAATGCTGACGTGCGGATGGCATACTCCAAACCTTCCACTAGGGCAATTCGACGTAAATAAAAGTTATTCAATGCTTCGTGATAGCGGCAGTACGGGAGATCCATAGTCTTCGCATGGAACATCGCCATATCCGCGCGGCGCAGCAACACATCAGCACTGTCGGAGTGCCGCGGTAAGGTTGCCACACCAGCACTAATGTTGATACGAAATTCAGCGGACTGAATTTCATAGGCCTGACTCAGTTGCGCCAACAATCGCTCAATCAACGCCTCAATTTCGGCTTCATGATGGAAAGTGATAATCGCAAATTCATCACCACCAATTCGCGCTATCAAATCACGGCTACGCACATGTCGCTGCAGACGCTTCGCAACTTCCAGCAATAATTGGTCGCCTATGGCGTGTCCAGCGGACTCATTGATTTCTTTGAAGTGATTAATATCGAAAGTGATCACAGACAACGTTTGGTCCGTGTTTCTCGCTACCGCAATTCGTCCGTCGAGCTCATGCATAAATTCAGAGCGATTGCAGAGCCCAGTCAATTGGTCGTGCGCGGCTAAATAACGAATGCGATCTTGTTGCTGCTTTAAGTCAGAGATATCCGAATAAACAATAATCGCACCGCCGTCTGGCAACGGTGATGCGCTGACTGACAACCATACCGAATAAGCACCCTGCTCTAACTTCATGATTTGGTTGGTGACCGGACGCCGTTCCCGTAACGCCCGTGATGAAGCAAAATCTTGCGGAGCAAGAATGAAGCCACGTTCATCGAAGATCCGCCAATCTGGGTCATCAATTTGGCGATGCGTCAACGCTTCCATGCTTTGATTAAGAATTGCCTCAGCTGCATGGTTTGCTTCGATTAACTGTCCGTCAGCATTGCAAATCGATATGCCAACCGGAGCCAAATCATAAATAGAGGAAAGTCGCTGTTCGCGCTCCTGCAGTCGCTGATTGGTCTCGCTGGTTTCAGATTGTTGTTGAATGAGGTCTTCGGCAGCACTTTGGTACGCACGCAAGTTCATTTCTGCTTGCACAGCATCACCGAGTGCCCGGAGCGTAGTGAGTTGGCTCTCTGTAAGCTGTCGCACTCGGGTATCGAGAATGCACAAGGTTCCGACTTGCTCGCCGTTTGGCGTTTGCAGCGGAGCACCGGCGTAAAAACGAATACCGGGGTCATCATGTACAAACCGATTATCTTTGAAACGCGCATCTTGCGTGGCGTCTTCGACCACCATGATATCGCGCTGCTGAATAGCATGACTACAAAACGACAGACTACGCGGAGTTTCCTGCACGCTTAAGCCACTTTTTGCCTTGAACCACTGTCTATCAGCATCGACGAATGAAACCAGCGCGATGGGAACATCAAATGTTTGGCGCGCTAATTGAACCCAGCGATCAAACCGCGCTTCGTTGGGCGTATCGAGCAATTTAGTTGCACGTAATGCTGCTAACCGGCGGTTCTCCGCCATGCTCGAATCCGATTCACTCATTCACCAAGCCTTCATGATAGAAGTACGTCGATATATGACATTTTATATAAGCAAAATAGCATAAAGATTTTTCGAAGCGAACACTTATTTATGTGCTCTGAAGGCCTTATGGGCGCGGCACAAAACCGACTGCGTCATAGACCTGCCGTAACGTCTGCGCTGCTCGTTCCGACGCAGCATCGGCACCTTTTCTCATTACCTGCTGCAAATAATCTAAGTTATTCCGATACTCTTGGTAACGCTGTTGAATTGGCTCCAACATTGCCACAACTGCTGCGGCCGTATCGGTTTTCAAATGACCGTACATTTTGTCTTCGTATTGCGGAACTAAGTCGGCAATGGAAGTCCCAGTAGCTGCTGACAAAATCGACAGTAAGTTAGAGACACCTGGTTTTTCTTCAGTATCAAAATAGATGCGTGCCTGCTCATCGGAATCCGTGACAGCCCGCTTCAATTTTTTGGTTATCTTCTTCGGATCTTCTAACAAACCAATGTAGTTATTTTCATTATCGTCAGACTTGGACATTTTTTTCGTCGGATCTTGCAAGCTCATCACACGCGCACCCACCTCAGGAATAAACGGCTCGGGTACGGTAAATATGTCGCCATAAATATTGTTAAAGCGCGTCGCAACATCACGAGTCAATTCAAGATGCTGCTTTTGGTCGTTACCCACGGGTACTTCATTCGCTTGATATAACAGAATATCGGCAGCCATGAGTGCAGGATAGGTAAACAAGCCAGCATTGACGTTATGGGCATGACGGTCAGACTTGTCTTTGAACTGAGTCATCCGATTCAATTCACCCATTTGCGTATAACAATTCAAGATCCAAGCTAGCTCGGCGTGCTGTGGAACATGCGACTGCACGAAGATAGTGCTCTGCTCTGGATCCAAGCCACATGCCATATACAAGGCGAGACCGTCGAGGGTAGCATTGCGCAATTGCTCTGGCTCTTGACGGACGGTGATCGCGTGAAGGTCGACCAGCATGAAGAGGCAATCATGAGTACTCTGCATTTTCACCCACTGGCGTAGTGCACCGATATAGTTACCGATGGACAATTGACCGGATGGCTGACAGCCACTGAGAACAATGGGTTTAGACATGATTGACTTCCTGAATGAAAAAATTAATTAGATGATTTTGTAACTGTGGCAAGTTCGGCGCGCATTGCCTCGATAACAGTTCGATAGTCTGACTGATTAAAAATAGCTGAACCTGCAACAAACATATCTGCTCCAGCGGCTGCCACAGAGGCAATATTATCCACCTTAATGCCACCATCAATTTCTAATCGAATGGGGCGACCGCTCGCGGTGATGCGCTGCCGTGCTTCTTTAAGTTTATCGAGGGTGGTTGGAATAAACTGTTGCCCACCAAAACCTGGGTTGACTGACATCAACAATATGACGTCCACTTTATCCATGACGTAATCGAGGTAATGCAACGGCGTTGCCGGATTAAACACTAGCCCAGATTGGCACCCTGCAGCACGAATCAATTCCAACGACCGGTCAATATGTGTTGAAGCCTCTGGATGAAAAGTAATGATCGACGCCCCCGCTTCCGCAAAATCACCGATAATACGATCGACGGGTTGTACCATTAAATGCACATCGATAGGCGCGGTAACACCGTACTTGCGTAGAGCCGAGCACACCATAGGACCTATCGTCAGATTCGGAACAAAGTGATTATCCATAACATCAAAATGGACGACATCAGCACCAGCCTCTAAGACAGCATCAACTTCTGCGCCAAGTCGCGCAAAGTCTGCAGATAAAATGGAGGGGGCGATTAAAAAATCAGTCACTTTAGTATCCTCATACTTGCCTCAGCCACGCGGGCTGTGGGCAAGGGCCGGCTGTGTTTATTCATGCGCCATAGTGTACCAGAGGATAACGCGCTTGGCAGTCAAAAAAATACGCCAAGATACTTGGCAAAATAGGCATTTGCCTGCTACATTATGAGCAATTATTAAACAAGGTTATTTCAATGACTTCACGTTTAGCGTCAATATTGGTGGTTTGCGGCATGATCCTGCTGGGGTCGATGCTGTCTCCGTCGTGGCAAGCCCGCGCCAATAATGTCACGCAGCAATGCGATGAGCTGTTGAAAAACACCGAGCAAAAGCAAGCCTACGAAGAATGCACAGCTCTCGAAAAAGAAGTCACTTGGAAAAGTTGGTTCTCGGGACAAAGCCGTTCAACACAATTTCACTTCCTCGACTTATTCGAATTACTGTTTGGCAATTCTGAAACCAAACGCGATTTCGCTCCGAAGAAAGTTCGCTAGTTATTAATGAGTAAGTACTGAATGAGTAAGCCAGGCCCTCTCAGTATTTTATTGAGCGTGCTCGCTGCCTTATTTGGTGTCCAAACCGAACAAAATCGTCAACGTGACTTTACCAATGGTAACCCCGCCGTTTACATCACGGTCGGTATCATTTTTATTATTCTGTTCGTCGTCTCATTACTCTTAATCGTGAACTGGGTGCTACCCGCTTAAGCACGAAGCTAGGTAACACCCACTGAATCATTAACGCGCGGCAATTCCCGAATGTCGCAGTAGCGCATCGACTTGTGGTTCACGACCACGAAAAGCTTTGAACAACTCCATCGCATCCTTTGAGCCACCGCGCTCTAATATCGCTTCAAGGAAATCGCGTCCGGTAGCTGCGTTGAAAATACCCTCTTCTTCAAAGCGTGCAAACGCATCGGCAGACAGCACTTCAGCCCATTTGTAGCTGTAGTAACCAGCAGCATAACCACCAGCAAAGATATGTCCAAAGCCATGTTGAAAGCGGTTGTACTCAGGCGGCTGACGCACTGCAACCTCACGGCGTGTTTGATCCAAGATAGCTTGAATCTGAGCGCCACCTTGACTCGGATCGAAATCACGGTGAATACGCAAGTCGAACAAACTGAATTCGAGTTGTCGCACCATCTGCATAGCCGATTGGAAGTTCCGCGCGGCTAACATATTGTTGAGTAAATCTTGCGGCAAGGGTTCACCGGTTTCGTAGTGGCCTGAAATCGTCTGCAACGCTTCCGGTTCCCAACACCAATTTTCAAGAAACTGTGACGGCAGTTCAACAGCGTCCCAAGCCACACCATTAATACCAGACACCCCAGCCACATCGACGCGAGTCAACATGTGGTGCAGGCCGTGTCCGAACTCATGAAATAGTGTCAGCACTTCATCATGGGTAAATAGCGCTGGTTTACCACCCACCGGCTTATTGAAGTTACAGGTGAGATACGCCACAGGCAGTTGAACTTGGTTGGTAGCGGTGATGCGACGGACAGCACATTCAGCCATCCAAGCCCCGCCACGCTTGCCGGAACGCGCGTATAAATCAAGGAAAAACGAGCCGCGCGGTGAGCCATCCTGATCAGAAATTACGAAATAGCGGACATTCTGATGCCAGATATCTTCTCTCGGCTGTTCGGTAATGCTTACGCTGAACAGTGACTCGACGACATGGAACAACCCCTTGATGACTTGATTCTCGGGGAAGTACGGACGCAGTTGCTCATCCGAAATGGCGTATTCTTGCTGCTTCAGCTTCTCACTGTAGTAAGCAACATCCCATGCCTCAATGCTATCGACACCAAACTGTTGCCGAGCGAAGTCAACGACATCCTGATAGTCTCGCTGCGCCTGGGGTAAGGATTTTGCCGCTAGGTCACTGAGAAAATCTTCAACTTGCTGCGGGGATTCCGCCATTTTAGTCGCGAGTGATAACTCCGCATAGTTATTGAAACCGAGCAATACTGCTAACTCATGGCGCAGTGCCAAGGTTTCTGCCATGATCTCAGAGTTATCAAACTGTCCGGCTTGCGGACCTTGGTCCGATGCTCGAGTGGTAAAGGCTACGTACATTTTCTCGCGCAGTGGTTGGTGATCGGCGTACATCATCACCGGCAAATAGCTGGGGATGTCGAGACCAAAGCGCCAGCCTTGTTGGTCATGTTCACGCGCCAGTGCAGCGGCTGATTCAATTGCACTATCTGGCAGTCCAGCCAAGTGCGATTCATCGGTAACGAGACAATGCCAACCGTCGGTAGCATCCAACACATGATTACTAAATTGCGAAGACAAATCAGCCAACCGCGACGAGATTTCTGCATAACGTTGCTTCTGCTCTTGCGGCAGCGCCACACCACTCAATTCAAAATCACGCAATGTATCCACAATCACTTTTTGCTGAGCTTCACTCAACTCGGTAAAACTTGGTTGCTCGTGCAAAGTCCGAATCGTTCGATAAAGACCTTCATGCTGTCCAACAAACGTTCCATAGTCGGATAACAAGGGCAGACACGCATCATGTGCTTCACGCAGCTCTGGCGAACTCACCACAGCATTTAAATGTGATATCGGTGACCAGCTTCGCTCTAGCAAATCGTCAACGTGCTCAAGGGGCGCCATGACGGTTTCCCAACTTGGTGAGGGCGTTGCCACGACTTGCTCAATAACCTGTTTACACGCCGCAATGCGTGCTTCAATGGCAGGCTTGATGTGTTCAGGCCGAATCGACTGAAACGGTGGTAAGTGGTAATCATTGAGCAAAGGGTTTTGACTCATTGGACATCCTCTTGAATAATGCGTGAACTGATTTTGTGCTAATGCAGATGGATCTGAGGGCTTCTACCCCAGATATCAACTCCAGTTCAAGGAAACGGATCTATGTCGACGCCACTATCTTACACCAAACTCATCGTATCGAGTGCGGCCACCTTATTTCTACTCGCTGGTTGTAGCGCTTTGCCGCAGGCTTCCGATCCTGCCCCAGTGAAAACTGCAGATAGTGAACCAGCTCTGACGCTAGAGCGACTTTATCAAACCAGTGATTTTAGTGCGGGTGGCGTTCCACCAACGCGTTGGCTTGCTGACGGCAGCGGCTACACCACGTTGGAACTTTCGGATTCCGGCGCCGGCGACGATCTCGTTCGGTATCATCCTGAAACGCAACAGCGCACTGTTTTGATCACTGCGGACCAACTGCGCCCGACCGCAACCGAAGCACCGTTAGCGGTTGCTGATTACTCATGGTCAGACGACGGTCAAAAACTTCTGATTTTCACCAATACCAAACGGTCTTGGCGGACCCATACATTGGGTGATTATTGGGTTTTCGACCGCGCCAGCAAACGCCTGCAGAAACTGGGCGGTAGTGCCGATGCATCGACACTGCAGTTCGCGAAGTTTGATCCTCAAGGTGAACGCGTCGCTTATGTGATGAAGAACAATATCTATGTTGAAGACCTAGCGACATCACGCATCACCCAAATCACCAAAGATGGCAACGACACCATTGTGAACGGAACTTTTGATTGGGTAAATGAAGAGGAATTCTTCTTACGTGATGGCTTCCGCTGGTCTCCAGATGGCCAGTCGATTGCCTACTGGCAGCTGGATACCGAAGGCACTCCGTTGTTCACCATGATCAACAATACCGATACCTTGTATCCCACCCTCAAGCAGTTTCCGTATCCGAAAGTTGGAGAGACGAATGCCGCCATGCGTATTGGCGTCATTCCTGCCAATGGCGGCGCGACAACGTGGATGAAGGTTCCTGGCGATCCTCGTCAGCATTATTTGGTGCGGATGCAATGGGCCGGTAATAGTGACCAGTTGCTGATTCAACAACTCACACGCTCACAAGCGGTGAACGTAGCATTCATCGCCGATGCGGATAATGGCAGCGTGCGTGAAGTCATTCGCGAAACGACGGAAAGTTGGGCTGACTACGTTGATGATCCGAAATTCATCAACTCAGGCGCAGCCTTTACATGGTTGAGTGAGCGCAGTGGTTGGCGGCATCTGTACCGAGTACAACCGGATAACGGTCGTGTGACCGCCATTACTCGCGGGAACTGGGATGTTATCGACGTTTTGCAGATCAATGAAGATCAAGGTTGGGTCTACTTCATAGCATCTCCGGACACGCCGTTGGAGCGTTACTTATTCCGCGCCAGCCTCGATGGCAGTGGCAAACTCGAGCGCCTCACACCGAATCAACCCGGCACGCATAGTTACCAGCTCTCTGCCGATGCAGCGTACGCAGTGCATACATACTCGGCGGTTTCGCAAGTACCTGTGGTCGATATGATCACCCTACCCGATCACCGCTCGATTCGAGTCATCAAAGACAACGCAGACGTCCAGGCCAATTTCGATGCGTTGGAACAAGCACAATTCGAGTTCTTCCAAGTGACTGCACAAGATGGTCTGGCGCTAGATGGCTTCTTAATGAAGCCTGCAGATTTTGACCCGGCAAAGCAGTATCCGATTCTGTTTTATGTGTACGGCGAACCTTGGGGGCAAACGGTCAGCAACAGTTGGGGTGGCGAGCGCTTTATGTTCCATCAGTACCTAACTCAGCAAGGTTACTTAGTGGCTTCCATTGATAACCGCGGTACGCGTTCACCGCGTGGCTATGAATGGCGCCGTTCGATTTATAAGCAGCTTGGCGTGGTAACGGTGCGTGACCAAAACGATGCGTTACAAGAAATGCTCGAACGTTGGTCATTTATCGACGCAGATCGCGTAGGTATTTGGGGCCACAGCGGCGGCGGCTCGCAAACGCTGAATGCCTTATTCCGTTATCCAGAATCGTTCCATGTCGGCATGGCGTTAGCACCGGTACCTGATTTGACTTTGTACGACACGATTTACCAAGAACGTTACTCTGGCTTACTGCCTGAAGATGCAGACAGTTACCGCGAAACATCCGCGATTACGCATGCTAAGAACCTGCAAGGTGATTTGTTGCTAGTACATGGAACCGCCGACGACAATGTTCATTTTCAGGGCAGCGAACGGTTAGTCAACGAGCTAATTAAGCACGGAAAGCAGTTTGAGTTCTTCGCCTATCCGAATCGAACGCATGGTATTCGCGAAGGCGAAGGCACGACGTATCATCTGCGCACCATGATGGTCGACTTCCTCGCCGAAAATCTTTAAAAGCGTGACTGGTTATTGGTTACTGGCTACTAGAAAACACAGATCTGCGCTTTTCTAGTAACTAGAAGCTAATAGCTAGTAGCTGAGGTAGTTGGGAGCTAGGGTGGTGCTGCCGTGCTGTTTGAGCCAGCGCTCAGACACCTGATAGTCCGGGTCGATAGCCGCGACCTCTTGCCAGAAGGCTTTGCTGTGATTGAACTCGCGCAGGTGTGCGAGTTCGTGCAGCACAACCGAGCGCACGACTGATTCTGGGGCTAGCCACAACTTCCACGTGAATTTGAGTTCCCCCTTTACCGAACAATGTCCCCATTTGCTGGAAAAGTCAGCCAGTGCCCAACTTTTGGGCTGCAGCTCAGCATGGCTCCACTGCGCAAAAAATGCATCTAACCATTGCAGTGCATGTTGTTTGAACCAAGCTTTCACGTGCTTCTCAATATACGCACTTTGCTGCTTCACGCGCTGCGGAACGGTCACCAATAACTGCTGTTCATGGCGCTCGCACTGCCCCTTGCTGCCTGTTTGCACCTTCAACAGCAACGGCTCACCCAACCAACGAATTTCTTCACCCGCTTGCCAAAGTCGCCGAGTCAACGCTTGCAGCTGTTGTTGCTGACGGTAAAGGTGCTTCTCAATCCACTCACGTTTCTGCTCCACCACAGCGTGAATACGACTGTCTGTGACATACCACGGGGCGTCCACTCGCACCTCGCCCTGCTTCACTTTGATAGCAACAGAGCGGCGTTTGCGGCTGCGATTGATTTGATAGATTAGTGTCATCGACTCTTTGTTCTCAGTGTTCACTCAGGTTGCGTTGCACGCTGTCGAGAAATGGGCGATCATTGCCGACTTTACCACAATCGGATTCAGTGATTACAGGAGTACACTACATGACACGTCATTTCGACTATCTTGCCATTGGCGCCGGCAGCGGCGGTATCGCATCTGCAAACCGGGCAGCCATTCGCGGTGCGAAAGCAGCTGTGATTGAGGCGAAAGCGGTTGGCGGTACTTGTGTCAATGTGGGTTGTGTCCCGAAAAAAGTAATGTGGTATGGCGCGCACATTGCGGAAGCACTGAAATACGCGGAAGCCTATGGTTTTCATCTGACCCAAGACGGCTTTGATTGGGCAACCCTAGTCAAACATCGCGAAGCTTATATTGAGCGTATTCATGGCGGCTATCAGCGCGGATTTTCCAGTAATGGTGTGGACTACATTGAAGGATTCGCTCGCTTTGTCGACGCCAACACAGTTGAAGTCAATGGCGAACATATCACGGCTGATCACATCACCATAGCTACAGGGGGGCGACCGCTCATTCCTGATGTACCTGGGGCAGACTTCGGTATCGACTCGGATGGCTTTTTTGCTCTGCAAGAGCAACCCAAGAAAGCTGTAGTTGTGGGCGCGGGTTATATTGCTGTCGAAATCGCCGGGGTATTGCATGCTTTGGGCACTGATACCCATTTACTCGTGCGTCACGACCGTCCTTTACGCCAATTCGACAATGACATTACTGATGCCTTGTTACAGCGCATGGACCAAGATGGGCATCAATTGCATACCCATTGCGACGTCGAAAAAGTTGAGAAAAACTCAGCAGGTCTGCTCACCATTACTTGTAAAGATGGCCAACAGTTCACTGACGTTGATTGCCTGATTTGGGCTATCGGCCGAGTCCCGGCGACTGATAAAATTAACCTTGAGGCAGCCGGTGTAGAAGTCGGCGAGAATGGCCTCATCCCCGTCGATGAGTATCAAAACACCAACGTCAAGGGGATCTATGCAGTTGGCGATATCACTGGTGCTGCGCAACTCACACCGGTTGCCATTAAAGCAGGTCGATTGCTCGCAGAACGGCTTTTTAACAAAGATATGGCCGACGCCAAAATGGACTTTTCGCTGATCCCTACGATTGTGTTCAGTCACCCGCCCATTGGGACTATCGGCATGACCGAAGACCAAGCACGAGCCTGTCACGATGACCAGGAGATCAAAGTGTATCGCTCACAGTTTGCAGCTATGTATAACGCGATTACGCCGCATCGTGCGCTCAGCACGTTTAAGTTGATTTGTTGTGGCCCTGACGAACGCGTCATCGGTCTCCATGGTATCGGCGAAGGAATGGACGAAATTCTGCAAGGCTTTGCGGTTGCCATGAAAATGGGCGCGACCAAGGCAGATTTTGATGCCACCATTGCATTACACCCCACCTCAGCTGAGGAATTCGTGACGCTAAGATAACCCTTATCGCGCATCCAAAGTCATGGACAGGATGCGCGATAGCTGACAATACGGCAGGCCAGTCTCGGTCTGCCACTCATTAAATGTGGTTTGAATTTGCTGCATACCACGTTTACTGAACTCGCTCGCATCTAACAATTTATGGTTACGTAATGCCGTCAGCGTGTCGGGCGTATAAATATAGCCATCCCACCCCAGCCGCCTGAGCACGTGTTGCGCTGCGGTACCTCCCAGCCGTGAACCATATTTCTTCAGATACACTTGCAGGCCTGCTTGATCATCCGCAGGCCAATCGGCAAGGAAAGCTCCAAATGAACCGTGCTGCTCCGCAACCTCGACAATCATGCGTGCATTTACTGGAACAGTCGCTATTTTCTGGGGATTGCGCACAATGCGCTCGTCGCGCGCTAACTCGTCCAAACGTTCTGGCGGCACTTGCTGCCAATATGGCGGGAAAAATCCCGCGAAAGCTGCCTCAAAACCTGACCATTTATTCTCAATCACCCGCCATGCGAAACCCGCGCGAAAGATGCAACGCGTCATTTCCGCCAAAACTTGGCGGTCATCCAAGCCCAACAGCTGCTCGCGGGATGCAGGTTTTGGCAAGCGTTCGCGCAGCGCTGACTCGCTGCCCTGTCGAGCCATCGCTCGCTCATAGAAATAAGAAAACTTTATCGCTGACATTGGTAAAACACCACCTCATGGTCGCCTAGTGGATCAGGATGCACCGCCTTCTTCACAAATTGCATCCCCAGCTTCTGCATGACATTGATTGAACCCACATTGGCTTCAAATACAATCGCGGTAAAGGCTCGAATAGCTGGATCATGCTGTTGTAACGCTCGCATCAAGTGTTGTGCAGCCTCGGTCGCATAACCCTTGCCCCAAGCACTGCGACGCAAGCGCCAGCCCAATTCAATATCGGTTTCATCTGGATGGTCGCTGAAAAAATGCATGGGGCGCGCTAGCACCATCCCAATTGACTCACCACTACTGCTCTCAATAAGCCGCCACATCCCCCAACCGCGTGAGCTATTTCGATAAGAGTACAACCGCGGCAAAATCACTTGTTCAATATCTTCTTGCGTTGAACAACGACCACCGTTGATAAATTGCATCACTAAAGGGTCGCTATCTATATCCAGCATAAAGCTGGCGTCCTCCGCTCCCATAAAAGCGTAACTTAACCGCTCAGAAGGTCCAATATTCACGTGCTGCTTCTCATTATTTAGTTGGGTCGATAGATTCCGTTACATTACCTTTCTTGACCTAGGCTGACCAGCGGGTAATCCTGAACTTAACTGTAACAAGATACGTGGAGAATTCATGGGCGACTTAAAAATTTATCAAGCACTCATATTACTAGCGTTGTGTGAAGAAAAAGGCACCATGAATGCGAGCTTTGTTGGCTATGCTGTGGCCTCAGCACTGTTGACCGAACTACTCATGCTGGAAAGGATTCAAGTAGACCCAACAGCCGAGAAACCCAAAAAGGCAAAAGTAAAAGTCATTGACGCTTCTCCGACAGGCGATGTCATTTTGGATGAAGCGCTGGATAAGATCCATAACGCCAAGCGTCAAGCCACGCTGCGCGACTGGGTATCGAAACTTGCCGGAATCAAAGATTTGAATCACAAGGTCGCAAAGACTTTGGCCGCTGACAATATTCTCAAAGCGGAAGAGGAGCAGATACTATGGCTCTTCACTCGACGTATCTATCCAGAACTGAATCCTGAACCAGAGCAACAATTGCGACATGAGTTACGCCGCTTGGTCCTCGACAAACCAATAGAGATTGATCCGCGTATTGTGGTGACTTTGTCACTGGCTCGCGCAGCACATTTGCTACCTCAAGTGTTTAGCAAAGCTGAGTTAAAGGCTAACAAAGAAAAGATTGACGCTATCGCAAATGGCGAGGGGATAGGTAAAATCACGAAAGAAGTGATTGAAGGTATTCAGGTAGCAGTCATGATGGCGGCCATCATGCCGGCGATTACGGTAACAACAACCTAGCTACTGGCTACTGGCTACTGGCTACTGGCTACTGGCTACTAGATATTAGAAAACACAGATCCATGCTTTTCTAGTAACTAGTAGCTACTAGCTAGTAACGTTTACGAGGCACTCATGCGACTAGTTTTGATGATCACTATTCTACTGGCGAGTTCAGCACTTATTGCGAAAGAGAGAGTAGAAGGAATTGGCGGGTTCTTTTTTAAATCCGAGAATCCGGCGCAGCTCGCTGCTTGGTATGAGGAACACCTCGGTGTTAAACAAACCCCAACCACGTACGAGGAAGAACCGTGGCAACAGACCGCCGGACCTACTGTCTATGGCGTGTTTAATCAGAAAACCAAATACTTTGGTGCTGACGACCAACAGTGGATGATCAATTTCCGAGTTCGCGATCTTGATGCGATGGTGGCTCAGTTGCGTGCAGCTGACATTGAAGTCGAGGTTGAGAGCGAAGTTTATCCTAATGGCCGCTTCGCTCGACTTGCCGACCCCGAGGGAAATCCAATTCAGTTATGGGAACCGGCAGTTTCCGCGTCCGACTCGAACTGAAATACAACTTCCAAAGGCTGGTTGAACACTCGCGCAATTCGAAAAGCAACCTCGAGTGACGGTGAGTAACGCCGTTGCTCGATGGCCGCAATCGTTTGTCTCGTCACGCCAACGGCATCACCTAAATCGGCCTGCGTCATGTCGCCATGTTGTTGACGCAGCTCACGCACGCAATTCGTGATGGGTAATGTCGCCATCGCTAAATACCCCGACGAAACGCGATGATTTGTAGCACGTACTCAAGGAGCTGGCTAATAATCAGAGATGCTAACACCATGTAGAACAACAGATTACCGTCACCGTAATACAAAAAATGCCCCAAACTCGTAATTACACCAAAGGCAAATACAAAGCTTGCCTTAGCTGACGACCACAGCGAAATAGAGCGCTCACGCTCATCTTTGGGTCGACTGGCATCGCGCGACGATGTTATCGCCAAGGCGACCTGCGCGACGATACTAATAAAAATCATGCTCACTACAAACTTGATGATCATCATGGGTGGAGCGATGGCACCAATCGCCAGTGACACCTGAACCACATCAATAATAAAACCGCCACCAATCACCGCCAAAACGAGAAACATTACCCACGCCGATTTTTCGGAAAAGCTCATAACTCACCTCAATGTTAAGTTTGTTTAACATTGGCAGGTTAGATTCTCTTTTTAGTGATGTCAAATATTTTTAACATGAAAAGCTAGGATTTTAAGAACTGCTCCGCTAGATCAAACAGCTTGCTCTTATCTTCCTTTGAATAAACCGACATAAGCTCTTCACACAATTGAAATCGCTCGGTCGTCACTTTATCAATAAAGTGAAAGCCATCCTTAGTCAGTGCGATGATGCGAGAGCGGCTGTCTTTCTTACTTTTCGCTCGAAACACCAAACCGCGGTCAATCAATCGATTGGTGCAAGCGGTGAGAGCTCCTGATGTGATAAACAGCTCGTCCAACAATTCACCGGGTGTTGCTGCATAAGGAGGACCACGGCGGCGTAGCGCTGCCAGCAAGTCATGTTCAGACCAGCCCAGTTGAAACGGTTTGAGGGACTCGAGACCAATCTGCTCAAGCCGTTTGCCGACTCGCAGTAATACGCCCACCAGCCCCGCTTCTAAAATCGGTAATTCGGGGCGTTGCTGACGCCATTGTTCGAGCATCGTACTCACTGCCATACGTGAACTAATCTTTGCCTCTGCCATGACGACCTCATATCTTTACAAAAAGATTTACTATCTTTATATAAACCCATATTTTTAATGGATTTACAATAGTTGATACTTTGTTACAAAGTAATTTGTCGTGTTTAAAGATGTTGGGCGCATTAACCACTATGATACGAAGGATTTATCTTCAGCAATTCGAATTTCTGAACATCAAGGTATAAGAGCAACAAATCATGAAAAACTTCTTTTTACTCAGTGCAGTTGCTACTGCACTATTGCTGACCGGTTGTGATAGCCGCCCCAGCAATGAACAAACTAATGCTGCATCTGAGCAAACAGCTCAGCAACAAGCGGCAACTCAAGTACTGAAAAGCCCAAACGATGATCGTGCTTATCGCACTTTAATGCTTGATAACGGTTTAGAGGTGATGTTGATTTCTGATCCGTCAACGGAAAAGTCTGCAGCATCTTTGAGCGTCAGCGTCGGTCTTCTGCATGACCCAATGACTCAGCAAGGTATGGCTCACTACTTAGAACATATGCTGTTCTTGGGTACTGAGAAATACCCTGACTCCAATGAATATGGCGAGTTTATGACTGCCAACGGTGGTAGCCAGAATGCCTACACTTGGCTGGATATCACCAACTACATGTTCAGCTTGAACAACAATGCCTATGACGAAGCCTTAGATCGTTTCTCCGATTTCTTTAAAGCGCCAAAGCTTTATCCTGAATACACTGAAAAAGAGAAAAATGCGGTCAATGCCGAATGGTCTATGCGACGTGAAATGGACTTCTTTGGTCAATACAATTTGGCTCGTGGATTGCTTGGTGACCACCCTGCAAATCGCTTCTTAATTGGTAACCTTGAGTCACTGGGCGATAAAGAAAATAGCAATCTGCATACTGAAACGGTTGATTTTTATAATCGCTATTACTCCGCCAATATTATGAAGGCGGCCATGATCAGTAACCGTTCATTAGACGAACTCGAAGCTTTGGCGGAAAAGCACTTTAGCGCCATTGAAAACAAGAACATTGAAGATCCAACCGTAACAACTCAGTTAGATTTTGAGCAAGTGGGTGGCAAACGCATTCACTACGTACCGAACGAAGACGTCAAACAAGTTCGCTTAGAGTTTATCATTGAAGACAATAGCGACCAGTTCCGCGTGAAACCGAACGAGTTCATTACCTACTTGATTGGTTCTGAAATGGAAGGTACGCCATCCCATACGTTGAAAGCCATGGGACTAATCTCGAGTCTGAATGCTTATGCGTCACCAACCGATTACGGTAACTACGGCACTTTAAACATTATGCTGGAGCTCACTGATGCCGGTATGCAACAGCGCGAAATGATGATTGCTTCGATTATGCAATACATTGATAAAATTCGTGCTGAAGGCGTTGATGAGAAATACTTTGCGGAAATCAAAACCAGCCTCAACAACCGTTTTCAGTTCTTAGAAAAAGGCAACCAGTTCAGCTACGTGTCGAATTTGGCTGAATCTATGCAGAACGTGCCTGCCAATTACGCTATCGCTGCTCCATATGTTTATGAAGCTTTTGATGCGCAAGCAATCAATGCTGTATTGGACCAGCTCACACCTGAACGTCTACGCGTTTGGTATGTAAGTAAACAAGAGCCAAGTGACAGTGAACTTCATTTCTATGACGGTAAATATCAAGTTGTCGATATCAGTGCCGAAGAGATGGCGAGTTGGGGTCAAGAAGGCCAATTAGCGTTTAATTTGCCAACAGTAAATCGCTTGATGCCAGAAAACTTTGCTTTGGTTGAAGCGAAAGAACAAGCCAAACCAGAAATCGTGCTGGAGTCTGAAGGCATGACGGTATGGCACTATCCGAGTCAGCTATTTGCTGATCAGCCACGCGGCATTATTGAAATTGCGATGAACAATGGTCGCGCTCAAGAAGATGTCAAAGCGGCCGTGTTGCTGGACATCTGGCGTGACCTATTTAACCTAGAGCAAAGCGCATTGCGCACTGAAGCTTCGGTTGCGGGTATGCAGTTCAACTTCAATACCGGTAGCGGCGTGACCTTACGTGTGTCTGGCTTTACCGACAAACAGCCGGTGTTACTGCAAGAAGCAATCGCAAACCTCGTTGTCGAGGCTGACGAGCAGAGCTTTGCTAACGCCGTCGACCGCTTTGTTCGCGGCTTACGTAACCAAGGTAAACAATTTCCGTTCTATCAGGCCTTTGGGGCATACAACAAGCTCATTCGTGAAGGTAACTTCAACACTGAGCAATTGATTGCGACTGCGGAATCACTGAAGCCTGCTGATCTGACTGCGTTTGCCAACGAACAGTTGAGCAATAACCACATTCGGGTATTCGCATTTGGTAACTATGCCCTCTCTGATCTCGAGAACGTCGTGACTGTTGTTGATGCTGCATTGCCAGCCGAACGTCAATCGACTAACTACGACCGTGCTCGTTTTATCGCGCCAGCTGAGAAGCAACGCATTGTCTGGCAGGAGAATATTGATGTAGCTGACGTTGGTATGATTGACGTCCATGTGCATCCGGAGCCAGGTTTTGCAACGCAAGCAGCGGGTAACGTGTTATCAGCGCACTTCAGCAACATCGCATTCGATAAGTTACGTACCGAAGAGCAACTTGCCTACGCTGTCGGAGGTACTGCAACAGCCATTGATGAGTACACTGGTTTTGCGATGTACATTCAAACCCCAGTCAATGACGTTGCGACCATGCAAGCACGCTTCGACGCGTTTAAAGGTGAGTATGAAGAGCGCTTAAATGCACTCACTCAAGAAGAGTTCGAGCAGTTGAAAGCCAGTGCTTTGGTGTCGCTGAAAGAGCCACCGAAGAACATGTCTGAAGAAGTGTCTCCGTTGATCAATGACTGGTATCGTGAGCGTTTCGATTTTGATAGCAAGCAGCAGCTGATTGCAGCGGTCGAGGCCGTGACGTTA
The DNA here is from genome assembly GCF_003987355.1 of Pseudidiomarina aestuarii. Taxonomy (GTDB): domain Bacteria; phylum Pseudomonadota; class Gammaproteobacteria; order Enterobacterales; family Alteromonadaceae; genus Pseudidiomarina; species Pseudidiomarina aestuarii. The sequence continues at coordinate 199,704 of NZ_PIPR01000002.1, read as the reverse complement.
GAGGATATTAAGTCCTTCTATCAACAAACCATGTTGAATCCGGACGCGGCTCGTATCTCTGTTCAGATGCGTGGTACTAAGTTTCTCGAGCAGCCGTTTGCTGAGTTACCAAACCAGCAAGTTGTCGAGTCTCTTGCGAAGTTCCATGCGGAGATGGCGAAGCAATAATCTTTACCCATCAAAAGACCCGGCCAGTGAACACTGCGCCGGGTTTTTTATTGCCTATCGATTCACAACTATTCGATTTCTTGCTGCGGCCGTGAGGAGCGCACCGCTGGCCGCGACACTGGCTGCACAGGCTGCACACTCGGCTGTGAAATACGCGGCTGTGAAACACGCGGCTGTGAAACCCGCGGCTGTGAAATAGCCGGTTGCGAGACTCGTGGTTGAGAAACCGCAGGCCGTGAGTAGCTTGGTTGCGACACCCGCGGTTGAGAGACTGCCGGTGGCAGAGTTGGTTGTTGTCTCAGCACCGGCTGACTGCTGCGCACGCGCGGCTGCACTGCAGGCTCAGCGATACGAGGCTGCGGTGTCTGCTTAAACAGCGGTTGCTGCTTCGGCAATGGCGTACTCACCTGAGGCCGCACACGCGTAGGCTGTTCAGTAATGGTCGGCTTCTGCGCCAAACGCGTTCTGACATCTTCCGGTGTACGTACCGCTGGACGTTGTGTCCGAACTGGCTGTTCCGTGATATCAAACACATCTTGACGCAAGCGGTCATCCGCTACGCGAGTATCACGCGTTGGCAACCGTTTACCAGGATTCTCGGTTACAGTAGGTGCAGTCGATAACTTACGACGCGCTGCAGTACGATTCTCTGCTGGATCACGACGTTCGACCACATGACGCTTAGGTCCATCCCACTGCAGATCGCGACGCTTAAACTTCACCCCACGACGATGCTCGGGTTCATGTTGCCAACGACGTCCATCCTGAACAATTTGCCGACGCTCTGGATAACGCTGCTTCGGTTTGTGGTAATGATGGTGATGGACCACAACATAGCGTTGAGGCCAGTAGAAAGAACTAAAATAGAAAGCACTTGGAACGTGATAGTTAATGCCCCAATAGATGCCAGACCCCACACTCACATGAAGCGCAGGGTAGTGCCAGTAAACGGGTGAACGATTACGCCACCACCAGTCACCGTAAACATAGCGGCTATCGTAGTACGGCACATAGACCACCTCACGCCGAACCGTCTCAATCACAATCGTCTTTTCTTCGCGCTGCACATTGATATGTTCATCACTGGCTAGATTACCCGCTGTGTAAGCTTGCTGACGCAGACTCTGAATGCTCGCCAGCACAGCTTCTTCTTCAGCTAAAAAGGCTTCGCCAAGGGCTTGTGTCCACGCTAGATCCTCACTCATTCGTTTCAAGACGTCCGGTGTTGCAACCAATGCCTTCACACTGGGATCCCATGGCTGGGATTCCACGGCTGTTAATGCTGCGTCCGCATCGAGGTGCGCATAGTCTTGCGTCCAGCGCTCTGCTTGCACCACTTCCAATGGATACGTCGCCGCAATCAGAATGTGAGAAAGTAACGCATCTGGGTACAACGCAATCGGTGCTAACAGTTCATCGACCGTAGCGTTTTCGTAATAGGCCGCATCACGCACAACCTGCATAGTTTCGGTGCGAACCACTTCGCTGCGGGCTGCATACGTAGAGGTGCAACCGGTAACTGTCATCAAGCTCAGCGCAATGACACTCAGTTTTAAACTTGTATGATGTCGCATAATCATGCCTCCAATCGGCAGACAACAAAACAGCTGTCGTTATGAGTATAGATGCTCGATCTGCGAAAAAGGTCACAATTTCCTCTCTTTTAATTGTAAAGGTTATGTAACCAAATATTTTAATGTTGGCTTCCCATTCCTAAGCGAATGACATATAACAAGTTATCGGGAAACATTGGAGTAACAACATGGCCAGCACCGCATATCGACACCAGTACACTCTGGTCATGAGTGTCCTTTGGATTATTGGCGTGTTTTCGTTCGTTATTGGCACACTCAATGTGGTTGTTTTTGCAGCCTATGAACTCGCAACTTTCAACTACATCAGCCTAACCGCAGCAGTATTGATTGGTGTCTATCACCAACGCCATCGACAATTACGACGTTCCTCGTGGCTCGTGTGTTTAGCAATTACCTTTAATGTCATGATGTTCATGCACTTAGTCACCGGGAATAGTTACTCGGTGTTGTGGGTGACTGTAATTCCGCCGATTGTCTTCTTTTTACTCGGGCGCAAAGTCGGCGCTTGGTATACCGCCATTGTGTTTGGCTACACTATTGGCTTCATGGCGTATCAACTGCCACGCGCGCAGCCTCTGACCATGGGTCTGGGTAGCTTGTTGAATATTATCGAAGTTTTCACCGCCCATTGGTTCCTTTTCCGACACTACGAGAAGTCTCGTGCCGATGCCTATGATGAACTGGAACGGTTGTCGAATACGGATAGATTGACCGGTCTCGCCAATCGCTTGAGTCTGGACGCAACGCTGTCGCAATTTACTCGTTCCGAAAACGATAAAGTTAATGAAGCCGCTGTTGTGCTCGCTGACATTGATCACTTTAAAACGATCAACGACCGTTTCGGACATTTGCAAGGTGACCGTGTGCTACAACACATTGCGCAGTTGTTGCGCTTGCAGGTACGTGAATCAGATTTTGTTGGTCGCTGGGGCGGTGAGGAGTTCATGCTTATTCTACCGAACACCTCGACCACCGAGGCATTCGCTATTTGTGAACAGCTACGCGAGCAAATAGCAGAGCTGAAGCTATTTCCAAATGAGCGCACAACAATGAGCTTTGGTGTCGCCAGTTTGCAACCCAACCAAGCGCCAGAACAAGCAGTCGCTGCTGCTGATCAGGCGCTTTACGAGGCTAAACATCAGGGCCGAAATCGCACTATTATGAACTTTTAACGTTCACGTGACCTAAACGACGCCTTGCTGAATCATAGCGTCGGCAACGCGACGAAAACCAGCTATGTTCGCGCCAACCACAAGATTATTTTTCTCACCAAACTCCTCGGCTGCATCGCGCGACGCTTGATAGATATGGCACATGATGGTCTTCAATTTTTCGTCGACCTCCTCAAAGGTCCAGCGCTGCATACTGGCATTCTGCGCCATCTCCAACTGCGACGTTGCAACGCCACCCGCATTCGACGCTTTCCCGGGCGCATAGGCAATACGAGATTCCAATAGAATATCTGCCGCTGCCGCCGTACACGGCATATTGGCGCCTTCAACCACGCCTTTGCAGCCATTCTCAACCAGCGCTTCAGCATCTTCTTTTGATACCTCGTTCTGGGTCGCGCATGGAAACGCTAAATCAGCGGCATAGCGCCAAATTTTCTCGCCATTATCGGGGTAATCATCACGCGGTGTGTATTCAGCTTTGCTGTGTTTCTCAAGATACTTTTCGAGCCGCTCGCTACCGGCCTCTTTCAGCTCTTTCACGGTATCTAAATCAATGCCATCTTTGTGGTAAATGGTGCCACTGGAATCACTGCAGGCAACTGGAATGGCACCGAGTTCAATCAACTTTTCCATGGTGTAGATGGCGACATTACCAGAGCCCGAGACCAAACAACGCTTACCTTTAATTTCAAAGTCGCGGTCTTCCATCATATATTTGGCAAAGTAAACCGCGCCGTAACCGGTCGCTTGCGTACGCACTTCCGAACCGCCCCACAATGAGCCTTTCCCGGTCAACACGCCATCAAACCGATTCACGATACGTTTGTATTGTCCAAATAGATAACCAATTTCGCGAGTTCCCACTCCGATGTCGCCGGCCGGAACGTCCGTAGTCGGGCCAATATGACGATAGAGCTCCGTCATAAACGACTGACAAAAACGCATGATTTCTTGTTGTGATTTGCCCTTGGGATCAAAGTTTGAACCACCTTTACCACCGCCGATTGACAAGCCTGTCAGTGCATTTTTAAAGATTTGCTCAAAACCGAGAAACTTTACGATGCTGCCATTTACACTCTTGTGAAACCGCAAGCCACCTTTGTAGGGACCCAGAGCCGAGTTGAACTCTATTCGGTAACCTTTATTGACTTGAATCTTGCCATTGTCATCTAACCATGGCACGCGGAACATAATCTGCCGTTCTGGTTCGACCAAACGCTCGATGATCGCGTGTTCTCGGTAACGTGGATTGCTTTCAAGGAGGGGTTCAATGGATTCGAGAACTTCTTCGACGGCTTGATAAAATTCAGATTGAGCGGGACTGGTTTGCTTTAACTGCTCGATGGTGTCGTGCATGTAGGTCATATCGGGGCTTCCATCCTCTTGTTATTTGCACTCAGCATGCGTGAGTGCAGGTTTCCTGTCAAATGTCCCATTACCTACGTATTGCGCTGTCTATTTAGACCAGTTAGAGTGCTATTAACACAACCTTTACAACTCGATACATTGAGTAATAAGGATATTGCCGCACATGACGCGCTTTGCACATTCAGCAGTCTTCATTTTCTATATCGCGCTGAGCTTCGGTCTCTGGTCGGCTGCCAGCCAACCGTCAGAGCAACCCGTATCAGCAACCAACGACCCAGTGCTTGAGTCCGCATCTGAGCAGTCTGTAAAAAATCCGCTGCGCCCAACTGACTCCAGTCATTCGCTCGCCCAGCTCTATGAGCTCCTCGCTGAACTGAAAAGCGTTCGTGACGAACTACAAGCGAGTTCGGAGCATGCAAATATTGATGTGGCAGCGTTCACGACTATGACCAACGACCAGAGGCGCGAGTTACTGCAAGATGAACTTGCGCAGGGTAAAGCAGTACCAAAATCAGCGATGCCCTACCTGCTCGGGTATGACACTACGTTCGCGGAACTATACGCACCCGATAGCCGCTTCGCGGACTGGGATTTTGAAGCTGAGCAGGCTGAAGTCGCAGCGATGCTTGCTGAACCAGAGGCTGCCGAAACCTTTGAACGGATCAGTTGCCTTAAAATGACCTGTAATATCCACTTCGGGACCAATAATTATTCGCAAAAAAGAGGGATTGAGAACGCCTTCAGAAATGCTTTGTCGAACCAACCGAACGCCGGTAGGCAGCGTTGGCTTCACACTAAACAGGATTCCAGCGAAGTGCATATTTCGTTTGGTCGCAGCTTGGATAACTAATCATGAATCGTTATCTTCTAATCAGTCTCCATGTTATCGGCATCATGTGCGTTGCTTTGGCTGGTTATCAAAATTGGCAGGCATCAATAGCCAGCAATTCCTTGGCACAGTCCTCTACTCAGGTTGAAGTCAACATAGAGCCCAGTATTGCAGCAGCATCAAGCACTTCCTATCGGGAAGAGTACGATCAAATCAAAGCCGACATTGCTGACTTAGAGGCGGAGATTGTGAATCTGCGTGCATCAGGCAAACGTCTCAAATCTGAACAAACTGAATTACCGAGTCATCCCCTCGATGATGAATGGAATCAGGCGCGTGACCCGGTTGCCGATTTTGCGGATGACGGCCCAGAAGACGCTGCACTGACGCAGCAAGTTGATGATCTCTTTATTACCCACGAAATGCTGCGTGATTATAATTTTCGCAATTTGGAATGTCGACAAACGTCCTGCCGCTTCTTTGTGGATACAGACTCAACGAACATGATGTCGATGGTGATGCGAACTCACCGAGCTTTGGTTGAAACGGGACTTCGTTCTGAGCAACCGTATGTGCATTTGGTCCCCAATGCAGACGGCGAATTCGAAATGATTGTAAACTGGGAAAATTAAACCACCCGTGAGTTAATTACTATGCCTTTCAAGTTTGCTGCGATTGTTAACGAGTGGCGTTCAGCGCTACTGATGTCTCTGGCATCGCTCGCTTTGCTGTGGTTGCTGCCCAATCAAGGCTTTGGCCCCTATCAAGCCATAAACCCATTTCAAATTTGGCTATTTGTCATCTTCATCACGGGTATTTCGCTGGTCGGTTACGTAGCAGTGCGTCTACTTGGCAGCACCCGCGGACTGCTGATGACTGGTTTTTTCGGCGGCCTCGCCTCGTCAACAGCGGTGACCTTAAGCTTTGCTCGAATCGCTAAAAAGCATCCTGCCTACTCAAGCACGCTAGCGGCTGGCACCATACTAGCCGCGGGCACTATGTTTCCTCGAATATTGATTGAAGTTGCTGTTATCAACTCAAAACTCGTCGAGACGCTGATGGTTCCACTTCTATTAATGATGGTGATCAGTTACAGCGGTGTGATTTGGTTGGTTAAACAACCCGTAGCGAAATTACTGCAGCCTCAAGAATTACCGATCAATAACCCATTTCATTTTGTTCCAGCGTTACAATTTGCCTTGCTATTAATTGTCATCATTCTTGCAACGGAGCTGGGACGGGCTCAATTTGGTGACCAAGGACTATTTGTCGTCGCTGCATTAAGTGGCATTACGGATGTGGACGCTATCACTATCACGGTCAGTCAGCTTGCTTTGTCAGACATTAGCGAATCATCCGCCGTTTTGGCGATTATGATTGCCGCCGTTACCAATACTTTGGTTAAGGCGGCAATTGTTTGGTTCATTGCGGGTCGACGGCTGGCTTACCAAGTTCTCAGTGTGTTTGCCATCGCCCTAGGCAGCGGTTTACTCGCCTTTTGGTTGTAAACGCGGTGCTGGCATCGCTCGACCACCTTGATTTAAAGTCAGCTCTTGAGCAGGTCCATCCGCGCTGAGGTCAAATACCATTTCGATACCAAACTGGTCGTTGAATAGAACATTGTCGCCCTCCGATTGCACTGGGAATGCATTTTGTCCCGTTGCTTGGGCAGTCATACCTGCATCAGTGCGACGAATGGTAATGACAAAGCCGGGTTGCAGCTCATATTCACCCACCAGACGTTCCTGTTGCTCCGCAGTTAATGAACTGACATTGCGCATCGCGACTTCATTGCTAACTTTCTCAGCACGTTCAGCTTCAGCACTATTCACCTGATAAAAGTCAACACCAGTAACATTACCGCTCTCATCTCGAACCGCTTCAAAATATGCTGCGGAGCCTTCTAAAGCGAACTGATCATTCCCTACAGGAATAACGACTGACTGCGTGCCGCCTTGACGCTGATTCAGCAAACGACCATCTTCCAGCTTCAGCGTGCGCTTAGTGTCCTCATTGATTTGGTAAGTGCCCACGAGTTTTTCTAATTCCATTGAACTCATTTCGACTGGAGTTTTTTCAATTGGGAATGTGTTGCCCGCTGCTATCGCTGCAAGTCGGAAGGCGACATCGGTTGGGCTAGCAGGACCGCCGGCAATGTTGGACAGCACCACCACAGATATTTCCTGCTCTGGCAACCACAGTGCATAGGTGCTAAAGCCATGAATACCGCCACCATGTGACAACGTATCCCAGCCACGGAGCTTACCCGCGGCAATGCCATAGCCGTAATCATCAGCAATATCTTCTGGTGTGATCATTTTCTCGTAACTAGCAGCAGAAATGACCTTGCCACTATGCAGTGCAACCTGCCATTTATCCACATCAGCGGCTGTTGCAGATAAGGCTCCTGCAGCATGCGGCTGAGTCATACTCAGGTGCGGCGCATTGATAGGTCCATCTTCACTATTGTGGTATCCCGGAATCCGGCGAGGCGTGATTTTCGCATCTGGATAGTAAGCAGTATCGTTGATTCCTAATGGCTTCAACAAACGATTGACTATGTAGCTATCCCAGGGTTGTGCAGTAACCTTTTCAATAATAGCCCCCAACATGACGTATGCAGAATTGTTGTAGCGCCATTCAGAACCGGGGTCAAAATCAAGCGGAAGCTCGGCGAATACTGCGATTAATTCGGCAGTCGTCAACTCACGCTGAATTCGTGTGTCACTCATATAACCAGGAATACTGGTATAGCTAGCAATACCCGACGTGTGGTTGAGTAATTGATGCACGGTAACATCGCCAAATGCGAGATCGGGCCACCATTTGGAAACCTGGTCGTCCAAACTGAGCTTGCCTTCATCGACTAACTTTAGAATCGCGGCAGCGGTGTATTGTTTCGTCACCGAAGCTAAGCGAAAAATATGGTCGTTTTCCATAGCTACGGCAAGTTCCATATCTGCCATCCCTGCTGCGGTGGCGTATACCGCCTCACCTGCCCGCGAAACATGAATAGCGGCACCAGGCAGATTCTGCTGGTAACTTGAACGTACAACTTGATCGTAAGCACTGGTATCCGCCTGTGCCGAAAATGATAACAAAAGCGTACTGAGGGCAATCGTCGATAGACCGGTTGAATAAGTTATTTTCATTGTTTTCTCCCAAACCGAGTTGAATTGAGAGAAAGTCTAGTTCACTTTGTTTAAAAGTGTTCGCGATGTTCGTTTACAAATGTAACCAGACATGAACATCAAGCTAATGGAGGGAATAAAAAAATGTGTGGCCGCATGAATGTGATCGCAGCGCCGTTAACTGCGTATCTCGACGAGCAGTTGGGTATCGAATTCAAAACACAGGATAATACTGACTTGCGCCCTACTCAGCGCATTGACACATTGATGTGGAATCAAACGACAGAGTCAATCCAGCAAGTACCGACACGCTGGGGTATTCAGCCAACCTGGGCAACAAAACTTCTGATTAATGCCCAAGTAGAAACAGCGGCAGTGAAGCCTACCTTTAAGCGTGCTTTTACCCAATCACGTTGTGTGATTCCAGTTTCAGGTTACTACGAGTGGCGAACCGAAGAAGGTCGTAAAGTGAAGTATCTGTTCGAAAGCAGGGACAACAGCCCTCTATTTATGGGAGGACTCGTCTTCCATGGTCCACAGCATCCAGAACTCGTCAGTTTGACCATTGCACCGAATGAAACCTGCGCAGCGTATCATCATCGCATGCCATTCTTTGTCCTAGTGGACGCTATGAATTATTGGTTCACCAGCGCTGTCGAACAGTTAGGACCGTTACTACAACCACTCCCAGATGCGGCCATCCAGGTGAGCCAAGCAGAATAACTTAGCGTAAATCAAACTAACGACCACCGAAGTGGTCAACTAAACTATTGGTTACTGGCTGATAGATATTAGTTACTAGAAAACACAGATCTGTGCTCGTCGAGTGGCCAGTAACTATTCGCTTTTAACGATTTTTATGTTCAGGAGGTTTATTATGGCACTGCGTATTGGCGATACCGCGCCTGACTTTTCCATCGATACCACGAATGGCCCTATCCGGCTGCACGACTGGGCGCAGGGATCGTGGGTGTTCTTTTTCAGCCACCCGGCAGACTACACGCCGGTTTGCACGACCGAGATGGGGCGCACCTCACAACTGGCTCCAGAATTTGCCAAACGTAATGTCAAACCACTTGGCTTATCGACCGACACGGTTGAACAACACAAAGGCTGGATTCAAGATGTCAACGAAACTCAGAACACCGTTCTGGAGTTTCCAATTGTGGCTGACAAAGAACTGAAAATTGCGCAGCTGTACGACATGATTCACCCGAATGAGAGTGTCACGGCTACGGTGCGCTCAGTTTTCATCATTGACCCGTCGATGAAGATCCGTTTGATGATGACCTATCCGATGACCGTCGGACGCAATTTTGACGAGATCTTGCGCGTGATTGATGCATTGCAAACAACCGATAAGCAAGAGGTTGCTTGTCCAGCAGATTGGCGTCCGGGTAATCCAGTCATTATTCGCCCCACCGTCAGCGATGAAGACGCCAAGAAAAAGTTCCCTCAAGGTTGGACAACTTTGAAGCCATACTTGCGCATTACTGAACTCGATAAATGATTAAATTTCATACGAAGCCCTAGCATTAACCACTACTCGTGGCATAATCGAGTAGTGGTTAATTGATTGAATTAGGGGCTCCGTTGAAGTACACATTTGATGGATTTACGATCGACTCCGACCAACTGTGTATCGACTATCAGGGAAAATTGCTTCAGATCGACAGTCGTATCATTAAACTGATGATACTACTGATTCAGAAATATCCAGAAGTAGTCAGTCAAAAGGAATTACTCGAGACACTGTGGAACGGCTCCGTCGTATCGACTTGGTCCGCGTCGCGTCTTGTTGCAGACGCCCGAACCTTTTTTAAGTCTCACCAGTATGATCTAGCGATTATTCAGACGCTGCGTGGGCGTGGTTATCGACTCGCGCCGGAGTTAGCGCAAAGGTTGAATCAGCCCAATAACAGTGTCACGCCGTCACAACCTGTGACGACGCCAACGCCTGCCAAGAACAAAAAAGTCTGGATTAGTACAGTCGTTATGCTGGCAATTGCCGCCATTTCTGCACCCATTTACATGACGGCATTTCATACTGAAGCCAATACTCCTCGAGTGATCAAATACAGCGAGCCACTTGAAGTGGTCGGTCGTATTTTGTGGGTGGACGATAATCCATCCAACAATGAACGAGAAGTTACTTACTTTGAAACGCATGCTTTTGGTGTCTACAGCGCGTTGACGACTGACGATGCATTAACACTGCTTGAATTGTATAACTACGACATCGTTATCTCAGATATGGGGCGTCATGATGATCCGCTCGCAGGTATGCGATTACTCGATGCCATGCGAGCAAGAGGCGATGACACGCCTTTTGTGCTCTACACTATAGTTGCCAACGAAGCGCAACGTCACTTATTTGCTGAAAAAGGGGGTTATGCCGTTACCACCAACCCCGATACCCTCGTTGAAACCATCATGAATATGCCGCTTCAAAATTCTTCAAATCGTTTCAAAGACAAACCGTGAAAAGCAGCACATACTCAATGTGCAGTTTGTTTCACGGATGTGCGAACCACGGATGGCTTCGCCATGGATGGCTATTTATTTGATTTGAAATGACAGACATTCAAATTTAAGGGCGCGGCTTCTCACGAATCCGCGCCTTCTTTTTTGCAGCGACATCAGCTAGTGTATGGCTATCTATCTTCGTTTCAGGATATGTTGTGGCTGTAGATTTTATTGAAGTTTATGATGATGCGCTGTCGGCTGAATTTTGTCGTGAATTCATTCAGCGTTTTGACACGAGTCCACACCTTACAGCGGGCCGCACCGGCGGTGGTGTAGATACCAATAAAAAAGTCAGTGAAGACTTGTATCTCAATCAGCATCCCGATTACCAAGATGCTCTTGCGGTCATTCAAGCGGCGACTCGAAAGCATGCTGTGGAGTATTTTACCAAATACCGTTTTGCCCTCATTGCCCACGTGGCCCTACAAATAAAACATCCGCAAACAGGCGAGCCGACCGCTTTAACGCATGAAAATTTTGACGACATCGCAGCCGGTAACGAAGAGGCCTACATGCAGTTTCTTTATCGCATGGGACCCATTCAGGCGCAGAAGTATCCGCAGGGCAAAGGCAACTACAATTATTGGCACTGTGAAGTATATCCAGAGAAAAATAGCGTCGAAGCGTTGCATCGAAGCTTACTCTTTATGTTTTATTTGAATGATGTGGAACACGGTGGCACGACCGATTTTTATTATCAGAATCGCAGTATTCAACCAAAAACAGGACGTATGGTCATTGCTCCTGGCTACTTTACCCACACCCACCGCGGTACCGTGCCAGAATCCAATGACAAATACATCCTCACCAGTTGGATTCTGATGAATTCTGGTCAACAATTATTTGGTGCTTGAACGAACGCCCATGCCCGTGCTGTCATGCACTTTCGCGGTAACTTCAATACCCTGCCTGACACTTTGAGTCACCACACAAAAGTCCTCAAATTGCGCCAAGATCTTATCTAATTGGGGTAATTCGATAGCGGGATTACCGAGGCGTAAGTCGACATCTAAGTGCGTCACCCGCAAACGTCCATCAACACGATCGGTAGTGGCTGTCACTTGCGCACGCATTTGACCTGGATCCCCCTTATATTTGCGCACCGCAAACATTAAGCTGGCCGCCATACAATTCGCTACGGCCGCGGCAAGCAATTGACTCGGACTGGGCCCAGAACCGCTGCCCAGCGGCTCAGGCTCATCGGTTGTGATAGTCCCAAAATCACCAAAATCAACTTCAAATTTATAGCCTTCAACCAACTTGAGATTGACGACAGTGGCCTGATTACTCATGTTTTAGTCCTCATTTTTTGGCATAATAGCTGCCCTTTTGACTATAGCGCGAGGAGAATGATTCATGAAGAATCCGCTGTATATTCCTTATGCAGGCCCCAGTCTGTTAGAAACACCTTTACTGAACAAAGGTAGTGCTTTTACTCGCGAAGAACGTGCTGCCTTTAATCTAACGGGTTTATTGCCACCGCGCTATGAGACTATCGAAGAACAAGTCAAACGCTGTTACCTGCAATATTCCAGCTTTGATACCGCGCTAAATAAACATATTTACCTGCGTGCTATCCAAGACAACAACGAAACTTTGTTCTATCGCTTGTTACAAAATCATCTCGAAGAAATGATGCCCATCATTTATACGCCAACGGTGGGTGATGCTTGCGAGCAGTTTTCCGATATCTATCGCAGTTCTCGTGGACTGTTCATTTCTTATGAAGAACGCGACCAACTCGATGATATTTTGCGTAATGCGACCAAACGTAAGGTTAAAGTCATCGTCGTGACCGACGGCGAGCGAATTTTGGGCCTAGGTGATCAGGGTATCGGTGGCATGGGCATTCCTATTGGTAAACTGAGTTTGTATACCGCTTGTGGCGGTATCAGCCCAGCTTACACCTTGCCAGTCTGTTTAGACGTGGGTACCAATAACGAAAAGCTTTTGAATGACCCTATGTATATGGGTGCTCGGCACAAGCGCATTGGACAAGCAGAGTATGACGAGTTTATTGAGAAATTTATGCATGCAGTCCGGCGACGTTGGCCCGAAGCAATGATTCAGTTTGAGGATTTTGCGCAACCGAATGCGATGCCAATTTTACGCAAGTATCGCGATGACTTCTGTTGCTTCAACGATGACATTCAAGGCACCGCGGCTGTTACGGTCGGCACTTTGCTCGCTGCGTGCAAGGTTAAAGGTGTGCAACTGAGCCAGCAAAAAGTGGCGTTTGTCGGAGCCGGTTCCGCTGGATGTGGTATTGCTGAACAAATCATCCAACAAATGATTGCTGAGGGAATATCCGACGAGCAAGCACGCCAGCAAGTATTTATGGTCGATCGCTTCGGGCTACTGACCGAGGGCATGGAAGGCCTCAGAGACTTTCAAGCTGCGTTGGCACAGCCGCGAGCAGCATTAGAAAAATGGGAACATAGTGGCGATTATCCTTCCTTGCTAGACGTCATGCACTGCGCTCAACCGACCATTCTCATCGGTGTGTCTGGGCAGCCAGGTCTATTTACAGAACAAGTCGTGCGTGCCATGCATCAATATACATCGGCGCCAATTATCTTCCCATTGTCGAATCCGTCACGACAAATTGAAGCGCACCCCGCACACATTATCGAGTGGACCGAAGGACAAGCCATCGTTGCCACCGGGAGTCCTTTTGATCCCGTCAAATTCCAAGGTCACGAATTCCCGATTGCGCAATGCAATAATAGCTATATCTTCCCGGGTATCGGATTGGGCGTGCTGGCAGTCAAAGCTCGGTCCATTAGTGATGCCATGTTAATTGCCGCAAGCTCAACACTTGCTGAAGCGTCACCGAAAGTAAAAGGTGAAAGTGAGCATTTACTTCCAGCTATTACGTCTATTGCTGAGCTCAGCAAGCAAATTGCGTTCGCGGTAGCCAAGGTGGCGCAAGAACAAGGTTTAGCGCTCGAGATTAGCGACGAAACGCTTCGCCAACGGATTGATAGCCAATTCTGGCAGCCAGCTTATCGCAACTACAAGCGGGTCAGTATTTAACCGATTCCAACTGGTCAGCCTTCAACTTTCCTAGTATGTTGAGAAGACATGGAAAGTTGGAGGTAGGCATGAGTCAACTGCAGTTCTCGAGATATTGGATCGGTGCGCTGATATACGCGGCGATGATCTCGGCTGCCAGTGCCCAAGCGACGGAAACCAATTCAGAGCAATCTAACAATCCGCCACCGGAAATGATTGATGATTTTCGTGAAGGCGTAAAAAGTTCCGTTAGTGCGACTGCCGCATGGCTGGACTCATTTTTTACCGATGAGGTGAATCCAAAAGACTACGACACCGCCTATGGTAGTTTTTCGATACGTCCAGAATGGGACGAATATGATGGCTTCAAAATAGATTCCAGCTTCCGCGCTAGCGTAGTATTCCCCCATGCCGAACGACAATTTTCAGCCTTCATAGGTCGCGGTGATTTCGACGATATCATCAACAATACGCAAACCACTCGTCCATCAGTGATTCGACGTGATCAAAGTGATGAGGAATGGATGGTTGGGCTAGGCTTTGACCCTTACGTCGAAGATCATCACAGTTTCTCCATAGGCGCAGGTTTCCGCGGTGGTATAGACCTAGACCCGTATGTGCGCGCCCGCTACCGGTTTGAGACCATTCTCAGTGATGCGAGTGAAATTCATTTGCAGTCTGTCGGATTTTGGCGCGATAGCGACGGCTTTGGCATTGCACAAACCATTGAGCATGACCAAGCCTTCGGTGAACGTTGGTTTAATAAATTTTGGATTCGCGGGACCTTTGCTGAACGGACCGAAGGTATTCGTTGGCATGCTTCAGAAAAACTTTACTTTATGTACCATCCAGAGCGCGCTATCGGTGGTGAGGTCTGGTGGTATGGTGAAACACGTAATGCAGTACCCATGCAAGACTATGGGCTACGGGCACTCCATCGGAGTCGCTTCATGCGCGATTGGCTGTATGTGGAAAGCTGGATTGGCTTGCACTGGCCACGTGAGTTCGTTGAAGAATCACGTCGACCACGTTGGCTGGTTGGCATTGAAGTTGAGATGTTATTTGGCGACTAGCCTACAGCCAGCCAAACGCACTCGCTAAGCTGCGTCCACCCAGACCACAGGCTACCAATAACACGAGCATACCCAGTGTATTTTGCCGCCAGTTATTGCGCCATTCGCCCAGAACTTCACGATTGCATACCCAAAGTAAGAAGCCCGCCATCAATGGTAACAACAAGCCATTTGCGACTTGAGCAAACCAGATAACACTAACCGGACGAATACCCAGCGAGGCGATACCTACGCCTATCGCTAAGATCGCCAACCAAGTCAATCGAAACGGCAATCCCTTTAAATTACGCTCATATCCAAGTACACCGCTCAACGCATACGCAGAAGCAAGCGGTGCAGTCAGTGCCGACGACAGTCCAGCGGCAAAGAGTCCGATAGCCATAAACGCCGTTGCTGCATCGCCAAATAGTGGCTGCAGCCCCACCGCCAGGTCAGCGGCCCCCTCAATAGTGGCTGCCGTTCCAAAAAATGCCGATGCCGCGGTAGCGACTATCGCTATGGAAATAAATCCGCCCAGCGGTATCGAAACGTAGAGATCGCGCTTCACTTCACGCAGTTGCTCCGGTGACTGCCATTTTTGTGCAGCTGTCGAAGCATGCAAAAATAAGTTGTAAGGCACCACTGTCGTACCAATCAAGGCTACCACTGTCAGTAGTCCGCCAGTTGGAATACTCGGGATCACTAGCCCACTGAACAACGCTCCCCAATCCGGATCGGTCAAAATAAAGGTCACTACAAATGCAATGCTCATGGTCACGACCAATCCGATCAGCACCCGCTCCAACACCTTATAACTGCCCAACCAGAGCAGCACAGACGCCAGCAACCCTAGTAACAAAGGAACCCACTGCGCAGGTACTAGTGGAAACCATCCGCTTTCGCCCAGCCCTGCAATACCGAGACTTGCACCCGTTAGGTTACCGCCTTGATAGACGCTGTTGCCAATCACCACGGCACTTAAAACCAATACCACCACAAACCAACGAACCAGTGGATTGGAGATTGCTGCACGAATATTCTCACCCAACCCTTGTTGCGTCACGACACCTAAACGCGCAGCCATTTCTTGCAATATGATGGTCGCAATAACAGAAAAGACCAATGCCCAAAGGAGTGCATAACCGTAATTCGCTCCGGCCAGAGATGCAGTAACTACAGTACCTGGGCCAATAAAAGCAGCGGCTACGAGTGCAGCAGGACCAAGTTGTGGTCGAAAACGAGCAGAATCAGAACGTTTCATGGGCTATCCTTTACTAAAGTCAGTCGACACTAGCACAGCTTATTTCGATTATGCTAGAACTCTAACTAACGAATTTTGTCCGATCAGAATAAGGATGAACGCACCAATGAAAAAAATGACTTCACTCTACTGTGGCACGGTTATGACTCCGCTCGGCCTGGTTTATGTGGGTAGCGATGGTGTCGCGGTAACCGAGGTGTACTTTACTGACGAGCCGGTCAATTCAACTGCTGCATGTGAAGTGGTTGACCGCGCGTTACAACAACTCAAAGAATATTTTGCTGGAGAAAGGCAACATTTTGATTTACCCCTCACTGCTCAGGGAACCGCTTTTCAGCAGTCGGTCTGGCGCCAATTGCGAGCTATTCCGTACGGGCAACTGGCAAGTTATAAGGATATCGCACAAGCAGTCGATAACCCCAAAGGAGTTCGTGCTGTTGGTATGGCCAATAATCGAAATCCAATCAGTATTGTGATTCCGTGTCACCGAGTTGTCGGCAGCAATGGTTCACTTACTGGCTACGGCGGTGGTTTGGATAAAAAAGAATGGTTGATAGCACTTGAGAAAGCTCACTCTGATGCAGAACTGCACTGATAAAGTAAGGAAAGTGCTAAACTAGAGCCCTGATGTTAAGAATCAGCAAATGTAATGCCAAAAAGCTAGACGAATCCGAGAAAGTGGCACTTAATGACATCGAGGCAGTAAGGACAAGGCAGAAATTCTGCGCTGTCCTGTAAACAGTAAACAAGGAGTCACTCTCATGAAAAAAATTATCTTATTACTTGCAGCATCTACTTTAGCTTGGTCGACACTGGCTTTCGCAGCTCCTCAAAGCAACGAAGATCCGAAGCAGAACGACAAGGGTCAAGAAACTGCTGAACAGGTGAAAGCTAAAGCTGAGCAAGCAAAATCAGAGCGCGACGCATTGCGCGAGCAAATGAAATCTGAAAAGGAAGCGTTGCGCAAAGAACGCGAAGCGCAACGTGACAAACTTCAAGCTGAAAAAGATGCAGCTAAAAAGAAAGACAAAGACGCGAAGAAAGATGGTGATAATGGCGATTACTAAGTCATAGCCGTCGGAGTTTTTCTTTAAAAAAGAGCCTTAATCGGCTCTTTTTTTATGCAGGCTTTTTTATTTTTAATCAGCTACACTGCAGGCAGTAGGATAAGAATAAGAGACGCTAATGGACCCCAGCGCGCAACTGCCAGCACCGTTACATTTCTGCAAGAATTGTGACAGTGAGCTCATTGGTGAGTACTGTCACCAGTGTGGTCAACAAGACAAACAATACGTCCGTAGTATGTTTGCTGCGGTTGGTGACCTATTTGGTGAGATAGGTCATTGGGATTCTCGGTTTTATCGAACCATCGTTGGCCTGATGGCTCGCCCTGGCTTTCTTTCACTAGAATTTGTTCGTGGTCGACACGCATCTTATGTACCGCCACTGCGGCTCTATTTTTTCATTTCCCTGATTTCTTTTTTGATCCTCACTTCCTTCATTGATTTTGACACTATTGATTCATCTGCATTTACTGGCCCGGAACCTGTAGCTGTTGAAGGTGAACCCGCGAAAAAGCTAAGTCCGAAAATTAACATCGGTTGGCTTTCTGAAGCAGAAGAAGCTGAGATCAACACTAAACTGCAATACCTTGCTGATAATCCTAAGATACTGGTGCAACGCTTAGTCTCGTTGGCACCACAAATGATGCTTTTGATGCTGCCATTTTGGGCGTTGTTCTTGAAGCTAATCTACATTTTCAATCGACACTATTATCTAGAACATCTCGCAGTGGCTTTGCATACCCATGCTTTTCTGCTGATGTCGATTACAGGACTTACAATACTCTCGGTCAGCATGAGCTCACTCACGGCGCTGACTGGAAATTCGCAGTTTGTTGAAATCGCCGACTGGTTAGAAACATCCATTCTTATCTGGATGGCGACCTACATGCTGATTACGCAAAAGCTTTTTTATCAGCAAGGTTGGTGGAAAACACTATTCAAGTTTATGGTATGCTCCCTCGCTTATATCTTATTACTGAGCGGTGCGTTCATTGTGCTCATTATCTACGGCATTTTAACGGCCTAATTATTTATGCAAAACAACTCAGCCAGTCAGATGCTGCCTGTTATTATTATTCCTGCACTCGACCCTGATCAACATTTAGTGGATTTAGTCGCCGAGTTGATCGAGCAATATCGAAACAGCTTTCAGCACCTTGTGGTGGTGAATGACGGCTCCAGTAAAACCGACGCTTTTCAAGCAGTGGCTAAGTTTGATGCTGTTACTGTGCTCGAGCATGAGCAAAACAGTGGTAAGGGCGCTGCATTAAAAACCGCGATGAAGTGGCTACTCGGACAACCCATTACTGCAGTGGGTGCAGTCACCGCCGATGCTGACGGCCAGCATCGCCCCCATGACATCGCGCGGATCGCTGAACAGCTGCTTCAACAGCCAGACACCTTATGGCTCGGTGGTCGCTGTTTTGCTGGCAAGGATGTGCCATTGCGCTCTCGCATTGGAAATAGATTCTCGCGATTTATGTTTCGTCTCGGGTTGGGGGTGGATGTTGAAGACACCCAAACGGGTCTGCGTGGAATTCCATTTGCTGTCCTCCCTGCATTACTCGAGTCCGACAGCGACCACTACGAGTTTGAGCTTGATATGCTGATGTTTACCAAGCGAATGCAGTTTCCGATCGATTCTATTCCCATTGAGACGGTGTACGAAAACAACAACGAGGTCAGCCACTTTCGACCCTTGATTGACTCGATGATGATCTACCGGAAATTTATTAAATTTTCAGGGGTCAGCATCATTTCTGCAGTCATCGATTACGGTGTGTTTGCTCTCATTTATGCCTTTACCGGTGAGATCTTAGCGGCAATTGCCGGTGCTCGATTGTTCTCTGGCATTTTCAACTTTACTGCAAACCGTCAGTGGGTCTTTCAGCGGGGTGGACAGTTACGATGGGACGCGGCCAAATATTCAGCTTTGGCGGTGGTGTTAGTTTTGCTCAACTATGCCTTTACCAAAAGCCTGTTATGGCTCAGTGTGACACCATTTATCGGTAAACCCTTATCTGAGTTTATGGTGTTCCTACTCAGCTATAAGTTACAGAAGAAGCTGATTTTCAAATGAAACGTACTCGCATTCGTTGGCGTATTTGGCATCGCCGTCTAGCTTGGCTCGTTGGTATCCAACTGTTGCTGTGGAGCATCAGTGGTGCTTACATGGTATGGCTGGAACTCGATTATATCCGTGGCGCCAGTCACACCAACGCCAAAGGGCAGCAACAGTTGTTGCTTGAACAAGCCCCGAAGACGATTGCCTCATCCGCACAAGTGCTGGAACAATACACTGACGTAACCGCATTAACTCTGCGCCGATTGCCAACCGAGCAATGGGTCTACCAAGTGGATAGACGTTACACCACGTTATTAGTCGATGCAGTATCACTGGAGTCATTCACACTGCAGCAAGCCGACATCGTTGCACTGGCTAACGACTATAGAACATCACAAAGTAGTATTGATGATGCTCCAGCGGTTCGACTACTTACTGAGCAGTTGCCACAGGAGGTGAACTTTGCTGCGTTACCTTTATGGCAAGTGACATACTCTGATCTCTTAAATACAACGCTCTATATTGATCCCGCATCAGGTGTACTAGTGAGTACCCGGCATGATTTTTGGCGGTTGTTTGATTTTATGTGGATGCTCCACATCATGGACTACGATGAGCGTGCTGATATTTCGACTTGGTGGGCTCAGGCGTTGATGCTTCTCAGCTTAGTCTTCATCCTTACGGGTGTCTCCTTGTTGCTCCTTCAATTGAGACGACTAGGGAGGCGATTCCATGCGTAGTCTATTGCGATTGCATCGTCTGTTAGCACTGCTCATTGCAGCGCAAGTAATCATTTGGGTGGTGTCTGGATTTTATTTCAGCTGGCTCGGGCATACCGCACTTGCGGGTGAGAAATATAGAATCACATCAGCTCCGCAATTATTGACTGAACCACCTGCTATTGGCATGCAGACCATCGCTGCGAGATACCCTGAAGCAATTTCAATCGAACTTCATCAGATTATGAATACACCCCAGTACTCCATTGTGCTGCCAACCTCAGAGGTCTATGTTAATGCAAATACTGGTGAACGTTGGTCTACTTCAATGGCCACAGCTCGTGCGCTAGCATTGACCAACTATGTCGGACCCGGCGTTATCGCTGCGGAACGCCAAGTAGACCTCTCGACTGTACTACCGCAACTAACTGGCGAAGGTTTTGCCTTCACCTTCACCGACAATGAACAAACAGTCATTTATGTGAACGCCAGTAATACAACAATCGCAGGTTTTGGGAATCGTTACTCTGCGATAACCGATTGGATGTTTCGACTGCATTTTATGGACTACAGCGGTCAGAGAGATTTCAATAATCTATTGAATCGTTCACTCGGCCTTGTACTTTTGTTTTTTTGCTCTTCCGGAATCCTAATTATCGTGCGCCAACTCGCATCGCGCAGACAAAGGCTGCAACGCAGCAAGCAGCTCACCCGGCAAGATGCTTAAAAGGAGCGTTGGGTCGGCACTTCGAGCTCTTCGACTTCCATATTTTTTAAAGCTTGTGCTAATTCCTGCTTGAATCGTTCGCGAAAATCATCTGGACCCACAACTTTTAAATAAGGAGCTCGAGCCAGCAGCCACTGAATTAAATTGAGTGTGTAAGGCACTGTCACTTCGAGTAATCGATTAAAGGGCTGACCAGGTATGTCGCTTAACGTCTGATCGGTACCCAGAGGTGCATCTTCAATTTCTCGACGCACTGAATTAAAAATGATGGCTTGGAGCCGAAAGGGCTCGCCGAAGCGAAACGCGAGCGCACCCGATTTAGTATAGGCATCTAATTCAAAGTCACCCACGTCGGCGGCAAAAGTGACCGACTCTTGAATGCGACTAATACGTGAAAAAGGTAACTGCCGAATCCTTCCATCTGCGCGTTGACGAATAATCAGATACGCCACCGAACCGCGATAGAACATACCCAAAGTGGTCGCCTCAAGGGTTTGCGCTGGATCGCCTTGGTGGCGATGATAATCCAGGATCACAGCTACTTGCTTGAGAGCAGCGTCCTGCAACCGGTCATTTAAATCAGAAGCCAAATTGGGACCGAGCAATCGATGACCGGCACTCGTTACACGAACCCGATCAAGCCAACGTGATGCTGGTGTGTCACGATGCGCTAGTTGCTGGCGGGCGCGCTCGAATAATGGTTTTACGGCATCAAAGGTATGCATGGGTCCTAATGCATCGAGTTGCTGTTCAGCGACCACTAATGCAAGTGCTACCGGATCTTCAAGCTCTAGCAATTGCTCAAAATCAACTGGATCTACTGCCCAGAGGTTGGCCCGACCTTGTTTACCTGTTTGGTGCAAACCGAAATGACCATCAAGCGTTTCCAGATCACGTTGAATGGTTCGCTCCGACACGGTTTTGAGCTCTCGCTCAGCCAGCACTTCGCGTAACTCTGCAACTGTCCGTTCACGCTCGTAGAGCGCGAGTAACATGTAAACACAGCGTAAAACAACTTCTTTATTATCGTTGCGATGATGAGAGGTAGGTCCTGGCATGCTGGAAATCCATGTATACTATGTGTGTTTTGATGCTAGCGGGCATCGCCTAGCAAAGTCAAAATTATGTTATTCTATCGTCCGATTTTGGACTCAAAGGATGTGAGATGCACACGCAAGCCAATACTACGCTGCCAAAACTTCCGGGGATGCTGATTCGCTCGTTGTTTACGGTTGCTCGAGATGATCAGGCAACAGCCGCAGCGACCTCAATTGCCGGTCAGTTTGTCGCCCCTGCCTTTAGCGCAGAGCAATTGCATAGTTTTCACAATGCATTCGGTGGCTTTGTGGGTGAAGTACCGTTAACTCTCATGTATTGCTTAGCTCAGCGCGTTCATCTGGCGCAAATGCTCGATCCTGAGTTCCCGTGGCCAGCACCAGGACTGGTACATGTGAGCAACGCACTTGAACAACATGCGCCTATTAGTCCAACCACTGAATTCGTCATGCATGCTGTCATCAAGCTCCCGGCACGTGGACCCAAAGTATCACCACGGCGCTTGCGTCCGCTGTTCACTGTGAAGTTTTATCAGAACGATGAACTTGTGGTTACTTGCGTGTCCGAATACCAAGTCATGCCGAAAGATGCACCAAAGTCTTCCAAAACCCGTGAAACTAAGACTGCAACCATGCCTGGCGAAGATTGGCAACAAGTGGAAAGTTGGCGTTTGAATGTGCAGACAGCGCGACAATATGCTCGTCTATCTGGAGATTTTAATCCCATTCATTTACATCCGTTCTTATCGCGCTGGTTTGGATTCCAACAACCAATCATTCACGGCATGTACATGGCCGCGCGCGCGCAAGCAGAAATTGAGCGCTCCGCGAACCAAGCAGTCAAAACTATTGATGTGACATTTAAACGCCCAGTGCCGTTGCCCGCGCGAATTTCGCTGTGGCAGCAACCGGCGAACAACCAGCAGCCGGGACGTTATCAAATTTGTGGCGCTGAAGACCACCTACAACGATTAGAAGGCAGCTTCAGCTTTTAAAACCAGAACTTCAACATGAACGTGCGGCGAGTTACTCGCCGCTTGTTCCTGTCAATTCCAAGACCTCAATTGTATTCGCCTCAATATCTTCATTACTGAATAAAATTGGGCGCAACTGCGGCTCAGATGAGTACAACTGAGTTTGGTCAATGTAATGATCAGACTCAGGATTCGATGCTTGCGAGTATGTCAAAATACCCTCAGCGACCGGTCCATTATCGGTAAACTCCATTGCAAACTTCCAGCTTGAACCGTAGGTAATATGGTAGCCACCGGCCGCAGCACTCAAGTTTGATCCTGGCAGCAGTGGATAGGTATGACGGCGCAGTAAAGTACCATCATTGCCCATATTACTGCTGAAGACGTTGAATCCACCTTCAATGTTATTGGAGCCAGCCCACGGTAAGCGAACTCCTGAAGGCTGTCCATTCGGCAGACTACGCTCAACAAACTGAACAGCGCCCAACGGTGCAGCCACATCTAAACCTGCGTTCACAATACGTTGTTGTGCTGCTGCAAGTTGTTGGAGCACAGTATCGTTTGCTGCGAGTGTATTCGGTGTATTGGTTGGGTCTGC
The DNA here is from genome assembly GCF_003987355.1 of Pseudidiomarina aestuarii. Classification (GTDB taxonomy): domain Bacteria; phylum Pseudomonadota; class Gammaproteobacteria; order Enterobacterales; family Alteromonadaceae; genus Pseudidiomarina; species Pseudidiomarina aestuarii. Next base: position 176,385 of record NZ_PIPR01000002.1, on the reverse strand, counting down.
GGCATCAAAACCGTTCACCCATTGCGGGTTACGACGGAACTCTGAGGCAAATTCACGGAACATCATGCCACCCACGCTGTTCAGGTTCATCGTGCCATTCCACTGCCCTAACGCATCACAAGCGGGTGCAATAGATACCGAACCATTTGCGGTTTGTACAGGTGTATCGCCCTGCGCCTCGCAGTGCGCCAGCAAGTCCGTCAACACCTCTTCCCCTAACCAGTTTCGGTTATTGGTGAGACGATCCACCAAGTCGGCACGAGTGAATAGACCGTCTACCGAACCACCTTCGGCTAGGAATTTCTGCCCCATGCGTGAACGGTAGGATTGCTGATTGCCAGTCGGTCCCCAAAGCGGTGAGACACCCGTTATAGGTGCAGCAGGATTGGTCAACCAATAGCTATCATTGGAGTTTTGAACAAAGTCCGTACGGTTGAGCTGTGGCGCTTGTTCAAACGGCACTTTCCCATTTGGCATAAAGCCACTGTCATCACCCGGAAATATCGGTAACCCAGTAGCACCTGTTAACGTTTGATAAAGTTGATTACCACCCCACGCCTGCAACGCTGCTGGTGCAATATTCGGTACTGAGCTGCCGTCTGTAAAGAAGGCTTGACCATCTGCAGACACGGCCATGGTATTGTTAAATACCGTGCCCATATTATCCGCAAATGTCGCTTGGAACTCTTCCATGCTTTCCGCTAAGTTCATACCAAACCACTGATCAAATAAATCGAGGTTCGGCAAGTTGGCATCAAACAATGCATAAGCGACTTCTTGGCCTGTAAAAGGATCTGTGCCCCAAGGTAACGCTCCTGGCACCACGATAATCGGACCAAACTCGCTGTGGTAACTGCGCTTCTGCAGGGTTGCAAATGTTCCTGGACCTGTAGCCACCTGAATCTCATGGAATTTCTCTGTCATCGGCACAGGTTCGCCATCCAGCAAATAGGTTTTCCGATCTGGGTCGCTCGAGTCCAGGGTTAAGCGATGGATAGTGAAACGCGATGCTGTCGAGAACGTATGCGTCCAAGCCATGTGCTCGGTCATACCAATGTTGACCACGCCCGGCATACCCGAGAGTGAGCCACCAACAACTTTCATCTCACCCGGTACTTCAACACCGAAACTCCAGAAGCGCTGGTTACCGGTATATGGGAAGTGTGGATTCGCAATCAGCATCCCTTTGCCTGTGGCACTTAAATCGGAACCGATAGCCCAACCATTCGAGCCAGCTTCCGTTGGATTGGTGTCTGGAATGGTCACATCAGCTGCGTCAAATGAGCCGAGATCAAAACTCTTTCCAGTCGCTTTGTTCATGGCGCCCATCATTTGATCTGGAGGGGTTGCGAGGAACAACGGACCGGTAAAGTTAGCAGCACCTGGCAGTAACGCAACGCCTTGTGCATAGGTCAGTAAGTCAACCGGTGTGATGGGTTTTACCCACGGTTGACCTGCACAGGTGGGGTCAATGTTGTCAACGCCGGTATCGGCCAGATAACGGTTGTAACCACTGGTGTACCCACTAATCATTGCTTGTGCTTCTTCGCTGATTTCAGCGAGTCCAGCTTCTGCGTTCGCGCGAATCCCTAAAGTCAAATAACCGAAGTCATTTAGTAAATTATCCGAGTCACCAGAGCCTGGAACGCGGTCAGGGCCGAAGTATTGCGAGCGCTGTGAATTAAACTTAATAACCTGATCCGCGAGAATACAAATATTGTCGCGCGCGAATGCATAACCAATACCGTAACCAACACTTTCTAAATTTTCGGCTTGAACATACGGCACGCCATAATCTGTCCAACGCACTGTCGCCTCTAAGTTACCATTTGGAGCAAATGCAACTAGGCCAGAAGGCGGTGGTGGCGGCGGTGGTGGTGGTGGCACGAGATCATCATTGTCATCGCCGCCACAGGCTTGTAAAGCAAATATCGAAGAGGTTACGAACAGCGCTGCAACTAGCTTGCGCTTAAAGATAGGAGTGTCAGACATGTGAATACCCTTGTTGTTCTGTATTTATTATTTTCGTTACAAAAACAATAAGAGTATGTGCCTTACTGGTCGGAGCTGCAAGTTAGTTTGCCGCTTCTCCCCAGCGGTTACACTTAATTATAAGGGCGTTGGTCGTATTTTTTTCAATCTCCTCAAGAGCTCTAACAGACAGTTTTATTCAAACCAAGGATTGTCGACGTAGCGCTGCGGAGGTGATGGTGGACGCCTTGCAGGCAAGCTCCAGCCACCAAAGTGATAACGCAAATACAGCATGAAGTTATCTGGTGTGAAAAATTCTGACCGCTCCAAGGTCGTACTAAATCCAATATACCAATGTGAGTTCACACGATATTCAAGTGTGGCTTGGTAACTCTTCCCAAAACCACCGCCGGTGCCACCAGCAAAGGTGGGTTCGATGCCGGTAATCGGCACCAGAGCCTCGGCTTGTGCTTGTAATTCAGGATGGTTTGGAAAGAAATCGGACGCCGCTAGGCGAGTAGATGAACGCCCGAACGAGGCACGCAACCGATACGACAGACGCTGATAGCGACCATACAGCGTAATTGGAACACTCATTGAAACGTAATGTTTAGGACTATAATAGCCGCCTTGCCCGAAAGTCGTCTGACTTTGATCATTTGCAAAGCCCCAACTCAACGCGGTCAAACCGAGGTCTACTGCGAAGGGTTCGGTATCGTAAACGGTCGTATAGAGTCCAGAATACGCATACCACTGGCGATTACTTTTGGTGGCATCGCCATGAAACCAATTCATTCCCGCATTAGCCCACCACCCCCAGCCTGTGCCTTGATCCCAGTTCATACTAAAACCAAGGTTATTGCGTGTTACTGGGCCCCAATCCTCACCGCTGAACGGATCGGTAATACCGGCAAAGTTCACCAGAGCCGAAGTGAGTATTCGCCTCTGAACCTCAACACCCCAGCCGAACTCGCCCACATCACCACTGTAACTTAACCCGCCGACCCAAGCGTAATCATGAAAACCCCATGGGCTGGAGCCGATATCAAATTCCCATGCTTCCCAACGTGCACCTACTCCAAAAGCTACACCTTGCTCTTTCGCTTCGGGCTGAATGCCCTCAGGACAGCGGATCGTACAAATAAGGCCTGTACCAAAACGATTGCGCCAGAAATTATCATCCAAATCGGCAGCTCCCGCATTCGCACGAATCGGATCGACTTGAATAAACCATTCACCGGTTGGATCATCTTCCATCGGCACCGTCAGCCGCACAATAAACGAGTCGGTGTTCATGGTTGAAATACCCGGTGTACTCTCTCGTTCAGCCCGTTCGTACCCTAACCATAATACCGCTTCGCGGCGATCACTCAGATCTTCGAGTCGGGTGGTTGGAATACTGACGAAGTCACCGCCAACCGATTGCGTTCGCGTGTTTTGCACAGCAGCAAGACGCCGATCAAGTAAACGCTGTTGCAGCGCGATAACGCCCTCACCACTCTCGCTACCCGGCAGTTTATCCAGCTGTGTCTGTGCTTCAGCAAACTCACCAATCCGCTCTAAAAATAAGGCATAAGCAAAATAGCTATCGCCGTCGGGATTGACTGCTATTTGTTCCAAATAAAGGTCACGAGCCTCCTCAATTTGACCGTCTTCTTCCAATGGTCGAGCTCGGTCGGCAACGTCCCATGCACTGGGCAAGTCAGGCTCAGGGACGATCTCAGCAGTTTGCGGTGACGCTGTCACAATTTCTGGACCGATATCCACCTCTGACTCGTTTAACGTAACCGTTGTCGTGCTCTCGCTGGATGGTTCCGTGCGGTCTGGAACTGGCTGTGGTTTGGCTCGCTCTGCTATTAGCTGTCGTCGTTGACGAGTCAGGTCACGTTCAAACCGTTGCACTTCGTCATGATTCGGAAAGTATCTTGCTAATTGCTGCACTGCCTGCAATTCAGTCTGGCTGGGCGTTAACGTTGGTAACACACGCAGCCATAAGCTGAGCGCCGCGTTTCCATACACTGAATCTAAGGTCAAACTGGTCAGTTGCTGCAGGTCGGGGGTCGTAAGAAGGCCTAACGCAAGCTTTTGATTGAAGATGGCGAGAGTCGTTGGGATATGCTCAGGATAACGGCGTTGTAACGCTCGCATCCCCTCCAATGCTGCCTCTCGCTCACCCGCTCGGGCAGTAATTTGCCAGTACTCAAGTGCCAGATCGACCGCTAATGGAACAGTGCTGTATACCTGGGGCAGTAACGCCGCAGCTTCACTCGATCGCCCAGCAATATCTAATAATCGAATTTCTGCCAAAGTTTGCAGTTGGTCATCAGTAAGTTCCAGTGATTGCTGTAAACGTAAGGTTTCCAGACTGCGCGGAGCAACGCCCTGCATCTCGATCAATAATTCTTGAGCGGTTGCACGGTCTCCTGCTTGCAAAGCTGCGGTAGCACGCAATTCCAATACCAGTGGGTGACGAGGCAAAACTCTCTGGAGTTGTTCCAACGCCACTTCGAGTTGAAAGGTTCGACCGCGTTGTAACCACAATTGAACACGTTCCTCGACCAAGCGCAATGATTGACGCTTGGCTTGATCTTGCTCTACCTCTGACCAACGAGTCGTTGTGAATGTGGCATCTTGTGCCTGCACTGGAGCAAACCAAACAAGCAATAGCAACGAGATATTCAAGAGCTTCTTATTCATCATCAAGCTCACACCAGGAGTATTCCCAGTTCACTCGCAAGTGGCCATTTTCGGCAAAGCTATAACACTGCAGCGCACCGCTCCCGAATAGTAACAGCATAGTGGTGTAGTAACTGTCCGCATATCGTTCAGGCGCGGTAGCGACAATGCGCGCTCGTTGCAATTTAGCTGCCTGTGAATTTAATTGATCGAGATAGGGTAGCAATATGGCACTAAAACCTAGATTGCCGGTGCCATGATAAGTAGGCTCTAGCCAATCAATTCGCTCCGGCACGCGACCAGTCGAGTCGATTTCCATCGCTAGATCCGAGGACTGATTCAAAAGCTTGGCGAAATCACCGCCGCGCTCCGCCTCCAAAGCTAACCAAAAATAACTCCGAATAGCATCATAATCGGCACTGGGCTCCGGCTGATCAGTCGTCAGACTAAAATCAAAGTTCAGTTGTATCCAATCGGCGTACAGTCCGTGTGGGTGCAGAGCGTAGATTTGTGCGCTCGACTCATACACAGCTTGCCACGTATCCACTCCTGTGCCGGTATATAGGCCCTCAAGCATTGGCAAAGCCATATAACTCGGGTTCACGCGGAAAGTGTTCGTTGTGCTATCGACAAACCCCATGGGTGCAGGCAATAGTACTTGGCGACCGGCAATTGAAATAATTTCGGAGCGCAAAATTCGGTCGGCGACTAACTCACCCAAGGCCCCATATCGAGGTTCATTCCAAAGGCGACCCGCCTCGATTAAGGTGTATGCAATCACCACATCCGCGTCACTCGCCGGATTGCTGTCAATGACACCCCACTCTCCGTTCTCGAAACCCCATAGCCACGCCGGTAATTGCTGCGTGATGTCGCCATTGCTTAAGTTGTTCTCGGTCCACTTGAGTAACTGCTCAAAGCGTTCGCGATCATTCGCAACGAGCGCAAAGAACAACGCATAGGACTGCCCCTCAGAGGTAGAAATCAGCCGCTCATCCGAACGGTCGATTACTCTTCCATGAGCGTCGATAAAATCAGTAACCAAACGCTGGTAGTGGTACTGAAACTGCAATGCCTGAACCGGTGGCTGTGCAGGCGGGGGCGCTTCTTGGCAACCGCCAACTATAGCTCCCGCCAAACACAACAGCGTGACTTTTATCGTGCGCCGCCACCGAGTCCACATATTATTTCTTCACGACCCGTTGTTGTGCGCGCCGTTGGAATACTCGAACAATACTTAAAGCAAGAATCAATACAGCGAGTAAGGCCAGTAGTGTCACCACCATCGGATATTGTGCGAGGTGATAGGTGAATCGCTTCCACCACGACAGACTGCCGACATAATATGGCAGAATGGTATCGTAACTATCGACCCGTGCCGGTGTCAGCACCGCCATAAATCCACTGAACTGATCAGTACTGCTGGCATTATTGAATACCGCTCGAACGCGCTCTAAATAGGAGTCGGTGGTTGCAGTAATGGCAATGACCGAGTGTTGAGTGGAGAAAGGTGATTGGAAACCAACCACCGCAGCACTGGGTCCACTGTTCTGGAGCGCCAGTTCAGGCTGATACAGTAAGTTATCCTGCCCACTCAATGCGTGCCCCTGCAGTTGAGCTTGCAATGCCTCATCCCCAAAGCGTTCAAGCCACTCTCTGAGGGTACTCGAGCCAAGAATTAAATAATCACGTTCTGTGCTGGGTTCTAATTCAGCAATCGTAGTGACCGTAAGTTGTGTGGCGGGATAACCCGTTGCAGAGCTTATTTTGGCAACAACCGTCAGTAATGTTTGCACAATGTCGTCAGTTAACGTTTCGGGGACAACAATTCGTGTGCGCGACAGGTCATCATATTTGGAAAATGGGAATCCAGTCTTCGCAAATAAGTGCACATCCGGTAACGCAACGTAATGATCATACCCGCGCAAATCGATCAGCGAGTTGCCATCGACTGCACCGCGTGCGTTCTGTAAGGGCATTACTCGACAGGCATCACTGACTGAGCCAAAACTAAATTCAAACTGCAGTTGATTAATCGCCCCTAGTTTGAATGAGGGAATCTGCACATTGTTTTCAGCAAATAATCCACCGTCGATTAAAGGCACACGAACACGTTCCTCGGCATTCTCCATACCGGCCTCAGTCATCGTGAAACCTTTAATAAACTCATTATTTACGCTGACCAGCATACGGCTCTCGTCGCGGACAATGGGTGGTGTATAGCGGAAACGTAAGTCGATCGGTATGCCATATTGCTGCCAGGTGAAAAGATCGGGCGGCAAACGCAACTCCAATTGAATCGGCGAACGATTTGAGGCGCTGCGCTCTAATTCACTCGGATGGTCGACTAAATCAGCGAACCGTACGGGCTGATCAATAGAAATCCAACGAGGCGCAGCATAGGCCTCTCTTGACTCGATGGGCATGGGATTAATGGTTGCACTCGACCCGCTTAAGCCTCGATTACCCGTTACAAATGTCGCCGTTGCGTCACGCAAACTCGCGGCTTCAGGCGCCGCAAGAACCAATAGTTTGTAGGTGGGGTACGCAGGATTATCGATAATCTCAACTTGAGGTGCTGCTACCTGCGGATAATTGCGGAGCGCCCAGGGTCGTTCATCATTCGTAAGCATGACGATGGCATGCCGACGGGGCCAACGTAAACGCCAATCTTCATCCCACTCTGGCTCTTCTCGTTGCATCCGCAGCACTTCGATTTTTAGTTCACGCCAATCAGCCAGCATGCCGAAATAGGAGGCCATGATACCGAGCGCTTCGGTTTCTTTCCGTTCTGGTTGAGGAGGTAAGATAAATTGCAATGATGCACTACCAAAATCATTTTTATCAAACCATGGCTCAGGAAAATAAGCGAGCTCATCAGCAACTTTCAGCTGTTGATAATCCAACTGCAACTCACTATTGCGCAGCACTTCGAACCAAGCTGATGGCGAAGCCGATGTACACTGCCCAACATTCACCTCACTCAGTAATTCAAAGCGCAGTTCATTATATTGCGCAAATAACCGAGGATCTAAACGCAAAGTGACGGATTGATTCGTTCCTGCGTCATTGGCTCGCAAAGGAATGACGCCCGTGACTTCATTATTCAACAGCACCCGCACTTGCGTGACAACATCAATGATTGCTGGTGAAGTCTGATAATTTAGACGCAAAGTGGCGCCAGTCACGACGCGGTCAAAGCGACCGCCAAAGCCAATGGTCATCTGTGAGTTAACCCCACTAATCCGCAATGGCGCTTGACTGGTCATCGTTCCCACCGCATAACGCTCTGTCCACTGGGGAAGCTCTGTTACGGGGCGAAAACGCTCTAAAACAGAGAGCTCATTGTCCATGCGGCTCTCTTGTGCGGAAACCGGCCCTATTGTAGGCCCTACAAGCAGTGCAGCGAATAGTACACATGCCAAACTAGTCGCCTGTTTAGACACCCAATGATTCATCTTCCTCTCCTGTACCCGGAGCTTGTGGGAGCACACTCATGATGACTCCCCATCCACGATTGATCAAACCGAGAACCGGAGCTAACGGTGGCGCCAAGCGTACCGCTAAGTTTTGATAACCCCGTAAACCGATCCCTAAAATTTCACGCAAGCTCGAAAGTGGTTGATCTTTCGTTTCATTAAATCGCCAACCCACCCAAGCATCTGCACGAGCGAATGTTGCACGTAAGAACGCTCGTTCCGCCGCACTATCCGGAAACTCAAAGCGCACGCCAATAGTCAGTCCACGCATACTCACTACCCGAGCAGGGAAGCCGTGTCGGGTAGTACCATGATGCATTACCACGTGAATCGAGTCATCCGGTGCTAACGGCAGTTCGTCATAGAAGCGGATGCCAGCTCCTGAGCTGGCAAAATCGATCAACTCGGCAGCATAGCTGTGTTCGCTTGCAGTCATAATGCTGATCGGGCGGTCCACCCGAATTCGATGCGATGCGCGAATCTGTTTCGCTTCCTCAGCCACTGCCAACGCTCCGCCTAAAATAAACAGATTGTAGGTAATCCAGAATAAATTCAGGGTCACTGTCACTAGTTCATCGCGGGGACCATAAATGAGCGAATAAATACCAAAGCCTGCGCCAATAAACGAAAGTCCAATCAAGATGAGATAGGGCCAAGAAATATTCAGGTCGAAATAGTCCTTTTCGATAGTACCGCCCTTCGCGGTTACGTTGAACTTTCCATGCTTGGGCGCAAACAACGCGACTGTTGTGGGTCGCAAGATGTACCAAGCTAAAACGGTTTCGTACATTTCTGCCCAAAAGGAGTGTCGATAGTTGCCCTGTGCTCGAGAGTTGGCCAAATTAGCGTGAATCAAATGTGGGATTGCATACATAGCAATCATCACTGCCGGTGCAAAAACAATGTAGCTATGCAGCAACAAAAAGGCGAGTGGCGCCAACAAGAAAATCGTACGCGGTATTCCATTCAAGAAATACAACATCGCATTGGCATAGCAAATTCGTTGTCCCCAATTGAGTCCTTTACCACGGAGTGGATTGTCGAGCCTGAAAATCTGCGCCATGCCGCGTGCCCAGCGAATCCGTTGCCCGATATGCGCCGACAAGCTCTCGGTGGCCAGTCCAGCGGCTAAGGGAATATTCAAGTATGCGGAATTATACCCAAGTCGGTGTAATTTCAGAGCTGTATGCGCATCCTCCGTGACCGTTTCCACGGCGATACCACCAACCTCTTCAAGTGGTCCCCGCTTCAATATCGCGCACGAACCGCAAAAAAACGATGCGTTCCACATATCGTTGCCATCTTGAATCAACCCGTAAAACAACTCGCCTTCATTGGGTCGACTGCGGAATACCGACAAATTACGCTCAAACGGGTCAGCCGAGAAAAAATGATGGGGAGTTTGTACAAGCGCTAACTTGGGGTCTTGGAAGAACCACCCTACCGTCAATTGTAAGAACCCACGAGAAGGAATATGGTCGCAGTCGAAGATGGTAATATAGTCGCCAGAAGTGATCTTCAGTGCGTGATTTAGATTGCCCGCTTTGGCATGACTATTATCTGCACGGACAATATAGCCTACGCCAACTTCCTCACAGAATGCTTTGAAATCCGGTCGTTTGCCGTCATCTAGAACGTAAATATTCAGACGATCCTTGGGCCAGTCCATTGCGGTCGCCGCCACTACCGTGCTGCGAACCACACTTAACGGTTCATTGTAGGACGGAATATACACATCAATTGATGGCCAAAGTGATGAGTCCGCAGGCAACTGTGCGACACGACGCTCGAGTGGCCATACGGTTTGAATGTAGCCAAGCACCAAAATCAACCAGGCATAGGATTCAGCAACAAGCAGCAAAATGCCGAGCGCTGCATCAAACGGCACATCCCAATTGATCGTTTGGGTTACCCGCCAGAACAAATAGCGCGTACTCACTATGACTGAAAGTAGCACCATCAACAGCATAGGAATGCGCCCTTGTAAATTGCGCACCCACAGCGCTAAAGCCCAGAAGAACAGCAACATTAACCCCTGATCGGTAGCATCCATCGGTAACGAAATAACCAGCGCCACCAGCAATGCTGCCCCGACTGTGATGAGGATACGTAACGTCTGCGAAGGAATCCATTCACGCCCAAGCAGCGCCAAAAAGAAACGTTCGAAGCCAGAAGTAGCGAATTTAACCGGTTTGCTGGCCAACTTCCGATGATGCCAGGGGTTGAGCCGCTGCAGAATCGAGGTCCGCTCAGCAGCTCGTTGCGATAAACCATCGGCTCGTTCTTGCTGCGTTTTGAACAGCAGTAACCAAACTGCCTGCAGTGCTACACGGATCGGGTCCAGCCAGCGCGGGCGTTGAAAATTGACATGAGGGAACCAATAATTGAGCCGTAAACGTTGGTCAGCATGATCAAATTGTTCACTTGCACCCGAGTTAAGCAGAGTTACCTCAAAATACAGCCAGAACAAATAAAAAGCCGACGACAGACGTGACTGTTTACGTCGAACTTCGCGCCATTGTTCTCCCAACTGCATGAACCATCGCATCACTGCTTAACCTCGAGTCGCTCTTCAAGCCATTCCGCAATAGCTGCGAACTCTACATTGGCTTGTGCACCTATCGTAAAATCAAACGTCGTTTGTTGGGTCGCCAAAGCTTCGGGTATATGTTGATCACGTTGAATAAACGTAGGTACTAACAAATGCGGGTCCAATTCACGACGCAATAAGTCGGCAATATCTCGACTAAGCTCTAAATGCGGTGCGCATTGATTAAGCAGCAGCCAGTGACGTAAGCCCTGATGTTGGATTTGTGGCCAAGTAATTCGAGAAAAATAACGTAACGCAGGGTAAGCGCGAGGCTCTGGCGTCAGCACATGAAGCATGATTTCCGCATGAGTCGTTAACCAGTTTAAGATGGTCGACTCTGAATTTGGCACGTCGATGAATACAATAAGCTCTTGCGGCGACTCAAATCGTTGCAACAGTTCGTAAAGCCCCCCCAGAATACCTTCGATGTCGGTCCGATCAGGCTGCTCATCAATTTCACCATGCGGCAGGTAAATCAGACCATTGTCTGTCTCAAAGGCAGCTTCTCTCAAATCATCGACCAGTCGCCCAGAACGAAATAAGCCTCGCGGATCGCCGATGGGCATACCAAAATGGAGTCGTAAGCTGTTCGTCGCACATAAATCGAGTGCGATCACAGGATGCTTGCGTCGGCGCATCGCGTTGGCAAGATTTGCTGCGATAGTCGTCGTTCCAGCACCACCGAAGAGTCCCTTTACCGCAATCAACTTCATGTAGATTCCGCCTCATTGGCAAGCACTTGCTGCGCAATAGGTTCCGCAAACAAACGCCAACGCTTGCGGATTGATTGAATGCGGTCAGTTTCAACGACTTCGTTGTAATCAACGGCCAAGCGCCTGACTTGAGTCTGTAACCTTTGGATGTCTTCGGCTGTTGATGCTGTGGTATGAATCCGCCAGATCGATTTCATGGTTGTCTTTCGCTTGTATCAGTCGAGTAGGCTTTATGTAGCAGTATGAATTAATTATTTAAAAAGTTAAATATCCCGTTACAATAAGGTTAGAGCAAAACCCGCTCTTTGCGACTTTACAGCAGCGGGACTACAACGTTTAGGTATCACTTATGCGCATTGAGTTCGACAATTTTATCGACGGGCTCGAACATCAGATTCCGGATATCGAGCCGGGCCAACTTCATCTGGTCGTGGTCGAGCAACTGGAGTGGTTGTCACGACTGGTGTGGCATGTTTGTGCGCAACAAAGTCTGCTGTATATGGTGGAAAGCCATCTCCCAGAGGACCACCGACTGGATTTGTCGACCTGCCGTAAGGGAAGCGACATGGCCGAGTGGAAACCAGCGAATCAGTACAGTCATGAGGGTTTTGGTCGAGCGCTATCGAGTTTGGGTAATCGCTACGATGTCATTTGTATGCAATTCACGACGCAATCGTCGTCTGCGTTACTTGATTTCATGCTCAATCAAGGTGGACTGCTGACGGCTCGGCGTTGGGCTCGAAATCAGCAAAAAGTTCTGCTTGTAATTCTGGATGGTGACAAAGATGATCCGAAGCTGAGGTCCTTTCTTGCCGATAACGCCTGTCATTGTCATAGTTTGAGCGCAATATACCAAGGCCAACCCTATTGGCGCTGGGACATTAGTCACTGGTTTGATGGCGCGCATGTGATCCAACGAAATCTAAGATTAGAAGCGCAGCCGGAAGGCCGTTTTGCTGTGGTTGATGAACCCAATATTAATACCGAAAATTACTCGTTGCAGAGTGAACAAGCTCCGGTTTACTACGTGAATGGCGCACTTGATGGCAGTGATGTCGCGCCCATCGAGTGGTATATGTTGGATCAAGCAGATGAATGGCTCGACCATTTGACGCCGATGAGCGATGACGCATTGATTATTGGCTACTTCAGGGGTCAAACGATGCAACGTTTACTGCGCGACGTCTATGAGATACGTAAAGTATGCGGCCCCTATGTGCGCCTATATATTCGTGAGCGCGATCAAGCCATTCGACATCACGACGAGCGTTTACTCATGCAAGCCGGCGCCACTATGGTCTTGCCATTCGGTCTGCGGTTTAGCCAAGTGGTCAGTCTCGTCGAAAACTCTGTCGATTGGCGCTACAACCGTCGGCTACCGGAACATTTCGACGAACTGACTGACCAGCTAGTCCCAGCACATTTGCAAGGATATCTGCAGATGACTGATTTTGCCGAACAAATTGTTCTGCTCTCGCAGTTAGCCGAAAGACAAGGTGTGGATTTCACATTAGTCAAAGCGAAACCGAGTTCAGGGATGACGTGCATTGAGGTACTCAAGGCTTTTAAACATCGCCGTGAAGGTGACTTATCCAGTAGTGATGGTCAGTATGTCTACTTCTTTTTGTTTGCTTGCCGAGCGGCCGATGCCGACCGAGCGTTAACATTTCTCTTCGGGTTACCCGTGCAAACCTTATTACGAGAAGAAGAACGTATGCACTCAGTGTATTTAATGCAAATGACACGGGATCAACTACTCGCGACGCAACGTGCTCCCGATTTTAGTGAGCAACTTAACATTGCCGATGTCACGGTTGAGCATAACAGCGAAGCCTATGACCGATTTTTCCCCGGCCCACGACCTGCCAAATCAGCTCGGTTACAGTAAGGTTAGAACGATGCCTGATGATCAATTAAGTATATTGCTGACACTCGTGTTTATCTTAGGTTTGATTGCTGGGCTTTTGCTTTCATTCACCGTGCGTAAAGTATTTAGCTGGGTAATGAATCGTATCTTCCAATATCGCTATGTGCGAATTCGACGCGTGAACCGTTCATGAAACAACCGAATTATTATATCCGCCATCGCGAACAAATCCTTAATCGCGACGTCTTCAGTTGGCCTGGTCTGGGTGGCTGGAGCTTCTACTTTTTGGTGAAATTCGGCCTCGCTTATTTTGATTTTGTGCAGGTAGACCTGCTCTATAACTTCACATTGATTGCCGTTTTAGTATTGCCGCTACGCTACGCTTGGTTACAAGTTGCTCGGCAAGTTATCGCGATTCCTGTGGGAATTTCCCTGCTGTACTACGAGAGTTATCTCCCTCCGTTCAATCGGTTGTTAGCCCAATGGGAGCAAATCAGTGCTTTTAGTTGGCAATATATATTGGAGCTAACAGGCCGGATCGTACAGTTCGAGTACATTGCCGTGTTGATCGTGAGCTGGATTATTTATCTCTATATGGCGCGGACTCTACGGATGACGATGATTGCAATTTTGGGTCTATTCAGCTTGTTCTGGTTTTCTCCAGCAGCACAGCAAGATCTGAACATCGTTGACAATTTACCTGCTGGTGCAGCCGATGCATTGCCTGGCGCACGCCGCCCGTCATCGCCCGACGAATTCTTGACTCAGTTTTATGAGGATCAAGCCAAAATCCTCTTTGATGCAACCGTTCAACTGACACCTGATTTCGATATCTTAGTCGTCAATATTTGTTCACTCTCGTGGGATGATCTGGCAGTTGCAGGACTTGATCAGCATCCGCTATTCAGTCGGTCTGATATTGTTCTGGATAACTTTAACAGTGCCACAAGCTATTCGGGACCAGCGGCGCTTCGCTTATTACGCGCCCAGTGCGGACACCCGCCACACGACGATTTATTTGAACCCGCACCCGAGTGTTTATTAGCTCAGCAATTGGCCGAGCATGGCTTTCGGTCCGAGTTACTGATGAATCACACTGGTGAGTTTGACAATTTCCGACAGCAGCTCCATCAACACGGCGGCTTGCCGCCTGCAAACGACATACCACTGGGGAATGCACCCGTGGCAATGACAGGCTTTGATGAACAGCCGATTTATGCAGACTACCCAATACTATCGAGTTGGGTTTCGACGCAGACCAATAGCCAACAGCCACGACTCGGATTTTATAACACAACCAGCCTACACGACGGGAATCGGGTGCCAGGATTTCAGGGTAATAGTCTCGAGAGCTTCCGGTTTCGTGCGCAACAACTCCTTGATGATCTGCTTCAATTACAAGCAGACATTCGTGCCAGCAATCGGAATGTATTGCTCATTATCGTGCCAGAGCATGGTGCCGCGCTACGCGGCGATAAGTTGCAGTTACCTGGCTTACGGGAAATTCCGAGTCCAGCACTCACTCATGTCCCAGTTTTGATCTCGCTGTTCGGTGAAGCGGTGAATAATCAGCGCATACCGCCGCAACGAGTCGCTCGCACAACGGGGCCAAGCGCTGTGGCTGCTGCCATTGTCGGGGTACTGGAGCAACAACCTTTCCAAGGCGGTGAGTATGATCCAGCTGCGATTGCAGATTCATTGCCGGTCACAGCTTGGGTAGCAGAGAATAAGGACGTTAAAGTGATGGATTATAATGACCAATATATTCTCAAGCTGAACAACCAAGCTTGGATTCGGTATCCGGGCGCTAACAAGTAACTTAATCGAGCGGTTTTTTGCGCAACGATTTGATGTCACCGCGCTTCTTTTTGCTCTCGATGCGGCGCTTCTTGCTGGCTTTAGTTGGCTTGGTCGCAATTCGTTTCTTAGCAACGCGCCCCACGCTTTTGACTAACTCGATAAATTGCTCTAAAGCGAGTTCTCGATTCGTCAATTGGCTGCGCGTTTCCTGGCATTTGATGATGACCTTGCCGCTGGCAGTGATGCGATGATCAGACTTTGCCAGCAATCTTTCTTTATAGAATTCAGGAAGTGACGATGCTCGGATATCAAAGATGAGCTGTGCTGCTGTAGACACTTTATTAACGTTTTGCCCGCCCGCACCACTCGAACGAATGAACTGCCATTCAATTTCAGAATCTTGAATTTCGACCCGCTGCGAGATAGTAATCATTTAGAGTCCCCCGCTTCGCTCAATGCGCCTGAGTACCGCGGTTTCAACTACCTCAGGAGCGGCTGCTACTAGCGTAAATTGCTGCTTAGCCCGCGTAATACCCGTATAAACGAGCTCCTTCGTCAACACCGGGCTGTCGCGATCTGGAACCACGAGAACCGTGTGTTTGAACTCTGAGCCCTGAGACTTGTGTACCGTCATCGCATAAACCGACTCGACTTGAGTGAGACGACTCGGTAGCAACCAGCGAACTGACGTTGCTTTAGGTTCGGCTACCCTACTTTCAGCGCCTTTCGTTTCAGACCACAGCGCCACTCGCAGTGGTTCATCCGCTGCGCGTTGCAGTACAACGCCAATATCACCATTTCGAACATTGAGACTGTAATCGTTGTGGGTAATCATAATCGGCCGACCATAATACCAAGTTGGCAGCACTCCGCCGCGCAGCGCTTCTGCATGTAACCAAAGTGCAAACTTTTGATTTAGTTCGCGCACGCCCCATTCACCCTCTCGCACCGCCACCAAAACCTGAAACTCAGTTAGTTGTGTCAGCAATTGTGCTGCCCATGAATCAATATCTGCAGCGTTATCCGGTCGATTCGAAAGCAGCTTCATGTAATCCGCAAAGCCACGTTCGATAAACTGACGAAACCTTTGCTCTCCGGCGACACGCACTGGAAAATAATGGATTTCATTCGCCTCGAGCTCTCCAGACAACCACTTTTGTAGCCATGATGTCTGTTGCTGATTAACCTCATGCGCTAATTTGCCGATACCCTCCTCAGCATTGAATCGGCGACTCGTCCGTAACATGACGACGTGCTGCAAATAAGGGTTCGATGCGGCTGCCTGTTGCATAGCTTTGGGTATGCTTTGACCACTCACACGACCAAGCCAAGCAGCTAATTCTGGCGCATACGAGCCAGCATCAGCGCCGCGACAGAGTTGTCCCAGTACAGCTCCTGCTTCTACCGAAGCTAACTGATCTTTATCACCCAGCAATATTAGCCGCGCACCACTTGGCAAAGCTTCAACAATAGCGGCCATCATCTCGACATCGACCATCGACGCCTCATCGACAATGAGTACATCCAACGCCAGCGGGTTCGTGCGGTGATGACGAAAGGCTCGACTGTGCGGCTGTGTTCCCAACAATCGATGCAACGTAGTCGCTTCATCTGGCGCTGGGAACTGAATTCCGCTTTGATTTAGTTTAGGCAGCTCTGCCCGAATAGATTCTGTCATCCGTGCGGCAGCTTTGCCTGTCGGTGCTGCTAATTTAATGCGCAGAGGCTGTGGACTGAGGGCTTGCAAGGTCGCTATCAGCCGAACCACTGTATAGGTTTTACCGGTACCTGGTCCCCCCGTGATAATGCTGAACAAACTACGTGTTGCCAGCGCGCAGGCCATGCGTTGCCAACTGATTGTGCTATCAGGTTCACCGAACAACTGAGTTAATAAGGGACGAAGACGGTCTTCATTAGGAGTCGTCTCGGTTTGCATCAACTGGGCCAGCCCGTGTTTAATGACTTGCTCATAACGCCAGTAGCGACGCAAGTAAACACAGTTACCAGCAATAACTAGCGGTGAATCCTCGCCCTGGGTGGCAGCGCTGTTCGTGAGTTGTTTTAGCACCGCTTCCGGTGTTCCTAGTCGAGTAATCACATCGTGTGGCGATGTAGCTTCTCGAGTCAGCGGTGAGAATGAGTGTTCTGGCGGTAACGCCAATACTTGCTCCGGATCTTGCCAACAATTGCTAACGTCCAAACGCGGATGACCGCGCCCAAGTTGGTAACTCGTCAGGCCTGCAATAACCGCACTGACTTCATCTTCAGTCGCTCGCATGACGTAGCGGGCCAAATTCATATCGATTGCACGGATCCAGCCACAGGCGTACCACTTTTCTAAGCTTTCCATTAACTTCATTGGTCGCTCCCTGCCTGTTTCGTACCCGCAAACAAATCATCCAACGCTTCAATCAGAGCCCATGGCGGGCGTTCGAAAAAGGCACCACCCGTCTCATGTCGATACCCACGCATAAACAAGTAGACCGCACCGCCGACGTGCGTCTCGTAATGATACTCTGCACCCAAGCGAGCACGCAGCAACCGATGTAATGCAAGTGTGTAGATAACGTATTGGAGGTCATAGCGACTCTCAATGATCTTTTGTCGCACGGCTTCAGTGGAATAAGCGGAAGCATCTGGACCCAGATAATTGGACTTATAATCGGCGACGTAGTAACGACCTTCATGCTCAAACACCAAGTCAATAAAGCCTTTCAACATACCGTTGAGTTGTGTTGGTAACACACTGGGACGGTCGGCTTGCTGCAAGGTATATTTCTTAACGAGGCTATCAATGGCCGTTGCAGGCACCTGTTGCGCGGCAAACCAAAATTCAGGCTCTGCCTGATAAACGGTTAAACCCGCCAAAGTTAGAACACTAGAGTCCAGTTGAATTGGTGTCGTCAAATAACTCCCCAACCAATCCGTTAACACATCCTGATGTTCCAACCAGGGTGCCATAGTTGCGGATTGCTCCACCAAAACGCGTGGATTCTGTTGAACTGAGGCAAAGCCCTGATTTGCTGCTGCTTCCAGCAAGTTATGCAAGAATGTACCTGCCTGTGCACCTTTTGGAAATGCATGCATTTCACGTGGCAGCTGTGTGCTCGTCTCAACCTGCTCTTCCAATGCACGAGCGCGCTCAGCCTCCGTTGCATTCTGTTGCTGGGTAGTTTCGGCACTCGGAATCCAGTCACCATAGGTCAGCGCGCTATAACTTGCCAGCCACCAGCGTTCTAGCTGGCGCCCCGCTGGAAATTTACATACTTGGGCTGCGGGGCGTTCGGGCTGTACCTGCTGATAGCTCGTCACTGAGTGGTCATTCGATACCGTTGCAAGTGCTAATCCTTCGATATGCAAATCCGCTATCCCATCGGTTCCCTTTATTTCAGCATCAGCACCAACCAGTAACGTTGCTAAGGCACTTTGCGACCACTGTGGAAACGGCGCTATATCTAAGTATGTTGCGTATTGAGCGCGCGTCAGAGCGACGTATAATTTTCGTACATCTTCCGCGAGTCGTTCATGCTCAGTTCGGGCTACACCAGTCTCATCATCTTTGCTAAAGACAAACTTTAATAGCCCTTGCTCATCATGGTAAGCAGCTGGAAAGTTTGATTTACCGGTAAATGGTTTCGCATCTGCAATGAAAGGCAGAAATACCAGTGGATACTGTAGCCCTTTGGATTTGTGGATTGTAATGACTTGTACCAACTCGCTATCACTCTCTAGTCGGACTTGCTGCTCAGCCGAGTTGGTTTGCTGATTCCCTTCTCGTGCATGCTGAATATGATCCGCCAAGTAACGGAGTAGGCCGGCCATACCGTCTTGCAGCGTGGACTGCTGTTGCAACAGCTCCGCCATGTGCAGCACATCCGTTAGCTGTCGCTCGCCATCGTCAGAAGCTAGCAGTTGTACAGGTACTGAAAAGTCATGTAAGCAGGCATGCAGAACCGCAAGTACGCCTTTTTGCTGCCACAGTTCATGATAGATCGTAAACCGATCGACCATCGCATCCCAAGCCATTTCGTCGGTCGCCAGAGCGTCTAGGTCGGTCAAACTTAAACCCAGTAGCGCAGTTGCCAACGCCGTGCGTATCCGCTGCGGTTCCCTCGGATTCGCACTCGCATTTAAGATGTGGAGAACATCAAGTGCGAGCGGGTTTGCAAATACCGAATCACGGTCAGACAAATATACGCTGCGTACACCGCGCACTCGCAAGGCCTCACGAATTTTCTTTGCCTCCTTGCCGCTTGCTACCAAAATAGCAATATCGCTTGGCCGCACTGGGGTAATGGAGCCATCGGCTTGCCGAAAACCACAGGTGGAATCACTCAACAGGTTTACAATCTGCTCGGCGCAGCGCGCACTGACAGCCCCCCGCAACTCCTCTTTGTTAGGCTTTCCACTGAGTTGATGAACAAACGCCTCCAATGCCGGCGCTTCGTTGCCTTGCACGACCCAACTATCGTTGCGCCCATGCGCTGCCACGGGCCAAAAAGGAACCGGGTTATCACTATCTGTGGCAAACCGAAAAGCTCCTTGAGGAGTCTGTTCTGCATGTTCGAAGAGCGCGTTGGTCGCTGCCACCATGGCCTCTGAAGAGCGGAAATTTTTCGCTAACGTGTAGTGTCGGCCAGCAGTTGCGGCTCGAGCTTCAAGATAACTATAAATATCCGCGTAACGAAACGAATAGATAGCCTGTTTAGGATCGCCGATGATAAACAGTCCCGTGTTTCTGTCATTCTGAGCCAACCGATACACGGTATCGAAGATGCGATACTGCACGGGATCGGTATCTTGAAACTCATCAATCATCGCCACTGGAAATTGCGCACGAATAACCGTTGCCAGTTGCTCGCCCTGTGGTCCGGACAATGCGTCGCGTAAGCGCGTTAGCATGTCATCAAAACCCATTTCAGCTCGCTGTGCCTGAATGGTTCGAAAGCGCTGTCGCAGCCATTGCGCTGCATGTTGCAAGAGCGGTTGCCCGACATCAGGCAACTGCTGGACCGCAGCATATAAATCTTCTAGCAAAGCGAAATTAGGCATGCCGTCTAACTCAACTTTCGCCGCCTCGCGAATACCCTCTGTACTCAAACGCCGGCGTGCCGCATCCGTCAGTTCCGGCGCCAATAGAGCGTCACCATGTTCCAAAGACTCCACCCACGAGTCCAGAGCTTGCAACCATGCTTCCACATAATTGCTCTTAATCTTGTGGCCATTAAAATTTTTAGCCGCTAGATGACGCTCAAGAAACTCACGTAAGTCACTGACAAATAAGCGCCATGGCAATTGATGATGCTGTTCTCGAAGTCGCTGCTCTGCTTGAAAGCGCTCAGTGATAATGTCGGTGGGAGACTTGACATCGCGAGTGGGACTTCCTGTTAGCGGTGCGTGAATTAATCCACGAGTCGACTGAAGTAGGGCTTCCGGATCACTGAATTTGTTGGTGAACAAACGATAATGGTCTTGCTGTTCAGTTTTTAAAGAGGCGACAAAGGTCCGCCAATAATCTTGTGAGACGGTTCCCCAAAGTTCGTCATTATCGGTGTTCAGTTGCTGAGTAAATAGGCTTCCCGTTGAGAACGCATGCTCCCGAAGCATCCGGTTACACCAACCATGGATGGTATGAACCGCAGCCTCGTCCATCGACTGCGCCGCCAGATCTAAGCGGCGGGCTAATGGAGCCCATTGCGACTCTGTATAATCTGCGCGCAACACCTGTAAAAATTGATCATCGACGTCGATTTGTTGACGAAAATAGCTCGCCGCCTCGCTCAAGCGAGCCCGAATGCGATCGCGCAGTTCTTCAGTTGCAGCCTCCGTAAAAGTCACCACCAAAATATCTTCTGGCCGCAACGCTGAACTCCGCTCAATACCTTCACCATGACCGAGTACCAATCGCAGATATAGCGCTGCGATGGTGTAGGTTTTCCCTGTGCCTGCGCTCGCCTCAATTAAGCGACTGCCATGCAACGGGAAAACCAGTGGATTCAATAAGTCACTCATGACTGTTCCTCCACTGTAGACGCACTAAATAAAGCGGATAGCATTGGCAAATACAATTGCGGTGCAGTGTTCAAAATCGCTTCATCTTTGATCAACTGACTATAGGTTGGAAACAAGCGACCGCTGTAGACCGCCCGCTCGACCCGCGCAGAAAAGAATTGGCCACTTTCTTCATAAAACTTGGCAGCTTTTTGATGATTCACTTCAGGTTGTTGCTGCTGAATCAGCTCACCTATTTGCTTATAGCTGGCTGACCAGCCCTCAAATATGGTTTCAAAATCCAATCCGATGGGTTGTTGCAAAGCTTGGTGCGTGTGCCGTAATAGCCGTTGCAGATAGTTGCGAGCTACATTGGCATCTAATGGCTTCAATTCCAGGGTTCCGACTTGACCTAATAGCACTGTCGTTGTCGGTGCTTCTTGGTTCAGTAGCACATGCTCCACCCAAGCAACCAAAGCGTAGTGCGGGCGGCCTTGCCCCTTGCTATCGACTAATTTAGACGCTTTGACCAAAATCGATAAACGTTGACCGGAGTCGTTCACTCGAATGCGTCGTGCTATCGATTCTACGCTGACATGCTGCTGGTTGATGCTACATTCAGCGTGAAGGTGCTGCATTGGCAATGAGTCAGGATAGGCCGCAAGCCACTGCAGCAGAATCTCAGCATTAGGTGCGAGTAATTCTTGAAAGTGAGTCGACATCGTCGCGCCAGCAGCGCCGGCCGGTAAAATTCCAGCGCGTACATAGCGCTGAATTTGATGGTTTAGACTGACTTCCCAAGGGACCTGTACATCTTCATAAAGACTATCGACGAGAGCATCCAACAGCGGCTCATGCAGCTGGTAGGTACTTAAACCGTCTAGCGCAAAGCGTTCTTCATCCTTTACCGTAGCATCGCGATCACCGAAATAGACTTCAAAACGCAAGTTGAATAAGAGTTTCGCCGGTTGCTCGAGTGCAGTGGCTAAGTGGCGCGCGCTAAATGCACTGTCATAGAACCAATCGGATAGCGGTTGTGTTTGAGCTAATTGCTGCTGGACGTCATGCACCAAACGCCATTCGTGCGCATAGGTAAAGGGTACCCTGCTGGCCGGCTCACTACGTTCGAAATACTGCCAGCTAAAGGGTTGTAAACCATGCTGCTGAATCAGCTGTTCAGATTTAATTTGTGGCCAACATTGTTGTACATACTCCAACAATTGACTCACCAGTACCGACGGCGGCCGTTCGCTATTGTCACGAATACTGCGGCCACACCAACTGATATAGAGTTTTTCACGAGCAGACAATAACGCTTCGAGGAACAAATAACGGTCATCATCCCGACGCGAGCGATCACCCGGACGATAATCTCGAGCCATCAAATCAAAATCAAACGGCTTCTGGGAACGCGGATAGTCACCGTCATTCATCCCCAATAAGCAGACCCATTGAAAAGGGATCGCTCGCATTGGCATTAAGGTCGCGAAATTGACACTGCCAGCAAGAAACCGTTGTTGCAGACTGGCTTGATCAAGTCGGCTGAGCCAGCTTTCAATAACAACCGTCAAATCAATTGGCGCACTGTACTCTGCTGCCATAGTTGCCTCAGACCAAGCAGCCAGTTGCTCATGAATGCGACTTACGAGGGCAATATCAAAATCAGACTCGGGTGCGAACAGGGCGTCTACAAAGTTACTCAGGAGCGCCTGCCACTCGGCTGCGGAGCGCGCTGCTTCGCTCTGCGTAAAATAATCTTCAACAGTATGCAGTAACTCTGCTAGAGCTCCTGCTGCTTGCGCCTCTAAACCGGCAACTTCAACGTAAGGTTCCGTTTGGCTCCAAAGTGACGGTTCCGAATGTATCGTCGTCGAGGTGCCGACCGCATACCCCAGCAGCATACGCTGCAAACCAAATAACCATGAATTTCGGCCCTCATCAGCAGGTACTCCCAAGGCCTCGCGATGCTCCGCATGCAGCGCCCAACGGATACTGGCACCATCGATCCAGCGCTGTAATTGCGGCAACCATTCAGGTTGCAATTGAAAACGCTTTTGCACCGCAGGCACTTGCAGAATATCAAGGAGTGCACTCGCGGTAAGCCGCTGATGACGAATCGTCACCAGATACTCCAACGCAATCAGCAACGGTTGCTGATGTCGCTGACCTTGGTCAGCCAAGGTATAAGGGATATACCGTGGGTCATTCCGATCCAACTTACCAAACACCGCATTAATATGAGGCGCATATCGATCAATATCAGGCACCATTACCATGATGTCTCGCGGTCGTAAGTCGGGATTTTGCGCAAAAGCTGCGAGGAGCTGATCGTGTAATATCTCCACCTCTCGTTGTGGACTGTGCGCACTATGAAAATGCAGCGACTGCTCACTCGTCAGGTCGGAGTCACTGCCAAGCTGGAGCCGCTCTTCTGCGGATCTCAGCTCTAGAATATCGTGTTGGATTTCCTGCAATACTGAGGTCGGTGGCGCGCCGTCGAAGAGTTCAAAACTCAACTCCCGCAACGACTCACTTTTCTGACGTGTTTCATCAAACTGATCGAGCAGGCGAATATAATCTCGACCTTGCTTCCCCCAAGCAGCTAACAACGGATTGGAGAGTGCATGCAGAGCGTCTTCATGCATATCTGCTTGCATGCCAGGCTTGAAAGCATGGCGCCGTTGTTCCAAGCGCATTAACTCATGACCATCAATAATATCTGCCCAGTGATAACGACAGGGGTTATGCACGCACAATACAATTTGCATGCATCCCTTCAATGCGTCGAGCAGCTCGAGTAATTGCTGGGGCAGACTCGAAATGCCAAATACGATGACACGCGGTGGCAGAGCTTTGGGACGACTGGCCGGCGTCAACTGTCGTGCAGCTTGAATAAACTGTTGATGTAACTGTGCTCGATTATTCCATTGCTGCGCGCCGACATCTTGCAGCAGCTCACGCCATAAAATTGGTTGCCAACGGTTCTCGGCATCCGCTTGTTGCGTTCCACCACTCGCCCAATCAGCCAGCCAATCAGCGCGATACATTTGATACTGGTCGAATAGATCGGCGAGCCGCTCAGACAATTGATACCACTTGCGAGGATCATCGCTGTCACCGAGATATTGCACCAGCCCCTGAAAGGAATCGGGTTGTTGGTGCAACAAGTCAGGTAGTAAACGAAGAATTCTCCACGTCAGTCGATCTTTGTCGAAAGGCGATGTGGTGGGTAGCTCGTCACCCAATACAGCGCGGTAGGCTTGCCATTGGAATCGTGCAGGCAGGGTAACATCCAACATGGCAGCGATGCCCGCAGCCTCGGCCAAATGAATTTTTAACCACTGCGAGATACCATTCGATTGCACCAACAGGGTTTCATTCACTAACGGGGGTAGAGGATACGTCCCTGTGAGACGCACAACTAAATCGGTCAGTTCCTCTAACCTATGGCTGTGCGCGACGATAAATCCTGGTGTCAAATCACTCATGCGGCATCCTCTGTTGCATGACGTCATCCTATCGAATCATGCTCTCCGACACTAGCATTGCTGCACGTCGGATTGTGTCGCATTGAGTTATTTTTTACGTTGCAGTTGAATCACATTGCCATCCGCTAAGACCAAGTCCAATTCACCGGCCGCATCGAGTCGAAAGCTTTGCACCTCAGTCAATTGGCGGAACCATTCATCTTCAATTGCCATGGCGTCAACATCGCAGAGCATTTTCGTCGCTGCGAGCGGATTGAACTGTAATCCTTCACCGGTCAACTGGTAGGTCCCACGATAGCGATTGCAACCCGCAAAGCCTGCCACATTCGCCTCTGGTATAAATTGAATCGTTGGCGCTTGCTCCGCAGTGGTCTGCGCTAACTGCCACGTCACGCCTTCCAATAACTGTCGTGGGTCACCGGCACAACCCGGTGTTTGCTCGCCATCACGCTCCAGATATGCGGTGTAGGGGTAACTCTGTCCACTCATTGAGTCTTGACAGTATTGATCGAGAATCATCAGATTGAGCTCAGACCCAGCGGCAATCGACCATGTCATCAATGGCTCGTCTTCCACTAAACGCGGCGCCGCTACCGTCAACTCTTGCTCGGAACCTGGCTCTCGCAACGTCAATGTTTGTCCCGTCAGGCTAGCAAGCCAGAATGGCTCATTTCCACGAGCACTGAAAGAGGTCGGTAGTGTGCCTTCTTCGATGCACAATGGAAACGCTTCGCCATTGATGGTCAGTGTGGCCTCATTCCCTTTACTCCAAAACTCGATCGCAAAGTCATCATCACGGTAGCGCGCACCCGAGGCAGCAACGGTCTCTACCAACGCATAATTTTGGTCTTGTAACTGGATATCTAATCCAGACTCCGAAGCCGTCGTAGTCAACGTCAAAGCGGCACATTGATACACCACGGTTGGCTGTGTCACAGATTCAGGCTTAGAGCAGCCAATCAATAAAAGACCTACGCTGAAAGGAATAATGACCTTCTGCCACATTCGGACTATCCTTATACTTAATTTCGGTTTAACACTGACTCTGAGAACTCATGGAGGTTCCCATGCTACGCAGTCTTCTCACACTCTTTATCATTGTTGTCAGCGGTTTGGTTATGACTGTAGCGCATCCCAAACAAATCTCAAAAATACCAGAGTCACTACAAAATATGACTAACGTACGATTGCCAGTACCGGGTCGTATTTCAGCTGGGCCACCAACCGCAGAACAACTGGTTGCTTTTGCAGCTGCAGGCGGAGATATCGTTATCAACCTGCAGAGTTTTGAAGAACTCCAAGATATTCCTGAAGCTTCGTGGGCGGCAAAAGCTAATCTAGATTATTTCCACATCCCCATAGCGGGTAGCAATGATTTAACCCGTGAAGCCGTTGCGCAGTTTGACCAGATTGTGACTGCCAACCGGGATCGACAAATGTTAATGCATTGCGGTAGTGGCAATCGAGTGGGTGCCATGATTGCCTTGCGCGCAGCATGGCATCAAGGTGCTACCGCTGCTGAAGCGATTGCGCTCGGTGAGGAGTATGGACTTGCCAGTTTGAAGCCACACGTTGAGAGTCTTCTGAAAGAATAAATTTATGCTATAATCCGCGCGCAATTTTGACCTCGGATTTGCGATCCGAACCGCCAAAAGGAAATGCTATGTATATATGCGCTGCACTCTACAAGTTTGTGGAGTTAAATGATTTTGCCGACTACCGTGAGCCACTCTACCAATGTTTGGTCCAACACGAAGTCAAAGGCACCTTACTTCTCGCCCGTGAGGGTATCAACGGCACTATTTGTGGCACCCGCGAAAATATTGATGCGGTACTCGCATTTATTCGCAGTCGCGCCGAATTTGCTGACATTGAACACAAAGAATCACCCAGTGATACCCAAGCCTTTTATCGCACTAAAGTGAAGCTCAAAAAAGAGATAGTCACTATGGGCGTGGATTGGGTCGACCCAAAGAATATTGTGGGTACCTACGTCGATGCGAAAGATTGGAATCAATTGATTTCCGATCCGGAAGTATTGTTGATTGATACTCGAAATGATTACGAATATGCGGTCGGTACCTTTGCTGGAGCTGTCAATCCAAATACGGAGAGCTTTCGCGAGTTCCCTGAGTATGTGAAAGACCACCTCGATCCAGAAAAGCACAAGAAAGTTGCGATGTTTTGTACCGGCGGTATCCGCTGCGAGAAATCCACTGCCTATTTGAAGTCACAAGGGTTCGAAGAGGTGTATCACCTCAAAGGCGGGATTTTAAAATACCTGGAAGAAGTGCCTGCTGAGGAAAGTACTTGGAATGGTCAATGCTTTGTTTTTGACCAACGCGTAACTGTGGGTCACGGCTTAGTACAAGGTGATTATGACCAATGTTACGCCTGTCGCATGCCAATCACCGAAGCTGAAAAAGCATCCGAACATTACCAAAAAGGTGTAAGCTGCCCGCATTGTTTCGACAAGACTACCGTTGAGCAGAAAGAGCGTTTTGCCGAGCGTGAAAAGCAGATTCAATTGGCGAAACAGCGTGGCGAAGGACATATCCGTGATGGCAAGATCGATGAACTCAATCGGGTTTAATCGATTTTAACGGAACTCCTAGTTGTCTATACTAGTCTAAGAACATAGACAAAGTAACGCGACAACAAGGAGTTCTGTATGTCACAACTAAATGTCATTGGTCTCGAGCGTAATAACGCTGAACAACTTGCTGAACGACTCAACGAGTTGCTGGCCAACTATCAAATTTTCTACATGAATGTGCGCGGCTTTCACTGGAATGTGAAGGGCCGGGATTTTTTTGAATTACACGTCAAATTTGAAGAAACCTACAACGATTTATTGCTGAAAATTGACGAAATTGCCGAGCGCATCTTAACGCTGGGTCAGCGTCCCTTGCATGCTTACTCGACTTACATCAAGAGCAGCACGATTCAAGAGACAAAAGATATTCACGATGGCCAAGCCTGCGTTCGTGAAGTGTTGGAAAGCTATAAAACGACCATTCGTCTACAGCGAGAAATTCTCGACTTAGCGAATCAGTCTGACGATGAAGGTACGTCCGCTTTAATGAGCGACTACATTAAGGAACAAGAGAAAACTGCTTGGATGTTAAACGCTTACCTTGCTTAGTAGCTAATCATAGAAGTTTTGCTATGCTGTAACCGTAGTACCCTAACTCTCTGATAGAAAAGGAAGCTAAGTATGAACAAACTCGTAGGAATCGTGTTGTTAGTGGTTGGAATTATTCTGCTGTATTTCGGCTACCAAGCATACGACTCAGCAGCATCCGAAGTTTCTCAAGCCGTTACCGGTGAAACGACTGACGAGGCCATGTGGTATCTGATCGGTGGCGCTGTCGCTGTCGTGATCGGCCTCTACGGCATCATCAAGGGCAAATAACTGAACTAATAGTTAATAGTTAATAGCAAAAAAACCACCAGTTCACACTGGTGGTTTTTTGTTTGTCTAATAGCTAGTAACCAGTAGCTAGTCGCTGTCTTTTTGGGGATTCGGGAGTGTAAGAGCTCGCAGCCCTGCAATGATCCCTAATGCAATCAACAAACCCAGCACCACACTGATGCCCGCGGCTGATTCGAGTGGCCCGAGCAAAATACCCATCAATAACACAAAGCCGATAACCGTATTCGAGACCGCAGTGAATTGCGCCCGATTGTCTTGGGTTGCCATGTCGACTAAATAGGTTTTCCGGCCCACTCGCGCACCGTGATGCGCTACCGCCGCACTAAAAATCAGTAGTGCCCCAACCCACTGGAACCCCAACCACTGTCTCTCAAACTGGTACATGAGCAAAGTTGCTAACATGACTAGGCAGGACATCAATGCCGCTGCCGCCATAACCTGATGACTCGCTCGGTCGGACCAACGTCCCCAGAAGCGGCCCGCAACTAAACCGGCCAGCCCACTCGCTAGCATCATGCCTCCGAGAGACGTCAGAGAACCCTCACCACTGCGCTGAATCACTACTACGATATAAGGAATAGCAAATGCTGACGAGACCAACAGTGCTCGCGTCAGAACAAACTGCCCAAACTGACGATCTGTCCACAACAGTTGAAGTGAGCGGACAGCCTCGGTCAGAGCATTACCACCGCCGCTCGTTGCACCCGGTACTTCTGGAACTTGCGCATACACCAATGCCGCAACGACCCAAAGAATAGCGGCAAAACCCAGTAGCCCAGCAAACAGCCATGGACTACCGGTGGCAAGCCACTGTTCATCGAATACCTGTGGTGAAAATAGAATCACGCCGGCGGTAAGAACCGACAAGAAACCAGCTGTCGAAGCCGCTAAACCGGACATTCTTCCACGCCGGGTTTTGGATATAGTCTTACCTTGGACGTCTTTAATCGCCACAGAGCAGACACCCCGCGCGATGCTAAAGCACGTCAGCAAAATAACAATCGCCCAGCCAAGAGCCTCACCAGAGAGCGTCAAAACAGCTACCAGCATACCGACCAAGGCAGCGGCTTGACCGAAACTACCCACTACCCAAAACCATTTTCGGATGGGTGTTTCACGCAATTGTTGCGCGACAATCAGTTGTGGCAGCAAGGCCAAAGACTCACGCAAGGGCACTAGCGCAGCGATAAACGCTGCAGGGGCACCCAAGCTCGACAAGAGCCAGGGTAGCACCAATCGAGCGCTGACGAGTGA
The DNA here is from genome assembly GCF_003987355.1 of Pseudidiomarina aestuarii. GTDB lineage: Bacteria > Pseudomonadota > Gammaproteobacteria > Enterobacterales > Alteromonadaceae > Pseudidiomarina > Pseudidiomarina aestuarii. The sequence continues at coordinate 147,120 of NZ_PIPR01000002.1, read as the reverse complement.
ATCACCCAGCTTGGTGAGAGTTAACGCAATGAGGTGAGCGACAAACGCTTGAGGCTGATCGGCACAAGCGCTGTCTGGAATGTCTTTACAGACTCGAGCATCTTCATCATCAGCAAGATAGCCATACATGCGTTCGACTAGGTCCTGATCGTCCGTGTTGCTCATTGAGCCTCCGTTCAGCGCATTTGTTGCTGTAAATTATGATGTAGCTCGTACCATAGTTGACTAATCGTCTCGACTAATCCTAACCAATCGAGCACGATATCGCGATTGATTTGTACTCCTGCTTGAGCTTCATAAGCGTTCAAAAATGCCATTTGTTGACGCGCATCAAACTGGTTCACTTGCATCGAGCTTGCAAGGTCAAAGTTACGATCACCCATGCCTGCATATTCCCAATCGATCACCAGTGGTGGCTCGGACACAAACACATGGTGATAAGCCAAATCGTTGTGACAAAACGTTGGGTGTGCGCCAAAACCTTCAATCAGTTTTTTAAAGGGCTGCAAACGCTTTTGAAACTGCCGCGCGCGTTCGGCATCAAACTTCGCTAAGCCGTCGCAATAATGCTTCAACCGCAGACGGAGTGACCACACCGGCACTTCGATTTGTAAGCGATGAATGTGCGCGCTAACTTCAGCCAAGTACTGAATTCGGTCACTGACACCTAATTCGGAATGAGCCAAGTCAGGTGCTTCAATAAAAGGTTGCAGCATGAGCCCCTGAGCGAGGTCAAAATAAATCACTTCAGGGGCTAAAGCATGCGCGGCAAGCTGACGCTGAACTTCGACCTCTTGGGCACGATCAAGCCCATACGGGTGATCGTATCGAAAGTGTTTGAGGACGTAACTACCGCTGGTGGTATTGATGCGATACACATCATTGGCAACACCGCGCAACAGGGGCGCAGTGCTGATCACACCATGTATCGGTAAACTAGTAAGCCATTGCTGCTGCATAAACTGCCATTGTTATTTATGTGCTTCTCGTTGCCATTGCCACATGGCGTAGAAAACTAATCCTACATAAATGACATGGAGAAGCGCCGTTGCGACAAATCCTTGTAAAATGAACAAATAAACATACGCACAATCAATTACCAGCCAGTAATACCACGTTGCGAATTTCTTACGCGCCAGCAACCAGGTTGCAACAACGCTAAAAACCGCGAGATAAGTATCCAGCCAGACTGCCTCTGCATCAGTGTACCTAAGCAATAGCATCGCGACCAGCGCGGCGACTACCGACCATAGTAGAATAAGCTTGATATGTCCGCGCCAACCCAGTTCAATCGCTGTTACCACGGCATTAGCGGGCAACTGTCGCCACTGCCAATACCCATAACCGGCCATACCCAGGTAGACAATGTTGAGTGCCGCATACATATAGAGTTGAGCCTGATACATGAGAACCATATAAATGGTGCAACTGATAGCTGCGGCAGGCCAACACCAGAGCGACTGATGCGCAGCTAAAACCAAATAGGTCACCGCTAAGATCACCGCAAGAAGCTCCCACGGTGAACTTAGCGCAAGTTGTTCAAGGACCCACTGCATTAGAATGCGTATCTTGCAGTGAATCCAAAGCGCCGCGGCTCGCCAAACTGCTCATAAGTGCGGGCGGCGTACTCAATTCTCGGATCATTCCCAAAGAAAAAGCCTCGTATGCCATAGGTCTCATCAGTCAGGTTACGCGCCCACGCACTCAAATTCCAACCACCCACTCGCCAGTCGATTCGAGCATGCAGCAGCTCAACCGCCTCAGCGCGACTAAAGTGTGAATCCGAGTAGTAGAAACCGTCTTTCGCATCGACTTGAACGACTGCCGTCACTGCATCCGAAATGTTGTATCTAAGCCCGATATTGGCTTGGTAGTTCGGCGCATGAGCTTGATCCCGACCAGTCATGTCAATGCCGTCTTCAGTGACAAAGCCCTCGATTTCGGTATCCAACCACGCCAAGGTTGCAAACCACTTGGCAGCTTCGGTCCATTGATAATCCCACTCAACTTCGACACCCGACACACTACCGCTGGCAGCATTTTGTAGATAACCTACAAACGATTGGTCGCGATTGATCCAGCCTTTCAGTTGTACGTCATCTCGTGCTTGAACGAACAGCGCAGAGCGCAGTGCCATCGCACCATCGGCTGACGCCCATTTATGCCCTAGCTCGATACTCGTGAGTAACTCTGGCGCAAAGGTTGAGCGTGCCTGCAAAAACTCCCGCAGTTCGGTGAGGCTGGGATCTTGTGCTTTCCCTAAAGCTTCGCCATTGACACCGCCCGGCTTGTAACCACGAGCTAGGGTTGCGTAGTAGAGATGCCCCGGAACTCCTTGATAGCTAAGACTCAGACGTCCGCCCCACATGGTGTCATTGGGTTCTTCGGTCACACCATTGTTGTCTGTGTAAGGATTATCATAGCGTTCGCCGCGTAACCCTGTGGTCAAGGTCCAGTCACTATTCAAATAACTCGAAAGCTCACCGTATACTGCTAAATGCCGATTATCGTAGTCACTTAAAAAGCGATCTTGGCTCCCTAAATCAAAGTTGAAAAAATCACGCTGCAAGCGCTCGTCACGTTGATAACGATACAGACCGACAACCCAGTCGTGTTCCGCGCCAAGCCATTGCACAGGTTGGGTACTGAGCCCTCGCAGCTCTAATGTATGATCGTGCCGATCACGCTGATAACTATCAAAAGATGAGTATTCCCAGCCCGGCGCAATGCCGACAAAACTCCAATCTTCGTCGTACGAGTAGGTGCTATCTGCATCCAAGTAGGAATAAGACACTAACCATTCACTCGATTCAAAACCATTGAATGTAAGCGCCATTCGCGCAGCAAAACTGCTTAAGTCATCTTCGCCGGGCTCATCCGACAAAGTTTGACGCGTATTGTCGAGCGAAAAAGCGTCATAACCATTGTCTTGAGACAGCGCGTGAACAGTCGTTTGCAACGACCAGTTTTGTGCGAGGTCACTAAACACGTTCAGGCGTGCCATCCGCTCTGAGCGACTCTGCGTGTCGTCACGTTGTAGGTAGAGGTTCTCGGTAAAGCCATCCGAGCGTTGTTGATAGACACTCAACCGTGCAGTGCCAAGCGCTCCCAACTCACCACCAAGGGCCAAACCGCCTTGGCGCTCGCCATAATTGCCAACACCTAAGTGCCAAAGACCACTAAACTCGGCTTGTGCCCGAGTACTCTCGAGAACAATCATGCCGGCTAGGCCATCCGCACCAAAACGACCGCTCTGTGGACCCCGGTATACTTCGACCTGACTGATATCAAACAGCTGTGCCGCTTGCCCCAGTCCGCTATAGTTAATACCGTCAATGAGCAAGCCTACAGACGGATTGATCGGATCAACAAACTGACTGCGCTCACCAATACCGCGAATTTGGATAAAGCGAGCGCGCGAGCTACCGCCAGAAAAATTCACATTTGGTAGTTTATTCAACACGTCTTCGAGGTGAGACGCGCCGCGTTCAGCAAACTCGGCATTGACTAAAGCAGTGACGCTTGTCGGCGTTTCATCGATAGTGGTGGCGCGATACTCACCGGTAATCGTGATGCGTTCGAGAATGTCAGTTGGTTCCGTTTGTGCTTGAACCGCAGTTGCCGAAAAGGTACTGGTGAGCGCTAACGCTAAGGTCGAAAATTTCAATTGAGACATGGATTATTTCCTTGTTACTGCAAAGAGAAACAATCCGGTTGGGCAGGTATTGCAATGGTGTTTGATAGCTACCATCCCTACGCCAGTATTAACCGGATCAGGTGCAAAGGGTTCGCATTTTGCATCTCAGCCCGTGCGCGTAGCGCTTGGGCACCCCTTGGTAATGCCGCAGCAGTATAACAAAGCCCCGCTGCTGATAAAATAGACGAATTAAATAAAGGCTAGCGCATCGCCATACAGTTGACTCAATGGCAGCCCATTGGCGTGGAAGTCATCGCGAATCACACGAACCATTTCGAACCGACCGGCAACGTATACATCGGCTTCACTCAAATCACTTTGTTCGGCAAGCACCGCATGGTGAACGAGTCCAACAGCGCCTTTCCACTCGCCATTGACGTTTTCGACGACTGGTCGATAAGAAAAATGTTCATGCCGCTCGGCCAGTTCAAGGAGCTGCTGATGGAAATACAAATCAGCGCGTTCGCGGCCCCCCCAATACAAAGTAATCGGGCGGTTAGACCCAGACTGCAAATGAGACTGCAATATGGACCAGGTGTAGGAGAAACCGGTACCGCCAGCCACCAGGATCAAGGGTCGCTCACTATTGCCTTGATAGAATGCGTTGCCTAATGGAGCCTCTACCGTAATCGTTGTTTGGTTTTGTAATCGTTCCATCACTTCGGTTGCATAACGGTTATCCGGATGCGCGCCAATATGTAACTCGAACAATTCGGGATTGCTTGGACAAGACGCAATGGAAAACGGGCGTTTGTCGCGTTCCCCCATCACCACCTGCAGATACTGACCGGCTTCAAATTTGACCGCTTCTGGCGGCTCTAAATGCACCCGATAGACCATGGGTGTGAGCGCATCGATACTGACGATACGGCAAGTCAGTGTTTGCATCATGATGATTTTCCTTGCACTGGCAAAATGTCTAGCTCGTCCCAAAGTTCATCGACTCGGGTCTTAACTGCTGGGTCCATAACTATAGGTACACCCCACTCGCGGTCGGTTTCACCGGGCCATTTGTTTGTGGCATCCATACCCATCTTCGAACCTAATCCGGACACTGGCGACGCGAAATCGAGATAATCAATCGGCGTGTTCTCAATCAATACCGTATCACGCGCTGGATCCATGCGCGTAGTCATCGCCCAAATCACATCTTTCCAGTCACGTGCGTTGACGTCGTCATCACACACAATCACGAATTTGGTGTACATAAATTGACGCAGGAAACTCCAGACGCCCATCATGACGCGCTTCGCATGCCCGGCATATTGCTTCTTCATGGTGACTACGGCAACACGATACGAACAGCCTTCTGGTGGCAGATAAAAATCGACGATTTCTGGGAATTGCTTCTGTAAGATCGGCACAAAAACTTCATTGAGTGCTACACCCAGAATCGCCGGCTCATCAGGTGGCCGACCGGTGTAAGTGCTGTGATAGATCGGCTTTTTCCGCTGAGTGATGTGGGTCACCGTGAAAACTGGGAACGTATCCACTTCATTGTAGTATCCGGTGTGATCACCGTATGGACCTTCGGGCGCAGTCTCATCGGGTGCAATGTAGCCTTCGAGAATTATTTCGGCATGCGCTGGCACTTGTAAATCAGAGCTTAAGCACTTCACCACTTCCGTTTTACCGTCGCGCAATAGCCCCGCAAACGCGTACTCAGACAAGCTATCTGGTACCGGCGTCACCGCGCCTAAAATGGTGGCTGGATCGGCACCTAATGCTACAGCCACCGGGAAGTTTTTGCCCGGGTTCTGCCGCTTGAACTCCTGGAAATCGAGCGCACCACCGCGATGGGATAACCAGCGCATAATGAGTTTGTTTTTACCGATAACCTGCTGGCGATAAATACCTAAGTTTTGACGTTCTTTGTGCGGCCCGCGCGACACTGTGAGTCCCCATGTAATTAGGGGCGCAACATCATCTGGCCAACAATGTTGGATGGGCAGTTTCGTTAAATCGACATCATCACCGCTGTATACCACTTCCTGACACGGCGCTTTTTTGAGTTGTTTCGGTGCCATGCTCAGCACCTTTTTGTAGACCGGCAGCAGGTTCAATGCATCGCGAAATCCTTTCGGCGGTTGCGGCTCTTTAAGAAAGGCTAAGAGTTGTCCAACCTCACGCAACGCGGCAACTGACTCCTGCCCCATGCCTAATGCAACACGCTCAGGCGTTCCAAACAGGTTAGCGAGAACTGGGATGTTATGGCCTTTCACATTCTCGAATAGGAGCGCTGGACCACCGGCTTTTAGCGTGCGGTCAGCAATTTCTGTCATTTCTAGGTAGGGATCGATTTCGTGCTGAATACGCTTCAGCTCACCCCGCTTTTCGAGTAACGCAATAAAGTCGCGCAGGTCTTGATATTTCACGCAGTCTCTCGTGTATTAAACGGCTGAAAACTGCGCGCAGTATACCTACTTTTACGGTGAATTTCAGCGCTGCTGAAAGTTTAGTCAGCTTCGCGAACGAGTCTCACGTAACGTTGAATTTCCGGCTTGTCGTTGAATTCGGTGCCATCGTAAAAGTCGATATAGCGACCAAGCACAACGGAGTCGACATCTGCTGAATCCGGAGTATGCGTCCAAAACGGCGCGCTCGGTGTTTGTGGAAATAACTCGGGGCGAATCGCTGGATCGACACAGGCGTATTCCACAATCGTCGCGAGCTCTTTAACGTTGGGTAAGCGCCAATCGGTGTGTCCGGCTAAGTCAAAGTCGTCCTGAGCTTGCAAAGCAGCGCTCCAACTAGGAACCTGCGTCGCTGCGCCAACACAGGCATTAGTGCTGGTGTCAAAGCTCTGCCCGTAAATACAGACTGCCCACGTTAGGCCGGTTTTCATATCTAATAAGGTACCGTCGCGATTGTCGTAAAACTGTTCTACTTGGGTACTGGCACGAATCGTATCGTAAAAACATGCTGCCGATGCTGACGTAGCAGAGAGTAACGCGAGAGCTACAGCGCTGGTCTTAAGAATGCGTTGCATACTAATCTCCTTATTCCTGATACGCGACAGGGTTACGGGCAGCACGGATGCTGTTGTAATCATTTTTATTACACAACATTCGGCGAGCAGTTTGAACTTCCAAGCACCACGCCGAACTATTCGGGTCAGCTGCTGGCGTCGCGCTCATTAAACGTACTGTGCCATCGCTATTTGGCGTCATCATGGCAACATCAGGGAAAAACAAATTATCTTGCGTTTGGTTTTGCTGATAAAGCGCAATACTTTGCAGTTCACTGATGGTTGGTAAACGCCAATCATCAAAACCACAGTAACCATCGACATTTAAATAATTGATATAATTTTCGCTCGAGCAGCCTAAATCTTGCCGAATTACATTGACGGCTGGGAATCTGCACTCATCGCGCTCAAAGTAAACCGGCTCATTATCATCAGGTATTCCAGGGAAAGCACTTATTGGAGTTAAAGTACCTGGGTTACCCGCATTGTTCTCCACGTCACTATCGAACCATTTGTATTGATAGGTCGGGTTAAAATAAAAATTATCAAGTGCATCACCCTCAGCCCACACCGCATAAACAGTGCCTGACAAGTTGTCTCGAACACAGGAGAAGCTCGATGCGTTTTGTGGCAACGCATTACCCGAGCTATCTAGCTTGGTCAAATTCAGGTTGCCCGAGCCATCTGCATTGTTGTCGACGGCAGCAGTGGTGTCTCGACCATAATCCGCATCTTGGTTCGGATGCTCAGCGTCAGGTGTCGCCGCAGCAAAGTCGCCGTTGTTGTAATACTCGACCGCGCCGGTGTCCGCTAAAATCGCATCGCCGCGAATCACAATGGTTTGAGTACTGAGGTCTGGATTTGAATCGGCTTCGCGCACATTAGCAAAGGACAGAATGACACTTTCGCCACCTTCCTTCACATCATCGGCAATTAACGTCAGTGCAATTTGTTGCTCTAACGATCCAGCAGGAATAGTAAATGAGGTTTCCTCTAGAGAGTAATCGACTCCAGCCGTAGCGGTACCGCTCACGTCTAAATCGAAAGTGACGTCACTTTCAGTGCCATTCGACAAGGTTACTGTTAAACCCAAAGTGCCTGCTTGTTCAGTCGTCTCGAAAATGGATTGTTCGAAGGCGAGCACCGGACGCGGATCATCATTCACTATGGTTACTTGCACTCGTGTCGTACCTAAGGTCAGCCCTTGGGCATTGCTAAAGTCGACAAAGAAGTCGCGATCGTCGTTGAAGACAGCATTGGAAATAATTGGGATGGTAATGGTTTGACTGGACTGACCCGCGGTAAAAGTTACTGTGCCGCTGGTATCTTCATAATCAATGCCCGCAAGACCACTCGCATCGGCAGTCGCATAATCGAACGACACCGCAGCGCTTGCTGCTGCCGACAAGCTCACAGTAATGTTTGCCTCAATAACTTCGTTCGGGCTTCCTTCACTGACAGTTACATTACTTGCACTTGCAGTAGGAGGAGTTGAACCAGAGCCGCCACCACCGCCGGAGCCTCCGGAACCACCGCTGCCGGTATTGCGCTCGCCACTGCCACATGCAGCCAGCGTAAACGCCAAGCTAAGAATCGCTAAGTAACGTAGACCAGCAGTCATATTTTATTTCCCTGTGCTACAAACCAATAAATTAATAACAAGTATTAATGATAGTTGACGTAAGACGCAAGGAAAATTAGCGGATATCGCACAAGGAAAGGTAGATTGTAGAGGAAAAGGAGCATCGACACTGTCAATGCTCCTTGATAATGCGAACGGTCGATTAACTCTTCTGGCGCTTCATCGCTTCAAAGAATTCATCATTCGTTTTCGTCATTTGCAGCTTATCGATTAAGAATTCCATCGCTTCGGTTTCACCCATTGGATGCACAATCTTCCGTAGAATCCACATTTTCTGGAGTTCTTCCTGGGTGGTCAGTAATTCTTCCCGACGCGTACCCGAGCGATTAAAGTCGATAGCTGGGAAAACGCGCTTCTCAGCAATCTTACGATTCAAGTGCAACTCCATGTTGCCCGTTCCCTTGAACTCTTCGTAAATCACTTCATCCATTTTCGAACCTGTGTCGATCAATGCAGTAGCAATGATTGTCAAACTACCACCTTCTTCGACATTTCGTGCTGCACCAAAGAATCGCTTCGGTTTATGCAGCGCGTTGGCATCGACACCACCGGTCAAAACCTTGCCTGAGCTTGGAATCACGGTGTTGTACGCACGTGCTAGACGCGTGATGGAATCCAGTAAGATGACTACGTCTTTCTTATGTTCAACCAAGCGTTTTGCTTTATCGATGACCATTTCAGCCACTTGCACGTGACGGCTAGCTGGCTCATCAAAGGTCGAGGCAATAACTTCGCCTTTCACCAAACGGTGCATTTCTGTCACTTCTTCTGGACGCTCATCAATCAGCAGGACCATCAGTACGCAATCTGGGTGATTGGCAGCAATCGATTGTGCAATATTCTGCAGCAACAAGGTTTTACCCGCTTTGGGTGGTGCAACAATCAAGCCGCGTTGGCCTTTCCCAATAGGTGATGCTAAGTCCAGGACTCGTGCCGTAATGTCCTCAGTTGAACCATTACCGCGCTCCATCCGCAAACGCTCATCGGCGTGCAAAGGAGTCAGGTTTTCAAAGAGGATTTTATTACGGGAGTTTTCAGGCTTGTCGAAGTTTACTTCGCGAATTTTCAGCAGGGCAAAATAACGTTCACCCTCTTTCGGTGGTCGGATCTTACCCGACACCGTGTCACCCGTACGCAAATTGAAGCGACGAATCTGACTCGGCGATACGTAGATATCGTCTGGACCAGCCAAGTACGATGAATCTGCTGAGCGCAAGAAGCCAAAGCCATCTTGCAAGATTTCAAGCACGCCGTCGCCGTAAATGTCTTCACCGCTTTTTGCATGTGCTTTTAGGATCGCAAAAATAATATCTTGTTTGCGCATACGAGCCATCGATTCGAGGCCCATTTCGTCAGCTAGCTTTACAAGCTCATTGACTGGTTTATTTTTTAATTCAGTTAGATTCATATGGAGGGTACGGACTTATCTGTGGCCAAAAGAAATTAGGGTTTGATTTCGTTAAACGCTAGGAGTCTACTGCACGGTCGCCAAAAGGCTGACAACCTGAAGAAAAGATTTAATGAAAGAAAAGTATCACCGAAACACGGAAACGTCCAGTTTTTCAGCAAAAAAGGTTGTTTTGCCGCAACAAAACAACCTTTTTAAACGAACGGGTCGTCATTCTTAGATGTTTTGGTCGAGGAACTCAGCGAGCTGCGCTTTTGACAACGCACCTACTTTGGTTCCAGCAACTTCACCGTTCTTAAACAGCAGGAGCGTCGGAATTCCACGAATACCATACTTAGGTGGTGTTTGGTTATTGTGGTCTACGTTCAGCTTACCCACTGTGATCTTATCGGCATACTGAGTCGCGATATCATCGAGGATTGGCGCGATCATTTTACATGGTCCACACCACTCGGCCCAAAAGTCGACCAATACCGGTTTGTCTGAATTGAGAACATCGTTCTCAAAACTGTCATCACTTAGCTGAACAATTTTGTCACTCATGATAATCTCCGCTGCTGTAATTCGCGTGAAATAATAGATACGCTATTATTTCTGTTTTTGAATGTTAGCGCAAACTGATATGCTTACGCCATGAGTAAAACACACTTAACAGAGACACGCTTTGCTGATCTCGACCTGCATCCGCAGGTACTAAGCGCATTGCAAAACGCCGGCTTCGAATACTGTACGCCTATTCAGGCTCTCAGTTTGCCTGTTGCCCTGACTGGAAAAGACGTTGCTGGTCAAGCACAGACGGGAACTGGGAAAACCCTGGCCTTCCTCGTCGCTACTTTTACCACCCTATTAAATAAACCTCGCGAGGGTGACAAACGTTATCCACGTGCAATCATCATGGCACCTACGCGTGAACTTGCCATTCAGATCGCCAACGATGCTGAATTATTGGCGAGTCACTGCGATATGCGCCTCGGCATCATTTATGGGGGCGAGGGTTATGAAAGTCAACGCCAAGCCCTAGAAGAAGGTGTCGATATTTTAATTGGCACCACAGGCCGACTCATCGACTATTGTAAGCAAGGTATCTATGACCTTGATAAGATTGATGTTGTTGTACTCGATGAAGCCGATCGGATGTTTGACCTTGGGTTTATTAAAGACATTCGTTACATGTTTAATCGCATGCCAAAGCCCAAAGATCGGCAGAGTTTATTATTCTCAGCAACGCTGTCGCAGCGGGTACAAGAACTGGCTTACGATCATATGAATTCGCCGACCAAAATTGAAGTCGAGCCGTTACAAAAAACGGGCGAACGAATCAGCGAAGAACTCTTTTATCCATCGAAGCAAGACAAAATGAAGTTATTGCTGACATTGATTGAAGAAGATTGGCCCGAAAAAGCGATTGTCTTTGCCAATACCAAACATGTCTGCGACAAACTCTTCCAATGGCTGGAAGCCGATGGACACCGAGTCGGATTATTGACGGGTGATGTACCACAACGTAAACGACTGAAGATTCTTGACCAGTTCACCGAAGGTGAGTTGGACTTTTTAGTCGCCACCGATGTCGCTGCACGCGGCCTGCATATTCCAGAAGTCAGTCATGTCTATAACTATGACTTGCCGGATGACTGTGAAGACTATGTGCATCGCATTGGTCGAACTGGACGCGCTGGAGCGAGCGGTAAAGCCATCGCTTTAGCCTGTGAGGAGTATGTCTATAACTTGCCTGCTATCGAGGATTACATTGGTCACAGTATTCCCGTCACCAAGTATGCTCCAGAAGCCCTGTTAACCGATATCAAAACACCTCGACCGACAGCTCGGCGCCGCACTCGCGGTGGCAAGCCGAGCGGTAACCGTGGCGGACAACGCGGTGGTCAGCGTGGCGGGCAACGCAGCGGTGGCGGAAACCGCTAGATGCAGAGGACGCCAAGGCTGGCTGCCATTGACTTGGGCTCGAACAGTTTTCATTTGATTCTAGCCCAAGCAACTCCTCAAAAAGGCTATCAAGTCTTAACTCGGCAACGGCAAAAGGTTCGCCTTGCCGACGGCCTCCGTGAAGATGGTACGCTCGACGAAGCGGCCATCCATCGGGGTATTGCTTGTTTGGCAAGCTTCACCGAACTCCTTCGTGATATCCCCGATCATGCAATCCATTGTGTTGCTACTGCGACATTACGCAAAGCTTCAAATCGAGCTGACGTATTGCGACAGTTTGAAGCGACTTTGGGTCATTCCATAGAAATTATTTCCGGCGAGCGCGAAGCAGAACTTATTTATCGGGGTGCTACGCAAAGCCGAGCCCAGCCCGATGCGCAGATGCTCGTGCTTGATATTGGTGGCGCGAGCACAGAAGTGATTGTGGGTACTGGCACGCAACCGCACCGCTTGAAAAGCTTAGATATGGGCTGCGTTGTTTGGCAAAATCGCTTTTTTCGCGACGGAGCCATTACCGCGGCAGCGCTCGATGCAGCGCAAGCCGCCGCTGCTCAAGAGTTAGCACCCGAGCTGGACGCCTTTCTGCATCATTCATGGCAACACGTCTGCGGTGCTTCGGGAACGTTTCGTGCGTTGCACGATATCCTGCATGCGCAACAACAATCGCGCATAAACGGCGACTGGCTACAACAAGTGCGCAGCGCCTGTATTCAAGCAGGGCACTGCCGTAAACTCGGCAACGTTGGCGTCCGCCGTGATCGGCAAGCCGTGTTTATGGGTGGGTTCTCGATTTTATTGGCTTTAGCGGATGGCTTACGGTTAGAACACATTGAACTCGCGCAAGGAGCCTTGCGCGAGGGATTGATGACTCAGTTATTGACCCGACTGTAACCGCTCAGCCGCGTACTTCGCAAAATAGGTAAGGATCCCGTCCGCACCCGCGCGTTTAAACCCCAGTAGTGATTCCATAATCACGTCCTCGGTTAACCAGCCATTGGCGATAGCAGCCTGCATCATGGCGTATTCACCACTGACCTGGTATGCGAAGGTCGGTACTTGAAACTCGTCCTTCACCCGGCGGACGATATCTAAATAAGGCATTCCTGGCTTCACCATCACCATATCGGCGCCTTCTTCAATATCCAAAGCAACCTCATGAATGGCTTCATTACTATTCGCAGGATCCATTTGATAGGTCTTCTTGTTGCCGCCCTTCAAGTTCCCAGCTGAACCGACCGCATCGCGGAATGGTCCGTAGAAAGCCGAGGCATATTTTGCTGAATACGCCATGATTTGCACATTATGAAAACCGTTCGCTTCTAGCGCTTCGCGGATCGCTCCAATCCGTCCATCCATCATATCCGAGGGTGCGACCACATCGGCACCCGCACGCGCATGCGACAGCGCCTGTTTCACCAAAGCATCAATAGTGATGTCATTCAGAACATACCCATCGTCATCGATAATGCCGTCTTGTCCATGACTTGTGAACGGATCGAGCGCAACGTCGGTAATTACACCAAGGTCAGGAACTGTCTCTTTAATGGCTCGTACCGCTCTTTGCGCCAAACCTTCATCATCCCAAGCAGCTTCCGCCGCGAGCGATTTTGCTGCCGCTGGAGTCACCGGAAAAAGTGCTACCGCTGGAATGCCTAGGGCATAAATGGTCTGGCATTCAGCCACGAGCAAATCAATCGATAAACGCTCTACACCGGGCATGGACGCGACAGCTTCGCGCTGTTGCGTGCCAGGCAAAACAAAGACTGGATAAATGAGATCAGCTGCTGTTAACTGGTTCTCGGCAACTAAGCGACGGCTAAAATCATGACGACGCAAGCGACGTAGTCGTCGCATAGGGAAATAGCTCACGTGGAACGCCTCGTTATTTAGTTCAAACTGAAAATATGCTGTTAATAGTACAACATTCAGCGTGAATTGGCTTGCTCAGGTTCGTGAATTTGGGTGGTCACTTTGACGATATCTCGACCCGAATTCTTGGCTCTATAGAGGGCATCATCGGCAGCAGCGAGCAGTTGCGTGGGCTCTTTATACATATCAGGTTTGGCAATAGCAACGCCGATACTGATGGTAATCTTCATCTCGCCTTGATCGGTCTTGAAAACATGATCGCGCACGGCTTGTCCAATTTTGACCGCAATTTCACGCGCGCCATGCTCATCCGTATCTGGCAGTAGAATGACAAATTCCTCACCACCATAGCGGTATACAGTATCGGTTGCACGTTGCAATTGACTGACCAAAAGCCGCGCCAATTCGACCAGAACTTGGTCACCGCACAGGTGACCGAAACTGTCATTCAGCGGCTTGAAATGATCAATATCGAGCATCATCAACGTCAAATCTCGACCGGTACGTTTGGCACGGCCAAACTCTCGTTTGAATTCTTGATTCAAGAAACGCCGGTTATATAGTCCAGTCAAACCATCTTCATTACTTTTTTGCTCCAATTCTTTATTGGCTAATTGGAGGCGACCCATGACCTGCTCAAGCTCTTCGGTACGCTGTGCAACCATAGACTCCAGCTGCGTATTCAACTTTTCCTTCAACGCGAGTTGTTCCACTCGACTTTCGTTGAAACGCAGCGCCAATACCCAACTCAGTAGCAGTACTTCCAATGCAGAGGCCGCCATAATGGCGTAACGCTGCACAAATACCGATTCAAAGAGGCCTAAATAGCCTAGGGCATTGATAGTGATAGCAAACAGCAAGCTACCTAACGCTAAGGTATAAATACGAGCGTAGGTAAGCCCTCGGGTCCACAGCGAAATACCTGTCGCCAACAAGTAAATACAACTGGTGACCGCGAGCCCAAGAACGTATGGAATTAACGTTGCATAAGGGAGAAAGATACTGAGCACAAACGTGACGGAATAAATACCGATAAAGAGCTGCAACCCGCGATGCAATCGAGGACTGCGTTGTGCTGTTTGCAACACGCCGGCCGTGACCAAGCTGGCAAAGATAAATACCACACTTCCAATCATGGTGACGATACGGTCTTGCAGCCAAATCCAGTTGGGCCACAAATATTGATAGCCGGTGCCATCGAGTCCCGCCATCAATAAGCCAATGCTCAGCGTATAAGCAGAGTAATTCAGAAAGCTGAACTCTCGCGTGACCAAATAATTGAAGAAGTTATAGACCACCATGCAGAGCAACAAGCCAAAATAGAGTCCTGTCGCTGCAACTTGGTATTGTTGCGCCTGCATAAACTCGGCCGGCTGCCAAATCTCTAGAGGGAATCGTAACGAACTTTCAGTGCGTACCCGCAGATAGATAGTTTGCTCCGCTCGGGATGCCATGGGTATGACGAAGTTCTTATTCAGAATTGGACGCTGCGCGAAGGGCAAATTATCACCCACCAGCAATTGATCGATAATGGCGCCATTCTGAACAAAATAAATGTCGACCGAATCAAGAAGTGGATAACCAAGGTACAGAATTCGATCAGATCGGCTGGCTGCCACCTCTACCTTGAACCAATAAGCTTGAGGGGTATAACCAAAAGAGACTGCTTCACCCTGCGGAATTTGTTCCCAAGATGAGCTCGCACTCGCCAACAATTGAGCGAACGAAGTCGTTGCCGTTTCTGGTTGGTAGTATATTTGCGGTTCTTCTACCGCCGCCTTGGCGGCAGGAGCAAGTCCAATTAGACACACCAGACCCAGCAAGGCCCAGAGTGTTCGAATGGCTGTCATGCAATCCCTATTTTTGAAAAAAGTTTTGGCTATTTAGCCAACTTTGCGCAGCGAACTCGCTAACTTCCTGTTGTCTTAACTGCGCAACAAATTCACCTATATGTGGCAGATATTCTGACGCATTATAAGCCGGTCTCGGACGCAATGTACGCGGTAACAAAAATGGCGCATCGGTCTCAATGACTATCTTATCGGCCGGAATATGCAAAACTGAATGTTGCAGATCACGTCCTCGCCGCTCATCACAAACCCAACCAGTAATACCTATATAACAACCAAGATTAAGGTAACTAGCAAGTGCTTTTTCGTCACCGGTAAAACAATGCGCTAAGAATCGCGGAATTCGGTCTTGAAATTCACCGAGGAGCTCGACTTGGGGTTCATGCGCATCGCGTTCATGTAGGTATACCGGCATCTGCAATTCCGCAGCCAATTCGAGTTGCGCACGAAAAACTTTAAGTTGAATGTCGGGCGGCGAATAATTCCGATTAAAATCGAGTCCACACTCACCGATGGCTCGCGCAGCAGGATGCTGTGCGAGTTCTCGGAGTTGTGCAATATAATCATGGGGCGCGGTTGCTGCATCGTGTGGATGCACACCAACGGTGGCAAGGAGGTAATCAGGATACCGGTCACATAGTGCGAGCGCTTCGCGGCTATGTTGAACGTCGGTTCCAATGACTACAATTTGTTCGACACCGGCCTGCAGCGCTGCTGCAATATAGTCTTCAAGCTGATGAACGAGCTTGCCATTCGTCAGATTAGCGCCGCTGTCGAACCAACGCATCATCAGTCAGCGCGTTGAACACGAATACGTTTATTGATGTCTGTACGCCCTAAATAGAAGCTATTTAAAACACCGCGTTCAATAAAATAATCGGCATCGTTCGGTAATTGATAGGACGTGCTATCCATCTGTTTCCATTTTTGACCATTGGTCAACACTATCACCCAGCGACCATATGGATCTTGAGACTTCTCTGCAATAGAAACATACATCATGTCATCGACGACGCGATTCTCTTCTTTGTACTCTTTACCGAAACGATCTTCAGGAGTTCGTGCAGCAGCTTTTTGCTCTGTTGCACTGACCTGGTCGCCAGCTGCCAGCTTGTCGAAGCAAACAAGACGCTGGAGTGGGTTTTCGATTTGCGCGCACACAGCTAATTGTTCAGAACTCACGCTTTGCGCTTGAGCTGCAACAGTGAAGCAAGCTGCCACAGCAGTACTGCCAATTACGCTGCTGAGTGATACACGTTTTACCATGATGTCTTAATCCTGTTCTGCATTTGGTTGTGGACGCTGATATAGACCAGCGATCACGACTCCAAGTTCAAAAAGTAACCACATTGGAATCGCTAAAAGTGTTTGGGAGATTACATCAGGGGGTGTTAAGAACATCCCCACAACAAATGCTCCGACAATGACATAAGGACGCTTTTGACGCAACGCCTGAACACTGGTTACCCCACTCCAACAGAGCAAAATAATGGCAACGGGTGTCTCAAAAGCAATGCCAAACGCTAAGAATATGGCTAACACGAAATCTAAATAACGGGCGATATCGGTAGCCACTTGTACGCCCTCAGGTGCAGCGCCAGCTAAAAAATTCAGTGCTAGTGGAAGCACAATAAAGTAGGCGAAAGCGATACCCGCGTAAAACAACACAGTACTACTGAGCATCAACGGCAAAATTAAACGCTTTTCGCGATGATACAATCCTGGTGCGATAAATGCCCATACTTGCCACAGTAGCAGCGGCGCTGACAGCACAATGGCAGCGACTAAAGCGAGTTTAAACGGTGTAAAAAAGGGCGTTGCGACGTCGGTCGCGATCATCGTAGAACCTTGCGGCAAACTCGCCAACATCGGCGCAGCCACTGCTGAATATAAATCATTAGCGAATGCGGCTAACGCCAGAAAAACGGCAAGGATAATGAGGACTCCGCGCAATAATCGTTTGCGGAGTTCCAACAAATGGTCGAGGAGCGGCGAATTACTCATCGGTATCGGTTTTCTTAGCGTAGGGACGTTGCACTTGCGATGCGGCCTGCTGCAATTCAGCTATCGAGCGCTGTAATTCAGGTGAAAGTTTTTGGAGGTCACCTTGCTCAGCTTGTTTCAGGTGATCATGAAGTTCTTTAATTCTCAATTCATGATTGAGCTCTGCTTGCATGCGAGTGCTATACGAGCGCGCACCGGAGACGGCACGCTGCATAGCTCGCAATGCATGGGGAAGTCGCTCCGGACCCAAGACGATGAGCCCGATGACCGCAATGAGGATCAGCTCCCAGAAGCCGATATCGAACATTGCTTAATTATCCTTTCGGTCTTCCGGAAGTTCTTTCTTTGCGCTTTGGTCCTGCTCATCGTCGCTCGACGATTTCTTGAAACCTTTTACCGCGGAGCCAAGATCACTGCCGATATTACGCAAACGCTTGGTGCCAAAAATCAGCACAATAATGACCAAAACAATCAGTAATTGCCAAATACTAGGTGCCATAACTTGTTCTCAATTCGGTTTATAAGTTGCTGTTTAACGGGAACGTCGCCCGCGCTGCCAACCGAGTATACCACTGAATACGAGCGCAAGTGCACTGCATCCTGTTAGCCAAGGACTCTGATCTGTTGCATAAAATAGACTTGTACTGACAATCAGTGCGGCGGTAATAGCACCGTACCATACCCTCTGGGCAAAGCGCTTTTGATGGGCTTGAAATTCAGCCAATGCTGCACGTTGCCATTGTTGCTGTTCTCGTTGCGTGCGCAGATAGTCATATAACAACGTCGGCATTTCCGGCAGCTTTTCGGCCCAAAATGGCGCGTTCTCTTTAACCGAACGCAACACCGCGCGCCAACCTAGCTGCTCTTTCATCCAGCGTTCGAGGAACGGTTTGGCGGTTTTCCATAAATCCAGTTGCGGGTATAAAGTACGCCCTAAGCCTTCGACGTACAGCAAGGTTTTTTGCAACAACACTAACTGCGGCTGCACTTCCATTTCAAAGCGTCGCGCTGTGTTGAATAAGTTCACCAGAACATGGCCGAATGAGATATCTGCTAGCGGCTTATTAAAGATCGGTTCGCACACCGTGCGTATCGCCGATTCAAACTCTTCAATATTAATATGTGCAGGTACCCAGCCCGAATCAACGTGTAGCTCCGCCACTTTGCGGTAGTCACGATTGAAAAACGCGAGAAAGTTTTCTGCCAAATAACGTTTATCTTCGCGATTCAAGGTACCCACAATACCAAAATCAATACCGAGGTATTTCGGGTCATCTGGATTCTCGCGACTGACAAAAATGTTGCCAGGGTGCATGTCAGCATGAAAGAAGCTGTCACGGAATACTTGCGTAAAGAATACTTCCACCCCACGCTCAGCCAGCAACTGCATATTCACACCGAGAGCATGCAAGGTTTCCACATCACTTACTGGAATACCATCAATGCGCTCCATCACCATGACCGATAAACGCGAGTAATCGCTATATACCGTTGGAATATAGAGCAGGTCAGAATCTTCAAAGTTACGGCGGAGCTGCATTGCATTAGCGGCTTCGCGCAGTAAATCGAGTTCGTCAAGAAGTGTCTTGCGATATTCTTTCACCACTTCACGTGGCTTGAGTCGCCGCCCATCGGGTAAATGTTTGGCTAACACCGACGCCAGTGTATCCATCAGTTTTAAATCGGCATCAATCGCTTTGCGAATATCGGGACGTATGACTTTGATAACAATATCTTGTCCGGCATCGGGCCCATGTTTCAGGGTTGCCGTGTGTACTTGCGCAATCGATGCGGAAGCAAGCGGCGTAACGACGAAGTTATCAAATTCATCGTGGATGGATTGAATATCCAGTGCACGTTCAATCAAGGCTTGTGCTTGCTCGCCTGGGAAAGGTTTTACTTTGTCTTGCAGCTTTGCTAATTCATTCGCGATTTCAGGATCCAGTAAGTCGCGGCGGGTCGACAGCATTTGCCCAAACTTAATCCAAACGGGCCCCAATGATTCCAATGCAAGACGCAAACGCACACCGGCTGACTTGTCACGATGGCGATTCGGCATCCAAAACAACGCGTAACGCAAAAAGCGAACCGACCAGGGCAGCCACTTCGCAGGAATGAGCTGATCTAAGCCATAACTTAAAAAGGTTTTGGTAATGAGATACAACCGTTGAATTCGCATTGCCTAACCCCGTTGAAACTGTTTAAGCGAGCGTTCCAGTCGGTCCAGTTGCGCGCGCAGCTGCTGGACATCCCCACGAAACATCTCAAATTCGGTACGACTCGGTGCTAACTGCTTTTCTTCAATAATAGCGTCGCGTACCCACTGCTTTTGGTCGGCGTGGAACTGTTGCCACCAGCGTTCACTGCGCTGCCAAAATTGCAGGAGCATTTGCGCAGGCACATCGCCAATGCGCTGTGAGAGTACTTCCGGCCAATCCACATCCAATTCTGTCACCGCTTTGCTCAGCGCTTGGGCGAGCATTGGGTCGCCCTCGATATCTAGAGCATCGGCTTTTATCAATCGAGTAATATTGGCGCTATCACGTAACTCTGGGAGCACAGCCAGACGGGTTACGATATGACACTCCACTGGATCCGAATCGACCCAACTTAAATTAAAACCATCGCTTGTTGCGGTGACCGTTAGTGGTGCACCAAATTCTTTCAACGTTACCCGCAGGCGTTTGCCCACCAATGGCGCAAGCCGGCTTGGCGTAGCATGATCCAATTGTAGAATGTGATTGAGCAGAGCTTCGGCAGCACTAGTGGGTAACACGGTCCACAACATTAGAATTTGAATCCTCGGTGCAAGGCAACAATCCCGCCCGTTAAGTTGGTATAGGTGACGTTCTCATAGCCCGCGACTTCCATCATTCCTTTCAATGTTTCTTGATCAGGATGCATGCGAATGGACTCCGCTAAATACTGATAGCTTTCGGCGTCGCCAGCGATCACTTGACCCATTTTGGGAAGGATATTGAATGAATAGAAATCATACATCTGTGACAGCATCGGTGGCTCTGGCTTGGAAAACTCCAGCACCAACAAGCGGCCACCCGGCTTCAACACGCGATGCATGGACTCCAGCGCTTTTTGTTTGTCGGTAACATTCCGCAGACCGAAGGCAATGGTAATAATATCGAAAGTATCATCGTCAAACGGGAGTTCTTCAGCGTTGGCTTGCTGATAGGTGACATTACTGACAATACCCAAATTACGCAGCTTGTCTTTGCCGACTTCGAGCATGGCTTCATTAATATCGGCTAGCACCACTTCGCCCGTAGGGCCCACGCGACGAGAAAATTGCGCGGTTAAGTCTCCGGTACCGCCCGCCAAATCGAGCACTTTCATGCCGCTTCGAACACCGCTGCAGTCAATAGTGTAGCGCTTCCACAACCGATGAATGCCAAATGACATGACATCATTCATCACGTCATATTTTTTCGCCACCGAGTTAAATACATTAGCGACTAAACCTTGTTTGGCCTCTTTGTCGACCTGCTGGTAACCGAAATCGATGGTGTCTTTGGACTTGCTCATACGGGTGCCTTCATCATTACTGCGTCGAGAATTACCTGCTAGTGTACTGCATTTTTACGCTTGGGCGTAGTGATCACGCCGCGGGAGCCAGCGCTGAATCAATGCGTCTGCTGTCTGCGGATAGTCTCGCCAAATTTGTTGCGCGAGAGCCTGTACATCGTTCAACAAATGGCTGTGTTTCAACAAATCAGCCACTTTCATCTCAGTTAAACCGGTTTGTTTCTGACCAAGCAACTCGCCCGGACCACGCAACTCGAGATCCCGTTGTGCAATCACAAAGCCATCATTGCTATCGCGCAACACACTGAGACGCTGGGTGGCAGTCTTCGACAATGGTGCGTGATACAGCAATACGCAATGGCTAGCGACTGCACCGCGTCCGACTCGTCCGCGCAACTGGTGAAGCTGCGCCAGCCCCAGACGCTCTGGATTTTCGATAATCATCAAACTCGCATTGGGAACATCAACACCCACTTCAATGACTGTTGTGGCTACAAGCAAGTCGAGTTCATGCCCTTTGAAGGCTGTCATCACAGCTTCTTTTTCACTGCTTTTCAGCCGACCATGCACCAGCCCAATCCGCAAATCTGGCAGTGCTTCCGCCAGTTGTGAAGCTGTGTCCTCTGCCGCCTGACACTGCAGAGCTTCGGACTCTTCAATGAGTGTACAAACCCAATAAGCTTGGCGACCCTCTTCTTTACACACTTGATGCACCCGTTGGATCACTTGGTCACGACGCGTATCCGGTATTGCCACTGTGGTAACTGGGGTTCGCCCTGGCGGTAATTCATCAATAACTGAAGTCGACAAGTCGGCATAGGCGGTCATTGCCAGCGTACGGGGGATAGGTGTTGCGGTCATAATCAATTGGTGTGGTTGATAGCCTTGGTCAACCCCCTTTTGACGCAGTTCCAGCCGCTGATGTACACCGAAACGATGTTGCTCATCAATTATCACCAGTGCTAAATTGTGATAGGTCACTTCGGCTTGAAACAATGCATGCGTACCTACCACAAACTGCACCTGTCCGGAGCCGATAGCCGCTAAGTTCTCCTGCCGTTCTTTCGCCTTTTGCTTTCCGGCTAACCAACCAACGCCAATACCAAGCGGCTCTAGCCATTGACGAAAAGTCAGCGCATGTTGTTCGGCGAGTATTTCGGTGGGCGCCATGAGTGCTACTTGGTAACCCTGTCCAATTACTGTCAGTGCGCTGAGTGCAGCAACGAGAGTCTTGCCCGAACCGACATCGCCTTGCACCAAGCGCATCATCGGAATATCCGCGGCTAAATCCTGCTGAATTTCCTGAACAACGCGCCGCTGCGCGGCTGTGGGCTCGAACGGGAGCTGACTCAAAAAACGCTGTTGTAATGCCACATTGGGGATCAGACTGCGGGCTTGATGGGATTGCTTCAGAGCTCTCAACTTGAGCAGACTCAGTTGGTGAGCGAGCAATTCTTCGGTTGCTAGGCGCGTCTGTGCGGGGTGTGTGCCTGCTTGCAATTGTTCGAGGCTAGCGTCCAACGGAGGGCGATGTAGCGTCCGAATCGCCGTCTCCAGTGACATTCCTTCCGGTTGCAAAGCTGACGGCAATAATTCCTCTAATGCTGTGGGATTCAGGTAACTCAACGCTTGCTCACTGAGTTTGCGTAAGGTGGCCTGTTGCACGCCCTCGGTCATTGGGTAGACAGGCGTCAACGTCTCTTCAGCAAATTCCGGTGGCACCGCGTTAGCAGCGAGCACTTTATATTCTGGGTGGATCATGTCCAGCCCATTGATTCCCCGACGCGCTTCGCCAAATAGTTGCAAGCGAGTACCTTGCTCAAACTGTTTCAGTTGCGCTGCACTGAATTGAAAAAACACCAGATTCAGCACCGCGCTAGCATCTTTGACTCGAACGCGCAGCATGCGCCGCTTGCCATACAGCACTTCTGCTTTGATTACCTCCGCAATGACGGTCGCTGCGGTTCCAGTCTGTAGTGCTGCAATAGGATAAATGCGGGAGCGATCTTCATACCTTAACGGTAAATGCAGCAGCACATCTTGCACCGATTCCAACCCAAGTTTAGCTAAGCGCTCTTGCAGCTTGGGACCGACCCCTTTAAGGGTGTTGATTGGAATACGGTGCAATGCGCCGTTCATGCGGGCTGCCCCGTTCTCATGACCTGCCACCAAGCTTCGTCGGCAACTATTTGGCCGTCCTCGGCAATGGCTGGATAAGGAATGTTGCGTTGCTTGCAAATGCGTGCGAAAAGCGGGTGCCCCCCTTCAAAAAGCACGCGTTGGCGTTCCGATTCGGCGAGCCGTGGTTGCTCATAAAGCCCCGCATTCACGCGCTGTCGTTGCGCTTCATAGAGCACAATGGAAGCTGCCACAGAAACATTCAGGGACTCCGCCATACCTACCATTGGGATCACAATTTCTTGGTCGGCCAATGCCAGCGCTTCTGCCGTCACGCCGAATCGTTCTTGGCCCATGATAATGGCGGTTGGCTGCGTGTAGTCAATAGCACGGAAATCCACCGCATTTTCCGATAGATTCGTTACTAGAACCTGCATTTTCTGTGCTTTTAAAACCTCTATTGCGGTGGCAAGCTCAGTGTAATGATTCACCTTGACCCATTTTTGACTACCCACAGCAGTCCCGCGAGATAATTTGCCTCGCTTGTCGTACCATACCGCATGAATTTCATGAATGCCGACTGCGTCGGCAGTGCGGATCACAGCCGATAAATTGTGGTTTTTATGCACACTTTCCAGACACAGTGTAAGATCGGGCTGGCGAGCATCCAGTAATTGATTCATTCGCGCAAGGCGCTCAGGTGACATAGGGTGCAGGTTCCTTTCTGTCATGATCTATTTATCAGGGAAGTATAACGATATGCGTGAGTTATCCCTAGTCTTTCACCATCCTGACTTTTATATCCTGAATAAGCCAGCCGGTGCACCCATGCATGCCAATGATCTCGAAGCTGGCATTGTTACTCAACTCGCCGAGCAATTAAACGAGACGTTATTTCCTGTACATCGACTGGACACCCCGACCTCTGGCGCATTACTTATTGCCCGCTCTAGCACCTCTGCAGCAGCCCTCTCAGAGCTATTTGCTCGCAGGGCTATCCGCAAAAATTACCTAGCCATCGCGGCGGGGAAACCAAATAAAAAGCAGGGTTTGATTAAAGGTGACATGGTCAATGCACGACGCGGTAACTGGCGTTTATTGCACACGCAAGAGAATCCAGCAGTGACGCGCTTTTTCAGCTATTCCCTCAAACCGGGTTATCGGTATTATGTGCTGCATCCTGAAACTGGGAAAACGCATCAACTTCGAGTTGCTCTGAAAAGTATTGGCGCGCCTATTTGTGGTGATACGCGCTATGGCGGTGAAACGGCGGACTACCTCCACTTGCACGCCTGGCAACTCCAATTCGACTACGCCGGAGAATCGTTTTGTATTACCGCCCCGCTGCCCAATTATGGTTTATTCAACGAGCTTCCTGAACTGGACCCAACCAGCACGACTGACGAATAGTTGCCGATTTCTGCGCCCCTTGCCATACTGACCTCTTGCGTTATCACCCTAACTCCATCACAACGAGGTGTTTCATGTTTCGATTGTCACTGGTTACTGCGAGCCTCATCGCGGGTCTTTCACTTCCGGTTCAGGCGCAAGAGCCTGTCACCATTTCCGCTGAACTCGAACAGAAAGTAATCGAATGGCGCCGCGATTTTCATGAGCATCCAGAACTCAGTAATCGTGAGTTTCGCACCTCTGAAAAGGTCGCTGAACATCTCGAAAGTTTGGGCTTAGAGGTTCAAACCGGAATCGCACATACCGGTGTTGTGGCCATTTTGAAGGGCGGTAAACCGGGACCACTTGTCGCTTTGCGTGCCGATATGGATGCGCTACCCGTCGTTGAAAAAACAGATGTGCCGTTCAAATCAACCGCAGTATCAGAATACCGTGGTCAAGAAGTTGGTGTCATGCATGCGTGTGGACACGATCTCCACATCGCGATGTTGATGGGAGCTGCCGAGCAATTGGTGGCGATGCAGGATGAGCTAGCTGGCTCTGTCATGTTCATTTTCCAACCTGCTGAAGAAGGTGCACCAGTGGGTGAGGAAGGCGGTGCTGAGCTGATGCTGGAAGAAGGATTATTTGCCGATGCCAAACCGGAAGCTGTATTTGGTATTCATGTCTGGTCAGCAGGAAATACTGGCACCATTGGCTATCGCGAAGGACCTTTAATGGCATCATCGGACCGCTTTGAAATCAACGTCAAAGGTCGCCAAACGCACGGTTCCCGCCCATGGGGTGGTGTCGATCCGATTGTCGCTGCAGGCCAAATCATTACTAATACACAGAGTATTGTCAGCCGCCAAATTGATATTACGAAAGCGCCAGCGGTATTGAGCTTCGGCATTGTCGAAGGCGGCGTACGCAACAACATCATTCCTGATGAAGTTTATCTGGAGGGAACGATCCGTAACTTTGATATGGACAACCGCCAGCAAATCTTCGCCGATTTAAAGCGCACTGCGGAACACACAGCGGCTGCCAGCGGTGCAGAAGCGCACGTGCATATTGATGAAGGCTACCCAGTAACTGTGAATAATCCAGAGTTAACGCGGATGATGTTGCCGACTATTGAGAAAGTGGCAGGTGCGGAAAATGTGAAAGTGAATCCATTGGTGACTGGTGCCGAAGACTTTAGCTTCTATGCACTCGAAACACCGGGACTGTTTGTGTTCCTCGGTATTACGCCAGAGGGACAAGATCCTGCCGAAGCGCCAAGCAACCACTCACCTTACTTCTTCGCTGATGAAGCGGCGCTGAAGACCGGTACAGAACTCTACATCAACTGGGTGGTCGATTACGCCGCTCAACAGTAACTCGCTCTAGACAGCAAAAGGCCGCCCAACTGATTCAGGCGGCCTTTTTTGTACTTCCGATTTACTTCTGCAGTTGTTGGCGAATGACCTTTTTGTCAATTTTGCCGACACTGGTGCGCGGTAAGTCATCGACCACACTGACGGTGTCAGGGATGGCCCATTTTTCAATCACGCCTTCATCAATAAACGGCTGCAAATGCTTCGCTACTGCGGCTTGATCAAGTTGTGCGCCACCTTTGACGGTAAGCATGGCATGAGGTCGCTCGCCCCACTCGTCATCCGGCAAGCCAACCACAGCGGCAAGCTCAATATCTGGATGTTGTGAGATCAGATTTTCGATATCGAGTGACGACACCCATTCACCGCCAGTTTTAATCACGTCTTTGATGCGGTCTTTGATTTGCAGCGTGTAACCACTATCGATCGAGCCTACATCGCCGGTATGTAGCCAGCCGTTTTCCCAAAGTTCTGCGCCTTTTTCTGGCTCATTTAAATAGCCTTGGGTTAACCAAGGTGTACGGACAACCACTTCGCCCATATCCTCGCCATTATGGGGCAGGAAGCGACCTTTACTGTCAATAATTCGCATATCGACAAAAGGTACTGGCTTACCAGCTTTCGTGCGGATGCGAACTTGTTCTTCGAGCGACAAATCAGTGGAATTCAAAGGCAGCCAAGTGGTACTCAACAATGGACAGGTTTCCGACATACCGTAACCGGTATAGACTTGGATGCCCCGCTCAAGCGCTGCTTTCGCTAAGCCCTCAGTAAGAGCGCTACCGCCCAACAACACCTGCCAACCACTGAAGTCGATGGCTTTGGCTTTCTCACTACTCAATACCATTTGTAAGATGGTTGGTACGCAATGTGAGAACGTGACTTTTTCAGTCACAAATAACTTCAGTAATTGTGGTGGGTCATAACGTCCAGGATACACCTGTTTCAAGCCCATCATGGTCGCAACATAAGGTACACCCCACGCATGCACGTGGAACATTGGGGTAATTGGCATGTACACACTCGACGCTTGTAATAGCTGCATCGAATCGTTCATCGAAGTGGTTGCCGCCAGTGCCATGGTATGCAGCACTAACTGCCGATGTGAGAAAAATACGCCTTTTGGATTACCGGTCGTTCCGGTGGTATAAAACGTGGTCGCAATGGCATTTTCATCAAAATCTGGGAAATCGAATTCAGGTAGTGCTTTGCTAAGAAGTGTCTCGTACTCACCAAGAACCTCGAACGGAGCCTCGGGAGCTTCAGCCGCGTCGGTACAATGGATGTAGCCTTTGACTGTTTTCAGCTCACTCTTCACTTTGTCAATCAACGGAAGAAAATCATCATGTACCAGCACCAGATCATCCACAGCATGATTCATGGTATAAACAATTTGCTCCGGTGCTAAACGCACGTTGACGGTATGCAAAATCGCACCAATCATCGGTACCGCGAAGAAGCATTCCAGATACCGCGGATTATCCCAATCTAAAACTGCAACGGTATCGCCTTGCTTGACGCCAGCTTCAGTTAACACATTCGCCAAACGTTGGACGCGCTCATAAAACTCGGCATAACTGTAACGCTTACCATTATTACCACCAACAATCTCGTTGGAACCGGCATAACGCTGGCTGGATAACAGGAGCTGCTTGATCAGCAATGGATACTGGTGGGCATCCGCTGTTGGTTTAATTGTTTTTACCGGCATGCTTCATCCTCATTGTTGTTGTCAGTTACTTGCTACTAGCTACTGGCTATTAGCGCGGATTGCTAATATCGAGTAACTAGTCGCGAGTAACTAATATTTTCGGGTGACCTCGTAGAGGTCGGTGCGGCGATCTTTGAGATTCGTTACCGAGCCTTCATGATGTAAATAACGCAATTCATCTAAGTTCAGATCGGAGAAGATCAGTTGCTCCGTATTTGGTGTGGTCTCAGCCATAGTCGCGTCATAAGGAAACGCAAAGTCTGACGGCGAGAAGACAGCCGACTGTGCATACTGCACATCTAAACTCTCCACTTGCGGCAGGTTACCGACACTGCCGCAAATAACTACGTAACATTCATTCTCGACGGCTCGCGCTTGTGCACAATGGCGAACGCGCAAGTATGCATTGCGCGTGTCGGTCCAAAATGGCACGAACAAAATTTCTAAGCCCTCATTGGCCATCAGGCGACCCAGCTCCGGGAACTCCACATCGTAGCAAATCAGCATGCCTACCTTACCGGCATCGGTGTCGAACACCCGTACCTCATTACCGCCCTCAATAACCCAATCGCGCTTTTCGTGGGGCGTGACATGAATCTTCCGTTGCTCTTCAACGGTACCATCTCGACGACACAAATAGGTCACATTGAAAATAGTATCGTCCTCATCCAACGGCATTGAACCGGTAATGATGTTGACGTTGTAACTCACCGCCATGTTCGACATTTCCCGTTTGAAACGCTCGGTGTAGCCTGCCAAAAATCGTATCGCATCCTTTTGCTGACTCTGGTCCGTTAAACCCATAAGCGGAGCGTTAAAAAATTCAGGGAAAATGGCAAAATCGCTTTGATAACTGGAAATAGCGTCCACAAAGTACTCAACCTGACGGAGCATTTCTTCAACCGAGTCCACCTCACGCATTTGCCATTGCACCGCCCCCACGCGCACGTTACGGATACGACTGCCGAGAATATTGTCCGATGGTTCGTAGAGAAAATTATCCCACTCCAGCAGCGTGGCAAAGCCAGCCGAACGCTTGTCCTCGGGTAAATACTTACCAAGGAGTCGTTTTACTGTGAAATCGTTTGCAAGTTGGAACGTTAAAATGGGGTCATAGATTTCACGACGGTGAACCTGCTCAATGTATTGCCCAGGCGTAAGCTCCTCAGCGTATTTATGGAAATTGACGATTCGTCCGCCCGCCAAAATTGCTTTCAGGTTCAGCTGTCGACACAGTTCTTTACGAGCGTCATACAAACGTCGGCCTAACCGATAACCGCGATAATCCGGATCGATCAACACATCCAAACCATAAAGCGCATCACCTTTGCGGTCATTCAGGATGTTCTCGCGAGCGTCCATCAAATCTTCATAGGTATGTGGATTCGAGAAGCGTGCGTACTTTACCTTCATGGTCAGCGCGACACCGACAATCTTGCCGCCATCTTCGAGACAAATCTGACCTTCTGGGAATTCTTTGATGAGCTTTAAAATGGTGTGTTCGCCCCAAGCACCACCAATATCTGGATACACTCGATCCATCAAGCATTTTAGTTGTTCATAATCATCACGGCGCAAATTGCGCAACTGCAAGTGGAGATCATCAGGGCTCATAGTTTTCCTTAATTCGATTTCATCAGTCATCTGTGCGATAAAGTATGACGTACTTGTATGGAAAGGCAACCGCGCTGCAATAGGTGAATCTCGCTTGCATCGCCAAAATAAGACATATAAACTTCTGGACGTCTAAATAATAATAAGCTCATCAAACAGGATCTTTTATGACACAGCCCGTTCGCGCTAGTGCCAAGGCTCTTTTGCCGCTTGGTCTCTTTCTTACCTTATTCCTCGGTACCGGAATCTATTTTCAACTCAGTGGCGTCGACTACGCGTTCTATCAATTAGCGAGTCCAGTTGCGATTCTGCCCGCCATCATTCTCGGTGTGTTATTAAGCAAAGAGGCTTTTGAAGAGCGCATCAATACTTTTGTGGCTGGTGTCGGTGAGCGCAACATTGTCACGATGTGCCTGATTTATTTATTAGCAGGTGCATTCTCAACGGTCGCAGCAGCAACCGGTGGTGTAGATGCCATGGTTGCCTTGGGATTAAATGTCATCCCAGCAAGCTTTTTATTGCCTGGACTGTTCATTATTGCCGCGGTGGTTTCCACTGCAATGGGCACATCCATGGGCACCTTAGCCGCATTAGCCCCAGTTGCACTTGGGTTAGCGCAAGCCGCCAATATCGACCTGGCACTCATGGCGGGGGTGTTAGTGAGCGGCGCAATGTTCGGTGACAACTTGTCTATCATTTCCGACACCACCATTGCGGCGACTAGGACGCAAGGCTGTGAGATGCGCGACAAGTTCAAAGCTAACCTCAAATTTGCGATACCCGCCGCGGTGCTTACTATCATCTGGCTGAGTACTTATGATACTGGCAGTGTGCCACCACAAGCTCCTGACGCAAACTACTGGCTCAGCCTGCCCTATTTCCTCATCATTGCTCTGGCAGTCATGGGATTGAATGTGTTTGCAGTACTAACCATCGGCGTCATTCTAGCAGGTGCTTTTGGTATGGTTGCGGTGGGTTACGAGTGGGTTGCCTTTAGTAAAGATATTTATGAAGGCTTTACCAGCATGCAGGAAATCTTTTTGCTCTCATTATTGATCGGTGGCCTCTCTGCGTTGATTCGCCAACAAGGTGGGCTGGCATTCCTAGCTGGTGCTGTAGCCAAAGTCACCAGCTCGCTGTTTAAGCATAAGCAACAACGCGCTGCATTTGGTATCGCTGGGTTAACTGGGCTGACTGATTTTGCGGTCGCAAATAATACAGTGACCATATTATTGTCAGGTGAGGTCAGCAAGAAGCTCGCTGAAGAAGGCGATTTAGCACCACGTCAAAGTGCTAGCTTGCTCGATATTTTTGCTTGTGTGGTACAAGGCACATTGCCTTATGGTGCGCAGGCATTACTGATGGGTGCCAGCTTTGGGCTATCACCTTTACAAGTAAGCTTGCACACCGGTTACTGCTTTATCCTCGGCGGCGTAACTGTCGCCATGATTATCTGGCGCAAGCCACTGGAAGGCCGTACGCCAGTCGCGACCAACGCCTAGTTGGTACTCGGAAGCTCCATGACGCCATCGATTTCAATTTGGGCGCCCTTAGGCAACCCTTTGACTTCGATGGCCGCTCGAGCGGGATAAGGCACTTCGAAAAACTCAGCCATCACTTCATTAACGACCGCAAATTGGCCGAGGTCAGTCAGATAGATTTGCACTTTAATCATATCTTGAAGCTCACCACCCGCAGCCTCACAGACCGCCTTCAAGTTTTTGAACACCTGCGTGGCCTGCGCACGAAAATCGTCACTGATAAATTGCATCGTTTCTGGAACCAGCGGAATTTGTCCTGACAAATACACGGTAGTACCAATTTTGACGGCTTGCGAATAAGTGCCAATTGCGGCTGGCGCATTTTCCGTGTTGATAATAACTTTAGACATGATGAGTTCCTCAGCTTACTTGCGCAGACGGGACACGCGCTGAACATCCGGCATTTTCCGAATATAGCGGATCACATCTGCGAGTTGCTTCCGATCGTGGACCGTCAAAGCAACATCGATATAGTAAATATTGGCATCGACTTCTTCAGTTTTCAGACCATGAATATTACAGCCTGTTGCTGAAATAGCAGACGTCAGTTTAGCGAGCGCGCCTTGGTGATTGACAATTTCCACACGCACCTCGGTAATAAATTCGGCTTCCGGTTTGTTATCCCATTGTACTGGGAAGTAACGGCCAGGCTCATCTTCATGCCCACGCACGTTCTTACACTCACGCCGGTGAATCACTAACCCTTTACCTGGGCTCACGTGCGCAATAATGTCGTCGCCCGGGATCGGTCGACAGCATTTAGCGAAACTCACCAGTAAGCCTTCGGCGCCTTTAATCGCAAGCGTTTTATGATTGGTGGTGGTCGCTGTATCGTCCTTCAATTGGGACAACTGACCCATCAAGCGCTTCGCGATTGCAATCGACATCATATTGCCGAGACCAATTTCTCTCAGCAGTGCCTCGCGTGATTCCACTTTGGTTTCTTTCAGTACGCGCTTGAATTCCTTCTCTGGAATTTCGTCGAAGTTTGTTGAACCTAAGGCGGCACGCAATAAGCGTTCACCTAAATGCTCGGCTTCGAGTGTTTCTTGACCTTTCAAATACTGTCGAATTTTAGCTCGCGCCTTGCCAGTAACCGCAAAGTTCAGCCACGCAATGTTGGGGCGCGATCCGGGGGCCGTTTTAATCTCTACCGTTTGCCCAGTTTCCAATGGCTTACTCAGCGAGAAAACGCGGTTATTGACGCGAGCACCAATACAGGTATTACCGATATCCGTGTGCACAGCATAAGCAAAATCAACAGGGGTAGCGCCTTGTGGTAGCTCAATGATGCGCCCTTCCGGCGTAAACACATAAATTTCTTCTGGGAATAATTCAGACTTCACGTTTTCGATAAACTCGAACGCGTTCCCGGTGCTTTGCTGCAGTTCCAGAAGACTCTGCATCCAACGCCGTGCTCGCACTTGCGCTGTGGTGCCTGAACTTTCTTCAGTTTTGTAAAGCCAATGCGCGGCAACACCACGATCAGCCATCAAATTCATCTCTTCCGTGCGAATTTGTACTTCAACCGGAATACCGTGGGGCCCTTTCAAACTGGTATGCAACGACTGGTAACCATTCGACTTGGGAATGGCGATGTAATCTTTGAAACGAGTTTCAATAGGTTTGTATAAATTATGCAGCGCGCCGAGAACCCGGTAACAGGTATCGACCTCGTCAACGATCACTCGGAAGGCATAGATATCCATGACCTCTTCGAACTGTAACTCTTTGTGCAGCATCTTTTTGTAGATGCTGTAGAGGTGCTTTTCCCGACCAATGACTCGTGCTTGAATCGACACT
This sequence comes from Pseudidiomarina aestuarii, assembly GCF_003987355.1. Taxonomy (GTDB): domain Bacteria; phylum Pseudomonadota; class Gammaproteobacteria; order Enterobacterales; family Alteromonadaceae; genus Pseudidiomarina; species Pseudidiomarina aestuarii. Next base: position 114,643 of record NZ_PIPR01000002.1, on the reverse strand, counting down.
TCTTGCAGGCGTTTTTCAATTTCCTGCTGAACGCGCTCTACTAACTCTCGCCGGTTGCCTCGAGCCTTTTTGACCTGCGATTCCAACAGCCGTGCTCGCCAAGGATACAAGGCGTAGAACCCAAGCAGCTCCAATTCATTTTTAATGTCGTGAATACCCAAGCGATGGGCTAGCGGCGCATAGATTTCTAACGTTTCACGAGCAATGCGGCGCCGTTTATCTGGGCGCAAATTACCAATCGTCCGCATGTTGTGCGTGCGATCTGCGAGCTTGATCAGGATGACCCGAATGTCGTGTACCATCGCCATAATCATTTTGCGATAGTTCTCGGTTTGCAGCTCCTCTTTGGAATGGAATTGCAATTTATCGAGTTTCGACACGCCTTCAACCAACTCGGCGACAGTCGCGCCGAATTGTTCAGCTAAATCTTCTTGGGTAAATTCGGTATCTTCAATCACGTCATGCAGCAATGCCGACATGATGGTTTCGTGATCCAGCCGCATGTCGGCCAATAAGCCGGCCACGGCAACAGGATGGGTGATGTAGGGTTCGCCAGATTGGCGTTTTTGCTTGCTGTGAGCCACTGCGGCCAATTTGAAGGCCGCAGCAATTTGCTCTACCTGATGAGGTGGAAGGTAGTCCGTAAGTTGCTGTCGGAGGCCTTCAAACAAATACACCCGAGTTACTCAATACCACGCAGTGCATCAACCGCTGCTAATTCATCAGCGTCTTGTTGTGCCATTTCACGGCGTTCATCGGCATCAAGACGCTTAGCATCAATTTTGCCTTCTTCAATTTCACGTAAAGCAACCACAGTCGCTTTCTCATTATGCTTCCACGGCACCAAAGCATCTTTGCCTTGAGTGGCTAGCTGACGGGCACGACGTGACGCGACCAAGACTAAATCAAAACGGTTGCCAACACGGTCGACAGCTTCTTCAACAGTTACGCGAGCCATTACTTACTCCAGCACTTACAAATGGGTCAGGAATTATACGGATTTAGCCGTCATTCGCCAAGAGATCTTTGAGTTTAGCTGCATGCCGTGCTTGCTGCAATGGCATTCGATGCCGCCGCGCCATGACGATATGCTCAAAATTAGCTAAGGTCGCGCTGAACTCGTCATTCACTAATAAATAGTCAAACTCATGATAATGCGACATTTCTGCCTGCGCTTTCGCCATACGTTGCTGAATAACTGCATCGCTATCCTGACCTCGTGTGCGTAAACGCTGTTCTAATTCGGCCAGACTTGGCGGCACAATAAAAATTGACTGTGCTGCCGGATAAGCGTCACGTACTTGTCGCGCGCCCTGCCAATCGATATCGAGAAATACATCGATGCCCTGCTGCAAAGTCTCTTCGATGACGGTCCGCGACGTTCCATAGTAGTTATCGAAGACCTTCGCCCACTCATAAAATTCATGGTTGTCGATTTTAGCTTGAAAGCGTTCAACGGAGAGAAAATGATAATGCACACCGTCCTGCTCGCCGGGTCGTGGCGCGCGGGTCGTGCAGGACACCGAGACTTGCATGGAGCCATCATTGTGGCGTTCCAGCAAAGCACGGATTAAACTGGATTTACCGGCGCCGCTTGGAGCGGCTACGATAAACAAATTTCCTGGGGCAGTGGCGGTCGGTGCTGTCATTAAATATTACAATTATGTCGCTTGCTAATGACGTTAAAGCATAGCATGGTGAGTGTCTGAGACAGAAGGAGTTTTGTGATGGGTACTGGCTGGATTATTTTAATCGTTGTCGTTGTGTTGCTGGTCTATTTAATCGGCATTTACAACAAATTGGTTCGTTTACGTAATCAATTCGAAAACGCTTTTGCACAAATTGAAGTGCAATTAAAACGTCGCTATGACTTGATTCCCAACTTAGTCGAAACCGCAAAAGCTTATTTAAAGCATGAACGCGAGACGCTTGAGTCAGTAATCGCGGCTCGTAATCAAGCTGCAGCAGCCTTGCCGAAAGCGGCGAAAAACCCTAGTGATGGTGCGGCGATGGCTCAATTGGGTGGCGCTGAAGGCGCGTTAGGATCAGCTTTAGGTCGCTTAAATGTGGTGATGGAAGCTTATCCTGATTTGAAAGCTAACCAAAACATGATGCAGGTTTCTGAAGAACTGACCAGCACTGAAAACCGTGTCGCATTTGCTCGGCAAGCGTTTAACGACGCAGTCATGACCTATAACACCTATCGGCAATCATTCCCGCCGGTCGCGGTTGCGAGTTTCTTTGGTCACAGTAAGGATGCTAGCTTGCTGGAATTTGCCGATAGCGCTGAAATTCAAGCAGCTCCGAAAGTACAGTTTTAGTTCTGAAGCAACTGCATAAGAGCCATTATGGTTAACTTCTTTGAACACCAACAACAAGCGCGCCGTAACACGCTATTGTTGGTGTTTTTGTTCGTCCTCGCGTTTTTCCTCATCATCGGCCTTGTCGTTGCTCTTGCCGCAGTGACTATGGGCGGACTAACGCAAACTCCCGGTACCACCGAGTATGTTGTGCAGTGGAAACCACTCGGTATTATCGCCGCGGCTGTCGGTGGAGCCATATTGCTCATCATGATGGCGAAGTGGGTCACCTTGAAACCAGGCGGCCATGTGGTGGCCGAGCAGCTCGGCGGTGTTCGGATTGCACCTGACTCCCAAGATCCGGTTCATCGGCGTGTCCTCAATGTAGTCGAAGAAATGGCGATCGCAGCCAATATGCCAGTGCCGGCCGTTTATATTCTTCCCAACGAAGCTGGAATCAATGCTTTCGCAGCGGGTTACGAGACCAAAGACGCCGCTATCGGACTCACACAGGGCTCTATCGAAACCTTTTCGCGGGAAGAACTGCAGGCAGTCGTAGCGCACGAATTTAGTCATATTCTCAATGGCGATATGCGCCTCAATATTCGCCTGATTGCTGCACTTGCCGGTATTCTGGCGCTCGCCCATTTTGGGCGGATAATGTTACATTCAGCTCGCTTCCGAACACGTGGTCGCAATAACAACAATATTCTGCCGCTGGTGGGTATCGCACTGATGATTATTGGCGGTGTGGGTGTGTTCTTTGGCAACATCATCAAAGCGGCCGTCAGTCGTCAACGCGAATATTTGGCTGATGCTGCGGCGGTTCAATTCACACGCAACCCAGAAGGTTTAGCGGGTGCACTGCAACAAATCGGCGCGCGCCAGCATGGTAGTCGTGTCCAGCATCAAAATGCTGACGAAGTGGCGCACTTATTTTTCGGACAGGCATTGTCGAAGTGGTTTAGCTTGATGGCCACACACCCACCACTCGATAAACGAATCAAGCGAATTCAACCGCGCTGGAATGGCCATTATCCAGAGCCACGGCAAGCTTTTGTCGAGAGCAAAGCAGAACAAGTAGCAAAGCAGCCCAAACCATCTGCACTAGACCATTTAGCTCTATTAGCCCTCCCGGCATTAATGTTAGAGAGGGTCCGTTCACCGCAGCATGCACCAGAACTGGTACGGTCATTAATTTCTAATTCGATGGATCCCGCTCAAAGCGATTTGGTGAACGAACTTGCCGCATTGGGTCCAGCTCAACAATTAGCACTGATTGAGTTAGCTGTCCCTGCGTTGCGGCTTGCACCAGAGTCCAAAAGAATTGCATTAATTCACGACTTACAGTTGCTCGAACACAGTACCGACCTATTCCATTGGTGTCTGTATCAACTATTAGCTCGGCAACTCCTTCCCAAAGGCGCCTTCAAAGAAACTCTCGAAAACAAGCTAGCGTTGGATACGACCTGTTCGGCATTACAACAGGCCGAAGCGGGAGACTCCATTGATTATGCGCAGCTCAGTGCCGCAATCACCACTATCAAACGTTGGTCTCCGCAGCAAAAGCAACGCGTTGTCGAGCATTGGACTGCCATTTGTACCCACGACGAAGTAATTTCGACCACCGAAAAGAAATTAGTCGCGACTTTGTGCGCATGCATTGAATCTCCGCTACCAGACACCATGTTTGAATAGTCCTTTTATCTTCGCAACGAGTTATCGCTATAGAGATCTATAGCGATACTCCGTGCGTATTAATCTCAAATATTACGTAGGAGTTTTTATGGCCAACTCGATTCCGAGCGAGCTAGCACCTTTGTTTCAGCCGTTTCAATGCAAAAGCTTACAGTTACGCAATCGCGTTGCGATGGCGCCAATGACGCGCAGCTTCTCGCCTGGCAATATCCCCAACCCGAAGAATGTTGCTTACTATCAGCGCCGTGCTGAAGGCCAAATCGGCCTCATTATTACTGAGGGAACCGAAATCATGCATGAAGGCGCCAGTGGCTACCCGAATGTTCCTCACATCTACGGTGACGAAGCGATGGCCGGTTGGCGACAAGTGGTTGAAGCCGTGCATGCGGCGGGTGGGCAAATCATCCCACAATTGTGGCATGTCGGCTCGGTGCGTAAGCCGGAGTCAGCCGATGCTGCACCTGCCTATAGCCCATCCGGTTTGTTCGCACCGGGCAAAGCGAATGGCAAAGCGATGACGAAAGCTGACATTGATGCCGTCATTCACGGTTTTGCAGAGTCTGCGCGATTAGCCAAAGAAGTTGGTTTTGACGGCGTCGAAATTCATGGTGCGCATGGCTATCTCATTGACCAATTTCTATGGGCGGGCACGAATGAACGGACCGATGAGTACGGTGGTTCGTTCGAGAATCGCGCACGGTTTGCGGTTGAGGTCGTGCGCGCTGTCCGTGCAGCGGTCGGCGAAGATTTCGCGATTGTGTTCCGATTCTCGCAATGGAAACAACAAGATTACACTGCACGTCTGTGTGAAACACCCGCTGAACTAGAGCAGCTACTCAAGTGGCTGGCAGATGCAGGCGTGGATATTTTCCATGCTTCGCAACGCCGCTTCTGGGAACCAGAATTTGAAGGCTCTGACCTGAACTTGGCCGGCTGGACTCAAAAACTTAGTGGCAAACCAGCAATCTCCGTTGGTAGCGTTGGACTCACTGAGGACTTTATCAGTGGCACCTTCGCTTCTGACAAGCCCGCTGTTGAAAAATCAGGCATTGAAGAACTCACGAAACGAATGAGTGCTGGTGAATTTGACCTCATCGCCGTCGGACGTGCATTGCTCCAAGATCCAAATTGGTTGCTGAAAATGCGTGATGGCCGCGATGACGAAATTGAAGCATTCAGCAAAAAATCATTGACCGAACTGGTCTAAGGTACCCCTAACATGCGACACCGCGTTGGTCTTATTTGGTTTCAAAACGACTTACGAGTTGATGACCACCGCGTGTTGTCGCAAGCGGCATCAGAATGTGACCAACTGATCTGCTGGTTTCCGGTCAACCCGCAATGGTTTATCCCCAACCGTTACGGGATGCGAAGCATGGGTTCAGCACGGTGGCTATTTTTACATGAATCCTTACGGCAGCTCGACTTGGCATTACGTCAACGCGGCAATCGCCTTCTCATTACGTACGAGCCACCGCTGCAAGCATTAGCAGAATTGATCAGCCGTGGCCACGTTGATGTGGTGTATCGTTCGCGTCATGCTGGCTACTATGAAAATCGATATTGGCAACTCGCACAACAACGGTATCCCTATTTAACGTTCATTGAGGATGATACCCATACCTTGTTCGACCAAGCCCAGCTGCCATTCCAACTGAAACAGCTCCCTGAGTCCTTCTCGAAATTCCGTCGCTTAGTTGAGCGGCCCGATCTGCGCGTGGCAATACGCCCGCCTTTAGACGCTCCAAAGCAACTACCGACGGCGCCGTTACGAGCGAGCGATTGGCGTTACTATGATGGGAAACCTTTAGCACCATTGCTGCCCGTTGAGCAGCCCCTTGTGCAAGGTGGGTGCGAAGCGGCTCTAAGCCACGTCAGCACCTATTTTAGACATCGTCATGCCAGTACCTACAAAGAAACGCGTAACGCACTGGACGACTGGACTTCTTCTACCAAGTTTTCGCCATGGCTAGCGAATGGCTCGCTGTCGGTACGCAGACTTAATCAGCGTTTACACACCTATGAACGCGAGCATGGAGCCAACGACAGCACTTACTGGATTTACTTCGAGTTGCTCTGGCGCGAATACTTCCAATGGTATGCACATACTCACAAACAACAGTTATATCGCTTTCAAGGTATTAAAGCGCAGCGTCCAACCACCAGTTTCTATGGCGGACGCCTGCAAAAATGGTGTCAGGGCAACACCCCTTATCCCATTGTTAATGCATGTATGAAGCAGCTCAATGCCACTGGTTATATGTCGAACCGCGGACGGCAACTGGTCGCGAGTTGCTTTGTACATGAACTACAGCTCGATTGGCGTTACGGCGCGGCCTACTTTGAGCAGCAATTGGTGGACTACGATGTCGGCGCTAATTGGGGTAACTGGCAATATCTCGCCGGCGTTGGTGCAGACCCGCGTGGCCATCGCCAATTTGATTTGGCCAAGCAAACCCGCCAATACGATCCAGATGGCAGCTTTATTGAGCGCTGGCAGGGTACTGTGAGTGACGGACCGCTCGACCATATTGATGCTGCCGACTGGCCGATTAAAGACTAGGATTTCAAGTGAGTGTTGCGGTAGTTTGGCTGAAACGTGATTTACGCCTAACCGATCATGAACCTCTGCGACGTGCTATTGCCTCTGAGCGCCCCCTCATTCTGTTTTACTGCGTTGAACCAGACGTTGTCAAAGCGCCTCACTATGATGTCCGTCATTGGCGCTTTGTCTGGCAATGCTTGGATGATATGGCCGCTGAGCTTAAAGCCTACCAACTGCCCATCTACCGCCTCCATGGCAACGTCCATCAATTACTCCAAGCATTGAATGACACAGTCGGCATTGATGCCCTGTACAGCCATCAGGAAATTGGTTTGGAGGTCACCTACGCCCGCGATCGTGCGGTGAAAAGCTGGTGTCAGGAACAGTGCATCCCTTGGCATGAAAGCCAAACTGGCGCCGTAATTCGCGGTGCCAAAGACAGACGTGAATGGGATGCTCGTTGGAAGCAGACGATGCGTCAGCGCATTCAACCCACTCCGCTTGCAGACGCTCAGCCATTCAACGGTGCATTACCCGAAAGCTGGCAAACCTATGAACCACCTGCATCTTGGTTAACGCCTGACGACAACTTTCAATTTGGCGGCAGCAAGCAAGCGTGGGCGACACTCGAGGACTTTTTTGCCGGGCGCGGCAAGAACTATCCGTATCACATCTCAAAACCAGAAGGCAGTCGGCTGAGCTGCTCGCGAATGTCGCCTTATCTCGCATGGGGTGCTATCAGCTTACGCGAAATGTACCAACAACTATTACGCCAATGGCAGGTTCCCGGATGGCGGAAAGCGCTGGTCGCACTTGCTTCTCGCGTACATTGGCATTGTCATTTTATGCAGAAATTTGAAAGTGAATCGGACATGGAATTCCGTCCAGTAAACCGAGCTTATGAAGCCTTTCCTTATCGTGATGACGAACAAGTTGGTGAGCACTTACTGGCTTGGCAAGAGGGGCGAACTGGATTCCCCATGGTTGACGCTTGCATGCGTTGTTTGCATAAGACGGGCTACATCAACTTTCGCATGCGTGCCATGTTGGTGAGCTTTCTCTGTCATCATTTGCTCATCGATTGGCGCCGCGGCAGCTACCACTTAGCGCGGATGTTTCTTGATTTTGAACCTGGCATTCACTACCCGCAGTTTCAAATGCAAGCCGGTGTCACAGGCACCAATACCATTCGCATTTACAATCCAGTCAAACAGAGCCAAGAACACGACCCGGAGGGCTCTTTCTTGCGACAGTGGCTACCGGAATTAGAACAGGTTCCGGACGAACTTATTCACACGCCATGGCAACTGACCCAAATGGAGCAAGCGCTCTACAATTGCCGGCTCGGAAAAGATTATCCAGAGCCGATTATCGATTTAACCGAGCGCGCTAAAATTGCCCGTGACCTACTCTGGGGCTACCGTAAACAATCATCCGTAAAAGAGGAAGGCAAACGCATCGTGCAAACTCATGTCAGACAGTCATCAACCCGATAGTCATTCCTAGTTGATGGTTTGTAGCCATTTAAACAGCGATTCGTGCATTGCTTCATCGAGCTTCAAGATCTCGACGTGGTGCCTACCGAGCACGGGCTGCACTTGAATGTGAGGACGTGACTCTGCAAGCTGCTGGTACACCTCAAATGGTGCGACAGGGTCGACATCACTCACATAAATAAGCGTCGGCACATCGAGTTGGGGAATATAAGTGAGAGTATCGGCGCCGCCTTCCGGTACCTCTGCAGCCACTAACGCATCTGCGACCGCTTCGCGAACCGAATCCTCCGGCAGGAGTTTACTGAACCTTGGCATCATCATCTTGATCACGCTGAGTGTTGCATCATCAAACTTAGCCATGGGTGCGAACAATATCGACGCATCGACGTCGTCCCGCATAATAGCTAAACGCGAAGCCGTCACACCACCCATCGACACACCCGCTGCAATCAGCGGCTGCGGTAATTCGCGTTCCGGTAGTGAATCTAACAACGCAGAGATAAACTCCGCATCATGATAACCAAAACTCGGTTGATCAATACTCGAACCACCGTGGCCCTGCAAATCCGGTACGATGACGTTGTAGCCCATAAAGCGCAGGTACATGGCTTGAAACAACCAAATCGACTTATCACCACCATACCCATGCGCCAAAACAACTGAGCCGCGGCGCTCATATGGAAAGTCTTCGCGTAGAAACTTCACTTCATCAGATGTCTCCACACCATTGATTTCCAGTGAATAGGTAAACCGCAACTTCTCATTTGTTTCATCGTCAAGTGATTCAATAAACCAGTAATCAGTGCAACCTCCCAAATGAGGTAGACAGAAAGTGCGCTGGTTAATGTTCATCTCCTCGTAGAAGTTCGGCTCTAGTTCGAAAATATCGGCTGGCGGTACACGTTTAAGCATATTCCGCTCAACAATGGTGGCGCACCCCGATAGGAGAGCGATAGCAATAAGAAAGAGCGGCGCTCGCAGGTGGTTAAAATCCATGCACTATTCCGTTAATTTATTGTGTTTGACTGGAATAGTGCATGGTACTGGATAACTGGGGGTTAAACTAGTGCTTGTTCGAGATCGGCGATGATGTCGTCAATATGCTCGATGCCCACACACAAACGGATGGCTTCGGGACGCACACCAACTTTGAATTGCTCGTCTGCTGAGAGCTGACGATGAGTGGTTGATGCGGGATGGCAAGCAAGTGATTTAGCATCACCAATGTTGACTAGTCGCTTAAATAATTCGAGCTTGTCATAGAACTTCACACCGGCCTTATAGCCGCCTTTGAGACCAAAGGTCAGTAGTGATGCTGGTAAGCCGCCGCGAATGTACTTTTGTGCGAGAGCATAGTGACTGTGCTCGGGAGAGCCTGCATAGCTGACCCACTCAACTGCCGGATGTTCACGTAAATACGCGACTACTTTAGCCGCGTTATGACAGTGTCGTTCAATTCGCAGCTCGAGTGTCTCAAGTCCTTGGAGAATCAAGAAGGCATTGAACGGCGACAGGGCTGCGCCGGTATTTCTCAGCGCAACCGTTCGCACTCTTGCAATGAATGCGGCAGCCTCAAAGGCAACGTTGTAAACGACACCATGATAAGCCGGCTCCGGCTCATTAAATTGTGGGAACTTGCCAGCATGTTTAACCCAGTCAAAGTTACCGCCGTCTACGACAATTCCACCCACGCTGGTGCCATGACCACCAATGTATTTGGTCAGTGAATGCACCACAATGTGCGCACCGAGTTCTATAGGCTTGCATAAAATTGGGGTTGCGACGGTATTATCTACAACGAGTGGAATACCCGCTTTCTCGGCGACTTGGGCGAGGCCAGGTATATCTGCCACTATCCCTGCTGGATTCCCAATACTTTCACAGAATAAAGCTTTGGTATTGGCATCAATCAACGCTGCCAAATCTTCCGGATTATCGGATTCGGCAAACCGAACTTCAATGCCAAATGACGGCAACATGTGCGCAAATAGGGTATAGGTACCGCCGTAGATTTGCGGCGTGGTGATAATGTTATCGCCTTGCTTAGCGAGCGTAATGATTGCGTACTGAATAGCCGCCATACCTGATGCAACCGCCAGCCCAGCAATACCGCCCTCCAACGCTGCCACACGTTGCTCCAACACATCATTGGTAGGATTCATAATGCGACTATAAATATTGCCGGGTACCGCCAAATCAAACAAGTCGGCACCATGCTGCGCGTTATCAAACTCAAAGGCGACACTTTGGTAGATAGGAGTGGCAACCGCTTTGGTTACTGGGTCAGTAGTGTAACCATGATGGATTGCCAGCGTTGCGGGACGATAAGTCGAACTCATAACCATTTCCTAATTAGATGTTTATACGTTTAGACGTCCATAATAATCAAATTAAGACTCGGTGCAAGTCGTTTTTTAAAGTTGCTGCAAGATGTCGAGTAAATCGGTGTGAATGCCAGCAGCTGTGACTTCAGGTCCAGCCCCCGGTCCTTGAATAAGCAACGGGTTGGTATTGTACAGCTCGCTACGAATCACAAAGTTGGCGTTTCCCGGTGGTAAACTGGCATAGGGTGATGACGGAGAAATGGGCTCGAGACGCGCCCATGCATGTGGTTTTGCATCGACGTCCCGTTCAACGGCACCGATATAGCAGAATTTCTGTGCGGTTGGATGTGTACGTTGGCGCCAGCGCTCGAATTCAGCATCAAAGTGTTCAAGGTGCTGCCAGAATTCTTCGCTCGAAAGCTGTGCCAAAGAATCGGGCACTAAGCTCTGCACTTGAATTTCGTCGAGCTCGAGTGACCAACCCGCTTCGCGAGCTAAAATAAGCAACTTACGCGCGACATCTAGCCCACCCAAATCACTGCGCGGATCAGGTTCGGTAAGGCCTTGATCTGCCGCTGCGCGCAGCCATTTTGACAGCTGGTCACCCGGCTGATATTGCTGAAAAATCCACGATAGCGAACCAGAGAAATTACCTTCAATGCCGCGGATAGGGTCGGCCGAATGCAGCCGCTCTCGAATGGCTGATTGAATCGGTAGACCCGCACCCACTGTAGTGTTGTATCGCCAATGCCGTTGGTATTGGCGACTAATACGGCGTATTTGCTCATAGTAAGTGCTTGAGCTGGCACCCGCATATTTGTTGGCGCAGACAATGTGCGCACCCGCTCGAAGCCAATCCGCATAACGCTGACCCACGGCAGATGAGGCGGTCAAATCGAGCACAATCACTTGTTCATGACGGTGACTATAGTCAAAAATATCTTGGTCAAGCTGGGTCAGAACATCATTGCTATACTGCCAACCAGCAGCGGTGAGCCCATGAGAGGGCACACTGTTGTTATCCAGATGAATATATTGCTGCGAGCGATAAAGACCACGCACGGTTGCCTGAAACTGTAACGGAATGGTATCTGCATAGCGAGTAAGCCAGGCTTGTCCAATAGTGCCAGTGCCCACTACCAGAATTGATGTCGGTTGCAAGCTCATGACCGCTCCACCGCTAACTCCAGAATGAAATTATGGCAAATACTTGCGTAACTTGCGGTGTTTTTAATAAATCCATCATGACCATAGCTCGACGGCAACAGATGCAAACCCGCGCAGCGCGGCAATTTCTCAGCAAGTTCATTCAGTACTTGTGCGGAAACCAATTGATCACTGTCAAAACCGACTAACAATGTTGGCACACTGATTTCAGTTGGATTGATGCGATACTGATCGAGAGCAGGCCCAAACGCCGTAAAAAAATTTCGGGCTCGGCTCGGTGCTTTAGCCACGGTTTGTGCGGATCGAGACAAGATGTAGTCGACTGCCGAAGTTCCTTGTGGGTGATAGGTATCCATGCCATCAGCACTGCGATAACTCAACATGGCCAAAGCTCGCGCTAATTGAACGCCGCGCTCAGTCTGCCCAGCCTGTTCGGCTAGGGCAATGTATTCACGCTGAAGCGCACGCAACATAAGCGCCTGCGCCGTCGGTCGATGCGCAGCACCGATAATGGCTAAGCCACCTATTTCTAGCTTCCCCCTGCGCGCCAGCTCCAGTGCGATCACTCCACCGAATGAGCCGCCGACAATGGCGCGTAAGTGCTGAATGCCGAGCCGCTGCAAGGCTTGTTCAATAAGAATGGCATGTCCTTCAACGCGCTGTGGAACTGGCGTAACTGTGCTGTCACCGCTGCCTCCGGCATAGTCCAATGAAATCACATTCAATTCAGCTGGAATCGCTTCAGCAAGCCCTTGCCACCAACCAGAGCCGTTACTCGTAAAAATATCGCGCCCACCAGAAATGCCGCCGAGCACCAGCACAGGGGGTCCTGAATTGGAACCATAGCTGCGCAACAGCAACTGACCCTCTGTGAGTTGAATCGAATGATCTTGATGATGAAACGGAACATTTTCAGACACGGTGGAGCGACCTTCAAAGCAGTGCTGGCGGATGCTGCACTGTAACGAGGTTTCCCCTACCATGTCAATATGGACGTTTAGATGTCCATATGAGGTGCCGTTTATCTGCGGTGAGTCACATTGCGTTTGTCACCGGACAGGCATAGTTTAGAAGTACATTATCTGAACTGCATAGGACGTTAGGTATGAAGAAGTTAGTTTCTGCTCTTGCCATCAGTACTGCGCTACTGAGTGTGGGGCTCACTGCAACGGCCAGCGCTGAAAAAATTGCGCTTGTCGGTGGCCGTTTGATCGATGGCACCGCCGAAGTCCCCATTCAAAACAGCGTTATTTTAGTCGAAGACGGCATTATTCAAAAAGTTGGTAATCAAGATTCGTTACCCGTTCCTGAGGGCTACCGAATTGTCTCCACTGAAGGTCATGATGTTCTCCCCGGCTTATGGGAAAGCCATGCCCACATTCAATTGGTTGGGCATTCAAACTACAGACATTGGCAGGCCAATTATCGCGACCGCCAAGTGACGGAAATTATGCCCGCCGCGTTGGTTCAATTACTGCTCGCTGGGGTAACTAGCGCTCGAGATTTGGGTGCACCCCTTGAAGATACGGTTGCAATTAAAAAACGCCTGGCCGACGGTGAAATTCCGGGACCCACATTATATACCTCAGGCCCTTTCTTACAGGCGGAAGTCGATGACTGGCAGAGTCATTACCGCTGGGAAGTAAAAAGTGTCAGCGATGCTCGTGCCAAGGTGAAGCGGCTTGACGAAGCAGGAATGGAAATCATCAAGCTGATTGATCAAGACGATATGGATCGCGATGTAGCACTTGCCATCGTCGATGAGGCTCACAAGCGCGGCATGAAAGTAGTAGCGCACGCGCACAAACCCGATGAAATTCGGATTGGCGTTGAAATCGGCATCGACAACTTTGAGCATACCGGCCTGACTACCGCGCCCGGATATCCGCAAGATGTATTGGATACCCTCGTAGAACGCACCGCGACGGGCATTTTTGATGGGCTTTTATTCTGGACTCCAACCATGGAAGGGTTATTCACCTACCCTGATTTGGTCAAGAACCCGGAGCAACTGGATGACGCTTGCTGGAAACGCGGTCTGAAGCCAGACACCATAGCTGATATCGCGCAGTCAATCGAGAAACCCGGACACTTGGAATACTCGCAGCTGACACCGGTGCGTACACCAACCATTAAAAATAAAATTCGACAGTTAAAAGAAACCGGTGTGATGATGCTGATTGGTACCGACGTCGGTATTCCAATGAAATTCCACTGCCAAACCACGTGGCATGAAATGGCCGTGTGGGTTCATGACCTTGGCTTCGATCCAATGGACACCATTCGTGCAGCGACCTACTGGCCAGCGGTTATGATGGGTGTACAAGACAAATACGGCTCCGTAACCCCAGGTAAGGTTGCTGACATTATCGCCGTTCGTGGTGACGTATTGAAGTATATGAATATTATTCGTGACGTTGATATGGTCATGAAAGATGGAGTGGTCTACAAGCAAAATGGTGTGGTCGACGAGGAACTGCTAGCCAACTTTGGTAAAGATTAGGATTAGTCAATTCGCACGACGCGATTGCGGCCGGCCTGTTTGCCCTGATATAGGGCACGGTCGGCCCGTCCTAGCAAGTCTTGATACGTTTCATCATCCGGATGAATCTGGGTGACGCCACATGTCACGGTAACCTGCAGTTCCTCATCACCTATTTGAAATAGTTCAGCGGCCATAGCTCGACGCAGTCGCTCTGCCAAAAGCTCCGCATCATCCAACGATGTATTGGGCAGCATGACTGCAAACTCCTCACCGCCCGTTCGCGCTGGAACATCAGTATCGCGAATCGAGTCTTTTACAACACGGCCTGCTCGCTTCAATACATCATCTCCCATCATGTGACCATAAACGTCATTCACTTGTTTGAAGTGGTCAAAGTCAAAGGTAATAATGCTGCAAACCGCAGTATCTTGACGTCGGCGTTGCCGAAACCGGTTCTCAATGGTGTCGGTAAAATAGCGGCGATTAAATAGGCCAGTTAACGAGTCCCGTATCGATTGCTCACGGAGTAGGATCTCCAGTTCTTTACGCTCGGTAATATCCTGTACCGTGCCACCGAGCAACTGATGCCCATCTTTCGATGTTTTTGAGTAGGCCCATTCACGCACCCAACGCACTTGCCCGTCGGGACGGATGATTCGATGGTCAATGTCATGGATACCCGTTTTCTGCGCGCGCTCCTGGCTCTTGTCCAACAGAGCCAGATCGTCTGGGTGCACGAGTTCCCGGAATACTTTGACGCAGGGAGAAACCGTATCCGGATCTAAACCAAAAATTTCGTAAACCATTGCAGACCACATTAACTCCCCGGTTTCTAAATTGGCCTCCCAATAACCGAGGTTAGCAATGCGCTGCGCCGCTTCCAACTGCGCCTGACTGCGCTCTAGGTCTATTTCAAGCCGCTTTCTATCGGTCACATCAATAATGAGCCCATGCCATAGCGTCGTACCATCGTCGAGGCGCTCGGGTATGGAGTGTCCGTAAACCCAGGACTCCTCGCCATCTGGCACCACACGATACTCACATTCCCACGGCAACAAAGTGTCGCGGGATTCCTCTACAGCAGCAAGTACCCGTTCAAAATCATCTGGGTGGATGACCGTAAAAACCGAGCTTGCATCCGCAATGACTTGCTCTGGTTTTACCCCATACACCAGTTCGATTCCCGCTGAGGCATATGGAAAACTCATAGTGCCTTCGGAATCCATCTGAAATTGATACAACACGCCGTGAACATTATCTGCAATTTTTGTCAGTCGCTGTTCCGCTTCATGTTGCGCTGTTACATCGGTCAGCGAACCAATAAATTCAATGAGCTCTCCTGACTCGTCGCGAACCGCTCGCAGTAAATCGTCCAGGACCACTAGATGCCCCTCTGCATGCCGAAACCGATAGCGTTGCAGCAACGTATTTGGGTAGCCTTGCTGTTGCCATTGTTTGACGGCACGGCGGACCCGGTCCACATCATCCGGATGCATACGTTGCCAAAATAATTCGTTATTGGGTGAATGCCACTCATCGACCATGTAACCCAAAATTTTCTGCACATTTGCAGAAACAAATACATTAGTCCATGGCTCGCGACTGCTTTGCGAATAAACAATCGAAGGGAGGGATTCGAGAATAAACCGCTGTCGTTCTTGCGCTTGCCTGAGATCTTCCTCGATACGTTTTGCTTCGGTAATGTCAATATGAGCGCCGCAAATCCACTCTGGTTCACCCGATTCGGTATAAGTTGCCACTTTGCCGCTATCGCGAATCCAAACCCAGTGGCCCTGCTTGTGCCGTACACGAACTTCCAGTTCGTAAAACTGAGTATCGCCCGCAAAATGTTGTTGTAATGCTTCGTCGGAGCGTTTTAAGTCATCGGGGTGAGCAAGGTTAATCCAAGTCTGAATAGAGATAGGTTCTAACTCAGCGAGGGTATAGCCAAACATTTCTGCCCAACGCTCATTGAATCGGGTCTCGCCAGTTTGCTTATTCCACTCCCAAGTACCCACCTGAACACCAGTCAAGATGGCTTGTAATCGAGCAGCTTCAGAACCGAGATAGTCGTTTGACATGAATGTCTTCGCTTCTACTTATCATTCGAGAGATACTTAACTAAACTATATTCCTCAAATGTAAGCAACAATAGCGAGTTTTACCATGCCTAGTTTTGATGTTGTGTCGGAAATCGACAAAGTAGAACTGAAGAATGCTGTCGATAACGCCAATCGTGAACTCACTACACGATTTGATTTTCGCGGTGTCGAAGCAACTTTTGAGCTCAATGATTTTACGGTCACGATGACCTCAGAATCTGATTTTCAGGTTCGTCAGCTACAAGATATCTTTAATAATCATTGTGCCAAGCGGAATATTAGCTTAGCGGGCAGTGATATTGATGACGAACCCACGCACAGCGGCAAGCTTTATAGCCTGAAAATTGTGTTTAAAAATGGGATTGAGCAACCACTCGGCAAAGAAATCATTAAACTATTAAAAGAGCACAAACTGAAAGTTCAAGGTTCTATTCAAGGAGACAAAGTTCGAGTGACTGGTAAAAAGCGCGACGATTTGCAACAAGCTATCGCCATGCTCCGACAATCAAAGATTGAATTACCTTTGCAATTCGAGAACTTTCGCGATTAAAATAACTTAACATAAGTTATAGAGCGGGCAATACGGAACATGGATTGGCGTACCTTTATTGAAGCGATGCCTGGGGTGGTGTATCGCCTCAGAAAAAGCCCCGATGGCTACTATAGCTTTCCTTATATTAGCCCTTTGGTAGCCGACTGGTTTGGTGTTTCTGCGACGACGTTGAAGGATAATGCAGCGCCACTTTTAACGATGATTCATCCGAATGATGTTGATCCTCTTATCGCTGCCAGTGACCGCGCCGCTATTGACAACACTGACTGGAGCTACGAATTCCGAATGCTCAAACCGAGCGGAGAAACGGTGTGGCTCGAGGCCTATAATCACAGTCGCGCTCGTGCTGATGGAAGTCTTGAGTGGACTGGCTACCTTAATGATATTTCGGAACGCAAGAGGCTTGAGCGAGAGCTTGCGGTCAGTGAGTTACGTTTCCGTACTTTTGTCGAGAATGCTAACGATATTATTTATACTGTCTCGGCCGAAGGCGAACTGACCTATCTGTCACCGAACTGGGAGAAGTTGTTGGGGTATTCGGTTAGTGCGTCGCTGTCAAAACCGTTCACTGATTTTGTTCATCCCGACGATGTGGGTCGATGCTATCGGTTTCTCGAATCCGTCCTAGCAGAAGATCACAAGTACGAGTCAGTCGAATATCGTGTTCGCCACCGAGCGGGTCATTGGCAATGGCACACGAGCACTGCATCAATGGTTACCGAGGCAGATGGCAGTACTAAATATTATCTGGGTATTGCTCGCGACGTCACCACGCAGAAAAAGCAAATGGAAAAGATTGCCAAAATGGCACAGCATGACATGCTGACAGAGCTACCCAACCGAACCTATTTTGGTGAGATTCTCGAACATAATATTAGCCGTGCAACACGTAAAAATCGTGCCCTAGCAGTTTTATTTATCGATCTCGACAAGTTTAAGCCGGTGAATGATAGTCACGGTCATGCTATCGGCGACGAACTTCTGATTGCTGTGGCAGGGCGCTTACGGAAATGTTTACGCGCAGGCGATGTTGCCTGTCGTGCCGGCGGTGACGAGTTTATTGCGCTACTGAATGACTTAGATCCCCAGGACCAAACTCTGAATTTTGCCAGCATGATTGCCGAACGTATTCGTGCAGAATTGGCTGATCCTTTCGATATCGAAGATCTTCATTTGTCTGTTACGGCAAGTATCGGCATCGCTTCCTTTCCGCACCATGCGCAGCAATTGGGTGATTTGTTAAGGGCGGCTGACCAAGCTATGTATGTTGCAAAAAATGAAGGTCGCAACTGCGTCCGCATGGCGCAAACAGAAGCTAACGATAGCTCAGCTTGATGTTGTGTCCATTGTGTAAACACCACCCTCTAGAACTCGTCCATACCGAGACTAAAGGAACCTTAATAGGTCGTGAATTTTGGCGCTGCGAGGAATGCCAACTCATCTCTGTTCCACCCGCCTTTCAGATAGATGATGCGGCCGAACAAGCTATCTATGATTTGCATCAGAATGATCCACAGGATCCGCATTATCGGCAATTTTTGAGTCGAATTGCGGTGCCTTTACTCAACTTGCTCCCGGCATCTGCACAAGGGCTCGATTTCGGTAGCGGACCGGGTCCAACGCTATCGCTAATGCTCGAGGATGCCGGTCATTCTTGTGCTGTCTATGACAAATTTTATGCCGCCGATGAGTCCGTTTGGGACCATCACTACGACTTTATTACTGCCACCGAAGTGTTCGAGCATCTGACCGATCCCGCCATCGTTTTAGACCGATTGCTGTCGTGTTTGAAGCCAAGTGGCTACCTTGCCCTCATGACACAGCGTTGGATCTCTTTGGCGCGGTTTCAAAACTGGCAGTATCGTAATGACGCAACGCATATTATTTTTATGCATGAATACACGTGTGATTGGCTCGCGCGGACTTATTCATTGACCATCGAGTACATGGCACATGGTGTGGTTATCTTTCGCAAGACTGGTGAGCCCGTTGAAAAGCCAGTAGTATAAACCGTCAACTTTTCATTGAATTATAAGGTAAGTTCGCATGACCGAGCACTGGCAAGCACGTCGTTCCAACGCCCCGCTACAACGCCCCGGTGATTTACGTAATGCGTGGCAGCGTGATCGTGCTCGAGTGTTGCACTCTGCAGCGTTTCGTCGCTTACAATCCAAAACGCAGATCATGAATGTCGGTGAAAATGACTTTTATCGAACTCGCCTCACCCATTCATTAGAAGCCTCGCAAATTGGTTCGTCATTGATTAATCAACTACAGCATGTGTGCAGTGCTGAGGAGCGCGCGCTGCTACCTGATTTGAATTTGATGGAAACCTTGTGCCTCGCTCACGACATCGGCCATCCACCTTTTGGCCATGGTGGCGAAACCGCGCTGAATTACAAGATGCTGGCCTCCGGTGGTTTCGAAGGTAACGGGCAAACCTTTCGGATTGTTGGCAAGCTGGAAGCTTATCATCCTGAACATGGCATGGATTTGACTCGTCGCTCGCTGCTGGGCCTGTTGAAATATCCAGTATTGATGCCTGAGCTACCGCAATCGCCTGAGCACGATAAGCCAGGTAGCTTGTCACAATGGAAACCAGCGAAAGCGCTATTTGCCTGTGATGCCGACCTGCTGGATTGGGTATTAGAGCCGTTGTCGGAGGCAGACCGGAAATTATTTCAGCAAGTGGATGTGCTCGCGGCCTCCCCATGGCAGAGATCACGACACAAATCGCTCGATGCGTCGATGATGGAACTTGCCGACGATATCGCTTACGGGGTTCACGATTTAGAAGATGCAGTCGTTACCGGCACTCTGAATGAAAAGCAATGGCACCAGCATATGGATGCTGTGGTCGATCACCTCGAACCCGAACTAACAACGCTGATGCATAAACTGGGGCGACAGCTCTTCGCCAACGAGCACCATGAGCGCAAGAATGCAATTGGTGCCTTAGTGAATATCTTTGTAACTAAGGTTCGTTTGGAAGTGGTCTTGCCTGAAGCTGACGAGCCATTAATCCGCTTCAATGCAACCTTACCAGAAAGTGAGCGCTTACTATTGAACAGCCTTAAGGCGGTCGTATTCGAACATGTGATTAATCAGCCATCGATTCAACAGCTGCGCTGGCGGAGTCAAAATATGCTGCTCGATTTATTCGCAGCGTTTCATACCGAACCTGAGCGCTTACTACCTCGTAATACTCGTGCTCGCTGG
This sequence comes from Pseudidiomarina aestuarii, assembly GCF_003987355.1. Taxonomy (GTDB): domain Bacteria; phylum Pseudomonadota; class Gammaproteobacteria; order Enterobacterales; family Alteromonadaceae; genus Pseudidiomarina; species Pseudidiomarina aestuarii. Next base: position 94,754 of record NZ_PIPR01000002.1, on the reverse strand, counting down.
CGGGCAGCAATGGATAACCAAGGTGCTGCAGCCGCGGATCGAATCCTCTGTGACTATATTGCAGGTATGACCGACGATTATGCTGAGCGAATGTATCGCAACTTGTTCCTCACGTAGATCATCTGCACGGCAATGATTAGGGGAGCGGTCGATAGCCCATCCAATCGGGCTCTAACTGCTGCGAGCCGCCATCATGTACCAGTCGAATGTACCAACCATCGAGTAGATCGATTTGTAGACAGTCATCGACCTCTAATAGGTCATCTTTATGGAACTCCAGTGCCTTCGCTAAGCCTTGCTTTTGCACACTGGCTTTACCCAATTGTTTAGCTTCATCAGCAGACTGAGCAACTACTAAAGTAAAGTCGTGAAACTCGGCAATGCGGCCCGGATAGTAACCACCATAATTGACGAAATAGAGCTTCTTCGATTGCTGCACAGGCTCGCGGCTAAGCTCCACTCGGTACCCGTCAATATGGTGGATCTGCATAAAGCTATCCATGTGAATACCCTGCTGACTGCCAAACCATTGCTGTCGCAACTGCGGGAACGTCGCCTCAATCGATTCACCCACGACAAAGCGTACATCGTGCAATTCGATATTTGCCTTCGGCGCGGTACCGCCAACATAAACCAAGTACACTTGCATTATTTAGTCCTCAGAGGTTGCGGCTGCGCTGTAGCGAACACGATGCCAAATCAGTCCAATAACAATCAAGCCGATCCCATAACCCAACACGCTCAAGTCAACAAATGCGGCGAGTGATAAACAGGCCAAAAGACCAAGAATTGAAATCCAACGCGGGACAAAGCGTAGGTCGGGACTCACCTGCAGAGCTGCTAAGTTGGTCAAACTATAATAGACCAATACAGTGAAAGCACTGAATGACCAAGCGAGTTCCAAGTCACCGATGAGTACCAGCGCTAGCATTACCCCTGCAGTAAATAATATCGCCGCTGGTGCCGACGTGCGCTGCGGATTCAGCGCTGCCAAAGCAGGTGGTAGATCTTTTCTTCGCGCCATCGCCAAAACTACGCGCGATACCCCAAGTAGTAAATTTAAAGCGACGCCCGCCATGGCTATAACGGCGCCAATCGCTAAAGCAAAATAGACCCACCTAGGTGCGTGCTCTGCCAGCACCAAATCAGCTAATACTAAGCTCTGCGCTGTACCTAAAGGAAAGTTAAGTAAGGCCACCCCGATAAAGATATACAGAATAGTGACCACCAAGACAGTCGTCACAATAGCGCGTGGTATGGTATGCCGCGGCTCAGTGACTTCCTCACCCATAGTCGCAATACGTCCATAACCGGTGTAGGCGACAAACAGCAGTGCCGCTGCTGCAAGTATATCGCTCCAGTGCTTCGGCTCTTGTGCCGCATCTAAAACGGATGGCACAGGGTCCAGAGTGAAGCTGTAGCCAATAAACAAAACAAGGGCAGCTATGGCGATAGCGACCAGCACTGCATTTGCGCGATTCGAGCGTTTCAGACCTCCCATCACCAACCCGGTCAAAAGCGCAAGCACTGCGATACTGATTCCGACTTCTGCATAGCCTGACCAACCGATAGCATGTGCCACTGTCTTACCGATAGCCAAAGAGGCTGTAGCCGCCGATGCACTTTTTGCCAGTACAAATAGCCACCCGGCAGTGAAACCCAGGTCATGATTCAAGAATCGGTAGCCATACTCATAGGTACCGCCGCTAACTGGGTGAATGGCTGCCAGTTGCGCACTTGATAAACCATTGCAGGCTGCCACCACTGCAGCCAGAGCGATAGCCCAAACCAAATAGCTACCAGCGAGTTCGGCACCAAAACCTATACTCACAAAGGCGCCAGTACCGATAATTGAGCCAAGTCCAAGGAGAACCGCACCGGGTAGTCCTGTCGTTCGTTTTAGTTGTGACTGTTCCATCATGCCTCCGTGGTTGGCACTAGCCAGCGTGACTCGATAATTTGCGGCAAGCGCTCGCGTACATGACTGACGAAGGTATGTGCAGCATAGCTTTCATAACGCTGTCGGTGACGTACTAAGTACCAATAGCTTTGTAAGGGAAATCCCTTGATTTTCAACGTGGCAACTTGCTCTGCTCCGTGTGCTAGTGGATGTTCCGAAATCACAGCGAGTCCAAGTCCGCTCGCTACACCAAGTCGAATAGCTTCATTACTTTCAATCTGCATAGTTTGCCGTAACCCGAAGCCTTGACCACTCAACCAAGCCTCAAACAGCATTCGCGTCGCAGAACCTGGTTCACGAATTAAGAAGCGTTCCTCGTGGAGCTGCGAAAAAGTAATCGTCTGACCTGCGGCCCAATGATTCGGCGGAGCAATCAGCTGTAGCGGATTTCGCACCAAAGGTTCTGCATCTACATCCGTACCTGTCGGCGGATGACTGAACCAATACAAGTCGTCAGCTTGATCACGAAATCGTTCCAGTATGGTACCGCGATTGGCAATATTCAGGATCACTTCAATATCTGGAAACTGCTCGGCAAAACTACTGAGTAATTGGGCCACAAGATACTTGGCGGTGGTGACAAGTCCAATCGTCAACTTCCCGACCTCGCCACCGCGGAAACGCTGTAACTGCTGACCCAGATCGTCAAATCGACCCAGCACATCACCCGCAGCTTGATAAAAATATTCTCCCGCAGGAGTCAACGTAATGCCTTCGCGATGGGTCTCGAGCAAGGGCTCCCCGACAATATCACGCAACGATTTCAACTGAAGTGACACGGTAGGTTGAGTGAGGTGCAACTGGCGGGCGGCCTGAGAAATCGAACCTGCTTGTACTACAGCACGAAACACTTGCAGTAACCGAAAATTGATACGGCGACTATCCATGGCAAAACACCTATATAGATAATTACCTATAGTAAAGCATAATAATATTAATTATTAAACATGCTCGAGTTCGCGCATAATCGCTCCGCTTCATTCTTTACTGTCTCAAGGACCGATATATGCCAGATATAGTGATAGCTTTTTTTGCATTAGGATTGATTGCCGGTGTACTCAAATCCGATCTTAAAGTCCCGACCTCTGTGTACGATATTCTCACCATACTGCTTATGCTAAGTATCGGTGTTAAAGGTGGTCTCTCACTGCATGGCAGTGGCGATTCGATTCATCTTGGTCACCTTGGACTCATTGCTCTGCTCGGTATCATCATCCCGCTTATTGTCTATCCGATACTCAGTAAAATAGTACAACTCAATATGGAAAATGCCGCCAGCATTGCCGCTCACTATGGCTCGGTCAGTGCAGGTACTTTCGCTGTCGCCTGGTCGTTAGCCGAGAGCGCTGGACTGCCTCTGGCGGGCGATACTACGCTGTATCTTGTGATTCTTGAGCTGCCGGCGATTATCTTGATGCTCGCCTACTATCAGCATCGGCAACAGCAGCAAAGCACCGAACCTACATCTCTATGGTCGGTATGGGTAGAAGCCTTAACCAGTCGTGGAGTGATTTTATTACTCGGTGGTGTCATTATCGGTGCGCTATACGGCCCGAAAGGGCTGGCTCCTATCGAAGGCATGGTGATTGACGGGTTTAAAGTATTGCTTGCACTGTTCCTGTTAGAAATGGGTCTATGTACAGCACGCATTTGCACCCCGCTGCCCCTACAGCACTGGCGCCTCGTGCTGTTTGCGGCACTTACACCATTTGCACTGAGTTGGCTGGGTCTCGGACTTGGTTTGTGGCTGCAACTCCCGCTCGGTAGCGTGCTCGTTTTGGGTGCATTAACTGCAAGTGCATCCTATATTGCGGCGCCAGCAGCCATTCGTGCGGCCATAAAAAAAGCCGACATAGGCATGGCTATGTTGGCTTCTTTAGGGGTCACGTTCCCGGTCAATGTGCTCATACAACTGCCACTATTGACCAAGTGGCTGAGCGGTTAATACCGCTCAGTCTTCGGTATGGACATGACGATTAACGTCAATATTACCCTTAGTGGCGTGGCTGTATGGGCACACTTCGTTGGCTTTCTCTACCAAAGTCTGCGCTTGATCATCAGCCATGCCGGGTAGGTAAACATGCAGGTCAACGGCGATTTGGAAACCACCCTCGCGTTTGCCAATGCCGACATTCGCAGTGAGTTTCAAACCGTCCGGCAGCTTGGTTTTTTCTTGCCCAGCAACGTGCTTCAACGCACCTAGAAAGCAAGCTGAATAACCCGCAGCAAATAGTTGTTCCGGATTCGTTGCACCACCAGGTCCGCCGAGCTCTTTCGGAGGTGCTAGTTTTACATCAAGTAAACCGTCATCCGATTGCGCGCGGCCGTCTCGGCCACCCGTTGAAGTGACTGTGGCAGTATAAAGTGCTTCCATTTGTTGACTCCTTAACAAAGACGAAGTGAAAATTAAAAACTGACTTAACCATAGCAGATAATTACTTGCATGCAAGGTAATCAGGCTATTTAATAGTCAAAAGGTCTTTACGTTTGCTTGCAGTTTAGTGAATACTAAAATAAGACAGTAGGAAAGGAATGCATATGACTTCTCGAGTGACATTGCCGCTTAACGAACAACTCTGTTTCGCGATGTATTGCGCGGCAAACTCTATAACCCGTATGTATCGTCCCATACTCGAACCTTTCGGACTAACCTATGCACAATACGTAGTCATGCTCGCATTATGGCATGGCGGTAAAATGCGCATGGGAAATTTGTCCGCGGAAACTCAATTTGACTCAGGTACGCTCACACCCTTAGTTCGAAAATTAGAGGACAAAGGATTACTTCAGCGTAGTGCGTGTCAGAATGATGATCGCGTCAAATTTGTCGAACTGACTCAAGCTGGTGCAGACCTTGAACGGCGAATGAGTGGTGTCGCCCAGCAAATGCGCTGCCAAATGGCACTCACTGATGAACAAATGGCATCCATGCGTGAGCTTTCTCACCGATTGAAGCTCGGTTTCAGCGATGCGGAATATCAAGCGCGACGTTCAGCTCGGTAGTGATCCTAATAGCAGAATGAGCGTTAATTGAAGCAGTATTATGACCGCGAGCGTTGATTCACATGTTCAAAAAAAAGCTGCTTCGCTTTGCCATTGTTAGCTTGTTGATTGTCGTTTTAGCGGCAGTGATGGTGCTGTGGTCATCACGCGTGACCTTAAATCAAATCGGGCAAATGAACACCGCAAATGCCCTTCTTAATGAACATTTGCAGCTTTCCAGCACCTCCTATCGATTGTTTAAACAACTCACTGATGAAATTTTATTTGGTCAGTTTGCCAATCAATCTGCCGTGCGCAACAAGCGCGCCATTATTGCGGAGTCATTGGGTAAGATTCGATTGCTGGAGATACAACAGCGCGAAGCACTCGGGATCGAATTTACGGCAGGTAGTATCGAAGACACTGACGCACTCGAAGCTCTGATTGATAGCATCATTGCTGACTTCGAGCAGATTGTTGAGAACAGCGACCCTGTCGATTACGACGACCGCATTCGTTTCATCCTTGAAGAACGAATAGATATCGGTTTTCGCGAAGCTATAAACGCTGCCGTTACGCGACAACAAAACGTAGTTGATGCACTCAATAGCCGCATTGATGGTATCCACGTCATCATACTTTGGACCGCTATTAGCCTTGCTATTTTAGCTATCGTAATCACCCTAGCGGGTGTTTCGTCATTGCTTCGAGCAGTCGAACGCACACGTGAAGAATTGGAATATCAAGTTGCTCAGCGAACTGCAGAGCTAACGTCCGCCAATACCGCGTTAGAACGCAGTGACTCTATTCGTCGTAATTTCCTTGCCGATATCAGCCATGAGCTGCGAACGCCACTGACGATTATTCGTGGTGAAGCTCAGGTCGCATTGCGGCGAGAACAGCGTGACCACGAAGAATATAGAACCGCTTTGCGATGTGTCCTGGAGCAGTCGGTTGCACTGTCACGCTTGGTAGATGATTTATTATTTATAGCCCGAGCTGACTCCAACAGCCTTAGACTCAATCGGCAACCCGTCGATGTCGTGCGCTTGCTGCATAGCGTTGTCGAAGATACACGAGCGCTATCTGAGCACCATCAAATTCAAATCGAATGCGCTGAAGACTCGGTAGCAAGTGCCGTGATCGACGCTGAGCGCATACGTCAATTACTCGTCATTCTCATTGAGAATGCAATTCGCTATTCACCAGCGAATACGCAAATTATCTTGCGCGCAAAGATTTCGGAAGCCGACTTAATTATTGTCGTTGAAGATTTTGGGTATGGCATCGAAGCCAACGAACTACCGTTTATTTTTGAACGCTTTTATCGCGGCGCACAAACCAGCAAACATGAGCAAGGTATGGGATTAGGGCTCGCTGTGGCCAAGGCAATTGCGACGGCGCATGGCGGTCGGCTGACGGCCAGCAGCACGGTGGGTGAAGGTACTCAGATGACCGTGGTGTTACCGAGAGAATTACAGAGAGAGATGGCATGAACCTACTCATTGTGGAAGATGAACAGCGACTTGCCCAATTCCTTCTCAAAGGATTGACAGCTGAGGGCTACCGCTGTGACCATGCGGGCGACGGCAAAACCGGCTTGCAGCTGGCTCTCGCGGGTGACTACGATGTGATTATTCTAGACCGAATGCTACCGCAGAAAGATGGATTGGCTGTACTGCATGAACTGCGACAACAAGGAAATTCGACACGAGTATTGATGCTCACCGCACTCAATGAAACCGACGATAAAATTCTTGGCTTGCGCGCGGGAGCTGATGACTACTTAGGAAAACCGTTCGACTTTGATGAGTTGGTTGCTCGCTTGGAGGCACTGGCACGACGTGCAACAACTCCGACCGCAACCTTGCTGCAAAACGGCTCGGTTGTGCTGGATACCGATAAACATCTAGCCTTTTTGGACGGTTCTACGCTCGATTTAACCAGCAAAGAGTTTGACCTACTGAAATTCTTCCTGAAACACCCGAATACGGCACTGTCGCGAGAGCGTATTCTCAATAAAGTATGGGGAACGCACGAAGACCCGCTTACCAACGTTGTGGATGTCTATATTCGGCGATTGCGTCTCAAGCTCAACGATACCGACAACACGTTGATCGAAACGGTGCGAGGGGTCGGCTACCGCCTTATTCACCGCAATTCGTAATTTTCATGTTCTGTTCATGTACCACTCAATCTAGGTTCATGGTTTGTCGCTATACTCTAGTCTCTCTTTTGTGAGTCTGCGCAGTCGCCTTCCGACGACTGTGTTGAGCCGGCCTAGTGGGCGCCATCCCTAGGCCGGTATTTTTTTATAAAACACCTGGATTAAGTTGCCAGATGCTGTAGTTCAATGCCGCCGCAAAGGTCACCCACATTAAATACGGAATCAATAGAATCGCAGCCGCGCGGTTCACCCGCCAATAAGCCGCAATAGTAATGAGTATCGCACCCCAGAGAATGATGATTTCAATGTAGCTGATAGCGCCTAAGTACCATGCAAAAAACAACCAGCTCCAAAGTGCATTCAGTGCCAACTGAATAAAGTTAATTTGTAGTGCACGTTTTGCATCGCCGGTAAAACCGTACTCGCGCCAAATTAACCAAGCGGCTATACCCATTAGCGTGTAAAGCGCTGTCCAAACTGGACCGAACAACCATGCAGCGGGCGCCCAGTCAGGCAACATCAGCTCACGGTAAAACACTGGGGCATTGGCTGAACCGATACCGCCGACAAAGGCAACTAAATACGACAGCGCGAGCCATCCAAACAAACCACCTACTTGCTTCGCTAACGACATGCTTTACTCCAAGAGATAGTGAACAGTGAATAGTAAACAGATAACGGTAAAACCTACCGAGATAGTCTAGCCTAGGTTAATATGTTTGCTACTCACTATTCACTATTCACTGTGTTTTTATGAATCATTGGTTAATGAAAACTGAGCCAGATGAGTTGGGCATCGATGATTTTGCGCACGAACCACAACGCGATTTCATGTGGGACGGTGTGCGCAATTACCAAGCGCGTAACTTTATGCGCAGCATGCAACCGGGTGACCATGTGGTGCTCTATCACTCATCCTGCAAGCACATTGGCACAGCTGGCATCGTCAAGGTAACCCGTGCTGCTTATGCGGACCCCGAGCAATTCAATCCGGACTCAGCATACTACGATCCAAAAAGTTCAGCTACAGAGCCACGTTGGGATGCCGTAGACTTGTGCTTTGTCGACAAATTTCCCCGCATTATTCCGCTATCAGAGTTGAAAACCTTGTCCGCACTGGCAGACTGCGCATTGGTGCGCAAAGGTAATCGACTCAGTGTCATGCCGTTATCTGCAAATGAGTATAAAGCAATCCTTGCCACTACCAACCGTTGATTCGTGACCAGCGCGTCGCTTGCGTATGGCGGTCATCACTCACCACATACTCTTCAAATTGGCTCGCGGTGGCACAGGCATGATTTGGCAACACACAGATTTTAGTGCCAATCGGTAAGTCTGGTAATACAGCCTCGCTGCCTTCGCGTAACATCATTACACCATGCTCTTGACTGGTATTGGCGACGATTAAATCGGGATAAACCTCGCCATCGAGGGTAGTGACGACGCCGTAGCCTTGGTCGACCGCTTGTTTGGCTGTGCCGCGGTCACGTGATAGTGCCATCCAGCCCGCATCGCAAAGAATCCAACCCTTATCGGGGCGATGACCAATAACCGTTGCCACCACACCAATCGCAATATCTTCCAGTGCACAGACGTGAATGCCTGCCATTACTAGGTCTTGAAAAACATAAACGCCTGCTCTGACTTCGGTCACACCCTCAAGATTCTCAGCATAGTGCGCTGTTGGCGTCGAACCCACACTCACCATAGACACCTGCATACCTTCAGCACGAATGGATTCAGCAGTGCTGACCGCAGCTTGTCGCTCGGCTTCGGCAGCTGCAGCCTTTTCGGCATCCGTTTCGCAGTGATAAGAGCCACCTGCATGCAATAAAACGCCTGCTAGGGCATTTCCTTCGTGCAATTGACGCGCAATCACCAGAATATCTGGATCACCGGGCACCAGACCCGCACGATGGCCATCACAATCCAGTTCTATTGCTGCCCGAATACCAGTATTCCATTTCTGATTTGCTGCCAACACAGCTTCAGCCTGAGCAGCGCTATCTAACAACACGGTTATCTTCACACCCTTGTGCATGAGAGCAGCCAACGGCTCTAACTTATCTGGGCTGATTCCCACCGCATATAAGATGTCGCGATAGCCATACTCCGCGAAATACTCGGCCTCTTTGATAGTCGACACAGTTATCGGACCCAACGGATGCTTGCACATCAGCTCTGCTATAGGCGCTGACTTCGCTGTTTTAACATGCGGTCGCAACACGACTCCGAGAGCATCCATACGAGCTTGCAACCGATGGATGTTACGCAACATCCGCGGACGGTCGAGTAGTAAATAAGGAGTACGAATCGCTGTCAGTTCCATGGGATCCTCAAAACAGAGTAATGGCTATTGGCTACTAGCTATTGGCTACTCGCCATGTTTTTTTCGAGTAACTAGTAACCAGTAACCACTAGCGCTTTAAAGTCTTTTAGTGTTTACTATATTTATTTGCATATATTGGGGGCGCTATGCGTCTTGAAACAACCGCCGAAATTTCAGCTGCAATCAAAACTGCTCGCAACGCACTGGGCTGGTCTCAAACTGAGCTCGCCGAGCGAGTCGATACCACCCAAGCCGTCATCTCAAAAATTGAGAATAAAGGCGACGGGCGCGTCAGTACCTTGTTACGAGTGCTAGCGGCGCTGGAGTTGCAGATGATAGTGCTACAACAGCGCGACAGCTGCCTTTGGGCAAAGGTTAAAAGCTAGAGCCTGGCTGCTGTAAAAACTCGATCTCCGCCGGCGTCGATTCACGCCCAAGTACTTGGTTCCGATGCGGATAGCGCCCGAATTCCTCAATAATCACTTTATGTTTGTGCTCAAACTCAAGGTTGTATTCAAGCCCAGGCTGATCAAATAGCCGCACAGCTTCTTCATGAATGGCCAGTGATTCACTGTGCATGTAAGGCATATACATAAATGCACGTTGCAGCGTCGGCAACTGCTTATCATGTCCGCCTGCCACAGCCTCTTGAGCAAGCGCCAGTGCCAATGCATCGGCAGCGAATGCGCGGGCGGAATCGCGAAACAAATTACGCGCGAATTGGTCAAGCACAATAATTTCCGCTAAACGTCCACGTGAACTCTCTCGCCACACCCACAACTCAGCTGCGGCCGCTTTTTCATAGGTCGCCGCAAAGCGTTTATGAATGATCGCATCGACTTCAGCGTCCTTTTTAAACCATTGTTGCTGAGTGAGCTCTTTGAACCAAAAATTCAGTACTTCTGTTGCTGTAACCGCCATGCTTGCTGAGCTTGCCATGGGTAATCCTCGCTCTTGCATTTCTTTCCTCGTATTCTTTGTCATACTAGCATGAAAAATAACAAGGAGAATTCCATGCGTTTCATCTCAATGACTTTGTTTTGTGCTCTGCTTTTCGCACTACAAGGGGTCAGCAGTACTGCTCTCGCTGCAGAGGCGACTCACTCCAATCGCACAGATTCGGTCGCTAAAACTATTGATCATTTCCTCTATGGCGCCAGCGTCAATGACAAGGTTATTCATGGCTCTTTTTGGGCAGAAGATCTCACCTATACCAGTTCCAGTGGTATTCGCTTTGGTCGCGAACAGCTGATGTCAGGCATGCAAGACGCCGTGCGAATTCCAGATGATGAGGTGAACTCTTGGTACAGCGCCGAAAACCTAGAAGTGAAGTGGGCGGGCGATGCAGCCATTGTCAACTTTACCCTAGTCGCTACCGCCATAGACGGAACGCGTCAGGAATATCTGAACAGCGGCGTTTTAGTTGAGCGCGATGGCCGTTGGCAGGCCATGAATTGGAATGCCACGCACAAAGCTAATCCGACCGAGTAAGCATTAACGCAGTTGGTGGTGATGCCGCTTAAAGCGGCTCGCCAACCAGCGGTAGACAAAGCTAAACCCCGGATACATGGCAATCACACGTCCGCTTTTGCTCTTGTACCAACTGTTGCAGCCGCCAACTTGCCACACCGTGTTACGCATTTCGCGATGAATCATGTCAGTGTACTTTTCTTCCGCAGCAGGCTTCACTTCAATACTCAATGCAGGTGAATTTTGCAGTTCTTGCAAGCAGCGCAGGATGTACTTCATTTGCGATTCGATAATAAACAAAGCGGAGGTGTGGCCAATGCCCGTATTGGGTCCAGTGACCAAATACAAATTCGGAAACCCTGGCATGCTCGTACCCAAATAGGCGCGCGGAAACTCTTCCCAAAATTGCTCTAACGTTTTGCCGTCGCGCCCCGTCACGCGAAAAGGAATCGAGCCATCGGTGGCTTGGTAACCGGTCGCATAAACAATCGCATCGAGCTTGAGTTGTATGCCCTGGGCGGTTTCGATGCCGCTCTCAGTGATTCGCGCAATACTGTCGTTCCGGTCATGCAAGCTTACGTTGTCGCGCTGCAACGCTGGATATAACGTGCTTGATACCAATATACGTTTGCACCCAATCAGATAATCGGGCGTCAGCTTCTGACGCAGTTCGGGATCTTTGATCGTTTTTCGCATAAAGCGTTCGGCTTCCGATTGACCAATGAAACGCATCAGCCGCTTTGAGTATTTAAACGCAATGACCCGATATTCCAGTGCCCAATAAATAGTTTTGCGGAGCAAATGATACATCGGCTTCCACTTCAGCAGCGTGCGCGCCACTTTGCCAAATTTCCAATCGTGTCGCGGTAACACCCAATGCGGAGAGCGTTGAAAAACGTGCAGCGCCTCAACCTCAGAGGCAATAGCAGGAATGACCTGAGCGGCACTAGCACCACTTCCAATAATAGCTACCCGTTTCCCCTTGTGATCGAAGTCATGGTTCCATGCATTGGTATGGAATTGCTCACCTTGAAAGGTGTCATGCCCCGGAAACTCGGGTGTCAGTGGTTGACTGAGCGGCCCTGATGCACTGATGACACTGCGCGAACGGAAAATGTCACCCGCTTTGGTTTGAATTTGCCAATGGTCATCACACCAATCTAATTGCTGGACATCCTGCCCGGTGCGCGTTTGCTCACGCAGACCATACTTTTCAATAATTTTATTCGTGTAGTCCTCGAGCTCAGGTTGCTCGGCGTACATCTGCGTCCATGGGTAGGGTTCAAACGACAGTGAATAAAGCGGGGATTGCACGTCAACAGCGGCACCGGGATATTTATTTTGTACCCAAGTGCCGCCCATGAAATCACGGCGTTCTAATATGAGAAAGTTATTCAGTCCGCGTTTACGTAAGTTAATAGCAGCAATTTGGCCACCAAAACCACTTCCAATAATGACCACGTCGTACACGGAAAATCCCTGCTCAATCAACTCAAGTGAACCTCATAGTAGCAGGGATTTTCGCCAGTTCGAAGTGCTTTAGTAAGTGCGCCGGCGCTGTCGTTTATTGCGACGTTGCCACCAAATATAGCCACCGGTAATGGCCAGCAACAACGGCAATAAACCGACAAAACTATACAGTGCTTTGACCCCTAAACCGCCCCAACTGCCAAAGTGCAGACGCCGAAATGCATCCAGCGTTTTCATGCCTGCTCCTTGTTCATTTAAGTTGTAAGTACTCAAATAGTCGCCAGACCAAGCATCGTAGTTGGAAACACTGCCATAATTACTCAGCAGCGGGTTTGCTGTCGGGGCGCGCCCAAATACTGTGAACGGCAACTCTGGTTCGAATGGAAACAGTACGTATGTCGGTTTGAAACCCTCTATCCGTGTCTGACTGTCGGCTACCAGCTCATCAATATTGACCGATTCGGCATACAGGCGCTCGGTCATGATGTGGTGCTCTTGGCCACCGCCATGTTCGGTCCATTCTTCGTAGAAAATTAACCCGTTGTAGTACACGCCGGTAATACCCAACACCAGCAACACTGGCGAGGCAAAGGTACCCGCCATTTTGTGCAAATCACTGAATACGACTAGCAATCGGTGATCCCAGCGCAAGGTGAAAAAGCGTGCCCAAAACCGCCGATACATGATCAGCCCAGAGATCCCCATAAAGAGCAAAAACAGCCCTAACACTAGGGTAATCAATAGACCGAAGTGTTCAGTCGCGAAGTTAAAGTCTAAGGTTTCTAAGTCATTCAACAACAGCGTGTAATGCAGTTCCAATAACCAATCCGTTAAGTAGTGACCCGGCTCTGTTGGCAAGCTTCGCAGTTCACCCGTATACGGGTTTAAATGCACTTTGTGCCAAGCATCCGTGCCCTCTTTAATCACAAATACACGGTCCGCTTCATCATGACCTGCCGGAAAGATTTCCCAGCTCCCAATTTCATAGTCAGGTAACTGCTGATTCACTCGCTGCTTCAGTGTATTGAGGGGTAATCGTGGTTCGTTGCTTGGTGCCAAAGCCGCGACATCGGGCAGTAACCAACCATCAATTTCTTTCTTAAAAACCAGAATACTTCCGGTTAGGCAAATAAGCAGAAAGGGGACCATAAAAATGATCCCCAGCCAGCCATGCCATTTATGCAAGCTTTTACGCATGGTCAATAACTCTTAGAACAAGTAGGTGAGTGTCGCGGAGTAATTGCGGGGCGCACCGTAATAGCCTTGTGCCCAGAGCAAACTATTGATGTATTTTTCATCCGTTGCGTTCTGTACGTTCAAGGTTAGGCTGAGCGCTTCACTAAACTGATAGTTCGCCATCAAGTTTAAGCGCCCGTATGCCTCTTGTGTGGTCACAATATCCGCGCCAGCGTTGGCGTAGGACTCTCCCACCACACCTTGGAAACGTGAAATGGTGTCTTGCCACAAATAGGTCGCGCCAAACTTCAGGTTTTCTATCGTCGCCGGCCGATAGGTCAATGACGTACGGAATAAATTTTCCGGCGTGTAGTCTTTGACTAGTTGATCACCATCAATATCGAAAGCCGATGCCGAAATGGTGCCTTGCAAACCCTGCATGATTTGACCGGTGAGCTCCACCTCAAAGCCTTTGCTCGTGATGCCATCTGCCGCGCGATAGACTTGCTCCGGCGCGCCCGTATTTGGGTTGGTCACAGTGCCATCGCTGACACCCAGATTCACCTGTTCAACGTTGAAGTACGCTGCCGACAATAATGCCGCACCTTCAAACAACTCCGTTTTGAAACCAACTTCTGAACTCTCACCTGTCAGCGGCGGTAAACGACGGAAGTCACGGTCACGCAAGTTCTGCGCTTGGAAGGTTTCGGTGTAGGATGCATAGACAGTCGTTGCTGGTGTCAGTGCATAAGTAGCACCGAAATACGGAATAAATTCATCCGCTGCACTCGACTGGTCCACGCCATAGCCAATTCCGTTGCGCTCAAAGTCGTTCCAACGACCTCCGAGAAGTACCTTAAAGTTGTCGGTAATGGCTAGTCGGGTTTGCGCGTAAAACGCTTTCTGTGTGTTCTCAATTGTGCTGCCATCTTGGCCATCAGTAAATTCTGGGAATGGCGTATTACCATTCCAATTCTCCAGCGCAGGCATCACTGGGAAGCCATTGCCGGTATGGAAGTCATACAGCGAAACATCGACATAATCGAGACGTGAGTAGTTTGCACCCACGACAACTTCATGTTCACGTCCCCAGGCAGAGAACGAACCACTTACGTATGCATCGAAAGTGTCTTGTTCGTCATCTAAGTCATACTCACTGCCGTAACCAATCAGTCCTAAACCAGTGTCAGGATCGAGCCCGACCGCAGGGTCCGCCAAATAGGTATAAAACAAGAAACTGTCTTCGTCGGTACGTACTCGGTTGTAGGCGAAACGCAGTGTCCACATATCCGAGAGCGCTGTTTCGACGTCAATAAAGCTGCGACTTTCGCGCACATCCCACTGCGACCAGTCAGCTGCAATATTGGTCGACACATCAAAATTAGTCGGCGTACCATCACCGTAATAGAGGGTCAATGCTCCCCAGAGGTTGCCATCCGTTTCGCTGTTGTGCTCGCTATGACCGAATGTGATTAAAGTATTGGTCGTAGGTGCATAATCAGCAACCAAGTAAACCATTTGCGTTTGGTTGGCATAGCGATCGAGGTATGATTCGCGATCATCGCCAACCACGACAATACGGCCGCGGAATGAGTCATTGAACGCACCTGAAAAGTCACCCTCGAGCCGCTTACCACTCCATGAGCTCAAGCTACCACTGACCGAACCACGAAATTCTGAGGTAGGTTTCTTACGCACTAAATTAACGGTGGCCGATGGGCTTCCGACTCCAGTCATGACCCCGTTAGCGCCATGCACAATTTCAATTCGCTCGTACATTGCTGTATCAAAACGTCCATGAGAATTGCTATTGATCAGTGGCAAACCCAATCCATCCACTTGAAAATTGTTCAGCTCAAAGCCGCGTGATGTGTAGTAAGTACGATCAGACTCCACTTGCTCAACATTCACGGTGGCCGAGTTTTCGAGGGCTGAATTTAGATCCGTCAACGCGAAGTCTCGCAGCTTTTCAGCAGTGATCACGGTGACCGTTTGCGGGGTTTCTTTGATGCTGAGGTCCAGCTTGCTTGCCGATTGTTGATCCTCGGCCAAGTAGCCACTTTGCTTGTGACCTAATATTTGCAGACGTTCCATTGCTTCGTAAGTTTGTGGATCAGCATGAGCTTGCGCAGCTAGAACTGCAGAGATGGCGATTGCTACACGAGATACGGCTTTCACAGAAATTTCCTTTAATGGTGACAACGATGGCGGAAATGATAATGCAAATGCGAACGATTCGCAATACCGTTATTCGTTTTCTGTCAGCCATAAAAAAGCGCTAGCAGCTCAAGGCAACTAGCGCTTTCTATTTGAAGTATCTGTTTAGCTTTAAGTATTCGGTACGATGCGCAGCTCAACACGACGGTTCTGGGTACGACCCGCTGCCGTTTCATTACTGGCAATCGGCTGCGATTCGCCAAAACCTAAGGTCGTAAGGCGACGGCTGTCGACCCCATTACCATTCAGTTGGTTACGTACGGCCAGTGCGCGATTTTCTGACAAGCGCTGGTTGTACTCAGCTGAACCCGTGCTGTCGGTATGGCCTTCGATCACCAACGTGGTTTTTTCATAACGCTGGAGTACTTTGCCGACGTCCGTTAACACAGGCGCGAAGCTTTGCGAGATCACTGCACTGTTGGTATCAAACGTAATGTTACTGGGTAACTGCAGGCGAATGTTGTCGCCATCACGGATAACCTGAACGCCACTACCGGCCAACTCTTGGCGGAATTCCTCTTCCTGTTGGTCCATATAGTTACCAACAGCCGCCCCTGCGAGTGCGCCTACAGCAGCACCCCAAACATATCGGCTTTTATCATGGTCGCCCGTGCCTTTACCAATCAATGCTCCAGCAACGGCTCCAATGGTGGCGCCTTTCTGAGTATTGCTCCAACCACTATTCGCACACCCAGTGAGGGCGAGCGATGCGGTAACAGTCGCTATAATTAGTTTGTTCATGCGTAGCTCCTTACTTGCGTCCATTCACTTGCAATCAATGCATAGGACTTCACAAAGTAAAGATAAAACTAGCACAGCAACTGCTTTCGCAACGGGTCTTTACTCCAGATTTACTTGTTCCGCTCAATTAAGCTGCAAGCCACAAGAACATACCGCAACGCTTGTTCAAAACTTGAGGACGGTAAAATTGATCGGGGGCTCGTTGAGTCAGTCCGAAACACACGTGCAATGGCAATAGATGCTCTTCTCGCGGATGACAGAAACGTGCATATGGAGCTTGCTCCCAGTTTTTGAGCCGCTGCCACCGTTGCAAATGACTGTACTGCGGAGCCGTCAAACTATCGACTAACCAATCCTCAAAAGCTAAGTTCTTGGCGTCACTTTCTACGGAATCGGCATTGAAAAACGCTCGCATATTGTGAAAGGAAAAGCCTGAGCCCAATACCAAAATATTGCGATGTCGCAGTAACGCTAAAGCCTCACCGAGTTGCAAATGCAGGTCCGGGTCTAATGAGCGCATCAGTGACACTTGAACAACCGGTATATCCGCCTCTGGATACATCAGTTTTAACGGCACAAACACGCCGTGATCCAAACCGCGCTCAGCATCGAGTTGTGGCTCAAATCCCGCCAGTGCCGCCTGAAGTTCCAATGCCAACTCTGGTGCACCCGGGCTTGGATACTGAATGGCATAGGATTCCGGCGGAAAGCCCGTATAGTCGTAAAGTAGGCTTGGCGACTGCGCCGCGGTAATGGTCGGTTGTTGTGCCTCCCAATGTGCACTAATCACGATAATGGCTTCAGGTTGTCGGAGCTGGCGGCGCATGTCCGCCAGCACCTCCCGCATTTCACGATGACGCGCATCACCTAATAAAGGCAAAGGACCACCGCCGTGTGAAATGAACGCTACATCCATGATTACTTCTCGCTCAGCGCTTTATCTACAGAAAGATTACCGGCGCCTTGAATTGCTAGCGCTACACTCACCACGAATAAGACAAGCGCATACTCGTAGCCGTTATTGGCCATAAAGAGGCCATTTTCAAAGTGCACTGCAAAAACGGCAACCAGCATGGTGAACGCCGTGACGATAGCAGCTGGACGAGTCAACAAACCAACCGCCAATGCTAGACCTCCGAAAAACTCAGCTGAGCCAGCTAACAATGCCATGATGTAGCCTGGCTCTAAACCAATGCTACCCATCCATTGTCCGGTGCCCTCTAAACCATAACCGCCGAACCATCCAAACAGCTTCTGCGCGCCGTGTGCAGCTAGCACTAAACCCACTGGAACCCGCAACACAAACGCTGCCCAACCGGCATTGGTACTCAATACTTTCTGAATAAATTGGTTGTTCATAACTATGTCCTCTTAATAATCGATGAAATGCTGATACCACAAGCATGGACAACACTTTACTATCAACACATGCTGTTATTAATATGGTATTTATTTTATAATTAGCAACGTTCTATTGATAATTGAGATTCATGTGGACCGACTCGATGCTATGCGAACGTTTATCACTGTCGCGCGCGAAGGCAGCTTCACGCGTGCAGCTGAGCGTTTAGGAATGTCACCGCAGTTAGTGAGCAAATACGTGGGGCAACTCGAGGCGCATTTAAGTGTTAGGCTGCTCAATCGCACCACGCGTCGTGTGCATTTAACTGAAGCCGGTATGCGCTATGAGTTGAGCGCACGGCAGGTACTCCAAGAAATCGACGATATTGAAAATGATCTCGGGAGCTTACAATCCAGCGCCACTGGTCAAATACGGATTAGTGCCCCCGTATCTTTTGCCATTGCTCATTTAGCTCCGCTTCTCCATGACTTCCAAGAACAGTACCCCGCAGTAACCTTTGATGTGCAGTTGAATGACCGTAAAGTCGACATCGTAGATGAGGGCTTTGACTTAGCACTGCGTATTGGCCAACTCAAAAGCTCCTCGCTCATTGCGAAACGTCTGGCTCCAGTACGATTAGTCATTTGCGCGGCACCAGATTATTTAGCTAAACAGGGCACGCCTCACAAGCTAGATGACCTTAAAAACCATAAGCTGCTCCACTATAGCTTGATGGAAGATGATACCAGTCCGCTGCTGAAAACATGGTTACAAAGTCGCCATACCATGGTGTCCAATAATGGTGACGTGCTCACTCGTGCTGCTATCGCTGGCGCTGGATTAGTCATTCAACCGACCTTCATAGTCAGTGAGGCGATAACCTCGGGCGCACTGTTACCGGTACTGAACCAACATGTGCCGGAGCCTCTGGCACTCTATGCGGTCTATGCACACCGAACTCTGCTCGCGAGTAAAGTGCGTGCATTTCTGGATTTTAGCGCCGATTATTATGGTGAAACGCCTCCTTGGGACCAGGGTTTAACAGGAACTCCAACATGACACGATCGATATTTATTTCAGGCGCAGCAGCAGGTATCGGCCGCGCCACCGCTCTCTATTTTGCGGCACGAGGCTGGCGAGTCGGTGCCTTTGATATCGACGAACAAGCAGTGGCCGCTCTATCCGTGGCGTTCCCCGAACAGATTATGACAGGACACCTCGATGTTCGCTCCGCTGAGTCTTGGCACCGCGCACTTGGACAATTCTGTAGCGACGGTACTCTCGATGTCTTATTCAATAACGCAGGAATTTTAGTGTCTGGAGACTTCACGGCCACCGCCGCTGCTGACCACGCACGCTTAATTGATGTGAATTGCAGTGGCGTGATGCATGGTTGCCATGCAGCTTTTCAGTATTTGTGCCGCGGGCGCGAGGCTCGCGTCATTACTATGTGTTCGGCAAGTGCCCTGTTTGGTCAACCTCAACTAGCGAGTTATTCGGCGAGTAAGTTTTTTGTCAAAGGCATGACCGAAGCCTTGAGTCTCGAGTGGGAACCGCAGGGTATTCAAGTCATGGATGCGGCACCACTGTTCGTCAAGACCGCCATGGTTGAGGGTCCGGAAACACCAGCGATGCGCAAGCTCGGTGTTCGATTAGAGCCGGCTGACATTGCCTTAGCCATATGGCGAATGGCGCACTACAAAGGCAATAAAATGCATTGGCACATTGGCATACAAACTAAGCTAGCAGCGCTGGCTGCTAAACTATCGCCGCATTCGCTCAATCGTTGGGTCAATGCCCGTATAACTCGTTAGAGATTCAGGCCCCAGCGCAGCGCAGTGCGTTTTACTGCCTCGACGTTCTCGGTGGCTAGGATCTGAATGGGTGTTTTGTCGAACCGAGCCTCGAGATCAAGGTGCTGCTTCAGCCATGCTACCATCGCCTCACCGGAATGAATCGTTTTAGCGCCGCCATAATAGGTCGAAATACTGTCTGCTAAGAGCGGAAAATGTGTGCAACCGAGCAACACAATATCTGGCGTTTCAAGCATACGAAAGTAATGCTTGAAGGCTTCGTCAAGAATTGGCCCTGCGTAAATTTCTTCTTCTACCATAGGCACAAACAGGGGTGTGGCCATGGCGGTAACATGTTGGAAACCGAGGTCAGCGATACGTTGCTGATAGGCATTCGACTTGATGGTTGAGCGCGTGGCGATTACGAGTACTCGCGCTGAAGAGGGTTCGGCTGCAAGCTGCTGTAGCGCCATCACTCCAGGTTCAAGTACACCATAAACAGGCTTATTGGAGAACTTCTGCATTGCCTCTAACGCAGTCACACTGACGGTGTTACAGGCAACAACAAGGGCATCGACGTCGGCGCCATTGAAAAACTCAACGGCCTCCAACGCGTACCGCGTGACCGTATTACTGTCTTTGTTCCCGTACGGCACACGCGCGGTGTCACCGTAGTACAGAAGCTCACTGAAGCAGCCACTTTGCTGCAATGACCGAGCTACCGTTAGACCACCGACACCACTATCAAACACACCCACTTTCATTGCTAACGTCGCTCCATAACATGACTTTTGCCTCGGCTAGTATATGATAAATAACGTCCGACAGCCCAGAGCAAACCGCAGAGATACCTATGAATGTAGAATTGATTCAACACCCCCTGGTAAAACATAAACTTGGCCTCATGCGTGAAGCAGGGATTTCCACCAAGAGTTTCCGCGAACTCGCGAACGAGCTGGGAAACCTTTTAACCTATGAGGCGACCTCGGACTTTGCGCTAGAGCCACACACTATTCAGGGTTGGAATAGCACGCCTATTGAAGTGGAGAAACTGAAAGGCAAGAAAGTGACCGTGGTACCGATTCTGCGCGCTGGCTTAGGTATGTTAGACGGTGTTCTGGGTATGATCCCGGGGGCAAAGGTCAGTGTCGTTGGTTTGTATCGTGACGAAGAAACGTTGCAGCCGGTGCCTTATTTCGAAAAACTGGTGGCGGATATCGATCAACGCACGGCGTTGGTCATCGACCCTATGTTAGCCACAGGAGGCACGATGAATGCCACCCTCACCATGCTTAAAAACAAAGGCTGTCGCGATATTCGTGTGTTGGTATTGGTGGCCGCGCCAGAAGGCGTCCGAGCAGTCAATGCGGAGCATCCAGATGTCCGCATTTTCACCGCAGCCGTTGACTCGCACCTTAATGAGCACGGTTATATCATGCCCGGGCTTGGCGATGCGGGCGACAAAATTTTTGGCACCCGCTAAGCCCTACTAGTCATCAATGTCCGAAATCAGATCGGGGTTGATTACTAAGTTACGGACGCCGTGAGCGGCACGCTCTTCAAATGGGTTGCTGTCACACCAAGCGCCGACACTGTCGATGTTCACGTAAGCCACTTCAGGACGAACACTCCAAGAGACCTGCAGTGGTGAGCCTTGAGTATTGTAAGCGGGTCCGGTAGTTGATCCTGCGTACTCAATTGGATCGCCAGTGTTGGTTGGAATATTGAGTGCTTGGTGATAACCGTTTTCGGTACCGACCGCCGCTAACTGCTGAAAATCAGCCGCATTTTCATCATTGACCAATACCAATACCTGACCTTCAACGCGAAGTTGCGGGTTCATGGTGCCGTCGGCGAGACACGAGCCAAGCGTAGCACCAGGCTGAACTTGGGCACTCGAGAATACATAATGCACTTCAATAGTATCGCCAGACTGCAACGAACCTTTGGAGCCCGGACAAATAGCACGACTTGGCGGTGCTAATAATTCTTGCGCCAACGTTCCGTTGTAGACATAGCCAGTGTTGTAGCCTTCACCATCACCGTTACCGGCATAAGTGGTGAATTCGCCACCTTTGTGCTCCGCCGCAGCATGAAAATGAATATTACAAAGATTCATTTGGGTATGGCTTGGTGCTTTACTAAACAGGCGTAAATTGTTGCCATCTTCTTGGTCCAAGTCACGTGGTGATTGCGGACCAAAACCTTTACCTTCTGTATTTGCAGCTAATTGTGCCCGCTGCTCAGCAATCACTGAGTCAGCAACTTGTGCTAGTGCAGAACTGCTCAAAGCGAACGCTACAGCGGTGACTAATAATTTTGTCTTCATCACTCAACTCCTCTTTATTTGGGATGTTGAGCTTAATGATGCGGCCTGAACACGTCCTGAACCTAAGATGAAAACAAGATGAACAACGCCTTTGGTTGTGATGATAGGATGTGTTTACTGGCGTTGGTAATGGAGCAATAGCGTGAAAACGATTGGTTTGATTGGCGGTATGAGTTGGGAATCCACTCAGGTTTACTATCGTTTGCTGAATCAGCAGGTACAAGCGGCGCTTGGTGGGCATGCCTCGGCAAAGCTGGTGCTCTATAGTGTCGATTTTGCGGAAATTGAGCGCTTACAACATAGTGGCGATTGGGCAGCGACTACAGTGATTCTGGCGGATGCCGCGCGAGCACTCGAACGAGCGGGCGCTGAATTCCTGGTGATTTGTACCAACACCATGCATAAAGTAGCCGACGAAGTTGCTGCAGCGGTTCGTATTCCATTGCTCCATATTGTTGATGTGGTGGCAGAACGACTCAAACAGGACGGCATTGAATCCGTTGGCCTACTCGGTACCCAGTTTACTATGGAACAAGACTTCTATCGGGAGCGCTTAGAGCAACAGGGTATTCGTGTTCTCGTACCAGAACTCGCAGAGCGCCAACAAATTCATCGGATTATCTTCGACGAACTTTGCCATGGCCAATGTCATCCAGAATCCAAGTCGGTCTATCTTAAAGTTGTTGATGAACTTGCCAGCGCAGGTGCTCAAGGTGTCATCCTCGGCTGCACTGAAATCGGTATGCTCATCAATAATTCAGATACGAAAGTCCCACTCTACGACACTACTCACATTCATGTTAAAGCCATAGTTACCGAATCGCTTACCGCTGACTAAGCGCTTCGACAAAATATCTGCTGCATATCAGTTTTATGGACTAGACTTGCGGTTAAGAACGCATTCTTCCCCTTCTCGCCACGTTGTATCGGCTTCCAGCGTTCACAACGGGAGAGCCAACTCATGATTAGAACTCTAAAATGCGTGTTTGTGTTATTGCTCGCGTTAATGTGCCTGCTTTATGCCCTACAAAATATCGCCAATATTGATGCTTGCTATGGCGCTATTGCTTACGTTTTATCCCTGCAAGATCATATTGTTTATCCAAACTCAATTATTCCGTCCATTACCAATGGCACCATCGTTTGGTTAGCTGTCGTTGTCATTATTGCAACTGAGATACTGGCTGGAATTATTCTCGCGAAAGGTGCTTTTGACCTATGGTCTGCGCGCCGAGCAGATGCCGCAACATTCAATCGCGCTAAGCGGTTTGCATTGTTGGGTGCTGGTATTGGCATCATCGTCTGGTTTGGATATTTTGGCGTATTCGGTGGCAGCTTGATGCAAATGTGGCAAACACAAGCAGGCGCGATGTCGCTAAACGGAGCCTTCCAATATTTCGCAAGCTGTGTTTTTGTTTGGTTACTGCTAGCCAGTCGCGATGACTAGCTAAGCATCACTCTTACGTCTCAACAAAGCGGAAGCGTGGTATTGATTTGCCGTCTACGGTGATCTGTTCGACAAACATGTCGAACGGACGCACCCAGAGCGCTCGTTCGCCATAAAGAGGTCGGTACAGCACGAGCCACTCTTCGGTTTCTGAGTGCCGCACTACATCGATGACCTCGTAGTGGTTACCTTTGTAGTGCTTATACTTTCCGCGTTGAATCTCGGGCTTCAAGATGCGTCCTTAGCGTTCAAATACCGGGGTAATCCGGCGGTCTCTTCTTCTTCGCGCAATGTGAGGACCTCACAACCATCCTCCGTCACTAAAATAGTATGTTCCGTTTGTGCGGATAGTTTTTTGTCGCGGGTTATCACGGTCCAACCATCTTTCTTTGTTTTTATTTTGGCAGAACCCTGATTGATCATCGGCTCGATAGTAAAGGTCATCCCCTCGCGCAATTGCACACCCGTATTCGGCAGGCCGTAATGGGTCACCTCTGGCGCTTCATGCATTTCCTGGCCGATGCCGTGTCCGCAATACTCGCGCACCACACTATAACCATGCGACTCCACATAGGTTTGAATAGCACTACCAATGTCACCCAAGTGAGCACCCGGGCGCACCTGTTCGATGCCTTTCCACATGGCTTGTGTGGTCACTTTGACAAGCTTCCGCGCCAGCGGCATCGCCTCTGGTAACACATACATCTTGCTTGAATCTGCAATGTAGCCGTCTTTCTCGAGCGTGATATCAATATTCACAATATCACTGCTTTTCAGCGGCTGATTCGCTTTCGGAACTCCGTGACACACCACCTCATTCACCGACGAATTCAGCACATATTGATAACCATACTGTCCCTTGCTCGCCGGACGCGCCTGCAGGTCATTCACAATATAGTCCTCAACTAAATCGTTGATTTCCATGGTCGTGATACCCGGCCGAATCTCCGCATCCAGCATTTTGAATACTTGCGCCAGTAACTGACCTGCATGGCGCATCTTCTCTTGCGCCGCAGCATCTTTAATGGTGATCTCTGGTTTCATCGAATTCCTGACGTCGCGGTTTTGGTCGTTAGGTTCAATTATACATAAATTCGATTGAGTTTATTGATGCCTCACACGCTGGCCGCGAGTGATTTCACCGACGTGCTCGAAACGGATGGGGAGCCCCATAGCGGTAAATAAATTGGGTCCATCTTGCAGGTGGAAGTGCAGATGTGGTTCGGTTGAATGACCAGTGTGGCCGCAGTTGCCGATGCGCTGACCTTGCTGCACGCGATCGCCAACTTTCAACGGTATCGAACCTTTGACGAGATGTGCATAGAAACCGTATTCACCTTCAGCATGTTTAATAATGACATGATTGCCAGCAAAATGACGGCACAAAAAATCCATCACAGCAAAGCCCACCAATGGGGCGGGGCCAATGTTGTCGACCATCGCAACCACTTCGCCATCAGCGGCGGCAAGAATTGGCTGGTTGTAGCAAAAATAATGTTGAAGCCGAGCTCCGCTGTGTTGATGCCTCCGGAACTCCGCATCTGCTTGCACAAAGTCATAGGCATAGCGCTGGGTCAACACGTCCCACGAGTGTGAGGTTGCTTGCGTTAAGCCGCCATTAAACACGAGCCATTCGCCGTCGAACGGTAAGCGGTAGCTAACCTTGGTTTGATACTCAGCAAACTCCTCTTCACGTCCTTTTATGCGCTTAGCAATGCGCGCCTGGCCACCGAGTTGCTTGAACTGCTGAATCAATTGCCATGGGTTTAGTGACGACAACAGCAGCGATGGATAAAACGTGACGATCATTACGTACCGAGAAACATGACGAATAGGACCAGACGTTGGCCAGTTTTCTGCCGGATGCGATTTTCGTTCTGTTTTAGGGACGCGAATGGTGTTCAACCAACCCGCAATCGCGAAGTACAGTCCAAGGTAGATCACCATCGTCCAAACGCGTGCGAGCTTGTAATCAAATAAGCCGCGCACGCTATAGTCAATCACGAACATGATGAGCAATGCAGCAATCATTGGGTAATACCAGTTGCTGAAGCGGTCAGTCCATTGCTTCTTTTTAGGTTGGGTGTCGGTGGTCATAGCTGGCTCTGTTTCTGGAAAGTGAACGGTTGCTGGAAAGTGAACGGTGAATAGTGAACAGATATAGAGACTGTAAGTAGGTTCCGGTTTGAGAGCAATAGAGTGGGAAGAGTTGATTAAAGAGCATCAAATATTGATACTATGATTATCATTATTTGATACTTCTGAGGCGTTATGTCTGGAACTTCCTTTCACCCTCTGGTCATTGATCGCTGTTTAGAGCTCATTAAAGCGAAGCTCAAAGACAACGGAGTGACGTACCAAGACATCGCGGCGCTTATGGACGTGTCAGAGAATACCGTCAAGCGCATGCTAAATCAGGACGACATCAGTCTACAACGATTGCTGTTATTAGCTGATTACTGTCGAATTGATGTCACCGACCTACTGCAAGCGGCGCAACGAGAACATGGCCAGCACCATTACTTTACGCCGCGACAAGATCAGGCGTTCGCCGACGATTCAGTACTCTACGAACTGTTCGTGCAACTATTTTTCTTGCGTAAGACTGCAACGCAAGCGGCCGAGCAATTGGGACTAAACCAAGTCATTTTGTATCAGAAGTTACGGCTGCTGGAAGATGTCGAATTAATAGAACTCGGCGTTGATAATCACATTCGTTTCTCGGTTGACCCACCCCTCGGCTTCGCGCCCGATAGTTTGGTGCTGCGTCGCAGCATTGCAGAGCATGTTCAACGTGCAAGTGAACACTTACTACAACCCGAGCGCGATGCCCGCGAATTGTTGCTGCTCAAACCTCTTCATCTCCCACCGAAAGCCCATCAACAGCTGTGCGAAGACATCATTGCTCTGGTCGACAAATACGCCGAGTTCTCCGAGCTCTATCATCATGGTACCGATACCGAGCACACTTACGAACTCGCACTCGCGCTGCTCCCCAATCGCTAGTCGGGCAAGTAGGCCATCAGGTCGCCGGGCTGACAATTCAGCGCACGGCAAATAGCTTCCAGCGTACTGAAGCGGATGGCTTTGACCTTGCCGGTTTTCAGCAGCGACAAGTTGGTCATCGACACGCCCACCCGCTCCGAAAGCTCGGTTAGTGACATTTTGTTCTTAGCGAGCTCAACGTCGAGATTGATTTGAATGCTCATTTCACGGTACCTCTGCGCACGCTAAACCACCTCAACAATTTGCTCACCACGCCAGAAATGCACTGCGAGCAGCAGCATCAATACTGGGAACAAGAAGATATTGGCGATACCTAGAATCACTGTGAACTGGAACACTGCCATGATCAACACACCACATGCGAACACTTTCATTAGCATGCTGAGCTCAGCGAACTTCAGTAGTAGTGCAATGGCAAACACAAAGGCCACTGCCGCGTACAAGAAGAGAATGACCAAGCTGGCAATCAATACGAACTCGATGAGTCCTTCGCTATAGTTGGCTAATAGCCCCATCGACAATGAGATATCCACTACTACCGTCAGATGAAACAACGCTACCAATGCTGCCATAACGAGCAGCGCCACGGCTGCTAACCCGCCTTCGATTTGATGTTTAAACGACCCACGCAGCGCCAAGTAAACAAAAACTTCAAGCGCGCCAATAATCACGAACAACACATCCCAAGCATCAAGCGTGGTGATGTTATCCACAAAGCCGCTCTCGTAATTGTCGATAGCGAGACCAAACACACCGAGCCAATAAATTGGGAACAAGATAGCCAACGCCAATGCTGCCATACTCGCCCACTGATAGAAATTCGATTTCATTGTCTGACTCCAAATTGGAAGTGCCAGCGCTCATTGCGCCATGCGAACACCCACAAGATAGATCCAGATTCAATGATATGCAACGAATATTTTATGTTTATCGTAAAATTTAATTCAGAACACTTTAGCTCGTGCGGATATAGCGGCTTAAATGAAACGCGAATAAATGGACATCGGCTTCCCGATACGCTGCCTGTGCGAGGATTGATGCAAGCGCTAATAGTTGATAGCTTCAGCTTAACCACGTTAGCGAGAACTGTCATGCCGATTTTTCAAACCGAACTCAGATTACGTCCCTATCCACGCGGATTTCACATCATTACCGATGATATTGAACGAGGGTTGCCTAACTTGCATGAGGTAAAAGCAGGATTGCTACATGTGTTTATCAAGCACACCTCAGCATCGCTGACCATCAATGAGAATGCTGATCCCACCGTACGCACCGACTTCGAAAGTCACTTCAATACTATGGTTCCGGAAAACGCGCCCTACTATCGTCACACTTGCGAAGGTCCAGACGACATGCCGGCGCATCTAAAATCTAGTTTGCTGGGTAGCTCAGTCACTGTTCCGGTAACCGATGGTCTTTTAAACATGGGAACCTGGCAGGGTATTTACTTGTGCGAGCATCGAGACCACGGCGGCGCGCGCACGCTGGTGCTCACGCTTACTAGTTAGCACCAAAACTTTTATTGTAACTGCTACAAGTCGTTTTATAAGTTCACAATTCCTCGGCAGTTAGGATATTTGAGGCAACCAAGAAACTTCTGTCCTGCTCTCGGCCCTCGCTTTGCGACACGCTCTGTCATTTCCCCTCCGCAGATTGGGCACGAGTGCTTTTCTCTGGTTTCGACTGACGTTGGGACGAATCGATATCGCTCTTTTGACTGCTGTTGTTGTTCAAAAAACTGTCGTAGCTTTTTGCCGTCGATCACCTCAATTCGTTTGCCTTGTGCGAACTCTTTGGCATCCTTGGTCATGCTACCGGAAGCAACGATGAACACGCCATCTGCATTTTCAGATATCATTACACCAAATAGCTCTCGGACAACGTTTACCGGGACACGTAATTGTTGCCAGTGCTTGCATTGAACCAGATATAACTGGCCATCTTTGATAACCCTGAGGTCAACGCCACCATCTTTACCCTTGCCGGTATCGTAGACGATGTAACCGTCGCGACGAAAGAACTCACCAACGAGTACTTCGAAATTTCGCCATGATAGTTTGGAAATGGATTCATCGTATTGAGCTGACTTAATGCCATCATAGACCCGAGCCTGACGCTTTGAGCGCATAAAGGATCCAAACGCTGCAATAATAAGAAGGAAAGGAAGAGCCCACTTCGATAGCAGCAACACAATATTACCGAACATATTGCTGATTACACTGCTTGCCAATTGGGGACTGGCTTTCAACTCAGTATCAGGCGCAGACATTGAAACGTAAACATCAACTCCAAAATGTAGAGCTAAAGCAAGTATCAAACAGATGTACCATGGCATTAAGCTGAATAGCTCGAGCAGCTCTTCGCCCGTTGATTTCCTTCTCGCCATAAAAATTTCCTTGTCTTTAACTAGTTTGTTGATACTTTTATAAACAAGTACGCAGCATTATCGAAACAATATACGATAGCCTCTCAATAAAATAGAGATAAAATATTGCTAATTAAGGCACGAATATGAGTGAAAAAGATTCAGAACATGAAGCTGAGGCTGAGAAATCAAATCAGGCAGCGGGGAGTCGTATCGGCTTTGGCTTAATTATTGGTGTTACCTTCGGAATTATCTTTGACAATCTAGCGACCGGTATCGCTCTAGGTCTAATTTTCGGGGTAGCAGTTGATGCTTCAGCGAAAAAGCGCGCCCCTAAAGAATAGTCCTCTCATCCACTCTCAAACTACAAAATTCCAGTATTCATCGGCAATTGACAGGAACATGACATTACAATGTCGTAAACGTGTCAGGTAGTATTGGCTATGATGTCTCCATCAAATGCACCGCAATAGAGCCGAATTAAATCATGAACCAAGCAGCATTCGCAGAACGGTTGTTATATCAACGCAAGTTAAAGGGCCTATCCCAAGAGCAGCTTGCTGAGAATACGGGTGTGACCGTGCGTACCATTCAGCGCTTAGAGAAAAGCGAAGTGAGTCCGCATCTGCGTACTGTTAAATTGTTAGCCGCCGCGTTGGATATCGAAGTTGATGATCTGTTGGAGCTCGAAAATCCGCGTGACGACAATGTCCAGACAAAGTGGTTACTGTTAATTCATGCTGCGCCATTTATTGGTTTCATGGTGCCATTTCTGAGTATTTTGATTCCTTTATTTTTATGGATTCACAAACGCGACGATCATCCTTTGTATGACGCGCATGGTCGTGCGGTGGTGAATTTCCACATCACCATGAGCATTCTATTTGTGCTTGCATTTGTTGCGCTACTCAGTGTTCAAGGCTACGGCTTTTTGTTCTTTATCGCAGTCATGCCTTTCACCGCTTTGGTTATGTTGATTAACGTCATTGCGGTCGTTAAATCTAAAAAATGCTTTTACCCCAGCATTCCATTTCTTCGATCTAAAAAAGTCACTAAACCAAGTTAAATCCTGAAATTTGGTCAAGGAGAACATCATGAATGGCATAGTATCTACTTTGCTTACGCTTTCGCTTGCGCTCGTTTCTAATGTTGAAGCTTCACCACGCTCACCGAGTATGAGCCACGAAATAAGTGAGTTTCAGTCTTATCTGAGAGAAATTCGTGTTCAAAACAAGATTCCAAGCCTGTCGGTTGCTGTCGTGAAAGACGGTGAAATTATTATGCTGGAGACCATTGGTTTTCAGGATCACGACGCCGAGGAGGCGACGACCGAGGACACAAGTTATCTTGCCGCTTCCATAACTAAAACGTTTACGGCTGTAACGTTGCTGGCCATGGAAGCGGATGGACATATCGACCTCGACGCCGACTTCACCACCTTGAGTGATTGGGATGGCCGCTGCCAGTGGATCGCCACCAGTGGCTTTATATTTGGCGGCGGTGAGCTTGAGAATGGCGACCAGATTCCGCCCATCAACTGTGGCCAGCCTATTTCATTGCGTCACGTACTTCAGCACCAAGTGAATGGTGAACCGGGAACGAGCTTTTTCTATAACCCAATTGTGTTCGGCCGTCTTTCTAACTGGGTCGAAGAAAACACGGACCACAGCTGGCGGTATTGGATGAAAAAATACGTGC
Source organism: Pseudidiomarina aestuarii (assembly GCF_003987355.1). Taxonomy (GTDB): domain Bacteria; phylum Pseudomonadota; class Gammaproteobacteria; order Enterobacterales; family Alteromonadaceae; genus Pseudidiomarina; species Pseudidiomarina aestuarii. The sequence continues at coordinate 64,259 of NZ_PIPR01000002.1, read as the reverse complement.
TGGACGCAGCCGAACTCAGGAACATCGCAGCGGGCTGGCGCGACCCTGATGGCGGCTCGGTGTTGACCCATTTTGCACCACCTTTTCGACACGCCCCTGAAGAAGGTGATGGACTTGCAAACTCAATACTGCCCAACACCGAGTTGAACGCTAGCTCCGGCATTATTGCGAGCGCCAAAGCAATCGCACAGTACTCGGTTGCTTTGGATGAAGGACGAATTCTGTCCGCGGAATTGCTTGAGAGAATGTGGACACCAGCAATGGATAGTGACGGACAACCTATGCCCTATGCTTACGGTTGGTTTGTCCAGAATTGGCAAGGTCATCGTTTGGTGTGGCACAGTGGTTGGTGGCCCGATGCCTACGCAGGAATGCTCGTCAAAGCGCCAGACGATAATCTGACATTGGTCGCACTCGGCAATACGGATGGTCTGCGTTATGATATCAATACTCTTACCGAGGCCAAAGTTCACGAAAACCCCATAGTATTGAAGTTCCTCGAGTTATTTTTAGAAGAATGAGAATCAGAACAATGACAGAGAAAAAGCAAGAGAACCCGATTTGGAAGTACCTATTTGTCGGTCTGATCATCGGCGCACTGTTTTCCTTTGCCTTCGACCAATTTCCAACGTTAATGATTTTGGGCATCGCTGCGGGTTTAACCTACGGTGTCATTGAGAAAAGTCGTAATAGCTCGAATAAAGAATAAGACCACAACACAAGGACGTGCCATGAAATCGCTACTCACACTGATATTGGCAACCCTGCTTCTCGCGGGGTGTGCTAGTGCGCCACCACAAGTTAATGATGAGGAGCTCACAAAAAGTGAAGCCGAAGCGTTAGTCGCAGGCTTACTAGCGGAAGATTCTGATGAATCCGAAAAATACATTTATCAATTTCAGCATCGAATTCTGCCAGAATGGACGCATCATTCTAATGGTCAGTTCTATGATGAACTGAGAGCTGGCGATGACTCATATTTTCGCGAGGTTGCCACTGAAATTTTGGGTGAAAACTACGCCAATTCAATTGAGATTCGAGCTATCGAGAACGAAGAAGCGGTGCTCATAAACTTTCCTGAGCCCAAGTCGTTTACTCATTGCTACTCGATCCTGATCCTCAAGAATCCGAGCGTAGAAGGTGCTGTTGATACGTTCCAATTCATCACTCTCGAGAAGACGCTTCCACATGACGATCATCCGAGACTGGCAGTACTTGGAAGCTGGAGTGCAGAAGGTAGTCATGGCAATTTCGGCGCCCGCACTTACACCGACGCAAAAACATTCCTTGAAGACGTGCTGGATGGCAATCGTGAAATGTATATGAGCTCGACACCAGCAAGCGCTGCCGAGAATAACTAAACATTCTCATTAGAGGATAGTTTTAGAGTTTTTACAGTAGTTAACCCAGCAGGGCGGAGAGGCTGATGCCGATGAAGGTGGCGATGGCATAGCCGAGTACGCCAGCAAGCATGCCTGGGGTGACCAAGTGGCGCCAGCCACGACTGGCAGCTAGGGCTGCAGCGGCCGCTGGGCCGAGAATACAGGCGCTCGAGGCTATCATCATTTCTGGTAGGCTGAATTTAAAGCGCGCGCCGAGCCACACCAACAACACAATATGTACCACCACCAAAATCACCAGAAAAGCGACAATCGGCAGGGCAACATCGACGACTGCACTGACGTCTGCGCCTAAGCCAATGGTGGCGAAAAACACATACATAAAGATGGTGCCGATGTTGTAGTCAAACTGAATGTACGCTTTGAAACGCGCCGGGGCAAAGTTGGCGATCAGTAGCGACAACACGGTAATGGCGATAATAAAGGTGCCACTTAGCGGAAACAGTGAGGCGACCCACAAACCAATGGTGCAGACCACTGCACTCAATAGTAGCGAGAAAACCAATCCGCTTTCAGAAACTGACTCCGAATCGCTGGACTGTTCGATGTCTTTTCCAACAGGCGTTTCCAGCTCTATTGCGCGCTCTCGCGCAGCAAAACGTGCAGACACAAACTTCACCGCAGGCAATGCCATCAGCAGGGTCAAAAATACAATCGCGCCCATGGCATCGGCGGTCAATGCCGCGGTATATAGAGAAGAATCGGCAAAGTTCACGGCCTCGGCGGTCGCCACAAAGTTGGCGCTGCCACCAATGTAACTGGCGACCAGCACGCCAACGATTTGATTCTCGGCTGGTCCCATATCAATAAAAAAGGCGCCGATAAAGGCGCCAACCAGGGTCAAACAAACGGCTAATAAAAACGCGAGTACCATAAAGCGGCTTTCACGAAAGGCTAAGCGCAGGTCAGCTCCGAACAGCAATAAAGGAATCGCAAGCGGCACCAGCAACGATTGAATCACACCATATATGGGTGCTTGAATAGGCAACACACCCAGGTTACCGACAATAAAGCTGATCAATAGGATGATCAGCGGCGCCGAGATGGCCTTACCGACTTTCGTTTTTTCACTTTGATAGCCAACAAAAACAATCAAGAGTAAACAGGCGAGCAATGCCATGGTATTCTGCGAATCAATCATGTTTATTCCTACGCCGTGATGCAGGTGATGTGATCGAGTTCAGCCTCATCAAGCTCTGCACCATGACCAATACCAGCAGGAATGATCATTTTGCCACCGCTATTTTCTATAATTTCGATACCACCAGTAACTGGGTCATGGCAAAAGTGCAACGCGGAATCAAGGTCAATAAAGTGGATATTTGGATATGCGGAGGCAAGATGCGCTGCTGCTGACAAGCCCAATCGGCTCTCGCCAAAACAGCCAATCATGCAACGAATGCCTGCGGCTTCGGCAATGCTACTTATCTTCAACGCGGTATTGATGCCGCCCGACTTCACCAATTTAATATTTAAGAAATCAACCGCATCAGCCTTTACTAAGCGCAATGCATCCACGTGAGTAAATACACTTTCATCCGCACAAATAGGTAGTGCTGAGTTTGCACGTAAGCGAGCAAAGCCATCGACATCCCACGCCGCCAGTGGTTGCTCTACATACTCAATATTGAGTTCTTTCAGTAAACGAATGTTTGCTACAGCGGTTGGATAGTCCCAACCTTGGTTACAATCAATGCGCAGCTTCACCGTCTCGCCTACGGCCGCCCGAACCGCCTCAATATGTTCAATATCTTCCTGCCCTGGACGCCCAGTTTTCAGTTTGATGGTATTGAAACCTTGTTTGACTAGATCTTTAGCTCGCGCGACCGTACCAAGCACACTCGACTGATGCCCAATGGTATGGTCAGTTTCAAGCTCACGCAGCGAACCACCTAAGAACTGATACAGCGGCATATTGGCTTGCTTCGCCGCTAGATCATATAGAGCTATATCAAAGGCACATAAAATACTGGTGGCTTGTGAGCAATAACGGCGCAGTAATCTCAGGTTTGTCTCAATGGCTAGCGGGTCTTGTCCGATCAGGAGTTTTGCCATATCCAGACCCATTGCATAAGCACTGGCTTGCGAGTCACCGGTAATGGCCGCCATTGGGCTCGTCTCGCCCCAACCGAACACGCCGGCGTCGGTCTCAATTTTGACCACCACATTGCGTGCCGCTGAAATATCTCCAATGGGCGTCTTAATCGCGTGATGCATCTCGACATTCAACTCTGCCACTTTTACTGCGCTGATCTTCATAGGTTTACCTTCAACTGAGGGATAAGCGTCATCGCGAACGATTAAGCACGCCATAAACATTCTTGTTTCACTATAAAGCTGTCTTTTTTAAAAATAAAGCTGTACAACCACTTTTCTGTTGATTATTGTTTAACCAACACAACAAGAAGATTCGCCTCAGAATCTCGCGTAAACAATCAAACAACTAGTGACAGTGGGTATACTATGAACCATAAAATCAATTACTTAACCCGTAGTATTCGAATGCTCGTCTATGGAATGTCCGTCGTATCCTTAAGCGCAATGGCGCAGCAAGCTGAAGAACCAGAATCACAACAAAACGACGTCGAAGACGTTGAAGTCATTGAAGTAACCTCCTCCCGCCGTGTGCAAACTATCCAAGATGTGCCTGCTGCAGTTGTCGCTGTCGATCCCGATGATTTCTTAGAACGCGGCCTGACTTCTATCTCTGATGTGATTGCCGAAGCGCCAGGTTTTAGCTTTAACAGCACCATTGGCCACCAAGGCCGCGGGAATATCAGTGCGCGTGGTGTTAGCCAACGCAATGACTCAGCGGTTACAGCTATTTACTTAGATGACGTACCACTGACGAGTAGTACAGGTTATGCCGCTGGTGGCCGCTTATATTTTGACGGTCTGCTCGGTGACGTGGCTCGAGTCGAGCTCGTGAAAGGACCGCAAGGTACTTTATATGGTGCGACCGCAATTGCCGGAGCCATTCGCTACATTAGTAACGAACCTGAGCTGTTTGAAGCGCGTGGTAATTTCGGCGTCGATTTCTCGCAAATCAATGGTGGTGACTTTTCACAAACGTATCGCGGCTTCTATAGCTTCCCAATTATTGAGGGCAAGTTAGGACTTACTCTCGCGGCATTTACCTCTGATAAAGGTGGCTTTGTTGACCAAGTCGACCCTGCTACGGGTAATGTAAGGCTCGAGAATGCTAATGACTCAGAGGATTACGGCTACTCAGCAGATCTCTATTTCAATGCCAGTGATCGTCTTGATATTCGCCTGAAGCTTTTAAAGCAAGAGTCTGAGTATAACTACAGCTCTGCTGTACGCATCGCTTCTGTGAATAAGGATGAAGCTTACGGTGAATTCAAATCAGATAATTCATTTGAAATTGATGAGCTGACTCAGGATCTTGCTTCAGCAAGTTTTAGTTATGAATTAGATGGTATGGTCCTCGACTTCACCACTAGCAAAGCCAAGTATGAAGGCTACAATGCTCAGGATGTTCGCTCTTTGTACGGTCCACTTATTGAGCAGCTCGGTGGCTTTGCCGCAGGCAGTGTGACTGAAGCGCCATTATCACGCGAAGTTGAATCTGATAAAACCGTACACGAATTGCGCTTAACCTCAACCGAGGAAGGCGACATTGAATGGCTGGCAGGCTTGTTTTATACCGACGAGTCGACTGACAATGCACAACGCTTGATTGGTATGCCGCAAGATTTCCTCGCGTTGGTTGCGCGATTCCCCAGCGACTATAACGAGTTAGCCGCATTCGGTAACGTCACCTATTACCTGAACGATAACTTTGATGTAACCGCTGGCTTACGAGTTTCACAAACCGAGTTGGCATTAATCTTCGAACAAGATGGCCCATTCCTCGGTGGCTCCTCGGTCGATATCATGGATCCAGTAGAAGAGACCGTCGAAACCTACTTATTTACTGCACGCTATCGACCTTCCAACGAAATGTCATTTTATGGACGTATCGCCAGCGGCTATCGTCCTGCATCAGCAAACCTCAGCGTCAGCGATCCCTTCACGGGCGAGCAATTGTCTCAAACCGTCGTTGAGCAAGATGACTTGTGGAGCTACGAAGTAGGTATTAAAGGCACCGCCGATAACGACAAACTTCGCTATGAATCCTCTTTGTATTACATCAACTGGGACAACTTCCAGACGATTGTAACCTTCTTCGGTATTTCAACCGATGGTAACGCCCGCGATGGTATAACCGTGAATGGTTGGGAAGGTAGCCTGGACTATCAACTGACGGATAACTTTGGAGTTCGTGCCAACGCTGCATTTAGCGACAGTACGTTGAACGAAGATGAGCCAGAGTTGTTCGGATTGAAAGGCCAAAGCGTCCCAAATATTCCAAAGTGGACCGCCAATGCTGCCGCATTCTATGACTATCAGTTAAGCGACAACATTCCTGGTTGGGTCACAGCTAGCGTACGTTACAAAGACGGCTCTCGGTCATCATTTGAAAATGGCGACCCGCTGAACCCAACCGTCAATGTTCCTAGCGACGACATCACCACAGTTAGCCTCACCACAGGCGCTGAATGGGGTAATTGGACGGCAACCTTGTACGTAAACAACTTGTTCAATGAAAAGGCTTATACCTTCTTTAATGCCAGCGCGATTCCAGGTACAGACCAAGCCAGCATTACAGGTATTCCGCTCGAGCCACGCAAAATTGGTGTATCCGTTTCGTACAAGTTCTAAGAGGCTGATGTAACACATGAATACGCTTCAAATGAAGTCTCCCTATGTCATCTTTCTAGGTGACATAGAGGATAAAACCTTAGCCAAAACCGGTGCTGGGTTGGCGAAGTGGTGTGGCGATAGTGTTCTGGGACAACTGCGATTACCCGGTTGTGGCGTCGACCTCGGTTTAGCGGATATCGACCTTGAGCAAGCGATTGCTCAAGGAGCTCGCAGTCTTGTGATTGGCGTAGCAACCGTCGGTGGTAGCATCAAACCGAACTGGATGCCTACGTTTGTCGCGGCGCTCGAGCAAGGCTTGGATATCGTTAATGGGTTACATACTGATCTCGCATTAATTCCTGAGTTAATGGCTGCACAGCAGCGTGGTTCGGGGCAAATAGTGAACGTACGTCAAGTGCGTAGCGAACTGCCCATTGCTACAGGCCGCAAACGCACTGGCATGCGCTTGCTCACAGTCGGAACCGATTGCGCTGTGGGTAAGAAGTACACCGCGCTTGCTTTAACGGTTGGCCTCAATGCTGCCGGCATTGATGCCACCTTCCGCGCCACCGGACAAACTGGAATCATGATTGCGGGCAATGGCTTGCCGATTGATAGTGTGGTCAGTGACTTTGTTAGTGGCGCAGCGGAGTTGATCTCGCCCGATAACCACGACGCGCACTGGGATATTATCGAAGGCCAAGGCTCCCTCTTCAATCCGTCATTTTCGGCGGTGAGCATGGGGCTACTGCATGGTTCTCAACCCGATGCGATAATTGTCTGCCATGACTCGACACGCAAAACCGTGAGTACTTGTCCCGACTATGCAATTCCCGATATTCAAGACTGTATTAACTTGCACTTGCAATGCGCACGCATTGTGAATCCAAACGTGAAATGTGTTGGTGTGAGCGTCAATACACTGGCCGTTCCACCGCGTGACCGACTGGCGTATTTACAAGAGATTGAACGCAAAGTCGGCGTACCTTGTATTGACCCACTGATCGACGGATGCGAAGCTATCATAGACAACATCAATCGTCTGTTTCACAGGGAAGAAGCTGGTCAGGTACATGTCGGAAACTAATCGTTGGACCCGTTGGTTTAGTATTTATTTAGTACCTGGACTCATCTTTCAATCGGTGATTGTGGGCGGTGGCTACGGTACTGGACGTGAAATCACCGAGTTCTTCTTGGTGCATGGCGCCTGGGGTGGTTTGCTTGGCATGTTAGTGTCTTGCGTGGTGTGGGGCGTGGTGCTGGCCATTGCGTTTGAGTTCGCCCGCATCACTAAAAGCTACAACTACAAATCCTTTTTCCAAGCCTTGCTCGGCCGCTATTGGTGGCTGTTTGAGGTTATCTACCTACTCATTGCGCTGCTGGTACTTGCAGTGCTCGGCTCCGCTTCCGGTGAAATTGTCAGTCAACTATTGGGCTGGCCTCCGGTTTATGGGGTGCTTACTTTAATGCTCTTTGTCGGCTTGTTGACCTTCTTTGGTAGCACCCTCATTGAGAAGGTATTTGTGGGCTGGTCGGCATTACTTTTCGTCACCTATATTGTGCTCGCCATCTTTACCTACACTCGCTTTGGTGGTGATATTGCTCAGCATTTTGCCGACGCGACTGTGCGTGTCGGCTGGGGTGTTGATGGAGTGCGTTATGCCGCTTACAACTTAAATGCCTTAGCTGCAGTGTTGTTTGTAGTACCACGCTTTATGCGGTCACGGCACGCGGTTGGGGCTGGATTCATAGCGGGTGGTGTTGCGATAGCACCGGGTATTTTGGTCTTTTTGACCTTGCTGGCGGGCTATCCAGCGGTGATTGATGCACCCGTTCCAGTGGTCGAAATATTGTCGGCACTGAGCATTGTATGGTTATTGCTGGTATTTAAGGTCATGTTGTTTGGCACCTTTATTGAAACCGGTACCGGTGTAATTCATGCAGTCAACGAGCGTGTAGCAGCTACTTATCAAGTGCGAGGCCAACCGTTCCCACAATGGTTGCGAGGCGCGCTCGCCTTGTTATTCCTGTTTATTGCGACATTCTTAGCCAATGAAATCGGCATCATTGATTTGATTGCGAGTGGCTACGGCTACTTGTCGTATGCCTACATTGCGGTGGTGATCGTACCCTTGTTGACGATTGGCTTGTACCGTATCGTCAACGCTCGGCAAAACGCAGCTCTAAACGATTAAGTCTTGGGTGTAGAACTGCTTGTTCTGGAAGATCGCGTTTAAAATCCGCTCTTCGGTCTGCACAATCATGTCCGTAATACAGCTTTGAATACGTTTGCTGTCGTCGCTTTTCACCACGTCAATGATCAACGTTTGTTGGTCACTGGAGTACGGGAATGACTGTTTGGTCTTCACATATAACCAGTAGATGCGCATGGCGGTATCTTCCAATTGCCGAATCCAGTCAATCATCAATGGATAACCTACCGGCTCACACAGCGTTAGGTTGAGTTCTTTATTGGTTTTCAACAGCTCCAGTGCGGTGTCGTCATCTTTGAAGTGAATCAATTTTTCAATCTTATTGTTCAGCTCGGTAATTTTGTCGAAGCCAACTTTGGCGCCAGCAATAGAAATCACTTCAGGCAGTAGCATGCGGCGCAACATAAAATTCTGGCGGATTTCGAGTAACGTCAGTGGCGCTACTTGAGTAACCCGTGGTGACAAGGTCACGAGAAAATGCTGTGCGACCAGTCGCTCCATCAAATTCCGAGCAATAGCGCGACTGATACCAAAGGTGTCACTCAGAATATTCTCCGAAACCTTATGGCTCGGTGGTAACTTCTGGGTGACGATAGCATCCATCACGATCCCATATGGATCTGAAGTATCTGGTGTGGTCATGGCTTCACTATTCCCTTGATTAACTATTACTTTAAACCGTGCTGACGTGCGTGAACGAGTATAACAGCATGTAAATAGATTTCGTTAGGTAAGGCAAGCATTCATTTCACTTGGCTCTTAACTGTATTATGTTACATTTAAAACAGCCATAACTCTAATTAAAGCTGTACAAAAGGTTTTCGGTGTGATTAATTAATCAACAATTCGAGTAACGGAAGCGAACTATGTTTCACTTTATGTCGCACCTACTGAAGCTGACGACTCTGCTGCTGGCACTGGCGTTCATGCCACTTGCGCACGCAAAGACAACCGAGACGGTTTATGACATCGTGCTAACCGGTGGACGCGTGATTGATCCCGAAACCGGGCTTGATGCGATCCGCAATGTCGGTATGCAAGGCAATACCATTGCCGTTATTACTGCAGAAGCGATCACTGCTAAGCGCATAATTGATGTCCGTGGTTTGGTGGTGAGTCCTGGGTTTATTGATATGCATGCGCACGGACAGTCTATTTTGTCTGGGCGGGTGCAAGCCTTCGACGGCGTCACTACAGCCTTAGAGCTAGAATCTGGTACTTATCCAGTGGCAGATTTCTATGCCACCCGAACGGCTGAAGGGCGCCCGATTAACTATGGCGCCTCAGTGAATTGGCTCGGTACCCGGTTAGCCGCAGTGCTCGACATGGAACCCAAAGGCAATGCGGATTGGTTTGCCGCAGCCATGAACCGACAAGGCTGGCAAAATTCCATAGCAACCCCAGATCAGTTGGCTGAAATTGAAGCACGGGTGGCTGAAGGTTTGGATGAAGGCGGTCTTGGCGTCGGTTTCTTGACCGGTTATGCGCCTGGATCAGGCTACAAAGAATATTATGCCGTCAGCAAACTGGCGGCTGCACGCAAAGCTCCGACGTTTACTCACGCCCGCTACCTGTCGATGGCAGAACCTGAAAGTTCGTTTGAAGCCATGCAAGAAATTGTGGCCGTTGCTGCCAGTACCGGTGTACAAGCGCACATTGTGCATATGAACTCCATTAGCCTGAAAGACATTCGGTTGATTGGCGAGATGATTCGTGGTGCGCAAGAACGTGGAGCCAAGATTTCAACTGAAGCGTATCCATACGGTGCCGGTGCTACGTCCATTGGTGCCGCGATGTTCCGTGGTGAAGGCTGGCGTGAACGCATTGGTGGCATTACTGCCGAAAGTTTTGTCGTCGACGGCCAGCGCCTCAATGAAGAAACCTTTACGCGCCTGCAGAATGAAGCACCATCCACTGGAATCATCATTCACTTCCTTGATACCGAGAAACCGGAAGATCAAGCACTACTCGACTATTCCATGCTGTTTCCTGATGGCGTGATTGCCTCCGACGGTGGCGATTGGACGATTGCCGGGGAGCCCATTGCTGACGACGTATGGCCGCTACCTGAAGAGGCATGGTCACATCCACGCAGCGCTGGCACTTATATGCGCTTTATTAGCCAATATGCTCGCGAACGCGGCTTGATTAGCTTGCCCGAAGCGATTCGTCGCGTCAGTTACGGCCCGGCTTCTATCTTGGAGTCGTATGTACCGCAAATGCGCCGCAAAGGTCGTTTACAGGAAGGCGCTGATGCTGACATCGTGGTCTTCGATTTCGATGAAATTCGTGACGCCGCGACGTTCGAACAACCTGCTCAGCTCTCGCAGGGTGTGAAGTACTTGCTGGTCAACGGACAACCACTGATTGATAACGGCGAACTGAATGAATCTTTGCTCCCGGGCCAGCCAGTTCGCAATAACCCAATTAAAGCTACTCGCTATTAGCGAATAACGAATAACGAATAACAACAAGGAGAACACTTATGCAGGTCAGTCACAAATTTCGTGGCAGTACGCTGTTCATGGCAGCGTTTAGCTTGCTCTTGAGTTCATTTGCACTCAGTTCGCAAGCACTGGCACAGAGCAAGCTCGAGAACATAGAAGCCTATATTGACGGCACTATTGAAGCCCAGATGAAGCTGGAAGATATTCCTGCCGTCACCGTCTCGGTGGTGGAAAACGGCGAGCTCATTTTTTCTAAAGGTTACGGCTATCAAGATTTGGAAAAACGGATCCCCGTCAGCGCTGAAAAATCGCTGTTCCGGATTGGTTCTACGTCCAAACTCTTTACCTGGACCGCAGTTATGCAACTGCATGAGCAGGGTCGCGTTGATTTGGATGCCGATGTAAACGATTACCTCGATTTCGAAATTCCTGCGACCTACGATGAGCCGATTACACTGCGTCATATTCTCGGTCACACCGCGGGCTTTGAAGACGGCGGTTTAGGTTATTTGATTCAGTACTATCCGAACAAAGGACCTGAGCTGGCTGAAGCCATGGCGAAATATATTCCGAAGCGGGTGAATCCGCCGGGTGAGGTATCGTCCTATTCAAATTACGCTACGGCGTTGGCAGGTTTAGTGGTTGAGAATGTCTCTGGCGTGCCTTTTAACCAGTACATTGTAGAGAACATCTACGAACCACTGGGCATGGAATACGCGAGCTTTGACGAACCATTGTCTGATGAATTGAATGAGCACATGGTCAAAGGCTATACCCGTGAAATGGGTAAGTTTGCTGAGCAACCGTTTGAGATGATCAATTCATTCGGTCCTGCCGGTGCCATGGCAGCAAGTGCCGATGCCATGGCAAAGTTTATGCTAGCGCACCTAAATAACGGTGAATACAACGGTCAACGCATTTTGCAAGAAGATACGGCGAAGTTGATGCACTCATTATTATTCGCTGGTGATGACCGCTTTACAGGTATGGCATACGGCTTCTATCAGAAAACCTATAACGGCCATGTGGTCATTGGTCATGGTGGCGACACCATGCAGTTCCACACCGATATGGCGTTAGATAAAGAGCAAAACATCGGTATTTTCGTGTCATACATGGATACCGACAGCAATGCCGCACGGAACAACTTTGTTGGTCAAATTTACGACCATTACTTTGACAAGCCACTCGAGCAGATAGAGCCTCCGAGCGATTTCGCCGAACGTGCAGACCAATATGCAGGGAACTATACCTTTTGGCGCCGAAACGTCAGCACCATCGAGAAAGCATTTGGCTTGATGAGTGGTGGTATTGAAGTGGTTCCTACCGAAGATAATACATTGCTGGTGGTGGGTCTGTATGGCCCACGCCAATATGTTGAAATCGGTGAGCATTTGTTCCGCCAGGTAGATGGCTCTGAACGTTTAGCGTTCTCAAGTCGCTCTGGTGATGGCATCGATACCATGTATTTCGAAGGTCTGCCATTTATGGGCATACAACGCACGCCAGGCTTTGAATCAAGCCTATTCAAATGGTTGATTCCTGGCTTCTCACTGCTGTTGTTCTTGCAAGTGATTGTGAGCTGGTTCTACCGTCGCAAACATTACAAAACGTTGGAAGGTCCGAATCGCAAGTTAGTCTATAGCTCGCTGTGGATGAGCTTAGTACACTTCTTGTTTGTCGTACTCATTGCCGTGATTGCCATTGGCTTTGCTGACTCGCTATATAGCGGTATTCCAACCGCCATGAAGTTGGTATTGGGCTTATCGGTCATTGCCGTGCTGCTGAGCTTAGTCAGCGCGTACTTCTACGTGAAACGCTTGCAAGCAGGCACTGCTTCTGTAGCAAGTCACATCTACTATGGTGTGGTGGTGCTAGCTGGCTTGTTCCTCTCGTACTTCTATTACTATTGGAACTTGTTAGGTTGGAACTACTACTAACTCTAGTGTGACTTAGATGTAAGTAAAGCCCCACACTTCTGCAGAGTGCGGGGCTTTTTTATGCGGTGAATGCAGTCAGCCGCAAATGCTTTTCAATGCTGTTGGCGAGATCGGATGGGACGTCATGTTCTTTGGCTAATTTTGGCCACAGCGCCACAGCGTCGATCACGTCATCAATCATGGCATCAATATCAGCTCTGGCAATGCGAGGCAGTTGCTCGTCTGCTAGCGCATAAAAGTCTGCTCGAGTATGTTCGCTACGTTTCCCGTTTAATGACATCCAGTGCTTCTCAACCCACGGATTTCCAGCTTTATAGCTAAAAGCAACGTCGTAGGCAGGTGCCAGTCGCCAGGTGTTATCAACCAGCATAAATGCAAAGTTTTTACTGTGGTCGTCATGGTTGGTCGCAACATGATTAAACACCATACGCCGAAATAAATTCATGGCATCGATACGGGGCAATCGCAGCTCACGGGCAACTTTGAATAGCTCCTCATAGGAGAAAGCGCCAATGGCTTGATAGTTCACATGCTTAATCGCAGTGAGGGTTTGAATGTGACGTTTCTGATTCCCGACGCGGTCAAAGCGCTCTGTCACAAAATGACGCCGATTGCCCTCTGGCAACAATCGGCACGGCATCATGTCGATTTTTGCAGCCGTTGCCAGCAGCGAATAGACATACTCCATGGCACCGTACCCCATAGGGTCGCCAAATGTTTGCTTTGATGATTCACGTTCGCGTACGCCATCAAATTTCAGAATATAATGCTTAAAGTTGTCGGGCACTTCCCCCTGACCGGAGCGAACCTGCGAGAAGTCTTCATTAAAGGCAAGCACTGCTTTGGGTCGCGCCCCACCTGCGCTGGTACCGACTGCTAATAACGCTTGCATCATCTCTTTGTCAGCAATGCTGTCGTCAAACTGCACGCTTTGCTCAAATTGGCTGCGCTCATCCAATACTGACTGAGCCACTTTCGCCAGCGTTTCGATATGCAACGCTTGGTCGGTAGGAAAACCTCGACCTCGCTGAACGGGGAAGTACTCAAGCGCTCCCATGCCACGGGTGCCGGTATACTGCAGCCGCTCAAGAGGCGTCAACTCAGCAGTACGACCCGGTTGTTGCGCCAGCCAACGATTCAAGACCGCATTACCGAAATCATCGGGCAATGAGTCTGCCAGCATGCCCGGCAAGCCGCGAAAGGTGTCCCAATTTAAACCCGGGAATGAATAGATCCGCTGCTTTACCAGCGGCATCGTTAATGGCGCTAGCGGGATATCGCGCTCGACAAACTCAGGAAAATACTCAAACCGAGCAGCCGCATCACCTTCATCATAGCTAAGCGCACCGACCGGATCGCCTTGATAGCGTACTTCAATGGTAGCCATTACCAGTCTAACTCCTTATCATCGCTGCGCTTGATACGGTTTTTTCCGCTCGCGCGTTGTTTCTGCTGTGTACTACTTTTCAGCAATTGAACCGGTGATACGCCCTCGTCTGGGAAGGCTGCAAGCAACTGATCTAATCGACCCAAAGCATCCATGATTGCGATATAGGTACTCAGCGTGCTGATACCGCTTTCCGCATTCTTAACCGCTTTCAGCGACACGTCAGCCAACTCAGCTAAGGCTTCTTGCGTCAAATCTTGATTGAGACGATACTGCTTGAGGCGCTGTCCAACCTTTTCCGCTACCGCTTCATGCTTCATATAAAAATACCTAAAAGGGCTATAAATTTATAATTTAAGTATAGTAGACCTTTTAAGAACTACAAATTTAATTACATAGTTGATCGATCAGACCTCTGCCCAGTAGTTGTTCAAGTGCTGCTTTGGCGGTAGAGTTGATGCCTAAGTTTAGTATTTTGAAGGAACAACAATGACGTACATTGAAGAGTCACTCTCGACGGACGAGAAGATTGAACACCTGTTCAAATTGCATTGGTTTGCGTATGTGCCGATGTATTTATGGATTGTGTTGGCGTTGGTCACCTTCGGTTTAACCTTACTGATTGCTTTGTACGAATACTTCCGCCTGAAAAATATTGAACAAGGCGTGACGAATAAACGGGTGATCAATAAGTTCGGCATTATCAGTCGCAAGAGCGACGAAATGAAATTGAAATCCATTGAAACGGTCGAAATTGACCAAGGCATCATGGGCCGTATTTTTGGCTACGGCACGGTGCGGGTGACCGGTCGCGGTACTAGTGATGTGCAATTTAAGAAAATCGATGATCCTCTGCACGTCAAGCGGAGCATTGAGAGTATTAGCAACCCGATTGGGTGATTTCCACCGCTGACGGACACCCCGTATCATAGGCTCTATTTCGATAGAGCCATGATGGCAGCAATGCATGCGCTCTGGCCTTTTCAACTGCCGATTGCTCCACTTGTTGACCTCGCACAAATCTCTTTTCAGCAAAATCATAGTAACCCGTTATCGCACCGTTCGGCGTTAAAATGACAGATGTATTATCGGTTAACCAAGCGTAATTCGAGCCAAATTGCATCATCGCTCGATTTGCCGGTGGCGCCTCAGCACTCGAAAGATCTTGCCCCAGAGCTGGGGTAAGTGACGAAACGCCAGCAAGTGAGATAACCGTTGGCATGAGGTCAATTTGACTGGTAATCGAGTCGACTATTCGCGGAGCCAATGAGTGACCGAGAATTAATCCTGGAATATGAAACTTGTCGATAGGTACCAGTTCGTCACCATAAACACGCGTATCATGGTCGGCAACAATCAGAAAAATCGTATCTTCCCAATAGTTGCTCTGTTTGGCTTGCTGAATGAATTTACCTAATGCGTAGTCTGCATATTTGACGGCATTCTCAACACTCTGCAGCGGTTGGTTGTAGGGTTCAATGGTTCCGTTCGGAAACTCGAAAGGCTCGTGATTCGACGACGTAAAAACTAAACTGAAAAATGGCGAATCCGTTTCGGCTAATTCACTAAATCGTTGGTGTGCCAGTTGAAACAAATCACCATCGCTGGCACCCCAACTGCCGACAAATTCTGGATTTTTGATGCTCTCGATGCCAAGTGTCGACTGAAACCCGTTGCCCGAAAAGAAGCTCTGCATATTATCGAAATGCGTTTCACCACCATACAAAAACTCAGTAAAGTAGCCCTGCTCAGCTAATAAACTCGCTGCCGTATAAAAATTTTGCTGTGACAAAGACAACTTTACCGTACTGCGCGCAGGTGTTGGCATAAAACTCGAAATAACCGCCTCAATACCGCGCACAGAACGAGTGCCGGTAGCATACAGATGAGTAAACCACCAACCTTCACTCTTAAGTTGTTCAAGGTTCGGCGTCACCGGAATACCACCGAGACTCTCCACAAATGTAGCGCCCAAGCTCTCCTCTAATATAACGACAATGTTCTTGGGTTTTTGGGTCATCACTGACGCTTGATTAAAATGAAGCGTCGGATAGTTTGGATTTGGAAATTGCTTGCTGGCTAAATAGGGTTGCGCCCGCACTTGCGCGAGCATTTCATCAATCGGCATCTCGCCATAAATAGCCGCTGCATCGGCCTCGTGGCGTAAGTTATAAACTGCATACTCAACGGAATAAGCCGAGTTAATAATCAGATCATTCACCAATGCATCGGACGTTACGGCGAAGAAAGCAGGATTCGCAGGGCGATGCGCGAGCGTCGAACGAATACCCACAATCTCCAACACAACCAGCAAAGGCCACAATATTAAGGCAGCCCGAAAACTGAAAGTCTTACTCTTTTGTCGCGCATGAAGATGTCGGGCAACTTTAATTAAGAGTACGACGCTCAATGCAAGAATCAGCGTGCTTGCAATCACCCAAAACTTAAAACCACCCCAAAGTGTACTGAATACTTCTTGTGGATGGTTTAAGTATTCAATAAACAATCGATTTGGGCGTAAGTCATATTGAAGTATGAATGCGGGGGTCGCCGCTTCCATGAAAATAAGGAAACTCAGCGCTAACACGAGCCAACTGACTTGAATTTTGAGCCATAAATTCTGTCCGAATTTGTGAGTCAGTAATGGTGCCATGAGCAAAATAGGGAGTGTCAAATAGCCCATCTGAATGACATCGGCTCTTAACCCAAGTGCGAGCAATTCAATAACATTTCCAGCAGCCGACACGCGATCCCAGTGCCAGATAAACAAGAACCCGCGGCTCAAGCTTAAAATTACGAGACCCAATACATAACCTATCAGCAACGTCTGGTATGGTTTATATGCTGCATAAAGCAATTTCTGTTGTTGAAAAAGGCGCATTGTTATCTGACCGCTCGTACTATGATGGCGCCAGCATAATCACCGAACCTTAAGGTCAACTTAATATTGCCCAAATAAACTGCTTTTTATTTGTCAGAGGTAGTTTATGAAACCGGGCCAGACAGGATTAACGCGCATCTATCATGCGACTCACTATTCATTCAAAGGATTGCGAGCAGCATGGCTTTTTGAAGCTGCCTTTCGTCAAGAGGTTTGGCTGGGGTTGGTTTTATTTCCCATTCTCATACTGGCACCGATTACTATTACCGAACGAGCAATTCTACTCTTATCGTATTTCACGCTTTTATTGACCGAGTTACTCAACTCAGCGATTGAAGCGGTAGTGGATCGCATTGGTCCTGAATTTCATGAACTCAGTGGGCGCGCAAAAGATATTGCCTCTGCAGCCGTGTTTATTGGTCTCACTCAATTAATGGTTATTTGGAGTGTGATTCTGTGGCCACATTGAAAAACTCACTCCAGCGCCCCCTGACTGTGATGCTTGGATTCGTCGCTCTCCTATTCGTACTGGAAGTTTCCGGTTTAAAATTCGACATTGCGGCGACCTTTTTCAAGTTAGAAGGCGAGCAATGGTCGTTACGTAATCACTTTATTACCAAAACCATTTTGCACGAGAGCGTCCGGTGGCTAAACATAGTTGCAGTGCTTGGCCTGCTGATGGTGATCGTCTACCAATACATTGGCCGACCGTTTGCCACGGATAAACATCGTTATGCTCTGCTGCTCATCTCAGTGCTCTTTTCGTTTGGGCTGGTGAACTATTTCAAATATATCCTAGGAATGGACTGCCCGTGGGATCTACAGCAGTTCGGAGGGAGTCAGCCATACGTGCCACTGTGGCAGTTCCGACCGGAAGATCAAGCAGCGGGCCGCTGCTTCCCTGCAGGACACTCTAGTATTGGCTTTGCTTGGATAGCTTTGTACTTCTTTTGGCGCCAGCGGCATCCCGTCCGAGCCCGGAGAGCATTCGTTACCGCTCTTATTATCGGCTTCATCCTGGGACTGTCTCAGCAATTGAGAGGCGCGCACTTTTTCATTGATGATGTCACAACAGCATTTATTTGCTGGTGTATTCCCGCCATTATTTTTCACATCGGAGACGCACATGCGAGTGTTCAACGCTAAATCATTCAGTTGGTCGCTTGCCGTATCAGCGTGGCTGGTGATTGCCTACTCAAGTCCATTACTCGGCGCACTGGAACAATATCAGGCGGGTACACTACTGCAGCTCAAGATTGGTCTCTTGTTGTGGCTTTTTTATGCAGCATTCTTGTCACTAAGTCGCGCGTTAGGTTGCTTCAAATTCGTTGCTATTGCACTCATCATGATTGCGGCTCCAGTGAGTTTTTTCATGCAACAGTATGGGGTTGTTATCGACCCCGACATGTTAGTGAACACAATCGAGACTGACATTGGCGAAACCGCTGATCTGCTATCGCTCGCGCTGTTTCAGCATCTCTTTCTTCTCGGCATTGTACCGAGTGTTCTTATTTGGAAATTTGATTCGTCGACAACGCACTGGTCAACTCAACTGGGACAAGGAGTCTTAGCATCAACTTTGCTAGTGGCGGTCATGAGCATTGTGATGTACGCCAATTATGATGACTTCGCATCATTATTTCGGAATCACCGCGATATCAAATATCGAATTGTTCCTTTCAATGCCATTTCATCAAGCGTTTCGGTAATTAAGCAGCACTTCGATGTGCCGGCAGAATTTGTGACCTTAGGCACGGATGCAGTACAAAGAAAATCCATATCCAAACCTAAAGTAATGGTCGTCATTGTTGGGGAAACCGCTCGCCCCGACCATTTCTCGGTGAATGGTTACCCTCGGTTAACTACACCGAAACTGAATAGACTGGCAGCAAGCGGACAAATCCTCAGCTACCCGCACGCGATTTCCTGCGGCACCGCCACGGCTATATCCGTGCCCTGCATGTTCAGCTTCGCCACTGCAGAGACATACAACGATACCGTTCGATCGTCCAGTAACGTTCTCGATGTGTTGAAACAGGCTGGCATTTCGGCCACTTGGATTGAGAATAATTCTGGTTGTAAGAATGTCTGTGACCGTATCGAAACGACGCTGCTCGATCAGCAGGATTGCGCAGAGCTAGAGTGCTTCGATAATGATATGTTGACGCGTTTAGCTTTGCTCTTACAACAAACGGAGCACGACCGTGTCATTGTTTTGCACCAAATGGGTAGCCATGGTCCGGCTTATTACAAGCGCTCTCCTCAGTCACTCAAACAGTTCCAACCGGAGTGCGAGAGTGCTGACTTGACCGAATGTAGCAAGGAACAAATTGTCAATGCCTACGACAATAGCCTACTCGTAACCGATAGGTTGATAAGCGGTGTCATCGAATTATTACAGGGGCCTACCGACATCGACGCAAGTATGATGTATGTGTCTGATCACGGTGAGTCACTCGGCGACCATGGTTTTTACTTACACGGTTTGCCAAATTGGTTAGCGCCTGCTGAACAGCGTCAAATTCCGTGGATTGTGTGGCCAACAACTCAGTTTAAAAAGTTGAGCATAGACAACCATGAACCAGTGAGCCATGATTATCTTGCTCATACATTATTAGGATTTTTCGAGGTGGAAACCTCGTTGTATAACCAGCAGCTGGATTTAATTGATGCCACAGGAAGTGTAAACGTTGCGCATACTACTCCTTGAAGATCACCAGTCGCTCGCCGAAGGCATCATCCAAGGCCTTGCGCGAATGGGGTATGTGGTCGATCACTGTCTGACGCTTGCGCAAGCGGACGCCGCATTGAGCACCGACACATTCGATCTCGCAATTTTTGATTTGGGACTCCCTGACGGGCGCTCGGTCAGTCTCATTAAGCGTTTACGCAAGAACGGTAATCGCTTGCCTATTATCGTGCTAACCGCATTTGATGATATTGATAATAAACTCGCGGCACTCAATGAGGGTGCCAATGACTACGTTGTGAAGCCCTTTGAATTGCGCGAATTAGAAGCGCGTATTCGCGCACAACTCCGAAGCCAAACTCAGCAAGCCAATGATACCGTGATCTGTGGTGAACTGATTATTGATCTCGCCGCGCAGCAATGTCGTGTTGGTGAACACATGATCCACCTCACTCGACTCGAGTGGCTCATCATCAAACAGCTCGCTCTTCACCTCGGTAAAATTGTCAGCAAAGAGCAGCTAGAGAGCGCATGTTATGGCTGGGGTGGCGATAACGAGAGTAATTCCTTAGAAGTACATTTGCATCATCTGCGCAAGAAATTACCGCCAAATATTATTCATACTGCTCGGGGCTTAGGCTACCGACTTGCGAGTCAAAACCATGAGTAAATGGTCGTTACGGCGGACCTTAATCATCGGCATTAACTTGGCGGTAATCGCTGTGTTAATGATCACCACGTGGAATATCTATCGCGATATTCTGCACGAAATTGATGAAGTTTTTGATGCGCAAATGGCGCAAACCGCAAAGTCGATAGCTTCTCTGTATCCGGTCGATGCGCTCGCTGAATCCAATCCAAAAGAAATCCCGTTGTCGAGTTTTTATGACTTGGGTGAAGTGGACGATGGCTCTCTAGAGCGTGGTCAAAGTGGGCACAAATATGAGCATAAAATCGGCTTTTTTGTCACCACCGAACAAGGTCAACCACTAGCATATACTCAGCAGGCGCTCGCTTTTGACTTTACCGACAGACGTGCGGGTTATCATGACGCACAGCACAGCGGCTACACCTGGTTCGTCTACAGCTATTACTCCGCAGCAAAATCTATTTGGGTACATACCTTTCAACGCGAAGATATGCGTAGTGAACTCAGTGGTTATTTAGCTCGCGATCAGTTGTATCCATTGTTGTTGATGTGGGTGCCGATTAGCTTGATTGTGCTGTTTATCGTTTACTTTGCGCTCAAGCCGATCAACCGATTGGCGCAAGATTTGCGCTCACGTGAGGTAGACCAACTCCATCCTATTACAACGGACTTACCGCAAGAACTGGAGCCTATTCGTGCCGCTGTGAATGTTTTATTGGCACGAGTCGACTTGTTCTCTAAGCGTGAAAAGCGATTTATCGCAGACGCCTCACATGAACTGAGAACACCTTTAAGCGCGATTAAAGTGCACGCTGAGAATGTCCAACATGCTAACGATCCGGTGCAGGCCCAACAGTCGGCAGCGGCCATTATTGAATCCGTTGACCGTATGTCGAATTTGGTAAACCAGCTACTTAGTCTGAATAAATTGGATAGCTCTGCAGCACTATCGAACTCGACGCCACTACAGGTGAAAGAACTTGTTATGGCTGCAATTAATGGTCTATCCAGTAATGATGTTGAACGATTTCAGTGGGATATTGATATTCCAGAAATCACGGTTCTCGGCAATGAATTGTTGCTGACGAGCGCAATTTCCAATGTGCTCACGAACGCCATGAAGTTTTCACCCCTTGAAAGCGTCATCGCAATTCACGCTCAAACGAAGGCCTCACAGGTTGTTTTGAGTATCACGGATCAAGGCAGCGGCGTACCTCACGATGTTCTGCAGCATTTGGGCGATCGCTTTTATCGGCACCAAGAGCACTCGCACATTGAAGGGGCTGGTTTAGGTCTTTCAATCGTCGCAAAAGTCATTGAGTTGCATCAAGGAACACTGACGTTTAAACAAGCTGAACCCAGTGGATTGGTGGTGGAAATAGAACTACCCAAAGTTGAAGGTTGACGCGCTGCTTGATCCGCAGCGCGTCAACTCGAAGACTTCTTCTACGAGGCCTTTTTGTCAGCAATGTAGTCGTTGACGAATTGCTCAAGGATATTTAGCGGTACTGGACCGTTTGCCAATACCGTATCGTGGAACTCACGAATATCGAAAGCATCGCCGAGTTCAGCTTTGGCTTTTTCGCGTAGCTCGAGAATCTTCAACATCCCGATTTTGTAAGCCGTTGCTTGGCCTGGCATCACAATATGACGCTCCACCATTTTCACTGCATCGGCTTCTGCGTTCGGTGTATTGCTCACGTAAAAATCAATACCTTCTTCGCGCGTCCACTTCTTATCGTGAATACCGGTATCGACTACCAAGCGCACTGCACGCCACAACTCCATGGCTAAGCGACCAAAGTCTGAGTATGGGTCTTTGTAGAAACCATATTCTTTTGGCAGCATTTCGGTATAAAGTCCCCAGCCTTCACTGTAGGCAGTATAGCGACCGAACTTACGGAACGACGGAATACCCTCAAGCTCTTGCTGAATGGCAATTTGCATGTGGTGACCTGGAATACCTTCATGGTAAGCCAAAGCTTCCATCTGGTAAGTCGGCATCGACGCCATGTCGTACAAGTTAGCGTAGTAAACACCTGGGCGCGAACCATCCATAGACGGTTGTTGATAGAAAGCTTTACCCGCTGACTTCTCACGGAAAGGCTCAACCGCTTTCACAATCATGTCGGCTTTAGGCTTGGTAATAAACAGCTCATCCAAGAAGCCACGCATGGTATCGATGTAGGCTTTTGCCTCTTCCAAATAGCGTTGACGACCTTCTTCAGTATCTGGATAGATGAAGTCTTGATTGTTACGCATGTGAACAAAGAACTCTTGCAGCGTGCCTTCATAACCCACAACTTCCATGATGGCGCGCATTTCTTCGTGAATGCGAGCAACTTCATCCAGACCGATTTGATGAATTTCATCAGCGGTCAGATCGGTTGTTGTAGTGCGCTGCAACGCGTTGTTGTAGAAGGCTTCACCGTCAGGGAACTTCCATGCGCCGTCTTTGGTATCGGCTTGTTGCTCAAGCTCTTTCACAGCCGCAATTAGATTGTCATAAGCTGGCTTGACTGACTCAACGAGCGCTGTTTCAGCTGCACCTTTGAGCTCATTGAACTGAGCGTCTTCAATATCGAGGTTCTCGATTTTCTTGGTGAAGTCTTCCAGTAAAACACTCGGCTCACCATCATCAAAAGGCGCACCGGTGATGATGTTTTGGCTGTCACTAATGACGTAAGGGTAAACAAACTTCGGTGCAATAATGCCTTTCTCAGCACGAATTTTCAGGTTCTCAGTCAACTGCTCGAACAGCTCTGGTAGACCGTTCAAACGGCTGATGTAATCTTCAGCGTCATCGACCGAGCTAATGCGATGTTGGTTAATCAACAGTGACGCCACGCTCGAGTGCATGCCGAACATTTGATTGACTGGATAGTTATGGTGACGCCATTTGTAGTCAGCAATTTCTTGTTCCAGCTCTTGTTTCATGAGCTGCCAGCTTAAATAGGTTTGCTCGTCCAGTTGGCTCTCATCAATAGCCAAAACTTTTTCCAAATTCACTTTCGCGATGTCGAGCTCTTCGGCTGATTTAGCATCCGAAATATCATCCCACTTGTCTTGGTCATCTTTGATGCCCAAGTAAGACTGATACATAGGACTGCGCATTACCGCATCCATGAAGATTTCTTCAAACAGCTGATTCGCTTTTTCCGACTCGGTTTTTTGTTGCGCTTGTTGCTCAGCCGCTGACGGCGCTTCAGTTGCTGCATTGGTTTTCGGTGCTTCCGAACATGCGGTCGCGGCCAATGCCAACGACACTGCTAGCGCAATGCGCTTCATATCAAACATGGTTTGCTCCTGTTGTTTTTTATTATGTTTTACCGTGCCCACAGCATACCAAATCAGGGCAGCTGAGGGATAATGTTTCGAAGTCGCTCCTGAAATCCATCGACAGCGTGCATACCCAGCCCTTATTCGCCCATTTGAACGCAACCATGACTGGTCTATTGGTAAAATTTGACCATTTAGCAATTAATTGGACTTATTTTACTATTTACATGGTGGGTTGAGTTTTGGCTGGAGTTGAATCGGCTCAAATTGTGAGCCGAATAGCAGCATTATTCGGCTCATTTTTCCTCTCGGGTTGGGTTATAAGCCTACTCGATGTTCTGGATCTGCTTATTGAGTGAATATAAATTTCTTGATTAATCAGCGTCTTGAAACTAACTTTGAATGCTTATTGAATGAGCCTCACCGAAGATCTCACCAAGTACCGCAAAACAATCGATAAAACTATCTGTATGGCACTGGGTTAATCAAGCCTCGACTTCTCCAGCGGTTACCATTAACTAACGACTCAAACTTAACACCGTTTGACAGAGAAAGGTTATCTGCGTGATCAGTAACTATTAACTGAGGGCTAAAGCCGTATTTACTTTGCAGCTCCTCACAGTAAATTGACAGTCTACTGAACAAGTTTTCAACAGCTTTGATATCTTCGTCAATAGACCGCTCATTTCCAACCCTTTGTGCTGCTTCCTGACTCTTTTGTTCGTCAAAACTAGCAGAAATATCGCGGTTAAAATTAGGGAAGTACACCTGAGTCGGCTGGTCCAAAAATAGTATGGAAGGGATAGCGCATTTACTACCTAGCTCAACGAAATACTTATGCAAAGCCAAAAATAACGTTATATGACAATAAAGCCAGTTTGCGCCGCTACCCATTGAACGAAGGTAGATTTTTTCGTTTTCGGGCGTTAAATGATAAAGGTCGAATGTCTCAAATGAGAAATGGAGGTTAACTGGTTTATAGCTTGCCTCAAATTCAAAATGGCTACCTATGCTGGCCATATATTCGTTTACCTTAAGCGATGCAGCTGCCAAACCTTTTTGCACATCGTATTCTTTTAGTGCATCAGTAATCTTCTTGAGCTTCCTCTTTAACTTTTTGATTTCTCCATCAAGTTCAGCATCATCAGCCATATTTAAGGTATCAAGAAGTGCAAACAGCTTGGCTTTTTGCATTATAATGCTCTCATACAAGCTCTTCTGTTCGGCTAACTGCTGATTTACTTTCTCAATTTCAGCTATTTGTTGATTGAGATCGGTTAGCAACTTACTAACAATCTCTGTATCACGCTGTACTTCAATTAAAGATGATTGAAACTTTGCTTTCATAGGACGAGCTTGAGCAAGGTTCCCCGATACTTTCGTAATGGCCTGCTGAAGCTTCTCTGCACTTTGTCGCAAGTTGTCTTTTTCGGTATGGCAGAATGGGCAAACCGTGGCGGAAATATGAACATTCTGAGGTGAGTTAAAGCGTTTTACATTCTCAACAAATAGCTCTTCTTCCTGGATGTGTTTATTAATAGATGCAGCTTGACGCTGCAACTTTCGTAACTCAGAAGTTTTTTGATTGCGCGCCAGTTTCAACTGCTCATACCGTTGTGTCATAGCATCGGAACTGTGAACGATTTTCTCGGCAACTATGATGCTATCTAGCTGATCCTTTGCATCTTGAGGATGCTGGAGCACCTTTGTCAGAGATATAGGCTCATCTTTAAAACCCATTAAAGCGTAAAGCTGACTTAACACAGGGGCGACTTTTTGTTTGTAGCTTTCTGATGTGCGTTTATTGGTTTCTTTTTGCCGTTCTAAACGTTTTACATCTGTGCTTAACCGCTCTTTTTCTTGTGATAAGTGAAAGAACTTTTGATCGACAAGTCCTAAAAATATCTTTGTATGTTCAATTGCCTGATCGCGTTTTTCCTTTTCATCGAATCGATAAAACAACGCATGCTTATTGGCAACCAAGTTTTGATGCTGAAGCATAAAAGATGTAAAACTACGCACCGATGGTGTAGGTGCTTTTTGATTAAATCTCCTGTTAGCTCTCGCGGCTAAAGATTCGTCAACATCATCAATATCTAGGAAAAAGTCTCTTAAATGCTTCTTAAACTCGTTTAACGGACGAAAATAGCTAGAACTAAAATATTCGCGATCAATCTCTTCCGAATCGAATGCGTCAACACGACGGAAAAATGCTTTTGTTGCAAGATTGGGGTCTCTGGCAATCACCATATCTTGTTCATCAACAGCAAGCGCAACATAGTAAATTGCAGCACTGTTTGTAATCACACCTTTTGGAATGGTGTTCTCATCGCTGCCAAAGCAATAATCAAAAATTTCAATTAAGGCACTTTTACCGGTTGATGATTTACCGGTAACCACATTGAGCCCAGCTTGAAAATTAACAGGGTGTTTAAGACCTTGCTGGTCAATCACGCCTATTTCATGAATAAGTGTTTTCATCGCGGTTTCACTCCTAAAAACGCATAAATCTCGACCACTGAGTGACCACTAAATAACTGGCCTAACCTTTCTGCACTCTTTTTAGTGATAAAGCCGGAGACAGCCTCATCACATTTCGTTAGGCATAGCCGCTGCTCATTAACGAATAACCAGTCGTTGACTAAACAATATTGAATACACTGCTCTGTTAGGGTTTGAAACCCATCAATCCGCTCTTGTAGGTCATAGAGTTTTGTTCTGTCGTCAAATACAGACCAGATAGAGCTTCGCTTGTTCGAGTTTAACAACTTATGGCTGTATATCGGATGGCTACAAAGCGGTATGACCAACTGGGCAAGCAACAAATTGTTCTCGGATTCCTTTAAGGCCGTATAAAAAGAAGCCAAGTATGGCCCATACTCATATGGGTTGTACTTTAATTCATATAGAGCGTCGATAATGCTACTCATGGCTCAACCTTCCATTTCAAATCACGCTCGTCATCGTCCATTGCGTCATGGATAAGGCCATTTTTATATTCAATTGGCGGAATATCATTACCCATGTTGAGTGGCTGCTCTTGCATGGTCTTGTTGTAAAGTAACTTTGAGCTTTTAATTGCATCAACCGACTCAAGTTGAGCACTTGAATACGAAAGCTTGTATTTTTTTACCAATTGATTTTGATAAGTTACCGTTTTATCTTTATACAAGGGGTATTCATCAAGCTGTTCTATAAATGAGTTTTGCAACTCTAGCCAATTACCTATGGCATCGGGGATCATTGCGTGATGCTCTATCTCAGCTATTTTTTGAACAAAAAGTTTATCTTGATGTAGTTCGACCTCAAGATCTGATGCTTCATAGCCTGAGAATACTGGGAAAGTAAATTCCCTTTTACATAAAAGAGCTGTTAACTCTTCACACTTAGCCTTAAAAGCCTGCTGGCTAATACTCCATGAATGCTGCGTTGCCTGTGCATACACAAAACCAACTAACCCCTGGAGGTAACTACTTAAATTATTCTTAGGAATGCCTACAGGTTTAGCCAAAATACACTGTTCTAAATCCTGTGCGTTATCGGCCTCGGTAAACAAGGTTACTTTATCAAGTACACTTTTTAGCAGAGCTTCATTACAAGCCATCACGGCTTTTTGTAGTTTGATAATTTCTGATGGATTTTCAGCATTCCTCTTATCTTCTGGACGGCTAAAGAAAATATCTTTCAATACTTGTAAACGTTGGTCAGCAGTTTGAGTGTTCCAATCCTTCAACTGGGTTGTTGAACCAAAAGCCTGTGTGGTATGCAGTACCAAAACACCATATTGGGTATGATCGAACTCGGTAGCTAGCCAGTTCTTAAGCGTTTTCCAGAGGTTTTCATGGTGGTCAGTAAGTGCTGCCGAATAGTCTTTCACTTCCGTTTGAGATGAAGTTAAAGTATTAGGGGAAATAAGGCTCACATCACCGTCTTTTTCAAACCAAATAGATTGGCCTTCTTCCAATGCAAAGCACTTTTCCAAGCCAATCAGCACTTGGTAATGAAAGGCCAGGGCGGTTGTTAACGCGGCATTTTTAGTCTGACCACCACTCATACTCCCTCCTTAGAGCTCACCTTTAAATGCTGAATCGAGAATTGATGCTTTAAGATGCTTAAGAGATTCAATTTTTGAGCTGATTTCAGTCTGTAATTGCTCTGATTTCAAAGCAAGTTCGTCCAGTTCCTTTGCAACTTTCTGCTGGGCTTGATATGACGGTAATGAAACAATAAATGACTCCATTGTCCCTTTAGTGATATGAAGCATGCCAGCTACGCCTCGGGCGTTTGCTATTGCCTCTTCAGTGATATCTTTTAGTACCCAATAAGCATATCTGGGTGCTATCTCTACTTTTGGCTCCATTTTCCAAATGTGGTAATGGTAAATCGCTTTTTCGTCGTTCCAAATAAACGCGCCGAAAGAAGTACCAGGAGTGCCTGACCACGAAAAAAGTAAATCGCCACTTTCGCAGTATTTGCTTTCATCAAGTTCTAAATCAGAGTAATAGTAGTTTTCGCCACCTTTAAGGTTTTGAATTCGTATTACTTTGTATTTTCCCGAATCAAGAAGCTCGGATTTTTTATAGGCTCGCCCGTTATAAACATTGAAAATTTCTTTAATGGGCGTTGAGTTAACTTCTTGGTGAAATTTCTCGAACAACGCACTAGCTAACAACGACTTCGATGTGACAAGGTTTTCCTGCAAATGCTCTATGGCGGTGTCGATGCGCGTGAACAATGCATCGAGTTTTTCAACGATGCGTTTTTGTTCACTGAATGGAGGCAGAGGGAGGTTCAAATCCAAATAATCATTTCGGTTAATACCTGGTTTAACCCCTTTTTGGGAGATAGACGAAGCATCGAACCGATCTGCAAAATAAAAGAAATATTTTAGATCTAATACGTCGTGGTCGATAATTTCTACATAGTACGCAGTGTCAATCGTCCATGAAGGAGTGAGAGAGAAATTTGCTTCACCAACTGAACCTTTTCGACCAATAACAACCGTAGGTTCAGACCACAAGCACTCATTATGGCTTCCTACAACACCATTAGAGCCAAATACAGGCACTTCACCTTCAACACGATCACATGCTTTCAATGCCTTGCCATAGTGCATTTTTATGAGTGCTTTAAGCTTCTTATATTCCCAGTCATCCGGCAATGAATATAGAACCTGCTCCATGCTTACTTCTCCACCAACAGGTCTTCAATTTCGTCTAAGAGGCTAGACACCAACTTTTCCTTATTACGGATTTGTTTGAGAATATCGCTTGGCGCTAGGTGCTCGGTATCTTTTTGCTTAGCTGGGTTTTTGGCAGATAGATCATAGTCTTCAGCTAATTTACTGGCTGAAATTGTCCAGGAGCGTTCGGTAGTTTCGCGGTTGCTATACAGCTCGACAAACTCTTTTAGGTGGTCATCGGTGATCGGTTTGTTTTTAGTGAGCTTTTGCTCGGGCTCGCATTCGTAGTACCACACATCGCTGGTACCGCCGCTGCGCTCAAAAAACAGTACGTTGGTTTTAACGCCTGAATACGGCAAAAATACTCCAGCTGGCAGGCTTAAAATGGTGTGCAGGTTAAAATTTTCCAGCAACTCTTGTTTTACTTGTTTAAAAGCACTGTTGGTTTGAAACAGTACGCCTTCTGGGACTATGATGGCTGCTTTACCACCACTCTTCAGCGTTTTCATAAAGTGCTGCAAAAACAGCAACTCCGTTGCATTGCTTTGGATAGGAAAGTTTTGCTGGATTTGCGACTTCTCTTTTCCACCGAATGGTGGATTCGCAAGAATAATGTCATAACGGTCCTTTTCCTGAATATCGCGGATATTTTGAGTCAGCGTATTACCACGAAACAGGTTGGGCGACTCGATGCCATGTAAAATCATGTTCATCATTCCCATAACATAAGCTAGAGAAGTCTTTTCAAAGCCAAAAAAAGTATCGCGCTGAATAAAATCCCACTCTTGAGTTGAAAGCTCGTTTCTCTTTGCTTTTAGGTGCTCAAAGGCTTCCACTAAGAATCCGCAAGAACCCGCAGCAGCGTCATAAATCGTTTGGCCAGCCTGAGGGTCAACAACTTGAAGCATGGCACGGACAACTGGACGGGGAGTATAGAACTCTCCCGCGTACCCTCCAGCATCGCCCATGTTCTGTAAAAGGCCCTCGTATACTAATGACAGTTCAAACAGGTCTGTCTCTGACTGAAAATTCAAGTTATCAACAATATCTAACACTTCTCGCAACGTGTGACCAGAAGCGATTTTATTATCTAAATACTGAAAGATGGCACCTATTTTATAACTAAACGACTTCGGGTCGGCCGCTGCGCCCGTCGCCGCCGCATTCGCAAATCCTTTTAAGTACGGAAACAGTTCATTATTAACGTAATTGGTCAAATCATCACCAGTACGAGCTTTATTAATATCCGGTTTTCCATTGTCTGTTTTCGGACAGGCCCAATTAGACCAACGGTGCTCGTAATCAAGAACTGGTTGATACTCTTTGCCGGATAAGACTGCCTCGTCCTCTTTTTCAGACTCATAATCATCCAGAAATTTTAAAAACAGAACCCATGAGGTTTGCTCTGTATAGTGCATAGCACCGCTGATGCCATCATCGCGACGTAATATGTCGGTAATACGATCGATCTTTTGCTGTAATGACATGATTTATAGTTTTCCAGTAATAAAATTATACATGTTTGTGATGTCTTCACTGATCTCTTGAGGTGGAATCAGGTCGACATAAGTTTGAAGTTTTTCGTAATCGAGCCCTGCTTCATCGCTGTTAATCAGCGGATCTATAACGGGTTTTGCGTTAAGACGGCCAATATCTTCATTGTCACCCCGTTCATTTTCTTGTAGATAGTATGGTGCTCTAACCAATTCAGGGTTATTGATCTGTTCCACTGCACCGTAGTGCGCTAAAGCTGTATATGAAAGCAAGTAGTTTTTAATTTCGCGGCGCTTCCAGGCTAATAAATATGGTGTGACACTCGAGCCGCGAGGCCATTGAACTGCAGCTAGTAGCTTACGATAGCTACGCCCATTGATCTGCACACCATCATTGGCATTCCATTCGAGAGCAGCTTCATCTCTGTCACAAATCAGGAAAACTTTTGTTGTTACAAGTGATGACTCAATCTTGCTTAGGCCGTGTAACCAATCAATTTTACCTTTACCAAAAGTCTCGCTAGCAGATGCATAGCTGGATGACTTTTTCATGGCATGAACATCAGATAAGCGTTCTACGTCCAAGCCTGCACGCTCTGCCAACTTGGTAAAAATAATCCAGTCGTTATAGTCATCTAACAAAGCAATACTGGGCAGCTTGCCACATACTTCAAACTCAACGGATTTGGCACGAGATAACACACTGAGTCGGCTAATTAGCCGTTTGATTTTGTTGTCTTCATTGATGCGACCATTTTCTACAACTTTTAGGTGTTCAATGCGGTTTTCTTTAGCAGAAATGGAATCCAGCAAGTGTGTTGTCGTAATGGCATGACCTTGGATGCTATGTAATAAGGACCAAAGCTTTTCAACGTTCTTGTAATGGAGGTGCGAATCAGCTTCGTCCAGAAGGAATAGTGCATTTTCGGCATCAAAGAGATCGATTAATGCATATAGGAATAAGAGCTGGTATTCACCGTCACTCAAATCATCCAAATCTAAACCTTCTTTGAAAGTTAAGCCTATTTTCGACCTAGGTATAAAATCGTCTGTTCTAGCTGCTTGGGTAAAGAAATCAACCGCTGGCAGTTCTCTGTATACATCCGGTATCGGCTCTTCTCTTGTCGGGTCGTCAAATAGGTTTGATAAGAAATGTATTCGAGTAATCTGTCCCGATTGTAGCCGCACAGTGCGACTTCTTATGGTTTCCTCGAATTCGTACTCTTCATCGATACACTCCTCAATAAAGTTTGCTAAATTCCGATGAAATACCGTTTGACGAAAGGTGTCTGTTTCACCTTTTTCTTCTCTCTTAAGTGCCTGCTGAATTTGCGTCACATACGCGCTTTGAATGCGAAATTGAATAGAGAGAGTTGAATGTATATCATCTTTGTAGCCATCTTCGCTTTCCGCTGTGTAACCTTTTTCGAGAAGGAAATCTCTGACCTTACCAGTTTTCATTAACGTGCTTGCAAGGAAAATAAGTATCTTGGACCAAGATTTATCATAAAAATACGCATAAACCTGCTCAGCATCATCAGCTCTCTTTAACTTCTTCAAATACGAAGAAAAGGCTTTAGAGAACGACTCATTTTGCCCACTGGAAAAGCAGACTACTCGATAGTCACGAGCTCGACCTGCTTTGATGCGATCTTCAAAGACTGACTGTAAGATACTTGATTTCCCGCTGCCATTTTCACCAATCAACGTTGCCACTTTGTCGATTGTCAAAGTTTGCGTCTGATCGTGGAGTGGATTCGGGGCTAAAGTTAATTCCATTTTAATTCACGTCATAAAGCTGTTGCTGTAATTGTTTAAAAGCGGCTAGCAAGTATGCTGGTTTACCGCCAAATGCTTTGGATGCATCTTTTGTGGTGCCCAACCCCGACAATTCTATCAACGCAGGTAGCCGTTCACGAGATAGCTCTGTGCTTCCGCTCTTTTCATATCGGTTGAGTACAAAATGCAAAAACTTCTGAGCTTTTTCATGCTGGTATTGGCTAAAGAAAGCTCTGTTAGTACGTAGGTTGTCGGCTCGTGCTTTCCTGGTTTCCATGGGCTGCTCAAAAGCAAGAAACGCTAATAAATCAAAGATGTCGCAGTCTTCGGCTTCAAACATACGTCGAAGAGCAGTTAACTGCTCTTTGTCGAACCCCGCTTGCACCAATTTCGCAAGCAAAGTCTCGCGTTCATCTGGATCGGACCAAGTTCTCCTCAGTTCGTCAGCTGACTTAAATAGCCCAGGTAACTGATTTATTAGGCGTTCGACAAACTCCTGTACAGTGAGAGGTTTCCCGTTTTCATCAATGTAGCGAGTCTCTACATCAATGACCTTAATCTCTCGGTGTTTGCCCAGCTTTACCTTCAATCGTGTTTTGGGCTCTTTTCGTTCAGTATCTGATGTGTTACCACTGTCGTCAGCTTCTGAAGGTGGGTAGGGAGTTGGTGTTGGTTCACGCGCTTCATTTGGCTCAGGAGCCTCTGGCTCGCCATCCCAATCTTTGTCATAAAACTTATTGGTCGCACCACGAAAATCGATAATAGTGAAATAATCTTTACCATCAAAAACACGGGTTCCGCGACCAACGATTTGTTTAAACTCAACCATTGACCCAACGGTACGATCAAGAACGACGTTCCTCACGTTACGTGCATCCACGCCAGTGGTAAGCATCTGTGACGAAGTGAGAATGGTTGGAATGTCTTTATCGTTGTCTTGGAATTTCTCCAAAAGCTCCCGACCAACCTTTCCCTCATCGCTGGTCACTCGAACGCAGTAATGCGGGTCTCTTATTTTTTTATACTGATTAATCATATCGCGAATCGTGAGCGCATGATTCTGGTCTTCGCAAAAGACTATGGTTTTATCAAGCGGCTTGATATGGTCAACGATTGCCTTTGCGACTAAATCTGTTCTATCATCGACGGTTATTTTCCGATCATAATCTTTTACTTCATAGACGTCTTGGCCCGACTCACCCTCGAGAATTTGATCGTCTTTTGTCAGGACAAGCTCATCTAGGTTAGTACGTATTCGTTTGACCCGGTATGGCGTTAAGAAGCCATCATTTATGCCTTCTTTTAGAGAATATTCAAACGCTGGCTTGCCGAAGTAATCATAGGTATCAACGTTCGCTTCACGTTTTGGGGTAGCCGTTAAACCGACATGCACCGCACTGCTAAAATGGTCAAGAATTGCTCGCCAGGAGCCTTCCTCGTTGGCGCTGCCTCGGTGGCATTCATCTATCATGATGAGATCAAAAAAGTCACTTGGATATGACTTATAATAGCCTTCAATGTTTTCACGCTCGGCAATCGCTTGATAGATCGCGAAGAAAATATGCGCATTAGTTGGGACAACGCCTGACCGTTTACGAACCTCTTCTCCGTTAATTTTAATGAGATCTTTTTCGTAGGGATTAAAGGTATTTATTGCTTGGTCAGCGAGTATATTTCGATCAGCTAAGAATAAAATTCGGGGGCGTCTTGAACCCGGGTCATCTTTATTCCAGCGAGACTGAAATAGCTTGTGAACAATCTGGAACGCGATGAACGTTTTGCCGGTTCCTGTAGCCAACGTCAAAAGTACTCGGGACTTACCTTGCCCTATTGCGTCGGTAGCCGCATGTACAGCAAGCTCTTGATAGTATCGCGGCTGCATAGCGCCTTCTAAATGAAAAGGTACGTTCCGAAGCTCTTGGCCTAGATTGGAGTTTTTACCAGCGTAACGTTTCTCCAACTCCTCAGGTGTCGGATAAAACTCGACATACTCACCTTTTCCCGTTTCGAGGTCGAACTCATACGTCTGTTTACCGTTACTTGAGTAGACAAAACGCACCAAAAGTTTGTTGGCATAATCTATGGCTTGTTGAAGCCCTTTAGTGGGATGCTCCGACTCCTTTTTAGCCTCGACAATGGCGAGATAGCGATTGTCTTTATGAAGCAGATAATCGACGAAGCAACGTCGTCCACGAACACCTCCGGCAAGCTTTCTGCCGTCAGTAAAATAATGTTCGCGAATTACGTTCGCGGGCTTCCAATCTGCCGCCGCAAGAGCGGGGTCAATATAACTTGCCCTAGTATCAGCCTCTGACTGCATCCCTGTGCTCCATGTTCACTAATCCAAGTCGGACCCGACCTTTCCCAAACTGTCTTGATTGAAGAAACGTGATGGTTTTAAAAGTTGTAAGTTATGACGTACATTACCAGAGTTTGTTGATAATT
The DNA here is from genome assembly GCF_003987355.1 of Pseudidiomarina aestuarii. Lineage (GTDB taxonomy): Bacteria > Pseudomonadota > Gammaproteobacteria > Enterobacterales > Alteromonadaceae > Pseudidiomarina > Pseudidiomarina aestuarii. Next base: position 29,768 of record NZ_PIPR01000002.1, on the reverse strand, counting down.
TGGATCTCTGAAATTTCAAAGTACCGATGGAGCATAGTAACTTGATTCGCAAAATTCTATTTAGCACCGCACTACTGATAGCAATCTCTTTTATCGGTTTATCAGCAACTATCTTGGTAGCTCAACACAATTGGTGGCAATTGGAGGACTTCACTTTGAAACGCCTCCAGTACATTCAATTTTACATGGCCACAAGCTTTATAGTTGTTATGACTACAGTCTGGTTATACATGCTTGCAAAGAGAGGTTTTCACGCATACAAGATCCATCAGCTTTCTGGAATTATCGGCTGTACGATCTTCTCACTGTCGTTAGCGTTGTTAATTGTTTGGAAAAGCATATTCTGGATGTTCGTCGTAGCTGGAGCTTTATGCTTGTACTGCTCATTCACTCCACTAATAAATAGATTTTCTCGCAGATTTTCTAACCAAAAGTGGGAGCCCGCCCTATTTTGGTCGGCAATCGTGACGTTATTGGTCTTCAGTCTTGGCGGGCAAGCTAATATTCTTTTGAATCAACATTTTGGGATAGACCCAAGCCATTTCAGTTACACTAAGCCTATTGCAGTTGCGTTAGTCGCAGCACCGTATACACTAATTCTCTCAATGGTGCTGCTAGTAATTTCAGTTCTTAGTCTCAACCTCAAAAAAAATACCAAAAGCTCAGCTAAGGTTAAAGCTACAAACTTAGCTGCTCATACGGATGCTGACCGAGAATTACATGTTACTCAGTTTAGTTTTTTTATCAGCAGCTATGTACTGTTGATTATCAGTGTTGTTGCCGGCTCCAATATATCAACTATAGTTGAGAAAACAGCTACAACATTGGATTTTAATAACCATCATCCGTGTCAATTTGATAGTACAGTCAAAGGTGTTGTTTTTCTTGATAAATCACTAAATCACGTTCTTGCTTATCGCCCTGAAAATAGCGAAAAATATGTAGTTCTCGAGTGCAATTTAGTTAAAACGACAAGTGAATGAAAAGCACAAACATAGTGCGCAGTGATATAGGATATCTGGATGACTTGCTTCTGCTGTGAGAAAAACACTCCATTCAATGATGAGAAGCATTGCCCAGTTTGCGGTCATGTATTTATGGGCGACGGTTGGACGGGTATTGACGCACATTGGAAGGCGAAACACGAAAATGTAATGCCTTATGAATTATTCTGGGCAACGCTTTGCGAACGGCATAAGAAAGTAAGCTTGAGGCCACGTCAAGATCCAAAGGATAAGCCACATCAAAGAATCGGCTCTATCTCGAATGCCCATGTAGGTCGGGATTTCGAGTCTGCTGTCTTGCAAGCCTTCGCAGACCTCGGCATGCGCCTTCAAAAAAATGTCTCTGTAGAAGTGGGAATCGCTGGCTCCAAAAAGGGGCACGCATTCGACCTTGGTTGTGAAGAACAACGCATTCTAGTCGAATGCAAATCACACCGATGGACTTCAGGAAATAATGTACCCAGTGCCAAAATGACCACTTGGAATGAAGCTATGTATTACTTCCTCGCAGCGCCAGCAAAATTCCGAAAGATTATGGTGGTACTTCGAGACTTCTCTGAGAAGCGAAATGAAACATTGCTAAGTTATTATCTGCGAACAAATAGCCATCTCATTCCATCAGATGTCGAATTTTGGGAGTATGATTCTCTAAATAGATGTCTTGAGCGGGTATACAACTAGAATATGATTGAAAATGCAGCGTAGCTCCAAGGATAACTTCAAAAGGATTTAACATGAAAAATCACGCACAAAGCTTAATTCTTGTTTTGATCATTCTACTCGGTCTCAGCATGTAGCGGAAAATCAAGCCCTGGACCACTGGAGGGAACTTGGCGCATGTCAGGTTATGCGCCAATGACTATAACGTTCCGCGATGGGGAAACCGAGACTCTTGGTGTCATTGAGAAAGTCAAATATGAGATGGAAGGTCGTGACGTGCTCGTAACTTATGTCAGCGAATTTGCAGAAGGTATGACAATGCGCTACACGATGACCGGACCGAACACTGCACGCACCGAGATGGGAACTCTTCGACAAATCAATTAACAGAGCCTGACGCAAAACGTCAGGCTTTATTGCAAATCACTCGACATTCTGGATCTGCTCGCGCATTTGCTCGATGAGGACCTTGAGGTCGACGGCGGCGGCGGTGATGTCGGCGTTGATGGACTTGGAGCCGAGGGTGTTCGCTTCGCGGTTGAACTCTTGCATCATGAAGTCGAGACGGCGGCCACAGGCGCCACCTTTGCGGAGGATTTTTTGGGTTTCTTTGACGTGGGCATCGAGGCGGTCGAGCTCTTCGGCAACGTCGACTTTCTGCGCCAGCATGACCATTTCGGCTTCAAGGCGTTGTGGGTCGAGTTCAACTTTGGCTTCTTCGAGGCGCGTCATGAGGCGCTCACGCTGCCACTTCATCACTTCTGGCATGTGGGTACGGACAAATCCGGCACGCTCAGACACGCCTTCGAGTCGCTCTTCGAGCAAGCGCTGCAATGCGGCACCTTCGCTTTCGCGGTTCTCGATAAATTCTGCCAATGTGGTTTCAAAGGCGGTGAGCACGTCGGCTTGAATGGTGTCCATGTCGTCTTCTTGCTGCGCAACCACACCTGGCCAGCGCAACACATCAATGGGATTCAACACGGCACTAGCGGACTGATTCGCGACCCAATTCGCGGATGAAATGACACTTTTGGCGAGTTCTTCATTGAGGTTGAGCGAGGTTTGTCCGCCTTGTTCAATGGTCAAACGCAGTGAACATTCCACCTTGCCACGCTGCAATTGCTTCCGCAGACGTTCACGCAAGTTGTTCTCTAGGCTACGAAATGACTCTGGCAACCGGAAGTAGGTTTCCAAAAAGCGCTGATTGACCGAGCGCATTTCCCACACCGCATTGCCCCACTCGGCTTTCATCTCATGCCGCGCATATCCGGTCATACTTTGAATCATGTCGTACCCTCACTACCTCAAATTTAGCAGCGCTCAGTGTACCTCAACCCGCGACCAACAGAAAGTAAGCACATCACCTGTGCAGCGGCGCAAACTGCAAAAGGTTCTGATATAATGCCAGCCCGAAAATTATCCAAGACAAGTTAAGGAGCGCAGCATGCGTCCAAGCGGTCGTACTTCGCAACAAATTCGCCCGGTAACCATTACCCGGAATTACACGCGACACGCCGAAGGCTCGGTGTTGATTGAGTTTGGCGACACCAAAGTGTTGTGCACGGCGAGCGTCGACAAAAGTGTCCCGCGCTTCTTGAAAGGCAAGGGTCAGGGTTGGGTTACAGCTGAGTACGGCATGCTGCCACGCTCGACGCATTCGCGGATGGATCGTGAAGCTGCGCGCGGCAAACAAGGTGGTCGCACGGTGGAAATTCAGCGCCTGATTGGCCGATCGTTGCGTGCCTGTGTTGACCTATCGGCGCTTGGCGAAAACACCATCACGATTGACTGTGACGTGCTCCAGGCCGATGGCGGCACCCGCACGGCCTCCATTACCGGTGCCTGCGTGGCATTAGTCGATGCACTGAACTGGATGCGCAAAGAGAAGCTGGTGAAGTCGAATCCGTTGAAGGGTTTGGTCGCCGCTATTTCTGTGGGTATGTACAACGGCACGCCAGTGGCTGACCTGGATTACCCGGAAGATTCAAAAGCGGAAACAGACATGAACGTCGTCATGACCGAAGACGGCAAACTGATTGAAGTACAAGGCACTGCTGAAGGTGAGCCGTTCTCGTTCGAAGAAATGAATGAGATGTTGGAGCTGGCTCGGCATGCAATTCGCGAGCTAATGGATCAGCAGCGCGCCGCTCTCGCGTAGCGCCTGAGGGGTTTGCTACTAGCTACTGGATATTAGCTATTAGCAAACCCCTTTGCACACCGTCGCGACAGGTTTCGGTTTTCGAGTAGCTAATATCTAGTAGCAAGTAACGCTCTCAGAGGTTTTCCATGAAGTCATATCAGAAAGAGTTTATTCAGTTCGCGCTGGGGCGCGGGGTACTGAAGTTTGGTGAATTTACGCTGAAATCAGGGCGAGTAAGTCCTTACTTTTTTAACGCTGGATTGTTTAATCAAGGCTCTGATTTGGCGCGGCTGGGCCGCTTTTATGCTGCGGCGCTGCAAGACAGCGGTGTGGAATATGACTTGCTATTTGGTCCGGCGTATAAGGGTATTCCCATTGCCACTGCAGCAGCCATCGCCCTGTTCGATACCTACCAAAAAGATGTTCCGTACTGCTTTAATCGCAAAGAGAAAAAAGACCATGGCGAAGGCGGCAACTTAGTCGGTTCACCGCTGCAAGGTCGAGTAATGCTGGTCGACGATGTGATCACCGCAGGTACGGCTATTCGTGAGTCGATGGAGATTGTGCAAGCCAACAACGCACAACTCGCGGGCGTGTTGATCGCCCTCGATCGACAAGAGAAAGGCAAAGGCGAACTAAGCGCAATTCAAGAAGTGGAACGTGATTACGGCGCAACGGTCATCAGCATCGTATCGCTGAACGACGTGATTGAATTCGTCCGTCAGGAGCCGGAGTTCGAGCAGTATCTGCCAGCGGTAGAGGCATATCGCGCCAAGTACGGAATAAGCGCGTAAGAGCGTTGGTCGTTAGTCGTTGTTCGATAAACCCAAGACAACCACGAGGCTCACGAACAACGAACAACGATTAACGAACAACGTCTTTAGAATTTCTCTGGGGTTTCCAGCGCTATCCCTACTCGGCCATTCATGACCTGACACTCGCCGCCTGAGATCTGTGAGCGGGTGTTGTCATCCGCTAATACCGTCAACCGATATTCACCCTGCAGCAAGTTGAACTGCTTGCGATCACGACATAGCAACCGCATTGAATCAATCATGCCACGGTCATCTAGGAAGCGCGTGGTGGGTTCGGTTTGAACAATGTCACCATCCGTTGCGAAGCGCACCGCATTGATATCTTGATCGCTAATGCGGCCCGACGCCCCTGAGGTCAAATAATGAAAGGTTGATGCCACGGCGTTTGTCGCTTGCTGTGCGCCTACAACAAAGAACACTCCGCGTTCACCAATCACCCGAAACTCATTGCGCAACACGTTCACTTGCAGCGCGGTCGTTTCATCGACGCCAATCGCCATGGGCGTGAAAGTTTCAGCGGCGAGGCGCATTAACCGCGCTTGCCGGCCGCGCTCAGAAAAGTGGGTATCCAGAATCGCGTATGGGAACAAACCGATGCCACCGAGTGGGTGGTACGTGAGCGTGTCTTGATTCATATCACGCGGACACGAATCGTTGTTGTTACAGCCAGGTACCGGTGGTTCCGCTGCTCGTGCACCCGCCTTCAACGCTTCTGCAGAGGTGCCATTGGTGATCATCGACTTCGCGGTCATCACGGCAGTACCTGCACTGGTGCCGCCCACCACAAAGTTACCGCTGCTCACCCGCGAGTATATTTCGGTCAACAAGGGTGACGGTTGGCTCAATGGATTCAGCAATGCTTTGCGCGTAAGGTTCTGGTCGCCGCCGTTGATAAATACGGCATCGACGTTCTCAATCATCTCGATTCCGGCGCCAGCACGCTTACAGAATTCCACTTGCTGTTGGTATTTCTCCGAATGCACACGGCTGCGATCCCAAGCGCCAAACTGCTCTTCACGGATCTCATTAATCGCATCACATTTACCACTGCGCTGCGCTTCATACACCGCCGCATCAATCGGCAGCCACTGCGCTTCAGCGCCAAGCTCAGCAAATAAGTTCACGTAAAAATCGACCGCGTCATAAGGGTCACGCGCAGAAGCAGTAATCACGGCAATGCGTGGTTTGTCTTCACCACCAGCAACAGTGCCACGAACCTTTTCAGCCTGCGCCACAAACTCCTCAAACACGCCAACCGCTTCCTTGTTCAGTGACTCGGCAACATTCACTTGTTCTTGCATGCCCGCAGGCACTGGCATTTCCAAATGATCGAGGATTAAATTCCACTCCGAATCACTTAAATTCTCGTATAAATATTGGGTGGCACGACGGGTAAATTCATCCACAAACACGCGCTCTGGCATAATGTCTTCGTTCACACGTTCACGAATAATTTCGAGTGCTTCGCGCACTTCATCGCGTGTTTCACGACGGTTAAACGGCCAATAGTCGTCATCAAGAAGTGGCTTGGTATATTTGTCAGAAAGGTTGATGTAACGGTCGACACGCATCACTTCATTGTCGATCCAGCCACCCTCGTCACAATTATTTGCGGCCATACTCGAACAGATGGAAAGTGCGCCACCAGCAAGTAACAATTGGTAGTCTGGGCCACTGCGCTCAGCCTCTGCAGACTGCGCCATAGCCAGCATTGGCAAGCACGCCAGCGCTCCCGCGACACCCTGCAGTACCTTACAAACTTTGTTACTCATTAACCTACTCCTTCACCGCTACTTCTGTTTTGGCTCAATTGACAGCCGCACAACCTAATGCTAATTATTAATACAGTCAACTTATGACAACCAATCGAGCTGTAAGTTTACAACTCAATTCACACCAAAACAGGAATTACGGAGGCCAGAGTATGTTGAAAAAAGCATGTCGCTTAAGCGCATACCACTACCGTAACTTCTATCTCTCCGAATGGTGGGACGAATAGCGTTTCGCGATAATCCGTAGGGATTATCACGAGGGCTTCACGTCTTCGACTTCTTCCAGATTCCAGATCCTCAGAGCATCGTGCTGAGCTACATTGTTGCGCCAAGAGCGTGTCGACAGCTGTGCCTGAGTTATAAAAATCATAAGAAGCATTCAGAGGGATAGTTATGTCTATCAACACAACCACGACCGCAACCTTAGCGGCACTCGCAACCTTCGCACTCTCACCGGTGGCACTTGCGCTGCAAGCTGAAACTGCGGATACCACCGAGACCGAAGCAGACGAACGAATTCAAGTTACGGGCTCACAAATCAAAGGCGTCGACTTAGAAGGCGCACAACCACTTACCGTCATCGACGCCGAAGAAATTGCCAACTCACCGGCTGATACCATCAGCGATCTACTCAAGTATGTTGCGCAAACACGCGGCGGCAGCGGTAGCTTCAACACCAGCTCCAGCGGCGCACTGCAAGGCGATTCACCTGTGGGCCAAGCAGCGGCCTCGCTGCGCGGACTGGGCGCATCGAGCACACTGACGTTGGTCAATGGTCGCCGTATTAGCGCCAGCTCATTTGCCAATAACTTCGAAAACTTTGTCGATATCAACAGCATTCCACTTGCCGCCATTGAGCGTATTGAAATACTCGCTAACGGCGCCTCAGCTACCTACGGTGCAGACGCTATTGCTGGGGTTATCAACTACATCCTGAAAAAGGATTACGAAGGCTTTGAAATCAATGCCGGTTACGGCAACTCCCAAGCCAGTAGCTCCGATGACAAGGTCAATCTCAACCTCGTAGGCGGCACCAATATTGGCGATACCAACGTCACCGCTTACTTGGACTACTACAAACGCAATGCCTTGTATGACCGCGACCGCGAGCAAACCGCCACGAGCTTTTTCCCGAGCCAGCAAGGTATCTACCCAAGCTTTAACACCTTGTTCTTTGATGACATCGACTATGTCGAACAGTCGTGTCCGGACAACCTTCGTTATGACGGTCGCGAAGGTTTCCCTACCAGCTCGTTTGGTGAGTACTGTGAGTATAATCAAAACGCGGTGGTACCGACCTATGCTGACCTAGAGCAACTCGGCGCAGGCTTAAATCTGAACACCCAAGTGGGCACCATGAATTGGTTTACCGAAATCATGTGGGGCCAAACCAAGTCCACCAGCAATTCAACCGGCGCGCCGTTCAGCGGCTTTGAGGTGGCCTATGACCATCCAGATTTCCCAGACGAACTCAAAGCTCGTTACGACGCTTTATACGATGATCTCGGTTTCGCACCAGATGACCGCATTCTCACTTGGGGTCGCTTTGCCGACGGTCGTACTATCAGCAACCAAACTACCGCTTATCGCATTGTAACCGGCCTGAATGGTTATGTCGGAGCCTGGGACTGGGAAGCGGCAATCAGCTATTCACGCAGCGAATCCGAGCAGCGTGCTGAAGCTGGAATTATCAATGAAGACAAGTTCCAAGCTGCGCTATTAGGCGAGCTCTGTGCAGATGGCTCTCTGGGCTGTAGCCCATCGGAGGGTGGTATCTGGTTTAACCCGTTCGATGGCCAAACAGGCAACGAACAAGTGCTCGGCTTGATTGAAGAGCGCGTCCCGCGCAACGGTGAATCCACGTTGTTGGGTCTTGATTTCAAAATGTCGGGTGAGTTATTTGATGTCGATGCGGGCATCGTTTCTGCGGCTTGGGGTGCTGAATTCCGTCGCGAGGAAATTACCGATACGCCTGACCCGATTGCGCGCGGTACTTTTGAGAACAACTATGACCCAGGTGTGATTGGCTTTGGTTCGACCGGTGCCAGCGCCGAGCGGGATCAATGGGCGGTATTCGGTGAGCTGTTTGTGCCGATTACTGAGAAGCTCGATCTGCAATTGGCCGGCCGTTATGACCATTACGATGACTTCGGTGGCGACTTCAACCCGAAAGCGACCTTCCGCTACACGGCGACCGATGACTTGATTTTACGGGCATCCTTTGCCGAGTCATTCCGCGCTCCGTCACTCTCACAAGTGGGTGCTGAAGTGACCTTGAGTTCCTTTGTGCTGGATTGTAAGCCTGAATTTATTGGCAACTACTGCTTTGAAGGCGATGTAGACAACACCTTCCTGACCAAAGTGTTCGGAAATGAAAACCTCGAAGCGGAAGAAGCGAAGTCTTATAACGCGGGTTTTGCCTGGAGCGCGTCGCGTGACATCACCTTAACCGTTGATTACTGGCGCTTTGAGCACGACAACATTGTTGGCGTCGATGGCGAGTTCTTGTTGCTACGCAGCTTAACCGACCCAGACTTGCGCAAGTGTGGTGAATTACCAGCCACCCTGAACGAGGGGATTGGTTTTGAAGAATGTGACAATGGCGTCGGTGTGATTGATAGCCGCATTGCCGGTGACATTCATCTACAGTTGCAAAACCTCGGCAAGCAAGAAACCGACGGTTTGGACGTAACCTACACCCATTATTTCGACATGAACGATATGGGCAGCTTACGTTGGACGGTCGATGCCACCCATTTGTTCAGCTTTGAACGGCAGTTATCACAGGAAGCGGATATTGAGGAGTTGGCCGGTGACTGGCGTTACCCAGATACCATTATCACCAGTCGCTTACGCTGGAGTGGTGATGACTGGTTCGGTGGCGTCAGTGCGCAATATACGTCTGCATACAACGACAATATCGAAGGCTTAAACCAAAGCGAGTTAGACCGTTTGGGAATTAGCGCCAATCGACAAGTGCCGAGCTGGACAAAAGTGAACGCACATGTAGGCTATGATGTCAGTCGCGATCTGACGCTTCGGCTTAGTATCGAAAACTTGTTCGACCGTGAAGCACCGACCGCTTTTGGAACCAGTGCCAATGTCGATCACTACAATCATGACACCATGGGCCGCTTCTATCGTTTGAGTGCGACCTACCGGTTCTAACGGAGCAAGCGCATGAACGCTACTCAACCGCGCGTCAGGATGCCTGACGCGCTGGTCATCTTATTCTTTATTCTGTTGGCTGCTGGCCTCGCCGCATGGTGGGTGCCAGCTGGACAGTTTACGACGGAGTCTGTCGAACGAATCATAGATGGCGAACCACAAACACGAGAAGTTATTGTCCCATCGAGCTTTCAGTATGCACCCGATGACGCATTTCAGCGCCCGATCTTCGCCGAAGGTGGCGACATGGGCATTGCCAATGCGCCGTTCGAGGGCATGGTCTCTGGCAGTAAGTGGGGCTCTGCTATTGGAGTGATTGCCTTTATTCTGGTTGTCGGTGGGGCGTTTGGCATTATTTTGCAAACACGTTCTATCGAGCATGGCATCTTGGCTTTGATTCAGCGCACACAAAAACTGAATCAAGTATTTTTGATCACCATGTTTGTGCTGTTTTCGCTGGGCGGTGCCATCTTTGGCATGGGCGAGGAGGCGATTGCCTTCTGCTTGGTGCTGCTGCCAGTACTGCGAACACTGGGCTATGACGCCATTACCACGGTGTTGATCACTTATGTGGCGACACAAATTGGGTTTGCGACCTCCTGGATGAACCCATTCAGTGTCGCGATTGCCCAAGGTATTGCCGAAGTACCGTTACTCTCGGGTGCTGGCTATCGCGGTATTCTGTGGGTGATATTCACCGGCTTTGGTTTAGCCTACACCTTGCGTTATGCAGCACGAATTCGCCAACCGATGACAGCCAATGCGAGTGCTAACGAGAGCACAAACGCACCGGCGGACAGTGAGCCCAAATCACCATACACCCATTTGGATACGCTGATTCTGCTGACCTTTTTAATCGGCTTAGTGTGGGTTATTTGGGGTGTGACGACGCGCGCTTATTACATTCCAGAGCTTGCGACGCAGTTTTTAGTGATTGGCGTGGTCTGCGGCTTATGGGCGATTATCGGGAAACGCATGACTGCCAATGACGCTGCGGAAGCATTCAAGCAAGGGGCCAAAGATTTACTCCCGGCTGCCTTAATTGTCGGCTTTGCCAAAGGTCTGGTACTGCTCTTAGGTGGCGATGACCCGACCTCACCGTCGGTGCTCAATACCATTTTGCATCATGCCGGTAATGGTATTGGCGAATTCTCGGCAGGCGTTGCGGCACTGTTTATGCTGGTCTTTCAATCGGTGTTTAACTTCTTCATCTCATCCGGATCCGGCCAAGCCGCGTTGACCATGCCACTGATGGCACCGTTGTCTGATTTGGTTGGCGTCAGCCGCCAGATTTCAGTGTTGGCATTTCAGCTGGGTGACGGACTGACCAATATTATTATTCCCACATCGGCCTCGTTGATTGGCTGCTTAGGCGCAGTCAAACTGGACTGGGGCACGTGGGTGCGGCAGATTTGGCGCTTTCAGTTGGGCCTGCTTGGGCTCTCCGCTGCAGCCATCGTTGTCGCCGTAACCATAGGATATGTTTAATGTTTCTAACCTTAATTAAGGGCGCTCAAGTGTATGCGCCCGAAGCTCTGGGGCGCCAAGATGTGCTGATTGCCGATGGCAAGATTGCAGCCATCGGCAGTTCGCTCTCACTGCAAGGGCAAGGCATTGATGTGCTTGAAGTCAATGCCGATGGCGCACTGCTGGTGCCCGGTTTTGTGGACCCACTGGTGCATATTAGTGGCGGTGGTGGCGAAGGTGGTTTCCATACGCGCACGCCAGCCATGCGGTTGAGCGATGCTTCATTGGCGGGCGTGACCACTGTCATTGCGGCATTGGGAACCGACGCAACCACCCGCACCTTACCCGATATGCTGGCCAAAGCTCGCGCCTTAGACTTTGAGGGCCTGAGCACCTATTGCTATACCGGCTCTTATGAGCTGCCTGCCCGCACCATTACCGGCTCGGTTCGCGACGACATTATTCTCATCGATAAATTTATCGGTGTGGGTGAAGTGGCGATTGCCGACCATCGCTCTTCACAGCCAAGTGCACACGAGCTGGCCAAAGTAGCGGCTGAGGCACGTGTCGGCGGAATGCTTGCCGGTAAAGGCGGGATCACTTTTGTGCATGTGGGCGAAGGCCGTCAGCAGTTACAATGTATTGAGACTGCCGTTGCGGATTATGACGTGCGCTTCAGTCAGTTCTATCCAACCCATTTGAATCGAAATGTGAGTCTGCTTGAGACTGGCTTTCGCCTCGCTGAGCAGGGTATGACCTTGGATGTCACCGCCAGCACGACTCCAGCATTGTTAGCACAGGGTGAACTCAGTGCCGCTGAATGTCTTGAGCGCGCGCAGCATGCTGGGGTTGCCGACACGCAGTTGAGCTTCAGCTCTGACGGTCATGCCAGCTTGCCTGATTTTGATGAGCAAGGCCGGCTACGTGGCCTGCAAGTGGGTCGGATTATGAGCCTCACCGAGGCGGCACAAGAAGCCCTGCAGCGCGGTATTGATATCTCCACTGTCATTCGCGCAATCAGCACTAATGCCGCACGAACGCTTGGCTTAACTCACAAAGGACACATTCGTGTCGGCGCAGATGCGGATCTGGTGCTTGCCGATGCGAAGTTGAACATCCAACATGTGTGGAGCCGCGGACGGCAACTGGTTCAGGATGGCAAAGCCATCGTTGACAGTCACTTTTAACTGCTCGTTATCCAAACGCCGCTGAAGTTGGTATAATGGCGTCGCGCATACAATCGTGTGGCGCCTTTTTTATTGCAGTAGGTTGAGGTCGTTTGGTGTCGTATTTCGCTCGGTTGCTTGTCCTGATTATCGGGGTAATAAGTGCATCGCTGTGGTTCGCGAGCGTCCTGCCTGCGCATGCGCAAGTCCCTTTTGTGCCACTCAAGAATGAGGCCGAACGCCCACCCTTTCCCATCCAAGAATCGCCTTTAGTTGACCAAGGCCGTGTACCGCCGGTACGCGACGTCGTTTTTCGGCGACCGGAAAATGGTCCATTCACGGACTATGTTCGCGAGCTGGTCGAAAAAGCCTATGCCAATTTAGGGATTCGGGTTGGTTATGTCGATATGCCGCGCACGCGCAGCTTGGTTGAAGCCAATAGCGGTCGCATTGCCGGCGAACTGGGTCGGTTACCGGGCTTGGAAAGTGAATTTAATAACTTAATTCCGGTGCCTTTTCCGTTATTTTCATTTGAAATAGTGCTGATTGCAGACCGCCGCAAATGTGGGATTTGCAACTTAGAACAAGTCGATAGCATCGCCTATATCAGCGGTATGCAGTCCGTCGAAGCTATTTTGAAGGACTACCAGTACACCCAAGCAACGGCTACAGCTCAAGATCTCGATCAGTTACACCTCATGTTTGAAAATGAGCGCGTAGAAGGGGTGCTGATGAATGATTTTGAGGCACGGCAGCTCGGTTATTACGAAGACCGTCATCGAATTGTAGTGCCACTTTGGCAGAATCAGGCGTTCCATTATCTGCACAAAAGCTACCAACATTTAGTTCCGCTGCTCGCAGCTGAATTCAATCGGTTGCAGCTGGACGGTGAAATTGACCGAATTTCCAGACGCAATAGCGTCACACCCTTTGCGACCAGCCTGCCGGCAGAACAAGCATTGTCCTTCGAAAGTGTCAGTGCCACATCAGGTTATTGGCGCACTTACACCGATCTGGATGGCACCGGCAAGTATTGGGACATTATTCGCCGCGTATTCGAACCCATTACTGCTGATTTGAATATCAACACCAATACCTATTTACGCGCTATTTTTGGGCTTAGTGATCAACGCTTCGATATGTTGGTGGGTACCTATGCGCACCACCAACCTAGAAATGCCATAGTCTCACGCCTGCACTTTGACTATGACCGGCCCTTATACGTGTTCACGCTCACAGAAGCGGATATGGAACAGGTCCGCAGCGGCACTCTAGAAAAACCGATTTGCCATGTTGCCGGCTATCAGTACGGTGAGTTTTTACCTGAGGGGCTGAACTATTACTTCGCCAATAGCAGTCTCGACTGCTTCGCCATGCTCGATGAAAAACGTGCAGGAGCGGTGATCAACTATCGTGAGAACTTGCCTGACTGGAACAACACGCCCTATGAGCGCTTGCTGATCCACAACAGCTTACCTATTCACGTGGCGTTTCAAGATACGCCGCGAGGACGCGCGCTGCGGGATTATTTTGACCGGCGTTTTCGCGAACTGGTGAGCTCTGGTGAAATTGCAGAGATATACAACGAGCGGGAACTCGAGCGCTCCAAACTTGGACTCAGCATCCGCCCGCAAACTGCTGTTGCCGCCACGCCTCAAAACTAATCACTGCCACCGCATTGGATAAATTCAATGAGCGATTATTCGGCATCATTGGGATCCGGATGCGAAATTCCGGCGTGAATTGCGCCAAAATCGAGTCCGGTAAGCCGCTTGTTTCAGAGCCAAATAATAAGACATCATCAGCCGCATACTGAGCGCCGGCATAAGAGCTGCTGCCTTTGGTCGTGCAAGCAAAAATACGTCGGTCACCCATAGCTGCCTTGAAACTTGCGTAATCGGGATAGCGCTTCACATTGCTCAAATCGTGATAATCGAGACCCGCTCGGCGTAGCTTTTTTTCCTCAAAATCAAAACCCAATGGTTCGATTAAGTGCAGTGAACAGCCATTATTCGCGCACAGTCGAATGATATTGCCGGTATTGGCAGGCATTTTCGGCTCATGTAAGGCAATGTGGAACATGGAATGAACAACTCCAGTTGCTAATTTTGGCGATTTTTTGATCGTGAAATTTCGCTTTTTTGACACGAGTCAGTAGAATAGCAAACTTCTTAAAAAACACGAGCACAGGCATGGCAGAATCAACTCGCGATTATAGTTTTTGGGTCAAAATTGCGACTCGTGCTTCGGTTTCTGTCGCAGTGATCCTAATTATCGCCAAAGGCGCAGCATGGTGGCTGACGGGTTCAGCATCCATGTTGGCATCGTTAACCGATTCGTCCCTCGATACTTTAGCCTCGTTGTTTACCTTTTTCGCGGTACGTTATGCGCTGGTTCCGGCGGACAAAGAACATCGCCATGGGCACGGTAAAGCAGAAGCCTTGGCTGCTTTTATTCAATCCATTTTGATTTTCATTTCAGCCATTTTGCTGATTATCCATAGCTTGCAGCAGTGGACTGCAGCAGAAACCGTTGAGCGTGTCGATGCCGGTATCTACGTGTCTATTCTGGCCATTATTCTCACCAGTGTGTTGATTACCTTGCAGCACAAAGCGATTGAAAATACCAACTCAGCCGCGATTCGCGCCGACAAGCTGCACTATACCTCTGACCTTTTATTGAACTCAGCTGTTATTCTGGCATTGGCTCTTAGCGCCTGGAATTTATGGTGGGCAGATAGTGTGATCGCCATTGGCATTGCTATGTATTTGCTCTGGAATGCCATCTCCATTCTGCGCGGCTCACTGCATACGTTGTTGGATCGGGAACTGCCTGAGGATGAACGGCAGCTGATTATTAAAACCATTCGAGAAACTGCTGGTGTGCAGGGTTTTCATGGCTTGCGTACGCGTTCAGCTGGACCCACCCGGTTTATTTCCTGTCATATCGAGTTAGAGGATCATCTGACACTCAAGCAAGCGCATGACATTGCTGACGATACAGAGCATCGCTTACAAGACTTATTTGAAAGTACAGATGTGTTGGTTCATATGGATCCGCAGAGCATTATTATGGATGCAACCACACCATCACCCACGGGCTCACCGCGCTTTAATATCAATCCGCCGCAATAGCTTTCGCGGCTTCTTCTAAGACCACGGCGAGTGCCTGTTCGCGGTACTCGTCGGCTTCAATAAAGAGTTCGTGGCGCGCTTTTGGCACCTGAACCAAGCGTCCCTGCGGTAGTAACTCAAGAATGCGCTGATGCGATTGATTGTCGACCACGGTATCACCACCAGACTGCACAATCGTCACTGGAATAGTGATTTTCGGCGCTTCTTCCTCGACTTGCGTGCAGGCGCGCAATGCTTGAACCACCCACGCAAACGTCGGCCCACCTAATTGGATACTCGGATTCTGCTCGTAGATGCGGCGGAACTTTGCGTAACGTGCTGGGCTATGGCTCAGGTCATTGCGGGCAAACGGGATGTCTTGATAATCGGCTTTCGCAGGGAAATACCATGGCTTGTTGGGCTGCAGCCATTCATTGAGTCGTAATCCAAACTCGGCAATTGAGAGCGCAAAGCTTGCTGGAATTGGATTGGAGCGGATACCAAACATTGGTGAGCTCAATACTGCCCGCGCGACGCTGTGTTCGTGTCGTGCTAGGTATAGAGCGGCAATTGCTGAGCCCATGGAATGACCCAATAAGGTAATAGGTTGGGCAGTAAAGCGCTCACTGACGTCGTCCATAAACGCGGCAAAGTCACTGACAAAGGTGTCGAATTGACGAATATGTCCACGCTGTCGAAAGGGCGAT
The DNA here is from genome assembly GCF_003987355.1 of Pseudidiomarina aestuarii. Lineage (GTDB taxonomy): Bacteria > Pseudomonadota > Gammaproteobacteria > Enterobacterales > Alteromonadaceae > Pseudidiomarina > Pseudidiomarina aestuarii. The sequence continues at coordinate 13,756 of NZ_PIPR01000002.1, read as the reverse complement.
TCGCGATCAGACTCACCTTGTCCACGATGATCAAGCAGCGCCACTGAATACCCTGCCTGCGCCAGCTCCCACACCAATTCTTGATATTTAATCGCAGCTTCAATCCGGCCGGGACTGACCACAATCACACCCTTCGATTGTGGCAACGTCAGATAATAAGCGTAGAGGGTAATGCCGTTCGGACGCTCGATAGCGGTGCGTTTTACATTATTGCACCAAAATGGTGCAATCACCGAGTCGTAGAATGATGACCAGTTCGAATCGCTGTCGGTCGGTTTAGTTTCTGGCATCTGGGGCTCTCTATTCACTGTTCACTGTTCACTATTTACCATCTTTTGGCAGTGATACACAGACCTCGAGTCCACCATCTGGATGATTTTGTGCGGTAATCTTGCCGCCGAGTACGAGCGCGGCACGCAAACTCAGCGCCATACCTAAGCCAACACCAGCCTTGTGATGCCGTGATGGATCGCCACGGAAGAAAGGTTCGAACAGCTTTTGCAGTTGCTCTTCCGGCACCCCTTCGCCAAAGTCACGCACAAAAATATGGTAGAGGTTTCCGTCCTTTTCACAGCGCAACTCAATAAGTTCGCTGGTATATTGCAGCGCATTGCGGACGAGGTTTTCGAGAACTAAACGTAGCAGCTCACTATCACTCGATAATACCGGCCAGTCACCGTGATCCGGGGCTTTGGGTAACACATGCACGCGTCGACCTTGCTCGGCATCAACGTAGCTTAAATCGGCAGCCAATTGTTCCACCAGCTCACGCGTGTCGACATCAACGCGCGTCAATTTCACCAGACCGTTTTCTAGCCGCGATAAGGACAAAATACGCTCGATAATGTTACTGAGCCGCTCTAAGTCACGTCCCATTTGCTGCATGTGCGGATTCATTGAATCATCATTTTCATCATGCGACAAAGTCAGAGCGACCTGCATTCGAGCGAGCGGGGAACGCAGCTCGTGCGACACGTCACTGAGCAATCGGCGTTGTGCGTCGCGTGAGACTGCGAGATCATGAGCCGTATTCGATAACGCTCGAGCCAATTCTCCCAATTCATCCGATCTTTTGGGTAAACCATGTAACTCTGGTGATTCAATACCTACCGCAATTTGCCTGGTTGCTTGGGTCAAGCGCTTGAGTGGCCGCACCAACCACACACCCAGCACAATCGAAATAAAACCACTCCCAATCAACAATGCGGTAGTTTGCGCTTCTTGAGCTTCTTGCTCGGACACAACCTGCATCCTGCGCTCTTCTAGTGTTAACGGGCGCACCAATAGAATTCGACGCTCATTATTATAAAAGGGTCCGATGAGCATTTGGTTGTTATAGGGTATCTGCTCGGCTTGGTCAGCTTCTAACTGCCGCATGATCAAACGCTGCATACTGGTGCCGATGTTCCGTTCGACTTGCAGGCGTTCTTTCCCTTCAGGGGCCAGCGACGCAACCACGCGAAAGTCACCCGCCAGTAATCGACCTGGCGTTAACGACGCAAAAGTTTGTGAGTCACTCAGTAGCGGTGTGAGGGTATTTTGCACGCTTGCGGAAAGGGGTTGTGGTTCAACCGGCTTGCTGAACCACAAGGCCAATAAGTAACTGCTGCTTGCCACACCAAAGAACAACAACCAAAAGAGGATGAGGAGGCGTAGACTGAGCGACTGATACCAGCGTGTCCGCACGTCAATTCGCTTATGCTGACGCAAGTGCCATCAGGCGATAACCACGCCCACGCACCGTCTGGATCCGCTCTGGATTGTGATGAATTTTCTTACGAATATTACTGATGTGTACGTCCAAGCTGCGATCAAAGGGAGCCAATTGACGACCTAAGGCGGCAACCGACATCTGATCTTTACTCACTACCTGACCAGCGCCTTGCACCAGTACGCGCAAGATATCGAATTCCGTTGGCGTCAGTTCGAGTACAACATCATCGACCTTGGCTTCATTTTGCATTGGGTCAATGTGGAAACCAGCATGTTCCAACGGCTCTGGCGTTACCGACGTATTTGGAGTGCGGCGCAATAAGGCCTTCACGCGTGCCACCAACTCCTTTGGATAGAAGGGTTTCGGCAAATAATCATCGGCGCCCAATTCTAGACCCGCGACACGATCGTCATCGTCACCACGTGCAGTCAACATCAACACTGGGGTGCTGCGTGCCTGTTGGCGTAAGCGTTGGAGGAGCTGAAAGCCGTCAATACCGGGCAACATCACGTCTAATAAGATCAGGTTGTAAGACCCACTCAGCGCGCGTTGCAATCCAGTTTCGCCATCAGCAGCCAAGGTCAACTCGTAACCTTCACGGGTCAATATTTGTTCGAGCATGCTGCTCAATTCAGCATCATCGTCGACTAATAGTATCTTGGTCATCATTTTGTCCTGCGCTCGTTGCATAGGTTTTCTCTTGACCTTAATTATGTAAAGAAGACTTCGTAAAGGGCAGCCCATTTACGTTAATTTTACGTCACTAATCAGCTTCCGGCATCAGTTGTTGAACCTTACGGGTGAGCGTATTACGCCCCCAACCCAACAGTTCTGCTGCTTGCTGCCGATGTCCAGCGGTAGCTTCAAGCGCCTGTTTTAACGCTTGTGCTTCAACTTGGGTGACGATGGTATTGACGATATCCGTTTCGCCAGCTGCCAAACGTCGGTCGATTTCTTGTGCGATAGCCGCTTTCCAGTCATCTACATGCGAACCGAATGATTCGTTCGTTACATGCTCAGGCAAGTCTTGAACATCTATCACCGCACCGGGCGCCATGACGGTTAACCAACGACAAGTATTTTCTAATTGCCTGACGTTACCCGGCCACGCTGAGCGCTGTAACACCTGCACCGCAGCAGCGGTCAACCGCTTCGGCTCACCACCCAGTTCGCGCGCCGACAACTCTAAAAAGTGTCGTGCCAACTGCGGGATGTCTTCTCGCCGTTGCTCCAGTGTTGGCAGCTGTAACCGAATCACGTTCAAACGATGGAATAAATCCTCACGAAACAATCCATCTTTGACGCGTTGCTCCAGTTGCTGATGCGTCGCTGCAATAATACGGACATCCACTTTGACCGGCTCATAACTGCCCACCGGATAGAATTGTCCCTCTGCTAGCACTCGCAATAAACGGGTTTGCACGTTCAGCGGCATATCACCAATTTCATCTAAAAACAGTGTACCGCTGTGCGCTTGTTCAAAGCGTCCGCGCCGGCGCTGGGTTGCCCCAGTAAACGCGCCTTTTTCATGACCGAACAACTCGGACTCGACCAGCTCACTGGGAATCGCAGCCATATTCAGTGCAATAAACGGACGCTGCCGCCGCGGGCTGTGCTGATGCAGAGCCCGAGCGACTAATTCCTTACCTGTACCAGATTCGCCAGTGAGCAAAACTGTGACAGAAGAATGCGATAAACGTCCAATGGCGCGAAACACATCTTGCATAGCAGGCGCATTGCCGATGAGGCCCGACATGCTCTCGTCATCAGTGCTGACCGCCTGAGTCTCTGTCTCTTGCGATTGGTGTTCCAGCGCACGCGTTACCGTGTGGACCACTTCATCAAGGTCAAACGGCTTGGCGAGGTACTCAAATGCGCCCCCTTGAAACGCATTCACTGCCGAATCGAGATCGGAGTGTGCTGTCATCACAATCACTGGGAGTGATGGATAACGCTGCTGAATGGTCGCCAGAACCTGCAAGCCATCTTCGCCGGGCATGCGAATATCAGTGAGCAGCACACCAGGTAAAGTCACGGTTTGTTCCAGCGCCGAGTACAATTCACTGGCACCGCTGAAGCTTTGCGTAGTCAGCCCTGAGCGTGACAGTGCACGTTCGAGTACCCAACGAATGGAGCTATCGTCATCGAGAATCCAAACGGCTGGTTGACTCATGCTACATCCCTCGCTTGGCCATTGCGTACCCGCGTTTCAATATAGGGTAGATAAACGGTAAATTCGGTGTGTCCGGGTACGGACTCCAGATCAATTTTACCGGCGTGCTGATGCACGATGGTTTGCGCAATCGACAAACCTAGCCCAGTGCCACCGGCACGACCGCTCACCATGGGATAAAACAACGTATCGCGCAGTTGCGCGGGAATACCCGGACCGTTATCACTGACACTCACAACGGCACAATGGCGATAGCGCTTGCCATAAATAGTTTGCTGATGCGCGATGCGCGTTCGCAGCGTGATCACACCATCGCTTTGATTGACGTTGTGTTGCGCTTCAATGGCATTCATTACAATGTTCAGCAGCGACTGTTCGAGCCCCTCTGCAGCCATGGTTAAATCTGGCAAGCTCGGATCATAATCCCGCTGCCATTTCACGGTCTGTTGTTGCTGCTCGGCGCTCAATTGCGCCAACTGGATAACCTGTTCAAGCACTGCATGCACATTGTGCGGCTGTCGTTGTGGCAGGCGATACGAACCCAACATGCGGTCCACTAAATTACGCAGGCGATCCGCCTGCGACATAATTAAATCGGTATATTCACGTAGCGCGGGGTCAGGCAATTCACTCGCAAGGAGTTGCGCGGCACCGCGCAAACCGCCGAGCGGATTCTTAATTTCATGCGCCAGCCCACGGATCATGGTTTGCGCTGCTAGCAATTGTTGTTGCTGCGAATTCTCTTGGTTAATTTTACGAATTTGGTCGACTTGCCGCAGCTCCAGTAACGCATAGTGCTCGCTTTGAGTAGGCCCGTTCGCCATAGGCTGCGCACTAAACTCCACCGTCACGCGTTGCCCATCATGAAATACGAGAAGCACTTCACTGTCCGATACGCTTTGCTGTTCGGCGAGCGCTTGTTGCAACACGGCTTCATCTAACGAGCTATCGGCAAATAGGCTAAAAAAGGGCGCTTCAAGCAAACGGCGGCGACTGCCATCGAGCAACGTCTCAGCCGCGGCATTCATGTATTGGATCTGGAGTCGTGCGTCGAGAACCACCACAGCCGTCAACAGTTGGTCTAGTAATGCGTGTCTATCGTCAACCATTGCCGCCACCTGCAGCAGGTGGTCGCGGTGCGAGTATGGAGGCACGTTGCACATAAACAACGGTAATGTCGGTGCGCGCTAATTCTGTGTCATCTGGCGCATACACACGAACTTGCAAACGTCTCTCACCACGGGAGACATCACGTAGCGTCACTTCAGTGAGTGGACCTTTGTAAATAGGCTGCGTATCGAGGTAAAGCTCGTAGATTGGCCGTCCCTGCAAACCTTGCACATCAGCTTGCCAGCGAACTTTGAACTCACCGTTGTTGGCGCGGATGGCTTCTTTTTGTTGCGGACTGGTAATGGCAACCGTAGCCGTGACATCGGCAAGGGGATCGAAGACTTTAGTCGGTTCTTGAGGGGACTGAACTGGAGCCGATTTGGCAAATTCAGTAGTGGGAGCCGCATCCACTTGAACAGTTTCGGCTCCCTCTATCGGTTTATCGGTATAGGTACAGCGTCCGTCTGCGTCGCACTTTTTATAAACCTGCCCCTGCGCCGTGCTTAGCACAGCGAGGGTCAGAGTCAGTATAATTAGCGCGTTTCGCACCATCAGCTTTAGTCCATACAGTGACGTCTATTAACAAGAGTAATAGAGGTCAAACTCAATTGGATGCGTGGTCATTTTCAGCTGCATAACGTCTTTCATTTTCAGCTTGATGTACGCATCAATCATGTCGTCGGTCATTACACCGCCAGCAGTTAAGAATTCGCGATCTTTATCCAACGCTTCCAGCGCCATTTCTAATGAATGACACACAGTTGGAATTTCTTTCGCTTCTTCTGCAGGCAAGTCATACAAGTCTTTATCCATAGCATCGCCAGGATGGATCTTGTTTTTGATACCGTCGAGACCCGCCATCACTAACGCTGCGAAACACAGATAAGGGTTGGCTGATGGGTCAGGGAAACGTACTTCGATACGACGTGCTTTCGCGCTCGCAACTACTGGAATACGGATTGACGCAGAACGGTTACGTGCTGAGTAAGCCAACATGACTGGTGCTTCGAAACCTGGGACCAAACGCTTGTATGAGTTGGTGCTTGGGTTGGCGAATGCATTGATAGCACGGGCGTGCTTGATGATACCGCCGATGTAGTACAGCGCGGTTTCACTCAAACCACCGTACTGGTCGCCAGCAAACAGGTTTTTACCATCTTTGCTGAGTGACATGTGTACGTGCATACCTGAACCGTTGTCACCCACAATTGGCTTCGGCATAAAGGTCGCAGTCATACCGTAAGAATGCGCAACGTTGTGTACGACATACTTGTACGTTTGAATTTCGTCTGCTTTTTTCACCAGCGTGTTGAAGCGTGTAGCCACTTCGTTCTGACCCGCTGTTGCCACTTCGTGGTGATGAGCTTCAACCACCAAGCCCATATCTTCCATCACGGTACACATGGTGCTACGGATGTCGTGCGCAGAATCGACTGGTGGTACTGGGAAGTAACCGCCTTTCACACCTGGACGGTGCGCTAAGTTACCGTCAGCGTATTCTTTACCTGAGTTCCACTTGGCTTCTTCCGCTTCGATTTTGTAAAACGAGCCGCTCATGTCGGTATGGAAACGAACATCGTTGAACAGGAAGAATTCTGGCTCTGGACCAAAGAATGCGGTGTCAGCAATACCGGCAGCTTGCAAATAGGCTTCTGCGCGACGGGCAATCGAACGCGGGTCACGGTCATAACCTTGCATGGTGTCTGGCTCAAGAATGTCACACACCACGTTCATAGTGACTTCGTCAGTGAACGGGTCTAGCACCACGGTGGTGCAATCTGGCATCAATACCATGTCGGATTCGTTAATGCCTTTCCAACCGCTGATAGAAGAGCCGTCAAACATTTTGCCTTCTTCAAAGAATTCTTCGTTAATTTGTGACACGGGAATAGTCACGTGCTGCTCTTTACCTTTGGTATCGGTAAAGCGTAAATCCACAAACTTCACGTCGTTTTCTTCAATAAATGCCATTACGTCTTGCGGTGTAGACATGAGATCCTCCACGAATCGATGCGTCTGAATTGATTTGTACAGTATAGCGGAGCTTTCGCTCCATGCTGGCCTGCGCCTTGTTGGACAGGATATAGCAAAACCCGTGCCAAATTTATAAACACATCTATATCAATGGGTTACTGATGGGGCATGGGTCGCAGCGCATCTAATTGCACCATTATAGTGCAAATAAATGCACCATACCAGTGCATTCTTGGCTACTGGCTACTGGCTACTGGCTACTGGCTACTGGCTACTGGCTACTGGCTACTGGCTACTAGTATTATGCTTTTCGCTTTTGCAAGTAACCAGTAACTAGTAACGCTCTTCATCATTTCGCTCTTTTTAAAAGGGAGGCGTAGAGTAGTGGGATTACCACTAGTGTCAGCAGGGTTGAGACAGCAATACCGAATACTAAGCTCACCGCGAGACCATTGAAGATAGGGTCGTCGAGGATGAAGAAGGCTCCCAACATAGCTGCGACACCGGTCAGGATGATTGGCTTGGCGCGGACAGCAGCGGCATTGATCACTGCGTCATTCAGTGCCATGCCGTTGGCCACGGCGTCACGGATGAAGTCCACGAGCAGTATCGAGTTGCGAACGATTATGCCCGCTAACGCAATCATGCCAATCATCGAGGTGGCGGTAAATTGTGCACCGAGCAAGGCGTGACCGGGCATAATGCCGATCAGCGTTAGCGGTATGGGCGCCATGATCACCAGCGGCACCATATAGCTACCGAAGTGACCGACCACCAACAAATAGATAAGTAACAGTCCGACAGCGTAGGCAAGACCCATGTCGCGGAACGTTTCATAAGTAATTTGCCACTCACCATCCCACTTCACGGCAGCGGTGTCCCAACGGTCGGGCTGGCTGATGAAGGTTTGCGGTAGGTCAATGTTGCCAGTTGCAGCGAATAAGCCGTACAGCGGACTATCGACAGTGCCGGTCATGTCTGCCATAACATAAGTCACGGGGCGCTGATCTTTGCGATAGCGTGGCTGTTGCATAGGCACTTGGTGGCGCTCAACCACTTCGTGCAGCGGAATCATTTGCCCCTGCTGATTGCGAATGCTCACCGACTGCAAGGGTGTAATCTGTCCTTGCTCGGTTGCAGGCAATTGCATGACTAACGGCACCAACTGGGTTTGATTCGGCAGCGCCAAATACGTTAGTGGTTGGCCTTGTAACGCCGTGCTGATGAGTTGCACCACTTCTGCAGGATTGACGCCCAACAGCGCAGCTCGGTCATAGTTCACCGACCATATTTCCTCAGTGGTTGCCGCGACCAAAGTGCTGTCGAGATCGACAATGCCGTCAACTTGCCCTAATGCAGCCATGACTTTTCGCGCAGCACTTTCGCGTTGCTCCGCCGACGGACCGTAAACCTCAGCGACAATCGGTGCCAATACTGGTGGTCCAGGTGGCACTTCAGCCATGGTTAAAGCCGCGCCATGCTCGGCAGCTATGGGCTGTAGCAAGTCGCGGATGGCGATTGCGATTTCATGACTGGAGCGGTCGCGCTCAGACTTGTCGACCAAGGTGACTTGCAAATCGCCTTGATGCGCATCGCTGCGCAAATAGTACTGACGAACCAAACCATTGAAGCCAATAGGTGCTGCGGTACCCGCGTAAATTTGTGTTGCAGATACTTCGGGAATGCGGTCCAGTCGCTCGGCCATGTGCAGTAACACAGTGTTGGTTTGCTCCAGCGGTGACCCCTCCGGCATGTCGAGCACCACTTGAATTTCACTTTTGTTGTCAAACGGCAACATCTTCAGCACCACGGCTTGAATCACTGCTAGCCCCATCACCAGCACAATGAGCCCAATCAGTCCAAAACCCAACGTATAGCGCTTTTTGCGACTGCTTAGTAGCGGTTGCATGATGCGTTGGAACAAGCGCTGTAGCTTCTCATCTTGTTCGTGCTCGCTCGTGTGCGACGAGTCCGTTTTGCCGAGGAGGCGTTGCGCCAACCAAGGGGTGACAGTCAGCGCGATGATCAGTGATAACAGCATGCCCAAGGAGGCGTTGATAGGGATTGGGCTCATGTACGGACCCATTAAACCACTGACAAAGGCCATCGGTAATAGCGCCGCGATGACGGTAAAGGTTGCCAAAATAGTGGGCCCACCGACTTCTTCAACCGCTTGCGGAATAATGTCTTTGAGTTTGCCACCACGCCCGCGATGCCGATGAATATTCTCGACTACGACAATGGCGTCATCGACCAAAATACCGATAGAGAAGATCAGCGCAAACAATGACACACGGTTCAGGGTAAAGCCCCAAGCCCACGACGCAAATAAGGTTGTGGCTAGGGTCAGGATTACTGCACTACCAACGACCACCGCTTCTTTGCGCCCTAAGGTAAAGAGCACCAATAGCACTACGGATAAGGTGGCAAACGCCAACTTCTGAATCAGTTGCGATGCTTTAGCATCGGCGGTTTCGCCGTAGTTGCGCGTTACATCGACCTGTACGTCAGCAGGCAACCATTGCGCCTGTAACGTGTTCAGACGGGTCAGCACTGCCTCGGCTATTTCCACAGCATTCTCGCCGGGCTTTTTAGTGACGGTCAGCGTAATCGCTTGCTGTGCTTCTGATTCGCGAGTGCGCGTCCAGACATAGCGCGTGGGTAGCGCGCCATCAGTGCTGAGCTCAGCCACTTGGCCAAGCCGCAGAGGCTTCCCATCAACCACACCAATCACCAATTGCTCCAAAGTGGCGAGGCTATCAATAAAGCCGCCTGCTTGAATGGGAATGCGCATACTTTCTTGTAAGCGATAACCGGCTTGCGCACTTTGATTGTAGGATTGTAGTGCTTGGCTCACAGTATTAATGTCCAGCCCGGCACGCGCCAAAGCGGTCGGATTCAGGGTCACTGTGACTTGTTCTGGCTCAGCACCAATAATGGCGATATCGCGCACACCATCGACATTTTTCAGTGGCGTCACCAAAGTATCGGCTACTGATTTGAGATCGAGCTCGTCTGCCGTCAGCGTGAGCCCAAGAATGGGCACATCATCAATACCCTGAGCTTTGACTAAAGGCGGACTGGCTTGCGGATTGGCATACTGCCACTGAGCTACCACGTCAAAGAGTTCCACCAATGCGGTCTGACGGGCAACACCCACCTCAAACTGAACGGTGATCAAAGCCTGCCCCGGACGCGCCACCGCGTACACATGCTCGATGCCTTGCATACGCGAAAATGCCTGCTCCAGCGGCAATACCAGTTGTTGCTCAACTTGTTCGGTGCGAGCTCCTGGCAGCGCCACCATCACGTCTGCCATGGTCACATCAATTTGCGGCTCTTCTTCACGCGGGGTGATGAGCGCGGCAAAAATACCCAGCAGTAAGCCAAATAATGCAAGCAATGGCGTTAACCGTGAGTTGAGCGCCCACTGCGCCATGCCGCCAGCAATACCGAGACGGTTACTCATAGCTGATAACCTCACCTGCACTCAAACCACTTAAGATTTCGACGCGACCGTTATAGGGTTCAGCGACACGTACTGCACGCCAGTCACCACTAGCGAGTTTAACCAGCGTCAATTCACCCTGCTGAGTGATGGCTTCCACTGGCACACTCAGGCCTTGATATTCACCGGTTTTAACACTGACGCCGAGCCATTGGCCGGGCAACAATTGTAGGTCTGCAGGTAACGTCAACCGCAATCGCACGCTTGCTGAGGCGGCATCTACCGTAGGAAATAATTTGAATTGAGTCGGCTCGACCCAACCGTCTTGGGTTTGAATACGGGCGCTGGCAAAACGTCCCACTGCGCGCGCGAGTGTCATTGGCACATCCACATGAATGCGCAGAGTCGTAGGATCAAATCCACTCATCAACGGCGTACCTGGCTGCACCGCTTCACCAGGCTCAACCAGCCTCTCACTCACGACGCCGCCGTACGGGGCTTTCACTGAGCTATACGACAATTGTTCGCGTGCTCGCGTGACTGCGGCTTGCGTTGCCTTGACTTGGGATTGAGCATTTCGCAATGCTGCCTCAACACGGTCGAGCTCGGCTTTTGGCAATAGGCCATCGGCAACAATGCTACTGATGCGGTCGTACTCACGTTGCGCTGCTACCAGAGTCGCTTGCGCCGCTGATTCTTGTGCCAACGCTTGCGCGACCGCTTGATACTGTTCGGTTGAGGTGATGGTCACTATGGTCGCACCGGGTTCTACGACATCACCAATATCGACCAGTACTTGCTCCACCCGACCCGATGTTTGCGCCGATACTGTTGCCGCATTCGTCGCTTCCACAATACCTTGCAATCGCACAAAGCTCTCAACAGTGTTCTTCTGCACTGTGGTTTCTGCCGCTTGCAACGGTGCGACTAACAGAATGAGTGATAAAACAGTAAATAGACGCATGAGAAGTCCTCAATCTAGGTGATTCTACGTATTTTAGAAGATTCTAAAATAAAGGCAACCCCATACTGCGCTTATGGCTACTAGATATTAGCTACTCGCATGGGTAATGCTAAAATACAGACTAATGAGTGGCAGATATGCTCGTCTCTTTTTTCTTTTGGGTTTGTCCTATTCACTGTTCACTTCTCACTAGTAACGAATAACTAGCAGCTAGTAGCGCTTTCTCTTTCTTTCTGCTGTTGTCGCTAGTATAATACGCCGCTATTTTGACCAATCGTGGTTCCCACCTCTGTTTTTTAGGCTTTTTAATGACAATCCAAGCAACTGAACTTTTAAAATTGCGCAATATCGCCATCATCGCGCACGTTGACCATGGCAAAACAACTCTGGTTGATAAGCTCCTCCAGCAATCTGGAACGCTGGCAAGCCGCGGTGGTAACGAAGAACGCGTCATGGATTCGAATGACCTTGAAAAAGAGCGTGGCATTACGATTCTTGCGAAAAACACCGCGATTAATTACCGCGATTTCCGCATCAACATCCTCGATACTCCTGGACACGCCGATTTCGGTGGTGAAGTTGAGCGCGTATTATCAATGGCCGACTCGGTCTTGTTGTTGGTGGATGCCGTTGATGGGCCGATGCCACAAACGCGTTTCGTAACCCAAAAAGCATTCTCACACGGCCTGAAGCCGATTGTGGTCGTGAACAAGATTGACCGTCCAGGCGCACGTCCTGATTGGGTTGTGGATCAAGTATTCGACTTGTTCGATAACTTGGGCGCTACCGACGAGCAGTTGGATTTCCCCATTGTTTACGCATCTGCATTAAACGGTTTTGCTACTTTGGATTACAACAATCCGAGCGAAGACATGACCCCATTATTCGAGACGATTCTCGAGAAAGTATCGCCACCTGAAGCTGACCGCGATGGTCCGTTACAGATGCAGATCTCGCAGCTGGATTACTCGAGCTACTTAGGCATTATCGGTATCGGCCGCATCAAGCGTGGTTCTATCAAGTTGAACCAGCAAGTAACGATTATTGGCGCTGATGGCACCACCCGTAACGGCAAAGTCGGTCAAGTATTCGGCTACTTAGGTTTGGATCGTATCGATACTGACAAAGCAAGTGCTGGCGATATCGTTGCGGTGTCTGGTTTAGGCGAATTGAAAATTTCTGACACCGTGTGTGCTGCCGGTTCTGTGGAGGCATTGCCTGCGCTGACCGTGGATGAGCCAACGGTAACCATGACCTTCCAAGTCAACACTTCACCGTTTGCGGGTAAAGAAGGTAAATATGTGACTTCACGCCAAATCTTGGAGCGTTTGACCCAAGAATTGAAGCACAACGTTGCTTTGCGTGTTGAAGAAACCGCAAGCCCAGATCGTTTCCGCGTATCAGGCCGTGGTGAATTGCACTTAGGCGTTTTGATTGAAAACATGCGCCGTGAAGGTTTCGAATTAGCGGTATCACGCCCTGAAGTTATTATGCGTGACGTTGACGGTGAGAAGCACGAGCCGTTTGAAACGCTGACCGTTGATATTGAAGAAGAACATGGCGGCTCAGTCATGGAAAAACTTGGCTTACGTAAAGCCGAGATGACCAACATGACACCAGATGGCAAGGGTCGTATGCGTATCGACTTTATCGTACCAAGCCGTGGCTTGATCGGTTTCCAAACTGAGTTCATGACACTGACTTCAGGTTCAGGTTTGATTTACCACACGTTTGACCATTACGGTCCGGTTAAAGCCGGCGCTATCGGTCAGCGTATCAACGGCGTATTGATTTCAAACGCCACTGGTAAAGCATTGGCCTATGCCTTGTTCAACTTGCAAGAGCGTGGTCGTTTGTTCTTGGGTCATGGTGAGGAAGTCTATGAAGGCCAGGTTATTGGTATTCACAGCCGTTCGAATGACTTGACCGTGAACTGTTTGAAAGGCAAGCAGTTGACCAACATCCGTGCCGCTGGTACTGATGACGCGTTATTGCTGACTCCACCTATTCGCATGTCATTAGAGCAAGCGCTGGAGTTTATCGATGACGATGAATTGGTTGAAATCACGCCAAAATCTATCCGTATTCGTAAGCGTATGCTGACCGAAAACGAGCGTAAGCGCGCTAGCCGCGCTTAATTAGCGCTAATCCCATGGGATTAAAAAAGGCGACCTTCGGGTCGCCTTTTTATTGGGTCGCCAGCTTATGCAGCGCGTTTCAGTTGAGCCCGTGGGCGACGACGCCAGAGCGCGCCACCCAGAGCCATCAGGGCGAGCCAGATACTCAACTGACCCCCACTGGATTTTCCATCCACACGAATGACTTCAATCGCATCGACATTGACCGTGAGCGTTCCGGTTGCCTCACCGCCGT
>NZ_PIPR01000012.1 GCF_003987355.1 Pseudidiomarina aestuarii | reverse complement strand
AACCCAGATGGAACCGTGCAGTTGGGTGGACAGGAGATCCCGAGTGACGATGAGGCGGCGAATATTGGCGGCATATTTGATTTCGAGGTGTACAACGTCGCTGAGGTTGGTGATTCGGTCAGCTTGGTGTTCCCGCAGAAGTTACCTATTCCTGCTGGAGCGGTGTATCGCAAGTACATCAACGGCAGCTGGGTGACCTTGACCGAGAATGACCGCAATCAAGTCATGAGCGCTCTCGGTGAGCCGGGCGTGTGTCCTCCTCCGGGCGCCAGTGCTTATCAAGCTGGCCTGCTTGAGGGTTCACACTGTGTGCAGCTGGTGCTTGAAGATGGTGGTCCAAATGACGCCGATGGTGAAGCCAACGGCTCCGTTGCTGACCCCGGTGGTGTGGCTATCCTGCTCAATGGCAATAGCTTGCCGGTTGCGGTCATGGACGAAGTCACGATGGGTTGGAATGAAAGTCGCATCATTGATGTGGTGAGTAATGACACCGATCCGGATGGCGACACGCTGGTGTTAGCGAATGCCTTTGCACCGCTCGGTGAAGTGAGTATCGAAAGTGATACGGAGCTGCGTTATACCCCGCCAACCGATTATGCGGGCGAAATAGAGCTCAGCTACAGCATCACGGACGGTGAAGGGGGTACTGGCAACGGTACGGTGGTTGTCACGATTGAAGCCAATCGGATGCCAGTGACAGGCAACGACAGTGCCTCAACCGATGACCGCACGGCGATTACCGTCAACGTACTGGCGAACGACAGTGACCCAGATGGCGACAGTCTGACGCTGGTTGAAGTGTCAGTGAACACCGGCGGCTCTGCAGCCATTACCAGTGATGATCAGGTGCGCTTCACGCCAAGCCAAGGCTTTGATGGCACGGCGACAGTGAGCTATGTGGTCAGCGACGGCAACGGCGGTGAGGCAACCGGAACGCTCACGGTCAATGTCGATGCGATTGAAGTCATTCGTGTGGATGGAAAATCCAGTGGGGGTCAGTTGAGTATCTGGCTCGCCCTGATGGCTCTGGGTGGCGCGCT
>NZ_PIPR01000011.1 GCF_003987355.1 Pseudidiomarina aestuarii | reverse complement strand
ATGCGAATATCGCGATAAGCGGTGCGACCGGTAACGGCGGCGCTTATAAGCTCGGTGATACGGTGACGGCAAGCTGGGATAACACGGCAGTTGGCGATAACAACAGCGACACCATCAGCAGCGTGACTATCAACCTCGAGTTCTTTGGCGGCGGGACTGCGGTCGCAGCAACGAATACGACCGGCACCTGGAGTACCGCGTTGGTGATCCCGGAAGGGGTGACGGTAGCGACTGCGAATGTTTCAGCAACGGTGACGGATAATGCGGGCAATACGACGACTACAACGGATACCTCTAATGTGAAAGTCGACACCTCACGCCCGGCGATGACGCTGACGAGCTCTGATACGTTGTTGACCGTGGGTGAGACGGCAACCATTGGCATTTTCGTTTCTGAGTCGGTCGATTTGACGGTCGATGCGCTGCAAGCCAGTGCTGGGACCTTCAGTAACTTCAGCGGCAGTGGCTCGAACTATACGGCAGTTTATACGCCTGCGGAGAATAGCGAAGGCAGCGTCACAGTCAACATTGCCGCCGACAGCTATACAGATCCGGTGGGCAACAACAATGACGCCTCCAACACCTTGTTCTTAAACATCGACACGCAAGTACCGAGTGTCGATATCACGGCCGATACGGCAGCACTCGCTGCTGGGGAGACAGCGCAAGTGACCTTCACCTTGAGTGAAGATGCAACCAACTTTGTCGAAGGTGATGTACAAGTCACTGGCGGAACCTTGTCAGGCTTTGCCGGCTCCGGCAGCAGTTATACGGCGACGTTGACCCCAGCGGTGGCCAGCACCACGGGCGTGACTGTGGATGTGGCGGCCAATACCTTTACCGATGCGGCGGGCAACAACAACGTTGCGGCGTCGCAGTTGAGCTTGAGTGTTGATACGGTGGTGCCAACCATTACCGTTGCAAGCTCAGTCGGTGCGTTGAAAGCCGGTGAGACGGCAGCGCTCACCTTTACCTTAAGTGAGAGCTCAAACGACTTTGTGGTCGGTGATGTGACCGTTGTCAACGGCAGCTTGAGCAACT
>NZ_PIPR01000010.1 GCF_003987355.1 Pseudidiomarina aestuarii | reverse complement strand
GCTGTCCAGGTACCACTGCTATTGGTTGCAGCAACCGCAGCGCCGCCACCGAACTGGCTAAAATCAACCGTGACCGCAGAGATGTTGGCGTTATTGTCACCACCGGCGGTGTTATTCCAGGTGGCAGTAACCGTATCACCGACCTTGAAGGCACCACCGGTGCCACTGCCGCCGCTCACGCTGATATTGTTCGCTGTGATAACCGGTAAGGCATTGACTGTGAGCGTCGATGACGTCGCTAAGGTTAAACCACCTGAGCTTGCGCGCAGTGCAATCGAATCCGTCGCACCACCATTGGTGTATTGCAGTGCAAGCCCTGTAAATGTCGCTGCACCACCCGTCGGCGAGAGCGTGACGGTCGTCCCCGAGATGTCGCTATCGCCCGTACCTGTGAGGCTATTGACGATACCGGCAACCACACCTTCATTCGGATCGGACACCGACAGCACGATATCCGTGCTGTAGCCGGTATCGACTAATCCATTGGCATCTTGTGCTTGGACCACCGGCACGGTGGTAAAGCTCAGCGATTGACCGCTGATCAGCGACGTCGGTGCTGGCTGTGTCACAAACTGCATGCGTGTTGCCACCACATCAGAGATCACCGCATTGGCCTCAACCGGATCAAAGCCAGTGCCATTGGCAGTAAGTGTGAACGACTCTTGATCCGCAGTCGCGGTATAGTTGACCGCTGTGAAGGTGGCCACCCCCTGCGTAGCTGCGGCAAAACCGCCGCTTAAGCTCCCCGCACTGGCCTCCGATAGCGTGACATCACCGGCAAACGTGAGATCCGTGTTACCAAAGGCATCTTGCGCAGTCACCACAGGCTGAGTGCTCAATGCACTGCCAGAGACCGAGCCGGCTGGTTGCGTGGTGAAGACCAAGCGATCTGCCGTCACCGCATAGAATAGACCGAAGTTATTGGTCACCGCCGTCGTGGTACCCATGCCCGTGCCATTGCTGCTGGTCACTACATCGGTATCCCCATCAATACTGAGAATGACCGATGCACTGTCGCTAATGCCGGTATTGTCATTGAAGTACGCATTGACGGTGTAATCTTCATTAGCGCCATCAGCAACGCTGATACTCAAGCCCGAGAAGGTCACCGTATCCGAACCTGCGTTATACACGCCCACGACATTGACGGCATCAGGGCCATTCAAACGCCACGTCATCTGTCCACGCTGCGCATCACTTGAGGTGCCGCTGACGTTCACGACCACTTGCGATACTTGCATAGCAAGGCCATCCGCCGTGCCACCATCGCTTAAGTTAAAGCTGAAAATGTCGACCGCTTCACCAACCGTATCAACAGTTGAAGCCAGCGACGTGTTGTAGCTTGGACCGGCGGTCAGATTGCCATCCG
>NZ_PIPR01000001.1 GCF_003987355.1 Pseudidiomarina aestuarii | reverse complement strand
TGTTAAGCACTTTTCCAATCAGTCAGGTGGTTCATTTAAGAACCTTTGTTGTATCCGAAGATACGTTTCTCTGCCTGAATCCGGTAAGTGCCCACACAGTTTGCTTGGCTTGGTATATTGTTAAAGAACATACTGCTTTCCTAAAAAGCAGGCTTGCGTTGCAGCAAGCAAGGCGGCGTATTCTACAGCCTAAGCAGTTTCTGTCAACCCTTACGGGATAATTTTTTATGACGGTAAACTGCTGCTTTTGGCGACTTCATCGTCTGCCTCAAGCGTGGGGCGCATTTTAGAGATTTAACTGCGCCCGTCAAGCGCCTTTTGAGCATTTTGATATGTTTTTTTGCTGACTGCTGCTTTTCTCAACAATGTGATTAAAATTCGTATCATTCGCACGCCACGCAAGCATCTGCTAGGATAATTGACGATGAGTTTTGATCAAAAAGCTAACAATTTAAGAGGTATTGGATCATGAATGGCGATATTCGGAGTTATCGCGGCGTCGAGCCTCAGTTCGGGGAACACGTCTATGTTGATCAAAGTACGGTCATTGTCGGTGATGTACGTGTGGGTGAGCACTGCTCGTTCTGGCCCTTCGTGTCAGCTCGCGGCGATGTGAATACAATTACTATAGGTGCACGTACTAATATCCAAGACAATACAACGTTACATGTGAGTCGAGTCAGTGAGCGAAACCCTGAAGGGCATCCGTTGATTATCGGAGAAGATGTTACGGTTGGACATCAAGTCATGCTCCACGGTTGCGAAATTGGTAATCGCGTTCTGATTGGTATGTCAGCCATTATTATGGACGGTGCAGTTGTCGAAGATGACGTCATTATTGGTGCGGGTAGCTTAGTTCCACCAGGCAAACGTTTAAAAAGTGGACATTTGTACGTTGGTAGCCCAGTCAAAGAGCAACGCCCATTAACTCAGGCAGAGTTAGATTTTCTGCCGGAATCAGCGGCCAACTATGTGTTGCTAAAAGAAGACTACCTCCTCCACGTTTCTCCGGTGTAGGTCAGTTAATGAAAATCTCGCGAGCGATTACTCCGCAATCCAAATGCGCTTAATCGCTCCGTTTCATCTATTAAGTGTCCCGCAATAACATGGATGACCTCACCGTGAATTTCGACGATACCTTTGACCTTTAATAATTGCGCTGTCAGATAAGCTTGTCGAAACTTTCGAGCTGTAGCTAACCAAATCACAATATTCATGTTACCCGTTTCATCTTCAAGCGTGAGGAAGGTGACACCGCTACTGGTTCCTGGACGCTGTCGACAGGTTACAAAACCAGCCACTTGAACAACCTGTTGATGACGACATAAAGCCAATTCACTGGCACGCTTGCAGCCTTTCAGTACACCTTGTTCACGTAATAAAGCCAGCGGGTGTCGTCTAACACTGACGCCCATGGTTCGATAGTCGGCAGCAATATCTGCACACTCTAGCGGTGCGGCTAGCGTATCTATGTCGGTGGTCACCTCATCGACACCGACAAATAATGGCAACTGCTCCACTTGTAAGGTAAGACTTTGCCACTGACTTTGATAGCGATGTCCACTGATGGTTTGTAACGCATCAGCAGCAGCGAGTTCTTGTAATGATGTAGCGGACAAGCCTAACTCACGGACTTGCTCCAACGAGCGGAAGCCTGTTATCGGTCGCTGCTGTAGTAATGCGCGCAGTTCTTCTTCACGTAAGCCTTTAATGAGTCGCAAACCTAAACGCAGGCCTAATTGCTGTTGCATGGGGATCAATTGGTGATCCCAGTCACTCTTTTGAATATCAACCGGTAGTACCGCAATATCATGCCGCCGCGCATCTTGAATCAGTTGATCTGCCGAGTAAAAGCCCATCGGCAAACTATTCAATAGAGCGCAATAAAATGCTGCCGGATAATAATACTTCAGCCACGCTGAAGCATAGGCAAGGTTAGCGAAACTAGCTGAATGTGACTCGGGAAATCCATACTCGCCGAAACCGCAAATTTGATGATAAATGCGCTGCGCGAACTCGCGGTCATAGCCGCGTTGTAACATCCCGTCGATTAACTTATCTTCGAACTGTTTTAACTTACCACTACGCTTCCAATTGGCCATAGCTCGACGCAAACTATCCGCTTCGCCACCAGAAAAGCCCGCAGCAACCATAGCCAGCTTGATGACTTGCTCCTGAAAAATCGGAACCCCCATAGTGCGCTCAAGGACCTGCTGCACAGCTGGGCTGGGGTAGGTAACTGGTTCGATGCCAGCACGACGACGTAAATAAGGATGCACCATGTCACCCTGAATGGGTCCGGGCCGAACAATAGCAATTTGTACGACCAAGTCGTAGAAGGTTCGCGGTTTTAATCGTGGCAACATATTCATTTGCGCACGGGACTCTATCTGAAAAACACCAATGGAGTCGGCTTTTTGAAGCATTTTATAGACTTTAGGATCTTCAGTTGGAATAGTCGCTAGCTGATAAGATTTGCCGTGATGTTGATGTATCAATTGCAGCATTTTACGAATGGCTGTCAGCATTCCCAGCGCTAGAATATCGACTTTAATTAGCTTTAAAGCTTCGATATCGTCTTTATCCCATTGAATCACCGTACGCTCAGGCATACTCGCATTCTCAATAGGTACCAATTCAGATAACGCTCGCGAAGCAATCACAAACCCACCCACATGCTGTGATAAGTGACGGGGGAAACCACGGATCTGCTCAATCAACTCGAGTAGCCAACGTCCTCGAGGTGTTTCTGTCAAACCTGGAATTTGCTCCTGTAATTGTTGCTGCCATGGTGTGTCATGATCACGGCGATCGATACGACTCAAATAGTGGCGTAATTCCTGCTCGCTGTAGCCGAGAGCTTTACCAACATCTCTCACAGCACTGCGTAAGCGATAACAAATAACGGTTGCAGCCAACGCTGCACGATCACGACCATACTTCTGATAGATATACTGGATAATTTCTTCACGCCGCTCGTGTTCAAAGTCCACATCAATATCAGGTGGCTCATCACGTTCTACAGAAACAAAACGCTCAAACAAAACATCGATCTGATCAGGGTTCACCGCCGTGATATGAAGGCAGTAACACACGACTGAGTTGGCTGCCGAACCTCGACCTTGATAAAGAATGCCTCGCTGCTGCGCATACTGAACAATGTCATGAATGGTTAAGAAGAAATATTCATAACGCAGTTGCGCAATGAGCGAGAGCTCCTTTTCAAGCTTATCTTTGACATCATCACGCAGCCCTTTGGGAAAGCGTTGCGCAGCGCCAGCATAGGTTAACTCACGTAAATAGTCAGTCGCGGTACGGCCCGCAGGAACTAACTCGGCTGGATACTCATAACGCAATTCACTCAGTTCAAAGCGACACTGATTCATGACGTTAACAGCCGCTTGACGCCAGGCTAGAGGATAGCAGTGTGCTAACTCCTGTTGGTCACGCAAACGAAATTCTTGGTTGGGTAGGAGCTCCTGACGCACCGTCGCTAGAGGCTTTTGTAAACGTATAGCTGTGAGTACATCGTGCAATGGCTGCCGTTCAGCAATGTGATAGCTCACCTCACAAGCAGCCACGATAGGCAGCCCAGTTTGTTGCTGATACTGTTGATAGCAACGATAGCGCTCCACATCATCGGCTTGATAGTGACGGCTAAATGCCAACCATAAACCATGCTTCTGGAATTGTTGCTGTAGCGGCTTACTATAAAGTTGTACTGCGTTAGTATCGAGCGGACGCCACAAGCATAAGCACTCCTCGAGATGCTGCATGAAATCACTCGCATGCACTTCATAGTGCCCTTTCGGGCAGCGTCCTCGCGCCGTGGTGATTAACTGACATAACTGCGCGTAACCACGCCGATTGCATGCAATCAGAATGCAAATTCCAAGCTCTGGTACATGAAACTCACTGCCAAATAGCAGCTTTAATGGTGTGTCCCGCGCCGCAACATAAGCGCGCACAATACCCGCTACCGAGCATTCATCGGTAATGGCTAACGCTTGATAACCCAACTGGACTGCCGTTTCAATTAACTCATGAGGGTGTGCGGCGCCGCGTAGAAAGCTGTAATTGGTGAGACAATTCAGCGCAATAGGCGGCGTCCGATCAACTGAACCAACCATGCAAAAACCACCCTTGAGGATCATGGTAAATCCAACCTTGACGTTGGAATTCATCAACGGCAATAAAGTAATCACGAACGCACGGCTGGTCATCCCACCAGCCGCTTTGCAAACGCTCAGGCCCCCAATGGAGTTGCCATTGCCGCCGATCAATGGGTTGCGCCTGCGGTAATAGCCAGACTGGCCGACGTTGTGATGGATTTAATGCTGGTGCGGCGGCTTGACTACGGCTCCATGTGGCCAAGCAATGCGCATGCTCAGGACGCCAGTCGGCCTGCACTTGCGGAACCTGAATAGCATGCTCGCCCAGACGAGCTTGCAAGCGACTCACCAAGGCAGCGACCGCAGGCAACTCTTGTTGCACTGGCAGTAAACTATTCGCATGCGCCTGACGGTTTTCTAGCTCACGGACTCGAATACTCAGTTCCAACGCAGGGAAAGGAAGCACTTGCCGCTCGAGATGTAATTGGCACAACTGCAACATGTCGCGCTGCTGCCAAACAGCATGCGCAAACTGAATCACCACCACGGTTGGCGCTTGATCGCGATGATACGCCTGCAAACGTAAGTTACGCGTACTAAGTTGCCGCCCCTGTAAAAACACTTCTAATTGCTGTAACAAGCGTTTTAATGCAAAGACGAGTTGGGGCCAGCTTTCTACCTCGCTAAGTAAGTCAATACGCTGATAAAATTGTGCTGGTGGTCGGTAATAACGCTGTGGTGGCGAAAAATCACCGCGCAGCTCCGCTAAATAATGTGTGATGTCCTTACCAAAGCGTGCACCTAAAGCGCTATTGCTTCGCTGTAACAAGCTTCCTAAGGTGGTCATGCCAACATCCAGTAAGCGTTGCTGCGCACGAGTCTCTAAGCCACTCGCCTGAATAGGTAACTGTGCCAACGCTGCGGTGGTCACTTGTGGATCAGCGCTAAGCACACTGACTTCTGCTTGCGCCAACAGACGTGCAGCCAACGGGCTATACCCACTCGCCCAATAGTAGCGAATAGGAGCCTCTTGTAAGCGTTGTTGCAGTTGCTTCTGCAATGCCTGCCAACCGCCATACAAACGCAACAAGCTACGCACTTCAAACAACAGCCCTTGGGGTGGCTGCAAGGCAATTTGTGCCACATCTTGATACAACAACTGCGCCAGCTGCTGCAGTAACCATTGTTCACGGTTGTGCTGATAATCACGACAAATAAGGTCTGGCACTAAAGTGGTCGCGGTAACCATAGCCATGCCACGCTGAATACCCGCCGTTTGCGCTGCTGCATTTAACTGAACCACACGCGGACCTGTAGAGCCCTGTTGCTGCAATAATACTTGAGGTTGTTCGCGTTCGTTTTCGGCCTGCGCGGCTAACTGCTCATCTAACAACAAGTAGGGGGCATGCACATACAACCAGCCATTTACTCGCGCACTCATAATGTCAACCGGGTAGTCCCTGTGACCGCATGAGAAGTATTGTTATGCGCTGACTTCTTAACTAGCCGCCGTTCTGGAAGTAAGCGTTGTAAAGCACAAGGGAAAGGCGGTAGTGGCCAGCCAAAACGGCGCTTCAATACTTCTATCTGCAACTCATCTTGCCAATGTAACCGGAGTCGATTCACATAAGCTCTCGCCTCAGGCTCTTGCTGGCAATCCGTAAAAATAAACACCAGCTGTTGTGCTTGCTCCGTGACTTGCTGCAACCGACGCACTTGCGCTGCATTAAGCTGCGGCAACCACGCCAGTATCAGTCCAACACTTTGCGACTGAATACATTGCTCTATAGCCCACAGTGCCTTGGTGTGATCAGCTTCTTGAATACACCATTGTTGTTGCGGCACTAAGCCTTGGCTTTGTAAACCAGGGGCGTAAGGCTGGGCAGGTGGATTCACCCAAACATGTGGGCGCTCATTCGAACGTTGCAGCAGGGGCAATACCAAACCTAACTCGCCACGAAAGCCAACTTCAATTTGAATTTCATTCACACTCCCCCGCAGCCAACCACCACCGAGTTGTGCGTTAAGCTCTGGCCAGCCGCTATCTAAAAAATCGGTAGAGGTTTTCTGTAATGGCGTTTGTTGCCCTTGCCAGACCCAGCCTTTTTGCACCAATTGCTGCAGGTTTGTTGCAGTTGCGACCATAGCGATTCACCCCCTCAAAATACTGTATATATATACAGTATAAATTAGCTGTTTTTTTCTCTACTGGCAAGTAAACACGAATGAAGTATCATAGAAATTCATGTCATCTGTGCAAGGAAAGCTATGGGAACCAAGCTCTTACTTCCATTTCGTCTGATCATAAATTTTTGTTTCGGTGCCGTAGCCACAGCGATTATCGGCAGCGCCATTATTGTGATTGGTATTCCGAAGTTGCTGCTCCCTATCCCTGTGGTTCAACGCAGTATTTCGACGGCGGCAAATACACTCTTCCGGGTGTGGGGATATGCGATGTCACTGATGTTTCGTTTGACGCAGCCGATGCGTTGGCACATTGAAGGGGATACGCTGCTGCATCGTGATCGCTGGTACATGATTCTGTGCAACCACCGCAGTTGGGTCGATATTCTGGTATTAATGCACTTAGCCTGTCGCTATATGCCCATGCCGCGCTTTTTCTTGAAGCAACAATTATTTTGGGTACCCGTGATTGGGCTCGGCTGCTGGACGCTGGATATGCCATTTATGCGACGCTACAGCCGCGACGTTATTGCTCGCAAACCGCATCTGCAAGGCAAGGATATTGAAACCACACAGCGCAAATGCGAGAAGTTTCGCCACATTCCCACTACTGTGATCAACTTCTGTGAGGGCACTCGATTTACCCCTGAGAAACATCGCGAGAAGCAGTCGCCTTACCAATATTTATTACCGCCCAAAGCAGGCGGTACTGCTTTCACGCTACAAACAATGGGGCAGCAATTTGATGCTATTTTAGACATCACTATTGTGTATCCGCCAAGTGACCGTCCAACCGTGTGGAACTTGCTTACTGGGCAGCTGCGGGATGTCTACGTGCATGTTGAAACCTTGCCGGTTGAGCAAAGCTTAATTGGTGACTACTTTCAGGATGCAGCCTATAAGAAGCATTTTCAGGACTGGTTGAATAGGCGCTGGGAAGTGAAGGACGAGAAAATAAAAACGACGCTCGCTAAAATAGCAGAGCGCCGTTCATGATAACTATAGGTGTCTGTTACTGATCGAGTTCGAGCAAATAACCGGCTAAACGCAAAAAGTCACCTTGGAAATCTTCAGTACCCTGAAACCCTTGTGGGTTCATTTTGTACTTGCCGTTGACAATAAAGGTTGGCGTTGCGTTCACACGCAGGTTACCCGCATCACGGTCCATTTTATTGGCCATACCGCGTACTGAGAAGCTGTTCATTGCTTTCTCAAGTTCCTCAGCCGACATGTCGATAGCCGCGAATACTTCCGCCAGATCTTCTTTGCTATTGATCATGTCTTGTTGCACAAAGTTGCGATTGAAAATGGCTTGCCCAATTTGATCTTCTTTGCCTAACTGCTTCGCCACTACATAAGCGCGCGACATATCAACACCCATACCGGCGTAATTGATGAAAGACACATGCGCTTTGTCGAAAGCATCAGGGAATTCTGCTTTCATTGCTTGTGCAATTGGCTCAAATCGATAGCAGTGCACGCAGAAATAAGAGAAAAACTCACGAATTTCTGGTTTATCCGTCGCCTTTTCGGAGACGATGTCATAATGCACACCTTCTTCAAATTGTTGCGCTGCCACGGGAAACATCATCAAGGCAACTACCGCAAACAATAACTTTTTCATAAGGATACTTCCTGTTCTTAAGCGTTAACGATTAAAGTTCGGCTGTGCGCCAATTGGCTCATCTTGCAATACGGCGAACTGCTCTTTTAAGGTTAAAATCTGTTGTTCCCAATAGCGTTGCTCAGCAAACCATGGGAATGCCCGACGAAAAGCTGAGTCATCCCAGCGCCGAGCCAACCAAGCCATGTAGTGTAAGATACGAAAAGTGCGTAAGGGTTCAATTAAAGCTGCTTCATTTTCATCAAACTCACAAAACATTTCATAACCACTCAGCAGGGCATCCAACTGCAGGGCCCGCTGATGACGATCATCGCCAGCCAACATCATCCACAAATCTTGCACCGCTGGACCTGTTCTTGCGTCATCAAAATCGACGAACGTCAGCTCTTGGTCGCGTATGAGCATATTGCCTAAATGACAGTCCCCGTGCAATCGTTGCTGTGCAAATGCCTTAAAATCAACGTCGTGCACTGCGGCTGCCAGTGGTTCAGCAATCGCAAAAAAGGCTTCATGTAGGTTCTCGGGTAACAAAGGTGACTGTCGCAAAGTAACGAGAGCATCCGTGACATACTCTTGCCGATTGATACTCAAACGTTCCTTAAACGTGCCTTGCTGAGCCACCGCATGTAAACGTCCAATTTGCTGCCCAATACGCTCGAGCTGCTCTAAGTCACCCGGTTCAACCGCACGGCCACCAATACTGGGGAACACGGTAAAACGATAACCGGCGTACTCATGCAAGGTTTTGCCGTGCAATTGCAGTGGTGTGACTACCGGTACTTCTGCTTCAGCTAGCTCGGCTGTGAACAAATGCTCTTCTAAAATCTGCGCGGTGGTCCAGCGAGCCGGACGATAGAATTTGGCGACATAACGACGCTGATCATCGGCAATAAACTGATACACCCGATTTTCATAGCTGTTCAGCGCCAGTAGCCCCGACATAGGGTCAACCCCGACACTTTCTAGAGCATTGGCGATAACATCAGGCGTCAGCCCACTGAAACTAAAATCTTCATTTTCATTATTCATAAATGAAACTCGTGGTGTGCTCTTGCTGCACGGTTCCATCTGGATTTGTGACTTTAAACGTCACCGACTGCACCCGTTCAGTCACCTCATCTGGATTCACGGCTAAGGTAACTGGAACGGTTGCAACCTCACCGCCTGAAATAGTCAGTTGCGTTTGACCCGTTAACGAGAAGTCGCTGAAACCGCTGACTGTCACGGTAAAGCTTTCTGGCAATTGTGATTTGTTCAAAATCTTTAAGGTGTAAACGTTCTCAACCCAACCATCCATGTTGATAGAGTAGAGTTGATTGCGGTCACGCAAGGTATCGAGCTCAAGCGGCACCCGGGTGGCAATATCCCAGATGAGGAGGGCGGTCATCGCAATCATCACAGTAAAATAGCCAATGGCTTTCGGCCGCAACTTCCGCGTGCGCCCACCTTGTAGGTTGCGCTCTGTGGTAAAACGAATCAGCCCGCGTGCGTAATTCATTTTGTCCATCACACCGTTGCAGGCGTCTACACAGGCACCGCAATTAATACACTCATACTGCAAGCCGTTACGAATATCGATGCCGGTTGGGCACACTTGCACGCACAAGTTACAGTCAATGCAATCACCTAACCCAACGGCTTTCGGATCGACCTTGCGAGCGCGGCCACCCCGCGGCTCACCGCGATTCGCGTCATAACTGACGGTCACCGTATCGCGGTCAAACATAGCCGATTGGAACCGAGCATAAGGACAAATATGCGTGCACATAATTTCACGCATCCAGCCCGCATTACCATAGGTACAAAAAGTGAAGAACAGCACCGAAAACGTTGCCCAAAAACCCGTTTCCAAAGTGAAGAATTCAGCGAACAGCTGGCGGATATCGGTGAAGTAGCCGACAAAAATAAGTGCGGTCAACAGTGCTACCACCAACCACGAGGTGTGTTTCGCTACTTTTCGCACAACCTTATTGGCATCCCAAGGACGACGATCCAGGGTCATGCGCTGATTGCGGCTGCCTTCAATTTTTTTCTCGAACCACATAAAGATGAAGGTCCACGTGGTTTGTGGACACATGAAACCGCACCATACGCGGCCATATAAGGTGGTCACAAAGAACAATGCGAATGCGGCGACAATGGCGATCCACGCAAGAATGGTCAGATCTTGTGGCCACAACGTCATGCCGAAAATACGAAAACGCTGATTACCGATGTCCAGCAATACAGCTTGCTCGCCGTTAAATTGGAGCCATGGGATAAGAATAAAAAGCGCGAGCAGAATAAAACCAAAGCTGCGCCGAAACCATTCAAGGCTACCTTTGACGTCTCGCACATAGATGCGATTACGCGGCGCATAATGATTATCACGCTCGTTTGGATCGGGCCGATGAATTTTAACCTGGTCGGCAGCCAGCACCTTCACTTTCTGTTCCATCGTACAACTCTCATGACAGGACACTATCGCCATTATACCAAACTCTTGGCTCAAATTGGGGGGAAACCCCTATATCAGTGCATGCATGTACTTGTGACGATAAAGGCCGTTTAAATAATACACAATACCGAACGGTAGGGATTCAAGATGAAAAAATTCACTCTCTCGACTATTGCCGCATTGACACTCGCAATTGCACCCGGCCAAGCAGCCGCGGAAGCCGCAATCGGCGAACAACTGCAAGCTAAGTTACCGAGTTTGTCCACGACTGAACAAGTTATGGTGGTAGTTACTTATAACCAACTTGAGCCTGTTTCAGAAGCTCAGTTAACTGAGCTACTGGACCTTGACATTACAGAAGGTGTTCAGTTTTCCTCACTTCCCATTATTGGGGTTCTCGCAACACCACAACAAATCGAGCAAATCGCTAAAAAATCTGACGTCCGCTCAATATGGTTAAATCGCCCGCTGAAATACTTTAACGCGGATGCGCGCCAAATTACTGGCGTAGATCAATTACAAAGCAACGAATTTTTTCAACGCAATAATACGACTTTTGATGGAACAGGGGTCACCATTGTAGTCAATGACTCCGGTATCGATGCAGCACATCAAGATCTTCTGTTTGGCGATACGGTAGTTGAGAATGCGCAGGGTCTAACTCATGCTCAGGCGTTGAGTATAGTTCCCGTAACTGATGGGATCGTTCTCGAAAGCCAAATCAATACCGATACAAACAGTGGGCATGGAACCCACTGCGCGGGAACTATCGCGGGGTCCGGAGTGATGTCTGATGGTAAGTACATGGGTGCAGCTCCAGGTGCAGATTTAGTTGGCTATGGCTCGGGTGCTGCCATCGCTATTCTCGATGCTGTCGGGGGCTATGATTATGCGATCAACAATGTATTTTCTTTCAACTCTCCGATTCGAATTATGAGTAACTCTTGGGGCTCAAGCGGTAAATTTAGTCCAGATGATCCGGTTAGTATCGCATCATATAAGGCATACAAACTCGGGATAATGTCTGTCTTTGCAGCCGGAAACTCTGGCCCTGGTGAGGACAGTCACAATCCTTATGCTCAAATTCCTTGGGGTATGTCGGTTGGCGCAGGAGATAAGTTTGGTAACTTAGCAGGCTTTTCATCTCGCGGATTAAAGGGCGAAAGCGGAAGCTTTACCATGCCTGATAATACCGAATGGACTTATAACAATGAAGTCAGCATTGTTGCTCCTGGCGTGAATATTATCTCTACGCGCGCCAGCACAAACTTAGTCGCAAATGGCGGCGATGCTGACATTGAGGCTATTGAAACAGAGTACTTACCGTTTTATACCATGATCTCGGGAACATCCATGGCTACGCCTCACGTCGCTGGCATTATTGCGTTGATGATGGAAGCAAACCCAGATCTCTCCATTCTTGAAATCAAACAGTTGATACAAGAAACCGCGACTAATATGCCGGGGTTCGAGAAATGGGAAGTTGGTGGTGGATATATTAACGCAAAAGCAGCTGTAGCAGCAGCTCTTGGCGAGAATTTGGACTATGCGTCTAGTGTAAACAACCTGAATACGTTCAATGCCAATGCTATAACAATCAGCTCAGATCGCGTGGAACCATTTGAAGTTCTTTACAGCCCCGTTGGCGAGCCAGAAACGTTTAGTTTTGAAGTCGGCAACGATGTGACATGGGTCAAGGCGAGCGCCGAGAATCTTGCTAATACGACTAAACTCGTACTAGTCGCACCGGATGGAACAGAATTTTCTGGCAATTTAACCTTACCGGCTCTAGATACCGGCATGCGGGTAGCGGCACCTGGTCAATCAGGTACTTGGCAACTCTATGTATTTGGCCTCACATCCTTATCTGGCGTAAATCCTGACCCGCTCGGATTAACGAACGGTCCGGGCGTACCTGAGGTAGTTAGTGGTCAAGTATCATTCGAGCTTGGCGGCGGATACGAAGGAGTCGATGATATTGAGGGACACCCGCTACAAAATGCAATCGAGTTTGCAGTAAGCGAGCGTTTGGTTGATGGTTTAAATAACGGTAAGTTTCAGCCAGACAGAGCGATCTTGCGACAAGACCTTTCGCAATATCTAGTGATGGGCGCGGCGATTCGCCAGTATCGCGATCTACTGAACGAGGATCAACTTGAGCTCTTTAATGTACCCAGAGAGTACACGGCCGTTGCTAAAGCTGTAAGTGCAACTGGCGGGGCACTGAAGGATAATGCGCAAACGCAAGCGCCTGTGTTAGAGAGCACAAATGGCAACTTTGAGCCTCGCGGTACGGTATCCAAACTGGATTTAGCTTATACACTTGTTCAAGTACTTGGATTAGAGGATGTCGCTCGCAGTTTTGACCCTGAGCAAGACATTGTAGTGAATTATCGCGATGACTCTATCGTGCTTGCCGACCAAGATGAAATTCCAGCTGACCGAAAAGGCTATGTGCAGCTTGCAATTCAACTATCACTCTTAAATGTTGACTTTACAGTCGAACAAGGGCCTTTTGACTTGCAGCCGCGACTCACGGCAAGCTTTTCTCCGGGACAAGAGATGACACGAGCAGGGTATGCTTTGACGGCGGGACGATTATATTCGCAATACTTGGGAAGTTTGTAGGGTTGTAAGTCCCTTTGAGGCTCCAATCTGGAGCCTCTTTTTTCTGTTTTATTGAACATGAATAGGTGACTTTTTCACCAAGTAACGCTAAATTGTTTCAAAATATTACAAACGTAACTTTGCAGAATAACTGAATTGAGGTGTCATTATGTCGTTTATAAGACAAATTCTTTTGAAAGTCCGTTTGCCTCTAATCGCATTGCCGCTGCTTTTTTCAGCAAATGCTTTGGCGAATGTTGAATTAACATTTAATCAAGCAGCAAATCAGGTACGCGCTGATATTGAATTGTCATCAACGGTCTCTTTAGATTTTTCAATCAAATTTGATAATGCTATCGGCTTAACACCAGATAACTTTCAGATCACAGCAGAGCTTCTGAGTTTAAACGATCCCAGTTTACTCAGCCGTCTACCTGACAGTTTATTAACTACGTTGCCGGGCACTTTCCCAGTGTTGATTTCGGTTGAACCCGACCCTAACAAAGGATTTGCATTTAGTGGCACCGCAAACATTGAACTGTACACGAAAACGCTGCATTACACAGAGGGAACACCATTACGTTTGTTCCACTCCCATGGAACTGAAGTGTTCGAAGATATTACCACGATGACTGGTTCAGGTAGCTACCGCGTTCGTGGTACAGGTGGGCAGTTTTCCGATTTTATTATCCTCGCTGACCTGCGTTCCGCGGCGACAGTTATCAATGAGAAAGTGAATCGTTTAGATAGTTTCAGCCAGAACGTTGCGGGCTTACTCGATGTCCAAGTGGCAGGACAATTGAGTTCAGCCGTGAGCGCCATCAGTTCTGCTGTTGCGCAGGGTAACACGAATGTTGCGCTACAGGAGGTCACCGCGCTCATTGATGTGCTCGAGGCCGACAATGGAACTTTGTATCCCGATGTTTGGCGCTCATCAGCTGACATCATTAATGTCCGCGGTAGACTTTTGAGTATGACCAGAACGCTACGTTTTAGCTTACGGACGCTACCCTGAGTTATGCCATTAACGTGTCGAATCTTATATCAGGACCGATTTGCAGATCAGCGTTCTCTCTTTGAGCAGCGTTTGTATCTTATCGGTCGCGATAAACACTGCGATATCGTTGTTGATGATCGCAGTGTCTCACGTCGACATGCACATGTTCGTTATCACGATGGCGATTGGTTGATAACTGATTTGAATAGCACTAATGGCTGCTTTTTCGATGAGCGTAAAATATCCGAGCAAATCATTCACGAGCG
The DNA here is from genome assembly GCF_003987355.1 of Pseudidiomarina aestuarii. Lineage (GTDB taxonomy): Bacteria > Pseudomonadota > Gammaproteobacteria > Enterobacterales > Alteromonadaceae > Pseudidiomarina > Pseudidiomarina aestuarii. Next base: position 1,914,242 of record NZ_PIPR01000001.1, on the reverse strand, counting down.
TTCGGTGATTAAAATCGGCTCCGTCTCACTTGAACTGCAGCCATTAACACATAAACAGCTGACAACCGACTTGCAGCACCGCGCTTGGCAACACAGACAACTGCGAACTATTCGTCAAGATTGTATTCAGTCGCACGACCTGAAAAGACTTCTGACGCAAGCCCAGCAAGGAGCTCAAAATATCTTACATAGTGAACGAGCTGCACTGATTTTACTCAACGACAAGTCACGAATTGATCAATGCATTGGTTTTCCAGATTGGTTGGAGCCGGGACACTTCTCTGGGAGTAAAACACTCATCAAGCAAGCGATCAATTCAAGATCCGTAGTCGCGGTCAATAATGCTCAAACACACCAACACTTACGTGATCAAAGGAGCGTTATTGAGCACTCTATTAAAGCCGCAATAGCGGTTCCTATATCGTATTCGAACTGCATTATTGGCGTTTTCTACGCCGATAATGTGCACCAGCACCACTACTTTACCGACCATGATGTATCGGTTCTCAGCTTATTTGCGCAGCAACTTAGTTCGCAACTAGCTTTTGCACAAATTGACCTGCAACTTCAATGGGTGGAAGAACGCCTCCAACAGCTGCTGGCCGGATAACTAGACTTTCGAAGAGAATTACTGCCGCATCACTATGAACTATGTTATGTTGAAAGTCCCAGACTGCCATTGCCGCCAGCAAGTACCGTGGAGATTCGCATATGTCCGAGAAAACTCAGCAACTCACGAGCGCTGAACAATCGGGTGTAGGCCAAGTACTTGTCGATCGCTTTGAGTTGCTTGCTCTCCTCGGTGAAGGAGGTCAAGCGAGAGTTTACAAAGCTCATGACCGAATACTCGATATTACCGTTGCAATTAAACTCATCCCTCAAGCCAACGTCTTATCATCAAACGCAATTGAGAACTTGCGTAACGAAGTATTGATGGCCCGTCAGTTAAACCATAACCACATTGTGAATGTTTATGAATTTTATCAAACGGCCCATTTAGTATTTTATACCATGGCCTTTGTCAACGGCACACCTTTGCAGACCGCACTAAGTAATAAGCCCGACCAAAATGATGCCGCGCAGTGGATAACACAACTTGTGGACGCATTAAAAACCTGTCATGACAATGATATTATCCACGGCGATATCAAGTTAGATAATATCTTAATAGATACGAGTGGACGCTTAGTACTTCTTGATTTCGGTATTAGTAAATATTTGACCGCTCCTCATCAAGAGCAAGGCTCAATAACTTGGATTGCTCCCGAAGTTCGGAAGCACAGACAAATTTCGGCAGCGAGCGATCTATACAGTCTCGGTAAAGTGATCGAAGCCATATGTTCAACAATGACTCATTCGGATCGCAGCTGGCGACGTAAAATGAGTTCACTTAGCGTCGCACTTCAAGCCATCGATCCTGCGCAGCGCCCTCCTCTCGCTCAAGTACGAAAAGAACTAGATACTTCAATCTCGCACAATCCACAGGGACGAGTTTTAGTCGGAGTTGCGGTGCTTGTTGCGTGTTTAATCGGTGGTATATGGCTGAATGAAACCGACAGTGACTTGACTATTTCAGAGAGTACTCAGACTGATCAACTAAAAACCATCACTATTATCACCGATTATCAGCAACCATCAATGGTCGACTTCGCTCGTTTGATTCATCTTGGTTTACAATCTCACAGTAGTGTTTATTCAATTGACCCACAGCAAGTCCGTCTTGTTGAGGAAAATCTTGGTCTCTCGCCGCTGAGCGATACCTCCGATCGTGCTCGTATTACGCAATTACTAGAGTCAGAGTTTTTGCTGATTATTGAAAGGTACAAGCTCGAGCAAGACAATGTTATTCGCATTTCATTACGAGGTATGCCGGGAGAACGCGATTGGTTTACGCAGACTTATTCTCTCGCGGAATATCGATTAAGCGATATTATTGAGCCGGTGTTGCAAAACATTACAGAGGTTTTGCAAGACGACCCCATATCAGCTCCACTCAACAGTGCTGCAAGTTTTGATTTACAAGAATTACAAAAGGCATTCCGAGAAGATTCCGAAAAAGCTATCGAGGAACAACTCCTTGCATTGCAAACCAGTAGTAAGACTCAGCCTGAAGTTTGGTATTACGTTGCGCAAATAGCTCTTGATTTCGATGCTTCTACAATTGCTTCGGATGCATTGAGTCGGCTGATTGAAAGCCCAACAATAAATAATCTCTGGTTACTCCGCGGACAAGCTTTATTAGCGCAATTAAACGATGACTACGAAACTGCAGCAGCACGTCTTGATGCATTACTTGAACGCACAGAACCTCGTCCTGACCTACTTGCCGAGCGTGCCAACCTAGCATTTTTAATGAACGATTTAACGCAAGCTAAAAACCTCTATCAACAAGCACTTGAGGTCGATGCGAACCAACCTTATTGGTGGTTTGAACTTGCTAGAATTAAGATTATCCAGAGTGAAACGAAATCGGCCATTGAAAATGAGCTCACCCAATCACTCGTTCGATTTCGACAACTACAGGATGATTATGGCCAAGGTCTCGTTCTAAATGCATTTGGCGTTGCTCACCTACGCATGTCCGAATTCTCTACTGCTGGTCGCTACTTTACAGAATCTCTCGAATTCCGCGATGCCACTACGCACCCCCGAGATAGAGCCACTACGCTGGCAAACTTAGCAACAGTTCGGGCTATAGAGGCAAATTACCAAGAGGCTGATGATCTACTTCGCGAAGCCCGAACTGTTCTTGAACAATTGAACGACAAGCTGGCAATAGCACACATTGAGAATGAGCGAGGCTTATTACTCGAAGAACAGGGGCTTTATGTCGCAGCGCTCAAACACTACAAAACATCTTTAGATATACGATTGCAGGAGAGCGATGATTATTTACAAGCGCAAAGCGTCAATAATGTTGCTTTTATGCACTTTCTCTTAGGAGACTTTAGCTTAGCTGAGGTGTATTGGCGCCAAGCAATTCAAGTTTTCAATGAAGTCAAAGATTTAGCTACACTGCACAGTACTCAATTGAGCTATACGCAACTATTATTATTGCGCGGGCAATATCGACAAGCTGAACAAATACTTGTAGACATTCTGCAAAATAAAGAACGCACACCTGAAGCAGAGATTGCCACCTACTTGCTTTTAAGCAGACTGCAGTTTGCTCAAAGTCAACTCAAGGTCGCACGCCAACACATTGATGATGCGATTGCGAGCGCTCGTCAAATTGATGACTCACGAGGACTCGTAGAGGCGCTGTTGTGGGCTGCAGAAATGAGTATCGACTTAGCTGACAAAGAATCGGCTGAGCCCTTTGTTGCAGAACTGATGCAACTTAGTAAACAACTAAACCATGAACAACGGATTGCCCAGCAATGGCTGCAAGCGCGATTAAATCACATCGAAAACACTCAAGAAAAAGGTCCATTAGAGGACGTTTTGACAAGGCTGCTTGACGGTCCTTACAGTCAAGTACTAAAAGCTCGAATTGCTGCTGATATAATCTCTCGTATTGGCATTCCAACCACTCATCCTGCCTGGGATTTTCTAGCTGATTTCGTCTCGCCAACGATGTACGCGACTCGCATGGATTACTTAATTGCGCTCATTCATCAAGATGATACAGCGCTCGCTGAACTTCTTATGCTTTTAAAGCGCTATCCTCTATACTGGCGAAATGCTGAATATTATCAGCGCATCTCAACACACTCGGAACGTGCTATTTTAGAAACCGCGGCCATGGAGGCTCAACAGCGACTTTTTGAGCAAATGACCGATGGACAACAACAACAATATCAAAATTTCCTCAGACAACAATGAACTCCTTTCTCTGCTTACCGAGCTTCGACAGCAGCAGGCAGACTTACGCAAACAATTGATTGGTGAAGAGGAACAATTAAATCAAATAGCTCAGCGCTTATGGTTACAGCAAGAACATGAGCGTGCTCAATTATCAAGAGAACTTCATGATGGTTTAGGCCAAGTTTTAACGAGCCTAAAAACTCAATTACAGCACCTAAACTCCAACGAGCCTCTTCGTGAATCGCTCATTGAAACCGCAACACTTGCCGTCGATTCCGCGCGCGATATCGCGCGCATGCTTCACCCTACCATTCTCAGTGATTTGGGATTGAGTGCTGCAGTTTCTTGGTTGGCTCGACAATTACTCGAGCCAGCAGGAATCACTTATCAAGTTAATGTTGAGTTACCAGAGCGGTTATCCAAAGATCTTGAATTATTCGTGTTTCGACTACTACAAGAAATCTGTGTTAATACAGTCAAACATGCCCACGCAAAAACTATGCAGGTGATCATTCAACGGCAAGCAGGGGGCATTCAAGTGGTTGTTGCTGATGACGGTATCGGGTTTGAGGTTTCATCACACTCAGGTCTCGGATTGCATAGCTTGGCAGATCGATGCCGAGCATTTGGTGCAGAGTTAGATATGCGTTCTGCCCCAGAACAAGGGACTGAGTACTATATTCGCATACCTGGCGAAGGACACTCAGTATGATTCGCATCATCATTGCCGATGATCACACGATGGTACGGCAAGCTATCGCAAGTGCGCTCGAACACAGTGGAGAGTTCAAAGTACTCGCCGAATGCTCCAATGGAGTCGAACTGAGCTTAGCAGTTTTAAGAACCGCTGCTGATGTTGTTCTCCTTGATATTTCTATGCCGGTGATGAATGGTTTCGTAGCGCTCGATAAAATATTGCAACAACGCCCAGATACAAAAATTATTGCTCTCAGTATGCATAGTGAACAAGAGTATGTTGACGCGATGCAACAAGCTGGCGCCTATGGATATGTGCTCAAAGATGCACCTACATCTGAACTTATAAAGGATATTAAGCTCGTAGCAGCAGGTAAAAAAGTCTTTCCTAAAAGCAGTCATAGCGCTTCAAACTTAAGTCACTCTGGGGCTACCGTCATCAATGGACTAACACGACGGGAGCGAGAGGTGTTTCATCTTATGATTGAGGGGCGCTCGACTCGAGATATTGCTGAGTTGCTAGCCATGTCGACTAAAACTGCCGAAAATCACCGTGGTAAAGTCCTAAAGAAAGTCGGTGTAAACAATACCGCCGAACTGATTCACTTTGCTGCTAAACATAAACTACTTAAGTCGTAACCCATTACTTCCTCTCAAATAATTACTAGGCTTTACTAATAGCCTGCACAGTGTCGAGGAGAATATTTGCTCCGGCCTCGACATCACGCCAATGTGACCATTCATCAGGGGCGTGACTGACGCCATTAATGGAGGGGATAAAAATGAGCCCGGCATCCGTCACCTCAGACATAAACTGCGTGTCATGACCGGCACCACTGGGCATGCGTAAATAGCTGTAACCACGATGTTGGGTTTGCTGTTCAATTAAGTCAACCAGGCGCGAAGAACAAGGTTTGGGTGCTAACCAGCTCACTTGCTCATATTCAAACATCAGTCGATGTTTTCGAGCGATTGCCGATAACGCGCGTCGACACGCATTCGCAAGATCAGTCATGATGTCGTTGTCCATATCACGACCGACTATCGTAAAAATAGCTTCACCCGGCACTGTGTGCGGATGCCCTGGCTTTAACTCAACTTTGCCTACAGTAATACGCGACTTGTCGGTGCCATTTTCAGCGATAATTCGCTCGATTTCATGAGCAAAATCAGCCAAACCCATGAACGCGTCACTGCGCATATCCATCGGTGCAGTTCCCGCATGATCCGCTTTGCCTTTTAAATGAACAATCCATTTAAAGACTCCGGAAATCCCCTCAACCACGCCAATTTGTAAGTCTTTTTGAAAGAGAACGGGGCCTTGTTCGATATGTAGCTCCACAAACGCCTTGAGCCGTTCCGGCGGAATTGCAGCTTCGAGCGCCTTCATCACGTCGAGTCCTTGCGCTGCCATTGCGTCTTTTAAATATACGCCGTCTGCGTCATGCGCCTCTTGCAACCAATCAGGGGTCAGCTTGCCGCTCATCGCTTGCGCACCTAACATTCCACCGAACCGACCTTCTTCCTCGGCGGTAGCTACTCCCCAGATGGGGGTATCGAGCTGCGGATAGTGCTCACGCATGGTTTCGATGACTTCCAATGCAGCCATCGCGCCTAACGAGCCATCGAAATAGCCGCCCGCCGGCACAGTATCAATGTGAGAACCCATTAAAATCATTGGTTGGTCACGCGCACCCGTGCCGAAGAAGACGTTGCCTGCGCCATCCATGTAAGTATCGAGCTCAAGACTACGCGCACGCTCCATAAGCCACTGACGACCCTGCATGTCTGCATCGGAAAAGCCGATGCGATAGAACCCTCGATCTTCCGGGTTGTAGCCTATTTCATTGAGGTCGTGGAGGTTTTGCTGGAGTCGTTCGAGGTTGATTTGCATAAGTTTCCTTGACTGAGCTAGCAATAGCAAGAATGCCTCTAGCCTAGCAAAAAAAACCCGTGCTCGCAGGCACGGGTCCAAGGTAACAACCAGATCTCAGGGAAGTCGAGACACACTATAACGGCCAGATGTGACAGCGATGTGACAATGACTAGACAAAAAACAGCCAAAAAACAGGTAAAAAAAAGGTGCCGTATGTAACGACACCAGAGGGCACTATCAGTGTGGGGGAGTGCCTAAATTCAGGGATAAGAACAACATGGATTTCAACAAGGCGCTAAGTATAGAGCGCCGCTTTGATTTGTGAAAACGAATAAAGGGGATTATGATAATCGGAATTATCAATTCATTTTTTTCATCCGATCACGCGAGAGTAACTATGAGTAAATTACCCAGCTTAAAAAACCTCAGCTACTTGCTCGCACTGCATCAGCACCAAAATTTTAATCGTGCGGCGCAAGCCTGTCATGTCAGTCAGTCAACACTGAGCAGCGGCATTCAGAATTTAGAAGAGCAATTAGGCTGCCAGCTCATTGAACGTGATCATAAGTCATTTTTATTTACCGGAATGGGTGAGGAAGTAGTCGATCAGGCTCGCCGAATCTTGACCGCGACCGAAGAATTGCTTTATTTCGCACAAAGCCAAGGCAAAATTATGGAAGGCCCCTTACGGATGGGCTGTATTCCAACCATAGCGCCATTTATTCTCGGCGACTTAAGCAAGAGTTTGCAGCGCAACTACAATAAGTTGAGTTTGAATATTCGTGAAGATACAACGGCAAATTTGCTGCACTTACTTCGAAACGGTGAGCTCGATGTAGTCGTTCTCGCACTACCCATGGATATCCAAGGAAATCAATCTTATGTGCTCGGACGCGACCCGTTTAAATTGGTGATGCACAAACAGCTCGCTGAGTCGTTAGCAGAGCCCATCGATTACTCACAACTACCCGACCAGTCAATCTTTCTGCTGGAACGCGAACATTGTTTAACTGGGCATGCTGTTGCCGCTTGTGAACTCGCCGAGTCGGTGAAAATCAATCCATTTACAGCAACGAGTTTACATAGCCTAGTGCAAATGGCTGACGCCGGCCGAGGTGCCACCTTTATTCCGCAAATGGCCATAGACCGCGGTATCTTGAATGGGACTGATTTGGTCGCCCTGCAGCCCAAAGGACAGCAAGCGAGTCGGGAAATCGGTTTGGTTTATCGGCCGACGACTAATCGCCGTCAAACGTTCAGAAAGCTCGCGGAGTGTATCGCGGATTTGCTACCGGAGCGGTTGCTCCAGTAGCAATAAGCCCAGTTACGGAGCAGTACGAGTGTTTAACTCTTGTTGAATACTCGCTTGATCTGGAGCAGTGCGCGATTCCACTTGCGCTTTACTCAAATCAACCGGTTCACCAACTTCCTTTTCGATAATTTCTTGCAGTTCATTCGGCGTTAAATTCGGATGCGCTTGAACGACGCGTAAACCGTCATCTTCGCCATCCACACTCGTCGAATTTGGCAAGTAAATGGTGCCGTTATTAAAGTCCACGGCAAACGCAATCACGCCCGGTACCAGGAAAAATAACAAGCCGATACCATTTAGCGCAGCGACACCAGCGTCAATCTTTCCACTAACTTGTCCCTTACGTTCTGGATAGAGGATGGTTCCGCAAGCGGCTAGATGCGTAGCGATAACTGCTACGGCGATACTTTTTGCAATACGATTTTGCATGGTCGTGCTCCTTTCTTGTGATAAGAAAATACGAACGTCGAACCGAAACAAAACGACTGAATCGATAAGTCGTCTACCTTACATACTCGGACATTGGACGAATTTATGCCAAGTATTACGTAAAAAATTTAATCCAATTAGGGATTTGCTCTATATTTACAATCACACTTATGACTGTATTCAGCAAGGAGTACCTATGAAGACCATACCAATTCTCAGTAGTTTATTGGCAGCGGCGGTAGCAGCATCAATCGGCACGACGCAAGCAGCCACTCTCGAGACCGAGCGCTATTCTATTGAAGTGAATGCATTAGTTGATGGTTTGGCTAATCCTTGGGGCATGGCTTTTTTGCCTGACAGCAGCTTGCTCATCACCGAAAAAGGTGGCGCACTGAAACACGTGAAACTCGACGGCACGACACGCACTTTAACCGGTGTTCCGGAAGTTGTGGCGGTCGGCCAAGGCGGCTTACTTGATGTCGCGATAGATCCTGACTTCGCCGAAAACCAATTGGTCTATTTAAGCTACTCTGAGGCAGACCCTGCTGGCGGTGACGGCAACAGCACAGCCGTTGCACGCGGCGAACTCGGTGATAATGGTCTCGAAAATGTTGAAGTTATTTTTCGCGGAGCCCCGAAATACAACAGTCGCCAGCATTTCGGCTCGCGCCTCGTGTTCTCACCCGAAGGACACCTCTACATTACCTTAGGTGACCGTGGCTCGCGCATGCAAGATGCGCAAACGCTGGATAATCACCACGGCAAAGTAGTCCGTATATGGCCGGATGGCGGCGTCCCAGAAGATAATCCATTTGTTGATACCGATGGTGCGTTACCTGAAATTTGGTCGTACGGGCATCGGAACGTACAAGGTGCAGCGTTGCACCCGGATAGCGGGGAGTTATGGACAGTCGAACACGGTCCGAAAGGCGGTGATGAGATCAACATCCCTGAGGCTGGCAGTAACTATGGTTGGCCAGTAGTGACCTATGGCGTCAATTATGACAACAGCATCATTACTCGCGAAACGCACAAAGACGGAACCGAACAACCGTTTTATTACTGGGTGCCGTCAATCGCTACCTCAAACATGATGTTCTACACCGGCGACGCGTTCCCGCAATGGCAAGGCGACCTATTTGTTGGTGCGTTACGCGGCCAGCAAGTAGCGCGCTTAGATATGGAAGACGGGCGGATCATGCACGAAGAGGCGCTGCTGACTGACCGCGTCGGTCGTATTCGCGACATTGAGCAAGGTCCCGATGGCTATATTTACGTCATTACCGATGACCGTAATGGCTCATTAGTTCAAATCAAGCCTGCGGAGTAATTATGCGACATGTCCTGATAGCACTGGCTGTTGCCGGTGCTAGTAGTTCTGGATACGCCCAACAACAAGCCGATGAAGTGATTGTGGTGACCGAAGCGGCGCCACAATCACAACGTGATACGGCAGCGGCAGTCAGTAATCTTAGTACTGACGAACAATTGCCCGGATTACGCATTGATGCTGGCGAGCTGCTGCAAGGTATCGCCGGAGTACAGAGTGACCAGCGCGCAAACTATGCGCAAGACACCCGCATTACACTACGCGGTTTTGGCGCCCGTTCTGCGTTTGGCGTACGAGGCGTATTATTGCGTCTGGATGGTATTCCATTATCAATGCCAGATGGGCAAGCACAGACATCCAGCATCTTACTCGACGAAGCCAATAACGTGCAGGTATTACGCGGACCGCTAGCGAGTATCTACGGCAATGCTGCAGGCGGCGTTATTGATTGGCGCAGTCAGACTCCTGAAATAAGCCAACTGCGTGTTGACGCATTAGCTGGCGCAAACTCTACGTCACGCTGGCTGGTACAAAATGATTGGGTAGGTGAGCGCGACGCGATACGTGTGGTTGGCGCTCGACTGCGGACCGATGGTCCGCGTGACCAGAATAGCGCTGAGCGCGATCAGTTAGCACTGCGTTGGTATCGACAACTTACCGACGACATGCGGCTCATTGTCCGCGCTGATGACAATGATGCACCGTTACTCCAAGATCCTGGTTCACTCACCCCAACAGACTGGCGTGCTGACCCTGAGCAAACTTTCGGTGGTGCGAGTCGCTTCAATACCCGTAAATCCATTCATCACCAGCAAGTTTCCGCTACAGTCCTTGGCACTGGTGCAGAGCAACAGTGGCATGTCAGCGCTTGGCGCGGTTGGCGGGACATCGAACAATATCTTCCATTTCCCGGCAGTGACCTCACCAGTTCAGGGGCAGTCATTGATTTGCGGCGTGCGTTTACAGGAATTGATGCGGCAATGACCATGCCGCTCGCGAACACCATTAAGTTAACCATTGGTGGAGCTTGGGCCGACCAAGATGATCGTCGCTTTGGTTATGTAAATGACTTTGGTAGCCGTGGCGATGTGCGTCGCGATGAATTGGGTACTGTTACCAGTCAATCACTGTTTACCCTTGCCGAGTGGCAACAGACCGAAGCTCTTAGCTGGCAAGCAGGGGTGCGCTACAACGAAGTCGACTTCAGTGTTGACGATTATTTTGTGGTGCCTGGTGTGAACCCGGAAGATAGCGGCGCATTGTCGATGCAAGCCACCAGTTGGAGTCTCGGTGCGAGTTACCAGCTCAATGATGACTGGAGTCTATTCATTGCTCGCGGACGCGGGTTCGAAACTCCAACATTGACAGAACTGGCTTACCAAAATGATGCCACTGGTATTAATGAAGACTTAGGTCCCGCCAAGAATCAGCAGTGGGAAGCGGGCATTGAATGGCAGCGTCCCGAATTGCGCGGACAACTCAGTGCCTTTCAAATCGATACCAGCGACGAAATTGTGGTGGATCAGAGCAACGACGGTCGGACGACGTATGTGAATGCTGAACGTACGGAGCGCCGCGGCGTTGAGCTGCAAACCGATTGGACCTTGAGTGACACGCTCGATGCACGTTTCTCCGCCACGTGGTTGGATGCGACCTACAGTGACGGCAATCGTTTACCGGGTATTGCCGAGCAGCAAGCTTATGGGCAGTTGAACTGGCAACCATTGCCGCACCCCCTCCGAGTGCAATTAGCCATGGACTACCGCGGGGATGTTGTTGCAACTGATGATAATGCGGTCATTGCACCCAGTCATGTGCTTTGGCACTTTGCTGTGCAGTACGAGCATGTGGGACAGCAGTGGTCCATATCCCCATGGCTCAAGTTACACAATGTTGGGGATCGAGATTACGTCGGTTCGGTGGTAGTAAATCAGGGCAGTGGCCGCGCTTTCGAGCCCGGTGTCGGGCGCGAACTGCGGGCGGGTGTATCCGTCACCCGCCGCTACTAGCCGAGGTGTTTAGCTGCGGAGTTGTTTGATCAACTCTGCAGCGACAGCCTCCGATGACGCAGGATTTTGGCCTGTGATCAAGCGTCCATCAACAACCGCCAATGGCTGCCAATCCGCAACTTTTTGGTAGTCACCACCTAAGTCACGTAAGCGATTCTCCAGTAAAAACGGCACGACATTTGCCAGTCCAACCGCTTCTTCCTCAGAGTTGGTAAAGCCACTCACTTTTCTGCCCTTCACCAGAGGTTCGCCCGATGAAGCCTTGGCATTCACCAGCACCGCTGGGGCATGACATACCGCTGCAACTGGCTTGTCCTGCTGCCAGAAGTTTTCGATCAAGCGAATTGATTCCTTATTGTCGACTAAGTCCCACAGCGGACCATGTCCACCTGGGTAAAACACGGCATCAAATTCTTTTGCATCCACTTCAGAGAGCTTGAGAGTGGTCGCTAATTGATCCAATGCGGCCTCATCTTCAAATAAACGAACGGTTGCATTGGTCTGTGCATCCGCCTGCTGACTGTTTGGATCAATGGGTGGTTGACCGCCTGTTGGTGAGGCTAATGTAATTTCTGCTCCGGCGTCCTTAAAGGCGTAATAAGGCGCCGCAAACTCTTCTGCCCAAAACCCCGTTTTATGTCCACTGTCGCCTAGTTCAGAATGCGAAGTCAAAATCATTAAGATTTTCATGGGTTACTCCTATCGGTCAGTGATTAAATTGCAGTATGCTCTCTACTACATATGGACGTTCAATAGCGATTCAACCGAGGAAGAGATCAAAATGACGATTGCCTGGCGACATGTTGAGCCTGCTTACCAAAAACAATTACAACTTTTAAGCCTCATTGACATGGTGCTGATCAGTGCCATTTTCCTACCGATTTACTATTTTAATCGCACTGCGAGTTGGTTTGATTCGCTTTGGATAGTTGGCATTATTTGGACTCTGGTCACGCTCTTCTTCACCTTTTTCTGGGCTCCTCGGCGCTATCGCTTTACCGGTTACGCTGAAACTTCTGAAGCCTTGCACCTGCGCCGTGGCGCCTTGTGGCGCAACTCCCGCGCGGTGCCGTTAAACCGCATCCAACACGCCGAAGTTCGACAGGGGCTTACTGACCGATTCTTTGGTTTAGGTCGCGTGGCGGTATTTACAGCCGGTAGCGGCGGTGCCGACTTAAGCATTCCAGGACTCGCACTCGCCGAAGCAGAACGAATCAAAGCGGAATTGATGCAAACTATTGCTCATGAGCCTGAGCCTATCGCAGATGTTGACGAGGCACAGAATGACTGAGCTTGTTTGGCAACGGACACCGCTGGTCACCGTGGTGTTCTTCTTGCTCAAAGCCTTTAAGCAGTTGGTGACAAATTTCTCGAATTTTATTCCGCTACTGACGGTTATCTTAGTTAGTGAACAAAAATGGCTGCCCTACGCGCTAGCTGGTGGCTATATTGTGTTTACCATCATCAATGCTATTTTGACGCATCGCTTTTTCTTGTTTGCAGTAACGGATGACGCTGTGCACATCCGCATGGGGGTATTTAGTAAGAAGAACCTCACCCTTAAGTATGACCGTATTCAGCAAGCGGAATTGCATGAGACTTGGTATTTTCGACCACTTGGCCGCACAGTTCTGCGGGTCGATAGCGCTGGCTCAGCGGGTAAAGAAGTCGAAATCCCCGGGCTGAAAGTCGCGTATGCCCTAGAGTTGCGCCAGCAGATGTTGGCTCAGACCCTTCGCACTGAGACTAGCGAGCAGGGCGAGCAGGTTGATCTCGCTGATAGTGAACAACAGACGTTCAGCGTCGGCGAGCTGATTCGCGCCGGCATTATTGATAACCGTGTGTTCCTATTGCTGGCGCTGTTACTGTACCCGCTTAGTCAACTCGACGACTTTTATGACCAAGCCGGTGACTGGTTGGTGGCTAACTTTAGCTTTTTACAAGAAGGCAATTGGTGGATCTACGGCGGCATAGTAACTGGCTTTATTGCACTGCTCTTTATTGCTGCAATATTTCTCAGTGTCGTTCAGTACCATAATCTTACGGTGTCGGTTCGCGATAATCGCTTTCAGGCACGTGGCGGACTACTGAGTATTCGGACGTTAAGTTTTCGCTACCATAAACTGCAGAAAGTGCGTTTTCATCAGAATTTGCGGGCTCGCTTGTTGGAGCGTTCAACCCTACGAGTAGGACAATTACAGCCCATGGCTGCAGGACAAGGGCAAGCCAAAACACAGTTCACCATTCCGGTTTTGAGACCAGAGCAAGTGCAGCAATGGCGTGATTGGTTGCGCTTACCGGATAGCAACCAGGCAACGTTCCATCGTTTCTCACAACTGAGCCTTATTTCGCCGGCGTTATGGTTGGCCATTCTCTTTGCGGTGGCTGCGGTTATTTTTTACTTCCAAGCGGACTCTTTTGTCCTGGCGCTGACTGTAATTACTGCGGTATGGCTGTTACTACAAGCCTATGCAATAGCGCGCTGGCACTACAAAACCTACGCTGAAATCGATGGCTGGCTGGTGGTTCGCCGCGGAGTGTTTGGCCGCCGTGAAACGTGGTATCCACTTTATAAAGCACAGCATATTGATGTTGCCGAGTCACCTTGGTTACGTCTGCTTGGCTTTGCGGATGTCAAAGTTCATACGGCGGCAGGCTCGGAAACATTGGAGTACTACCCATTGAATCAAGCACTCGAGTTACAAGCTCGGTACGTACATGCTGTTGCTAGCGACCGGCGGCGCTGGATGTAACTCGTCTAATCGGCATCGCGACACAATTCGTCGGGCAATTCAAACTCAATGGTGGTATGCGCCAGCTCAAAAGGTTTAAGCTGGTCCGCCACGTCCTGTTTCAACGCCAGTTGCTGAGCTGCAGTCAGCTCGCTGCGCAGCACCAAGTGTGCGGTACAGACGTGATGTTCACCGTCAAGAGACCAAATGTGCAAGTGATGTACATCAGCGACTGGTTCTAACGCTCGCAACCGTTCCTCAATGGCTGGATACAAAGCTGGATCTGGTGTAGCTTGCAGGAAAATTTTTATCGTCGAGCCCAAAGCCCTTACTACATTGACCAGAATAAACAGGGTAAACGCAATGGATAGAATTGGGTCCAGTATCGGCAGGTCCACAAACATCAATACAATAGACACGACAAGCACAGCGGCCCAACCCAGCACATCTTCAATAAGATGCCAGTTCATGACCCGCTCATTCAGTGTTTTACCTGCGCTGAGCCTATAGGCCGCATAACCATTAACCAGCATGCCTAACACTGCCAGCCACAACATTCCTTGTACATGTGGCATGACCGGATCCCACAGCCGAGGAATCGCAATCGTTAGAATAACGATAGAGCCAACCACCAGCACCACCGCATTAATGAATGCAGCTACTAATGAGAGTCGGCGGTAGCCATATGTGAGTGATTGGTTCGCGTCTTTTTGCCCAAGCTTTTGCAATAACCATGCACTGCCCAGCGCTAGGCTGTCGCCTAAGTCGTGAATGGCATCGGCCATAATTGCAGTGGAGTTGGTTAAGATGCCTCCAATAAACTCAATAATGGTGAAGCACAGGTTTATGACAAAGGCCCAGCCAATGCGTCCGCTAGCAGCATCATGATGATGATGATGATGCCCACCATGATGATGGTGATGATGTGAGCTCATAGGTCTCCTTGCCGCAGCTTGGCCTAGTCAAAAAAGATGCAATAGTTTGTTACGCTTACTATTCGCAGATATGAAACATTCGTGCCAGTATAAAACTGACAGTGGGTATTCGTACATGGCTATGTACCTACCTTATTAGGAGTAAGTATATGTATACCGAAGACGACTTATCCAATGCAGTGCGCGAGGGTGTTGTGCCGGAGGCGACTGCGAGCGCTTTTCGACATTATGTGGAAAAAAATCGCTCAACCTCCATTGCGGATGAAGAGCACTTTCGACTGATCACAGGCTTTAACGATATCTTTGTTGTGATTGCCGCGGTGCTTGCACTCGCCGCATTGTGGACCTTAGGGAATACTGCCGCGCCTTGGCTAGGCGGTCTCTTTGTGCTGGTTGCGGGTTGGGGTATGGCGGAGTATTTCACGCGCATTCGCCGCATGGCACTCCCCTCCATTGTATTCTTGGGCGCCTGTTTAACTGGCGCGTTTTTCGGCACCTTAATGAGCCTGATGCCAGTATTTAGTCAAGAGGGACCTCAAGCACCGCTGGTTGCCTTTATTGTTGCCGCGCTTGTGGCCACTGCACATTGGTTTCGCTTTCAAGTACCCATCACGCTCGCAGCCGGAATTGCTGCCGTCATTGGCGTCATTATGTCTCTATTGGCAATGACTTTTGCGTTTTCCGACACGTTATTGAAGGGAGCACTCTTTGTCTCAGGACTCTTGGTGTTTGCCCTTGCGTTAAAATGGGATCGCTCCGATCTTGAGCGACAAACGCGCCGCTCTGACGTGGCTTTTTGGCTTCACTTACTTGCGGCTCCGCTACTAGTGCACCCAATCTTTAGCACGCTGGCTCAGGGAGACTTCTCTATTGGTGTCACCCAAGCGTTGATCACGATTGCGCTGTATTTGGTGATTGGTTGTGTTTCATTGGTCATTGACCGCCGAGCGCTGATGGTTTCAGCACTGGCTTATGTGATTTACGTATTCAGTAACGTTTTGAATAGCTTTGGTATTGTTGACCTCGGCACCGCGATTATCGGGTTGGTTATTGGTACGGGCCTATTGTTGCTCTCGGTGTTTTGGCATCATGTTCGCGCTGGACTTGTGAACGTTCTGCCACAGCGGCTAACGCTTCAACTACCACCTGCATAAATAGTCAGTCTACTTTCACGCAGCCGCGCCTCCCACTCAACTGGGGAGGCCGGTCTGCCGAAATGAAATCCTTGGTATTTCGCACAACCCATTTCGTTTAAACGCCGAGCTTGTTGAGCCGTTTCGACCCCCTCTGCAATCACCTCCAGCCCCATACTCCGACCTAAGCCAAGAATAGTGCTGACAATAATTTCATCGTTGGTGTCTGTGAGAATGTCACGAATGAATGATTGGTCGATCTTCAATTGGTAAATCGGTAATTGCTTCAAGTAGGACAATGATGCATAGCCTGTGCCAAAATCGTCCAACGAGAAACGCACGCCCCACTCATTGAGTTTGGAAATACGACGAACCGTGTTTTGCACATCCTCGATCAACATGCTCTCCGTGATTTCCAACTCAAGCAATGAAGCATTCACATTAGGTTGCTGAATCAGGCGTTTGATCATGTCGACAAAGCCGGCATGGCGGAACTGCTTCGCACTAATATTCACCGCAACGGTGAGATCACGTAGGAGCGGATCTTCTTGCCAGCGCTGCATGAGGCGTGCAGCCTCACTCAACAACCACTCGCCCATAGGCACAATCAAACCAGTTGCCTCAGCCACTGGAATAAATTCGCTGGGTGGCACATAGCCCAACTCTGCATCAGACCAACGCATTAATAGCTCAACACCAGTGACATGGTGCTGGCTGTCGACCTGGGGTTGCACAAAGAAGTGAAAATGGTTGTTTTCAAGAGCATTGCGCATGGCTGACTCTAAATGCAGGCGTCGACTCACATTTTCTTGCATGGACGGGTTAAAGAACCGAATGGTATGCGGTCCCTCGAGCTTGGCATCGGCTAACGCTAAATCAGCATTTCTCAGTAATACCTCAACGCCGCCTTCGGTGTCTGAAAACATAGCGACGCCAATGCTGACTGACGTGACATATTGTTTGCCCTTTATCTCAATGGGTTCACGTAACAGCTCGATGAGCGCATGAGCCCATTGCCGAGCATCCAGTATCGCTTGCTCGCGATCACCATTGAGATTCTCAAGCACCACCACATAATCATCGGCACCGAGTCGTGCAGCCGTATCTGCCTCGTCAATCAGGCGCTCTATTCGGCGCGCCACTTCTTGCAACAATTGGTCACCGAATTGATGTCCGAAAGCATCGTTCACCACTGAAAAATCATGTAAATCGATCGCTAACAAAGCGCCCTCATAGTGAGTTCGCTGCGCATTTGCTAGCGCATGCTCCAGTCGGTCTAATAGGAGTCGCCGATTCGCTAAGCCTGTAACAGTATCGTAGAAGCGAGCATGATTGAGCTGCTCTTGAATATGCAAATGCTGCGTAATATCGGTTGAGATACCGCTTAATGCGTAAACATTGCCACGGGCATCCATTAACGGAATTTTAGTGGACAAAAATCTACGCTTTTCACCCGTAGCCGTTACGCTTGTCTCTTCGTCAGAGACTCGTTCGCCTTTCTTAATGACCCGCAAATCATTGGCTCGTAAATTGGCGCACGTCTTTTCGTCGAAGAAATCGTTATCTGTCTTACCAATAATATCGGTTTCGGTGGTTTGCAATAGATCAGCTACCATACGATTCGCATATTGGTACCGCAAATCTCGATCTTTGATATAGATGTAGGCCTCGACACTGTTGAGTATGGTGCTGAAGCGGTTTTCCGAAAGCTGAAGCTGAGTGGATTTCACATGCACTCGGCCTCTCAATGTAAACACAAACGCTAACGCACCGATCAGCGCAAGACCAAAAGCGATCAACGCTACAATGACATAGTCTGGAATTGCCGCCGGAGGTGCATACAGTCCCCATTTCTCCAGAGATTGATTGAGGGGTGAACTCGGGTCTTGCTGCCACGCTTCCAAATAACTGTCGATTATGGGTAACAACGGTTCTGCGGGACCACCGCGCGAGGCAGCAAAATAAAGCCTCGACGGCTGAAAAATAACGGGCGTAGCAAATAGATCAAGTTGTCGAGCTCGCATGTCACCGAAATGATGGTTGGCGGCCACTAAGTCGGCACGCCCCTCAACAACAGCTTGAAAGCCTGCTTCAAAACTTGTGACACTGACCCAAATGGTACTTAAATCAAAGCTCTCGGTTAAATTCCGCAAGTACAAGTCTTGGACCGAGTCTTTTAATACCGCAATGCGTAAGTCATCTAAATCGAGCAAGTTACGAACGTTCACATCATCAGAGCCATACAACTGGGACCAACTGCGTAGCACGGGCACCCGATGAAATGCGAACCGACGACTACGCAATTGGTCAATCGCAACATCAGGCATCAGATCAATCTGGCCTTGTTCCAGCATTTCCAAACATTGCTGCCAATCACACGAAACCGGCTCAAGTTGAAAACCCTCGCGCTCAGCCACTGCGAAGATGACATCGCCAAAAATACCGGTCATTTGAAAGTCGGTGTAACTTAATTTAGGTGGGTTTTCATAAACCCCAATACGAATCAAAGGCGTTGATTGTGCTTGCACTGTGCCTGTCAAAAGCAGCACTATGACTATCCAAACTAGACATTTAATTTGGTATAAAAAATAACCGCGCAAGCATAGGTCCTTTCGCTGAATCATGTAGAACTAAGTTATAGCATATGTTGACTTTTTTGCTGCTCAATTTAAGTAAATAGACTAGTCTAAATCAGCACTTAATTACTCTCGGAGATCTATACATGTGGAAGTGGGCACTCGGTATTATCGTTCTAGTGATCCTGTACTTACTCACATGGCCTGTTGCCATTCAACCACAAGCATGGAATGCGCCACAGAACAAAGGCTACACCGGCGCTTTCGAACGAAACTCGGAGCTCACCTCCATTGAGCTCGAGTCTCTTGGTGGCGAGTCGGGGCCGGAGGATTTGGCGCTGGATAGCGACGGAAATCTCTACATTACGGTTAAAAGCGGCGCCATTTTACGTCGCGCTATGAACACCAATGAATGGGAGCTTTTTGCGCAAACCCATGGCCGTCCGCTCGGTATTGAATTTGATCGTAACCAGAGACTGCTGGTGGCAGACGCCTATCGTGGGCTCTTACGGATCACCAACGACCGCGTGGTAGAAACACTGACTAATGAGGCGGAAGGCAGCCCTATTCGCTACGCGGATGATGTGGATGTAGATGCCGAAGGGATGATTTACTTTTCCGATGCTTCGACTAAATTTGGTGCTGAAGAGTTCGGTGGAACTTATGAAGCTAGTTTGCTCGATATCATGGAACACGGCGGGAATGGTCGTTTGCTCCGCTACAATCCGGCCACCAACCAGACAGACGTACTATTGGATGGATTGCAGTTTGCCAATGGTGTGGCGGTAAGCCATGATAGTAACTACTTACTTCTGGTCGAAACCGGACAATACAGGATACTTAAGTATTGGCTGAATGGTCCGCAGCAAGGAACCATGGAGATCATTCTTGATAACCTGCCAGGTTTTCCCGACAACGTGAATCGCGGTAACGACGGTCGCTATTGGGTCGGCTTGGTATCACCACGGAACGATTTCCTCGACAACATGGCGGCATACCCTGGCGTGCGTAAAATTGCACAGCGCTTACCGGCTTTTTTGCGCCCTAAAGCTACAGATTATGCGCACGTGATTGCCATTGATGGCGATGGCCGAGTACTAGAGAACTTGCAAGATCCGGCTACTAACTATCCGCAAACCACGGGGGCAATTGAAGTGGGTGAGCACTTGTATTTGACTAGCTTGACCGCGCCAGCATTAGCTCGCTGGCGCATTGTTGAATCATTAAAACCAGCGTCGGACTGAGTTACAATAGTCAACGTAAGACTCACCAAATAGTTTGGTCATAGCCCGTTCTTCCGGCTCAATTTGAAAGCGGTTGATGAATAGAATAAAGCCAATAAGCCATGGCCATGCGCCAATGTGCTGAAGGTGAATAGCCCAACCAACCAGAATGAGTAACATACCTAAATACATTGGGTTGCGAGTAAAACGATAAATGCCACCCGAAACCAACTGCGTAGATTTGTCGAGATTCAGTGGGTTTACGGTAGTCTTGGCGCGCCGAAACTCCACCACTCCAGCAACAGCAACCAAGGCACCAACCGCCCAAAAGGCGCTCGCAGCACCCTGCAAATCGGTAAAGTGCCAGGCCTCCATCGGGAACCAATGTGCAGTGAGCCACATCAGTAATCCAACAATGACCATAACTATTGGGGGTGGTATTTTATGTTCCATTGCGCTGCCTCGTTTGGTTACACCTTATGCACTTTCGTTCACTGAACCGCGTGCTACCTCATGTTATACTCAGTGCCATTATGTCGCACAATACTATTGAGCAAAATCAACAAGCTCAGCCACTCGATCACCTCGATTCCGTGTGGCTATTCGGCTATGGCTCGTTGATCTACAAAGCCGATTTTCCTTACCTACAGCGACGACCCGCCCGTATTCATGGGTGGGAGCGACGCTTTTGGCAGGGGTCTCATGACCACCGTGGAACACCCGTGTCACCCGGTCGTGTTGCGACTTTAATAGAAGCACCTGAAGCCAACTGTATTGGAATGGCCTATGAAGTCACACCAGCGGTGTTTGCTCATCTCGACCATCGTGAAAAAAATGGCTACCTCAGGTTTTTCACAGAGTTTGAATGGCTTGACGATGGCCAGTCGGTAGAAGGACTTGTTTATGTAGCAGGTCCCGATAATGAGGCATACTTAGGCGCTGCAACGGAAGCGGAAATCGCGGCGCATATTGCACACTCTGAAGGTCCGAGTGGACCCAACAGTGAGTATTTACTGAAACTTGCTGAGGCGCTGCGCGAGCTCGAGGCGCATGATGCGCACGTGTTTGCCATTGAAAGCGAACTCCGTGCGCTGCTTGAGTGAACCTAAGCTTTCTTCACAAATTCGGTTTTCAGTTTCATTGGACCAATGCCATCCACTTTACAGTCAATGTCATGATCACCCTCTTCAGTCAGACGAATATTCTTCACCTTAGTGCCGACCTTTACCACCAAAGACGAGCCTTTTACTTTTAGATCTTTGATCACGGTCACGGTGTCGCCATCCTGCAATTCATTGCCATTGGCATCGCGAAATACCTTTCCTTGAGCAAGAGGCTCGCTCGCATTCCACTCATGTCCACACTCCGGACAAATGAGTAACGCGCCGTCTTCGTAAGCGTACTCAGATCCACATTGGGGGCACGCGGGTAATGCACTCATGACGACTTCCTTGCTGGCTTTTCCGAAATATAAATAGTGATAGTACCGGTAATAACAGTCGTTCCATCTTGCCGATAACCATTCACTGCCACATCGAGATCACCTACTTTCCAGCCATTTGGATCAGCTTCAGCAGTAATACGAATATCACTGTCGGCTTTCGCGGTGTAATTCACAGTCATGCCTTTTGGGATCCAGCGTAAGTGCTTCGGAATACTGGCTTCGGCAACCGCACCCATCGCCATTTCTAGGCCATTACACAGCGCGATAGCATGAACGGTACCAATATGATTTTGAACCGCTTTGCGTTTCGGTATAGTGAGCTCACAGAAATTTGGCCGTAACTCAATAATGAGCGGCTTAATGCTTTTGAAATAGGGCGCTTTACTGGCGAACAGACGCGAAAACAATTGCCGCCCAAAGGGCCATTTCAAGACCTTGTGATAGAGCTTCAATAAGTAATTGTCAGTCATACTGTCACTTATATATTGAGAAGTAGAAATCCAAAACCAATTCGGTTTTGACGGTGATTATAGTCCAGCAAAGATTCGCCATAACCTGAGAATATTTGGATATAAAAACGTAAACCGTCGGGATTCTTTGAACTCACCGGACGCGTGTAATCAACTTGCCAAGAACCACGACTAAAGCTCAAATATGGCGACGTGCGCTTGAGGCTATATGTGCTGGTGCCATTGATCCACGAAAAGGTATTTTCGAAGTTACCTCGGTAGTTCACTAAATCGGGATTATCGTCATCATCACCCGTTTCATTCACTCGCAGCTTGTAAGAGCTCTCCCAGATGACATCACCATATTCCGCGACGCCGCCGAAATGAAAGTAGTTCCAACTGCGACTATCGGGCTTACGCTGACCATTTGATTGATGCGCAAAGCCAAACTTAGCCATCCGCACTTGTGCTTTACCCGGCAAGAAATCGAATTCTTGCGTTACGGGAAGCACATAAAACACATCGGGATTGTAGTCGGTGCTGCGAAACGGCGATGAATCATCCGAGTTATACATTTGCCAGAGTGAGGTCTGTGAATAAGCCACCCAAATATCGCCATTTGGTAGAAAGATATCCTCAAAAATCTTCGTCCGAAGCGATAACTGCAGTTTTACTTCGTTCGGTTTGTAGTTCTCAATGCGTTCTGAGTCACCGCGTGTGGGTGAGGTCGGCTGCTTATTAATATCTGAGCTATGGTGCACCGGCAGGATGAAGTTGGGGCGGTAAGTGCGCAGCTCATAGACACCTCGCTTTTGTTCGGCTCCAAGCTCCCAGAATGTACCAATTAGATCGACCACACTGATTTCTTCTTCGAGTTCTTCAACGCCATCGAACTCCTCTTCAGCAGTATCTTGTGCATGAACGAGTGACGCGTTACCGATGATACCGGCAACCAGTAATCCCAGCAAAAAAGAACGTTTCATAAGAATTCCTTTTTCTTCAATCCTTTATTCTATCGGTCGACGACATAGCGGTTAACTAACTGAGCGCCACAAAGCTTCGACGGTGTATAAAATCCGCCGGTAGGTTGATTGCCAAGCACATGCATTGCGACATCAACGGCTCCACGACTCGTTAGCTTATAGCCGTTCAATACTTCTAGACGCAATGTCTCAACTTGGCCAGCCTGATTGCGAACTTCACCCCAAACGTGGGTGGTCGCATTTTCGAGCTGCTTTTGATCAGGACCTGCGGGTTGTTGTTCAATTTTTTTCTCAAGCCAGCGTTGTACCGGTTTCATGCGCAGCAACCAGCGAAACCAATTCATTCGCTGCAAACGTTTCACCAGCCGCGGTGAGGCTGGAATATACACCTCAATGTTCGGAATAGAAGTCGTATGATAAGCCGTCGATACATCGCCCCACGGAATGGTCATTGCCAATTTTTCGCCACCACCAAAATCAATTTTTCGGGTGCGATAAGCCAATGGCACCGACATGATCTTGCCATCCTTTCGAACGGCGCCGCCGTCACCGAGCTTACGCGCACTGGTTTTTGCTGTGCCTCGGCTCATGCGTGACGCGGAATCAAAACCTAGCGTCAGATGCGTTGCATCAGGCATCTTTTCTTTCAGCTGGGCGGCAACACAATCCGTTGGAATAACATCGAAGCCAACACCGGGACACAGGACAATACCCGCGCGCACTGCATCATCATGACGACTATGCGCGTATTCGAACACATTCAGCTCACCGGTAATATCTAGGTAGTGTGTTTTGGTTTGTAAGCAAGCCTCAATCATCGGTTTGGCGGTGACATCAAAAGGCCCCGCACAGTGAACAACTAAATCAACATCGGTTAAAGCCTTTTGCAGTGCTGCGGTATCGGCTAAGTCAACAACGCACGCTGGTAACTGATGTTGTTCCGCCAGCGCTTCAATAGCTGCGCGATTACGGCCAGCTAATACCGGCTGTTCGCCCAGGGTCTTGGCATATTGCAACACCAGTTCACCCGTGTAGCCATTGGCTCCGTATATCATCCATTTCATGGTAGCGCCCTTTGTTGTTCAGTGAAGGTTCATTGAAGTGCTTATCTTAGCAGGAAATATCTCACTCATAACTTATAACGCGAAGATCCAAAGGATTTTTACGCAGTAAGTTACACTAATCATCTGTCAGTTTGAGTTTGGAGTACGAATACATGCGTCCAATTGTGATCATGCATGAAAATGAAGAATGGGTTGTGCCTCTTCATGCTGCGTTTAAAGCACGCGGCGTGGAAGCCAAAGAATGGTTTTTAGATAGCGGTGTGATTGCGTATGACAGTGTTCCTGACGATGCTGTTTATTACAACCGCATGAGTGCCTCATCACACACTCGTGGCCATAGGTTCGCGCCGGAGTTAACTCGTATGGCGCTCACTTGGTTGGAAAAATATGGTCGAACGGTTGTTAATGGCACCCCAGCATTGGCACTCGAAACCTGTAAGTTGTCGCAATATCGTGCGTTAGAAGCAGCAGGTCTCAAGGTTCCCGCAACGCGCGCCGTAGTTGGGCGCGACCAAATTGTTGCCGCTGCAACTGCATTTAATCAGTGGCCACTCATCTTAAAACCAAACCGTGGCGGAAAGGGCCTTGGCGTTGCACGTTACGACTCATTAGCTGCACTTGAGCAATTTGTCAGTGGCACCGACTACGCCGAACCACTCGATGGAATTTGGTTGTTGCAAGCATACGTACGCCCGCAAGCGCCTTACATCACTCGCGCCGAATTTGTTGGTCGTCAGTTCATTTACACGGTGCAAGTGAATACCGAAGACGGATTTGAATTGTGCCCTGCAGATGTCTGCGATATTGGTGATTCATTCTGTCCGACAACAGAGGAACCTGTAGCCAATGAGCATAAATTTACCCTGACTGATCGCTACAATACCCATGACGTGATCGAGAAGCTCAAAACCTTTATGCAGCAAGCACATGTGGATGTCGCCGGTATAGAGTTTATAGAAGATGAAGCGGGTCAACTGTATGTGTACGACGTCAACACGAATACCAACTACAACAGTGGCGCTGAACAGCGCGCTGGCGGTGAACGAACTGGCATGGGCGCACTTGCAGATTATCTGATTCGTCTGGCGAATACAGCTAAGTAAACGTGAGCGACCGCAAAGAATGGGTAAATATGCTATGACCGAGAGTGGAGTGTCTATACTAAGTAGTAACGTTTTTGATGAACGTGCTTCAAACACAGGAGGTTAGTGATGCAATTTACAAGAATGATCATGATAGTCGGCGCCGTGACCCTCGGTTCATTGGCCCTTGCGGGTTGCAGTGAGGAAGACTCGCAACGCGTGCAAGATACGACCAATGATGCTGCTGAGCAAATTCAGGAAGCAGGTAAAGCTGCTGCTGAATACGCACGTGGCAGTGCAGAAAAAGCCGGTGATTACATGAGTGATGCTGCGATTACCGCTCGGATTAAAACTGCACTCGCAGAAGCTGAACAAGTGAGCGCATTAGATATTAATGTTGAAACCATTAATGGGAATGTGGTTCTAAGCGGTGTTGTCATGAGTGATGCGGAACGTGACTTAGCCGAGCAACTTGCTGAGGGTATCAAAGGTGTCGAGTCAATCTCGAACGATATCGAAGTTCGAAACTAAGAGTTCTCCCTGGAAGCCCGCTTCGGCGGGCTTTTTTATGGGCGCTCTTCGAGTGTTGGCATCGCATATAAAATCAATACGACGACTTGCCCAAACGGTACAATTAATAACAACTGCCACCACGGGCTATGACCACCATCGCGCAAACGCCTCGTCCCCACTGCTAGCAATGGCAATGCCAGTAATAAAGTGACTACGCTGGCTAGCACCACGTTAATCAAATCCGCCACACCTACGGTTATCAACACAAACAAAAAGAACCACCAATACTGCGAGCGACTGCTGCTTCCATTGAACTCAGCATAGTGAGTGAATGCATGCTCAATCGCCTTGCGAAACGCTGCAGGCTTGGTCGCTTGCTCTTCGTCTACAATGAGTGTCGATAAATCGACTTCGAAAACCGCTGCTAGAGCTCGACCTGACTCCAGAGCTGCCACACCACCTTTTTCCAAACGCTGAATCGTCCGCAAGTTGAGTCCGCTCGCTTCGCTCAGCTGCTCTTGTGACCATCCCTTTGCCATACGCAGAGATTTGATCTTATCGCCGTTTAGTCTCATCTGCTTGTTCTCAATAACCCATCAATGCGCTTATGGTATGCCATGAGCTGACCCGTGCGTGACGACTTTATTGCGTCACGCTGCCGACTCGAGCCAGTCTTTCATTGGCTAATTCAGGTAAAAATAGATTTCGCTTGGCACCGATGAAAATATAATTTCTGAAAAATCATCTTCTCGAACTGACTCTATGGGAAGGAGTAATTGCGAGTCTTTTCCCTCGATAGTTTCACCTGCAAAAGTCGCAGTAGGAGCTTCGTCGTTATCAAACATAACAATAAAGCCTGCTAAATCGGGTGCTACTAATCGCGCAAAAAAGCCAAGCTGGTCTCTGATTTCTTGAAACTCCTCGATACTGCCGACGACATCATCTCGTGACCATGTTTCGGTTAATTCAAGTTCGAGTTGATATACCAATATGAATCCTAGAGTTCCGGACGGAGCATTGGTGAGAACCTTGCTACCAATTAGAGTCTTATCAATAGGAAAGTTCGAGGCACCAAGTGCGGGCTCAATTTCCACATCAATGCGCTCACCCTGTGGAGTCTCAATAATCACTGTCAACGTCGATAAATCAAGCTCAGTATCTCTCACGGTAAAGCCTGGCGTTGCTTTGACATACTTACCTTGTTCAGCTCTCGCGACAAACTGCTCGTACATTGCCTCGTATTCAATTGCTCGCATTTCCTCGGCAATCGCCGCAACTCCGAAAGCTAAGGCTGCTAGAAATATCCCCATTTTCCGTAACATGATGCTTTCCCTTTTACTGTTCACTGTTCACTGTTCACTGTTCACTGTTCACTACTAACTTAGCACACAATCCTATTTGCATACCTAGAGCTACTATGTATACTTGCTCTATACATAACAGTGCTAGGTATAAATAATGAATCTATCAAAAGACTTAATGGCCGCATCCTCTACACCTCTAGTGTTGGCCATTATTGCTGAGGGTGAAACGTACGGCTACGAGATTGTGAAGCGAGTAGAAGAGCTTTCGGGCGGAGCGCTCACCTGGACGGATGGCATGATGTATCCACTGCTGCACCGACTTGAACATCAAGGCTACTTACGCTCGCTCTGGCGCGTGGCTGATACGGGCCGCAAACGCAAATACTATGCAATTACCCCAGCGGGAAAGCAGGTCATTGTTGAACAGCGCCAACAATGGGAGCTCGTCAATGAAGCGCTGAATAAAGTTTGGAAAGAGTTTAACGACAAGATGCAAGGAAGTGATGATCATGGCTACCAACCCGCTTAATGCTGATGCTTTTGACCTTGAAACAAAAATTTCCGAGTGGAAGAACTTTTTAGCGCAACGGGCCGTCATTAATGCGCAAGACATTGATGAACTGGAAGACCACTTACGAGGCCAGATTGAACATTTGGGAAACTCCGGTCTCGATGACGATGAAGCGTTCTTGATAGCGGTGAAACGGGTCGGTGATATTGAATCGGTTTCTCGTGAATATGCCGAGGTGCACTCTGGACGCTTATGGCGCAATTTAGTTCTGGCGCCTCAGGAAACTGGGGCGAACTGGTTCAATCTGGAACTTATTGTGGTGCTGATGCTGGCGGTTGGCGCTGCCATCGCTTTTAAGTTGCCTGCTGCTTTTGGAGTGGTTTTTGAAGACCCTTCGACACCACTTTATGCGCACAATTTGCCACTGTTCTGTCTGCCATTTTTAGCGCTTTATTTTGTTTGGAAGCGCCAGCTAGGCAAACAAGGAATAGTGATTTTGGCCGGTATTGTTACCGTGCTAGCGTTAGCCATGAACGGCTTTCCGTTTGAGCCACAAGGCTCGACCGAAATTTTGGCAATATTACACTTGCCAATTGTGATGTGGTTTGCGGTAGGGGTGATGTACAGCGGAGATTGGTGGTGCACGCAATCAAGGCGCATGGACTTTATCCGCTTCTCTGGTGAGTTTGTTATCTATTACGTGCTGATGGCGTTGGGTGGCGGTGTTCTCACGGCGTTTACCATTGGTATGTTTAGTTTCATTGGGTTCGACGTGGAGTGGTTCGCGCAGGAATGGATTCTGCCCGCTGGCGCTATGGGCGCGATTATTGTCGCGGGCTGGCTGGTTGAGTCGAAGCAGGCTGCCATTGAGAATATGGCCCCGGTACTAACGCGAGTGTTTACACCACTCTTTACGCTGCTTTTAGTTGCCTTCTTGGTCACCATGCTAGCCACCGGAAAAGGCTTTGATGTGCAACGTGATGTGCTCATCGGACTCGATTTGTTACTCATTTTAGTTTTGGGTTTAGTGCTTTATGCCGTATCGTCTCGGGATCCGGGTGAACCCACTGGCTACTTTGATGTCCTACTTCTGGCATTAATTATATCGGCTCTGTTGGTCGATGTGCTGGCGCTCCTTGCAATTGCAGGACGAATATTCGATATGGGTTACACCCCGAATCGGGTTGCCGCATTGGGCGAGAATTTGATTTTACTGGTTAGTTTAAGTGGCTATGCATGGCATTACGTACGCTTTTTACGCCATGAGAGTGGGTTCAATTCCATTGAACGTTGGCAAACCAACTACATACCCGTATATGCCATTTGGGCAGCCATTGTGGTATTTGCATTCCCACCATTGTTCGGGTTTGCGTAGGTTAAAACCGGCTTTTAGTAGGATTCTTTGGATTAGGTCTTGAGGGAGAACAGCCAGGGAGATTCTGCTAGAAGATAGGGGCATCGCTTGCGGTGCCCCTATTTTTTTGCTTATTTTTACAGCATTTATTCAGGTGTTTGGCTCATCTTACGACGACGCTTATTTTCATACATTCGCTGATCAGCCACTTCAAGCAACTGGTTAAAGTCGATACCATCGGAAGGCAGCTCAGCGCTCCCAATACTTGCCTGGATCGAAATTAATCGGTCGTTATAGGCTAACGGCTTAGCAAGTGCTTCATGAATGCGAGCGGTAAACGCGGTGAGCTGATCGCTCTTATCGAATGGCAGCAGTAACACCGCGAACTCGTCACCACCAATTCGAGCGACCGTGTCCGTGCTGCGAGTTGCACCCTTCAAGCGTTTGGAGAACTCTAAGATCATGGCATCACCGGCTTGGTGACCTAGCTCGTCATTGACCTGCTTTAAACCGTCCAAATCAAGCATCAACAACCCCAAAGAGGTGTAACCTAGTTCGGTTTGTTGATGACTATTTTTAAGGTTATCCATAAATAGCGAACGATTTGCTAGGCCAGTTAATGAATCGTGGGTAGCGCGGTAAACTAATTTATCAATATCGTATTTCACCGAATAATACATACTGGCTGCGACTAAATCACACAGCATGCCAATGGCTTCGATATCATCCTCTGAAAACTTATCAACACTCGTCGACATCGCTTTTAACACACCCACCGTGGTGTCTTGAAAGGTAAGCGGTAATACAATCATTGAACGCAAATTCATCCGCGCGCAGGCTGCTTTGTCAACACGATCATCGCTTAAGCAATCTGAACAATGCAGGATCTCTCCAGTTTGTACGCAGTGACCCGACAAACTAGTTTCCATGTTGAGACGCAACCCCAAGTGCGGCTCTGCAATTCCAGATGCGGCACGATAGACCATTTGCCCATCTTCGGCTAATTCGATGGCAGCGCCCTCAGCACCGACCAAAGGCAGCGTTTCTTCAACCACGAATTGCATGACTCGACCAAGGTCGAGCCCAAGCTTAGCGGTTTCAGATTGAATTTTGATAACTTGCTTAAGTTGCTGTCGTGAAGGCATAGTCCTGCACTTTTAATGATAATCAGGCGAATTCGATGCTATTGATCTTAGTCACTATGAGACACGAAATTGAGATCTGCAAGTCATACCAGCTAATCTCGTCCTGTCTTTCTTAACTATCAATGTTGGCAACAATATCAGTCACAATATCAATTGCGTTTTGAGCGTTTTCATAAGCAGCATCTAAGTTTGCGCGTTGCTCGTCATCAAGATTGCCATAACGCCGTAAAATTTCAATTTGGTCGAGGTTGTTCTGCAATCGCGCAATCGCCATGTCCGCGGCAATTTGCTCGGTGCCCTCTTCGGCATTTCCGAGGTTTTCGACTAACTTTTCGCGGCTTACTGATTCCAAACTTTTGAGTTGCGCCATGACCATCTTGACTGGAAATTCTTCAAACTCGAGTTGATCTAATTCGCCATTTTTCTCCTGCATAATCATCTCTGTTAGCGCAGCATTTCCCATCACCAGCCCACCACTTAGCATCTCTTTGTGGTCTTCAGGCCCATAACCCAACTCTTTGTACCAAACACTCATAACCTCGGGTTGATCGACCATTGCAATAAAAGTTGAATTCATATCATCGCGATAAAGTTCCGCGCCAGCCGCTAGGAATCGATCAAAATGCTCTACTGTTAAGTTCCCTTGTGTCAGCATGACTGCCATCCCCATCGGGGTCAGTGCTCGATTCCCCCCAAACTCAAAGAGCCGCTCGTCAACACTGATTAAGCCAGCTTCAATCAACAATAAAACATTTTCAACGGTCGACTGAACGTCACCACTGTACTTCATCAGTTCCGACATTAATTCCTGTCCGCTCAACTCCGCAATGGCGGCGAGCTCATCAGGTATTTTTGCTGACGGAGTGGGCTCAGGCGCCACTTTGCTATCACCAGACGCGGTAGATTCAGTTGGCGACTGCTTGACTTGTTCAGCTGTTCCACTTGGAGTCAACGGTTTAAGCTCTGGCGAGGCTACTAACGTGGGTTGCGCAGCATCATTGGTCAGAGATATGTAGATACCGACTGCCAACATCAATGCTAGTACAACACCTATTACAGCTTTCATGATCAAAAATTCCTTCGGTGAAAGTCGAGTTCTGATTGTTGCGAACTTGTTGAAATGTGACCATACCTGATTCCACCGGCCAAAAGCCAGTGGAAACCAGGAATAATTAGGAATATTGGGGAATAATTAGGAATTATTGGGCGGCGTAAGCAACCATGACTTCATTGCGGCGGAAAAAGGGCAATGTCCACGGAGGATCATAACGGGCTAGCTCTGGAGCCGACAATGGCTCAAGTTCACGTTCGGCAAGAAAGGCCATCAACTCTGCCGTTTTCTTCGCGACTTTCTCCTCACCAGCGAAGCCAGAAAACTGAATCACGGCATAATATTTTTCCGGGATTTCGCGCAATTTAACGGCGTCATTGTTCGGTGCAGGTAATGTTTCCATGGTGTACAAACTTGGCATGACAAAATGTACGCGCCAGCGACCCTCTTGCTCTTCCATGGTTACCGGAGCTGTCATGCTAATTTTTTTCGATTCGGGTTCCATAGTAACCGGTGCGGTCATTGGAATTTCGCGTGAACCACCTGCAACAGCTGTATTATTGCCAAAGATATAGTCAGCAATCAGGCGAAAGCCGCGACCGGAAGCGTCATCCATTGAACCGTCAACCCAGGTTTCAGCGACGATCATGGGCTCATACAAACGCAGCTCAATATCACCAAACTTGCCGACCACTTCGTATTTCGGCTCTTCTGTAGCCATTGCCGTGCCCACCATAGTTAGCGTTATCAATGCCATCAACCAACGTATCAGCATACCTTTACCTATTGCTTCAATTGTTCATTGCAATTAATACGCTACATGTTGGATCTTAGCTCAACTCAGTCTTGAGCTTTCGCTTGCTCTGCAAAATGCTCTCGGGCTTTTGCCAGAATTCTCCGCATGATATCGAGGTCACTGAGCATTACAGATTCGGAATGTTCAAGTTGTTCTCTCTGAGACGAGTTCAAATTGCCATAATCTTTCAGCAGTTCAATCCGAGCAATCTTATTCAAATGACGTGTGATAATGGCTTCGAATATTACATCCCCGTATGTCGTTCCCTTTACCAAGTCTGCCAGCTTTTCCTCGTTTAGAGGTTGAACACCTTGATAGTCGTTCATGAAATTCTGCACTGACTCTTTTGAAAGTTGCACTTGATCAAAGCGACCACCCTTATCTACCCAAACTAATTCCGCTAACTCCGCATTTCCCCGTAGTAGCGCCAGGTCAAACATGTATTGATGATCTTCCGGCCCAAGGCCCGCTTCATCGTACCAGGTCGACAGAATATCCTTATTCATCACATACCCGATCTCGTCTTCGTAGAAATCATTGCGCTGCAGTGTTGCACCTAAGTCCAAAAACCGTTGAAACTGTGCTGTTGTAATGTTGCCGCGACTGATCTCAAATGCCACCCAAATGGGTGTAATTGTCTCGTTGCCGACTATCCAGTCTATCGTTTCATTAACGTTTAAATGTTGCTCTTCTATCAGAGCTAACAACAACTCCACACGCTTATGAAAATCAGGTGTCGACCGAACTAGTGCAAGACCTAGATCGGGACCTCGAACATCGATAAATTGCGTCAAATCCAGTTCTTGGGATGGGGGCTTTGGGGACTCGACGGATTTTGGCTCGGCCAGTGTTGGTTGTTCTTCTTGCACAACCGGCTGCGCAATCTGCGCGGTACTAACCGCTGGCTCTTCTGGCGCGCCAAACCACCAACCATAAGCAGCCACTCCAATGACCAACACAATTAGTACAACAATCCATTGTTTCATAGGCATCCTTAACCAAATCTCATCACTATCCGAAATCTTTTCACATTAGATTACATCAACATTAATCAGCTTGCAGTGGGCGTTGATGAACCGCGGTATCCGTATATTGTTGGAACGAAGTGACTTTACCGTCTTTGAACTTCCAGACATGAGCGAATGGCGCTTTGAAACTTTTCCCCGTCGCTTTGTAGGTGCCGCTATATTCGCCTAGCGCGATGACTGTTGCGCCTTCGGTCACAAACTCATTCGGTACGGCTGCGAATCCATCCCACTCACCACCAAGCTTCATAAAGACGTTGTCGAGAACCGCATCTGGACCCACAAAAATGCCACCATAAGGACCACCTTCAGCTTCTACCCAACGAATATCGGCTGCAAAGCCTGCTAACACGGCGGGGATATCGCCCTTCGCGAATGCTTTATAGACATTCTGTGCTAATTCCAAGTTACTAGTCATATCGGTTCCTTTATCTGTCTTCCATCCTATCGCCTATCGAGAGCAATGCACCTCTAATTCAATCTCGACCATGAACTCAGGTAATGCCAGTCCTTTCACTTCAAGCCAAGATCCGGTTGGAAAATGAGTCGTATAGAGCCCACTCCGATAAGCGGACGCCTCTAAAAATTTAGCCATATTCGTAGTAAAGACGTTTTCAACGGTGACATCGTCGAAGGTACAACCAAAGTGCTCCAGAATTTTCTGCAAGTCGGCGTAGACATTCTTCATTTGTTGTTCGATGTCACCAACAGCCGTAGGGTTTCCCTGGTCGTCCATGCTGACGGCACCAGAAATTTTGATGTCATTTCCAATGCGCAACGCATGGGTATACCCGTAAGCTTTCTCCACCTCAGGACGTAAGTGAAAATATTCTCTAGCAACCGCCATAACTGTTTCTCCGACAGGGTGAGCCACGCAAACCGAGGACCGGTTGCAGCCGTTTGATTGACTCTAGCACTAATTGAGGGATTTACATCATTTCAACGACAGGAGTCGAGAGAGGTCTATGAATTGGAAGCCTTGTCAACAGCCAGCACCACGCGATTGCGCCCGTCGCGTTTGCCGGTATAGAGCAGGTCATCAGCACGTTTGATGAGGGCTTCGAGGTCGGTTTCACCGTCTTGTGCGACGGCAATACCTACGGTGATACTGAGCATCAGTTCGCCCATTTCATCTTGCAGAGCTAATGAAGCTATATTCTTGCGCAAGCATTCCGCAAGGAGTTGAGCGTCATCGGCAGCTGTGTCAGGAAGCGCAACCACGAACTCTTCGCCACCAAAGCGACAAATAATATCGGTGGGGCGCATCGAATCAGCGAGGGTTTCAGCAATTTGTTTTAACACGCGATCACCGTGAGTATGACCTAGGGTATCGTTGATTTTTTTGAAGTGATCGACATCGACCATGAACAAGCTGAACGGAATTTTTTCAGCTGCAGCTAGCTGCAGCAGTTCGCCAGCTCGCTGCATAAAATGACTGCGGTTATTCAATCCTGTTAACGCATCTTTCTCAGCTAGCTGTCGCAACTGTGCTTCAAGTGATTTTCTACGCGCTATTTCGGTCAGCAGATGGTCATTCTGCTCGCGCTCTTCTTGCAACAAAGCAAACTGTTTGCGCTGCAGATTTTCCAGTCGTAGCAACGCTGAGAAGCCAACTAAATTGGCCATAACCATAAGTAAACCGATCCGCAAAGTGACCGCAGGAGTGATACCCGCGAATTCGACGGCAGCAACCAAGAAGCCAACACATAAAAACAGACTTGCTGAAGTGGCAACGGTTAATAAGTTGGGGATCAGTAGATAAAACGCCATGGTTGCCACTGCAACCGCCGTAACTTGCGAGCCCAAACTCTCTGGCCGCAACGGCACAATCAGAATAATACCTATGGCGATAATCCATAGGGGCAGCGCATGCAACCATGGACGCTCCGAGTAACTACCCCACCGAGCAATAATGAAGGCGAGAATTACACTTAAGCTGACCACCGTAATACGCATGGCAACCAACAGATAATATTCTCGGGTCAGGCCCAATAAAAAGTAGTCGGTAATTGCGAACATGCCAAAAATACAAGCAGCAAGGATGAGAGCCAAACACGTCTCAAAGCGCACTTGCGCTTGAATAGAGTCGCGGTAATAGCGTTCTTTCTGAGCGTCCCGAAATTGCCCCGTTAACCAGTGCACATTCTCAGGTCTTTTGGGTAGCACCAAAGCGTCATGCTTCCTTTCTACTTATTCTTATTTCGCTATCCTAATCCAGAAACCGCGCAGATGCATCTATATCCTCGTGCCGCAAAAATCAGTGTGACCTTGCATGCTGGAGATTTCATTTTTTCTCTTTCCCTGGGGGTCTAAAATGAATTTCCTTTTTAGGATTCGGTTTTAAATCCGCAAAGTCACTTGAACAATTCGTATCACTATGTGCTCTCCCGGCTAAAGCTGACAATCCAAACATCATCAATATGCCCACAAATAATCCGAAAAATAAGGACTCAATCAGAACTGATAAAATTCCAGATATCTTATCCTGAACAATAAATGACTCGTTGATAAGGTAACTCAAAAAGCCAATTACCGATCCAAAGTAAAACCCATTCGCTCGTTTCATAAAACTTATTTTTCTCTGTGGTGGGAAGAAGTTAGTTGAGACGTTCGGACGGATTACCAGGTGAACTCATCCTCAGCAGTTCAGCCTGCGCAATTTTTTGATCTGATTCGTCTTTCGTCAATGCGCCTTGCTCAACTAACCATTTGAACTTATTGACTTCCTGTTGCAGTTCATTGTTTGGATTTAGGTCGCCATACCACCGAAGTAACTGAGCTTTTCGACGAGAATTAATTTCGTCGATGATTGAATCGTGAAGACCATCTTGAATAACAAATATATTGCCGCTTTCCGCTCGAAATACAGAGTATTTTATTTTTGTTCGTAATTACCACAGCACGCAAGCCGCTCCAACGACTAACCAGAAACCTTTTCCTGACAGCGAGCCATCCGAGTAAATTGCGTAACCGATTTGAAAAATGCCAAGCAAAACCCACAGATAACCAACGTTACGAAGCCATTCGTTTTGTTCGATCTGAACGGATGACTTCTGCGGAAAATCGGCATACTCAACATCAGTATCACCTGAGCCTAACTTCTCTTGATAAGCAAAATTGAAGTGCTCATCGTGAAAAGAAAAGGTGTGCTTAATTGAGTCTTTCTTTTGTATAAGTTCCATCTTCTCTCTCTTTCGTCCAAATAACTCTCTGTCATGCGGAACAGGCGTATATGTTGAGCAATTTCTGCTTTCAAGGTCACAACGAGCTCAATACTTGTATGGTCATAATTATCCGCAGTGTGTTAAAACACCAGCTTTTATATATCCGAAGCCCTCAGTGAAATAGTCTCTACACAGGCGTCAAACATAGCAATCGGAACATCGATTTGATCCGCGCTGACGGGAACACGCTGAGTAATCTGCTGATCAATCACGTGAGTTACCGGTTAATCATGTTGCGTGTGATTCATCCGAAGTTTCCTAAACACACGCATTACACATGCGCTCGCCAGTGCGACGACAAAAAACTGTCCCAGCAAGAGCAGCAAGAGCTTTGGCCAAAAATTTATTTCCTCGGTGAAGAGAGGATGCCAAATGTAGATCAGTGTCAGGTTGCCGGGAGCTAACACAAATTCATAACCGGGTAATGGACCGTCAATTACATCCCACAGATACCAGCTAACCGAAAACATCAAAAGACCCACCATCGCAGCCGCTAACCCCGCATAAATACCAATGGGTAAGACTTTGAGTTGTTTCATTCTTTTTCTAAGCAAAGTCTACCGCTTTTAACAAACAGCGTACCCAAGCCATCTCGCTCAGAGAGAAGAGCCCAATCCGGCTGTCCCGAGTCCGTCATAAAGGAAAGTATACGCAAGCCATTGGACAAACTAATTTGGATCTCAGGAAGAGCGCCAAAAGTATCGACCTCTTGAACAATACCGCCTAATAGCTTTGATATTATTTTCGGCCATCGTCGCTCCGAGCTGCAGCTGCCGCCGAGAATAGAGCGTGGCTTTTCGATACGCCAACTCCATTCAATCATCAACGTAAATTCGCCAACTGGATTTCCGTCAGTACCATCGCGTCTGACTCTGGTTGTCAGCGAACCAAACTCGACAAATAACGCACTCCCGTATCCCACCCAAACGTGAGATACAGGTTTGCCAAGCAAAGCATTTCGGAAGGGGTCAATGAGCAACTTGGGTACTCCGCACCTGGAGACTATTCGTTGTTTGCGGCCGTTGGGCGTAAGTGACTTTCAGCTTTGTGCTATTGCGCCCATTTGGATTGATACTTCGGACTTTTTGTAAGCTAGACACGCTGATCTCGAGCTCATTGTCGCTGATCCATTTTACTTCCAGACCGCTCTCCCGTGGGTGACCGGAAAAACCAAACAGTTTGTCGCCCTGCAGTTCAGGGTTTCCACTAACCACATTCACCGAGCCAAAGAAATCAGTCGTAGCCCCACCGCAATCACCAATAGTAATCTCAGCCACCTGCTCACCATTCGGAGATGCCACACGCTCCACCACCTCGTCATAACAAACTGCGCTGCACCCTTCTAATAACAGCACGAAGAGCCCCCAGATAATCACAATTGAATAGAACGCCC
This sequence comes from Pseudidiomarina aestuarii, assembly GCF_003987355.1. Classification (GTDB taxonomy): domain Bacteria; phylum Pseudomonadota; class Gammaproteobacteria; order Enterobacterales; family Alteromonadaceae; genus Pseudidiomarina; species Pseudidiomarina aestuarii. The sequence goes on along the minus strand of NZ_PIPR01000001.1, from coordinate 1,876,846 downwards.
AGGCACCAATCAGAATCAGCGCTTTCTTAAGTTTTATGATCATTTCACTCTCTTCCTTGATGCGTACTTAAATCGGCGAAATACCCAAAAACCCTAGCGTTCTATACAAACATCTAGTCATATTAATGGATTGGTTAATAATTATTCGCCACGTTCATATCGACGAAGCTTGAACTCGTAGTCGTCGCTAACGGCGAGCCTTAGGACGCGCTTCGTGTTGTTGGGTTTGTACTTGCGCCAATCCCATTCGCCGTCGATAAGAACGATATTCGATAACCCGAATCGCTTCATATCTTCGAGCGAATAGTCATATCCAACCGTTGAACCAAAACCGTTCTTAAAGGTGTGAACAATAACGTCCAGAAATCCAATTTCATGCTGACCATAAACGGGAAGCGCATTATCCACATTTAGCTCGGCGTAGAATTGCGTCTCTCGATCTCGCATCGGATCGAGATATTCGTGAAATCCTTTTTCTGCTTCCTCATCCAACCCCCAAACCTCTTGCCACGCACTACCATGCCATAGCAATACAGAGTCCTTTCGCAGATATTTTGTTTTAGCTGCAGGGAAAATATAGTTCGCACAAGACGAGGCGCACACGTCCATAACCTCAACATCAAGATTATTGTCCTTGACCCAGTTGCCGAGCTCTAATCCTAGACCGATTTCTCCACCTCGGCTCGAGACTAATAGGCGCTCAGGTTTATCGGCGGCATTCTCGTATGCCTCAAATAGCGCTTGATTCGCCTCTTTAGAGATGCCACTTCGATACACTAGGTGACCATCTCTAACACCAACAAAGTCAGGTTCAGGCTCGACAGCAGGCTTATCTATTGCTGTAGCGCAGCCACCCAGCAGGAGGAGTGAGATAAAAACAATGAGAAGCTTCATAAGATTAATGTCATCCGTGATTTTGCTTGAACACAATTTTGTTTAAATTATGTAGACAAAAGTACGGTACATTAACTCGCGTTGCAAGGGATTTCACAAGCGGGATTTAGATAGTAAAAGGGGCTCCTTAGAGCCCCTTCAACGTAAATAGTGTTATTCCACGGTGACAGATTTTGCCAGGTTGCGCGGCTGGTCGACGTCGGTGCCTTTGATGATGGCGACGAAGTAGGAAAGCAGTTGCAGCGGGATGGTGTAGACAATCGGTGCAATCAGCTCGTCGCAGTGAGTAACGTTGATGACGCGCATGCTGTCATCACTGGCGAAGTGGGCGTCTTTGTCGGCGAATACGTACATGATGCCGCCACGAGCGCGAACTTCTTCAACATTAGACTTCAACTTCTCGAGCAGTTCGTCATTCGGCGCGACGACAATAACTGGCATGTCTGCATCAATCAGCGCTAATGGGCCATGTTTGAGCTCACCTGCTGCATAGGCTTCGGCGTGAATGTACGAGATTTCCTTCAGCTTTAGTGCGCCTTCCATTGCGATAGGATATTGCGAGCCACGACCTAAGAATAAGCTGTGAAATTTGTCTGCGAATTCAGGCGCAAGGGCTTCAATTTTGTCAGACAGCAACAAGGCTTCTTCGAGTTTGGCTGGCAGCGCTTGCAGCGCATTGACAATGGCGACGCGATGTTCGTCACGCATGCCACGCGTCTGACCTAAAGCAAGCACCAGCATCAAGAAACCAACTAACTGTGTGGTAAAAGCTTTGGTTGAGGCAACGCCAATCTCGGTGCCGGCACGGGTCATGTAGGCGAGGTCGGATTCGCGGACCATCGATGATGTTGGTACGTTACAGATGGTTAAGCTGCCTTTGTAGCCGAGCTGTTTGGATAAGCGCAATGCGGCCAAAGTGTCGGCGGTTTCGCCTGACTGCGAAATGGTGACCAACAGGCTATTCGGATGCACGTATGACTGGCGATAACGGAATTCTGAGGCGATTTCGACATTACACGACACGCCTGCCATAGCTTCCAGCCAATAACGCGCGACCATACCGGCATGATATGAAGTACCACACGCCACAATTTGGACGTGCTTAATGTCTTTCAGCAGTTCCAATGAGCCATGCCCAAAGGCATCTTCGCTTACCGTGCCATCGACAAGGCGCCCGTCTAGTGCATTACGCACTGCAACCGGTTGTTCATGAATTTCTTTCAGCATAAAGTGGCGATAGTTACCTTTGCCACCAGCATCATAGTTACCATCCGACTCAATTACTTCGCGCTCAACACGCTCGCCAGCTTGGTCGTATACTTTAACGTCCGTGCGCGTTACATCAGCCATGTCACCTTCTTCAAGGTACATAAACTTGCGTGTAACCGGCAGCAAAGCCAATTGATCAGACGCAATAAAGTTCTCGCCAATGCCAAGACCAATAACCAAAGGGCTGCCTGAGCGCGCCACGACCAAGCGACCTGGCTCGCGACAATCCATGACTACCGTGCCATAAGCGCCGTCGAGCTGACGCACAGCGGCTTGAACAGCAGCAAAGAGATCTTTATGGGATTTCTGTTCATGATGTACCAAGTGACAAATCACTTCAGTGTCAGTATCCGACACAAAGGTATAACCCAAGCCGCGCAATTTCTCGCGGAGCTTGTCATGGTTTTCAATAATGCCGTTATGGACTACTGCAATGCAGTCCGAAGAAATATGTGGGTGCGCGTTGGCTTCAGTAACACCGCCGTGGGTTGCCCAGCGCGTATGAGCGATACCAGTAGTGCCATCCAGTGGCGAGTCGCCAACCGCATCACGCAATGCCTGTACTTTACCCGTCCGACGAATCGTCTCAATATCACCATCCGCATTGAGGACGGCTAAGCCCGCAGAATCGTAACCTCGATACTCTAAGCGTTTTAGGCCTTCCAGCAAGATATCACTGATCCGGCGTTCTGAGGTTGCGCCAACAATTCCACACATAGAGGTCTTATCCTTTTTTCTGAGGCCGTTGCCAGCCACTTATATTCCGTTGTTTACCACGAGCAATACCTAGCTCGCTATCTTCAATATCTTTAGTCACGGTTGAGCCTGCACCCACGGTCGCGTTTTTACCTATCCGAACCGGTGCCACCAATGAACTGTTGGAGCCAATGAAGGCGCCATCATCAATTTGAGTCACAGACTTATTCACGCCATCGTAATTACAGGTAATGGTACCCGCGCCAACGTTTACGCCTTCACCTATTTCGGCATCACCCAAATACGTCAAATGATTGGCTTTCGAGCCTTTACCCATGCGGGTCTTTTTCATTTCGACGAAGTTGCCCACCTTGGCTCCCTCGGCTAATACTGACCCCGGGCGCAAACGCGCATAAGGACCAACCTCACAGCGTTCGGCAAGCTCGGCCTCTTCAACAATGCTATGGGATTTCACCCGCGAATGAGCACCAATGCGACAGTTACGCAGGATACAATGGCTTTCGATAATCACGCCTTCGCCAAGTTCCACTTCGCCTTCAAAAATAACGTTCACATCAATAACGACGTCATTGGCAATGCTGACGTTTCCGCGCACATCTACGCGAGCTGGATCAAGCAACGTTGCGCCGTTTAGCATGAGCGCTTCTGCCTGGCGCTGTTGGTAAGCGCGCTCTAAAGCTGCCAGTTGCAAACGGTTGTTTGCGCCTTCAACTTCATGAATATCTTGTGGTTGCGTAGAGGCAATCGACACGCCTTCTGCGGCAGCCATAGCAACAATATCAGTGAGGTAATATTCGCCTTGAGCATTGTCATTCGAGAGCTGACTCAGCCATCGCTTGAGCGCCTTACCCTGAGCAACCATCATCCCGGTGTTCGCTTCGTTGACTCTTAATTGTTCAGGATTAGCGTCTTTTTGCTCAACAATGCCGGTAATGTTGCCTGTTGCATCACGCAAAATACGACCATAACCGGTTGGATCCGGTAGGGTGACAGTCAACAGTGCGAGTTCAGTTTGCGCACCTGCTTCAATCAGCGCTTCAAGGGTTTCAACTCGGGTCAGGGGAACGTCACCATAGAGAATAAGCACTTGCTCGTCATCATTGAGATGCGGTAGCACTTGCTGCACCGCATGCCCGGTGCCGAGTTGCTGAGCTTGTTCAACAAAATTGAGTTGTTGATTTTGTAGACGCTCTAACAGTGCGTCAGCACCATGACCGTAAATCACATGAATGGCGTCCGATGCCAAGTGTCGAGCGGCATCAATCACATGTTGCACCATAGCTTTATGAGCAACAGGATGTAACACCTTGGGTAGCGCTGAACGCATACGCGTGCCCTTGCCAGCGGCGAGAACCACTACACTCAATGCCATGAATCCTTCCATCAATCAGTTGTGAATCAGAATGCCCTATTCTAGCGGGATTACAGAAAATTAACAGGCGAAAAAAAGACCCGCAAGCGTGAACTTACGAGTCTTTTCATATTTTTAGCGTTTCACCGATTATTTTTTGATTTTACGAATAATCTGCAACTGCGCCAACGCTCGTGCCAGTTCTGCTGCCGCTTCTGCGTAACTCAGATCAGAACTAGAATCTGCAATTGCTTCTTCAGCATGTTTCTTAGCTTCCAGAGCTTTCTGTTCATCCAGCTCATCACCACGAACTGCTGAGTCAGCAAGCACCGAGACGTTGTGAGGCTGCACTTCCAGCACACCACCAGCAACGTAGATGATTTGCTCCTCGCCACCTTCTTTCACAATACGGACCATACCTGGTTTGATTGTGGTTAGAAGAGGGGCGTGGCCTGGGTAGATACCCAGTTCACCTTCGCTACCGGTCACTTGCACGGTCTCTACTGCACCAGAGAACAAACGTTCTTCGGCACTGACCACGTCAAGCTGTACAGTTTTAGCTGCCATTTAAACCTCCCGGTTCTTACATTTTCTTGGCTTTTTCGGCCGCTTCTTCGATGCTACCAACCATGTAGAACGCTTGCTCTGGCAGGTCGTCGTAGTCACCGTTTAAGATACCTTTAAAACCAGCAATGGTGTCTTTCAGCGACACATACTTACCTGGTGAGCCTGTAAATACTTCAGCAACGAAGAATGGCTGCGATAAGAAACGCTGAATTTTACGAGCACGTGATACGGTCATTTTGTCTTCTTCTGACAACTCGTCCATACCCAAAATAGCGATGATATCTTTCAGTTCTTTGTAACGCTGAAGAACTGACTGAACGCCACGCGCTGTTTCGTAATGCTCTTTACCAATAACCAGTGGGTCCAACTGACGTGAAGTTGAATCCAGAGGGTCAACCGCAGGGTAGATACCCAGAGACGCGATATCACGTGACAATACAACCGTCGCATCCAAGTGGGCGAAGGTGGTTGCTGGTGATGGATCGGTCAAGTCATCCGCAGGTACATAGACCGCTTGGATTGACGTGATTGAACCGGTTTTGGTTGAAGTGATACGTTCTTGCAGTACACCCATCTCTTCAGCAAGAGTTGGCTGATAACCTACTGCTGATGGCATCCGACCCAACAATGCAGATACTTCCGTACCGGCTAGGGTGTAACGATAGATGTTATCAACGAAGAACAGAACATCTCGGCCTTCATCACGGAATTTCTCCGCCATGGTCAAACCGGTCAAAGCCACGCGCAAACGGTTACCCGGAGGCTCGTTCATCTGACCATATACGAGAGCTACTTTGTCCAATACGTTGGAATCTTTCATCTCGTGATAGAAGTCGTTACCCTCACGAGTACGCTCACCAACACCAGCGAATACTGAGTAACCGCTGTGCTCGATAGCGATGTTACGGATAAGCTCCATCATGTTTACGGTTTTACCTACACCGGCACCACCGAACAGACCAACCTTACCGCCCTTCGCGAACGGACAAATCAAATCGATAACTTTGATACCCGTTTCGAGTAGCTCAGTTGCGTTTGATTGCTCTTCGTACGAAGGTGCTGCGCGGTGAATAGACATACGCTCTTCTTCACCAATGGCGCCTGCTTCATCAATTGGCTCGCCCAAGACGTCCATGATACGACCCAGTGTTTGCTTACCCACTGGAACCATAATTGGCTCACCAGTATTTTCAATAGTAATTCCACGACGCAGACCGTCAGTAGTACCCAATGCGATTGTACGCACGATACCGCCACCCAGCTGCTGCTGCACTTCGAGGGTCAAACCCTTGAGGTCACCGTCGGTCACCTTCAGCGCGTCGTAGACCTTTGGCACGCTTGATTGTGGAAATTCGATATCCACAACCGCGCCAATTATTTGCACGACCTTACCTTGACTCATGACATTTCCTCTAACTCTAAAATTCTTGCAAGCTTCGCCTTAAACCGCTTCGGCGCCCGATACAATTTCCGAAATTTCTTGGGTAATTGCTGCCTGACGTGCTTTGTTGTACACCAGTTGCAATTGATCGATCAGGTCTTCGGCGTTGTCGGTAGCGGCCTTCATTGCCACCATCCGTGCTGCCTGTTCACTGGCGATGTTGTCCACTACACCTTGATACACGGTCGCTTCAACGAAACGACGGATCAATAACTCTAAAATTGGCTGTGGATCTGGCTCGTACAAGTAGTCCCAGCTACCTGACTGCACCTCATCGCGAGACTCGGCTTTTGGCAACGGTAGCATTTGCGCTATCGTTGGCTCTTGCCGCATGGTGTTCACAAACTTGTTGTACACCAAGTACAGGCGGTCAATTTTGCCTTCATCGAAAGCATCTAACATTACCTGCACAGTCCCGAGCACATCGTTCACGGTTGGTTTATCACCAAGACCTGAAGTTTGCGCCAGTAAACGGCCACCAAAGCGTTTAAAGAAACCCGTTGCCTTGTTGCCAATAGCTGCAAAGTCAACTTCAACACCATTGTCTTGTTGTGATTTAGCATGCTTTACGACCGCTTTGAATTCGTTCGTATTCAAGCCACCACACAAGCCTCGGTCGGTTGAAATGACAATGTAACCCACTCGTTTCACGTCCCGTTCGTTTAGGTACGGATGACGATATTCCAAGTTTGCATGGGCAACATGGCCGATCACCTTGTAGATGCTGTCCGCGTACGGGCGGCTCGAAGCCATCCGTTCTTGCGCCTTTTTCATCTTAGACGCCGCGACCATTTCCATCGCACTGGTGATCTTCTGAGTATTGTTAATACTCCCGATCTTGGTTTTTATCTCTTTCCCGCCGGCCATGATAAATCTCCTGTTAACTCAACGACGTGTGGCCTCAGCAAGCTGAAGCCACGTTGCGCTTACCAAGACTGCGTTTTCTTGAAGGTTTTCAGGCCTTCATGCAGTTTGGCTTCGATGTCGTCGTTATAGTTGCCAGTTTTATCAATATCAGCCATTAGGTCAGCGTGCTCGCTACGCATGTACGAAATTAACGCACTTTCGAAGTCGAGGATTTTGTCCTGTGCCACATCTTTCAGGTAGCCTTTTTCGGCAGAGAAGATAGACACAGCCATATCAGCCACGCTCATAGGCTCATATTGGTTCTGTTTCATCAGTTCGGTGACGCGCTGACCATGCTCTAACTGAGCACGTGTTGCTTCGTCAAGATCAGATGCGAACTGGGCGAATGCTGCCAACTCACGATACTGAGCCAATGCCAAACGAATACCACCACCCAATTTCTTGATGATTTTCGTCTGTGCTGCACCACCTACACGTGATACCGATACACCAGCGTTCACGGCAGGGCGAATACCCGCGTTGAACAAGTCAGTTTCTAAGAAGATCTGACCATCGGTAATCGAAATTACGTTAGTTGGTACGAAGGCCGATACGTCACCCGCTTGGGTTTCGATAATTGGCAGAGCGGTTAGTGAACCGGTTTTACCTTTCACTTCACCATTTGTAAATTTCTCTACGTAGTCCGCATTTACGCGAGCTGCACGCTCAAGCAAACGAGAATGTAGATAGAAAACGTCACCTGGGTAGGCTTCACGACCTGGCGGACGACGTAATAGCAATGAGATTTGACGATAAGCAACAGCTTGCTTAGACAAATCATCATACACGATTAGTGCATCTTCACCGCGGTCACGGAAGTATTCACCCATGGTACAGCCTGAATAGGCTGCCAAGTATTGAAGTGCTGCAGACTCAGAAGCAGAAGCCGCTACAACAATGGTGTTTTCCATTGCGCCATGCTCTTCTAGCTTACGTACAACGGCTGCGATAGTAGACGCTTTCTGACCGATAGCGACGTACACACACTTAATACCAGAGTCTTTCTGGTTGATAATGGCATCGACAGCCAACGCAGTTTTACCTGTTTGACGGTCACCGATAACCAGCTCACGCTGACCACGGCCGATTGGAATCATCGCATCGATAGATTTATAACCAGTTTGCACTGGCTGGTCGACCGATTGACGTTCAATAACGCCTGGTGCGATTTTCTCAACTGGCTCAAAGCCGTCAGCATCAATTGGGCCTTTACCGTCGATAGGAGCACCCAAGGTGTTCACGACGCGGCCTAACAATGCGCGACCCACCGGAACTTCTAAGATCCGGCCAGTTGATTTAACTTTAACGCCTTCTTGCAGGTCCGCATAAGGACCCATAACCACGGCGCCAACAGAGTCGCGCTCAAGGTTCAAAGCGATAGCGTAACGATTTCCAGGAAGCTCGACCATCTCACCCTGCATACAGTCAGCTAAGCCGTGGATGCGGATGATACCGTCGGTAACCGAGATAATGGTACCTTCGTTACGAGCTTCGCTGACCACTTCGAATTTCTCAATTCGTTTTTTGATCAGCTCTGCGATTTCATTTGAATTCAGTTGCATGCTCAAGTCCCCAATTAGGATTGCAGTGCGTGTGCAAGGCGATCGATCTTGCCGCGCACCGTACCGTCGATGACGGTGTCACCGGCTTTGATATATAAGCCGCCAACAATGTTTTCATCGACAGTGCAATTCAGCTTAACTTTGCGTGAAAAACGTTTCTCTAACGCTTTTACGAGTTCATCCTGCTGCTTTTTCAATAATTTAGTTGCTGAAGTAACCTCTACAACAACTTCTTTTTCGTAATCAGCACGTAACTCACCAAATAAGGCAAGTACCGCAGGTAACGCTTTCAGACGACCATTTTCAGCCATCAAACGGACAAAGTTCTGACCATTTTCATCAAGTTGCTCACCGCAAACCTGAACATAAACGTCAGTTTTCTTCTCCAGCGTTTCAGCGCTGCTCAAAAAAGTAGCCATAGTTGCGTCTGTTGCAACCGCAGCTGCAAACGCAATCATGTCGTTCCACTTTTCTAACGCGCCGTTCTCTACTGCAAAATCAAAAGCTGCTTTTGCATAGGGGCGAGCAACCGTAGTCAATTCTGACATTTGCACAAACCCCTTTGGTTAGAGTTCAGCGACCAGTTTTTCAACAATGTCACTGTGGGCGTTTTTATCAATTTCGCGCCCGATAATTTTGCTTGCACCTGCAACAGCTAAAACAGCCACTTGCTTGCGCAATTCTTCACGTAAGCGATTCCGCTCTGCTTCGACTTCTGCGTGACCTGCAGCAACGACTTTCTCGCGCTCCTGCTCACCACGTTTTTTGCCGTCTTCGATGGTCTCGTCCGCGCGTTTTTTCGCTTGGGCGATGATATCGGCAGCTTGCGCTTTCGCTTCTTTCAGTTCGTCAGCAATTTTGGCTTGCGCCAACTCGAGGTCCTTCTCGGCACGTTCGCCCGCAGCAAGACCGTCAGCAATTTTCTTTTGACGAGCTTCAATCGCATTGTTCAGCGGTGGCCAAACAAACTTCATGCAGAACAGCACAAAGACGATAAACGCGATTAATTCACCGATCAGGGTCATATTAATGTTCATAGACCCACCCTCCTATTCGTTCATTGTTCGAAAATGTGTATCGAGCCTTACAGAACGAACAACAGGACCATGGCGATACCAACACCGATCATTGCTACCGCATCGATCAGACCTGCCAAGATGAACATTTTAACTTGCAGTGAAGGAGCTAATTCTGGCTGACGTGCACACGCTTCCAGGAATTTACCACCCATGTTACCGAAGCCGATAGCAGTACCGATTGCACCGAAACCGATCAACAGAGCAACTGCGATAAATTTAAGACCTAACATTAGTTCCATTGTTTTCTCCAATAAAAGTTAAGAGCTAAAAGTAAAAGTTAAAACACGTAAAACAAAAAACTTAGTGGCTTTCCGAGCTAGCCATGCTCAAGTACACAATCGTCAACATCATGAAGACGAAGGCTTGGAGCACGATGACCAGAATATGGAATACCGCCCAAATGAAGTGCAATGGCAACTGCATTAGGCCGACCGCACCAATCAAAATAAAGATTAACTCACCTGCATAGAGGTTACCGAACAAACGCAGTGCCAGTGAGAACGGCTTCGCGATGAGGGCAATGACTTCCAGCAAGAAGTTAAATGGAATCAGTAAAATTTGTACCGCAATATTATTCGAGCTAAATGGGTGCAACGTTAACTCTTTGATAAAGCCAACTACGCCTTTGAAGCGAATGTTGTAGCCAATCATCAGCAAGAAAACACCAATAGCCAGAGCGGCTGTCATATTAATGTCCGTGGTCGGTACAATCTTCATATAGACATCATGTGAGTCCATACCGAAGAAGGTCGATCCGATCCAACCGGCAAATGACGGTAAGAAGTCAACTGGAATCAAATCCATCAAGTTCATCAAGAAAACCCAGACGAAGATGGTCAATGCCAGTGGGGCAATGAGTTTACTTTTGCCATGGAAGGTGTCGCGTACGTTACCGGCAACAAATTCGACAATGATTTCGATGAAACATTGGAATTTACCAGGCACGCCCATGTCGGCCTTTTTCGCCGCACTACGGAACAACATTAAGAATAAGATACCCAGTCCAATTGACCAGGCGAGGGTGTCAATGTGCCATGCCCAAAACCCTGCATTTTCACATGCCTTATTGAATACAAAGCTGCCGTCATCAGCGACACACATCTTTGCGTTCGTTAAGTGGTGTTGGATATGACTCGTGAGTGTTACCTCTTCTGCAGCCATCTTAATTTCCCACAATTTTAAGTTGATTTTAAAAACAAAATCGGTGCTAGCCACTGCACAAACAGGGTGATGATGTAACCGCTCAAAACCGCACTATACGGGAGCGTGGTAAACACCAACAAAGCCACTAGCAGGGCTACGGCAAGGGTCAGTTTAATCGCCTCACCTGCAAAAAAGTTCGACACAACTTGTTGTGCTGCACGCGCGCCGCCTGAAGCAAATGCACGCCATGCGAAGAGTGCGGTTGGGATCATCACGGCAATGCCGCCGCCAACCACGCCCCAAAAATAAAGATAGCCATTTATTGGCTGCACCAGAGAAAACACACACGCCAATAAAAAAATCGCTCCAGCCTGCACACGAAGCAAGCGAGCAGCGAGTTGTTTTCCAGTGCTATTAATTGTATTCGTCACGGGCCTAAAACCTCGCTGAAAAGCCCGCGATAGTATAAAGATTTGCGGTTTAATTGCAAACTTGTTAGCTGTCGGAAAGCTGCAAATGCTGCAAAATTCCGTCAAGCTCATCCAAATTGCTGTAATTAATCACAACTTTACCTTTACCTTTACGCCCATGGTTGATTGCAACGGCGGCGCCAAGATGTTCACTTAAGCGCTGTTCGAGACGCTGTATGTCGGCATCTGGTTGTTTCGGTTCAGGCTTAGGTTTGCCCGGCTCTAACAAGCTACGGACCAATTTTTCTGCTTCTCTTACGGTCATTGCTTTGGCCGCGATCACACGAGCGGCATCACTCTGTGCATCACCTTGTAAAGCCAATAATAATTTAGCGTGACCCAATTCAATGTCGCCACGTTCAAGCAGAGTTTTACTCTCTTTTTCGAGATTATTCAGACGCAACAAATTGGTTACCGTGGCGCGTGATTTACCCACTGCGTCGGCAACTTCTTGATGGGTCAAACGAAACTCATCCAACAGTCGCTGCAATGCGGTGGCTTCTTCCATCGCGTTCAGATCTTCGCGTTGAATATTCTCAATCAGTGCAATAGCCACTGCCGCTTCATCAGGCACTTGTTTGATGAGCACTGGAACTTCACTTAACCGCGCTAACTGAGCCGCACGCCAACGTCGCTCTCCAGCAATGATTTCAAACCGTTCATGGCTGATTTCGCGCACAACAATAGGCTGAATAATGCCTTGTGCTTTGACTGATGCAGCAAGATCTTCGAGTGCTTCGGGTGACATATCTTTACGGGGCTGATACTTGCCAGGTTGCAGCCATTCGATGGGAAGCTTGCGTAAATCACTTTGTACCGGTGATTCGGTTTGTGGTGCTTCGCTGGACTCAGCATCCCGTGATTGTTTATTGTTGGTTAGCAGGGCATCCAAGCCGCGCCCTAGTCCTCGTTTTTTCACAGACATAGCACTGTTCTTCCTCAGGCTTCAGCCGTTGATTCGGCTTTCTTTTGTTGTTCTGCGCGGCGAATCAATTCGCCAGCCAACGATAAATAGGCTTTGGCACCCGTTGATGATTTATCGTAATACATGGCCGGAGCACCAAAACTTGGCGCTTCTGCTAAGCGCACGTTACGCGGGATTACAGTTCGGTACACTTTATCACCGAAATGCGTTTTCAATTGTTCAGACACGTCATTCGCGAGGCGATTACGCGGGTCATACATAGTCCGTAAAATGCCCTCAATGGTCAGTCGTGGATTCACTGCTGATGCGAGACGCTCGATGGTATCCATCAAGGCCGTTAACCCCTCTAACGCGTAATACTCACATTGCATCGGTACCAACACTGAATCGGCAGCGGCCATGGCGTTAACGGTTAACATTGAGAGCGAGGGCGGACAATCAATAAAAATAAAGTCGTACTGGTCTTGTACGGGTTTCAACGCATTGGTGAGGCGTTGTTCACGGGCAAATGCCTGCATCAATTTGATATCGGCAGCGGTGACATCACCATTGGCAGCAATCAAATGATACTTACCGTTGGTTTCTTTGATGATCACTTCGCTGGCGGGCTTTTCGTCGACCAGTAATTCGTAGGCAGTGTTTTCGACATCGTATTTATCGATGCCACTACCCATGGTGGCATTGCCTTGCGGGTCAAGATCAATCAATAGCACTTTGCGCCGAGTGGCGGCCATGGAGGCAGCCAAATTTACTGCTGTGGTCGTTTTACCGACCCCACCTTTTTGATTGGCTATGGCTATGATTCTTCCCACCGGTATAACCTCTTAGTTTACTTGGCTTGCTTTAGTTCGCAGCTCTAATCAATACCAAATGACGTTCGCCATCGGCTTCGGGAACTTGCAGTTTTTCTATCTGCTCGACCACAAACCCAGTCGGCAATTGAGCCAGTTCTGCGGTTGGGTATTGTCCCTTCAAGGCGTAAAAGCGCCCTTGTTCGGTTGGTAATTGATGACACCAAGTGAGCATATCATTAAGCGAGGCAAAGGCTCTACTTATCACGCCATCAAATTTCTGTTCAGGCTCAAAATCTTCTACTCGGCTTTGTACTGCCGTAACGTTAGTTATTTGATTTTCATGACAAAACTGGCGAATAAAACGGATGCGCTTACCCAGTGAATCTAACAATGTAAAATGGCAATTTGGCATGATAATGGCGAGCGGTAATCCGGGTAAACCCGGGCCAGTGCCGACGTCAATAAACCGCTCTCCTTGGAGGTAAGGTTTGATCACAATACTGTCGACAATATGCCTGCTCAGCATCTGCCGAGGATCACGCACCGACGTTAGATTGTAAGCCTTATTCCACTTGTTCAATTGCTCAACTAAAGTCAGCAGCATCTTGGTTTGTTGCGGCGTCGCTGCCACCCCTGATTGCTCAATCAAGCGGGTTAAAATTTCTAGCATAAGTTTTCTTTTATGCGCTGCGGCGCAACAATCCTTGTTTTTTTAGATGGACCAACAGCATCGAAATCGCAGCAGGTGTAATACCTGAAATTCGAGCGGCTTTACCCACCGTTTCCGGCTGATGCTGATTCAGTTTGGCCACTACTTCATTCGACAAACCTTTGATGGATTTGTAGTCAAAATCAAGCGGAAGTTTAGTATTTTCATGACGTTGCTGCTTGGCTATTTCATCTTGTTGGCGGTGAATGTAACCAGCGTATTTGGTTTGAATTTCCACTTGTTCAGCAGCTTGCTGATCCGTTAAGCCAGGGCCCAAGGCTGGAATAGACATCATGACTGCATAGGTCATTTCAGGGCGACGCAGCAAATCTTCACCGTTTACTTCACGAGTGATTGGCGTTTTGACATGTTCATTCACGGCATCCACCGCTGGATGATCCTTATGGATCCACAAACTGCGCAACCGTTGTTGCTCTTGTTCGATAGCTTCCATTTTCTCGCTAAAGCGTGCCCAGCGAGCATCATCAACCAAGCCCAGTTGTCGACCCTGTTCAGTTAAACGCATATCGGCGTTGTCTTCGCGCAATAACAAGCGATACTCGGCACGTGAAGTAAACATCCGATACGGCTCTTTGGTACCCAGTGTCGATAGATCGTCGATCAACACGCCCATGTAGGCTTGGTCACGCCGCGGCGCCCATGATTCTTTATCTTGCGCTTGCAATGCCGCATTTAAACCCGCCACTAAACCTTGCGCACCGGCTTCTTCGTAGCCAGTAGTGCCGTTAATTTGGCCAGCAAAAAACAGTCCATGAATATATTTGGTTTCGAGTGACTGCTTCAGATCACGAGGATCAAAATAATCATATTCGATGGCATAACCAGGACGGGTAATGTGCGCATTTTCAAATCCTTTTATGGAACGAACCAATTGAACTTGCACATCAAATGGCAGACTGGTTGAAATGCCATTTGGATAGACTTCGTTGGTGGTTAAACCTTCTGGCTCTACAAAGATTTGATGCGAATTCTTGTCGGCAAAACGCATTACTTTGTCTTCAATTGACGGACAATAACGCGGACCAATACCTTCGATCACGCCAGAATACATCGGTGAACGGTCTAATCCACCTTTGATAATGTCGTGGGTTTTTTCGTTGGTATGCGTGATGTAACACGAAATTTGTTGTGGATGATCGGAGCCATCACCCATAAACGAAAATACAGGTGTTGGAGAATCACCCGGTTGCTCTTGCATGACTGAGAAATCGATCGTCTTTGCATCGACCCGTGGTGGTGTACCTGTTTTGAGTCGATCAACACGCAGTGGTAACTCACGCAGACGTTTGGCTAAAGCATTCGCTGGTGGGTCACCAGCTCGACCACCTTGATAATTGTCGAGACCAATATGTATTTGACCACCAAGGAAAGTACCTACGGTTAAAACAACTGTTTTTGCTGAAAACTTTAATCCCATTTGTGTAACGACACCGATTACACGATCGTTTTCTACAACGAGATCATCACAGGCTTGTTGAAACAAACTTAAGTTTTCGTGGTTCTCGAGTTGTTCACGAATAGCTGCTCGATACAGAACTCGATCAGCCTGAGCCCGCGTAGCACGTACTGCCGGACCTTTGGAAGAATTGAGCGTCCGAAATTGAATACCAGCGCGATCGGCTGCAATTGCCATTGCACCGCCTAACGCATCGATCTCTTTGACTAAATGACCTTTACCAATGCCACCAATAGCTGGATTGCAGGACATTTGTCCTAATGTTTCGATGTTGTGCGTGAGCAGCAATGTTTGACAACCCATGCGAGCTGCAGCCAATGCGGCTTCAGTTCCTGCATGACCACCGCCAATGACAATGACGTCATAGTGTTGGTGAAAGTTGTGCTGGTTACTCATAATGGTCCGTCTCAATGTCTTAAAAAATTTGGGATCCCAGAGAGGATCGCAGAGCCGTGTATTTTAGCGTGAATTGATCCAGATCAAAACGCTTAAATGCTGCGGGATTGTAGTGGGTTAGATCTTATAAAAGGTTTTGATCTTGTTTTTGATCTTTTATTACTACTACTACTAGGGAAAGAATTTCTGTGGATAAGCGTTTGTAGCGCATATTCAACAAGGATCACAACGATCTCATTCCCTGTGATCAGATGATGATCGTTCCCGTGATCAAACGGTGGATAAGATCGGTAGTTATCCACAATGACAGTTATACACAGAGTTATCACAGGGGAGTAAACAGAGCTTAGGGGATCTTAAACAGAGGTTATACACATTTACGACTGTTTATTATTTAACCATGTGATTAGTTTTGGAAGCCATTCAGCGGCTTTTTCTTCTGGATCTTCCGTAGCCATATCTATTTCAAGGCGTTCAATTGCGCGTTTCGCATGCAGCTTATCTAACAACGCATCACAATCCCGACCAGCTGAACAAAACGTGTCATAGCAGCTATCGCCAACAGCAATAACCGTAAAATTAAGTTCATCCAGTTGCGGCTTTTCGGCATGCATTTGTTCGGCAAAGTCCAACATTGAGTCGGCATATTCTCCCGCACCATGACTCGCTATACAGCATAACCAGAAGGTTTCTTCGTTGCTTTGCCGCAACGCCTCAAGTAGGTCACTGTAGTCGGGTTCATAATGAAGGCTAGTGGTAAACCCTGCGTGTTGCAGTTGTTCAGCGATTTGATCGGCAAGGTATTCGGTATTGCCGGAGGTGGTGGCGACTAGGATGTCGATATTCATGGTGCTGTAGCTACCTTATTGCGACCGAGATGTTTTGCTCTGCGTAAAGCGTCGTCAGCCCGAATGAGTGCCTGTTGAACTTGTTCATGTGCTTGAAACTCAATCACTCCAAAACTTGCTGTTAGGGGTAATTGTAGCCCATTGACTTCAATAGTAGGTAGGTCACGTTTCAATCGCTGTGCGGTAGCTTCAGCTTCGCTTAAATTCTGGTTGGGCAGTAGAACTAGAAATTCGTCGCCACCAAAGCGACCGACTAAGTCACCTTCGCGAATCAGTTTCTTGATTGCTTGGGCTGCGGAAACGAGCGCTTCATCACCAATCGAGTGCCCATACGTATCATTGATGGTTTTGAAGTGATCGAGGTCGAAAATCAATAAACTTACAGGCTGTCGATTGAGAATCTGTCGTTTCAGCACTTTTTCGGTGCATTCAATAAAATGTTGGCGAGTGATAATACCGGTCAATCCATCGGTAATATTTTGCTGATAGAGCACTTGATTTTGTTGGGCAAGGTTGGGAACTGCCATGCCAAAATAGGCGTTTGCCGCTATCACGCACAGCGCAAATTGATAGGTGATAGCCGAGTCGCTCATACCTAAAAGGCCTACCCACAATGC
Source organism: Pseudidiomarina aestuarii (assembly GCF_003987355.1). Lineage (GTDB taxonomy): Bacteria > Pseudomonadota > Gammaproteobacteria > Enterobacterales > Alteromonadaceae > Pseudidiomarina > Pseudidiomarina aestuarii. The sequence goes on along the minus strand of NZ_PIPR01000001.1, from coordinate 1,859,681 downwards.
TATTGCAAGGCTGGTTAAGGCCAAGCTTACTATGGCGCGCCAAGAGCTCTCCGAGTAAACAATCCACATTTGCGGCAAGCTCAAAAAGAAGACTGCAAATGCGAGAGCGGGATTTGCGAGGGAGTTATCTGCAATCATCACCACCGCGAGTAACAATTGCAACACCAAGAGTTTGACTACGAACTGATTTTTGGATGTTACTTTCGGCGCTTTTGTTTGTTGATAAATACCCGTCCAATCGGTCAGTTGTGGCCAGATTTTCATAATGACGATAATAAAGATTGGTGCCATCACAAAAGTGCCAGCTAAATCACCAATCCACCAAGGCAACCAGGTTGTCATGAAATTGATCTGTAGCTGCGGGTCGGCTAAATGAAGAGCAATAATGCCAGAGAATGTCGCCAGTAGAGTGGTTGCTCCTCCGAATAATAGAAAAATATAGATTTGCTTGGGGAAGTTCTGTCGCTGCTCACGTTGTAAAAAGTAGCCGCATAATGTGCCACCGAAACCATAGGCAATAATATGTGCAAATCCGAACCAAATTGCGCTGGTCATTTGTTGCTGAATTGAAACGATGTTGCTGTCTAGCCAATACATCCAAAGTGTTGATAAAAACGAGGCAATAAAGACGGGTAGAAGTGCACGCCAACCGAGTAGCAAAAAAGCAGCGAAACTGAGTCCAGCGGGCGGAAACCAGAGACTCGCATGGGGCTGATATTCCATGAGTACAGAAAGTCGCCAAACCAATAACCACAGAGCGATGAATAAGCTGTAACGTGCAAGCGATTGGGGAGTTAGTGTCATGGGTACGTATAAGTTGTTGTTAAAAAGGTCTAACTCTCGACAAAGTGTCACTTTTTTATGGTTAACGCAATAGTAGGTATGCCATTGAATTGTTATGCTCCAAATTAATAAATTTTTTGTATTACCTACAGGTTTCTTTCATGAACAATTCGACTATTTGGATTGGCGCAAGTGTGCTGATCAGCGCTTTAGTAATGCCGTTTACGGCTGTTGCTGAGTCCGCTATTCAACAAACCAAAGGCAGTTATCAGGATAAGTTTCGCCAGTTGGATGAAACGTTACCAACTCCGAATGTTTATCGCAGTGCGGCGGGTGAACCTGGGGAAAATTACTGGCAACAGCGAGCAGACTACGACATTGATGTCACACTCAATGAAGCGGCACGCAGAATTGATGCTTCGGAAACCATTACGTACCACAACAACTCACCTTACACATTGCGCTATATCTGGATTCAATTAGACCAGAATATCTTTCGCAATGATTCCATGGCAGAGCGCAGCAGTACATTCTCAAGCAGACCAGAGCAGAATTTGAATGGCATTGATAAGCCTGCGCGGATCAGTTTAGGGCAATTGCGTCGGCAGCAGTTTATGGCCGACAACGAGCTCGGCTTCGAAATCAAAAAAATCAGTGATAGCCGTGGTCAAGGTATGGATTTTGTCGTGGTGGGTACCAAGCTTCGACTGGATTTACCACAGCCGTTAAAGCCAGGCCAAAAAACAGAGTTTGGAATTGATTTCGGTTTTAATATCGTTGAGTCCGATGCAGTTGGTGCGCGCTCAGGTTATGAGCATTTTCCGGATGACGAACGCGAAGGTGGAAACGACATTTTCTTAATGGCGCAGTGGTATCCGCGAGTAACCGCATTTACTGACTATGAAGCGTGGACCAATAAAGAATTCTTAGGCAGTGGCGAGTTCACCATGGAATTCGGTGATTTTGAAGTAGAAATCACTGTGCCGGCTGATCATATTGTGTCGGCTTCAGGTGTCTTACAAAATCCACGAGACGTGCTCACGGCAACGCAGCGTCAACGTTTAGACAATGCGAAAGGCGCTGAACGCCCAGTGTTTGTGGTGACGCCGGAAGAAGCACTCGAAAACGAGAAAGAAGCCACTGACGAAATGAAAACGTGGCGCTTTGTGGCCGAGAATGTCCGTGATTTTGCTTGGGCTTCGTCACGTCAATTCATTTGGGACGCACAAGTGTATGAGCAAGGCGGCAAGGTGATGCCGGAAGTATTGGCGATGTCGTTTTATCCCAAAGAAGGGGGTGAGTTATGGGAGAAATATTCGACTGCTTCAGTGATTCACACCATGGAAGTGTATTCTCGCTTCTCATTTGATTATCCCTATCCAACCGCCCAGTCAGTGAACGGCCCCGTCGGCGGTATGGAATACCCAATGATCACCTTTAATGGCCCGCGCACGGAACTTCAAGATGACGGTAGTCGCACCTATTCGTTGGCAGAAAAGCGCTTTTTGATCGGTGTAGTTATTCATGAAATTGGACACATTTACTTTCCAATGATTGTGAATTCCGACGAGCGGCAATGGACCTGGATGGATGAAGGTTTAAACAGCTATTTAGATGCTGTTGCCGGGCGTGAATGGGACCCGGATATTCCTTGGGGCGTTGAAGCGCGTGGCATCATTGATTATATGAAGTCGACTAATCAAGTCCCCATCATGACGCAGTCAGATAGCGTTCTAAATTTGGGCCCCAACGCCTACACCAAGCCCGCAGTTGCGTTGAATATTTTACGTGAAGTGATTATGGGCCGTGAGCTATTCGATTACGCATTTAAAGAATACGCTCGCCGGTGGATGTTCAAACGACCTACACCAGCGGATTTCTTTCGGACTATGGAAGAAGCTTCAGGTGTGGACTTAGATTGGTTCTGGCGCGGCTGGTTCTACTCAACAGACCATGTCGATATCAGTTTGGACCGTGTCTACAAATTACGGATGGATACGAAAGATCCGGATATCGATTGGGAGCGCCGTCGCCAAGAAGAAGCAAATAAACCGACGTCACTTTTCGTGGAACGCAATCAAGCGGAAGGACGTAAAACCTGGGTTGAGTTAAACCCAGATGTAACCGACTTCTACGATGAGAATGACGAGTTTACAGTGACCAACAAGCAGCGGAATGCGTATCAGAGTTTCCTGGAGAAACTTGAGCCGTGGGAACGTCGCGTATTTGATCGAGCTGTGAGCGAAGATAAAAACTATTATGTTCTGGATTTCAGCAATTTGGGCGGACTGGTAATGCCTATCCTACTGGAATGGACCTATGCCGATGGCACCAAAGATTCCATGCACATTCCGGCTGAGATTTGGCGTCGGAACGCGAAGAATGTCAGTAAACTGATTGTGACCGACAAAGAAGTGACTGATTTTGCTGTGGATCCACAATGGGAAACGGCTGATGTGGATATTGTAAATAATTACTATCCGCGCCGAATTATTCCATCGCGCATTGAGGCATTTAAAAGTAATCGTCAGGCTGATCACATTCGTCGCGACTTGATGCAAGAGTCAAAATCAAAGCTGAAGACTGCTGATGATGACGACAAAGATGAAATAGAGAACGACGATCAATGAAGTATTTGATTGAGACCGTGCTCGCTGTAGTGTTGATGGGCAGCGCATCTGCCCATCAACTAAAAACCGCAGTGACAACGGTCTTATTCAACGAACGAACCGGCAACATTGAGGTAATGCATCGCTTCAACCTGCACGATGCCGAGCATGCGGTGAGTGTGCTGTTTGATGCCAAAGGTGCTGATATTCATGATAGTGCAGAAACGCGAGAGCAATTTGCCGGTTATGTGATGGAGCGTTTCCAGCTGGCTACCCTCGCGGGTGAGCGCTTGAATTTGGAACCGGTTGGGCAGCAAATTGATGGCGCTAATATCTGGGTTTATCAAGAGGTTGCTATGCCGAAGTCGCTGGCAGGTCTCAAGTTAAAACACCAAGCACTGCAAGATATCTGGGCGTCGCAGCAAAATCTGGTTAATATTGAAGGACGTGGACCCCTTCAAAGTCTGACATTTCAAGCTGCGGATGACTGGCTGGAAGTGTCATTTTAGGCTGACACATGGGGCGTAGCTTAAATGGGTCCCATCTTTCATTCGAACTCGGAGTCAGCAGTATGATACGAATTGCTCTCGCTTTTCTGGTTGCTTTAGTGGTTGCCAGCATCACCGCTGCAATTATCCAAACCCAATTTAATATTGCAGCGCTGCAGGATTGGTCCGTGGAGATTGACTGGGCGCTCCGAAAAGAAGCCACGTTTCACGATATTATCAACTTTTCGCCGACATTCGCGATTATTCTCGGAACTTCGCTGCTTGTTTCTCTCCCCGTAGCCTATTTTATTGATCGGCGCCGCCCCAATCCTGAACCGATTTGGTTCCTAGTCGGTGGAGCGGTTGGGTTGTGGGTAGCCTTTTTGATTGTCGATGCACTGCTCCCGATGCCCACACTGATAGCCGTGAACCGAACACTTCCGGGCTTAGTGAGTATGGTGGCATGTGGTGGCCTCGCAGGTTATCTATTTGCCAGAGTTAGTAAGATCAGCAGTTATTCAAGCCACCAGAGTGAGGGAGCAGCAGCATGAAGGCACTAGCACTAAGCGTGTTGAGTCTCGCGTTGTACGCTGGCGCAACATTCGCGGACGAAGAGATTACCTTGTCAGTTATTGCGGATGATTTGAACCAACCGTGGGGTCTGGCGCAGCTACCGGACCAAAGTTGGTTGGTGACCGAGCGTGGCGGACGACTCCTACATATCGATGCCAACTCCAATGCGACACAAACTGTCGCGTTAAACCTGCCTAACTTATTTGCTGAAGCTCAGGCCGGACTTTTCGAGGTGTTATTAGCGCCAGACTTTGAGCAAAGTCGAAAAGTGTATTTAAGCTATGCCTGCGGAGTCGCGTCACGTAACACCACCTGTGTGAGTGTTGGAATGTTGAATCAAGAAGCTACAGAAGTGAGCAATCTTGAAGTGATTTTTAGTGGCACTGATAAGAAGGGAGCCGCACATTATGGTGGACGAATGACGTGGCTTCCTGACGCCACGTTACTGCTGACACTTGGTGACGGTTTTGACTATCGGGAGCAAGCACAAAATCTGGATAGTTACTTAGGCAAAATAGTGCGCATGAATGCCGATGGCAGCGTACCTGAAGATAATCCATTTCGGCATAAAGAAGCACCGTTAATCTACAGTTACGGACATCGGAATGTGCAAGGCATTGTTTATGACGCTGAGCGTGATGCGATATGGCAGCATGAACATGGTCCTCGCGGTGGCGATGAACTCAACAAGATTGAGGCGGGCAAAAACTACGGCTGGCCGTTGGTCACTTATGGCATTGATTACACGGGTGCTTATGTAAGTCCCTTGCAAAAATTGCCGGGGACAGTTCAACCGCTATTACAATGGACGCCATCATTAGCGCCTGCGGGTTTAGCCCTGCATAACGGTGATTTATGGGTGGCACATTTGGCTGGTCAGCGCTTGCAACGTTTTCGTTTTGTGGATGGGAAATGGCAACAGTCACAAGACTTTTTACAAGAGCGTGAGACGCGCTACCGCGCTGTGGCGAGCGGCAGCGATGGGCGACTCTACATCCTAGAAGATTCACCAAACGCCAAATTATTAGCTATTAGCTATTAGTTACTTGCTATTAGAAAACCCTGGTTTCGCTCGTTGCGAATAGCCATTAGCCAATAGCCAGTAGCTGTATTGAGGAGTAGTCATGCGACTGATTTTGATTCTTTTGAGTTTGCTTGCATTCAGTCCTGCCGCACAAAGTTATGGTGGTGTTGGGCATGTCGTGTTCTGTCAGATGACCTATGAGTTAGTGTCGCCGGCAACGCGTCAACGCCTCGATGCTATGGTAGCTGAACATCCAGATTATGACTCTTTCGGGGCCATTTGCAGTTGGGCTGACGATATTAAAAGCAATGATAAGTGGGACTGGGCAAAACCTCACCATTACGTCAATTTCGAGCGTACTCAAGCACAAGTGAAAGCAGATGCATGTCCGCCACAGGGCTGCGTTTTGTCGGCTATTCAGCATCATTACAGCGTCCTAAAGAACAACCCAGAAAGTTGGGTTGCGTTGGCATTTTTGGCGCATTTTGTTGGTGATTTACATCAACCTATGCACGTAAGTTTTGCGGATGACTTAGGCGGAAACCGCGCCAATTTATATTACTTCGACGAAGAACGTAATTTGCACTGGTTGTGGGATACCGGCATGTTATTGCGGCGCAATGGTGAGCCACCACACGCTAAAGCCGAGAGCTTGGGTCAAGAGTTAGAGCCGCTAGCGCCTTTGCAGTACAGCGAATCATTGGTGTTGGGATGGGCCAACGAATCGGCTGCAATTACCCGTCGAATCTATTCCGACTACGCACCGCAGCAACGCTTAGGTGAAAACTACACGGCGCAATATGGACCCATTTTAGAGCAACGGATGCAAATGGGCGCGCAGCGTTTAGCGGCGCTCCTCGATGGTATTTATCAGCATTAAGCTTTGGAGTTAATACGCTGAGGGCGAGTCGGTTGATTACCGTCAGAGCCATACAGTTGGCCGCCGCCACTGGCATCACGCAGAATATTGAGCATGTGCTGATTGTGGTGTAGGCGGTGTTGAATAAGCTCGCCGTTTAACTGGTTCATTTTTGCTACGCGTTCGGCCGCCTGCAGCAAAGTTTCCCAAGTATCTAAACAACCGGCCTGATCAGCTGCCTTACGAGCGCCTTTGCTGTCAGTTGCAAATCCGAGTTTCTGTTGAGCGGTGCGGCGCTGTTGCTCAGCGGCTTCGATTTCTTGTTGCAACGCGGTTTTGGCTTGTGCGATACGCTCCAATTCAGCGCCATCGATAGTGCCGGCACTCAACATAGATTGCTCTTGCTCAAGCAATTGCTGCAAATTAGTCAATCGGGTAATTTGTGCGTCTAAATGCGTCTGTAGTCCCATAAATCCTAATCAGAGTTGCTGGATGATTCAGTTAAACTTTGCAACATAGATTCGGCTATTTGGTCAGCACGCATCGTCAGTTGGCCGTCACGAATAGCTTGTCGAATGGATTCGACTTTAGCGGTATCGATATCTTGGCTTTGATCTTGCGGGAGTTGACTAAAATGAGTGACGACGTCCGCTGAACTAGCTGCTTGACTAGCTTCAGTCGAAGGCGCACCCGTTTTCGCCGAACGGTTCGATTCCGTTTGGTTGGTACCGGGCAGTGGCTGAAATCCATTCACTTTCACAGGAAATACCTCACTCATTTATGTCTACCTGAGTTATCGGCAGAGCACCGCCAAACTTTAACCGAATGTGCAAAAAATTCATAGTAATCTATAGAGAAGGTCATGATGCGGGTACCGCACGTCCGGGACCTGTGACTTTGACCGACAGTAAGTTTTTGTTTTCTAAACGGACGCGAATAATCTCATTCACGCCTCCTGCATCAAGCGCTTGTCCCTCTTGGCGCAGCTCAAATCCAGCACCTGAGGCAATCACCGTCACATTTTGGCCTCGTTCTACAACAACAGGCACTTGCAAAAAGCTTTCTTGAATGACCGTGTCAGCAACCAGAGATCGCCGCGTTTGCTGACCAATAATCTGTTCAGGATCGCGTAATGCTTGGTGTGGTAAACGCGTCAGGTCACCTTGCATAGTTTTAATATGCTCGGCTGTGATGCGCGTACCTGCTGAAACTGAATCGGCGAGAACATAATAAGTTCCCAAAAGTTGAATGGTCACGGGCACATAATGCGGACGTGGTGAGTCTTCACAGGTAACCGGTATCAGTGCGCGACCGCGACGCAACTGGGTATCCTCTGGAACTGAGAGACTCGCAACGACACAGTCGTTCAACTGCTGTTTGCGTGTTTCGGACCAACTTAATGTCAATTCGTAGTCGTCCGCTAACCGTTGCAACGGCATCGCGAGCTCCGAGCGCAGTTGACGCTCCCACTGCGGCATGGCTGGTGTGCTCGCTAACAGCGCAGCGCTGTGCAAGCTCAAACCAATCAGTAGTAGTTGGCATAACCTCATGATCACGGATCTCTACTCATACCTCAGTGAAAGGCCAGTATAACGACCTCAAATTTTCTCTAATCGCAGAATTAGGGGTAAAAAAGGCGCTTTTTTGTCCCTTTGTCTTGTCAACAGCAGGTCTAGTCTAGACCGTGAGAAAAAAGCGATCGAAATGAGGATCGCGAGGATCGAGGATACCGGGATGATCGATAAACTGAGTCAGTCTCTGCAGTTTCACCAACAAGCGCTGTCGCTTCGGCAACAGCGGCAGGAAGTGATCGCGAATAATATCGCCAACGCAGATACGCCCAATTTCAAAGCGCGGGATATTAATTTTAGTGCCGAGTTGCAACGGGCGAGTGCGTCACTTCAAGGCACTACTCAACCGACTAAAACGCATGCAGGGCACCTGCAGCTCGGGGCGAGTAACAGCGTGACGGCACAGCTTCAATATCGGACACCAACGCAGTCTCGGCTGGATGGGAATACTGTCGATATGGATATCGAACGCACTCAGTTCCTCGACAATTCACTGCGCTATCAAGCCGATATTCAGTTCCTTGATGATCGCACCAGTGGCTTACGCAAAGCCATGCAACCTGAACAATAACGGAGCATATGATGGCGACTAATTTCTCCATTCTCGATATTGCCGGCTCAGCACTAACAGCGCAGTCACAGCGCATGAACGTGTCGGCGAGCAATATGGCAAACGCCAATAGTGTCGCAGGACCAAATGGCGATCCTTATAAAGCAAAGCAGGTGATCTTCGAACAGCAACTGCAGAACCAAGGTGTGGGTGGTGTGCAGGTTAAGCAAGTGGTTGAATCGGAAGCGCCAGCGCGGCGCGAGTATCAGCCAGGACACCCGCTGGCAGACGACCAAGGTTATGTAACCTTACCCAATGTCGACCCCGTTGCTGAAATGGTCAATATGATTTCAGCGGCGCGGTCTTATCAGGCCAACGTAGAAGTGCTCAATACCAGTAAAGAATTACTGATGCGCACGCTCTCCATCGGCCGCAGTTAAGGAGTAAAACATGTTTGGCAATACTATTGACGCCAGTGTTGTGACTCAAGCCAACCGCGGTGGTGGACAAGTCGCTTCGAATGGCGAAGAGATGCGCAATAACTTTATGACGTTATTGGTTGCTCAATTGAATAACCAAGATCCATTGAACCCAATGGAAAACAATGAAATGACTGCGCAGCTAGCCCAGATCAATACCGTCAGTGGAATTGAGTCGTTAAATGACACGATGCAGAACATCAATGGCCAAATTGATGCGCAGCGTTCATTGCAGGCAGCTGGACTCATCGGCAAAGCGGTGTTGGTTCCAGGTGATCGTTTGTTGGTGGGTGAAGCGGGCGATACTACGCCATTCGGTCTGGAGTTACAGTCACCCGTTGGCGAAATGACAGCCAAAGTATTCAACGAAAGCGGCATGCTCATACGGACTTTTGACTTAGGTCCTGCCAACAGTGGTTCTCACTCTTACACCTGGGATGGCTTGATGGACGACGGCACTGCTGCTCCTCCAGGTTCTTATCGATTTAGTGTTGAAGCCGTCAATGACGGTAAGTCAGTCAGTGTTGAGCAACTGAATTACGCTCAAGTACTGGCAGTCAGTAACTACAAAGACGGTCCACGGCTTGATCTCGGCGGTATTCTCGATCCAGTCCGACTCGAAGATATTCGTCAAATTATTTAAGGAGCTCATTATGGGTTTTTCACAAGCACTTTCAGGTTTACGCGCTGCGGCCATTAATCTTGATGTGATTAGTAACAACGTTGCCAACTCACAAATTGTTGGTTTTAAAAGCTCACGCGCACAGTTTGCAGACATTTACGCCAATGCCGAGGTCGGTTTGGGTACGCGTCTAGCCGGTGTCGTGCAGGATTTCAGTGACGGTAATATTGAGACTACCGATCGTGGTTTGGACTTAGCGGTATCGGGTAAAGGTTTTTTCCGCTTTGAAAGCGCAGGCGAAATTATCTACTCGCGAAATGGTCAGTTGACGATGGATCGCAGTGGCTACTTAACCAACGCATCAGGTGCACGCTTGACGGGTTATCCTGCAGGTATCGACTTCGGTGGTCAGCCACAAGTTATGCAAATACCATCCGTTGGTTTGCCTGCGTATGCGACTAATTCGATCCAAGCCACGTTTAATATGGATACGCGTTCGGCCATTGTTAACCGCGGAGCGGTTCCTTTTGACCCAGCCAATGCCAACTCTTATTCCTACACCAACAGTGTCACGTTATATGACTCGTTAGGTACGCCACATCAAAGTCAGATGTACTTTACGAAAACCGCAATCAATACCTGGGAAGTGCGGCTTGTACGTGACAATGAAGTAGCTCCTGAAATTGGCCAATTGACCTTTGACGGAAATGGCTTATTGGATTCGACGAGTGGTCTTGATGCATTTACGTTTGCTCCACCTAATGGTTCAGACCCAATGACTGTAAGTATGGAGCTCGAAGGTTCGACTCAGTTCGCCAACGAATTCGAACTTGCTGAAATTTTCCAAGATGGTTACGTCTCTGGAACACTCATGCAGGTCAATATCAATGAATTAGGTGAGATTGTCGGTACTTACTCGAATGAGCAGGAGCGGGTACTGGGCACTATTGCTTTGGCGAACTTCCAAAGCCTAGAAGGCCTGCAGCCGGCTGGTGACAACGGTTGGCGCGAAACTACTGAATCAGGACAGCCGATTGTATCGGTGCCTGGGCAAGGTCAGTTCGGCAACATTATGGCCGGTGCAGTAGAAGCTTCGAACGTCGATCTGACACAAGAGCTTGTCGCGATGATCATTGCCCAACGTAACTACCAAGCGAACGCACAAAGCATCAAGTCTCAGGATGAAGCCCTGCAGACCACCATGCAGTTACGTTAATCGTTAACCAGTAAACGTTAAGAGGAACAGCTCATGGATGCCATTTTATATACAGCCATGAATGGTGCGCGGCAAACGTTGGACGAACAGGCGGTGGTGACGAATAACCTCGCCAATGTATCGACCAGTGGCTTTCGGGCTCAGCTCGCTGCCGCGCGCGCTGTTCCGATAAATGGTGCTGGTGTGCACGACACTCGCGTGGCTGCGGTATCGGCAACGGGTCTATTTGATACCAGCTCTGGAACGGTGCAAACCACCGAGCGTGATTTGGATGTCGCGATGCAAGGAAACGCGTGGTTGGCGGTGCAAACCCCAGCTGGCGAGGCCTACACCAAGCGTGGTGATTTACAGGTGAACGCAGAAGGTCAAATGACGGTCGGCGGCATGCCTGTACTCGGTCAAGGTGGCCCCATTCAGGTGCCGTTGGGTACTTCGGTTTCCATTGGTAATGACGGTACGATTTCTGGCATTGGCATGGGTGGTAATCCAACAGAGCTGGTACCGTTGGATCGTTTGAAATTGGTCGATGTCACGGAACCGCAGCAATTGATGCGCAGCGAAGATGGTTGGTTTCGTAGTCCGGTAAATGCACCTTTGGCAGCATCAGAAACAGCACAAGTGCGCTCTGGTGCGCTAGAAGGCAGTAATGTAAACGCTATTGATGCGATGGTTGCGATGATCGATAACCAACGCCGCTATGAACTCAATATGAGTGTAATAAATAAAGCTGACGAGACGGCGCAACAGGCGAATAGCTTGCTGTCTGTGCGTGGCTAACGGGAGAAAGCCATTATGATTAAGTCATTGTGGATTGCAAAAACAGGCCTGACTGGGCAACAGCAACAATTAGACGTAATTACCAACAACCTGGCAAACGTGAATACGACAGGCTTCAAACGTTCACGCGCTGTGTTTGAAGATTTGCTGTATCAAAATATGCGCCAACCCGGTGCTATGAATAATGCGCAAGACGCGCTGCCGTCCGGTTTGCAGGTCGGTACCGGTGTTCGTGCTGCAGCAACCGAACGCTTGCACACACAAGGCAATTTAAGCAATACAGAAAACTCCAATGACTTGGCGATTAACGGCAAAGGCTTTTTCCAAGTTTTACTGCCAGATGGCAACATCGCTTACACCCGTGACGGTAGCTTTCAGATCAACCAAGATGGACAAATGGTGACCGCCAGTGGGCAACCACTCGAGCCTGCTATTTTTCTGCCCGCCAATGCATTGAGTGTGACCATTGGTGAGGACGGTATTGTCTCGGTCAAACAACCGGGTATTGCACAAAACCAGCAAGTGGGACAAATCAGCCTCGCCACCTTTATGAACGACGCGGGCTTGGAGGCTATTGGCGGTAACTTATATATTGAGACGGCCTCATCTGGTGCACCAACCGAAGCGCTACCTGGTGTCAACGGTGCAGGACGCTTGTATCAGGGGTTTGTTGAAGCCTCCAACGTGAACGTGGTTGAGGAAATGGTCAACATGATTCAGACCCAGCGCGCTTATGAAATCAATAGTCGTGCCGTTCAAACTAGCGATGAAATGCTGGCGCGGTTAGGACAACTCTAAGATGAAAGCGGTAGCGGTGGGTATTCTCGCACTCGGATTGGCAGCATGCAGTAGCGTGCCCGATCCGGTTGTTGTCGAGCCCTATGAAGAGGTTTCGATTCCGGATCTGCCGCAAGGCGAAGCGAATGGTTCTATTTACCAAGCGCAACAGGGTTACGTTCCTTTGTTTGAAGATCAACGGCCACGCCGCATTGGTGACATTCTGACAGTTGTGTTGGAAGAGCAAGTCAGCGCGACCAAAAGTGCTTCATCGAATGCATCCAGAACCAGCAACGTGGGGGTTGACCTAGAGGGATTGCCTGACGCTTTAGAAGAACTCGCAGAATACGGTTTTGCCGTTGGCAGCAACAACGACTTTACCGGTAGCGGTGGGTCTAGTGCCAATAACCGATTTTCAGGAACGATTACCGTGACGGTTTTACAAGTGCTCCGTAATGGCAACTTACGGATCCGCGGTGAAAAGCAAATCGCCATCAACCAGGGTACGGAAGTTATTCGTTTCTCGGGCATTGTGAATCCGCGGCAAATCAATCGTAGCAATACAGTGATGTCGACTGCCGTTGCTGATGCTCGCTTGGAATATATGGGTGACGGTTATATCAGCGATGCGCAGCGCATGGGTTGGTTGCAGCGCTTTTTCAATAAAATCGCACCGTTTTAAGAGGATAGATTTGTGCCGAACTTACAATGGACTCGTTTGATTGGAATAGCACTTTTACTCAGTGTGCTAAGCATGCCTGCTACGGCAGAGCGGCTCAAAGATATTGCGAGTTTTGCCGGTGTGCGCAGCAATGATCTGGTGGGTTATGGCTTGGTTGTTGGACTCGACGGTTCGGGTGACCAAACCATGCAGGCGCCGTTTACCGGTCAGAGCATGACGAATATGTTGAACCAGCTTGGTGTCACTATTCCTGCAGGAACCAACATGCAGTTGCGTAACGTCGCGGCCGTGATGGTCACCGCAAAACTGCCAGCTTTCGCACAACCGGGCCAACAGGTCGATGTCGTTGTGAGTTCAATAGGTAATGCGCGCAGTTTACGTGGCGGCACCTTGCTGATGACACCGCTGAAAGGTGCAGACGGAAATGTGTATGCACTCGCGCAAGGCAACTTATTGATTAATGGCATCAGCGCTGAAGCTCAGGGCTCGTCAGCGGTGGTCAACCATCAAGCTGCGGGGCGTATTAGCGCTGGCGCCACCATTGAGCGTAGTGTTGAGCTTGATTTAGGTCGAGATAACGGACTGCTGACGTTGCAACTTGATGAGGCTGATTTCACGACGGCTTTGCGTGTTGTTGAGCGAGTGAATGAGTCGTTTGGCTTTAAGGTAGCGAATGCAATCAATGCGGGCGTGATTCAGCTGCAAGGTCCGCGAGACCCGAATAATCGGGTCGCGTTTATGGCGCAGGTTGAAAACATTGAGGTCAATCCAGGTCAGTCGACCGCCCGTGTGGTATTGAATTCGCGTACGGGTTCCATTGTGTTAACTGGCAACGTCACATTACGTGAGGCTGCGGTTGCTCATGGCAATTTAGCGGTAACAATTCGGTCGCAGCCGTTGGTAAGTCAGCCAGCTCCCTTTAGCCAAGGCGAGACGGTTACAGCGAATGCAGCAGATATCGACATTATTGAAGAAGAAGCTTCGTTGCTTGCGGTCGAGGGGACACAACTCATGGATGTGGTGCAAGCGCTGAATAGTTTGGGCGCCACTCCAGCGGACTTGATGGCTATTTTGCAAGCTCTGAAAGCATCGGGCTCGTTACGTGCCGATTTGGAGATTATCTAATGAGTAGCATCCCCGGCTTAGCCTTTGATTCACAGCAGCTCAATGATTTGAAAACCGCCAGCTCGAAACGGCCCGATCAAGCCGCAGAAGCGGCGGCAAAGCAATTTGAAGCGCTCTTTGTTGGACAGATGATGAAGTCGATGCGCGCGGCAGGTGGCGAGTCCGTATTTTTCGATAGTAATGCCATGAAAACCTACACCGAAATGTTCGACGCACAGTTATCCAACGAATTAGCGAGTAAGGGAATCGGCTTGGCCGATACACTGCTGCAGCAGTTACAGAAAACCCCAAGTAAATAAGCATTTCGCGTGAAATTATACTTAAGTTTTGGCGGTTGATGCCGATAGCTAAAGGTATCAGCAGAAGGATCAGAAATGAGCATTTTTTCGATTGGATTGAGCGGGTTGTCGACAGCACAACAAGCGCTTTACACCACCAGTAACAACATCACCAATGTTTATACGCCCGGCTATAATCGCGAGATCGTGATGATGACCGAGAGTAACGGGAATGGTGTGCGAGTTACGGATGTCCAACGTCAATTTAACCAGTTTGTCGCGACGCGCCTGAATGCCGCTTCCGGAACCCTGTCCTCATTACAAGCGTATCAAAATGAACTTGGACAAATTGATAACTTGCTTTCCGATGAGGCCGCTGGTCTTGCTCCAATGATGCAAAAGTTCTTCTCTAGCATGAGCCAGATGGCCAGTAGTCCCTCTGATCCGGCTTCGCGTGAGGGTGTGATGGGCGCAGCACGCACTATGGTTGCGCAGTTTCGCTCGTTAGATCAGTATGCGGAAGACATCGGGCGTAGCGTCAACCAGCAGTTAGAAGCTGAAGTCGAATTGGTCAACACCTACACGCAGCAAATCGCTGACTTAAACCGAGAGATCG
Organism: Pseudidiomarina aestuarii; assembly: GCF_003987355.1. GTDB lineage: Bacteria > Pseudomonadota > Gammaproteobacteria > Enterobacterales > Alteromonadaceae > Pseudidiomarina > Pseudidiomarina aestuarii. The sequence goes on along the minus strand of NZ_PIPR01000001.1, from coordinate 1,844,652 downwards.
TGTTAGCTCGCGGTTTCGATGGCAAAACTCCGAACAATTTAGCGAATCAACGCGATCAATTGGTGCATGAACTGAGTCAGCGCATCGATATTCGCGTCAATGAAAATAGCTCTGGAGCATATAGTGTCTCTTTGTCCAGCGGCTTACCTCTGGTCAGCGGTGAAAATACATATCAGCTCACCGCGCGCCCTGGGGCCAATGACCCTACTCAAGTAATGGTTGGTTATACCGATCCAGCCGGCAACTTCAGTGAATTACAAGAGCGCAACTTTCAACGCGGAACTTTGGGTGGTTTGATGGAGTTTCGGCGCGACTCGCTCGATAAACTTCAAAACCAGCTGGGGCAATTAGCTTATAGTTTTGCGACTGCTATGAACGAGCAACACACTCAAGGGCTTGATTTGAACCAGCAACCGGGCGCAGAGATGTTTAGCATTGGTTCGCCGCAGGTGTTTATGAATGCCAATAATACCAGCACGGTCACCGCCGCTGCGACAATTACGGATAGCGATGCGTTGCTGGCGACGGGCTTTAATGTGCGCACCAACGACGATGGTTCTTTTACAGTGACGCGAGCTGATAACGGGCGTGAAGTTGCAGCTGCTTTTGACGTAGGGACCAATACTTTGAGTTTCGCGGGTGTGGAAATGACGTTAAGCGGCACCCCCAATACCAACGATGCATTTCGCGTTGAGCCCGTGAAAGGACTGGCGAGCACCTTCTCTTTCGAACTGAATGATGGTGCCGAAATAGCTGCTGCGCAGTCTACTGGCAGCGGTGACAACCGTAATGCGCTCGCGATGTTGGAATTACAGAATCAGAAAACAATTGGTGGTACTGCTACGTTTAACCAAGCCTATGCAGGCATGGTCAGCACGGTTGGCAACAAAATGAGTGTTGTAAAAGCCAATTTAGCTGCGCAAGAGGGGCTGACGTCCCAGCTTGAGGCTCTGCAGCAGTCGGAATCCGGTGTCAACTTAGATGAGGAAGCCGCAAATTTAGTCCGCTTCCAACAATATTATCAAGCTAACGCCAAAGTGATTGAAACGGGCACCACGTTGCTCGATACCATTTTAAGCCTTCGCTAAGTGAAGCACGGAGTGTGACATGCGCATCAGTACGTTAACTATCTACAACCAAAACACTCAGGCCATGAATCGGCAGCAGGCTGACTTCATGAAAGTAGGGCAACAAATTGCCAGTGGTAAGCGCGTGGTAAATATCTCTGATGATCCGCAAGCCATGGCGCAAGCGCTAAATGTCGGTCAATCGAAAGCTGTGACACAACAATATACGGATGCGCGAATTGGCGTGCGTAATGCTCTGGGCCAGGAAGAAAGCGTATTGAATAGTGTGAGCGACATTTACTCGCGAGCCAAAACGCTGATGGTACAAGCATCGAATGGTACTTTGAGTGACGGCGATCGCGATGCCGTAGCGAGTGAGATGCGGGGGTTGTACGAATCGTTAGTGGGTCTCGGTAATAGTCGTGACGGGAATGGGCTCTACTTGTTTGGAGGTTATGAAGATGGCTCTGCGCCATTTATTCGCAACCCAGATGAGACGGTCCAATTTGTCGGTAGCACTGATGTTCGTCAGCAACGCATTGACGGTGACCGTACTATGCCGATTGGGCACAGCGCGGATGACGTGTTTCGCAGTGTACGCGGTGGAACCAATTACTTAGCGGCTGCGGCGGCAACCAACCAAGGCTCGTTGACTTATAGCAGTGTGAATGTGATTGATTCTACTGATCCAAACTACGGTGATACATTTACCGTTGATTTTGGTGGTACTGCGGCAGCACCGACCTATTCCATCAATGGTGGTGCTGCGGTTGCTTATACAGACCCGACCGACCTACAAGTGGGAGGGCTTCAAATCGAGTTGACGGGTGCACCCGAACCGGGTGACCAAGTTACGATTAGTCCGGCTGCAGCAGGCAATACCGACGTATTCCGCACCTTTGAAAAGGCGATTGCTGCCTTAGAAGCTCCGCTGGACACACCGCAAGCCGGTGCAGCACTGCGCAATACGTTAAACACTGTGATGAACGAGTTTGATAACAGTATGGACAACGTATTGACGGTTCGTGCAGAAGTGGGGGCACGTCTCAACGAACTTGATACTTTGGAAACTATCGCCTCAAACCGAATGCTGGCATATGAGCAAACGTTATCGTCACTGGTTGATTTAGATTATGTGGAAGCAGCATCAGAATACAGTATGCGCATGGTTGGATTACAGGCAGCGCAAAAAGCGTTCGTCGATATGAAAGATCTCAGTCTGTTCAATATGCTTCGTTAAATCCAGTCTTTACAGAGTGGCGACGGTCTGCTCGACCATCGCCAATCCCATCCGAAATAGTTTCTGCATATAACCACCTAAATCGGTCATCAACACCATCAGCAAGACTAAACCTAGTAGCAGCGACATTGGAAAGCCCACAGAGAAAACAGTGAGCTGCGGTGCAGAGCGGTTGAGAATGCCCAAGGTCAAATTCACGATCAATAACGCTCCGAATACGGGCAGCGCAAGTAAAATCCCCGAACTAAAAATGACGGTTCCAAAGCGCGCTATTAATTCGAATGCGCCAGCGTTCAGACCTAGACTGCCAATTGGTAGAGTGAAAAACGAGTTGGTGAGGATTTCGATGAGGATCAGGTGGCCATCAATGGCTAAAAACATCAGCATCGAGAACACGTACAGCAAACGCGACAGAATCATCGTATTGGCGCCGCTGTCAGGCGAAAAGAAGGTTGCAAAGGCAAGACCCATCTGCAGGCCGATAAACTCACCAGCAGCCTGTATAGCAGCAAAGATAACCTGCATCACAAAGCCGATGGCCACACCGATGATGATTTGTTCCAACATGATGCCAAAACTGGCCCACGAAAACAGCGGGACATCAGGTAATGCAGGTAATAATGGCCCTATGATGATGGTAAAAATGGCGGCCAGACCCAGCTTTGTCATATTAGGTAGACTACTGTGGCTTAACACTGGCGCAATGAGCAACAACCCACTAAAGCGGCAGAAAGGCCATAAAAACAGACTAATCCAGGCCTCAAGTTGTGCGAAGGTTACGGATACCATCACCGCGACCTACTGAATCATCATGGGAATGTTCGTGAACAGCCGCCGAGTGAAATCGATAATAAGTTGCAAAAGATAAGGTCCGATAGCGACGAGAACCACCACGACCCCTAAAATTTTGGGGATGAATGACAAGGTCATTTCGTTAATTTGTGTCGCTGCTTGGAACAGGCTGATTAGGAGACCTAGTAGCAAAGCTGTGAGCAATAAAGGCCCTGCCAAGTACAACGTCACTTGCATCGCTTGATAGGCAATTGTCATGACCGTTTCTGGTGTCATGTTGCCCCCTACACGTAAAAGCTATTGGCGAGTGAGCCAATCAGCAATTGCCAGCCATCAACCAACACAAACAGCATAAGCTTGAATGGCAGCGAGATAGTTGCAGGTGGAACCATCATCATACCGAGTGCCATAAGTACGCTGGCAACCACGAGATCGATAATGAGAAACGGGATGAAAATGGTGAAGCCGATTTGAAATGCTGTTTTCAATTCACTGGTCACGAATGAAGGCACCAATACATGGAAGGGCACTTCTTCGGGGCTGGCGATTGGACCGACATCAGCAAGGCCAGCGAATAAGGCGAGATCTGGCTCGCGTGTTTGTGCCAACATAAACTCACGCATGGGGCCGGACGCAAGTTCGATAAAAGTCTCAAAATCAATCGCGTCGGTACTGAAAGGCACCCAAGCTGTATCATAAATTTGTCCGAATACCGGCGCCATGATGAAAAACGTGAGAAATAACGCGAGACCGAGCAATACCTGATTCGGTGGCGCAGATTGTGTTCCCATAGCTGTGCGGAGCAAACTCATCACAATAATGATGCGAACAAAGGACGTCATCATCAGCAGCATCGCTGGCAAAAAAGCGAGGCTGGTCAGAAATAGTAATGTTTGCAGCGACAGCGACCATTGTTGGCCGCCATCTTCAGTAGGGGTGGTCACGACACCAGGAATACTTTGTGCCAGTGCATCCAACGGGAGTAACAGCAGTACACAGACAAGCAACAACCATCGCATCATGAGTGCGAATCCTTGCGGTTGCCGGTTTGTTGGCGGAAGGCTTGTTGTAGGCGTGATTTGAAATCACCGGTTGTTACTTCGGGAGTCGCTTGCGGTGGCATTTCATGAAGTTTATTGACACTGCCGTTTGCGACGCCGAGCACCAGCCAAGTATCACCGGCCGCTACAATCACCACACGTTCACGACTACCTACGGCTACACTGCCGACCACTTTCAGTTGCCCTTGAACCCCTTGATACTGCCCGCTGAGTTTGCGAAATAGCCACGCGCAGAGCAAGATCAAACCAATCACGAACAGCAGTACGAGCATGACTTGGCCGGCGTAGGCCATGCCATCGGTACTCAGTTCAGCAGCTTGTGTCGCAGCGCTTGTGCTCATAGCGAATAGCTCTTATCGATTGAGTTTTTGCACACGCTCAGACGGCGTGACGATTTCGGTAATACGAATACCGTACTTGTCATCCAGAACAACGACTTCACCTTGTGCAATCAGGTAGCCGTTAATCAAGATATCCATGGGTTCGCCGGCGAGACCGTCGAGTTCCACTACAGAGCCTTGTGCAAGTTCTAAGAGCTGCTTGATCGTTATACGGGTTCGTCCAAGCTCAACACTCAGCTTGACCGGTATATCCATAATGATATCGAGATCATTGAGCGAGCCCGCTTTAGCTGATGAATCGAGAGGCTTAAAGACATTGCCTGCATCGCCTTCGAGTGGCTGTGTTTGCTCTTCTTCGGCCAGTGCATCAGCCCAAGGATCTTGCTCGTTTGGCTGTTCGCCAATAGGTTCATTAGAATCGTTTGTCATGATCGGACTCCTGCGACTGGAACGGGCTGGAGAACTTTTGATTCTCAAGCACTTTGGTCACTTTCAGGGCACGGTGTGAATTGACGCTACCGAACTCGCACTCGAGAACGGGTAGGTTATTCACCGTAGCGGTGACCTTTTTCGGTAATTCAATGGGAATAACATCCCCTGGTTTAAGCGACATCACTTGCGGTAAGCGCAGCGGAATATCGACGAAATCAGCAACCAAATCAATGGATGAGGATTGCAATTCTTGGCTGATACGCTGACGCCACAGTTTGTCATTACCGCCACCGGCATCAGCTCTTAAATTGGTGAGCTTATCGCGTAGCGGCTCGATCATTGAGTACGGCATGCATATTTTGAAGTTGCTCTCCAAGTTGCCGACTTCGAGGTGAAAGGTGGTGTTGACCACAATTTCACTGGGCGAGCTAGTGATGGCCGCGAATTTTGGCTGCATTTCACTGCGTATAAAGTTGATATCAAGCGGATACACAGAGCGCCAGGATTCTTGATAAGCATCAATTGCAAGGTTTAGGACACGCTGAATAATGCGCTGCTCAGTACCTGTAAACTCACGCGAATCATTGCGCGTAATAAAGCGGCCGTCCCCGCCAAACAGGTTTTCGACAATCATCGAGACCATTGCGTGCGGAAACACGACCAAACCGGTGCCACGCAGAGGTTTCATGGCGATAATGTTGAGGTTGGTTGGTGTCGGAATGGCATCCGCAAAGTCGCTAAAGCGCTGATAACGAACAGACTCGACGGTAATGTCGGCATTGCGTCGTAATAGGTTAAACAAGTTCATGCGAAACTGCCGCGCAAACCGCTCGTTGATAACCTCAAGGGTATGCAGCCGTTCGCGGACAACACGATTCTGGGAACCAGGATCAAAGGGACGTTGTTCTTTCCGATCGCGAGTGTGCACTTCACCGCCGGGACGAGGTTTCGGTGAATCAACCACGACATCATCGTCGGCGTCGCGTTGGCGCGCCTTGCTAGGCTTCTCATCCGGTTGCCCGGCAAGAAGCGCGTCGAGTTCGTCTTGAGTTAAGTCGTGGTCTGCCATAAGTCCTTACTGCACAATAAATTCGGTAAATAACACATCATTAATGGCAATTTCTTCGTCACCTTTGTAAGGCGCCTGTAGCGTCGATTGAATAGAGGCTGCTAGGGTCTTTTTGCCATCGGAATTCACTATTTTCTCTGCATCTTGTCCCGATAAGAGCACCAACAAGCGGTTTCGAACTTGTGGCATATTGGTCAACAGTAACTGTTTCACCTTCTCATCTGGTACTTCTAGCGTTAGGCCTGCGTAGAGCAAACGTGGGCCAAACTGGTCGCTGCGCAAATTCACAGTAAACGGTGAAATGCTGACAAATACCGGTTCAAAAGCTTCTTGCTCTTTTTCCATGACTTCGCCGTTGGCCGCGGCCAGAGCAATGTTTCGTGTATCCATTAACAAGTAGGTATTGGCTCCAGCTACCGCGATAGCGAGAAACAATAAAACATAGATCACTAAGTTGTTGCTGCCGCTTGCTGGAGCGGGAGTATCCGATTTACGCGCCATTGTTACTTATCCTCTGCATAATTGTTCAGCGTATTAGGTGCTAGGCGTAGAGATCCAAAGTTCCCGCTGGCGCTTTTGAGGGAGCCACGGGAGTCGGATCATTATCGGTGTTATCGGCCGCAATCAGCGAATCTGAAGCATTTTCGTGCTGACCTGCCGTATGGCGCTCAGATTGCTGTCCAAAGTCACGAGCAGACTGGCTGCCAACATGGGTTTGGCCTAAGTCGATACCTTGGTTAGCTAATGCATCCCGAAGTTGCGGTAACGCTTGCTCGAGCGCTTGCCGAACTTGTGCGTTGCCGGACTGAATGGAGAGTTGCGCTGCGCCATCTTCAACTTTCATTTGTACCATCAATGAGCCAAGTTCAGCAGGGTGTAACCGCAGTGCCACAGACTGGTCGTTCTGAAGCACCAGTTGCGAGACTTGTTGACTGAGTTGCTGTTGCCACGCTTGAGTTCCTAACTTTGCTGTTAGCTGTGGTGCGGTTCCAGCGGTGTCAGCAATAACGGGTTGCTGTCCGACTGGGGGATTTTGCGCGACAGATTGTGTCGCATTCAAGCTATTTGGATTCGCTGCCTCACCTAAGCTAAATTTGGCGGCCTCAGCTGGTATGGCTTCTTTGGTGACCTGGGCGGCAAGCAACTGTTCCTGAGGAGTTGCAGCCGTTGCATTTTGCCGCATGAGCTCTGGGGTATCGTTCAGTTCAAATGCTAAATCTGCACTCTGTGGCGTCGGTTGAACAGGGGTTGGTGACTGCTGCTGGGTGTTGTTACTCTGCCCAGTTTGCGCTGCAATTGCGGGTTGTTGAGCAGTCGTTTTTAATGGCGTGGCTTCAACTGCAGCGACTTGCGGTGCTGTGGACGCTGTCGAAACAACTTGTTCGAACGAACCAGGTTGATTTGGTTTAAGCGCGGCTTGATTCGTCTGCTTCAACTCAGCATCTGTTAGCGTTGTTAACGCTCGAGCAGCCAATTGCGCAGCCTGAGCTGCAGAATTATGGGGGCTCGACTGCGTCGCAATGGTCGCTGCTGAGGTGACTTGCTCTGCCGTCAATTTCTGCGCTGCAGCATTGGGTTGTTGGGTTGCGTGCTCTTTTTCAACCGGTTGCTCAGCACCGGGTTTGGTTGTGGCGACTGGCGCCGCTTGAATGGGATTCGATACGGCGGTTTTAAGGTCTACCGGAGTCTTATCAGTTGAGCTGGTATTGATCGGTTGCTCGGTCATCGTCGGTTGGCCACTCACCGGTTTGTTAGCCGCGGTTGCCGCTAATTGGGGTGCGGCTGCAGCAATAGCCTGTATTGTTGGCGCAGCGTCGGTTTGGGTCGGATCAATAGGCTGTTCAGTCAACAAAGGTGCCGCTGCTGCAATTGGTGCTGACGTCTGTTGCGAGTCAACCATCGGTGCCTGGCCATTAAACAATGCGAGCCACTTCGGACGATTCTGGTCTTTTGGCGACGAGTCTACCGAGCGTTCAGACGCAGCAGTTGCAGCCTGCTTTGGCGTTTCAGGTTTTGCGGCTTGTGACGCTGCCTGAGCATAGGTTTCAGCAAAGCCTGAAGTAGTCGCCGTGTTGCCAGACGCTGGCGCGGGTTCACGTTGTAGTAATTGTTGAATGCTGGTCATAGAAATCATGCCTCCCACTCCTCAACCATTGCCAGCGCCGACAATGCGGCGAGCGGTTAGGTTGGTTGTAAATTCATCGGCGAGACGTTGCTCCGCGCGAATCCGATCACGCAGCGCCCGACTCGACTGGCGACTTTGCAGCGTGTTAAAGGATTGCAACTTCTGCTGTTGCTGCTGCCAATGATTTTGTGATTTGTCGAGGCGCTGGTCTTGCTGCATTAATGTCGCCTCAGCGCGCTCAATAGCATCCTCAAGACTGGTTAAAAAGGCCCGAAAAGTTGCCACTGTTGCTGGTGCTAAGCCATCTAAAAGTTGTCGTTGCAATTCTCTCGCATAGTCGTTGCGATAGGTTTTAAGCATCTCAAGCTGTTGCGCGATCCGCTGTTTGTTGTGCCGTTCCGTCGCCAGTAATTTGGCTGCATCATCGCGGGCTGTTTTTGCCTGTTCAGTTAAGTAGCTGAGGGTAGACTGGTTCATCATTGACCTCCGATCACTGTAGCCAGTGCTTGTTGCGACTGGCTCAGTTGACATTGTTCTTGCATGCCTTGCTGCAAATAACGCTCGAGTTTCGGAAAGAATTGCACCGCTTTATCGAGCAGAGGGTCGTGTCCCGGGCTATAAGCGCCGACGCTGATTAAATCCCGATTGCGTTGATAAGTTGAAAAGAGCTTCTTTAATTGTTGGGCATGGAGTATTTGTTCCTGACTGACAATCGACGGCATGACTCGACTGATCGAGGCCTCGATATCAATAGCCGGGTAATGCCCGGATTCTGCCAATTCGCGTGAAAGCACAATGTGACCGTCGAGGATCGCCCGAGATGAGTCGGCAATCGGATCTTGTTGGTCATCACCCTCAGTTAAGACGGTATAAAATGCAGTAATCGAACCACCGTTTAGTTCGCCATTGCCGGCGCGTTCCACCAAAGCCGGTAATTTGGCAAACACCGACGGCGGATAACCCTTGGTTGCGGGTGGTTCGCCGATGGCCAAAGCAATTTCTCGCTGGGCCATGGCATAGCGTGTCAGTGAATCCATGATCAGCAACACATGTTGGCCTTGGTCACGGAAATCTTCCGCAAGACGAGTTGCATACGCGGCGCCTTGCAACCTTTGCAATGGAGTCGAGTCGGCAGGTGCAGCCACGACGATAGAGCGAGCCATACCCTCAGTACCGAGGATGTGATCAATAAATTCTTGTACTTCGCGACCACGTTCACCAATCAGACCAACGACAATCACGTCCGCTTTGGTAAAACGACCCATCATGCCAAGTAACACGGATTTACCGACACCTGAGCCGGCAAACAATCCCATTCGTTGTCCACGACCGACGCTCAGTAACCCATTGATAGCGCGAATACCGACATCAATAGGAGTATCGATAGCTGCACGTTTAAGTGGATTAATAGTGGCACCATGCAAGTTACCAAACTCACAACGCTCAGGAAGCGGCTTCCCATCCAGTGGCCGACCAGAGCCATCGAGCACGCGGCCGAGCAGTGCCTTACCGAGCGGGAATCGGCGGTGGTGATCATCGCCACTGTTTAAAGGTAAAACGCGCGCACCGGGCGTGAGACCTTGCACACTATCAATGGGCATCAAAAATGTTTTATCGCCGGCAAAACCGACCACTTCGGCTTCTATGCGTTGCTGGTCAGTTACAATCATACACGCACTACCTACAGCCAATTGCACACCGACAGCTTCAAGTACCATTCCCGTTGCCCGCACCAAGCGTCCGCTGGCTTGCCACGGCGCAACGTGACCCACCCGATCAGATACACTGCGCAGAGCAGCTTGCCAGTTTTCGTGGAGTGATTGAGAGGCGCTCGAGGTCGTCATGTTAGCTGCGGCCTCGTAGTTGTTGTTGAATCAACTGCCAACGAGTTTCCATGCTGGCATCGAGTTCGCCGGCTTTGCTGACCACGCGACAGCCACCACGGGAAAGACGCGGATCAGCCTGAACTTGCCATCGAGCACGTTCTAAGTCAGTAGTCATGTGGGTTTTGACTAAATCTAAATCGTCCGGATGCAAATAAATAATGGCAGGGCTGTATAACGTCTCGTCTTGTTGCAGGAGCTCGCGGACCACCTCCAGAACTGCTTCTGGCTTGGCCTCTAATGCCTCTCCAGCAAGTTGACGACCTGCTTGCAAGGCTAGATGCACAAGATGTTCTGCTACCGCCGTATCGACTTCACGCAATGCTTCTTCAAATGTCTGCACAAGTGCTTGTAGTGGTGCTACGTTCGTTTCTAACTGCTGTTGTAGTTCATGCTGGGCTTGTTCTTGGCCCTCGGCATAGCCATGCTCGAACCCTTCTTTATGACCGGCTTCGCGACCTGCGGTCAAACCTTTACTGTAAGCCTCTTGGTATGCTTGTTCGCGGAGCACGCGCAATTCAGATTGCTGTTCAAACTCAATATCGGTGGCATCTACGTGGACACGCGGAGACTGTGTTTTACGCGTCGTCAAAGCGCCGAGACGCCAACTTTGCCATTGCTCTGGATCGTCGGCTAGTTGCGGAGCGGCCGCTTTATCATCTTGCGCGGTTGCAGTAACGCTGAACGGCTTAAACATAGGTATCGTCTCCGCTGTTGAGCATCACTTCGCCACTGTCCGCTAACCGGCGTACCACCGCCAGAATTGCTTTTTGCTCGGCTTCAACCTGTGACAAGCGAATTGGACCACGCGTCTCCATTTCTTCGCGGATAAGTTGAGCCGCGCGCTGTGACATATTGCGCAAGAACTTCTCGACCAGCGGTTCCTCGGCGCCCTTGAGTGCAACCACCAAAGCGGTCGTTTCGACTTGACGGAGAACCACCTGAATACTGCGGTCATCGAGATCCAGAAGGTTCTCGAAGAGGAACATTTCGTCGACAATTTTCTGGGCGAGCTCATCGTTGTAGGCACGAATATTTTCAAGTGCAGTGTCTTCTTGACCGGCACTCAGCAAGTTCAGGATTTCGGCTGCGGTCCGAACGCCACCCATTTTGCTGCGCTTCAAGTTTTGACCGTCCAACATGCCGCCGAGAACTTCAGTGAGCTCTTGCAAGGCAGCCGGTTGCACGCCAGTAAACGTTGCTATTCTGAGCACCACATCATTGCGTAACCGCTCATCAAATAGCTCAAGAACACCTGCTGCTTGCGAGCGGTCAAGGTGAATCAAAATGGTCGCGATGATTTGTGGGTGCTCATCACGAATCATTTCAGCAACTTCTGGCGTATCCATCAAATTGAGAGCATCAATACCAACGCCGCCATGGCGCTGGTCTAGTACATCTTCAATCAAACTGCTGGCGCGCTCATTGCCCAATGCTTTGGTTAAAACAGAACGAATATAGTCGTCGTAGCGATCCATCGAGGGACTATTGGTCACTTCAGTATGGAAGTCATCTAGAATCATCTTAATGTCCTGATGTGACAAATCACCCAAGCGCGTCATTTCCTTACTGACCTTTTGAATCAGGGTCGGTGGAAAGTGCTTAAACACCTCTGATGCAGCCTCTTCTTCGAGCATAAGGAGCATCACGGCGGCGCGGCGCAAGCCAGTCATTGGTGCTGCGTTAGGAGTTGCCATGTGCGTCATCCTTACTAATCCAATTCTGCAAGATTCGAGCGACTTGCTTGGGGTTTTCTGCTGCGTGCTGCTTGGCTTTGTTTAATGCTCGGGTGTAGTTTGGCTGACTGGTTTTGTCAGGCCAATCCAACTCTTCTTCTTCGCTCGATTCGTTGCTACTGGAGCCATGGCCGGTGCGTCGCTGTCCATCGTTATTATCGTCATCGTCGCCGACGACAGCCCGTAAGTTGCCGCGGCCACTGGCACGAGCGGTACCGGTGCTATCTACTGGTGATTGAATAGGCGATTGCACATGACGATTGAGCAGTGGACGCATGATCAATAAGTAGAACAATAAAATGCCGAGTCCGGCTGCAACATACTTACCAATGGTAAAAGCAAGTTGCTGAGTAGCAGGGTCTTGCCAACCCGACACTTCCACTTCAGTCTCGTCGGCGACAGGCATAAAGCGACTATTTACAACTTCAATTTGATCACCGCGTTCCACGTTAAAGCCGACGGCTTGACGTACCAGGCGATTGATATAGTCCAGTTCTTCTTCACTGCGAGGCACCCAACTGACGATGCCTTCTTCATCAGTGGTTTGACGATGGTTAACTACTACGGCTATTGAAATACGTTCAAGCTCACCGCGCTCATGTTGAACGTGTTCAACTAGACGATCGACCTCATAGTTGACGACTTGGTCCTGTTGCATCGTGTTATTTACAGCGTTGCCATTGGCTACGGTACCTGCGCTGTTCTCGGCTCCAGTTGGATCCGTTTCAATGGGCGATGCTGCAACACCCGGGGGCGTATTCGACAAGGCGCCAGGTACACCGGCTGCCCCATCAGTCATGCCTTGCATTGATAAGTTACGTTGAATACTGCGAATGGCAGCGGTTTCAGGAGTTTGATTCGGACTGTAGCGCTCTGCAGTGGCTTCACGCGTGGCAAAATTGATGCTCGCGGCTACTTGTGCCTGAATATTTTCGCGCCCTAAGAACGGTGCCAAAATACCTTCAATCCGTTCTTGATATGACTTTTCAACTTGCTGGATATAGCTCAGTTTGGTGCCGCTAAGTGCATCATCCCGATTATTGTCGGATAGCAAATTACCATGTTGGTCGACTACGGTGACACTGTCAGGAGTGAGTTCAGGAACGCTGCTCGATACCATGTGAATAATAGCATTTACCTGACCATCACCCATGCTACGACCGGTGTGCAGAGTGAGTACTACAGATGCTTTCGCTGGCTCACGCTCACGCACGAAAACGGATGCTTTGGCCATGGCTAAGTGGACGCGAGCTTTAGCGACTGGTCCTAATGACTCCATTGAGCTGGCTAACTCACCTTCGAGCGCGCGTTGGAAATTGACTTGCTCCGCGAACTGGCTGATACCGAAGGCTTGATTATCCATTAGCGAAAAGCCTGCATTCCCGCCTTGAGGAAGACCTTGCTCGGCCAGTTGTAAACGCAAGCGATGGACTTGATCAGCGGGTACCAGCAACGTATTGGTGCCGTTTAGTTGATAGGGGATCTGGCGTGTTTCAAGTTCATTGACGATGCGACCGCCGTCAGCTTCACTCAAGTTGCTGTAGAGCACGCGGTAGTCCGGTGCGCTGACCCATAACGACAGTGCGATAATAAGCCCAAGAAAGGCAGCGCCGCCTAATAGCAATGGTACCAGGCTGCTCGCTTTGAGCTTCCCGAACCATTGGTTGACGTTGTTGCCAACGCCTGCTGTAGCTGTCTGTGTTGCTTCCATAATCGCTTCTTGCAGAGACTTTTCTGATTGCTATTATGCTTAAGCGGGGTCAAGTCAAAGGGTAGAAAAAGCAACTTTTAGGGCGTTATTTAATCCATTCGCTTTATTGCTGGGCTGTTAAATTAAGCTGCGATAAAAGTGGAGAAAACCCATGAGTGTACCGGCAATTCAAACTGCAATAGCGCAAATGCAGAGCCTGCAAGCGCAAACGAGATCTGAGCCTGTAGCTTCGCCAGCGACCGTTGAAAAGGGCGGATTTGCAGGTGAGTTAAAGCAATCCATCGAACGCATTAACGAACTACAACAAACCGCAGCCGCAAAAACCACGGCATTTCAGTTAGGCGATCCTAATGTATCGTTGAATGATGTCATGATTGACAAGCAAAAGGCTTCTTTAGCCTTTGAAATGGGCGTTCAAGTGCGTAATCGTTTGGTTGGCGCATACAAAGAAATTATGAATATGCAGGTATAAAAAAAGCTGCTTACCTTGTTAAAGAGTAAGCAGCTGAGATGCGTGTTACGGACGCATGGGAGAGGATAGAATTTATCCCAACAGTGACAGCACGCCCTGCGGAACCTGGTTCGCCTGAGCCAATACTGAAGTACCCGCCTGTTGCAAAATCTGTGAGCGCGTCATGTTGCTGACTTCAACCGCGTAATCGGCATCTTCAATACGTGAACGCGCAGCGGACAAGTTAGCGACCGTGGTGCTGATGTTGTCGATAGCAGATTCAAGACGGTTTTGCACCGCACCTAAATTTGAGCGCGTGCTATCCACTGAGCCGATGGCGGTATCAAGTGAAGCTAAGGTGCCAGTGGCAACGTCAAACGTACCGAGGTCAAACGCAGTTGAGGCGAGAGTCGCCGCAGCAATAGTAATGACCTGACCATCTTTTGCGCCCACTTGAATATTGAAATCAGCGGCTGGGTCGAACAGTGCGTTGCCGTTAAATTCTGATTCGCCAACAACTCGAGTAATTTCTGCTAAACGCTCATCGACTTCAGCCTGAATCGACGCAACGTCGTCTGCTGAGTTGGTGCCGTTTTGAGCTTGCACAGTCAACTCACGAATACGCTGCAAGTTGTCGTTGATTTGGTTCAAAGAACCTTCAGCGGTTTGTGCTAGTGAAATACCATCGTTGGCATTTCGTTGAGCTTGCGAGAGACCACGGATTTGGGCGGTCATTTTGTTGGCGATGGCTTGACCAGCAGCATCGTCTTTGGCGCTATTAATACGCAGGCCTGAAGACAGACGCTCCATCGAAGTTTGCAGCGATGACTGCGACTTCTGCAGATTCTGCTGACCAATCAGCGAGGTAATGTTGGTATTGATGACTGACATAGTTACGTTCCTCTTGAACCATTGTTCTGTTGTTAACAATGATTATCGGCACGCTTTCAGACAACTTTAGAATATTTTTTGAAAAAGAAAAAAATCAGCCACCCACGAGTGGATGGCTGATGATGAAGGTCGAATATCAAATGATTGGAATTAACCCAATAGTGACAATACGCCCTGTGGTACCTGGTTAGCCTGAGCTAATACTGAGGTACCCGCCTGTTGCAAGATCTGTGAACGAGTCATGTTGCTGACTTCTACAGCGTAGTCAGCATCTTCGATACGTGAGCGCGCAGCAGACAAGTTAGCTACTGTGGTGCTGATGTTGTCAATCGCTGATTCCATCCGGTTTTGAATCGCACCCAGGTTTGAGCGCGTGCTATCTACCGCTGCGATAGCTGTGTCCAGCGTTGCTAGGGTATCGGTACCCACAGCAAATGCGCCAAGGTCATAGCCTGCTGAGTCACCGACTACAACATCAATCGT
The DNA here is from genome assembly GCF_003987355.1 of Pseudidiomarina aestuarii. GTDB lineage: Bacteria > Pseudomonadota > Gammaproteobacteria > Enterobacterales > Alteromonadaceae > Pseudidiomarina > Pseudidiomarina aestuarii. Next base: position 1,829,370 of record NZ_PIPR01000001.1, on the reverse strand, counting down.
TTGTGCATCTTTTGCACCTACTTGGATTGTGAATGTAGTGGCCGCGCCGTTAGTAAATAGCGCATTACCATTGAACTCAGACTCAGTCACAACGCGCGAAATTTCAGCTAAACGCTCATCAACTTCTGCTTGAATCGATGCAACGTCGTCTACCGAGTTCGTACCGTTTTCAGCCTGAACCGCTAACTCACGAATACGTTGTAAGTTATCGTTGATTTGGTTCAATGAACCTTCAGCCGTTTGAGCGAGTGAAATACCGTCGTTGGCATTACGCTGCGCTTGAGTTAAGCCACGAATTTGTGACGTCATCTTGTTCGCGATGGCTTGGCCCGCTGCATCATCTTTGGCACTGTTAATGCGCAAACCTGATGACAAGCGCTCCATAGAAGTCTGCAGAGCTGACTGCGATTTCTGCAGGTTCTGCTGACCAATCAACGAAGTGATGTTGGTATTAATAACTGACATAGTAATGTCCTCTTAGTAAAAGAAGCGCATCACTGTTGGGATTAACCCAACAGTGATAATACGCCCTGTGGAACCTGGTTAGCTTGCGCTAATACCGAAGTACCTGCTTGTTGCAAAATCTGTGAGCGCGTCATGTTGCTGACTTCAACCGCGTAATCGGCATCTTCAATACGTGAACGCGCAGCTGACAAGTTAGCGACCGTGGTGCTGATGTTGTCGATAGCAGACTCAAGACGGTTTTGCACCGCACCTAAATTTGAGCGCGTGCTATCCACTGAGCCGATGGCGGTATCAAGTGAAGCCAAGGTGCCAGTGGCGACGTCAAACGTACCGAGATCAAACGCAGTTGAGGCGAGAGTCGCCGCAGCAATAGTAATGACCTGACCATCTTTTGCACCGACTTGAATATTGAAATCAGCGGCTGGGTCGAACAGTGCGTTGCCGTTAAATTCTGATTCGCCAACAACCCGAGTAATTTCTGCTAAACGCTCATCGACTTCAGCTTGAATCGACGCAACGTCGTCTGCTGAGTTGGTGCCGTTTTGAGCTTGCACAGTCAACTCACGAATACGCTGCAGGTTGTCGTTGATTTGGTTCAAAGAGCCTTCAGCGGTTTGTGCTAATGAAATACCATCGTTGGCATTTCGTTGTGCTTGCGAGAGACCACGGATTTGAGCGGTCATTTTGTTGGCGATGGCTTGACCAGCAGCATCGTCTTTGGCGCTATTAATACGCAGGCCTGAAGACAGACGCTCCATCGAAGTTTGCAGCGATGACTGCGACTTCTGCAGATTCTGCTGACCAATCAGCGAGGTAATGTTGGTATTGATGACTGACATAGTCGTTTCCTTTTGTTTCGAAAAGAGGGCCGCCATAATGGCCTGCCGTCACCTGCTGTTATCGGTCTGCCAAAAAAAACCTTTAATTAATTTTCTGCAACAGGTTAAATCGACCGGCTTTCTAAAGTTTCTGCGCTGTTGGTCGATAATTCGATCGCTACTCTGAATGGATAAGAACTGTGACCGAAATTGAATTTACACCCGTCAATAGTGTGGTAGAGCTTGCGACTTATTATGAGGCGCTGAGTCAACCTGGTGTGGCTTCTATCCAACTGACCACGCAAGGCTCGGATGAACATCCGGTCATTTTGTTGGAGCAGGAAGAAGAGGATTACCTGCTATTCGATCTCACCGCGGTTCGTGACTTAGCACCACCTCTGCGCCGCGGTGTGACCTTCTTATTAAAAGGTTACACACCGGGTGGACTGGTTCGTTCTAATCCAATAAAAATGCGCGAGCTAACTACTGTCGAAGGACGGTTGTTTGCCTATGCCGATTGGCCAACGGAAATCAATGTTCAACAGCGTCGAGCGAGTTTCCGCGCAACCCTACGTATGGGGATGGATGTTGGCGTTATCCTGCGCAGTAGTGACAACGAGCAAGGTGAAGAAGTTGAGTTGCAGGGTGATTTGAAGGACCTATCCGCCACGGGTTGTTTAGCTGAGTTCTTCGCACAAGATGGTGTATCCAAAGTGCTACCGAATTTAGAGACCGGGATTGAACTCTATTTTCCGAATGGAACCCGATTTGAAGTGAAGTCGGTGGTGAAGCACATTCGTACCGACAATGACCGACAAGTGCTAGCGGTTGGCTTCGAGTTCGATAACATCAGTAAAGTGGATGAAAGGCAACTGTGGGATTTCGTTCGTGAGATTGAGCGTGAAGCTAGTCGCAACGCAATCGAGGGCGACAATAACCGGCAACCGTCTGAACTCTTTCAAGTAAAAAATGGTGATGAAAATAAGCTCGGTCGGCGCCAGGGGCATGCGTACGCCACGCCAATGGCGCGACGGCTTGCGCGTATTGCCGGGTATCTCGATAGCCAGATGGTATCGTTGCGTCAGGGACAGCCTGTGAACTCAGGTCAATTGTCGCAGCACGCAGATCGACTGCTCGATATGCTTGATGATAGTCGTGAAGAGACGCTCTTCGCTGTGCATTGTATTCACCGCGAATCGCGATGGATTCGTCATGGTCTGGCAGTCGCGGTTCGTTTGGTTGACCTCCTGAGTTCTACCAAGGTTCCCCGGGATGTGCGCAAAGCGGTAGCTGCGTGCGCAATGATTCACGATATCGGTAAAGGCTTGTTACCCGCTGAAATTTGGCGAGCAACGACACTCAGTACCGAAGTTTATGAGCAAATGCAGACCCATGTTGCCCTGATAATGGACAAGCTTGAAAATTGTAAATGGTTGTCACCAGTCATTCAAAATAATGTGATTGAACAAATCAACGAGCGTTTAAATGGCTCCGGCTACCCCAGTGAGTGTCGCGCAGACAAATTAGGGCAATTGGCTCGCGCTGCGGCGGTAGTCGACGCTATTGATGCAATGCAACGTGGACGTCCAGATCGCAAAGGCTTATCAACCGTTTCAGCGTGGAAGTTCGTGGAAGCGCGCCCTGAAGAATATGATCAAGTTTGGGTCTACAAGTACCAACAACATTTTGGTGGTATTCCAATTGGCACTTTGGTTAAGTTTGAACATGGGCAGTTTGCGTGGGTTGTGGGGTTGGACAAACAACGACGCATTTCCCATGTCCGCGTTGCGCCTCATAAAAGCGCTCCTGACGATAAGCTTGGCGATGTTGTTGAGTTAAGCTCACTCCAAGATGTCGGTCGTATCGTCGACGTGATAGCACCCGATTATTAGTTTTGAATAGTATTTTTACGAGACGGACTTCGCATTTCGAAAAAATTTCTAAAGTTTTGTCCCCGCGTGGTCGATAACTTGAAATGCGTATTTTTAACGCGGTTTTTATTGGCTTTGCTTGATGCAAAAGTCGGGCATCATCAGGTCAGTTAAACAGGAATATGAATTATGGCTTCAATTTCATCACTGGGAGTAGGTTCGGGGTTAGACCTGAACGGATTGCTGAATCAGCTCGAAGCAGCTGAGCGGCAACGCTTACAGCCGATTACTCAACAAAAGCGTAGTGTCGAAGCGCAGATTTCGGCCTACGGCAAGCTTGAAAGTGCACTCTCCGCTTTTCAAGAAGCCGCAACCACGCTCAGCGCTTCTGAGACCTTTGCGGCGACCACCAGTAACTCGTCATTTGATGGAATTACAGTAGCCGCAAACAATACCGCTGCACCGGGTAGTTACGCGGTCACGGTCAATAATCTCGCGCGGAACTACAGTGTTGCAAGCTTTGGTGTTGCCGACGATACCGCTGAGTTGGGCGCTGGCTCGGTTGACGTTGCCTTGGGTAATGGAACCTCATTCAGCGTTGCAGTTGATGCAGCGTCGAGTTCACTCGCTGATGTTCGCGATGCCATTAACGCCCAACAATCCGATGTCCGTGCCTCGATCGTCAACGATGGTTCTGGGACTCCTTATCGTCTGGTTTTAAGTTCGGCACAGACAGGAACAGATTCCGCCATTACCAGTTTGTCTTATACCGGTGACTTGGCCTTATCGATGGGCACTGACGCAAGTACTGAAATTACTGCCCAAAATGCCTCGCTCAGCGTCAACGGCATCACTATTTCCAGCCAAACCAATCAGGTTGAGGGCGCTATTGAGGGTGTCGCACTGAGTTTAACGTCAACCGGTTCAGGCAACGTTAATGTCGTGCGTGATCAAGAGACCATTCAAGGTTCAATCAGTGCATTTGTCGACGCATACAACGAACTTCAAGACACCATCGGTTCATTAAATAACTTTGATGTGGAGACTGGTGTTGCTGGTCAGTTATTGGGTGATAGTGGGCTGCGTTCAGTAGAGAGTGCTTTGCGCTCAATCCTTGGCAACCAGGTTGCGGAAGGTGATTTTAACCGATTGAGTGATTTGGGTATTTCCCGTCAATTGGGTGGCAAGTTAGAAGTCGATGAAGCGCGTTTAGCGGAGCTGAGCTCAACGGATCTAACTAAGGTGACCACCTTTTTTGCTGGTACCGCGACCACCGATGGATTTGCTAAGCAAACATCAACAGCGCTTGAACAATTACTGGACGAAAACGGTCCCATAGCCACACGTACCGAAGGTTTTAAGAGTCAGATTGATCGGCTCGATGACCGTTTTGTGCGCGAGGAAGATTTGATCGCAACCACTGTAGAGCGGTATCGCAAACAGTTTGCGCAGTTGGATAGTTTGATAGCGAGCATGAATTCAACCAGCAATTATTTGGGCCAACAGTTTGCTGCAATGAATGCGCAGCTGGGCGATAGTTAATAGAGAGGACTTCTCATGTACGGAATGCGTGGAGCAGCTGCATACGGTCGAGTTGGTGTCGAGAGTCATGTGCTTTCAGCAAGCCCGCACAAGTTGATTGCGTTGTTATTTGAAGGTGCACAAAAGCAAATCAAAGCAGCCCAACTGCATCTCGAAAATGGCAATATCAGTGAAAAAGGTAAGGCAATTGGTAAAGCCTTAGATATTGTCAATCAAGGCCTACTCGCTGCATTAGATAAAGAAAAGGGTGGCGACATTGCCCTACAACTCGAACAGCTCTATCACTATGTCAGTGACTTATTGCTACGAGCAAACTTGCACAATAATGCGCAATTTTTAGAGGAGGCGGCGCGCCTCTTAAACGATATCGGTTCCGCCTGGCAAGAGATCGGATCCGAGGTAGATGGCGCGTAAGTTCATGAATGCGCAGCCGCAAGTCAAATGTGAATATATGACGCCAATGGAGGTTGTTATGTCGTATCAGGCTCTCTTAGAACATTCCAATCAAATGCTTGCGAACGTTCGCAACGAAGATTGGGATGCGCTGATAGAAACGGAAGTCAACTACGTTCGTGAAGTAGAACGTTTGAGCCAACATGAACCTCATGTCCAGTTGGACGATGATCAGCAACTTCAAAAATTACAGTTGCTACATAAAATAATGGATCAAGACCGTGAAATTCGCGAACGCTTGATTGCCCGTCGTGCAAAACTAGAAGAGACTCTGCTCAGCATGCAGAAAAAGCAAAAGCTCGAGCATAGTTATCGCAATTGAGTAGTATTACACCACTTTTAGATACGCTGGTTCACCAGGTGATGAAGCAGCGTACTGAAGTCGTACTAATGCCTCGCCAAATGCTGCCGGTTCAGGCTGCTGTGCCAACCGGAACTGCAACAGAATTCAGTGCTACTGGTCAACAACTCGCTCGCTTCTTGACGCTCGTCCAACATCATCAACATCAACCCTCCTCTGGATCAGCGCGCGCTCAGCAACCGCAAGGACCACTATTTCCGGGTAGCGAAAATCTTGATGCACCGCGACTATCCTCGCAATTGCGCCAATCCATGGAAAAATCAGGTTTGTTTTATGAACGTGCGGTACAGCAATGGCAGCAAGGTAAGTTACCCATGCCGCAGTTGATGCGACAACCGCAAATGCAGCAACCCGCTGCGCAGAATCAACCATTGCTGCAACAGCAGCTTGAGCTGGTGCAACACGGCGTATTGCGTTGGGATGTTGAACCCTGGCCCCAGGCTCTACTGCAGTTGGCGGTTCAAGTAGATCCGCATCCACTGGTCAAGCGCTGGCGTGAACAAAATGAAACCAGTGCAGAAGTCGAAACACCGACGTGGTCGACACAATTGAAGATTACCCTCCCGCAGTTGGGTGAAGTTCGCGCATCTATCCGCTGGCAACCGCAACACTTGCAATTAAAGTTACAAGTGGCTGATGAGCATGTCAGCGCATTGCGAACTGAACTTGAGTCATTGGAACAGCGACTAAAAACCCTCGGGCTCCAGTTGGAACCTATTGTTGTTGCGGGTTCAACCCAGCGTTCTGGAGACGAGCATGAGTGATTCGGAAAACCGCAAACAACGTGCTATCGCTTTACGCTATCAAGCCTTTGACCAAGCACCAAAGGTTATTGCAAAAGGTGAAGGGGAGCTCGCGAAAAAAATTATCGAAACCGCGCAGGCGCACGGAGTTTTTATTCATGACGATCCGCAGTTAGTCGATTTATTATGTCAATTGGACTTAGATGACTATGTACCGCAAATGCTTTGGGATGTTGTTTCTGAATTGTTAGTTTGGGTACGAAATATCGATAAGAATCAAACCTCTCTCCCAGAATAACCGCAATAATCAACAAATTAGATCAGAATCAGTATGATTAGGATCTTAGAAATCTTTTCTCTTTACGGTTGACCAACATTGTAATTGTTTGGTAAAAGTCACCCTGTATGATCTCGTAATTGTCTAATTGTAGGAATTTTAACCAATGTCTCAGAGTAGAACCCTAGAAGAACTCCAAGATCTGAATCTGAGCTACTTGCTATTAGTGCAAAAACTGATCTTAGAAGATCGTGAGACCGCGATTTTCCGACTCAAAATTGATGCTGATCTGGCGGATCTGCTTGCTAATCTTACCGTTCGTGAGATGACATTATTGGCTCGCCAGCAACAGAGCGTATTGCGACCTCAGTTAGCTTCAGCCCAGCAATTACGTGCTGTATTTGAGAATAAACGTGACACTGGTTTACAGGAAACCCATTTGGCAATGTTGATGGCAACGGCGTAGTAATGACAAGTCAATCTTCCACCAAACTTCTGGACGAATTGAACCAAGTCCAATTAGCTATCGAGCTAATTGAACTGGGTGCTCGTTTACAAGTTCTCGAATCTGAAGTTGCATTAAACCGTGGCCGTTTGGTCAGGTTGTATAAAGAAGTTGCTGGAAAATCACCACCCAAAGGAATGTTGCCGTTTTCTACGGATTGGTTCTTAACCTGGATGCCGAATATACACGCATCGTTTTTCTATACGATTTATGATCGCTTCCACAATCAGCAAGGGTTAGAGCGCATGCAAGCCTTTATTAAGGCCTATCGCATGTACCAAGAACACTTGCGTGGCACGGGTAGTGAAGAAGTTCTAGCACTGACTCGCGCGTGGACATTGGTTCGCTTTTTTGAAAGCGACATGTTTCAACTGTCCACTTGTACCAGTTGTAAGCTCAACTTTGTAAATCATGCGCATACGCCGGATAGCGATTACGTCTGTGGTGTCTGCCAACCGCCCTCTCGAGCAGGCAAGCCGCTTATCAAAGACTGCGAAAAATCTGTAAAAGAAGCTCAAGTTTCTCGCTAGCACGCCGATATAAACAGCATAGAAGACGTTTCATTACTGAAGGAAGACGCTCGTGCTGATACCGATAGGTTTTATCATCGTTATATTTTCGGTGTTTGGTGGTTTTGCGATGGCAGGCGGCAGCTTAGGTCCCCTGTTTCAGCCGCTAGAACTACTTATCATAGGTGGTGCAGGAGTTGGCGCTTTCGTTGCGGCAAACAATGGCAAAGCTATTAAAGCTACATTTAAAGCCTTTGGCCGTTTGAAGCGGGTATCTAAATACAACAGCGAAACCTACCTCGAGTTATTAGCAGTTCTCTACAAGCTCCTCAATAAAATGCGTCGTGACGGCATGTTGGCCGTTGAGCGCGACATCGAGAACCCACAGGAAAGCACCGTTTTTTCTGAGCATCCGGATATTCTTGAAGACGATATGATGCTCAATTTCATCAACGATTATTTACGGTTGATGATTTCCGGCAATATGAACCCACAAGAACTCGATGAGCTCATGTTGCATGAAATTGAGACCTTTGAGCAAGAGGCAGAAATTCCAGCTGAGGCACTCACTAAAGTCGGTGATGCGATGCCAGCGTTTGGTATCGTTGCCGCCGTACTCGGTGTGGTTCGAGCGCTCAGTGCTGCCGATGTTCCACCTGATGTCATGGGCACCATGATCGCGCACGCATTGGTTGGAACTTTCCTCGGTATTTTATTGGGTTACGGATTTATCAACCCAGCTGCGAGTCGACTCGAACACCAAATTGCAGAGGCTGTGAAGGCGCTGCAAACCATTCGCGTCACATTGCTTGCAAGCATGCATGGCTATGCACCTCAACTCGCTGTCGAGTTTGGTCGGAAGGCACTTCACACTGCTGAACGACCAACGTTCAACGAGCTTGAAGATCATGTACGCGGAGCGAAAGCGGAAGCCTAATCATGTCCGATGACAAACGCCCGATAATTATTCGACGCAAAAAGATCGTCAAGAAACACCACGGCGGTAGTTGGAAGATTGCGCTAGCAGACTTCATGACTGCGTTGATGGCATTGTTTTTGACGATGTGGATTTTGTCGATGTCGAGCGAGAAAGATCGACAGAGTATTTCGGAGTATTTTCGGACGCCTTTAGTCGTCGCATTAAGCAGTGGTGACAGAAACTCAGCAGCTGCATCAGCCATCCAAGGGGGTGGTGCAGATCCGTCTCATGCCGAGGGCGAGCAAGCTCGAATCGATTTGCGTCGTGAGACGCGGCCGTCTGACGTTCGCCGTCACTTTCAAAATCTGCGACAGCGCGTTGAGCGCGCCGTAGACGCCGATCCAGAGCTACGCAATATCCGCGATCAGCTGCGCTTTGATATCACCCGAGAAGGGCTAAGAATAATGGTCGTCGACACAGCGCAAAGACCGATGTTCGAGCTAGGAAGCGATGACGTGGCTCCATACATGCGTCAACTGTTGCGAACGATGGCACCATTACTCAATGAAATTCCAAATGAAGTCACAATTAGTGGTCATACCGACAGTATTCCCTATTCTGGTGGTGAAGTTGGCTATAGTAATTGGGAGTTGTCTTCAGACCGCGCAAACGCCTCACGTATCGAGTTAGTGCAGGGTGGCCTCAATTCTGAGAAATTGCTGCTCGTGATGGGCGTAGCGGATCGGATCCCGATGGAGGACGTCGCGTCGGACGACCCGATGAACCGCCGGATTACCCTTGTAGTGCATACGTCTGAGTCGGCAGATTTCATCAAGCAACAGGGTCTTTTCAAAGGTGATCAGTTTGATATCCTCAGCGAGCCTACTGAAGGTGCCGGACCGACCATGACAGCGCCAACTGGGAACAACTAGAAAGCTTGAAATAAGCGACCAAAACAGCCTTATTCCACCATTCATTTTTAATTGCTATGCGGCACACTAGCCAACAGAGTCCCGAATTGTCCCTGTTGGAAAAGTGAGATGGCCGAGCAACAGCAAAGCGATCAGGAAAAAACAGAAGACCCCACACCCCGACGAATTCAAAAGTCGAGGGATGAAGGTCAGGTTGCGCGATCGCGCGAGCTGACCACTTTTGTGTTGCTGTTCGGTGGCCTTATTGCTCTGTGGGGAATGAGTTCCGATATTTATGCACGACTCGGCACGGTCATGGAGCAAGCCTTTCTATTTGAGCGCTTGGCGGTAACAGAACCCGGTCCAATGCTGACGAATACCTTGGGTCTTGCGGAGCAAGCATTATTTGCTCTATTGCCATTATTCGTTGTGATGGTGGTTTTAGCTTTAGTTGCTCCGGCTCTTCTAGGTGGCTGGTTGATCTCTGCCAAATCAATGCAGCCGAAACTCGACAAGCTTAGCCTGGCGAAGGGCCTTAAACGTATCTTCTCAAGCCAGTCGCTTGCCGAGTTAGGTAAGGCTATTGCCAAGACCATTCTGGTCGGAGGCGTGTTATGCCTCTTCTTGTGGTCGAATCGTGAAACCTTCATGGGATTAATGACCTTACCGACCCGAGAGGCGCTCTACAGTGCGCTGGAGCTGGCAGCACTTGCGTGTTTACTGATGGTTATGGTTCTGGTCGTGGTGGTGTTATTCGACGTTCCGTATCAAATTTTTACGCACAACAAAAAGCTGCGAATGACGAAGGACGAAGTAAAGCGTGAGAACAAAGAAACCGAGGGTGATCCCCACTTAAAAGCGAAAATTCGCCAGCAACAACAAGCCATGGCACGACGCCGTATGATGGTCGATGTGCCTACTGCGGACGTGATTGTGACCAACCCGACACATTATGCTGTGGCGCTCAAATATGACGAAATTGGCAGTGGCGCACCCAAAGTGGTAGCCAAAGGAACGGATCTAATCGCACAGCGTATTCGTGAAATCGCCACTGAGCATGACGTGCCATTGTTAGAAGCTGCGCCACTCGCTCGGGCCTTGAATCGTCATGTCGATATTGGGCGTGAAATTCCAGCTGATCTCTACACCGCTGTTGCCGAAGTCTTGGCGTGGGCGTTCCAGTTGAAGAAGGCGACGCGAGGCGATGGTGTATTCCCTCCCACGCCACGAAACATCTTAGTACCTGAAAACATGCAAGTGGAGGCCTCATGAACCTCCTGACGAGCATGGGCAAAATCAATGGGACTCAACTGCAGGTTCTGGTTGGCCCAGTACTGATATTAATGATTTTGGCGATGATGGTTCTGCCATTACCGCCGTTCATTCTCGATTTCCTATTCACCTTCAACATTGCCTTGTCATTGATGGTGCTTTTGGTCAGCATGTTTACCGAAAAGCCGCTCGAATTTGCGGCGTTCCCAGCCATTTTGCTCTTTACTACTTTGCTGCGTCTGTCACTCAACGTCGCCTCAACGCGTGTTGTATTGATGGAAGGACATAATGGCGGTGATGCAGCCGGTAAAGTGATTGAAGCCTTTGGTGAGTTTCTCGTTGGCGGTAACTTTGCAGTCGGTTTAGTTGTCTTCCTGATTCTCGTGATCATCAATTTTATGGTTATTACCAAAGGTGCGGGCCGGATTGCGGAAGTTGGTGCACGGTTTACTTTGGATGCCATGCCGGGCAAACAAATGGCTATTGATGCCGATTTGAATGCTGGGTTGATTGGTGAAGATGAGGCGCGCCGTCGGCGTCAAGAAGTAGGTCAGGAAGCCGAGTTTTATGGATCGATGGACGGTGCTAGCAAGTTCGTCCGCGGCGATGCTGTAGCCGGTATGATCATCATGATTGTTAACATCATCGGTGGCTTGTTGATTGGGACCATGCAGCACGGAATGGGTTTTGGTGATGCGGCTCAAGTCTATATTTTGTTGACCATAGGTGATGGTCTCGTCGCGCAAATTCCAGCATTGATTATCTCCACGGCGGCCGGTGTCACGGTCTCTCGAGTGAATACCGACCAAGACGTCGGGCAACAGCTATTGAAACAGCTGTTTGTGAGTCCGAAGGTATTGTGGCTAGCAGCAGGCGTTATTGGATTACTCGGTGCCATCCCGGGCATGCCAAACTTTATTTTCTTGCTATTCGCTGCGCTGTTGGGCGGTATCGGTTGGTATCTGCATAAAAATCAAACACAACAAGCATTGGTACAAGCGGCTGAAGCAGCTACGCCAGCGCCAAGTTTTAGTTCGCCAGAGGCAAGTTGGCAGGATGTACAATTGGTCGATACGCTGGGCATGGAAGTCGGCCATCGCCTCATCACTTTAGTCGATGATACCCAGCATGGTGAATTACTGGGTCGGATCAAAAGTGTTCGTAAGAAATTTGCGCAAGAAGTCGGATTCTTGCCGCCTGTGGTGCACATTCGCGATAACTTGGAATTGCCACCCACAACGTACTGCATCACCTTGAAAGGCGGTGAAGTCGGGCGCGCTGATATTCAACCAGACCGCTGGTTGGCCATCAACCCGGGTCAAGTTACCGGTTCTGTGGAAGGTATTGCCACCAAAGATCCCGCATTCGGCCTACCGGCGCTGTGGATTCAGTCCGATCAGCGTGAGCATGCGCAAATTTATGGCTACACAGTGGTTGATGCGAGTACCGTTGTTGCCACCCATTTGAATCATCTGTTACAACGCTACGCTGCTGATTTGCTCGGCCGCCAAGAAGTGCAGCAGTTGGTTGATAAGCTGGCTGAAGAGAACAAAGCGCTAGTGGAAGATGTGGTCCCGAAATGTGTGACTGTGACCACGTTACAACGGCTCCTACAGAATTTGTTGAATGAAGATGTATCCATTCGCGATTTACGCACTATTTTCGACACGCTCGCCGAGTTTGAAGGCCAGCAAACCGATGTACACGACCTTACTGCACGTGTGCGTTTGGCGTTAGGACGAGCCATTACGCAGAAATGGTTTGGCGGTACTTCTGAACTTCAAGTGATTGGTTTGGATGTCCAGCTGGAGCAAATGTTGACTCAGGCATTGAATCAAAACAGTTCGTTGGAACCTGGCCTCGCGCATACGTTGGCGCAGCAAACACAACAAGCGATGCAACGACTCGAAACCATGGGGCTCCCAACTGTTCTTGTAGCACCCCATCATTTACGTGGCTTGTTAGCCCATTTCTTGCGCCGTCAATTACCTGATCTGGCGGTGTTATCTCAAGCGGAGATCCCAGACGACCGCACTATTAAGGTCATTAGTGTGATTGGTGCGCAGGCGAATCAAGGTGGTGGTCAATAATGGCTTTGGTGCAAAAGTTTATCGCTGCCAACCAGCGCGAAGCCATGCGGCAAGTTCGCGAGAAGCTCGGTGACGATGCGGTTATTCTCAGCACGCGCCCGAATAGTCAGGGAGTGCTTGTACTCGCTGCTCTTGAGGCAGATTTAGATCAGCTCGCTCCTGAGACCGCGGCTACCTCTGTGGATGTTACTAAGGTCACGCAGCAACTACTCACTGAGATGCAGGCGTTGCGAGCCGAAGTAGCCGAATTACGCTCAACAACAACTGCAGGAACTCAAGACAAAGCACTCGCAGAAGATCAGAAAAGCCGTTTATATCGCCGTTTGCGCATAGGTGGTTTCAGTCATGAGTTATCGCGACAGATTGTGTCGCATATGCCCGGTTCATTGAATGTAGCGTCTGCTAGTCAGGCTGATATCGAGCGTTGGGTTCGTGAACAAATTAGTGCGCGAATAGCCGTGGCTGAGGTGAATTGGCCTATTCTCGATGCTACAGGTGTTGTGGCGTTAGTAGGTCCGACCGGTGTAGGCAAAACGACGACCACGGCGAAGTTGGCAGCTCAATACGTGATGCGCCACGGTGCCGATAGTTTGCTATTGGTCACCACAGATAGTTATCGTGTCGGTGCACAGCAGCAGTTAGAGGTGTACGCAGATATTTTGAATGTCGACATGCATCCGCTGCGCGACGGTGACTCGCTCTCAGCGTTGGCTGAACCGATGAAAGGCAAGCGATTAATCTTGGTGGACACAGTCGGTATGAGCCAGCGCGATCAGCGGTTACCAAGCAAAATAGCGGCGTTACAGCAATCGCAGTCTTCTCAGTTAGTGCTATTGCTCAACGCTGCCGCGCAACCGACAACGCTCGATGAAGTAGCGCGAATATACCGGCGCATAGCGCAAGAAAGTGACCTTCAAATTAACGACTGCATTATTACGAAAGTGGACGAGTGTACGCACAGCGGTGGTGTCCTCGACGTGATTTGTCGGCATCAGTTTCAAGTACAAGCTATTTCCAGCGGCCAGCGTGTGCCAGAAGATTTCGAACCGCCCCATATTGAGAGCTTGCTGAATTGCGCGTTAGGCGATGCAACTCAAGCCAGTGCGCAAGAGCAACAAGCATGGCAGTTGGAGTTGCCGCAGCAGTTCAATGCAAGTCGGCTGGTCGACCAAGGACAAAGTTTGCAATTTGCTTTTGCCAGTTTACAGCAACTGATCCCCGATTTTGCTTTAGTGACCCAAGCATACCAACTCGGACAAGTGCCGCCACCACGTACCGAACGCACGCCGCCAGCGGTTCGATGGGCTGCACCACAGCCACTGCAAGGCTGGTCGCAACGCACGGCTACCGTGGCACTGTCGCAAGGTGGTTTGCCGATGTTGAGTGCGAGCTGGTGCGACGTACCGGAGTTTCAGTCAGCGGAATTGCAACTATTTGATTATTTGCCGGATGTGACAGAGTTGTCCTCCTTAACCAGTCGCGGTTGCGGTTGGCTGGCTACAGTGAATGTAAATCATCGTTTGGCTCAGCAGGGACAAGTAAGATCTGCCAGTGAAATTATTAAGCGCGATGGCGTACCACTGCAGCAAGGCGCCGAAAAATTAGTCTATCGAGGCGAAACGCGGACGTTAAGGCTCAAAATTGCAGCGGTTGATGGCGTTGCTAGCGACGCTCCGTGGCAGCTGTGTTACGGTGAATTACAGGGTGGCAAGGGCAAAGCAGCCGTACAACGCCGTTATTGGATTCTCGACGCGAATGCCAGTGTGGATGACTTGGTCGCGCGGACTACGTATAGTTTACAACTAGAAGAGCTGGGCCGGTTGCAGCGGTTTGCGTGGCAACAGCTCGACGGAGCGCCAAGCGAGCTACGTCAGTGGTTAGCAGCGGCAATCGCTGCAAGTGCCATCCATTTGGAGTATTCGTTGCAGCCCCAAGCGGCTCGATTGCGAGCCGATTTACTTGCTTTAAGTGGTAAACGGGGTCGCGTCGATGGCAGTAAACTAGTGAGTGGAATGATTCGAGTATTATCTGCGCATCAGGCATTGCGTGAAGTATCAGCAGGCATTCAAGCGGAATCAACAAGGGGTTGGTCTCAACATGACTGATCAAGCGGCAGGGTTACGACAGTGGGCACAGGAGCGGGATGACGGTTCCGCGCTTCTGACTGAGCCAGAAGACCTTGTCGTGATTGGCTTACCACAGCTTGGACCTGGACAACTGCAACGAGTTGAAGGCGTGCTAGAACGCTGGCAGCAAGTGGGCAAACGTTGGGTTGGCGATGCCAGTCGGTGGCGAATTATACCAGTAGCCACTGACTATCCTCAGTTGGATAAAGTGGTACAAAGTTACCCTAGATTAGGGCTGTGGATTGATACTGACCTTGATAGCTTTTATCGCGCTTATCAAGCATTGCGCGCACTCTCTGCAGCGGGTGTCCGCAACCAACGAGTATTAGCAGTGCACCCTGCAATGGCGTCTCGCAGAGGGTTATTAAGCAACGTACAACACATTGCGCAAACCTATTTTGATATTGAATTATTGATTATTCGTGAACCGCAGGACGGGTAGGCAAAGGACGATATGTATACGTCTCAAGGCAAAATAAACCGCAACACCATTGTTGAACAATATTACCCTATGGTGCGCCGCCAAGCGTTGGCGTTACAGGTGAGATTGCCGGCTGGAGTTGATACCGACGATTTAATTCAGGCCGGTCTGGAAGGCCTGCTAAATTGTGTCGACCGGTTTGATCCTGAAGCAGGTGTGGCGTTTTCGACCTTTGCTCATCAACGCGTGCGCGGTGCAATGATTGATGAACTGCGCAGTCGCGATTGGATACCACGCAGTGTCCGCCGCAGTGGGCGCGAACTTGAACAAGCAATGCGTCGTTTAGAGCAACGACTTGGTCGTAGCCCTGAAGAGCGTGAAATAGCCGCTGAACTTGAGATGTCTATAGAGGACTATCATCAGTTGCTGCAAGATACGAATAGTGGCTTAGTGCTGTCCTACGACGAAGTTGTGCTAGAAGCTCCGGGCGGCGAAACCACGACTGAAGAGGGCGTGGATACTCCCGCTGAGCAGGTTACCGAAGCTCAGCTGAAGCAATTACTGATTAATGCCATCGAAACTCTCCCAGAGCGAGAGCAACTGGTCATCACTTTGTACTACCAAGAAGAGCTCAACTTGAAGGAAATTGGTGCCGTACTCGACGTGACGGAATCGCGCGTTTCGCAATTACACAGCCAAGCTATTAAGCGGATTCAATCACGAGTACGCAATTTGTAGTTTTTGGCTATACTCAAGCTCGAATCTCCTCTAATAACAACAAGAAGCGAGTATTGAGTCATGAAAAACTATGCTTTAGAAATCAAATGGGGCGTCCTCTTTATGGTCGCCATGCTGCTTTGGATGCTGCTTGAGCGCCTAGCAGGTCTGCACAGCACCCACATCGACCAACACCCTTTCTGGACCAACTTATTTGCCATTATCGCGATATCTATTTATGTGCTCGCTCTGCGACAAAAGCGCAGTCAATTAAACGGAGTGATGACGTGGCAGCAAGGGTTCCTGTCTGGTCTAGTAATCACCATAGTAGTAACGCTATTGACGCCGTTGGGACAGTACCTGACCCATACATTCATTACACCGCACTTTTTTACCAATGCTATTGATTACGCGGTAGCAAACGACAAAATGAGCCAAGCAGATGCTGTCGCTTACTTTTCGTTAGACAGTTATCTCTTGCAAGCCGTTGTTGGCGCCTTCGTTATGGGAATCATCACGTCTGCGGTAGTGGCTTGGTTTGTTCGCAAGCCGCCAGTACAAGAATAGTTGCGAATGTTTGCATCCAAAAGCGCGAGTTATACGAATATTTATATAACCGCAGCAACAAGGATCCCCTGTTATGACGACACCACAAACACTCGAGCGTGATTTACAACAAATCGCGCTCGGCGATACCGCCGCGTTTCGGCGTGTTTACGAGGCCACCTCGGCGAAGTTGTACTCCGTCAGTTTGACAATTGTGCGACGAACCGATTGGGCGGAAGAGGCACTCCAAGACACATTTATTAAGGTCTGGCATCGAGCGGGGGATTATACCGTAGCCAAAGGCTCAGTGATGAGCTGGCTGATTAGCATGGTGCGTTATCGGTCGATCGACCTATTACGTAATCGCGCTAACCAAGAGCTTTCAACTGACGACTTTGATGAGATACCGGCTACCGATACCTTGGATTCCTCCCTAGATTCCCTTGCCGACAGTAAGCAACTTCGGGTGTGTATGGACGAGCTGCAACCGACCACTCGACAGGCCATTCAACTGGCCTTCGTGTATGGGTTAAGCCACCAAGAAGTGAGTGATCACTTACGTGAAGCGCTCGGCTCAGTAAAGAGTTGGATCCGTAGAGGTCTGGAAAGTCTGAAGAGGTGCTTACAACGATGAACTATCAATCAACAGAATTACAGCACCAGCTAGCCGCCCGCTTTGTGGTAGGAAGTATGCGTGGCCTTGCGCGCAGACGTTTTCAACGACTCATGATGGATATTCCGAAACTTCGTGACGAAGTCGCATTTTGGGAAGAGCACCTGCATGAGCTCACCGATACGATTCCCATTCAACAACCTAGTGAGCGTGTGTGGCAACGCATTCAATCGCGTCTAGGATGGGTTCAATCGAAAACTGAAACCACATCGAAGTGGCCTTGGTTCTTTGGCGCGTTCGCCAGCTTATTGCTGATTGTGAATCTGGTTATGTTGATTCCAGCCGATCCGGTTATCGCTCCGTCTATTGAGCGAGTGGCCGTGATTCAAAGCAGTGAAGCACGTACTTTATGGTTAATCGAACAGCGTGAACAGCGTCTTGAGGTAGCCGCAGTGGGTGCTATTGAACGGCTGCCGAATGAGGATTATCAATTATGGATGCTTCCAGTTGATGGTACGCCGCCTATTTCTCTCGGTTTATTGCCACAACAAGGCGATGTTATATTAGATTTGGGTACGCGGATTGATTTAGCGCAAGTAGCCGCATTGGCTGTAAGCCGCGAGCCACTTGGGGGTTCACCTGAACCAGTACCAACGGGTCCAGTGCTCTATACTACTGATCTGATAAGAATGTAAAATTTTTTGCATCCAATATGCCCTCTTGTTCGTTTATAGGTTAGACCCGCCTGAAATTGTCGGGTTTTGACCAATAACCGAAAACGATTAAGAGGGCATTCAGATGAACAAGAAAACTGTTATTGCGACAGCTATAGTTGCAGCCATTGCTAGTGCGACTACTGCGTTTGCATCAAGTCACCGTGAAGCGCCGAATGTTGCGCGCTTCCCTACCGTCGATTCGACGGACTTTTATATCTTTAATAGTTATGAGCCAGGTCGTGAAGACTATGTCACGATCATCGCTAACTATATTCCTTTGCAAGACAGCTACGGCGGTCCAAACTATTTTGCGATGGATCCTGCTGCAGTTTATGCGTTACACGTTGATTCCGATGGTGACGCCGTTGAGGATGTGACTTTTGAATTTCGCTTTAATAATCAAGTAGGCGGCGTCAAGCTTCCCGTTGGTCCTGATGGCGTTGAAGTCAGCGTGCCACTGAAGCATGTTGGTCCTATCGCAGCCGGTAGTAACGGTGCGTTAAACTTCAGCGAAACCTACACGATTGACGTTGTCTCTGGTCCGCAGGATTCGGGTACTAGCAGTGACGTTATGGGCGCGAATGGTGAAAGTGAGTTCGTAAAACCATACGCTTATGTTGGCGAGAAGACCTTCGGTTCAACTGCTGATTATGCGGCCTATGCAGACCAGTATGTCTATGACGTATCGATTCCAAATTGTAGTGCGCCCGGTCGCGTGTTTGTTGGTCAACGCAAAGACCCATTCACCGTAAACTTGGGTGAGACATTCGACTTGGTGAATTATGTGCCGGTTGAAGGCGACAGTACTCCTGGTGCCGGCGACGGTGCTGGATTCCCAGGTGGTATTACGCAGTCGACGGCCAATGACGACTTGAATGATAAAAACGTCAACACTATTGCATTAGAAGTACCGAAATCATGCCTTACGGGTGATGGTAACGGTGTTATTGGTGCATGGACTACCGCGAGCTTACCGCAAGCGCGCATCCTGAATCCAAATGCAACCTTCGACAAACCTGAAGTGAACGGCGGTGCATTGGTACAAGTATCACGGTTAGGTTCACCGCTGGTAAACGAATTGGTAATTGGTATTGATGACAAAGATCGATTCTCATCTGCGCATCCTTCAGAAGACGGGCAGTTCGCAACTTATGTGACCAATCCAACTTTACCAATCATCTTGGACCTCCTGTTCAAAGATGCGGTAAACGCGACTTTGGGTACCGACTTCGAGACTATCGCACCGACTAATTATCCGCGTACGGATTTGGTTGCGGCTTTCTTGACGGGATTTGCAGGTGTGAACCAGCAAGCCACAGTGACACCGTCAGAAATGTTGCGCTTGAATACAGCTATTCCAGCTACCCCGGCTGATTTACAGTCAAACTTTGGTGTTGCCGGTAATGACCTTGCAGGTTTCCCGAATGGTCGCCGTCCTGGTGATGACGTCGTTGATATCGCTTTGCGCGTCGTGATGGGTGCGTTGTGTCATGACATTCCTGTCAATGGCGAGCCAACGAATCTCGGCTTCTGCACGCCTGCGGATGCGAATGTAGGTTTCGCTCCATTTACCGATGGCGCTCCACTTGATGCGAGCTTTGTGGATACAGGGTTCCCATACTTGGTCGCACCATTAGCCGGTTCACCACAGTAAGGAGTTAGACCCATGAATAGCAGCAAAACTCGTATAGCTTTGCTCATTAGTTCGATGCTGGTACTCAGTGCCTGCGGTGGATCGAGTGATGACGAGCCAACTCCGAATAGCACCCCACGTGCGGTTTCGGAAAGTGTAACCACAACTACTGATACGCCTTTGATGGGGCAGTTATCGGCCACAGATCGTGATGGTGATACGCTCACCTTTAGTCTTGGCGATGAACCCATGAACGGTACTGTGACCGTCAGTTCTACCGGTGCATTCACTTATACTCCCGCAGCGGAGTACACCGGTGACGACAGCTTTAGTTTCTCCGTCTCCGACGGTGAGCTGAGCGCCGCGGGCACTATTAGTATTACGGTTAATGTCTTGCAAGTCTCGTTTCGCAGCGCAGTACGTGAAGCCTATGCGCAGGACGCTCAGTCTACACCGTTAGCCGTCAATGGTCGTGAATATGACCAAGACGTCATGGATACCGCTGAGTTTGACGATTTAGTTGCTGCCGGAGAGGTATCTGGCAATGACTAAAAGCACCCTAAGGCTCCTCGTCCTTTTGGTGTTGGCCCCTTGGGGTTGCGGCATTGCCGCAACCCCCTTTTCTGGTGCTGAACGCTACGCTGCGTATGTCGTAGCAGGCAAGGACGAAGCACAACACGAACTGCATGATCGTGCCGCATCGTTATGGAATGACATACAACCGCAACTCACCACATTATCTAATCGAGAGCAGGCCCGCTGGTGGTTAGCACGGGCGGACTTACTTCAATTTGAACATCGTTTTGATGAATCATTGGCTGCTATCGAGACGGTTTTAAAACTTGGCTATGAACAAGAAAACGCTTATTTAATGCAAGCACGAATTGCCTTAACGCGAAATGAACTCGCTGTTGCTGAACGCTCGTGCCAAGCGCTTAGCCAATATTCACCGATGGATGTGGTGGCAACGTGTTTATTAGAGGTGAAAGGACGTGCTGGTGATCTGACGATGAGTTACCCGGCCCTTGTGCGCCTTGAAGAACGCAATCAAGATCCGAGTTCAGCCTTAACTCGCTGGCGCCGACAAATCCTCGCTGAGCAGGCCCAGTTGCTGGGACTTTACAACGATGCTTTACGTTGGTTGGACTACCCGAACTACGCGGAGCAGCCCGTTGTTGCGCAGAAACAAATGATTGATGTACTCATTGCTACCAACCGCCTTGCAGATGTTTTTGCTGTTGTTGGCGAGTGTCCGGCAGTAAACGCAATACCTGTTGATAGTCTATTGGTTCGAATTGCCCATGCAGAGACGCTACAAGGCGCTCAATCCTGCTGGCGCGATGTCACGGCTGAGCGTATTGAGATGCGTGTGCTGCGTGCCGATAAGCTCCACACATCGGATTTGGCTTACTTCTTTACCCATGTTGAGCCAGATGCAGACCAAGCAATGCACTGGGCTGAATTGAACATCGCGGTAGCCCGCGAACCTTTTGATCGCCAACTTTTGGCTGCCGCTGAGGAACTACAACCATGAAGAACTTCTTATTGATTGCCTGTTGTTTACTGTTAGCCACAAGCGCGGAAGCACATCGCTTCAGCACGAGTTTTATCCAAATCGAAAGCGGTGAAGATCACCCGCAGGAGTTCGATTGGAGCTGGCGCATTGTCGAGCATGATTTAGCCGCTTTGGCGCCATTTCTAGTTAACGACGAAGGTCGGCTATTGCCGCTGGATGCTCTAGAAGCGCAGCAACCAAAATTTATGAAATTGATTTCGAGTGCCCTGCAGTTCAATGCGGAGTGCGCGGTTGAAGTGTTGCCGGTGGTGTACGCTACCCGTGAAGTTTACGCAGGCCAAGAATCCGTGCGCATATATGGCCATGGTAGCTGCCCACTGGCGACACTGAATGAAGTGCGCGTGAGCGATTTCTTCAGTGTCATTAAGGACCATAAGGTTATCGTTGAAATCGGCGAGGCCGAACAGCGCGGCGTGCTGAGCGCAGCCGAACCCAACTGGCCAATGCGTTAAATTATTTGCCGATGCAGAAGCTGCTGAAGATTTTGCCGAGCAGGTCGTCGGAGGTGAATTCGCCAGTGATTTCGTTGAGGTGCTGCTGAGTAAGCCGCAGCTCTTCAGCGAGCAATTCTCCGGCAAGAGAGAGCTCGAGATGTTCTTGGCCGGTCAACAAGTGTTGTAAGGCGCGTTGCAGCGCATCAAGATGGCGCCGCCGCGCCATAAAGCTGCCTTCGCTGGTGGCTTGGTAGCCAACGCAATGCTTGAGATGTTCGCGCAGCAGTTCAATGCCGTGGCCGGTTTTAGCGGACAAATGCAGTACGGGAATACCACTGATGTCCTCCAGTGCCACGGGTTCTGCGTTTAAATCCACTTTATTGCGGATAACGGTGTAGGGCAGGTCATCAGGGAGTTGCTCAAAAAACTCAGGCCAAATGTCCGCTGGATGGATGGCTTCTGTTTCGGTGGCGTCGACCATAAACAGCACGCGATCCGCTTGACGAATTTCGTCCCAGGCACGCTGAATACCAATTTGCTCAACCTCATCGGGACTTTCCCTAAGTCCTGCAGTATCAATAATATGCAGCGGCATGCCATCAATTTGAATATGTTCCCGCAAGACATCCCGCGTGGTGCCGGCAATAGCAGTAACAATCGCCGATTCGCGACCTGCCAAAGCGTTTAGCAGACTTGATTTCCCCGCATTGGGTCTGCCCGCGATAACGACTTTCATACCTTCCCGCAACAATGAACCTTGCTTGGCTTGGCGCATTACTTCATGGGTGCGGTCAATAATAGCTTCGAGATCGCTTGCTACTTTGCCATCGCTTAGGAAGTCGACTTCTTCGTCGGGAAAGTCGATGGCAGCTTCAACATACATCCGTAGATGAATTACTGCGTCGACGAGCTGATCAATTTCGTACGAGAAGCCACCCTGCAAGCTCTGTAAGGCCGCTTTTGCGGCTTGCTCTGACGTTGTATCAATCAGGTCAGCAATCGCCTCTGCTTGCGTTAAATCAAGCTTGTCATTGAGGAAGGCGCGTTCGCTGAATTCTCCCGGTCGCGCTGGACGAATATCAGGGAAATCCAGAATAGCTTTGATGATCATGTCGATGAGTACTGGCCCACCATGGCCCTGTAGCTCTAGGACATCTTCACCGGTAAACGAGTTGGGAGCTTGGAAGAAGAGGGCGATACCCTCATCAAGCAGCTCACCATCTAAATTCCGAAACGGTAGGTATTCAGCTTTGCGAGCCGGCGGACAGTGTCCGAGGAGTTGTTCAGCTACTTGTCGTGCCGCAGGGCCGCTAACACGAACAATGCCGACGCCACCACGCCCGGGAGGCGTGGCTTGGGCAACAATAGTGTCGTTGTTGCTAAAGGCGTCGTCCATAGCTTACTTCTTACGGCGTTCCATCATGCCTTTCTTTTCCAATCCTGAGTATATCCACTGCATTTGTGCAATGGTGATCAGGTTGCTCGCCAACCAGTACAGTACCAGACCGGATGGGAACCACAGGAAGAAGAAAGTAAAGATAACCGGCATGTATTGCAGCAACTTCTGCTGCATTGGATCCGTTGCAGGTGTCGGTTGCAGGCGCTGCATGAAGAACATTGATACACCCATCAGTATTGGCAGGATGTAGTACGGGTCTTTCGCCGATAAATCTTCAATCCAGAGGAATAGCGGCGCATGGCGCAATTCCACACTTTCGAGCAGTACCCAGTACAGCGCCAAGAAAATAGGCAATTGCAGCAACATCGGTAAGCAACCGCCCAGAGGGTTCACTTTTTCCTCTTTGTACAGCTTCATCATGGCTTGCGACATCTTCTGACGGTCATCGCCATGACGCTCACGCAGGGCCGTCATTTTCGGCTGAATCATCCGCATTTTCGCCATCGACACGTATTGTGCTTTGGTTAACGGATACAACAGCGCTTTGATGATGACGGTCACGACTATGATTGCTAGACCCCAATTGATCACTAAACTTTGAACCAACTGAAGTAATTTAAAGATGGGTTGTGCTAACCACCATAAGAAGCCGTAATCGACAGTTAGATCAAGGTCTTCGGCCACCAGTGCCATCGCGTCTTGGTCTTTTGGACCAATAAAGAGCGTCGAGGTGATTTCAGCTGTGGCACCAGGTGCAACCATAGTGCTTGGATACAACATACCCATAATCGCTTGGTTACCGCCAATAACCCGCGAGAACAATTGCTTAGTGCCTTCAGTACGAGGTATCCAAGCGGAGACAAAATAGTGCTCCAACATCGCAACCCAGCCCGTGTCAGTGGCACGATTAAGGCGCTGATCTTGCATATCGTCAAAAGCATATTTTTCATAACGGTCTTCATCCCACGAGTAAGCGCCACCGCGATAGGTCGGCATCATCATGTTGCCTGAACCTTCGATAATCACTTGCTTTAACTGAGCATAAAACTGCATTTGCTGGTGTGCATCAGTGTTGTTTTGAATACGGTACGATACTTCGACAGCGTAAGAACCCGGAGTAAAGGTGAATACTTTCTCAAAGACGGTTCCGTCATCAGCGGTGTAGGTCATGGGCACTTCAAGTGTACCGTCAGTCAATTCGTATTGATCTTGTTCCACGTAGAACACAGGACGACCGTCAGCGGAATCGGTACCATTACTTCCCACTAACCCTGACTGCGCAACATAAAGCTCAGCGGGATTCGCGTGTAATAACTGGAAACGCGCTGCAGAGTCTTGAGTTCGGGCAAATTGGGTCAATTCGGCACTGACGATGTCACCTCCACGGGTGTCAATCATCACATCGAGCACGTCAGTTACTACGCGCACTTGGCGCGAGGTCACTTCAGCAGTTTCGGGAGTTGCAGTGCTGGCATTTGCCGCTGGAACCGAATCATCGATCATAGCTTCAGGAACGGCTGCATCTGATGATGTTGCTGCAGGAGTATCCGTGGACGTTTGCTGCTGGGTTTGCTGTGGTTGCTGAATTCCGGCTGGAGCCGTCTCAACTAACCAACTTTGGTAGAGGAAAAAACTCACTACCAAAAATGCAATAAACAAAATGGAACGTGGCGAATTCATAAGTCCTTCGTCTCTGTTTTACTTCGTCTTGTTTTTGTCCGATACAGGTTCGGTACCTGGAACCGGGTCGAAACCGCCGGGATGACCCGGGTGGCACTTTGCTATCCGTTTACTGGCAAGCCAGAAGCCTCGCATCATACCATGCTTTTGGATAGCTTCTATGGCGTACTGCGAACAGGTTGGCGAAAACCGACAACGCGGGCCAATCAGCGGACTGATGACGAGCTGGTAGAGTCGGATGCAGCCAATAGGTATTGCGCGCAACGCTTTGCTAAGGTACGCCATAAATAATCCAAACGCTGTTGCAGAATGTCGTTGTCGATATCGGTGATACCGCTTTTCGCAATAACGATGATGTCGAACGCGGGTATTTTATGCTGTTTCAGTCGAAAATTCTCGCGAATCTTACGTTTCAGTCGATTTCTATCAACTGCTCGTTTCGCGCGCTTTTTAGAAACAGTAATACCTAGCCGAGGGTGGCCAAGTGAGTTGGGTTTTGCAAGCATGGTGAGTTCGGCCGTGACGGCTTTCACCGGGGGATTTTCGAAGACGTACTGAAACTGACTGGGAGTTAACAGTCGTAACTCCCGTCCGTATGCAAGCTGCTTCAATGCAAGCTGCTTTGATTAAGCAGACAGGCTATGACGGCCCTTGGCACGACGACGAGCCAAAACTTGGCGGCCGTTTTTAGTTGCCATACGAGCACGGAAACCGTGAGTGCGCTTGCGCTTTAATACGCTTGGTTGAAATGTTCTTTTCATGACGTTAATCCGTAATCGGGTTGCCTAAAATTAAGAGCGCGAATTCTATCTGTTGTTGGGACTAAAGTCAACGCAAAAAGCTATCCACATTTTGTTCTTGAGAATGATTCTTAGTGTGGATAAATAGTCAGCAGACTGTCGCATATTTTTGTCCGAAAGCTAGCGATCGCGTGCTATTTTCAGTAGAATCGAGAGAACTAAAACAATGGATCTAGACGTTGTTGTGACTCACTTTCAGTGGGCGTTTAGAGACCTAATACCAAGCAGATAATGATAACGATTAAAGCAGGGAGACAGGTGTGAATAAATCGCTTTGGCAACAGTGCGCCGATCGGCTGCAAGGCGAATTGTCGACACAGCATTTCAATACCTGGATTCGCCCTTTGCAGGCGGACCTCAAGGATGACACGCTTACGCTATTTGCTCCCAACATGTATGTTGTTGATTGGGTCAAGGATAAGTACCTGAATCTGATCAATGACTACCTGAGTGACCTTGTGAAAGATAAGGGTGGACGGACACCTAATGTTGCCTTCTCGGTAGGTGGCGTTGAAGGTAATAGCAATAATAATGCGAAGCCGACTCCTGTTCGTCGTTCCTCGACGGTGGGTTCATCACCTATCCCGTCACGTCGTCAACCATGGGATCAAGAAGATTCGCCGGCGCCGGCATTCGAGTGCAATATCCATCCTGAATATACCTTTGATAACTTCGTTGAAGGTAAGTCGAATCAACTTGCACGTGCTGCCGCTTTGCAGGTCGCTGAGAATCCCGGGGGCGTTTACAACCCACTGTTTGTCTATGGCGGCACTGGTTTGGGTAAAACTCACCTATTGCATGCGGTCGGTAACGCCATCATGACGCATAAAAAGGACGCTAAGGTGTTCTACATGCGTGCTGAACGTTTTGTGCAAGACATGGTAAATGCAATTAAGAATAATTCGATTAATGAATTCAAACGGTACTACCGCTCCGTTGATGCATTATTGATAGATGACATCCACTTCTTCGCGAACAAAAAGGGTTCTCAAGAGGAATTCTTCCATACTTTCAATGCGTTACTCGAAGGTAATCAGCAAATCATCATGACCAGCGACTTATACCCTAAGGAAATTGAAGGGGTAGAAGATCGATTACGTTCACGATTTGGTTGGGGTTTGACTATTGCGATAGAGCCGCCTGAGTTAGAAACGCGGGTGGCGATTTTGATTCGGAAAGCGCAAGAGCGTGGTATCACCTTACCTCATGAAGTCGCGTTTTTTATTGCGAAGCGCTTACGCTCGAACGTTCGTGAGTTGGAAGGTGCATTAAACCGGTTGGCTGCAAACGTCAACTTGACCGGCCGACAAATCACTATCGACTTTGTTCGTGAGGCGTTGCGAGACCTGATTGCCGCGCAAGAAAAGTTGGTTACCATAGAGAATATCCAGAAGACAGTGGCGGAGTATTACAATATTAAAATGGCTGACCTACTATCGAAACGCCGCAGTCGTTCTGTTGCGAGGCCTCGCCAGTTAGCGATGGCTTTGTCGAAGGAGTTAACGAACCATAGCTTACCGGAAATTGGTGATGCATTTGGTGGTCGTGATCACACGACGGTTTTGCATGCGTGTCGAAAAATACAAGAGTTGAAAGACGCGCAACATGATATAAAAGAAGACTATCGTAATTTAATTCGGACGCTATCAGCATAAGCCGAGCGAATGAGCTAAATAGCATTCAATAAGATTAAAACGACTCCAAAGAGAGCAATGAATCGACCAACAGGGGAATGTGGGGATGAAATTTACCATCAGCCGTGATGCTTTTTTAAAGCCACTTCAAGTTGTAAGCGGAGCCGTTGAGCGCCGCCATACCATTCCGATTCTATCGAACGTACTGATTCAGGTACGCGATGGTCATGCGCGATTAACAGGGACTGACTTGGAAGTTGAGTTAGTGTCGACCTGTGACATTGCTACCGGCGACGAAGGTGAAGTCACTGTTCCCGCTAAGAAGTTAGTAGATATTGTTCGAAGCCTGCCTGATGGTGCCATGGTTGAGTTTAGCGCGTCAGCGGACAAGGCAACGATTAAATCGAGCCGAAGCAAGTTTACGTTGGCGACACTTCCTGCTGAAGATTTCCCGAATATCGACGACTGGGATAGCGATATTCAACTCGTTACTAGCCAGTCGATATTGAAAGATTTGATGGACAGAACTCATTTTTCAATGGCAAATCAAGACGTTCGTTACTACTTGAACGGTATGTTGTTTGAAACGGATACGAATATTTTGCGCACGGTGGCAACTGATGGTCACCGCCTTGCGATGAGCAGTTGTGAAATTGCGCAACCGAATCTAACGGGTCGACAAGTGATCGTCCCGCGCAAAGGTGTGATGGAACTGCTGCGATTACTCGAAGATGACGACAGTGAAGTGAAAGTCGCTATCGGTAATAATCACATTCGCGTTGAGACTCGCGGCATTTGCTTTACCAGTAAATTAGTCGATGGTCGCTTCCCAGACTATCGCCGAGTATTGCCGCAAGGCGGCGATAAAGTGGTTGTTGCCGACCGCGATATTCTGAAGCAAGCATGTATGCGCGCGTCCATTTTATCAAATGAGAAATATCGTGGCGTACGGGTTAATTTGAGCTCTGGTGAAATGTGCTTAACGGCTAACAATCCAGAGCAAGAGTCCGCTGAAGAAGTCATCGAGGTCGATTATCAAGGTGACAGCCTAGAGATTGGTTTCAACGTGAGTTATTTGATTGACGTTCTGAATACAGTACAAGGCTCACAAGTGAAGTTAACTTTGAGCAATCCTGATGCAAGCGGGCTAGTTGAAGATAACGAAGATGACTCGGCGCTGTATGTCGTAATGCCGATGCGTTTGTAATCGGGTTTATTCGGAATTCAGATGTACTTAGAGGCCCTGGCGCTCACACAATTTAGAAATTTCGCTCAAGCGAAAATTGAGCCCGGCCAAACCATCAATCTAATTACAGGTGATAATGGTAGCGGCAAGACAAGTCTACTTGAGTCGATTTACTGTTTAGGTTTTGGAAGATCGTTTCGGCCAGGGAGTTATCGGCAGCTCATTCAGCACGATCAAAGTCGGTTTACTGTGTTTGCTCGAGTAGTAGAGCAATCAGGTCAAAAGCATACAGTAGGCTATCAGCGTGACGACGTTGGTGAAGTTCAACTTCGTATCGATAGTGAAAAGGAAAAGAAGTTTGCTGCGCTGGCACGAATGGTACCTGTGCAATTGATGACTCCGGAGAGTACGGAGTTGGTATTAGGTGGACCGAAACAGCGTCGTCAGTTTATCGATTGGGGTGTGTTCCACGTGGAACATTCCTTTTATAGTGACTGGGTGAACTTTAGTAAGATACTCAAACAACGAAATAGCCTGCTGAAAATGCGGCGATTCAAAAATGAACATGCGTACTGGGATGAACAGCTCGCAAGTCATGGTGAAAGGATTGCAGATTATCGTGAATCCTACATCGAGGGTTTGAGTGACTATTTATCCGAGCGGTTGAAGACATTTCTCCCTCAATACGAATTTACGGCTGTGTTGAAGGCAGGTTGGGATCGCTCAGGAACGTTGCTTGATGCTTTGAATAAACATCAAGAACAAGATTTACGTTACGGGCACACTACGGTGGGTCCTCATAAGGCCGAGTTGCGAATTCAAGCAAATGGCGATGATGTGAAAAATATACTGTCGAGAGGACAGTTAAAGCTGTTAGTTGCCGCTCTGAAACTTGTTCAGGGTGAATACTTACAGAGGCAAACTGGCGTACAATGTATCTATCTCGTTGATGATATTGCAGCTGAGTTAGATGAACACAGCCAGAAGAAATTTTGTGATGCCTTAATGGCATCCAATTCACAGGTTTTTGTATCAGCGATAGATGTCGGAATTCTGGCAGAACTATTTTCTAGCGCAGATATCAAAATGTTCCACGTGGAACATGGAACCGTCAAGGAACAATAGAGAAGCTTTTTATGGCAGAAAACACTTACGATTCGTCCAGTATCAAAGTCCTGAAGGGACTCGATGCAGTTCGCAAACGCCCAGGCATGTATATCGGTGACACCGATGACGGTACTGGTTTACACCATATGGTATTCGAGGTTGTCGATAACTCGATCGATGAAGCGTTAGCAGGACACTGCAAAGATATACTCGTCACCATACATTCCGATGGTTCGGTATCGGTACGCGACGACGGCCGAGGCATCCCAGTTGATATGCACGAAGAAGAGGGCGTTTCTGCTGCCCAGGTCATCATGACCGTTCTGCACGCTGGTGGTAAGTTCGACGATAACTCCTATAAAGTGTCGGGCGGCTTACATGGTGTTGGTGTATCTGTAGTCAACGCGTTATCTGAAAAGCTTCAACTGACTATACGTCGCCAAGGTCATGTCTATGAGCAGTTCTATAGCTTAGGTGACCCTGATAGCCCATTAAAGCAAATTGGCGATACCGATAAGACGGGTACCGAAATTCGCTTTTGGCCAAGTCCTAAGATCTTTGCAGACATTGAGTATCACTACGATATCTTAGCGAAACGTCTTCGCGAGCTTTCATTCTTGAACTCTGGCGTGTCGATCATTTTGCGTGATGAGCGTTCTGATCGTTCTGACCACTTTAAGTATGAAGGTGGTATTGGTGCTTTCATCGAGTATTTGAATAAGAACAAGACACCTATTCATCAGCAAGTATTCCACTTCGCACAAGAGCGAGATGATGGCATAACTGTTGAAGTTTCCATGCAATGGAACGATTCGTTTAATGAGAATATCTTCTGTTATACGAATAACATTCCTCAGCGTGATGGCGGTACTCACTTAGCTGGTTTCCGAGCAGCCTTGACCCGTACGCTCAACTCGTACATGGAAAAGGAAGGTCTGAATAAAAAGTATAAGACGAACGCTACTGGTGATGATGCTCGTGAAGGTTTAACTGCTGTCATCTCCGTCAAGGTCCCTGATCCTAAATTCTCCTCGCAGACCAAAGACAAGCTTGTTTCTTCAGAAGTGAAGAGTGCAGTTGAACAGTCGATGAATGAGAAGTTAGCTGACTACTTACTTGAGCATCCGAACGAAGCAAAGATCATTGTTGGCAAGATTATCGATGCGGCACGCGCGCGTGAGGCGGCTCGCAAAGCGCGAGATATGACTCGCCGTAAAGGTGCATTGGATCTTGCTGGTTTGCCAGGAAAGCTAGCAGACTGCCAAGAGAAAGATCCGGCGTTATCTGAACTCTACATAGTGGAGGGTGACTCTGCAGGTGGCTCTGCAAAGCAGGGCCGCAACCGTAAGTTCCAAGCGATTTTGCCGTTGAAAGGTAAGATCCTAAACGTCGAAAAAGCACGTTTTGATAAAATGTTGGGCTCGCAAGAGGTCGCGACATTAATCACTGCATTAGGCTGTGGAATTGGCCGTGATGAGTACAACCCAGACAAAACACGGTATCACCGCATCATCATCATGACCGATGCTGACGTCGACGGCTCGCACATTCGAACGTTGCTGTTGACCTTCTTCTATCGTCAAATGCCAGAACTTATTGAACGTGGATACATGTATATTGCTCAACCACCACTTTATAAAGTGAAGAAAGGTAAGCAAGAACAATACATCAAAGACGAAGCTGGCTTAGTGCAATATTTAACGAGCTTGGCTCTAGATGGTGCTTCGTTGCATGTGAATGCCGACGCTCCGGGAATAAGTGGGGCTCACCTTGAAACTTTGGTTACCGACTATCAATTGGCGCAGAACAGCATCAAATTGAGATTATCGCGACGGATGCCAGAGGCGTTCTTGCAGCGCCTCGTCTATGCTCCACGATTGACTGAAGAAATGCTTAAAAATCAAGCATCTATGAATACGTGGGCAGAAACGTTACAAGGTGACCTGACTACTCGTGAAATCAATTCAGCAACCTACACCTTGCGGATTGAACATGACGCAGAACGAAATTTATATCTGCCTGTTGTCGTGGTTCGTCAGCATGGCGTCGATACCGATTATCCAATGAATTACGAGTTCCTGATGGGTCGTGATTACGATCAGCTGGTTTCTATTGGTGAGAAGATCGATGGCCTGGTTGAGGCGGGTGGTTTTGTCCGTCGCGGTGAGAAAGAGAAGCCAGTAGATGATTTTGTTGAAGCTGTTGAATGGCTCATCAACGAATCAAAACGTGGTATCTATGTTCAGCGCTACAAAGGTTTGGGTGAAATGAATCCAGACCAATTGTGGGAAACGACTATGGATCCAGCAACACGTCGTATGCTTCGAGTCACTATTGAAGATGCTATCGCAGCTGACCAGTTGTTCACTACGCTTATGGGTGATGACGTAGAACCACGTCGGAACTTCATCGAGACCAATGCACTGAAGGTAGCGAACTTAGACGTCTAACTCGAAAATCGTTAATGGTTACTGGCAAGTAGCTATTAGAACGGCGTAAATACAAAAAAGCCCTCGCTCTTCGAGGGCTTTCTTTTTGCTAGTAGCGAGTAACCAGTAGCTAAAGGCGCTTTCTGCAGTTAGCCGTTGAGTAGTGATATATCCGCGATTTGTAGGAATTGCTCGCGTAATTGCGCTAACAGTGCTTGACGATTGCTGCGTACAGCCGCATCGTCGGCATTTACCATTACATTGTCAAAAAAGGTATCTACCGGTTGCTGTAAGGCTGCCAAAGCAGTTAATGCAGCAGTGTAGTCATTGTCCGCTAGCGAAGCTTGTGCTTGTGCTGACGCGCTTGTTAGCGCATCGAAAAGCTCGAGCTCTGCAGATTCTGTCAATAACGCCTTATCAACCGTGGACGGGATGGAACCGTCGACCTTGGCGAGTATGTTTCCAACGCGTTTGTTTGCTGCTGCCAGAGCATCTGCCGCGGGAAGCTTGCGGAACTCTGTCACGGCATTTACGCGACGATCAAAATCAAGCGGACGCGTTGGTCGGCGTGCGAGGACCGCTTGAATCACATCGACGCTAATACCTTGCTCCTGATACCACGACCGGAAGCGACCGAGCAGGAAATCAACTACATCACTTTCGACCGAGGCTGAAGTCAGTAAATTGCCAAAACTATCTTTAGCAATGCTAACTAACTCAGCTAAATCCAACGATAGCTTTTTCTCGACAATGATTCGCAACAAGCCAATAGCTGCACGACGCAAAGCGAACGGGTCACGGTCACCTTTAGGAATCATGCCAATACCGAATATACCAACCAAGGTGTCGAGCTTATCAGCAAGTGCGACTGCTGCACCTTCAATGGACTCTGGTAATGCATCACCGGAAAAACGCGGCAAATAATGCTCATAAATCGCTTCAGCAACACCCGCAGCTTCGCCATCGTTGCGAGCGTAGTGCATACCCATCACGCCCTGTGTTTCTGGGAATTCCAGAACCATTTGTGAGCCAAGGTCTGCTTTACACAGCAAGCCGGCACGCTCGGCAACGTCACTCTTACCGTTTAAGCGAGCAGCAATCGCAGCCGCCACATGGGCAATCCGATCACTTTTAGCTTTTATGGACCCAAGGTCCTTTTGGAATAGAACATTATCAAGTGCTGACAGTCGACTCTCTAACGTAACCTTCTTATCGGTTTCGAAGAAGAACTGCGCATCGGCCAGGCGAGGGCGCACGACTTTCTCATTGCCAGAGATAATCTGTTGTGGATCTTTGCTTTCAATATTCGTGATGAAAATAAACTTCGACAGCAAGTTACCTTCTGCATCATGCAGTGGAAAGTAACGTTGGTCGTCTTTCATGGTGACAATCAACGGCTCTTTTGGCACTGCCAAAAATGATTCATTAAAAGATGCTGACAGCGCAACAGGCCATTCAACCAGAGCTGTGACTTCATCCACCAAATCATCATCAGCAATAACATGGCCACCAAGCTCCGACGCTAAGGCTTCAATTTTTGAACTGACGATAGCACGACGCTTCGCAAAGTCGGCGATGACCCACGCTTTCTCCAACACTGCTTCATAGTCATCGGCCTGACTAATCGACGTGCCTTCTGGGCAATGGAATCGGTGCCCCTGTAATTGCGTGCCAGACTGTATTTCCAGAACTTCACCGGCAATAAGTGCGTCGCCATAAAGCATGGTAAGTGTATGTACTGGGCGAATGAATTGCGCATCACTACTTCCCCAGCGCATCGGCTTTGGAATCGGGAGCTGCTTTAAAGCTTGTGCTACCAAACCGGGCAATACCGCCGCTAGGCTTTGGCCTTTTTGTTCCGCTTTGTAGAGCAGCCACTCACCTTTATCAGTAACTAGACGCTCTGCGTCCTTCACATCGATACCATTCCCACGTGCCCAACCTTGGGCTGCTTTGGTCGGTTGACCATCGGCGTCAAACGCCATTTCGACTGCCGGTCCACGCTTCTCAACAACTTTATCAGGTTGTTGCGCGGCGACATTCTTGATCTGCACTGCCAAGCGACGAGCTGACGCAAAAGGGCGCACATCACCAAACGCAAAGTCATTGGACTTTAGTAATTCGGTGAGTCCAGAAGTAAACGCTTCGCTTAGCCCTTTCAGTGCTTTCGGTGGCAGTTCTTCAGTTCCAATTTCTACAAGAAGAGTGTCATGTTGCACGGGTTAAGCTCCTTGCTCAACAAGAGGAAATCCAAGCGCTTCGCGCGCTGCGTAATAAGCTTCGGCACAGCCTTTTGCCATAGTGCGCACACGCAAAATGTAGCGCTGTCGTTCAGTTACCGAAATCGCATGACGCGCGTCTAGTAAGTTAAACGCATGCGATGCACGCATCACTTGCTCGTAGGCGGGTAATGGGAGATTGTTTTCCAGTAGCAACTGGCATTCCGACTCGGCTGCATCAAAACGGTCAAACAATACTTTCGTATCTGCGAACTCAAAGTTGTAGGTCGACTGTTCGACTTCATTTTGATGGAACACGTCGCCGTAGGTTATTTTGCCACGTGGGCCGTCGGTCCAAACCAGGTCATATATACTATCGACTCCTTGAATGTACATGGCTAGACGCTCTAAACCATAGGTGATTTCACCGGCAACTGGCTTACATTCGAGACCACCGACCTGTTGGAAGTAGGTAAATTGAGTCACTTCCATACCATTGAGCCAAACTTCCCAACCAAGACCCCAAGCGCCTAGCGTGGGCGATTCCCAGTTATCTTCAACAAACCGGATATCATGTACCAATGGGTCGAAGCCCAGCAGCTTTAATGAGCCTAAATATAAATCTTGAATGTTGCTCGGCGACGGCTTCAAAATCACTTGAAACTGATAGTAGTGCTGGAGTCGATTCGGGTTTTCACCGTAGCGGCCATCGGTCGGACGGCGGCATGGCTGCACATACGCAAAACTCGCTGGCTCTGGGCCAACGGCACGCAAAAAGGTCATGGGATGAAAGGTACCGGCACCCACTTCCATATCCAGGGGTTGTACTACTGCACATCCTTGTTGCGCCCAATAATCTTGGAGCGCTAGGATGAGCCCTTGAAAGGTTTTTACATCGTAGCTGGCCATGCGGTGATCTCGCGCTGTTTTTTCTAATAAAGTGGCGTAAATTATACCCTGTGTTGACGCTCGGTTACAGGATACCATGCAAATGACAAAACCCAACGACCACGATAACAAGACCCGCTGCAGTTGGTGTGGCTCTGACCCGCAATATGTGGCTTATCACGATGAGGTGTGGGGGCGGCCGGTTGCCGACTCTCGCGAACTCTTTGAAAAGCTCTGTCTTGATGGTCAGCAAGCTGGTTTGAGCTGGATCACAATCCTCAAGAAACAAGCGAACTATCAACGCGCTTTTGCCGACTTTGTTCCCGAGCGAATTGTCGAGTTACCCGAGTCGTACAAGCTGGAATTGATGGAAAATGCAGGCATCGTCCGTAATCGTCTGAAAATAGAATCGATCTTTCGCAATGCTCGAGCGTATCTTGCCATGCAAGAGAAAGGGCAGGATTTTGCCGAGTTCTTATGGCAATTTAGCGATGGAACGCCGCGTATTTTCGCTCGACAGGGGCATGACATACCGACATCAGATGCGGTTTCTGATAGCATGGCCAAAGCGTTAAAAAAGGCGGGCTTCAATTTTGTCGGCACGACTATTTGTTACGCATTTATGCAAGCGGTAGGCATGGTGAACGACCATCGTGTGGACTGCCATTGTTACGAACCTGTGTGCAGGGAAATGCGTAATTTCTCACTGTGAGAAAGCCATTATTCGTATAACTAACGAGAACTCGAAACATTGCTTATGTTAGAAATTACTTTAGCTGATTATCAAAACCCGAAGCATCGCCAAGCTGTTGTTGCCATGCTCGACGATTACGCACGTGACCCCATGGGCGGCGGCGAAGCGCTTCCGGAAACAACCAAAGAAAATCTAGTCGATGAAATGGCGAAGCGAGACTACGTGTTCTCAATTCTGGCATTTGATGACGGCGAGCCAGTTGGCATTGCCAACTGCGTTGAAGGGTTTTCCACCTTTGCCGCGCGTCCAGTCATGAACATCCATGATATTGCTGTTATCGAGTCTCATCGTGGCAAAGGTATTGCTAAGCGGCTTCTCAATGAAGTGGCAACGCTGGCGGAATTCCGTGGCTGCGTGAAGCTCACACTCGAGGTTCTACAAGGCAACGAACCAGCGAAACTGGCCTACGAAAAATTCGGCTTTAAACCTTATCAACTCGACGCATCGATGGGCAAAGCAGAATTCTGGCAGAAGTACCTGTAAATAACTAAAAGCGTGACTGGCTGCTGGATATTAGCTACTAGACAAGAGCCAATCGTGGTTTGCGAGTAACTAGTAGCCAATAGCTAGTAGCGTGTTTCTAGTTGGATCGAGGCGAGATGAGCGACAGCACCTTACCGAAACAAGATATAGCTTCAACGTTGGATACGCTCGGCTTGCGTTGTCCAGAGCCGGTGATGCTGGTGCGTGTCGCTATTCGTAAGCTGCAAGTGGGTGATGTGCTAGAAGTCGTTGCTGACGACCCAGCCACCACGCGTGATATTCCAAGCTTCTGCCGCTTTATGGATCATGAGCTGTTAGCGGCGGAGACGTCTGCTGCTCCTTATCGTTACCTCATCCGGAAGCAGTAACCAACTCCGAAAACGCTATTGGCTATTGGCTACTAGTTACTCGCAAAACCCGATCTGTATTTTCCAGTAACCAATAGCCAGTAACCACTTACGCTTTTAATGTTTTAGCTAGTAGCTTCATTTGGCGAAAAAGCGGCGTTCGATTGCGATGCTGATAATTCCGCCGACGAACAGAAATAAGCCGAGAGCTTGCAGAATGCCATTGATCGGCCTTATTTGTTCAACATTACCAGAACGGTAATAAGTGCGCTGAAAGTCTGGGTTATTTGCTTCTTTTGCTGGAATTGTGAATTGTATGCCGCGATTTTCAGGCAATATTAAGGTGTCAGGATTTTCTCGTTTTGCCATCTCCTTTTGCATCTCGATGACTTCATCGTGCATATAATGCATTTCCCGCCAATTCTTAAATAAATTTGGGTTGTCTCCTGGTAATAGAATTCCGGGGGAGATGTATTGGTAGGCTTGCTCCGGGAATAGAAGCTTGGTGTAGCCGAGATAGAAAAGGGGCACGGAGAGTGCGACCAGTAGACTACACGTCAATAACCATGAGCGGCGATGGCGATGATGGGATGAGGTTTGCTCACGCAGATAGGCATCTACGCTGGGTATCTGTCGGAGTCGGCCTTGCACATAACTGGGGTCAAACTGGGCGATGACAAATTCTAGTGTGATATCCAGAGCGCCGAGCCAAGCATTCAGAATTTCCGTCGAGGGTAGTGAGCGGTCGCTCTCGAGCTTGGATAGATACGATTGTTCAATTCCCATCTGTTCAGCGAGTTCTGCCTGACTGCGATCCAGTTCGATACGTTTTTCTTTGAGGAGTTCACCAAGGGTCATTGCTTCCATTCCTTCTGGTTGATTATTCCAGTTTAGTCTTGGCTATTCTTAGAGACATAAAAACAGGAATATTCAGGAATAGGAAGGAATATTTGAGGAAAAGACTGAAAGCGCTATTAGCTATTAGTTATTGGCTACTAGAAGTGCTTAGATCGAGATTTTCTAGTAGCCAGACATAAAAAGAGCCCAATTCTGAGCTCTTCCAGTAACGAGTAACCAATAGCCAGTAGCGAGTGACCAGTGAACGGTAAATAGAGAACAGAAGACCCACTTACTCTGTTTTCCTATTACCTGTTCACCATTCACTGTTTACTCGAGGAACTAGACCCGCTCGTAGACGGTTGCGATGCCTTGGCCGAGACCAATACACATGGTCGCGAGACCCAGTGTTGCATCTTTGTCTTCCATCAGGTTGATGAGCGTAGTGGAAATCCGCGCGCCTGAGCAACCCAGTGGGTGACCGAGAGCAATGGCACCGCCATTCAGGTTCACTTGGTCTTCCATGATATCGAGAATGCCAAGACCTTTGAGTACTGGCAGCGATTGTGCTGCAAAAGCCTCGTTCAACTCGAATAAATCGATATCTTTAATGCTAAGACCCGCACGCTTCAACGCTTTTTGCGTGGCTGGAACTGGACCGTAACCCATAATGGATGGATCACAACCTGCTACTGCCATAGAGCGAATTTTCACCCGTGGCGTTAAGCCTAATGCTTTTGCTTTATCGGCTGACATAATCAGTACCGCAGCAGCACCATCAGACAAGGCTGATGACGTACCGGCAGTCACGGTACCATTGACCGGATCAAATACCGGACGCAAGGCCGCTAAGCTTTCAGCGGTGGTTTCTGGGCGAATGACTTCATCGTTCTTAATCATGCGCAGAATACCGTCCGCGTCATGGCCTTCAATCGGCAGGATCTCTTTGGCAAAGCGACCTTCGACGGTGGCTGCATGAGCGCGTTGATGCGAACGCGCACCAAATGCGTCTTGCGCAGCGCGGTCAACTTCAAATTTGCGTGCTAGCAGTTCTGCGGTCATGCCCATCATCCCAGCAGCACGAGCAACTGATTTGTTCATGCCCGGATGGAAATCGATACCGTGATCCATCGGTACATGACCCATGTGTTCAACACCACCGGCAATAAAGATTTCGCCGTCGCCAGCCATAATTGCGCGGGTCGCATCGTGAATAGCCTGCATGGACGAACCACACAGACGGTTCACGGTAACTGCAGCAACTGAATGTGGAATACCTGCAATCAGCGCAGCGTTACGCGCCACATTGAAGCCTTGCTCCAAGGTTTGCTGAACACAGCCCCAGTAGATGTCTTCAAGCTCATTAACATCGACCTGCGGATTACGCTCTAGTAAACCTTTCATCAAATGTGCAGAAAGATCTTCTGCACGAACATTGCGGAATACACCGCCTTTCGAACGCCCCATGGGCGTCCGGATACAATCGACAATCACTACGTCTTTCATAATTAACTCCGTAAGCCTGTGTTAGCCCGCAAGGTACGATTTACCTGACTTCGCCATTTCGCGTAAGCCATCGGTCACTTGATACATTTCACCTAAGTGCGCATAACTATCGGCTAATTCAACGAATTTGGCTAAGCCCATGGTCTCGAGATACCGGAATGGACCACCACGGAATGGCGGGAAGCCAAGACCGTACAGCAGCGACATATCGCATTCGGCAGCAGAAGCGACGATACCTTCTTCAAGGCAACGCACGCATTCATTGACCATTGGTACCATGCAGCGCGCAATAATTTCGTCGGCGCTGAGCTCTTTACCACTGATTCCAAGCGTTTCGTAAACTTCTGGGGCTTTCTCTTTGGTGGGGCGACCTTTCTTGTCCACACCATAATTGTAGAAGCCTTTGCCATTCTTCTGACCGTAGCGTTCGGCAGCTGCCAATTTCGCAATCGCGCTGTTTTCACCACGAGGCATCCGTGATGGGAAGCCGTCTGCCATGACCACGGTACAGTGGTCTGCAGTATCAATGCCGACTACGTCTGACAGATACGCTGGACCCATGGGCCAACCATACTGACGCTCCATGACCTTATCGATACCGGCAAAGTCGACGCCTTCGTCAACTATGCCAGCGAAGCCAGCTAGGTATGGGAACAAGACGCGGTTGACCAAAAAGCCTGGGCAGTCGTTGACAACAATAGCGGTTTTACCCATGCGCGACGCATAAGCAACCACTGCAGCAACAGTTTCATCAGACGTTTTTTCGCCACGAATGACTTCAACCAATGGCATTTTGTGCACTGGGTTAAAGAAGTGCATGCCGCAGAAACGCGATGGGTCTTTCAAGTTTTTCGCGAGGCGGTCAATCGAGATAGTTGACGTGTTCGAAACGATAATCGTGTCCGCATCGACCACACTTTCCATCTGTGCCAGAACTTTGCCTTTTACATCCGGATTTTCAACCACAGCTTCAACCACAATATCGACATCCTTCACGCTCTCATCAAGCAACGTGGGGGTAATCGATGACAATACCTGCGCCATTTTCTTATGGTCAACTTTGCCGCGCTGGACCAGCTTCCCGAGAATTTTGCTCGCCTCGTTCATACCTAAATCAAGAGCATCTTGGCGAATATCTTTCATGACGACAGGAACGCCTTTATAGGCAGACTGGTAAGCAATACCGCCACCCATAATGCCCGCACCAAGAACGGCAGCGCGCTTAATTTCCTTAGTCGCAACTTTGGCAGCTTTCTTAGCTTTACCTTTGACCATTTGGTCCGCCATGAAGATACCGACTTGCGCGCGGCAGGCATCAGTCTGCGTCAAGCCAACAAACGCTTCATTTTCAGCATTCAGGGCTTCTTCACGATGGTGGCGTGCACCTTGCTCAATGGCTTTGATAGCTGCATGAGGAGCAGGGTAGTGTTTACCCGCTTTGGCTGCGACCATCGCTTTTGCGGTGACAAACGTCATCGTTAATTCGGTATCGTTGGCTTTTAACGGCTCGAGTTTTGGCTGGCGCTTCGCCTGCCAATTCAAGTCACCGTCAGCCGCTTGTTTAGCAATGGCTAAAGCGGCATCACGGAGTTTCTCTGGTGCCACAACGGAGTCGACTAAACCAAGCTTCAATGCGTCATCGGCACGATTATTTTTGCCCGTGGTGATGCACTCAAGAGCGTTGTCTGGACCAATGATGCGCGGTAAACGCATGGTGCCACCAAACCCTGGGATTAAACCCAACTTCACTTCTGGTAGGCCAATAGTTGCAGTAGTGTCAGCAACACGGTAGTCACAGGCGAGGGTCGCTTCACACCCACCGCCCAAAGCGAAGCCGGTTACGGCAGCAACAGTAGGTACTGGCAGATCTTCAAGTTGATCGAAGACCCGCGAGGCCATGGCAACCCATTTCTTGGTTTGCTCAAGGTCGGCAAAAAGCGTTAGAAATTCGGTAATGTCGGCACCAACAATAAAGGTTGGTTTGCTACTGGTGACAATCACACCGCGTAAATCTTTGGTGTTCGCAAGCGCTGTCAGCGCATTACTGAATTCTTCCAAGGTTTTCTGGTCAAACTTATTAACCGAACCGGCCGCCGCGAATTGCAAATCCGCGATGCCGTCTTCGATAAAGTCGACCCGAATGCTATCACCCTGATAAATCATATTGTTCTCCTACTGATTCTCAGATTGCTTTCGGCTATGCTGTTCTAAAGGTTTGACAGAGTTTGGCCCGAATAGGTCAATTTTTCAATGATTTTTTAAACGAGCGTTTGAAAGTTATGCAGAAGCATCCAGTTGTTTTCGGTCGTACGCTCCTCATGGTATCGCTTGTTAGTACGGCTTTGAGTCTTGTAAGTTCAATTGCGGTAGCGGAGCCTAGAATTAAAGATCCAATCCGAGCTGAATTTCCGCAGCGCGAGCAGCAGCGGGAATGGTTCGTGCAAGCCGAGTATGCGGCAAAGCGCGGGCGCTTGGCGGAATATCAACAACTCCTCGACCAACTCGGCGACTATCCACTGGTTCCGTATTTGGAGCTAACTCGATTACAGCAAGTGGGTTACCTCGCTAACGAAGACCGAGTGTTAGCCTTCCTCGAAGCTTATCGTGACAGCCCAATGGATTGGCAGTTGCGCCAACCGTGGCTTGATTACCTCGCTCGCAAAGGTGAAAAGCAGCGGTTTGTTCGTGATTTTAAGGCGCCGGGCTCTACCGAAAATCAATGTCGGTACTTGCGTTATCAACATGACCTCAAGCTAATCCCGACTGATGCCCTTTATCGCGCTGTCGATCAATTGTGGTTGACCGGCTCATCACTGCCGAAAGCTTGTGATTCTTTATTGAAGCAATGGGCCGATGCAGGGCAACGCTCCACCGATAAAGTTTGGGCGCGACTACAACTTGCTGCTGAAGATGGTAAACATACGCTAGTCCCCTATTTAGGTGGGCTCTTGCCCAAAGATATGGGCTATTTGGCCGAACATTATCACCGTGTTCGTCGTGACCCTTCGCAGGTCACTCGATTCGATTATTTAGCCGGAAAACATCCGGGCCACGAAGCCCAAATTGTGACCTATGGGTTTAGCCGATTGATTTGGCGCGATCCGGATCGA
The DNA here is from genome assembly GCF_003987355.1 of Pseudidiomarina aestuarii. Classification (GTDB taxonomy): domain Bacteria; phylum Pseudomonadota; class Gammaproteobacteria; order Enterobacterales; family Alteromonadaceae; genus Pseudidiomarina; species Pseudidiomarina aestuarii. Next base: position 1,787,473 of record NZ_PIPR01000001.1, on the reverse strand, counting down.
GCACTCAGGTTCATCGAACAGTTACCGAAACATGTCACCTTGTCGGAAGAACAATGGTCCTTTCTCGAGCAGCGATTTGCGGTAGCATTGAGTTCTAAAGATCACAAATACGCTGGCGCTTGGCTGGCACGACTCGATGCCAGTGAGCACACTGACCAAACATTACAGTGGCAACTTGGCGATTGGGTTCGTGAAGGGCAGTGGCAGGCACTTCTGGATTTCACCCAATCAGCCGTAGTCACAGCAGAACAACCCGAATGGCAATATTGGGCAGCCCGCGCAGCAGCAGAGTTAGGGCAAGAAGAGCAAGCGAAAGCGCGCTACCAAAAGCTTGCTGCACAGCGCAATTACTACGGATTTATGGCAGCCGCGCGGCTACAAACGCCGTTCTCACTTGCTGCGGAGCCTGTCGATCTCAGTGCGGACGAAATCGCTTCAGTACGGAATCTCCCAGCCGTTCAGCGTGCCTATGAATTCTTGCAGATGCAGCGCTATATCGATGCTCGGCGCGAATGGTTCAGTTTGCTCGGACACCTGTCCGGTCGCGAACAAATTGCGATGGCGGTATTAGCTGATCAGTGGGGCTGGCACGACCAAGTAATCTATACCTTAGGTCAATTGGGTGAATTCGACGCGGTGGAGCTGCGTTTCCCTGAAGCCTACTTAGATATCCATCAGAATTATGCCGATCGAGTCGGAATTGATATCAACTGGGCGCTTGCGATCTCGCGTCGCGAGAGTGCGTTCCGACATGATGCTGCGTCCGGTGCTGGCGCGCACGGACTGATGCAAATATTACCGAGTACCGCGCGTTACCTTGAGCGTAAGTCACTGTCGGTTTCTGAACTCCATCATGCGCCGACCAATGTGCGCTTGGGTACGCAGTATCTGGCAGAGTTAAAGGGGCGCCTCGGCAACAACTGGATGCTTGGCACAGCAGCCTATAATGCCGGTATATATCGGGTGTTTGAATGGCTTCCAGATGATCCTATCGACGCCGATCGCTGGATAGAAACGATTCCTTTCAAGGAAACTCGCGACTACGTGAAGAATGTGTTGGTCTATCAACAAATCTACCGAACTCTGCGGCAAGACAATGACGAGGCTATTTTCCCTCAAGTTGCTGCCATGCAAATCAGCAAAGCGGGCGCAGGTCGCGATTAATGCAAAAATACTGGGTTCCAGCGCAAGCAGCTGAATCTGAATTGATAGTGAAGAATAGCCGCTTCATTACGTCAGTCGCTCCTGTGCAGTCGGCGGCCGACTGTAAGCAACATCTTCTGGACTGTCAGGCGCGGTGGCCAGGTGCCAGTCATTATTGTAGTGCGGCTATTTATGGGGCGCCTGATGCCAGTCAAACCTACGCCATGAGTGATGACGGCGAACCTAGTGGTACCGCTGGGCGGCCCATGTTGAATGTCTTGTTAGCCAGCGAGCTGGGCAATGTGTCCGCTATTGTAGTGCGCTATTTTGGCGGCGTGAAGCTGGGTACAGGTGGGTTACAGCGAGCGTATACTCAAGGTTTGGTAGAGACGCTCGACATTTTACCAAAAGCAGAAAAATTGATTCGCAATCAAGCTATTATCGACTACGCTTATGCAGATCAAAAAGCGGTTCAGCATTTACTCGAACGCTTTGATGTAACGGTTGAAGAGCAACAATTTGGTGAGCGGATCAGGCTTTCGCTTGAGGTTATAGCGGAAACCCAACATACTTTGGCAAGTGAACTCAAAAATGCGACGCAGGGACGAGTCATCCTGCAGAGCCAACAACAAAAATAAAGAGGACACGCGGTGCATTTTCGCGGCATTCTTCGCATATTAGGGCTACTGATTTGTTTGTTCAGTATCACCTTATTGCCCCCAGCAGCTATTGCGCTTATCTATGAAGATGGCGGTGGTGTAGCCTTTATGCTCGCCTTTGCCGTGTCCATATTTATTGGCTTTATGGTCTGGTATCCCAATCGCAGTGAACGCTCGGACCTGAAAGCCCGTGATGGCTTTTTGTTGACGGTTCTCTTTTGGACGGTGCTCGGCGCTGTCGGTGTTCTCCCCTTCCTATTTACCGAAGAAGTCCCATTATCCATTACCGATGCAGCATTTGAGTCATTCTCGGGATTAACTACTACCGGTGCTACGATTCTTACCGGTATTGAGCATTTACCCCACAGCGTGCTGTATTATCGCCAGCAACTCCAATGGTTAGGTGGTATGGGTATTATCGTGCTGGCCGTCGCCATTCTGCCAATGCTCGGCATCGGTGGTATGCAGTTGTATCGCGCTGAAATACCAGGGCCGTTAAAAGACGCTAAAATGACCCCGCGTATCGCCGACACCGCTAAGCATCTGTGGTACATCTATGTGGCTTTAACCGTTGCGTGTGCCGTTGCATACAAAATAGCTGGTATGAATTGGTTTGATGCGGTCAGCCATTCATTTTCAACCATAGCCGTGGGCGGCTTTAGTACTTACGATGCCAGCATGGGCTATTTTGGTAGCTCCACGATTAATATCATCTGCGTTGTGTTCTTGCTCTTATCTTCACTGAATTTCGCGGTACATTACGCAGCGATTACAGGCCGTACGTTGCGTAGTTACTTTGTCGACCCTGAAGTTCGCGCATTCTTGCTCATTCAACTTGCATTACTATTCATTGTATTTGCCACAGTCCTGACGCATAAGATTTTTGCCGATACCGGCACCGCGTTTAATCAAGCTTTGTTTCAATCCGTATCTATCAGCACCACAGCAGGCTTCGCGACGACTGATTTCTCCGCGTGGCCATTGTTCTTGCCGATATTACTAATCTTTGCCAGTTTCATTGGTGGCTGCGCGAGTTCGACTGCGGGTGGTTTGAAAGTGGTGCGCGTGGTCTTGTTATATCGTCAAGGTATGCGTGAATTGCATCGCCTAGTGCATCCAGCCGGTGTGTTTTCCGTGAAACTCGGTGACCGAGTGCTGCCACCGCGAATTGTCGAAGCCGTTTGGGGCTTCTTCGCCGCTTATGCTCTGGTGTTTGTGGTGATCATGCTGGGGTTGTTGGCTACTGGTTTAGACGACATCACGGCGTTTTCTGCCACTGCAGCTTGCTTGAATAACTTAGGTCCAGGCTTGGGTGAAGTTGCTGCAAACTACGAATCAATTCCAGACGCTGCTAAGTGGCTACTCATTATTGCCATGCTATTTGGGCGTCTGGAAGTGTTCACTATTCTGGTTCTATTGACACCAACCTTCTGGCGTTCTTAGAAGAACAACGCCGAAGGTTGGAACATCCGCTCCACTTCCCGAATGTATTTCTTGTCCACTAAAAACAGAATTACGTGGTCATCTGCATTGATTATGGTGTCATCGTGCGCAATCAAGACTTCATGTCCGCGAACAATAGCACCAATCGTGGTGCCAGGTGGAAGTTTGATCTCGTTAATAGCTTTGCCAATCACTTTGGAGGTTTTTTCATCGCCGTGTGCAACCGCTTCAATAGCTTCAGCGGCACCTTTACGTAGCGAGTAAGCATTGACAATATCGCCACGGCGGATCAAAGAGAGTAACGCTGATACGGTAGCGCGTTGGGGTGAAATCGCAATATCGATCGGTCCGTCTTGCACCAAATCAACGTACGCTTGGCGCTGAATTAATACCATGGTCTTCTTCGCGCCTAGCTTCTTCGCCAGCATGGCGGACATGATATTGGCTTCATCATCGTTAGTGACCGCAATGAACAAATCGACATCTTCGATGTGTTCTTCAATCAGCAAGTTTTGCTCGGATGCGTCGCCCTCAAGAATGGTCGCATGACGAATAGACGCGTTAAGTTCTTCAGCACGCTTCTTATCGCGTTCAATCAGCTTCACGCGATGATTTTCTTCGAGAATTCGCGCTAGGCCAGCGCCGATGTTACCGCCTCCCGCAATCATTACGCGGCGATAATGATGCTCAAGCTTCTGCATCTCTTCCATGACCATGCTGACATAGCGAGTATCGGCAATAAAAAATACTTCGTCGCCGGCTTCAATAATGGTTGTGCCCATCGGCTTGATCGCCTGGCCTTGACGGAATATCGCGGCAACACGCGTGTCGACATTGGGCATGTGGTCTTTGAGAGTCGAGATAGCATGTCCGACTAACTTACCGCCGTAATAGGCTTTGACCGCAACTAAACTGGCTCGACCGCCAGCAAATTCCATCACCTGTAAAGCGCCCGGATAACGCACCAATCGCGCAATATATTCAGTAACTTGCTGTTCTGGAGAGATAACATGATCGACTGGCATATCATCTTTATGGAACAGTTTATCCCCATAACTGGTGTACTCCTCAGAGCGAATTCGGGCAATTCGCTTCGGCGTACGGAATAGTGTGTAGGCAATTTGACACGCCAACATATTCACTTCATCACTGGGTGTTACCGCAATCAACATGTCGGCATTTTCACAACCGGCGTCGCGCAGTATACGAGGGTGGGATGCATGTCCGAGAATGGTGCGGACGTCATTGCGATCGGAAATATAGTCGATACGATCGGGGTCGTTATCTACTACGGTGATATCGTTATCTTCACCCGAGAGGTTTTCTGCGAGTGTTGCGCCAACCTGACCACCACCGAGAATGATTATTTTCATGCACGCTTTTCCAATTTTGCGTAATAGAAGCCATCGCCGGCATGCTCGCCGGGCAACCATTGCCAGTCTACGCTGCCATCGGGATGTGTCGCAAGTCGAATGGCATCCGGATGACGCGCACAGAAATCCTTGATTTGCTCCGCGTTTTCTTGTGGCAGTATAGAACACGTTGCGTACAAAAGAGTGCCACCGACGCGCAAATGTGGCCACAACGCCTCGAGAATCTGACTTTGCAATTGCGCTAGTTCGGCAATATCGCTCGCTCGGCGTAACCATTTGATATCCGGATGGCGACGAATAACACCGGTCGCTGAACACGGTGCGTCGAGCAAAATCCGATCAAAAGGTTCTTTTGGTGCCCATGTAGAGGGCTGACTGGCATCGCCTTGCTGCACGCGAACGTCGAGTTCAGCCAGTTGCAGGCGTTGCAGGTTCTCATGAACACGGGTTAGACGTTGGGCATCGCTATCAATGGCCAGTACTCGCGCTGATGGGGTGCGTTCCAATATATGGGCTGTTTTGCCTCCCGGAGCGGCACAGCAATCAAGAATGGACTCACCAGGTTGAGCATCGAGCAGCCATGCTGCATGCTGAGCTGCTATGTCCTGCACCGATACTGCGCCACTACCAAAGTCAGGAAGTGTGGTGACATCTTGCGCCTCGTCAAGCTGTATTGCCGTGGGTAGGGGGCTATCAGGCGCGTAAGAAATAGCTGCATTATCAAGCTGTTGCCGATAATTGTCGCCCGTGGTTTGGTGTTGATTCACGCGCAACCACAGCGGAGCTTGGTTATTGTTAGCAGCCATGATACTGGATGCTTGGTCCGGATACGCTTGGCTGATTGCATCGGCTAACCAGCGAGGGTGGTTATGCTTGAGGTCTTCACGTTGCGCAAGTTGAGCCAATAATTCATCACGGCGGCGCAGTAAGTTGCGTAATACGCCATTCACTAATCCTGCCAGTGACTTATGCTTTAATAATTTGGCGGCTTCAACGGTCGCGGATACGGCACCATGCTCCGCCACTCGCATCGATACCAGTTGGTAAGTGCCCACTAACATGAGCCATTGGATGATACTGGTTTTATTCTTCAGCGGTTTATCGAGTAGCTGGCTGACTAAAAAATTCAATTCAGGAAGTTGTCGCAGCACGCCAAAACAGAGTTGTTGGCAGAGGGCTTTATCACGTGGTGCTAAATTGCGGGTGACTTGTGGCAGTGCTTGATTCAGTGAACGGCCTTGCTCAAGAACTTGCTGAATGGCCAATGCAGCGGCGGCGCGACTTGCTGCGCCTTGTCCTTCCTTATGACTCATGGGTTGCGCTCGGCGGTAATACGGACCCTACGGTGAACCAATCACTGCGACCATTGAGGAAATCCACTGCTGCCATTGGCTTTTTGCCTGCTGGTTGCAAGGTTTCGAGCACTAGCAGCCCGTGTTTCGTCTGAATCGCGATTCCGTGTTTGTCCGCACGAACGACTGTGCCGGGTGACTTATTCGTCTGCTCATCGAGTACGTGAGAGGCCCATATTTTCACAACTTCGCCGGCTGCCGTCGTCAACCAAGCTATCGGCCATGGATTAAATGCACGAACCCACCGTTCCAGTTCTAGCGCCGTGAGCTGCCAATTTAGTTGGGCTTCTTCTTTGGTCAACTTGTGGGCATAAGTTGCAGCAGAGTCTTGCTGGGGAACAGCGGTTGCCTGTAGCGAATTGAGATTTTGCAACGTGTGGACAAGTGCCGGCGGCCCGAGCTCAGCTAACCGCTGATACAATGTGGCGGATGTCTCGTCGGTTCGAATTGGAGTTGAAACAGCGTAGAGAACTGGACCAGTATCTAGTCCTGCGGCCATTTGCATGACCGCGACGCCTGACTCCGAGTCACCTGCCCAAATGGCACGTTGAATTGGGGCAGCACCACGCCACTTCGGTAATAACGACCCGTGTACGTTAATACAGCCAAATCGCGGCATGTCGAGCACTGCTTGGGGGAGTATCAGTCCGTAAGCCACGACAACCATGACATCGGCTTCATAGCGAGCCAGCTGTGCTTGCGCTTCTTCATTACGCAGCGACAGCGGTTGCTCTACCACCAGTCCGTGTTTCAGCGCGAGCTGTTTGACCGCACTTGCGTGCAGCTTATTGCCGCGGCCAGCAGGGCGATCGGGTTGCGTGTAAACACCCACAATCTCGAACTCGGGCGCGTCGAGCAGTGCTTGCAGATGCTCTGCGGCAAACTCTGGAGTGCCCGCAAACAATACCCGCATCTTAGTTAGCTGCCGCGAGACGTGCTTCTTTTTCAAGCTTTTTACGAATTCGATCACGCTTCAGCGGTGACAAGTAGTCGACAAAAAGCTTGCCATTCAAATGGTCGAGTTCGTGTTGAATGCAGATTGCTAGAAGGCCATCAGTGGTCAGAGTGAACTCAGCACCATTGCGGTCTAATGCTTTTACAGTAATCGTACCCGCGCGTTCTACTTTGGCGTAGACGCCTGGAAAAGAGAGGCAGCCTTCCTCATTGGTGAAAAGGCCTTCTTTCTCTGTAATCTCTGGGTTGATAAACACCAGAGGTTCATTCTGATCTTCACTGCAGTCAGCAACAAACAACCGCTTGTGAAAATTCACCTGGGTTGCCGCTAAGCCAACGCCGTTCGACTCATACATGGTTTCTAACATGTCATCGATTTGTTTGCGCAAGGCATCGTCAACTTCAGTTACGGGCTCTGCCACGGTACGCAAACGCTCGTCAGGATATTTTAAAATTGTTAATTTATGCATAACCTTTCATTCGCTAGTTTCATCTTTGCTAATTTTAACGTAATTTGAGGATGAACACACGGGTTTACAACGGAGGTCATCATGGCCAGTTGGCGATTATCCACGATTGCGGTTATCGGTTTTTTGCTGCTTGCCAGTGCAGGCTCGGCAATGTCAGCCTATGCTCAGTCGACAAGCAGCGGCGACATCTTGCGTTTAAAAGAAGATGCACCCGCTGAGTACGTGGTGAAGAAAGGCGATACATTGTGGGACATCGCTGGTTTTTATCTTGATGATCCATGGTTGTGGACCGAGTTATGGCGCGTCAATGAGTCGGTTGATAATCCACACCTCATATATCCAGGTGACAAACTTTACCTTAGTTGGGTTGACGGCCGTCCTACACTCTCGCGCAAAGTAACAAGAACCGTATTACCTGAAGGTGTTATTGAACCAAAGGGTAATGCATTACGCATGTTCCCCAGCGAGTTAATTGAGCCGTTTATTACTGCACATAGCGTTTATAGTGAGTCGCAATATGAACAAGCACCTCAAGTATTAGGGGATAATCGTGCGGCGCCCCGAGTGAATGGCATGACGCCAGTTTTCGTGACAGGTCAAATGCCTGATGTGAAATACCAAATTTTGACGCCAGTGAAACGACTCGATGATGCTGTATTACTCCGCCACGTTGCCGATGCGCGAGTCCTCATGCAGCAACGCGATATGACGGAGATGGAAATTATCCGTCCACAACGCGAAATTCGACGTGGAGATCGGGTTGTTGAAGCTCAGCAGTTCGAAATGCCTGAACTGCTAGTCCCTGCATCTGGACAAGCAACCGGCGCTATCGTTGCGTCACTCAATGAGCGTCAGCAGCAGGGCAAGTGGGATATCGTGGTACTGAACATTGGCGAACAAGATGGCGTTGAGGCAGGGCAAATGTATCGAGCGATTCGCCCAGGAACGGAAATCTTCATGGATGGTGAGAATCCAGAGGCGGTTCGCGAAACCAAAGCCAGTGATGCGTTATCGCGCTATTGGCGCGCCACAATGGAGCTGCCAGCACATACCACATCAGAACTTATGGTCATCAATACTCAAGCAAAAACGAGTTTTGCCATAGTGCTACGTTCAAATGAATGGTTAAGCATTGGCGCTGAAGTGCTGCCGATGCAGTTGTAGGAATGTCAGTGAATTAAGTAGGACCGACAGGATGTCAGCCCAACCGTTGAGGCCAACTATGAAACGGAAATTGCATGGATGCAGCTCTATTAGCGTTGCTGATGACGGTCAGTATCAGTAAGAAAGCGCTTCAAAAAAGACTTCGCTTACTCAGCACTCTCGCCGCGGTTGAAGCCGCAGTTCGCGAAATTGAGCCACCCCCTCCAGCTTACCAACGGCATGCACAGCAATGGCTGGCGCGTGAAGACCATCATTTATTACACTGGTGGCAACCAAACTATCCTGAGTCACTCCGTAATATCGCCGACCCACCACTGGTTCTGTATTTGCATGGTGATTGTGAGCTCCTCGAACAACCGCAAGTGGCTGTGATCGGCAGTCGCATGGCGAGTGAGGCTGGCGTGCAAGCTGCGACGTTATTTGCAGCCGATTTAACGCGCAACGGCATTCTGGTTTCCAGTGGCTTAGCCGGTGGTATTGACGGAGCCGCACACAAGTCGGCGTTAGAGCACGGCAACACGCTCGCAGTGCTGGGCTGTGGGCCAGATATTGTGTATCCGCCCAAGCATCGACAATTGCAGCAACGGATTGCTCAACAGGGGCTGTTAGTCTCGGAATTTGCCCCGGGCGTGAAAGTCCGTAGTAATCATTTTCCGCGGCGCAACCGTATACTTAGTGGATTAAGTCGCGGCGTGCTTGTTATTGAAGCGAAATTACGTAGCGGCACCCTAATTACTGCGCGCCAAGGCTTAGAGCAAAATCGGAGTGTCATGGCATTGCCAGGATCCATTTGGGACGTCAGCTGCAGCGGTAATCTTAAGGTAATTCAAGAGGGTGCAGCACTGGTGACCTCCGTCGATGATATTTTGAGCGAGTTGAATATCCAACGCAGCATCCCCACATTAATGAATATGGGCGAAAATAACTCGACGGGAAGCTTGGCAAACCTAGAATTGTTGGCTAATGTGGGAAATGAGGTCACACCAATCGACACCATAGTAGCTCGCAGTGGACTACCGGCTGCAATTGTTACCGAGCAGTTGGTGTTATTAGAATTAGAAGGGTGGGTGACTTCAGTTTCTGGTGGTTATATGAAAATGGGGAGGCGCTAACGATGTTTGATATCCTCATGTACCTGTTCGAGAACTACATTCACTCGGATATGGAAGTGGTTGTTAATCACGACGAGCTAACGGATGAGTTAACTCGCGCCGGTTTCCATCGGCAAGAGATCCATAAAGCTTTGGCGTGGTTAGAACGTCTTGCTGACTTACAAGAAAGCGAGACTAAACCTTATCTGAATCGTTCGCCGAATAGTGCTACACGTGTGTACACGACCGAAGAAGTGGCGCGACTGGATGTGCAGAGTCGCGGTTTTCTCTTGTATCTAGAAAATCTTGGTGTCCTCGATTTCACTACGCGTGAAATGGTCGTCGACCGCGTCATGGAACTAGATACTCCGCAATTCTCTCTGGATGATTTGAAATGGGTAATTTTGATGGTCTTGTTTAATGTACCAGGCCATGAAGATGCTTACGATCAAATGGAGGGATTGTTGTTTGAGGAGCCGGAAGGTCTACTGCATTAAATGACCACCGACACACACTTCGAACCACAACCACTGGGCGTTCCTTGCCCCCGGTGTCAAAAAGAACTGCAACTCAAAAAGGGGCGCTACGGCCTATTTGTGGGCTGTAGCGGCTATCCTAACTGTGATTACATGACTGCCGCGGACTTCGATCCAGGCACGGACGTGCATTGTCCTGTATGTGAAGACGGCAAACTCGTACAGAAAACGAGCCGCTTTGGTAATTCATTTTATGCCTGTGATCAGTACCCACTCTGCAAATTTTCCGTTAATCTTCCGCCTGTGGCACAATCTTGCCCCGATTGCGGTTTTGCGTTGCTTTTAAAGAAGCGAACGGCAGCCGGCGAGCGTTTGGTTTGTGCGAGTGAATCGTGCTCATATAAATCGTCCATTCAATAAGCGAATTCAAACAGTGAATTCAGGGAGTATCGAGCTGTGGATACCAATTGGGAAGCTGCGCGCGAGGCTTTTCGTGCAGGCGAAATATTAGCTTATCCAACAGAAGCGGTGTACGGACTCGGTTGTGATCCGCGTAATCAAGCCGCGGTCGAGAAGTTGTTGGCATTGAAGCAACGTCCACAAGACAAAGGCCTCATTATACTTGCTGCGGATTACAGTCAAGCCGTTGCGTTTGTTGACGACAGAGCCATACCACAAGACAAACGGTTTAGTGTCTTTTCGCACTGGCCTGGCCCCATTACTTTATTGCTCCCCGCTGCCGCTAACGTACCTGAATGGTTACGAGGTCAATATCAACAAATAGCGGTGCGAGTCACTGCGTTTGAACCGGCGCGACAGCTCTGCAAAGCGCTCGGCAGCGCGATAGTCTCCACCAGTGCCAATATCTCGGGCCAACCCACATTAACTTCCGCACAAGCTATTCGTGATCAGTTTGGTGATAGGGTCGCGTGGGTCATGGACGCACCACTGGGTGGCGCAACCAAACCATCGAAGATTATTGATCCCATAACAGGCACCGTGATTCGGGATTGATGACTGTTTCAGCCAAAATATCTAGTAGTACCTTATGAGAGAGGGACCCCAGCCACTATGCAAAACGAGATGCTTACTCAAGTAAACGCGTATCTGATGGATCTTCAAGACCGTATCTGTGCAGGTTTAGCCGCCGCCGACGGTGGTGCTGACTTTGCCGAGGAGAGTTGGCAGCGTCCTGGTGGCGGCGGTGGTCGCTCGCGAGTACTTCGTGATGGCGCAGTACTCGAGCAAGGTGGTGTTGGCTATTCCCATGTGTTCGGCGAACAAATGCCAGCATCAGCAACGGCTCATCGACCTGAACTTGCTGGACGCAACTTTAACGCCTGTGGTGTGTCATTGGTGCAACATCCTCGGAATCCGTATATCCCGACCAGTCATGCTAACGTACGCTTTTTTATTGCTGAGAAAGAGAATGCAGATCCGGTCTGGTGGTTTGGTGGTGGGTTCGATCTAACGCCATTTTATCCGATTGATGACGACATTAAGCATTGGCATCAAGTGGCGAAAGCGGCACTCGATCCATTTGGTTCAGAACTTTACCCAGCTTATAAAACCTGGTGCGATGAATATTTCTATCTCAAGCATCGGGGCGAAACCAGAGGTATTGGTGGTCTTTTCTTTGACGACCTCAATGATCGCAGTTTTGAGGAATGCTTCGCTATTACCCGTGCTGTGGGCGATGCATATCTCGACGCCTATCTTCCGATCATTGAACGTCGTAAAAATATGACCTACGGCGAACGCGAGCGAGAGTTCCAGCTCTATCGTCGTGGGCGCTATGTCGAGTTCAATTTGGTTTGGGATCGCGGTACTTTGTTTGGCTTACAGACGGGCGGTAGAACAGAATCGATTTTAATGTCAATGCCGCCCTTGGCGCGCTGGGAATATGGATATGCACCTGAACCCGGGACACCTGAGGCAAAACTCTACTCGGACTACTTGCATGCGCGCGATTGGCTGAAGGAGTTATAGGTTAGTCGCTATTGATCATATGGTGCGCCAGAGCAGTAAATTGCTGGCGCAACTGCATTTTCAACAGTGAATCATTTACCTTCTCTTCGAGTACTTGGTACATACAAAGTAGCCATTGATCACGCATCTTGATGTCAATTTGAAATGGCAAGTGGCGCGCGCGCAGGCGCGGATGGCCATACTTCTCCTCAAATAACGCGGGGCCACCAAACCAGCCGCTTAAGAATTCGAAGAATTTTTGCCGAATAGTGTCGAGCGGTTGAGGATGTAAGGCCAGTAAATCTGCCGCACGCGGATCGGTTTCCATGATATCGTAGAAACGTTCAGCGATAGCTCGGACGGCTGGTTCGCCTCCCAACTGATCGTACAAACTACGCGGCCCTTGCGGAGCGTTCGACTTTTTGAGAAATGACAACATGGCTCGCTTCACCGTTTTCGGAAACCCAGTTCAACACAGTCTATCTCCTTTCATTCATAGCTTGTTTGCACAACAGCTGCATGTGAAGGATTTAGAGTACACGCGCAGTTTAACATCGCCAGCGCAGTTTGCCGCTGCAGTCGCAGAATTTTTTCGCTGCGGCGGTGCTGGCGCGAACGTCACGGTTCCCTTTAAAACAGCGGCTGCACAGTTAGTGACGCATCAAACCGACCGAGCAGCCCGTGCTGGCGCAGTGAATACATTAATACCTCTCGGTCATGGCCAAATTTTGGGCGATAACACAGATGGTTACGGTCTGGTCGCTGATCTGAAGCGCCAGTTGGAATTGTCATCTTTGATCGGCATACATGCCGTTATTCTCGGCGCGGGTGGAGCAGCACGTGGCGTGTTGGGGCCTTTGTGCGAGGCTGGTGTTGAACGAATCATCTTAGCTAATCGGACGCTACCGAAAGCGCAAGAGTTAGTGCGAGCGAATTCCGACTTGCCGCTTGCTTACGCGAGTTGGCAAGACCTCGATGGGTTGTCGGCGCATGATTATATTGTCATCAACGCAACATCAGCATCCCTTCACAAAGCCTCATTACCCTTGTCAAATGCTTTGCTGAGTAAAAGTCGGCTCTGTTATGACATGATGTATGCGAAAACGCCGACGCAGTTTATTCAGCAGGCTCGGACTGCGGGCGCGACGGCATGCGCAGACGGATTGGGGATGTTGGTAGAGCAAGCGGCGCTAGCGTTTGCACTATGGCATACCGGGCAGTTGCCGGAAACTGATGAGGTATTACGAACGGTACGAGCTAAATTATTGAGTAGTTAGTCGCGGATGACTATATCAGGACTGAGATCAACATCGCCTTCGCTATTCACCGTTGCAAATTCATGCCCACGCCGAACCACCGCAATGGGACCGACTTCGGCATTGTTGCGAATAAAGGCTAAGTCGTATCCAAACTTTTGCAGTTGATAGACCCCAAACTTTTGATCCATGGATAGACGTTCCCACCATTCGGACTGGTTCAACGCAATTCGGCGTCGCTCGTAATCCTCTAGTTGTTGTAGCTCATCTTTCGTCAGCTTCATGACCGTCGATTCCATAGGTGCACAATACTCTCTGCTTTCAGCGTAGGTGATATTGCCACTTTTACCAGATAGTTATGACATGCAGTATATAGTAGTTTGCTTCAATTGTTGATTCCTTTTGCGTCTATTGAATCGACAAATTGCGCAAAAATCGTTCTAAAAAATCTGACGAACGGACTAGCTTTCAGCTCCCATTGTGATAGTCTTACTTACCGACTCGAACAGTCTTAGCTGTTAGCAAGAACACTTTCCGAGTCGGATGCAGTAAATCAGTTTCCACAACTGAACCATAAGAAAAATAAAGCTGTTTGGGGTTATCGTAAATACTCGCAACCCCTTGTTTTTCAAAATAATTCAAATCAATTCACATCAGAGATCTTTGATCTTCAGCTGATGCGTGAAGTCGTTCATGCACAGACTTATCCACATGATACCCACAATTCTATTTGAACGCTGACTAGCACCAAACTGCTGCCTATGGCATGCTAGCGCCACGTACTTTAATCCCTCGAATAACAACGAGTAGCAAGAGAATCCTATGGCCGCACAAGTGCCCGAAAATCCCTTTATTTTGGTCGATGGGTCGTCCTATTTATTCCGCGCCTTTTATGCGCCACCGCATTTGACCAACTCAGCTGGCGAACCAACCGGTGCTATTTACGGTGTCGTAAATATGCTGCGGAGTCTAATCAAAAAGTATCACCCGACCCATATGGCCGTTGTTTTTGATGCCAAGGGGTCGACGTTTCGCAATGAAATTTATGCGGACTATAAAGGTAATCGACCGCCGATGCCGGATGACTTACGCAGTCAAATAAAGCCATTGCATGCCATTGTTGAAGCTTTGGGCTTACCGCTGCTATGCATCGACGGCGTTGAAGCAGATGATGTGATTGGCACACTTGCCCAACAGGCTGGCGACGAGGGTCGATTTACACTAATTAGCACGAGCGACAAAGATATGGCTCAGCTCGTGAATGATCATGTGATGCTGATCAACACTATGACCGATACATTGCTTGATGCCGATGGCGTAGTCGGTAAATACGGTATCAAGCCAGAGCAAATGATTGATCTGCTGTCGCTGATGGGTGATAGCTCCGATAACATTCCGGGACTACCAAAAGTGGGGGAAAAGACCGCGTTAGCGATGCTCCAGGGTATGGGCTCGATCGATGCGATGTTGGCCAATCCCGAAAAGATTGCCGATCTAAATTTTCGTGGCGCCAAAACGATGCCAGAAAAGCTTAAAGAGCATGCCGATATTCTCGCTATGTCGAAGGAGCTCGCCACGATTAAGTTAGATGTCGAGCTGGCATTGAAACCAGATGAACTTTCAATTCAAGAACCGAATATCGAGAAGCTGCAAGAGCTTTATACCTACTGTGAGTTTCGGCGTTGGCTAGCAGAATTGGCGGAACAAGGTCCAGTCACTGCACGGTCATCTTCTGCTTCCAATAGTCAGCCAAGTCAGGGGTCGTTGCTCGAACAACCCATTAAGCATGACGATTACATTACGATTCTTGATAAAGAAACGTTTGAAAGTTGGATTGATGAGCTGAAGCAGGCAGATGCTTTTGCATTTGATACCGAAACCACCAGCCTCAATTATATGGAAGCTGAATTGGTCGGCCTGTCGTTTGCAATAGAAGCCGGTAAGGCTGCGTATGTGCCTGTTGCGCATGACTATGCTGGCGCACCGGAACAACTATCACGTGAGTTTGTGCTCAAGCAATTAAAGCCAATTCTCGAAGCTGATAAACCAGGCAAAATTGGTCAGAACCTGAAATATGATGGACATATTTTGCGCCGCTACGGAATCCGTTTGGCGGGTATTGCTAATGACACCATGCTAGCGTCGTATGTTTTTAATAGCGTTGGCTCGCGGCACGATATGGATACGTTGAGCTTGCAGTATCTCGGACACAATCCGATTAAGTTTGAGGATATTGCTGGCAAGGGCGCAAAACAAATCACATTTAATCAAATCGCTCTGGAAGAAGCGGCCCCGTATGCCGCAGAAGATGCTGATGTGACCTTGCAGTTACATCAGCGCTTGTGGGAGGAAGTGTCAGCAGTACCCAGTCTTGAACGAGTTCTTACTGAAATTGAACTCCCACTGGTCCCCATTTTGACCGATATGGAACAGCACGGGGTTCAAATTGACGCTAAATTGCTGGCTGCACAAAGCAAAGAAATCGCGGCAAAGCTGAAAGAGCTTGAAGATAAAGCCTTCACTATAGCTGGACGCGAGTTCAATTTGGGCTCACCAAAACAGCTACAAGAAATTCTATTTGATGAGCTGCAATTGCCGGTGATCAAGAAAACTCCGAAGGGCGCTCCATCAACAGCGGAAGAGGTGTTGCAAGAACTTGCGCACGACTATCCGTTACCTGATGTAATTATGCAGCACCGTGGTCTGAGCAAGCTCAAGTCGACCTACACGGATAAGTTACCCAAGATGATGAATGCTGAAACTCATCGTGTGCACACGTCCTATCATCAGGCGGTAACGGCTACTGGGCGCTTATCATCCAGTGATCCGAACTTACAAAATATCCCGATCCGAACCGCTGAAGGACGCCGTGTTCGGCAGGCTTTCACTGCGCCGCAGGGCTATAAGATTATGGCCATCGATTACAGTCAAATTGAGCTACGAATCATGGCCCATTTGTCGTCCGACCCACAGCTGGTAGATGCGTTTAGTAAAGGTCGCGATATTCATGCCGCGACTGCCGCTGAGGTATTTGGTGTGCAGCTTGATCAAGTGACTACCGAGCAACGTCGTCGAGCTAAAGCGGTCAATTTTGGTCTGATTTACGGCATGAGCGCCTTTGGTTTGTCGCGGCAACTCGATATTCCGCGCCATGAAGCGCAACAGTACATGGATAAGTATTTCGAACGCTTCCCCGGAGTTCTCGAGTATATGGAAAAGACGCGACAACAAGCCAAACGTGATGGCTTTGTTGAAACTATCTTTGGGCGGCGTCTGCATTTACCCGAAATACGTGCACAGAATGGTGCCCGCCGCAAAGCGGCAGAGCGCGCGGCTATCAACGCGCCCATGCAAGGTTCTGCGGCAGACATTATTAAGCGCGCTATGATTGATGTTGCCGGCTACCTAGCGACAGCTGCCAAAGACGGCGAAGCTTATATGATTATGCAGGTTCACGATGAATTGGTATTTGAAATTCGTGAAGACCTTCTGGAGTCCTTTCAACGGAAGCTAGTAGAGGTCATGGAGCAGGCGGTAACGTTGAAAGTTCCTCTTATTGCCGAGGCTGGAGTCGGAAATAATTGGGATGAAGCACATTAAATAGCTCTATAAATCAAATAGATAAAAAGTTAGCAAAAAAAAGAACAGGGATTTCTGAACTTTTGTAAAGACCGCAAGTCTGATTTTATGAAAGGCGCATTAAACGAGTGTTTTGTCCGTTTAACCTTTCGAAGAGATGTTCTCTCTCCCTGGATTGTAAGATGTATTTTCGCCCGGCTTTATGCCGGGCTTTTTCTTTTCCGGTTCGCAATCCACACCCCACTCAGTATGGCGACCATACCTAAAGCATGTTGTAGAAAGAAAGACTCACCATCAGCGACCCCGAGTAAGAGTGCAACAATCGGAATTAAATAGGTCACGGAACTGGTAAAAGTGGTATCAGACATTTTGACAACGGTGTTAAAAATAATGAGCGCACCGGCTGTCCCAATAATACCCAATGCCAGCACAGCCGTGAGCGCGAAGGCGAATTGCGGGTCACCGGTTTGCTCTAGGAATGGTGTCCCAAAGAACAAGTAGACTGCTGCAGGGGGAGCGACAAGAAATAGCGAAACCCCGGTGATGGTAAGTGCTCCGAGGTCAGATATTTTATGCTTGATCAGATTGAGATTTAATCCATAACAAACGGTTG
This sequence comes from Pseudidiomarina aestuarii, assembly GCF_003987355.1. Taxonomy (GTDB): domain Bacteria; phylum Pseudomonadota; class Gammaproteobacteria; order Enterobacterales; family Alteromonadaceae; genus Pseudidiomarina; species Pseudidiomarina aestuarii. The sequence continues at coordinate 1,769,932 of NZ_PIPR01000001.1, read as the reverse complement.
CTGCGATGATTAGTAATCCGTAGGCGTTGAAATCAAGCTCACCGCTTGCAGAAGCAGTAACCAGCAAAATGGTTCCTGCCATACCAATAACAATTCCCAGCCATTGCTGTAACCGCGATGTTTGTTTGAATAACAAAACGCCGATAATCAGCGTTGCCAACGGTGTAAATGTATTGAGTACACCGGTAACTCCGCTAGCGATTTGAGTTTGCGCAAATGCGAACAAGAAAGCAGGGATAAAACTACCCACCATGCCGACGGTGATCAGCTTCGGCCAGTGTTGCCGTTGTACTGTGCGAAATCGGCGTAGAATAAAAGGTAGCAACACAAAACCAGCGGAGGCTATTCGAATAGCCGCAAGTTGATCAGGCCGGAAGGCTAGCAAACCTTTCTTAATCAATAAAAAAGAAGCACCCCAAATCAGGGCCAATAAACCCAGTAACAACCATGCTCGCAGCGGCGGCGCATCGTTACTCGAGGTCATCGCCTTCCTGCTCGCCCGCTTCGGGCTCAGCAATCGGTTGAGTAAACCAATGAGTGAGGTGATCCTCGAGTTCGGAAAGACCAATTTTGGTCAAAGAAGAGAAGACTTCAACGGTCACCTCGCCACCAAACACCATAGCTGCCTCGCGCGCTTTTAAGAGCGTTGATTTGCGGATGCCCGGCTTGAGTTTGTCGGCTTTGGTAAGGAGTATCAGCACTGGAATACCAGACTCGGCGGCCCAATACAGCAATTCTTGATCGACGTCGCGATAAGGATGACGAATATCCATGAGTAGCACTAAGCCACGCAAAGATTCTCTTCGTTGAAGGTACTCACTCAGAGCCATCTGCCATTTTTCTTTAACCGCAATAGGCACTTTGGCGTAACCATAACCTGGTAAGTCAATGAGACGACGCTCTGGCGACACTTCAAATACGTTGATTAACTGGGTGCGACCAGGAGTTTTTGACGTACGAGCTAAACTTTTCTGCCGAGTTAGCGTATTAAGAGCACTGGATTTTCCGGCATTCGAACGCCCCGCAAACGCGATTTCGACTCCCGTGTCGGCTGGAAGTTGGCGAATATCGGCTGCGCTGATAAGAAAAGATGTCGGTTGGAAGTTGATGCGTTCGTTCATGATTTTTCGTTACCGTTCAAGAAAGCGCATAGTAACATGATTAGGCATTTAATCCTTAGTAGTTTTGTGTAAAATAGCGTCTGTTAAAGATTCCAGAGCAGAGATATCGATCATGAAAAAAATCGCATTGTTCGTTGGGCTATATGTAGGACTCACAAGCTTTGCTATGGCTCAGCAAGGTAGTGTCGAAGCGGGTCAAGAAAAGGCAGGTGTCTGTGCAGCCTGTCATGGACCGAACGGCAATTCGCCTTCTGATATGTATCCAAAGATTGCGGGCCAGCACGCTGAATACTTGGCGAAGCAGTTAATGGATTATCGCCTTGCCGCCGAAACCAACGGTGAGCAGGGTCGAGCCAATGCAATCATGCAAGGCCAAGCCATGAATTTGAGCGATCAAGATATTGCAGATTTATCTGCCTACTTTGCCGCCCAAGATGCAGAATTAGGTGAAACACCAGAAGACGTTGTTGCAGCTGGCTCAGCTTTATATCGCGGTGGTGACGAGGCTCGCGGTCTAACAGCATGTACTGCATGTCACGGCCCACGCGGTGACGGTATGGGTTTGGCTAAGTTTCCCGATATTTCTGGCAATCATGTTGCTTACGTGAAACAGCAATTGGAAATGTTCCGTAGCGGTGAACGAGCGAATGACCCGAACGGAATGATGCGCGATGTAGCAGCAAAATTGACTGATAAAGATATCGAAATTTTGGCGAACTACCTCGCCGGATTGTACTAAAACCGCGCTGAAGCGCGACAAAAAGCAGCTTTCGAGCTGCTTTTTTTGTCTCTTAAAGCTGAACTTTACACAAAAAAAACCATGTAAAACCAAGGTATAAAAGAAAAAGTAATAAAAAAGCCTTCTCTTAGATCATAAAAATCATTGATTATAATTTTCGATTCAGTAGTCTGAATGCCATTGCAAATCAGGTAGAACGCTGGGATGGCGCACTACTGAAGCAAATAATAATAATAATCCAGGGAATAATGACTCGGCCAGGAGGCCATTTTTAACCAAGCGAACAACAATAATAAAATGCTCGGTTAATGCGCTTAACGAATAACAATAATAATAAAAAAGCACACGGACGGTATAATTAATAACATGGAAGGCGTTGACAACCGTTCTCGAAGATCGCACGTGCGCTGTGTGACAGTTTGAGAATAAATTAGGCGATGATTTTCATCGCCTTTTTTATTTCCCCACCCAAATCTTGCTCTTAATCTCTCAGTCCACGTTTATTTCTGAAGAAATTCTCTAAATCGGTTAAACTAGCAACATTATCTTTGGTCGTTTATTCAGCATGGAAAGTTTATGACTCGTCGCAAAAAAACGCGCACAACGGGACCTTTGGCGCCCAGTAAAAAGCCACTTGAGCCAAAATCAAAAAAAGCACCAGCAACGCGTACAGGCCCACACAAAGGGCATAAGCCAGGTAGTCGGTTCAATGTTGCGGCTGCGAAGCCAAATACACCGAGTTCTGCGAAGTCTTCAACAGACCCTCGGCATGGTAGCAAGAAGCCGATTAAACTCGTTGATCCGAATCAAGTTACTCCAACACCAGCACGGCAGAAGTTGTTTGACCGGGCTGCGGCATTGGCAGAATTGAATGCGCTGCAAAACGATGCACGTTTACAAAAGCTGCTGGCTAAGTTAGAAGCAGATCAAGAGCTGACGCCAAGTGAACTTGAGTACGTTGATTTACGTACCGACAGGTTCAACCAATTGGCAGAGCAACTCGGCATCGAGATTGATGATGAAGACGATGAAGACTTTGATGGTGAGTATGCTGACGACGAAGATGATTGGGAGTTAGATGAGGATGAGCGAGATTAATCTACCTATGTGGGCTTGGCTTTTAGCCCTTGTTGGTATCGTGATTATTGCGGTACTCGCCTTTTACGCAGGCCGAATGTTGGGGCAGTTGCGCAGACAGAACACACGTCAGCAAGAGCTTATCACTAAACGTAATGAGCGCTTGCACGAGAGCATTGTGACTATTGCGAAGGCGATGGAACAAGATCAATGCCCGTTATCTGAAGGAGCTCTGCGTATTGTGGTATTACTGGACCACCGAGTCGACCAAGAGAAGCTGGATTACGCTGCGAAGTATCCAGCGTTGCATGATATGTACGAGCGCATCAAACACATGCCTACTCACGAAGCACGGAAGCAATATCCGAAGACAGAAATTAAAAAGTTAGACAAAGAGCGCGAAGGCTATGAAAAAGAACTGGCGGAGGTCATTCTTAATGACGTCCGCCAGCTATTACGAGATTTTGCTTAAGCGTTAGTGATGCTATTGCTTATAAACGACACCGTCTTTAAGAACTAAATTGATATCGGCAAGGATGCTAATATCTTCAAGTGGGTCACCGTTTACTGCTACCACGTCAGCACGTTTACCCACTTCAATGGTGCCGATATCATCAACGCCTAATAATTGCGCTGCTTCGTAGGTTGCACTGCGAATGGCTTCGAGAGGCGGCATACCTGCTTCGACCATGTACACAAATTCACGATAGTTTTCGCCATGGTCAAACACACCTGCATCGGTTCCAAAAGCAATCTTTACACCCGCTTTGTAAGCGCGACCAAAAGTGCCCTGAATCAATGGACCAATCTCAGCTGCCTTCGGACGCACTACTTCAGGGAAGTAACCATCAATTTTGGCGCGATCAGCGACCGATCGACCTGCAGTAATGGTCGGTACGTAATAGACGCCTTTTTCTTTCATCGCCGCCATTACTTCTTCGTCCATGTAAGTGCCGTGTTCGATTGAAGCTACGCCAGCCTCGATTGCGCGTAACATGCCTTCTTTACCGTGGGCATGAACAGTCACCTTCATGTCGTAGTCTTTGGCTGTGGCCACTACGGCTTCTAACTCATCCGCCATAAATTGTGGATTACGACCACTCTTAGCTACACTCAATACGCCACCGGTAACGGTAAGCTTGATTAAGTCTGAACCATCTTGATACCGCGCACGCACGGCCTCGCGAGCTTCATAGGGACCGTTCGCAACTCCATCTGCAGGCGTAGGTGATTCATACAATCCCTTTCGCGCACCATTGGTTGGGTCGGCATGACCGCCGGTGGTCGCGATAGACTTACCTGAGGTGTAGATACGTGGACCGGTCACTTTGCCTGCATTAACCGCGTTCCGAAGCGCAATACTGGCATTGAAGGAATCGCCAAGGTCGCGCACGGTGGTAAAGCCTGCCATCAGCGTCGTATTTGCGTAGCGGACAGCATCGAGTGTCACGTCAGGTGCAGATTTCGTGAATCGTTCAATGTAACTACTGGGGCTGCTTTGCGACGTCAAATGCGTGTGCATATCAATAAACCCAGGCATAACTGTACCATTGCGGCGATCAATTACGACATCGCCATCAGCGGCTCGACGGAATCCGCTCTCAATAGCTGTTATTTTTCCGTCATCAATGACCACAGTCATATTTGACTTCGGTTCTGCCTGAGTGCCGTCAATCAGAGTTCCGGCGTACACTAAGGTGTCAGCTAGTGCTGTTTGGCTGCACGCAGCGATAATTGCTAACGCTAAATACTTACGCATAAATAGTCCTTAAAGCGAGGTTTAGGGTGTCTTCCAAGATAGTCCTCAGTTGTAGACATGGTCAATAACAACTGCGACCAAGTACCCGACCAGCAGGTTGATTAACGCACAGCCGTTGAAGTTGATATACTATGACGCTACAGACGCAGTTAGACGATGGACGAAGCCAATCAATGTTTGCACGTATGCGCGAAGATATTCAAAGCGTTTTCAAACGCGACCCAGCCGCTCGCAATAGCTTTGAGGTACTGACAACGTACCCGGGCTTGCATGCCATTTGGTGGCACCGTTTAAGCTATCGCTTGTGGCAGTGGCGTTGGTACTGGTTAGCGCGGATGATTTCACATCTATCGCGTTGGTTGACAGGTATTGAGATTCATCCTGGTGCTCGTATTGGACGTCGATTTTTTATCGACCATGGCATGGGAGTAGTGATTGGTGAGACGGCTGAAATCGGTGATGATGTCACAATTTATCATGGTGTAACGCTGGGCGGTACTAGCTGGGCTCGCGGCAAGCGCCACCCAACCCTTCATAACGGTGTAGTGATTGGTGCGGGCGCCAAGATACTTGGACCTATTGAAGTAGGCCAGAATGCTCGTATAGGCTCCAATGCAGTAGTTGTGAAGAATGTGCCTGCGGATACGACGGTCATGGGCATTCCTGCTCGCGTTGCAAGTTCACCAGAAGATAAAGAAGTCGTAAAACGCCGTGAAGAGATTGCGAAAGAGTATGGGTTTGATGCTTACGCAATTTCCGCCGACAATCCAGACCCAGTAGCTACCGCAATCGGGCGGATGCTCGACCACGTGCACATTCTCGACCAGAAAGTTGCCGATCTATGTCAGGCGGTCAATCAATTAGGTGGTAATGTCTGCGATGAAATTCCAGAGGTCGAGATGGATGATGTGGATTTCATTCATGCCGAGAAAGAAGCAGCCAAACGGCGTAAGCAACCGGAACAGGACTAATAAAAAGGCCGCTCAATGAGCGGCCTTTCTAATTTGAATTCGTTGGCTAAAATCGCGAAGCGATTTCGGCTATTCCTTACATAGGAACAACGTTTTCAGCTTGAGGACCTTTAGGACCTTGAGCGATAGTGAACTGAACGGTTTGGCCTTCAGCCAAAGTTTTGAAACCGTCAGATTGAATCGCGCTGAAATGTACGAATACGTCTGCGCCTTGTTCTTGCTCGATGAAACCAAAGCCTTTAGCTTCGTTGAAGAACTTAACTTTACCAGTAACTGTTGCCATGCTGAAAATCCTCGTAGTGCATGTTAAAACCTAGGGTAATGCTAAAAAATCGTGCATAACTGGGGTCTTACAAAACGAGGTACATTCAGTAGACTTCGTAACAGGCCACAATGAGACAGCCGAATTTATTTAGCGGGAGCAAGTATACGCTGATCTTAGGCACTGTCAAATAAAGAATAATTAACGGTTGATGACAACTTAGCCACGAATCCAATTCTTGGTGATATGCCGGAAGGTATCGGTACCCGAACGGTGTAACCATTCGTAAGCAGCCATCTCTGATGTAATGATAGTCACTCCAGCTTGCTGCAGGCGCCTTAATGCTGTTTGCTTATCAGAGTCGCGCCGCGAGCCCACCGCATCCTCAACCACAAAAACTTCAAATCCTTGTTCGGCCATATCCATAGCTGTTTGCAATACACATACGTGCGCCTCCATGCCGACTAAGAGGATTTGTTTGCGTTCAATTTCGTTGATCGCGTCAACAAAATGAGGTTCCTGCCAGGCACTAAAATGCATTTTCTCAACCACTCGAGCATTCTCGATAACTTTTGCTAAGTCATCTACGCTGATGCCTAAGCCTTTGGGATATTGCTCAGAGACGACAATCGGAACATTTAATTCATTGGCGATTTCACCAAGCCAGCGGATCCGCGCAATAATTTGATCGCGCTGATGAATTACCGGGGCGAGTTTTTCCTGAACGTCTATAATAACAACGGCACTTTGATCGAGCTGAAGAAGCATGGTCTAGCCTACTTTGAATAAAATTTGATAATAGAAACAGTAGCAAAGCTCATTACTGCTGCGCAACGCATTATCTTGCGCAGAGAGAGCTATGCTTTTCAACATTATTCAGGTTAAAGTGTAATCATTCTGTTTCGTACGGAGACACATTATGGATTGGGCCAACGCCTCCAATCTGCCGCAATCGGCAGCGCAATTAAATCTTTGGCAGCATTTTCGATTGCTCGCGATGCGAATCATCTATATCGGTGTTGGCTTGGTTCTTCTCGCTTTCTCCGTCGTATCTATTCTGCAAAGCGCTTGGCTAAATAGCGGCGCACTTGCTCTGGTTGGAGCGGCCTTCTTATTGGTCGGTGTCGTGTATCGGCATGAACTGGCTCCGCAGTGGATTAACTTTCTCTTTATTTGTGCGCTTGGCACATTAGTCAGTATTTCGATGAAATCGAGTGGCATCCTAGGTGTGTATTGGATGTACCCTGTTCTGGCTATGGTCTTTTTCATGTTCGACAAGGCAATATTTGTCCTTGTCATCATGCTGATTTATGCCGCCTTCGCATTTGTTACTTATAAATTTTTGCCATTTGAGTACGCCTGGCGCATTGCTATATCTATGTTGGTATTGATTGGAGTGGGTGCAACATTTCTCGTGCTGATGGCGCGGATGCAAAAGAACTTGTCACGAATTTCAGCAACAGATGCTTTGACGGGTTTCTACAAGCGCGATCAAGTGACCGATATTTTGCAGCAACAAATTGCGGTCGCTCAGAAGCACAAAACGCCCCTTAGTTTGGTCATCCTGGATTTGGACGCGTTTAAAAGTGTGAATGACAAATATGGCTACATGGTCGGTGACCAAGTGCTCCAAGAGACCGCACAACGTGTCAAACGTATAGCGCGACCTCAAGATATATTAGTGCGCAGTAATGGCGCCGCTTTGATGGTTATTTTCCCGAACACACCGTTAAAGCTCGCCGCTGAATTAACCAGCGGCATGTTGGATGTCATGCGGAATGAACCGTTTGCGATTAAATCATTGATGATGACTATTACGGCTAGTGCTGGGGTAGCACAGTGGCAGGTTGGACAAAGTTGGGGGCAATGGCTGGAACAAGCAGATTCTGCCATGGATCGGGCGAAAAGCGGTGGCCGTAATCGGATGAAAGTTGCGCGATAAATTTGCACCTTTTCCTGCACCTGTTTACAATTCGCACCTTTCTAAAAGGAGCAGATGATGGCCCCCGTACTGATTTTGATGGGCTCGCAATCCGACTGGCCCGTAATGCAACACGCCGCCCAAATGCTAAAAGACTTGGGTGTAGAGTGGCGCGCGCAAGTTGTCTCTGCGCATCGCACTCCTGATTTACTTCAAACGACGATGACTCAAGCTGAAGCAGACGGCGTTCCAGTCGTCATTGCTGGTGCCGGTGGCGCAGCACATCTACCTGGTATGCTTGCGGCATTTACCGCTATCCCTGTTTTAGGTGTACCTGTTCCGAGCAAGCAACTGAAAGGACTCGACAGTTTGTTGTCTATTGTGCAGATGCCTAAGGGTGTTGCCGTAGGAACGCTCGCTATTGGTTCTGCTGGTGCAGCCAACGCCGGTTTGTTAGCGGCACAAATTGTCGCCAATCAAGACGCGGGAGTGCGTGAGCGTGTGCAAGCGTTCCGCCAGGCTCAGCGCGACAAAGTAATGAATGGTCCTGACCTCGAACTTCCAGAAGCATGAAGATACTCTTTATCGGTGATGGCCAACTCGGCCAAATGTTAGGCGGCAGCGCCATTAGTCATGGACACGAATGCCTGCTCTACAGCACACGCAGCGAGAAAGTGAAGCCATTGAGTGCGCAAATTGAACTCAGTCGCTCTTTAGCTGAAGCCATTGATTGGGCTGATGTGGTGAGTTGGGAACATGAAGATATTCCCGCTGATGTGATTGCTGCTGCGAACGATAAGTTTTTGATGGACCCAGCGCGCATCAAAGCGCTCACCGATCGTCGCACCGAGAAGAAGTTATTTGATGATTGCCGCGTTGCAACCTCGCCATGGCGCAGTTTCAATACTGCCGATGAACTCGAAAAGTACCTGGCGGACGCTGATCAGCCGCAAGTGATCAAAGCGGCTCGAGGTGGTTATGACGGCAAAGGTCAATGGCGTTTCAAATTGACCGACAATCCCGCAAGTGTTGCACAAGAAGCTGGGCAGCAGCCGGGTATTGTGGAAGCTATGATCCCGTTTAGTAAGGAAGTATCGCTCGTTGGTGCTCGAGCAAAAGACGGCAGTCTGTGCTGTTTCCCGCTCATTACGAACGTTCATGACCGCGGTATTTTAAGTTACAGCTTGGGTGCTATTGATGCAGTCCCAGCTAGTTGGCAAAGCCGCGCGGAAGAGGCCTTTCGAAGCATTACTAACGCACTGAATTATGTGGGTGTTCTCGCCATCGAGTTTTTTGTCGTCGGTGAGGGTGATGCGGCGGATTTGCTCGTGAATGAAATTGCTCCGCGAGTGCACAACTCGGGACATTGGACCATGACTGGCGCCAACTGCAGTCAGTTTGATCTCCACATCCGTGCTTTGACCGGGATGCCTTTGCCTCAACTACGCGTTGAACCCACCTTGATGATCAATGTCATCGGTGCCGAGCAAATTCCAGCCGGCCTTTGGCATCATGCCGATACGCAATGTCATTGGTACAACAAAGATCCGCGACCAGGCCGTAAAGTAGGCCATGTCAATATTCGCACCGCGAATCGTGACACAGCCTTACAATGGGTCGGTTTGTGGGCTGAGAAGCTACAGGTGTTGAGCTAGCCAAGCATTGATGGCGGCAACTTGTTCGCCACAAACTTGATGCTGCATGGCAAAGGTCTGATACGTAACCGGATAACCTCGTTGCTGCAGCCAGTCCCGTGCTTGCTGACCTAAAGATTCAGGTACCACTGGGTCTTGTGAGCCATGCTGAATCAGTATTGGGAGGTCGGCGTTTGCTGGCGCTGTTTGAATGGACGCATGAGTAGCCAGATAGGTAGACAAAGCGAGTAATCCACAGAGCTTTTGTGGATAAGTCAAAGCTGCTTCATAGGCAACTGCGCCCCCCTGTGAGAAACCAGCCAACAATATATGTTCAGGCTTAATACCACGCTCAATTTCACGTTCTATCAATTTATTGACTTCAGCAGCTGATTGGCGTAGTTGTGTCTCGTCTACACGCCTATCAATCGACATTTCTAAAATGTCGTACCATGCAGGCATCCGCATACCACCATTTACTGTGACAGGTATCTGCGGCGCATGAGGAAAAATAAAACGCACATGAGCATGGCTCGGCAGTTGAAGATGTGGCACGAGTGGCGCGAAATCATTGCCGTCAGCCCCCAGTCCGTGCAACCAAATTACACTACGATTTGCAGCTCCGCTGGAGGGTTCAATTTCTACGCAAGGCAAATAGGGCATGTCTACTTCTCTTTTCTGGGTGAACTGGGAAAGTTTCGACTTTTTCCGATACCAGCGCTGATGGTTAGCTGCATCGCGTCAGCTGGTGACATATCGACAGGTTCAACAGAACTGGTCGGAACCATAATCATATAACCACCGACGTTGTATGCCATCGGCAGAAATACAGCAATCTCCTCGTCTCTCAGTAAGTTCGAAAGTCGGTCATCTTTATCGCCAGATTTTTTGGTCACTATGCCCAACAAGCGCAGCTCGCTGCCTGGTAACGTCACCAGCACAACGGATTCTTCCGCAAAGTGTTCACCGCCCATCAAGTCGAAGATATCCGTGATAGTCCCGTAAAGACTGCGCAGTAATGGCATTTGCTCCATAATTTTGCCGGGCAACATCCAGAACTGATTGATAAAAGTCCAACGAGCACTAAAGCCAATGATGGCAGCAATGACAAGAAAGCTGACGAAGGCGAGACCAGGGAAGTAAAATTGATCTCCCAAAATTGCGACCCAGAGCGGTCGCAACCAAGTCTCGATAGTCACGAGCAGCCAGTGAACCACGGCGATTGTTACGACAATCGGCAATAAGATCGCAAGACCCTTTAGTAAGTGCTGTATGGCGTTTTTCATTGTGCTAATCTCTTTGGCAACAAGTGCCTTAGCTTAACGTGTTTTGGGAGTAGGTATGAAGCTTTACGGAAGTTATACATCACCGTTCGTCCGTCATTGTCGCATTGTACTGGCGCTAAATCAGCAGGAGTTTGAATTTATTCCAACAGACCGCGCCGGAGCCGCAACGGGCTCACCCACGCAGCGTGTCCCGTTTTTTCGGCATGACGACGTGAAACTGCACGATTCTGCTGCTATTTTACGATATCTTCGAGAGCGCGCGGAGCAACCTTTTTGCACCGACAGCTCGGATTTTGATTTGTTTTGCTTAGTGAACACGGCGCTTGATACGACCGTAAATCTATTTTTATTAGAGATGGACGGGTTGACTGGCGAACAAAGTAGTTATTTAAAACGGCAAGAGAGCCGAGTGGAAACGGTACTGGCAGAGCTTGAGAAGTATGCGTTGCCAGATGCTGGACCCTACACGGATGGTCAATTACGACTCGCGTGTTATTTGAGTTGGGCGGTATTTCGCAAACGAATCGATATACAGCAGTATCCACGACTGCAACAGTTTTTAGCCGCAATTGATGGGCATGCGTGGTTTGCAAACACTCACCCGGCGCTGAGCTAACGGCCAGCAAAAAGTGAAGAGTAAACAGTAAAGAAAACAATAAAAAATAGTGACGAGGAGCAGAGTGAATTTTCATTTCACTAGTTACTGTTCACTGGTCACCCGGCATTTAATAAGAGGGAATATTATGAAAAAAGTCATTGGTGTTCTCGCCGTAGCCGTATTGGCTGCGTGCTCACCACAACCAGAGGACGAAGCCACTGTGAAGCAGTCAGAGGGCCAAGCCATTACTTATCCAACTACTTACCAAGGTGACGTAGTTGATACCTATTTCGGTACGCAAGTACCTGATCCATATCGGTGGTTAGAAGACGATCGCAGTACCGAAACCGAAGCTTGGGTTAAAGCCCAAAACGAAGTGACGTTTGGTTACCTAGAACAGATTCCTTATCGCCAGGCTATTGAGGATCGCCTGAGCGCGCTATGGAACTACGAGAAGGTGAGCGCGCCATTTAAAGAAGGTGATTACACCTACTTCTACAAGAATGATGGTCTACAGAACCAATCGGTTGTGTATCGCACAGATGCCGATGGCAACACCGAAGTGTTCCTAGACCCGAACACCTTTAGTGAAGATGGAACAACGTCACTGGCAACATTAAGTTTTTCCCGTGACGGCTCATTGGCAGCCTACGCAATTTCAGAAGGTGGTAGTGATTGGCGTAAGATCATCATTATTGATGCTGAGACCAAAGAACAACTTGAGCCTGAACTCATCGATGTAAAATTTAGCGGGATTTCATGGAAGGGCAATGATGGCTTCTTCTATTCAAGCTATGACAAGCCTGAGGGCAGCGAACTATCAGCTAAGACTGATCAGCATAAACTTTACTACCATAAACTAGGCACTGCGCAAGCTGACGATGCGGTTATCTTTGGCGGAACTGAAGAGCAGAAGCACCGTTATGTCGGTGGTTCTGTGAGTGAAGATGATCAGTATCTATTCATTTCGGCTGCAGTATCAACTTCCGGCAACAAGTTGTTCATGAAAGATTTGAGCAAGCCGGACAGCGAATTAGTGACTGTATTAGGTGATACGAATTCAGATACTTATGTTCTCGATAATGTGGGCTCTAAGCTGTATTTGGTGACCGACCTCGACGCACCTAATCGTCGTGTCGTGACCGTTGATGCAAGTGCCCCGCAGCCGGATAACTGGGTCGACTTTATTCCGGAAAGTGAGAATGTGTTGAGTCCGTCAACCGGTGCAGGCTATATCTATGCCGAATACATGGTCGATGCCATTGCTCGTATCGAGCAATACAACTATGACGGCGATAAGGTTCGCGATATCGAATTGCCAGGTGTCGGTAGCATTGGTGGTTTTAGTGGCAAAGATGAAGCTGAAACCATTTACTACACTTTCGCCAACTACAATACGCCAAGCACCATTTATGCGTACGACCCCGATAGCGGTGAGTCGTCTGTGTACGAGGCGTCTAAAGCAGATTTTGATAGCTCAGCCTACGAGTCGAAGCAAGTGTTCTATATGTCGAAAGATGGCACACGAGTACCGATGATTATCACGCATAAGAAAGGTCTTGAGCTTGATGGCACAAACCCAACCATTCTGTATGGTTATGGTGGCTTCAATATCAGCCTGACGCCTTCGTTTAGCATGATTCGAGCTATGTGGCTTGAGCTTGGCGGTGTCTATGCAGTTGCCAACTTACGCGGCGGCGGTGAGTACGGTAAAGAGTGGCACATTGCTGGTACGCAAATGCAGAAACAAAATGTATTTGATGACTTTATCGCCGCTGGTGAATATCTGATTGCGGAAAAATATACCTCCAGCGAACGCCTGGCTATTAATGGTGGTTCTAACGGCGGATTATTGGTCGGTGCTGTCATGACTCAGCGTCCTGACTTAGCTCAAGTGGCATTGCCAGCAGTTGGTGTACTCGATATGTTGCGTTACCACACCTTCACTGCAGGTGCAGGTTGGGCGTATGACTACGGTACCGCTGAAGACAGCCCTGAGATGTTCGAGTATCTGTTAGGTTACTCACCAGTGCACAATGTTGAGGAAGGTGTGAACTATCCGGCTACGTTAATCACCACGGGTGACCATGATGATCGTGTAGTTCCTGCGCATTCCTTTAAGTTTGCTGCGGAGTTGCAAGCGAAGGATGGTGGTAAGAACCCACAATTGATCCGCATTGAAACCAACGCGGGTCACGGTGCGGGTACGCCAGTATCGAAGACTATTGAGCAGTACGCTGATATTTATGGCTTCACGCTCTGGAACATGGGCTTTAAAGAGCTACCGAAACAGTAAAACGAGTTCGTTTTGAATGACAGCCGCGCCTTAAAAAGCGCGGCTTTTTTATTGCTAAACGACTCGTTTGAATGTTAAATTCATGTATCACATTTGAGTAGAATAAGCGAAAACTTCGTTATGAAAGGAAAGATATTGGCTGGTCAGTGGCACTCAGTGTCGGTTTACTTTTGAGTTCTGGAGCCTGGGCACAAGATGCAAAACAAGCATTTCAGCAAGCCTATGCAGATTACCAAGCCATGTTAGATGTATCGGAAACTCCGAGTACCGAGTTATCCGCAGCTGCTTTCGAAGCTTACCAAACGGGTCGAAATTACTTCGGCGACGATTCGATCAATTCGGCCAATCTCGCCATAAATTATTTAAAATCTCCTCATTCAGCCGGACAAGATCGAGACATACTGAAGTCTATGGGCGACCTTATTCTAAGCGTCTACGAAGCGGAGTTAAGCAAGACTGATGCGCGTTGGTTAGATGCGTACGACGCTGCCATGTCGATACCGTATTCGAGTTATAGAAAGCAGGAGCTCCGTGAACGGTATTTAGCATTGATAGCGCCATTACAAAAAGCCAATCCGCAACTCTATGCAGCAACCTTAGTCGATGGTGCTAAATATTGGCATCGCGAAGATATTCCTTTAGCACCTATTCTTGAGCCGGCTCTGGAACAGCTTGAAAGTGAATTGCCCGCCTCAGACCTGAGTGTGCTCACATTACAACTGTACCTAGCGCATAACCATTTTTCGAAGAATCGTCGTAATTCGGCTATTGAACTCTACGAATCGGTTATTGCGAGCGCTAATGCCGACGAAGCTGCAGGTAGACGGTTGAAGCTATTATCCCATGCCGCCCTAGTGGAACTCTATGAGAGGAAGGGCGAGAGCGAACAAGCAACCGAGCATTGTGTTGCTATTGGCGCAGCGCAGCCATGGTCCGAGAATAACGAGCCAGAGCCTTTGTTCCGTGTGAATCCGGTTTATCCAATAAGTTACGCAACGAAGAAGTTATCAGGCAGTGTTACGGTGCAGTTCGATATTGATGAGTCCGGATTTGTAATGAATGCAGAGCCAATTCATTCGGAAGACACGCCGCCAGAGTTTGTCAGAAGTTCAATAGAAGCGGTTGAGAGCTGGCGCTATGCACCCAAGTTTGAGAATGGCGAAGCGGTTGTAGCAACTGATCAGACCGTTCAATTGGATTTTAGTATTCAGTAGGAACGGATTCAAAACGAAAGCGATGGCCCTGCTAGCTCGTTGGAGCTTCAGGGCCTTCTATTGTGGTCACCGAGATAATGTTGCGCGCAATCGCACCCGGCAGGTCGCGCTCAAGTGTCGGTTTGGCTTCTTCAAACGGAATGTTTAACTCCATGACCCCCCAGGCTTGATTGCGTCCATGCACTTTGCCTGCATACAACGCCAAGTCAGCTAACTGGAGAGTCTGCTCCCAGTCCATTTCATTGTTATTCAAATCGGCAAACGGGAAACTAATAAAGCCGGCGGTTGCGGTCACCCGTAGTGGTGTACCCTCACAATCGATGGGTTTCGCACCGATAGCATCGAGAACACGCTTCGTTAAGCGCGGTAGTGCGTCATGCTCAGCCTCTGTGAGGTAGATCAGAAACTCTTCACCGCCCCAGCGAATAATTTTGTCCGTATCGCGTGATATTTCTCGCAGTCGGTTCGCCACTTCAACCAACACTACGTCTCCTGCGGCATGGCCATAATGGTCATTAATACGTTTAAAGTGATCGACGTCGAGTAAGATCATCGCGTCTTCGGTTGTATTGTCTTTGCTACGACGCTGCTTCTGCTGAAGCTCTTGCTGCAACGCGCGACGATTCAATAAACCTGTTAATGGGTCACGGATGGATTGGTCAGCTAATTGCGTGTTCGCTTCAGCAAGTTTGAGGTTAGCGCGGCGCGCAGACCGGTACAGCATAAAAACAATCACGATAGCGAATGCGGCAACCAAAACAAATAAGCCCAGAATCAGTTGTCGCTGCTTCTCGTTTGCTAGCAATTGCTCTCGTAGTTCGTTTTGTTGCTTGAGTAGTTTAATTTGTTGCTCTTTGTCTTTGGTGTCGTATAGGCTCTGCATGTCAGCGATATGGCGTTGTTGTTCCGTATCATAAATAATCTCACGGAGCTCACGTTGCTCTAGCAAAGCCTCGGCTTGCTGCTGATATAAACCCGCTGTACCGTATGCGTCAGCTAACTCACCTAAAGTCTCAGCAACTTCTATACGAATCGCATTTTCACGGAAATAATCCATGGCTTCGGTCATTTTTGGGAAACCTTCTTCAAAGCGCCCTTGTTTGACATCAACCATGCCTAGATTAAATTGCAATAGTTGCAGGGTGTATTCGTCGCCTAACTCTTCAGCAATAAGGTTTGCTCGCATAAGAACATCACGAGCATCCTCATAATCCCCGGTGCGGATATCGATGTCGCCAATGTTATTGAGCACGATCACCAACAGCTCGTTGGAATCAGTGCGCGAAGCATATTGCTCTAAATTGGTGTAAGTGGTGAGTGCGGCTTCGTAGCGGTTCAATGAAGTCTCCACAAAGCCCTTTAACAGCATAAAGTTGCCGTAGTACATATGATTAAGGTTCTGCTCTGCCGTCTCCGTCAAGCCCTCTGAGATGACCTCCAAAGCAGCATCATATTTCTTCAGCTCGGTATACATGGTAGCAATGCTTTGCTTCAAATATAATCGGCGAATAGGTGTACGGTCGTTGTTAGTTTCACCAACGGCCTCATTGGCTGCGATGTAATATTCAAGCGCTCGCTGATACTGGTTACGATCAGCGTAAATACGAGCCAACAAATTATTTGCGTAATAGCGAATTCTGGGCGTCACGGCGTTAACGAGCACTAAATCAATGTCGTTAAGCAAGGCAAAGGCTTTATTGCGCTCACCAGCGAGCAGGTGTATCTCGATACGGCTGGCAATGACTTCCGATTTGATATCAGCCAGAGTTGTGTCATTGATCTGTGCTTCTGCCATTTCAATGTAATTCCACGCCGCCTGAAAATTCTCAGCATAGGCTTCTTCAAAGGCGAGGTATGAATACAGACGAACGCGAGTGGCTAACGGCGTCGATTCGTTTACTCGAGCAAGCAGATTTAAATATTCTGCTTCAAGTGGCTGGGCATTCGTTTCGCTGAGGAGGGCGTCTAATTCTTGCTCAATACGCTCATCAATGGGGGGTATCATTTGTGCACTAGCTGGCGTCAGGCTGCCCAAGCTAAGTGTCAACACTAACATCAAGCAAGTGAAAGAAGCATAGACTCGGCTACAACGAGACTTAGTAGATGAGTGGATGACTTCTGACATGTTTTCTCCGCCGCTAGCTCCGTTCGCGGTATCGCTATCCAAGCGAACAGCAAGCGAACAGAAAACAATCTTTATTTGTACTTATATTGACCCTGAACTATACATCCAAGCAAGTAAAGGTGTAAAGCGATTGTTGAGCTGTGTTATCAAGCTTCGCTTGCTGTTTTGGCGTATATTCTTTACATTTATTACAAGAAGTTAATCGACTCGGGAAGTCTTCAATGAAACCTCTAAATCACATTATTTATCTTGTGGTGATCGCCGCATTGGCTGTTTTTGCTTGGTTTCAATCCAGTTCCAAGGATACCAATGAACCTATAACTCAGGCCGCAATGAGCGACGCTGTCGAAGGGGCTCCAGTCGCTGAGTTATCTCCAGAAGTTGCCGAGTATATCGAACAGCTTGAATTTGAAGTAAATGGTTTACGCCGTGCATTACAAAAAGAAATAGCCGCGCGCGAAGAACGTGAGCAAATGGAACGCGAGGTAAATCCTGGCAGTAGCACCTCATCCACAGTGATGTCCGCGCCAAGCGGGATTTCTGATGGTGCACGCCCCTTTTTGGAAGCCCGCGATGTCCATGCCCAGTTTAAAGACGAGGAAGTCGATCCTGTGTGGTCTGTTGAGCATGAGCAGCGCTTAATAGATTTAATGATTACTGATGAAGGGTTGCGGAAATTCTCAGTTGGTAATGTTGAATGTAAAACAGATACCTGCCGACTCACCTTTGTTGACGATATCGAAGATCCATCGGTGTTTACTCGAGAACTCAGTCGAGCTGTATTCCAAGCAAACTGGGATGACCAACGTTTCGTCACTATTATGCAACAAGTTGAGGGCGAAGAAGATTCATTAAATATTTATTTGAAGAGGATGGAGTAGCTCGGTTGCAAAGTCAGGTTGTCTGCGTCTACGCAAACCTAACAGAGGTTGATGATCAGCTAGGTCGTTATTGTTACGACAGTGATAACCAACCGCAACTGTTGCGTCCGCAATCTCAAGTAACTCGAGCTCTAGTGCGTTGGTGTCTCGAAAAATATTGGTCGGTGTCAGCCGAAGATGTGAATTTTAGTCGTGATCAGCATGGCGCTGTCGAACTCTGGGTTAACAACGAGCAATGGAGTGTATCGGTGAGTCATACCGACCAATGTTGCGCGGTTGCGATTGCTCGTTCGGGAGAGTTGGGGATTGACTGTGAACGTATTCGCGAGCGCCGCCAACGTGAACGCTTACAGCAACGCTTTGCTAAGGGTTATATGCAGGGTGTTAGTTCGTTGGTGCAATTCTTTGAGCGTTGGACGGCAGCAGAAGCAGTGACGAAGGCGAAACGAGGGTCACTGATGCCAACGTTGGCACTATCGTTTGCTGACAAGGAACCTGAGCTCCATTGGCATCGCCATCAAGACTGGCAGATTTGTTGTTACTCGACAGCATCGAACAACCCACCGCAATGGATTGATTTTTCAAAGAACAATCACCTATCTTAGTGTAAGTTAATGTATGAACAGCAAACCTTTGGTCCGTTCGTCCCACAGTTCAACAAGAGAATAATAATGATGAAAACCATGGTATCCCGGAAACTTTATCTACACGCGCTCCTCGGTGGCTTATTGCTTACCGTCAGCGCATGTTCGCCGCAGCCCGAGCAAAAAACAACAGAATCGGTCGAGTCAAAAGCACCGGTTGCGAAACAGATCCCCTATGTTGTCGAGGCCGAATTTGGTAGCCGCCAGGACGAATATTATTGGTTACGTGACGACGAACGCAAAGCACCGGAAGTACTGGCCTATCTAGAAGAGGAAAATGCTTATTACGATGCATACCGTGAAGATTACAGTGCGTTAACCGGTGAGCTTGAACAGGAGATTATTGGTCGCATCAAGCAAGACGATGCGTCAGTGCCGTATACCAAAGGTGACTATCGCTACTCAACCCGTTATGAAGAAGGGAAAGAATATCCAATTCATACACGAACGCATATAGAGACTGGCGAAGAGCAAATTTTACTTGATGTAAATGTGCTCGCCGAAGGCCAGCCGTATATGGCGGTGTCTAATATGCAGGTGAGCCCAGATCAGAACTTGCTCGCTTATGTTGTCGATAACAATGGTCGGCGCCAATACGAATTGCGTATTCGTGATTTAACCACTGGTGAAGATTTACCAGACCGATTAACTGGCTTATCAGCCTCGATTGCATGGGCTCAAGACAATGAAACGCTGTTTGTTATTGAGAATGACCCGCAAACATTGCTTTCGACTCGCGTCCTCAAGCATAAGCTCGGTGAGCCTGCAGAAAACGCTGAGCTCGTATACGAAGAGCAAGACAAAACGTTTTACATGTCGGTCTATAACACCACCGACGATGAGTACGTTGTTATCAATTTGAACCAAACGGTCTCTACTGAGATGCGCGTGCTAGACGCGAGTAAGCCAGACGGTGATTTTGTCGTGATGGCGCCGCGCGAGCGCGATTTCCAATACAGCGCTGACCATATTGATGGGCGTTGGATTATCTCGACTGATTGGAATGCTCCAAACTATCAAATCATGCAAGTTGCAGCAGACCAGATTGGTGATAAGAACAACTGGCAGCCACTCATCCCTCATAATCCAGATGTATTCATCAATGATTTCACGGTATTTCAAAACTATTTAGCATTGAATGAGCGCAGCAATGGACTGCGTCATATTCGCATAGTGCCGTGGAATGACCTCGATAATTCAACCGTCATTGCATCCGATGAAGCGGCGTACGTGACTCGCTTTGAACGCAACGTTGAGCAAGACACCGACGTATTGCGGTATGCCTACACGAGCTTAACCACGCCAAACACTGTTTATGCTTACAATATGGCTACGCAAGAGCGGGAGACATTGAAAGCAACAGAAGTACCGAATTACGATGCATCGCAGTACGAAACTGCGCGTACGTGGGCAACGGCTCGCGATGGTGTCAAAGTGCCCGTGACTTTGCTGTATAAGAAAGGCTTCCAGCAGGATGGTACTGCACCATTATATCAATATGCATATGGCTCTTATGGTTCCTCTTCAGACCCGTATTTCCGCTCTACCGTTTTCTCTTTAGTCGATCGCGGCTTTGTATATGCAATTGCGCATATTCGTGGTGGTCAAGAGATGGGTCGTGCTTGGTACGAAGACGGTAAAATGATGAATAAGAAGAATACCTTTACCGACTATATTGATGTGACTGAGCATTTAGTGAATGAGAAATATGCGCATCCAGATAAAGTCTTCGGCATGGGTGGTAGCGCCGGCGGTCTATTGATGGGCGCCGTAGCCAATATGGCACCAGAGAAATACCGTGGATTGGTGGCTCATGTTCCGTTTGTTGACGTGGTCACGACTATGTTAGATCCAAGTATTCCATTGACCACGAATGAGTGGGATGAGTGGGGTAATCCAATCACCACCAAAGAGTCTTACGAATACATGTTGTCGTATTCTCCTTATGACCAAGTTGCCGAGCAAGACTATCCAGCCTTATTGGTGACGACTGGTTTGCATGACTCACAGGTGCAGTATTTTGAGCCCGCTAAGTGGGTAGCGCGCTTACGTGCGAATAAAACAGATGCAAACCCGTTGATGTTTAAAACGAATATGAGTGCCGGTCATGGTGGTAGTTCAGGTCGTTTTTCACGCTTGAAGGAAGTAGCCGAAGAATATGCTTTCATTCTCGACCTACTCGAAGAGCCTGAGCAATCTGAATAATTGTGACTATGGCACGAACGCTTAGCACACAGTTGCTATCACGTATTACCCTGTGGTCGGCGCTATTGGTGACGCTGACCACAGGTTTTGCGTTCTGGAATACGTATCAGCGCGAAAGCGCAGAACAGGTTGCTGAGCTAGTCGATTCTGCGGAGCAGCGAGTGAGCGCTGGCTCAGCAGTCTTTATTGAGGCAGAAAAAACGACACAAGTATTTGCTGACCGATTTCTAACGCGTTACCAAAAACAAGTAAATCAACCCCATCTGATTGAGCGGTTCGACGCTTGGTTTGAAGAACGCGAACCCGGTGTTTGGCGTTTGCGTACCCCATACTTTGACGGTGCCTTTGCGTTTGAACGATGGTGGCAGTATTTATCTGGATTTGTCGGTCGTTCCGATGCGCCGTTAGATGCTGAGCGCAAAAGCCGAATTATGATGAGCTTGTCGGTTTTGCAAGAATTCGGACCAGCGTGGGAGCATAATTTTGCCAACACACATGTCAGCATGCCTGAAAACGTGTTGTTGAATTACTGGCCGCAAAGCAATTGGGGACAAAGCGCGCGAGCTGACCTCGATATGACCGCATATTCGGTGGTGGGTTCGACCTTACAACAAAACAATCCTGAACGACGGCCCAATTGGACTGGTTTGTATTTTGATGAAACCGCACTAGATTGGGTGATTACTTTTCAGCGTCCCATAGACTGGAACGGGCGACATTTGTTGACTCCCTCCCATGATGTGTTTCTGACTTCAGTCATAGAAACATTCATAGCTAATTCAACCGCTGATCATTTTGTTTTTAACCAAAAAAAGCAATTGGTAGCGGGCTCGCCAGAATTCACTAAGAATAAAGAATATGTGGGTGTAATTGAGCTTGAAGAGACTGAAATCGACGAGTTAGTGACCGTTTATCAGGTTGTTGAACAAGCTGCACCGACCGCGGCGGATCCAGTTAAAATCTATCTCAATGAATTAGCCGATCACATTCTGATAGCTGTTTATGTGCCAGGTACTCAATGGTGGCATGTGACCAGAACGTCAAAAAAATCCTTGCAGGCCGAAGCTGTTGTCGCATCGTTATGGGTAGCTGCTCTGGGCGCTTTTATATTGCTGACGACGGTACTGATTGCTTGGATCTTTATTCGAAATCAAATTACTAAACCGATTCGACAGCTCGAGAAGGCCGCTAACTACATCAAACAAGGTAAGTACGAGAGTATTGCCAATCGCGAAATTCAATTGCCGTTGCAAACTGATAATGAAATTGGCTTGCTAGCGAATACTGTGGTGGACATGTCCAGTCACATAAGCGCGGAACAGGAGTTCCTTGAGCGCGAAGTGAAAAAGCGCACCGCGGAACTCGAGCAAGCGAATCAAAAACTGGCCATGATGGCGCATGCGGATGGACTTACTGCGCTTTTAAACCGCCGTGCTTTGGACCGCGACTTACAGGCTATTTGCCGCGCAGGTGTCGCGCAGAAAACCGCGGTAATCATGGCGGATGTCGACTTCTTTAAACTCTATAACGATACCTACGGGCATGAAGCAGGCGACATTGCGCTGCAGCGTATTGCCGGCGTCTTTATGAATCTAATTGTTGGTGGGCGGGTTTATCGCTACGGTGGTGAAGAGATAGTCGCGCTTGCCACGGTAACCAGCGTCGATGCTGCACTGAAGCGCGCGGAGAAACTCAGAGCTGCAATACAGAATCTGACCATTCCACACTCAACCAGCAGCTATGCAACGATTACCGTCAGCATTGGCGTCACGTTGATTGAAACTGATGACACGCCGGAGACGGTGCTCAGACGCGTTGATAAATCACTGTATGAGGCGAAGAAGGCAGGGCGTAATACGGTTAAAAGTCAATAACAGTGGGAGCTAGTGGCTAGCTCCCACGGCATGATTACCATTGTGCGTTGTGGTAGATGTTTTGTACGTCATCGCAGTCATTTAGCATATTCAAGAACTTCTCCATTACAGCAATATCGTCGCCGCTTAGGTCAGTATGCATTTGCGGTAAGTACTGAATTTCATCTACTTCGAACTCGAGGTCTGGATAGGCCTCCAGCAACGCTAATTTAGCTTTGTGCGACTCGGTATGCGGCGCAAACACCGTGATTTTTCCATCATCACTTTCAATGTCGGTCACTTCCACGTCGGCCATCAGCAGTGCTTCTAATACAGCATCTTCATCATCACCGGCAAAGACAAAAATAGCGCAATGATCGAACATGTGCGCGACACTGCCGGGTGCACCGATTTTGCACTTAGTTTTAGTAAAACAATTACGTACTTCGGTAATGGTGCGATTTGGGTTATCCGTTAATGCTTCTATCATGACCATGCAGTTACCCGGACCATAGCCTTCGTATACTGCTGGCGAGTAATCCTCACCGGCGCCGCCTTTGGCTTTATCGATTGCTTTTTCGATAACGTGGGCGGGAACTTGATCCCGCTTAGCGGCATCAATCATGCTGCGTAATGCCAAGTTGCCAGCGGGATCGATGCCACCCTGCTTGGCAATTACATACAGCTGGCGGCCATATTTACTGTAAACTTTGCTTTTACTGGCGGCTGTTTTCGCCATGGACTCTTTACGGTTTTGGTAGGCACGACCCATACATTACTCTCGATATCTGATTCAGAAAGGCGCAATTTTATACGCAAGCGATGACTGAGGTAAACTTTTCTCGCATTTCAGTTTCCGCTAAAGTACAGCATATGTGTTGAATGATCGAGCAAGGACCCATAAATGAGCGAAACCGATATACAAGTTGAAGCATTTCTCGATAGTGATAGCGAGACTTTTAGCTACGTGGTGTATGAAGCTAAAGACAAACATGCGGTGATTATTGATCCGGTGCTCGACTTTGATATCAAGTCAGGACGAACCGCTACTACTGGTTCCGATAAAATAATTGCGTTTGTTCGTTCGCATCAACTGCAGGTGGAGTGGATTTTAGAGACGCATGCGCATGCTGACCACTTGTCTGCTGCACCCTACCTGCGCGAGCAGTTAGGAGCCAAAATCGGGATTGGTGAGCACATTAAAGATGTGCAGAAAATCTTTAAGACCATCTTCAACCTAGAGAAAGAGTTTCTACCCAATGGTCATCAGTTTGACCGTCTGTTCCAAGACGATGATACCTTTGTTGTGGGGAACATGAAGTTTCGCGTCATGCATACGCCAGGCCATACTCCCGCGGACTTAGCGTATATCGTTAATGAGTCGAAGGCGTTTGTCGGTGACACCTTATTTTTACCAGATGTCGGCACTGCTCGCTGTGACTTCCCTGGAGGCAGCGCTAAAACTTTGTATCAATCGATTCAAAAGTTACTGGCGTTGCCGGATGCCACAGAAATCTATATTTGTCACGACTACCCGCCGGCTGGACGTGACCATGAGTATTGCACCACAGTTGCAGCGCAACGCGCTCATAGTAAGCATGTGCGCGACGGCATCACTGAAGCCGAATTCGTGACTATGCGTGAAGAACGCGATGCGACCTTAGCCATGCCGCGGCTAATTCTACCCTCCATTCAGGTGAATATTCGTGCAGGTGAAATGCCGCCCCCTGAAGCGAATGGGACGGTTTACTTAAAGATCCCCATTAATCAACTCTAAGCAAGGATTCGCGATGAACAAGCCATTGGCTCATCTATTGTTTTGGCTGTTCGGCGCGCTTTGCTTTACGCCTTGGCTATCAGCTCCTGTTGCAATGCTATTGGGCATGGTTGTAGCAGCAACTACTGGTGTTCCAACGGGCATTGATACCAGCGCTTGGGTAAAACGACTCCTCGGCATCGCAATTGTTGCGCTTGGGTTCGGTATGCAAGTCGATAGCGCGTTGCAAGTAACGGGAGACTATCTTGGTCTGATTATCGTCTCTATTGTGGCTACGTTATTGGCGGCATGGGGACTGTGGCGCTGGCTTGGGTTGGATGCAAAAACAGGTGTGCTAATTGGCTCGGGCACGGCTATTTGCGGCGGCAGTGCCATTGCGGCGGTCGCGCCTGCCATCCGTGCGCGTAACGACCAAATAGCTATCGCTATTGGCTGCGTATTCACGCTCAATGCCGTTGCATTGTTAGTGTTCCCAGTGCTGGGCCGACTGTTTGGGCTCAGTCCAGAAATCTTTGGGGTGTGGGCGGCGGTAGCTATCCATGATACCTCTTCGGTGGTTGGTGCGGCCGAGGCATTTCATGATGATGCCCTCGTTACCGCAACCACGTTAAAGCTGGCGCGGGCACTGTGGATTATTCCACTCGCTTTCGGCGCGGCTTGGTTGTATCAGCGTCACCAATCTGTCGCCGAGCGCGCCGTTCGTAAAACATCTGTGCCGTGGTTCTTGGTTGGCTATGTCATTTCCATGCTGATCGCCACTTATCTACCGCAAGGTGAGGTGGTTTATGGGTTCCTATTTAGTGGCGGTAAGCTCATATTAGTTTTTTGCTTGTTCTTGGTTGGCACGCATTTAACCCTCGCTAAAATCCGGCAAGCCGCAGGGAAACCTATGTTACTGGCAACTTTGTTGTGGCTCTTGATTGCCGGTGGTTCCTTGTTGTGGTTGCTGCGCTGAGTAGACACCGCAAATGTCATCAAACCGTCATACTTTTGAGACTGGAAACAGCTAGGATGCTAGCAGGCAAACGATGAGGTCTGCGGTGTCATGAAGTTTTTTGAAAAAGAGCTGAGCTGGTTAGCGTTTAATGAGCGGGTACTGCAAGAAGCTGCTGATGACCATGTTCCAGTGATTGAACGCATTCGGTTCCTCGGCATTTTCTCCAGTAATATGGATGAATTTTTTCAGGTTCGAGTGGCCGATGTCAGACGTCGTATTCATTTCGAAAAACTCGCGGAAGATCGCGACCACGCCAGTTCACTGCTGACCCAAATTCAACAAAAAGTCATTACCCTGCAAGAGCAGTTTGATCGCATTCAAGTACAGGTTATGTCTGCGCTTGCGAAGAAGAATATCTATGTTATCGACGAAGGACAGGTAAAGCCCAATCAGCAGAAATGGTTGCTGCAATACTTCCATGACAAGATTAAACGCCACATCGTCCCGCTACTCATTACCGACCGCACCAATTTGGTCGAGGTCTTGAAAGAAGACCACATCTACTTCTGCGTTCAGTTAGAACAAAATGGCACCACGCACTATGCCGCTGTGGAAGTGCCTACCGATGAACTGAGTCGGTTTATTTTACTACCCTATCACGGCAGTAAGCGGCGCAAAGATGTGATTTTGCTGGATAACATCATCTTGATGTTCATGAGCGAGCTATTTCGCGGCATTATCGCGTTCGATAAAATTCGTGCCTTCTCGTTTAAAATGACTCGGGATGCGGACTACCGTCTTACCTACGACATCGAACAAAGTGTTCTGGAGCGCATGGAAGAGGGTTTAAAGCAGCGTGTAAAAGCTGACCCAGTGCGCTTGGTGTTTGATAAGGCCATGCCAGGAGCGATGCTTCGCTTCCTCTGTGACAAGCTCGATATGGATGCCTACGACTCGCTGGTGGGTGGCGGACGGTATCGAAATACGCGTGACTTTGCCAAGTTTCCCAATATCGGTCGCAAGTCGCTCGAGAATGAATTGTTGCCGCCTATTGAGCATGCCAGTTTCGCCAAATTTGACAACATTTTCGATGCGATTGCTGAACGCGATATTCTGTTGTATTACCCCTATCACAAGTTTGCGCACGTGTCGGAGTTAGTGCGCCAGGCAGCTTATGATCCTGCTGTCAGAACTATACACATATGCATATATCGTGTAGCTCGTTATTCTCGGCTTATTCACTCATTGATGGATGCCGTGCACAACGGCAAACAGGTTGTGGTAATGGTGGAGTTGCAGGCTCGATTCGACGAGGAGGCAAATATCGAATGGGCCAAAGACATGACCGACGCCGGTATTCGTGTCATTTTTGGTATTCAGGGTATCAAAGTTCATTCCAAGCTCTTATTGGTGCATCGCTCCGAAGGTCAGCTTGCGCGGCGCTACGCTTATATCGGAACCGGTAACTTTCACGAGCAAACCGCGCAGGTATATACGGATTTTGGATTAATGACGTGTGCGCCAACCATTTGCCAAGAAGTGGAGCAAGTCTTTCAGTACCTTGAGCAACCTTATCGTCGCTATGAGTTTCGCGAGTTAATGGTGTCACCCTTAAATACGCGTGATCGGCTGGTCAGTCTAATTGAAGATGAGATCAAAGCTGTTCACGAGGGTGGCAAGGGTGAAATCTTCCTGAAGCTCAATAACCTAGTCGATGAAGCCATTATTGTTCAGCTCTATCGAGCCAGTCGCGCTGGTGTGAAAGTTCGCGCCATTGTGCGCGGTATGTGCGCGTTAAGGCCTGGTTTGAGTGGCTTGAGCGAAACGATTCAGGTTCGAAGTATCGTAGATAGGTTCCTTGAGCACCCTCGTGTTTATGTGTTCCATAACCAAGGAAAGCCAAAAGTCTTTATTTCCTCTGCTGATATCATGACCCGAAATATTGATCATCGGGTTGAGGCAACATGCCCTATTCACGATGATGCGGCAAAGCAAATGATTCTTGATATTCTCGAGTTGCAATGGAAGGATAATCAAAAGGCACGCATCATCGACTCGGAACAAATCAATCGTTATGTGAAGCGCGGGAATCGCAAGAAGCTGCGTTCACAAGTTGAGATCTACAAATATCTGCAAGCGGAGCAAAAAGCCAAATGAATGACCCGCACCTAGCGCCCGTCTCAGAATCGGACCTGCCTCAATTTGCCGCGCTGGATTTAGGTTCAAATAGCTTTCATTTGCTCATTGCGCGGGTTGACAATCACAGTTTGCAGCCGCTGCTTCGATTTAAACAGAAAGTTCGTTTAGCGGCGGGTCTCAAGCAAGGCAAACTGAGTAATAAAGCTATGCAGCGAGGTCTTGAAGCGCTCGCTATTTGTGCACAAAAGCTCCAAGGTTTCCGTCCTGACCAAGTACGCGTGGTGGCAACGCACACCTTGCGAGAAGCAGAAAATAGTGACATTTTCCTCGCCAAAGCAGCAAGTATTTTGCCGTTTCCTATCGAAATCATTTCTGGCCATGAAGAGGCGCGCCTGATTTACGCTGGGGTAGCACAAACTACGGCGGGCGAGGGTAAGCGGTTGGTGATTGATATCGGCGGCGGCAGTACCGAATTTGCTGGCGGTACCGATTTACAGACGCAACAGCTCGTATCATTGAGCATGGGGTGTATTAGTTACACCGAGGGATTCTTCAAAAAAGGTGCGATTTCAGCCAAGCGCTTCGACAAAGCAGTGGTAGCAACCAAACGCGAACTGGAGTCTGTTGCCAAGGGTTTGCGAAAATATACGCAAACACAAATATATGGCACTTCGGGTACAATAAAAGCGATTGCGAATTGGGTGCAACATAAAACCCAATCGGCTTTACCGATAATTTCCTTACACCACCTCTATGAGTGCAAAGCGGAGCTCCTGCAGTTTAAAACCATTCAACAACTGCAAATACCTGGATTAGATGAAGAGCGTGCGCCTATCGTTGCAGGTGGCCTCGCCATTTTGATTGGATTAATGGAAGAGCTTAATATAGAGCAATTAGAGGCTCATGATGCCGCGCTGCGCGAGGGCGTTCTCTATGAGCTTGCTGAGCAAGTGCTATACCATGACGACGTACGTCAACGCACCATTGAAAGTATTGCTATTCGCTACAGTATTGATCGCGAGCAAGCTACTCGGGTTCAACAAACCGTCCTCGATTTATATGAGCAGGTAGCTCTTGAGTGGGGATTGCTTGATCCAGAATGGCGTCTACTGCTGAGTTGGGCGGCACTGTTGCATGAGGTTGGTTTACATATCAACTTCAGCTCTCGTCAGCGCCACGCTGGATATATTTTGCAGCATACGGACATGCCGGGCTTCAATAAGGAGCAACAAAAGCTGTTAGCTGCTGTAGTACGGCATTTCCGCAAGAAAGTTTTTATTGAAGATATCCCACCATTACAGCTCTATCATCAGTTTGATGTTGTTCGCGTGCTAGCGCTGTTGCGACTCGCTGTGTTGTTTAATACCGATCGTCAAACGTCCCAACTCCTATTAAAGACCCAGGCTAGTAAAGATGTGTTATTACTCACCCTGACACCGCAGGGCAGAGCGAACCCAACATTGCTTGCGGATCTTGCCAGCGAGGCCTATCACCAGCTGCGGATGGGAATTACATTAAGGTTTGAGTGATCTTTTTGCTAAAGTATGACGTGTTTATGACGATAACCTTATTCTGGTTTCTATAATTATGAGCACTACATGGACTTTCCAGAGTCGATCAAACAACAAACCTGCCGTGACTGCCTGAGCGGTAAGTCATTAGGCTTTGAAATTAAGATGGCGTTCCAGCCAATTATTGACTGGGACCGTAAAACTATTGTGGCGTATGAAGCATTGGTACGTGGTCCCGAAGGGCAAGGCGCCGGTTGGGTTTTTGAGCGTATTAATGACGACAATCGTTACTACTTTGACCAAGCTTGTCGTGTCAAAGCCATCGAAACAGCAGCTCGTTTAGGTTGCAATACTTACCTCAATATCAATTTCTTGCCCAATGCGGTGTATACCCCTGAGAGCTGCATTCGCGCGACGATAGAAGCTGCAGACCTATACGGATTTGATCTCACTAAATTAGTTTTTGAAGTGACCGAAGGTGAGCAGATTATTGATAAGAACCATCTCCAACGTATTTTTAGTAGCTACTCGAAGCGCGGTTTCAAAACAGCAATTGACGACTACGGTGCTGGCTATGCTCGTATGGACTGGTTGACTGATTTACGGCCTGATATTTTGAAACTGGATATGGATTTAATCCGCGATATTCCACAACATCCAGAGAAACAGGCGATTGTCGCCAAAGCGCTCAAGCAATGTCAGTTGCAAGGAACTCAAGTGCTTGCTGAAGGTATTGAGACGAGAGAGGAATTCAACTTCTTGGTGGGACTAGGCATTCGCCTCTTCCAAGGGTACTATTTAGCAAAGCCTGCGTTTGAGGCGCTAGTGCCGGTTCCGTTTGCCGATATTGAAGCGAATGCTATGGCCGGATAGATAACTCTGACTGCTGAATACAATGGGGTAGAACGGATGCGAAATGATGGCATTGGATGGCTTGCGCTTAGCGTAGCTCTATTCCTCATTTCCGTTCCTGCTCCACTATTTGCTCAGTCTTCGGACATTCCAGAAGACACTGTATCGAACTCCTCGCCACTCGTTACCTCGGTGGCATCCAAACCACTGAATCAGCACGCCCTGCGCTCTTGGAGCACACGCGATGGGTTACCGCATAATTCTGTTAATCGCATTGCGCAATCGAATGAAGGCTATCTGTGGCTAGCAACC
The DNA here is from genome assembly GCF_003987355.1 of Pseudidiomarina aestuarii. Taxonomy (GTDB): domain Bacteria; phylum Pseudomonadota; class Gammaproteobacteria; order Enterobacterales; family Alteromonadaceae; genus Pseudidiomarina; species Pseudidiomarina aestuarii. The sequence goes on along the minus strand of NZ_PIPR01000001.1, from coordinate 1,739,818 downwards.
TGGGAAGGCCCCGTTCGTTATAACGGCCGCGAGTTTGTTGTCTTCGATAATATAGACATCACAAAAATGCCAGAGCAAGGCGCATTAGACCTTGCCATTGATAAGAATACGAATACCGTGATTGTCGGCGGTCCACGCGGTGGTTGGGTTACGTTTGACGGCAAAGAATGGCAACCGAATAACCTGGATAGTGGCTATGTGTTTGAGACCGTCATCAATGATTTAGGCGAGCGTTGGGCAGCAACAGCCAATGGCGTGTTTAGAATTGCTGCAGATGGCTCGCATACCCATTACACCACTGCACATGGACTTCCCGCAGACTTTTCATTTCGACTCTATGCTGCGCCTGACCTTGGCAAACGCCAACCGCGACTGTGGGTGGGAACGGAGAGTGGCGTTGCCTATTACGACGGTGTTTCCGACCAATTTATTCCTGAGCGCTCGATTCCCAGCGTGCAAATTCGCGCACTACGCCTACTTTCCAATGGCATGATGGTTATCGCATCAGATGATGGGATGTTCTTTCAGAATCAACCCGATCAGCCGTTTCGACCATGGCCGTACCCAGTGAATGGCCCCATCACCGCAATTGAAGAAGGACCTGAAGGCTGTTTGTGGGTGGGTACTTTTGAATATGGGCTAGGACGTCTCTGCTCAGATTCACAGGACTGGATTAGTGTCGCTGATGGCTTACCTAATTCGCACGTGCTGGATATTTTCAAAGACCGCGAAAACAACATGTGGGTATCAACACACGGTGGATTTGCGCAACTCAGAGATTCGCTCTTTACCAGCTTCACGCCGAATCAGGGGTTGAAAGGTTCCTATGTGCGCAGTATTAATGTTGATGACAGCGGTCTGCTTTGGGTAGGCACCAACGATGGTGTGAGTCGTCGCGCAGCGCGCGGTTTTGAGGCGGTTGAGAATGATCCACTCCTGGAAGCTTTATCGGTATTATCGATTGAGCCTGTGGGTGAAGATATTGTTTATGTGGGTACATATACCGAGGGCGTATTACAACTCACTAATGGTAAGGTGACTGCTCAGTTGGGACGTCAGCAAGGTCTCACGCATAGCGAAGTTCGGGTAGTGAAAAGTATTCCCGGGACGAGCTTGTTACTGCTGGGGACGCCCAATGGTTTAATTTTGGCTGAGGGAATGCCGGGCAGTATTCGTCCACTGAAACGTTACACGGTTGCCGATGGCATGGCGTCGGATTTTGTGACGTCAATTACCATTGATGGCGAAGGCTCGTTATGGGTCACCTCGACTTCCTCAATGACTTACTTTGCCCTTACCGAGCAACCCTACTCGTGGATTCCCAAGCCTGTTGACCTGGCCTCATTTACCAACGCTCGCAATACCTTTGCCGGTGTATTCCACCAAGATAGCGTCTGGTTTGCAACCGACCAAGGTTTACTAACGCGGTCAATCGAAACGCCCAACTGGCGCTGGTTATCACGCCGCGATGGGCTGCCATTTGACAAGAGTTTCACGATTAACTTTGATGCAAACGAGAATCTTTGGTTGGGCGGCTCTCGAGGTATTTTACGAATTCCTGCCGATGACTTGCAGGCGTGGTTGAAGAAAGAAGTTGATACCGTAGGTTACCAGTTATTTACCGAGGCAGATGGCATGATCACGCGTCAGCTGACCACCGGTGGACCAGCATCCGTTGTTGACCGTGATGGACACATTTGGTTTGCGGCTGCACTGGGAGCGGTAGCAGTTGACCCAACCCAGGTTGAAGATCATGGTGTGCAGTCGCCACCAGCCGTGATTGAGTCAGTGCGAACCGACATGGGTATTCTGGCTAATGGTGGTGAGCTCGATCCGAATAGCAGTCGCGTTGAATTTCGCTATGTTGGCTTAGGTTATTACATGCCTGAACACATTTTGTACCAGGTGCGTTTACGTGGTTTTGACGACAACTGGATAGATCGCGGACGTATTTTAAACACGGAATACACCGCTTTACCTGCGGGTGAATATACATTCTCAGTGCGCACTAAATATCCGGGAGGGCAGTGGTCTTTGCCCACTGATTTCCATTTCCATAAACCGGCGTATTTTTATCAGCAGCCGTGGTTCTGGTTTGTGTTGGTAATGGGCGCACTGACTATTACCGCAAGCTCGGTGCATTGGCGAATTAGGGCGCTAGAGAACACTCGTAAGCGTCTGCAAAAAATGGTCCGAGAGCAAACTCAAGAGCTGGAAACGTTAGCGCTTCAAGACGCGTTAACTGGATTAGCAAACCGCCGTGCATTCGACCAACGATTGGGCGAAGAAGTACGTCGTGGCAAGCGACATCAGACAAGTCTAACGATTGGTTTGCTCGATCTGGACCACTTTAAAGCCATTAACGACCGTTATTTGCATGCCGGCGGAGACCAAATATTGAAGCAAATCTCGCGAATCATCCAAGCGACCGTGCGTGATATCGATGTGGTAGCACGCTGGGGTGGTGAAGAATTTGCGGTGATACTGCCCCATACCAATGTCTATGAGGCACGCCGGATTTTAGAGCGCGTTAGGATTGCCGTTGAGGAAGCACAATTCGAAGATTTTGGTCGTGACGCACAGGTCACAGTCAGTATCGGCATTGCTGAATTGCAGCGCAACGAATCTGCTGAAGAACTGCTGATTCGAGCCGATCGCGCGCTGTATCATGCGAAAGGTGATGGCCGCAATTGCCTGGTTATCGACACTGCGGCACTCAATAGCTGAATTAGACTTTTGCGGATGGACGGCTGTTAATACGGTCGAACCAAGCCTTTAAGTTTGCTTGATCGTCACCGATGCGAATTTTCACCACACGGGCAAATGCAATGGTAGTGTAGGCATTAATGTCGGCTGCGGTGAAGCGGTCGCAACAAATATAGTCTTTGCCTTCCAAATGCTTGTCGAGAAATTTCATGAACTCGCGCACTTGATTTAGACATTCGGCACCGTAATCAGGAAATACCTTCATGCGGTCTTTGAAGTAACCACTGGTGTGCTGAAAGCCCATACCTGTTGGAGTCATAAAATAGAACTCTATCCACCGCAACCACTGCTCAATTAGCGCTTGCTCTTTGGCATCGTTACCAAGCAAGGGCGTTGTTTCGGGATGAGACGCCTCTATATAACGACAAATCGCCATGGTTTCCGCTAAGCAGGTACCATCGTCCAATTGTGCAACGGGTACCTTTTTCATTGGGTTCATAGCAACGAAATCGGGAGTGAGGTTCTCACCCTTCGCGATATCAACTTGAATGCACTCAACCTGATCCAATAATCCTTTTTCTGCTAAAAACATGCGCACCCGACGTGGATTTGGTGCGGTAGCCGTTTCATAGAGTTTCATAGTGAATCCTTGTGTATGTAGTACTGCGATAATCGTTTCGTTTACTATACGCGTAATGTCAGTAAAGCTATCACAAGGTTTCAGCAGTTTCGATGTCGATTATGACCCGTGAGTACTTTCGCAACGGTCCGCCTCACCGCGCGGGTGCAGACGTATCCTTCCAAGATATCCGTTCTATCTTTGGATTCTACTCCATTCGTATCGGACGTTGGGTGACGGCTGCCGAACAGCAACATGCGGCAAACCTGTTTTTTGATGCCTTTTGTGACTTACAAGATATTCTGCAGGTACCGTCACCGGTGATCTCATGCCGCGGTGCCTTAGCTTTGCACTTTGGTATTGGTGGTCGTCCGGGAGCGAGTGCTCACTATCTCTCTAATGGCCGCGTATTAGCACTTGCTAAGAATGCGGGTGGTGGTAGCTTAGCGCATGAATGGTTTCATGCTTTTGATCATTATATTGCGGGCAAGTTATTCGAGAGGCCGCCAGCAACCTCTGTATTTGCAAGCCGTCATTGGCTCACCCATGCACCATTGCATGGTCATCCGTTGAACCAAATTCTGCATCTGGCCTATCGCTGCTTATTTCTGGCGTCGAATGGGCGCGAGCCCAGTGCATTCTTCAAGCATTGCGCAGCCTATGACTTGGCGGCAGGAACTCAGTATTATTCCCAACCGGAAGAAATGGCTGCGCGTGCCTTCGAATGTGTCATTCAGCGCCAATCACTGAAAAATCACTTTCTCGCTTCCGGTACCTTACAGAGTTCCACAGCAAAGGCCGGCTTGTATCCTGACCGAGAATTGGCTGACAAATTAGCAACGCTCTTTCTATCTTACTTCACTAAACTTGGACAAGCCTTTCGTTAAGGCCGCTGATATTGCACGAATTCAGTAAATGACTGTTCGAGTGCAGCGGCAGAGCTGAAGCCAAGAGCTTCGGCTTGCTGATCTGGGTTGCTACCTGCAGTCACAAATTGACTCAGCCATTGCGCGCTGAATGACTCTGTCTTCTGAGAGCTAATAAAGTCGGACATCCAAGCAGACTGTCGATAGAAATGACGTGGTGCATCGTCATCAAGTTGCATGGAAAATACGGCCTGACCCGATTTTTTCTCAGCGTCAGAGCGAGCTGCTAGTTGAGCTTGGATCTGCGCCTTTATCTGTGCATAGACAGGGTGGATCTGAGTCATGTACGTGTGCATTGGGACTAGTTCAAAATCCATAGTGCGGCGCATATTTGCCATTTCAGTTCCTTCACAACCCACTGCAACCACTTCGTCAAACCAATCGGGAATAGCTGAATGTCCATATGCTGGGAGCGGTTGTAAACGCTCCTGTTCAAACCCTTGAGACTTAACCCACTCGATGAACCAAAGATGGCAGACCTCATGTGCCAACACACTTCCCAACGTTTGATTATCGCGCTGTTTCGCAGCTAATACTTGTCGAGCAAAAACCAGCCGCAGCGGAGCCAGTTTAGTTACATCAACGGCTTGCATTGCTTCGATATCTTCGGTGAGCACAACATCAATTAGCTCTGGCTCTCCAAACCATTGAGCGAAACGCTTTTGTGCCGTTGTAAGTGCGCTATCAATTTCAGTTTGGTACGCTTCGGGAGCAATCAAATTGAAGCGTTGGTTATCCTCGTTAGCGAGTGCTTGGGCGCTCAATAAACTCATACCAAATAGGATGCTAGAGATACGCATTTTAACCTCCGTGTTGTAATTCGTGCAGCTATTAGAGCTCACTAGTGACGCTCCAAACCACCAAAAAGTTTAGCTTTTTTGCAAATTAAAAAGGGCGCTCACTGAGCGCCCTTTGTTAGAACATGAAGACCAAGTTTCTATTAGAAACGATCTGCGTCCATAACCTTCGCGAAGGCTTTGGCGAAGTCTTTAGCGAACTTCTCACCTGCATCACTTGAGCCATAGACTTCGGCTAAGGCACGCAGTTCAGAGTTTGAACCGAAGACTAAGTCAACGCGTGTACCGGTGTATTTCACTTCACCCGTTTTACGGTCGCGGCCTTCAAATACTTCTTCTTGATCATCAACAGGTGACCATACAGTACCCATGTCGAGTAAGTTCACGAAGAAATCGTTCGTTAATTGGCCAACACGTGACGTGAATACACCATGCTTAGAGCCTTGGTAGTTCGCACCCAGTGCGCGCATACCACCGACCAGCACAGTCATTTCTGGAGCGGTTAAGCCCAGCAATTGTGCCTTATCAACCAACATTTCTTCGGTTGCTACGGTGAACTTCGCTTTCTGGAAGTTGCGGAAACCATCTGCTTCAGGCTCCATGTACTCGAATGACTCAACATCAGTTTGCTCTTGCGTTGCGTCAGTGCGACCTGGAGTAAATGGTACTTCGACATTGTAGCCAGCGTCTTTCGCGGCTTTCTCAACAGCAGCAACACCACCTAAAACAATCAAGTCCGCTAATGAAACGCGCTTGTTGCCACCCGCTGAGCTATTGAACTCAGACTGAATGCCTTCAAACACTTTCAACGCTTCAGCTAAATGAGCTGGCTCGTTCACTGTCCAATCTTTCTGTGGTGCTAAACGAATACGTGCTCCGTTTGCGCCGCCACGGAAGTCTGAACCACGGAAAGTTGATGCAGAAGCCCACGCAGTATTTACTAAGCGGCTCACTGACAGGCCTGATGCCAAAATCTTGTCTTTCAAAGATTTGATATCTGCAGCGTTCACTAACTCATGATTAACCGCAGGTACCGGATCTTGCCAGACGAAATCTTGTGCAGGGACGTCTTTACCCAAATAACGTGCTTTTGGACCCATGTCACGGTGCAGCAGTTTGAACCATGCATTTGCATACGCTTCCGCAAACTCCGCAGGATTTTCCATGAAGTGACGAGAGATCGGCTCGTAAATAGGGTCATAACGTAGCGCCATGTCAGCAGTAGACATAGTTGGAGCGTAGGTGACACCTTTCTCATGTGCACTTGGCACTGAGTCTGAACCTGCGCCATCTTTTGGCTTCCAAATATGGGCACCAGCTGGGCTCTTTGTTAATTCCCACTCATAGCCGAACAAGGTTTCCCAGTAGCTGTTATCCCACTGAGTTGGAGTCGGCGTCCAAGCACCTTCGAGGCCAGAAGTAATCGTATCTTCTGAATGACCTTTACCGAACTTGTTCTTCCAACCTAAGCCTTGTTCTTGAATTGGCGCGCCTTCAGGCTCTGGCCCTAAGTTTGAATCAGGCGCAGCACCATGCATTTTACCGAAGGTGTGACCACCTGCGACTAGTGCAACGGTCTCATAGTCATTCATGGCCATGCGCTTGAAGGTTTCGCGAATGTCGCGACCTGAAGCAACTGGATCTGGGTTACCGTTTGGACCTTCTGGGTTGACGTAAATCAGACCCATTTGCACAGCCGCCAATGGCATTTCGAGTTCACGATCGCCGCTGTAACGCTTATCGCCCAGCCATTCAGATTCGGTACCCCAGTAAATGTCTTCTTCTGGATGCCAAATGTCAGCACGACCGCCACCAAATCCGACCATTTTCAGGCCCATCGATTCGTGCGCAACAATACCGGTCAGGATGAACAAGTCAGCCCATGATAGTGCTTTGCCGTATTTTTGCTTGATTGGCCATAATAAACGGCGAGCTTTGTCCAAGTTGCCGTTGTCTGGCCAGCTGTTTAACGGAGCAAAGCGTTGGTTACCCGTACCGCCACCCCCACGGCCGTCAGCTACGCGATAAGTACCCGCAGCGTGCCAAGTCATCCGAATAAAGAACGGACCATAGTGACCGTAATCTGCTGGCCACCAGTCTTGCGAGTCTGTCATCAACGCGTGTAGGTCAGCTTTGACTGCATCCAGATCGAGCTTTTTGAATTCTTCCGCGTAGTTAAAATCTTCACCCATAGGGTCAGCTTTGCTTGAATGCTGACGCAGGATGTTAAGGTTTAATTGGTTTGGCCACCAATCCGCATTGGTGGCACCGTTGCCACTCTTTTTGGTTTGTGCGCCGTGCATGACGGGGCAGCCACCCATACCTTTCTTTTCCATAGATCACTCCAGTTGACTGTAGTTGATGATAGGTTCGAACGAATCTGACAAACTACTATTTGTAGCTTTAGAGCATAGACTATAGACAGACTTTGCGCTTATTTGCAGTGTCTTTTTCCGAATAGCTTAATAGATTTTATCTATCAGTGTGCTTGCTTACGATTTAAAACTGCGATTGGTGCAGGGTTGAGAGACGCTTAGACAGCTACAAACAGTACTCCAAAAATCAGTGTAATTCAGGTATTCTTCTATTCTTCAACGTCACCGATTATGCAGGGGCATCATGACACCAGAGCAAGCGCAACAACTCGTCCGTATGCAAATCGCTTTTAACCAAGTGATTGATCCTGACTACCCAGAGAATCCGCAAGTGCAGCGGGACGATGTCAAAGCTATCTTGGTGGAGTTAGGGGAGTACTTCGAACACACCGCCTATAAGTGGTGGAAAAAGCAGACTCCTGACTGGAGCCAAGCCAATATGGAGCTAATCGACATTCTCCATTTTGCGATATCTGATGCAGTTGAAAATGCATGTGATGCCGGTGACAGTACTGAACATGCCTCGCGTTACGTTGCGAGTCTGATTGTAGATGGCGCCAAAGCTAAAAAAGTAGTTACTGATGGCAAAGAGTTGATTTCGGCTTTGGCAGTCGATGGCTCGGGCGGCAAACCTCTGCAATGCGGTCGTGAGTTCTTCAATTCGTTGATGGCGCTTTTGGTGAACGCGTACGGTGATGCTAATACTGTGTATTTAACCTACATCGGTAAAAACGCATTGAACAACTTGCGTCAGCAACGTGGTTATAAGCAGGGAACCTACATTAAAATCTGGAATGGTGAAGAAGACAATGAGGTGATGATGCGTCTGCTTGAACAGCATGAGCATGACATCACATCAGCAGATGAACCACTGACTCACGCGCAGCTTCTACTCATTAGTCATTATGATCAGCGTGTCGCGCTCTGATTTCATGAGAACTAAACGGCAACAGGATTGTCGTACCTCAAACTATTCTTCAAGGGAACTGTAACATGATGACAAATTATCGTTGGCACATTGCTACAGTTCTCGCTGTGATGTTACTGACCATTTGGGCGTTCAGTGCAGAGGATAGCGGCGACACCCAAAATGTTGCGAAGATACCCCAAGCGTTAGCGCCGTTTGATGCGATGTTGGTGTTACCAGAACCCAACACAACGTTTCGCCATGTGGAAGCTCAACGCAAGGTTGTCGAGCCTACAGTAATGGGCAAACTCATTACCCTTAGGGCTGGGCAAAACTTATCGACTTTGCTTGGCCAACAGGGCGTGACCTCCCGACAAGTCACCTTATTGGCGCAGGCTTTAAGACCTCTGCTTAACGTGGGTAAGTTGCAGGCCGGTATTGTGATTGATTTTCATCAGGCAAACGACGAGCAACCGCTCAAACTCCGATTAGCACGGGAATATGGTGAAGTTGTCGAAGCCGTATACAAAGATGACAGTTGGTCGGTTGCTTTAACCGAGGTACCTACATATCAAGAAGTCGATGAGCGAGGATTTACCATCCGTCATAGCTTGTATCGTGATGCTGATGCGGTTGGTGTGCCGCTTGATATTATTAGCAGCGCGATTATGGCGCTGTCTCATTTCATCGACTTTCAACGCCAAGTGCAAGCGAATGATGTAATGGAAGTACGTTATCAACGTACGTTGGTTCAAGCTGATCACGCCTTGTTCAATCATCTGCAAACGCCACTAGAATTAACCTATTTGCGCTTCACTAATGAAGGTGAAGATCACCGATTAATCCGCTTTAACGATTCCTTTTACAGTCCTGATGGCAAGCTGGCCGAAAGCTTCTTATTGAAGACTCCGTTAAATGGTGCGCGTTTGTCGTCCTATTTTGGTAATCGTCGTCATCCCGTTTTAGGTTACAACCGTGCTCACAAAGGTATCGACTTCAGCGCGCCAGTAGGTACTCCAATCATGGCCGCTGGGCGGGGCGTGGTGAAGCGAGCAAACCGCTTTAGTAGTTTCGGCAATACCGTGATCATCGACCACGGTAATGGCTATGAAACTCTCTATGCGCATTTGAATGGCTTTAAAAAAGGCCTACGGGTGGGTGACAAAGTGAAACAAGGTGACGTCATCGGATACCTTGGCAATACTGGTTTGTCTGCAGGTCGTCACTTGCATTACGAAGTGCATAAAGACGGTCGGGCTATTAATCCTCTTAATTTGAAAGCTCCATCAAGCCTGCAATTAAGTGGCGATGAACTGATTGCTTTCGAGCAACACGTCGAACGTCTCTACTCAGTCGGTAGTCGACTAGCGAGTCTTACACCGGACGATGAGCACGCTCAAGGTGCTTCCAGTCGTCTCGCCAAATAGCGCGACCAGTTCCAATTCTGGTCGATAATTTAAGTAGTGACGTACAATTGTGACAAGTCAGTCTTCAATGGTCATAGAGGTACGTTAATGCTGAATATGGATTTCTCGAAACGGGTGGTGGTCCGCACCAACGACGAAGACTGGGTTCCAAGTCCGTCTGCTGGAGTCGACAGAAAATTGTTAGAGCGGGAGGAAGCCGAGCGCGGTCGCGCCACTAGTTTGGTGCGTTATGCGCAGAACTCGCATTTTAAAACGCATCAACATCCTGCTGGCGAAGAGATTTTCGTCCTAGATGGCGTATTTTCTGATGAAAATGGCAACTATCCCGCTGGTACCTATATTCGCAATCCACCTGACTCTAAACATGCGCCCTTTAGTGAAAATGGCTGCGTTTTGTTCGTTAAATTACATCAATTCGATCCAGCCGATACAGCGACTGTCCGCATCAATACCAATGAGGCCGAGTGGTTGCCAGGTTATGGTGGTCTTCAAGTGATGCCGTTGCATAGCTTTGAGGGCGAGCACGTGGCTCTAGTAAAATGGCCAGCCGGTGAAGTTTTCAAACCACATCGCCATTTTGGTGGCGAGGAAATCTTTGTGTTATCCGGTGAATTCATCGACGAGCACGGGCGTTATCCAGCAGGCTCATGGTTGCGCAGTCCCCATGCCAGTGAGCATCATCCCCGCGTTGAACAAGAGACCATCATCTACGTCAAAACCGGCCACCTATTTGGCGCAGCTTGAGCCAAAAAAGCTCCGCAGCATCAATTTAAACAGCCACTTGCCGGCTATTGCTCATTGCTTTGGTCTACGGTTTGAGCTCGGCCAGCGAAGCAATAGTTTGCGTGGGCTGAATCTCCCAAGGGTCGAATAGGGCAGCTTTGGAACGCCGCAACCAAGCGGTGTTCCAACCTGCAGCGGCTGCGCCCAAAACATCAAAGCTGTTACTGGAAATGAGCCAAGTATCTTCAGCGCGGGCGCTAGCCTGATTTAAGAAGTGCTGATACACGTCTGGATTCGGTTTGAAGCTCTCGATATCTTTACAACTGATAACTCCCTCGAACCACTGTGTGATGTTCGCGCTATCGAGTAGTTGAACCACAGCTTCAGCGCTGCCATTAGAAAACGCATAGCAACAAAAGCCGGACGACTGCAGCTTTTGTAGGGTTGCAGATACATCATCAAATGCGGGCAGTTTTGAGTATTGTTCTAGCAATTGCGATTTTTGCTGTGGCGATAGCGCCCGGCCGTGTTTCTGTGTGAATTCAGCATCGGTAAAATCTAGCGCCGCTTTCGTGCAGTATGAGAAGTCACGATACCGACGCATCAAACCAAGCCGAAAGGAATATTCCAATTGCTTGTCGCGCCAGCGATTTGAAAAACCAATCGCTTGCTCATCACCCATAAATTCGGTTAGCAAATCCACCACGCCGTGAGTATCAATTAGGGTTCCGTAAACGTCGAATGCGAGTGTCGTCATGGTGTCCTCGAAATTGTCGCTATGAGCTTTTCACCCTATCGAAGCGTCGAGCCAAATAAAAGGCTATCAAGCCGACGAGTAGCCCCCAAAAGGAACTGTTAATTCCCAAAAGATCAACACCGGAACTGGTTACGATAAACGCCAAAACAGGTGCAACGGCACCTTGTTGATCGGAGCTAAAGGCTTTAAACAAATTGGCGGTAAGCACCGGTAGCAATGCCAAACCAGCGAGAGTTGCGGTGGCTGCGGCTGGCAGCATTAAAAATAATCCGACAATGAGCGAGCTTGCGAGACCAGCAATAAGATAAAAAACTCCGCCTGCCATTGCAGCTTTATAGCGTTGACTCGGATCAGGGTCGACATCAGTAGACTGACAAATTGAAGCCGTGATGGCGGCAAGATTCAATGCAAAAGCACCTAGTGGTGCGAGTATGAGTCCGGTTAAACCGGTTGTGGTCAAGAGAGGAGAAAAGCGCGGTGCATACCCATTGCTTCTCAGCATCATAATACCCGGCAAATTTTGTGAGACCATAGTGACAACGTACAACGGTATTCCTACGCCAATCAGGAGGGTTAGATTAAATTCCGGCCATATCCAAACCCAATGTGGTGCGCTAACACTCAATTGACTTAATTCCAAATCTTTCAGCAATGCTGGTAGGGCGATCGCCGCCAACAAAACCCAAAAGAACACCAAGCGCGGAGTCAAATGACGGAAGACAAAGTAGATGACCACTAAGATGCCTGCAATCAAAGGCTCCTGATTCAGCGCGGGCACTACAGCGAGAACAAATTTAATGAGAATTCCAGCGAGTATTGCTGCGGCAATCGGAATTGGTATGTAGCGAATAATTCGGTCGGATACTCCGCTCAAACCACTCAACACAATAAGTGCGGAAGAGAACACAAAAATGCCCACTGCTTGGGGAATGGAGACCCCATTGAGCGCAACAATAAGTAGCGCAATACCCGGCGTGGACCACGCTGTCAGAATGGGCGCTTTATACTTAAAGGATAAGAAGAGCGAACTAAGCCCCATTCCTAGGCCAAGCGCTAACAACCAAGAACTCTGCAACTCTGGTGAGCCATTCAATGTTTTGACTGCCTCGAGAATGAGTACGACAGCACTGCTGTAACCAACGAATACCGCTGTAGCTCCAGCGCTGATGTGCGAGAACGATATAGCCATAACGAGTTCCAAGGTGGCCTCATGCAGATGATTAAAATATTTACCTATTTTTGAACAAACGACAATGCATAAATTTAGACGTCCAGACGTTCTGATATAGCTAATTGGACTATCTAAGTGAAATCAAATCCTAAGCGGATGCGTGATCGCAGCTTATGATGTAGTCACATTCTTTTCTTTGAATTGATATCAGCTATGGGTCCAGCACAAACGAACTTGTCATTACCGGTATTGAAGCTCTCGCAATGGTTTGCGGGGGGAAGTGCGCGTGATGCATTTATTGAGGAGCTCGGTAAAGCAGCTCGCGAGATAGGCTTTTTCTACCTAACTGATCACGGTATTTCGCATGAGCAGCAACAACAAGTGATGATGCTTGCCAAGCGGTTCTTCCAACTACCTGCTGCAGCTAAAGAGTCGGTGCAAATGCTCAATTCACCACATTTCCGCGGCTACACCAAGCTGCAGGGTGAATTGACGGGTGGGCAGCCTGACTTTCGCGAGCAGTTCGATATCATGCGTGAGCAACTGGCTATCGAGGCACCGCAACTTGAAGCGGACTGGCAGCAGATTATCGGTCCGAATCAGTGGCCAGATGCATTGCCCGAAATGCGTTCAACGTTGCTTGATTGGCAGCAACAACTCACCGATTTGACCGTAATCCTATTGGAAGCTTTTGCGTTAGCATTAAAGCAGCCAGCGGACGCACTTCAGGCAACTATCAAAGATGGTCCTTATACGCATATGAAGCTGATTCGTTATCCACGCCGAACGAACACTCAGCAAACTCAAGGAGTCGGCGCACACAAAGATCCGGGGTATTTAACCTTGGTCTTGCAGGACGACCAGTCGGGCTTAGAAGTAGAAACCGCAGACGGTTGGGTTTCAGCGCAACCTCTTGCTGGCGCTTTTGTTGTTAACATTGGTGAGTTACTCGAGTTAGCTTCAGATGGATACCTGAAAGCAACCTACCATCGAGTAGTGAGCCCACCGGTTGCCGAAGAGCGGCTTTCATGTGCCTTTTTCATGGCTGCACAATTGGATGCTGAGGTTCCGTTATTAGAATTACCACCGGAGCTCGCAGAACTCGCGCAGGGACCGGCTAGCGATCCCGCGAATCCGCTGTTCTATCAAGTTGGCGAGAATGTTTTGAAGGGGCGCTTACGTTCTCACCGCGATGTAGCACAAGCGCATTATCAGCGCCATCACGCTGCCTAGGTCTTATTCGTCATCTGTGCGGGCGATGATAGTAAAGTCGCCCATACTATCTTCCTCAACCCATACTTCAATGGGCTGACAGCAAATCTGGCAATCAACAATTTGCTGCTGGCCGACGTCATTCGCAGCATCAATTTCAATAGAGTTTGGAGCCATGCAGTATGGACAACCAAACTCCGCTTCATAAGTCAGTGACATAGGTTACCTCGCGAAAGTCAGACCATAATTACGTGCTCAGAGTCCGAAATGATCGTATTTAAGCATGATTTCTTTGATCTAACGGGTGTGATTCACGCTATTGCCATTTATAGTAGATAGACTCAAGAACACCAGCTCGGAGATTAGGAACAGTCATGCGCGCACAACTGGCAGTGATAGTACTTTTGGGACTTGGACTCAGTGCCTGTAGTCCTGCGCTCGAGCAACAAAATCAAGATGACGCGAGACCTGTGCGTGTGGTCAATCCGCTGGCGAATGCGCCGCGACCTATGCTGCTCTCCGGTATTGTGAAATCACGCACCGAACTACCTTTGGCGTTTGAGGTGAATGGTCGAGTGGGCGAGCGACTCGTCAACGCGGGTGCAATAGTTACGAAGGGACAACCACTTATGCGGCTGGTGGAGTCCGATCTCGAACAACAAGTACGAGCCGAGCAAGCAACTTTAACGGCTGCTACTGCCGCAGAATCAAATGCAGAAGCCGAGCTACAGCGAGTTCAAGAACTCATCGATGCCAACCTTGTCAGTGAGCAACAACGTGATCAAGCGCAATTGGCGTTGACGCAAGCTCAGCAACAGAGAGCTGCGCAGCAGGCTCGCTTGCAGTTGGCGCGAAAGGCACTTGCTGATGCCCAGTTGTTAGCACCGGCTGACGGTATTCTGATTGAATTTACTGCCGAACGCGGGCAAGTAGTAAGCCGCGGTCAAGCTGTGGCAAGTTTTGCGGTTGCTGACCAAACCGAAATTGAAGTGTTGCTCCCACCGCAGCAATCTCAGCCTATCGACAATTTACAAACGGCAGAGTTGCTGTTGGCAGACGGATCCGTGGTTCCGCTTCAATTGCGTGAGGCAGCTGGAGCATTAGATGCTTCCGGACGCACCTTGCGTGCCCGTTATGCACTTAAGTCAGCGGCCAATTTACCACTCAACAGCGTTGTCAAAGTTCGCTTCGCTGAGTCTACAGCAGCGAATGGCAAGGTACCTATTTCCGCTGTTGATGGACGCTGTAGTGACGAATCACAAAGTTGCACAACCGCACAAGTGTGGGAAGTCCGTGATGGTAAAGTCTATCCACTGCCAGTAACGGTTGTTGCCGTTGATGGTGAATATGCGTTTATCCGAGGAGACCTGACTGAGCAGACTAGGGTTGTCGCTGCGGGCACGCATGTACTGACAGCAGAAGCGGCTGTGCGAGTTCTGCCTCAATGAGTTTCCCAAATTTATCCGCCATTGCCGTTCGCGAGCGCTCCATTACGCTATTTTTCCTGATTCTGTCGGTGTTGGCTGGTGTTATTGCTTTCACATCTATGGGACGCGCTGAGGATCCCGCCTTTACCGTGCGCGCCATGAGTGTGCAGGCGATTTGGCCGGGTGCTACCACGCAGCAATTGCAGGACCAAGTGGTCGATAAGCTCGAAAAAAGTATTCAGGAAGTCGAGTACGTGTACCGGTTAGATACCACGATTCGGCCGGGGTTTGCGTCGATCATCATCGAATTTCAGGAATATTCGCCAGCAGAGATGGTGGATGAACTGTTTTATGAAGTTCGTAAACGGATGATTGATGAACAACGGACCTTACCTGCCGGAGTAATTGGTCCGATTGTGTTAGATGATTTTAATGATGTCTATTTTAGCCTGATTGCGGTGACCGGAGGGCCAACTGAATCAGCGCTACCCATGCGAGAACTCACGCGCGAAACAGAGCGAATCCGTGATCGTCTGCAGCGAGTACCAGGGGTACATAAAGCATTGGTGTTGGCTGAGCGAGCAGAGCGTGTTTATGTCGAGTTCGATCCTGCTGGACTGGTGAATCTGGGCGTCAATCCGCAAGACATATTTGCTGCCATTCAACAACAAAACGAGGTGACCCCAGCAGGTAGAATTGAGACCCGCGGCCCCCGTTTGTATATCCGCGTTGATAGCGTGCTCGAGAATCCTGAGGAACTTGCGCAGGTTCCGATCCCGACCGCTAATGGTGTTGTTCCATTGGGCGATGTCGCTACCATTCGGCGTGGTTACGAAGACCCACCTAGCTATTTTGTGCGCTCACGCGGTGATGATGCCTTATTGCTCGGAGTGGTCATGCAAGCGGGCTTTAATGGGCAAGAATTAGGCGCCAATTTAGCTGAATTTATTGCTGCGGAAACACAACAGATACCAGCCGGTGTGCAGCTTGAGGTGCTCACCAATCAAAGCGATGCCATTAATAAAGCTGTTGGACTGTTCCAGATTAAGTTCCTGATGGCGGTCGCGGTCGTCATGCTGGTGAGTATTATTGCCATCGGTTTTCGTGCTGGTTTGATTGTAGGTCTAGCCGTACCCCTGACCCTTGGTATTACTTTCCTCGTTATGCTGTTAATGGGCATTAATCTTGACCGTATAACGCTAGGTGCGCTGATCCTATCGCTCGGTTTGTTGGTGGATGATGCCATTATCTCGGTGGAGATGATGCTAGTTAAAATTCACGAAGGTTGGGAAAGTACTAAAGCGGCAGCACACGCGTGGACTGTCACCGCTGCGCCCATGTTGTTCGGTACTTTGGTAACCATAGCAGGCTTTTTCCCGATTGGCTTTGCTCAATCTGGCGTCGGCGAATATGCGGGTAATATATTCTGGGTAACGGGAATCGCACTCATCGTATCTTGGTTGGTAGCGGTCATATTTGTGCCTTATTTGGGTGTGCGCCTGATCGGGAATTCGAAGCCGAGCAGGGGTGGGCACGATGACGGTGAGGGTGCTTACAACTCGCGCCTGTATCAGCGTTTGCGCAGGACTGTGCAATGGTGTGTGGTGCACCGGAAGAAAGTTGTTCTCGGGACGGTTGGTTTGCTCGTGCTAAGCGGTGTGGGCATGGCCACTCTGGTACAGAAGCAGTTCTTCCCGAGCTCTGATCGCACGGAAGTGTTGGTGAGTGTGTACATGCCGCAGGGAACTGCCATTGCAGAAACAGATGCTGTCGTCAGGCGCTTAGAATCCTTTATTAATCAACAAGAGCAAGTGAAGTCGCTTGCGAGTTATGTCGGCGGCGGACCGCCACGATTCTTTATTAGTTTAGCGCCCGAGCCCCAAGACCCTGCCTTCGCCAAAGTGGTTGCCGTTATGGAGGATCAGGTCAGCCGTGACGCGTTAATGGCTGCGTTAGAGCAAGAAGTGGCTGCGGGCCAATATCCTGAAGCGCGAGTGCGTGTTTACCGATTACTCTATGGACCACCGGTAAATTGGCCGATCACCTTCCGTATTTTGGGACCCGATATGGACCAGTTGCGTGACATTGGGCATCAAGTGCGTGACCTGATGGCTGTACATCCCAACACGCATAATTCGCACTTAGAATGGGATGAAAAAACACCCATTTATCAGCTCGATATTGACCATAGTGCGCTGCAATTGCAGGGACTGACGCCGACTCTGCTGGCTGATCAGCTGCAACTGCTTCTCGAGGGCGCTCCAATTAGTGCTATGTACGAGGATATTCGTTCGGTCAGTATTACGGTTCGTGGCCGTGAGGCTGGGCAAGCACTTACTCCCCAACGTTTTAAAAGCTTGGAGGTGCTGAATAATCGTGGCGAGAAAGTGTCGCTGGCGCAGCTAGCCACGCTCCAAATCGCTTACGAGGAGCCTGTCATACGACGGTACAATCGCGACAACTATCTGAACGTTATCGCCGATATTCGTGGCGCACAACCCAACACCGTCACCGCCGAATTGTGGGATGAAATGGCAGAAATTCGAGAAAATCTGCCGGTGGAATATCGGATAGAAATTGGTGGCTCGGTTGAACAGTCGAGTCGTGGGGAAGGTTCGTTGCAGAAGTTACAGCCGGTGATGGTAGCGCTGATGCTCATCTTCATCATGCTGCAAATGCGCTCGTTCAGTGGCACCTTCATGGTCTTTGCTACAGCACCGTTGGGATTGATTGGGGCAGTGCTTGCGCTACTTGTATTCAACCAACCCTTTGGCTTTGTGGCATTGCTTGGTTTGACTGGCCTCGCGGGAATACTCATGCGCAATACCCTGATTTTGACGCAGCAAGTGTCTGATAACCTCAAAGACGGGATGGAAACATCGGGTGCTGTCGTTGAAGCCGCGGTGCAACGTGCGCGCCCAGTTATTCTCACTGCGCTTGCTGCCATGCTCGCATTTGTGCCGCTCACTCAAGATAGCTTTTGGGGACCACTTGCCTATGTTCTTATTGGTGGGGTTGGCGTGGGTACTGTGATCACTTTATTGTTTGTGCCCGCGCTGTATGCCTTGTGGTACCGCATTCGGGAATAAATTTGCCGCGCCCTTATTCACCTGTCTAATTTATATTTCATGCAATATGTCGAATATTCATGATCCTTATACTGCGAACTTTACTAAGTAAATGTGTTGTAAGTGCAAATTTTGTTCAATTTGCAGTTACAACCATTCCTACCCACCCTATTGGCTGATGAGTAGTAAATGCCGGGGTGCTTTTTCTTTTATTTAGTTGAGGTGCTTTATGAGCGCAATACTTAAGAAATGGCAAGTTGCTGTCGCTCCGGCGCTACTGATGTTACTGCCGGGAACCGCACACGCTGCAAACCTGCAGCCTGATGACTTTGTTGGTATCAGCTTTTGGTTGATTTCAATGGCGTTAGCAGCTGCGACCGTATTCTTCTTATGGGAAACGCAATGTGTTTCAGGTAAGTGGAAAACATCATTAACCGTATCTGCTTTGGTAACTTTTATCGCAGCATTCCATTACTTCTACATGCGAGATGTATGGGTTGCTACAGGCGAAACGCCAACGGTCTATCGTTATATCGATTGGCTATTGACCGTCCCGTTACTGATGATTGAGTTTTACCTAATTCTACGTGCTATCGGTGCTGCAAGTGCAGGCATCTTCTGGCGCTTACTGATTGGTACGTTAGTGATGCTGATTCCTGGCTACTTAGGTGAAGCAGGTTATATCAACATAACCTTGGGCTTTATTATCGGTATGTTGGGTTGGTTCTACATTCTGTATGAAATCTTCTTTGGTGAAGCAGGTAAAGCTGCAGCAACCAAGGCAAGCCCAGCTGTAAAATATGCTTATTCAGCAATGCGTTGGATCGTAACCATTGGTTGGGCAATCTACCCACTCGGTTATGTCCTCGGTTATATGACCGGAACTGCAGACCAAGATACGTTGAACATCGTCTATAACTTAGCTGACGTGGTTAACAAAATCGCCTTTGGTCTGATGATTTGGTACGCCGCTACCAATGAAAGCAGCCTAAAAGATAACTAAAAAGAAGCGCTGGTAGGGTGAGCATTTCGGTGCTCACCCTCAACGCAATCAGGTCGACTAACGGAGGCTTTATGACGAGCCTAGCACCGGTTGTAGAAACAACAGTAAATCGTTTGGTTGAGTCGTGCGAGAAGATACTACAAGGCTGCATTAGCGCTGACAGGGCATCGTTGTCTTCGGCGTGGAGGCATCAGCTGTCGGCACGCGGCAAACGCCTGCGAATGAAACTTGCTCTACATATTAGTTTGTCTCTCTGTTTATCCGAAGTGCAAGCCGTACAAATTGCAACTGCTTGCGAACTCGTGCATCAAGCTTCCTTGGTACACGATGATTTAATGGATTCTGATCCCTCTCGAAATGGGAAGCCAACGGTATGGCGAGAATATGGCAGTGAGACTGCTGTGTGTTTGGGTGATGCTCTCATTGTTGAGGCCATGTTCCAAGCGCAGTGCATTCCAGTTGACTCCACAGAGCACCATCGTGCCATTGCGCAATTATTTAAAGATTCCATTCAAGCGGCCGCTGAAGGTCAGATAGAGGATTGTGATACGACTGAATTGGCGAATCGCACTTATCAAGATTACTGCTTATCAGTGAAGAATAAGTCTGGAGCGTTGTTCGGGTTACCTGTTCTGGCCGCCATGATTTTGAGTAATTACAAAGCGAATCAGATTCAGCAGGTGAGAAAAGCATTTGCTGAATTCGGTGTCGCGTATCAACTACTCGATGATTTAAATGATCGCCACTTTGATCGGAACCGTCGGCTCAACGGCTACTGGGTTCTGGCTGAGAACAACAGTGATGACACATCGCAAGCTTTGCATTTCGCCGTATCAGACCATTTGAATAATGCGGATTCCATGGTCCAGCGTTTGCCCGAGTCCGTGCAAATGAGCTTTAAGTTCATTCGCGATGCGGTTATGGCAAAGCGACCTAAATTAGAGGCCGTAACTTAATGCGTACTGTCGTCATTGGAGGCGGGTTTGGCGGTATTGCTGCTGCTTTAAGAGCCAGAGCAAAAGGGCATACAGTCACTCTATTAGAAAAAAATGACCAGCTAGGTGGCCGCGCCCGCGTCTTCAAAAGCGATGGGTATACCTTTGATGCAGGGCCGACAGTTATTACAGCGCCCTTTCTATTTGACGAGTTGTTCGAATTGTTTGGTAAAAAACGTTCGGACTACGTGGAATTCGTACCGCTGAATCCTTGGTATCAATTCTATTTTAGTGAAGACGGAACGCGTTTTAACTATGGTGGTACCGTCGAGGATACGCTTGCGGAAATTGCTAAATTTGAACCGAGCGATCAAGAGAACTACTTAAAACTGATCGAACACAGCCGCAAAATATATAAAGTAGGTTTTGAAGACCTAGCCGACCAGCCTTTTCATTCTTTTTGGACCATGCTCAAGCAAATTCCACATCTCGCTCGATTGCGTTCGGATCGAACCGTTTGGCAAATGGTCAGTCGTTATTTGCGGAATGACAAATTGCGCCAAGCGTTCTCCATTCAACCCTTATTAGTAGGTGGTAATCCATTTGATACCACCAGTATCTACGGTTTGATTCACTATCTTGAGCGTGAATTTGGTATTCACTTCGCGATGGGTGGTACTGGAGCCATCGTTGTGGCACTCACCAAACTCATGGTCGAAGAGGGTATTGAGGTGATCACAGAGGCAGAAGTGATTGGTTTCAAACAGTCTGGGCGCCAACTCGACAGTGTGATCACAGCAAATGCCGACAATATCGCTGCAGATTACTTTATTTTCAACGGCGATCCCTTGTTCTTGTATAAGCATTTATTGCCCGAAAGCTATGGCAGTACGCAAGTAAAATTGAAAGTCGAGCATAGTAAGCGGTCGATGGGTCTTTATGTGCTATTTTTTGGTACCAAGAAGCAATATTCAGACGTTGAGCACCACACCATCTGGCTCGGGAAGCGCTACCAAGAGTTGTTAAAGGAAATATTTGCTGAGCGTGATTTGCCGCAGGACTTTTCTCTTTATTTGCATCGCCCAACTGCTACCGATACATCATTCGCTCCAGAGGGCTGCGACAGCTTTTATGTGCTGGCACCGGTACCAAATTTGCGAGGCAACATTGACTGGCAAGTTGAAGAGCCAAAACTCAGAGCGAAAATTATTCGTGCATTGAGTGAAACCTTACTGCCTGATTTAGAAGACAACATTGAAACTATCTTTGCGATGACCCCTGAGGATTTTCAGACTGATTACCTCAGTGTTGATGGCGCAGGCTTCTCTATTGCCCCTAAGTTCACGCAATCCGCCTGGTTCCGTTTCCACAATCGCTCGGAGTACTTCAGTAATTTATTGCTAGCGGGTGCGGGAACGCATCCCGGCGCTGGTATGCCTGGCGTGTTGAGTTCGGCGAAAGTCGTTGACCGGTTGCTTCCCGAGGCTGCCACGGAGGTCTAATGCGCATCGCAATTGAGCCCGCTGACCAAAGTTCCACCCTGAAAGCCAATGGTAAAAGCTTCTATTTGGCGGGTTGGTTTTTGGGCAAAGAGGATTTCAAGCGCGCCACAGCATTGTATGCCTATCTACGTGATATTGATGATCAAATAGACGAGGCTGCAGATAGTGAGACTGCGGCGGGAAACTTGCGAGCAATTTTAGCGGGACTTGATACTCCACTAGATAATCGACAAAGCTATTTGGAGATAGATACTGCAACTATGCATGCCTTTTTGCGCGGCATGGCTTATGACATTGGTGAAGTGGCGGTTCATGATCAGTCGGAGCTGGAAGACTATTGCTATTGTGTAGCGGGGACGGTTGGCGAAATGATGTGTCAAGCGCTTCGCTGCGATGATCCGCGAGCGATTAGCCATGCTATTGACATGGGAGTAGCCATGCAAATGACTAATATCGCGCGCGATGTTTATGAAGACGCCGAACGCGGGCGTATCTATGTGCCGAAAGTATGGCTCGGCGACATTAGCCTTGAGGACATTCTGCAACCTTCAGCTGCTGCGGGACCACAAATTCGCGGCGCAATTCTGCGTCTCATTGCGCTGTCTGAAGAGCGTTACCAAACCGCGCGGCACGGTATTGCGCTCTTGCCACTAAGATCGCGCTTGGCAATTTTGGCAGCCAGCTATATTTATGGAGGTATTGGTCGCGCCATTCGCAAAGAACAAGCTCAGAATTGGCAATCTCGTATGGTGTTATCAAAGCCTCAAAAAATGAAGCTTGCTGTGGTTTCAATTGCAAAATTTATGACCAGTCCCAGCTTGTGGAACTATCGTGACAGTCCCAGTGTTGGTAAACCAGAACAGACGTTGAGGACTATACTCGATGGCTAGCTCGGTACCGTCAACATGGCTAACTATCATCGGTGGTGGATTAGCCGGGTTATCATTGTGTGTTGAGCTTATGAATGTTTATTCGGCGAGAGGCAAACGTCTGCCAGGTCGAATAGTAATCATTGAGCGCCGCGAACAGTATGCAAATGAACAAACCTTCAGTTTCTTCGCGAAGCAGCCAGCGGTTGGTTTGCCCTACACTGAGTATGTATCTTGGACATTCGGGCGCCACAACACGCCTATTCAAGTTCAGCAACAGGGAAATGCATATCGCTATTACCGCCTCGCCGGAGCCGACGTTTTCGCTGAATTACTCGAACAAATCACAAGCCATCCAGCCGTTGAATTAGTGCTGGGTGCTGATGCTGATGCGATGGACCTCCATGGTGATGTTGTCGTAGATACGCGGCCCTGTGCAACATCGGACATCTGGATTCAACAACGCTTTGTTGGTGCTGAAGTTGAATTGGGCGAGGATATTAACCCGAGCCAAGCGCAACTGATGACCAACATGCGACTGCTCGATAATCGCTTTACCTTTGACTATATCCTCCCTTTGGACAAGCGACGTGCGTTAGTTGAAGTGACTCAGTTTGCGGTATCGCCAGCAACCCATGACGAGCTATCCCAAATACTAAGTGATCGCCTTAGTGAACTTGGCGTTTCTGAACCGCCATTGCGGCAAGAATCTGCCACTATCCCGATGGGACTCAAGGTGCGCCCCAATGATCGGCTGGCGTCGCAACAAATTCGCAGTGCAACGGGGTATGGATATTTAGAGACGAAGCGTTGGGCACGTCAAACCGCGCTCAATATATTTATGGATCGAGCACCACAATTTTCTTCTTTTTCTGCTGGGTTGCGTTGGTTTGATGAGCGGATGCTCAGCGTGATTGAGCGAGATCCCGACCAACTCCCAACCATTTTCATGGCGATGGCGGAGAAACTGACCGGTGATGAATTTGCGTCGTTTATGTCGGAGCCCTCAGCGGTCGACTTGTTCAAGGTCATGATGGCAGTGCCGAAACGGACCTTTATGAGGACGTTGTATGGTTGAGTTATCACCATTCGTTGTCATCGCTTTAGTCGCCGCTGTGATTGCTGGTTTACCGCATGGTGCGTTTGATATTTTCATTGCACGGCGGCATGGACTTTGGCAAACACCCAAGCAATTGGGTTGGTGGGTGAGTCAGTATCTTGCCGTGGGCGGACTGACTATAGCGTTGTGGTGGCTGTCACCCGTTGTTGGTTTAGCGCTGTTTCTGTTGGTCTCAGCACTGCATTTTGGTCGTGACTATTTCCCACGCAACGCACTGCAAGCAACCGGTACCGGAACTATTATTCTTGGTTTGCCGATGTTGTTTCATCCACAAGACGTGGAATGGGTGTTTCAGCAATTATTCTTAACCGAGGCTGGAGCAAACGGGTTGGTGTTGCTGTTGAGTGGATTAGCGCTGCTGGGCTTGTTCCAAAGACTTTACTCTGTCGGTCGAAACCTAAGAGCAAATATGAAATGGATAGCGTGGCTACTGATATTTAGTAGTGGCGCATTCATTTTTCATCCACTGATCTACTTCGCATTGTTTTTCGCGTTTTCACACAGCCCAACACACCTCCGCAATCAATGGCGAAGGCTTGAGGCTGAGCATCGAAAGTATGCTATTTGGGTGCTCCTTGGCTT
Source organism: Pseudidiomarina aestuarii (assembly GCF_003987355.1). Taxonomy (GTDB): domain Bacteria; phylum Pseudomonadota; class Gammaproteobacteria; order Enterobacterales; family Alteromonadaceae; genus Pseudidiomarina; species Pseudidiomarina aestuarii. Next base: position 1,715,692 of record NZ_PIPR01000001.1, on the reverse strand, counting down.
AACCGTTGCGCCTGTTGTTGCGGCGATCTTAATAGGAACTCAGCTCACATTTGACTGGAGCCAATCGGCTCTTGCTCTGGTTTTTATTGGTTTAGCGGCGTTGACGATGCCACACATGATATTGCTGGAGCGTGATTATGGCTCAGCCAAGTGAGGCGCAGTATGGATAGAAAAAAGTCACACATTGATTTAGCCGCAGCACAGCAGAGCAGTCAGTCGACCTTTGACTCGATACAGTTGCAACACTGCGCATTACCAACAATAAACTTCACCGATATTGACCTCAGCACCTCGTTTTTAGGCTTTCAGCTGGCGGCCCCTATTATGATCAGCTCAATGACTGGAGGTACTCGTGAATCCATCGCGATCAACCGTAACCTCGCTGAAGCTAGTCGTGAGTGTGGCATTGCGATGGGCGTTGGATCGCAGCGAATCAGTCTCGAGGGTGTCAGCGATGAAGGGTTGCAGCGAGAGTTGAGAAAGTGGATTGGTTCAGCACCATTATTTGGTAACGTCGGCTTGGCCAATCTCATCAAATGGCGCCAACCAAACTGCCTCAATCAGCTTGCTGAGAGCATTCAAGCAGATGCCATGATCATTCACCTGAATCCGATGCAGGAAATCTTTCAAGACCATGGTGATACAGATTGGTCGGGAAGCTTGGATTGTTTAGCCGCCTGCATTGCCAAGTGTGACATACCAGTCATTGTGAAAGAAGTCGGTATGGGAATCACACCAAGCGTCGCAAAGCTGTGCCAGCAAGCTGGTGCCGCGGCCATCGATATTGCTGGCAGCGGTGGCACCAGCTTCATTGATATCGAAGGGGCCTTGGCACAGGACCCACGCCGTCAGCATGCGGCTCAAGTATTTAGGGAGTGGGGCCATACGACCGCTGAGCTGTTGCGGCATCGCGACTATCAATCTATCAATCTACCTATCATTGCCTCGGGTGGTATTCGTCACGGTTTGGATATCGCTAAAGCTTTGGCTCTAGGCGCCAATCTTACCGGTATCGCCGGGCTCATACTAAATTCGGCACGAGTTTCGACTACTGAATGCATCAACACCATTGAGCAATTGAAGTTTGAGTTGCAGATCGCCTGCTGGGGCACCGGATGTCAGCGCCCCAGCGAGCTAAAAAAGGTACATTTGAGTTAACGAATGCGGTAGCCATTCTTCCAAATCATTGCGGGTGTGAGCAACGATTCTAGGCTGTCGAGTGGTGACTCGGTGAGCACCAGCAAATCAGCTTTGTTTCCTACCTGAATGCGGCCGCGGTCGGTCAATTTGAATGCATCCGCAGGACCAGCTGTCGCTGCAGTAAGCACTGCTTCAGCGGACATACCTGCTTGCTGTAAAAGCAGCATCTCGACTACCAGTGACCAACCATGTGCCGTGTTCGGATTAGGTGCGTCGCTGCCAGCTAGAACTCGGACGCCAGCGTCATGCATGCGTTGCGTCGTCTCCATTAAATTCTCATAGTAGTGCTCAGGAAATCGATTGGTATCTGGGAACGATTGGTTGAGTGTTGATTGAGCCGCTCGGCTAATATCCAGTTGGGATTCGTTAAAAAGAACTTCGTCATTAATCTCACCACGCAACATGCCCTCATAAACCACAGTGGTTGGAATCACAAAGACATCGTTTGCCTGCATCATCGTTAGTAGTTCGTCGGTTATCGGTTGGTTAAAGAAACTATGCACCAGTCCGTCTGCACCTGCCGCCACCGCATCAACCGCGGAGTTATAATCGGCAATGTGAACCACGGCTAATCGTTTCTGCTGGTGAGCAGCAGCAATTGCAGCTTCCAAACCAGCTTTAGAAATAGAAGGCGCATGTTGGTAACCAGCACCCTCAGCCGTGTAGACAATTTTGATGAAGTCCGAGCCCGCATCAATACGTTGTTGAACCAGCTGAGCAGCTTGCTCAGGCGAATCTAGGGTCGATACATCAATGCCGTATTGAGTGCCGTGACCATCGGGCGCGGTCATCAGTAAACCCGCACCATACATATCCGCAGCTGTGGTAAATTCGGTTGTTGCTCGCTGAGCCTGGCTTTGCGCCAAGAAGTTTGGGTCACCAAACATATCAATAACGGTGGTCACGCCCCGTTCGACCGATTGCTCCAGGGCATCACCCCAAGCATGCACATGTGAGTCGATCAGGCCCGGTATAACCCATTGATTGGCGCCATCAACCCAACGCAGCGAAAGGTCGGGCTTGTTGCTGTGTAGCGCGACAATGATGCCTTCGTTGATTTCAATATAGTTTGCTTCAATAACTCGTTCGCCATCAAAAATTCGTACTGGACCCAATACAAAGCTATTGTCGTTGCTCGCATTAGGTTGTTGGGGCGTCGGTAGCAGCAGTAACGTGGCGACAATCAACGTGATGACAGCAAGAATGATGAGTTTCGTTTTCATTGTGTTCATCCTATCGAGAAAGCTTTTGATAGCGCCAGTAAATCACACCAAACATGGCGACACAGAATAGCACCAGATAGGCAATATGAAGCCAAAGGCTTTGCCCTTGGCTAGTACCTATAACCGCATGCGCAAGTTGTGAGTAGTGGTAAGAGGGTAATGCAAAGGCAATATAGCGCACCGTGTCGGGCAAAAACTGAATGGGTACCCACAAACCAGATAGAAACGCCATGGGTAAATAGATTAGATTCACCATCGCCGGTGCTGCTTTGTCGGACAAACACAGCCCCATCAGCAAGCCAATGAGCGCGAACGGTAAAGTGCCGAGCAAAAGAATGACTGACAACGTTCCCCATTGCCATAGGTGCATTTCGACATCTGCAAATAGAGCACCGGTAACGAACAATAGCAGTGCAATACACAATGCAAACACTTGGCTGCTATAAAATTTTGAGGCAACGTATGCGCCTAATGGCATGGGTGAAACCCGTTTGAGTGTCAACCAACCATGGGCGCGGTCACTGGCAACGGCAGTGGCATAGTTAAAGAAGGCTGGACCCATCATGCCAAAGCAAGCATAGGAAACCAGCATGTATTCGCCTTGGGCCGCGCTGAAATTAAAAACAATACCGAAAAAAATATAGAACACGACTGGAAACAATATCGCCGGCAGGAAAAAGCCTGGCGTACGCCATAAACTGACCAAATCATAATGACTTTCTTTGAGGTATATAGCAGTTGCGTTACGCATGGGCTGGCTCCTGAGATGGGACCTGTTTAATGTGGTGTAAGTATGCCGCCTCAAGCGATGGGTGTCCGGCGATGACCTCCGCCAACGTTCCGTAGGCAACAATCTCACCCTCACGCAAAATAGCGACTCGATCAGCAAGTCGTTCGGCTTCTTCAATGTAGTGAGTCGTGAAGACAATGGCGCAGCCAAGTTGGCGACGTTGCTGAATTTGCTCCCAGAGCGCATGGCGGGCCTCAACATCCATCCCTACTGTGGGCTCATCGAGAAATAGTAACTCTGGCTTACCCGCAACGGCGATAGCGAACAGCACCTGTTGGCGTTGCCCACCTGAGAGTTTACCGAATCGTTGTTTGGCGATTTTTGTCAGGCCAAATTGTTCGAGCAAGTCCGCAACCTGTTCGCCATGAGGGTAGTAGCTGCAGAACAAATCCAACTGTTCATAGACGGTTAAGTTGGCGTTCAGTGCTCCAACTTGCATCATGACTCCTACGCGCTGTCGAATATCGAGCGAACGTGATTGCCCGGACATTCGTTCGCCGAGTATCTCGACAACATCTGCTTTATAGCTCTGCAAGCCGAGCACGCTATGAATGAAAGTCGTCTTACCTGCGCCATTTTTGCCGAGCACCGCCAGCACTTCACCAGCATATGCATCCAAATTCAGGCAATGCAGCGCTTGGTTTGAATCGTAACTTTTGCTGAGTCCTTGAACTTTTAAACTGAGTTGACTCATAATTGGTATCCTTGCAGTGTTGATGTATGGGCTTCAGTCTAGGCGTCACGTTGCAATAGCTGCAGTAGCGTTTGTCATGAATATCGAGTTACATTTGTCACTGGTTTGTCTGGCTTGTTGTGCTCATAATGGCGTCATGATTAGGCCAGTATGGGATGAGATAGCGATATGTCAGAATCGCCCTCTAACGATCAAAAGCACGCATGGATCTACCTTTTTAACTTAGGGTTCTATATCCTTCCCATTGTGCTCTTTCCCTACTCAATAACCGAAGTTGTCGTCATGTTGGCGGCAATGTTGGTGTTTATTGGGATCTACTTTTATTGCTTCTCACTGCCGACGGACCGCATGGCATTACCGATACTTGGTATGTTTGCTATTGGTTGTGCAATGACACCGCTGAATCCAGGGTCGGTGGCATTATTCAGTTATGTCGGTTTCTTTGTCGGTTTTGCGTATCGATGGCCAATTGCCTTAGCCTGTGTTGCTGGCGTTGTAGCAACTTTGGCATGGTTCCAATTTGTCCCTGGAACGAGTTGGGATTTTTTTTTTCATTATGGCGCGGTGATAGTCATCACCGTAGCTATATTTGGCCGTGTTGAACGACTGCGGCAGCGTCACGCTCGGGAAAGAGAAAAGAGTGCAGTAGAAATCGAACGTCTTGCTAGAAGTGTCGAACGCGAACGAATTGCACGCGATTTGCACGATATCCTTGGTCATACACTGTCCAGCATTATTCTGAAATCGGATTTAGCCAAGGCGCAGTTAGGCAAACAGCAATACGCTGACGCTGAAAAGCAGTTGGCTGAACTTAGTAACATCGCGCGCAGCAGTTTGTCTCAAGTACGGCAGAGTGTCTCTGGATATAAACATGGTGGCTTGCAACTGGAGCTGAGACGCTTAGAACAACGGCTTCAGGACGCGGGATTTAGCACGACTATTTCAGGCACGCCACCGCTCATGGATTCGCAGCGTGAAACGGCTCTAGTACTCGCCATAACCGAATTGGTGACTAATGTTATACGACATAGCCACGGCGAACGCTGTGTGATTCAGTTCGATGAATCCGCAGACACCTACCGAGTGTCTATTGCTGACGACGGCAACGCCAATCCTATCCAGGATGGCAACGGATTAACCGGCGTTAAACTGCGTATGCAGGAGCTCGGTGGTGAGGTTTCGATTACGACGCAAACAGGGTATGAAGTTGCCCTGATGATCCCGAAACAGATGGAATCAAACGCATGAAGATATTGCTTGCCGAAGATCAGACCATGGTTCGCACAGCACTGGCGAGCTTATTGCGATTAGAAGCGGATTATCAGGTTGATGAAGCGGTCGATGGTGCAGATGCACAACGTAAACTCCAAAACGATTCTTACGATGTATTGCTGAGCGATATCGAAATGCCCAACATAACAGGCCTCGAACTGGTGCAATGGGTGCACGAGCACCAACCTAACGTGCGTTCCGTGATTATAACCACCTTCAACCGAGCAGGTTATATCAAGCGCGCTTTAGATGCTGGGGTACGTGGGTTTCTTCTGAAAGACTCCCCGATCGATGTACTTATCAGTTCATTGCAACAAGTGTGTGCCGGTGAGCAGGTGATCAGCAATGAATTGTTAATCCAAGCGCTTGGCCAGCAGGATCCGCTAACCGATAAAGAACGCAAAGCACTGCGCTTGGCGGGTCAAGGACTCAGTACCCAGGCGATTGCCAAAGCGTTATTTATCGCCGAGGGTACTGCGCGTAATTATCTGTCTGAGGCTATCAGTAAATTGCATGCCAGCAACCGCACCGAAGCTGCACGGATTGCCCATCAAAAGGGTTGGTTATAAGCCTTTATCGCAGCCACAATTTTAGCTAAGTCGCCGTCGTGGTCTTGGTTAAGCTCGAGTTCGATGTCCGGTACAACGCCACCAGCTTTTAAGTCGCCATTTGGACGAATAATATGCGCTTTAGGAAAGCCAACGCTGATACCGCTATGGTCTAATCGAAAAGACTCCATAGACGCATAAGTGGTTGCGAAATCGGCCGTCGTTTCTCCAATCACAGTGGCGAAGCCATAATCTTGTGCGATGGCAGCGACCGAGACCGCATTGCTATATGAGGAGCGATCAATAGCGATATAAACGTCTATGTCATGCCCTAATATGCTTCGGTTGGATGGATTGGGCTGAGCTTCTTCCAGCGGAAACGAGATAATCTCGCCGGGTTCATGGGCCGCATAAAACTTTGCGAGTTTATGGCTAATCGTATTATCAGTGTTCTCATTCTCCAGTCGTGCTTGATTTGCGCGTTTGGCTAGTTCTGACACCTTGACTCGGAAATCAGATGCGAATTTGAATGGACGATCTGCAAACCAAGCAATCATAGGGTCACTAAAACTATTCGTGCCACCTGGGTTATTGCGAACATCGATTAAGATCGTATCGACACCTTCGGCTAAAAAGTGCTGGTAGGCCTCATCGATAAATCTAACGTACTCTTCGGTATCCCATATTTCCTTATCGGACTCTGCGAAAACATTGTAGAACGGTCCTGGCTTCAAATAGCCAATTGCTGAATCAATGATGTCATAGTCGCGTGGTAGTGAAGCAGCATCGGCCTCTGCATTCGAGACCGGTTGTTGCTGGGAATAGGCCAATGTGGGTTGACGTACCTCGTAAACCTCTCCACTTTGCGCAGACCGAGCGCGCAGTAAATAGGAGTCTCGCTCGCCATCATGTAACCAGGTATACGCACCCACTTGCCCACCGAGTAAGCTATTTAAAATGAACTGATCATCCGCGGCAATGTACGCTCCGAGTTGCGCGAGCCACTGGCGAACGTTGGTACCATCTACCGCTATCAGGTGGTCACCAGATTGAATGTTTTCATGCTGACCGAGGTAATCATCAATAACTACAGAAGTATCGGTGATAGTTAGCGTCAGCGGCAGCGTTTTCCCGTCATTGGTCATGAAACCGCGATAATCATCAACGGGAAAATCGATCCGAGTGTGAGCGATGTCAGCCAACGCGGTAAAGCGCATAAATAGCTTCTGTACCTCGAGTGAAGTCATCGGCTCCTGAATAGAATCCAACATCCGCTGATAATCTTGATCGTAAGCGCGTTTTGGATGATTTACGTAAAGGTCATAGCTGCCAGCTTGAAGACCCAGGTATAACTGCTCAAAATCTGCCTTCACTTGCGCTACTGATAATTTTTCTTGAGGCTTTTTCGTGTCAGCTGCGGCTGTATGCAGTATGCTCAATATGCAATACAGCAAGCCAATAAAAATAAGACGAATCATAAAATACTCTCCAGTTTAGTAAGTAACGCATGAGAGGATATTCATGAGTGCTGTAGTCGTCCTGACGAACTCACATGAAATAACGGACAAAAAGCTGACAATTTATAACTAATTGATGATGAACGAATTAACGAACAAAAAAATCCGCATTGGTGAATGGATCGTGGATCTTAATTCTGGTCTTTGTGAGTTTAGCGACTCCACATCAACTGCGCCAGTCGAGACGGCAGAGGTTCGGTTAGAGCCTCGTAGTTGTGATGTGTTGAGAGTTTTGGTCGCACACCATGGGGAGGTTGTGAGTAAAGATGACCTCATCACTTCAGTCTGGACTGGGACTTACGCGAGCGATGATTCACTGTTGCGTACCATCTCGAGATTACGAACAAGTTTAGGTGATAACGCTAAGCAACCTCGTTACATCGAAACTATACCTAAACGCGGATATCGATTGATAGCGCAAGTTTCTGAAATCGTTGTTGAGAGCTCAAAGCTAGCCAAATTAGAGTCTAAGAACTCGAGCAGAAGCCGTTTCGGAACGATAGCAGTGGTGTCGACGGTAATTTTGGCTGCAGCCATATATTTTTATATGCAAACAAATATAAATATCGATACTGAGTCCAATCTGTTACTCGAGCGCGCTGACGATTACTATCATCAAATGCGGTTAGCCGATAACGAGCGTGCCATTGTGCTGTACGAGCAAATAATAGAGGCGAAGCCGAAAACTGCAGAGGCTTATGCAGGTATGGCTAACGCACTAGTGCAGCGGGCTATCCGTTACTCAACGGAAATAACGGGCGACGTTGATGAACCGATTACGCTCACCGACCGAGTCGCCTCAGGACAGCTCGATTCGAACAATGCGAGAGCTGTATTGGCGCGCGCTCAAAGCTTTGCCGATAAGGCCGTTGCTTTAGAACCACAAAACCCAGTCGCATTAAAGGCTTTAGGTTTTGTTTTGTCCGCGCAGGGTAATTATGAAGAAGCCATACAGGTCTATCATAGCGCTCTAGTGAATGACCCCAGCGCTTGGCAGGTGTTGCTGAATCTGGGTGAGTTGTACGAAGAAGAAGGTGACTCTCAGTCAGCGCTCGAAATGTATTCGAGCGCATTTGCTGCGATGGGCGAGCGTTACGAAGAAAATACGGTTCAAATTCGGCCTTGGTATGCGGCGGTTGCGAGGATGCTCGGTGACATTCACTTCGAACAAAACAGGTATTTGGAAGCTGAAACTTGGTACCGCCAGGCGTTGGTCATCGAGCCATTGCATGAAAAGGCTTCGCTGGGTTTAGTGAATGTTTTGATCCGAACCGGTGAAACCATGCGGGCCCGGCAAGTGTGCCAAGAACTGAACGCACGCCTGCAAAGCGCTGTCTGCAATTACACGAATATCTAGCCCTATTAATGTGACATATCGGAACTCACCATGAATGAAAAAGCGATAACTGATGTGCTGCGTATTGCCTATACAAGTGCTGTAAGAGAAGCTGAACACTCTATTCTCAGACACCCAGCTGAGTCTATTGGCACTACCTTGCAAAAACTGGCTAAGCGAGCTGAGGGCCAGCATGCGGATGTGTATGGCTCTGGCGAACTGATTGAAACCTTTGAGCGAGAAGTTGCTGACTTACTCGGTAAACCGGCGGCATTATTCCTGCCCAGTGGGACCTTAGCACAGCCGCTGGCGCTAAAAATTCATAGTGAGCAGTTCGGTAAGTCTGTTGTAGGTTTGCACCCGACCTCTCATCTGGTTCTGCATGAGCAAGACGGCTATCAAAAGCTGTGGGGATTGTCTGGGAAGATGCTAGGGCAGCCGGATAAGGTTTTAGAATATGGAGACTTCGCGCGGCTGTCGGGTGATGAGCTAGCAGCAATCGTTTTAGAATTACCAATGCGTGAAATTGGTGGACAGCTACCCAGCTGGGACGACTTAAATAAACAAGTAGATTGGGCGAAGGAGCGGAATGTCGCTGTGCATTTTGACGGCGCAAGATTGTGGCAGTGCCCGAACTTCTATCAACGCAGTTTGGCTGAAATCAGTGCATTAGCCGATTCGGTTTATGTCAGTTTTTATAAAGATATCGGTGGTATTGCTGGCGCTATATTAGCGGGCGAGGAGGATTTTATCGCAGCAGCGCGTGTCTGGAATCGCCGCGCCGGTGGCAATCTGATATCGATGTATCCTTATGTTCTTGCGGCTCAACATGGCTTGGCAGAAAACTTGGAAAGTGTGACAGAGGCGGCTCGTTATGCCAAACAGCTCGCACCTTTGTTCGCTATGATTGAAGGTGTAACAGTGAACCCAACGACACCTCAAGCTGCCATGTTTCACCTTCACATCGCTCGCGATCAGAACGAGCTTATTGAAGCCGTGACACAGTACGCAGAGCAACACGGCATCGTCGTCTTGTCGCTGCCCCGAGTCTACGACAAGGGTATTAGTATTTGCGAAATTAGCCTCGGTAGAAGTGCGCTCCAGCATTCCCCGGAATTCTGGGCGCAGCACCTACAAGCTTGCTTGAGCGCGAATAATTAAACCTTGGTGAGCCAGCCGTGTGTATCTGCTGCCTTGCCCCATTGAATAGCGTTCAAAGCTCCACGTAACTTGGTGATAGTAGGCGTCTCAGTGCCGCTTCCAACTCGATGCTCTGTGCCGTTATGGATCAGTGTTCCGACTGGAGTCATGACTGCTGCGGTGCCCGATAGGGCCGCTTCGGTTGTCGGCTTTTGAACACGCTCTAATAATTCGTCCACACTGAGTTCGCGTTCGCTAACCTTCATGCCCATATCTCTCGCGAGCGTCAGCAGGGAATCTCGGGTGATACCGTGCAGGAAGCTGGTATCGAGTGCTTTGGTTATGATCTCATCGCCATCAATCAGCAGGAAGTTCGCAGCGCCAGTTTCTTGCACGTCGCCACCCGGACAAAACAACACTTGATCAGCGTTAACCGCAGCTCGTGCTTGTAAAATAGGCTGCAAGGCACTGGCATAATTACCACCACTTTTTACCATCCCCATATGTGGCGCACAGCGACTTCCATTCTCTTCGAGCAATAAGCGCAGAGGGCGAGCACCGCCACTAAAATAATCACCTACGGGGGACAATAATATATACAACATGGATGTTTTACTGGGTGACGCAGCTTTGCCGATAGCCGGTTCGGTACCGATATGCGTTGGCCGAATGTACATCGAACCGGGAGGTACGGGAACCTCATTCGCATAGTGGCGAACAATTCCCGTGATCATAGTTTCAAGCATGTCTGCCGAAAAACTCGGTAACGACAGCAAGCGACTGCTCTGCGATAGACGTTTGATGTTCGCGTCCATCCGAAAAATATGGACGCTACCATCCTCGTGCCGAAAGGCTTTTAGCCCTTCAAAACAGGTACTTGCGTAGTGCAATACATGGGCACCAGGATGTAGACTCAATTGATCCGCAGCAACATGGGTAATGTTACTCCAGCCTTCACCATCAAAAGTGCTCAGCGCCATTTGCGGCATAAACACGCTACCAAAAGCGGCCATAATACTTCTCGATTTGTTGCTTGATTGGTTGTAGCAAGAGTTTACTGGTCACAAGTCCGAACCGCAAAGTTAATTGGGCACTTGTTAAATGTCGGTGAAAAAAATCAACAATTACGTATAATAAACGACATTTGTTAGTTGTCTAGAATCGGGCTATAACTTTGCCCACGTAGCTGAAACATTTAGTTACAACGAGTGGTAACTGGTTGAAGTGCTGAAAGTTGTTTATGGATGTGACTTGCATGGAATGCAGACACTGAGAATCAGAATAATCACTCCTTCGACAACTTATTAATCAAGGCAAGACCATGTTAAAAACAACAAAAATGCTCTCGGTCGCTCTTGCTGTTAGCGCCTGCTTATCCACTGCTCATGCAGAAACATTAGTTTATACAAGTAACTCCTCCGTCACGGCATATGATGAAATTTTACCTGCTGTTGCTTATGCTGACTGGCCAACCCAAGCCTGTAAAATTAATCCAGATGTGACGTTAGACAGCAACTGGCAAAACCCACATCCAAGTTTCGATTTTGGCTTGAATGCGCATCCATGGCAGCCTGGAGCTGGTCTCAGCGCTTCGTGGATTAATGCGTGGAGCGACTTAAATTCACGTGGACCTAGCGGTCATAACTGGACGCGCTATTCAACGGAAGTATCGGGCAATGGACAGTTCGTTTTGAACTTGCTCGCGGACAACTGCTCATGGATTTACGTTGACGGCCAATTGGTTGGTTATCAAGGTTTAACCAGTACCGCATCATCGTATCCAGTCACTCTTGATGGCGACCATACCCTCGACTTCCTCATCTTTGATGGTGGTGGTTTAGCCGGTGGTATGTTCCGTCTGGAGACCAACGTTAATGTTGTATTCGAAGATACCGACAACGATGGTCTCACGGATGCTGAAGAAGTGTTGACTGAAACCGATCCAACCAACCCAGATTCAGATGGTGATGGTTTCTTGGACGGTGAAGAAGTTGACGCTGGTACGAACCCGAACGACGATAGCGACTTCCCGAATGCTGATGCTGACGGTGACGGCGTAAATGATTCTGGTGATCAGTGTTCAGACACTGCTGCTGGTGCAAGCGTTGACCAATTCGGTTGTTCAGGTGCGCAGAATGTAGCTGCTGCATGTGATTGTGCAGGCCCTGCGGAAGATACCGCATGGAAAAACCACGGTGAGTACGTGAGCTGTGTTGCTCATGCGCAAAACGACGCTGTGAACAGCGGCTTGTTGACTGAAGCTGAAGGTTCAGCAATGGTCAGCGCAGCTGGTCAAAGTAGTTGTGGTAAGCCTGCGAAAGCAAAAGGCAAAGGTAAGTAAATAAAACCATTAGTTACTCTAGAAAGCCGAGCATATTGCTCGGCTTTTTTATGTGCTTAAGTACTCACTGAATGAAACATTTCAATACAGATTCGCTGCTGTGATTCTTGCTATGTGCGCACAAATCTAAGGTAAGGTAAGAGCTACTTTGCAAATAGCCTTTGACTAGGGAACAAGTATGCGGATTGAAGTACAGCAGGTCGTGAAGGATTATGCGACCGTAAGAGCGGTTGATGGCGTCAGTTTGACCTCGACAGGTGGAGAGATTTTGGCATTGTTGGGTCCCAATGGTGCTGGTAAATCGTCTCTAGTACGCATGATGGTAGGGCTTACTCGCCCCGATAGTGGCACTATCCAGTATTTCTACAATGACCAAGCAGCTGCGAGTCAACTGGACACAGCTGCGTTCGGTTACCTACCCGAAGACCGCGGTCTCTATCAAGATAGAACCCTCATCGACAACTTACGTTATATCGCCAATTTACGCGGGATGCCGAAACAAGAGGCTGGACAAAGTATCGAGCAGTGGCTGGCCCGATTTTTCTTAACTGATCGTGCAAAGGAGCCGATGCGTCAGCTCTCGAAGGGTAATCAACAGAAAGTACAATTGATTGCCACTTTGCTCCATTCGCCGCAATTAGTCGTGCTTGATGAACCATTCTCAGGACTAGATCCAGTCAACCAAGAGTTTGTCCTTACCGTTCTCGAGGAACTACGTCAGCGCGGTTGTACTGTCATACTTAGCGCACATCAAATGGCGTTAGTTGAGCGCATGGCGGACAAGCTCGTGCTGATGAATAAAGGCCAAGTGATAGCACAAGGCAGTCTTGCGGATGTTCGTGAGCAGTTACAGCAAAAATCTGTTCTGTTTGTCGAATTTGCAGACACTGTGGATTCCGAGCAGTTGTCTCAACTTAGCGGCGTTACAGCCTGTAAAAGCCTCAGTGCGCGTGAATTTGAAATTGTTTGTAGTGAACATAGCCAAGGAGCCGGTCTGCTTGAGCAACTCCAAAACATAGGCGCAGTGAATCAATTCAGTCGGCAACAGCAAAATCTTCATGAACTTTATCTTCAGGCGGTGCAATCATGACTCGTTGGCAACAAGTTATTCGCATTGGTGGCTTCGAGTTCCGCCGGTTTTTCAAATGGAAACAAGAGTTGTTTTCGTTGGTTCTTATGGGCGTGCTCTTCGGAGTTTCTATGGGGTGGGGCCATCTTAAAACAGCGCTTGAAGAAACCCATACTGTCGCCGTTGTTGCACCTTTCGAACTACCAACCTTACCGAATATTGAGTGGCAATTTGTCGATGACCGCGAACAAGCTCTGACAGGTATTGGCGATGAGTTCTCCGGAGTTTTGCGCATTGTTGATGATGCGACTACCGGTTATCGTTCTGATCTTGTGGTGAAAAGTAATGCAGGTTGGCAATCTCGAGTTGAAGCATCCATTCAAGGCTACTTGCAACAACGAAAGCTCGGCGATTTAGAGCTCACTGCAGAACAAATTCAGGTGTTAAATAATCCACCATCATTTGCCATTACTCTGCAAAATGAGGAAGACGAGCGGAGTTCTGCAACCAAGGCCCTTCCGACCATGATTTTAGTCAGTATTATGGTCGCTGTATTTGGCAGTTTTGGCTTAATGATGACCGCAATTACTCAAGAGAAACAACAGCGAGTTACAGAGCAATTATTGACGTTAATCACGCCAAGTCAGTGGATGGACGGAAAGATCTTAGGGGTTACTCTGCACTGCCTGAAAAGCATGGCCACCATTCTCATCTTGATTGTACTTGTAGTTTTAGTGATGAGCGTAGCCAGCGGTGATGAGATGACCTATCCAGCATTTGGCGCTGAGTTAATTATCGTCACGTTGCTTTTTGCCGTATTTGGCTTGGGTATGATTAATGCCATGATGGCTGGATTTGCGGCAACTATCGACGATCCGAATCATTCTGGACGTAGCGCCATGATGTTGTTACCGGCCCTATTTGTCGGAGCTGGTTTTGGCGTAATGGATAGTCCTCAAGGTCTGCTCGCACAAATTTTAAGTTGGTTCCCGCTGACTTCATTCGCGGTCATGCCGATTCGAGTCGCCGATGGCGGCGTTGCTTGGTGGGAATGGTTAGGAAGCTTCGGTGTCTTGCTGCTGACAGTCTATTTCATCCGCTCGGCAGCAGTACGGCTATTCAGCTTGGGCATTACGATGTACGGCAAGGAGCCCACGTGGGGTTCGATGGGCCGCGCATTGATTGGTCGCAAGCAAGTCGATTAGGAAATCCATTGCCGTGGCTTTGCACGTTCGGGCTCCATACGCTATCTTAAACAAATGTTATGGAATCAATCGCTGAATAGAATCAATTGACACATAAACGCTCGTATTCATTTTGGCAGCATATTTCTTTGCGAGCGCAAGTTCTTGCGGGCTTTGTGGTGCCGATTGTCATTGTCGCAGGACTCTCTTGGATTGTATCTGTCAACATGGAAAGTGTCCGCAAACTCTCTGATCGATCTGAATTGTTGATGCAAGAAATAGCGATTCGCAATGGTGTTCTGAAGACAATTATCAATGCGGAAACCGGTGAACGTGGTTTTGTGATAACGGGCAATGAGGAATTCCTAGAGCCCTATCGAGAAGCGCAGATCCAGTTTTTAAGATTCACTAACGAGTGGAACGATGTAGCAGATTCAACTGAGGAAGCCAGCGAATTAAAAAGAATCGAGAATCTATTTCAGCAATGGTTAGACGAAGTTGCTGAACCCGCCGTTTCTGCCCGATCAGAATTTCCACGTGATAAATACGATTACACCTTTCAAGCATTTTATCATTTGAATCGGCTTGAAGATTTTCTATTGGCGGGCGGAATGTTAGACGCTGTAGAGTACGAACATCAGCAATACCAATCTGCATTACAAAGTCTTATTGCAAAATCATCCAGTAAGGAAGTTCGTTCAACTTGGGGCACCATAATTACCTCAAGTGAGCAACTTGAACAGGACATAAACGACTTAGTGGCGACCAATCTACCGTCGAGTTTAGTAAATAATATTAGCGCCCGAGTGCGGCAATTAGAGGCAATGTGGCGGGAAATCACTTTAGATTACCGCACCGCTGAAGGCGTTAGCGTTGCACTCGTTGCATCAGGGCACGGCAAAGCGCTGGTCGATGAGATGCGCGACATTATTCAGGCATCTCTAGCCGAGAAAAACGTGTTGTACGCGCAAGTCAACGCTGAAGTTGAAGAACGCATGCGGTTGCTGGAGTGGTTATCAATGTATTTACCCGTAGTGGGAGTAGGTATAGGGTTGGCGCTCCTTTTGTTTATGCAACTAGGGGTTATCTCTAGTATTGCTAAGCTGCAGGTAACTGCGCGGCGCTTAGAAAGCGGGGATTTGTCCGCTCGAGTTACGGAAGCACGTTCAGATGAGCTTGGTATTCTAGCCAACGATTTTAATCGGATGGCCGAAAAATTAGAAATGACTCAGCGTGAGGGGGTTGTCCTAGCCGGTTTTCAAGCCATGCTGGTCTCTTCAAATAATGAAGATGAGGCTTATGTTGCGACTGCGCGGGCATTGTCAAAATTACTGCCACCCAGCGCCGGTGCGTTGTATCTAATGGCCGCATCCCGCGACTATGTCGAGCTGGCAACCAGTTGGGGTTATGACCAAGATCCAACCGAACGCTTTCACCCTGAGAGTTGCCGAGCATTGCGATTGGGTCGCACCTACCGAGCATCTAAAGACAGTGCCGAGATTTTCTGTGCGCACACGCAATCTGATGCCTTGAAGTACTCCATCTGTATTCCATTGATCACGCGCGATGAAGTGCTTGGTACGATCGTTTTAGCTGGAGTTTCCGAAGCACATGAAGAACTTGACGAGCATAGCTTTGCTCTCGCTAAAACGGTTGCAGAACGTTTGTCTTTGGCGTTAAGTAATATTCGCCTGACTGAGAAATTGCGCAGTGAATCAGTGCGCGACCCACTGACTGGGTTATATAATCGTCGCTATCTGGAAGAGACGCTCGAACGTGAGATGCAGCGTGCCTCTCGAGCTCGATTACCGTTATCGGTTATTACGGCAGACGTTGACCATTTCAAACGATTCAACGACACCTTTGGCCACGAGGCCGGTGACCGAGTGCTCGAAGAACTGGCAACTCAGATGGTTAACATTGCTCGCCCTGGTGACGTTGTCTGTCGCTTCGGCGGTGAGGAGTTTGTCATTATTCTGCCCGAAGCAAGCACTGAAGTTGCAAGTGCTCGTGCAGAAGAGTTGCGGCGCCGAATTGAAACGTTAGATCTTAGTTATGGCGGAAAATCTTTGGGCCGTGTGACGATCTCGCTAGGTATTGCCTCATTCCCCGATCATGCCACGAAAAAAGAAGAGTTATTGCGGCTTGCAGATAACGCTTTGTACGAAGCCAAAAATAAAGGTCGAAACCAAGTTTCGATTCATTCTCTAAATAAACCCTAAGTTACAACAAACTTCCTTTGTGTTTTGCCGCCGAAACACGTAGATTACGCGCCTAATTTTTGTTCGGGTGCTCTAACGTGATTTCTGCTGCAAACATCACCATGCAATTTGGTGCTAAACCTCTTTTTGAAAACATTTCTGTGAAATTTGGCAGTGGCAATCGCTACGGCTTAATTGGCGCAAACGGCTGTGGGAAATCCACATTTATGCGTATTTTAAGTGGTGAATTGGAGCCGTCTGCCGGCAATGTTTCCATAGAGCCCAACATGCGCGTCGGTAAATTACGCCAGGACCAGTTTGCATATGAACAATTTAGTGTGGTGGACACGGTGATCATGGGCCATGAGGAATTATGGCAAGTGAAGTCGGAACGTGACCGTATTTATGGCTTGACGGACATGAGCGAAGACGACGGCATGCGCGTGGCTGATCTCGAAGTCGAGTTTGCCGAAATGGATGGCTACACCGCAGAATCCCGCGCTGGCGAGTTATTGCTGGGCGTGGGTATTCCGGTCGAGGCACATTACGGCTTAATGAGTGAAATTGCGCCTGGCCTCAAGTTGCGCGTCTTGCTGGCACAGGTGTTGTTTTCAGAGCCTGACATCATGCTGCTCGATGAACCGACCAACAACTTGGATATCAATACCATTCGTTGGCTCGAAGACACTCTCAACGAAAGCCAAGCCACGATGATTATCATTTCGCACGATCGCCACTTTCTGAATAGCGTGTGTACGCATATGGCTGACATTGATTACGGCGAACTGCGCGTGTATCCGGGGAACTATGATCAATACATGTTTGCGGCTACTCAAGCGCGCGAACAGTTGCTTAATGAGAATACAAAAAAGAAAGAGAAGATTGCCGAACTGCAGCAGTTCGTGAGTCGTTTCTCGGCTAACGCATCAAAGGCTAAACAGGCCACTTCGCGTGCCCGCCAAATTGAAAAAATTCAATTAGCGGAAGTCAAAGCGTCAAGTCGGGTCAGTCCATTTATTCGCTTTGAGCAAGAAAAGAAGCTCTATCGTTTAGCTCTAGAAATGGAAAAGGTGAATAAGTCCTTTGATGACAACCAAGTACTCAAAAATATCAGCGCGATGATCGAAGTCGGTGAGAAAGTCGCCATTTTGGGTACCAATGGTATTGGTAAATCGACCTTATTGAAGTGTCTGATGGGGCAATATGTACCCAATGGTGGTGTCATTAAATGGTCGGAGAATGTGAATATTGGCTACTACGCACAGGATCATGCGGATTGGTTTAAAGACAAAATCAGCGTGTTTGACTGGATGAGCCAATGGAAGCAGCCGCATCATGACGAGCAAGCCATTCGTGGTGTGCTTGGGCGCATGTTGTTTTCACAAGACGACATCAAAAAGCCAGTCACCATTTTATCTGGTGGCGAGAAAGGTCGCATGATCTTCGGTAAGCTGATTATGCAACGGCCGAACGTGCTGATTATGGATGAGCCAACCAACCATTTGGACATGGAATCTATTGAGGCACTTAACCTTGCGCTCGAAAACTACGACGGCACTATCTTGTTTGTCAGCCATGACCGCGAGTTTGTGTCGTCCGTTGCCACTCGTATTATCGAGCTGACCGACCAAGGTATGCGCGACTTCTCCGGCACCTACGACGATTACCTAAGGCAGCAAATCCAAGCCTAACTAATCAGTAGTTCAGAGCTGCGGGGCATTGAATTGCAGTCCCGCAGCGCTGAGCAGTTTGCCGATATGCAACAACAGTCCTTCCTGATGATGTTTCGCAGCAATCGAAATACCCACCGGTAACCCATTTACATCGTTGCCTGTGGGAACTGTGAGAACCGGTTGCCCACTCAAATTGTATAGCGCGACAAAGGCGAAGCAGTAATCCATATAGGGGATCTGCTGTCCGTCCAGTGCGATGCGTTGATGCTGATGATTGTGTGGGAATGCAGGGCCCATCGACGTGGGACTCAACACTGCATCACACCCGTCAAAAACGCGCATCAATTCAGTGACCACTTCTCGGCGCTCATACAGCGCATGACTGAAGGTTTTGAAATCAAGGTTCAAACCTCGCTTTAAAGATGGAATTAAGTTCATGCTGCTGTCACGCAAAGTCCCACGAAACTTCCAATAAAATAGTTTGCGAATCAACCAAGGTAAGTTCTGCGCGATGGAATAACCGAATAATTCGGCCCAGAGTTGCATGGCTCGTGCGGCTAGTTTGGGATCGATAGTGATTGGTTTTAAGCTGGCGCCTTGAGCGGATGCTAGTTGTTTTAACTTCTCCAGTCCGCTTGAGACCGATTCACCGGCCTGCAGATTATGAAAAGTCTCAAAGTAGCCAAGGGTGTAACCACTCAACGGCTTACTGAACTTCGCTAACTTTTGCTCGGGATATAGAACACGATAGGCAAGCTCTAAATCCTCAACACTGCGTGCCAGCGGTCCCGTGCAATTCATTACACTCATTCCCAACTGATGTTCGGGTAGCGGTGGCACGTGGCCGTCATGGCTGTGACCATTCTCCGTTGGTTTCAAGCCAAATAGACCGCAAAAGCTCGATGGGTTGCGGATGGAGCCGCCGATATCACTGCCAAGCTCCAAAGCGCATAAATCAGCCGCTAGAGCTGCCGCACCACCGCCCGTGCTGCCGCCAGGTGTGCGGGTCGGGTCGAAAGGATTATTAGCCGTTGGATACAAAGGACCAAAGGTTTGCCCATCCGCGAGGAGTTGCGGCACATTGGTCTTGCCGAGAATAACTGCACCAGCATCCACTAAACGTTGCACCAATGGTGAGGTTTGTTTGCCGATATAGTTCTTCAACGGCGGGTAATTAATGGTCGTGGCTGTGCCTTCCAGCAGGTAGCACTCTTTAATCGAAATCGGCACGCCATGCAGCGGACCGCGCTTTGTTTTAACGCTATCAAGCGTTCTGGCTCGCTCTCTTGCCTGTTCCACATAAATCTGTACATAGGCATTGTAGTGAGGATTCAACCTATCAATTCGTTGCAGGTAGTGCTCAGTTATTTGTTCTGAGCTGAGCTCTCCGGCAGCAATGGCGCGGGCTATTTCAGTGGCAGTAAGATAATTCATGCGGCTTCCTTAGTTGATACATCATCGTTGCCGAAGCTGTAAGAAAAGTAAAGATTGCCTCACGAAAGCAGGATGTTAACACCTGAAAAGGTGAGAAATGAAAACGATTGATACCTTAGGGTTGCAAATTGATACCTGTAGGTTATATTATGAGACCTATAGGTATCATATCGATGCCCAAATTGAGGATAATCTTATGTCTAAATGGTCAGCTGAAGCGCAGGCGAAATCGCTTAAATATGGCGCATATGTATCGTTAATTAGTGGTGTCTACTTCGCCATTATGTTGACGGCAAAATGGCTGGAACTCGCTGGTATTAATGCTGGAGAATGGCCCAATATTCTCATGGTTCTGGTCGCCTTACTGTTTATTGGTGTGGTTGCGCGCATGAGTGTTGGTAATCACAAGTTAGTCGGCGGTTGGCGTGAAATGTTCGGCATCTACAATGACGAATTTACACGTGAAACCAGTCGTAAAGCCAATGCGCGAGCATTTGTGGGACTCATTGTGGTGCTAATTCCTGGTGTATTGATCGGTGAGAACTTAGCCGACACAGCTATTGGTAGCTACGTAACGGTGAGCACTTACAGCTTGTCACTGATTGTTGTCGGAACCTTCGTTTGGTCGCTTTCAGTATTGTGGGAAATGCGTGATCAAGGAGACGATGCGAATGGATGATCAAGTGCTAAACACCTTGCCGGCATTCCGTGCCCAACACGGTTTGTCGCAGCAAGAACTAGCCGACGCCATTGGTGTGTCACGCAAAACCATCAGTACGGTTGAAACGCGGCGCTTCACGCCATCGGTTGTTATTGCATTAAAGCTCGCGAGCTACTTTAATGTGCCGGTAGAGGAGCTTTTTTCCTTGGCTTCGGATTCAGCAAGCTGAGATATGGACGGAGGTGAACATGGCAGATCCACAACAAGCATTACAAACGCAGATGAAGAATATTGAAACTCGCACGGGCAAAACCGTAGACGAGCTCAAAGCCCTCGTCCAAAACAGTGGCCTGAGCAAGCACGGTGAAATTGTGAAGATGCTCAAGTCTGATCTAGGCATGGGTCATGGTGACGCCAATACCATTGCGCATTTAGCCAAGAATGATGGGGTCCAGTCACCGTCTGCTACGGATAATCCATTGGATACACTCTATGTTGGCGCCAAGGCAGAATTGCGGCCAATTCATGAACGCCTGCTGGCACAATTGGAGGCACTCAGTGCTTATGAAATGGCGCCAAAGCAAAAATACGTTAGTTATCGCCGGAGTAAGCAGTTTGCCATGATTGGCCCTGCAACCAACACGCGGGTCGAGCTTGGGTTGAATATAAAAGCGTTACCGGAATCACCACGGTTAGAGCCACAAGGTGCGGGTAAAATGTGCAATTATGTCGTTAAATTCACCGATCCTGCGCAAGTTGATGCTGAAGTTGCAGCTTGGCTGAAAGCCGCATACGACTCCGCAGGCTAAGCGCCTGCGGCTGACTACAGCGGCCAGACGATGAGTAGCAGTGGCATGGAGACAACGACTACGAGGATTTGCACGGGTAGCCCGAGTTTCCAGTAATCGCCGAATCGGAATCCGCCAGGGCCGAGTATCAACGTATTATTTTGATGGCCAATCGGCGTGAGGAATGCACAGGAAGCACCAATGGCAACGGCCATCAAGAACGAATCTGGGTTGACGTTCAGTACCGATGCAATGCTGATGGCTATTGGACACATCACCGCAGCAGTCGCGGCATTATTCATCAAGTCAGATAAGAACATGGTCACCAACAAAATAGCCAGTAACCCGACAATAGCGTTGCCTTGCGCAACACTATCCACTATGAATGTGGCGATAAGCGCAGCGGTGCCTGTTGATTCCATAGCTCCTGCAACCGGAATTAATGCCCCTAATAGCACAATAACTGGCCAGTCGACTGCCTCATAGACTTTGCGCAGCGACACCGTTCCCACTGCCATCGAGGCTAATACGCCCAATGTAAACGATACCGCCGCTGGCAGCCAACCCAGCGCAGCAACAGCAATTGCACCGAGCATGATTAAGCTGGCTTGCCAAACCTTGGTTTTGTTCGGAATTCGAAGTTCGCGCTGAGCTAACGGTACGCAGCCATTGTCTGCAGCGAACTCGGCAATGGCCTCCAGAGGTCCTTGCATGAGTAGCAAATCACCAGATTGGAATGTGGTCGCCCGTAGTCGTTTCATGGAACGTTTACCCTCGCGAGAAAATGCGAGCAGGTTAATGCCATAACGGGTGCGCAGCAGAATGTCTTTTGCCGACTGGCCTACTAGCTGCGAGTTCGGTTGTACGACTAACTCCAAGAGAGTAATTTCGCTTTGTTTGCTCTCTTCTTGGTCGTCCTCGCTCTTCTCGTCTTTCGATTCAGCTTGCTCGTCGTTGTTTTCAACCGACTCCTCAAGTTTGAGCCCCAGTATGGAGAGCACATCCTTGAGTGCGTCTGCTTCCGCTTCGAGCATCAATATATCGCCCGCATGAACACGGCGACCCGGGTTTGCGGCAATGATTTTTACTTCACGCTGCACAATTCCGATAATCTGTGCATCAACATCTTTTAGTTCTATTTCAATGTCATGTAATGACAAGCCGTCAGACTTACTGCCTTCTTCCACTCGAACTTCGGTGATGTATGCGCCTGATTCAAACCCCTCGACGCCGGACTGCTTTCGCGCCGGCACCAACCGCCAGCCTATGAGTGCTATGAATAAGACGCCAACAGCCGCGACTGCAAGCCCAATCGGCGTAAAGTCGAACATGCCGAAGCCACCTAAACCAGCCTCGGCTCGAAAGCCAGAAACAATGATATTCGGTGGCGTTCCCACCAGCGTTGTCATGCCGCCCAAAATGGTACCGAAGGCTAACGGCATCAGCACTTGGCCAGCTGTGAGGTCAAGTCGTCGTGATACATGTACCGCAACTGGCATCAACAAAGCCATAGCGCCCACGTTATTCATAAAGCCGGAAAGCAGGGCACCTAACCCGACCAACGCACTGATGCTTACAATTATGCCTGCATTGGCCGGCAGTGCGACTCGTGTCAAAGCATCGACAGCGCCGGAGTTTTGTAGACCTTGGCTCAGTATTAATACACAGGCCACAGTAATAACAGCGGGGTGACCGAAGCCACTAAATGCAGTTGAGCTATCTACGACGCCAACAACAACGCACGCTAACAGTGCTGCTAATGCAACCATGTCGTGGCGCCAGCGGCCAAGCAAAAACATCACTACGGTTGCTAGAAGAATGGCGAGAATAAGCCACTGATCGAACGTCATGAGTCGGTGACTGCCTCTGCTTCAAGTGGATATGCGCCGTCCGGCCCATGTGTTTCTTTGCCGTTCAGCGGCGGGTTGAATACACACGCCAATTGTAATTCTGACTTGGCCTTTAGAATGTGATCGTCATTGTTGTTTAGCATATACACAGTGCCAGGCTGGATCGGGTGTTCAATACCCGTTGCCAAATCGAGAATGGATCCCTCACCACTGATGCAATAAACGGTTTCTAGGTGGTTCTTATAATGAATAGGGGTTTCTGTATCGGCATAGATAGTGGTGATATGAAAGGAGTAGCCCATGTTGTCGTCTTTGAGTGACATTCTGACACTATTCCAGGTTTCACCGTCTACTTTGCGATCTGAGTTTCGGCAATCCTCTAAGGTTCGGACAATCATATGGTTTGCTCCTTGTATGGCCTGTTGGCGTTCATTTCATTAGTTAAAACTAACGCGCTTTCGACCGGGTGTATACAACCAAAGACGTTTATTGAACTTGAAGCAGTGTGTGAGTAAACCTTTCGCAATTTCTTTGCGTCTACTCTCAATCTGACCATAATAATTAAAGTGAACTAGCAAAAGGTAATCAGAATGAAAATAGCAGCATTAGCAGTAGTCGCCGGAACCATGTTGACCGGCTGCGTGGTCTATGCAGATGTTTCAGACGATGGCGGCTTATGGGGCGATAGTGACTTGCAGCATGAAACGCGTAGCTTGTCGTTAGATACAGCGGGTATTGACGAGCTCAAAGCAGACACCGGTGCAGGTAGCTTAGAAATTATCGGTGAATCGGGACGGACAAGCATTGATGTGGTTGCAGAAGTCTACTACCGTGATGCCGACGATATTCGCCTATCACTCGAACAATCAGGTGATGACGCCGTGTTAATCGCTGACTTTGACAACCACTCGTTTCGCGGTGAGAGTCCGTATATTAATCTAGTTGTCCGTGTACCCGCCGAGCTTGAAGTGAAAGTAAATGATGGTTCTGGTTCAATTGTGATGCGCGATATTAGCGGTGATATCGATATTGAAGACGGTTCTGGCAGTATCCATGTCGAGAACGCTGGCAACGTCGAAATCGATGACGGCTCAGGTTCGATTACTGTGCGCAATCTTAGTGGGAACTTGAACGTTGATGATGGTTCCGGTTCTATGGATATTGAAAACGTGATCGGCAAGGTTACTATTGACGACGGTTCGGGCGGCATCGTTGTCCGTAACGTTGGAGAACTCAATATTATCGATGCGGGCTCGGGCAGTGTGCGTACCGAAGGTGTGCGTAGCTCCTCGCAAATGTGACCTTTAGGCTCGAAGTCTACACCTCGAAGTCTTCAAGCAATGCTGAAAGCCGCGCTAACTCCGCGGCTTTATCTTTGCTTCGCTCTGCAAATAATAAGTGCTTACAGCGTGAGCACTGTATCTTAATCTAACGCAAAAGGGAGATAGATTAATCATGAGTCATTTCGGGGCGTGTTTGTGCGGTACCGTAACTTTTGAAGTGAATGGCAATTTCGACAGTTTTTATCTGTGTCATTGCAAGCACTGTCAAAAAGATACTGGTTCGAGCTATGCAGCAAATTTATTCTCCCAAGCTGCAAAAATACATTGGAAGTCGGGGCATGATCATGTGACGTCGTTCATGCTGCCTGACTCTCGTCATAACAAAAGCTTTTGCAATTTGTGCGGCTCTGCTGTGCCGAGCACTCAGATTCCGGGTTTACTGGTTGTGCCTGCAGGTTGCCTGGACTCTGAAGTAGATGTGTTGCCGACTGCGCAAATTTTCACGTCGAGTCGAGCAATTTGGGAAGCCGCGATAGATAAATTACCCAAGTTCGATTTATTGCCTGATTGAGTTGGCGGGCAATATTCGGCTGGATACTGGTAGTTGCTTTCAAACAGGCAGTGCGAGCTGGTATTTGATCCAATCTCAAAAATCCCACGTTGTGCTAATCTAATTTAGGAAGTGCTCAATTACTGAGACTGAATCGTGTGGGGTCTATATGAAAAAGTTCACTGGCTTATTGTTGGCATTGTGCGTAAATGGGTTTGCTGTTCAAACAGCGCTTGCGCAAGACGAAGGAACAGCGCTGGTCCCCTTACCTTCGCTCGACGACTTCACAAAGGGTAAGGACGGCTGGGCTTTTGCTCTAGGTGGTGGGATTGAGTATGAGTCTGCCTATGAAGGGTCGGATGAATTCGGTTTCGAAGTCGATCCTGCTGGCGCGATTCAATGGCGCAAAGGCGACAACATTTTTTACTTTGCTGGTGAGGCACTCGGTTGGCGTGGACGTCGTGATGATGTCTGGTTATTCGAAGCTACCTTGGGTTTCGATGAGGGCCGTGAAGAAGCAGATTCTGATGACGGTCGTTTAGATGGTCTCGGTGACTCAGAAGAAGGTACTGAATTTGTGCTGCAAGCACGCCGAGCGTTCAATTCCGATTGGCGCTATTGGCTTGATGGCCGAGTCGTCACCGGAGATAACGGGTCGCTTGGTATTTTCGGCGTCGGTCGTCGCTTCGGCGAGCAAATGGATGGCACTGGATCCGAATTAGCTCTCGTTGCGGTTTTCCACGACAGCGACCGGGCCAATCAAGACTTCGGTATCACCGCAGCGCAGTCAGCGGCTTCAGGATTGAACCAGACCAACATGAGCAGCGGCCTTCGCTCGTTTGGACTCCACTACAATTACCGCCAGTATTTGAACGAGAATTGGCTACTCTTCGTGGAAGGTCTCTACGAGCGCTACAGCAGCGACGTCTCAGACAGCCCAATTACCCGCAACGATTATGAAGCGGAGCTCGGCATCGGCGTTATCTACATTTTCTAATTTAGGTTCGAAGAAGGTGAGCATTAATACATCTCAAAGGATCCGCTTGCGGGTCCTTTTTGTTTGCCTGAAATTTTTCGTGATTTATTCAGAGTGTGATTAACAAGCCACTGAAGATGATGGTATGCCAAGCATTAGACCATTGCTTGAATTTGTTATAAATGTTACAAATTTAGTGAATCATAACATGGTATTTACATGCGATCCGCGTAACCTACTCGACAAGCTTGAGAAATTTAAGAATGAAAAGTTGCCTCCTATTGCTGTTCTTCACTGTAACCACCTGTGCTTATGCACAAGATGGTCTCAGTGATTTCAAAGTTGATGACCACGGCAAACTGACAGAGTGGACGGTTTCACCAGATGGTGCGGTTTCTTTAGATCCTCAAATGCTCTATGACGGGCGACCAAGCGTCAAATTTGACCGGCGAGACATTACCGTCAATACCGCAAGCTCAATTCTACGCAGGATTCCGATAAATTTTGACGCTCAAGTGGTTGAGTTACGAGCAGCGCTTCGAGCAAAAAATTCAGGTCCATACGCTGGGGCGAATATCGTTCTCAGACAAGACATGAATAAGAAGCCCATAGAATTTATCAACAGCCAGCCATTTGTCACCAGCACGCGTGACACCGACTGGCAGCAAGTTCGGATTTCGCACAAGCTCAATCCGCGCGTTGACTCTCTGGTGATCGGTTCCGTATTGCTAGGCCCTGGCGAAGCGTGGGTGAATGATATTCAGCTATGGGTTGACGGTGAACTGCTGACTACACTGACCGAGATCAGTGATCCTCAAGTCACGAGTGTTGCGAACAATCGAAACGAAATTCCAAGCATTGATATTGATTGGTCCGCCATCACTGAGCATACGGCTAAAGACCTCAGCGCCTTTATTCAGGTGTGGGGCTTTTTGAAGTACTTTCATCCAGACATCGCAATAGGTTCTTACGATTGGGATCGCGAGTTTGTGAAAGCAACGCAAACTCTGGTGATGGGCAGCGAGCTTAACGATGTCTTGATGACCTTGCTCGAGAAAGTCGGCGTGCTCGGCAAACAGACCGATATCGAACGAACTGAGCAAGGTAAAGTGATTGCGACGACGAACTCGCGTTGGTACCTAGATGACAAGGTCTTTAGTCCAGAGGTGATTGCCGCGCTGACCACAATCCAATCACAGAGACATTCTTTCAAAGAGAGTAAATATGCTGTTTCCGATGATCTAGCAATGGCTTCATTTACCGAAGAGGATTATTTTCAAATAGGCCATTTAGAGCAAGAAACTCGGCTACTCGCATTAGCACGCTTATGGAATATTATCGAATACTGGTTTCCGTGGGATGAATTACCAACATCCTGGTACACCGAGCTTCCGGACTTGACTAAACAAGTCATTCAGAGCACTGACCGCTCAGAGTTCTTTTATGTTCTGCAGCGTGTTCTGGGACAGATCAACGACGGGCATGCCCGATTAACTGACTCAGTATTTCGCCAAGGGGCCTGCCGGCTTCCTTTTACGGTTCGTTATATAGAACATCAAGTGGTGATTAACCGGCTGTACAAGGATTTATCCGAACAAGATGTAAAAGTAGGGGACAAAATTGTAGCGCTGGACGGCGAAAGTTTTGACGACTTATTCGAGCGCTGGTTACCGCTATACTCCGCGAGTAATGAACCCGCACGATACTATGGCCTTGGCAACGAGTTACTTTACCGCAGCTGCGAAGAGGCAACGGTAGTCACAATAGATCGACATACAAATCAGCGCGAAGTGAGCATCTCCGAGTACGAAACGATTGCTAGCCCAGACCATAGTCTACCGGGTGATGTCGTCCAGACTTTAGACGATGACGTGACCTACCTTAAAGTCGCAGGTGTTGACTTTGCTGCTGTCGATGAAGCCCTCGAAAGCGCGCAGCAATCGGGAAAACTCATTATTGACGTGCGCGGGTACCCCAGCGAATTTATCCTCTATTACTTGGGGGGCCGACTCACTCAAGAGCCTTTGCCATTTGCGCAGTTAGCGCGAGTTCATCCGCAGTTCCCTGGAAGCGTTACTCTTATCGACTATCTACCGACATTAGAGCCATACGATCCTGTCTTGTTAAACGGTATCGCCATACTTGTGGATGAAACCACACTCAGTCAGTCTGAATTCAGTGTACTGGCGTGGCGTGAGTTACCCAATGCTCAGGTCATTGGAAGCACCACAGCAGGCGCAGTTGGAAACGTGAGCAGAGTCCCATTGCCGAATGGTATGCAAGCTTACTTCACTGGATTAAGAGTGCTCGATAAAGAGGGCCGCGACGTTCAATACACAGGAATTGTTCCAGACATTTATATCAAACCCACAATCGCTGATTTGCAAAATGGACGTGACGTAGTGATTGATAAAGCAATCGAATGGTTGGGTTCAGTAACGAAGTGAAACGCAAGAAACGCCGGATAAATTGAATTACTGTTGCAGTCTGTAACTTAAGGAACGGGATTATATATTATGAATAAAATCATTTTGTTGCTGTTAGCAATTAGCTTCGTCATTGGACTTATTGTGTTTCGCCCGTTTCAACAAGCTTCCACAGACGCAAAACCAATACAGGTTGCCGACGAGTTAGAAATTAGCAGCTCACAATTAGCAGAGTTAGATGAGCGATCATCTCAACCACAATTGGAAGATGAACATATATCAGATCCAGTCGATCGCGGGAACAATCAATCGAACAAGAACGAGGATTCGCCTCGTTTAAGTTCATTAATTGATGACTTATCGGCTGAAGGCGGCCTATCGGATGCGTCAGCCCAAACGGCGTTTAAACTAGAGGATTTTGACGCTCTCGTGTATCAACTTGAAAGTGATCTACCATTTGAACAAACATTGATAGGAGCAGTGAATGAGGTTGCGGGAACCACTAATGGTATGGTTCCGCGGAGCGTCGGTTGTAATGATGAAATATGTGCTGTCGTCGTTGATTATCTTGACCCAGATTCTATTGAACAATTCGCGCAAACGCTCATGGCAGACATCCAGCATCCGGTAAGTTTAGTAACGCAACCCGTTACGGTTCAGGGCATTACTGAGCTACGTTTACTACTCAGTTACAAGAGTGCAAAAATTGTAGCTGATTAGTAGGGTGTAAGTGCCCTGGTGAGCTATAAAGATGGCGTTTCTGTTCGTTACTAGCAAAAGTGGTCGCTTTAATATCGGAGTCTTAACAGTGCTTAACAAACGGTACTTAATAACATTAACTATTTTTAGTTTGTGTTCAGTTACTGCGGCGACAGCAGAGATTGAACCGAGTCAGTTGTTGTCCACAGATACGTGCTTTCGCTCTCCGTTTGGCTCCTATTCAGAGTGGTTGTCAATGATTTCGGCTAACACATCACGGCGCGTCACCGATGAAGCGAAGATTCAAGAATCCCTTAGCAATTTCAAGAGCCTATTCCCTGAGGAAGAATTTGAACATTATCAACAAACGCTCGAATGCCAAACTTTCAGATATCGGTCTGGTGATGCGTTGGTAAATGGGTATGTCATTCACCCGAAAAATTCAGATAGGAAGTTGCCTGTCATTATCTACAACCGTGGTGGGAATGGTAACTACGGTAGTGTGAACATGGCTCGTATGGTGGGTGACTTATTTCCGCTGGCGGCAGAAAATTATATCGTAGTCGGCACGCAATATAGGGGTACTTTTGAAAGGAACCCTGAGCACCAAGACGAGTTTGGTGGAGCTGATGTCAGAGACGTCACCCGCTTGTTCGAGCTTTTGCCTGAAATACCCCTCGCCGCTATAGATCGGATAGGCATGGTAGGTACAAGCCGTGGAGCCATGCAATCGTATCTGGCTCTCAGAAACGATATACCAGTCAAAGCACTAGCGACAATTGCCGGTAACGTTGATCTGTTGAAAGATTTGGAAACGAGACCTGCCATGGAAAAAGTCTATGCCAATCGAATTCCCAATTATGAAAAGAACAAAAAGAATGAGCTGAGAAACCGGTCCGCTATTCATTGGATTTCTGAAATTAGCCCGGAAGTTCCTATTTTATTAATTCATGGAGAAAACGATGAGCGAGTGAATGCAGCCAACTCAATTGCTATGGCTGAAGAGCTCGAGCGGTTAGAGAGGGAGTACAAGTTGGTTATTTACCCCCAAGACGGTCATGATTTGCGTGCTAACAAAGAAGCAGCCTTCAAAGAACTGGTGGAGTGGTTCGATACGCACCTGTAATCGTCTAAGTTAGCCATAGCTCGTTCTTCACGAATCCGTGATCGCAAACTTCTGTGGTGAACTCGTTAGAGATCCGGTCAACCCGCACAAAGTTATTTACAAGCGGATAAGTTTTCACCTATCTTTGCAAAAAAGCCTCGAGCTTAGAAAACGAAAATAAGAGAATGTGACGATGACATCAAAACTTTCCTTTATCTGGCAACAACGCTTCGCACGCTTGCACACCAAGCTATTTCCGAAGCTTATCGGCTTCTTGAGTGCTCAAGTACCGAAGCAAGAAGCTGAAGAAATTGCGCAAGAAGCCTTACTCAAGGTGTATCAGCGTTTGCAGGACGCGCTGGAAAAAAATGAAAAATTGTCAGATGAAAACCTAGCGGCACTGACTTACACCATTGCCAAGAACTTGGTTATTTCTCGCGCGCGGCATTTGAAAATTCGCTGGCAATATCATGAAGAGCAGCGCACGCAGCTCAGTTTGGAAGCTTCGCATAACGCCGAACAAAGTGTTATCAATGATGATATGAATCGTCATTTGCTAGCCGCCATCAATCGGTTACCAGCTATTTGCCGTAACGTGTTTATCTTGCGAAAAATCCATAACAAGCGCTATCAAGATATCGCCACAGAACTAAATATATCGGTGAAGACTGTTGAGAATCATCTCTCGAAGGGTATGAAGCTTTGTCGTCAGTATATGATTGAGTCGGTCAACGAGGAGTCGAAGCAAAGCAGTATGGATTCAACACTATGCAAATAGAAGATTGGATTGTTCACGACATACCCGATGAAATTATCGGACAAGCATCTGACTGGATTGTGCAGTTAGACAAGCTAGAGCACGATGACAGTCAGATAGTGTCACCAGCCATGGCGACGCAAATTCGCCGTGACTTTGATTCATGGTTAAATCACGATCATCTACATCAACTCGCGTTCTTGCAGCTATCCGAAATGTGGGCGAAATCATCGATGCTCCGTCACGTGGAACATTTGATCGATAAATCAGAAGTCATTCACTTCCCGAACTTGCCTTTAACACCTTCTTTTGATGTTGAACCGAGTCCAGTTCTGATTGACCATAACGACACCATTTCTGCGCCAGCGTGGATGTACAACGTCGTTATTGGACTGGTGGTAGTCGGTACTCTTATCCCCTTCTTGCTGTAAGCTTTTCAGAAATTCGGCAACTCCCTCGTGAAAAAAGATTCATTTACGGGTAGGGGTATTTCCGATCTCGTGCGTTTATTACTTGAACTACAGAACTCAGTTAATAAACATACGAGAGACTGCTCATGAATAAATATAATAAATCAGTATCAACCCAGGCTAAGTTAACCAAAGTCGCAGCTGCCGTGGCATTGGTCTTATCCTCACAAGCTTTTGCACAACAAGTTGAAGACGACGCCGAGGCGGCGCAACCAGACAAATCTGTTGAACGCATTACGGTAGTGGGTTCCAACATTAAGAACGCACAGGTATCAGACGCCCTTGCCGTGTCGGTGATCAGTGCCGAAGAAATCGGTGAGTTAGGCGTAGAGTCACTGGACGATTTACTGCAACTTATTCCAGAAAACGGCCAGAACTTCATGAGTGAAGCTGAGAATATTTCTGGTGGTGTAAACTCCGCGCGTGGCGACGTTGGTTCATACAACCTGCGTAATTTGGGTACCGGTAATACGCTCATCTTGTTAAACGGTCGCCGCATGGTGAACTCTGCAACCTATCAAACCGAAGAGGTCGGTGGTAGCTTCGTGCCGGTGAACTCCGCCAACGTCAATATGATTCCAGTGTTTGGTTTGGACCAAGTAGAAGTGTTGCGAGATGGCGCTTCAGCCATTTATGGAGCTGACGCCGTTGCCGGTGTGGTCAACCATGTGGTGAAAAGCGATTTCGTTGGCTTTAACGTGTCTGCGCGCTACTCAGATTTTGAGAATTTCTCCAGCCCGGCACAACAATTACAGGTTGAGTGGGGCGAAGACTTTAATGATGGCCGCACAAATGTCAGTTTCTTTGGTGGCTTCTATAAGCGCGACCGCATTAACTCACAAGATGATGAGCGATGGGCTGATTCTGATTTCCGCAGACTGATTCCAGAGGGTTCTCCGTGGGCTGGTGACACCCGCTTCCGTAACGACAGCGCGAACTCGCTGTATGGACAATATGACTTGATCACCCGCGCGTCTGGAGTAGGCGTCAATGGCTCCATTACTGATAACGCTGGTGAATTCGAAACCTATCCAGTCGGCGACCCCCGTTGTGAATATGATATCAACGAGTACATTTGTGGTGCGGTCGACGGCCAAGGTGTTTATCGCTATAACTTAAACGCTGACCGTGATTTACGCTCGAAAATGGATCGCACCAACTTGTTCCTCTTCGTCAATCACGAATTCGATAATGGCCTCGAGAGCTTCAGTGAAGTCTCGTACTATGCATCGAACACGAACCTACGTCGCCATCCGACATCTCCGTTTAGCGCAGTTAAACTTCGTGTGGGTGCTGAAAACTACTACAACCCATTGGGCCCATGTGGATCGCCTAATCGTCTCCCAGATGAACTGATTCCAGACGTGCCATGTAGTGGCCTAGAGCTAGAAATCGATAACTACCGGTTCGCGGAAATTCCGCGAATCGTCAATAACGATGGTGACTCTTACCGCTTCTTACAAGGTTTCCGAGGAGTTTGGGGTATGTGGGATTGGGAGGGTGCTGTCACGCACTCGAAAGCCACAAAGGATGATGTCACTTCAAACCGAGTATCAAACAACCTGATGGCCGAAGCGCTTTTCGATCCAACACCCAACGCTTATAACCCATTTAGTGGCGGGGTAAACAGCAACATTGAACGCGCTTTAATCGATGTTTATCGCTCGAGTGAAACCGAGCTAACCATGTTTGATTTCAAAATGGCGAACCCAGCAATTTACGAGCTTCCGGCTGGACCTGTTGGCTTTGTTGCGGGTGTCGAGTATCGCGAGGAATCGTTTAAAGATGACCGTGATCCGCGCTTAGACGGTACCATTCAATTTACGAGCTACGACGGGGAGACGTACCCGTTTGTGTCAGATGTGGTGAACTCAAGTCCTACACCTGATAGCAGCGGTGAGCGAGATGTCACGTCGTTTTTCACCGAGCTCCAAATTCCAGTGCTTGAAACGCTCGATGTGCAAGCCGCGATTCGTTACGAAGACTTTTCAGATACTATCAGCACGACAGTCGGCAAAGTCGCCTTCGGTTGGTCTCCGAACGACATGTTTATGTTACGTGGTTCTTGGTCAGAAGCATTCCGTGCACCGAACCTAGTCACCATCAACGAGAGCATTGTTGCCCGAAACAACACGCGCACCGACTACACATGTTTGTACGCAGCAGAATTCGGTGGTGATCCGAATCAGGATGAATTGGATTGCCGTAATTCGGTTCAACGAGTCGCACAAGGTAGTGATCAACTGGTGCCTGAGGAATCAGTAAACACCAACCTTGGTATTGTGTTTAATCCAATGGATGATCTGACGCTAACAGTCGACTATTGGACCATTGAAAAAGAAAACACTATCGGCTTGTTTGGTGAAGAAAACCACACCTTACTCGATTTAGTCATGCGCTTAGAAAACGGTCTAAGCAACTGTGACAGCGCATCATTCAATGCAGCCGTTGCGCGTGGTGACATTGACCCTGGGACCGCTGGCTTCTACGAGGCTGCTGGTATTTGTCCGGCTGGTGAAATCTCACAAATCACAGACCAATATGCCAACCTCGACACGCGGACATTGGCAGGCTTCGACGTCGGCGTCTATTACAGCGTCAATTCTGATTACGGCCGTTTTAGCTTCAAATACAACGGTTCATTCCTAGAAAAATTTGAACAAAGCGCTGGTGGTGATGCGAAGGTATTGGTCGAAGCTCAAGAAAGTGGTTTGCTGCCAGCTTCGTTCCCTGTGACTGGCTTTGCCGATTTGATTGGACGTGATGGCAACCAAGAGCAGCGTCATTCTGCTCGTCTATCTTGGCGTAAAGAGGCATATGCCGCATCGTTGACTGGAAATCGCATTGGTAGCTTCTACCAAAGTGATTTGACTCTCGACGATGGCACGCGATACGTCATTCCTGCTATGACTACGTTCAATGCAACCTTTGATTACACCGTATTATTGAACAATGTCGACACTCGCTTCCGCGTTGGTGTGGTCAACTTGTTTGATGAGCGCGCGCCACTCGCGGATGGCTACTTCGGCTTCTTCTCAGATGCTCACCGTGACTATGGCCGGCAGTTCTATATCGACGTCAGTGCACGATTTTAATTGAACTGAATAATTAGGATGTAATCATGCACGCAACTGAAACACGCGCCCCTGAGCGGGCGCGTTATCAAAACATTGGCCTGTTACTCGGGCCAATCATTTTTTTCGTAATGATGTTGTTCGACCGCACCCAGACCACGATGGATCCAGCCGCATGGCGGGTTGCCGCTGTAGGTTTGTGGATGGCAGCATGGTGGGCGACCGAGGCGGTCTCTGTGCCAGTCACTGCATTTTTACCGATGATCATGTTCCCGTTCTTGGACGTGACCACTATTGCAGATGCGAGTCGGCACTACGCAAATCCCACTATCTACTTGTATTTGGGTGGCTTTATTTTGGCCATTGCCATCGAAAAATGGCAGCTACACAAGCGTATCGCCTTATCGATCTTGTCGGTAACAGGCACTGACGGCAAATTCCTGATTGCTGGTTTTATGGTGGTCGCAGCGTTGTTGTCAATGTGGATGACCAATACCTCAACCACCATGATGCTGATGCCGATAGCATTGTCGGTCGCCAATATGATCGCCGAAGAAAACAGTCATCTCCATCCTGGCGAGCTGAAGTCGTTTCAAAAAGCGATGTTATTGGGCTTGGCCTATGCTGCGACCATTGGTGGCTTGGCAACGCTCATTGGCACACCGCCGAATGCTTTGTTGGCTGCATTTTTGATCGAAAACTACGATATCCAGATCACCTTTGCGAGTTGGATGCTGGTTGGTGTGCCGGTCATGTTGTTCATGTTACCACTTGCTTGGTACTCGCTGACACACTTCACCTACAAGGTAAATATTCCTGCGAACCCTGAGGTCAACGACCACATTAAAAATATGGTGTCCGATCTCGGCCCCATGACCAAAGCCGAAGCTCGAGTTGGTGCGGTCTTTTTGCTAGTAATCACCTTTTGGATTTTGCGCCGTCCTATTTCAGCTTGGCTAGGTATCGACTTTCTTACCGACACGGGCATTGTCATGGCGGCAGCGTTATTGCTGTTCTTGCTACCGAGTGGTTCACAAAAACAAGCACAACTGCTGACATGGGAAAACGTACAAGGACTACCATGGGGCGTGTTAATCCTATTTGGTGGCGGTTTAAGTCTCGCAGCGTCTGTTTCTGACTCGGGTTTAGCCGAATGGCTCGGAGGCAACTTGATGCCGCTTGGCGCGTTTGGTGTGATTGCTCTGGTATTGGCTGCCACCGGTTTGGTTATTTTCTTAACCGAACTGACCAGCAATGTTGCCACCGCTGCAACCTTCTTGCCAGTGGTTGGTGCGGTAGCGTTAGAGCTAGGTGTGTCACCTCTAGTGCTGTGTATTCCAGTCACCCTAGCGGCAAGCTGCGCCTTTATGCTGCCGGTAGCGACGCCGCCGAATGCTATTGTGTTTGCCTCGGGTAAGCTGACCATTCCTGACATGGTCCGCGCTGGCTTAGTACTCAACGTTATCGGCATGGCCTTGCTAACCGTGGTCTCAATTTGGTTAGCGCCCATGGTGTTCCCGACGTAACAAGGAGTCTCTCATGCTGAGGAAACTGTTGGTTGGTTGGATTGTTGCACTGGCTCTGGTCGCGCCAGTGCAGGCTGCGGACAACCCAGAGCGAGTTCTATTTGTTGGCAATAGCTTCAGCTTTTATAGCAACGGCATCCACAATCACTTCGCTAATTTGCTGCGCGCTGAGGGCGCGTGGCAAGCCGGCGAAAACCGAGTGCGATTGCTGACGCTGTCCGGTGGTCATATTCATGAAACTGGTCGCTTGCTCAATAGTTACTTGAGCGCTGGCGACGACAACTGGCATGCAGTGGTTTTGCAAGGGCACAGTAACGAACCGTTGGATAAGAAGAAGTCAGCACGATTCGAAAAGGCCATGGAGCTGATGATTCAGGCTTTGCGCGACCGCGATATACAGCCTGTGCTGTTTATGACGTGGGGGTATCAAAACGAACCTTCGATGAGTCGCAAGCTGCAAGCTGCTTATGAACGCGTTGGCAAACGACATGATGCTTTGGTCGTGCCGGTTGGCGTAGCCTTTGCGGCAGCAGCTGAGCGTCATCCTGAAATCAACTTATTTATGAAAGATGTGCGTGGTGCGGCCGACGAACAGTTACTGTATCGGCGTGATATCAAACACCCAAGTATGGCCGGCACCTATTTAGCTGCATGCGTTATGTATGCAAGCTTGTATCAACGGAGCCCCGAGGGTAACCTCTTTACCGCCGATTTAGATACTGATACTGCGCTAGCTTTGCAACGCTTGAGTTGGCAGGTAGTCGCTGATTATTTTGCATTGACGACAACGGAGCAGGAGTAAAGTCGATGACGATACGTTGGTGGTTGGCGCTCGGACTTTGCTTACCGTCGTTAGCAAGTGCTTGTGACTTTGAAGAAGTAGCGTTTAGTGCTGAATTTGAAGGTGGCAAACTCAGTCAATGTGAGCAGCTTGGTGATGGACATTTTCGTCTGACCACTGTCGCAGAGAACTATCCGATCAATCCTAGCCCTTGGTACGCGTTCACCGTGGTTTCGAAAACTGGAGCGCGAGAGATTGAAATTGAGCTTGTTGCAGAGCAGAGCCGCGCACGCTACATGCCGAAAATCAGTACTGACGGTGATACCTGGGAAACGGTGCCGTTTACTGTTGTCGACCAGCAGTTTCAATTCTCGCTCAAAATTAGTGATCAGCCACTGTACGTTGCCGGTCAAGAATTATGGACCGCCGAAGATTACCAGCAATGGATGACCACGGGCGCGCGTGCTCAACGGTTTAACACCACGGTTATTGGCCAGTCTGTACAAGGCCGCGACATTGTTGCCATGCAAGCGGTTGCCGAAAACAATAAAGAATGGTTATTAGTCATTGGCCGCCAGCACCCGCCCGAGTTAACTGGGGCGATTGGTCTCCTATCTTTTGTGGATTATCTTGCCGCTGATGCGGACTTACAAAATGCATTTTATAACCGTTACAACGTTTTAGTCGTACCCATGGTTAACCCAGATGGCGTCGCCAACGGCCACTGGCGCCATAATGCAGGTGGTAAAGACCTCAACCGCGATTGGGGCGAATTCAGCCAGCCGGAAACTAAGGCTGTAATAGACTATTTGAATCAACAACTCGGTGAGGACGAACGCTTGGCCTTCGCGTTAGATTTTCATTCTACTCAGCAGGATATCTTCTACACGCTTGCGCCTGAATCCGGTGCTCAGCCCACAGATTTTGTGACGCGCTGGCTTGACGCTCTGAAAGCGAGTCGGCTGAGCTCCTTCACCGTCCGCGAGCGAGCCAGCTATCGCGAAGAATCACATGTGTTCACCCATTATATTGGTCGTACTTACGGCGTACATGCCGTAACCTTCGAATTCGGTGACAACACGCCTCGCGAGCTAGTCAGGCACATTGGCCAGCAAAGCGCCCACGAACTGATGCTATTGATGAAAGATTAGTCACAGAGTACCGAATTGAACCTGATACACTCAATTAGTGTCTGAAGTTAAGGCCCAAGTGACAAAATAAGGGTGCGGATTCTTAACAAGGCGGAAGTGTGCTCAAACCCAAGGTCGTGATTCCTCAGCAATTCATCCATGAGCATCCAATTGTTCATGGTGAAGCGTTTGGTGTGCTGTGCTGGAATACTCAGAAATTGACCGAAACGACCCAGTTTCAGCGCACTTTAGCGCGTGTTTTAGCTGACTTCCCTTGTTTATTTTTATTGCTCCAAGAGGCGAAGCTGAGTGCGAAAGATAATTGGTTGTCGCCGCACTGGTCGTACGCGGTTGCGCCCAATATGCAAACACGTCGTTCGACTTATGGCGTGCTTACCGCTAGCCAGTATGCTTTCACAGAGGCTCAAGCTCGACTGAGTAGAAAGCGCGAAGGCATGTTTGCCACACATAAAAGTTATATGCTCTCGTACCATGCACTCGCAGTGGGCGGAACTTTGTTAGTCGTCAACGTCCACGCGATCAACTTTGTTCGCGCCCAGCAGTTTTCACAAGAAATAGACATCATTAAAGAGGAGATTTTAGGTCATAAAGGACCGCTCATTGTGGCGGGTGATTTTAATGTGTGGAGCCGACGCCGGCGCTTACGTTTACTGCAATTCTGTCGCAGCGTAGGTCTCAAGAAAGCTATTATGGCCGACCCCCATCATGTCAAAACCTACCGACAGCACCCGCTGGATTTCATCTTCTACCGTGATCTTTCACTGCAACAAGCGTCCGCGATTGACACCAGCACCGTGTCTGATCACAACCCACTTTATGCGCGGTTTAAGCTGCTGACATAAGTGTCATAAGACGAGGATTTACACATAGCTTTTCTTTGCCTGAAGTTGTTGCTTTTAAGCTCCCGTCTGTTTCAACTTGGCAAGCGTAACGCTAACGAAAATGCACACTCTCGATGCATCGCGCGTTTCGATGAGCCCCAGTTTCGGTGGTAAAACCAGAAAATCCTTACTGAGTTGGTTAGCTTGCAAACTCTGAAAGGCGGTTGTCTGGCTACCACAGGTCAGCCAAGTCAGCTTTGAATGATTTACCAATCGGAACCTTGCGCCCGCTTTTCAGCGTCAGACTGATTGTGTCCCTCGCGATAATATGAGCTTTGTTCACCAAAACAGACTTATGTACCTGCATAAAATCTTCGGACGGAAGTTTTTCTGCAAGAGCCTTGAGAGGCCCGTTAGTGAGACAGCATTGCTGATCCTGCCAGACTTTGACAAAGTTACCGTAACTCTCAAAGCATTCAATACTATCGAGCCACAGTTTTCGGTCTTCACGATCGACGCGGAGGATTAAGCTTTGACGCTCGCTTGCAGACGAAGCGCTGAGAATGCGTTGTCGCACTTTTTCGATTGCCTGCGCAAAGCGCTCCGCACGCACAGGTTTGAGTAAATAGTCAGTCACATCTAGCTCAAAACCTTCGATTGCATACTCCTGAAAGGCTGTACATAGGATAACTTGTGGCTTATTTGCCATCACGCGGAGCATATCGAGGCCTGACAGGCCCGGCATCTTAATATCTACGAACATCAAATCCACTTGATGGTGGGCAAGGTAAGTTAACGCTTCGGTAGCGCTATAGCACTGGCCCACCACAGCGATTTCTTGGTGTTCTTTAATGTAATGTAAGAGCACATCGTGCGCCAGCGGCTCGTCATCGACAATTAGGACTTTCACAATAAAATCCTCAACTCAGCGTGCCATAGTGAGCCGGTTTGTTGGCTCGTTAAATTGTGTTGTCCGGGGTAGGTCAGTTGCAGCCGGCGCTGCAGATTTTCCAACCCAATTCCAGCTTCGTGAGAAGCGTTGGGAATGTCGGCTAGGCTATTGGTGCAGGTAAATACAAACTCGCCGTTTTCGAGGCTGGAATGAATGTCAATCTTTCCAGCAGCAGAAGTCGGTTCTATACCGTGCTTGAAAGCATTTTCGACCAACATAACCAACAATAAGGGAGCGATTTTAGCCTGCGAGTCGTTAATATTAGCCAGCCAAGAAAGCTTGCAGCGATCGCCCAGGCGCATGCGTTGCAATTCAATATAGTTCTTCAAATAGTCCAAGTCCTCTGAGAGTAAAACACGAGACTTTTGCCCCTCATAGACAACATAGCGCAGCAAGTCAGATAAATTTAATAGCATAGTTGCCGCATTCGCAGCGCCGGTTAAACATAACGCGTAGATACTATTTAAGGTATTGAAAAGAAAGTGAGGGTTCACCTGCTGCTGCAGCATTTTAAGCTCAGCCTGAACTTGTTGCTGCTTGATTTCAGCGACTTCTTTTGCGCCTTGTTGTCGCTCAAAAGCCAGAATGAAAGGTGCTGTCAATGCCCAAATAGATCCCGCTGCGAGCAGGTTCATGGCGGCAAAGATATTATGGTCTTCGGACGGTAATAGTGACTGGTCGGGGATGGTAAGCGGTAATTGTAATACCAACCACGCAAATACCGGGTAAGTCAGTAGCAACCATAGCGTGCTACTGAGCACGTAAACGTAAACACCATGCTGCGCAAGAATCTTGCGAATAAAGTGGTAGCGATTCATCCAATAGTAAAAAAAGATAACCGCAGCCATCACACCGAACTGCCAAAAGTAATAGAGCGAGAGCTGCCACTCTTGCAACATAAGAACGGGGTCAAAGACCGGCTCAAGTGGCTGGTTACGCATCGGGTCTGGGTTATAGACAAATAGACTCGTCATAAACAAGGCCCAGACCAGAAGCAACACAACGAGAGCAGCGTCGAGAGAGGCCAAAGAGCGGAGCCAGCCTACCGAAGCATCTGATTGGCTTGATTGTTGCAAAATAAGATGCAGCCAATAGAGAGAAATCAAAACGCCTGTGAGCAAGGAGAAGCGTACCCAACTGAATGCGCCAAGAGCTGATCCGTTCGTCGTTTGCAATGACAGAAAGACTTCAATAGCTAGAGCCGTCAGCAGGGGAAGTAAGACGGCTAAACGATAGTGTTTTAGTCTAGTGAAATTCAGCTCGCTCATGCTTTTGCTCATAAGATTTATTTCTAATCACTTTACTTAGTCTATGCGAAAGTCTCACTTTTTGTCTGACAAAGGCTTCAATTTTAATGACGAAAGGCACCGTTGTCATGAAATCCAGTACCTTCAACACCCTTTACTTTCATCACACCAGGTTGCGCTCTAGTCTCTTGCCCAACAGATAGGAGCGACTATGTTACAACTTGACTCAATCTCGAAAACCTACGCTGACGGAACCCAAGCTTTAAAGCAGATTTCTATGGAGCTAGGCACCGGCATGGTAGGCTTGCTGGGCCCTAATGGTGCAGGTAAATCAAGCTTGATGCGAACGATTGCCACGCTGCAAGACGCTGATAGCGGCTTAATTACAATGAACGGTGTATGTGTGCGTTCCAATCCATTATTTTTGCGCAGTCAACTGGGGTATCTACCGCAGCATTTTGGTGTGTATCCACACATTTCGTGCCGCGCATTGCTTGAGCACATTGCAATCCTCAAAGGGCTTAATGACACGGAGCAACGCCAAGCACAAATTGAGAGCTTGCTGGAGCTTACCAATCTAACAAAAGTCGCTGAACGTCAGGTGCGTCATTTTTCCGGTGGTATGTTGCAGCGTTTTGGGATCGCCCAAGCGCTACTGGGTAATCCGCAAGTGTTGATATTAGATGAACCTACATCAGGGCTGGATCCTGCCGAACGGTTGCGGCTGCATAAAGTGCTACATGAAGTAGCGAAAACCAGATTGTTATTACTCTCTACCCATATCGTTGAAGATATTGAACACCTTTGTGCCAATACCTATATCTTGATTGCAGGTGAGGTTGTTGCCAGTGGTTCCACTGATTCGTTGTTTAAATCGCTGGATGGTAAGGTTTGGCAAGGTGCTATCGATATCGAACAGCTGCCTGCTGACGCTCATGTTTTGACTGAGAACTTGTATTATGGTCGGCAAGTCTATCGTGTGTTCGCTGAGTCGCAGCCGCACCCAGCGATGACACCAGTTAAACCATGCTTACAAGACCGCTACTTTCTCCATTTAAATGGTATTGAATGGGGAGAGTGCTAATGTCTCGTCAGATTCTTAGCTCAGAACTGTACTTGCAATGGCGACAGCCGCTCTTTCTCGTCTTGCTGTTAATCGCGCCTTTGTTCGGTTACTTTGTCGGGCATGGAATTAGCGCCTCCCAAGTAGAATTGTTTCAGCGCTTCCACCTGCAGCAAGTGACCGGAGCGTTGAGTATGATGGCGCTCCCATGGGTGACGGCAATACTGGGCGTCGCAGTGCTCTATCGTGACCAATCGAGCGGTATGACCGAGCTGACCCAAGCTCTGCCCGTCGAGCGAGTGAAGCTGCAAGGCACAGTCGTTGTCGGACTTGTGCTATCGATTTACGCGCTTTGTTTTATCGCCGTGTGTGGATTGTTCGGCGGTATTCTTATGCAAGCTCAAGTGCTACCGTCATTGATGGAGTTAGTGCACGTATTCCTTCATATGCAAGGATTGCTCCTAGTACTAGCGATGCCTGCGCTTGTGCTATTTCTTGCCATGTATTGGTTTTCAACAAATCTGGCAGCGCCGGCTATCGTTATTTATCTATTAGCGCTTATCGTGTTTGTGGCCTATATGGCGTTGTCGAGTGCCAGTGGTTCTCCGCTAATGGCCGGTGCGCAAGCTCCCGATGCTATCTTCAAAGCGGTTTGGAGCTATCTTGATTGGTTTGGTCTGACTGCGTTGTTCGAGAAAGACATTGACTGGCAGGTGTTGTTACTGAATCGAGTATTCATTTTTACGCTTGCCGGAATTTTTGTGGTTTTAGCGTTACGCACGGCAAGCCTGTCGCCTTCGGCGCCTCAAAAAGCGACTGCAAGAGGTAGTGACAAAGCGCAATTGAAGCCGGTAAAAAGGGGATCATCGAAGCTCGGTTTTGTGGCGACTACACCGTATATTACCAAGCAATTCATGACAATAGTGCGCTTCAATTGCGGCCAATTACTGTTGCATCCAGGCGCTTTATTTCTCGGCTTGCTATGGATCATGATTCTGTTTGCTGAAGTGTATCCTGCGCTGGATTTTGCCGAAGTTGGTGCGACCTTGCATGGTTTAAGTATCGATGCCATCAATCGAATTATGTGGGACTTGGTGCCTTTGTTCGGTTCGGTAGTCATGCTTTACGTGAGTTACACACTTACTTGGCGCGATCACCAGTACAATTTTGCCCTTGTCAGCGAAGCACTGCCGGTATCGGAGATAGTGCGATTTGTGAGTCGTCTGGTGATTCTCTTTACAGTTTTAGGTTACTTCTTGGTTTTAACGATTGCAGCTGCAGTTATCAGCCAAGTAATGCAAGGCAGCTCTATACAGTGGTTTGAATACGGGTATTTTATTGTGTTCGCAGGTATACCTTTGGCGCTGAAGGGCATCACGTTTCTTGCGATCTTAGGGGTGATTCAGCAGCGGGTAATTGCGCTTGGCCTTAGCCTGTTGATTTTACTCTTCGAGTTTACGCCGTTACCGACGTTGTTGGGACTTACATACCCGTTATTTGGGTTATTTACTACTCCGCTCAGCAGTGCAGACATGGTGCTGGGTTATGCGGCGAACGAGACTGGATTTTGGGCGTTTAGCATGTTTTGGTTATTGGTAAGTGTTTCCTTGGTGGCTTTGGTGTTAATGCGAAATGTTCCTCCTGCGTCCAAGCAGCGTTGGGTGTCACTAGCCGTGATGGCAATGCTTCTAACGCTCATCAGCTTAAAAGGGTACTCCATTGACCGTGAGCTGGAAAAAGACGGTAAGATGTTGGCCTCGGCTGAGTTGCTGCAGCTACTCGCTGATTATGAGCGCAATTACAAGTCGTTCGCGGGCATGCCAATGCCCAGCATTGAGCACGTCAACACCAAGGTAGATGTTTACCCCCAACAACGCCGTGTGTTGGTCAGTGGCAGCTATACCTTATTAAATCTGCACGACGAACCACTTGATACGATTCTTGTTGGAGAAAATTGGCGTTCTCCGTTACAAGAGCTGGAACTGTTGGCGCCAAGTCAGATGACCTACGACCAAGAACAAGGGCAATATGTTTTTAAATTAGAGGCCGCGCTGGCACCTGGGCAACGAACAACTTTGCGCTTTTCTTTGCAGCTACAACAAAGCGGCTATCAAGCTTTACCGAACCATAAAATAGTGACCTCCGAGTTCGTATATTTGCGAGCTATTCCATACTTCCCTGAGATCGGCTATTTACCTATTCGAGAAATCGCCAATAATGATTTTCGGCGTGACTATGGCTTACCGCCACACATCGAGTTGTCGACTGAGGCAAAACTGCGAGCGCGTGATGCTAGCAAAGATCGCTATGATTGGTCGCAATTGACGACATTGATGAGCGCCCCGCAGGGCTATCAAACCTTTAGTCAGGGCGAACTGGTCGCTGAATGGCAAGAGGGTGAGCGCTTGTATCGAAAGTACACCACGCAAGAACCAGTGCGCCGAGTACAAGCCTTTATCGCAACGCGAGCAGAAATTAGCAAGCAGTCGTTCGATGACCAGATCTTGCAAGTTGCGCACATACCCCAACACCGTGGCAACGTCGCTATGACGCTTGCAGCGATGGAACACACCACAGCGTTCCTTGCTAAGCCGATGGGAAGTTTTCCAGGGAAAACGCTGACCCTTATCGAAACGCCGGATTTGGGGCCTTCTGGTTATGCGCTACCGCAGCTCGTTCTCATTGGTAGTCGTATTGGTTTTCGTGCGCGACAAGATGATGGTCAGCCGTTCAGTCATGCGTATCGCCGCGCCGTGCACGAGACCGCACACCAATGGTTTGGCCACATGCTGGGAAACGGCGTGAAAGAGGACAACTCGTTCCTTATTGAATCGATGGCCAAGTATGTTGAGCTCGCTATGTTGGAGCGCCACTATGGCATAGATGCCATGCAAGCACTTGTCGATTATGAGCGCGAGCGCTATACCCATGCTGAGAATTTGAATAACCAACCGATGGTTAGCCTAGTTAGTGCGGAAAGCCCACATGATAGGTATTCGCGTGCGACCTTAGTTTTTGCGCAGCTGCGCGC
The DNA here is from genome assembly GCF_003987355.1 of Pseudidiomarina aestuarii. Classification (GTDB taxonomy): domain Bacteria; phylum Pseudomonadota; class Gammaproteobacteria; order Enterobacterales; family Alteromonadaceae; genus Pseudidiomarina; species Pseudidiomarina aestuarii. The sequence continues at coordinate 1,670,859 of NZ_PIPR01000001.1, read as the reverse complement.
GGGAATCGGTGATGAGCCAATACTGGCCGCGCTTGCCGAAGTTGTCAAAAAGCACCGTTATCCGCAGCCACCTGCCAGCTCACTCGATTTTGTTGATGCGTTAGTGGCGCAGGCGCCCAAGTACCGAGCACTCATCGAACGCTTGCTCGTCGAGCCGCAACCTCTTTTAGTGCTGGGCTCAAAAATGTAAACACATGCTTTTTTTCGTTGTTTGATATCGACTTTAATCATTTTTTTCTTTGTCCACAAAGCACTAACCTTATACCGGTCAAAATACTGAATGAGGTTAGCTGTGACTACGATAGAGTTTTTTCATGATGCGGTGTGTGGATGGTGTTACTTGCTGTCACCGCGGTTACGCAAAATCGCTGCGAAATACCCAGTGAAGGTTGTGCATCGCGCTTTCGTGCTGCAGAGCAATCAACTAGAAATGATTGCACGTTTTGGCTCGCTGGCGCAAGCCAAGCGAGAAATCTTGCAACATTGGGAGCAATGTCAGCGCTACGCTGAACACCCAGAACTGATCAATATTGAGCGTATGCGTGCTGCCCCCTTTAATTATCCGACCGGTTATTTAGCGGCGCTTTACGCAAAAGCGATTGAAAAGTTGGGTGGCCAACAAGCGCACTGGGACTTTTTTGATGTGGTGCAACGTGCGCATTTGTATGAAGCGCGTAATATAGCTGACGTTAAAGTGCTTAACGACATTGCCAAAGCCCATGGATTTACTTACCCCGAATTGTTGGCGACTTTGTATTCGCCAGAAGTCAAAAAAGCTGTCATGCACGACAAATTGCGTGCTGAGAACTTTGGTATCCGCACCATTCCCTCATTAGTTATTGATGGCACGAAAGTTGTTTCGCAAACGCTTTCACTCGATCAACTTGAACAACTCATTGCTACGCATGTTGAACGCCAACATGTGGAGGAGGAATCATGAATATTCTATTAAGCGCATTACTTGCTGTCGCTATGCAAGCGACACCAGCACAACAGTATGTGGGCACCAGTCCATGGGGCGAAAATGACGAAATCGGTCGTCTCAATATGATGACGCCGGAGAGCCAAGCAGCAGTCATGGCTAACATTGATGCCCGAAACGTTTACGACCTGTCTGTCGAATATTTTGTCGGCATGCCGAGCTGGCAAGCCGCTGGCGATCCACACTATCAATTCTGGATGACCCATACCCCGCGTGGTGCTGTGGTTGATAACGTGCTCGGTATGGGCGAACAGATCAACCAGCATGTCAGCTACTCTGGTAGCGCCGTGTCTATGTATACGCACACCGGAACGCATATTGATGCTTTCAGTCACTTTGGCTTGGATGGTGAAATCTACAACCATTTCAGCGCTGATGAATACCTTGGCGACAAGGGCTGGCAACGTAGTGGTGCGGAAACCATTCCGCCATTAGTCGCGCGTGGGGTGCTCATTGACCTACCTAAAGCAAAAGGTCTCGACATGCTGCCCGATAACTATCGAGTAACTGTTGCAGATATTGAGCAAGCTCTTGAACAGCAGCAGGTGAAATTGCAGCCGGGTGATGTCGTTTTATTGCGCACTGGACGCATGCATAATTACGAGCAAGCAGCGCAATTCATGGCCAATTCACCGGGTTTAGGTATGGCAGCAGCGACGTATTTAGCTGAAGAGGGTGAGGCGATGATCATCGGTGCCGATAATCTCAGTTTTGAGGCGTTTCCATCAGAGGTCGAAGGCAACTATGTGCCGGTTCACACGTACCTGTTGACCCAAGTAGGGGTGCCTATTATGGAGCTAGTGAATCTGGAAGAACTTGCCGCAGCGGAAGTTTATGAGTTCGCTTTTGTCGGTGGCTCATTGAAGTTACGTGGCGCAGATGCAGCACCGCTGCGACCGCTTGCCTTCCCATTCAAAACGTCGACCACAGAGACTAACGAGGATTAAATCATGGCTATTTTAGAAGCATTGAACTGGCGTTACGCCGTGCGTGAATTTAGCGATAAGCAATTATCGGACGAAACCATAGCTGAACTTGTCGAAGCGACCCGATTAAGCCCCTCTGCTTATGGTCTGCAACCCTATAAGCTGCTGGTGGTTAAGTCACCAGAAATCAAAAACGAGCTATTACCTTATGCGATGGGTCAAACTAAAGTTCGCGACTGTTCTCATCTGTTTATCCTAACGGTGAATACAACGATTGATGCGGATTTTATTGAACAACATTTTGCTCATGTAGAGCGCGAGCGCGGTCTTGAGGCAGGAGCATTGGCTGGTTTCACGCAACACGTAAAAGACGTGATGTTGTCAATGTCTGCTGAGCAACTTCAGCAGTGGGCCGAAAATCAAGTGCATATTGCACTGGGCAACTTATTAACGACTGCTGCACTGAAGCAAGTCGATGCTTGCCCGATGGCTGGCTTTGAAAATCAGGGCTTTGACGAGGTGTTAGGCCTTGCAGAGCTGGGGCTCCGAAGTGCGGTAATTTGCGCTTTAGGTGAGCGCGCGGACACTGATGTGAGCAGCGCTGAACGTAAAGTGCGCCTACCGATTAACGATTTTAGTTTGGAGATCTAGGACATGTTATTGCTAATGGCGTTTTTCGCTGGCGCACTCATTGCACTGCAAGCGGGAATCAACAGTCAGCTAGGTGTTTTGTTGAAGAACTCTTTGATGGCCACCGTGGTTGCATTTGCCTTGAGTGTTTTGGTCAGCGGTCTTGCGCTCATTAGCTTTACTAGTCAATGGCCGAACTGGAGTGATGTTCGTGCGGTGCCTTGGTATCTATGGTTAGGCGGGATTATGAGCGCCACCGGTGTCGGTCTGTTCTACTTTTTGATCCCCAAAATGGGCGTAGGGGCAATGATGTCCTATGCACTTACTGGACAACTCGTTCTGGCGGTAGTCGCGAGTCACTTTGGTTGGTTTGGTTTACCGCAAGTGGCGTTAAACCAAACTAAATTAATCGGGTTAAGTGCAATGGTCGTTGGCCTAGTCTTATTAAATAGGTAATCAAATGAAGACGTACCTTAAGAAAAACTACATGAACTTGCTCGATCTTTGGCGTTGTTATGGTGCGAAGGCACAGAACGGTTTATGGTTTTCGACGAGTTGGCCGCATCGGGTATGGCATGAGTCGCTGGATACGCAACAGACACTGCTGAGTTTGCGACAAAACGAGCTAAACTCAAAGCAGCAGCTAGTATTGATATCCGCGCCGGAAAGTGGCCTGGAAGGGCTGCAAGCAGACGTCAGTCTAACCTTTATGCATTTACTAATCCCGCAGGAACACCAAGCTATTGCTGAGGGAACCGATCTGGAATTACTCGATAGTCATGACGAGGCTGGGATTGGCGCCTTCAAGCAAATGTGCAGTGATGGTTTTGGTTATCCTATGGAAGTTGCTCCTTTGCAACGCGCCGCTCAAGAAGATGGCGTGAAATTAGGTTTTTTACGAGTGCATGGCGAACGGGTGGCGACCGTGCTCCTTTATCGGCAGGGCAAAACCATAGGTGTATTCCAAGTGGCTGTGCCTAGCGCTTTCAGAGGTAAAGGTTACGCGACTGAAGTGATGCTGCATTGCATCAAGTGGGCGCAACAGCAGGGCGCAGAAGTCATGACTTTACAGGCCTCGGAGATGGGGCTCAATCTCTACCGACGTTTGGGCTTTGAGGAAACAGGTTCGATAACCTTTTGGAGAAAGTAATGCATCGTATATCCCTAGAACAGTGGCGTATGTTTATTGCTGTCGTCGATAATGGTGGCTTTGCACAAGCTGGAGATGCGCTTTATAAAACGCAGTCAACGATAAGTCATAGCATCAAAAAGCTCGAGCAAACGGTAGGCAAACCCCTGTTTGAGGTGGTCGGGCGAAAAGCAGTACTTACTCCTTATGGCGAAAGCCTGCTGGCGGCGGCGCGTACGTTGGTAAGTCACGCCGACGCTCTTGAACACGACGCTATCTCTCAGCACACGGAAATTCGCACCACCTTCAATCTGGCCGTGGATATCCTATTTCCTCAACCGCAACTATGGAGAGCCCTGGCTCGACTAGCCGGTGACTTCCCTGAACTAAATGTTCAGCTCCATGAAACCGCACTATCGCGCTGCGGCGAGTTACTTGACGACGGCACTGTTGATGTTGGTATTGCGAGCTCGATCCCGAAAGGTTATGTGTCGCATCTGGCGACGACAGTTGACCTCTGCGCAGTTGCCCATGAAGAACACCCTTTGGTTGATGGTAAAACGCACTCTCTAACTGAGCTAGAACAGCATCGGCAATTGGTCATTCGAGATGCTGGCTTACGCAGTAATGTTAACTCTGGCTGGCTTGGTTCCGTGAGTCGCATGACCGTGAGTCATTTCCAACAGACTTGGCAGGGGGTTGTGCACAAGGTTGGTTTTGCTTGGCTTCCGCTATGGTTTCTAGAACAGAAAGACAACTCTGAGGTCGTTGAGTTGAAGCTTGATAATGGCCACATGCGTACCGTTGCATTGCAGCTTGCTGTTCGTCCTGAGCTTGCGTCGAGTAAAGTGGTTAAAGCGTTTGTAGCGTACTTAACGGAAGAATAAGAGCATGAGCAGTAAAATTTCTCGTTGGCAAGGCGCAGGACTGGTTGCCACAACCTTATTGGGTACCGGTGTTTTTATTTTGCCACAGCTAACAGTTGCCAGTTCGGGCAACGACAGTGCGACAGTTTGGCTGCTCCTGACCATGATGATTATTCCTATAGCATTGGTGATGGGTAAACTTGCCGCGAGCTTTCCTCACGCTGGAGGTCCTGCGCATTACGTCGAAAAGGCTTTTGGGACGCGATTAGGTCGTAGTTTAGGGCTCTTGTTTATTTGTGTGGTGCCTTTTGGGGCACCTGCAGCCATGTTGCTCACTTTTGCTTTCTTTACTGGCTTAACTGGGATCACTGGACCTTCGCTATTGATATGTGAGCTAGTTACGCTGCTAGGTTTGTTCCTGATTAATCGACGCGGGTTAAAGTTATCCGCCGTTGTGCAACTTGGTATTACCTTAACTGTGGTTGCGCTGATTCTAGCTCTAATCTTGGTACCAAACGCAACAGTGAGTGCGCCCTGGCATCCGACTATTCCCGAGCTGGGGCCTCTATTAAAAGGGGTGGGAATTGCCTTCTGGAGTTTCCTTGGACTCGAGGCGATTACCCATCTTGTTGAGGACTTTCGCAGGCCCCAGCGAGATGTCATGCCGGCAATGGTATACGGCTGCCTACTGGTAGGTGGTATCTATGTGGCGACAACCGTTCTGTTATTACTTTATCCGAGCGTAGCTGAAGTCGCGATAATGGGAATTGCCGAATTAAAGTTGGGCAAAGCAGGAGCAGCGCTTATCGGCATACTTGGTGTAGCCGGTGGCTTGGCTACGGTTAACGTCTATCTTGCGAGCCTATCGCGTTTGCTCGCAAGTTTTGCGGAGCAAGGAGTCCTTCCTGCTGCGTTGGGCAGAAAAAATAAGCACACTATGCCGACCTGGGCCATCACTTTTATTTTATCCATCATCGCTGTAATGCTCGTTCTTACCTTTGTTACCAGACTTGATTTGGAGGTTTTGATTACGGCCACAAATGGCGTCTTTGTGCTTATTTATATCGCCACAATGTTCGCAGCATGGCGTTTATTAGCCAAAAAGTATCGTTTGCTGGTTGGAATTGGTTTGCTTCTTCTAACGGGTATTATGTGGAGTATCGGAGTACATATGATTTACGCAGTCATTTGTTTTTTTTCCATCGTTAGTGGCCTTGGAGCATGCGAATGGTATGTTGCAAGAGATAGGAAAATATCATGATTAAATTGGGCATCATCTATTTTAGTGCAACCGGAGCAACTGAAACGTTAGCGCAGCAAATTGAGCAAGGCGCTCTTGCTGTTGATGACGTTGAAGTTATGCGTTTTCGCATCGACAAAAAGAAGCTCGTTGATGGTCGGTTTGTCGAACAGGATGTCCTGACACAATTGGGTACGTGCGACGCAATTATTTTTGGCTCACCAACATACATGGGGGGTGTCGCCAGTCAATTTAAAGCGTTTGCGGATGCGACCAGTGAATTGTGGTGCGAGCAGTTATGGGCAAATAAGCTCGCGGCAGGATTTACCTGCGGCAGTGCCCCGAACGGTGATCAATCAGGCGCCTTACACTATATGTTTACACTGGCCTGTCAGCAGGGCATGTTGTGGGTCAGTATTGACGCAGCGCATGGCTACACCAAGCAAAACGTTAACCGCCTAGGTAGTCAGCTTGGCGTGGTCGCGCACGTCAATGGCGAGGGCGTGCATGAAACAGATAAATCTACCGCCAACTATTTAGGGCAGCGTGTTGCGGTATTGGCAAAAAAATTCAATGAAAGCGAGTCACGATGAAAAAAATAGCGGTTTTCGGTAAGCCAGGAAGTGGGAAGTCGACATTCAGTAAAATATTATCAGCGAGCACTGGCATCGCACTCTACCAGCTGGACTCTATTGTCTACAAAAGTAATGGTGAGTTCGTAGATCGTGAGACATTTGATGAAAAACATAAAAAGATACTTTCATCCGATAATTGGATACTCGATGGGCTGGGTCCGATAAGCGCATTTACAGAGCGTCTAAAAGCTGCCGATACTCTGATTTACCTAAACTTACCTTATCCGGTGAGCTACTGGTTGGTTACGAAACGACTTTTAAAGGGACTCTTTGTGAAGCCAGAAGGTTGGCCTGATGAAAGCTCCGTTATTAAAGGAACTATTGCCAGTTATAAGGCCCTTAAAATGAGTCCGAAATTCTGGAATAACGACTTCGAACATCGATTGAAAACAGAATATTCAGATAAGTCTGTTCATATCATTCGCAGCATCAAGGAGTTAGATAGCTTTATTGAAGAGGCTGGTTCGAAGTGCTGAGGTAAGTGTATGAGCCGAGGGAAGCTGAAATGAAAGTTTTGCTTATCGAAGATAATGCAGTCTTAGCTCGCCAAGTTTCCGAATTTCTTGGGGATAACGGTGTAGTTGTGGACTATGCGATGACGGCTCGGCATGGCACGCAACTTGCTTTAAATGAAACGTATGACTTAGTTATTGTGGATGTCATGCTACCCGACTCGAATGGCTTTGAGGTGACTAAATCAATCAGGGAAAAGTCAGCTATCTACATACCGATTCTTATGCTCACAGCGCGGGATGCGATTGCTGATAAAACCGAGGGCTTTACGTCTGGTGCAGACGATTATTTAACCAAGCCTTTCGACTTACATGAACTGTTGCTGAGATGCCAATCACTGTGTCGGCGGCATCAGTTATATCAGCCAAAAGTCCTGAAAGTCGGGCCGCTTACGCTGGATAGTGTAGCGCGCGTCGCTCATCGAAATGGTCGCCTCCTTCATCTTGGACAAATCCCATTCCAAATACTGGAAACCTTAGTTGAAGCGTATCCTCAGCCCGCGAGTCGGGCTTTACTGATCCATCGAATATGGGGTGATGAGCCCCCTGAAACTGATGCGCTGAAGTCGCATATTTATCAATTACGGCACATTCTCGACAAAGGTTTTGATTATCCAATGTTGAAAACTGTGACAAGCTTAGGTTATCGACTGGATTTGGGAGCGGCTGATGAAGCGTAGCATTCGGCGTAAGGTATTTGTCCTATTGCTAGCTTTTAGCTGCTTTATATCGGTGATGTTCGCTGGTATTGCTTTCGTTGTGAGCTTCGCCACAGAAGATAAAGTTATTGAAAACGTGCTCAATGATGAAGTTGATTATTTACGAGAGCGTTATAAAGACGGGCTGAGTTTGACGCCAAGACTTTCCCACGTTGCGGTATTCACGTCGAATCAACCAATGCCATTGGAGTATCAGGAACTATTGGCTTCTGCATCGTCTGCAGATCAGGAGGTCACCGACAAGCAACAGCGACATTGGCACATTAAGACGTTGACTCTGTCTGAGGATATGACGGCTTATGTCTTTCTTAATGCGACGTCTTGGCTTGCGCTTCCTTCAATCCTGAACGAGGTGTCGCTACTATTATTCCTGCTACTGGTAGCTTCACTAACTATCGCCTTTGCAATAGCCTACGGATTAACGCGCAAAATCACTAGGCCACTGATTCATTTATCTGAACTAGTGACGACTCAGCCAGAGGCAATCTCGTCTTCGCTGGAGGTTGAGCGGCAGGACGAAATAGGAAACTTGGCAAGGTCATTCCAAAGAACACTTTCTTCTTTACAGGGCGCTCTTACACGTGAGAGTGACTTTACTCGCGATGCAGGCCATGAGCTCCGTACGCCGATAGCAGTAATTAAAAACTATCTGACACTTCAGCAGCGTCGGCCGTTAACGCCCGATGAACTGTCGGAGCAGGAAAAGCAAATTAACTACGTGAGCACCTGTGTCGATTCCTTGATGGCCTTGGCAAGAGCTGAAGTGGTCGAGAAGCAAACCTTTTATTTACGGGCGTTGATTGAAGAGACATTGATGAACACGCTTAGTGAGGAGCAACTTGAACGCTTCGACTTTAGAATTGACGTTCCCTATGATCTAAAAATCACTGCGCATAAGGCTTTATGCATTGTTTTGATCCGAAACTTGATAAGCAATGCTGTCAACTATGCGCAAAGTCCCGAGATCAGCATAGAAGCTACGCAAAGTTATTGGCGATTTAGCAATTCAGCAGACTCCGTACCAGAGACTCCGTTGTCGCGTCAGAGCAAAGGCAAGACGAGTGAGGGGATAGGGCAAGGTCTCTACTTGGTCGAGCGCATTGCCGCAGCGCAAGAGTGGAAATGTGACTGTTCTTTGGTTTCGCATAAGTTCTCGATTACTTTTTACTGGTCAATCTAACACCTTCTCCCGTTTTTTGACTTCACCTGTTTTTTACCTCTTTAGCAATAGACTTCATTATTGGTTTCCTTCGATTATTTGAGTAACAGTTATGAAGAAGATATTTGCAGTGATTTTGCTACTCCAGCTGTCGGGCTGTAGTTTAGTTAACGTCTTTAAAATGCGTGCAGAAAATGACGATATTCAACCTGTGTGGCAGGGAGAACAGCAGCAATATGCGTTCGACACCAAGTACATAGGCGTAAAACCTCATGTGCTGATATCGATTGATGGTGAAACGCAGTTCCTTATGCACATTGATACCGGACTTTCGTTCTCCATGTTATTTGACACAGAAAAAGTCCGAAACATGGCCTTCGAGCGCGATTATGAATTGCCAGTTTTTGGTTGGGGTAATGATGAATCTTCGGTGGGATACAAAACCGAGGTTGCCGAGGTAAATATTGGCCCCGTAAGCGTTAAGAATTTTAGTTTTGCCGTGGTCCCAGTAAGCCAAAGTCAATATTTCCTTTCTGGCCAAGAAATGATTTTTGACGGAGTCATCGGTAACGATTTCTTGCAACATTTTGCATGGGTTTTCGATTATCAGGCGGAGCAAGTCACCATTTCAAATGTTCCGTTAGTCCAAAGCCCAGAATCGACAGTTCTTGGATTCGAAACTGGCTCTCGAAAGATCAGTATTCCGGTTACGCTTGATTTTGGCGACCAGAAACAGAACGAAATCGATGTCAAAATCGATACGGGTAGCCGTCACTATTTGAAGATAAACACTGCTTATGTCGAGAACCGAGAGATTCAGTTGCCTTCGCCATTGGTGGAAGCTGCAGACTTTGGTTTGAGTGGTAAAGCGGCGCATCAGCGGTTTCGTCTTCCTAAGTTAAGTATCGGCGACCTTGAACTTGAGGGCGTCAAAACGAACCTCATTGTTGCTGAAGACGAGGATGATCTGAATGTTATCGGGAGCGCACTGTTTGCGCATTATCGAGTTAGCATTGATTATCTAAATCAAACCATTAGCTTTACGCCCTATTCCGAGCAACCTTTCTCAAGTCGCTTTAATCTTTCGGGCCTTGAATTAAGAGAGCAAATCGACGGAAGCTTTATTGTCAGAAACGTTGCCAACGGTTTTCCCACTGAAGGTTCGCCTATTGCAGTTGGTGATGTCATCGAAAGTATGAATGACATTGCTACCAGCGAGATCAGCACATCTCGTTGGTTAGATACGGCAAACACCCCAGGTGAGCTAAAGCTTTGTATTCGCGATAAGCAATGTCACGTCGTTGTGCTTCAACCGATCCCTGGTTTCTCAACACCTTAGCGTTTCACTATTTTTTTACTTCATTGAGGTTACTCTCCTGCTTTATTTAGTAGGAGAGTATCTATGATCAAAAAGTTGATCGTCAGTCTAATCGTTATCATTAGTGTCTTATTCGCTAGCTTTTTGGGGTTACAAAGCTGGATCAAAGGTTTCGTGCCGGACAAAGCGCATATTGAATCAGTAAAGAGCACGCAAAAAAGCGAGCTTGATTACCTCAATTCGGAACGACCAGAGTATCGAGGAAAAATACTCGCGGTGGTGACCAATGTTGGAGAGGCAAACGATGAGATAGAAGCCGGCTTTGAGTTCACCGAACTGGCTCGAGCCTACTGGGTGTTTACGGCGAATGGATTTGAGGTTGATATCGCAAGCCCTGTCGGGGGAAACCCTCCTGCGGTCATGGATAATGACGATATGGACATCTATGACTATGCATTCTTGAATGACCCTGATTCTCAGCACAAATTAAGAAACTCTCTTGCCTTGGCCGATATTGATGCAACTGATTACCAGGCGGTCTATTTCGTTGGCGGCAAAGGCACCATGTTTGACTTCCCAGAAAATACTGACATACAAAGAATCGTCAAAACAATGTACGAAAGTGACCGTGTCGTGAGCGCAGTATGTCATGGCCCCGCCGCACTTTTAAATGCACGGTTAGACGATGGAGGTTACTTGTTGTCTGGCAAAGATGTTAGTGGGTTTACCAATGAAGAAGAGTTATTCATTATTCCAAATGCGAGTGAAGTCTTTCCGTTTCTCTTAGAAGACATGCTGGAAGAGAGAGGTGCCAACTTTATCGAGGGTGCACGCTATCTTGAAAATGTGGCCCAAGACGGAAAGCTTATAACAGGCCAGAACCCCTGGTCGGTCTGGAAAGTCGCTGAGTTAGTGGTAGAAGAGCTTGGCTATACCCCGAAACATCGTCCTCGAACCGAGGAAGAGCGTGCGATTGACGTGTTGATGATCTATGAAGCAAAGGGCTACGAGTTGGCTAGAGGCGAGTTGTTAAACTCTGAACACCGCGTTAAAAGTTTAACAGTTCTTACCCATGCTTTAGTTGCCATGATCGATTTTGAAATCAGCAAAGGAATCGATTTATTGCGCTTGGCGAATGTTTCAAAAAGTCGATAGGTTGAAAACTAGGAGCTTGGCTTTTAGCAGCCAAGCTCTCTGGTTTGACTAAGTTATAAGCCGCTTCTGAATACGTCTTCAACATGGTGGATGGTATAAGTTACGAACTCGTCGTAGCGCTCCAGTCCTTGCAACAGAGATTTGATGTCCTGATGGTCAGCGATCGCGTTAGCAGATAAACCCTCGTGAGCGAGTTTCTGAGACAACTCGCTGAAGCCTTCATAGATGCCAATGATTTTGTTGAGTTCAGCAGCGGAAGTGCTGACCTTTTGTCCTCTATTACTTGGAACAAAGATTGTTGAGTCTGCTTGCTCAAAAGCTATCTCGCGCAAGGCAGAAATGTGCGCCGGCCAGCCGTTGGGACCAGCATAAATAAGCCAGTCGTTACGTAGAGCATCCCCAGCGAAAACGACGTTACTTTTTTCTAAAGTAATGAAGGCGTGATCGAGCGTGTGGGCCGCTGAATGGGTCATGCGAATGGTCTCTGTGCCAGCATCGATAAGAAGCTCCTCTGAGAAGCTAATATCTATCGTTACTCCCTGCGTAGTGAGGTTTTCATGACCAATAATCGTAGCGCCTCGGTCTCGAAAATAGGAGCTGCCATGATGGTGGAAAGGATCCGAATCAATAACTAAAACTTTGGTAATTGGTTTGCCGCTGACGTGCCGCACCAGCTCTTCTACAGACTGAGCATTGCGCCGCATCATGGATGAGATCAACACCACTTCATCGGAACCGACCACTATACCGAAGTTAATTCGCGTTGTACCAAACGCTTGGCTGGCAATAACTACATGTTGGTTAATGCGATTAACTTCGAATAGTTCACCGTCGATTTCGATTTCTATGGCCCAAGAACTCGGGCAGGTGATCATATATGTCAGTACGACCCAAAGAGTCCTGAAATTTTTTTTGAAAGTCATTTTTTTCCATTTTCAATTGTGCGAATTCTAAAGATCTAGCCTTTGACTTAAGGATTTTGCCCGCGCAGCCCACTCTGTTTGATTATTGCGTTCGAACTCTGCAATTATCTGCGTCATGAAGTAAGATTTATGCTCGGATTCTGTGAAGCGCCAGTGTTGCTCAGCTAATTCAAACTTGCCCAACTGAGTGTAGGTTTCGGCTGCTGCGAGTGTTAGCTCTGAAAGCAAAGATGACTCGGGTGCCGCGCCATAGTCGATGGTCCGCTGCTTTAGGATCTCCATTAAGTCTTGAACTTTATAATCGCGTTGCGTGAACTGTTTGTAGCTGGGTAGCTGGTAATCTGAGTGTGCTTGTAAAAGGGCCGCACGCAATCCCGGAATGAGAGCTGATTGGTGGTTTTCTTGTGGTAGAGAAATGATGGATAAGTCGGCGTTGCTCTGAGAATCCAGTAGCGGTTTGTAGAATTGCATAAGTCGGTGACTCTCATTGCCAAACACCACGAAATGTTGACGTAACATATTGTCGTTTGCTAATTCCTCAGGTATATCGCTGATGGAATCAAAAACCGGTGACAAACTAATAATGGTGGTGAAAGGACTTTCGCGAAGTGCGAGAGAGTTCATTAGTCCGCCTGCCGTATACGAAAAACCGACAATACTATTACGCTTGAGAGTTCGGTATTGCTTCGCAATAAGCGGAGCTAGTTCAGAACTGAGCCACTCGCTTAGCATGTTTCGGTCACGTGTGACGTGGCGCCAGAGCTGTTTAACTTCGACATCCACAATAATCGTTTGTGGGAATTCATGAAATTCTTCAAGTCGCCGAATTGCTTCAACGGCTTCATTGAAGTAATCGCCTTTATAGAAAGGGCCGCTATCGACAAGAAAAATTACAGGGTAGCTGCGATTAGAGTCGTTATACGACTGCGGAAGATTTACTGAGTAATGAAAGGGTTCATCGGTGGGCTTTTCCTCGGCGGCACTTGGACTGGATAGGATGCTTAACGCAAATAGAGCCACGGAATACATTAAAAAACTAAATTTATTGTTCATTTTACAGGCCTCGGCTTTCAAGCTCGGCGAAGCAACAGTTGGCTGTAACCAGAGCGTTATTGTTTTCGATGGTCATTTCGACACTGCATTGCTGCGCTTGGCGTACCATTAGAACGCCTAAGTCATCAGTTTGTACCGATAGTATTGAGGCGAGTGCAATGCATGAATTGCCATTCACTGGGTCTTCGCTGATGCCAAGTTGTGGTGCAAACATTCGCCCAATAAAGGCATTGGGTAGATCGGTTGCGGCATAGGCAAAGAATGATTCAATATCAGGAAAAGCGTCGGCGATATCCGTGAAAGAAGAAGCTTGAATCGCTCTGATAGACCGTTCATCGGCGTATTCGATCATCAAACGTAACTTTTGACTGGCTGTTGCTACAGGCCATAGCGACGAGGCGTTTATAAAGTGTTTGCGTAAAACGAGTGCGGTCGTTTGCTCGATGGCTGCTTTTGGGAGCAAAGGGATGCGTAGAGCTAACTCATCATTGACATATTGAGGTTTTAAAATGCCACCTCCAAAATGCAATTCACAATTGAGCCCTTCGTGATGCATGACGTAGCAAGCCGCGAGAGTCGCGTGTAAACACGATTGCATCTCGCATAAAGGCGAAAAAATCCGCAGGGTTGCCTTGTTACCCAATAAGTGAATAAACGCTGTTTCAGAAAGCCCGTTTTCTGCAGCTGCCGATTGCATCTCGCGCTTAGTGAGTTCTTTGCTTACTAAGAAAACAAGACAATGATTGCCAGCATTAGGGGCGCTTGAAAATACGGCGATACGATAGTTTTTCAATATCTTTTTCTCGTAATGTGGCAGTTAGTAAGATGACAGCAGCACCGATGTATGTACTCAGGGTCATCGATTGGTTTAAAAAAACGAACCCTAAAACGCTTGAAAAGATAATCCTCGAGTAGTCGACAGGAAGGACCTTCGCTGCGGGAGCTAGGGAGAACGCTTTCGCCATAAAAATTTGGGCCAAATAGAATGCTGTACCGATAGCTAGTAGCCAAAGTAGCTGTGTGTTCGTCGGGGTAACCCAGCCATCAATTGCCAGCAGGGCAGAGATAGGGACCATCACAAGGTAAGAAACGTACAAAATCGTTTGTGGCGACTCGGTGTCCGACAAACTTTTTACCGAAACGTATGCTACGGCAGTCATAAAGGCGCCAAATAATGCCGCGGCATAGCCAATCGCGTCGCCCTCAGCACTAAAGCCCGTAATAATAAAAACACCAATAAAGCCAACCACTAATTTGAATAGAGTTGCTTTTGTTAGCTTTTCTCCAAGATAGAAAATGCTCAAAACTGTACCAAAAATCGGCGCCAAGAACGTAATCGCAACTGAGTCGGCAACAGGAATTTTGGTAACTGAATAAAAAATACTTAAACCGCCAAGAAGAGTTGCACTCGCACGGAAAAAATGTGCCTTCCATCGTTTAAATGAGGCCAACGGTAGAGCCTTGTTAGCCGAAAATAGAAAAGTAAGCAAAAAGCCCACCAAGTTGCGAGCGAGGAACATGACTGTCACCGCAACGGATTGACTGAGATAGGACACTAAAATCCAGACAATTGTTTGGGATAGTCCGTATCCGACCATGTATAAGTAAGGTTTCACTTGTTCCTCTTTATAATCGGGTAATTAAATTTTAATTACAGCTTTTCGTGCGATTAAAAAGACGCTGGCTTTGTCAGGCATCCAAGCCTGAACTAGCTCAAAGCCAGCATCGGTGACTCGTTTTAAATAGTCGTCTTTAGTTAAAAAATTAATATGGGGAGCACGACCAAGGGCTTGCATCATTTTAATGATCCAACGAACAAAAATAGATTCATTTTTTAAAAGTGGGGTGCTAGATATAAATATCCCATCTGCTTTTAAAACCCGATAAACCTCATTGAGAGTATCTGCGGGGCTATGTATCAAATGCATGATATTGAGACCCAAAACAGCGTCATAGCTATCGGGTTTAAATTTAAAGTCCTCTAATTCACCTACCTTAAACGAGACATTTGAAATATTGGCGGCTTGCGCGCGCTCTTTTGCGATAGTAATCATCCTGGGGGAGATATCCGTTGCGTCAATGCGCTCGACTTTTGGCGCGTGTAGAATTGCAGTGCTACCAGTGCCGCAACCAAACTCGAGTACCACGTCGCTGGCAGATAGGTAATGTTGCGTAAGTTGAATTTTGCGCTGATACACGGCTTCATCAGGCACAGGCTTTTTAGCATACTTGGCTGCTAACTTGTCCCAGAAGAGCGCGGCTGTATATTTTTTGTTCATGTTAATGGTTGCACATGGCACTTAATTTGTTTGGTGAATTGCAAAATACCACTAGCCAAACAGAGGTTCTTCTTTTTTCATTGTTTGCTGGCTATACAAAAATGTATACTGAAATTCATTTTTGGTGACAGAGAATTAGAGTGGACTTCGACTGGGACGATGCAAAAGCTTTTTTAGTGACGGCTGAAACAGGGTCATTAACCGCTGCTGCTAAGTTATTGCGCACAAGTCAACCTACGGTGGGGCGGCGCGTTGCCGCACTGGAAGAAAGCCTAGGTGTGGTGCTATTCGAGCGTAGTAAGAATAGTCTGTTCCTCACCCCGCAGGGGGAGCGTATTCTTGAGGCGTTGCAGGGAATGGAACAGGTTGCCAATAATGTGATATTGGTAGCCAAAGGGGCCACCGAATCCTTAGCGGGAACCGTTACTGTGGCCGTCAGTCAAGTTGATGCCTGCTTCACCATGCCGGCATTAATTAATGAATTAAAACAGCTTGAGCAGACACTCCAGGTTAAGTTAGAGGTTTCCAACGATAGCGCCGATCTCATTCACCGAAACGCCGATATCGCTATTCGAAATTTTAGGCCAACTGAAGAAAACTTAATCATTCGGAAGCTTGGTGATGCAAAAGTGAATCTATTTGGCACACCAGAGTTATGCGCTATCCATTCGGAACGAGATAACGCAGCGTCAACCTTGCCTATAATTGGCTTTCTCGAGACCGATTATTTGACAAAAATTTTGGTCGATGGCGGCATTGCGAAAGAGCGAATTAATTACGTGTGCTTGAGCGACTTCCAGCTCAGTCACATCGAATTAGCCAAACTAGGTCTTGGTTTTGCATTGTTGCCGACCAAACTTGGCAAAAAAGTTCCTGAACTCAATTGTCTATTCCCAAAAGATCACTCCGTTTACGACTACAGCACGTGGCTTGTGTGTCATTCTGAGTTGCGGCATAACCAACGTATACGCTTCGTCTACGACTTTTTGGCGGAACGTCTCAGCCGCTGAATTCGCACGTTGATCACGACATCGTCTCTTTTCATCATACTTTTCTTGAGCAACAGACCGAGCCAACCAAGTATAGACGCACCCAAGGAACGAATTATACGAGGTGCGTAGATGAGGTTTGCTATTCCATTGTGCTGGTTAGGTTTGCTATATGTTTCTATGTCTCAATCCGCAGCGGCAAGTAGTTATAAAGAAGCCGGGGAGGCCCTACTTGAGGGTGAGACGAATACTGCTAAAAGCTTGATCCAAAATCCAGGTTGCGCGGCGTCTCCTAAATGTAATGAGCTCGCGGTTCTATTCCATATATATACTGACGATAGCGATACTGGAATTGAACGGCTTAGCGCTTACGAAGTTAAGTACGCAGACGAAGCCCGAACTCATGCATTTGCCGCAGAGGCTTGGCGAAGTATTGCACACCAAGTTAATATTTTTCGTAAAAGGACCTATTACAATAAGGCACTTCAAGCGAAGTTCCGTGCTGGGGCTGCAGACTCCGCTTTGCCCAGATATAAAGTGCTGCGAGCGTCAGCATTTGGCCAAGAAGGTGACATAGCTGCGCAAAGAAAATTAACTGCTGACATTGTCGTTAATGACGATAAGTGGGGGCGTATCGCGCAACTTAATTTGGCCCAAAATACCGATGATTTTGAGTGGGGGGCTAGTGTGGCTGCAGAAGCAATCGCGAGCTATCCCGATGACTTTTTTATTAATGAACGAGTCGCTCAGTTTTACTGGACATTAGGTAACATTGATAAAGCGCAACAGCACTTTTTAGTTGCCTGTAAGTCAGCTCCTGAAGTGGATTGGTTTGACCGCAAGAAGTGGCTTGATTCGTGCTTTTTGGTTGCTCAGTTTGCTGACCAAGATGGAATGAACCGAGAGGCAGCAGTGGCTGCACTCCGTTTTGTTCTTGCAGAACACCAACTACTGACCAGTGATAATCTTGAATACGCAAAACTTTTGCTCAAAATTGCTGGTGAGAACGAAAGAGCACCGGCGAACGCATTTCTTGAACGAGTGATACGGCAATCGGACGATGAGACATTGGTTGATGCAGCCATCAAAACCCTTAAAACTTATGATTTGAGCCATTAGAGGGATCGTGTTGCGGAATCATGCAAAAATGAATGGTCTTAATGCTCCTCACGAATTAGGAAGCCTGTGGTATAAGCATTTAGCAGTTTGTTTGGCTAGTATAATTAAATAATACGAACTAAAGCGGAATGAACCTCGATGGGCAGACTTAACGATAAAATTATAATCATTACGGGCGCTGCTCGCGGTATTGGTGAGGGTGTAGCGCGTGCTTATCATGAGGAAGGTGCAATTGTCATTTTGACCGACATTTTAGTCGATGAAGTCAACGCAGTGGCGAAAGAATTAGGTGATCGTGCCTATGCTCTTGAATTAGATGTGAGAGAAGAAAACCAATGGCAGGACATAATGCGTTGGGTCGAGAGTAAATTCGGTCGCTTAAATGGCTTATTTAATAATGCTGGCATTACGGGCCTAGAAGCAGCAACAGGCCCTCACGATCCCGAACACGTCTCATTGGAAGATTGGCACCATGTACATGCAGTAAACTTAGACGGCACCTTTTTAGGTTGCAAGCACGCTATCCAGCTCATGCGTCGAACCCAAAGTGCAGGCAGCATCGTCAACATGTCATCACGCTCCGGTCTTGTCGGCATACCGGGCGCTGCCGCATATGCCTCATCGAAAGCCGCCATTCGCAACCACACCAAAACCGTAGCTTTATATTGTGCCCAAGAAGGCTTGCCCATCCGCTGCAACTCAATTCATCCAGCCGCTATCCTGACTCCGATCTGGGACCCCATGCTTGGAGAGGGCCCTCAGCGCGAAAAGAACATTAAAAAAATTGTCGCCGATTGCCCAATGCATCGCTTTGGTGAAGTGAGCGAAGTGGCTGCCGTCTGCGTTTTGCTTGCCTCTGACGAGGCTAACTATATAAATGCCTCAGAGATCATGATCGATGGTGGAGTGCTCGCTGGCAGTTTCAATGCCAGCGCTGGCGAATAAAAGCAGGGGCAGCTCGAAGTCAGAACAGTGCTTCAAGTTTGCTAAGGTTCGAATGCCCCGCAAACTTAACTTTAAACTCTTCGAAAATACCGAGTGCCTGTTCGCGCTGACCTTGCTCAAGTAAGTTAAGAATGAGCTGCGTGTCGTACTCCGGATGCGAGAAGTACTTGCGAATAGTATGCATGAGCTCCAACTCGCGCGCTTTATTTTGCTCATCAGCTAGGCGATAGGCATAAAAACCGTAGAGTGCGAGATAATTCATATCGTAGCTGTCGGCCTCACGAGCAAGCGCAAGATCGAGCATTGTCGAACCCGTTTCGCGAGCCGCTGAAATCAATGCCATGGTCGCTTCATCAGAGAACGGTTGACGCTCTTGCAGTGGCAAGCCAAGAGCTAACACTGTGGCTTCAGCTGCTTTGGCGACAGAGCCGGGATTTTGCGCGGTGATTAGATTTCCATCTATAGAAACATAAGGCAACATTGGTGCATTATTGACGAAGATAGCACCACGTTCTCTTAATTTATCTTCGAGTAAGAATGGGAAGTGTTCGATATGCTCGGCTGAAAACGCATGTTCTTCGGTATTGGTGAAGCTATTCATACGCTTTCCTCCGACGAACCACGAACCGTCTTCGTTTTGCAGATTTACCAGCGCAGCCGGACCGTGACAGACCGCGACAATAGTCATATCTCCATTGACCGCTGAGCTGAGTAGTGCTTGCGTTGCGTCATCTGCAGGCAGGTCAATCATTGCGCCTGAGCCACCAATAACAAAGACGGCATGGTAATCGCTGAGATCTACATCTGTCGGTGCTAGAGTATTCCCGAGTTGCTTCAAAGCGAGCTTTTTGAATCGTTGAATATATGCTAAGTCGTCTTTGTTATTCTTCACCAACACCGCGCCACCTTTGGGGCTCATGATATCGATCCGAATACCATTGTCGTACAGCACCAAATAGGCTTGGGCGAGCTCTTCAAGATCATAACTGAGTTCTGGCGCCTGTTCGGTTCCGTTGCTCGAAATCAGCATGAGTACGCGTTTACCACTGGATTCTTTGCTGACGGTTTGTGCCATGGCACTGCTAAGGCAACAACTGCCCAGTATCAATGCTATTCCGATTAAAAATAAGATTACATTTTTCATTAAAGGTCTCCCGATTAAGATTCTCGAGCATCTTAGTTGGGGAGTCGTCGTGAGAATGTGAAGAAAATTTGGACAGTCTCGACAAAGTCTTCACAAACGTTTGTGTAGCTTATGCACCAAGCTACAGGAGACAACCATGAACACATGTAAAGCGATACTATTTCTCACAATTTTTCTGCTTGGTGGCTGCGCGCAGTCTCATTTGGATATTTTTCCGGAGCTAGAAGACCCAAGCCTGATGGACCGAAAAATCTCGGTCACAGAGCTTCATCAAGATATTGATGCATTCGTCGCTGGCGTTCAGGCACGGCATCCTGACTTCGACGGCTATGCTAACCAGCAAGAGCTACAGCAGAGTGTGCTTAAACTTAAGCAACACATCGATCAACCACTGACTCGTGTGGAGTTTTTTCGTTATGTCGGGCAACTGTCGCATTTGTTCAATGATGGTCACAGTTTTTTAATTTGGCCTTATCAAGAATACGCTGCAGCAGTCGACGCCGGAACGGCGCCATTTCCTTTTGCGGTGAAGGAGCAAGATGGTTCTTTGTATCTGGCTCGTGACTATAATTTAAGTACAGATAGTGAATCTAAAACACTTGTAGCTGGAAGCCGAATTATCTCTATTAATGGCGTTTCAGCTGAACAAATCATAGAACAAGGTCAGCACTTCGTCGGCGGTGAGACGCAACGCCTTCGAGAAGCTTTTGTAGCAGCACGCTTTCCCTATATTTTATGGGCAGTGTTCGGCATGATTGGCAACTTCGAACTGGAAGTGCAACACGAAACCCAAGTAGACTCGATTAAATTGAACAGTACTCAACAATGGCAGTCGCAAACCGCGCAAGTTGCCCACTCAGAATTAGAACTGCAAATTTTAGAGCCTGGCCTCGGCTATTTGCGCGTGAGTTCATTCGATGTCGATCCAGAGCAATTCGCTGATGATATTGCAGAATACTTTTCGACTATCAAGCAGCAAAACATTCAGCATTTGATCATCGATATTCGCGATAACACAGGTGGTAATACTGATACTGCCACGGAGCTTGCAAGCTACCTTGCCGACAAACCTTTTCAGCTAGTGTCGCACGTGACCGAACGACTCAACGAGGACAATCGCGGTTGGTTCGGCTATAAAGGGAGTGTAGGCGACATAATCCGTACGCCATGGACCGACGAAGTGAACCCAAAAAGCGAAGCAAGACGCTTTACCGGCAATGTCTACGTACTGATTGGACCGGTAACCTATTCAGCAGCCATTGTTTTCGCAACGACAGTGCAGGACAACGAAATGGGTACACTCGTTGGTGAGTCAACCGGCGGTTATGCGAATCAAACCGCACAAGGGAATTTATTTAATCTGCCGCACTCGCAGCTGCGCGCTTATGTTGCCACTCGGCTGTTGGTGCGTCCAAACGGTGCGAGAGAGGTAACGACTGTTGTCCCTGACGTTATAGTTCAGCCCGACGTCGCAAGTGGCAGTGACACCGCGCTGACAAAAATTAAGGAGCTGCTGCAATGACCTCATTATCGGTCCTGTTGGTTGAGGATACGCTAGCTATTGCGACTGAGGTTTGTGACTTTCTAGAAGAGCAGGGCGTACAAATCGACTTCGCCGCGACCGGTCGGCACGGCCTGCAGTTAGCGCAAGAGCAGAATTACGACGTTGTGATTCTGGATGTCATGCTGCCTGACATGACCGGTATTCAGGTGTGCGAGAGTATCAAGCTAAGCTGTGACCCAATACCGCCTGTGCTGCTGCTCACGGCGCGCGACAGTATTGCTGATAAATCTGTCGGCTTTGCTGCAGGCGCGGATGACTATTTAACGAAGCCATTTGATTTACAAGAGCTCTACCTGCGTTGCCAAGCGTTGGCTCGTCGCCAGCAGCTGCATCAAGCACAAACGGTGAAGATCGGTGACCTCGAGGTCAATGAGCGTCAGCAGTGGGCGCAGCGCAACGGGCAAGCACTCAAGTTAAGTAGCACGGACTTTGCTATTTTACTGTTACTGGTTCGGGCGTATCCAAATGCTGTCAGTCGGCAGGAGGTCATCAACAAGTTCTGGGGAGATGATATGCCTGATAGCGATGTGTTGCGCTCGCATATTTACACCTTGCGACAAGCCCTGGATAAACCATTTGCCACTCCCATGTTAGCAACCTTACATGGGGTCGGGTTCCGGCTGCATTCCAGTGAGTCGAAATAACACAGTGAAAGCGCAAATGAACGGCACCAATTCGAGTATTAAAAAGACACTACAGATCGCGGTCGTGAGTTTTGCACTGGCGCTCGCAGTTTGCTTAGTGAGCTTGCTCATCGCATATGCCTACGTGGTTGAGGATAATGTCTTTAATCGTCTGGTGAGCAGTGAGGCGAACTATCTTGAGCGAGTTTATGCCGAACAGTCGCAAGTGGTTCAGCCACGCTTTCCGTTTATGACGATTTATTCCAATTGGCAAGAACTGCCAAAGCAGGTCCAAGAATTACGTCAACTCTCATCTGAACGCGTTGAGTTTCCGACAGCAAATGGTGGTACTTTACATCTGCAAACGTTGCAACTAGGCGGCGACGAATGGATTCTGACAGCCGATGTCACTGGCTTAGAAGTTTCGCGCGATTATTTACCGCGCTTGGTGCCATGGATCGGTTTGATCTTTGCCATTGTGATGGGTGCAGCTTGGTTACTTAGTTTTTATTTGGGGCGCAGCATTACCCAGCCACTCACTCGATTAGCGACCCGATTCAAACAATCAAGCGACAGCAGCAGATCTATAGAATTGCCCTCGCAATTACCGCAGAACGAAATTGGCTACCTTGCCGATGTGGTTAAGAACAGTGTCGATAAATTGCAGATCGCTTTGCAACGTGAGGCAGATTTCACTCGCGATATCAGTCACGAACTGCGCACGCCGACCACTGTTTTAAAGTTTCTGGTTGAGCGTCTTGATGACGCGAAAGGGCTGAGTAAACAGCAGAGCAAGCAACTCAAAGAAATGGTTGCGCGAATTGAAGAAACCACGACTGTGTTGCTTGCACTAGCGCGTGAAGAATCGGTCCATACTGAATCATTAGGGCTATTGGCTGAGCTGGAATCCTGCGTTGTGAACCACCGAAAATTAGCTGATCTCGAAGAGTTTGAGCTGCATATTGATGTGCCTAGCAACTATCGAATCAACGCTAATCAGAATCTTCTTCAGTTAATGTTGACCAACCTGATCAATAACGCACTAGAACATGCGAGCAAGCCCAGCTTGCAAATTAAATTACAGAGTAACGCTTTACACTTTACGAATCCAATCGCCGAAACGACACCTGCCGATCTGACAACCGCAAGCGTGCGTGGACCTGCTAGCCAAGGACTCGGACAGGGATTGCATTTGGTGAAGCGGATCTGCCAGTTGAATCAGTGGCAGCTCGAGATCAATTCTATGCCACCACAATTTCAGCTCGAGATCCGTTTTAAGAGTAATTAATAAAGAAAGGCCACCGATTACCTTCTTGACCGCTGTAGCTTTGGGCAAGCTGTTGGTAGACGAGGTCAGCAGTGAGCGCTTCATGAAACGGCAGTAATTCCTCAATACGATAATCGCGCACAATATCTGACTGCGCATTAGAGCGGGCAATAAGCACCATCGAGAACACCAAAACTAAGCCGACGTTCACCTCGATCTTTGCGGTGTTAACCACTAGATGGTCAAGCAGAATATCAACGCTTTTTTGGTAGGTCGCTACGCCGGCCTCACGCATGAAGTTGCTTTCTTGGCTGCGGCCGTACTTATGCGCCAATAGGTTTGCACGGAACAAAAAGATTAGCGTCGCTTCAAAGTCGCAATCACCAAGGCGAAACAGCTGGGCGTCAACAGTGCGGTGCCAGTCGTGTCCTAATAACCGCAATATGATCAGCAGCGAATCGGTGAGTGTTTCGTCGTCAGCAATCAGAGTGGGAACCTGTAGCTTGGGATTGCACTCAGCCAGCCTGGGGTCGTTTGCTAGACTGTCCCAAGTTAGCAAGTGCTCACTATGTTTCATTCCCGTCTTCAACAATAACCACTTAACCGCTCGCGAGAATGGCGAATCGATCACCCATATTAATGTGTTCACAACTGCTCCTCAGGAGTTACAGGTGAGAACTCTAACCAACTCAAGCCCCAGCGATCAAAGTTTTCTCGGAGTATAGTTAGCTCTAATGCGTGACGCCCGGCATCTAAATACACTTTGTGTCTGTTTGAAACCGAGTCATCGATGCCGCGCTCAAAGTCGGCACTGCCGGCAAGTTTGTTGCCCTGCCAGAGCTTAAAAAATTCGCCAGTCTGAAAGCTGCTGCCTTTGTAATTCAGTAGATACCAGCCAGCTTGAGCAACCTGTGTATCAAACCTTAGTGTCACCATATTTTGCTCCGTTAATTTATTGGTTTTAAACACCAAGTAACGCTCAGGTTTATCCTCCTCGGCAGGGAAATAATATAAGGATGCATTATGCAATTGGGTCAGTTGTTGCATATCCAAACGCCCCGGAATAGCAGAGACTGAAGCGGGCGCTGCCTTTACAACGGTTGCAGATGGGAATCCGAACATCTGACCTGCGCGCGCAATAACAATAAAGCTGCCAGCGCTGTCCGGTAAAGTCACTTCCAGTTGGGTGTTATCAGCATCGACAGCATAGGCTTTTTCATAATGCTTCTGGTAAAAGCCGCCAAGCAAATGTGCCTGCTTTATCGTTGAGCGGTAGATGTCATAGCCGGTTACCCGATTATCCGCTGATGGCAGCCAACTCAGTATCAGTTTGCCTTCATCGTTCTCGACCAGTCTCAGCTGAGTTACAGCAGGCAACAATCGTTCACGTTGCGTCAGTCGCTTTTGTTGTGCTTGGTGTAGTTGCTGTTCAAACGTTTGGCTAGAGGGTGCAACGACATCTGAATGTCCATCCATTGCCAGGCGAAAGCCGATACCGGCTGCGACATTCCAACCTTCACGTTTAAAGCGACCGCGGTTGCTATGTGGTTGTGCTGGATAGTGCCAATTGCCGCCGCGGGTAGCTATAAATTCGCATGATTTGGCATCCTGAGAGTTGCGGTCGGTTTGATAACCACTTGGGTCAAAGCACGAATTCAGATACTGGCTGACATTACCTGCCATGTCATACAACCCAAACGGATTGGGCCGATATAGACCGACTATGGCATTGTAGGCCTCACCATCATCACAATTTAAATGTTCGATAAAGCCTTTGTTGCTGTACCCATAAAGTTGGTTATTAACTTGTTCGCCGGTTAGATCTGCAAAGTTACCATACTTGCAGGCCTCTGTTTGCAACGGGTCATCCCCCCAAAAATAGCGACTACGGGTATTGGCTTTGGCGGCATATTCCCATTCCTGCTCGGTGGGTAGTCGATAATGCTGGCCCGTTTGTTCAGACAACCATGTAGCGTAAGCATTGGCATCTTGCCATGAAATACAGGTTACTGGTTGATAGTCGCTGTAGCTGTATCGGTGTTGATCCCAGCGACCGCTGCCGATGTGTTCGGGGCCTCTTAAACCCTCAGAATCAAGAAAATCGTTGCAGGTACTTTCCGTGGTATAACCCGTGGCGGCCGCAAATTTTCGAAACTCAGCGACGGTTACCGTATATTTACCTAGCTGAAATGCGTCCAACTGGACTTTATGCACTGGCCTAGCTTGTCGTTCACCGCCAGTCGTACCCATCATAAACTCACCAGCCGGAATATTAACCATTGGCGGTACAATGTGGTCAACTTGAGCGTGAACCGCTGGCAACAAACCGACCATAGGCATTAACAGAACAAGTATTGTTCGCATCATATGTTCCTTAACCATCTGCACAAATCTCATAACCTGGCGGGCAGGTTTTTGGCGTAAAGTCACGTGTCCATTGCGTGAATTCGTCCATACTGAATTGACGCCAACCACGAATATCTACCAGCTTCTCTACTGCAAGATTGAGCTCGGCAAGTGCGTCAGCGAAGCGCACCATGTCATGATAGATTCGTGGTTTTGCGGCTTTCAAATCAGTGACGAAATGGTCTTCTGCAAGCACCATCTGGGCTGCAGGTAAATAGGCTAATAAATAATGACGGGAGTGTGCGGTAGCAATATCAAATAGCTCTAAATTGCCCAACGCAAATGTTGCTCGTGGTGGGACCGAAATGATCTTGTTGTCGGCCTCGTCGACAGTGATATGGCTTAGAATAGAGTCTCTATGCTGTTCAGCAACCACTAAAGTAGCACCTAAGGTTAAGGCGTTATCTAAGCCTCGCACATTGGCATTGTGATGATGCGTGACGACAAAGTAGTTGAGCGGCTTATCTTGCTGAGACAGCTTTTTTATTTCAGCAAAATTGTCTGCTAGGGCATCCGCCGCTCCCAGTCCTATGTAATGGTCTGACTGCTCAATAAACACCGTAAGTGAGCGACCGGTGCCGGCTTGATACACGCCATCGGAAATCTCTTTGACAGTTAGCTCAGAAGCGTCAATTGTTTCACCCCAAGGAGTAAAATTCTTAAAGCCTTGAAATGCGGCCACGAGATCTGGGTCGAGTTCAATTGCACGGTGTACTGAGGTTAAGCGCAGCTCGCCATTAACAAAGAAGTTCATGTCGCGGGCAAAGGCGACCTTGCTGTCGGTACTATGATTGGAAAAAACATAAAGCAGATCGCCAGCGCGAGGGTGTTGGCGCAATAGCTTGTGGATAAGCCCATTTGCCTTGTCAACGAAGTAGGTATAGCGCTCGCCGGAGTCGGTTTCGTAAGTCAACTTGTGTTGCAGACGGCCACGGAAATAGTCATCGCCAATATAGTCTAGCTGGCCTGTTAGATTCGCCAAGTGCCGAGCATGCAACGTATCGCTGCTGCGTTCAAGTGACGCACCGAGACGTGCAAAGGTAGCCCAGTTTTGCTCGGAGTATTTCTCATGCAGGATGTCATACGCGATAGTTTGTTCACCCTGCTGAATCCACTTTTCCAAGTCGATGGTGGTTCGCGGCACGCGGTAAGACAGCAAACTTTTGCGCTGTCCCACGAAGTCTATCGTCAGTTCTTCATTGATTCGCCATAACTCGGGAATAGTGGGCGTTTCACCCTCGCCAGGCCATGGGCCTTTGTTGTAATCAATTACTCTAATGCTGTCGGCTTGTAAGAGCACATCACCGCCATAGGTCGCGATCACTTTATCGACAATCGCTTGTGTAACAGAATCAGTTGTAGTGTTTGTTTGGGCGGCTGTTGGCGTCAGACTAGCCGAGCTTGATGCAGCGTAGAAACTAAGCGTAGCGAACAGGATGACTACTATTACCTTTTTCATGAATGATCCATTGAAGTTTAGCGAGCCCGTGAGTGTGGCATGCTAAATGTCAGCTTTTTGTGAAGATGAGTGCGGCGATAGTAAGGAGTGCAAACAGGCATTTCGTCCTTCCCACCTAGGAAGGACAGTTAGCATTAGGGGCAATTCGCTCGGTATTCGCTTGGGGTCTGATTTAGGTAGTTTTTAAACGCTTTATAAAAAGCCGAGCGCGAGTTAAAACCGGTCGCATAGGCAATATCTAGTACGGAGTGGTCCGTCGTGGCTAATAACTGTCGTGCATCGTCGATTCTTGCTTTATTGATAAAATCAAAGAAGGTGGTATTGAGGTGCTGTGACAATGTTTGGGAAATATACTGGGGCGGCTCAGCAATATGTTTCGCCAGTTTGACGAGATTCAGGTCTGATTCTAGATGAATCTGGTCTTGCGCTACAGCGGTTTCTATTTTCGCTGCAATTCTTTGCAAATCTTTCTTGCGCAGTGCCGAGCGTTCATAGGCTTGTGCTTTTATCACGTGCGCTATTTCTGTATTCGCCTCTGTTGTCTCACCGAATCCAGTCTGTTGTTTGATGCCGTTGTGAGCCACTAACCACACGATAAGCGACAACAACCCGAGTACTCCCGTCTCTGAAATACCCAAGTGAGCAAGTCTGTTTTCTAGCGCGAGCACAACGAGGGCGTAGACCCACGTCAAGATCATTAGGGCGGACGTAATAATGACCCAGTTCAGTTTACGTCCTGATTCATCCGCGTATATGAGTCGGATGTTTTTGTGATAAGCCAATGTACGACGAAAAATACTGAATACGTAGCCGCAACTGAGCAGGAACCAGACCACTAAGAAGAAAGCAAACGCCATAGCTAACGTGATAAGCCATGGTGTATCGACTGGTTCTGACGCGAAAAACATCTGCTGAAAGTCTTTCGCCGGAAGCAGCGCGAGCGCAATACTCAGGCATAACACAACCGGCACGATGGCAAAGTGCTTCAACATCGATGGTTTCCAACACCATAAATCAGTTGTGATAGTTGCATCGTGGTAAAGCCAAAACGCTGGCAGAAATAGAAAAAATACAACCGGAATAAAACTTACATAAAGGTGTACGAGGTTTGGTGCTAACTCAAACACCACTGCACCCGAGGACAAGTAAAGGAGACAACTTAAAAGCAGCAGCAGAGGTCCCCTCGACCGACGTTTAGGAATATGAAAAATAGCAAAGCCGGCCACTGCCATGGCGAGCGAAGAAAAGAAGATAGCTAACATAGATGTCGATGCACTTACCCTAAAAAATCAGCATAGCACACGGATCGCCAAAACAGTCCTTCCTACGTGGCAAGGACGATTCGTCTTTTGGCGGCAGCTAAGGTCGCACTTCAGCCTTCACGAGATCCTCTAAGTGAGCGTAATAGGCTGGTCTAAATTGCCAAATTACCGACATTTATTGGAGATGAATATGTTTAGTCGTCACGTTGTTTTAAAGCTACTTTTATTAGTATCGGTGTTCTTCTGCAGTGCGGCGGCGTATGCAACTCAGTCGCAGCAAGCACAAAATCGGACTGCTATCACCCAAACGCTTGAGCTGTATTTTTATGGCTCATCACACAGTGACGCTGAAAAGTTGGCGCAGGCCTTTCATCCTGATGCATTGCTTTATTTAGAAAAGGCAGATGCCGCGGTTTGGCAAGTCTCCATCGATGAGTATCTAAGTTGGCATAAAGACGAGAACAAGGGTGTTGATAACGGTCGCATCGGTCGTATTTTGCAGATTGATGTGGAGGGCAACCTAGCGATTGCAAAAGCTGAAATTTTAATGCCGCAAAGGAAACAGCGATTCGTCGATCGCTTTCTCCTTAAAAAAGTAGCAGATAAATGGCAAATTATTAGCAAATCTGCTGCTGGATCCAGCAGTAATGTTAATGGTCAGCGCATTCTTTTTATTCTTTCTAGCGCACACTTTCACGGTGCTTCAAATCTTCCTACTGGGGTGAGCTTTTCTGAAATCGTTAATGCCTACGATGAGTTTATTCGTGCGGGTTACAGCGTTGACTTTGTGAGTCCAGACGGAGGTGCTTTGCCACTAGCGTATATCAATACATCGGATCCGATGCACAAGAAATACTTGTACGACGCCGATTTTATGTATGCGATTGGTAATACCATGAATCCGACTCAGGTTGTTCCGGACGACTACCGCGCAGTCCACTATGTAGGCGGTACCAACGCTATGTATGGCGTGGCTGACAACGCTGAGTTACAACGCATTTCGATGACAATCTATGAGCAACACAACGGCATCATTTCTGCCGTATGCCACGGTACTGCTGGTATTGCGCATTTGCGACTCACGAACGGCGAATACTTGGTCAAAGGTAAACGTATCAGCGGTTATCCAGACGAATATGAGAATCCTGACCGACCGTATTTCAAAGAGTTTCCGTTTCACATCACTAAAACCATCGAAGCGCGCGGCGGTGACTTCTTGTATAGCCCGCGCGGTCAAGAGCATGTAGAGGTTGATGGCCGCATAGTAACGGGGCAAAACTACCAATCATCAGCAGGCGTAGCGAAGGCAATGATTGCGATACTTGAAAGTCAATCTTGATTCGAATACAAAAATACGGAGCTTACTCATGCGTTACTTTCTTATTTTTCAACATGCAGTCTTTGTGGTCGCTTTGCTTGCAATGCCTTGGGCGGGTGCAGAACCTAGCAAAGCACCTTCACAACAGCGACTTTATCCGAATGAGCAGCCTATTACGTTTACTACTATGGATGGGCAAACCACCGATGCGTTTAGCGGTTTTATTAGCGTTCCCGAGAATAGAAACAATGCAACAAGTCGAATAATTAAGGTTCATTATGTTCGCTTCCCAGCAACAACGAGAGAATCAACAACGCCCATTATCTATCTCGCTGGAGGGCCTGGCGGTTCAGGAATTAACACTGCTAAATACCCCAACTTTCGTTTTCCACTCTTTATGGCGATGCGCGAATTTGGGGATGTGATCGCGCTTGATCAAAGAGGGACTGGATTATCTGATGACATGCCAGAGTGCCGCTCGCGGCAACACCTTGAGGGTACGACCGAACAAACCGAGGCGGAGGTTACGCGACTGTATCGTGCCGCGGCACTTGAGTGCGCCGATTTCTGGGCGCAGCATGGCATTGATATCAAAGGCTACAACACGCTAGAAAGTGCCCATGACTTGAATGACTTACGCGAACACCTTAACGCGCCCCAAATGACCTTATGGGGAATATCTTATGGGAGCCATCTTGCCTTCGCAGCTATGAAAGCATATCCCGAGAAAATTCAGCAAGTGGTCATTGCGAGTGCGGAGGGCTTGGACCAAACCGTTAAACTACCGGCGCGAACCGACGCCTACTTCGCGCGGCTTCAAGCAGCAATTAATACGCAAGAAAAGGCGCGTGAATTATATCCTGACATTGTCACTATGATGCATAGCGTGCATGAGAAGTTGGCAAAAGAACCGCTACCAGTCACTTACGAAAATGATTCGGGTAAGCGGACCTTATTGTTTCAGAAACAACACTTGCAGTTTTTGGCGGCAGGTATGATCTCTGATCCGCATCGCGGCGTGCCGTTATTATTACATTTGTATCGAACTCTAGATCGAGAAAACGTTGCCGCTCAAACGAACTTGCTTAGTGATGTTTTAAAGCGCGGCTATTTCGATGATACGCAAATAAGCTTTCGTGCAATGCCTATGGCAATGGACATTGCTTCTGGAATCTCTCAAGAGCGCTTGCAGTTGGTAAAAGACCAGTCAAAAACCAGCTTGCTTGGTTTGTCACTAAACTTTCCAATGCCACAAATGAATGAAGCTATTCCAGAACTTACGCTTGGGGACGACTTTAGAGTCAATCCAACCAGCGCAATTCCAACACTCCTGCTCACGGGGACTTTGGATGGAAGAACTTATCCAGAGGGGCAACTAGAAGCTACTTCGGGACTGAGTCGACTTACACATGTTACGGTCGTCAATGCCGGCCATAACTTATTTATGCGCTCACCCAAGGTGACTGAGGTTATTAGGTCATTTCTTGCAAGTGAGGTGGTTTCCGAAACAGAAATTGTGATTGACCTGCCAGATTTTGCGCGTTGGTAACACGTTGTTGCGCGTCAGAAAGGACGGTTGTTAGCTTGAAAATGGAAGCCACTCGCCCACTTGTTGGGCGGGTGTCCACACTGTCCTTCTTACGTGGCAAGGACGATCGCGCCGAAACCGTCCCGTATTATTGCCTCATAATCATTGGTTCTAGTAACACATTTGAGGTTTGGTATGTCGATTGATCAGTTGAGTGACTCGAAACTATCGCGCTTGGGAGCGCTGGCATTTCTTCTAATGCCCGTTTGCTATCTCGGTATGTTTATTATTTTTGGCGCTTTGCTGGCCATTCCCCAAGGGGCAGATATCAACGAGAGAATTGGTTATGTCGTTGCCGAACAGGGCTTAATTCAATTTGCTTATCTGTTGGGCTATCTAATTTTTGGAGTTTTATTACTGGTATCAGTCCAAGCTATTCATAATAGGTTCTTGGGTGTAAGTCGGCATTTGCTGAATAGTGCCAGCTTATTTGGCTTTATCTGGGTCGTACTCATGATGTGTGCAGGAATGATTGCTTTGGTGGGTATGAACACCATGATCATGCTGTACTCAAAAGATCCGCAAGCAGCAGCAATACTATTTTATAGCTACACCATGGTTGTGAACGCGCTTGGTGGTGGAATTGAACTTGTCGGAGGCATGTGGGTGCTTCTGTTAAGTATTGTTGGTCTGCGGTCTCACATCTTTCCAAGATTGCTATGTTGGGTCGGCTTTTTGGTTGGTGCTTTTGGTGTTCTCACGGTTATTCCAAGTTTGCCATTTATCAAAGAAGTCTTTGGATTAACTCAAATCGTCTGGTTCATATGGGTCGGAACCGTGTTATGTGGCCACAAGGATAGTTAAACATGCGTCATCTGATTTTTTTGCTGACCACTTTGGTCACTGGTGAAGATCTCAACCTCGATTATGACATCCACATCACCAATGGCGGTTCTAATGTGAATTTGTCTGTTATGAACAATGAGTTAGGTGAGCCAATAGTTCGTGTTATCAATGCAGATAACGTCAGCTTCCGGGATGAAATTCAAAGTCTAATACATAACGATAAAGCCGGAGCGTTTGGCAACGTAGACTGTGATCACTTCAAAAAAATGATTCCTGCCAATATTGGCGCGATTAGCGATACCGAGGGCACAAAAACTTTCGCATTTCGGCCGATTCCAACGGCAGATGATGACGCCGACATTTATGAAAATTTGCACGGCATCGCAAAAGTATCAAGTTCAACCGAAAAACTAATAAGCATAACGCTCACGAACGACAGCGCGTTTTCGCCCTCGTTCGGTTCCAAAATTCACCAATTGAGTTTTGCAATTGAGTGCTTTCCCCTGACTGAGCAAACCATGGTTCTTAAAAACTATGAACTTATCGTGCAAGGCTCGGCATTTCTCATGCCTTTTGAGGAGCGGATGAAGCGAACCTACACCAATTACCGATTGTCCAATCCGAGCGCTGCTGATCATGACGATGAAATCTTCACACCTGCTCATTAAACAAGTTGTTTTCAATGTGTTTGTGATGTTGCGGCATACAGCTGTCATCACTGATCGGACAGCGAGACTCTCAACAATGAAGTTACGCAAGATCTTTACGCTTTTGTCATGCTCAACGCTGTTGCTTACGTCAATAGCCTCAGAGGCAGTCGTGATTCGTCATGACAAAGCGGATAGTGCCTATCAGCAACATGCAACCAAGTTTGCACCCTACATTGCATTTTTAGACCGTTGCACCGCGACTGTAATCAATGATTATTGGCTAGTTACAGCCGCTCATTGTGTAAACCCAGAAGAGCAATACCCAGTTAAAATTCAGCACTTAGATCACGACTACTCTGTGGTTAAAATTATCAGGCACCCTGACTTTACCAAAACCGGTGAACCCGACCTGGCATTATTACAATTACGTTGGCCGCTCGAACAGGCAATGCAAGCACCACTGTATGGTAAAAGTGACGAACTGAATAAAGCGATTGCTATTGCCGGTAAAGGAGCGACAGGCAATGGAATTACCGGTGATGCTACGCACGACAATCTGTTGCGAGCAGCGACCAATACCATCACTTCGGTAGATGGAAAGTGGATAACGTTTGACTTTAATCAAGGCAATAGCGCAACAAATTTGGAGGGGGTTAGCGGTTCTGGTGATAGCGGCGGTCCCGCATTCATTCTGGAAAACGGTACTCCTTATCTTGCGGGGGTTAGTTGTTGCCAGGAATCTGAAAAGCCAGGGACTTATGGCGCCACAGAGTACTATTCTCGAATTTCAACTGAAGTGAATTGGCTGGAACAGCAAATTGCTTCTAATGAAGTGCAACCAGCGCCAACATATCCTCTCGTCTCTCTGTTGCGCTCAGACAGTCACAGCGAAGCAGTGGCGTTGATACAACAGGATTCAACTTGGTACCAATCAACAGAAGTACGAGAGGAGGTACTCACATACACCTTCATCAACAATAATTTAGACCTGTTCAAAACATTAATTGCTGCTCAACCGGCTCTATTAGGCACCAAGTTACAAGGGGTACCATTGCTTGATTACGCGCTTAAGCAAGGTAATAGTCCGTTTTTTAACTATTTGATCGGTGCCGGTGCAGACGTCAATCATCTTGGATTTAGAAAGCAGCATTATTTAAGTCGGTTGATGTGGCAGTATTTTCATGACGATGCCAATACGCTCGCAGCTGCGCTGCTGCAGGCGGGATTAGACATCAATCAGCAAGATGAACGCGGTGACTCAGCATTGCATATGGCCGGATTTTACGGCTCGTTGGAACGTATCAAATTCCTGGTCGAACAAGGCGCAGATATCAATTTGCGCGACAAGCAGGGAAATACGGTATTGATGACTGCCAAAAAACGGGAGCAGAAGGATATTGTTGAGTATTTACTGGCAAAAGGCGCTGAACAGACAGATTAAATTTTCGCTCATACGTGTTGAACAAATTCCGAAGTGCGCGCACCAAATACGCAAATACTATTTTTACCTCAAATCACAAGCAAGGAGTTGCATATGAATAAAAGTTTTAAAAGAACAGCTGCATACATCGCTCTAGTTTTAGTCATTGGATGTGTCGCATTTTACGCATCAATGGAAGATTACCAGAAAGAGAACTTTTCTAAGTTAGTCAGCCAAACCTTTTCAAGGTAGATCTTTTACGAAATTAACCTATCGTGACTTTTAAGTGTTGAGCTCTTGGTCAAATGGCCGCAATGCGCGGCCATTCTTCGTCCAACACTAATCACTGAACTTCGATGGGTTGTTCTTCACGACCGATATTTGTAACAAACGGTCGCGTAAACCATGATAACGATGCTTAACATTAGTCTTGGCGCTTACCGACTACTTGGTTACCGTTGATGTTGATCGTCATAGACATTTCATCGACTTTAATCATTACTTCGTCGGTATAAGTGAGACCAAGAAAACCGTTTTCTTTGTCAGCTAATAGCTCATCGTTTAGAAAAAGTCGTCCGTCGATTTCTTGCAGAGTCATGCTGTCGCTGTCAGCCATCAAATGCTTTTTGAGCAAAATAGGATCAAACCGATAAATACCGAGAAAATCTTCATAATGGCTCGGCTTGGCTAGTACTTTTTGATCTGGCAGATCGTAGTCAAGGTCATTAATAATCAAGAATAGCCCGGCCATCAGTTGCAATATCGGTGTGTTGCCCCAGTTCGAGGTCACAGCGATAAAATCATCTGTTGCCGATTGTCTGACCATAACACTTTTGGTGCCGTAGCCACTGCCTGACGCAAACACTAGGGTCTGATTGCCAAATGGTTTGAGTGTCCAGCCATAACTGGCAGCGTCACCACCATCTATTTCAATCTGCGGCTTGAACATTAACTGTGTAGTTTCTGCGGAAAGTAGGCGGTTGTTTTCGAGGGCGACTACAAAGCGATATAAATCATTCACAGTTGAATACATCCCACCCCCTGCATTCTGGCCCAAATGCTTGGCGCGCTGGGCACTGGCAACACCATTGGTGGTAATGCGGTAGGGCACAGCCTGCCTTGGTACTAGCTTACGTCCCTCATACATACCAGTATCGGGAAGTTCGAGCGGCTTTATAATCCGGTTATTGATGTAATTAAAAAAACTCTGACCTGAGACGTTCTCAATAATTCGTCCCAACAGTGTGATGCCAGAGTTCGAATACTCATAGCGAGTGCCCGGAGCAAACAACAAAGTCTGCTTATTGATTAAGTGCTCGACTTGCTGCTCGAGGGTTAGTTCGTCATACCACTGAATTCCGGATTCTCGAGGTAGTCCGCTGCTATGCGTTAATAAGTGATGAACGGTAACTTCATCTTTCCAATCAGCTTTCAGCTCTGGAAGGTAGGCTCCAATACTTTGGTCAAGACTAATGTCGCCGGACTCAACCAACTGCATAACAGCTGTTGCGGTAAAAGTTTTCGATATGGAGTTGATGGAGAATCGATGGTTGATGGCATTGTCGATATTGAAACTTCTATCTGCTAGTCCGTAGCTGCTCTCAACTATCGGCAGACCGTCTTTGACGACCTTAATAGAGCCGGAGAAGCCGTAAACCGACTGATAGGCCCGCGCCAACTCTTCTATTTGCTCCCGATATTGCTGCTTGTCACTTGCTGGTTCCGCAACCGTCATTAAAGGCTGACAAAAGACAACTATTGCCAAAATTTTCATCACTAATTTATTGATCATGCTCATTCCTATTGGTCATCAATTCGAGTACAGTGTACCAAAATATATCTTTGCATGAAGATATAATTGTAACTAGGGATTACAGGTTGATGTTTCGCCAGCGCTAATATTTGGTAATTTCAAAAATCGTTTGGAACTTCGTTATGAGATATTTTTTTGTTTGGTTTCTACTTACTGCTTCATCCTTTGCAGCAGCGACCACTCATCAGCAGCATTTAGAACTTCAAATTGGTACTGAACCGCATAGTGGCAGCGCATTAGTTAATATCACCTTTCAAGGCGATGCTGACGGAACCACAGAGTTGGAGTTTAGTCGCTGGGCGGGTTTAGAAAACCTCTCTGATCATCTGCGGGGCGTTCAGGCTAGTTATTTGGACGGGTCGATTATCGAGCTAAATCAGGATGGCGATGATGGGTGGTTGGTAGATCACGATCCAAACGCCACCATCAGCTTTCAATACCAGATAGCATCTAATAGCCTGCAGCGGGAGGGGGAAGGCCAAGCCTACTTTCGTCCGTTGGTTTCTGCAGAAATGATTCACCTGATTGGCCACTCGGCGTTATTACTACCGAGTCATTACAAACAAGATTTTTCACTCAAGTTCACATGGCTGCCTCATTCGCATACCGCCGCTTTCAACTCTTTTGTCGGCGCTAATGATTTCAAAAAAGATTCAGTTAGTATGAGCGAACTGCGAGGCGCACTTTTTGTTATGGGGGATATTCAAATTGAGCAAAGAGAAGTCGCTGGGCAGCCCCTGTACATCACATTACAACGGAGGCCCGACGAGGGCTTGGATTGGAATTTTAATATCGCGCTTTTAGCAGATCTCGCTGCGTCGATAACACAGGCTGAGCGTGATTTTTTTGGTGACTACGATTTTCCGTTCTACTGGGTCAGTGCAATTTCAGCAGGACAAGCAATGAGTGAAGGCTATATGTTTAGTGGGACACTGCTGCATAATAACTTTGCATTGTTCCTCAATCCATCGACGATATTTGAATTGAATGAACCTAATGGCAGTCCAATCGTGAATCTACTGGCACATGAAATGATGCATGTATGGATTGGAAGTCGCATTTCTCCAGAGCTCAGTACCCCTGTTGGAGAATTAGCATGGTTCACAGAAGGGTTCACCAACTATCTGACAAATAAAGTTTTAGTGCATGCCGAAATTCTGTCGCAGGAGCAATATGTGACGGTCATGAATGAAGCATTTACAGCACTCATTGAAAACCCAGCAAAGAATGCGAGCAACGAAGATATAGCAGAGAAATTCTGGAGCGACTTTGACCATCAAATGCTTCCTTATCAACGAGGGCATTTAGTGGCGTTTTATCTGGATCATAGCCTCCGCTCTACAAACCTTGAGTCACTTATTAAGACCTGGTTAGCCGATGGAACGTGGAATCAAGCCTTTACCTTGGAGCGATTTTTGGCATCAGTGAAACCTCACCTAGCGCCTGCTAATTTAGAGCAGCTTAAAAACTTCATTGAGCAAGGGAGTTTACCGAGTTGGACGTCTCTTCAAACCAGCTGTTTCAAACCTGATGGAGAGAAAAAATTAATCCAAAGCGCACAAGAAAACTGCTTTTAGAGATAAGCCGGCTACTTGTTAGCTTTTTCGATACTCGATAACTGAAACTTGCAAGAGTCGTTCGTCGATAGCGGTTCCTTTCATATTGAGAGTTTTGATTGCGTGTTCATCTTTATCAACAGAGACTTAATGTTTATCGATGTCTTAGCCCCAGGTGGAGGAAAAAATCACCTCCTCAAATACAGAACGGCGACTTGCTTACCGAAGTAAAACTCCTTGGCGCAAGGAGAACATGGAACAACTCTCTCGTTATCGACCTGAAAGTAATATCTTATCTCATTCGACGTTGGTGTGATTAATACACTCCATCCTTTGTCTGTTCTTCTTAGTGGTAACGAGAAGCGATGCCAATTGTTCAGGTCTGCTCTTAAGAATACCGACCTAGCATCTTTATATCCATCGAGGGAGATTTCGATAAGATTGTCATTATTCGGCTGGATCAGACCTTCATGTATTTTTCTCGCATTTTCGGCATTCGGGTTGATGTTTAATACTTGCTCTAGATAGCTTTTCGCGAGTTCAAATTCGCCAATTCTTAGATGAGCAATTGACTTTCCATATAGAACTTCAATTTTAGATAAACCTTTTTCACCTAATGCATCAAATAAGTTAACCGCAAGATCGTGCTCTCCAAACTCCGCAAACATATGAGCAATATTGGCTTGTTCTTCGAGAGGTAAGCTTTCATGATCTATGAAAGATTGATCTTTGATTGCTTTGATAAACTCTGATTTTTCTCCGCATTGATTACACTCGAGCCATGCAAAGAGATTGCTTTCAATAGGCAGAGATGTAAGGCGATGAGTTAGATGTTGATCTAGAGCACTTCCATTTTCGGAGTTTGATAGATAGACCAAGCCGGAGGAATTATTTCCCGCAACTAGCGCTAGAGCTCGAAATCCAGGATTTGATCCTGTATGAGAAACAAACACCGGACTCACTGTATTGTCAATCATCAACCCGAGTCCCCATCCTATAGAAATACTTCCATCAAACTCTTGATTTTGAACGGTAATCATTTGGTTCAACGATTCAACCGAAATTATAGTTCCCGCAATAAGGGCTCTCAAAAATTTTAGATATTCTGAGGAGGTAGTCAAAAGTGAATATGCGGCGGATCCTTGAGTATAAAATGAAGAGGGTAGATCATAGCCGATTACGTTCATGCCGGAGATGGGGGTTACCGAATGGGATGTAAAGCTCGTATGTTTTAGACCTAACGGTCGAAAAATATAATCGGCAGCTAATTCTTCAAGTTCTTTTCCCGAGTAGTTTTCTACGATGAACTGCAATAATTCATAAGCTTCACCAGAATATGAAAATGTCTCTCCTGGCTTTGCCCTAAAATCCAATTCACCGTCGCGCCAGTTAGGCAATCCTGAACTATGATTTAGAATATTTCGAACGGTTAGAAGCTCGAAATACGGATGAGAGTAAATAGAATTATAACGTGGTGGTAGTTCGGCTGGGCTGAAGAGTTTGATTATTTGATCATCGAGGTTTAGATGCTCCTCTTCGATCAATTTAATAACGATGGTGGCAAATACTAATTTGCTCAGTGAGGCTGCTTCAAAAGTAGCTTGTTCGTCAGCTCCAGTAGAGTAACAAGATGAAACCTCTGAATCGGAATTGATCCAGGAAATCGAATAATCGAAAGGAGTGCCCGGATGTGATTGCTTCAATAAGTTCTCACAATATGTGGAATCACTGACTATTGAACAGCTCGTCAGGAGGCTTACGAATAGAAAAAGTTTACAGGACTCTTTAATGATCATTTTTAGGACTCTTAGCTTGAGATGACTATCTGAGGCTGAGTCTTTCTTGACTATTTTTCCATTAAATAAAGATGAAGTTTTCTGAACTTAATGTAAGTGAGACTTCTTCATAAATCATTATCTTTATTTAAAGGACAAATCTCTTTCATTGAAGAAGAATTGGGTTGAAACCACTAACCAATAAGGTATTCCAATGAAAGTTAAAGTGATGTGTATGACGGTTTGTTCATTGATCGTATGCGGTGCCGCCAATGCCAATAGTTTGGATAATATAAGTGCTGCGATTGACATGCTACAACCACAACAACTGAGTAGTGTTCTAGTGATGCGAGATAATGAGCTTGTATATGAGAATTATTACAACGGAACTCTAGCTAATGATCTCCATGATGTTCGTTCGTTAAGTAAATCGCTGACAGGATTAATGTTTGGTAAAGCTATCTCGGATGGTTATTTCGAGTCTGAATTTGCAAGAGTCTTACCGATTTTCGACAACGCAACC
Organism: Pseudidiomarina aestuarii; assembly: GCF_003987355.1. Taxonomy (GTDB): domain Bacteria; phylum Pseudomonadota; class Gammaproteobacteria; order Enterobacterales; family Alteromonadaceae; genus Pseudidiomarina; species Pseudidiomarina aestuarii. The sequence goes on along the minus strand of NZ_PIPR01000001.1, from coordinate 1,631,126 downwards.
GTACTAAATCCGAGTACACATAAAGACGAAATGACTTTTTTCGATCTATTGTCGATGACGAACCCTCTTGAGTGTGACGATATGAACAACCTCTCAGACGGTCATGAGGAAAAAATGTATCTAACCAGAGATTGGGTAAGCTTTTTCTTGAGCCTTCCTGCCCGAGCAAACCCACCATGGGAGGTTCCAATGGACGAACAACCGTATGGAAGAGATTTTGCTTACTGCACCGCGGGTATATCAGTATCCGCAGCCGCTATTGAGGTGGTTACGGGGGAAAAATTCTCTACTTACACAAATACTGCTCTATTCCAACCGTTGGGAATCACAGAGAGTTCATGGCTTTATAACGAGGAAGGCATTACTCAAGGAGGGGGAGGCTTGAAAATAAAGCCTAGAGATTTAATTAAGATCGGGCAGCTAGTGTTAAACAACGGATCATGGTCCGGAAAGCAAATTATTGAATCCGATTGGATTGAGAAGAGCCTTCAATCATACTCAGTATCAATGCCGGAAATGAATGCGACTTACGGACTTACGTGGTGGCACTTTCCGTTTGAGATTGATGGTCGAGTAATAGAGACACATGCTGCGGCTGGCAATGGTGGAAACTACCTGTTTGTTATTCCCGAATTAAATGCAACAGCTGTCATTACGGCGACAGCCTATAATACTCGCTACATGCATCAACAAACACATGCGATTCTCTCAACTGCTATATTGCCTGCTCTATTAAATTAGGGTCAGGTAATGTCGACGTGTTAATTTTGATACGCTCTGTGCTTACAGAGCGTATCATTTGATTGACTAAAGACTCGAAGTCAGGGTCGCCAATTAATGGAGAAAAGACAGGCATTAGCTTTAGATAATCATAATCAAGATAGCCCTCAGAGATAGCTGAAGCTATCGATCTTTTGGCAGCAACGTAATCTGTATCAGCAATTTCTGCAACACTTCTGGCGATATACCAATTTGGCCATACATTACCGCTATTTTTTAGTGGCGGTAGAGGAACAGTATCTTCTGCATAACCTTTTTTGAACAACCAATAATGAAGTGTTTGAGAATAAAAATAATCTTGATCAAGGTTTCTCGCTATTTGAAGCGAGTGGTCCGCCAATTCCCATCGTTCGTCTTTGATCGCTAATTCAGCCAGGGTGGTGTAACTAAAAGCTGTCCCCAAATTAAAGCTATGCAATTTTTCAAGAGCTAAGTAAGCCTCTTCTCGACTCCCCCTAGCATGAAAGTCTTTAGCATATTGCGTGACAACAAATGCGTCGTTTGGAGCTAACTTATAGGCTAATTGGACCCAACGTTTTGACAGTTCATTTGACTGAGATAAATAAAGGATTTCTGCGATCTGCAAAACTGTATAGCCTTGCTGCGCATCGAGTACTGTAAGGTTCAGCTGTAAGCTCTCATATAATCTACCTTTTCGTACATAAAGATATGCTAATGATGCTGCGATTTGATGCACTTCTTCCTCGTTTTGTTCCAGCGATTTTTCATAGTAAAAAATCGCTTGGTCAATCTCTCCTTTGGCATCGTGATAATAAGCCTTTAGTCTCGAGATTTGCCATTCGGGAGCTTCCATCTCAACCAGCTTATCAATGAGCTCTGCAGCAAAATCGAGGAATAGCTCTTCACCTTGAAACTTAACAAATCGCTCTATATAAGCTGTTGCGAGTCCAATATGCGCATCTATATTATCGGGCTCTTTGGTAAGAAATTCCGTGAATAAATCGGTCGCAATAGTATTGCTGGTTGCATTATTTTGTTCGGCGAACTCAAATGCTTTTTGAAGTAAGAGTGGATGTTCATTCAATACGTTATGTTGAGATTCCTGAGGTGTATTCGATTTAACAAACCAAACAAATAACGCTACTAGTATGGTGAGAGTGGCAAATACAACGAATAGTCTTTTGCGCTCTGAATGGATACTCGATAATGAAGCTTTCGCAGCCGCGGGCTCACAATTTAGCTCTACCGGTGCGAGCCATCGATATCCTTCGCTTCTTACTGATTCAATTAGGTCTGACCCCATTGGGGAAAGGGATTTTCGAAGTAATGATATTCTTTGCGCTATAGTCTCATCACTCACATAACTTTTTTTCCAGACACGCTCAGCTAGTTCGGATGTGCTCAAGACTCTTCGCTCTGAGAGTAAGAATTCAATGAGTAACTTGTAGGTTAACCCCCTGATGGCCAAAGTGCGGCCCGCGAACGTGACCTTTTGCATTTGGATATCAACGACCAGACCTGCGGATCTGCACTCCACTACCTCAGTTGAATCTGCTTCTATTGATAAACCATCCATTTTGTTCACTGTTCATAACCGGGCCAAGTTTGTGTAGATAGTATTGCAAAACTTAACCCCAGTTAAAGACGAAGTACAAAGTTCTTTAGAATTCTTTAGAAACCTTCATCGCCGATAACAGATAGACGACATTGATAAATTTGTCATTGTCTCCCCCATATTAAGTAGCATCTATTCGTAGAACTCATGACCGGCTGTGCTAATTGTGTTGGCAGAATGCCTCCGATGGCCGCGTTAAACCGTTGTTTGTTACAAAGCCAAAGCCAAAGCGATTGAGTGGCAACTTCTAGTAAATCTTCGACGCTTTCAACTAGGTGTAAATCGAGCCATTCATGCCGTATTGCTCGATTAAATCGTTCAATATAGGCATTAGTTTGAGTTAAACGGAATTTTCTACTTATAACTACTGCGACTTTTGGAAGGATTACAAATCGAAATTGGATGATGAAGGATTCAATTATCTTCAGATATCTTTAATTTTACGTATACCCAGTAGTTGAGATGATAGCTAACTGAATTGCTAATTCCTTAGTCTGAAAATATTCCAATGGAGAAGAGTATAATGAGGTCACGTATTGGTATAGTCGCTATGCTGTTAACGATTATTTCGACGGCTCAGTCCTATGCCGTTGAAACTAGCTTAGCCTGCAAAGAGGAATTATTTTTTTCAATTGGACATCGCTTTCATGGGTCTGAAAATTATTATAATTCACTGGATTTCATAAAGCAGTGCTTTGAGGCTGAGGGGATTGAAGGATACTGGGTTGAGTCCTTTACCACCAAATTGGGTAATTGGGAAAAGGGCGAAACATATTTAACGTTTAAAGGAAACACCGTTCCAGTAGAGCCGTACCCATATACACCTAATTTTCATTTACTAAACCATGAAAAGTTTTACGTCCTAGACAGTGCTAGTCAACTTGACCAACCCAGCGTCGAACTCTCTGAAAAGCTACATGGATCGATTGTTTTATTAGCAAACACACACAGAGAGCAAAAGTACCCTCAAGTTGAGGGGGAAGGGAAACTAACGAACGAAACTCTCGCTCTAGCTGCTTTAAACACCGATCCTAATAATAGGTTGATTGGTTATCACTCTAGACGCTCGTTGAGATCTGTACTACGTCTCAGACGCGAAGCCAGAGAAGAATTTGAACGCTTTCAGAAACTGGCTAAATCGCTAGGGATTGTTGCTCTTATTCAGTCCTCTAACATTAATGGCGACGTTATTCGAGTTGATGAAAGTAATTTTGTAGCGCTTCCTGACGATAGTAGCTTTAAGCGTTTACCTGTCTTAGTAGTCCCTCATTCTCATTTCGCCCTTATGAAAAGTGATATAGAGCAGGGAAAAATGCTAACTGCCAATTTATCGAGTAAATCTGAAAAGGCCAATTTGGAGATTGAGCCTAATTACTCTTTGTTGGTCCGGATTGATCCTAAACAGGCTAAGTACAAGCAAGAACCCGCGATTCTTGTCGGCGCTCATTTAGATAGCTGGTCTGTTGGGCAGGGAGCCACAGACAATGGTTTAAGCGTTATCAGTTTAATGAACTTAGCAATAACATTAAATAGAAATAATGCTGACTTGCGGCAACCAATAATATTGGCATTTTGGGGAGGACATGAAGTTGGGTTTGAAGGTAGTAAGTCATTTGTCGAACGGCATATAGGGCAATTATTTGGGAAAAGTAAAGCTGAAAAGCAACTAAATATCGCTCTATATTTGAACTTGGACAATGGAGCAGGAAAGATCAGGGGAATATATACAAATGGCAATAAACAGGCAGCTGAAATTTTTAAGGCCATTAGCAACGATATTCCGAAGGGTTTTGTCGTCACAGAGCAGAGCGTTGATCAGACGGAGCATATACTTTTTGAGCATATGGGAATACCTGCTTTTCAATTTATTCAGGATCCAGAAAAGTATATACATCTAACCCATCATACAAATTACGATGTGCTCTCACCGGAACTCCTCCAAAACTCCATTTACAATCAGGAGTTGCTTCAGACGATTCTAATTAAACTTGGGGATAAGGCTAAAGATTTCTCAACGTTAAAGCACAAGTATAACTATCCTCCACTGACAGGAAACGTTAATTTCACTCTTCGTGGATATACTGAGGTTAATGAAGTTTATGTAGTTGGTGACTTCAATAATTGGGATATGTTTGGTATTCCACTGAAAAGAGGTGAAGGTGGTTGGGAAGCAAGGATTAAATTGCCTCAAGGTAGGTATTTATACAAATTTATTGTAGATGGGCGCTGGATTGCAGATCCCCAAACTGACTTAAATAATCTTTATTCAGATGGTAAAGGGCATTCAGGTTTAACGGAGATAATTGTTAGGTAAACTCTTGTAATTGCCGGTTATATAATTTTGCTCAAGCTAAGTCTTAGGCGCGACAAGCTTCCTTCCGCTCGTCGGGTCATACAAAATATAAATCTGGCTATATCGTGGGAGGTCTCGTTAAATATGGCGCACCCGGCAGGAGTCGAACCTGCGACCTCTGCCTCCGGAGGGCAGCGCTCTATCCAGCTGAGCTACGGGTGCGTGTTGTGGGGCTGCTGATGAGCAGGCGGGAATTCTAGGGAAAATCAGGCGCAATGTCCAGCCATAAAAGCCCATCACCGCTGTCGCAAAAACTTCATCAAGTGGTCAAGGCAATTTCACATTGAACGCGGAACATAGACGAAACCCACAGCGGGAGAAGGTTATGCCCCAAGCTCGTCTGCAAGCGCGTACATTGTTTATTTCTGATGTTCATCTCGGCTCGAAGGATTGCAAGGCCGAGTTTCTTCTCCACCTCCTGAAACGAATCGAAGTCGAGCGGCTGTATTTGGTCGGCGACATTGTCGATTTCTGGGCGATGAAAAAGCAGATGTTTTGGCCGGCTGAACACCATCAGGTGTTGCAGCAATTGCTGAAAATGGCGAAGCAGGGTGTCGAGGTTATCTACATACCAGGCAACCATGATGAGGTGATGCGCAAGTATCGGCATCCGGATGTGGCCAGCATTCGCATTCAGAAGCAAGCCATCCACACCACCGCGAAGAATCAACGTCTATTGGTTATGCATGGTGACGCCTTTGACGCCGAAACTTGCCATAGCCAATGGCTGAGTTTGATTGGTGATCACCTTTACGATGTAGTGATGTTTCTGAATCGGCAAACCCATAAGCTGCGTAAGAAATTCGGTCACAACTATTGGTCATTAGCGGCATATGTGAAAAGCCAAGTGGGTAAAGTGGAGCAGGTGATTGGCCACTATCGGACGGCAGCGGTTCGTGAAGCGACGAAACGTAAGCTAGACGGCATTATCTGCGGTCATATCCACCGTCCTGAAATTACGAAAACGGACGGTAAACTCTACGTGAACACCGGTGACTGGGTTGAGAATTGTACAGCTATTTTGGAAAGTGCGGATGGCGAGCTACATCTGCTTCGCTACACCGATGCGACAATGACCAAGTCGGCCGAGGAAGCACAGGTACTGAATCGCGGCCGTGAACAGCAACACGCGACATAACGCCCCAACCATGCGATAAAGCCCGCCACATCGACTTGTCTAATTCAGGTCGTTCAGGCATCTTGTGGTGCAAGTTTTTGATTATCCACAAGAGGGGTTCTTACGTGAAAGCCATCACAACGTTACTGACAGCGTCGATTCTAACGCTGAGCATGCTCGCTACTGCGCCCGCCAAAGCAGCGTCAGCGTGGCAAGACTATCTGCAAACGACCATCAGTTTTGCGGAACAAGCGCCTACCAACCCAGATGTGATGGTAGTATTCGTGCCCGAAGCAGAGACCCTGCAACTGCCATCACGGTTCTCAACGGATGCGCGGAATCAGGTCAGCCGTGTTGCCGATGTCGCCGAGTTTACTGGGAAGTCAGGCCAAGTGGTTGAACTGATTGCACCGGCGGGGCTAGACGCCAAGCGCTTATGGTTAATGGGTACCGGCACTGAAATTGAAGCTACGAAAGCCGAAGAGTTGGGCGCGACTATCGCCGCTAAATTGAGTGACAAAATGACAACGGTGGTGCTAAATGCCAATGGCTTAGATGCACAACAAGTCGCGCATATTGCACACGGCATGGATTTACGTAACTACCGCTTTGACCGCTATAAGAAAGAGCCAAAACCTCGCCCAAACTACGCCGTGACGTGGCAGGTGACTGACGCCAAAGCGACCGAGCAAGCCTACGCGCAAACGCAACCGCTTGCACATGGTGTGTTTGTCGCCCGTGACATTATTAACCTACCCGGCAGCGACGGCTATCCGAAAGCTATTGCGGAACTCGCAAAGGCTGCTGCTGAACCTTACGGCATCAAGGCAACCATTCTTACGCCAGAGCAAGTGAAAGAACTGGGTATGGGCTCGTTGTATGGCGTCAGCCAAGGCAGTCAGCATAAAGCACATATGTTGATTCTCGAGTGGCAAGGTGCCGGCAACGATGAAGCCCCGATCGCTTTGGTCGGTAAAGGCAACACGTTTGATACCGGTGGCTACAACCTCAAGACCAGTGGTGGCTCGATTCTGCGTATGCAGACGGACAAAGCCGGCGGTGCTGCGGTTATTGGTGCCGTGATGGCATTGGCAGGACAAAAAGCTGACGTAAACGTGGCTGGTGTAGTGCCGTTATCGCACAACCTAATTTCTGGCTCAGCAACCTTGCCAGGCGATGTATTGATTGCCGGTGACGGTACCCGCATTGAGGTGACCAGCACCGATGCTGAAGGTCGTTTGATTCTCGCGGATGGCATTTGGTATGCACGGGAGAAACTCAGTGCCCGCGCGATTGCTGATATCGCGACGCTGACCGGCTCAAAAGTGGGCGCGCTCGGCACAGAATACTCAGCAGTTTTCACTCCGGATGAGACCATACTTAACGCCATCAAAGCCGCCGGTGATGAAACTGCGGAACACGTCTGGCAACTGCCATTAGGGCCCTATGACGGCATTATTGATAGTTGGTTAGCGGACATCAAAAATACCGGTAGCCCAGGTGCGCAAGCAGGCGCGCGCTTCCTTCAGCATTTTGCGCAAGATACGCCATGGGTGCATATCGATATGGCGGGCAATGCCTACAGCGAGAGCGCCAAAGGCATTCATCCAGCAGGCGGCAATGGTTACGGCGTGCGCTTACTCACGGAGTGGGTGAAGCAGTACGACGCAGCCACCAGCGCCGACTAACCTTTTACAGAATTACCGCACGAATGGCGAGGCCGACCAGCGTGATCACGATCACGCCGGCGGCCCATAAGCCAATAAACCACGCCAACTGACGCCACTTAGAATCACCCTTAGTCATGGTAACCACTATCAGCGTCAACCTTGCCGCGGAACACCCAGTAGGTGTAGCCCGTGTAGGCAAATATAATCGGAATCAAGACGACCGCCCCTACTAATAAGAACTTCAAGCTGTTATCTGGTGCTGCCGCCTCCCAAATGGTGATTTCGAAGGGCACCAAGTATGGGAAAATACTCACCGCGAAGCCGGCAAATGAGAGCAGAAATAGTCCCAATGCCCACAAATAAGGACGGCCCTCTTGTTGCTTAAACAGCGAGCGCAACAAACCGAAAGTCACACCGGCCAGAACTATCGGCAATACCCACAACCATACCGAGGCAGGGAAGCTAAACCAGCGATCGGCAATGGCGGGATCGTGCCAAGGCAGATACAAACTCACCGCCGCAATTGCTGCAACCAAGAGCAAGGCCGCCTTGCGCGCCAGTGCGTAGCTGCGAGTTTGTAAGTCACCAGTCGTTTTCATCACCAGCCAGCTCGCACCTAACAAGGCGTAGCCCACCACGACCGCCAATCCGCAGAAAATGCTGAACGGCGTAAGCCAATCAAACCAGCCACCGGCATAAGCGCGACCTTCCACCTCAATCCCCTGCAGCATAGCGCCCAGCATAATGCCTTGGCTTAAGGCGGCAACCAGCGAGCCGACAATAAAGGAGATATCCCAAATGGGCTTCGCGCGCTTGGTTTTGAAGCGAAACTCGAACGCGACCCCGCGGAAAATCAGTCCCAACAGCATAGCGATGACCGGCATATATAAGGCAGGCATCAACACGGCGTAAGCAAGCGGGAATACTGCCAACAAGCCACCGCCACCGAGTACGAGCCAGGTTTCATTGCCGTCCCATACCGGCGCGACGGTGTTCATCATAATGTCGCGGTCTTGCTCTTTCTTAAACCAAGGGAAGAGCAGCGCAACACCAAGGTCAAAGCCGTCCAATGCCACGTACGCAAACACCGCAACAGCGATTAAAATGGCCCAAATCAGTGCGTAATCCATTACTTATCCTCCCCTTTAGCCAGCGACTGGTCATCGTCGTCGTAGAACATCCGCTCGACTGCCATGGCATGCTGGCGCTTGGCGTAGTCTGGAATATTCACATGGTCCGGAGAGCCCGCCATTTTGCGAATGATGTAGAAGGTTCCCGCACCAAACACGAGGAAATAAACCACAATAAATGCCAGCAGACTGCCTGCAATGCCTTCCAATGCAATCGGTGAGGCGGCATCGGCGGTACGTAACAGCCCATACACCACCCAAGGTTGACGGCCCACTTCGGTGACTATCCAACCGGCAACTACGGCCACAAAGCCCATCGGTCCCATGAACAGAGCGGCGCGATGCAATAACGGCGAGTCATAAAGCTTGCCACGCCAGCGCTGAATGCCTGACCACACGCCAATCAATACCATCAACAGACCAATCCCGACCATGACTCGGAACGCCCAGAACACAATGGCAACTGGCGGCCACTCATCCCGTGGGAAAGCATCTAGGCCAGTGACTTCGGCGTCAAAATCGTGCTTGAGAATAAAGCTCGCAAGCCCCGGAATTTTCACTGCGTAGTCGACGCTCGCTGTGTCCTCATTCGGTATTCCAAATAGGTACAGTGGCGCTTGGCGCTGGGTCTCGAAATGACCCTCCATAGCGGCCACTTTGGCAGGTTGATGCTCTTGTGTATTCAAACCATGCAAATCACCTACGAACACTTGCAACGGAGCGACGATCAATGCCATCCACATTGCCATGGAGAACATTTTGCGGGCACCCGCATTGGTTTTATCTTTCAGTAAATGCCAAGCAGCAACAGCCCCGACCACAAAGGCCGTGGTCAAATACGCTGCTAGTAGCATATGCGCTAATCGATAAGGGAACGACGGATTAAACACAACTTCAAACCAATCCACGACCACAAATTGGCCGACGTCATTCATGGCAAAACCAGTTGGCGTTTGCATCCAACTATTGACCGACAAAATCCAGAAAGCACTGATGGCGGTACCAATAGCGACCATCAAAGTTGCAAAAAAGTGGAGCTTTTCGCCGACTTTGTTCATCCCAAACAGCATAACGCCGAGGAAACCCGCCTCGAGGAAGAAGGCGGTCAAGACTTCGTAGCCCATCAAGGGGCCAATGACAGGTCCTGCTTTGTCTGAAAACACCGACCAATTGGTACCAAACTGGTAGCTCATGACGATGCCAGAAACGACCCCCATCCCGAATGCAACTGCAAAGATCTTCACCCAATAGCGAAAGAGCTTTTGGTAAACCGGATTGCGTGTCTTCAGGTAAAGACCTTCAAGTACTGCTAGATAGCTGGCAAGACCAATCGTAAATGCAGGAAAAATAATGTGAAAAGCGACGGTGAAAGCAAACTGAAAGCGTGCCAACAGCAAGGCGGTTGGGTCTTGGATAAAACCGCTAGTGATAGCACTAGTTGCGACGAGCGTAAGCATAAACACCTCGAACAGCAATGGGTGTATTTACTATACGCCTCTGGTCACGAAATGTTCAGTGAATGACCGAGACCATTTCTAATGCTCGCCATACTTTAACTAATAGCTATTAGTTACTGGCTATTAGTTATTAGTTACTAGCAATTCGTTTTTCGTTGGTCGTTGGTCGTTGGTCGATAAATATTGCAGGCTTCGACTAACGACTAACGACTAACGACCAACGAGTAACCAGTAGCTAGTAGCCATTAGCTCCTTTTATCTCTGCGAGGCGGGAGTCAATAGCGGCTCGTGAGAGCCATTGCCCGCGAACCATTACACCCTGCGTGTCGCTCAGTCGAGTCATGTCCTCGAGTGGATTGCCATTTACAATCATAAAGTCGGCACGTTGTCCGGCTGCAATCAAGCCAAAGGAGTCTTTCTCGACAAAATATTCGCCGGCGGCAACGGTGGCGGAGCGAATAATCGCATCAGCTGGAATTCCTGCGTCTTGCATAAAGCGAATTTCATGATGCATAGAGAATCCGGGCACACTAAAGAGCTGTGGCGCATCGGTGCCGAAAATAATATCAACACCACCGTCGTACAATGCTTTTAGTAGTTGCTGACGATTAGCGTGTTGCACGGCAGCAGTGGATTCATTGAAGTAGGACGTCGACGGATTTTCGAGAAAGCCTCGCCAACCATCACTGACTTGCTGCGGAACATAAGCCAACTCAGGGTAGGCTAGCAATTCTTCAGAGTTGCCAGCGCCAATGAGGGTAGCCCACAGCGCTTGCGTTGGAACCACGGCGACATCAGCGGCGAGACTCATGTCGACCAGTTGCTGCAGTTCTTCTGTGGTAATGGGACGGTTCATGGCATCGACGAATTCTAAGTATCCATCTAAGTGATCAATTGTGCGTTGCCCTTCATTCAGAGCGTTCGCGAGGCCGACTTCGCTGGGTACATGGCCACCAAATTCCATGTCCGCGTCGCGGGCGGTGCGCGCCATCGCTTGATACTCGGCTAACGTCAATCCGGGATGCACTTTGAGCAAATCCCAACCTTCGTCGCGCTGGTCAATCACGCGTTGGGTGGCCGCTTCGGGCGACTCAATCGAATTGCCGTTGAAGCTAGGTCCAGCCAAGTACAGGGTTGGACCGACCATCTCGCCAGCGGCGATAGATGCTTTGAGATCCAATTGGTGCGGGTAGCCCAACATGCCGCGCACGGTCGTGACACCATTAGCAACATAGAGGAACAACACGTCTTCAAGATAACGCTCAGGTAACTGTCCAAAGCTACTGGCAGGTGGCACATGCCCATGCATCTCAGCAAAACCTGCAACCACATAGCCACCAGCGCCATCAATCACGGTTGCGCCAACAGGAGTCGCAGCGTCAGCCGGCAAAACTGCGGAAATACGGTCATTTTCGATGAATATAGTGCGATCTTCTCCGATTTTCGGAGAAGTTCCTGAAACGTCCACAATGTGTACATTACGTATGACCGTGTCGGCAACGACATCAGAAGCCGCAGCCTTGTCGTTTTGACAACCAGTAAGAAAGAGAATGGATACCAGAAAGAAACTGACCATAAAAGAGAATTGACGCATAGAAACCTCCGTTAAGAGGCGAGCACGACTTGGTTGCGCCCCTGTTTTTTCGCGGTATAAAGAGCAGTATCGGCGTCGATCAGTAAAGCTTGCAAGGCCTCGTGCCGAGATTTGCGATGAATGACCCCAATACTGACGGTCAAATGTATTGGTTGGCTTTGGTATTCAAAAGGTTCGCCACCAATGGCTTCTAGCAACCGGTCAGCGATTGCGATTGCAGCTCTTTCATCGGTTTGCGGCAGTGCTATAGCGAATTCTTCACCACCCACCCGCGCAGCGACATCTTGTTCACGAAGCTGTGAACGAATTTGGCGAGCCACCCAGCGCAAGCAGGCGTCTCCTGCAGCATGACCATACTGATCATTGATTCCTTTGAAATGATCGAGGTCGAGCATTAAAGCGCTAAAGTCCTGCTCATCGAGTTCACTTGCAGCAAAGTAATCTTCAGCCTGTTGGTAGAATGCACGTCGATTAAACAGCTTGGTGAGGTCATCGTAGTTCGCTAATTGAGTCAGTCGATTTTCATTACTCACAAAGACGAGCAATGGGAACACCATCGCAGTGGCGGTGGTAAGCAATAGGTGATTCACCAGTATCCATTCAAGCAAAGGTGCGAAGCTAGGCATCGGACCCTCGCGGAACGAGGTAAAAAGTATACTCGACTGTATGATCATGATCAGAGCATGAGCACCAAAAAGCAGCGCGAGTACCAGTTTAGGTAACGGCGAGCGCGTTGGTACTCGAACCAGCAATAAGGTTGCATAACCGAAAGCTCCTGCGAGTACGATAGAGGTGACAAGTTGAGCGAGAAGCGGCTGGGTATGTAATGGAGCGAGCAATATTGCGCAACAGGCCCAGAGTGCTCGTAAATACACGAAACTACGTGTGTAATGCAGGTATTCTCGCAGCCCTGCTATGGCGAGTAGCGGCGCCAAAATAATCAGTAGATCCGCGCAGTAAACGGTCAGTAGTGGGGCATCAATAAAAGCGCGAAGACTTGCAGTAATAGCTGCAGCGGCGAAGACAAAACAAGCGACTGACCAATAGACAAAACAACGTTGTTGCTGGCGTAATCGAAAGATTACCAACATCAGGATTCCGAGCAGTATGTTCATGACGATACTGACGGCAATGAGAGTCGGAAGATGCAACATCAGACGTCTGCTTCACCCGTAAATGGCAGTAAACAGAAAGCAGCATACGGAATTTACAGAAAATAAACAATCCATTTGTCGATGTCTCATAGTGCTTGGTCGGAAATGTATTGCACACCACACAAGCACTGTTAATCTGATGGCAACCAGCTACTAGTTATCGGTTACTGGTTACTCGGAAACAGAGATCTGTGTTTGCGAGTAGCTAGTAACTAATAGCCAATGACGCTTTCATCTTTAAAAGGATACCGCATGCAGAAATACATATTGATTGGTGCCGCGTTGCTGAGTCTCGGACTCAGTGCCACCGCGTTAGCTGACACGCTTAGTGACACCACAGATACCGCGACCATCCCCGAGGTTAAGCCGACGCTTAGCGCCGAGGACGTGTTTGCGTTGGAGTGGGCGAATAATGTGCAGGTCAGCCCTAATGGTCAGCATGTGGTTTATGTGAGATCTCATTACGACATTATGACCGACGGTACCCGCAACGAATTGTGGCTGATTGATGTCGAGACGGGTGCGCATACGCCGTTGTTTGCCGATCAGTATCAATATGGCAATCCAACTTGGTCACCGGATGGCACCCGACTGGCTTTTACTTCCAATCGAGCCGGTAAAAATCAAATTCATGTGTATTGGTTGGCGCAGCAAAAGCTAACAGCAGTGACCAGCGTGCAGCAAAGCCCAGGTAATTTAAGTTGGTCGCCGAATGGCAAGCAGCTCGCGTTTATGATGAATGAGCCTGCACCCAAAACCGATTTCGCCAAATCCGTGAAGTCTGCCACCAAGCCCAAAGACGCAAAATGGGCGCCTGCGCCAGTTGTAGTTGAGCGAACTTTCTATCAGCGCGATGGGCAAGGCGTTGTGCCATCGGCGTATCGCCAAGTATTTGTGGTTCCAAGTGATGGCGGTACTGCTCGACAGCTAACAGCAGGTGCGTTTGATCACGGTGGTCCTTTAGTCTGGCGCGACAATCAGCACATTATTTTCGGCGCAACCCGTGCGGAAAGCTGGGAATATCAAACCGGTGAGCAAGACTTGTGGCAGGTCAACACCCAGTCGCTGAAACTGACTCAGCTCACTAATCAACCGGGTGGCGAATATTCGGCTAGCCTCTCGCCAGATGGCTCTCAGCTCGCTTTTTTGAGTCGCTCAAGTGCACCCGAGCCGTATCATAACGCCAAGCTTCAGGTCATGAACCTGGGCAATGGCACTATTCAATCGTTGCAAGCTGACTTGGATCGCTCTATTGAGAGCCCACAGTGGCTCGATAATAAGACACTTGCAGTGCAATATGCGGACCGTGGACGCTACAAATTAGCCACAGTGACATTGAATGATCGTCGCACTGATTTGACCGATAAAATCGGTGGAACCAGCATCAGTCGTCCATATTTATTTGGGATGTTCTCCGCAGCGGCTGATTCTGATGTCATTGCGTTTACCTACGGCAGTGAGTCCAGACCAGCCGATGTGGCAGTTTATAACCTCAAGCAGCGTGATGAAGCAAAACGCAAACGTGTTTTGACTGCACTGAACGAGGATGTACTGGGCCATCGCGACTTGGCTCAATTAAATGAATTTACTTATTCATCAAGCTTTGACGGTACTGAAATTCACGGCTGGTATTTAACCCCGCCCAACTACGACCCCAGTAAGGCCTATCCAACCATGGTCGAAATTCATGGTGGCCCGCATTTAGCTTATGGTCCATTTTTCAGCGCCGAACATCAGCGTTATGCGGCGGAAGGCTTTGTCGTGTTCTATAACAATTACCGCGGCAGTACTTCCTATGGCAAAGATTTCGCGATGTTGCTGGATGGCTTTTATTCGTCTGACAACGATTTAGCTGACCATTTGTCGGGCCTTGATGCATTGATTGAGAAAGGTGTCGCAGATCCCAATAACCTCTTTATTGCAGGTGGTTCTGCCGGCGGTATCGCAACCGCATTTGCAGTGGGAACCACCGATCGGTTTAATGCGGCGGCAGCCACGAATCCAGTTATCAACTGGGTAAGCAAAACGCTGACAGCCGATAGCTCGATTGGCCAAATCACCAACCAGTTCCCGGCATTGCCGTGGGAAGACCCGAATCATTACTGGGCTCGTTCGCCATTGTCGCGAGTCGGGAATGTGAAGACGCCGGTACTGATGTTCACCGGTGAAAAAGATCGCCGTACACCTATAGCGGAAACCGAACAGTTTTATCAGGCTTTGAAAATTCGCCAGGTTCCAACTGTGATGGTACGAATTCCGGACGCCTACCATGGCGTCACGGCGCGACCTTCACGCATCAATGCAAAAGTGGACTATACGGTGGCGTGGTTTAAGCGCTATCTCAAGTCAGCGGATGGTGAATAAGCTCTCGCCATGTATCTGAGCATTTTTCTGACTGCATTGCTGGCAGCGACAATCCTGCCCGTGCAGTCAGAAATACTGGTCGTGGCTGCTCAGCAGCAGGGTTATAACCTGTGGTGGTTATGGGTAGTCGCCTCCGCGGGCAACACACTAGGTTCCGTAATCAATTACGTGCTGGGACGATACCTGCTGCAGTTTCAAGATCGACGCTGGTTTCCCTTCAAAGCTAATACCCTAGAAAAAGGCCATTGGTGGTTTGAGCGCTATGGTAAATGGTCGCTGTTACTGGCTTGGACACCGTTTTTGGGCGATCCATTGACCTTCATTGCGGGCATGTTGCGCTTGAGATTCTGGCAATTTCTCATTTTAGTTTTTGTCAGTAAAGCTGGTCGCTATGCGGTGTTGCTTGGTATCATGCAGCTATTCTGGCCGCAGTAGCGAACGAATGAGGAGAATCATGGAACGCTTTTTTGAAAATTTGATGTATAGCTTACGCTGGCTGCTTGCACCCATTTATTTGGGGCTGAGTTTAGCTGTGCTATTGCTCGCAATTAAGTTTTTTCAAGAATTGGTGCATGCGTTTCCGCTGATTCTCAGTACACCGGAAGTCGATTTAATTCTCATGGTCCTGACGCTCATCGACATTGCTTTGGTGGGTGGTTTGCTGGTGATGGTGATGCTGAGTGGTTACGAAAATTTCGTCTCGACGCTGAATATCAACGGCAATACCGAGAAACTGGCTTGGCTAGGTAAAATCGATTCCGGCGGTTTGAAGAATAAGGTAGCCGCCTCTATTGTGGCTATTTCGTCCATTCATTTGCTGAAAGTCTTCATGAACGCTGAAAACTTAGCTGACGACAAGATCAAATGGTACGTCATTATGCACCTGACCTTTGTCGGCTCGGCTTTTGCCATGGGTTACTTGGATAAATTGACGCGGGATAAGTCAGACACCAGCGGTGACTAAATTTCAACTCGCGGTACCCGCGCCGATACCCGGCAGAACAACTCATAACTAATAGTGCCAGCGGCCTCAGCAATGCGGTCGACTGGTAGATTCGGTCCCCATAGCTCAACTTCATCTCCCACTTGAACCGCGTCCAAATCGGTTATATCGATGGTGATCATATCCATCGATACTGTACCTATGAGCGGCACTTCAGTTCCATGAACATATACCGGTGTGCCATCAGGGCAATGGCGGGGATAACCATCCGCGTACCCAATGGCTACGGTCGCGATACGGCTCTTGCGTTTGGCCTGCCAACGACTGCCGTACCCGACGCTGTCGCCCACTGGAATTTCCCGAACAGCAATAACCGGGGCAACCAAACGCATAACCGGACGTAGTGGTATTTTGATGTTTTGATCCGGT
This sequence comes from Pseudidiomarina aestuarii, assembly GCF_003987355.1. Taxonomy (GTDB): domain Bacteria; phylum Pseudomonadota; class Gammaproteobacteria; order Enterobacterales; family Alteromonadaceae; genus Pseudidiomarina; species Pseudidiomarina aestuarii. Next base: position 1,614,559 of record NZ_PIPR01000001.1, on the reverse strand, counting down.
GTTCTCGGTGCAACCCCATACAGGGTTAAGCCAGTACGAACCCAATGACCATCGAGCGTACTGAAGTCTTTCGACGAGCTCAAAAGGGCGGCTGAATTGGCAATACTTAAAGATTCAGTAATTGCCGTCTCTGCACATACAGCACTAAATAAATCATTTTGCCGTTGGGTCAGTGGATGCTCACTATCACCGGAATTCGCGTAATGAGACATCAACGTAATCGCGCCGACATTGGGGCTGGCTTCAAGCTCGCGATACACCCGCGCAACGTCTTGCGGATGCCAGCCAAGGCGATGCATCCCGGTGTCGACTTTCAGCCACACGGCAAGCGGACGCACCAGTCGCGACGTGAGTATCGCATCTAACTGAGAAGGCTCATGCACCACCGGTTGTAGATTATGGTGCGCACAAATGGGGAGCTCGGCGGCAGATAAACAGCCCTCGAGTAGAACAATCGGTAAACTAAAACCCGCTTCACGAAGCTGCAACGCCTCGTCAATAAAAGCTACGGCAAAGGCATCCACATGAGCTGCAATAGCATTCGCGGTGCTAATAACTCCATGCCCATACCCATCGGCTTTGATCACACCCAGCACTTTGGCTCCGGCTGCGCTATCGCGGATGAGTTGAGCGTTATGCGCGAATGCATCACGATCGATCTCTGCTCGTGTTGCGCGAAAATGAATCCCGTTCCCCATGTCTTTCCCATGTGTTCGCTGTCGCGAACAGTTACTCGTTACTTGTTATTTGTTACTTGCGTCTTTGTTTTAGTCTTGGCTTTCGCCAGTAGCTAATGGCTAGTAACGATTAGCATGTTTCATTTACCCAATCATCACGAAACTAGCGATAACATAGAGCACAATGGTGATACCGCCGCCAACCAATGCGTAAGGTAATTGCGTTTGTACGTGCTCTAACAAATCACAGCCGGATGCGAGCGATGATACCGCGGTCGTGTCCGATATCGGTGAACAATGGTCGCCGAATACACCACCACCCAATACTGCCGCCAGAAGTAATGGTGCAGGTAAATCGAGCGCGATAATCAATGGCGCAGCAATCGGAATTAGGATTGCGAAGGTACCCCATGAAGTACCGGTCGTAAAAGAAATCAGTGCACCGGCGACAAACAGCATCGGCGCAATAAGTACCAGTGGCAAATAATCACCGACTAAGCCCGCCAAGAAGACACCAGTCCCCAGTTCACGCAAGCTGCTTCCAAGGGCAAGCGACAACAACACGATGGTCACCAGCGGCAGCAGTTCGCCCATACCCTTAAATCCAATATTCACCAAGTTTTGATGGGTTTCACGTTTACTGAGTAACAACATGAGGTATGCAACCAAACAGGCAAGAGCAGTCGCATATAAAACTGCTTTCGAGCCATCGCCTTGGGTAATATCGCCACCGCCGGTACCAATCATAAAGGCAATCATGCCACCGACCATCACCACGAGAGGCACCACCATGTATCGCGCTTTGCTATTGCTTGGCACATGCTCTGGCAAGTCTTGCGTGGGCTGCGGTTGCGCTTCGAGGCGCCGCATGGGGCCATGAACCCGCGTCGAAATAGCGGTATAGAACACCAGCACTAACGTCACCAGCGCATAGAAGTTAAATGGAATAGTACTCCACAGCGTCACCACCGATGAACCCGGTAATTCCTGTTGCTCGAGCATGCTTAACACGTATGCCCCCCAACCATTCAACAGAATTAAGATACAAATTGGCGCGCTGGTGCTATCAATTAAATAAGCCAATCGAGCGCGGCTCATGCCTAATTTTTCAAACAGGCCGCGCGATAAAATACCTGCGGTCAACACACTTAAATTCGATTCAATGAAGATAAAAATACCGGTGAAAACGGTCAACAAACTGGCACTGCGTTTGGTTTTACCCATACCGCGTTTCAGCAAGCCTTCAACCATTGCGGCAACGCCGCCCGACTCGCGAATATAGGCAAGCAACGCGCCGACTAATAAGCTAAATACCAAAATCCGAGTATTTCCCGGTGATTCAAATACGCTGACAATACGTTCTAGTGTGGCAATAAAGGCATAACCAAGCGAGAGCTCAGGCGCCTGCAGGGTCAGCAACAACTCAGAGGTAAAGACCGCGAGTAAGAGTGCGACAATTACTTCCTTGCGCCAAAACACGACAATAATCGCCACCAGAGGCGGTAATATCGATAGCCACGTCATGTTCATTCCTTCACTGATAAGTTGCTGATTCACTCAATGCGATAGTGTGCCAAGAAAACGAGGGGGATGGAAACACAATCCAAAAATCAGTCCTAAATAAAAATTATTCTCATTTAGACTTGATCTATAAATGCGAATCGTTATCATTAGCGCACTTTCAAATTATTCCGTTGTAGGAGCGCTCAGAATGATGGCAACGCAGTTCAAACGAACACTCACCGCAATAGCAATTACCAGTTCTTTAGTTGGCGTTTCATACGCACAAGACTCAACTTCAGTTGAGCCTGATGAGCGTATCGAAATCACCGCAACTCGCACCAATCAACAAGTGAGTGCCATTCCAGCAACAGTGACAGTTATTGATGGTGAAGAGCTGCGCCAACAGCTAGCCGTTGCGGATTCATTGTCTGATGTACTGGGTAATTTGGCGCCATCATTCTCGCCATCTCGACAAAAATTATCGAGTGCGGGTGAAACCTTGCGCGGCCGTGACCCGCTGTACCTGATCGATGGCGTGCCACAATCGAATCCGTTACGAAACGGCTCGCGTGCCGCCTATACCATTGACCCGCTGATGATCGAACGCGTCGAAATTATCCATGGTGCGAGTGCTATTCAAGGTATGGGTGCAAGTGGCGGTATCATTAATATCATCACCAAATCAGCGACCGAAGGCGCTGTTCATGAAGTGACTGCTGGACTCTCCGCACCAACTAGTGAGGTGGGTGACGGACTCTCTTATCGCACCGGCTATTTGTTCCGCGGCGCATCGGGTGACTGGAGCGTCGTGACCGGCGTGCAATTACGCAGCACCGGCATGTATGTGGATGGCAATGGCGACTTTATTGGAACCGACGTCACCCAAGGTGACACTCAAGATTCAGAAAGCTATGACGTATTCGCTAAAATAAAGCGTGACATTGCGCGAGGCGAATCGGTTGAACTCATGGTGAACCATTTCAATATGGAAGGGAACGGCGACTATTCACCGGTTGCTGGTGATCGTGAGGCAGGTATCCCGACCATTGCGGTTGAGCAAGCTTCGGAGGGTGACCCGGCCACCAACAAAGTCACGACAGCACAAATGACCTACCTGAACGCAGACGTTTTAGGTGCAGCTCTAAATTGGCAGTTATTCCTGCAAGACTTCTATGCTTTATATGGCGGTGGACGGTTTGGCGTATTCCAAGATCCCGCGCTCGGTGAAAATTTATTCGATCAGTCACGTAATGATTCACGTAAATACGGTTCACGCTTTACCTTGAACTGGAATGATGTTGCGGATTCTCCAGTAGATGTAACTGCGGGTTTGGATTACCTCAATGACACGACATTCCAAGAGCTTGCCCAAACCGGCCGCAAATGGGTTCCAGAAACCACTTTCAATAACTGGGCGCCATTCGCTCAGGCACGTTACCAACAGGGTGCTCTGACCTTAAGTGGTGGCTTGCGTTACGAATATGGGCAATTGGAGGTCGATGATTTCACTACACTTGGAGGCTACAACAGCACTTTTGTGAAAGGTGGAGAACCGTCATTTAACGAATTACTACCCAATGTGGGTGCTGTATACGCCTTCAACCAAGAGTGGCGTGCCTTTGTCAGCTACTCGGAAGGCTTTAGCATGCCCGACGTTGGACGCGTGTTGCGTGGTATTAGCACGCCGAATCAAGAGATTGATTCGTTTCTCGATTTGCAGCCAGTCATTGCCGACAACCAAGAGATCGGTATTGAGTATCGTGCCCAAGCTTTACAGGTCAGCTTGAGCTACTTCCGTTCGGACTCCGATTTAGGTGCCCGTTTGCAAGCCGATGCAGATGGTATTTTCTCAGTTTTACGTGAGCGCACTGAGATTGATGGTTATGAATTGGCTGCAACCTATAGCCCGAGTTCAAACACCAGTTTTGGTTTGAACTATGCTGACACTGACGGTGAATTTGATAGTGATGGTGACCAACAGGTCGACACGCAACTCGGTGGCCGCAATATTGCCCCGCGTCGTCTAAACCTGCATTGGGAGCAACAATGGAATGGTTGGGTTTCATCACGCCTACAGTGGAATCAATTGTTTGATCGCGATATCTACACAGGTGCCGCCGCAATTAATAACTTTGATGGCTACAACACTTTAGATCTCCAAGTGAGCTTCGAGACCATGGATTATGGTTTATTCTCGGTCGGTGTCGAGAACCTGCTGGATGAATTCTACCTCTCGTATTACGCGCAAACCGCTGGTTCGAATACCAGTAACTTCGCGGGTCGTGGTCGTACGCTGAGCTTGAACTGGCAGTACAGCTTTTAAGGAGCTCTATGCGACAGTGGATGGGTCGGCTACATCGTTGGCTGGGGATTCTAGTTAGCTTATGGTTGGTGCTTGTCGCTTTGACAGGCACCTTTTTGCTTTATAAAACCGAGCTACTGCAGTGGCAATACCCACAGTTGCAACTTGCTGAACTACCCTCTACAGCTACTGCTGGCGCTGTGTTTGATCTATATGACACAGGCTATGCTTACCTACCGCGTGTCGACAAGCCTTGGGTTGAGGTGATCGATGGTGACGGGAATAGTCATTATCACGGCGTGGCCGGCGAACATCTGTTGACTCGTCCAGCACTGGGCGATTGGATTGATATTGCCGTGCAATTTCATCATCACCTATTGCTGCATGACTTGGGTAAGGATGTGATGGGCGTTCTCAGCCTCATCACCTTATTTATTTTGATCTCTGGTATTGTTCGCTGGTGGCCGCGCCGCTGGAGCGTCCGATTGTGGTCGGTGCGTTGGCATTGGCCTTGGCAAACTGGCTTTCAAATGACTCTGTATCAATTCCATAAAACCTTCGGGATCATTCTGTTACCTGGCATTTTGTTGGGTGCCGTGACCGGCACGGCAATTATGTATGCTGCCTCGGTATCGGGAAGTTTGACCACATTACTTCCGCAGCAAGATCAACGTTGGCAGCCAGCAACCACAGCTGTGCAAGCACTCAATTGGAACGAGCGTCTGCAGGCAGCGGAAAAGATCTTCCCAGATATGACACCCGCACTAGTGTCCTTGCCGGTCAAACCCGATGGCACGGTCTCGATGCGCCTGCGCTACGACGGTGAGTGGCACCCAAATGGCCGCAGCTCGCTTAGCTTTTCGACGACAACTGGCGAGCTTGCTACTTGGAGCGATACTCGCAATAGCGCACTCGGCTATCAACTGTCCCAAACCATTTATCCGTTGCATGTTGCGGCGGTGGGTGGCTTGCCGCTGTTTATCCTATTACTGGCAGGTGGCATTATGCTCATTTTATTGCCCGTCACCGGCGTCTGGTTTTGGCTCTGGCGTCAGCGTCGAAAAACCAGTACCGTTAGGGTCTAGCGCCGACTTTAATGAGATTTAATGTGACTGCCACATCTAACGACACAACCCACTACCCTCGCATTGCGACTTTAGGGCCAACCGGTACCTTTTCAGAGCGTGCCGCTCAGCATTGGCTCACAGCTGATTCAAGTAACAAAAATGCGCTGCATTTTTATCCGTCGCTGGCGCGAACGTTGGCGGCAGTGCCCGAGAATTGTGAATTGGCAATAGTGCCAATTGAGAACATCGTCGAAGGCATCGTATCACCAGTAGTGGACTCGTTTGTGAGGCGCCCGTTGCAGATTATCGGTGAGGTGATGGTGCCAATTCAGTTTGCGTATGTCGCCAACCACTCCCAACCCGAGCGGATTTTTGCGCAGTTTGTAGCGCAAGGGCAGTGTAGTGAATTCTTGGCAGGACAGTCGGCACCAGTGCTGACCACGGCCAGCAACAGCGAATCACTGCAACAATTGCTCGACAGTAAACAGCCCGCTGGTGCCATAGTGCCGGCGCATGCGCTGGCGGAACATCACTTCGCTCGTGTGCAGCAAGACGTCACTGATGTGGCGCACAATGAGACACGTTTTATTGCGGTGCGTGAGCCGCGAGAGTTAGAGGCTGCGCAGCCCAGCATCGACTACAAAACGGCCATTCTTATCATTGATGACGCTGACCATCCAGGGCTATTGGTTGAACATCTGCAGGTATTTGCGGCGTATCGTGTCAACTTAACCGCTCTCGTATCGCGGCCTACCGGTCGTCGCTTTGGTCACTACCATTTCTACATTGAGTGCGAGGGTCACGCGCACGATTCGTCGATTCAAGCGGCACTGACTTTGATTCAATTACGCAACCGAGTAACCGTGTTGGGCAGCTTTCCGAAAGCAGAGCAAACCTAAACGTTTATTCTAAATCGAGTTCGAGTTGCAACTGATCATCGGGATCAGGCAAGGCAACGCTGAGTCCAATCAGCCGCACACCGCGGCCTTTACGGCGCTCCCAAGCTTCCCTAACCAGTTGGTAAAACAGGCTAGGCGATGCTTTAGAGCCAGTGCGCGAAACCGTGGTTTGCTGAAAGTCAGCAAATTTCAGTTTCACCGTCTGACTTTTAATGTGGGTGGCTTGCCAGCGTTGAACGCCAAGTCGTTTCAGGAGCTGTGGAAGTAGCACTTGGTCCGCAAACTGTTCGACTTGGCGCAGCGACGTAAAGTCGGTACTCAAGGTTTCCTCTACTCCCACACTTTTACGAACGCGTTCTGTCACGATCTCGCGTGGGTCATTACCTAAACAGCGTTGGTACAAGAGCCAGCCAGATTTCTCTCCTAAGATCGCTTGCACGGTCTCAATGTCACTGCGCTGAATATCAGCACCAGTAAATAAACTGGCATCATGTAGCCGCTCTAAACTCTTCGGGCCGACCCCAGGAATCCGTTTCAAAGGTAACGACGCGATATATGGTACGACTTGTTCGGGTGCGACAACACGTTGGCCATCGGGCTTGTTGTCATCGCTGGCTATTTTGGCAACCATTTTCTGATTCGATATACCCGCTGAACCGGTAATACCGAGCGCCCGAATATCCGCTCGAACCGCTTCCATGATACGAGTCGCACTGCCTTGATGGGTTTCGACGGCGGACAAGTCGAGATAGAACTCGTCTATGGAGGCTGGCTCAATACGGTCGGTGACCGATTGCAAAATAGCGTAGACTTGACGACTTAATAGGCGATAATAGCCATGATCCGGTGACACGAAATGCAAGTGCGGACAAAGACGGCGAGCATGAGAGCCTGACATCGCGCTACGCACGCCAAACTCGCGAGCTAAATAATTGCAGGTTGCGACCACACCACGAGCCCCACCACCGCCCACCGCGAAGGGACGGTTCTTGAGACTGGGGTCGCGCAAGACCTCGGCACTAGCAAAAAAAGCATCGAGATCCAAAAGCGCTATTTTGCGCGTATTTACAGACATGCAACGGAAGTGTTTAATCGTGGCCGAAATCTGGCTATAATCGCAACAACTAAGTGAGCACGCAAGCTCATCAGCTCAGACAGGAGTAAACTGTGAACGTACTGAAAGTAGTAAAATCGAGCCGTGTATTCGTTGCTGTTCTCGCCCTCGTCGTTGGTGGTGCGAGCGCTGCAATGGTGCCTCAAGACAATAGTGCAATTAAAGATCGCATTGCCCCAATTGGTAAGGTGAAGTTAGCGGGTGCGACCCCTGATACCGGCGGCAGCAGTGCTGGAGCCAGCGGCCCACGCTCAGGCGAAGCTGTTTACAATCGTTTTTGTGCAGCTTGCCACACCAGTGGCGTATTAGGTTCACCTAAAATCAATAACGCAGCAGATTGGGAACCGCGCTTAGCGCAAGGTATGGACACAGTATTGAAACATGCGATTGAAGGTTACAACGCAATGCCAGCTCGAGGCACCTGTAACGATTGTAGCGATGAAGAAATTCAAGCGGCAATCGACTACATGACGGCTGAAATTTAAACGTCCAAAAATTCTAAAAACCGCTTCGGCGGTTTTTTTGTGCCTGTTTTTTGATCGCAACGCTTTCAAGTCAAAGAATGTAAAGATATACTCGGGGCAATAATTACAAAAACAAAACACCTGAATGTCACCAATGTCTAGTCGAGATACGTCGGAGAAGAGTACTGAAAAAAGTACTGAAAAAGAGATTGCGCGATTGCGTAAGGCTCTGTCTCGACTACAAAAACTGACATTAAAGTATCGCCAGTCTGAAGTCATCCAGAAAGCCCTTTTCAAAATTTCCGAACTCGCCGCATCGGTGCAAGACATGCAGGAATTCTATTCTGCTGTGCATGCCATTATCGGTGAGTTGATGAATGCAAAGAACTTTTTCATCTGTTTAGCCGATCACGATAACGATACCGTTAAGTTTGTTTACTTTGTTGACGAATATGATGAGATCCCAACCGAAGACAACTTCCCGATGGAGTTGCTGCGTCAGGGCATGACGGGTTATGTGATGCGTACCGGCCGCCCGTTCTTGTACAACGAGAAAGTATTTAAAGAGCTTCTTGCCAGTGGTGAAATTAAGGATTTAGGCTCGCCTCCTGTGGATTGGTTAGGCGTGCCATTGCAGTCAGAAAATCGCATTATCGGCGCCATGGTCGTGCAGAGTTACAACGAAGATCAACGGTATACAGAAGCGGACAAAGACCTTTTTATGTTCGTCTCGCAGCATATTGTGAACGCGCTTGAACGGGTTCGCCAGCGCGAGTTCATGCAAGCGGAGATTGCTCGGCAAACAGCTGCACTGCGTGAAATCAACGATAACCTGACTTTAGAAGTAGGAGAGCGCAAACGCGCTGAAAAGGTGTCCGCCGTCCTCTTCGCCATATCTGAGGTCACCAACACCTCAGATAGCATGGAAAGCTTCTATCACCAATTACATGAGCAAATTGGTCGCTTAATCAATAATGAAAACTTCTTTGTCGCGTTGGTTGATGAAGACAAGCGCAATTTGACTTTCCCTTATTATGTTGATGCCTTCGATACACATCTGCGCAAATTGCGACCGGTAGGTCGCGGTATGACAGAGTTTGTTATCCGGCACAAACAACCGGTGTTCATAAACGCAGAAAAATATGCCGAGCTGATTGCCGCGGGAGAGATTGAAAAGGCTTCTTCGTATTATGGAACGCAGCCGAAGCAATGGTTAGGTTCTCCGCTACTGATTGATGATGAGGTGATTGGAGTTTTGTCGGTGCAAACGTATACCGATGAAGTCACCTACAAACAAGACGATTTAGAACTGTTGAACTTCGTATCGCAGCACGTTGCCGTCGCCATTGAACGCCGCCGTAACGCCGAAGAGGTGCGCCGCGTAAATGCCTACCTTGAGCGCAAAGTTGCCGAACGTACTGAAGAGCTCGTTAACGAAATTGAGCGGCGTAAAAAGATTGAAGAGAAACTCTTCCACGACGCGCATCATGACGCGTTGACAGGATTACCCAACCGCTCCATGTTTACTGAACGTCTCCAACAGACGCTGAAACACAAGCGGCGCTTCCCGCAACACAATTTTGCCGTGCTGTTTGTAGATTTGGATCGGTTCAAAGATATAAACGATACTCTCGGTCATAGCGCAGGCGATGAATTTCTATTGGAAGCCAGTAGGCGTATCGGCGAATGTGTGCGAGATAACGACACCGTTGCTCGCCTCGGTGGAGATGAATTCGTCATTCTGCTCGACATGATTAACCATGTTGAAGACGCCAAAGAAGTCGCAGGGCGTATTATTGAAAAAATGCAGCGACCTTTTGTCTTTGGCGAGAGCGAACATTATTCAGGCGCGAGCGTTGGTATCGCCGAATGTCGTGCGCGCAACGATTCTGCAGAACGACTGTTACGCGATGCTGACGCAGCTATGTACCAAGCGAAGAGCATGGGCCGCGGCCGTTTTGTAGTCTTTGACGAAAGTATTCACAAAGACTTAGTTGCCTCTTTGCACCGCGAATCCGAGCTACGGCACGCGCAGTTCGACCAAGATTTTATTGTGCATCGCTATGATGTGGTCGATATGAATACCGGCGCCGAGCATGCGGCAGAATGGTTATTGCGTTGGCAGCGCGATAATACGCTGTTGCCAGCTGACCGATTCCTCGCTGTCGCTGAAAAAACCGGGATGATCATCACGCTGGATCACTGGATGCTCAAGCGTTGTTGTAGTCAGTTGGCGCAAGAGCCGGAGCATCCGCCCTTATTTGTCTCGCTGTCCACTAAACACCTTTATAAACTTGCGGATGTCCGGGTGTTGATGCAGATCATTAAAGATTCCAAAATCAAAGCGAATCGTTTGATCCTTGAATTTAGCGAAGTGGAGCTCAACTACAGCTCGAAGCGTCAATTGAGTTCACTACGCCAACTCGCCGAATTTGGTGTGGGCTTAGCACTCAACGAGTTTGGTCGCAGCGCCGGTGCGTTGCAATTTATTTTAAGTTACCCGTTCACTCACGTGAAACTCGATCCCAACTTTGTTGCGGACATTGCCAATAGTGACCGTGCCCAGAAGATGGTGCGTAACGTCGTTAATCTCTGCACCGAGCTCGAAATCCAAGTCGTGGCGGCCGGTGTCAATGCACAAGAGCAGCAAGATGCCTTGCTTGCGGTGGGCGTGGTAACTGGTCAAGGTAAACAATTCGGTGAGCCAGTGCGTGTCAGTTTTGATGATGCGGGCGCAGAGCCAACAATAGCTGGCACCAAGTCGGCAAGCGCTTAGTTTTTTTCCAACGCCTTCCTGAGTAGATCCATTCCCGATTGTCGCTGTTGTTCTTTGGCTTCCTCATTGGCAGCGCGTTGTTCTTCCCACTCAATATCGTCTTGCGGTAACTCAAACAAGAAACGACTGGGCTCGGGCTTCATCACATCGCCATACTGGCGGCGTTCTCGTGCCATGGTAAAGGTTAGCGTTTGCTGGGCGCGGGTAATCCCCACGTAAGCGAGACGACGTTCCTCTTCGACATTGCCTTCGTCGATACTGGATTGATGCGGCAGCAAACCTTCTTCCATTCCCACCATAAACACGTGTGGGAATTCTAGGCCTTTGGATGCATGCAGTGTCATCAGTTGCACTTGGTCGGCTTGGTCTTCCTCTTCGTTGCGCGAGAGCATGTCTCTTAAGCAGAGTTTGGCAACGGATTGTTCAAGTGTCAGTGGTTCGTTTTCCGTGTCACCTTTCACCATCTCAGTAACCCAGCGCAGCAGCTCATTGATGTTTTTGTAGCGCATTTCCGCGGCTGCCTGGCTAGGACTGACTTCATACAGCCACTCTTCATAGCCAATTTCTTTCACTAATCCGTACAGCGTACTGGCGACTTCCGGTGGATGGTCACAGCGCCGCGCAGCTTGGCTAATCAGTTGCACAAACTCCTGAACCTGAGCGTACTCGCGTGTCCCAAGTCGCGTTTCGAGTTGGTGGTGCTGTGCTGCCTCATACAATCCGACGTGCAACTCATGCGCCAACTCACCGATTCGCTCGACGGTTTGCGGGCCAATGCCGCGCTTGGGTAAATTGACGATACGAATAAACGCGGTGTCATCACTTGGATTCACCAACAGTCGCAAATACGCCATGATGTCTTTGACTTCGGCACGTGCGAAGAAGCTTTGTCCACCGGTCATGCGGTATGGGATGCGCTGATTCAGCAGAGCCTTTTCAAACACCCGCGATTGGTGATTTCCGCGGTACAGAATGGCGAAAAAGTGGTAGGGCGTGCGTGCTAAAAAGCGTTGCCGAACAATCTCCGCAACCACACGATCTGCTTCATGTTCCTCGTTGCGACCTTTAATCACCCGCAATGGTTCACCTTCGTCCATTTCCGAGAACAGCTTTTTGTCAAACACGTGTGGGTTATTCTCAATGAGAATGTTCGCCGCCTTGAGAATGCGCTTGCAGGAGCGGTAGTTCTGCTCCAACTTAATGACTTGTAGTTGGGGGAAGTCGCGCTGCAGCAGCGCTAGGTTTTGCGGCTGCGCACCGCGCCATGAATAGATTGATTGGTCATCGTCACCCACCACCGTGAAGTTTGCGTCCTTGCCGACCAACAGCCGCACCAGTTCGTACTGACTGGTGTTGGTGTCTTGATACTCATCCACTAATAAATACTGGAATTTCTTCTGCCAGCGTTCACGCGCCGACTCATTAGTCTTGAGCAGCATGGTAGGTAGTAGAATCAGATCATCAAAATCAAGCGCGTTGCAGGCCTGCATGTTTTGCTGATAGCGACGGTAGAATTCGGCAAACATCTGTTCGTCGGGCAATTTGGCTTGCTCGAGGGCTTGCTGCGGCTGCAACATCGCGTTTTTCCAATTGCTGATTTGGCTTTGCAGCAATTTGAGCATCGCTTTATCGGCGTCAATTTCGTCTTCGGTGAGCGCTTTTAATAATGCGAAGCTATCCTGGTCATCAAATAGCGAAAAGCCCGACTTCATACCGAGATTTTTGACTTCTTTGCGAATAATCGTGAGACCGAGCGTGTGGAATGTCGATACGGTTAAGCCACGGGTGTATTCGCGGCCAAGCGTTTGGCCAACGCGCTCTTTCATTTCGCGCGCGGCCTTGTTGGTAAAGGTAACGGCACCTATGTGACGAGCCGGGATAGCGCAGCGGGTAATCAAATGTGCAATTTTTTCGGTAATCACTCGGGTCTTGCCACTACCGGCACCCGCCAACACCAAAACCGGACCGCGGATGGCGTGAACTGCTTCTTGTTGGCTCGGGTTTAACTGCATGGTGACCTTGTTGGACGTGAGAGAAGTCGATCGAGAACAGGGATTTTACCGTAAACTCCTGTTAAGCTAAACGACAATAAGGTCAACGGAGAGAAGCAAATGGATAGCAACAAATTCGATGCATCAAAATTGGAAGAAATTGCCCGTCAAATCAACGATAGCATCCCTGCAGGTGTGAAGGATTTTGCTGGCTCGATGGAAGGCCGAATCAAGACCATCCTTCAGCAGCAGTTGGGCAAACTAGACATGGTCACGCGTGAAGAGTTGGATGTGCAGCAGCAATTATTATTACGCCTACGCCAGCGTGTTGAACAGCTCGAACAACAAGTGGCAAGTCTGCAAAAAGCGCAAGACGACGAATAAGTTTTAGTAGCGAAGAGAGGAGTTGGGCATGGCATTGTGGTTAGACGGTGAAGTCATCGAAAATTACGCGTGGAACCAAGAGTTGTTTAGTCTGCGTGTACGCACCGAGCAACCCTTTGAATTTATTGCCGGACAATTTGTACGTCTCGGATTAGCGCACGAAGATGGACGGGTACAGCGCGCCTATTCCTTAGTCAATGGTCCGGATGATTCGGTCTTAGATTTTCTGGTAAATCGCGTCCACGATGGCTTATTTTCACCCATGTTGCACGGTCTAAAAGCCGGGCAGAAAATTCAAGTATCGCAGCCACCGTCCGGCTTTTTCACGTTGAATGAAGTGCCTGACGGAGATAGCTTGTGGTTGATTGCCACAGGCACCGGCATTGGTCCGTACCTCTCCATGCTGACGACTGACATTCCCTACGAGCGCTTCAAACGTATTCATTTGATTCATGCTGTGCGTTACAGTGCTGACTTAGCTTACCGTGACCTCATTCAGAGCTGGGTCGATAAACACCTTGGTCAATTGCAATACCAACCGATTGTATCCCGTGAAGACTTCGCTGGCGCTTTGCGTGGGCGCGTTCCGGCGTTGATCGAAAGCGGTGCGCTGCAAGCAGCCTGCAAGGATGAGCTGAATGATCGCGCGCAAGTGATGCTCTGTGGTAATCCAGAAATGATTCGCGACGCGAAAGTGTTGCTCGACAGTATGGGCCTACCGAAAAATCTCCGTCGTAAACCGGGTAACGTTACCGTCGAACATTACTGGTAAAGGATTAATTCCATGGCAAGGTGCAAATGGATTGGGACTATCATGATATTGCTGCCATTTACTGTCTTGGCGTTAATGGCGCTGAATGAACTGACGTTCTTTTGGTACTTCTCGGAGCACTACCTCTGGTATAACCTAGCGCTCTCATTTGTTGGGTTGATGTACGTGAACTTCGGTGTTTACATGTTGTTTCCTCGCAGTAAATACTTTGTCATGCTCGGTTTATTTTTGAGCTTCACGTTTTATCAAACCTTCCAATTCGGTTGGCAATCGCCGCGCTTTATCGACAAACATGCCGTCTCTTCGGAATCGACGCTCGTACTTGTAAATACCGCAGTAGGCGGCGCGACTTCGTCTAACCTCAGCGTGAATTTAGTGCAATTCAAATCCGCTGCACTCTTTTTGAAAGAGGAATATCTTAAAAGCTACAGCGATATCCGAAATCTTCGATTTGTTTCGACGAAAGAAGATCTATGGGTAAAGGGAGTCGGAAGCGGCAACGAGCCATTTACAGATCATATTTCGGAGTTGGCTCAGTAACTGAAGCCTAGTTTATGATTTTGAATTCGCCTCTTCCTCGAGCTCTTTCTGTTTGAGGTAGCGCACCCAACTGAAGAAGGCCTCAGCGCAGGCAAACACAATACCGTACCAGAGAGCCATCTCGAGACATCGGATAAACTCAGGATATGTCGCAGGTCCTTTAAATTCGCCGTCTATTAGCATATAGACAGCGCTAATGGCATATAACGTAACCATAATTAATAGCGTCATCGACACCATAGTTTTCAAAAACAAATAGACCTGCCGCAACATCATTCCCCTCCGCTACATTCCCTGAGCTTTCTCAATTCTTCATACTTAGCATAACCATTCCAGATATTTTGATGTGATGCAATCGCACGTGAGAATACGATTTTGGCGTCTTGTGGTTGGTGCTGCTGAGGACTAGGCTGACTCTTGCTGTGTGAACAAGACAGGGAGAGTTGGGATGTCAGCGGAGTTAGCGATTGCGCGGGTTTATACTCGCGCGCTGCAGGGAATTGATGCGCCGCTGGTGACAGTGGAAGTATGTTTGGCGGGTGGACTGCCCGCATTTGCCATCGTGGGATTGCCGCAGACGGGCGTTAAAGAAGCGCGGGACCGAGTGCGTTCGGCGTTGATGGCTAGCGGGTATGATTTTCCTCGCGCGAAGAAAATTACAGTGAATTTAGCACCTGCAGATTTACCCAAGTATGGCGCTCGCTATGACTTGGCGATTGCCGTTGGCATTTTGATTGCGGATGGGCAACTACCGGAGTCGGCAGCGGCCAGTCGTGAGTTCTATGGCGAGCTGAATCTTACCGGTGAATTGTGTGGTGTAAATGGCATTTTGCCGGCTGTACTGGCCTGTCGAAATGAAGGTCGTGAAGCGGTTATCCCACAACAAAACCAAGTGGAAGCAGGGCTGTTAAAACAGCAGCAGTGTGTTGCCGGGATTCATTTACGTGACGTGGTGGAGCATCTGCAAGGACCGCAACGACTGCCGAATATTGCGACACAGAACAATCCTCAAACCGACGACAATCAGCTTCCTACTGGTGTTGGCGATATCTCGGATGTGATTGGCCAAGATCAAGCGAAGCGGGCTTTGCTCCTAGCGGCAGCAGGTGGTCATCATGTACTTTTCGTCGGTCCGCCAGGCACGGGCAAAACCATGTTAGCGCAGCGGCTACTTGGTTTACTGCCGGCACTCGATGAGGAGGAAGCCCTCGAAGTTGCGGCGATTCGCTCGATTTCCGGCACCGCTGAACCGCATCACTGGTTGCAACGACGGCTACGCTCGCCCCATCATTCTTGTTCTGCCGCTGCGCTCGTCGGTGGAGGCAATCCGCCGCAACCGGGGGAGATTTCATTAGCGCACAGGGGGCTCTTGTTCTTGGATGAGATGGCGGAATTTACGCGCTCGGTTTTGGACTGTTTGAGGGAGCCGCTCGAATCAGGCGAAGTCACCATCAGTC
Source organism: Pseudidiomarina aestuarii (assembly GCF_003987355.1). Classification (GTDB taxonomy): domain Bacteria; phylum Pseudomonadota; class Gammaproteobacteria; order Enterobacterales; family Alteromonadaceae; genus Pseudidiomarina; species Pseudidiomarina aestuarii. Next base: position 1,598,613 of record NZ_PIPR01000001.1, on the reverse strand, counting down.
GTGCAGCACATCAATTAACATTTCCGGCTCGGTTTCAGATGGTCTGTGCGCTAAACCCATCTCCCTGCGGTAATTTCGACGGTACATTGGCGAGTATCCGCGCCTCGCCAGAACAAGTGAACAAGTATCTTGGACGTATATCGGGACCACTGCTTGATCGTATTGATATGCAGGTGGAGGTTCTACGCCAACCAGACGCATTGCGGCAGCAACGTGAAACGATTCCCGAACCCGAAACACCAAAATGGCGACAACAAGTCACCGAAGCACGATCGTTACAAATAAAGCGCCAAGGCTGCCTGAATACGGATTTACAAGCCAATCAACTTAGTACGTATTGCCGACTCAGCGCTGAGCATCATAAATTCTTAGTCACGGCCATCGAGCGCTTCAATCTGTCGCATAGGGCTTACCATCGCTTGCTCCGACTAGCTCGCACTATCGCGGATATTGAAGGAACAGAGTCCATTCAGCGCGGGCACCTAGCCGAGGCGCTCGGCTACCGCGCCCTCGACCGTCTCCTCAGCCATCTCAAGAGCCTCTAAAGACTGTGACTATATATCGGCCTTGCATCACAATAATTTATTCGCTATTGTTTACCAATAGTAAACTTTAACGATATGCATGTAATCTCAAAACAAGTTTTCCTCGATGCGATGCGGTTACATCCCCAGCAAGGGCAGGCTATTTTAGATTGCTACACCGTATTGAAACGGGGCAGTTTCAATACACCAGCGCAAATGAAACAGGTTTTTAAGTCGCTGGACAACTTTAAATATCGCGACAAGTGGTGGGTCATTAACATCGCAGGAAACCATCTGCGATTGATCGCATTCATATCGTTTAGTGACAATCGAATTTTTGTGAAGCATATCGTCGGACACGCGGCATATGAAAAAATTATCGAGCAACATCGGCGGAGAAGCTCATGAACTCCATTACAGCATCGTCTCCTGTTATCAATGAAGTCATCAATTCGATGAACTCAACAATGCCTTGGTTGCGAGGTATATCATCTGGTGAAGAGCGAGATGAAGCGCTGCTTCTCCTCGAAGAATTGCTCGATGATTATGATAAAAATATCATTCTCATCGATGCAATTACTCATGCAGTTGAACGATATGAAACGAAGCAAGTTGAACTCAAACGTCTGGAATACATGCAGGAACAGAATGATCCGGCAATTGCGACGTTGCGTGTGCTGATGGATCAACACCAACTAAATACAACTGATTTTGAAAATGAAATTGGTAAGCGCAGTATGGTCTCTCAGGTTCTAAATGGTCAAAAGCGCCTCACTTTTGACCATATCAAGAAGCTTTCTAAGCGCTTTGAAATCAGTCCCGCTTATTTTTTCTAGTCATCGCGGACTAGCGCTTGAGGGCTGCGGAGAACGCGGTAATGGTTCGCTCGACATCGGCAGGGCTAATGTTGAGGTGTGTCACCAATCGCATCCGCTGAGCACTGGATGTAAGAATGCCTTGTGAACGCAGACCATCGCTGACGCGCTTGGCAGTGTCAGCCGATTCAAAGTTCACGTACACCATATTAGTGTGCTGAGGCTCGAGCCGGATGCCCGGCAAATCGTGTAAGCCTTCCCATAAATCGCGCGCGTTCGCATGGTCATCGGCAAGCCGATCAATGTGATGGTCGAGTGCGTGATCCATGGCCGCTGCAATAATACCGGCTTGGCGCATACCGCCACCAACCATTTTGCGCCACCGATGTGCGCGCGCAATCAACTTTTTCGAGCCAACCAGTACTGAACCAATCGGCGTACCAAGACCTTTTGAAAAGCAAATGGAAACGCTATCAAATGGACGGCAGAGTTCTTGGGCGCTCAAACCAGTCGCCACGACTGCATTAAAGACGCGTGCACCATCGAGATGCAACTTCAAGCCATGCTTATCAACCAAACGTCGCGCGCGCAGCACGTATTCTTGCGGGATGACCTTACCGGTGTGGGTATTCTCAAGTGCCAATAATCGCGTGATCGGAAAGTGTGGGTCATCGGGTTTGATGCGCTTTTCCACTTGAGCCAAATTCAGCGTGCCATCGGACTCAATTTCGAATGGCTGTGGCACAATACCCCCCAACACTGCAGCACCGCCGGCTTCATAACGATAAGTATGATATTCCTGTCCGACCAAATACTCTTCACCGCGCTGACAATGGGACAGCAAGGCTAACAAATTGGTTTGGGTGCCACTGGCGGCAATCAACGCGGCCTCTTTGCCAAAGAGCTTCGCGACGCGCTCTTGTAAGGCGTTGACCGTGGGGTCATCACCAAATACATCATCACCCACCGGCGCTGCCGCCATAGCGGCGCGCATGGCTTCGGTTGGTTGCGTGACGGTATCACTACGCAGGTCGATCAAGCCCTTACTCACCGCTGTAACCCCAAGCTGGAGGTGGCTCATCTATAGGCTGACTTAAATCAACGTGGACGCGGAAAATACGCCCTGGACGGCGCAACTCATATGCCATGGTTTCGGCGTCGACAAACTCAATAGTCCACGTGTTAGTGACCGATACATCCAGTCCGTTTTCCATGAATAAGGTTTTGCTGGCTTCATCGACAGGAAAAGACTGCATCGTCGATGTTCCCGCATTCGTGGTTTGCCCACCATACGGAGAAACGTCATCGGGTGAGCCATCTTCGTGTAAATGGATATGTTGGAAATCGATGTAATTATCGTGCTTGGTGAGTACCCAGGTGCGTGAGCGATCGTCGCCCACATGGAGCGGCATCCGAATGACATCGTCTTCGCAATCACGAATGTGGACAACAAGAGGATGATCCCAAGCGTCGCTCGGCGCGTTATCTTCGACAATCTCAGCCGCAAAGCTTTGTCCGCAAAAAGGTTCGAATGCAGCAAAGAACTCAGCTTGTGGATTCACCGCGGGCCGCGGATTACAGGCTGCGAGTAGGGTCAGCGTTGCTGCTGACAAAAGAAATGTACGCATAAATGATGAACCTCGTTACTAGAGAATGTGAAACGAATGGCCTACATGATGCCATAGAATAAGTCAGTGTACATTTGTCTAACGGCAAATTGGCATCTAAACGGCGCATCATGGATAATAGCCGCACAGAAATGACTCAAATCCTGATTCAGCAACAAAATTGGACACACCATGAAGGTTTATCAAAACGTGCTTGAAATGATTGGCAATACGCCGATGGTCAAAGTTTCTACTATCGATACGGGACCCTGTGAACTCTATCTGAAAATGGAGTTGATGAATCCGGGTGGCTCGATCAAAGACCGGATTGCGGTGAGCATGATCGAAGCTGCAGAGCGTGAAGGCAAACTGAAGCCGGGCATGACCATTATTGAGGCTACCGCCGGTAATACTGGTTTGGGCTTAGCGCTGGTGGCTGCGAGCAAAGGGTATCCGCTAAAAATTGTGATGCCTGATAAAATGTCGTCTGAAAAGGTCAACAACTTGCGTGCGATGGGTGCCGAAGTTGTACAAACCCGTTCAGACGTGCAAAAAGGTCACCCAGAATACTATCAAGATATGGCAGCGCGAATGGCGCAAGAGCACGGCTATTTCTACGTGAACCAATTTGCTAACCCTGCCAACGTTGCGGCGCATTACAACACCACCGGTCCAGAAATTTGGAAACAAATGGACGGCAAGCTCGATGCGTTCGTCTGTGGTGTCGGTTCTGGTGGTACCTTGAGCGGCATCGGGAGATTCCTCAGAGAAAAAAACAGCGATGTGGATTTAGTATTAGCCGATCCTGAAGGCTCTATTTTGGAGCCGTTGGTCAACCGTAATGAAACCGTCGATGCTGGAAGTTGGTTGGTTGAAGGCATTGGCGAAGACTTTATTCCAGATATTTGTGATATCGACTTGGCATCAAGCGCATACGCGATCAGCGACAAAGAAGCCTTTGCAACCGCCCGCGAATTACTCGTGAAGGAGGGGGTCATGGTGGGCTCTTCCAGCGGTACTTTAATTGCGGCGGCATTGCGTTATTGTCGCGAACAAACAACCCCTAAACGTGTGGTCACATTGGCTTGTGATACCGGTAATCGTTACTTGTCGAAACTTTACAACGACGAGTGGATGAACGAACGTGGTCTATTGGAGAAGTAATCATGGCTGACAGCAAGAAGCAGTTAAAATTTGCGACCCGCACTATTCATGGCGGACAAGCACCGGAGCCGGCCACTGGCGCGGTCATGCCGCCCATTTTCACCAGCTCTACTTATATTCAAGAGAGCCCAGGTGTCCATAAAGGTTTTGAGTACTCGCGTTCACACAACCCAACGCGCTTTGCTTGGGAGCGCTCAGTTGCCAATCTAGAAAGTGGCCGCAAAGGGTATGCCTTCGCCTCCGGTATGGCTGCAACCGCTACCATCATGGAGCTACTCAATGCAGGTGATCACGTGATTGCCATGGATGATTTATACGGCGGCACATTCCGTTTGTTCGACAAGGTTCGTGGTCGCTCTGCAGGCCTCGAGTTCTCGTATGTCGATTTGGTTGATCTAGCAGCTGTTGAGGCCGCAATAACCGCCAAGACACGGATGATTTGGGTCGAAACACCCAGTAACCCCATGCTGAAACTGGTCGACATTGAAGCCATTGTCGCGATTGCCAAACAGCACAACATTATTGTGGTAGTCGATAATACGTTTGCGACACCATTTAACCAGCGTCCAATTGAGCAAGGTGCTGATATCGTCATGCACTCTGCCACTAAGTATCTCAATGGTCATTCAGACATAGTGGGCGGTATCGTGGTTGTCGGTGATAACGACGAACTCGAAGAGCAATTGACCTTCTTGCAGAACGCGGTGGGATCCATTGCCGGTCCTTTCGATTCGTACTTGGCACTGCGTGGTGTTAAAACGCTCGCGTTGCGTATGCAGCATCACAACCAAGCAGCAATGAAACTCGCCGAATGGTTGGATCAGCACCCACAAGTTGAGAAAGTCATTTACCCAGGCTTGCCAAGCCATCCTCAGCATGAACTTGCCAAACGGCAGATGTCAGGCTTTGGCGGCATGATTTCGATTTTGCTCAAAGGTGATATCAACAAAGCGCGTCGCTTCCTCGAATCGGTTGAGATTTTTGCGTTAGCCGAAAGCCTCGGTGGCGTAGAAAGTTTGATTGAACATCCTGCGATTATGACGCATGCGTCGATACCAAAAGAGAACCGGGAAAAGCTCGGAATTTTGGACAACTTTGTTCGTATCTCGGTTGGAATTGAAGATTTGGATGATCTCATCGCTGACCTCGATCGTGCGCTAAGTGCTTAATAATTATTAAATAAGTGATGGCTGTTACACACTTGTGTGACAGCCTTATTTACACTCTTTTACAATTCAAAGAAGATGTTGTAGGCTTAGTCCACAATTAAAAACAGAACAATACAGGACTTTTTTATGCCTCTTAGCCTCTTTATTTTGCAAGGGTTAGTGGCGGCGCTGTTGTTTTATGTGCTGGTCGGTCAACACCACCGTCAGCCGCTGTGGAATATGCTTGCCATGTTAGTTGTAGGAATGTTGCCGCCGGTCAATTGGGCAATTTTATTGGTTGCCGTGGGTGTGCGCATGTGGCGCAAACCAGTCAACATGGTCACTGTCAAAAACTAATTCTTGTGAGGTTGTACGCGTAGTATGCGTTCTCAAATTCAGCCTTTTCATCTGGCGGTACCCGTTAAGGATATCGCCCAAGCGCGCGCCTTTTACGGTGACGTTCTCGGTTTAAGCGAAGGTCGTAGTGCACCTGAATGGGTGGATTGGGATTTCTTCGGGCATCAATTTGTTACCCACCTTGCTCCTGATCAAGTGCCCCAACTGCATCACAATGCGGTCGATGGACATGCCGTGCCGGTGCCACATTTTGGCGTAGTCTTAACTATGGCGGATTGGGAAGCGTTGGCTGAGCGGCTGCGTCAACACAATATTCAGTTTGTGATTGAGCCGCACATTCGCTTTAAGGGAAAGCCCGGCGAGCAGGCCACCATGTTCTTCCACGATTTTTGCGGCAACGCCCTAGAATTCAAAGCGTTTAACGATATGAGTCAGTTGTTCGCTACCTAATTCTTGATCACGTTCCCACCGGAAATAATGACGCCCACGCGTTGCCCTTTAAAGTGCTCCGGGTAACGCTGTAGCGCAGCCAACGCGACTGCCGACGACGGTTCAATCCATAACTCAGTATGCTCAAAACAGAGTTGTTGCGCAGCAGCGGCCTCCTCATCACTCACTAGCAAAATCGCTTCCAGATGTTGTTGCAGCAGTGGGAAAGTGACTGAACCTAAACTCGTTAGCAAGCCGTCACAGATACTTGTGGGCGGCATCGCTGGTTGAATGGCTCCCGCTTTCAGCGACGCGAATCCATCCGCAGCTAATTCCGGCTCGACACCAAACACAGTCATTCCGTGCTGGCGCGCCACAATGCTGGTGCCACTCAAAAGCCCACCGCCGCCTAAGGGTGCCACCAAAACATCCAGTTGCGGTTGTGCCTGCACCAGTTCAAGTGCCGCAGTACCTTGTCCGGCGATAATCCAATCATGATTATAAGGTGGTATAAAAACGCGTCCGTTGCCTTGTTGGGAAGCGACAAAGGCCTCGCGAGCAGCCATCCCAGGTTCGATGGTAACCAGTTCCGCGGCATACTTTTCCATGTTGGCGCGTTTGACCGCAGAGGCATTGCTAGCAACGCCGACACGAACGGGAATGTCCAGTAGCTGACCGGCAGCTGCGAGAGCAGCTCCATGATTACCGCTCGAGACTGTGTATACGCCGGCTGTGCGTTCGGCTTCTGACAGTTGCAAAAGGGCATGCATGGCACCACGAAACTTGAACGCTCCGGTATGCTGCTCTTGTTCACATTTCAGCCAGACGGCGCAGCCCACAGCAGCATCTAATCCAAGCGAATGAATCACAGGCGTGCGTTTAACCCGGTCGCCCAAGCACTTGGCGGCAGCTTTGACCGCGCTGAACTGCTCATCCAAGGTGTTTTGCATGTATACTATTCCGTAACGAAATGAATCGGTTCAGTTTAACAGGAATTTTATGCCAGTTTTGAATACCTTTGAACGCATTCGTGCATTGCCCATGCCATATCAAACCGTGCTTGCTTTGTACTTGTGTGAGCGCATGGTGCCAAACTATGACTTGTTTTACCAAGTCACCGGCTTTGGCGATCCGAAACCGCTGCACAGTGCGTTGAATGCCTGCTGGGACTGGGTATGGCAAGGTAAGAAAGTAAAGGTCAATTTTTCTCGCTGGCAAGAAAAGATCGACGACGTGACGCCAAGTGAACACGGCCACGACATGCTGGGCGTATATCCAGCTATGGATGCGTGCACTGCCGTCAGCACCTTATTGCAAGGGCTCATCGACAGTAGCAGCGCTGAACTTGTTAGCGTGGCAAAAATCTCTCAGGCGAGTGTCGCAAAGTTTCTCGAGCTCACCGAAGGTGCCGAATTGGAGGCGCAAGAGCGGCGGAAATTATTGCGTGAGCATGAACTTACCCAGTATGAAATTGAGGTTCAACAAGCCGTACTGAATTATCTCGAGACAATTTCCAGTGCGCACCCGAAACCATCCAAAGAGTTAGTACAGCAAGTGCGCGGAATGGCTCGTGATGAGGGTATCTCAAACATTGGTGTGAGCGTCGAAGAGTTGGAAGAGCGCGTCAAAGATTAACGCTTGAGCTCTTGTTCGCGTTGCGGTTGAGCATTCAGAATCGCGAACCAGCCGACAATACCAAAAACTACAATTTGCCAGTAATCGCCGCGTCGCCATTGCACGAAGTGGCGATAAGCACTGGCGAACATCAATAATTGCAGCAAGTGAATAGCTAGTAACACAAACAGCAAGATTAAAAAGAGCGCGAAGCCTTTACCAGGGAATGGCCAAACCAAATTCGCCAATAAAGCACCCCAGACCAGCGCAAATAAAAATCGACCTAACCAAATTGCTGCGCTCATTGCTGAACTCCTACTTCAAATAATCGAAACGCCACTTGTCCGGCAACTTTTTCGCGATGCAATCGCCAATGCAACGGGACGTCACCCCGCCAATCATGTTCGGTCTCAATATAGACCCAGCTGCCTTCGTGCACCCATTGGTTTTGGTCCAGTAATGCGACCGTTCGGTCGACCAAATCAAGTCGAAACGGCGGATCCACAAACACAATATCCATGGGTTCAGCTGGTGGTGTAGTCAAGAAGTCTAAAACATCACCGGGCTGAACCAATGCTCGACCTGAGCAAGCCGCACTCAAGGTGCGCGCATGGTCATTTAATAGCTGAGTCGCTTGCCGATCTTGCTCGACTAAGATAACGAGCTGCGCGCCGCGCGATAATGCCTCAAAGCCCAGCGCACCGCTCCCGGCAAAACAATCCAACACTTGTGCATCGGTAAACTCAAATTGGAGCCAATTAAACACCGTTTCTCGAATCCGATCGGTGGTCGGTCGCAAGCCTGGAACGTTGGCAATACTGAGCTTACGACCACGCAACTGCCCACCGATGATACGGAGGCTGCCGGCATTTTTATCTTGCGTTGACTTGTGCGGCTTTCGGGGCATGCTACAGTAGCGCCTAATAAGGTAAACTAGTGTCAATAGATGGGCGCTAGTGTAGCGTAATGTGACTAAGAGTTGTAGAAGAGGCGAGTGTCGGCATGGTGTTTTCGTTGTTCAAGAAAAAGTCCGAGAAGAAGCAGGATTCTGAGCCCGCAGACTTGGAGCAGAAGCAAGAAGAGCAGGTGTCTGAGTCAGCTCCTACAGTTGAATCTGAGCAGCCAACTGCGCAACCTGAGATCTCACCACCCGAGCCGAGCCCCGATGCGACTGAAATTTGCGCACAAGTGACTGCCGAATCCCGAGCTAAGCAACCAGCGAAGCCGACCCAGCAGAGTTTTTGGCAGCGCTTAACCAGTGGTTTAAAGAAGACATCGACGGCCATTGGCGATGGTTTGTGGGGATTATTTAAAGATAAAAAGATTGATGACGAACTATTTGAAGAGCTCGAAACCCAGCTACTCACAGCCGATATTGGCGTGCCGACTACATTGAAAATTGTCGAGCGCTTGACCGCACAAGCCGACCGCCGTCAATTGCAAGATGCGAGCGCACTTTATCAGCTGCTGCAGGACGACATGACGGAAATTCTGACGGCGGTGGAGCAGCCTCTGCAAACCGCAACAGCGAGTCCTTATGTGATTTTGATGGTGGGCGTAAATGGCGTAGGAAAAACCACGACTATTGGGAAACTCGCACAGCAATTTAAACGTGAAGGGAAGTCGGTGATGCTAGCTGCGGGCGACACGTTCCGTGCGGCTGCGGTTGAGCAATTGCAAGTGTGGGGCGAGCGTAACGATATCCCGGTGGTGGCGCAGCATACCGGGGCAGATAGTGCGTCAGTGATTTATGACGCCGTTGAAGCAGCGAAAGCGCGCGGTGTGGATGTGTTAATCGCGGATACGGCGGGGCGCTTGCAGAACAAGGCTCATTTGATGGACGAACTTAAGAAAGTTGTCCGCGTCATGAAAAAGGTCGATCCTGAAGCGCCTCATGAAGTCATGCTGACATTGGATGCGGGCACTGGCCAGAATGCGATTAGCCAAGCCAAGTTATTTACCGAGGCGGTTGGCGTGACCGGAATTACCTTAACGAAGTTGGATGGCACCGCGAAAGGTGGTGTGATATTTGCGATTGCCGATCAGTTCCAAATCCCGATCCGCTACATTGGTGTGGGTGAAGGAATTGATGACTTACGTCCTTTTGTCGCGAAAGATTTTGTAGAGGCCTTGTTTCAAAGAGAAATTCAACGAGAGATCCAAAAAGAGACGCAACCCTAATGATCAAGTTCGAGCAGGTCAGTAAAACCTATCCTGGAGGCTTCCAAGCGCTCAATCAAGTGAGCTTTCATGTGGAACCCGGTGAAATGGCGTTTTTAACGGGTCACTCCGGTGCCGGTAAAAGTACCTTACTGAAGCTGATTGGGATGATGGAACGGCCTACCGCTGGTCGCGTGTTAATCAACGGTCACGACTTGCGTCGCGTCACCGCCAAGCAAATTCCCTATGTGCGCCGCGATATTGGCATGATTTTCCAAGACCATCGGTTATTAATGGACAAAACGGTGCTCGACAATGTCGCTTTGCCACTCTTGATCGAAGGCTATAGCATGCAAGAAGCGCGGAAACGTGTGCAAGCATCGCTGGAAAAAGTCGGCCTCGGTGACAAACTGAAGCATTACCCAATGATGTTATCTGGTGGTGAGCAACAGCGGGTGGGTATCGCTCGAGCTGTCGTAAACAAGCCGCCGCTATTGTTGGCGGATGAGCCAACCGGGAATCTCGATCCTAAATTATCGGCGGAAATCATCAAACTGTTCGAAGATTTTAACCGGGTCGGCGTATCCGTTCTGATCGCAACTCATGATTTAGGTCTCATCGCGCGCTTACGCTATCGTACGTTGTCGTTAAGAGATGGGCGCATGATCAATGACGGTTTGCAGGAGGCTTAATCGATGAGTCTACTGTTTCGTCAGCGCAGCAGCGGCGCTTCCCAAGTAAAAATCTCCGGCTTTCGTCGTTTTGTCATGTTCTTTGTGCACAATGCACAGCAATGTATTGCCAGCCTCGGTGAATTAGCGCGTTATCCGCTCGCCAGTCTAATGACAATGGCGGTACTCGGATTGAGCCTAACCTTACCGGCCACCCTGTATGTGGTCGTAAAAAACACGGAGAAAGTGGGTGGAGATTGGGATCAAGCTGCAGAAATGACGTTATTTTTACGTAATGGTCTGTCTCAGCAAGAGATTGCGACCTTCACCAAGCGTTTGAATCTCTCGGATGACATTGAGTCGGTGCGTTGGATTCCAAAAGATGAAGCGCTCGCTGAATTTCGTGAAGGTTCTGGATTTGGTGATGCGCTGGATGCCTTGCCGGAGAATCCGTTACCCGATGTTTTAGTCGTAGTGCCGGCTGCAGAACGACGCAGTGCTCAAGCTGCACAAGCGTTGTTGTTGGAGCTACAAAAAGAACGAGAAGTGGCTGAAGCTCGGCTCGATTTAACCTGGCTGGAGCGCTTGCAAGCGCTACTAAATCTAGTCCGCGACGGGTTCTTGGCGCTGGCTATTTTATTGTGTCTATCGGTGGTTTTGATCGTCGGGAACACCATTCGCTTGAACATCAATAGCAAGCGTGACGAAATCATCGTGATGAAACTGGTGGGGGCAACAAACAGTTACATCCAGCGCCCGTTTTTATATACCGGAGTATGGTATGGTGTGATTGGTGGAGTGATCGCATGGTTTGCCACCGCCGTACTCATTTGGTGGATTCAAGATGCTGTAGTCGGGATTAGTGAGTTGTACGATTCACAATTTTCTCTCGAAGGCTTGAGCGTCAGTGAAATGGGTATATTGTGGCTGCTAGCAATACTGTTTGGACTGTTTGGTTCGTACCTGGCGGTAAGAAAACACGTCAGTAGTATTGAACCACAATAAATCGTCCTTATATCGAAGGTATAGGCAGCGCTATTGCAACCCTATTTAGCTTTGCTAGAATAACGGAACTTTTCGGACCATTACTGGTCTGATGTGTGTCTGGTAAGCGACTCGGATGGAGCGCTTCAAAGAGGTTCCAGACACAAATTAAAGAGGATGTAATTGCATGAGTGCTGAAATGACAAATATGGCGTTAATGGTTCCCCAGAGCGGAAGCCTGGAGGCCTATGTTCAGTCGGTCAATCGCATTCCTATGCTGAGCGCTGAAGAAGAACGCGAGTTAGCGGAACGTTTAGTTGAAGAAAATGACCTGGAATCAGCTCGTCAGCTGATTATGTCGCACTTGCGCTTTGTTGTGCATGTAGCGCGCGGTTATTCGGGTTATGGTCTGCCACAAGCTGATTTGATTCAAGAAGGTAACATTGGCCTGATGAAAGCGGTTCGTCGCTTTGATCCAAAGGTCGGTGTGCGCTTGGTGTCATTTGCTGTGCATTGGATTAAAGCAGAAATTCATGAATATGTATTGAAGAACTGGCGCATGGTGAAAGTAGCAACCACCAAAGCACAACGTAAATTGTTCTTCAATCTGCGTAAAATGAAAAAGCGTTTGGGCTGGTTTACTCAAGAAGAAGTGAACACAGTAGCCGAGACGTTGGGGGTAAGCACCTCCGAAGTATTGGAAATGGAAGCGCGCATGAGTGCCCATGACCAAGCCTTTGAGTTAAGTTCTGACGACGATGATTCACGTGACGGCACTGCTTACTCACCGGCTCAATATCTGGAAGACAAGCGCTCTGACTTAGCTGAAGAAGTTGAAACTGAGCAGTGGGAAGCGCATACGCAACAACGTTTGTTTGCTGCGATTCGCACGCTTGATGAGCGGAGCCAAGATATCGTTCGAGCGCGTTGGTTGGATGAAGAAAACAAAACCACCTTGCAAGAACTGGCGGACAAATATCAGGTATCGGCGGAACGGGTACGACAACTCGAAGCCAATGCCATGAAAAAACTCCGAATGGCGATGAATTAATAAAAAAGCCGACATCACGTCGGCTTTTTTGTGCCTGCAAGACACTACTAGCTACTAGCTATTAGCGATTAGTTACTAGAGATAAGAGCAGTTCATGGTTAGGGTGTCATTAGTAGCCAGTAGCCAGTAGCCAGTAGCCAGTAGCCAGTAACGCTTTTCGGTTTATCGAGTTAGCTCTGATGCTGGTACTAGCCTGATTCCTCGCTGATCGAGCTCCCCCAGATGTTCCCGCAGAAAGTCGTAAGTCAGATCATGTGGATGTGCGATTGCCACAGCAAAACCACGAGCCACAGCTTGCTTCAGTAGTTCTTCCCAAGCCTTCGATAAACCCTCAGGTGTACGTTCGTGGTCCAGAAATACGTGCCGTCGAGCGGTAGGTACTCCGATTGAACGTGCAGTTGCCTCAGCGACAGTCTCAGCAGTGGTGCGGCTATCGATAAAAAAGAGTTCGCGGTTCGCGAGCTCATTCATCACGGATTTCATGGCTGCGACATTGGTCGTCAACAGGCTGCCCATATGGTTGTTGACGCCACGAGCCTGCGGGATTCTAGCGAGCGCAGCGTTCATGCGTGCTACTAGCTCTTCTTGTGACTCATTCAGCTGTAATGCATCGATACCCGCATCATGGTGTGGACCTGAAGCCATCGGTAAATGCAACATGACTTCATAACCTGCAGTTGCTGCTTGCTGAGCTTGCTCAGCCGCATAAGCAGTGTAGGGCAAAAAAGAAAAAGTGAGCGGCGCAGCAGGTGCAGATAGTTCAATGAAACGCTGGTTGCTACGATGATGACCCATGTCGTCAATAATAATAGCCACTTGCGCTGCCCATGCGCTGGCACTGCTTATGCACATCAGCAATGCAATGACGAATGTTCGCATCAACGCATCCATTGAGTCGGATTCACTGCGTCACCTTTGACGCGTATCTCAAAATAGACACCCGGCTCATTGCGGCCCCCGGACTGACCAACCAAGGCAATAGTGGAACCTTGGCGAACGAGCTCTCCGACTTGAGGAATAATCGTTTGGTTGTGGCCGTACAGACTTAAATAGCCGTCGCCATGATCGAGCACAATCACCAAGCCGAATCCGCGCAGCCAATTTGCGAAGAGTACTCGACCATCAGCTATTGCACGTACAGGTTGTCCTTCACTGCCATTAATAATGACGCCCTTCCAAGTAACTCCGCCACTGCGAGCGACGCCAAATAAACGTTGCACATTTCCGTCTGCAGGCCAAGCTAACTTGCCCTTCAGCTTCCCTAAACCATCGAGGCGTGGCTCGTCCTGCATCGCCGCAATAATGGCTGCAAGCACTTGTTCAAGTGCCTCTTGGTCTTTGCGCAATTGCGAAATGCGTTGCTGATCAGCGGATTGTTCGCGCGCTAATTTGGTGGCGATATTTTGTTGTTCTTTCTGCTGTGACTGCAACACGCCTTGCTGTTGCCGTTGCTCGCGTGCTTGGTTTTCGAGAATTTGCTGTTCGGTGACAATATCCGCTTTGACACTTTCAAGCTGATTCTGTGTTTCGCGCAGCTCTGCAACTTGTTCAAGTCGCGCGCGGTTAAAGTAGCCATAGTAACCGAGCAAACGTTCGAACTTAGCGGGATCTTCTTGGTTCAACACTAACTTCAAATAGTCATGCTCTCCAATACGGTAGGCGGCATCCAGTTGCTTCGCCAGTAATGCTAATTGCTGTGCTTGTTGCTGTTCCAATTCGCTCTGTTGCTGTTGCAGGCTAGCAAGTCGAGCTTCAGTGGCTGCGATGGCGTCCCGTGTTGCATTCAATTCTCCGGCTACCGCGCTCATCTGCAGTTCCAATTGACGCAGCTCATTCTCGGTAATAGACAGCTCTTTGGCGCGCTGTTGAATGGCAGCTTCACGACGTTCTAGCTCTTTTGCTAGGGCTTCCAATCGTGCTTCGGTCGCTGCCTTTTCTTCTGCTGTTGCATTCTCTATCGCATTCTGTTGCCAAGCGTAACTTGGCGCGATCAGCAGTAATAAAAGGACAGCGAACAGAATACGCATTAGTGTTTCAACGTCATGATGGGGGTACCAGTCATGTCGGCTGGTTGCGGTAGCCCGAGCAAATGCAGCATGGTGGGTGCGACATCTGACAAGCGTGCACCATCACGCGGGGTGGCATCGCGCCCTACGTATATAAACGGCACCAACTCGCTCGTGTGAGCGGTATGTGACTGGCCGGTGTCATGGTCATGCATTTGCTCAGCATTGCCGTGATCTGCAGTAATTAAGCACTCACCACCCACGTCTTTGAGAGCGGCAACGACACGACCGATGCTGGTATCAACGGCTTCGATAGCTTTCACAGCTGCATCAAAGTTACCCGTATGACCAACCATATCGCCGTTTGGATAATTGCAGACAATCACGTCAAACTCACCGCCATGAATCGCGTCAACGAGTGCGTCTGTAAGTTGCTCAGAACTCATTTCTGGTTGCAAATCATAAGTCGCAACATTCGGTGATGGAATCAACACACGCTTCTCGCCAGCGAATTCTTGCTCACGGCCACCGCTGAAAAAGAAAGTTACATGCGCATACTTCTCGGTTTCCGAAATGCGGAGTTGCGACTTGTTGTGCTGCGCCAACCAATCACCAAGCACGTTATTGAGTGGCTCTGGCGGATAGGCGATCGGCCCCTGAAGATCTTTAGAATACTCGGTCAACATAACATATGAGCTCAGTTTCGGCTGTCTTGAGCGCGTGAAACCGTTGAAATCACTATCAAGGAACGCGTGTGACAATTCTCGTGCACGGTCGGCACGGAAGTTCATAAAGAACACCGCATCGCCATCTTGCATCGGAGCCGCATCGCCAATGACGGTAGGTTTCACAAATTCATCGTTTTCATTGCGTTCATAGGCGTCAGCCAAACCATCCACCGCGGTCTCAGCTTGGAAGGCACCGTGACCGTCTACAAGTAACTGCCATGCTTGCTCGACGCGATCCCAACGCTTATCACGGTCCATCGCAAAGTAGCGACCGCAAAGGCTAGCAAAACGACCCACGCCCAGCTCCGCAAAGCGACGTTCAAAACGCTCAATGCTCGCTTGTGCCGAGCGCGGCGGTGTATCCCGACCGTCTAAAAATGCATGCACATAAATCTTGCTCGCACCTTGCTGGGCGGCTAATTCAACCATTGCCAGTAAATGCTCTTCGTGGCTATGCACGCCACCTGGTGACAACAATCCCATGATATGCACTGCTCCACCGGCTTGCTGCGCAGCTGTTAACGCGTCAAGAAATACCGAGTTCTGTGAAAACTCACCATCCTGAATGGCTTTACTAATCCGCGTGAAGTCTTGATACACAATACGGCCAGCGCCTAAATTGACGTGGCCTACTTCTGAATTACCCATTTGTCCGTCGGGTAAACCCACCGCCATACCTGAGCCGTCCACTAGCGTGTGCGGATATTCGGCCCAGAGCTTGTCCATGTTCGGCGTGTGCGCCGCAGCAATGGCGTTGTCCTGAGTTTCTTCGCGATATCCCCAGCCATCTAAAATGAGCAGGGCGAGTGGCGCTTTCGCTTGAGTCATAACTGCCTCGACGGTTTCTAGTAATTTCAGAATGTTGCAGCTATTTTATGCGATTTTGCTCTAAATCGCATCCATTGAAAGCTATGAATAGCCGCAAAAATGGGGCAAATTTTACTGGCAACTGCCATTTCAGTAGGTATACTCTGTGGCTTGATTTTTTAGTAGGAGATAACGTCGTATGGAAGACATTCTGGCTTTCGCTGCCAATCACCCCATTATGAGTACGCTCTGGGTGGTGTTATTGATCGCCATTATTGTAACTTCGGTGCAAGCTGCCACGTCAAATATTCAGCAGTTGACGGCTCAGCAAGCGACGTTACTCGTAAACCGCAACGACGGCGTATTTGTCGATATTCGTTCTATGGATGATTATCGCAAAGGCCATATCGCAGATGCGGTGCACCTCACTGCTGAACGAATTCGGAAAAATGAGTTGGGTTCACTTGAGAAATACAAATCTGTCCCCATCGTGTTGGTATGTGCAACAGGGATGACCGCAAAAGGCGTCGCCAGCAACCTCAGTAAAGCTGGGTTTGAGAAGGTTGCCGTACTCCAAGGTGGGATCTCAAGCTGGCAAGCCGCTAGTTTTCCGCTGATAAAGAAATAACCTCAATTTAATAGGAAGTAATGACCATGGCTGACGAGCAGCAAGTAAACGGCGCGGCACAAGACCAAGCGCAAGCGCAACAACAATTCGCAATTCAACGCATTTATGTGAAAGATGTTTCATTTGAAGCGCCAAACACACCTGCTATTTTCCGTAAAGAATGGCAACCAGAGTTGAGCCTCGACTTAAACGTCAAGAACACCAAAATTGAAGACAACACCTACGAAGTCGTTTTGAAAATTACTGCGACCAATAAAGTAGGTGGCGACGTTGCTTTCTTGGCTGAAGTACACCAAGCCGGTATCTTCACAATTGCTGATTCCATCGAAGAAGCACAACGTGCGCACTTAGTTGGTGCATTCTGCCCGAACATTTTGTTCCCATACGCGCGTGAAGTTTTAGCAAGCATGGTAAGCCGTGCTTCGTTCCCGCAATTGAACTTGGCTCCGGTAAACTTTGACGCAGTGTTTGCACAACATTTGCAACAGCGTCAACAGCAAGCCGAAGCGCAAGCTGACGCGTAAGTCGACGACACAGAAACTAGGAACTCTTCTTGAGTAACCATAGTTCGTGTGCCCACTCGCAAGTAACAGTGCTAGGTGCCGGTTCCTACGGAACTGCCCTAGCACTTTGCTTTTCGCGCAAGGGTACCCCCACCTGTTTATGGGGTCGTGACAGCAAACAAATCGCAACCATGCAACACCGGCGCGAGAATCCTCGTTATTTGCCGGGCATTCGTTTGCCTGACTCACTGACACTGACCGATGACCTCACGGCCGCGGTTAAAAACGCTCGCAATATTGTGGTGGTGGTGCCGAGTAATGGCTTTGCGCAACTGCTGCGAGATATTAAGCCCTTGATGCGTGCTGATGCTCGTATTGCTTGGGCTACGAAGGGCCTGGAACCGGAAACCGGTCGTTTATTGTTCGAGGTTGCCGAAGAAATTCTCGGTAGTGATCACACCCTCGCAGTATTGTCGGGTCCAACATTCGCAATGGAAATGGCGAAGGGCTTGCCGACGGCTATTTCGATGTCATCAACGGAGCCGGCGTTCGTTGAAGAACTGTCCGAATTATTGCACTGCGATAAGAGTTTCCGCGTCTACACCAACGATGACTTCATCGGTGTGCAGCTCGGTGGAGCGGTGAAGAATGTTATCGCCATTGGTGCCGGTATGGCCGATGGGATTGGCTTTGGTGCCAATGCACGTACTGCTTTGATCACTCGTGGTTTAGCCGAGCTAACACGACTAGGTCTGAAGCTTGGTGCACGTCCGGAAACCTTTACCGGAATGGCTGGTTTGGGCGACCTCATCCTCACTTGTACCGATAATCAATCGCGGAATCGCCGACTTGGGCTTGCGTTAGGGCAAGGTAAATCGGTTGAACAAGCAATGGCAGAAATTGGGCAGGCGGTAGAAGGTTATCGCAATACGCGCGAAGTGGTTGCGTTGGCTCGTCGCCATGGAGTCGAAATGCCGATTTGTGAGCAACTATACGAAGTGCTCTACGGTGACACCTCGCCACAACAAGCGGCAATCAACCTGTTAAGTCGTGCCCGCACGTCCGAATAGCCGCGCGGGTTCTCTCTTTTAGACGCAACTAGCTCAACAGTTGCTGTGCTATCGTTTCCCATTGCTCATCAAAATGCTCGGTCGGTGCACGTTTAAATTCAGACCGTACGAACTGCGAAATTTTTCCATCCGCATACGCCATCAGCAAATTCGCTAGAATGCCCTCATCGAGTCGAGTCCGCACATTTTCACGTAACCGACGCTCGCGAATCGCTTGCTTTAGATTCGCTTCAATTTTATCAAAGATACCGGTGACACGGCTGCGCAGACGCTCATGTTCACCCATCAGTGCATCGCCGGTTAATACTCGAGTAATACCAGGATTACGTTCGACGAAAGTGAGCACGACTCGAAGCATCATCTGACAACGAACAAGCGTATCTTTCTCGACTTCGAGTACTTGATTGATGCGCGATAGCACTGCGTCTTCGGTAAATTCGATTAAACCTTCAAACATCCGCGCCTTCGATGGGAAGTGTCTATACAACGCGGCTTCTGAAACGCCTAACTCAGCGGCTAAGCGCGCGGTAGTAATGCGCTGTCCAGGGCTGGTCTCGAGCATCGCCGCAAGCGTGGCAAGGATTTGTTCTTTTCTATTCGGCTTGGTCATCAAATATCCTCGTTACTGGCTAATTGCTATTAGCTACTAGCTAGTAGCGTTATTCAGCAGTTGGTTGGCTTGGGTGAGAATGGCTTCGGCGATCGCCGTTTTGCTATCTCGTCCCAGCGCCCGTTGTTGAAGTTCATTATTTTTGTCATGCCAGAGCAACGTCATGGCGTTGTCATCGCTATTGAACCCAATTTGGGTATCGCTGACGTCATTGGCTGCAATGAGGTTTAACTTTTTGCGTGTCAATTTGCCGGCTGCGTAGTTCACTACATCGTTGGTTTCTGCCGCAAAGCCAATCGTAAAGGGTGGCTTTTTGCGAGCGGCAACGGTGGCGAGAATATCTGGATTGCGAGTGAACTCCAGCACCAGACTCTCTGAATTTTTCTTTATTTTGGTCGACCCGACCTTCTGTGGGCGGTAATCCGCAACAGCCGCACAACCGATGAAAATATCCGCCGCATCAATCACAGCTTCAACAGCTTGCAGCATATCGTCGGCACTGATCACATCCACGCGTTCAACGCCGTAAGGTGTGCTGAGTTGACAAGGACCGGCTACTAAAGTGACCGTCGCCCCCAATTGCTGCGCAACTGTGGCGAGCGCAAATCCCATTTTGCCTGAGCTGTGATTACTGATGTAGCGCACCGGGTCTATCGCTTCGCGCGTGGGCCCAGCGGTAATGACAACTTGTTTACCGCTGAGAATCTGCGGCTTTGGGCGCAGCAGAGCGACCACCGCCTCACGTAATTCTGCGGGTTCTGGCATGCGCCCAGCACCGACATCACCACAAGCCTGCGCTCCGCTTGCTGGTTCAATAATATGAACTCCATGGCGGCGCAGTAGTGCCATGTTGTCTTGGACAGCTGGCGCCGCCCACATTTGTTGATTCATTGCCGGAGCAACAGCAATGGGAGCCGGCGTTGCAAGACAGACGGTACTTAACAAATCATCAGCTAAGCCATGCGCTAACCGCCCCAGGGTGCTGGCGCTGGCAGGTGCAATCAATACCAAGTCTGCCCACTTTGCTAACTCAATGTGACCCATCGCAGCTTCAGCCGCCGGATCCAATAAATCATCGTGAACTGGATTACCCGACACCGCCTGCAGGGTGAGTGGCGTGATAAACGCTTTGCCACCTTGGGTCATGACCACACGTACGTCGGCACCAAGATCTTTCAAGCGGCGCACCAGTTCTGGAATTTTATAGGCGGCAATACCACCACTGATTCCAATCAGAACTTTGCTGCCAGACAACGGCAATTCGGGGCTTGTGGTCATAGTAAGTCCTTACCTTTTACGTGATCTTAACCTTATCACGGGAACAGGAACTTGGCGATATAGGAAATGTTACATTTCTGTATTTGCAACGTTCATTTAAACGCGCTAGGTTGGTGAAGTGGTTAGAAAACCACCTTTTTACACAACATATGGAAGATGACATGTACAAAATAGCCTTAGCAGCCGCCGCTGCTCTCTTGTTAGCAGGTTGCCAATCAACGACAGAAGAAGACATGGGCAGTGGTTATGTTCGTGTTGTGAACGACGAAGGTGTCGTCACTCACATCTGTCGTAATGAACAAACTGTAGGAACTAACTTCAAGAAACGCGTGTGTCGTACACCTGCGCAAATGAAAGAAGAGCAAGAAACGGCTCAACGTGAACTGCAAAGAAACCAGCGCGGTCCACTACGTCCTGTCGGAATGAATTAAACTAACTCCGGCAGTGAAATCCGAAGAGCCACCGTCAGGTGGCTTTTTTATGTCTGCCATTTTTTCAGCGAAACCAAGGAGTAGGTTTATGACGATGGTAGCAATTAAAAATATGGCGGCCGAGGAACGTCCGCGTGAACGTATGGCTGCATTGGGAGTGGGTACACTAACTGATGCTGAATTACTGGCGATTCTGTTGGGTACAGGTACGCGCGGACGCGATGTGGTTCAGTTTGCCCGAGAACTATTAGAACAGTTTAATGGAATTGGTGGATTGCTTACTGCATCAGCGGAAGATCTGCTGCAACAACCGGGTGTGGGTCCGGCTCGAGTCATGCAGTTGCAAGTGATCATGGAATTGTCGCGCCGTTATTTAAGTTGGCAACTGCAACGTGATGATGGTTTTACGCAACCTGCTATGGTCCGGGATTATTTAACCGCACAACTGCGCCATCAGGAACGAGAAGTTTTTGTGGTGTTGCTGCTGGATAGTCAGCATCGGTTGCTGAAGTACGTTGAGCTATTTCATGGCACCATTAACGCCGCGCCGGTTTACCCGCGCGAGATTATAAAATTAGTGATGCAACACAACGCGGCGGCAGTCATTTTGGCGCACAATCACCCCTCTGGAGTAGCCGAACCAAGCCAGGCGGATCAGCGTGTGACCGAGCGGCTTAAGAAGGCTCTGAGCTTGATCGACGTGGCGCTACTGGATCACTTTGTTATTGGCTCAGGATCGCCAGTTTCATTTGCCGAACGCGGGTTATTGTAGTAGAGTAGCGCGGCTTCGTTGCGACACTCTCAAGAAAGGTTCAAAAATTCATGAGAGGACGATCGAACGATCTAGAAACGATCAAAAAAACACTGCGATCACTTGATTGCCGGGCTAATTTGCTGTATAAAATGCGCCCTCGGATTCAAGGCAAGGCCGCGATGGGCGACAGGCGAGCTTGAAGCAAATTTTGGAGTAAAAAACGATGTCACGAGTATGTCAAGTTACAGGAAAGCGTCCGGTAGTGGGTAACAACCGCTCGCACGCGAACAATGCGACCAAGCGTCGTTTCCTGCCGAACCTGCAATCTCACCGCTTCTGGGTTGAATCAGAAAAGCGTTGGGTAAAATTGCGCATTACTACTAAAGCAATGCGTATCATTGATAAAAACGGAATCGACTCTGTGCTTGCAGAAATGCGCGCACGCGGCGAGAAAGTGTAAGGAGATAAACCATGCGTGATAAGATTCGTTTAGTTTCTTCTGCCGGTACTGGTTTCTTCTACACTACCGATAAGAACAAGCGCACTATGCCTGAAAAAATGGAAATCAAAAAATTCGATCCAGTGGTTCGTAAGCACGTGATTTTCAAAGAAGCCAAAATTAAGTAATTTTTGCTTCGGCAGACCTGCCGCAAATGCTTTATAAAAAACCCGACTTCGCGTCGGGTTTTTTGTGCCTAGTGATCAAGCTTAGCGGGTGGGATCAATGACGCCGCCAATACTGGCATTGTGCCGATACCAACCGGTAATGCTAAAGCGGTCACGCTGGCCTGGAAGCACTTCATGGACAAACACATCACTTAAAAATAGAACGAGCTTGCCCGCTTCAGGCAATACCTTCTCCAGCACATCACCTTGAGCGTCGTACATGACCAACTCACCGCCATCATTCGTGTCCCACTCCGGATTGAGGTAGAACACGCTGGTCAAAATGCGATTACTACGACCTTTGAATGCATCCAGATGTTTACGATAAAAAGCGCCAGGAGGGTAATGGGCGAGATGACATTCATAGTCGAAGAGCCCCATAAAGAGTTCACGATTAATCTGCACACGTAGCGCATCCATTAATTCCAGATAAGTGGCTTCAGGTGCGCACTCGCGGTGCAGCCAACGGATCTTATCCTGCCGCACAGCCGTATTCGTGGTGTACTGATCAGCGCGTCCAATTCCGGCCTGTTGCCAAGCGTTAGGGTCTAGTGCCACCGCGTAGTCAAACAGTGCTCGGCAATGTTCGGTCGCCAAAAAGTTCGGTACAATCACATAGCCATGAGTCGCCAATTGCGCACAATCGATGGCCTGCGTATTAAACGCATCCAGTTCGATAATTGGCTCAAAATCAGCTGTTGTCATGGGTTTGAATAGATAAAGTTGAATGAATGAAAGTTGCGCGAATATAGGGCAGATTCGCCGTTTGCGCAAGCGCCTCACCACTGAATAAACCGAAGAGATATCGAATGCCAGAGTTACCTGAAGTTGAAGTAAGTCGACGTGGTATTGCACCGCATTTGGAAGGCCACGTGATCAAGCAAGTGATTGTGCGCGATGCACGGCTGCGGTGGCCAGTGCCTGAGACCTTGCAACAACTCACAGGTGCTACCATCACTCAAGTGGAACGGCGCGCCAAATATTTGATTATTCACACCACGCAAGGTTACGCCATCGTGCATCTCGGTATGTCGGGTAAGGTTCGCGTGATTCCGACCGATACCATTGTCGTCAAACATGACCATGTGGATTTAGAACTTGGTAGCGGTTGGTCATTGCGTTTCAATGACCCGCGTCGCTTTGGTTGTTGGTTATTTAGTGAGGAACATCCGTCTCTTGAACACCCGCTACTGCGCGACTTAGGACCTGAGCCGCTGACCGATGATTTTCATTTAGACTACTTGTTTAACGCCTCACGAGGACGTTCACAATCCGTTAAAACCTTCATCATGGACAATCATGTGGTGGTGGGTGTCGGTAATATTTATGCCAATGAATCATTGTTTAAAGCGGGAATTAATCCCAAGCGAGCCGCTGGACGCATTAGCAAAGCTCGTTACGCTAAGTTAGTGCCTATTATTAAACAAACCCTCGCGCGTGCCATTGAGCAAGGTGGCACCACCTTGCAAGACTTCACACAAGCCGACGGTCAACCCGGTTATTTTAAGCAAGAACTTATGGTTTATGGGCGTGGTGGCAAGCTCTGTATGCAGTGCTCGGGACGGCTGAAAGAAATCCGCCTAGGGCAGCGCAGTACCGTTTACTGCCCAAGCTGTCAGCGCTAAAACTTAAGGCTGAGGACGGACAATAAAGACGCTATGATGGTCGTCCTCGTTTTTAATATTAAACTGCGAAGTATAGTCTTCGCTGTACCAAGGTTGCTTAGACAGGGTTTGTTGGACGCGGATCAAGTCTTCAATTCTCATCCCGGATTGATTACTCACTTTGAGCTCGCAAATGGATGTGCGACAGGTTACTGACTGCAGGGGTAAGTCGCCGAGTTCGTCTTTACTTTCAAAGAGTCGCTCCACATCAGACTCCACTAAATAAGCCCAGTCTAGATCAACAGATTCTTGCAACATACGGTCGGGATAGGTCGTGAACTCTCGCAGTTGCGCTGCTATTTTATCGTCCTGTTGTTGTTCTTGCACCGCCTCTGGGACCTCGTCGTCATTAAGACCATTGGTTTCAGCGGCCGTTCTGGTTAAGTCTTTAGACTGCTGCACATCGGTACTCATTTTTCCTTCAGAAGCCTCAACTCTGGCGGTCGCAAAACCTTTAGCGAAGCCTTTTTCGAATGATATTTCTGCCTGTAGGCTCGAGGAAGGATGCTCAGATGAAAAGTTACCAAACCAAAGTAAGGCAAGAATAATGACGATATAAAAAACGTGAAAAAACTTGTGCATGTCCGTTCGCATCCAGTTCAGTGAAACCTAGCTTCAGTCTACGAGTTGTTGGAAATAAATGCACTTATTTGTTGAACAAATGTGGTTGGGTCACTGATAAAGGGTGCATGACTGCAGCGCGGCGAGACAAACTGAGAGCTCGCGGGCGCCAGAGCTTGAACCTGATCCGCAACGCTGGCAGGTACTAGCGCATCGAGGCGACCGTAGAGGCGAAAAAACGGTAAGTCGATGTGCTTCAATTGCTGACGAAGATCAACGGTCGCCAACATATCCAGTCCTGCATCCAGAACCTCCACCGTTGCCATAGGTTTTTCGAAAAGCCACGCTTTGACTTGCCTAACATCCTCTTTCGCATGTGGACTGCCCATCGATTGTAGTGCCAGAAAGCGCTCGACAGTTTTGCGGAAGTCTTTGCTCAGGAGGCGCGCAAAGTTATTCAAAATATGGGGTTCGATGCCGGGCCAGTGGTCTGCTGCTGGGAAATAAGGTGAGCTGGCGACAGTCGTTAAACTTTGCACACGCTCGGGTGCTTGAAGAGCAATTTGTGTCGCAACCAAACCACCCAGTGACCAACCAACCAAGTGAAACCGTTCTGGGAGCGCCGCCAAGGTCAATTCAACCAGGTTGGTGAATGTTATGGGGAGTGTTTCAGGCCACGCCGATTCGCCGTAGCCTGGCAGATCAATCTGATGGAGACGCCCCAGCTCAGACAAGGGCTTGGCAACCGGTGTCCAGATATTGGCGTTCAAACCCCAACCATGGAGTACGACAATATCCGACCCTTGCCCACTGACCTTTGACCAAACCGCAGCTACCATGAATACACCTCTAGACAGACAAGGAAGTGGTTATGGTAGCGATAGCTCGGCAGCTTGCCAAGTGGATTGATTTAACGCCTGGTTTGGCGTGTTGTTGGCTTTGTGAAGAGCCGCTGGAAGTGGGTGAAAAGAGTTTTTGCTCAGTGTGTTTTGCCGACCTGCCGCGGTTACCGCCACGCTGCCAACGCTGGCGCTGTCAACGGCAAGACCTTGCCGCCGGACGATTTTGGTTTGCCGCCTTACGATGGCAACCCGAGGTTCAAAAGTTGATTCAGTATTTTAAGTTCAAGCAAATGCCCGACTTGGCGCGAGTTCTAGCGCCGCTGTTGGGAGCGCAGCTTCATACCTGCTACCAACGTTTTGTTCTGCGTGAAACCAGCCAGCCTGTGCGTTGGCCTGACTTGATTGTGCCGATGCCAATGAGCAAACAACGTTGGTGTGAACGCGGCTATAACCAAGCGGGACTGTTGGCAGGGCAGTTAGGGGAACTCTTGTCCATTCCGGTAGGGTACGGAACGTTACGGCGACTACAACAGGAATCACCGCAGCATCGCTCGAATGCGGCAGAGCGCTGGCAAAATATGAGTCACAGTATGCATTGCACGCGGTCGGTCAAGGGGCTGACCGTCGCGGTTGTGGATGATGTATTAACGACCGGAGCTTCGGTATCAGCCGCAGCTCTGGCACTGCAACGACGCGGTGCGGTAGCGGTAGATGCATGGACATTGGCTTACACCGAACCCCATGCACCCCCGCGGACCACAACAGACTAGTGAGCGGCCTCGGCTGCAGCTTCAGCCGCTGCGGCTGCATCTTCACCCGGATTCGCTGAAGGGCGAATGGCCGGTGCTAAGTAAATGGCATTACTCAACAGTTTCGCCGAGCCATAGAAGAAGGCACGGAAGTTGACATCGTCACTGAAGGCAACCACACGACCTTGACCTAAGCGGTGCGCTAGAACTGCTGTTTTACCGGCGAGCACTTCGCGATTTTCTTTTGCGGCGTAACCACTCAACAGTGGCTCTGCCAAGTATTTCGCTACACTCAAGAATGGCTGCTCTGGTGTTTCCATAGCGTTCAAGCTGTCTTTAAAGACGGGTAGCTGTGCACGCGGGAAACCGAAGCTCAGTGGATGCGATGTATCCAGTTCTACACCGAATATCGCGCCAGCAACGCGCCGCTTGCCGTAGAAGCTATCCATATCGTCGTAGCGGAGATTGGTGGTATCAAATTTGTCTTCGAAGACTTCATCCTCAATAAACTTGGCAGCCAGAACATCGTTCTCGGCTAACCAACGTGAACCACCCTGTTGGCCAATCACGACACCACCGTTGCGAACCCAACGACGTAACCGATCAGCATCGCCCTTATCAAGGTTGTAGTAGCTGCCATCGACCATCACAATGTGGGTATAGCGAGATAAGTCGATACGCCCGAAACGATCGGTATCAATCATCGAGACCGGTACATCCACATGGCGATCTAAGTAGTACCAAGCTTCACCACCCTCATACATGCTGGCACCGTTACCGACCAACATCATCACGCTGACTTTCTCGACTGGGCGCAAGTTACTGCTACCGATATCAATACCTTTAGGTGTTAATCCCGAGGTAATGGCGCTGACTTCGAGATTATTGGCAGCGGCAATGGTTCCCAATTGTGCCTGAACTTCAGCCCAAGGTTTCGATTGGTAGGCGCGGGTCACCACGACTGTACCTGGGTCAAAGGCCACTTCGCCAGTGGTCGTGAGTGCGCTGAAGCTCTTGTCTGCTTGGCGCACATGGATGTCCGCTTCCAGCAAGTTTTGTAATGCGCGCGGGCTGAAGTAGTTATGCCACTCAAACGCATACGCGTAGGCGTCCGCTGGCAATTCGGGAGAGGTCGACTCTGTAGCTGGAGTCCACGCTGTATCGGAGGTGCTGATGCGACGTCCGTTGAAGGTATTGAACGGAACGTTGAACGCCATCGGTAAAGTCCACCCCGAGACATCATAGAAGGTATTGTCTCGGAATGACTTATCGGTAGTAAAAATGGCACGGATCAGCGTGTATTGCTCTTGCTCCAGAGGCACATAGTAACTGCTTCCAGCTGCATAGTTGGTGCCGTCGACTTCTAAGTCGCGCTCCAGTGCATAAGCCTTAATACCATGTTGATGCAAGATGTTGAGCATCTCATGGAGGCGCGCTGGATCGGAGTTGTCGCCCACCACGTACCCATTGAAGTCTGCCTTTTTGGCAGCCGAGTATGCCGCATCAAAGAAGCGCTGTTGATAATCTAAGAACAATTGCTTGTTTTCATGCGCCCCGTACATGGTGGTCAACGAGGTATCAAACTGGTTCTGAATCGTAAACGGAAACTCGACTAAGCCATTGATCGAGTCTTGCGCATGTCCGCGACTCGAGGCCTGCTCAAACAAGATTCCAATAGCGCCTTGTACGTCAGGATAGGTGGAACCTTTGCCAACATAGAAATCGTCAAAAGCTTCCTCAGTGAAATAGAGGCGGCCATCTTCATCGAGTTTGGCTGCGTGGTATTCGGCCAGCTTAGCAGTTAATTCGACGTTCTCTTCTGGCGTGTTTGGGTTCCGGCGCGTCGGAATGCCCGGTTGGAAGAAGAACGTACTGTTGGTGCCCATCTCATGAAAATCAGTCAACACATTTGGACGCCATTTCTGGAAGTTGGCGATACGCGCACGTGATTCTGGATGTTGTAATAACAGCCAGTCACGATTTAAGTCAAACCAGTAATGGTTTACACGACCGCGCGGCGTGCCTTGCACATGTTCGCGATGCTGCGGATCCGCGACCAAATTTTGGCTTTTATGCTGATTAGCCCATTGTGCAAAACGCGCAAGGCCATCTGGATTCAAGCTTGGGTCTAAGAGAATGATGGTATCTTTGAGAAGCTGTTCAATTTTCTCGCCTTGAGCAGCCGCTAAGTAGTATGCATATAACAATGAAGAGTTACTGCCGCTTGGCTCGTCTCCATGAATGCTATACCCCATATAAAGCACGAGCGGAGCGGTCTCTGGATCGCCCTTGCGCTGCGGATCAGCCAAAGCAGTATGTTGTTCGCGCAACTCGTCCAGATTTGCAAAGTTCTCAGGTGCAGTGACCGTCAGCAACAACAAGGGACGTTGCTCATGGGTGCGTCCGGTGTATTCAATCTGGAAGCGGTCGGAGTGCTCAGCCAGTACCTCCATATAACGTACCAGTTGATCATGGCGCACGTGCCATTCACCCACTTCGTAGCCCAGTACATCGGCTGGTTTTGGAACAGATGGGTCATAGGTGACATCATCAGGTAAATAGTCAGCCAAAGTTTTGGCGTGTGCACTTGTTGTCATCAGTATGATGGCAGCTAAAGTAGCAAGCGAGGACAGTAACTTATGCATAGCAGATCCTACATTGAGTCCAAAATAAAGGCTCACCCTAGCAAATAAATGCGGGGTGCGACACTAGCGTTACTATGCAATGTAGGAAATTTGCGATAAGATATACCCTACTAAATTACTCAAGTATAGCAGTTAGGTGGTGAGTATATGATTCGGATAACCGAGAGCGCACAAGAGCATTTCCGTAAGCTTCTAGCCGAGCAACCGGATAACACCAACATTCGTGTGTTTGTCGTGAACCCAGGCACAGCATCTGCTGAGTGTGGGGTATCTTATTGTCCGCCAGACTCTGTTGAGGCGGACGACGAAGTATTGCCATTCAGTGGCTTCGATGCCGTGGTCGATTCAACCAGCGCGCCCTTTCTGGCCGATGCTGTGATTGATTTTGAAGTACAAGATTTAGGTTCGCAATTAACCCTAAAAGCACCGAATGCCAAAGCACGGAAAGTCTCAGACGATGCGCCATTGATCGAGCGCGTTGAATATATGATTCAAGCTGAGATTAATCCGCAATTGGCTAATCACGGAGGCAAAGTGTCGGTTCAGCAAATCACCCCAGACGGTATTGCTGTATTGCAATTTGGCGGTGGTTGTAATGGTTGTTCAATGGTTGATGTGACTTTGAAGGAAGGTATCGAGAAAGAGCTATTGCAGCGCTTCCCGAATGAACTCAACGGCGTACGCGATGTAACTGAACACGAACGTGGTGAGCATTCGTACTACTAACGCCTAACCTGTCTAAATATTGATCTAATGTAAAGAGAGTGATCCCATCCTGATTATCTTTTCGTAACGTTATTTGCCAATAACAAACGAGGAATAAATCATGAATGGGATCACAAAACTGAGTCTTGCTGCAACAGCAGCGTTTGTCTTAGCCGCGTGTGGGAGCAGTAGTACCAATGACGACGATGATGTCGCCGTCCCGCCGCAACCAACACCAACGACCTCATTAAGAGTACACCACAGCGTCGCTGATGCGCCAGATGTTAATGTGCTAGCGAACGGCAATGCTGTCCTTGAAGCCGTTCCTTACGGTGCATCTTCAGGCGTGCTTTCGGTCGATGCAGGTGACTATAGCTTGCAAGTCGACGGTATTTTACCAGATGGTTCTGTCGCAACGGTCATTGGACCCGCTGACGCAACTTTCTCACAAAATACCCGTTATGAAATTTTTGCTATCGGTAGCGCCGCTGACGGCACTATCGAGCCGTTGATCTTCGCAAATATGGATAGCGAAATCGACGCGGGCAACGCGCGCCTGCAGGTCGTTCATGCATCGCCAGCTGCACCAACCGTCGATATCTTCCTTACAGCCCCGGATGCAGATTTAACTGCTGAAGCCCCAGCTGCAACGTTGCAGTTTGGTGATTTTACTGGCCAGCTCGATGTTCCAGCCGGCGAATATCAAGTACGCATTACTGTAGCCGGTGACCCAGCTGCCGTTGCGTATGACAGCGGTGCAATTGAATTACCAGATGGCGCTGACCTCGTAGTAGCAGCTGTTAACAACACAGCAACGGGCGCATCGCCAGTCATGCTGCAGATTGCTGATGGTGAAGGTTCAATGCTGTTACCTGACGTGAATGCGGGTGCTGACATTCGTGTGGTACACGCCAGTGCAGATGCTCCACCAGTCGATGTAACCGTGAACAACGCTGCAAGTCCAGCCATTGCTGGTTTAGCGTTTGGTTCAGGTACTGACTTTATTAACCTGCCAGCAGCCGATTACCTCATTGATGTAGCTGCCGCGGGCGGTACACCAGTAGTTATTGATGACGCACCTCTAAGCCTGGCTACAGGTGATGCATTATCAGTCTACGCAGTAGGTGCATTGGGCGATGGTTCGTTGACCTTAGCCGTTGTGGGTGATGCACAACGTCGCGTAGCGACTGAAGCACAAGTACAACTGGTACATGCTTCGCCAAGCGCTGGTAATGTTGACATCTATGTCACTGCAACCGATGACATTAGCGGTGCTTCACCAGCTTTTGCTGACGTGCCTTTTGACTCAACTGCGTTGGTCTCAACCGGTTATGTCTCTTTGCTGCCAGGTGACTACGTAGTGACTGTTACAGCAGCAGGTACACAAACTGCAGCCATTGGTCCGATTCCATTAACGTTAGAAGGTGGCGGTATCTACACTGCAGTCGCGGTTGATTCTGCAGGTGGTGGTTTACCTCCAGGTCTGATCTTGTTGGATGACCTCGCTCAGTAATGAATTACTTGAGTAGAACTGCGTAGCGTCGCGTCAGCATCCAATATTGACTGACGCCGCGCGCAAGCAGAAATAATGATAACGCCAACCACAAACCATGGTTGGCGTTATTGTTTTCTAAGAGCGCTTGACCTCCCAGCCAAACCGGCACGAACACCAATAACGCGCTAATAGCCATTGTGTCGCGCATCGCTTGGGTTAAGCCAAGGCCAATATAAACACCGTCGAAATAGTAGCTCCAGTGTCCCAGCAGCGGGAGAATCCAGAGCCAAACCAGGTAGCGATTAGCCACGGCAATAACATCTGGCAAATCGGTCAGTGTTTGAATAATCCAAGCGCCTGCTAACCAGAATGTCAGGCTATAGAGACAGGCAAACACACAGGACCAAACCAACGTAAGCCGCATCCAAAAGCGAATCTCGCCACTGTTTTTGCGCCCTCGAGCGGCTCCAACGAGGGCTTCAACAGCATAGGCAATGCCATCCAGACCCAACGAGATCAGGAGTAAGAACTGCATCAGAACGGCATTTGCAGCAACTACGACCGCGCCGAAACGTGCTGCATACCCAGTCATGACAGCCATACAGAGCTGTAATAACAGCGAGCGAATAAACACATCTCTATTCATGCCGGCGAAGCGCCGTAAATGCTCTCGCTGGACTCGCCAGAGCGGGCCAATGGCTGGGAGCAAAGGTTTTAGCATGGCTAAACCGAGCAATGCTGTGGCCACCTCGGCAATAACCGAAGCCCACGCTGCGCCGGCTACAGTCATGCCGAGCCCGATGATTAAAATCAAATCACCGACAACATTCACGGCGTTGGTAAAAATGACCAAAATCATGGCCCGTTTGCTTTGTTGACGCCCGAGGAGAACGCCTAAAACCACCAAGTTCGTCAAAGCAGCGGGAGCTGCCCACAGACGGATGGAGATGTATTGAGACGCGAGCAGCTGCAGTTCTTCTGAGGGTTGGATGATCCACCAAGCTCCCGCAATAATTCCGGGCGCTCCTATCATCAATACCAAGCCAAGTCCCCACGCGAGCCATAAGCCGTGCACGAGAGTCCGTTCCGTTGCGGGTTGATCTTCAGCACCAAAAGCTTGGGCGGCTTCTGCTGTCGTCGTCATCCGTAAGAAAATGGCTAGGAGGAACACAAAGCTGACAACCATGGCGCCTAAAGCCACGGCACTCAGGTAGATCGACTCGGGCAGATGCCCTATGATGGCAGTGTCAACGAGACCTATTAAAGGTGCCGCGATGTTGGAGATGATCATCGGTAGCGCAATGGCAAAAATTCGTCGATGATCGCCACGTGAGCCCCAGCCAAGCCATTGCTGAGAAGAGGAGTGAGTGTCGATGCGAGTTGTTGGTTTGTGGCTAGCCATACTGGTTAGCGTTCCTTTTGTAGTACTAGCGAAGTCGACCGTTGCCACGGGCGTTGCCATTTTACAGTATCACCATATTGGCGATGATACACCGCGGGTTACTTCGGTAACAGTCGCAGAACTCGAAGCGCATTTTGAGTTTCTGGCCGAAAATAATTTCACAGTATTATCGTTGACAGAAGCAGCCGAGCGCATCGAAGCAGGGACTTTGCCTGAGCGTGCCGCAGCTATAACCATTGATGATGGCTGGCGCAATGTCTATAGCGAAGGCTTAGAACTATTCAAGAAGTACAACTACCCCTTTACTATTTTCGTGAATCCAAAGTTGATGGCTGAGACTCCGCGTCTATACATGACGTGGGACCAACTAGAGTCACTTCAAAATTACGGTGCGACCATAGCAAATCATTCACAGTCACATGGTCACATGACCTGGCGTCTCGAGAATGAATCTGAGGCAGAATGGCTTGAAAGACAGCGTAATGAAATTCTTGCCGCTCAAGCAGAAATTGACCAACGGCTCGGGCAGCAACCCAAACTATTTGCGTATCCCTATGGCGAGTACAATCCGCAGTTAGCTGAGTTATTGGTTGAGGAAGGTTTTCTAGCGTTTGCACAGCACTCGGGGCCTTGGGGTAAATACTCACCGGACGGCGCCATTCCGAGATTTCCTGCATCGGCCCAATACGCCAATTTAGAAACACTAAAAACTAAGCTGTTGAGTTTGCCACTGCCCGTGGTGCAGTCGAAGCCGGAATCCATGATTCAGTCTGGGTCTGAGGTAAGACCAACAGTCGAGCTCACTATTGAGCAAAGTGAGCAGTATCGACTCAGTCAGATGAATTGTTTTTATGGCAGTTCGGTGATTCAACCGCAGTGGTCTGAGGTTGGCGACGGTTTAAGCCGAGCGACCATCGAATTGTCGAGCGACTTAACCATAGGCCGATCACGGCTGAACTGTACGGTGCCATCGGCTAAACAGAACGGTCGTTTTTATTGGTACTCCCATCCATTCGTACGACCGGATGAGAATGGACGTTGGCCCGATTAAAATGAATTAGTGATAGCGTCGCGCGATGATTTCAAAATCTTGTGCGAGCTGTTCCATACTTACTGTCGGAATTTCACCAATAACGTGCTCCGCTTTGAAAATAGCCTGCAGATTTCCAGCAGGGTTAACCAATATTATTGCGGCGCTGTGATTGACCAGATAGTCCTGTTCACCTTCATCGGGAATGCTGTACATCAATCCTAACCCATTGACGAATGGATACAGGCGTTGATGTTCGGCTCGTACGCCGTAGAAATTTTCACCGAAAAAGCTCGTGTACTTTTGTATTCTATCGACATCATCACGTTGTGGGTCAACTGAAATCATCCACACCTTTACTGGTACAACGCTGTGCTCTTGCAGTTCAGGTAAGATCTTACGCAAGTCTGCCATGGTTGTTGGGCAGATATCTGGACAGAAGGTATAGCCGGTGAACAATAGTGTCCATTGCCCTTCTAAATTGGAATTGTCAGCCAACTGACCATCGCTACCATCCAGTGTAAATGGCGCTATGGTGCGAGCAGGTTCATAGACCAGAGCTTGCGGTTGCTCCTGTGGCAGCCAGTTATAGATGCCGATACCAGCGACTAGGGCAACCAGAGCAACAATGGAGAGTAGTAACTTTTGCATGAAAATACCCCTTTACAGCATTGCTGCTAGAACCGGTTCTGGACCAACGTAATGATCGACCAGGAACAGCACAAACAGCACCATCAATTGCCAAATAGAGAATTTGAACATGTTGTAGGCAGTAAGTTTATCTGGCGAGAACTTCAGCTTCCAAGCGTAGCCTAAGAACCAGACACTCAGAATGCTTGAACCAATTAGATAGACCACACCGGACATTCCCACCACGTAAGGTAATAAACAGATAACCCCCAGTAGAATGGTGTAGAGCAGAATACAAGTCTTGGTGAATTCGATACCGTGCGTGACCGGTAGCATTGGAATATCCGCTTTAGCATAATCCTTGGCCCGATGGACCGCTAGCGCCCAGAAGTGGGGTGGCGTCCAGGTAAACACAATCATGACTAGTAAAATGGCAAACGGATGAATTTCATTCGTCACTGCCGTCCAACCGAGTAACGGTGGTGCGGCACCAGCAAGGCCGCCAATCACAATATTTTGTGGTGTCGCGCGTTTCAGGTACATGGTGTAGACAATGGCATAACCAACTAGGCTGGCAAGGGTCAGCCAAGCGGTCAGCATATTGACAAACAGAGCAAGAACGACAAACCCTAGCGCACCAACTATGGTTGCGAATGCCAACACACGGCGCGGTGAGAGTGAGCCTGCAGGCAACGGGCGGCGGAGTGTACGTGCCATACGCGCATCGATATGCCGATCAACAAGATGATTCACTGCCGCAGCTGAGCCCGACATCATACCGATGCCGACAATGGCGGGCACCATGATTTGCCAAGGTACCCAAGAGGTTGTCGCTAGACACATACCCACCACCGCAGTCAGTAGCAATAATGCCACTACGCGCGGCTTGGTCAGCTCTAAATAATCGCGCCAGCTAGCGCTGCGTTTGTAGGTCGCCGCAAGTGCCTCATCGGCTGCTTGCATTGAAGTCGGTTCTGTCATCTTTACTTCCTTTCTAATGCTAAGTGCGCACCTTTGTTCTCATTTTTATGCAGGTGCTAAGCGTTGCGCGCTATTTTGTAATTGAGAGCAACTAAACTCACTAAGAGTAGAGCTCCAAACAGGTTATGCGCGACAGCTACCCCTAAAGGTAGCAAAAATACGACATTGGCGAGGCCAAGTAAAAGTTGCACTATGAGTAATAAACTGACCCAATGAAGACTGGTGCGGATGACTGCCGAGCGAGCTTTCCGATACCCAGAAAAGAGCATCAACCCAATAATCACAGTGACCACTATAGCACCGATACGATGTGCAACATGCATGGTCACCCGTTCATCATAATCATGTGCACCATACTGGTAGGTTTCGGCATCTGGAACTGAAAACGCGCCAGCTACATCCAGCTTGCTAACCCAGTCGACCTCACAGATGGGTAATTGGGTGCACGCCATCGCCGCGTAATTCGCAGCGACCCAGCCACCAAGTGCAATTTGCCCAATCACCGCAAGCATGGCTATAAATGCTAGCCCAGCTAGTTTTCGTACTTGCGGATCGCCCATCGGTAAATGAATGCGCTTTAACCTTAGGTGCAGCAACGCCAATAACGAAAAGGTGGTGAATCCACCAAGTAAATGTCCCATTACAATCAATGGTTGGAGGTTCTTAGTCACCGTCCACATGCCGAGCAAAGCTTGAAAGGTTACCATTACGAGCAACAGCAAAGGCAGTTTCACCGGTTGCTCTGGATGCTTACGAACTCGCACCACCGACCAAATAGCAATGGCCAGAATGGTTAAGCCAAGCAAACCTGCTGCATAGCGATGGATCATTTCGTTCCATGCTTTGTTGTACTCAATGGGTGCATCGGGCCATAGTTCTACGGCGCGAGAAATTTGCTCTTCACTTTTGGGGACGGTCAGCGTGCCGTAACAACCAGGCCAATCGGGACAACCCAAGCCAGCATCGGTGAGACGCGTATAAGATCCCAACACTATCACGATAACCACTAAAACAAGGCTAAATTTGACAAGGTTACGCATGGGCTTATCCAATCTTAGATAGTTTTAAGAGAGTCCGGAGGTCCGAAAGTAAATTCTTAGCTTCGAGACGCATCGCTTCTTCATCGGCATGGGTCGGGTAATAAAGCATGGCATTACCCAGAGGATCGACTATGAATAGTTGTTCTTCTGGAAGAGTTGCCATCGCCGCTAGAATTGCTGGACTCACAATATTCTGCACAATCGGCATCTGGTTGAGGTCGACCGTGGTCGGTTCAGCACTAATAAAAACGGGCGTGACGCGGTCGGTTTCTTTACCCAACGCAACATCGAGTTGATTAATCGCATAAAGCCCCTGAATACAGGCTTCAGCGCATTGACCATTATCACGTAAAACAATGCGCCAACCCTCGGGCAGCTCTGAGTTCAAGGCGCCTAATTCAAACGGGGGTACCAGCATCGTACCTTTGTTGGTCGCTGCACCTTGATACCAATTTCCTTGCAGCACTAGGTATGCGCCAAGTACTGGAATCAAAAATGCAATGACAACGCCTACAAATGTGGCGCGTGATTTCTTCACCGATGTCATGTCCGATCCTCTGTTTTTGTTTTTCTGGAGCGACTAGCAAACCAAAAGACGAATCCACAGGCGATAGCCAATGAAAACCACTGCCACGCGTAAGCGCGGTGTTTTTGTGGTGTCATAACCTGCGGTTGCCATTGGCGCGGCCAACCAAAATCAGCAGTGGCTGAGTCAGCTGTTGCGGTCTGATAACCTGCCGAGAGTAGCACCACATAGGGGGCTAAAGGAAGTTGTGTTGCCTCACTTAAGGCGCCGAGTTTGAGCTGCTGAATTCGTTGCGGCCAACTGCCCGCTTCGATAACCTGATCACCGAGCATAAAAGCATCATCCGCGGGTGTATAAAAGAGCCCGCTCATATGTACTTCGCCTTGAGGGAGGTCTAACTCCGGCAAGTAGTTGCGATCAATGCCGGCAGTTACCCAGCCCATATTCACAGGAACTAAATACGGTAGTTCTGTTACTTCAAGTAAGCCGATCACTTGATAACCCACACGCCCTTGCCAGATCTGATTATCGAGCAGAAAATACCGATTATCGGTAAAGGTTCCGGTAATTTCGACCGATTGATAGCGGGCAGGTAAGGGGTCAGGTTGCAGTGTTAAATCGACAGCTTGCGACTGATTTTGCGCAAAGTCATCGAACAAAACTTGTTTTTCGTCGGCACGTTCGAGCTGCCACAATCCAAGGTTGACCAAAATGAAAATTGCCAGCACAGTGAGCGTCACGGCAATTAATTTGCCCCGATTCATTCTGCTGCTCCTCGAAAGGAAGATGTCATGGTTTTTACTGCTAAAGTCATTTTGGTACTACTCATGCTTTTTATGGTCGTGAATCTGTTTCGCGCGTTATTTGCGATGTTACGCGATGATCCGACCAAGCCCTCAATGACACACTACTTGGGCAAACGGGTGATGTGGTCCGGTATTGCCATGGCCATCATTGTGGCGTTACTACTGTCCGGTGTTATTGCACCGAATGAGCGCCCGTATTAACGGGCGCTCGCTGGGTTTAAAGAATATAAACAAAGATAAACAAGCATACCCAAACCACGTCAACAAAGTGCCAGTACCAACTGGTAGCCTGGAAAGCAAAGTGATTGTCATGGGTAAAGTGACCTTTCATGACTCGCAGGAACATGATGATCAGCATGATCGTACCAAGGGTAACGTGCATGCCATGGAAGCCAGTGAGCATGTAGAAGGTATTGCCATAAATACCAGAATCTAGAGTCAAGCCAAGGTCTTGATAAGCGTGCACATATTCCACGCCCTGTAAGTACAAGAAGATACAACCCAGAATGATTGTAATTCCTAACCACACTTTTAGTTGCGTCCGCTTGCCCTTCTCAAGGCCGACATGGGCAAAGTGACAAGTGAACGACGAGATAATCAAAATAATGGTGTTATACAGCGGTAGGCCGAACCAACCCATTTCGCCGGAAGCGGTGCCACCCGGCGTTTCGGTTAATGGCCAATGCGCACTAAACTCGGGCCACAGCACTTCATTGGTCATCGCATTGTTACCAGCGCCACCGAGCCACTCTACGGCAATCACTCGCGCATAAAATAGCGCTCCGAAGAATGCAGCAAAGAACATAATCTCGGAGAAGATGAACCAACTCATCCCCTGGCGATATGACGCGCTCAACTGTTTGCTGTACATTCCCGACATAGATTCATTAATTTGGTCACGGAACCAACCAAACAACATGAATGCAATGACGAGTAATCCGGCGGTGAGGACGTTACTGCCCCAGCCGTCAATACCTTTACTATTTTCGATAACGGTGTGTCCGGCACCAAAAGCAATTAAACCGAGACCAACAGCGCCAACAATGGGCCACGGGCTGGACGCGGGGACATAATATTTTTCGTGTTTCTCTGCCATAACAATTCCTTAGTTTGCCGGCTGCATTTGCGCCAGCACATCCGGTGTAGCATTGGCTGTCATATCGTACAGCGTGTATGACAAGGTCAGCGTATGAATATGTTCGGGAATATCCGGATCTAAATAAAACTGCATCGGCATGGCGGTTTTAGCCCCTGCTTTGAGTGGTTGCTGGTTAAAGCAAAAACACTCGGTTTTATTGAGATACAATGCGGCTTCACCGGGCGCAACAGACGGGATAGCTTGCGCCACCATGTTGCCGCCAGTGGGGTTGTTGGCGAGAAAGTTCACGACTTTCGTTTCACCAGGATGCACGCGAACGCTTTTCACTTCCGGTGCAAAACCCCATGGCATACCACTATTCGTACGCGTAATAAATTGAACGTTGACGGTTCGCGAGGTATCCACTGCACGAGTATTGGCCGCAGCTTGTTCATTTTTAGTGCGGCCGTTAAACCCAGTGATATCACAAAACACTTCATACAGCGGTACCAACGCGTACCCAAATGCAAACATGCATACCACGGTAAGCAATAAGCGGCGCACTACGCGGCCATTATCTGGCCGCTGTGGTGCTGGATTCGAGTTGGTATCAGTCATGCGTCAATTCCTTATTACTTAACCTGTGGCGGTGTTTCAAAGGTGTGGTATGGAGCCGGAGAATCGACTGTCCATTCCAAACCTTCGGCACCTTCCCAAGGTTTCGCAGGTGCTTTTTCGCCACCACGTACACACTTGATGACAAGCCACAGGAAGATCAACTGAGACAGACCGAAGGCAAAACCACCGATACTGACAATTTGGTTGATATCTGCGAACTGCAGGGCGTAATCAGGAATCCGACGTGGCATACCCGCTAGACCAACGAAGTGCATAGGGAAGAACAACACGTTCACGGAAATCAGCGAGCACCAGAAGTGCCAGCGACCTAAGTTTTCGTCATACATGTGACCTGTCCACTTCGGCAACCAGTAGTACGCTGCAGCCATAATGGAGAAGATCGCACCACTGACTAATACATAGTGGAAGTGAGCCACGACGAAGTAGGTGTCGTGGTACTGGAAGTCAACTGGCGTGATAGCGAGCATCAGGCCTGAGAAACCACCAATGGTGAACAAAATAACGAAGGCTAACGCAAACAGCATTGGTGTTTCGAATGAAATCGAACCACGCCACATGGTGGCAACCCAGTTAAATACTTTCACCCCAGTGGGTACCGATATCAACATCGTACAGTACATAAAGAACAGTTCAGCAAACACTGGCATGCCTGTTGTGAACATGTGGTGCGCCCAAACCAAGAACGATAACCCGGCGATAGCTGCGGTGGCGTAAACCATCGATGCGTAGCCAAATAGTGGTTTACGCGAAAATGCCGGAATGATTGCTGAAACGATACCGAATGAGGGCAGAATCATGATGTAAACTTCGGGGTGACCAAAGAACCAGAAAATGTGCTGGAACATAACCGGGTCACCACCGCCAGCTGCATCAAAGAAGCTGGTACCGAAGTACTTGTCGGTTAATACCATGGTTACTGCGCCGGCCAGAACTGGCATGACCGCAATGAGGAGGAAAGCGGTAATAAACCAAGTCCATACGAACAACGGCATCTTCATGTAGGTCATACCAGGTGCACGCATGTTCATAATGGTCACGATCACGTTGATCGCTCCCATAATCGATGAGATACCCATAATATGCACTGAGAATACGAACAATGCAGTTGAATCGCCACTATAGGTGGTCGACAGCGGTGCATAGAACGTCCAACCGAATGCTGGACCGCCGCCTTCCATAAACAATGACGCTAACAAAATGGCGAATGCGAACGGCAGAATCCAGAAGGACCAGTTGTTCATTCGCGGTAATGCCATATCAGGTGCGCCAATCATCAGCGGCACCATCCAGTTTGCTAGACCTGTAAAGGCAGGCATAACGGCACCGAATACCATGATCAAACCGTGTACGGTTGTCATCTGGTTAAAGAAGTGCGGTTCTACCAGTTGTAATCCAGGTTGGAATAGCTCGGCGCGAATAACCATCGCCATAGAGCCGCCAACCAAAAACATGATGAAACTGAACCACAGATATAACGAGCCGATATCTTTATGGTTTGTGGTAAATAGCCAACGGGTAATGCCCGACGGCGCATGGTGGTGATGATCGTGATGATCCATCTCGCCAACTACTGTGCTCATAGTCGAGTCTCCCTTATTGATTCACGTATTCGTTGACATCGGCGGCTTGCACGATGTCTCCGGTATCATTACCCCAAGCATTTCGCTCGTAGGTAACAACCGCAGCGATTTCACGCAACGAAAGCTGGTTAGCAAATGCCTGCATTGCGGTGCCGTTTTTACCGTTCACAACAATGTCGATATGGCCTGGAATGTCGTTCTTGACCATTTCAGTACCTACTAGGCTTGGGAATACGCCCGGGATACCTTGACCATTGGGCTGATGACACGCTGCACAGCTACCTAAATAGACTCGTTCGCCGAGTTCCATCAGTTCTTCCATGCTCATAGACATCGATAAGAGACGTTGCTCTTCTTCTTTGGCTTCGCGCTGAATCGTTTCTTGCTCAGTAATCCAAGCCTCATACTCGGCTGGTTCCTTCGCAATGACCACTACTGGCATATAGCCGTGATCTTTACCACACAGTTCGGCACACTGACCACGATAAATACCGGGCTCATCAACGCGAGTCCAAGCTTCGTTTATGAAGCCAGGGTTTGCATCTTTCTTCACCGCAAATGCAGGTACCCACCAAGAATGGATAACGTCGTCAGAAGTGATGAGGAAACGAACTTTCTTACCAGTAGGGATAACTAACGGACGATCGACTTCAAGTAAGTAATTCTCACCTTTATCGAGCCGATTAGTGATCTGATCACGAGGTGTGGCAAGCAAACTAAAATACTCGACCTCATGGTCAAAATAACGGTAATGCCATTTCCACTGCGAGCCGGTCACTAAAACGGTGACTTCCGATTCGCTCACATCTTCCATAGCAATCAAAGTGGATGTGGCAGGAATGGCCATACCAACCAGAATCAAGAAGGGGACTATGGTCCAAGCGATTTCGACCTTCACGTTCTCATGGAAAGTCGCAGGTTTGCGACCTTTTGATTTGCGATGGCGGAACATGGACCAAAACATGGCCCCAAAAACGATGACGCCGATGATGCAACAAATATAGAAGATGGTCATGTGTAGGTCATACACACGATTACTTATATCTGTGACACCTTGGGTCAAATTGAATTGCGATTGTGCACTAGCAGCCAGGGGTAAACCTGCTACGAGCGCGGTGATGAGTCTCGTTCTCACGCGACATCTCCTCTCATTCTTCCGACGTGGACTACCACGAAAACACCGAAGTGCGAGCCTGAAGAACAAAGAGGTGAGCAGAAAAAGGAACAGCATTTCTGGTAAAGGAAAAATCGCTTTCCCCACTAACCCTTTGTTGTTTTGTATCAGTCTTATTATTTGTTTTTGTGTTAGCAGTAAGCTGCTGAAACAAAATACCATGACGTGACGAAAAAGCCACCGCCAAAGTTAATAAAATTTAAGGATAAGAGAAAAAACATGCATAAAAAAGGGCTGCCGAAGCAGCCCGAAGGACAACCTTCACTCGCAGATTTAGTGGAGTGGGGTAAGTGAAGGAAGCGCATTAAACACAAAACTGTGGGTGTGACTGACTTTGCTCGCCATCTTCAAACGCTGCTGCATGCGCGGCGATAAGTCTTCTAACCAGCTCAATACAACGCTGCTGGTGCTCGCCAATAACGCTTGTTCGGTCGCCCATTCGCGTTGATCTTGCGTTTTACCAGCTACCCAGCGAATGCGAGCACGGCTAATGCCACTTTGTACCATTGCGTCGATAACTTGGCGTGTACCGCCGATGACTGTAATCCACTCGCTTGTGCGCATCGCTAACGCCTGAATGCGTGGCAATACATCATTAAATTGATGCGTCGCTAAATGTGCCGACTCTTGTCCACTCCAAGGCGCACTCTCAACGGTTTCCAAGAATTGTTGTGCTGTGTAAGCTGAATCAAAGTTTCTCATAACCACGCTCCATTACGAATCACGCCAACCGCTAACCCTTCGACCGTAAAATATTGCTGGGTTAAATCCACTTGAATTGGCGAAAACTCTTCGTTCTCTGGGTGTAATAAAATGGTATTCCCCTTACGCTCGAACCGCTTCACGGTAACGTCATCGTCCACACGGGCTACAATGATTTGACCATTTC
Source organism: Pseudidiomarina aestuarii (assembly GCF_003987355.1). GTDB lineage: Bacteria > Pseudomonadota > Gammaproteobacteria > Enterobacterales > Alteromonadaceae > Pseudidiomarina > Pseudidiomarina aestuarii. The sequence continues at coordinate 1,556,172 of NZ_PIPR01000001.1, read as the reverse complement.
GAGCTTCTTGAGTCTTATGCACAGCGAGCAAGTCGCCATCCAAAATACCAATATCTTTCATACTCATGCCTTGTACTCGTAAGAGGAAATCAGCATGAGGCCTAAACAAATTCTCATCGACGCGATAATGACTTTCGATATGCTGCTGCGCCAGTATCGGTTCACCTGCGGCTACTTGACCAACTAAGGGTAAGCCTTCAGGCATCTCGTCTTCGTCACCTATGATGCGAATACCGCGTGACATGCCAGGTAGCATCTCTATCACACCTTTCTTAGCAAGTGCTTTTAGGTGTTCTTCAGCGGAATTTGCTGATTTGAACCCCAAGCGTGTTGCTATTTCAGCCCGCGTTGGCGGCATACCAGTGGCATCAAGGTTATCTTTAATAAGGGTCAAGATTTCTTGCTGACGCGGTGTTAAGGGACGCATGTCATTACCTGTTTATCTATACAGTGATACTGTGAGTATATACAGGTGTTTTCATTTCGCAACTTTTTTTCTAGTAAATTTCCAAATATTTAGTCACGACGGTTTTTCTGGCAGAATAGCCAACTATTGGTGCTATGCTGTCACCGTTTACTTTGATGAGGACGTTGAATGAGGTTGCAGGCTTTTTGGCGAACAGTGCTGTACTGGCCGATTCGGCTTTTGACTCGATTTGAGATTATTCTTGATCGTGATACCGAACAATCAGCCGTCGGTACCAAGCAAGTGGTTTACATCATGCGTTCGACGTCCGCCGCGGACCACCTGGTAGCGCGAGCAGCTCTTGCTCAAGCTAATTTGCCAAGTATTGACGAGCCGCTATTGATCAATGGGCAGTCGTTTGCGCGACTTATGTATGTTGCTCCTTCCGAAACTCAGCAGGCCGAAGCCGCTGTCGATGAGTTCCAGCAACTACTGCAAGCCCATGAGCGTGATTCAAGTGTCGCCGTTCAACTCGTACCCGTTGGCGTGTTTTGGGGACGTAAGTCAGGGCAAGAGCGCCGTGAAGGTAAGCCTATGGTCGGTGATTTGGATAACCCCGGCATGTGGCGCAAGTTTTGGTTGGTTCTCTTTTCCGGTCGCAACATTTTGGTTCGCGCGAGTCGCCCAGTCCAGCTCCGTGATATGGCGGATAAGTTCGGCAGTAGCCGCGTTATCGCCCACAAATTAGCGCGGGTTGCGCGGGTGCATTTTGTGCGACTCAGACACGCGGTCGCTGGGCCTAAAGTAACGGACCGTGAGTTGGTGATTGAAAGCCTACTCAATTCTGCAGCGCTGCAAAAAGCGATAGAAGATGAAGCCAAGAGCAAAAAGGTCTCCGTCGAGCAAGCTCGCAAAACTGCCTATAAGTATCTCGATGAAATTGCAGCAAACTATAGCGAAACACTGGTACGTATTCTCGACCGTTTTATGGCGTGGTTGTGGAGTCGTATTTACAACGGTATCCATATAGAAGGTGGTGAGCGGATTCGAGCCTTGGCACAAGCTGGGCACGAAGTTATTTATGTCCCATGTCACCGCAGCCATATGGACTATCTGCTGTTGAGTTACGTGATTTATAAAGAGGGCCTAGTTCCGCCGCATATCGCTGCTGGCGTAAACCTTGATTTCTTCCCGGCGGGTCCACTGTTCCGTCGTGGTGGTGCGTTCTTTATTCGTCGCAGCTTTAAGGGCAATAAACTCTATTCAGCTGTTTTCCGAGAGTATCTCAATCGGCTCTTCCAAAAGGGCTACCCGGTCGAGTATTTCACTGAGGGTGGGCGCAGCCGCACCGGTCGTTTGCTAGCTCCGAAAACGGGCATGATTGCGATGACTGTGCAGGGTATGCTGCGTGGTCAAACTCGACCATTGTCGATTGTGCCGGTGTACCTTGGCTATGAGCATGTCATGGAAGTGGGTACTTACTTAAAAGAGTTAAAAGGAAAGTCGAAGGAGAAGGAATCGGTGTTCCAAGTGCTCAGCACGTTGCGTCATTTGCGTAATTTTGGACATGGTTTTGTGACCTTCGGTGAGCCGATCAATTTAGGCGAAACCTTAGATACTTTGCAGCCAGATTGGCGCGATGCGATTACCCATGGCGCCGAAGAACCATCGCGACCCAAATGGTTAACGCCGACCGTCAATATTCTTGCTGAGCAGATCATGCATCGCATTAATGACGCGGCCGCACTCAATAGTGTGAACCTGTCAGCGTTAGCTTTGCTGAGTGCTGAGCAACATGCGTTGACGCGTGAAGAGCTCATCGCGCAGCTCAATATTTACACCAAGCTACTGAGAGAAGTGCCGTATAGCAAAGACTCATACGTGCCACATCAAAGTGGTGCGGAGTTGTGGCAGTTGGCGAGTATTCATGACAAGTTTTCGGTTGAGCAAGATGAACTCGGTGAGATGATCAAGTTGGAAGGCACGAATGCGATCGCCATGACCTACTACCGAAATAACATCATGCACATGATGATTGTGCCTTGCGTGGTCGCCGCATACGCCACGGCTTACAACCGCTTTACTGTTGCCGAGGTAGCTGACTTATTGGAGCAGATGCAACCCCTCTTGCAGGACGAATTGTTTGTCAGTCACTCGCGAGATCGGATGCAATTGTGGGCGCAAGCTTTGATTGAGCAGTTGCATGAAATGCAATTGTTAGCGCATACAGAATCGCAGCAAGGCGAAGCTATCTACGCGGCGCCCAGTCGTGATAGCCAAGCGTATTTCCAGTTGCAGCTGCTCGCTCGCTCAGCGGGTGAGACCTTGCAGCGTTATGCCATAGTGCTTGAACTGTTGCAGCAAGCTGGTGCGATAAGCCGCAATGATTTAGAGAGTTATGCTGTGCAATTAGCCGAGCGCTTGAGCGCCATGCATGGTGTCAACGCGCCTGAGTTCTTTGACCGAAAAGTTATCAGTGGACTCATCAGCACGCTGAAGTCAGAGGCTTTCATTCTGGTGAATGCGGACGGCCAATTTGAAGCGGACGCGCGCGTGGGTCCATTTAGTGATCGGATTGACTGCATGTTAGAGCCTGCGGTGCTGCAAACTATTCGCCAATCGGTACAACAGGTGCTGCAATTAAAAGCTCTAAGTTCAGAACCAGTAATCGATAGCAATACCTAACGTCAACACGTAACCCACATGATTATTGTGCAGGAACGCCGCGAAACAACGCGGCGGTTCTCGCCACCAGATCATTTTTTGTTGCCAAGCAAAGAGGATGGCAACAATGATCAAGCTTAACCAAAAAATCCAGCCGAACTGCAAATGCCAGCCCAGCCCTGCAAACCCTGCTAGCGTCAGTAATTGCAGTAGGGCAATCATGGCGCGGTCATAACCGCCAAATAAAATCGCTGTCGATTTAACGCCAATTTTCACATCATCTGAGCGGTCTGCCATGGCGTATTCGGTATCGTATGCCGTGGTCCATACAACATTCGTTACGAAGAGTATCCAAGCTGCTATAGGCAAGCCTTGATCGAGAGCTGTGAACGCCATCAGAATGCCAAAACTAAACGCAATGCCCAGCACCAGTTGAGGGAGCTGGGTAAAGCGTTTGCAAAACGGGTACAGGGTTGCTACCGCAACGGCCCCGAGGCTCAGCCACAAGGTTTGCTGATTAAATTGCAGGACAATAAACAGCGCGATAGTCAAAAGGAGTACAAACAACAGGAGTGCCTGCCATGCCACCAACTCACCAGTAGCGAGTGGACGCAGCTGTGTACGGGTGACATGTCCGTCAATTTTACGGTCGGCAAAATCATTAATCACACACCCTGCTGAGCGCATGATAAACACACCTATCATAAACAGCACAACGACGCGTAATGAAGGTTCACCTGATCCCGCAATGAGCAACGCCATGAGGGTTGGCCACGCCAGTAAATAGGTGCCAATAGGGCGATCGGCTCGCATCAAGCGCCAGTATGCATGTAAACGATCCGGTGAAAACCAACGCATAGCTATCCTTGTGATGGTGATTCTGAATACAGTTTAGCAGCGCCAAGAAATACTTCCGCTACCAATACGGTTTGATTGGCTGCGTAGAAGCAGCTGCGACGACCCCATAGTTCGTGTGCCGGATACCCCAGTTGCTGGTGTAACTGACCGACGCGCGAAGTGGGGGTTAAGCGACAGAGCTCAATGGCACTGCGAGCGAGGTCGGGTTGTCGAAACAAATGTTCTCCCAACGGGCTGTCACCGAGCGTACCTAAGCTGAGTTGTTGAGCGGCCAATGCGCTCGGCGGGAACACACTGCGGGCAAAAACCCAGGGTTGTCCATCACACCATAAAATCACTTCGCGTACTGCGGCGCGTTTAACATCACCGAGCCAAGGCTTTTCATCAGCGAGTAACGTTGTTTCACGTTGCCCCAGCACTTGTACTCTAAAGTCGACACTGAGTTCTTTGAGTTTGGCTGTTAACGAGCCAGGGTCGAGTAACCAATTCGCGTGTTGCTGACTCAGAGGCACACGTACTTCAGATGGGGCTAACCATTCAGCCTCTCCGCCGGTGCTGACAACCGGAAATGTGATGGTTGGAAACGGCGTGGTCGACATGAGCTATCGCTTACGTAACGCTAGCAATCGCATGCTTGCACCAAAAACAAGGCCTGCAATAAGTCCAGCCGTATGCGCGGTGTTGGCTACATTGACCCAGAGTAAATCGGTATAGCCAAGCACGAGCCAAACAAGCATAAAACCAATCAGCCCAGGCGGTAAAAAAAGTGGGTGCGATGGGCGTTGCCAGGCCAGGACCACGGCACAACCAAACAGCCCATAGACGACACCAGACAGCCCACCGAAATAGGGGCCACTCACCAAGAACTGTGACACATTAGAAATAATCGCTGTGACGAGCAGGGCTAGCACCAACCACACGGAGCCGTAGAGTTTTTCGAAACGACCGCCGAGATACCACCACCAGAACACATTAAACAGAATATGTAGCAGACTAAAATGAAGTAATGCAGGAGTGACGAGCCGCCAGGGTTGTGTCCACGGCAATACATCAAAATAATCGCTGATACGAAGGGTCGCAAAAAGCGCTTCTGCGGCGGGTGTTTGCAGGCCCAAATAGACTGCAACGACTAACACTGCGAAACCTAGAGTGACTGCACCAGCCTGACTGCGCATTTGGCGCCAGATCGAGGGGCCAGTGCGGTTTGCAGATGAGCGAGTGGGTTGTGATGCAGACGAACTCTCGACGGGTTCGAGGGGCTGCGGATTGTTTTTAAACTCGGTGATCAACTCTTTCGCGAGTGCTTTGTAACTGGACTGCGTTAACCACAGTTCGAGCTGGTTACCATTTTCACTGACGGTGACCGGAATGCCACGTTGCCGAAGATAAGCATGAAGTTCTGCCATCATGGCTGCATTCGACGTCGCCAGTAATTTTTGCATCTAACCGCGCTCCACTGCCTCTGGAAAAAGTTGGCCCCAAGCGGTAAATCCGCCATCTAAACTGCTGACTTGCTCAATACCCTGATGCGCCAAATATTGCGCGGCGCCTTGGCTGCTATTACCGTGGTAACAGACTACCACTACGGCTTCATCATCCTCGAGTGAGTCTAAGAACTCAACGACATTTGCATCGGTCAAACGCAACGAACGTGGAATATGCCCAGCAGCAAATGAACGTTCATCACGAATATCTACGAAGCGGGCGGTTCCCGCTTCCCAGAGTTGATGCGCTGTCTCTGTATTGATGCGCGAAAAATCCGCCATGCTTTAATCCCAGTTTAAGATAACTTTGCCTGATTGACCTGAGGTCATAATGTCGAAGCCTTTTTGGAAATCATCGACTGGCATTTGATGCGTCAGTATCGGTGACAAATCAAGACCAGACTGCAACAAGCTCGCCATTTTGTACCAAGTCTCAAACATCTCGCGACCGTAAATTCCTTTGATCACTAGACCTTTGAAAATAACCTGGTTCCAATCAATCGCAACAGCAGTCGGTGGAATGCCCAACATGGCAATCTTGCCACCATGATTCATGGTTTCCAACATACTTGCGAAGGCAGATGGCACGCCAGACATTTCCAAACCGACGTCGAAGCCTTCTTTCATTCCGAGTTCAGACATGACATCCCGTAATTTTGTTTTCGTCACATCCACCGCACGCGTCGCACCCATTTTTTCGGCGAGCTCGAGTCGATACGGGTTCACATCGGTGATCACAACGTGGCGCGCGCCAACATGTCTGGCGACCGCCGCAGCCATAATACCGATTGGACCGGCGCCTGTGATTAAGACATCTTCGCCGACCAAATCAAAAGCCAGGGCAGTATGCACAGCATTACCAAATGGATCGAAAATGGCAGCAAGGTCATCGCTAATGTCATCCGGCAATTTGAACGCATTATCTGCAGGAATAACCAAGTATTCTGCAAAACAACCTTGACGATTCACACCGACACCAACGGTATTGCGACACAGATGCCGACGTCCGGCACGACAATTCCGGCAATGGCCGCAAGTAATATGGCCTTCACCGGATACGCGGTCGCCTTTCGCGAAACCGCGCACACCGTCACCCATGGCTTCAACAACACCAACATATTCATGACCGACAATCATCGGTACTGGAATGGTTTTCTGTGACCATTCATCCCATTTAAAAATGTGGACATCTGTTCCACAAATAGCCGTTTTCTTGATGCGGATGAGCAGGTCGTTATAGCCGTATTCCGGCTTCTCTGCTTCTGTCATCCAAATGCCGGGTTCGGCGTGCAATTTCGCTAAAGCTTTCATGTTCGACCTCCTTCTGATGGCCGTGACTCATTGGTCTCCGCTAGCAGAGACCAAACCACTAAATAATGTTCAAATCTTTACCGATACGAATAAAGGCATCTATTGCGCGATCAAGTTGTTCGCGTGAATGACCCGCTGACATTTGTGTCCGGATGCGTGCTTTGCCACGCGGAACTACCGGGAATGAGAAACCGACTACATAGATTCCCTCGGCCAACAATCGATCAGACATTTCGCTCGCTAACCGCGCATCACCAATCATGACGGGAATGATGGCATGGTCGGCGCCACTGAGGGTGAATCCCGCAGCGGTCATCTTGTTGCGGAAATGGGCAGCGTTTTCCCAAAGCCGCGCGCGTAGTTCGTCACCTTGTTCGAGCATCTCCAGTACGCGAATCGATGCTTGAACGATCGCTGGCGCAACGGAGTTAGAGAACAAATATGGGCGTGAACGTTGACGGAGCCAATCAATCACATGCTTCTTACCTGAGGTATAACCGCCCGAGGCTCCGCCCAATGCTTTTCCTAGAGTACCGGTGATAATGTCAACACGGCCCATGACGTCACAGTATTCATGGGTGCCGCGACCATTTTTGCCCAAGAATCCGGTAGCATGACAATCATCCATCATCACCAATGCACCATATTGGTCGGCTAAATCACAAATGCCTTTAAGGTTGGCAATCACACCGTCCATTGAGAACACACCGTCGGTTGCAATTAAGATGTGACGGGCGCCATCAGCTTTCGCTTGCTTCAACTGGGCTTCGAGGTCGGCCATATCGTTGTTCTTGTAACGATAGCGCTTGGATTTGCTCAACCGAATGCCATCAATAATACTGGCGTGATTGAGCTCATCGCTGATGATCGCATCTTCTGGACCCATCAAGGTTTCAAATAAGCCGCCATTCGCGTCGAAGCACGATGAATATAGAATGGTGTCTTCGGTGCCTAAAAAGTCGCTGAGTTTGCTTTCTAATGTTTTATGGATATTTTGCGTACCACAAATAAAGCGCACCGAGGCGGTCCCGAAGCCATGCTCGTCAAGACCTTGCTTGGCGGCTTCAATTAATTCATCGGCATTTGCTAAACCGAGGTAATTGTTGGCACAGAAATTGAGAACCGATTCGCCGTTGCCGACTTGAATTTCTGCGGCTTGTTCGCCCAGAATAATCCGTTCATTCTTGTACAAACCCTCTTCACGCAGCTCGTCAAGCTGCTGTTCAAGTTGTTGATAAAAATCTTGCTTCATGTAATTCTCCGCTCATTCAGACCAAACTTGGTCTCGGTCAGATTTATACCGCATAGTTTAACTGATCCGAGGGGCAATCCGCATCCTCATTTGCGGAACTGGAGAAAAATCATGCATAAACGCGCTATTTATCCCGGTACCTTTGATCCGATTACGAATGGGCATGCCGATTTAATCGAGCGCGCAGCGAACCTCTTTAGCGAAATTATCGTGGGCGTAGCTGCAAGTCCGAGCAAACAGCCGATGTTTAGCTTAGCCGAACGCGTTGAGTTAGTGCGCCAGGTCACCCGCGACTTGCCAAATGTAGAAGTGGTAGGTTTTAGCGGTTTGCTCGTTGATTTTGCCAAAGAACATGAAGCCACGGTGTTGATTCGCGGCTTACGTGCGGTTAGTGATTTTGAATACGAATTTCAACTGGCCAACATGAATCGGCGTTTATACGCTGAGTTAGAGAGTGTGTTTCTGACCCCCGCCGAAGAAAATTCCTTTATTTCGTCCACTTTAGTGAAAGAGGTCGCTCTGCATCATGGGGATGTACGACAGTTTACCGCTGCAGAAGTGACGGCTGCGCTTGAGGCAAAAATTAAGCAATCGAAACGCAGCTAAGTGCGACAAAGCGCAGCTTATAACGCCCGTTAGACTAGGAATTTTGTGTGTTTCGATGTAATATCGCGACCCATTAACCGTTTTCTATTCATTTGCACCGATCAGACCTGCAGGAGTCCAGCACATGGCCGATCTGGATTTGAGCCAATACGGCATCACAGACGTCACCGAAATTGTTCACAATCCTTCCTACGAACTGTTGTTCGAAGAAGAAACCCGTAGTGATCTGCATGGGTATGAAAAGGGTACTGTGACAAACCTTGGCGCTGTCGCCGTAGACACCGGAATTTTTACCGGACGCTCACCAAAAGACAAATATATTGTGCGTGATGAAACCACAGAAAACACATTGTGGTGGTCTGATCAAGGTAAGAATGATAACAAAGCTATTTCGCCAGCTATCTGGGCTGATTTGAAAGGCACGGTCACTTCACAGTTGTCCGGCAAACGCTTGTTTGTTGTCGATACCTACTGCGGCGCCAATGAAGATACGCGGTTAGCCGTGCGTTTCATAACTGAAGTGGCGTGGCAAGCACATTTCGTCAAGAACATGTTTATTCGCCCAAGTGCGGAAGAACTGAAAACGTTCAAGGCTGATTTCGTAGTCATGAACGGCGCGAAATGCATCAATCCGAAGTGGCAAGAACATGGCCTCAATTCTGAAAACTTTGTGGCATTTAACCTCACTGAGCGCATTCAATTAATCGGTGGCACTTGGTACGGCGGCGAAATGAAAAAAGGTATGTTCTCGATGATGAACTACTTTTTACCATTGCGCGGTGTGGCGTCTATGCATTGTTCAGCGAACGTCGGTAAAGATGGTGATGTCGCGGTATTCTTCGGTTTATCCGGCACCGGTAAAACCACCTTGTCGACCGATCCAAAGCGTGAGCTTATTGGTGATGACGAACATGGCTGGGATGACGATGGCGTGTTTAACTTTGAAGGCGGCTGTTACGCCAAAACCATCAACCTTTCGCAAGAAGCTGAGCCAGATATCTACAACGCCATCCGTCGTGATGCATTGCTTGAGAACGTCACTGTATTAGATGACGGTACCGTTGACTTCAATGACGGTTCCAAGACTGAAAACACCCGCGTTTCGTACCCGATTTATCACATCGATAACATCGTCAAGCCAGTTTCAAAGGCAGGTCACGCAAAGAAAGTTATCTTCCTAACTGCGGATGCATTCGGTGTGTTACCGCCGGTATCGAAATTGACTGACGCGCAAGCGAAGTATCACTTCTTGTCTGGCTTCACCGCCAAATTAGCGGGTACTGAACGTGGTATTACGGAACCGACTCCAACGTTCTCGAGCTGTTTCGGCGCCGCTTTCCTAAGCTTACACCCAACGCAGTACGCTGAAGTATTGGGCAAGCGTATGGCAGCGTCAGGCGCTGAAGCTTATTTGGTGAACACCGGTTGGAACGGCACTGGCAAACGTATTTCGATTAAAGCAACCCGCGCTATCATTGATGCCATCCTCGACGGTAGCATTGAAGATGCAGATTTTGTGCAGTTGCCCTACTTCAACTTGGCGATGCCAACCAGTCTGCCGGGTGTTGAAGACACATCAATTTTGGATCCACGCAACACTTACGATGATGCTGTGGAATGGGACGTCCGTGCGAAAGACTTAGCACAGCGCTTTGTCGCTAACTTCGAGAAGTTTACCGATAATGCTGAAGGCCAAGCGCTGGTTGCAGCAGGTCCACAGCTATAAGTTATTAAGATTTGTTAGATAAAGAAAAGGCGCCGGATGGCGCCTTTTTTAATGGAGTTATTTCAAATTCTCAGCGTGCGGCAGTTCATGTGCAGGAGCTTCAGTGCCACCCTCTACTAAGAAGTGGTTCATCCAGCGCATCATGCGCATACCATAGTCGAGCTGTGAAGCCACTCGGCGGTTACCATGACCTTCGCCCGGATAAAGTACAAGTCGCACGGGCACATTACCGTGAGTTTTCAGGTAGCGATACAGCTCCATCGACTGGCTCGGATGTACACGGGTGTCTTCTTTACCATGTAAGATCAGTATTGGCGTGCGTGCTTTCTCCGCATGATAAATAGGGCTACGCTCTAAATACCATTGCCATTTCTCCCACGGATAGCTGCGCGCATGAACAGCATGCATTTCTTTCGCAATATCGGTGGTACCAAACTTCGAAATGTTATCGCTGATTCCGACAAACATAACGCTCGCCGCAAAATGCTCAGTCAGTGCAGTGGCACCCCAAGCAGACGCAAAACCACCATATGAACCGCCAGTGATGCCGACCTTAGTACTGTCGACTAAGCCCATTTCAACTAAATGTTGTTTACCATCGACGAGGTCATCGAATTCTTTGCCAGCATAGTCATTCTGACCCAGCTTTGAGAATTCAACGCCACGACCGGTGCTACCACGATAATTCGGGAAGAATAGGGCGTAGCCTTGCTGTGCGGCATGTTTAACCGGGCTGGCATAACGATCCAACCAACCATTGCTGTAATGCGCTTCAGGACCACCATGAACGACCATAATCAAAGGGTATTGCTGACCTTCTTGATAGTCTGTCGGGTAGACCACAATCCCTTCGAGATCGAGACCATCACGAGCCTTGTAGCTAATCGTTTCTTGGCGCGGTAGTGTGATGTCCGCTAACCAAGGGTTGGAATCAGTTAAACGAATCAATTGCTGATTCTGTAAGCGGAACAATTCTGTCGGGTGTGCCGCTGTATGCGCTCGTACATAGACATCGCTTTGCCCTTCAGCAACTTCAATGTCGACCACAATGGCTTTACCGAGTTCTAACAAGGTACGGCTTTCTAACCATTGCATGGTAAGCGCTTGCACTTCACTTTCGGTGCCACGATGGCCTAACCAAACGAGTTCGTCATTACGACGCCAAGCGATATCTTGCACGTGACCCATGTAGTTTGGGAGTACTTCAACGCGCTCGTTTTCTTTTTGCGTATCGTAGACATAGAGGCGACCATCGGCGGGGTCGTTATAATCAGCAGCGCCGATCACTGCGACATAGCGACCATCTGGGGAGAACTCCGCTTTGCCAAGCTTGCCTACCGACTCGAACGAACCGACGGTTTCGCCGCTGTAATCGATGAGGCGATAGCTGCTGCTCATATAGTTGTCATCAACCAGCGCGGTTGGGGCCGCACGAACCAGAAGTTGTTCATGACCAGGACGGAAATCAACGGAGTAAATTTGTTCGTCGTCGGTTATTTGAACCGGATCTGTAGCTTCTGCTTGCGTATCGAACAGCCAAGCATGCGTAAATTTAAATTCTTCTTCGTAGATTTCTGCTTTAAAACCTTTTTTGCTTAACTTTTCGTCAGTTTCATCGGCTTTTGCCCGAGCGCGGAACGCAATGTAACGACCGTCATCGCTCAATGCATAACTACTGATTGCATTTTCATGTGCTAAGACGCGTTGCGCCTCGCCACCAGTAGTAGCAATACGATAGAGGCTGGTGTGCTTATCATCGCCACGCTTCGCAAGAAAATAGATGGCATCGCCATGTACTTGAATCGAACCCAAACTGTGTTTGCCGGTGATGAAAGGCACCGGGTCATTTTCACCAGTGACTGTAAACAACTCGGTATAGTTACTGCCGTCATCATCAACGTAGGGGGTGCGTGGAACATTGCGGGTAAACGCTGCCATCTGGCCATCAGCGGAGACGGCAGTACTGGTTATGGATTGAACCGTGATGGTCTCTTCTAATGTAATGTCACGCGCGAATAGTGGCGCACTTAACGTAAGCGCAGTGGTCGCAACCAAAAGGTTACGCAACAATGTGCTAGCCATTGAATTCTCCTTGTTCTGTTAATTTTTCGGCTCAATCTTAGCAGTAAAACTGTTGACTTCCCACGAAATCAAGCCACTCTATGCTGTTCTATACGCCGATTTGGGTGAAACAGGTTTACTGATGATTGATCAACTATTAATAGGCGCCATATTGCTGATTGCGCTGGTCTTTTTTGTATGGGACCGGTGGCGCTATGACATTGTTGGTATGGGTGCTTTGTTGTTGGCAGCTATTGTTGGGCTGGTTCCTGCACAAGAGGTCTTTGCTGGCTTCGGTAACGCTGCAGTAATTACCGTCGCTGCGGTGCTCGTGATCAGTCATGCACTCTGGCATTCGGGGGTAGTCGATGCCCTTGCGACTTTGGTCAAAAAAGCAGGCGATCGGCCTTGGGTACAAATGCTCGTGCTAACGAGTCTTACGACTTTTGTTTCAGCATTCATTAGTAATACCGGTGCTATGGCCATTATGATTCCGGTCGCGTTGCAATTAGCCCGTGTGAATAATGGAAGTGCCTCACGCGTATTGATGCCTATGGCGTTTGGCTCGCTGCTCGGTGGAACCATTACCATGATAGGTACGCCACCGAATATCATTATCTCGGATATTCGTGCCCAGGCCACCGGTGAGAGTTTTGGTATTTTTGATTTCACCCCAGTGGGTTTATCTGTGGCTGTCGGTGGCTTAGTGCTGATGTGGCTGGTGAGCCGTTGGTTGGTACCTGACAAAGCCGGTAGAAATAAATCGAACTCACCTTACGATTTGACGTCTTATTTGACCGAAATTTATATCCCTCCTGAAAATGATTTGATTGGCAGTACGCTTTACGAATTAGAGTCTAAGGTCAAAGAGAACTTTGCGGTGGTCGCGCTTAAACGCGGCAAAAATCAGATTACGGCACCACCACGCTATCAACGCTTTAAAGCCGAAGATGTTCTCATTGTGGAGGCTGATGCTGATACGTTGCAACAGATCTTGGACATTACGAACTTTGAGCTCAATGCTGACGAAGAAATCGACGAGCGCTTTCTGGTGTCGGATGAAATTAAGGTTATCGAGGGCATCGTTGGCCATGATTCTCGATTGATAGGTCGTTCGGCAGCAGATTTACGCTTGCGCCATCGGTTCGGCGTCAACGTGTTGGCGGTTGCTCGTCATGGTCAAACGCTCAAACCGAGTTTGTCGAATGTCCGCTTTAAGCCCGGCGATGTTCTCTTATTGCAGGGCGACAGTGAGGTACTCAATGATGTCTTCGTCCGTTTTGGCTGCTTTCCGCTGGCGCAACGAAGTCTTCGTATCGGCAACCAAAAGCAATTTATTTTACCTATTACCATCTTTGCGTCTGCTATTTTACTCAGCGCATTAGGGCTGCTATCGGTACCGGTTGCTTTTACCTTGGCGGCTGGACTGATGGTCGTCACCAACGTCATGCCGCTGCGCGAATTATATGAGAATATCGAATGGCCCATCATTGTCCTGCTTGGTGCGACGATACCGCTCGGTGGTGCGCTTGAGCGAAGCGGTGCCGCCGATACCTTGGCTAATGCAGCGCTCGCTATTAGCCAAGATGCGCCTGCTGCGGTCGCGATTATTGTGTTGATGGTGGCGACTATTCTGTTGTCCAATATCGTGAATAATGCGGCTGCCGCAGTGCTGATGGCACCGATTGGTATTAGTATGGCAGGCTCGCTGGGAGCATCGATTGATCCGTTTTTGATGGCCGTTGCTATCGGCGCCGCTTTACCGTTTTTGACGCCTATTGGACATCAATCGAATATTCTCGTGATGGGTCCTGGTGGTTATAGCTTCAGTGATTATTGGAAGTTAGGTTTACCACTCACCGTATTAGTGGTAGCCATGGCGGTGCCGATTATTCTGTGGATGTGGCCGCTGAGCGCGTAGCCGCGGCGCCGCGGGCAACCAGGCGCACTTGCTGAATAGTGCGCTCAGTAATACATTCCCGCTCGTCATCGCTTGCATCAATAACATCAGCACCCGCACTGAAAACAATTCGAACAATAGCGTCGGCTTGTAGGTCTGCCAGTTGACGTGAAAATTGCTGCTCAGCCACTAAGTAATCAACTAATTCAGCGGCAAAATGTTCAACTTCGCGCTGCACAGCCAAACGAAACTCTCGTGAGTTGCCTGATTTTTCCTGCAGTAATAGGCGAAAGATAGCTGGATGGTCCGCAACAAACGCCATAAACGTCATGACCGACGAGCGAATGATCGAGCCACCTTTGGCGATTTGCTGCCGCGATTGCCGTAACAACTGCCGTAGCGCTAACCCGCCCTCATCAACCAAGGTCAAACCAAGTTCGTCCATATTTTGAAAGTGGCGATAGAAGGAGGTGGGGGCAATACCTGCCTCGCGTGCAACTTCACGCAAACTCAAGCTCGCGTAGCCATGCTCAGCACTGAGCTGATTCATTGCTGCTTGAATCAATGCCCGTCGAGTTTTTTCCTTTTGTGCCGCGCGGATACCTGCCATGGCCTGCCTTGTGTAAAGAGTTGAACTGGCGTGCATTATTGCAGTCTCACTACAGAGCTGCAAATAGTCTGTGACCTACACCGAATTTGAAGTCCATTCGTCGCATTTTGGGTTTACTTTCGCGGTGAAGCCAAGTACATTCAGCGTACACGTGTTCGCTAAAATAAATTGATAGCAGTGCGTGATTCTTTTTCTCAGTTATGTGGTTGGTTTTATGTCTGTGTCATCTGCGCCAGAAACGTCTGGTAAGCCCCCGATTATTTGGTTAAACACCTTAGTTTTTGCCATTACTTTTGCAATTTCTGCAATTGGTGTGCCTTGGTATGGCATCACGTATGGTTTTTCTACCGGTATGATTGTTGCGCTACTTGGAACCATTGCGTTCGCGGGTATCTCGATCACCGCCGGCTACCACCGTTTATGGGCGCATAAAACCTATGACGCGCATTGGTCGCTGCGCATTTTATTTGCTTTAGGCGGCGCGCTAGCAGTACAGAACAGTGCGCTGCATTGGTCGTCTGATCACCGTGAGCATCACAAACATGTAGATGACAACGACCACGACCCATATTCAGCGAAGCGCGGCTTTTGGTATTCGCATATTGGTTGGATGCTGCGTGAATATCAGGCATCAAAATACAGCAACTACGATAACGTCAAAGACCTTCAGCAAGACCCTATTGTGATGTGGCAACACCGTCATTATTTGTTGCTCACGCTAATCACGACTATTGGCTGGCCAATTGCCATTGGCTTTATGCTGGGTGATGTTTGGGGAGCAGTCTTATTAGTTGGTTTTGCCCGCTTGGTGATTAACCATCATACGACGTTCTTCATTAACTCGCTGGCGCATATTTGGGGTAAGCAAACTTATACCGATCGCAACACTGCGCGTGACAACGGCTTTTTAGCCTTTTTGACTTTCGGTGAGGGCTATCACAACTATCACCACATTTTCTCAGCCGACTATCGGAATGGTATTCGGTGGTGGCATTTCGATCCGACCAAATGGTTGATTCGGAGCTGCTCATGGTTAGGTTTAACGAAGAACTTAAAACGCACCAACGGCTATCAAATTGAAAAAGCACGATTGGCTATGCAATTTAAGCGGTTACAGGATAAAGCTCCAATTGCGTGTGAAAACACGCGTGAACGTTTGCATGAAGAGTACGATGCACTCATGTTACGGTTGCGTGAGTATTATCAAGCGCGCAAGCAGTTGCTCGATACCAAAGCGAAAGCGCTGGCTGATCAAATGCATTTGATCACTTTGGCCGAACTGCAGCAAAAAGTCATTGAAATGCGTGAAGCGTTGCAGACGCACAAGCGTGAATTTCGACGCTTAATGCAAACCGTGATGCAGCAACGCTCAATCGCGTAACATTTGATTGAAGAAGCGAAGAAGTCGGTTATGACTTCTTCGCTTTCGCAAAGGCATCTGCAAAGGCAGAACCCATTGCAGAATTTGCGGCTGGAGCCGGCTTCGTTGCCGGCTTTTGTTTGTGTTGCGCTGGCGAACTCGAGCGCTTCTCAGCTCGAGCTGCTGGCGCTCCAGTTGCCGCAGGAACTTCATCAGTTAACCGCATCGTCAAGCCGATACGTTTGCGCGGCAAATCAACTTCCAACACTTTGACTTTGACGATATCTCCTGCCTTTACCACTTCGCGCGGGTCTGAGATGAATTTATCAGACAATGCCGAGACATGAACCAAACCATCTTGATGCACACCAATATCCACAAACGCACCAAACGCTGCGACGTTACTCACAACACCCTCGAGAGTCATGCCAGGCTTCAGGTCAGCCATGGTATCGACGTCTTCTTTAAATGAGGCTGTTTTAAACTCTGGGCGCGGGTCGCGACCGGGTTTGTCGAGTTCGCGCAAGATATCTTGAACCGTTGGCAAGCCAAATTGGTCATCGGTGTAGTCTTCAGCGCGCAATTGCTTAAGAAAACTTGAATCGCCAATCAGTTCGGCAACCTGCTTGTTCGCTTGCTGCGCAATCCGTTCAACCACAGGGTAAGCTTCAGGGTGCACCGCCGACGCATCTAAGGGTGTATCACCATGCATAATCCGTAAGAAACCTGCCGCTTGCTCGAATGACTTTGGCCCCATGCGTGCCACTTTCAATAATTGCTGACGAGTAGCAAATCGACCATTGGTATCACGATGGGCGACGATATTTTGCGCCATCGTCCGAGTTAAACCAGCAACCCGAGCAAGCAATGCAACTGAAGCTGTGTTCAGATCAACGCCAACGGCGTTTACACAGTCTTCGACGACCGCATCGAGACTTTGCGCCAGTTGCGCTTGACTCACGTCATGCTGATACTGGCCTACACCAATGGACTTCGGTTCAATTTTCACGAGTTCGGCGAGCGGATCTTGCAGACGACGGGCGATAGACACGGCACCGCGCAAGGAGACGTCTAAATCAGGGAATTCTTGTGCTGCTAACTCAGAAGCCGAGTAAACCGAGGCCCCCGCTTCATTAACGATGACCTTGCTCGCTTTAATATCTGGATTCGCCTTTAGCATTTCAGCGACCAGTTTGTCGGTTTCACGTGAATAGGTGCCGTTACCAATCGAAATCAGCTCAACCTTATGTTGCTTGCACATGCCCGCTAGCGTGCGCATTGATTTATCGACTTGGTTCTGTGGCTGGAATGGGAATACCGTGTTGGTGCCCAGCACTTTACCGGTATTATCGACGACTGCAACTTTAATGCCTGTGCGAACACCTGGATCCAGTCCCATCGTGACTTTGGCACCTGCAGGTGCCGCCATCATGAGGTCTTTTAGATTATTCGCAAAAATCTGAATCGCATCAGTTTCGGCACGTTCCCGAATACTGGCGAATAACTCGGTTTCCATATGCAGCAATATCTTGATGCGCCATGTCCATGCCACGGTTTGTTGTAGCCATGCATCAGCGGCGCGGCCACTGTCTTGAATAGACAAGTGAGCGGCAATCAACTGTTCACCGTAACTGCGCGCTTTCGGGTCGTCTTGTTGTGGGTCTGGATTCAGCTTGAGCTGCAAGATACCCTCATTGCGTCCACGGAATAGTGCGAGCGCGCGATGTGAAGGAATCTTTTTAACCGCCTCGCTGAACTCAAAATAATCGCGATACTTTGCGCCTTCCACCTCTTTACCGGTTGCAACTGTGCTGGTAACTTCGGCGTTATTCCACAAATATTCCCGTATTTTCTTCAATAATGCAGCATTTTCGGCGAACTTCTCCATCAGGATGAAGCGTGCACCCTCTAACACCGCTTTGGTGTCAGCAAAGCCCGCATCAACGTTAATGAATTCTGCAGCAGCTGCTTCTGGGTCAGTCGTCGGCTCTGCCAGTAACCTATCGGCTAACGGCTCGAGTCCCGCCTCAATCGCAATTTGGCCTTTCGTGCGACGTTTTGGTTTAAAGGGGAGGTATAAGTCTTCTAGTTCGGTTTTCGATTGGGTGGTGAGAATCGCATCTCTCAGGTCGTCGGATAGTTTCCCTTGGTCTTTGATACTGGCCAAGATCACCTGGCGGCGATCATCTAACTCGCGCAAATAGGTAAGGCGTTGTGCCAGATTCCGTAACTGTGTGTCGTCGAGGCCGCCGGTGGCTTCTTTTCGATAACGGGCAATAAATGGCACCGTAGAACCGTCGTCGAGCAGCGCAACAACCGCTTGTACTTGTTGTGGTTGTACCGATAATTCTGTTGCGATTTGCTGTGTAATCCAGCTCATAACTTCTCTCTCGCCTAGTCTCATACCCAAAAAAGTGGGCACAAGTATATCAGCCTCTGCGATGAAGCGAAGTCATGCTATGAAAAACTTTACCCAGGTTGGAGGATTAGGACCGGTCAAGCCGTTGAGTCGAGGTAATGGATGGCGACCACATACCATTGTTTGATCCCTGTTGGCGTTGGCACCGCCACCTCGTCGTCGACTGCTTTGCCTAAACAGGCCCGTGCCATCGGCGCGTCAATGGAGATAACATCGTTACGGCCATAAATCTCATCAGGCCCAACAATCCGAAACGTACGCGTATCACCCGCATCATTTTCAATGGTTACTTGCGCACCAAAGAAGACTTTGCCTTCTTGCTGCGGTGCATAATCGACAATCTTCAAATCTTCTAGGCGCTTGCGCAAAAAGCGTATGCGCTTGTCAATTTGTCGCAGCTTCTGCTTGTTGTATTTATAGTCTGCGTTTTCACTGCGATCGCCTAAACTGGCCGCCCAAGCCACCTTCTCAGTGGTCTCACGGCGGTCAACGCGCCACAGTTGATCAAGCTCTTGTTGCAACTGCAGGTAGCCTGCTCGTGTGATTAAATTGGTTCTCATAGCAACTTGAACAATACCCCGAAACGATAGAGCGCATTAGTGTACTGAGGATGCCCAAACTTGAATAGGCTTAATCCGGCTCAGGATAGCCGTAACGTGTGCCCGATAGGACTGGGTGATAACTGTCTAAGCCGCTAATGGCCACTGCATCCAGTTCGGCAATATCCACATATCCATCGGCTTCGATGACTTTTTGCGGACAGCGAACCCAGGCAATTTCGCCGATTACCAACAAAGTACCATTGTGTTTGATAGGGAGTACCTCGACCAATCGCATGCCAATGCTCAATTCGCTCTCAGCCACGAAGGGCGCGGCGAACTTGTCGACATAGCTAGCTGTGAGGCCGACGGCGTCGAACTCCGACACATCGCGAGGGTATTTAGCCGCAGCTTGATGGGCTGCAGGCAACATTTTCGGGCTGACATGGTTATATGTATATACCCCAGTGGCTTGCAGATTATCCAAGCTGTGCCGAGCCACGGTCGTGGGTCGCGTTACGTGCGCAAATAGTGGAGGATTCGCACCCAGATGCACCACCGAACTCAGCATAGCCAAGTTGGTTGAACCATCCGCATCCGCAGTACCAATCAAATTGGCGCTTTTAAATCCAGATAGACTATTAATGAACTGAGCGCGATACCGTGATGGCATAGCATCAATGTCGGCACGATGTAGTGTCTGTGTCATGTCTCATGAACTCGCGTTATGGTATGAGTGTGGTAGTTAGAGCTGATGGATACGTGGATTTGATAGCAGATGATCAATGCTACACAACGAAGGTAGGTACGCGATGAAGTTTCAAACGCATGAGGTAATGAACCAAGCGCCGGAGCTGGAAGACTACAACAGCTTCTTACGAGATCAAGCACTGCAAGATGCCTTGCAGCGCGAGGGCGCAAGTTGGGCGCGAGCCGATGTGGAACGATTTGGCGCAGTAACGGGCAGCGCCGCGAGCATTGCGCTCGGGTATCAGGCCAATGCGCATAAACCGCAGTTGCATACGCATGATCGTTTTGGTCATCGAGTCGATAAAGTTGAGTTTCATCCGGCCTATCATCAACTGATGCAAACGGCGATCGCGGAAGGCTTGCATGCGAGCCCTTGGCAACAGTCACAATTGGGTGCGCATGTGGCACGAGCAGCAAAGTATTATCTGCATACGCAAGTTGAAGCGGCCCATGGTTGCCCAATTACTATGACCTTTGCTGTGGTTCCGGCGCTAAAGCAGCAATCCAATGTCGCGGCGGAGTGGCTGCCTCGTGTTTTGACCAACGAGTATGATCCAAGAGATATCCCAGCTAATCAGAAGCGTGGGATCACATTCGGTATGGGAATGACTGAAAAGCAAGGTGGCTCGGATGTTCGTGCGAATACCACGATCGCTAAAGCGATTGGATCAGCAGGGTCTGGGGAGCTTTATGAGTTGGTCGGACATAAGTGGTTTTTGTCAGCGCCCATGTGCGATGCATTTTTAATGTTGGCTCAAACCAATGTTGGATTGAGTTGCTTCTTGGTACCACGTTGGCGTCCGGATGGAACCAAAAACCCCCTCGAATTGGTGCGCTTGAAAGACAAAATGGGGAATGTCGCGAATGCGTCTAGTGAAGTCGAGTTACGCGGCGCCCAAGGCTGGTTGATTGGTGCCGAGGGCAAAGGGGTACGCACCATCATCGAGATGGTGGCGATGACCCGCTTTGATTGCATGATAGGTTCAGCAGCGGGAATGCGCCAAGCTGTAGTGCAAGCTGTCCACCATTGTCAGCATCGGCGAGCGTTCGGTAGAACACTGGTTGAGCAACCCTTGATGAGTAATGTGCTCGCTGATCTAGCGCTGGAGAGCGAAGCTGCATTAACTCTAACCATGCGGATGGCACGTGCGATGGATCATCAAGAGCAAACGCATGAACAGTTGCTTGCTCGGTTAGCCGTGGCAATAGGTAAGTACTGGATTTGCAAACGTACACCGCAGCATGCTTACGAGGCTATGGAGTGTCTGGGTGGGAATGGCGTTATGGAAAACTGCATCATGCCGCGTCTCTATCGTGAAGCGCCTATCAACGCTATTTGGGAAGGAAGTGGCAATATCCAATGCTTGGATGTGTTACGCGCCATTGAAAAGCAACCTGAAACACTTGAGGCTTATTTTGCTGAAGTCGCGCGTGCTGAAGGTGCGAATAGTGGGTTAGATACGTCCATAAAACAATTAAAAAATTGGTTTAGTCAGCGCTACGAAGTGGAGGAACGGCAAGGACAAGCACGTCGAATTGTTGATCAACTGGCGGTGACGCTACAAGGGGCACTACTGCAACAACATGCGCCGAACGCCATCGCTGATGCGTTCTGTGTCAGTCGTTTAGGAACCGATTGGGGACTGAATTATGGTACGTTACCTATCGGAATAAATAGACAAGCCATCATTGATCGCTGCTTTTCAACGGGATAAGTTGTTGATCAACATCAGCAGAGGATAACAAGGTCATGCAATCTTTTTTCAAAGTCGCGACCCTTTGTGCGGCAACCCTTACGGTTGGCTTAGCGTCAAGTTTGAGCGCAGCAAACCCAGTTAAAATCGACTATCAAGAGCCGGCGCAAGAGATCATTGATATTGTCGATGCAGCGCCATCACCCGGTGGGAGTTTGAGCCCGGATGGTTCGCTGTTGCTAGTTACTGGCTATCCAGCGCTACCGGACATTTATGATTTGGCAGCCGAAGAAATCAAACTTGCTGGACGTCGAATCAACCCCGCCAACTACACCGTCAGCCAAGCGCGATACATTAGCGATGTAAAACTTGTCGATGTAGCCAGTGGTGATAGCCGAGTTATCTCTGGGTTGCCGGATGATCTCAAGGCTTTGGGTGCCGCATGGTCGCCGGATGGAAATTACATTGCGGTAGCGCAGCAAGAGCTGGATCAAGTGCAATTGTGGTTGGTTGATGTGCGCAAAGCCGAAGCCAGCCTATGGTCAAGCACACCGCTGAATGCAGTGTGGGGTGCGCGGTTAGAATGGCGTCATGATAGTGCTGGTCTGTATAGCTATACCGTTGCTTCTGGGCTAACGAAACCCGAAGCGGCAGTCGTACCAAGTGGTCCAGTCATTACCGAAAGTCGTGGACGCACAGCGCCGGGCCGGACCTACCAAGATTTACTTCAAAACAAATATGATGAGTCCTTGTTTGATTATTACTTCACCAGCCGTGTGACTTATTTCGGTCTCAATGGTGATGAACGCGTGTTAGGTGAACCGGCTATTTATAATGGTCTCAGTCTGTCTCCGAATGATGAGTTTTTGCTGACCTCGGTGATTGAACGGCCATACTCTTATGCCGTGCCCCATTATCGTTTTCCGCAAACCACCCGCGTCTGGAATCAACAAGGTGAAGTTGTTTACACCGTGGTCGAGCAGCCGCTTGCCGATAACCTACCAATTGCTTTTGATGCGGTAGTGCAAGGTCGTCGCGATGTTAGCTGGCGGAACGATGCTGATGCAACATTAGTGTGGGCGCAAGCAACCGACCAAGGTGACCCAGCCGTGGAGGCAGAGATTCGCGATCAAGTATTCCAACAGGCCGCGCCATTTACCGAAGAGCCACAGAAGCTCGCTGACTTAACCAAGCGCTATGGTCGTTTGTTGGCTGCCGATGCTGAACATGTGTTGATTTGGGAACGTTGGTGGGCAGATCGTGATGAGAAATTATGGTTAGTGGATGCGACCGGTCAGCGTGAGACTCAACTCGTTTGGGAACGCTCGTGGGAAGACCGCTACAACGATCCAGGTACACCCTTTACCGTGCAAGAAGATGGTCGCCGGCTTCTTTACTTAGATGATGGCGCAATGCTACTCAGTGGCAACGGGGCTTCCGCTGAGGGAGATCGCCCATTTATCGATCGCTACACACTGAGTACCGGTGAAGCGGAGCGGTTATGGCGCAGTGAAGCGCCATATTATGAGTCGCCACGCGCATTGCTCGATCCGACGGAACTGACTTTCCTGACTCAGCGTGAAGGCGTGAATGACCCAGCTGATTTCTTTGTGCGTGATGTGGACGACAATAATCTCGTGGCGCTGACTGATACTCCGCATCCAATGCCACATACACTCGGTATTACGCGTGAATTGATCACGTATGAGCGCGAAGACGGCCTAGCGATGTCAGCGGAGATGTATCTACCTGCTGGCTACAACCCTGAAACCGATGGGCCGCTGCCGACGATTGTTTGGGCCTATCCGCGTGAGTACAAGAGTTCAGCGGCAGCTGCGCAGATTTCTGGTTCGCCATACGAATTTGTGCGGATTAGCTACTGGGCACCGCAATATTTAGCAACTCAAGGGTATGCGGTACTTGATAGCGCCACCATGCCGATTGTCGGTGAGGGCGATGCGAAACCGAACGACACCTTTATCGAGCAATTGGTCATGAACGGTAAAGCCGCTATTAAAGCAGGTGTAGACCGGGGTGTGACCGATCCGGCGCGAGTCGCACTCGGAGGCCATTCGTATGGTGCCTTTATGACTGCCAATATGCTGGCGCACAGTGATTTATTTACTGCCGGTATTGCGCGTAGTGGTGCATATAACCGCAGCTTGACGCCTTTTGGTTTTCAGCGTGAAGAACGCACCGTTTGGGATGACCCTGACCTGTACGTGCAAATGTCACCGTTCTTCCATGCGCACAAAATCAATGAGCCGTTACTGATGATTCACGGCGCCAATGACAACAACTCAGGTACTTTCCCAATGCAGTCTGAGCGTTTGTATCAAGCCGTTAAAGGCTTAGGTGGCACGACACGATTGGTGATGTTGCCATTTGAGTCACACGGTTACCGTGCTCGCGAGTCGGTATTGCACATGCTGTGGGAGCAAACCAACTGGCTGGACGAGTTTGTGAAAAACGCCGAGTAAACGCTAGTCGCAAAGGGCCAGTAGCCAACCGCTACTGGCCCTTTTACATTTTGTTGCAATCAATCCCTTCTGGTTACACCCTGCTGTTTGTGTCGCTTTCAACCATCTTTTATAGTAATTTCAATCAGCGTGAAACGGGTAACAATGGGAGAGCGCCCGCATGACTCAGGAAACCTTTAAAGTTTTAGTAGTGGATGACGATGCACGGCTACGCGGCTTGTTGGAGCGCTATTTAACCGAACAGGGTTTTTATGTTCGTGCTGCGGCTCAAAGTGAGCAGATGGATCGCTTACTGGAACGCGAAAACTTTCATCTCATGGTGCTAGACCTCATGTTACCGGGCGAGGATGGGCTCTCCATCTGTCGTCGCTTGCGTCAGAAAAACAACGATATTCCGATAGTCATGCTGACGGCCAAAGGTGACGAAGTAGACCGCATTATCGGTCTTGAGCTAGGCGCCGATGACTACTTAGCAAAACCTTTCAACCCGCGTGAATTGCTCGCGCGCATTCGTGCCGTGTTGCGTCGTCGTGGTAAAGAGATACCCGGTGCGCCGTCCAGCAGTGACGAAATGATTGAGTTTGGCGAGTTTAAACTTAATCTTGGGACCCGCGAAATGTTCCGTGGTGACGAACCCATGCCACTGACCAGCGGTGAATTTGCGGTACTTAAAGCTTTGGTCACGCATCCGCGCCAACCCATGTCACGTGACAAGCTCATGAATCAAGCTCGCGGTCGTGATTACAGTGCGCTAGAGCGCAGTATTGATGTGCAAGTATCACGGTTACGGCGCATGCTCGAAGTCGACCCGGCGAATCCTCGTTATATTCAAACCGTTTGGGGTTTGGGTTACGTGTTTGTTCCAGACGGCAATACCAAGGCTACTTCCTAACCTATGCGCCTGTTTCCCCGATCAGCGTTTGCGCGAACCGTAGCGCTGATCGCGACCTTATTGCTTATCAACCAAATAATTTCCTATGTCATGGTCGGTTTGTACGTCGTGCAACCGAGCATGCAACAGGTGACTTCAGTGATCGCACGCCAAATAGAGGGCGCGTTGATACTGGATGAATGGATTCGTGAAAGTGATACCTTTCCGCGCGACAAACGTGACTTAGCGCTGCGTTATACCGAAGCCACCGGTATCCAAGGCTTTTCGCAAGAAGATGCTCTAGAAAATGGCTTGCGACAAACCACCAGTTATAGTTTTTTGTCGAACCGCATGCGTGATTTACTCGGCGCCGAAACGGAAGTGCGCGTGTCGCAAGGCGAGCAGTTCTATGTGTGGGTGGAGACTGAGCGGTTGTCAGGCTATTGGCTGCGAGTCGAAGTCGATAGTTTTAATGAATCACGTTTTTCACCCTTGCTGTTTTACCTCATTCTGATCGGTATTTTGAGTGTGCTCGGTGGCATGCTGTTTACGAACTGGCAGAACCGACCGCTGAAAAGCCTCGAGCGTGCGGCACGGCAAATTGGGCGTGGCGATTATCCCGAACAATTGCCTGAGCGCGGCTCCACGGAGGTGATTGCGGTAACGCGTGCATTTAACCAGATGTCGAAAGGTGTGCAGCAATTGGAGCAAGATCGAGCGCTGCTAATGGCGGGTGTGTCTCATGATCTGCGCACCCCGTTAACGCGCATTCGACTGGCCACCGAAATGATGCCACCGAATGAAGATTATTTGGCCGAGGGAATCATCAGTGACATTGATGATATGAATGCGATTATCGATCAATTTATTGATTACGTGCGGGTGGATACATCTGCGGATCAAGATTGCGAAAACCTCAATTTCTTAGTTGAGGATGTTGTTGGTCATTTGCCCGAAACCTGGCACGCGCAAGTGACGGTTAATTATCAGTCCATGCCAGATGTGCCCGTTCGTGCGATTTCGATTAAACGGGTCTTACTCAATTTGCTCGAAAATGCGGAACGCTACGGCAAGGATAAAATCATTATTGATACCGGCTATGACGAGGAATCTGCCAAGGTCTGGGTGGTAGTCTGTGACAATGGGCCGGGTATTCCCGCTGATCAAATTGAGCATTTGTTACAACCCTTTACCCAGGGTGACAAGGCACGCGCAACGAAGGGATCGGGTCTCGGGTTGGCTATCGTCAAGCGTATTGTTGAACGTCACCATGGGCATGTAGTGTTCAGCCGCAGCGAACGCCTTGGCGGCTTATGCGTTCGCGTAGAGCTTCCCGTCACACCTAGTGCCAGTAAACCTATCTAACTCGGTTCAATCCGTTCAACGCTGCGACCCGATACGCTTCAGCCATAGTAGGATAGTTAAAGGTAGTATTGACGAAATACTCGATAGTATTGCCGTCACCTTTTTGTTCCATGATGGCCTGCCCAATGTGGATGATTTCCGCAGCTCGCTCACCAAAGCAATGAATACCCAGCACCTCTTTAGTGTCACGGTGGAAAAGAATTTTTAAATTCCCAACCAACATGTTTGAGATTTGCGCGCGGGCAAGATGTTTAAACTGAGCACGACCAACCTCGTAGGGTACCTTTTGTGCGGTCAGTTCTTCCTCAGTTTTACCGACAGAGCTGATCTCCGGAATAGTGTAAATACCTGTCGGGATATCACTGATCAAGCGTTGCTCACAATCACCATGCAGCATGGCTGTCGCGCAAATACGTCCTTGGTCATAGGCCGCACTGGCAAGGGATGGATAGCCGATGATGTCGCCTACGGCATAGATAGTGTCGACTGAAGTTTGATAGTGCTTGGATACTTCCAATTGGCCACGATAGTTGGGTTCGAGTCCCACTTTATCAACCGCGAGCTCTTCGATATTCCCCGAACGGCCATTCGCAAAGAGTAAACAATCCGCGACAATTCGCTTGCCAGATTCGGTCATCAGAACAACGCCATCGTCAGTGCCTTTGATGGAGGCATATTCTTCGTTATGGCGAATAACCACGCCACTATTGCGCAAATGATACGACAGGGCGTCTGAAATTTCGGCGTCTAAGAATGACAGCAAGCGGTCACGCGTGTTCACCAAATCAACCTTCACACCCAAACCACGGAAGATACTGGCATACTCGCAACCCACCACCCCAGCTCCATAAATAATGATGCTCTTTGGCTCATGTTTCAGATCGAGTACGGTATCGGAGTCATAAATGCGCTCATGTGTGAAATCAACGTCTTTCGGATGGTATGGGCGCGAGCCGCTGGCAATAACTACTTGTTCGGTGGTGACAAACTCCAAGGTGCCATCGGCTTGTTTGATTTGTAATTCGTGGGCGTTGACGAAACTGGCAGTGCCGTGCACCACATCAACACCATTACGTTGATAAAAACCGCTGCGCAGTTGCACTTGTTTGCGAATGACGCCTTGTGCGTGTTTGAGAATTTCGGCAAAGGTCAGGCCACGTTGCACGCGCTCGCCAGAAAATAGTGGATTAGTATTGTACTCAATCAAACGACTGACCGAATGGCGCAACGCTTTCGACGGTATCGTACCCCAGTGAGTACAACCACCACCAATGGATTGATGCTTCTCGATCATCAGCACTTTACGGCCATTTTTGGCAAGTTGCATCGCAGCGCCTTCACCACCTGGACCACTGCCGATCACCACCGCATCATATTGTCTCTGCGTTTTTGTCATCGTTTTACTCCCTAACCACGTTATAGTAGCTTATAGTACCAATAACTGATGACAAATCCGATGTTATGGAAGCGGTAACAGCATGGCGCCAAAGCAGATTCCCGAAATTTTAACCCGCCAAGTAGTAGCGCGTAGTCGTTTACTTAAAATTGAAGCCATAGATTTGCGGTTTAGCAACGGCGTGGAACGTCAGTTTGAGCGCATGCAAAGCAGCGGCCGTGGGGCGGTGATGATTGTTCCATTCATCGATGACGAGACGCTCATGCTCGTGCGCGAATACGCAGCAGGATTGCACAACTATCAGCTTGGCTTCCCCAAAGGCTTAATCGACCCCGGCGAAACGCCAGAAGAAGCAGCTAATCGTGAACTGAAAGAGGAAATTGGGTATGGTGCACGAGAACTCATTCCACTGAAAAGTGTGACCATGGCGCCGCAATTTTTCTCTGCTACCATGCATATCTTTATTGCTAAAAACCTGTATCCGGAAACCCTTGAAGGAGATGAGCCAGAGCCGCTGGAGCAAGTCCCTTGGTTGTTGAGCAAAGCGGATGCTTTGTTAGAGCAAGAAGATTTTACTGAAGCGCGCAGTATTGCTGCGCTGCTCATGACATTGCGAGAGCTGGCCGAATGAGCGGGTATCAAGAGTCTGCAACCACGCCTGAGCAATTGACGCAGTGGCAACGTGGCGCGGAAGACATTGCTATTCGTGCCGGCGACCTTATTCTTGAATTGTATGAAGAGCAGGCTTACGAAACGCTCGAAAAGCATGATCAATCGCCATTAACCAGTGCTGATTTAGCTGCGAACCGATTGATTGTCGACGCCCTTCAGAAATTAACGCCTGACATTCCTGTGTTGTCCGAAGAAAGCGGACATCTAGATTTTGCCCAGCGCAAGCAATGGCCCCGTTATTGGTTGATTGATCCCATCGACGGTACCCAAGAGTTTATTGCACGTAGCGGCGACTTTACTGTCATTGTGGCTTTGGTTGAATTCAATCAGCCGGTGCTAGGTGTGATCTATTGGCCTGCTGGTGATGCGCTCTATTCCGCGCAACGCGGAGCTGGTGTTTACAAGCAAGACATTCATGGTCGTCGTCCCATTGGCATTCGACGCCTGCAAGAGCCGCAACATGAACCTTTGATGCTCGCTATTAGTCGGCGGCAGCCGCGTGAACGTGTGCTCCAACGTATGTCGGCTGATCGTGATTTAGCAACCTACCCAGCGGGCAGTTGCTCACTGAAGGCTTGTTTGATTGCTGAAGGAAAGGCTGACTGCTTTTTACGTGTGGGACCCACTGGCGAATGGGACACCGCAGCCGCAGAAGTGATTGTTGGTGAGGCGGGAGGCTCTATTGTCAGCGAAGATTTTGAGCCATTGACCTACAACAGAGAATCCAATTTGGGGAATCCAAACTTCATTATTTTGGGCGACCCAGCGGTGTCTTGGCGCGATGTTTTTATTAAACACAAAGCCAAAGGTTAAGTGTCTGCGCCCACATCCCCGGCAGGCATAATATTCACCGTTTCATGAAGTTCTGACCACACCAGCACGGCACGGCCATCGTGTAGCTGGGCGCGTACATCTTCGACCTTTTCTGCGAGAGATTTTTCTTCTTCGCCGTAATCAGTGCCTTCACGCAACACAAAAGCTTCGATTAAGCTCTCCAATGTGTCAGGGTCAACGGCTTGCCATGGTATTTGCATTAAGTTTCTTGCGCCTCTTGTAGGGCCTCTTCGGCTTCCAACCACTCAGCTTCCGCTTGCGCGAGACCTTTTTGCAGTTCTGCCTGTTGCTGTAATAGGTCCGTTAGCTCTGCTTTCCGCGCTGCCTCGTAAAGTCCTGTGTCGGCAAGCTTTTCATTGAGCTGCGTGAGCTTGTGCTCATACTCCGCCATTCGTTTTTCAGCGCGACTGATTTGGTCTTTGAGCGGTTTTAATGCTTGTCGCTGCTCCGCTTCTTTACGCTTTTCAGCTTTCCTATCGATCTTGGTTTCAGTTTGACGTTGGCTCGATGCGGCTTGACTCGCCTGGTGTTGCAACCAGTCATGGTAAGCATCCAAATCGCCGGCAAACGGCTGTACTTGTTGGTTGGCCACTAAGTAAAACTCATCCACTGTGGTGCGTAGCAAGTGCCGGTCATGCGCCACAATCACCATCGCGCCCTCAAAATCTTGCAATGCGAAAACCAGCGCTTCACGCATGGTGCTGTCGAGATGGTTGGTGGGCTCATCGAGCAGTAGTAAGTTCGGCTTTTGGTACACAATCAGAGCCAATACAAGCCGCGCTTTCTCGCCACCTGACATCGGTGCAACAGTGCGTGTTGCTTGGTCACCTGAAAAGCCAAAACCGCCGATAAAATCACGCAGCTGTTGCTCAGTCGCACGCTCATCGAGTCGTTGTAGGTGTTGCAATGGGGTCGCGGCTGGATCCAACGTTTCTAATTGGTGCTGGGCAAAGTAGCCCAACCGCACGGCAGGGTTCAATTCAAAGACACCTGCTTGCGGCTTTAACTCACCTGCTAATAACTTAACGAGGGTCGATTTACCAGCGCCATTACGACCCAGCAGACCAATCCGACTTCCCGGAACCAAGTTGAATTGAATGTTCTGCAGCACCACCTTGTCACCATATCCTGCCTGCACCTTGCTGAGCGTGAGGAGCGGATTCGGCAATGCGACCGGCGGTCGGAACGCAAATTGAAAGCCACTGGCAGCCCGCAACGGAGCTGATGCTTGCAGACGTTCGAGTGCTTTAATACGACTTTGCGCTTGTTTGGCTTTGCTGGCTTTATATCGAAAGCGGTCTATGTAGCTTTGTAAATGTTTGCGCTGTGCTTGCTCTTTTTCAAACTGCGCTTGTTGTTGCGCAATTTGCTCGGCTTGCTGGCGCTCAAAACTCGAATAGTTGCCGCTATAACTGGTTGCGGTTTGGTGCTCAATCAGAATGATTTGTTGCGCAATAGCATCCAAAAAGTCGCGGTCATGGGAGATCACTATGAGGGTGCCGGGGAATTTTTGCAGCCAGTCTTCGAGCCAGAATATGGCATCGACATCCAAGTGGTTGGTCGGTTCATCGAGTAATAGTAAGTCAGCACGCGCAATGAGAGCTTGTGCCAAGTTCAGCCGCATCCGCCAACCACCCGAAAAGGATTTGACGGGTTGATAAACTTGTTCGGGGGTAAAGCCTAAACCATTCAGTAGACTGGCAGCACGTGACTCGGCTTCATATCCGCCAATGGTGGCGAGTTGATCGGCCCAATGGCCGATACCATTGCCGTCGTGATTCCGTTCTGCCTCGGCGAGCTTTTGCTGCATATGGCGCAGCTCCGAATCGCCATCGAGCACGTAGTCTAGGGCAGGCTGATCTAACGCTGGGGTTTCTTGTTTCACACTGGCAATACGCCAAGCCGCCGGTAAGTCACAATTCCCTTGTTCGACTTGAAGCTCACCACGAAGAAGGGCGAACAATGACGATTTGCCAGTGCCATTGCGTCCAACCAGACCCACATGGTGGCCTGGGAAAATGGTGATATTGGTTTGTTGGAGCAACGTCGTGCCGCCGCGCATGAGGCTCATGTCGCGAATTGTGATCATGGTTACTATCCAGTGAAAGGCTGCATGTCGTGTGAAATTCTGCGACAATTATACCGCATGCCAACCGAGGTGAATATGGCTACTACACGGAAACGCTTTATCGCGGGCGCTCAATGTCCGCAATGTAAAACGCAAGACACGCTACTGTTGCGCATTGAAACGCGCGACGGACAGGAGTATGAGCAGGTTGAATGCGTGCACTGCGGTCATCAGTTTGCCGACCGCGAAGCAGAGAAAGCATCCCCAGAAAGCAAACCGACACCGAGCAGCTCATTGATTGGCATTTTCAAGCCAGAGTAAGGTCGACAGCCCCCAAGTGCTTGCGCAAATAGTATTTTCCACTTATATAAAGACTGCGGACTAACTTCGGTTCGTGCATGTTTGAGAAGGAAAACACTCATGAGCATGATGCAAGAATTTAAAAAGTTTGCGATGCGCGGTAACGTCGTTGATATGGCGGTAGGTATCATAATTGGCGCAGCATTCGGAAAAATCGTCTCATCCTTTGTT
Organism: Pseudidiomarina aestuarii; assembly: GCF_003987355.1. Classification (GTDB taxonomy): domain Bacteria; phylum Pseudomonadota; class Gammaproteobacteria; order Enterobacterales; family Alteromonadaceae; genus Pseudidiomarina; species Pseudidiomarina aestuarii. The sequence continues at coordinate 1,524,315 of NZ_PIPR01000001.1, read as the reverse complement.
GCCGACATTGTCATGCCACCCATTGGCATGCTGATTGGCGGTGTCGACTTTGCTGACCTAGCTGTAGTTTTACGCGAAGCAACTGCGGATCAAGCCGCTGTTACCATAGGTTACGGAAAATTTATTCAAACGCTGCTGGATTTTGTCATCATTGCTTTTGCTATTTTTATGGTCGTTAAAGGAATGAATTCGATGAAGAAAAAGGAAGAGGCCGCGCCACCTCCAGCGCCACCGAAGCCAACTCCGGAACAAGAATTGCTCACGGAAATTCGTGATTTATTAAAAAATAAATAGCTATGCGGAGGGGGATAAGCATCCCCCTTTCTAATTGTCGTTATTAGAATGAGCGTTATGTCAGCAACCGAACTTACCCGAGCTTGGGTTCAAGATATTATTGTGAAGCATTCCATTTGCCCGTTTGCGAAGCGCGAGGTGGAACGGAACACGATTCGTTATCAGGAGTGTGACGCGGAATCTGCCGCGGACATTCTCGAGCAACTGGTGTTGGAGTGCATGGTGCTGGACCGGCATCCAGAAACCGAAACGACCATCATCATTTTGACGAAGGGTTTCGCTGATTTTCATCAGTACTTACAGCTGGTGGAAACTGCGGAAGATTTAATCGTTGAGTATGATTATGAAGGCATTTATCAAATCGCCTCGTTCCATCCAGATTATTGCTTTGCCGGCGAGCCCGCAGACGATCCAGCCAACTTTACCAATCGCGCCCCATACCCATTACTGCATATTTTGCGCGAAAGTAGTGTCGACAAAGCACTGCAGTATTACCAAGAGCCAGAATCGATTCCAGAGCGAAATATCGAGTTTGCTCGCAGCAAGGGGAGTGACTTTTGGTTAGCCGCGCTCGCTCAACTGAAGTCGAGCCAAGACACCAAATAAACTGGTAAATATCTGCTGACGGACTACGCTAATCCTTAGAACAATAAGGATCAAAAGCATGCTGCGTGGGGATCCATCGTGCCGTTAACCGGTCGCAACTTCCTTTATTTGCTAATCGCCTCGGGAATCTATTTCCTTAGTGCTCGTTTTGCTGTTCTGCTGTTTTCTCTCGAACCTGGCAATATCGCACTGATTTGGCTGCCCTCGGGTATTGGGTTGCTGATGGTATTGAGGTTTGGCTATTGGGCCGTGCCATTTATCGTGGTCGCCAGTTATCTTGCTAACAGTGCCGGTATGGCAGCAGTCTTATCCGAGCTTGCATGGTTGCATACGAGTACTGCTGCATTGTCGAATGGACTTGAAAGTGCCCTAGCTGCAACTTTGATGCGCCGTCTTCTCCCTGAAGGTCTGCAATCCTTTCAAGATATTTTCCCCTTCGTGTTTGGCGTGTGTTTGGTCAGCACAGCGGTCAATTCGACTATTTTGGTTGTCAATCTCGTTATGGCTGGTTTTTTTGCTGTCGAATCCAGTTGGATGATTTGGCTCATTTTGATCGTGACTAACTCTCTGGGAATCCTATTACTGATACCTCTAGCTCAAGCGGTACTGCAAGCGTGGGAAAGCCGCTTGCAGATGCGCTTGGGCGACGCGGCGAGATGTATTGCGCTGTTTATCATATGTACCGGTATGACTTGGCTTGCGTTTGATATGTTTGCAGGCTTTATTTTTCTGATCATGCCAGCCCTGATGTTTCTGGCTGTGCAAGGTCGAAAAGAATCTGTTTATGTGACTTTGACCGTTACGGTCGGGCTTACCGTGGCGCTAGCAGCCGAGAACTATGGTCCGTTTCAATTACAAACAGATGAATGGTCACGTCTGTATCTACTCTCCTATCTCTACTCCTTGATAGTGCTGGTACTTGGCACGGAACTGTATCAACGTGATTTGTTGTCGGAAGTTCAAGCGCGCCAATCGTGGCAGTATCGAGCACATCATGATGCGCTAACATCATTGGGAAATCGGTCGTTATTTATTCCACTTTTGGAAAACGAAATGAAACGCGCTGAACGTATGAACAGAGCGTTTGCCTTGGCATTGATTGATTTAGACAATTTCAAAAGTTTCAATGACAGCTTTGGTCACGCACTGGGTGACAAGGTACTTAAAGAATTTGCCCAGTTAGTCCGCAAAAATTTGCGCGATATCGATGTCGCAGCACGAATGGGTGGCGACGAATTTGCCATCCTCTTTCCCGAAACACCGATGAGTGAGGCGAGGCATGCGGTTGAGCGTTTACGCAAGCAAGTTGAAAAGCTCACGATCAAGTATCATGGCCGAACTATTCAGTTCACCATTTCCAGCGGGTTAGCAGAATTTATTCCACACGAAAAACACACCTCCGACGCGATTCTCGGCCGAGTCGATCAGCTGCTCTACGAAGCCAAGCGTCAAGGCCGCAACCAAGTACAAGCCTAGTATCAATTTCTATGCGTCGCGGGGGAGGCCACGTTCAACGGCGCGGACGAGGCGTAGGACTTGCTTCTCTGTTTTATGTTCAGCTTTGCGCTGGCGCTCAAGCGCCCAATCGATGTGCTCTTGCACCATTTCTGATGCTTCGGATCGACGTGCTTCGAGCGCGTTTATAATGTCATCGTCAGCGGGAGCGTTGCCGAGCGCAACCGCGAGGTTTCGGGACCAGCGTTCAAAACCGATGCGCCGAATGGGTGAGCCTTCGGTCTGCTTGAGGAATGTTGCTTCATCCCAATCCCACAGTTCGAGTAGTTCAGGTGCCAAGAGATTGGCGCGCGGAGAAAAATCATTTTCATCGGTGAGATGTGCGTAACGATTCCACGGGCAAATCAGTTGGCAATCATCACAACCGTAAATACGATTACCAATGAGCGGACGGAATTCCTCTGGAATTGCGTTTTTAAGTTCAATGGTGAGATACGAAATGCAGCGACGGGCATCGAGTACATAAGGCTCGACAATCGCTTGGGTCGGACAGATGGTGATGCAGGCTTTGCAACTGCCACACTTTTCTTCGACGGGTTGATCAACTGGGAGTGGCAAATTCACTAGAAGCTCGCCAAGAAAAAACCAGGAGCCACCGTTTTCATCAAGCACTAACGTGTGTTTGCCTGTCCAACCAAGCCCTGCTTTGACGGCTAATGGACGTTCCATAATCGGCGCCGAGTCCACAAAAGGACGGAAGTCGAGATCCGCGCACGCTTCCCGAATACGGTCGCCGAGCTGTTTCAGGCGTTTGCGCATAACCTTGTGATAATCACGGCCCAAAGCATAGCGGCTGATGTAACCTAGGCGAGGATTTTTCAGAGTTCGCGCAAAACCCGCTTCAGCGGGTAAGTAGTTCATCCGTACTGAGATAGCACGCACGGCGCCTGGGTGCAGTTTATCGGGATTCGCACGCAGCTCGCGATGGCGTTCCATGTAGTCCATTTCACCGTGCATACCTGCATCGAGCCAGCGTTGCAATGCGTCTTGTTCAGCTGCGAGGTCGAGGTCTGTAATGCCAACTTTGTGAAAGCCTAATTCGGCACCCCACTGCTTAATATCTGCAGCCAATTGATGAAAATCCATAGCATTACGCTTAAGCTTAACCAAACATGATTGCACTATAACATAGCCTATTCAGAACGCGATGTGCTGGTGCGTCAGCCGCTAATAGGTAACGGTGACTAAAATGAATCGGGACAATGTCTACACCACGGCGACTATTCGATCCGGTGAACTCGCTGCAGCAGAAGCCTGTGGCTTGGATGCGAAACAGTTGATGCAACGAGCCGCACAAGCTTGCGTACAGAAGTTACAACAGGTGTGTCCAGCGCCGGCGCGCATCTTGGTGTTATGTGGCCCCGGTAACAATGGTGGGGATGCCTGGTTTGTCGCTCGCTACGCTCAGCAAGCTCATTATCAAGCGACTGTGGTCGCGGCTAAACCCAAAAGCGAACTAGCCAAGCAGGCGGCAGCAGCATGGAGTGAGGCTGATGGACGAGTCATTGATTTAGCCGAAACGCTATCCGTGAATGAATTTGATTGGGTTGTCGATGGGTTATTAGGTAACGGTGTGAGCCGCGAAGTAAGTGGTCACTATCAACGTTGGATAGAAACGCTTAATCAATCTGCCATTCCAGTACTGAGCATAGATATTCCCAGTGGGCTCGATAGCGATAGTGGTCAACCGCAGGGTTTGGCTGTGCGAGCGCGAGACACAGTCACTATGATCGCGTGGAAGCCAGGATTGCTGACCGGTGCTGCCGCGGACTATGTTGGCCGCTTAACCCTTGCCGACCTCGATGTCGGCCGCGCGTTTGAACAGCAGCAATCACGGTTAGGACACATTCTCACGGATAACGTTGCTGAACGGCTGTTGCAAGTTACTCGGGCTGACTCTGCAGTGCATCCAAGTAAAGCCAGCCAGCAGAACGTTCATAAAGGAACCTATGGCCATATCGTGATTATTGGCGGTGGCCCGGGTATGGCTGGTGCCGCAATTTTGGCTGGACAGGCAGCGCTGCGGTCTGGTGCCGGTAAGGTCAGCGTTTTATGTCATCCCGATTCACGTGCCATTATTGCTCAAACACAACCCGAACTGATGGTCGAATCGTTCGCTGAGGGGCGTCATCGTCTCGAGCAAGCTACTGTCGTTGCATTGGGTCCGGGTTTGGGTTTTAGCCCAGAGAACTCTCTAGCTCAAGACACCTGGCGACAGGTTATTTCTCATTGTGTTGAGCGCAATGTGCCGCTGGTGCTCGATGCTGACGGTCTCAACTGGTTAGCCCATGCGGACCACCGCTCAATGTCCTTGTCGGCGCATACGGTGCTGACTCCACATCCTGCTGAGGCGGGGCGTCTCTTGGGATGCAGTACAGCTGCAATTCAAAATGACCGAGTTCGAGCGATTCAACAATTGATTGAGAACTTTTCATCGACCATCGTGCTCAAAGGAGCAGGAACGTTGGTGGGCGCGCCGCAACAATCGTTGTGGTTCTGCCGGCGCGGTAGTTCAGCACTCGCAACCGCTGGAACGGGTGATGTGCTCACTGGAATCATAGCAACATTACTGGTGGGACGAACCCCAGTAGAAGCGGCAGCTGCGGCAGTTTGGTTGCATGCGCGAGCAGGAGAAATAGCTGCGCTGGACGGCGAGCGTGGTACAATAGCCAGTGATTTATTACCTTTAATTCGGCAGTTACGTAACGCGCCCAACTATTAACTGTTACCTGTTCACTATTAACTGTTCACTATTAACTACTAACTCGTATCCAGAGAATGATCATCGTGACCGATATGAAAACCTTTGCATTAGCCGATGAGGCGGAGCTGTTAGCATTAGCTGGTCGGCTGGGTTCTAGCCTCGATCAGCAAGCAGCTGCCACAACTATTTATATGTATGGGGAATTGGGGGCTGGGAAGACCACATTTTCACGTGGACTGATTCAGCAACTGGGTCACGACGGCAAGGTAAAGAGTCCAACGTACACACTTGTGGAAAGCTACGAGTTGCCGAATTGGACGGTGCATCATTTCGATTTGTATCGTTTGGCGGACCCAGAAGAACTTGAATTTATGGGCATTCGCGATTACCTTTCCGAAGAAGGCTCAAAAAATACACTGATACTGGCAGAGTGGCCGCAACGCGGTTTGGGTTATCTTCCAGCTGCCGATATAACGATAACAATTGATTTTGCGGGAACCGCACGATCATTGACAATAAAAGCGCTAACCAACAGAGGTAAGGAATTGCTTCTTACCTTGAACTGAAAGATGTTGTGATGAAACAGTGGATTCTGGGGATCATGAGCCTGGTCGTTGTAGTTTATTCTGCAGCGGTCCAAGCCAATTCGAATACTATCGAAAACGTGCGAGTCTGGCCTGCGCCAGATAATACGCGTGTCGTTTTTGACATGGCGGCGACGCCAGAGTTTAGCTATTTCACCATTTACGATAATTTGCCCTACCGCTTAGTCATCGACTTTGAGAATACCGGCCGCAAGGTCGATCTAACCAAAGTAAAGGTCGATTCGCTGTTAATTCGCAAACTCCGCACCAGCACTCCAAAAAGCAAATCCAGTACCCGCATCGTGTTCGAGTTGAGCGAAAAGGTCGATCCGCAAGTGTTTGCGCTGGCAGCCAATGACACCTATGGCGAACGGCTGGTCGTTGATTTGCCGGGACGTTCAATTGAGCGCACCGGCCCCGCTTTAAGCGCAAGTCAACTGCAAGAACGCAAGGTGACCATTGCTATTGATGCGGGCCACGGTGGTGATGATCCGGGTTCCATCGGGCCATCGGGTACCTACGAAAAAAATGTGGTTCTCAAAATTTCTCGTGCTTTGGCAGACATCATTAATGCAGACCCAGCGATGCAAGCCTATTTGGTACGTACCGATGACTATTATTTGAAACATCTCACACGGGTACGCAAAGCCGAGCAGGTAAAGGCCGATATGTTCCTGTCGATTCACGCGGATGCATTTACCTCGCCACAACCACGAGGCGGTTCTGTTTGGGTTCTGTCGAACCGGCGTGCGAATAACGAAATGGGACGTTTGTTAGAGAATAAAGAACGGCTATCCGAGGTGCTGGGTGGTGTTGATGTCAGCGCATCGAGTGATGACAGCAGCAGTTATTTGAGTGAAACACTGATTTCTATGTCGATGGATCACGCAATGGCGAGCGGTTATGAAGCGGCCACCGAAATTATTGATGAAATGGAACGCGTCACCAAGATGCATAAAACCAAGCCGCAGCATGCGAGTTTGGCTGTGTTGACCTCGGCCAACATCCCATCCATGTTGGTGGAAACAGGATTCATCTCGAATCCCACCGAAGAGCAATTATTGCTGAGCAACAAGCATCAACAACAGTTAGCGCGGGCGATTTATCAAGGGGTTCGTCGCTATTTCACGCGCAAGCCACCCGATGGCACTTACTTTGCAACAAACCGCGCAGCGCGGCACGTTGTCAAGTCAGGCGAGTCGCTTTCAGTGTTGGCACAGCGTTATAATACCAGCGTAAACGCGATAAAAGAGCGCAATAACTTACGTAGTAATGTGCTGAAAATCGGTCAAGTACTCGAAATTCCATCAGCGCCATAGAGAACACCATGCCTATTCAGTTACTGCCAGTCAGCCTTGCCAACCAAATTGCGGCAGGTGAGGTGATTGAGCGACCTGCCTCCGTGGTCAAAGAACTAGTCGAGAACAGCCTCGACTCAGGGGCTGATCAGATCATCATTGAAATTGAACAAGGTGGGCGTCGACTGATTCGAATTCGCGACAATGGTAGCGGTATTCCGCGCGACGAACTAGCGCTCGCGTTAAGTCGGCATGCGACATCAAAAATTAGAAGTTTGGCTGACCTCGAAGCGATTTTGAGTTTGGGTTTCCGGGGCGAAGCTTTAGCAAGTATCAGTTCCGTGGCGCGTCTAACGTTAACCTCAAAGCCGGCGACCCAAGCTACCGCCTGGGAAGCTTGGGTTGAGGGTCAAGATATGCGAGCTGAGTTAGCACCGGCAAGTCATCCCACCGGCACTACCGTTACTGTTGAGGACCTATTTTTCAATACGCCGGCCCGACGCAAGTTTATGCGCACTGATAAAACCGAGTTTGCTCATATTGAAGAAGTGGTTAAGCGCATTGCCCTAGCGCGCTTCGATGTGAAATTCCAATTGTTGCACAACCAAAAACAAGTGCGATTGTATCCCGCCATCCGCGCTGAAGCCGATGCAACGCAGCGTATTAGCTCGGTTTGCGGCAGCAGCTTTACCGATACGGCATTACGAGTAGAAGAACAGGCCGGCTCTGTTAGCCTGAGTGGTTGGATCGCGCCAGTGCATGCATGCCGTCATCAAGCCGACGTGCAGTATTTTTACGTCAATGGCCGCATGATGAAGGATCGTCTACTGGCTCACGCTATTCGGCAAGCCTATGGTGAGAGTTTGCAGCAGGGTATTGGCGAAGAACGCAGTCCAACCTATGTGCTTTATCTTGAACTACCCGCACAAGATGTCGATGTGAACGTGCATCCCGCAAAACACGAAGTCCGTTTTCATCAAGCGCGCCAAATTCATGACTTTGTTTTGCATGGGTTGCGTAGTGCGCTTGCTACGGCCGATAGTGCGCAAGAGTTGATGCACTCCGCTGCAGAACACCAGTATCAAGACGTCAATATGCAGGTGTCGGCAGATTTTTTACAACAACAGGAACAGCTGAAGCCGCGCCATGCATCGCCGTTACCCGGCATTATGCATGCGCCAACGAAACCGTCCGCGACGGAATTGCGAGCCACGCAGCAGCTTTATTCGCCAGCGTCTGCAGCACCGCGCTCGCCAGTGCCGGTGGGACCGCGAGCGGCAGTGATGGGGCAATGGCAAGTGTTGAGTGTGGTACAGCAACGCATGGCGCTGCTACAGCAGCAAGATAGCGCAACCCAACCACTGTTTTTATTGGATTTACAGCAGGTTCAGCAACACTGCATTGCCGGCCAATTGGCGCAGCAGTGGACCACTGGACTCGCCGGTCAACCACTACTGATCCCAGTACAGCTGAGTGATGAAAAGGTATTAGCCATGATTAGCGAATTGAAGGAAAACTCGCTAGCCAGGCTTGGTGTGCAACTTGAGTCAACGCGACAACAAGTCATCATCAAACAGGTACCGGCAGCCCTGCGGCAATCGGATGTGAGTCAAAGTATCCCGTATCTTATTCACACCTTAGCTGAGCATGCTGGCGCGGATTCCGATCTACCCCAAAGCTTTTGGCTGTGGCTTGCCACCCATATGGTGCAACGTGACTACAGCGTCACTCAGGCTGAGCATTGGCTGACCAGTTGGCAACAGCAACTTGCCGCTGCACCGACGTTCCTTATGCCCGTGCAACTGCCGACGTTGCCACCGGCGGTACGCTCATGAAGCCCCATGTGATTTGCCTCTATGGCCCTACCGCTGCCGGAAAGACTGGACTCGCGATTGAGCTCACGAAACGCTTGCCGTGTGACATTATTTCAGTCGATTCAGCGTTAATTTATCGCGGCATGGACATTGGCACGGCCAAACCAACGCCTGCGGAGCTTGCACAGGCACCGCACCGTCTGATTGACATCTGTGATCCTGCACAGGTTTATTCAGCGGCGGAATTTGCCCGCGATGCAAAGCGAGAAATTGACGCTATCATCGCCGCGGGTCGCATTCCGCTGCTGGTCGGTGGAACTATGCTGTATTTCAAAGCGCTGCTGGAGGGGATGTCAAAATTGCCAAGCTCGAACCCGGCGTTGCGGGCTGCTTTACAGCACCGTTTGGAACAAGAAGGTGCGGCGGTCCTGCATCAGGAATTACAAGACATTGACCCGGTGAGCGCAGAACGGATTCACCCGCACGACCCACAACGTTTGTTGCGTGCGCTGGAGGTGTATCAAAGCTCAGGTCAATCACTGACAGCGCTAACACAGGAGCGCCACGGAGCACTCACTTATCCGGTCTTGCAACTCGCAGTGGCGCCGTCTCAGCGCTCTACCTTGCACCAGCGCATCGAACTACGTTTTCGCATGATGGTGGAACAAGGGCTGATCGCTGAGGTCGAACAACTGCGACTGAGGTCTGATTTACATCTTGATTTACCTGCCTTACGTTGTGTGGGGTATCGCCAAGTATGGCAGTATCTTGATGGTGAGTTTGGCTGGGATGAAATGATCGACCGTGGCATTTTCGCAACTCGACAACTGGCTAAACGACAACTGACGTGGTTACGAAAATGGCCCAACGTACGGTGGTTTGATAGTGAAGCTGATGATCTGATTGAACAAGCGTTCGCGTATTGTCAGACGGAACCGCGCAGCTTTACCTAATCCTTACCTTGAAAAGAGCCAAATCAGCCCTATATTCAAGTCATTGGACAATTAATTCATGTTGACAGGCTGTTAATTTTGACAGCATGTTCTATAGTTAATGTGGCTGGCAAAGACGGGTAGTTTCGAACGGTCAGTCACAAAACAATAACAAAAAAAGGATGCAAGTTATGGCTAAGGGGCAAACGTTACAAGACCCATTTTTGAATGCGCTGCGCCGTGAGCGCGTACCCGTCTCAATCTACCTAGTGAATGGTATTAAATTACAAGGGCAAATCGAGTCATTCGACCAATTTGTGATTTTGCTGAAAAATACAGTGAGTCAAATGGTCTACAAGCACGCTATTTCAACCGTAGTGCCTGCTCGAATCCCACAGAATTACCTCCCGCAGCAAGATGGTAGCGAAGAGGCAATTGACTAATTGAAAGAGGAGTAGTGATAGCTTGTTTGATAGGTATGAAAGTGGTGAACAGGCTGTCCTCGTGCATGTCGACTTTCCCCAAGAAATCGATCGCGAAGATTTATCTGAACTGAAATTGCTGGTGTCATCAGCGGGCGTCGAAGCGGTTGGTGTTGTGACTGCCAGTCGCAGCACACCGAGTTCGCGTTATTTTGTGGGTTCGGGTAAAGCAGAAGAAATCGCCGATGTCGTGAAGACGCTGGGCGCCAATGTGGTCATTTTTAACCATTCATTGACTCCTACCCAAGAACGTAACCTTGAGAAGCTTTGTTCGTGTCGAGTGCTCGACAGAACCGGCCTTATACTTGATATTTTTGCTCAGCGTGCGCGTACCCACGAGGGTAAGTTGCAGGTTGAACTCGCGCAATTACGTCACATCCAAACGCGCCTCGTTCGCGGTTGGACTCACTTAGAACGGCAAAAAGGCGGTATCGGTCTGCGCGGTCCGGGTGAAACGCAGTTAGAGACTGATCGACGTTTAATCCGCGGTCGTATAAAAAACATCCAAGCTAGGCTCGACAAGGTACAGCGGCAACGTGAACAAGGACGACGGGCACGGCAACGAGCTGAAATTCCAACGGTATCTTTAGTAGGCTACACCAACGCTGGGAAATCGACGTTGTTTAATCGTATCACGGAAGCGGGCGTCTACGCTGCAGATCAACTTTTTGCAACGCTCGATCCAACCTTACGGAAACTAGAGCTGCCAGATGTCGGAACTATTATTTTGGCTGATACGGTTGGGTTTATTCGTCACTTACCGCACGATTTGGTGGCAGCGTTCAAAGCAACGTTGCAGGAAACACAACAAGCCGACTTGCTGTTGCATGTAATTGATGTCACTGATGAGCGGCAAGCGGACAATATTCACCAGGTGACGGAAGTGCTTGATGAAATCGGAGCCTTAGATGTCCCCCAATTGTTGGTGTGCAATAAAATTGATCAGCTCGATGATGGGGTGGCGCGAATCGACACTGATGACGAGGGCAAACCCGTGCGAGTATGGTTATCTGCGCAAAGTGGCGCAGGTATCGAATTGTTACAACAAGCACTGGTACAACGCTTGCGTCCTGCCATGGTTAACGTATCTTTGCGGATACCGCCCTCAATGGGCAAATTACGTGGTAAGCTGTACGCGTTAAAAAGTGTTACCTCAGAGAGTTCGACCGAAGACGGTCAATTAGCGCTTGGAGTGCGGATGTCGGCCGTTGATTGGCAACGTTTGTGCAAACAAGTGGCAGAAGAATATGGCGATAGCTTGCAGGGCTTTGTAGAATAGCTGCAGCATATATATCCCGTAATAACGAATTATTCAGAACCAGAGTTGGAGTAATCAATGGCCTGGAATCAACCGGGGAACGGCAATAACAATGACCGCGACCCATGGAAAAACCAAGGCGGCCGTGAACAAGGCCCGCCTGATCTCGATGAAGCAGTAAAAAACCTGCTCGCAAAGCTTGGCTTTGGGGGTAAAAAAGGTGGTGCTGGTCGCTCTAGCGGCGGAAGCTCAGGTGGTTTACCCACCAAGGGGCTAGGAATTATAGCCGTACTCGCCTTGGTAGTTTGGTTTATTGCTGGTTTCTACACCGTTAAAGAAGCCGAGCGTGGTGTCGTTTTGCGATTCGGCCAATACAGTGACTTGGTTGAGTCAGGGTTGCATTGGCGTCCAGTATTCATCGACTCGGTAGAAACTGTCGACGTGAGTAATGTGCGTCAATTCCAGTCGGATGGTTTCATGCTGACTCAAGACGAAAACGTGGTTCAAGTTGAACTCGACGTTCAGTATCGAGTGGTGAATCCGCGTGACTATTTGTATGCAGTGGAAGATGCCGATAACAGTTTGCAACAAGCCACCGACAGCGCGTTGCGGTTCGTGGTTGGTCATTCAACGATGGATGAAGTGTTGACGGTTGGACGTGAAAATGTCCGCGCGCAAACACTCGAACTGTTGGAAACTATCATTGCCCCGTACCAGCTGGGTATTCAGGTAGTCGATGTGAACTTACTACCAGCACGGCCACCAGAAGCGGTCAAAGACGCATTCGATGATGCTATTGCCGCGCAAGAGGATGAGCAACGCTTTATTCGTGAAGCCGAAGCCTATGCGCGTGAAATTGAACCGCTGGCTCGTGGTCAAGTGCGTCGTTTGTTACAAGAGGCGCAAGCCTACCGTGAGCAAACCGTGCTGCGGGCACAGGGTGAAGTTGCGCGTTTCAACGAATTATTGCCACAGTACAAAGCAGCACCAGAGGTCACTCGTCAACGCCTGTATCTTGAGACGTTGGAGCGGATCTATGCTGAAAATGCCAAGGTCTTTGTGGATGTTGAAGGTAGCAATAACATGATGTATCTGCCGCTCGACAAAATACTTGAGCAGCAGCGCAATCGGCCTACACAGAATCGTTCGAATGATAGTGAAGCGATGATGAATTCGCGCTCACAATCGAATTCGACAAGCAATCAAAGTAGTAGTCAACAGAGCAGCAGTTCGGGCCGCGTCAGCGACCGTTCTGGCGGTCGGGGGTAAACGATGAAAAATTTAATTGGAGTACTTGTCATCGTTGCGGTCATTCTTGGCTTCTCATCACTATTCGTGGTGAAAGAGGGCGACCGTGCCATAGTCGTGCAATTCGGTAAGGTGCAACGTGATGCTGACACCGGCTTACCGATTGTATTCGAACCAGGATTGCACTTTAAACTGCCATTCATCGAGCAGGTCAAAACGCTTGATGCCCGTTTCAAAACCCTGGATGGCAATCCGGATCGTTTCGTAACGAGTGAGAAAAAAGACCTGATTGTTGATACTTATGTGAAATGGCGTATTTCTGACTTTGCCAACTATTACCTGTCGACCAATGGCGGTAATCAAGTGCAAGCAGAAGCGCTCTTAACGCGCCGTATCAATAGCGGATTACGGGCCGAGTTCGGTAGCCGCACCATCAAAGAAATCGTCTCGGGTGAGCGCGACAATTTGATGCGTGAAGCGCTGATTCGCGGTGCTGATAGCGCTCAAGAATTAGGTATCGAAGTTATCGACGTGCGGGTGATGCAAATCAACCTGCCGACCGAAGTCAGCCAATCGATCTTCCAGCGGATGCGCGCAGAGCGTCAGGCCGTCGCAACAGAACACCGTTCAGAGGGTCGTGAGCAAGCCGAATTTATCCGTGCGGATGTAGATGCACGTGTGACGGTTATGTTGGCCGATGCACAGCGCGAAGCGCGCGAAATTCGCGGTCAAGGTGATGCTGAAGCTGCTGGGATTTATGCGAGCACATACAGTAAAGACCGTGAGTTCTTCGCCTTCATTCGTAGCATGCAAGCCTATCAAACGGCCTTCAACGGCAACGATGTGTTAGTACTCGAACCGGATAGTGACTTCTTCAAGTACTTGAAGACACTCCGCCCTGAGTAATTCAGGAGAGCAGTTAACAGTGAATAGTTAACAGTAAAACCCGCCCCAGTGGCGGGTTTTTTGTGTTGCGTATCGGGCTGATCGATATATGCTAGTAACCAATATCTAGTAGCCAATAGCGTCAATTTATGTCATTCAAAGCTCAGTATTCTCGGTTTTTTGCAGCGCACACCGCGCGTCTCCATTGTGCCCCACACAGTCATCATTATTGGCCTGATGTAACTCGTGAAGCGCAATTAGCCTACTGGGACGACAGTGCTCGTGGTGTAGACCACAAATGGGATCAGATCTTTGGTGAACGTGTGCCTGCCGTTCAACGGCAGTTAGCTGAGTTACTCTCGGTGCCAGATCCGTCGCAGTTCGTGTTCGCGGCCAATACGCATGAGCTGCTGTATCGTGTGTTGAGTTGTTTTGATCCAGCACAACCGCTCAGTATTCTCACCACGGATAGCGAGTTTCATAGTTTCTCGCGCCAAGTCAGAAGACTATCAGAGCGCCCAACGGTCAAGGTGCAGGTGATTCCGACCGAGCCGTTTGATACGTTTGCAACGCGCTGGTTAGAGGCGGTGAAGCAACACCAATACCAGCTTATCTTCGCGAGCCAAGTCTTTTATAACTCGGGAGTCATTGGCCCTGAATTAACCGATTGGATTGCGCATGCACATGCCGACGCCACGATTGTTGTTGATGGCTATCACGGTTGTGGTGCGATACCGACGTCATTAGCCAGTGTGGCTGATCGCATTTTCTATGTGGCTGGGAGTTACAAATATCTGCAGGCAGGTGAGGGCTGTTGTTTCATGACGGTGCCACGAAACTGCACGTTACGCCCAGAATATACCGGTTGGTTTGCCGATTTTGCGAATCTAGCCAAGTCGCAGCAGTCGCACGTGGATTATGCCACTGACGGCTTTCGGTTTGCGGGTGCCACTATGGACTATACGGCGTTATATCGGCTGCAGGCGGTGCTCGATTGGTGGCACAAGGACGGTATTACAGTAGCGTCCATTCATGCGCATGTGCAACAACTGCAACAAGCGTTCCGTGACGCATTGACTGAAGCGCAACATCCGTTACTGCAGTGTGAGCAGCTATTGCATCACGACCTCAACCATCATGGTCACTTTTACACCTATCGTCTGCCAACGGCTGAGCAAGTCACCGAACTCGCGGCACAACTTGAACAGCGCGGTATTGCCACGGATTATCGAGCGAATCGATTACGCTTTGGTTTCGCCATGTACCACGACGTTGAGGACTTTACGCTGTTGCGCGATGTATTGGTGCAACTCAAGGCGTAAACTGCTACTTGCCTGGGTCTGGATAAATTCATCGTAGCGAGCACGGCAAGGCTACCGCCTGCGCCGAAGTTCTGCTAAGATCGCCGCCTGTTTTTTCGGCAGCACTGGTTTCAGGTTTTCTGATCCAAACATTCTGAATTTCTCAATCATAGACGAGCATCGGTATCAGCATCATGGGTAAAAACGTCGTAATTCTCGGCACGCAATGGGGTGACGAAGGTAAAGGTAAAATTGTCGATTTATTAACCGACAAAGCATCACTTGTGGTGCGTTACCAAGGTGGTCACAATGCCGGTCATACCTTAGTGATTGAAGGTGAAAAAACCGTCCTGCATCTGATTCCATCAGGTATTTTGCGTGAGAACGTAAAATGCGTGATCGGCAATGGTGTGGTGTTGTCACCAGAAGCTCTTATGACCGAAATCGAAATGCTAGAGGCACGCGGCGTACCGGTACGCAAACGCTTGCTGATCAGTGAAGCCTGTCCGTTAATTCTGCCGTATCACATTGCCCTTGATAAAGCGCGTGAACTCGCGCGAGGAACCAAAGCTATCGGTACCACTGGGCGCGGCATTGGTCCTGCATATGAAGATAAAGTCGCTCGGCGCGGTTTACGAGTCGGTGACCTTTTTAATTTTGAGCGTTTTGAAGAAAAATTACGCGAAGTGGTCGAGTTCCATAACTTCACGTTAGTGCATTACTACAAAGTCGATGCTGTGAATGTTGAAGAAGTACTCGACTATTGCCGTGAAGTAGCCAAATTGCTGCAGCCAATGGTTGCTGATATTCCATCATTATTGGACCAAGCGCGCCGCAACGGCGAGAATCTGATGTTCGAAGGCGCTCAAGGCACCTTGCTAGATATCGACCATGGTACTTATCCGTACGTGACTTCATCCAACACTACTGCTGGTGGCGTGTCCACTGGCGCCGGATTTGGCCCACGTTATATCGATTATGTATTGGGTATTGTCAAAGCCTACACCACACGTGTGGGAAGCGGTCCATTCCCAACCGAGCTGAGCTGTGACGTCGGTGAGCATTTGGGTGTGAAAGGGCATGAGTTTGGCGCCACTACTGGGCGTAAACGTCGTACCGGTTGGTTCGATGCGGTGGCTGCCCGCCGCGCGGTACAGATTAACTCGGTAAGCGGCTTCTGCTTGACCAAATTAGATGTACTCGACGGCTTGAAAGAATTGAAAATTTGTACGGCTTACCAGTTGCCAGATGGCACGATTACAGATTATCCTCCGTTAGCTGCTGAAGATTATGAAACGGTGGAGCCAATTTATGAGACGTTACCAGGCTGGGACACCAGTACTGTAGGAATTACGGAGCATAAAGATCTACCGACGGCAGCGCTGGCTTATATCAAGCGAATTGAAGTACTCACTGGCACGCCAGTGGATATTATTTCAACAGGGCCAGACCGTGCAGAAACCATTATTTTGCGTCATCCGTTTGCTATTTGACCAATCAGACAGAGAAACGGCAAAAAAATGCGTTTTACTATTGCATCATCAAAATCGATCCAATAGAATGCGCTCCACCTAACCGGGGTGCCGGCATAGCTCAGTTGGTAGAGCAACTGACTTGTAATCAGTAGGTCCCGAGTTCGACTCTTGGTGCCGGCACCAACTTAAAAATCTGGTTTTGGAGGGGTTCCCGAGCGGTCAAAGGGATCAGACTGTAAATCTGACGGCTCAGCCTTCGCAGGTTCGAATCCTGCCCCCTCCACCACTTTTTTGCATTTCGAAATGCGGTGAGTCCAGAATGGTTTGAGGTGGCCCGATTCAAGGCATGCGGGTATCGTATAATGGCTATTACCTCAGCCTTCCAAGCTGATGATGTGGGTTCGATTCCCACTACCCGCTCCAATAATCTGTATTGTGCTGATATAGCTCAGTTGGTAGAGCGCACCCTTGGTAAGGGTGAGGTCGGCGGTTCAAATCCGCCTATCAGCACCATTCACGGCCCCCTTTCGAACTTATACCCCGATTAGTAAAAATTTATTAGGTGTTTAACCACCGTATGTTGTCCAAATGAGAGGCTGTCATGGCAAAAGAAAAATTTAATCGCGTCAAGCCGCACGTTAACGTCGGTACTATCGGCCACGTTGACCACGGTAAAACTACTTTGACTGCTGCGATCACTACCGTTTTGGCTAAAACTTACGGTGGTTCTGCGAAAGACTTCGCAATGATCGATAACGCACCAGAAGAAAAAGCTCGTGGTATCACCATCTCAACTTCACACGTTGAGTATGATACTCCGTCACGTCACTACGCACACGTTGACTGTCCAGGACACGCTGACTATGTGAAAAACATGATCACCGGTGCTGCGCAGATGGACGGCGCTATCCTAGTAGTAGCTGCAACTGACGGCCCAATGCCACAAACTCGTGAGCATATCTTGTTGTCACGTCAGGTTGGCGTTCCATTCATCGTAGTCTTCATGAACAAATGTGACATGGTTGACGACGAAGAGTTGTTGGAATTGGTTGAGATGGAAGTTCGTGAACTTCTTTCTGAATACGACTTCCCAGGTGACGACTTACCAGTTATCCAAGGTTCAGCGCTGAAAGCGTTGGAAGGCGACGAGAAGTGGGAAGGTAAGATCCTAGAATTGGCAGAAGCTTTGGATTCATACATCCCAGAGCCAGAGCGTGATATCGATAAGCCGTTCATCATGCCAATCGAAGACGTATTCTCAATCTCAGGCCGTGGTACTGTTGTAACCGGTCGTGTAGAGCGCGGTATCGTTCGCACTGGTGACGAAGTTGAAATCGTGGGTATCAAAGACACGGCTAAGACTATCGTAACGGGTGTTGAAATGTTCCGTAAGCTGCTTGACGAAGGTCGTGCAGGTGAGAACATCGGCGCATTGTTGCGTGGTACAAAGCGTGACGAGATCCAACGTGGTCAAGTATTGGCGAAGCCAGGTTCAATCAAGCCACACACTCAGTTCGAAGCTGAAGTGTATGTATTGACCAAAGAAGAAGGTGGACGTCACACTCCATTCTTCAAAGGCTACCGTCCACAGTTCTACTTCCGTACAACGGACGTAACGGGTGCGGTTCAATTGCCAGAAGGCGTTGAGATGGTCATGCCAGGCGACAACTTGAAGTTTGTTGTTGAACTGATTCACCCAATCGCGATGGACGAAGGTTTACGCTTCGCAATTCGTGAAGGTGGCCGTACAGTAGGCGCAGGCGTGGTCTCTAAGATCATCGCTTAATGCTAGAAGTACCGAAAAAGGGAGCCTAAACGGCTCCCTTTTTTTGTGACCGCTACTAGCTACTGGTAACTGGCTATTAGCAATGGGCTAGTGGCGACTTGCCAGTAACTAGTAGCTAATATCTAATAGCGCAGTCCCCTTGTTTTACAGTCTTTGATCGGTATAATACAGCGTCCGTTTCTGTCACATAGATAGAACCTGCAGGGGTGTAGTTCCAATTGGTAGAACAGCGGTCTCCAAAACCGACGGTTGGGGGTTCGAATCCCTCCACCCCTGCCAACTTGATATTAGCTATTGGATATTAGCTATTTGCGAACAGAGCGTCGCTAATATCGAATAACTATTGTCCATTAGCGCATTTAAACAGGAATTAAGAATGAGTGCACAAACTGAAACGCAAACGAGTTCTTTTGACGGCATCAAGTGGGTCGTCGCCATTGCGTTATTAGCTGCAGCAGTAGTCGGTAACTACTATTATGGCGAACAAGTATCGATTCTGTATCGCGCCATCGGCGTTGTTATTCTTGTTGCAGTTGCAGGTATCGTTGCTGGCATGACCGATAAAGGTCGACGTTTCCGTGCATTCGCTAAAGAAAGCCGCACTGAGGTGCGCCGAGTCGTTTGGCCTACGCGTCAAGAAACGACCCAGACTACGTTAATTATTCTTGTTGCTACTGCAATTGTGTCGCTGATCTTGTGGGGAATGGATGCCATTCTAGTGCGAGTCGTCGGCTTCTTTACCGGACTGGAGTTTTAATCAATGACTGCAAAAAAACGCTGGTACGTTGTTCAAGCTTTTTCAGGCTACGAAGCGCGGGTAGCAAATTCCCTGCGTGAGCACATCAAAATGCACGGCATGGAAGACAAGTTCGGTGAAGTTCTCGTTCCGACTGAAGAAGTCGTTGAAATGCGCGCGGGTCAGCGCCGCAAGAGCGAGCGTAAGTTCTTCCCAGGTTATGTGCTAGTTGAGATGGTCATGGATGAAGATTCATGGCACTTAGTAAAAAGCATCCCACGTGTACTTGGTTTTATCGGTGGCAAGCAAGACCGTCCAACGCCAATTACTCAAAAGGAAGCGGATACCATTTTGAATCGTCTGCAAGAGTCAGTCGACAAGCCGCGTCCGAAAACAATGTTCGAGCCAGGTGAAATGGTTCGCGTGAACGATGGTCCATTCGCGGACTTCAACGGTACCGTTGAAAGTGTCGATTATGAGAAGAGCCGCTTGACGGTGTCGGTTTCTATCTTCGGCCGCGCAACACCCGTAGAACTCGAATTCGTGCAAGTAGAAAAAGCCTAAAAAGAGCTACTAGCTAATAGCTACTAGCAATTCGGAAAAGAAATCGAACCCCAGCTACTAGCTAATATCAAATAGCTAGTAGCTGGGTGTTGCTTTTGGTGGCGATTATGCATATAATTCGCCTCCTTTTTTATATCGGGGAGCCGTTAGAGTAAGTCACCTCTTCGTTTTTACAGGTGCCGAGAGGCAGTAAAAATGGACGATTTACAAGGCGCTAGACCCACAACAAGAGGCAATAAGCAATGGCTAAGAAGTTAAAAGCTATCATCAAGCTGCAAGTAGCAGCCGGTGCAGCTAACCCATCACCACCTGTTGGTCCTGCTTTGGGTCAGCACGGTGTAAATATCATGGAATTCTGTAAGGCATTCAACGCAGCGACTGGCGAACTTGAAAAAGGCGCTCCAGTTCCAGTTGAAATTTCTGTCTTCGAAGACCGTTCTTTCACGTTTATCACCAAAACTCCTCCAGCGGCCTTCTTGCTGAAAAAAGCAGCAGGCATCAAGAGCGGTTCAGGTCGTCCAAACACTGAGAAAGTGGGTACTGTTACCCGTGCTCAGTTAGAAGACATTGCGAAGGTTAAAGAGCCAGACTTAACAGCGGCTAGCCTTGACGCAGCAGTACGTACTATCGCCGGTTCAGCTCGTGCGATGGGCCTGAAAGTGGAGGGTCTGTAAGATGGCTAAATTGAGCAAACGTGCACGTTTAATTCGTGAGAAAGTTGAAGCGCGTGATTATGAAATCAACGAAGCAATCAACTTATTGAAAGAACTGGCAACTGCCAAATTCAAAGAAAGTGTTGATGTCTCAGTAAACCTGGGTATCGACGCTCGTAAATCGGACCAAAACGTCCGTGGCGCAACTGTATTACCAAACGGTACCGGTCGCGAAGTTCGTGTTGCAGTTTTTACTAGCGGCGCGAATGCAGAGAAAGCGAAAGCTGCTGGTGCAGACATCGTCGGTATGGAAGATTTGGCTGAGCAAGTAAAGAAAGGCCAAATGGACTTTGACGTTGTGATCGCTTCTCCAGACGCAATGCGCGTAGTTGGTATGTTAGGTCAAATCTTAGGTCCACGTGGCCTGATGCCTAACCCGAAAACTGGTACGGTTACTCCTGATGTTGCGACTGCAGTACAAAACGCAAAATCTGGTCAGATTCGTTATCGCAACGATAAAGCGGGTATCATCCACGCGACTATCGGTAAAGTTGATTTCGAAAATGACAAATTGAAAGAAAACTTAGAAGCACTGCTCGTTGCATTGAAGAAAGCGAAGCCTTCTTCTGCAAAAGGTCAGTTCATCAAGAAAGTCAGCTTATCAACCACTATGGGCGCTGGCGTTGCCATCGACCAAGGTTCATTGGCTGCTGTTAAGTAAAGGTTTGTGGGTTGGGGCTAACGCTCCCATCCAAGACCGCAGGTGTATCGCGGCTGATTCCTGAGAAGGAATAATAAGCGACACTTAATGTCCTGCGCAGATGGTGATATCCGACTCAGACTCTCTGGGTAGAGATTCACCGTGACAACGTGACAGATGCTGTGCTGGTCTGTCTATGTGTAACGTTAGCCTGAGGCTTTGCCGAAGGCTTAATTAAGAGGTGATATCAGTGGCACTAGGTTTAGCAGCAAAAAAAGCAATCGTTAAAGAAGTTAACGAAGTTGCTTCAAAAGCTCTATCCGTCGCTGTTGCTGAGTATCGCGGAATGGAAGTTGCGGACATGACTGTCCTGCGTCGTCAAGCTCGTGAGCAAGGCGTGTATCTGAAAGTTATTCGGAACACTCTGGCTCGTCGCGCATTTGTCGATACGCAGTTCGAGGACATGGACCCAGCACTGAAAGGTCCTTTAGTTTACGGATTTTCTTTGGACGCGCCTGGTTCTGCTGCGCGTTTGTTCAAAGACTTTTCGAAAGACAACAAGCACCTGAAAGTAACTGCTCTATCAATCGGTAACGGTTTGATGGGTGCAGATAAGCTAGAAGCGGTTGCTTCACTTCCGACTCGCGACGAAGCATTGGCGAAATTGCTGGCCACCTTCAAAGCGCCTGTTAGTAAGTTCGTTCGTACTATCAACGAAGTGCCTACTAAGTTTGTGCGTGTGTTGGCGGCAATTAAAGACGCTAAATAGAAGCGGTTTTTTTAACCAATTTTTTGTAATTTATAACCCAGGAGTTTAGAGTTATGGCTCTTACTAAAGAAGATATTTTGAATGCAATCGCTGAAATGCCAGTAATGGATCTTGTTGATCTTATCGCTGCTGCAGAAGAAAAATTCGGTGTTGACGCATCTGCTGCTGTTGCAGTAGCAGCTGGTCCAGCTGCTGCCGGTGCAGCTGCTGAAGAAGAAAAAACTGAATTTGACGTAATCTTGAAAGCTGCCGGTGCTAACAAAGTTGCTGCTATTAAAGCAGTACGTAGCGCTACCGGTTTGGGCTTGAAAGAAGCGAAAGACATGGTTGAATCAGCTCCAGTAGCAGTGAAAGAAGGCATCGCGAAAGCAGACGCTGAAGCACTGAAGAAAGAGCTTGAAGAAGCCGGTGCGGAAGTTGAACTTAAGTAAGCAACTGCACGAAATAAAAGCGGCCTTTTAGGCCAAGGGCTGGTGACTTTTGGGTCACCAGCCTTTTTGCGCTGTTAAGCATGTATCATTTTTGCCCGTTCTTGGGGTGCATGCTCGCGGTGACAAAAACGGGAACGACAAACTAATACTGGTTTGTTTTTAACTACTGACTCCTTCGGTAGTTAGGGTCATCAATCAGCTAGCTGAGGAACCCCATGGCGTACTCCTACTCTGAGAAAAAACGTATTCGCAAGGATTTCGGTAAACGACCTCATGTACTTGAGGTACCTTACCTGCTGTCAATCCAATTAGATTCATTTAAAAAATTCATCGATCCGGATCCAGATGCTAATTATGGCCTGGAAGCGGCGTTCCGCTCAGTATTTCCGATTACCGCATATTCCGGTAACTCAGAACTACAGTACGTGAGCTATCACTTGGGTGAGCCAGTGTTTGACGTGAATGAATGTCAAATCCGTGGCATTACCTATTCTGCTCCTTTGCGCGTCAAACTGCGCTTAGTTTTGTACGACAAAGAAGCGGCAGCAGGCACTGTAAAAGACATTAAAGAGCAAGAAGTCTACATGGGTGAAATCCCCCTGATGACTGACAACGGTACTTTTGTTATCAATGGTACCGAGCGCGTAATCGTTTCTCAGTTGCACCGTTCGCCAGGCGTATTCTTTGACCATGACAAGGGTAAAACCCATTCGTCAGGTAAAGTTCTGTATAACGCACGGGTTATTCCATACCGTGGTTCTTGGTTAGATTTCGAGTTTGACCCGAAAGATAACGTATTCGTCCGTATTGACCGTCGCCGGAAATTACCAGCGTCGATCATTTTGCGTGCGCTTGAGTACAGCACCGAAGAAATTCTCGATATGTTCTTCGACACGACGTACTTCCAATTCAAGAGCAAGAAAGTGTTCATGCAATTGGTGCCAGAGCGTCTTCGCGGCGAAACGGCTAAGTTTGATATCAAAAACGATGATGGCGAAATCATCGTTGAGAAAGGTCGTCGCATTACCGCACGCCATATCAACCAGATTGCTCAGCTGAACCAACCAGAAATGGAAGTTCCACTCGAATATCTCGTCGGCAAGGTCTTAGCCAAAGACTGCGTTGAGAAGAAAACGGGTGAAGTAGTCGCTACGGCCAACAGCGAATTGACGCTTGAGCTGTTAGCAAAGTTACGTGAAGCTGGCTTTAAGAAATTCGAAACCTTGTTCGTAAATGACTTGGACCATGGTCCATACATGAGCGAAACCTTGCGTATCGACACCACTTCAAATCGCCTCGAAGCTTTGGTAGAGATCTACCGGATGATGCGTCCTGGTGAGCCGCCAACCAAAGAAGCGGCAGAAAACTTATTCGACAACTTGTTCTTCAGTGAAGACCGCTATGATTTGTCAGCGGTAGGTCGCATGAAGTTCAACCGTCGCTTAGGTCGCGATGACTTGACTGGTTCAGGCACGCTGACCAAAGAAGACATTGTTGAAGTCATGAAGAAGCTGATCGAAATCCGTAACGGTCTTGATGAAGTCGATGATATCGACCACTTGGGTAACCGTCGTATTCGTTCAGTGGGCGAAATGGCTGAAAACCAATTCCGTGTTGGCTTAGTCCGTGTTGAGCGTGCTGTAAAAGAACGCTTAAGCCTAGGTGACCTTGACGCCATCATGCCGCAAGATTTGATCAACGCGAAGCCAATCAGCGCCGCGGTGAAAGAATTCTTCGGTTCGAGCCAATTGTCGCAGTTCATGGATCAAAACAACCCGCTCTCAGAAGTTACGCACAAGCGTCGTATTTCTGCATTAGGGCCGGGCGGTTTGACCCGTGAACGTGCCGGTTTCGAAGTTCGTGACGTACACCCAACGCACTACGGTCGGGTCTGTCCAATCGAAACGCCAGAAGGTCCGAACATCGGTCTGATCAACTCATTGTCTACGTTCGCGCGTACCAACGAGTACGGTTTCTTAGAAACCCCATACCGTAAGTTTGAAAACGGTGTGGTCACTGACGACGTCGATTATTTGTCAGCAATCGAAGAAGGCAACTTCGTTATTGCACAGGCAAACGTCGCGTTGAACGAAAAGGGTGAGTTGATTGACGACTTGGTTCCATGTCGTCACAAAAATGAATTTACGCTCATGTCTAAAGAGCAAGTTCAATACATGGACGTTGCCCCGCAGCAAATCGTATCGATTGCCGCGAGCTTGATTCCTTTCCTTGAGCACGATGACGCCAACCGTGCTTTGATGGGTTCAAACATGCAACGCCAAGCAGTACCGACTTTGCGCGCTGACAAGCCGTTGGTTGGTACCGGTATTGAGCGCACGGTTGCCGTTGACTCTGGTGTTACTGTAGTTGCGAAACGTGGTGGTGTAGTCGATAAAGTTGACGCTAGCCGTATCGTCGTGAAAGTAAACGAAGAAGAGATGGTACCGGGTGAAGCAGGTATCGATATTTACAACCTGACCAAATACACCCGTTCAAACCAGAACACCTGTATTAACCAGACTCCAACAGTTAATGTCGGTGAGCCGGTTATGCGTGGTGACGTATTGGCTGACGGTCCGTCAACTGATATGGGTGAATTGGCGTTAGGTCAGAACATGCGCGTCGCGTTCATGCCGTGGAATGGTTACAACTTCGAAGACTCGATCCTCATCTCTGAGCGTGTCGTGCAGGAAGATCGTCTAACCACTATCCACATTCAAGAGCTGAACTGTGTGGCACGTGACACCAAATTAGGCGCAGAAGAAATCACTTCGGATATCCCGAACGTTGGTGAGTCAGCATTGAACAAACTTGACGAGTCAGGTGTTGTTTATGTGGGTGCTGAAGTTAACGGTGGCGATATCTTGGTGGGTAAAGTAACTCCGAAAGGCGAAACTCAGCTCACCCCTGAAGAGAAACTCTTGCGAGCTATTTTCGGTGAGAAAGCGTCTGACGTAAAAGACAGCTCTCTACGTGTACCAAACGGTGTTACTGGAACGGTTATCGACGTTCAAGTATTCACGCGTGACGGCGTTGAGAAAGACAAACGTGCGGTTGCCATTGAAGAAATGCAGCTCAAGCAAGTTAAGAAAGACTTAACGGACGAGTTCAAGATTCTTGAACGCGGTATTTTTGAGCGCGCTCGTACTTTGCTGTTAGCCAATGGTTTTGATGAATCAAAACTGGCCGGCCTAGAGCAGAGCAAATGGCTGACGCAAAACTTGAAGAAAGAAGCTGCACAAAAGTCGCTTGAGCAAATTGCTGAGCAGTATGAAGAATTGCGTGCCGACTTCGACAACAAGTTTGAGAACAAACGTCGCAAAATCACCCAAGGTGATGATTTGGCGCCAGGCGTTCTGAAAATTGTCAAAGTGTATCTTGCCGTTCGTCGTCGTATCCAGCCGGGTGATAAGTTAGCAGGACGTCACGGGAACAAAGGTGTTATTTCAACTATCGTTCCAGTGGAAGACATGCCATATGATGAGCATGGTAATCCTGTCGACATCGTATTGAACCCGTTGGGTGTACCGTCGCGGATGAACATCGGTCAGATCCTCGAGACGCATTTAGGCTTAGCGGCTCGTGGTATCGGTACCAAAATTGAAAACATGTTGAAGCAGCAGGTTAAAGTTGCCGAAATGCGTGAATTCTTGCAGAAGGTTTACGATCTCGGTAATTCACGTCAAGAAGTCGATATTAACGAATTCAGTGATGATGAAGTGCTGCGTCTTGCCGGTAACTTGAAGAAGGGCTTGCCAACGGCAACGCCAGTATTCGACGGTGCCGTCGAGAGTGAAATTAAAGAACTCCTGAAGTTGGGTGATTTGCCAGAGTCAGGTCAGATTACTTTGTATGATGGCCGCACCGGTGACCGCTTTGAGCGTGATGTAACAGTAGGTTACATGTACATGCTGAAACTGAACCACTTGGTCGATGACAAAATGCACGCCCGTTCTACCGGTTCATATAGCTTGGTTACTCAGCAGCCGCTGGGTGGTAAAGCGCAATTCGGTGGTCAGCGCTTCGGTGAGATGGAAGTGTGGGCACTGGAAGCTTACGGTGCTGCTTATACGCTGCAAGAGATGTTGACAGTGAAGTCGGACGACGTGAACGGTCGGACGAAGATGTACAAAAACATTGTCGACAACGATCTGCGGATGGAAGCAGGTATGCCGGAATCATTCAACGTATTGTTGAAGGAAATCCGCTCGCTCGGTATCAACATTGAGTTGGACCAAGACTGAGACACCACCGGACGCAAATTGCCAGGAGATAAATCGTGAAAGACTTATTAAAGTTCTTAAAACCAATGAACCAGACCGAAGAGTTCGATGCTATTCGCATCGGACTCGCGTCGCCGGACATGATCCGCAGCTGGTCATTTGGTGAAGTGAAGAAGCCAGAAACGATCAACTACCGGACGTTTAAGCCGGAGCGTGATGGTTTGTTCTGTGCTCGGATCTTCGGTCCAGTCAAAGACTACGAGTGTTTGTGCGGTAAGTACAAGCGCTTGAAGCACCGTGGCGTGATCTGTGAGAAGTGTGGTGTCGAAGTGACGTTGACGAAAGTTCGTCGCGAACGCATGGGCCACATTGAACTCGCAAGTCCAGTTGCGCACATCTGGTTCTTGAAATCACTGCCAAGCCGTATCGGTTTGATGCTCGATATGACCTTGCGTGATATCGAGCGCGTGCTGTACTTCGAATCTTATGTGGTTACTGAAGCAGGTATGACGTCGCTTGAGCGTGGTCAGATCCTGACTGAAGAAGAATATCTCGATTCATTAGAAGAGCACGGTGACGAGTTCGAAGCGAAAATGGGCGCAGAAGCAATTCTGAGCTTATTGCATCACATTGATATCGAAGCAGATATCAAAGTGTTGCGTGAGGAGCTACCAGAAACCAACTCTGAAACCAAGCGGAAGAAAATCAGCAAGCGTCTGAAATTGCTTGAGTCATTCCACTATTCAGGCAACAAGCCAGAGTGGATGATCCTCAAAGTATTGCCAGTACTGCCGCCTGATTTACGCCCGTTGGTACCGTTGGATGGTGGCCGTTTTGCGACCTCTGACCTGAACGACTTGTATCGCCGTGTGATTAACCGGAACAACCGTCTGAAGCGTCTTCTTGACCTTGCGGCGCCGGATATCATTGTGCGTAACGAAAAGCGGATGCTGCAAGAAGCGGTTGATGCCTTGTTAGACAACGGTCGTCGTGGCCGTGCAATCACTGGTACCAACAAGCGCCCACTGAAATCTTTGGCCGATATGATCAAAGGTAAGCAAGGTCGTTTCCGTCAAAACCTTTTGGGTAAGCGGGTTGACTACTCAGGCCGTTCGGTTATTACCGTGGGTCCTAAATTGCGTCTGCATCAGTGTGGTTTGCCGAAGAAAATGGCCTTGGAATTATTCAAGCCGTTCATTTATGGCAAGCTTGAAGGCCGTGGTTTAGCTACGACCATCAAAGCAGCGAAGAAAATGGTTGAGCGCGAAATCCCAGAAGTTTGGGACGTACTCGACGAAGTCATCAAAGAGCACCCAGTACTATTGAACCGTGCACCAACCTTGCACCGTTTGGGTATCCAAGCGTTCGAACCAGTACTGATTGAAGGTAAAGCGATTCAGTTGCACCCACTCGTGTGTGCGGCATACAACGCCGACTTCGACGGTGACCAAATGGCCGTTCACTTGCCATTGACTCTCGAAGCACAGCTGGAAGCGCGTGCGTTGATGATGTCGACCAATAACGTACTGTCACCAGCTAGTGGTGACCCAATCATCGTGCCTTCACAGGACGTTGTCTTGGGTCTGTACTACATGACGCGTGAAAAGGTAAATGGCAAGGGCGAAGGCATGATCTTCAAGAATGCCAAAGAAGCCGAAAAAGCATATCGTACGGGCGCCGTGCAATTGCACTCACGTGTCAAAGTGCGCTTAGCTGAAACGCTTATCAGCGAAGAAGGTGAAGAATCACATACTTCGACTATCTACGACACCACAGTGGGCCGTGCGATCTTGTCGTTGATTCTGCCTGAAGGTATGCCATTCGACATGATTAACCAGTCGATGGGCAAAAAGCAGATCGGTCGTTTGTTAAACCGTTCTTATCGTGACTTGGGTCTGAAGAAAACTGTTATCTTCGCTGACCAAATCATGTACACCGGTTTCCACTACGCCATGATCGCGGGTGCCTCTGTAGGTATCGACGACATGGTTATCCCAGCAGCGAAGAAAATCATCATCGATGCAGCGGAAGAAGAAGTAGCGGAAATTCAAGAGCAGTTCGAGCAAGGCTTAGTAACTGCTGGTGAGAAATACAACAAAGTTATCGACATTTGGTCTACCGCGAACGAGAAAGTCTCGAAAGCGATGATGGAAAACTTGTCGAAAGAAACCGTTATCAATGCCAAAGGCGAAGAAGAACAGCAAGACTCGTTCAACTCTGTCTACATGATGGCCGATTCTGGTGCTCGGGGTAGCCCCGCGCAGATTCGTCAGTTGGCTGGTATGCGTGGTTTGATGGCGAAGCCAGATGGCTCCATCATCGAAACACCAATTACGGCTAACTTCCGTGAAGGTTTGAACGTACTTCAGTACTTCATCTCAACGCACGGTGCTCGTAAAGGTTTGGCCGATACGGCATTGAAGACTGCGAACTCCGGTTACTTGACGCGTCGTTTGGTTGACGTGGCACAAGACGTGGTTATCGTTGAAGAAGATTGCGGCACTTTAGAAGGTCTCTACATCAAGCCATTGATTGAAGGTGGTGACGTAGTTGAGCCATTGCGTGAGCGTGTATTGGGTCGTGTAGTTTGTGACGACGTGATGATGCCAGGCAACGATAAAGAAGTGCTGATTGCTCGTAACACGCTGCTCGACGAGAAGATGTGTGACTTGCTTGAAGAGCACTCAATCGACGAAGTTAAAGTGCGCTCGGTTATTACCTGTGACACCGACTTCGGTGTGTGTGCCAACTGTTATGGCCGTGACCTAGCACGCGGACACATGGTTAACCAAGGCGAGGCAGTCGGTGTTATCGCTGCGCAGTCTATCGGTGAGCCAGGTACGCAGTTAACGATGCGTACGTTCCACATTGGTGGTGCGGCATCTCGTGACTCTGCAGCGAACAACGTCCAAGTGAAGAACAAAGGTACCTTGAAACTGCACAACGCTAAATACGTTGAGAACAGTGACAAGCACTTGGTGATCACGTCACGTTCAACTGAATTGACACTCATCGACGAGTTCGGTCGTGAGCGCGAGCGCTATAAAGTACCTTACGGTGCGGTTCTGAAGAAGAACGAAGGCGCTGCAGTCGACGCTGGTGAAATCGTAGCCAACTGGGATCCACATACGCACCCAATCATTACTGAGGTTGCGGGCCGTCTGAAGTTTGTTGACTTGATTGATGGTGTCACCATGACCCGTCAAACAGATGAACTGACTGGCTTGTCGAGCATCGTCGTACTGGAAACAGGTCAACGTACCAGTGCCGGTAAAGACATGCGTCCAATGGTGAAATTGGTTGATGCCAAAGGTAAAGATGTGAACATCGTCGGCACCGATATGCCTGCGCAGTACTTCTTGCCAGGTAACGCCATTATCAACTTGGAAGACAACGCGGAAGTGAAGGTTGGTGATACGGTTGCACGTATTCCACAAGAAGGTTCAAAAACACGGGATATTACCGGTGGTCTACCGCGCGTTGCCGACTTGTTCGAAGCACGTCGTCCGAAAGAGCCAGCTATCCTTGCAGAAGTGTCAGGTACAGTGAGCTTCGGTAAAGAAACGAAGGGCAAACGTCGTCTGATCATCACACCACTGGATGGTGGCGATCAGTACGAAGAGATGATTCCTAAGTATCGTCAGCTGAACATCTTTGAAGGTGAGCAAGTGACTAAAGGTGAA
This sequence comes from Pseudidiomarina aestuarii, assembly GCF_003987355.1. Taxonomy (GTDB): domain Bacteria; phylum Pseudomonadota; class Gammaproteobacteria; order Enterobacterales; family Alteromonadaceae; genus Pseudidiomarina; species Pseudidiomarina aestuarii. The sequence goes on along the minus strand of NZ_PIPR01000001.1, from coordinate 1,494,374 downwards.
GTTATTGCCGATGGTCCAGAAGCTCCGCACGATATCTTACGTCTGCGTGGCGTGAGTGCATTGGCGAATTACATTGTCAACGAAGTGCAGGAAGTTTACCGCTTACAAGGTGTTAAGATTAACGATAAGCACATCGAAACGATTGTTCGTCAGATGCTGCGTAAGGCAATTATCTTAAGCCCAGGTGAGACCGAGCTACTCGAGGGCGAAATGATGGAACTGAGCGAAGTCTTAGCTGCTAACGCAAAAGCGGAAGCAGAGAAGAAAATGCCAGCGACATTCGAGCGTCAGTTGTTAGGTATCACCAAAGCATCACTGTCGACGGAATCGTTTATCTCAGCTGCGTCGTTCCAAGAAACGACTCGCGTGTTAACCGAAGCCGCGGTGCAGGGCAAGCAAGATCCATTACGTGGCTTGAAAGAGAACGTCATTGTGGGTCGCTTGATTCCAGCCGGTACCGGTTTCGCATATCATCGCGAACGCGCGCGCAAGCGTGCTGAAGCAGCAGACATGGTAGCGGCTCCAAAAGTCACTGCTTTAGAAGCTGAGCAGCAACTTGCCGATGCATTGAATGCAGGTAACGATGTCGACACGAGCGACAAAGATACGGACAATAGCGCTGATTAATCAGTAAGCTGTCGGTAAATAGTACAAGAGCCAGCCGGGAAGCCGCGCTGGCTCTTTTGTTTCTATCCTTGACAGTCCAATTATTGACCTATAAAATTCGGCCTCCCCATATTCGGGCGCTTTGCTTGTGCTTAGCGTTTAGGTTCACCCACGAAGCGGGGAAATTGGATTTTTCATTCTGTTGAGTACATCAACATAAGCAGGAGTATTGAATGGCAACAGTTAACCAGCTGGTGCGCAAAGGTCGTCAAAAGCCGGTTGTGAAAAGCAACGTTCCGGCGCTTGAGGCTTGCCCACAAAAACGCGGTGTATGTACCCGTGTTTATACGACCACCCCGAAGAAGCCAAACTCTGCATTGCGTAAAGTATGCCGTGTGCGTTTGACGAACGGGTACGAAGTATCTTCGTACATTGGTGGTGAAGGTCACAACTTGCAAGAGCACAGTGTCGTGTTAATCCGCGGCGGCCGTGTTAAAGACTTGCCAGGTGTGCGTTATCACACAGTGCGCGGCGCACTTGACTGTGCGGGCGTAAACGACCGTCGTCAAGGTCGTTCTAAGTACGGCGCGAAGCGGCCCAAATCTTAACGGTTCTCCGTTAGTAAGGCCAAACACTGTAATTTAAGTTTTGGGTAATACCCTGAATTAATCGGAGAAATTGAGATGCCAAGAAGACGCGTCATAGGTCAACGTAAAATTTTACCAGATCCTAAGTTCGGATCAGAGTTGTTGGCTAAGTTCATCAATGTCGTCATGGTTGACGGCAAGAAAGCAGTAGCAGAAAAAATTATCTACGGTGCATTAGATATCTTGGCTGAAAAGTCGAGCAAATCGCACTTAGACGTATTTGAAACCGCATTGGATAACGTGCGCCCTGCAGTGGAAGTAAAATCACGCCGTGTTGGTGGTTCTACTTACCAAGTGCCAGTGGAAGTACGCCCAGTGCGTCGTAATGCCCTTGCAATGCGTTGGTTAGTTGATGCTGCGCGTACGCGGGGTGAAAAATCCATGGCTCAGCGTCTGGCAGGTGAAATGCTAGATGCGTCAGAAAACAAAGGCTCTGCTGTGAAGAAGCGTGAAGACGTCCACCGTATGGCCGAAGCGAACAAAGCGTTCGCACATTATCGCTGGTAAATTCACAAGTAACCCTAAGAGGTATTTATTGTGGCTCGACAAACTTCGATTGAGCGCTATCGTAATATCGGTATCTGTGCTCACGTAGACGCAGGTAAAACGACCACGACCGAGCGCGTGTTGTTCTACACCGGCCTATCTCACAAAATTGGTGAGGTACATGATGGTGCGGCAACAACCGACTGGATGGAGCAGGAGCAGGAGCGTGGTATCACTATCACCTCAGCTGCCGTTACTTCATTCTGGCGTGGTATGGATGCGCAGTTCCCTGAACACCGCATCAACATCATCGATACTCCAGGACACGTTGACTTCACTATCGAAGTAGAACGTTCACTGCGTGTTCTTGATGGTGCCGTTGTTGTACTGTGTGCGTCTTCTGGCGTACAACCACAAACTGAAACGGTATGGCGTCAAGCCAACAAATACGAAGTACCACGTATGGTATTCGTAAACAAAATGGACCGTGCAGGTGCAGATTTCTTGCGCGTTGTCGGTCAGATCAAATCTCGCTTAGCAGCTGTTCCAGTGCCAATTCAATTACCAATTGGTGCAGAAGACAACTTCAAAGGCGTGATCGACTTGATCAAAATGAAGGCTATCAACTGGAATGAAGAAGACCAGGGTATGACCTTCACTTATGAAGAAATTCCAGCTGAACTGCGTGACGAAGCTGAAGCTTATCATGCTGACCTCGTTGAAGCTGCGGCTGAAGCGAACGAAGAGTTCATGAACAAGTACCTTGAAGAAGGTGACTTGACTGAAGCTGAAATCAAACTTGGCTTGCGTCAGCGTACACTGAACAACGAAATCGTGTTGTGTCTGTGTGGTTCTGCATTTAAGAACAAAGGCGTTCAAGCAGTATTGGATGCAGTTATTGAATATCTCCCATCGCCAACTGAAGTAAAAGCGATTCGCGGTATTCTTGAAAACGGTGAAGAAGGCATTCGTAAGTCAGACGACAAAGAGCCGTTCTCAGCGTTGGCATTCAAAATTGCGACCGACCCGTTTGTTGGTACCTTAACTTTCTTACGCGTTTACTCGGGCGTGCTGGCACAAGGTGACAGCGTATTAAACCCAGTGAAGAGCAAGAAAGAGCGTATCGGCCGTATGGTTCAGATGCACGCGAACGACCGTAAAGAGATCAAAGAGATCTTGGCCGGCGACATCGCTGCAGCAATCGGTTTGAAAGACGTTACTACGGGTGACACTTTGTGTGACCTGAACAACGTGATTACACTTGAGCGTATGGAATTCCCTGAGCCAGTAATCTCTGTTGCTGTTGAACCAAAAACCAAAGCTGACCAAGAAAAAATGGGTATCGCTTTAGGTAAGTTGGCTGCAGAAGATCCGTCTTTCCGCGTGAAAACTGACGAAGAGTCAGGTCAAACGATCATCTCTGGTATGGGTGAATTGCACCTTGATATCATTGTTGACCGTATGAAGCGTGAATTTAAAGTGGAATGTAACGTCGGTAAGCCACAAGTTGCTTATCGTGAAACTATCCGCTCTAAAGTGGAAGTGGAAGGCAAGTTCGTACGTCAATCCGGTGGTCGTGGACAGTTCGGTCACGTCTGGTTGCGTATTGAGCCGATGGAATTCGACGCAAACGACGATGAAACTCCAAACTATCAGTTCGTGAACGAAGTCGTTGGTGGTGTAGTACCGAAGGAATACATCCCTGCGGTCGATAAAGGTATCCAAGAGCAAATGACCAATGGTGTACTTGCTGGATACCCAGTTCTTGGCGTGAAAGCGACTCTGTATGATGGTTCATACCACGATGTCGACTCTTCAGAAATGGCGTTCAAGATCGCTGGTAGCATGGCGTTCAAGAAAGGTGCATTGCAAGCTCGTCCTGCATTGCTCGAGCCGATGATGAAAGTCGAAGTTGTTACTCCTGAAGATTTCATGGGTGACGTAGTAGGTGACTTGAACCGTCGTCGCGGAATCATCGAGGGCATGGAAGATGGTCCTGGTGGTCTGAAAGAAGTTCGCGCTCAAGTTCCATTATCAGAAATGTTCGGTTACGCTACTGACCTGCGTTCGCAGACTCAGGGCCGTGCATCTTATGCAATGGAATTCTTGAAGTACGCTGAAGCACCAAACAACATTGCTGAGCAGGTCATTGCTGCACGTTCAGTGAAAGATTAAGTAGAGTCTGGTCCGGTTCTACATGGGACCGGACTTTTAACTTAAGTTAAGGAAAAGTCATGGCAAAAGAAAAATTTAACCGCGTCAAGCCGCACGTTAACGTCGGTACTATCGGCCACGTTGACCACGGTAAAACTACTTTGACTGCTGCGATCACTACCGTTTTGGCTAAAACTTACGGTGGTTCTGCGAAAGACTTCGCAATGATCGATAACGCACCAGAAGAAAAAGCTCGTGGTATCACCATCTCAACTTCACACGTTGAGTACGATACTCCAGCACGTCACTACGCACACGTTGACTGCCCAGGACACGCTGACTATGTGAAAAACATGATCACCGGTGCTGCGCAGATGGACGGCGCTATCTTAGTAGTAGCTGCAACTGACGGCCCAATGCCACAAACTCGTGAGCACATCTTGTTGTCACGTCAGGTTGGCGTTCCATTCATCGTAGTCTTCATGAACAAATGTGACATGGTTGACGACGAAGAGTTGTTGGAATTGGTTGAGATGGAAGTTCGTGAACTTCTTTCTGAATACGACTTCCCAGGTGACGACTTACCAGTTATCCAAGGTTCAGCGCTGAAAGCGTTGGAAGGCGACGAGAAGTGGGAAGGTAAGATCCTAGAATTGGCAGAAGCTTTGGATTCATACATCCCAGAGCCAGAGCGTGATATCGATAAGCCGTTCATCATGCCAATCGAAGACGTATTCTCAATCTCAGGCCGTGGTACTGTTGTAACCGGTCGTGTAGAGCGCGGTATCGTTCGCACTGGTGACGAAGTTGAAATCGTGGGTATCAAAGACACGACTAAGACTATCGTAACGGGTGTAGAGATGTTCCGTAAGTTGCTTGACGAAGGTCGTGCAGGTGAGAACATCGGTGCATTGTTGCGTGGTACGAAGCGTGACGAGATCCAACGTGGTCAAGTATTGGCGAAGCCAGGTTCAATCAAGCCACACACTCAGTTCGAAGCTGAAGTGTATGTATTGACCAAAGAAGAAGGTGGACGTCACACTCCATTCTTCAAAGGCTACCGTCCACAGTTCTACTTCCGTACAACGGACGTAACGGGTGCAGTTCAATTGCCAGAAGGCGTTGAGATGGTCATGCCAGGCGACAACTTGAAGTTTGTTGTTGAACTGATTCACCCAATCGCGATGGACGAAGGTTTACGCTTCGCAATTCGTGAAGGTGGCCGTACAGTAGGCGCAGGCGTGGTCTCTAAGATCATCGCTTAATGCTAGAAGTACCGAAAAAGGGAGCCTAAACGGCTCCCTTTTTTTGTGACCGCTACTAGCTACTGGTTACTAGCTATTAGCAATGGGCTAGTGGCGACTTGCAAATAGCCAGTAGCCAAGCGCCAGTAACCAATATCAAAAAGGTTGACATCTATTGGGCTTCATTCGACTATAGCTAAATAACCACATAAACTTTACATCTCTGTAGTGATTAAGCATATAACCCCCATAATCTTATTCGTCGTGTCTATGACTGTGGCTGCTCAGCAGACTATTTATGTTGCTGCGTACGAGTTCCCTCCGTATTTCTCTGAAAAGACCGAGAATCATTTGAGTGGTCAATTGATTGCTGCACTGAATTCTGAGCAAGACGAGTATGAATTTGTCCTGCAGCGCGTTGCGCCAAATGCGCGCTATGATGCACTGAGTGAAGACGGCTGTTGCAGTCTGATTCTATTTGAAGATAAAAAATGGGGTTGGGCTGATAAAGCAGATTATACCGTGGCAACAACGCAGCCCATTAAAATTGGGCATGAACGCTTCGTTGCACTGAAACAACCAGGCCGTGATCAATCGTTCTTCGCTCAAACTGGACTCAAATTTGGTGGCTTGGTGGGATACCACTACCCTTTTGCGGGAAATATCACCGACAACGGCGTTTTGGAAAATGAATACGGCATTTATCTCTCGCATTCCCACAGCACGAATCTGAAGATGCTCCTCAACAAACGGCTTGATTTGGTCATGCTGCATGACGACTACATCGACACCATGATCCCAGCAGAAACCCAAGAGCAACTATTGATTGCCAAGGAACACTACGATCGGTTTGAACTCGCTGTAGTGGTCAATGAAAAGAAGGGACTGGCGGCAAGCAAAATCGAACAACTGCTAGAAAGGATAAACCTCAAAGAGCTCGTTACTCGCTACTAGTTAGCAGTTACTAGTAAAACCTAAACCAAAAGCTAATCGCCAGTAACCATTAACCAGTAGCTAGTAGCTAGTAACCAGTAGCTAGTTAGTACACACTCAGTCCTAGATTGTTGGCCAATTCGCGGATCATATACATCCCGCGTGCCGAGTTGCCGTAACTATTCAGCGGTGGGCTCCAGGCACAGATTACGCCGTAGTCTGGCACAATCGCCACAATGCCTCCGCCAACACCACTCTTAGCCGGTAATCCGACCGTAAAGGCAAATTGCCCTGATTGATCGTACATACCGCTCGTGCTGAGCAGTGCGTTGATGCGCTGCGAATCACGATGGGTAGTGATTTGACGCCCACTGTGAGGGCATTTGCCGCGATTCGCCAAAAATGCCATGCCACGCGCCAATTGCTCGGTCGACATGGTTAGCGCACATTGCCAGAAATAGTGGTCGAGGACCTCCTCAACATCAGACTCAATGTTGTTGAAGCTCTTCATCAGGTAGGCGAGGGCAGAGTTTCTGGCTCCGTGCTCGCGTTCTGATTCATGTACGCGATAATCCACGTACACCTCTTCACTGCCACAGAGTCCGCGCACCATGCTCAATAATGCTGACTTACTGGCGGAATAGTGACTCACCAGCACGTCGCTGATGAGAATCGCGCCGGCATTAATCATAGGATTGCGTGGAATACCCTGTTCCCACTCGAGCTGTACAATTGAGTTAAAGGGTTGCCCTGAAGGCTCCATTTGCACGCGTTCCCACAGTGAGTCGCCCACGCGCTCCATGGCTAACATGAGTCCAAACACTTTTGAGATCGATTGAATGGAGAATGCTTTATCCGCGTCACCGACTGACATCACATTACCGTCTAATGTTGCTACGGTTAATGCGCAATAATCCGACTTCACTTCAGCAAGAGCCGGAATGTAATCAGCGACTTTACCATCGTTCACCGTTAGCGCTTGCTGGAGAATGGACTCCAGCAAAGGCTGTAGGTTATCGGGAGCATGAATAGGCTGCCCGCCGCTGATTACATCGTTGGTCATTCTATCCTTTCACAGATTTAGCTAATAATGGCTTCAAGAAACGTGCCGTATGCGAACGCTCACAAGTCACAATATCTTCTGGTGCACCTGCGGTCAAAATCTCACCGCCTCCACCACCGCCTTCAGGACCCAAATCGATAATCCAGTCCGCGGTTTTAATCACATCAAGATTGTGTTCAATAATGACAATGGTGTTGCCGTGGTCACGCAACCGGTGCAATACCGCCAATAACTGTTGAATATCGTGGAAATGCAGTCCGGTAGTCGGCTCATCCAATATATACAGGGTCTTGCCCGTATCGCGCTTGGACAGCTCGCGCGAAAGCTTCACGCGTTGTGCTTCACCACCTGATAATGTGGTTGCAGACTGCCCCAAACGAATGTAACTGAGACCAACATCCATCAACGTTTGCAACTTGCGTGCAATAGCAGGTACCGGCGCAAAGAACTCATGCGCATCTTCGACCGTCATTTCTAACACTTCGTGGATGCTTTTTCCTTTGTATCGAATTTCCAAGGTTTCCCGATTGTAGCGTTTGCCTTTACAGACATCACACGGGACATACACGTCAGGTAAGAAGTGCATCTCTACTTTAATCATGCCGTCGCCTTGGCAGGACTCGCAGCGTCCGCCGCGGACGTTGAAACTAAAACGTCCAACCTTGTAGCCACGTGAGCGCGCTTCTTCAGTGCCTGCAAACAGCTCGCGAATTGGGGTGAAGATGCCGGTATAAGTGGCAGGATTCGAGCGGGGCGTACGGCCAATCGGTGATTGGTCGATATCCACCACTTTATCCAAAAACTGCATGCCATCAATTTTCTTGTAGGGCGCAGGTTCGGTGACGGTTGCTTTATTCAATTCACGATGTGCGATACGGAAGAGCGTATCGTTGATCAAGGTCGATTTCCCTGAGCCCGAGACGCCAGTCACGCAAGTCATCAAACCCATCGGAACCTTCACTTCGACATCTTTGAGGTTGTTACCAGTGGCACCCGACAAAGTCAGCCATTGCTTACCCGGTTTATGACGCTGCTCAGGAATGGCGATAGCCTTACGTCCGGACAAATAATCAGCTGTTAGCGAGCCTTCGACGTTCAGGATGTCCTCATAGCGTCCCTGTGCAACAATTTCACCACCATGCACACCTGCGCCAGGGCCAATGTCAATAACATGGTCAGCGGCGCGTATAGCATCCTCGTCGTGTTCAACCACAATGACGGTATTACCGAGATCGCGTAAGTGCGTCAGTGTTTTCAGTAATCGTTCGTTGTCGCGTTGGTGCAAGCCAATGGAGGGCTCATCCAGAACGTACATGACGCCGACCAAACCAGCACCAATCTGTGATGCTAAGCGGATACGCTGTGCCTCACCACCCGAGAGCGTCTCCGCACTGCGGGAAAGGCTGAGGTAGTTCAGACCGACATTGACCAAGAAGCCGAGACGGTCGTTAATTTCCTTCAGGATTTTTTCAGCAATTTTGGCGCGTTGACCATCTAATTGCAGCGTCTGGAAAAATTCCAAAGCATCACCAATTGAACGATCAACCACTTGTGGTAACGTCGTGTTCTCGACGAAGACATGCCGGGCTTCCTCACGTAAACGTGCGCCACCGCAGCTTTTGCAAGGTTGTGAGGCTAAATATTTAGCCAGTTCATCACGCACCGCTTGTGAGTCGGTTTCACGGTAGCGGCGTTGCATATTCGGGATAATGCCTTCAAAAGCATGACGGCGAACGACGCGGTCGCCACGGTCGTTCATATACACGAATTCAATTTCATCGCGACCACTGCCGAACAAGATGGCTTGCCGTTGTTCATCGGTGAGCGTTTCAAATGGTTTGTTCAGATCAAACTTATAGTGCTTCGCAAGTGACTGCAGCATTTGGTAATAGTAGAAATTGCGCTTGTCCCAACCGCGAATTGCGCCACCAGTCAAACTCAGTTCGGCATTGGTAACCACGCGCTCTGGGTCGAAAAATTGCTCAATACCCAGACCATCACAACTGCCACAAGCGCCGGCGGGGTTATTAAATGAGAACAACCGCGGCTCGAGTTCTTGCATGCTGTAACCACAATGCGGACAGGCAAAGTTAGCTGAGAAAATCATGTTAACCAGCTTCGAGTCGGCATCCATTGGCGCAACAATAGCGGTACCGCCACTCAGCTCTAACGCTGTCTCAAAAGACTCCGCAAGACGTAACTCGAGTCCTTCGCGAACTTTAATCCGGTCCACGACCACTTCGATAGTGTGCTTTTTCTGGAGCTCAAGTTTGGGTGGATCGCTGAGGTCGCAGAGCTCGCCATCAATGCGGGCGCGAATAAAGCCTTGTGCGGCGAGGTTCTCAAGGACTTTGGTGTGCTCACCTTTGCGATCTTGAATAATCGGTGCCAAGATCATGAGCTTTTCGCCCTCAGGCATAGCAATGACCTGATCGACCATCTGTGAGATGGTTTGTGCAGCTAACGCGACATCATGTGTCGGGCAACGGGGTTCGCCGACCCGCGCGAACATCAAGCGCAGGTAGTCATAAATTTCGGTAATCGTTCCTACGGTTGAACGCGGGTTATGTGAAGTCGACTTTTGTTCAATGGAAATAGCGGGCGACAAGCCTTCAATACCATCAACGTCTGGTTTTTCCATCAACGACAAGAACTGGCGAGCATAGGCTGACAATGATTCAACGTAACGGCGCTGGCCTTCGGCATACAACGTATCAAAAGCGAGCGACGATTTTCCGGAGCCTGAGAGGCCGGTAATAACGACTAATTTATCGCGTGGAATAGTGACGTGGATGTTTTTCAGGTTGTGCGTGCGGGCACCGCGTACTTCAATTTTATCCATAGTCAGACTTCTCTCCGGGGGTTCAAGCGAGAACCCGTTGCAAAACAAACGAGCATTATCGCACAGACGGTTGGTTCTGGTACAATCACCAACGATTTTTTCCAGCGTAGTGAGCATGGCATGTCCCGAACCCAATCAGAACTACACCTAACTCCACTCGAGCGGCGAGCAGCGGGAGCGCTCGCGACTGTCTTTGGGTTACGGATGTTAGGGCTGTTTTTGATCATGCCGGTTATTGCTATTTATGGTCGCGCCTATCCGGACTACACACCTCTTTTAATCGGGTTGGCTATCGGTGCTTACGGCTTGACGCAAGCGGCATTGCAAATTCCAGCTGGCCTATTATCTGATCGCATCGGACGACGACCCGTGATTATTGGTGGGCTGTTGATTTTTGCAGCGGGCAGCATGATTGCGGCGACCGCCGATACGCTCACAGGTGTCGTGATTGGCCGTGCGTTGCAGGGTTGTGGTGCTATTGCGGCAGCTATTTTGGCATTAGCAGCCGATGTCTCGCGTGAGTCCCAGCGCCCGAAAGTGATGGCTACTATTGGCATGTTCATTGGTTTGTCTTTTGCGTTAGCCTTAGTGCTCGGTCCACTGTTAGCGGCTAGCATAGGGCTCAGTGGCATCTTCTGGTTTACTGCGGTGTCGGCTTTGTTAGGCATTCTAGTGCTGCAACTCGCGGTACCACGAGTACAAGTGCATGCAGCCAAAGGTGAAGTGTTGCCGGCAACAAATCAACTGCAAGCGTTGCTAAAACACCCGCAGTTGTTGCGATTGAACAGTGGCGTTTTTGTGTTACATGCGCTGCTGACAGCATTCTTTATCGTAATACCAGAGCAATTGGTGACAGCTGGTTTGGCTGTCGAAGATCACGCGTGGCTGTATCTGCCCACGTTATTGTTGTCTTTTGCTTTGATGCTGCCGATGCTGATTCGCGCTGAGCGTAAACGCCAACAGCCGCTATTTTTCCGCGTTGCCATACTGCTGCTGGCACTGGCAGTCGTTGCCAACGCTTTTTTTGCCGCGCATTGGCTGCTTGTTGCAGGGGTAATTGTCTTATTCTTCACTGGATTTAATTTCCTCGAGGCCACGTTGCCATCGTCTTTGACTCGTTTTGCACCCGCAGGAAACAAGGGCAGTGCCAGCGGTTTGTACGCCACCTTTCAGTTTTTAGGCGCATTTGTCGGTGGCGCATTTGGCGGTTGGATACAACAAGAATTTGGCACGATTGGCGTTGGGATTTTTGCGTTGCTGCTGTTACTATGCTGGTTCATGATCACCGTTGGTATGCAGCCGCCGCCCCAGCGGGCAAGTGTCAGTTTCAAGCTCGCCCCACTGGATCAACAGCGTGCTGACTTGTTACTGGAAAACTTAGCAGCACAAACCGGAGTTACCGAAGTACATGTGGTTGCAGCAGAGCAAGTCGTCTATCTAAAAGTAGACAAATCGACATACAATGAAGACCAAGTGAAGTTGGTTTTAGCACCGTATCAAGCGTAAAACAGATTGAATAAAGAGGACTAAGCATGGCAAGTCGCGGCATAAATAAAGTCATTTTGGTGGGCAACTTAGGTGCCGACCCAGAAGTGCGTTACACCCAGAACAGTACCGCTATCGCTAACTTGTCGATCGCAACCAGTGAAGCCTGGAAAGACAAACAAACCGGCGAGCCGCGTGAAGTCACCGAGTGGCATCGCTGTGTAGCTTATCGCCGACTGGCAGAAATTGCTGGCGAATTCCTGAAGAAAGGCTCCAAAGTCTATATCGAAGGCAAGTTACAAACGCGCAAGTGGACCGATCAGAACAACATCGAGCGCTACACGACCGAAATCGTTATCAATGAATTGCAAATGCTCGACAGTCGTCCAAACCAAGGTGGTTACGGCGGTGGTCAAGGCGGCCAAAGCAATCAAGGTGGCGGCTACGGCGGCGGCCAAGGTGGACAGGGCGGGCAGAAGCCACAAGGCGGTCAACGCCAAGCAGCTCCGCAAGGCATGAACCAGAACCAGCAGCGCCCAGCTCAAAATGAGCCAGAGCCGTTCATTCCAGACCAAGACTTCGACGACGACATCCCGTTTTGATTGAATTCAACAGATAATTTTGCAAAACCCCGCTTCGGCGGGGTTTTCATTAGCGCTTTGGCTAGATTCGACTACACTTGTGCTGCGGTAACTTTCTACTACACACAAAGGATCTGCTATGCGAGTTTTTGTCTCTATCAGTACGATGGTTGCCCTCAGCTTTTTTGCAGTAAGCTGCGGCAAAGCACCCGAGAGCCAGGCGCCCACTGAAACGCCAGCGGCAATAACCTTGCCGACTTATAGCGCTCAAACTTTTTTCGACACCACGACACTTTACGGTTCCTCTATCAATCATGATGGTACTGCCGTGCTGGTAACGAGTGATGAGAGTGGCATTTTCAATGTCTACAGCTATCCATTGGATGGTGGTGAGCCCACGCAGTTAACCAACTCTACTGCCGATGCAATGAGAGGCATCAGTTGGTTTCCGAACGACGACCGCATGCTCTTCACCGCGGACCAGGGCGGCAACGAACTCAATCACGTGTACGTGCGCCTTGAAGACGGCACCACGCAGGATTTGACGCCGGGTGAGAACCTCAAGGCGATGGTCGGTGGTTGGCATGAAGATGATATGCATTTTTACGTCATGACCAATGAGCGTGATAATCGTTTCTTTGATGTTTATCGCTACAGCACAGACGATTTCAGTCGTGAGTTAGTGTACGAGAATAACACTGGCTTTAATGTGGAATCGATTAGTCCGAATGGGCGTTATTTAGCGCTAAGCCGTACTAATTCCAACTCCGATTCAGACCTATTTTTAGTCGATCTGCAAACGGCTAATTCTGAGCCTAAACTCATTACGCCAACTGAAGGTAACGTGTCTCACAGCGCTTACACCTTCAACGTCGATAGCACGAAGCTGGTATACGGTACCGATGGTCACGGCGAGTATTATCAAGCGTGGGAATATGACATCGCTCAAGATGCGCATGCACAGGTGTATGAAGCGGCTTGGGATGTTTCGTTTCTGTATTACTCTGAAACCGGGCGTTACCAAGTGGTTGGTGTGAATGCTGACGCACGCACGGAACTATCGATTTATGACCAGTCGACGGGCGAAAAAGTAGCACTACCCGAGCATCCACCTGGGGATTTACGTGGCGTAAATTTCTCAGACGATGAAGACACTATGGTGTTCTATGTCAATTCCGATGTCTCGCCATCGAACTTGATGGTATGGAATGTTGGCAGCGATTCGGTTGAGCAACTGACCAGTACGTTAGCATCAGAAATGGATCCAGACCATTTAGTGCAAAGCACTGTGGAACGCTTCCCAAGCTTTGATGACTTAACGATTCCTGGCTTGCTGTACAAGCCTCACCAAGCTAGTGCCGATAACAAAGTACCGGCGATTATCTTTATTCACGGTGGTCCAGGTGGACAAACACGGCAGGGCTACAGTGCTATGGTGCAGCACTTGGTGAATCACGGTTATGCCATGTTCGGCGTCAACAACCGCGGTTCATCAGGCTATGGTAAAACTTTCTTCCATTTGGATGATAAGCGCCACGGCGAAGATGATCTGCAAGACATCGTGTACGGCAAAAAATATTTGCAGACGTTAGACTGGGTTGATCCAGACCGTATCGCCGTAATGGGCGGAAGTTACGGTGGCTATCTCACCATGGCAGCACTGGCGTTTACCGATGAGTTTGATGCCGGCATCAATATCTTCGGCGTCACCAACTGGGTACGCACGCTCGAAAGCATTCCGCCGTGGTGGGAAAGCTTCCGTCAATCACTGTATGACGAACTGGGTGACCCTGCTACCGATATGGAACGCTTACGTCGCATCTCGCCGTTATTCCACGCCGATAAAATTAAAGCGCCGGTATTAGTGGTTCAAGGTGCGAATGACCCGCGCGTGTTGCAGGTCGAGAGCGATGAAATGGTTGAAGCCATTCGAGCTAATGATGTGCCCGTCGAATACGTATTGTTCGAAGACGAAGGTCACGGCTTTGCAGTCAAAGAAAATCGCATCGAAGCGCAAGAGGCCTATTTGCAGTTCCTGCTTAAACACCTTTAGAGCGTTATTAGCTATTGGTTACTAGTTACTAGCAAAACATAGATCTGTATTTTCTAATCGCTAGTAGCCAGTAGCCAGTAGCCAGTAGCCAGTAGCCAGTAGCCAGTAGCCAGTAGCTAGGTCAGGTTGTGCTTCGCGGCGACGCGATCGAAGTACTCCAAGACTTGTTTCGCATAGGCGCGTTTTGCCACGTAGTCGCCGTGGAAGAAATTCTTCTTGAAGCCATAGGCAACCATGTCTTTGAGACGTTTCAGTGGCACGTCTACCGTACTTAATGCCAGTTCATATTCTTGCGTGACGGTGGTGCGTGATACCAGACGATTGTCAGTACAAATCACCGTCGCGAGACGATTCGCGTACATGTGCTTGAAGTTGTGATTTTTCACATCGCCAATGGCAGGATTGGTTTGCAGGTTACTGGTAATACAGACCTCAATCGCAATGCGACGATCCGCAATAAATGACGCCAACCGGCGTGCATAGTCGTTTTTGTCGGTAATGGCTGGGTCTTGAATCATTTCCGGGGAGAACAATGAGTAGCCGTGACCCAGACGGTCAGCGTAGCATTGTGTCAAGGCTTCAAAAATACTCTCCGCACCGTATGCTTCACCCGCGTGAACCGTTTTCAGTAAAAAGTTTTGATGGGCGTATTCGTACACTTCTTTGAAGTCGTGCGCGGGATAGCCCATTTCCTGACCCGCGATATCAAGACCAACAATGGGCAGTCCTTCTTCATCGCGTAAGCGCACGCTGGCGCGGATCATTTCCATCGCAGCGGCTTTGATGACTTGCTTAGGTTCATGGTCACGCAACATTTGGAACAACTGGGTGTAGTAAGGTGAAAAGCCTTTCTTACCAAACATTCGCATCGCGCAATTGATAATGCCGTAATCGAACGGTGGCTTGTCGCCATTTTTCACCGCAGTAGAATTGTTGTACTCAGCTTTAGCGCGCGCTAGACCGCGATTGGTGGTGTGCATGACTGTATCAAAATCGATTCCGTGTGCTGGATCCATCATTAATTGCGGCGCAAAGCGTACCTCAATGTAATTAACGCCTTCAGCAAGGTTATCGACGGCAAGTTCATAGGAAGCTTGCTCGAGGTTCTCCATATCCCGTAACACGGCACAGGTGTATTGAAAGCCATTCAAATATTCGCCGAGATTGTTGTATGACTCTTTAAAGACCAAGTCATAGAGTCCATCAACGGTATATGAAGGCAGCTCAATGTTGCTGCGCTTTGCCATCTCAATCAAACCTTCCGGACGTAAGCTACCGTCAAGATGCAAATGCAAGTCCGCTTTCGGCATGGCTTGCAAAAATTCACGGGAATATCGTGGTGACTGAGTGGTCATAGCATCTCCTCGGTAGGGTTGGGTCCAATTAATTGCGTCATAATAGCAAATTTCGGCTTTGCAATCATGCGAGAATATCAGTATAAATCGAGGACAATTAACGCTTTTTTTGACAACTTCGATCACACACCATGGCATCTCTCTATTTTACTTACTCGGCAATGAATGCGGGCAAAAGCACATCTTTGCTGCAGGTTGCGCACAACTATGAGGAACGTGATCAACGCGTTCTCCTTTTGACTCCAGCCATTGATGATCGGGCAGGGAACGGCAAAATTGCCTCCCGCCTCGGTATTGATCGGCAAGCGCTGGCTTTTTCCAATACCACTGATTTAGCAGCGTTGATTGAGGCACGCCACCGCCAGCAACCCATTGATTGTGTATTGCTGGACGAAGCGCAATTTCTCTCGGAAGAGCAGGTGTGGCAATTAACTGATGTGGTTGATCGCGTCGATATTCCGGTGATGTGTTACGGCATTCGCACCGACGCATTCGGCCGCAACTTTCCCGGCAGTGCCGTATTACTGGGTGTGGCGGACAAAGTTTCTGAAATGAAAACTATTTGTCATTGTGGTCGCAAAGCAACTATGAATCTGCGCATTGATGCTCAAGGCAATGCTGTAAAAGTAGGTGATCAAATTGCCATCGGTGGGAATGATCGGTATGTCAGCTGTTGCCGTAAACATTGGAAGGAAAAGTTGGATAAGAACTCATGAATCGTTAGTTTTGATGAAGTGTAAATTTTCCAGTTTTATCAAATAGATTGTTCGCTTTTTCAGTGGTTCGGGTCTAGAGTTAGAAGCACAAACTACGAGGACCGCTATGAAGCTGGCGCCTATTCCACATAATGAGCAGCAACGACTCGCGATGATACGTGAGCTCGAACTCATTGACTCTCAGCCAAACCCAGTCATTGATAAGATTGTGCAAATGGCACGGGAGATCTTTCAGGTCGAATTCGCGCTCGTCAACATTATTGATAAAGACCAAAGCTGGTTTAAAGCCACTGCGGGGTATGAAGGCAAGAGCGCGAGTAGAGAAGATTCGTTTTGCAGTCATGCGATTGTCAACGAACAGACGCTCGTCGTATCCGATGCGTTGAAGGATGAACGCTTTCACGACAATCCCTATGTCGCCACAGAAAACGGTGTACGGTTTTACGCAGGTGCGAACCTAACGGTCGAAGGTGATATTCGTATAGGTTCTTTATGCGTATTCGACACGCAGCCGCGACAATTCACGGAACAGCAAATACGTTGGCTTGAAGTTCTCGCTAGTTGTGTAACCGATGAGATCCTCAAAGAATACCAATTTGCAAACTATGCTGCTGAGCGCGATGTTTTAGCTCAAGGCCCAGTGGTGGCTGTGGTCTGGGAGGTCGAACCGACCGTAAATCTGATTTATGTGGCCGAGAATGCTAAACGAATCCTTGGCTACGAGTCCAACTATCTCCTGCGAAAAGATGTTCCTTACGAATCCATTGTGCATCCTGAAGATCGAAAAGAGCTGCTGGACCGCATGCAAAAGCTCATTGACGGTGTAGAGGTATTTCTCGAGATGGATTATCGCGTGGTAACGCCTCACGAAACCATACGCTGGGTTCACCATTTCGCCCGCACGGACAAGGACAATCACGGCAAAGTATCACGCGTTCGCGGTTACCTCTTGGATGATACTAAAGGTAAGCGACTCGAGTTGGAGTTGATAGAGGCTAATAACAGTTTTGATTTAGCGCTCGCTGTTGGAGAGCTATCCACATGGGATTGGGACTTAGAGACCAATGCCGTTGATTTGAGTCATACCTGGGAAGAAATGCTTGGTATCCCTGAGTCTCATGCTGATTCGCGTGGCTGGATGAAACTGTTGCACCCGGACGATATTGAGCCGGCAAGACAAGCTTTGGTAGCGCATATTCGGGATGAAACTGCGCGTTTTGAAACGCGATTTCGATTGCGTCATGCTGATGGGCATTACATCTGGCTGCATTCCGTTGGACGTGTCGTTAAGCGCGACAAACAACACAGGGCGCTGCGCATCGTTGGCATTCATCATGACATCACCGAGCAGGTCGAGAATGAGCAAGTTCGTTCGCAGCAGGAGGCAGTACTGAGTCTAGTCGGTCAAGTACAACATGACTTTTTATTGGTCAAAGACTTTGCTTCGGTTTGTCAAAGTACTCTCGATCGGTTGCTTGACCTGACAGGGAGTCATCTCGGTTTAATCGGTGAACTGCCGCCACAAGCGCGTACACGAAACCTGCTTTATGTCCACGGAATTCGGGGCGTGAATGAACCAACACTGACAAACGAAATCACTGACAAGCTAGTGAGTCAGGGCGTTGATGTAGCCGTATCTGGAGATATCATTAAATCAGTGCTAGTGCGCGGTGAACCCTTTATTTGCAACGAGCCAGTGTCGCTTCTCGAAGCAGAGTTCACGCCATTACAACTCCCTGCATTTCAGAATGCTTTATTTATTCCAGTGTACTTTCAACGCGACGTCATCGGCATGCTGGTGCTCGCTAACGCTGCGTATTATGAGCGCGAACAACTCTATATGCTGCAACCATTGCTGAACACGCTCGGGACGTTGATGCATATGCGGCGCGTTGAAGAAGAACGGGAACATGCCGTTGCCGAGTTACGTCGTTTAGCCACCACTGATGAGTTGACCGGTTGCGTGAATCGACGTGTATTTCTGGAGCAATGTGAACTTCGTTTTGATGAATTAAAACGTTATAAAACCCCCGTCAGTGTTGCGGTGATCGATCTCGATCATTTCAAAAAGGTAAATGACACCTATGGTCACGCTGCTGGTGATGAAGTGTTACGAAAGTTTGCTGACATCGCTCGTGAAGAGTTACGCGAGATGGATGTCCTTGGGCGGCTCGGCGGCGAAGAGTTCGCTATTTTGTATCCGTACACTGATGAGGATCAAGCTTTGCAGGCAACGGATCGTTTGCGCGAGAGACTAGCTGCGCAGATCATTCCTTTTGAGCAGCGTGAGTTAGTTGTCACAATGAGTGCAGGCGTAACGCAGTTGGCGCCAGATGAGGCGGACATTGACCGCTGGTTAGCCCGAGCTGATGCTGCACTCTACGCAGCAAAAAATGCAGGTCGTAATCGCTGTATTGCCGCAGATAAGGTATAATCCCTAGCCATCCGTGATCGCATTATCGAATGATTGATATCGCTTAAACAGAGGCTTCATGACGACCAACCAATTCTCCATTACAACTCCTGATGACTGGCACTTGCACCTGCGCGACGGTGATTTGCTCGCTACGACAGTCCCAGCTACAGCCGCGGTGTTTCAGCGTGCCGTAATCATGCCCAACTTAGTACCACCGGTGACTACCGTAGAGGCAGCGACAGCCTATCGCGAACGAATTTTAGCGCAAGTTCCAGAAGGGCAAACCTTTGAGCCGCTGATGGCGTTGTATTTGACTCAAACGACAACAGTTGAGACCGTTCGTGCTGCAGCAGAGACACCTTTTGTCATTGGCTTTAAACTGTATCCATCAGGAGCGACCACCAACTCTGATGCTGGTGTGACCGATGTAGGTGCGCTTGGTCATCTGTTTGAGGTCATGGCAGAGTTGCAAGTGCCGCTGTTAGTGCATGGTGAAGTGACTGATGGCGATATTGATATTTTCGATCGTGAAAAAGTATTTATTGATCGTCATTTACGGCCGTTGCTAGACCGTCACCCGTCCATGAAGTTAGTTCTTGAGCATATTACGACACGCGATGCAGTCGAATTTGTAAAGAGCATGGGAACCAATGTCGCAGCAACCATTACACCGCAACATTTGTTAATGAATCGTAATGATTTGCTGGTGGGAGGCGTTCGTCCGCATAACTATTGTTTACCTATACTGAAGCGGCGTGAACACCAATTAGCGCTGCGAGAGGCTGCTGCATCAGGTAATTCAAAGTTCTTTTTGGGTACCGACTCAGCACCGCACGCGCAATCTAAAAAAGAGACTGCATGCGGCTGTGCGGGTTGTTACTCAGCTCCAGCTGCGTTACCACTGTATGCGGAATTCTTTGATCAGATGGGCGTTTTAGATAAATTAGAAGGTTTTGCTAGTTTTTATGGCGCGGACTTTTATGGGTATCCACGTGCGACGACGAAGGTTAAATTGGAGCGTAACTCATGGACCGTTCCTGGCCAGGTCGATACAGCCGTCGGCCCCATGGTGCCCTATTGGGCGGGACAGCCTTTAAAATGGAGAGTGGCAACATAATTATAACGAGCTGCTTAACAATATAACAGCGCAAAAAGTCGCTTTGAATCGTGGCGATATGCTTAATTTGTAGGCATACTAGTACTATAACAAGAATTATAAAAAGCACGACGATTCACTCAAGGGAAATAACAAATTGCTGAAGTTATTGCGCGGTCGAAATAAGAACGAACATAGCGTTGTATTCGCACTGTCGAATGCAGCGGTAAAATTCGTTGTGGCTCGCTGGGTTAACAATTCTCCAGAGCTTATCGTTTCTGACCAAATTGAAGTGCCCGCGCAAGACTACGGGGCGGCAATGCTGCAACTGGCGAATCAATATTCGCGTTTTACCAAAGGTAACCCACGGCTCGCAGTTGTATTGGAGCCCAGCTTGTATCAGAGCGTCGCTGCTGATCGACCAAACTTGCAGGAAGAGTCAGAGATTGCAGCTGCATTGAAATACAGTCTACGTGACCTAGTGTCACTGAATGCAGCGGATATCATTGCCGACTATTACGAGCTTCCCATTCAATTACCGAATCAATCGAAGATCAACGCGATTGTTGCCGATCGACAACTGTTACAGCCGTTGGTTGAAGTCGCATTAGATTTGTCATCCGATTTTGTCGGCATATTCCCTGCTGAATTAGCTTTGGCTGCGCTAATCGACACTGCGTCTGAACCTGTTGTGATTGCTTATCAGAGCGGACAAGAGCCTGCTCTTTTGCAGGTGAGTCGCGAATCAACGTTGCAAGTCAATCGTGTAGTGCGGCCATTGGAAAAGCTCAGCGAGTTGAGTTTTGACGAGATTAAGTTGGGCGGTTTACAACCCCTATCCGTCGAAATCCAGCGCTCGGCTGATTATTTTGAGCGACAACTGCGTCAACGGCCGATCAAAAAGGCGGTCCTTGCGGCTGCGCTCCCTAATTTAGCTGAAGTGACTCAACAACTCAGTGATGACCTCGGCTTAACCGTTGAGGTTTGTTCTTATCCTGCTTGGGCGAAAGACTTAGCTGCGGGTGATTTTAGTGATTTCCCAGCACTTGGTGGTTTACTGTTGTTACAACAGGGCCAAGACAAGGCGAAGGAGGATGCAGCGTGAAGTTGATTGCAAACCTCTACGTCAGCGAACTCAAACCGCGTCATGAACGCTTCACACTAGCGTTTGTAGCCGCCATTTGTGGCGGCCTCGCTGTCGTGTTAACCGTTGCTAATATGGTGGGTAGTTGGTGGCTAACCAGTGAGCAAGAAGCGTCGCAATCACTGCAAGTGCAAATTCAAGAACAACAAAAATTACTCACAGTACAGCAAGAGCTCCTCAAGCAGCGGACGAATGATCCGACTTTACTCGCTGAAAAAGAGCAGTTAGAGAATACTATTGCACAGCGCCAACGCTTGCAGCGGCAAATGCAGATCGTCTTGCAGTCAACAGATGATCAAGTTCCTGAGTTATTGGCCGATATAGCAAGAGTGGATGCTGAAGCCATTTGGTTGCAGCGTATTAGTTTGCGTGATGGTGAATTGACGTTAAGTGGATATACCCAACAACCCGCAGAATTACCATTGTGGATTGAACGCTTTGCCAAGCATGAGAGTTTGCAAGATCGGCAATTTGGTGTGTTCGATTTGCGTGTTGCTAATGACAGTGCGCTAGAGTTTACAGTGGGAACACTCCCAGCTGCGACTGCGCAGACTGCTCGCTCTGACAATCCACAAGTGCTTCCGCAGGTGGCTGCTGGGGGGCAACAATGAAAGAACAATGGTTGAAGTGGCAAGAACAGTTTTTAACGTTACCTGAAAATCGCCGTCGCTTTTGGATGCTGTTTGCAATCGGGATTGTACTCTACATCGGTGTGTGGATGAGTTTATTACCCCTGTACAACGAAGTCTCTGCTGTTCAAGCGCGACAACAACAACAGCAGTCACAGCTAGTCGGCATGGAGCGTGAATTGGCATCGATTCAACGTTCATTAGCTGGCGATCCGGCTGCGGCATTGAGGCGTAATGTCGAACAATTACAAGAACGTTTGGCGCGCATTGATACAGAGCTTCAAGCGGCCTCTAGTTACGTGGGTGCGGCAGATAACCGCGAATTTTTGAAACAGTTATTGGCTGCTGCGGACGGTGTCACTATTCAGTCCGCTTTAGCCATGCCGGTGGAGGTGGTCTATCAAGATCAGGATCAACCCGATACCGCTATTTATAAGCATCGGTTGCAAGTGAAGTTGACGGGGTCTTATTTTGCTGTGCAGCAGTATTTTGCCAAGCTCGACAAATTGCCGTGGACGTTTTATTGGCAGAGCATGGATTATAACGTGCGCACACATCCGAATGCCGATGTGTTGATTGAGCTCTATACATTGAGCTTGGAGCGGAATTATGTGGCGAGTTAGCCTCCTGATGCTGCTGAGTACTGCGTCCGTGGCGCAACAACTGAGTGACCCTACAGCTCCGCCGCGGTATAGTGCGGAGATGGCTGTGTCGTCAGTAACGAACTTACAATTACAATCAATTCAATGGTTTGGTGATTCAAAAATGGCACAAATTAGTGGTCAAAGGGTACGCGAGGGCGATAACCTAAACCAATATCAGGTGCTAGAAATTGAACTTCATCAAGTTCGATTGATGAATCGAGAAGAACAACAAGAGGTAACTTTGTCGTTATTTTCTCCAATTAAATCAGATGTGAATGCGCAGTCAGGTCAGCAATCAGGGGAGTTGATTATCCAATGAGACTGCTGACCTACACGTTGATCATACTGCTACTCACTGCATGTGCCTATTCGCCAGACCGAAAGCCGGCTGAATTGCAACGTGCTTTAGAGTCGGGAACTCAAAGTACTCAATCAAAAGTACGGCCACCGTTGCCAGATTCGGTCCGTGCGGCTATCCAAGGTTCACGCGATAATCAATTGCAAGCGCAAGGCGCAGCTCTGCTCGCAGAACCGCGATTCTCAGTATCCGCTAATAATGTTTCAGCGCCTGATTTCTTTGCTGGCTTGGCTGCAGACTCTCCTTATAACATCGTTCTTCACCCTGATGTCAGCGGAACCATTACGGTGAGTTTAAAGGACGTGACATTGCAAGAAACGTTGGCCGTGGTCAGTGATATCTATGGTTACGATATTCGCCAAGAAAATCGGATGATCCGGGTTTTCCCATCAGGCTTGCGTAGCGAAACCTTCACGTTCGATTACTTATCAATGCAACGTAGTGGCTCATCATCCACCAGTATTTCCAATGGTGGTGTGCGCGAAAATGATCGTAATACCACCAATCAAGGCACGAATACCAATGTGAATAACCGCAACCTTGGTAATGAAGGCGGCGGGAATAATAATCAGAATATCAGTGGGCAACAAGCGAATGGTTCCTCGATTTCGAGTAGTTCTTCGACCGATTTCTGGGGCGACATTGAACAAATTATTAAGGGCATTATTGGCGAGGGTGAAGGCCGTCGTGTCGTATCAGCGCCGCAAGCTGGACTGATTACGGTAACGGCATTACCGCAAGAGCTCCGTGCGGTTGGTGAGTTCTTAGCCAACGCTCAGGAGCGTCTTCAACGCCAAGTTATTTTAGAAGCACGAATTGTTGAGGTGTCACTGAACGATGACTATCAGCAAGGCATCAACTGGAGTGACTTATTCCGTATCGGTAACGCAACCGGGACCATTGGTTTTTCGGGCTCCGCTATCGCAGCACCGAATGGTGTGTTTGGTATGTCGTTGGATGTCGGTGACTTTAGTGGCGTTCTCAACTTGCTACAGACCCAAGGGAATGTGCAAGTGCTGTCGAATCCGCGCATTTCCGCATCGAATAACCAAAAAGCGGTGATTAAAATTGGTGAAGATGAATACTTCGTAACCAACGTCTCGACGACAACCGTGACAGGGACGGCAACCACTAGTACACCGAATGTGGAACTGACTCCGTTCTTCTCGGGCATTTCGTTAGACATCACTCCGCAAATCAGCGATTCGCAAACGGTCACGTTGCATGTGCATCCGTCAGTCGTACAAACTACGGCGCAAGAGCGTGTGGTGAAGTTGCAAGATGACACGCTGGTGCTGCCATTGGCGCAAAGTAACATTCGCGAAAGTGACACTATTGTCACTGCTCGCAATGGCGAAGTAGTGGTACTCGGCGGCTTGATGCAAAGTAACTATACTGAGAGTGAAACCAAAGCACCGTTGCTCGGCGATGTTCCTGTCTTAGGTAACTTGTTTAAGAATAAGCAGCGTCGCGAAACTAAAAAAGAATTAGTAATTTTGATTCGCCCTATAATTGTTGGCGCCGATTCATGGAATACGGAGCTCGAACGCTCCTCAGACTTATTAAAACAGTGGTACGGGAACTAGCACACGCATGTATCAGAACCACTACGGGTTGCGTGAACTGCCATTCACGCTAACACCGAATACCAGTTTCTACTGTGATCTCGACGGGCATCGCTCGGCACTCGAGGTCCTTTTGACTGCCTTGGAAACCGGTGAAGGGTTCATCAAAGTTGTGGGTGAAGTCGGTACAGGTAAAACATTGCTCTGTCGTAAGCTACTTAACGAACTACCTGAGCAATTTGTTTCTGCCTATATCCCGAATCCTTACCTTAATCCTGCTGAATTACGCGAGCAAATTGCGCGCGAACTGCAGGTTGAAATTGATGACGAACACAACCAACAGTTGCTGACCCAAGCCATTCAACAAAAGCTGCTGGAAATTAACCAACAGGGCAAAACTGTGGTCATTGTGCTCGACGAAGCACAAGCGCTGCCATCCGAGAGTCTCGAAGCATTACGCCTTATATCCAATTTAGAAACGGAGAGTCGTAAGCTACTACATATTGTGTTGTTTGGTCAGCCCGAACTCGACGAGCGTTTGGCTCAGCGCGAACATCGGCAATTGCGGCAACGTATTTCGTTTAGCTACAACCTTCATGCTATGTCTATTCATGAGTTGGCGCGTTATATTTCGCATCGTCTGCATGTTGCGGGCTACAAAGGCCCTCCTATTTTTAGTGGTAAAGTCGTCCAGCAATTGCATGAAGCGAGCCGAGGTATTCCGCGTCTCGCCAACGTGCTCTGCCACAAGGTTTTGCTGTTGTGTTATGGCGAAGGAACCTATGCTGTTCTCCCTAGGCACGTCAAAACAGCAGTTGCAGACACCGAAGATGTCGAGTTGAATTCAACAGGTTGGGGTGCATGGATTGCCTTAACTAGCGTATTTGTATTTGCCATCGCTGGATTTGTCGCGTACCGCCAAGGCTGGCTTGGAGGTTGGCTGTGAGCGTCATTAATCGGGTGTTACGTGACTTAGATCAACGCCAACAACAACAATCAAAAGGCTCATATACGCCCGCGGCTATGGCACCACAACCATTGCATTGGACCTGGATGATTGGCATTGCCGTAGGTACGGCAGTGGTGATTGTTATTCTTTTAAACCTCTATTGGTGGCTGACTATCGATACTGACCCTGCACTGCAAGTGGTTGAAGCTCCAGTAACGAACCAGCCTACTGTGATTGCCGCAACTGCAGAGGAGTCTGCGGACCAAGCTGTTGAAGAAGTGGAAAGAGGAACTGACGCTGAAAGTGCCAGCAAACCTGCTTTGCAGCGAGGGCCAGTGAAACCGCGCGAGCTTGTTCAAGTTCCCCCATCGCCCACTGAGTCGAGAACTTCCGAACTGGAAGAGGCAGAGGCAACAACTGAGCCAGTAGTCAGCGAAATACCCACAGAGACACTAGCGACAGTTGCGCCAGAGCCTGAAGCCGAAGTTGAAGCGACCGATACCCCATCAACTTTTGCCGTCGAGCGCGTACAATTAAGCCCGAATGAGTTAGCCGAAACCAATCTACAAAAAGCCCGCAGTGCATTGCGGCGCGGTGAGCGTGAGCAGGGCCAAGAGTTATTGGAAAAAGCGTTAACGGTTATGCCTGAGCATGTTGCTGTGCGCAGCGAATTGGCAGCGTATTGGTATGGTCGCGGTTTCGCGACACGAGCTGTCGCAATCCTGCAGCAAGGTCTTGACCGCGTGCCGCAACAGAGCCAGTGGCAACTTCTGCTGGGAAGAATTTTGGAGCGAATGGGGCGGATTGAAGATGCCTACATTGCTCTGCAGTCAGTTGATTCAAGCTCAGCTGAGTATATTGATTTACTCGAAGTGCGTGGTAATGCTGCGAATCAATTGGGTTACTTTAGTGAAGCCGCACAAGATTTTCTGGCACTCGCGAGTTTGAAAAGCGAGGGACGTTGGTGGCTGGCGGCGGCTGTCGCGTTTGAGGACGCAGGCGAACCAGCAGCTGCACTCAGAGCATATCGACAAGCAGCATTCGCTCGTGATCTCGGTGTTGATGCGCGACGTTATGCAGAAGATCGCCTACAAGCGTTAGGAGGCTCTTAATATGCGTCCACGTCTTAAGATGCGCCTCGGCGACTTATTGGTTCAAGAAAAAATCATTAAAGAAGCTCAGCTTGAACAGGCTCTTGCTGACCAAAAGCAAAACGGCCGTAAGCTTGGTGTCACGCTGATCGATTTAGGCTTTATTACAGAACAAGAGTTACTCGAGTTTTTAGCCAAGCAGCTCAATATCCCGTTTATTGAATTATCAGAACGTAAAATTCCGCCTGAGACCGTCAATTTATTGCCAGAAGTTCAGGCCCGTCGACATCGCGCTTTGGTGGTCGAAGCATCTGCGACTGAGGCGACCGTTGCGATGTCGGATCCAGCGGACTTAGCGGCCATTGATGCGATATCGCAGTTTCTATCGCCGCGTGAAGTCAACTTGGTGGTGGTGCCCGACCACGAGCTGCTATCGGCATTTGATAATCTTTACCGCCGCACCAAAGATATCGCACAGTTTGCCAGTCAGTTGCAGACTGAATATGAAGACGCATCTGAGTTTGACCTTGGCTCATTATCCCTCGATGACGACGATGATGACGCAACGGTTGCCAAGCTTTTGCAATCTATCTTTGCCGATGCGGTGCAAGTGCGCGCATCAGATATTCACATTGAGCCGGATAATAACGCGTTACGCATTCGCATGCGGGTCGACGGTGTCTTACAAGAGAATGTCTTACGCGAAACCAATATCGCCAGCGCTCTGTTATTGCGCTTGAAATTGATGTCAGGACTCGATATTTCGGAAAAACGACTGCCTCAAGATGGGCGTTTTCATATAAAAGTACGTGATCACGCTATTGATGTGCGGGTATCGACACTACCCACTCAATACGGCGAATCCTGTGTTATGCGTTTGCTGGATCAATCTGCTGGACTGTTGAACCTAGAGCAGACTGGGATGCCAGATGATATTCTCAAGCGAGTACGGCGCTTAATCCATCGTCCTTATGGCATGTTGATCGTAACCGGCCCCACAGGTTCAGGTAAAACGACTACGCTATATGGCGCACTGAGTGAATTGAACCAGGCTGAAAAGAAGATTATTACGGTCGAGGATCCGGTGGAATATCGTCTGCCTCGAATCACCCAGGTTCAAGTGAACTCCAAAATTGGTTTGAATTTCTCGAACGTACTGCGAACTACCTTGCGACAAGACCCCGATATCATCATGGTGGGTGAGATGCGGGATAGTGAGACCGTCGAAATTGGTTTGCGTGGCTCCATTACCGGTCACTTGGTATTAACAACGCTACACACCAACGACTCGATCACCAGCGCGCTGCGATTGATCGACATGGGCGCTGCACCCTACCTGGTGGGGGCCGCACTGCGTGGTGTGTTGGCGCAACGTCTGATCCGGCGAGTTTGCGAAAGCTGTAAGCAGCCAGAAGAAATCGAGCCACAAGATCTCGCGTTGTTAAGACGTATGCGACCTTCTATTCCAGCGGATGGCAGTGGCTTTGTGCATGGTCGTGGCTGTCGTAATTGTAACCATACGGGCTATAAAGGTCGTGTCGGTGTGTTCGAACTGCTCGAAATGAACGAGGCGATGATCGATGCTTTGCGTGATAGTAATATGCGCGAATTTGCGCAGGCAGCACGAGAGTCGGCAGGATTCCGTCCACTCGCTGATGTGGCCCTCGATTACGCGCGCGACGGTATTACAACGGTTGAAGAAGTATTGTTCTTAGCCGAGACGGTTGAAGAGAAGGAATTGCGCATCGATGCTTCGGTAGCTGCCGAGGCTGAGGAGGGTGATGATGGCTGATTTTAGTTATCGTGGCCGTGGCGCCGATGGCAAACTGGTTTCTGGAATGGTCGATGCTTCGACCGAATCAGGTGCGGCAGAAGTCTTATTAAGGCGTGGCGTAACCCCTATTGAAATAGCTTCGGCAAAACGCAGTGCAGCCACGGAGTCGCAGTCCTTAGAGCTATTCAAACCCAAAGTTCGCACCGAGGACTTAATTGTTTTTACACGTCAAATGTATGCGTTGACGAAAGCCGGTATTCCGATGCTTCGAGCAATGGAGGGTTTGGCAGAGAACACAACGAATAAGCGGTTATCGGAAGTTCTGTTTGATTTAGTCGATCAGCTTGAGAAAGGTCGTCAGCTGTCGGCAGCTATGGCGATGCATCCAAAAGTGTTTCCGCGATTATTGGTCGCAGTCATCCATGTCGGTGAAAACACAGGACAATTGGAAGAATCATTTGAGCAGTTATCGGCCTATTTGGGTAAGGAAGAAGAGACTCGTAAGCAGGTAAAAGAAGCCACACGGTATCCAACCTTCATCTCTATTACCTTGGTCATTGCGGTTTTTATATTAAATATATTTGTGATTCCAACATTTGCGTCGATGTTCGCGCGGTTTGGTGTCGAGCTGCCGCTGGCCACGCGCATCCTGATTGGCACCTCTGATTTTTTTGTGGCTTACTGGCCGGCGATGATCTTGGGTATCGGCGTGGCTTGGTTTGGCGTCGTCAAATATATTGGCACCGCGACGGGTAAACTGAAGTGGGATCACTTTAAGTTGAGAATCCCTTTGATCGGTAGCATCATCATGCGCTCATTACTATCGCGATTTAGCCGTAGTTTTTCCGTCATGCTACGCGCGGGCGTGCCTTTAACACAAGGGCTGTCGTTAGTGGCTGATGCGGTCGACAATTCCTGGATGGGTCGAAAAATCAATGACATGCGGCGAAATATTGAACGTGGTGAAAGTTTAACTCGAGTGACCAAGTCGAGTCTGTTATTCACCCCGTTAGTTTTACAGATGATCGCAGTGGGCGAGGAAACTGGCCGTGTAGATGAAATGTTGACAGAGGTCGCTGACTACTATGAACGAGAGGTTGATTATGACCTCAAAAGTTTGACAGCTAAGATAGAACCCATCATGCTTGCAATCGTAGCGGTAGTTGTGGCTGTGATGGCTTTAGGTATCTTTATGCCAATGTGGGATATGATGAGTGCTTACCAGGGTGGAAGTTAAATAATTTAACATTTATAACACAGAAACCCATAGCTTATATTATTTGAAAAATAGTATAGATGACTAGATAATAAACAATAAGTCGTAAGGGGAAGTACCAAGTGCTACAGAATAGACATTCAGGTTTTACATTAATCGAGCTGATTATTGTAGTCGTGATCCTTGGATTGCTCGCGGCATCAGCACTGCCTCGATTTACCAGTGTCACGGCTGATGCTGAGGACTCAGCACTTGAGGGTGTTGCAGGTGGTTTTGCGACCGCTATTTCCTTGGTGCGTGCGGAATGGGAACTTCGTGGTCGCCCCTCCGGCAATGCTCAAGGTGCTGGCGCTGAGGTTGTCATGGATGGCATTACTGTCAATGTTGATGGCAATACGGGTTTTCCCGTTAGCGGCAACAGTAACCTCGACGCACATGATGAAAATTTAATCGGTGACGATTGTCGCACCTTGATGCAGGCTATTTTGCAAGGCGCACCAACCGCCACAACCAATTTTACCCTACTGGGTGAAAACCGTTATTTCGTGGCTCGCGAAAACAACGGAACGAATGATATTTGCGTGTACTATCTAGCAAATACCATTAAAAGTCGAACCGCTGCACCGGCGGGTGACGACTATTTGAGCGTGGGCAATGCTTTTGTTTACAATCCACGCACCGGTGGGGTAAGCATTTACAGTAATAATGACTGATTTTAAGTTTTATACTTATAACTGAGGAATTTCCTCAAATAATAGAAAGGAAGTGCGTTATGAACTCACAAAAAGGTTTTACTTTGATCGAGCTGATCATTGTGATCGTGGTCTTGGGGATTTTGGCGGTCACTGCTGCACCACAGTTTATCAACTTTGGTGGTGATGCTCGTGAAGGGACTCTGCAGAAAATTCAAGCATCAATGATTTCTGCTGGTGATATTATCTATGGTAAAGCGTCTATCGATGGTATTGAAAATGATGGTATCGACGACAATGGTACCGCTGGTGATACTACCGATGATACCTATCCTTCAACAGATGGATATGATGTTATATACGGTTATCCAGCGCCAACTGCGGCTGGTATCATCAGTGCATTAAATTTGAGTTCGGGTGATTGGGATATCGTTTACAGCGTTGACCAAACCGATCCGGCATCTGACCCAGCAGTGGGTGATTCTGTAAAAATTTCTCCAGTTGGTCGTAACAGTGACGACGATGGTGCAGCAGCGGTCGCCCCAGCAACTGCAGGTGTCGATTTTGACGAAGTGGTATCGTGCTACATCGAATATACGGGTCCAGCTGATTCAGACAGCCAACCAGTAATTACGATTACAAATTTAGATTGTTAATAGCATCTAAGAAAGGCGCTTCGGCGCCTTTTCTTTTCTTCAATATTTGGCTTGTCTTAGCCAGTTCTTGCCACGTATGATTTCTAAACCACTTTCACGCTAGGTTTCGAGCGATGGCAGCAAATCCGCACAGATCCAACCAAGGCTTCACCATCATTGAATTGGTGATTGTGGTCGTTGTCATTGGTATTCTCGCGGTGACTGCGGGACCTGTTTTCTTCGGTCGTGAGGGATTCGACGAGAATTTCTTTCAAGCCCGCCTGCACAGCGTTTTGCGCTTACAGCAGCAACGCGCCATGCAAAATACCACGCAATGCTTCGGGGTGCGCATTGAAGCGGATCGCTTCGGTGCTGTTGATGATTGCGCCGCAGTAGCCATTCCTAACCCATTACCCAGTACTGGCAGCGGTATCTCTACTTCAGAGGCAGCATCGGCCAATGTAACTATTGCCAGCTCCGCCGTGATCGTTCCATACACGCTGGCGTTTAATGCGCTCGGTTGTCCGATTGAAGCCCCAGGCAAATGCGAAGATGCGGTAAATCACGAGTTCACTATTACTGGCGTTAGCAGCCTCAAAGTATGCGTCGGTCGCCAAGGCTATATTGATGTCGGGGCTTGCCCATGACGCAAAACAAAGGCTTCACGCTAGTTGAAATTGTGGTAGGACTCGTGGTTCTAGCCATCGCGCTGGTGGGCATCTCATCAACTTTATTTCAGCAATCAAGAAACTCGGTTGACCCTGTCTATCAGGTGCGAGCAACCGAATTAGGACAGTCTCTGCTGACCGAAATTTTAGCGCTCGACTTTGATCAAGCTAATTCCCAAGGGTCTAGTGCGGGTTCGTGTAATCCCGTTCCCCCACGGCAGTGCTCGACGACGCTCGGGGCAGAAGAGCCCAGTCGTGAAGATTGGAATGATGTCGATGATTTTGATGGTTATACCACTGCTGGTGAACTCCTCAGCGGTGCGACTATCAGTGACTTATACCGTAACTTTGAGGTATCAGTGACCGTTTGCTATGCCGCAACGATCACTGGCAACTGCGGCCCCGATGCCACTATCGAAGACTACAAGCGCATTCAAGTTGATGTAACAACGCCAACCGGACAAGTGATTACCTTTGCTGCGTATCGAGGTAACTTATGATGCGCACACAGAAGCAGCATGGCTTTACCCTGATAGAATTGATTATCGTGATTGTGCTGCTCGGGATTGTGGGTGTCGGTGGGTATCAATTTGTTGGCTTCGGCACGCAAATATATGTGGATGCAGTCGCCCGTGATGAGCAAGTCAGTAAGGGGCGCTTTCTGTTGGAGCGGCTTACTAAAGAACTCGAGAATGTGCTTCCCGCAAGCGTTCGAGTAAGTGCTGACTATCGCTGTATCGAATATATTCCGGTCACAGCAGGTAGTATCTACACACAACTGCCGTTTCAATCCAATCTATTGCAGGTGGTGACACCTTTTCAAGATGACTTTGAGGTGGGGCAACGCATTGCTATTTTTGCTCAAACTGAAACCCATGCCTATGCCGATGACCGTCGCGTCAAGGAAGTAACGGTGATCAATGACGATACGCCAGCTGCGGGCTATACTGAGTTTGAGTTGGATCCGACCACGCGTTTTCAGAGGGAAAGTCCTGCAAAGCGGGTTTATATTCTCGATGATCCTGTCAGTTGGTGCGTGACTACTACGAATCGTCTAGTGCGTTTTAGTGGTTATGGTGTTGAGGCGACTCAGCCGGATTTGTTGACGCTGCCAGGAACAGGTGTGGAAGATGTGATGGCAAATTTTGTGGTGAACAATGTCGCAGTCGCTGCAGAGCGGCCGTTTCAAGAGGTCGCCAATGACGTCCGGCGCAAAACCATCGAGCTCGTACTCATAATTGGCAGTGCGCGCAGCAGCGAGCGTCTGACGATGCATCATGGGGTGACCATTGTTAACCTACCCTAAACACCAGGCCGGCAGTGCACTCGTGGTTGCTATCTTCGTCATCGTCGTCATGGCTTTGATTGCTGCTGCGCTTTACAGTTTATTTGGTAGTGCCAGCAGTGCCACGGTAGCCAATGTGGGTGGTGCCCGCGCTAACTTTGCGGCGAAAAGTGCGACTCAAGAAGCGTTATTAAAGCTATTCCCTGTCGGCGGAGGCGTTGCCGATTGCAGCGTAACGACTATTCCAGCATTTGATTCTGAAGGTTTACGGAATTGCAGTGCTGAAGTCACTTGTGCGGAAATAATCGTGACTGAACTTAGTGCGACTCTCTATCGGCTTGAAGCAGAGGGCAGTTGCGAATTGGGCACAGAGACCTACACCCGCAGAATTTTAACGGAGGCCACCGATGCGAATGACTAAGTGGCTCGCACTTATTGCGCTTCTGCCCGCTATGGCTTGGGCTGACACTTACATCATTCCTGATGATGTGGGCACCGGTGGTGGACAAAACCCAGTCCGCAATTGCTCAGTGCCAGGCACGACGCAAACGATCAATTCAATTACCTATTTAGATGTCATATGTACCGGCAATATTTCACTGATTAACGGCAATAATAATTTCATTGAATTTTCGGAACCTGTGTATTGGACCATCACTGGTAATCTTGATTTGCGGGGAACTGATATCAACGTGGGTGGTAACGCTCTCGATGTGATTGTCGATGTTCAGGGCGATTTGTTGTCCGGAAATAACGGTAACCAAGTGAACGCTCAGATCAATGTCACGGGTTCAATTTTAGCAGAGAACAATACGAACTTTACGGGTAATTTGAACATCACGGGTAATGTCACCATTGGCAACGGCAGCAGCATTGAAGGGAACGTCAACGTTACCGGTAACTTAGAAACGGGTGAGAACGTCACCATCATCGGTAATATTCAAGCCGAAGATATTACATTAGGTCAAAATAATGATGTTACCGGTGACATTACCGGTGACGATATTATTATCTCTGGCGGCAATTCCACCGTTACGGGAACGGTTACCGGTACTGGTAACGTAGTCAACGAAGGAACCGTGGACGGTGATCTAATTGTTAACTGTGATGACTCCGAGGGTGAAACCGTAGTCAATAATGGGCAGATTACGGGAAACGTCAATTCTGGTTGTATCACTGATAACAATGGTGATGTAGACGGTTATGTGAACGCACCAGACGGGAGTGATTATGGCAATCCGGGTGGCGGTGCCTGTGACTTCGGCGTTAACGAGGAAGACCCATGCGCAGACCCGAGCGGCGATGTCGACCATTTTGAAATTGTGCATGATGGCGAGGGATTAACCTGCCTTGCAGAGACCATCACATTGCGGCCTTGTATCGATGCAGCGTGCTCAGCAAATGTTGCTGCAACGGGAACTTATACGCTCACTGCAACCGATGGCGTCAATACCTTCACAGCAACAGGCAGTTTTCCGAGTGGCGCGGCAACCGTTGAGTTAGCCGTCAGTGTGGCGGGACCTTATACCTTATCACTGCAAACCTCCGAGTCTTTTGTCACTCCCAATCAGTGTGACTTGGCTGGAGTTGATAATTGCGCGATCAATTTCGTAGATACAGGATTTTTGTTGAGCGCGCCGACAGCAGCCCAAGCCGGAGTCAGTTTTAATTTGACTGTTGAAGCTATTCGTACCGACAATAATACCGGTGCGTGCGTGGCTGCATTAGATGGCGCACAAGATATCGAATTAGCGATGACCTGTACCAATCCTTTGACTTGTCTGCAGAATGCGACCACCGGTGTGACAACGATTCCCACAGCACCCACGTTTGCAACAGTGAGCACGACCTTTACGGGGGGTATTGCGACTCTGCCTGTCGAGTATCCTGATGTAGGCGCTATCGATTTCACGGCTCGCAAAACAGTGGCTACTGCCGCTGAGCTTACGGGTAGTCTTGCAACGGATGTAATAGTGCGGCCATTCGCATTTGTGATTAGCACCGAGGCTGCAGCCGATGTGTCAGGATTTTCGGCTGATTACAGCCTTGCACCAAAATATAAAATGGCTGGTGAAACCTTCCCGATTGCGGTTACTGCAGTCAATGCGCAGGGTGCGACGACACCGAATTACGGTAATGAATCACCACAACAACGCCCGCAATTAGCTGGAACGCCAAACTACGTCGCCCCAACAGGAGCTGGTGGTGCAGTAACGCTAGATGACAACTTGGCCTTTGATGGCAGTAGTACTGGAACCTATTCCAGTGCAACGGCACGTTATAGTGATATTGGCGTGGTCGAGTTTGTAGCAACGCACACAGGTGGCGCTTATTTAGGCACCGCAGATGTCACTGGCACTAGCGTTCCTATGGGGCGATTCTATCCAGCCTATTTCACCGCAAGTGAAGTGGTTCAGCCGACCTTTTTACCTGCTCAAGATGATTTTACCTACGTGGGACAGCCACTTGAACTCAGTGGTAATTTTCCGCAACTTATTCTGGCACCCAAGAGTGTTCAAGGTGCTCCAGTAACCAATTATCGCGACGACTTCTTTAAATACTCTCCAGACTGGTCGGCGCGCAGTTACACGCATTCCACCAGCTGTGATGCGCAAGGTCCGTTTGCGTTAGCTGGTTTCGGGGCTTCGAGTGCAACAATCAATAGCGGTACCGATACCGATGTGAATGGCGAGTTTACTGTGTCACTCACTACCGAGGCTGGTTTGGCTTACGTGCAAGACCCAGCTACGTACATCGCGCCATTCCAAGCCTGTGCTGAACTGACGCTACCGGCGGCGACGTTGACCGATAGCGATGACGTCTGCGTTAAAACTAACGCAGCGGGGACTTGTCTCAGTTATGTATTCACGCCACTGCAGGGTACCGAACTGTTGGACGGGCGGCTGCGCCTGCTACCCAGCTACGGTCCAGCGAATGATACCTTAGAACTGGATTTCACCATTGAGTATTTTGACGGTGCGGGCTTTGTGAATAACATTCGGGATGACAGTACCTTGTATAGTGATGTTTGGATGCAACCGGAAGCGACGCGCTTTCAGAACTTCGTCTCAGATGAGAGTTTAACCGCTGCAGATCTCGAAGCGCAGGCTCTAGTCGCAACGGCGATGAATGATGGCACTGCCACAACCGCAGAGCCATTATTGTTAGGGCAAACCGCTGTTGAAGGATTGTCTGGAACCTTTGACTGGATTTTGAATCTGAATGACATTGGCTTGCCATGGTTACAGTTTAATTGGGACGACGATTGCAGCCCTGC
Source organism: Pseudidiomarina aestuarii (assembly GCF_003987355.1). Taxonomy (GTDB): domain Bacteria; phylum Pseudomonadota; class Gammaproteobacteria; order Enterobacterales; family Alteromonadaceae; genus Pseudidiomarina; species Pseudidiomarina aestuarii. Next base: position 1,458,770 of record NZ_PIPR01000001.1, on the reverse strand, counting down.
ACTCAGTCCTGAACTCAACCCGTGTGCACCCATTGAGTTTGGCGTTTTCCGCGGCAACGATCGAATTATCTATCAACGTGAATTGGGTTGGTAATGAATCGGTAAAACCGTGGTAATATAGCCCCCTCGCTGCTTGCCGTACGAAGCCCACATTGCTAAAGTGTGGTGATCAACCACTGTGCGCTGCAAAGCAACACCAGAATCACGCATAAAAATTATTAAGTAGGGATTGGCCAGTCCATGTTTAAGAAACTTCGGGGTATCTTCTCCAACGATCTGTCGATCGATTTAGGAACAGCAAACACACTCATCTATGTCAAAGACGAGGGTATTGTGTTGAACGAGCCATCGGTCGTTGCGATTCGTCAAGAGCGTTCAGGCGGCCCGAAAAGTGTCGCTGCAGTCGGCCATGCGGCCAAACAAATGCTCGGTCGTACGCCGGGGAACATCAAAGCGATCCGCCCGATGAAAGACGGCGTGATTGCAGATTTTTATGTCACCGAAAAGATGCTCCAGCACTTCATTAAGCAAGTGCATGACAGCCATTACTTTCGCCCAAGCCCCCGTGTGCTAGTGTGCGTTCCTTGTGGCTCGACTCAAGTAGAACGTCGCGCCATTCGTGAATCAGCACTCGGTGCTGGTGCTCGTGAAGTTCACCTGATTGATGAGCCTATGGCAGCAGCTATCGGCGCCGGTTTACCAGTATCCGAAGCAACTGGCTCCATGGTTGTCGATATTGGTGGTGGTACCACAGAAGTCGCGATTATTTCATTGAATGGTGTCGTTTATTCCTCATCTGTGCGCATTGGTGGCGATAAGTTTGACGAAGCTATCGTCAATTACATACGTCGCAACTTCGGTTCACTGATTGGTGAAGCGACCGCAGAACGTATCAAGCATGAGATTGGATCGGCATTCCCGGGCGATGAAGTTCGCGAAATTGAAGTGCGCGGGCGTAACCTTGCAGAAGGCGTGCCACGGTCATTTACGCTGAACAGCAACGAAATCTTAGAAGCTCTGCAAGAGCCACTGCAAGGTATCGTGAGCGCCGTAATGGTAGCTCTCGAGCAGTCACCACCTGAATTAGCCTCAGATATTTCTGAGCGCGGTATGGTGCTGACTGGCGGTGGTGCATTATTGCGTGACCTTGACCGTCTACTCATGGAAGAGACCGGCATTCCAGTCATTATCGCGGATGACCCGTTGACCTGCGTAGCACGAGGTGGCGGCAAAGCGTTGGAAATGATCGACATGCACGGCGGTGACCTCTTTAGTTACGAGTAGGCGGTTGCATGCAATCGCTGTTTGAACGAGGTCCCACGCTCCGTACTCGCTTGCTGCTCACGCTGGCGTTTGCTGCGTTAATGATTTTTCTCGACCACCGGCTCAATACCATGCAGCCGGTGCGTTCGTTTTTAAGTACCCTCGTTGCTCCTGTGCAATATCTCGCAGTACTACCCGAACAAGTTTTAGACCGATTGGTTTACCTGGCCCAAACCCGCTCGGCGTTGCGTGAAGAAAATGAAGCGTTGTCGCGTGAGTTGCAAGAACTACAAATGGCCGTACAACGGCTCAATTTCCTCGAAAATGAAAATGCGCGTTTGCGCCAGTTACTTGGCTCTGACGTACGTCAAACCTCACGACGTATGGTTGCTGAAGTCGTTGCAGTAGCGACCGACCCATTTTCTCATCAAGTGGTGGTGAATAAAGGGTTTGCCAACGGTGTGTACGAGGGCCAACCAGTGCTTGATGACCAAGGAATTGTTGGCCAAGTACTGAGCGTTGGCCGCAATACTGCACGAATCTTGCTCTTGGCCGATCAAAGTCACGCTATTTCGTTGCGTGCTGAACGCAATGATATTCGAGTGCTGGCGCAAGGTTTTGGTGATTTACAACGCGTCGAATTGAAATTTATACCGCATAGCACCGAACTTGAAGAAGGCGATGTGTTGCTCACCTCAGGTCTGGGTGGTGTATTCCCCGAGGGCTACCCAGTGGCACGAATCGTGTCGATCGACCGTGACGAGCGACTGCAGTACGCCAAAGTGTTAGCCGAGCCTTTCTCTCAACTCGATCGTATCCGTTCCGTATTATTGCTATGGCCTGCTGATGCGACCGAATCACCAGTTTATGATGAGGCTGTTGATACCGAACTCGACACCGAGCTTGAGCCAACAACGGAGGCAGCTAACGATGTGGATTAAGTCTGGCTTACCTCCCTTGTTGTTGAGCTATGTAGTTGCAATGGTGTTGATGGTGATGCCGCTGCCTTCTATGTTGGAAGCGTGGCGTCCTGATTGGCTCAGTCTACTCATTATTTATTGGTTGCTTGCCATACCGCACCGAGTCGGTGTGGGCACCGTATTGATCCTAGGTTTGCTCGCCGATATCTTAATGGGCTCGGTATTCGGTATTTACGCTACTGCGCTCCTGATCATGGCTTATCCCGCCATTCGTCACTTTCAACGGATCCGCAATTACTCCCTAACGCAACAAGCCATTATTGTCGGTATGTTGATACTCGTGAAGCGAGCCATTGTCTACGAACTCGAACATGTTCTGAATGATGCGGTGTTTCAGTTACCCTACCTGTATCCGGTGCTGTCGTCAGCGATTATATGGCCATGGATTTATCTCATCCTGCGTCAGTATCGTCGTCGTTACGCCATTCGCTAGGAAGCCGTTATGGAACTGATCCTTGCGTCTGCATCGCCTCGCCGCCGTGAACTACTGCAACTGCTTGACCGACCGTTTCAGGTTTTGGTCACTCATATACCTGAAGAGCGAGAGTTCGGCGAATCGCCCACTGCTTATGTGCAGCGCTTAGCTGAAACCAAGGCGGCAGCAGGTTTCGCGCTGTGGCAGCAGCAACACCCTCAGCAGGCGGCCATGGTGATCGGCTCCGATACCATAGTGACCGTCGACGAAACCGTGCTCGAAAAACCTCAAGATGAAGCCGATTATCGCCGCATGATGGCGCTACTCTCCGACCGCAAGCACGCTGTTTTGACTGCTGTTGCCGTGACCGATGGCACGCATCAAGAGGTCGCAGTAGTGAGTGCGTCTGTCACCTTCAAAGCATTATCCGAAGCTGAAATAACGAATTACTGGCTCAGCGGCGAACCACATGACAAAGCAGGTGGTTATGGTATTCAAGGGCGCGCTGCCAAGTTCGTGACTCACCTCGAGGGAAGTTACCTGGCTGTGGTAGGATTACCCCTATATGAAACCGAACAATTATTGCAGGCGGTTGAGCGCGCACATGCGGCTGCGAGCTCAACCTCCATCAGTAAAGGATCTTAGCCTGTGAGCGCAGAAATTTTAATGAACGTGACGCCAACCGAGACGCGCGTTGCGTTAATCGAAAATGGCATCTTGCAAGAATTGCATATTGAGCGCCAAGCGAAGCGTGGTTTGGTCGGCAATATCTACGTCGGCAAAGTGTCACGGGTACTGCCTGGGATGCAAGCAGCCTTTGTTGATATTGGGCTTGATAAAGCAGCATTCTTGCATGCCTCAGATATAGTGACCCACATCGAGCAGGTTGAGGAAATTGATGCTAAGCCGATGCGTAGCACCGCTGATATCGCTCAATTGGTGCGGCCGGGGCAGCAAATTCTCGTGCAAGTTATCAAAGATCCTCTGGGTACAAAGGGCGCACGTCTGACGACCGACATCACTATCCCGTCACGGTACATGGTGTTGATGCCGCAATCGCCTCATGTGGGTATTTCACAGCGTATTGAGGATGAAAAAGAACGCGATCGGCTCAAGCGAGCGGCAGAGCCCTATTGCGATAGCGAGGGTGGCTTTATAGTCCGTACCGCCGCCGAGGGCGCCAGTGACGAAGATATAAGCCGTGATGCAGCGTTTTTGCGGCGGCTTTGGGATACCATTCAAAAGCGTCGTAAAGCCATGCGCAAAATTGGCTTGGTGTATGAAGACTTGAATTTATCGTGTCGTATTTTGCGTGATTTTGTCGGCGAACAGATCGAGCGGATCCGAGTCGACTCGCGCGTCACCTTTGACCTACTGAATGAATTTGTGACCGAGTTTATTCCTGAGCTTACCGAAGCGCTGGAGTACTACACCGGTGATCGGCCAATCTTTGATTTATTCGACGTCGAAAATGAAGTACAGCGAGCCTTAGATCGTAAAGTAGAGCTCAAATCGGGTGGCTCCATTATTATTGACCAAACCGAAGCAATGACCACGATTGATATCAATACCGGCGGTTTTGTAGGTCATCGGAATCTCGAAGAAACCATTTTCAACACCAATATTGAAGCGACCCAGGCGATTGCACGACAACTACGACTGCGAAATTTGGGTGGTATCATCATCATCGACTTTATTGATATGCAGAACAACGACCATCGTAAGCGAGTTCTGCACAGCTTAGAGCAAGCACTAGCAAAAGACCGTGCTAAAACCTCGATCAATGGTTTTACCTCGCTCGGTTTGGTCGAAATGACACGTAAGCGCACCCGCGAAAGTCTTGAGCATGTGTTGTGCTCTGAATGCCCAGTATGCAGTGGGCGTGGAAGCATGAAGACTGTGGAGACGGTGTGCTACGAAATTATGCGCGAAATTGTCCGTGTGAATCGAGCGTATGCGGCCGATCATTTTGTGGTTTATGCCTCACCCAAAGTTGCCGATAGTCTCCTCAATGAGGAGTCTCATGCGCTGGCGGAACTTGAGGTCTTTATTGGCAAGCAAGTGCGTATTTCCATTGAACCGCTCTATCACCAAGAGCAATTTGACGTGGTCATGATGTAACTATGTGGCGGCTATCAGCACGTTGGGCTTACCGAACACTTCTATACAGTGTCGCTACTGCGCTGGTGTTGTTTGCTGTGCTACTGACCATTTTGCGCTACTTGTTACCGCAACTCCCGGATTTAACCACTCAAGCTGAAGCCTTCATGCAGCAACGCTATGATGTGCAAGCAACTATCGGCCGTTTAAGTGCCGATTGGCGTACCAGTGGCCCACAAATCGTATTGCACGATTTAACTATGCAACCGTCGTCGCAACAGGCAACCAAAGTGCGACTACCCGAAGCTCGCGTCCATTTGAATTTTTGGGATAGTTTGCGCACGTGGACGTTGCAGTTTGAGCAAATCACTTTAGCCGACGCGAAATTCACCTACGACTTGCGTGACGTTGCTGCGACAGAGGGGTTACCGACCAATGAGCTGATTCCGCGGTTATTGCTGAATCAATTGGACTTGGTCGTGATTGAAGATAGCACTGTCGAGCTGATTAACTTAGTGGGTGTCGAGCGCGTCATCGAGATCGCGCGATTGAGTTGGATGAATGACGGCGTCAATCATCAGGGTACTGGACAATTACGGATTGCCGACTTCACTGAAAACACCCTCGATATTATCATTGATATTGAAGGAAACGACTTGGAAGCCCTTGCGGGGCAAGTGTATGTCAACGCTGAGAACCTAGACATTACTCCATGGTTGCAACAACAAGTCATTGATACAGAGATTGAAACCGCAGAATTTAACTTTACGTTGTGGCTCAACTTTGCCGATTCGACGTTCAATGATGGCAGTCTTCAACTTGGCCGCAACGTGTTGCGTTGGCGGGTGGATGATCGTGACCATCGATTGGTTATTCCTGCTGGCCTACTCAAGCTCAATCCTATCGCTAACGGTTGGTTGGTGAATAGCAATCCAATTACCGTACAGCATGATGATTCCAGTTGGCAGCTACCGTCATTCAGTTGGCAGCGTGATGCGGCAGGGCAGGCAATGAGTATTGAAGCTGCGCCATTAGCTGAACTAGCTCAGTTATTGACCATAACCGGCAGTGCTGGCGCTCAGTTAAGTGATGACTTAGCGGCTCGTCAACTGACTGGACAAGCTGATGTGGTTGCACACTTTCCCATCAACGAATCACCACTGTGGTGGTTAAACAGTGACGATCTCAGTTGGCAAGAAGCAGCGGGCATTCCGGGCCTCACCGGTGTGAATGTGGAATTATGGGGACAGGGCTTTGGCGCTGGCTCAAGTGTGCAGTGGCATTTATTCGGCACCGACAGTGCCATTCGAAGCGAAGCATTGAGTGTCTCAGAGGCATGGGTGTTACCGCACATTGATACGCGTGGGGACCTCAGTTTCAATACTACGCAGCAAACGCCCTGGTGGCGGCTCCAGATCGACCCGTCGAGTCGTATCGAGCTACCCGGTTTACCGTTGCGACTGCAGGGAGCCATTGAGCCTCAAGACGATTCCGTTTATGTGGACTTAGCGTTACATAGCACCAATCAAGCGTCGATGGATGTGTCGGCACTGCGTGACCATCTCCCGATAGTGATGGGCGGTAATCTGCAAGACTATCTCTCAACTGCAATGGTAGAAGCGCAGGTCGATGACCTAGCTATGGTTTGGCGCGGTAAACTGAACGACTTTCCCTATGTTGATGGGAGTGGGGTTTTCCAAGCGCGCACACGCCTCGAACAATTGACCTATCAATTCCGCAGTGAATGGCTGCCGCTGACCGAAAGTAGAACTATTGTGGATTTTCACAATGAGCGGATGCATATCGCGGCCACGGGCAGCCGACTTGGAAATATGCAGTTGCCCATTGTGCATACCCGTATACCCAATCTTATTGCTGAAGTTCCAGAGTTGGTGATTGATGCTGACATCAGCGGTGCAGCCCAGGAACTGCAACCCGTGTTTGCTGAGAGCCCGTTAGCGAACAGTCTGGGCACCACTTTTACCCAACTGAAATTAGCTGGACCATTGAATGGCGAGCTGAAGCTTACCATTCCTCTCAAAGGCGGTGGCGAGGTGCTGGCCGAAGGCTATGCCAATTTGGCGGACAACGATTTGTTTGTCGAACCGCTGCAACAACAATTCCGTGACTTAAATGGAGTAGTTCGATTTCGCAACGCAGAGATTGAAAGTGAAGACTTACTTTTTAGTTGGCTTGGACAGATTGTTGAAGGTGATCTCAGCGGCACGCCAGAGGGTGAGGATTACCGAGTGAACTTCGGGTTAACCGGTGCATGGCAGAATTTTGATAGTGAACTTGTCGCTGGTGTATTTGATTGGACTGGGCGTCTGCAACTGGTGTTAGAGCCGGAGGCGTATTCATTTAACTGGCAACAACGTTCTGATTTAGCAGCACTCGAACTCCGGTTGCCGACGCCACTCCGAAAATCAATTGATGTGCCGGTCCCCTGGCAACTGCAGGTATCCGGTGGTAACGACTCCATTTTGATTAACAGCCAGTATGGTGATGAAGCTTTGTTGGAGCTGCAGCTCGATGGCGCAGCGACTGAATTGCAACAAGGCTTTTTACGCATTGGTGAGGGCGTGCCGAGTGAGCCAAACCCCAATACCTTGCGCTTGAATCCGAACTTTATGGTCGAACTGGGTCATGATGAGATCGTGTTGGAAGATTGGATTGATACCGTGGTGGCTTTTGCCGAATTAGGTGAGCAAGCACCCGTTGAAGGACGGGAGCGCTATCGCTTTCTTCGCCCTGACTACATTGAAGTAGTGACTCCAGCATTTCAGTTCGGTGACCATAGGCTGAGTAATTTTGACGGGATCTTGTGGCCCGTCGATGAGGGCTGGCTATTTCGTGCCAATGCCGACCAAGCGCAACTGGAAGGCAGTTTAGTGGCGAGTGCTGAGACTCCGTTAGCGGTTACAATTAATGCGGATTATCTCGAGTTGGAGCCACCTGTAGAAGCTATTGCCGAGGCAGTGGATGAAGAGGTGGAGTCGATAGCGGAGGTTGATTTAAGCAAGGTGCCACAGCTCGATTTTAGTTGCCAACGATGTCGTTATGGCGACTATCCGTTGGGTGAGGTTGCTTTTTCAGTAGTGCCTGATCCTGCTGGTTTACGGGTTAGCAAATTACGGGTTGCGAATAATGGTCACGTGCTAACGGCAACCGGCTTGTGGCAACAAGGTGAAAACGTTGACACACTGACACGGATGGAAGGTAATTTTAGCAGTGACGACTTGGGTGCGTTTTTAAGCGATTACAATATCACGACCATGGTCCAAGACAGTCCAGCGAGCATGGACTTTGATTTAAGCTGGCAGGGCACACCAGATGCCTACAATCCGGAAACATTGAACGGTCAAGTCGACTGGCGATTGGGCCAAGGCTACCTGAACGAAGTCAGCGATGGTGGTGCAAGAATTTTCTCGCTATTGAGCCTGGAAGGTATTCTGCGCAAACTGCGTTTTGACTTCCGCGATGTGTTCGCCAATGGACTTTTCTACACATCGTTTGGCGGTACCTTCGCGATTGAAAACGGGTTGGTGCGAACCGACAATACAGTGATGAATGGCTCAGCTGGTGATATGGATGTGGCAGGGCAAACCAATTTAGTGACGCGCGATATTGATTATCAACTCTTCTTTGCCCCAAAAGTAACATCGAGTCTGCCTGTTATTCTGGCGTGGATGGTGAACCCACCTTCTGGACTCGCGGCGCTATTGATTGACCGCATGTTGCAGAATGCCCAAGTGATCAGCCGGCTCGAGTACAAAATTAGTGGAACTATGGATGAGCCTGTTGTCGAAGAGGTTGCTCGCTCCAGTCGTGAAGTAACCATTCCACAAGATGAAGAGCCAGCTGCAGAACCCCAAGCTACGGAGGTGAAGGATGACAACAGCAACACCGACAACAACCCCTCAGCAAGCCCTGCAAGTGACGGCAGTGCAAATGACCAGTCAGGCGGAACCGGCGGCTAATTTTGCGACCATTCGTCAATTATTTAAGCAACTTCCAGCGGCACGTCCGCAATTAGTGGTGCTCCCCGAAGCGTGCCTCTGCTTTGGCGCGGGCGACAAACGGCAACGCGAACTTGCCGAGCTGACCGGCGAGGGATCCATGCAAGCCCAGTTGGCGGAGCTAGCCCGTGACTTTGGCGTGTATTTGGTGGCAGGGACCATTCCATTGATTGACGACATGGAGCAAGCCAAATTCACTGCCGCATCGTTAGTTTTCGATCCGCAAGGCACCTGCATTGCACGTTATAACAAAGTGCATTTATTTGATGTAGATGTGGACGATAACACCAAGAGCTATCGCGAGTCGGCGTGGACCGAAGCCGGTGATGAGGTTGTGACCGTTAGTACGGAGTTTGGCGTATTGGGACTGGCAGTATGTTATGATGTGCGCTTTCCAGAGCTATTCAGAGCACTTCGCGAACGAGGCGCTGATCTAATCGTACTTCCGTCTGCGTTTACCCAAGTAACGGGTGCCGCGCATTGGCATGTCCTGACTCGAGCTCGAGCTATTGAGCAGCAATGTGCACTCGTTGCCGCAGCGCAAGTCGGCACCCATGCGAATGGCCGGCAGACATTCGGTCATGCCTTAATCGTGGATGCTTGGGGCAGTATTGTCGCCGAATGTGAGCAGCCTTCAGAGGGCTTGGCGACCGCGTCGATTGAGCTCCACAAACAACAGCAGATTCGGGCAAATATTCCCGTATCGAAACATTATTCAAGTCGTAAACAGGTGTATAAATGACCCTTTCCAGCCGTGTTGAACAACAACTTTTGCAAGCGAATGGTTTAGACCGCACCGCGCTCGTTGACGCGCTCCAGAGTATGTATAGCGGCACTATCGATTTCGCAGATATCTACTTGCAAAGTAGCGTCAATGAGTCCTGGGTACTCGAAGATGGCATTGTCAAAGATGGCAGTTTTCATATCGAAGCGGGTTTAGGCGTGCGCGCCATTCATGGTGAGAAAACCGGGTTTGCCTATGCCGATGATATTTCACCAGCGGCGTTACAGAACGCCGCTGCTGCAGCACGGGGCATTGCTGCTGCCGGAGCACATGGCACCTTACCGCAACTGCAATCGGTTAAAACACCAGAGCGTTATGCAGCAACCAATCCCATTTCGACGCTGAACGAAGCCGCAAAAATTGATCTGTTACGAGAAGTAGATGCCTACGCACGCAGTCTCGACAAGCGAGTTGTGGAAGTCATTGCGAGTATTAGCGGTAGTTACGATGAAGTATTGGTAGCGGGCACCGATGGTATTTTTGCCACCGACTCGCGACCCTTAGTTCGTCTCAATTGCACCGTATTGGTTGAACAAAACGGCAAGCGCGAGCGCGGCAGTGCTGGCGGTGGTGCACGGGTTGGTTATGACTATTTTTTGGCTGCCGAGGGAAGCCTGCAACCACGCTGGCAGGACTACGCAAAAGAAGCCGTTCGGCAGGCATTAGTGAATCTCGAAGCGCAAGCAGCACCAGCAGGTACCATGCCAGTTGTGCTCGGCTCTGGTTGGCCAGGCGTCCTCTTACATGAGGCAGTCGGACACGGTTTGGAAGGTGACTTCAACCGCAAAGGCGCATCCGCCTACTCGGGTAAAATGGGTGAATTGGTGGCCTCCGAGCACTGTACTATTGTCGACGATGGCACTATTGCCGATCGTCGCGGCTCGTTATCGGTGGATGATGAAGGCACGCAGGCGGGCTATAACGTATTAATCGAGAAAGGCCGTTTAGTAGGCTACATGCAGGACAAACTGAACGCGCGCTTGATGGGCGTTGCGCCGACCGGTAATGGTCGTCGAGAGTCGTACGCACACCTACCGATGCCGCGCATGACCAATACTTACATGCTCGCCGGTGAACATGAGCCGAGTGATATTATTGCAAGCGTGAAGAAAGGTATTTATGCACCGCATTTTGCCGGTGGTCAGGTGGATATCACGTCGGGCAAGTTTGTGTTCTCTGCGTCAGAAGCGTATTTAATTGAAGACGGCAAAATTACCGCACCAATTAAAGGCGCAACCTTGATTGGTAATGGCCCAGAAGCCATGTGTCAGGTATCTATGGTCGGCAATGACTTAGCATTAGATGCTGGTGTCGGTGTGTGTGGCAAAGATGGGCAAAGCGTTCCCGTAGGCGTCGGTCAACCGACCTTGAAACTCGACGCCTTAACGGTGGGTGGTACGGCTTAGTCGTGAGCGGCGACTTCGCGTAAATATTTAAACAGTTCGCGAGCGGCGGCAGGCGGTTTACCGGTTTGTTGCTGCTTCACAATTTGTCGGTGCAATTGGCGTAACTTTTGTCGGTCCGCATGCGGATGCGCATCGATAAATTCTTGAATAGCCTCGTCGCCGTTAGCAACGATGGCATCGCGAAATTGCTCTAACTGATGAAAGAGAGCGGTTTGTTGTGAATGCGCTTGCTCTAATTCAGAAACAGCTGCTTCAATCGGCGCTGTGTCACGGACGCGCATCATTTTGCCGACCAGTTGGCGCTGGCGCCGAAAGCCTTCGCGTTTGTTGCGAATACGCTGGGCTAAAAGGATGGCGTCGAGTAGCTCTTCGTCGAGTGGTATTTTCGCTAGTTTGCCCGCGGGCATGGCAATCAGCTGTTCGCCGAGTGCTTGTTGTGCTTCGGCATCACGTTTTAGTTGCGACTTACTCTGTAGGTCGTCGTCAAATTCATTGAAATCGTCGGTCATGAGACTCTTTGTGAGGTTCGTTCATTTGCCATCATTGTAGCAGTGAATGCCAAACTGAACACCGCGTTATGAATAGAAATGAGGAGATTCCTGTTGTCATCAGTTCAATCAGCTAGCAGCGTTGTTACCACCGCTGAATTACATGAAGAAATGCGTGAAGTCGAGACTGCGGTAGCTACTGCGCTCGAACAAGCACAAAAGTTGGGTAGTTCCGCTGCGGAATGTGCGATTAGTCGCAGTCGCGGTATCAACGTTGGCACGCGTTTAGGTGAAGTAGAAACGGTTGAATTTAATCAAGATGGCGCACTCGGTATCACCTTGTATGTTGGCCAGCAAAAAGGCTCAGCGTCGACCACCGACCTGAGCAGCAATGCTATTCGTGCAGCGGTTGAAAAGGCGTTTGATATCGCCCGTTATACTTCGCCCGATCCATACGCTGGCTTGGCACCTGCCGAACTGATGGCAACGGACATTCCTGATCTCGATCTCTGCCATCCAGCCGATCAATCTGCGGACTACGCGCTGGAACAAGCCCTGGCTTGTGAAAATCATGCGCTGCAACTCGACCCTCGTATCGTCAACTCAGATGGCGCAGGCTATAGCAGTCACGTGGGTTATCGCGTGTACGGTAATAGCCATGGTTTCCTCGCAGGTTATCTGCAATCTCGGCATAGCCTGAGTTGTTCTTTAATTGCGAAAAGTGGTGACGCAATGCAACGCGATTACAGCTATACGGTTGCCCGTCACAAAGATGACCTATGGACGCCACAGCAAGTGGCTGAAGACGCGGCACAGTCGACGTTAGCGCGCCTAGACAGTCGCAAAATATCGACGGCTAGTGTGCCGGTCATTTTCCGTGCTGATGTCGCCAATTCTCTGTTTGGTCATTTTGTCGGCGCTATCAGTGGCGGCAATCTATACCGCAAGTCGAGCTTCTTACTTGACCATCTGGGCAAGCAAGTGCTTCCTGAGTGGCTGACCATTACCGAGCAGCCGCATCTACGTGGCGCATTGGGTAGTAGCCCGTTTGACCATGAAGGGCTGGCAACTACCGAAAAAAATATCGTCACCAACGGGGTATTAGAAACCTACCTGCTGACCAGCTACGCCGCCCGCAAAATGCAAATGCAACCAACCGGTCATGCCGGAGGTATCCACAACTGGAGCGTCTCGCATGGCGAGCAATCACTTGCTGATTTGTGTCGCGATATGGGAACTGGTTTGCTCGTGACTGAGCTTATGGGTCAGGGCGTTAACCTTGTGAATGGCGACTACTCGCGCGGCGCTGCCGGTTTCTGGGTCGAAAATGGCGAAATCCAATACCCGGTCGAAGAAATCACCATCGCGGGCAACCTCAAAGACATGCTGAAGAGCATTGTCGCGATCGGTAACGACGTTGATTATCGTCACGGCGTGCGCACCGGCTCAGTCCTCCTCGAAAACCTCAAAATCGCGGGTAACTAATTAGCCGAGGAGGAGGGTGGCGGTGCCGAGGAAGGCAAAGATGCCGACCACATCGGTGACGGTGGTGAGGATAACACCACCGGCTAGGGCTGGATCGATATTGTATTTTTTCAGGATCAGCGGCACGGTGACACCGGCTAAGCCGGCGGCTAGCAGGTTTGCCATCATCGCAAAGGCGATGATTAAACCGATCATCAGATCTTGCTTCCAAAGCGCGACGACACCCGCTATCAGTACGGCCCAAATCACACCGTTCAGTGCTCCAATGGCAAGCTCTTTACCGATCAACCAACGCGAGTTACTCGGGCCGATATGACCCAAGGCCATACCGCGAATCACCAGTGTGAGTGTTTGTGAACCCGCAATACCACCCATACTCGGCACTATAGTGTTCAAAATGGCTAGTATTGCCATCTGCGCCAAGATATCTTCGAACAGCGAGCTGACCATCGCGGCTAACAGGGCCGTGATCAGGTTGACGCCCAACCAAATGGAGCGGCGGCGCGTACTCTTTAAAACTGGGGCGAACGTATCTTCGTCATCATCCAAACCCGCCATACTCAACATCGAGTGCTGAGCATCTTCACGAATAATATCGACCACATCATCGATAGTAATACGACCGAGCAGTCGGTTTTCGTCATCGATAACCGGTGCAGAAATCCAGTCTTGACGTTCAAACAGTTTCGCGACTTCGGTTTCATCCATGTCGACCGGGATGCCTTGAATGTCGCGGTCCATTACATCTTCAACCAGGCGCGTCGGGTCTACGGTCAGTAATCGGCTGATGCCGATTTCACCAATAAACTTATCTTCGCGACTAACGACGTAGAGCTTATCCGTCGCTTCCGGCAATTCGCCTTTCAAGCGCAGGTACCGCAGAACCACATCAATGGTGACATCGGGACGCAGGGTAATGGTGTCGGTATTCATCATACCGCCGGCAGTTTCTTCCTCGTACGAGAGCGCTTGCTCTGCACGCTGCCGATCCTGCTCGTCCATCGACTTCAATACTTCTTGATAGACCTGCTCTGGCAGGCCACGTAAAACGTAGGCTAAGTCATCGGTGTCCATGCCCTCGGTCGCGGCTGCCAGTTTTTCTGGCGCCATTTGACGGATGACGGACTTCTGAACTTCTTCGGAGAGTTCCTCGAGAATATCACCATGCTCGTCGGCATCGACGAGTTGCCAAATCACGGCACGTGATTTCGGTGGAGAGGACTCTAGGAGTAATGCGATATCCCATGCTGGGAGATTATGGAGTTGCCGCCGCGCCTGCACGTACATGCCACGGCTCAACGCTTCAGATACTTCTTGTAAGCGCTGTTCTGTGAACTCTTTTTCGGCGACTTCTAACATGACGAAACTCCCTTTGATATGAGGAGTTTAACTTATTTTTAGAAGTTCGTCAGTAAAGGAAAGTGCAAGCGTGGAATAGGAATTGGTGATTATTGGTCTTCGTCAAAACGGGCGGCAATCAATGCGGCAATGGCTGCAACCGCGTCCTCTGCCTCGGGACCCTCGGCGACCACATCGATCACTTTACCCTGTCCACTGGCCAATAAAAGTAAGCACATCACACTCGATGCATCGACCGTTTGTTCGCCTTGCACAATTGAAACCTTGGCATCAAATTGATGACTCAACTTCGCTAACTTGGTTGCAGCGCGAGCATGCAGACCAAGCTTATTGCGAATCGTGACCGTTTCACGAGCGGTATGCGTCATAATTAGCGATTGGCCTCGCGATGTTTCACTTGCACTTTAAAGGTTTGGTCGGCGAAGCGCTGGCCCAGCTGTTCGGCAATATATACTGACCGATGTTGTCCACCCGTGCAGCCAATACCAATCGTCAGATAGCTACGATTACTGCGTTGGAAGTGGGGCAGCCAAGTTTCTAAAAAGGTCTCGAGCTGATGAATAAACTTGGTGACCAATGGCTGTTGTGCAAAAAAGTGTTGTACTTGAACGTCGGTGCCACGCAACGCTTTGAGCTCAGGTTCCCAATGCGGGTTGGGCAGAATTCGGGCATCAAAGGCGTAGTCGAGATCCGGTGGTAGACCATACTTAAAGCCAAACGACTGAAACACTACAATCAAACGCGATGCGGCTTTGCCTAACACTCGCTCGCTGACTTGCTCACTGAGTTCATGAATACTGAGCTTACTGCTATCGATGCGCCAGGTAGCGCGCTCCGCTAATGGCTCCAGCAACTTCAACTCTTCTTTCAGTGCGTCACCCAATGGCAACTCGTGTCGCGATAATGGGTGCAATCGTCTAGTTTCACCAAAACGGCGCAAGAGCACGGAATCAGAAGAATCAATGTAGAGGATTTCAGGTTTAATTTTGTCAGGCAGAAAGTCGAGCGCGTCAGTCAGTTCGTCTTGTTGATCCGGCAAGTTGCGGACATCGACGCTCACAGCAACGCGATCATATTGCTCAATAACGGCGTGTACGAGGGTTGGTAGCAGCGTGATGGGGAGATTATCGACGCAGTAAAAGCCTAAGTCTTCAAGGACTCGTAATGCAATAGTTTTGCCTGATCCTGAGCGGCCTGTCACTATAATCAACTGCATCGCCATCAATCCTTTCGTTACGTTTCACACTGCGTGAAAATTTCAAACAATTCCATGTCACTGGTGGCTTCACGTAGCGCCCGAGTACACTGCTTATCGTTGAGTCGACCGGCGACGGCAGCAAGGGTTTGTAAGTGTTGCTCGTGTTGATCTTCGGGGACTAGCAAAGCAAAGATAATATCGACCGGTTGATTATCAATCGCATCAAAGTCAATGGGTGCCGACAATGTCATGAGCACGGCGACAGGTTTCGTGGCGCCTTGCACACGGCCGTGCGGAATGGCAACGCCAAGCCCAATACCAGTGCTACCCAAACGTTCGCGATTAAGTAAACTCTCAAAGACATCGAAGCCAGTGACACCTGAGCAGCGACCGGCAGCGAGTTGACCGATGGTTTCTAGAACCTTTTTCTTGCTTGTTCCCGCGACTGCACGACGTGTGCAGTCCGGGGTTAACAATGCGGTTAAATCCATGATGTTAGTGACGTTTCAGCTTTTCTTTATGTTTAATGACTTGCCGATCCAGTTTGTCGATCAGCCCATCGATAGCAGCATACATATCTTGGTGTTCAGAATCTGCGAAAATCTCGCCGCCATGTAAGTGGACGGTAGCTTCCGCTTTTTGGGTCAACTTTTCAACATTTAAAATTACATGGACATTGGTGATATGGTCAAAGTGGCGCTCAAGCTTCGCAAATTTCTCATCCACATAATCGCGCAGTGCTTCGGTAATATCGACATGGTGACCAGTCAAGTTAATTTGCATAACATCTTCCTTCTGTTGTCCAAGATATCAAATTAGACGCTTGCGCTGACTCGAGGGCGGAATTTGCATGGCCTCTCGATACTTTGCAATGGTCCGTCTAGCTACTTGGATGCCCTGCTGTGCCATGAGTTCAGTTAGTTTACTGTCACTCAACGGCTTTTTTGGGTTTTCCGCAGCAACTAGTTTTTTCAACAACGCCCGAATGGCCGTTGAGGAAGCATCTTCACCGCTATCCGTAGATAATTGCGATGAAAAAAAGTATTTCAATTCGAATAATCCACGTGGCGTATGCATAAATTTTTGTGTCGTGACGCGTGAAATGGTTGATTCATGCATATCGACCGCTTGAGCGATATCAGCCAGAACCATTGGTTTCATCGCCTCTTCGCCAAATTCGAAGAACGCTTGCTGCCGCTGCACAATGCTACTGGCTACTTTCAGCAGTGTTTCATGACGGCTCTCAAGGCTGCGGATAAACCATTTGGCCTCTTGCGTTTGTTGGCGTATATACTGCATGTCGTCGCTCGCTTGGCACAAAGATGCGTACACGTCGTTTACCTTTAGTTTAGGCACAGAATTAGCATTTAGCTCAACTATCCACCGACCATTTTTTTTGCGTACCAGCACATCTGGGATCACGTAATCATTATCGTCCCCGCCAAAGCCATCGCCGGGCCTCGGTTGCAGGGCTTGAATGAGTTGAATGACTGCCGTCAAGGCGGCTTCATTGAGTTTGAGTTTACGCGCTAGCGTGCGGTAGTCACGACTACCGAGTAGATCAATGTGTTGTTGGACGGCTTGTATTGCAGCCTCTCTTGCTGGGGTTGTCTCGGGTAACGCCTGCAATTGCAGCAGCAAGCATTCGCGAATGTCGCGTGCGCCGACACCGATCGGGTCGAAGTGTTGGATACGCTTCAAAACAACTGCAATGTCATCACCATCAACCAGCTCTCGAATGCGTGGGTCGAGGCTCTCGTATATTTCGTCGAGTGAGCTGTTGAGGTAGCCTTGCTCATCAATGCTATCAATGATGGCAAGCGCAATCAGTTCATCGGTGGGGGTGAAGTGTGACAAACGCATTTGCCAGAGCAGGTGTTCATGCAGGCTGTCTTGCGTATTGCCTTCAAAAACGCTGTCTTCACCGTCAAAGCTTTGTCCAGGCGCAGAACTGGCATGCGAACTGCAGTCTGCCGAATAACTTTCTTCCCACTCGGTATCTTCAATCTGAGTTTCGCCCTCTACACTCGCGTCTTCAAGTTCGAGTAGCGGGTTTTCGTCCAGCGCTTGTTGAATTTCTTGTTGCAGCTCAAGAGTGGAAAGTTGCAGCAGGCGGATGGCCTGTTGCAACTGTGGTGTCATGGTCAGTTGCTGACTAAATTTGAGCTGTAAGCCCTGCTTCATAGAGTAAATTGTTCACCGAGATAGACGTCTTTCACGTGTTGATTCGCCAAAATGCTCTCTGCATTGCCGCTCGCGATGAGTTCGCCGTGCGAGACAATGTAGGCATGCTCACACACGGAGAGTGTTTCGCGAACGTTGTGATCGGTAATCAACACACCGATGCCACGATTGGCTAAGTGCTCGATTATTTTCTTAATATCCAGTACGGAAATCGGATCGACGCCGGCAAATGGCTCATCAAGGAGTATAAATTCAGGTTCTGCAGCCAATGCACGGGCAATTTCAACGCGACGGCGTTCACCGCCTGACAAACTCATGCCCAAACTGTTCGCTATATGACCGATATGAAACTCCTCGAGCAGGCTATCAAGCTTTTCTTCGCGTGCCGTATCATCAAGCTCTTTGCGAGTTTCTAGGATGGCCATGATGTTGTCGCGAACCGTGAGTTTGCGAAAAATAGACGATTCCTGCGGCAGGTAACCAATACCGCGGCGCGCGCGCTCATGCATTGGCAATAATGAAATATCATCGTCGTCGAGCACAATACGGCCTTTGTCATTGGCGACGAGACCGACAATCATATAAAACGTGGTGGTTTTTCCCGCACCATTAGGGCCGAGTAGCCCAATAATTTGGCCAGACTCAACCGTCAAGCTTACGTCTTTAACTACGGTCCGCTTTTTATAGGTTTTCGCTAAATGTTCAGCGGTTAATCGGCTCATCGTTTTTTTGCTTCGGTAATAAAATGGTAGATACGCGATCAGATTCCTCATCACCGCGGCGCGCGCTCAATTGCTGGGTAGCGAAGTTATACACAATCTCGTTTCCCTGCATGACACTATTGTTCTGTTCAACTTTGACGTTACCACGAAGTGTGAGTAGCTGCTGAGCTTGGTCGTAACGAATCGTTTCAGCTTGCGCTGTAATGACGCTGCCATCGTCTAATTGCTGTTCATAAGTAGCCGGGGTGCCAGTCGCTTCAAACACATCGTTGCCTGGCTCTGCCTCACGAGTAACCTGTAGATGATCGGCGCGGATTTCAAGGGTGCCTTGCTTAATCAAAACGTTTTCATCAAAGGTGGCAATACGATTGGCGATATCAATAAGATCGCGCTCAGCATCAATGCTGACCGGCTGATTGAAGTCTGCTTTACCCTGTGCCACCGCAACCGCAGTGAGACCGATACTACTGAGTAGCAGTAGCGTTGTTACCAAAATAGGTGCTTTCAACATGTTTTTTAAATTCCAACACTTGGGTGCGTAAATCAGCAACCATGCCTTCTCCACGCATGACAAAGTTTTTGCCATAAATGGTGACAGGTTGTTCGGTTTCCATGGTTTCGGTCAGTGTGTTAATCACCAAATAGCTGGTCTCGACCCGATCCATAAAGTCTTCATGATCTAAGCTGTTGATTTGTATATTGCGCTCTAATACTAACGTCTTATCGTCGTAAAATGAGCCTTGTTCAGCAATAATTTGCCAATTCGCAGCCTCACCATCCGCATGCACAATATACACTGGACTGGTTAATTCCGTCAGCCCAATAGGCTCGTAATGCGTCATTTTCTCTGCTGCAATGCGGTGCGCAAGCTTACCATCGGTGTCATAGATACGCATGATCAGACCCGACGCAGTAAAGTCTGGCGCCACCTCGCGGAAGCCCGTTTCTTGCTGCGACTCGTCGCCATCGCCAAAAGGCCGCCAAATCAGCAACGAACCGATGACAAAAATAAGCGCTAAAAACAGCCACACATTTCGATTCAAACGCTCATTCCTCCATGCGTTTGCAAAGCACCTTGACTAAGCAGAATTAAATCACTAATTTCTCGGACCGCGCCAAAGCCGCCGCGCTGACTGGTCACGTAACGTGCTTGTTGCTGAACCCAAGGGTGGGCATCTTGAACGGCAATGCCGACACCTGCATGCTGCAGCAACGCCATATCAGGGATATCGTCGCCAACCCCAACTATTTGAGCTGCAGTCATTTGATATTGTTCCGCCAACTGCTTAAATACACTCAATTTATCCTTACAACCTTGGATAATGTCGTGAACGCCGAGTGCTCGCATGCGCGTCTCTACAATCTTTGAGGAGCGGCCAGTAATGACCGCCACTTTGATCCCATGCTCAATCAGTGCTTTGACACCGAAGCCGTCGCGCGTATGAAAGGCTTTGTACTCCTCGCCGTCATTGCCGAGATAAATACGGCCATCGGAAAAGACGCCATCGACATCAAACATCACCATACGAATAGCTGCGAGCGCCTCAATCAGTGACGCATCGACTTCACCATACCACGTACTAACGGTGGCCATAGCCTGCAATGGAGCATTCATCATAGTACTCCTGCTTTTAATAGGTCGTGCATATTCAATGCGCCTTGCGGATAACCATCAGCATCCACTGCAAACAAGCCATTAATTTTGCGATCTTCCATAAGTTTCAGTCCCTGAGCTGCAAGCACATCGGCACTAATCGTAATGGGCTGACGCGTCATGACTTGTGCAATCGGCGTCTGGTGAACGTCGAGTCGTTGGTCAAGGATGCGACGCAAATCGCCATCAGTGAACACACCTAATAATTTGCCGCCAGCGTCGGTAATCCCGGTCATACCTAGGCCTTTCCGTGACATTTCCAACAAGGCCTGACTGATAGTAGCAGATTCATCCACCAGCGGAATTCGCTCACCTTTGTGCATCACGTCGTGAATATGTAGTAGCAACCGACGGCCCAGACTGCCGCCTGGGTGCGATAGTGCGAAATCATCTGCGGTGAAACCGCGCGCATGCAATAGAGCAACAGCTAGCGCATCGCCCATAACGAGGGTCGCGGTCGTTGATGAGGTAGGCGCTAAACCGAGTGGGCAAGCTTCTTTTTCTACTGCAATACAGACATGTACATCGGCTAAGTCGGCCAAGGTTGATTGCGGGTTACCTGTCATTCCGATCAGTCTCACGCCACGGCGCTTAATCAGCGGTGCAATGCTGAGTACTTCGTTAGTCTCGCCAGAGTTTGAGATAGCAATCACTACATCGGCGGCGGTAATCATCCCTAAATCACCATGACTGGCTTCACCGGGGTGCACAAAGAATGCTGGCGTACCAGTAGATGCCAAGGTAGCGGCTATCTTGCCGCCTATATGTCCAGATTTACCCATACCGATGACAATGACGCGTCCTGTACAAGCGAGTAAAAGCTCGCAGGCATGGGCGAAATCGGCATCAATATAGCGGCGAAGTCCGTCGATTGCTGTCAATTCGGTATCGAGAACATCTAAACCCAAGCGGATGAACTCGTCAGTAGTGGTCTGTGCAGTCGATGTGTGCGTCATAAAGTGCTCTCTTTACAATCTCGCGTCATCATACCCGATCGTTTTTCGAATTGCAGACGTAAAAAGCATGCAGATAAACGATTTGTCACAATTTTAACGCGCTAAATCTAGGGTTGTTGGCTTAGCTGCGGTAAACTATCAACCATCTAAATGAATGGATATGGATTTTCATGAGTTCACAGGATACGCCCCAATCGCCCTATCTGGTGGAAGTCGATGCCATCGACTTTGCCCATGCGCATGGTGCACATCAAGTTTATAGCGGGCTTTCGCTAAAGATTCCACGCGGCAAAATCACAGCGGTGATGGGGCCAAGTGGTATCGGTAAAACCACGCTATTACGTTTGATCGGCGGTCAATTGCGGCCACAGAAGGGTGAAATCAGATTCGATGGCCTGAACATCCCGGAGTTGAGCCGCTCTGAACTGTATTCGGTGCGTAAACGGATGAGCATGTTGTTTCAAAGCGGCGCATTATTTACGGACATGTCGGTTTACGACAATATCGCGTTCCCATTACGAGAAAACAGTTCGTTACCAGAAGAAATTATCGAAACCATCGTTTTGATGAAGTTAGAGGCAGTTGGCTTGCGCGGGGCGCGGCACTTGATGCCAGCAGAACTGTCGGGTGGAATGTCACGACGAGCTGCTTTGGCTCGAGCAATCGCACTGGATCCTGAATTGGTGATGTACGATGAGCCTTTTGCTGGGCAAGACCCCATTTCTATGGGCGTCATCGTCAAGTTAATCAAATCCTTAAATGAATCGATGGGGCTAACCAGTGTTGTGGTAACCCATGATGTTGAGGAGGTTCTCACCATCGCTGACTACGTTTATATCATTGCGGATAAACGAGTCGTAGCGCATGGTTCACCGAAAGATTTGCAAGCGCTGGATGATCCGTTAGTGAAGCAATTTATTCAGGGTGAGGCCGATGGGCCGGTGCCATTTCATTTCAAGGCACCTTCTTTAAACGAAGAATTATTTGGAGACGCGGGAGGTCAGCATGATTGATGCTATCGCGCGTCTCGGCAAGGCCGTTCTCGACTCGATTGCTGGCGCAGGTGCGGCGTTATTGATGTTGCTACGGGCGTTGATCGGAAAGCCACAGCTGCGCAAATCGTTCCCGTTACTGATGCAACAAATGTATTCGGTAGGCGTATTGTCGTTGGTCATTATCATTGTCAGTGGTTTATTTATTGGCATGGTGTTGGGCTTACAAGGCTACACCATTTTGGTCGACTTCGGTGCCGAGCAAAGTTTAGGCCCCATGGTTGCACTGTCGCTATTACGCGAATTGGGGCCCGTAGTTACAGCGCTTTTATTTGCGGGGCGAGCAGGTTCTGCGTTAACTGCAGAAATCGGTTTGATGAAAGCAACCGAGCAGCTTTCTAGTCTGGAAATGATGGCGGTTGACCCCCTGCGGCGCATTATTTCGCCGCGATTTTGGGCTGGCTTCTACAGTATGCCCATATTGGCCATTATTTTTTCAGCGGTCGGTATCTACGGCGGCTATCTAGTCGGCGTGCGTTGGTTGGGTGTCGATGAAGGCGCATTTTGGTCGGTCATGCAATCTCAGGTCGAATGGCACCAAGATATTCTGAACGGCATCATTAAAAGTATTGTGTTTGCATTCGTCGTCACTTGGATTGCACTGCATAAAGGCTACAACTGTGTGCCAACCTCGGTGGGGATCAGCCGCGCGACAACTTCGACCGTAGTGACTGCATCGTTAGCAGTACTTGGACTCGACTTTATTTTAACCGCATTAATGTTTGGGTAATGGATTATGGAATCACGTACAACACAATTAGCAGTCGGTTTGTTCGTCATTATTGGCGTTTTAGCCTTGTTGTTCCTCGGTTTGCAAGCCGCCAACACGAGTGCGGTCAGTAGTGGGGATACTTATAGAATCTACGCGAAGTTCGACAACATTGGTGGCTTGAAAGAGCGTTCGCCGGTGAAGGTGGGTGGCGTTGTTGTGGGTCGTGTCACTCGAATCACGTTGGATGGTGAGTATTACGAGCCTTTAGTCGAAATGACCATTAGTGCAACCTACGATGAATTTTCTGAGACATCGTCGGTCTCAATACTGACATCAGGCTTGTTGGGTGAGCAATATCTTGGTTTAAACCCAGGGTTTATTGATGACACCGTTGAAATGCTCAAAGACGGTGACTATATCTACGACACCAAATCAGCGTTGGTGTTGGAAGATTTGATCGGGCAGTTCCTGTTTAGCCAGGGTAGCGATTAAGAATCACGGTGTAAGGAGTACCGCATGAAAAATTGGTTAATGACATTATTAATGGCAACAACAGTGGCGTGTATTGCGCTTGTCAGCGCAACTGCGAATGCAGATGTGATTCGTGACGAGAATCCGTACAAATTACTCGAAAAGGTTGCGAATGAAACCTTCAATCGAATCGGCGCAGAGCGCGATCAAATTAATGAGAGTCTGGACCATTTCCGGGTCATTATTCGTGAAGAAATGATGCCTTACGTTGATTCTGTCTATGCAGCGAAACGCGTATTGGGTCGTAACTTGAAAGATACGACCGAAGAACAGCGTCAAGAATTCTACAAAGTGTTTCGTGACTATTTAATTGCGACTTATGGTCGTGCGTTCACACAATATGATGAAACCAAGCACACTGTCGAGTTTGATAACGCGAATCGCTTTGAAGAAGGCAGTAAAGCCGTGACGGTTTATACTCGCGTGATTGAGCAAGGTCGTCCGCCTATTCGTATGGACTTCAAAATGCGCTACGACGACAACGATAACCTGTGGAAAGCCTACGACATGGTCGTGGAAGGTGTCAGCTTGTTGAATAGCAAAGCAGCAGAAATCTCTGCCGTAATTCGTTCTCGTGGCATTGACGGTACCATCGAATTGTTGCGTGAAAAGGCGAATGAGCCTATTCGCAATTACGACGGTGATGAGTCTCTCTAATGGCGGCAACAGCAACTTGGTCCCCTCAAGAAGATGCAACAGTGATCGCGCTCAGCGGTCCACTTGATCGCAATTCGGTGCCGGCACTTTGGCAAGAACGTGCAAAGTGGCTGGCAGGCGAGGGTGATTTAACGTTACACTTAGCCGACGTAGAAAAGGTCGACTCTGCTGGTGTGGCATTGCTGATTCAAGCACAAAAAATCCTCAAACAGCAGCGACGGACGCTGAAACTACAGCAAGCAAATCGCCAATTACGGGCGATTGTCGAGGTCAGCGGTGTCGCTGATCTGTTGAATTTCAACGACTAAAGAATCAATCTCATGACTGCTGAAGATATTCGCGCGTTACTCGAGAACGCGCTCCAACTTGACGAACTCATTGTAAAAGCTGAAGGTAGTCACGCGAACATTATTGCGGTGGGCGAAATTTTTGCTGACCTCAGTCGCGTGAAAAAGCAGCAATTGGTGTATGCGCCACTCAAGGCAATTATTGCCGATGGCAGCTTGCATGCTGTAACGATCAAAACCTACACTCCGCAAGAGTGGCAGCGCGAGAAGAAGCTCGCACTGTTAAGCTAAGCAACTGAGTTAATCAAACTATGCAAAAATTTGTAATTCGTGGCGGCCAACCGTTACGTGGTGATGTAACCATTTCTGGTGCAAAGAATTCAGCACTGCCCATTCTTATTGCTTCCCTGCTCGCCACCGACGACGTTGAAATTGATAACGTCCCTGCGTTGCATGATGTGAAAACGACTCTAAAGGTTTTGACTGAACTCGGTGTCGGTAGCGCCATGTTGGGTACGAATAAAGTTCGGATTCAGCCGCAAGGGTTAAATCACCACGTTGCCAGTTACGAATTAGTGAAAACCATGCGCGCCTCGATTCTGGTCTTGGGCCCCTTGTTGGCGCGCTATGGTAAAGCACAAGTGAGCTTACCCGGTGGTTGCGCAATTGGCGCGCGCCCGGTGAATCTGCACATTGAAGGCCTGCGTCAGATGGGCGCGATCATCACAGTTGAAAACGGTTACATCAACGCGCATGTCGAAGGTCGCCTGCAAGGCGCCAATATTTTGATGGATACGGTAAGTGTTACGGGTACCGAGAATCTGATGGCCGCAGCAACGCTTGCCGACGGCATCACTTATATTGAGAATGCAGCGCGCGAGCCAGAAATTGTCGACTTAGCGGCGTTTTTAAACACGCTGGGTGCCGATATTCGTGGTGCGGGCACCGATACAATCGAAGTTCACGGTGTTGATAAGTTGCACGGCGGTCAGTATCGCGTGCAGCCGGACCGTATTGAAACCGGAACCTTTCTGGTTGCGGCGATGGCGACCGGCGGTGATGTCACTTGCCGTGAGACCGACCCAGATATGCTCGATGCGGTATTGAAGAAGTTGACCGAAGCTGGCGCTAAAATTACGCGCGGTGATGATTGGATTCGACTGGAAGCTACGCAACGCCCACGACCAGTCAATATCATTACCGCACCACACCCCGCGTTTCCAACTGATATGCAAGCGCAATTCTGTGCGTTAAACGCTATTGCAGAAGGGGCTGGCTGGGTTCGTGAGACCATCTTCGAAAATCGCTTCATGCATGTACCTGAATTACGTCGTATGGGTGCAGACATCGAACTAGAGGGCAACACGGCTATCTGTAAAGGGGTGCCAAAACTCACCGGCGCACAAGTCATGTGTACCGATTTGCGGGCATCGGCTTCGCTTGTGATTGCGGGTTTAGTCGCAAGTGGTGAAACAGTGATCGAGCGGATCTATCACATCGATCGCGGCTATGAATCCATAGAACGCAAACTAACCGCACTAGGTGCAAATATCCAACGCCTGTAGAAAAGCACGAAAGGCGTGAAAAGCGAATAGCTATTAGATACTAGTTACTAGAAAAGCGCTGTTCTGTTGTTTTCGAGTAGCCAGTAACAAATAGCCAGTAGCGAATTTGTTTTTAGCGGAGTTTTTCGATTAGGACGGTGCGGGTTAGTTCTCGATTGCCGCGGAAGAAGCGTACTTCGATCTCCGTTCCCGGTGGCGTTTGCGCCACTATCGCAATGCCTTCAGAGCCTGACCTTACTGGTTGGCCATTCATCTCAATGATGTAGTCTTCAATTTGCAGGCCTGCTTTTTCGGCAGGGCTACCTGCATCAATGCCGGTCACGAACATACCCGGTTGTTGATACGGGTTGGCGTAAGGGATCTCACCGATACGCACGCCAAAGTAGCCGCGAATGACTTCACCTTCGCGAATCAGAGTATCCAGAATTTGTTTGGCTAATGAGTAGGGCACTGCAAAATAGATGCCGTCGATTCCTTGACCGGTCAGGTCTTGGAACTGAGCATTATTAATGCCCACCAGATAGCCTTGGCTGTTGATCAGTGCGCCACCGGAAGCACCTTCATTGATTACCGCATCCATCTGAATCAGGTCAGCATGTGAACTGATTACGCCCATGCGCCCACCAGTCGCACTGATAATACCTTGGGTAATTGTTTGTCCCAAATTCAGCGGGTTACCGATGGCGAGTACCACATCACCAACGCGGGTACGAATATCGCTGCGTTGGGGAATGATGGGGAGATTATCCGCTTCGATGCGAACCACCGCTAGATCAGTGACTGGATCCGAACCAATCACTTGACCGCTGTATTGACGGCCGTCTTGCAGCGCAACTTGAATTTCATCAACGTCTGCGACTACATGCGCAGCGGTCAGGATGTGCCCACTATTATCCATAATTACGCCAGAACCAAGGCGATATACGGTGCTTGGGCGGCGTGAGTAATAAGAGCCAGGCGTTTCGCCCACACTGTAGATATTTACCACCGCCGGCGCAGCACGATTCACTGCCGTGGAGAACGAGATCGGCATTTCGGTAGCAGGTGATTGTTGCTTGAGATTTTGCAGGTAGGGCATCACCCAAATGACAATAACGGCTACGACCAAGCCCAATCCTATTGAGCGTAAAACCAGCCAAAACCATTCACGTGATGTCATGTGGTGTCCACAGTTTCA
Source organism: Pseudidiomarina aestuarii (assembly GCF_003987355.1). GTDB lineage: Bacteria > Pseudomonadota > Gammaproteobacteria > Enterobacterales > Alteromonadaceae > Pseudidiomarina > Pseudidiomarina aestuarii. The sequence continues at coordinate 1,431,776 of NZ_PIPR01000001.1, read as the reverse complement.
AGAAGTTAGATACGCACAGCATATCACTGAAATGTAACGAAGGCAGCATAGTGGAGGTAATCCTCCGACCACACTGCCTTCGCACGTGCGCTGAACGTTTCGCTTTCTCGTCTATTCGGTACCGCGCAGTACCAAGTATAGTGATGAGTTACCGCGACGGATATTTAATGCAATCACGCCTTCGGTATTTTCCAGTACTTGCTTCAACTCAGTGACGGTAGTGACGCGTTGACGATTCACACCAATGATCACATCGTCATCACGCAACCCGTAGCGAGCCGCAATAGAGCCTTCTTCCACATCACTGATCAGAATACCGCCATCGGTAGTTTCCAATGTCACACCTTGCAGTGCTGGATGTAAAGTTTCGGCTTCGACGACAGTGTCATCTGGACTTAATGTGACCGTATATTCACGCTCGCCGCCATCGCGTAGCACAGTGATTTTAACTTCCTTACCTGGACCGATAGTATTTACGCGAGCTGACAGGTCGGCAAAAGTACGAATTTTCTCGCCGTTGACGCCAACAATCACGTCACCAGATTTCAGGCCTGCTTCTGCTGCTGCACCATCGGGCAATACTTCAGCAACAAACGCTCCTTGACTGACATCTAAACCCAACGCTTTGGAGATTTCTTGAGTGAGGTCATTACCGCGCACACCCAATACACCACGGCGAACTTCACCGAACTCAATCAATTGTTGAACTAGGTTGTTCATCATGTCTGACGGAATCGCAAAACCAATCCCGATGTTGCCACCATTTGGGCCTAAAATAGCGGTATTGATACCGACCAATTTACCATCTAAGGTCACCAAAGCACCGCCCGAGTTACCGCTGTTGATAGCAGCATCGGTTTGGATGAAGTTTTCGATTTCTTCAATCCCTAAGCCGCTGCGACCCAGCGCTGAGACAATACCCGAAGTAACCGTTTGCCCCAGACCAAATGGGTTGCCGATAGCCACCACGAAGTCACCAACGCGCAAATCAGCTGACGAGCCGAGTTCAATAGCTGTAAGGTCTTTACCATCTTGGATCTTCAGTAACGCCACATCCGAACGCTCGTCTGTGCCAATCACTTTGGCATCAAACTGACGACCATCCTTCATTGTCACCACAATTTCAGTCGCACTATCGATGACGTGGTTATTCGTCACCACATAACCTTCTTCAGCGTCAATGATGACTCCTGAACCTAAGCCCTGGAACGGACGTTCCTGCACTTGCTCACGCGGCCCATTTGGGCCAAAGAAAAAACGGAACATCTCTGGAATACGCTGACGGACTTCACGTTTACCTTTCACTGAAATATTCACCACCGCAGGGGTCACTTCCTCCAGCATCGGTGCCAGTGTTGGCAATTCATCTTTATCACTACTAAAGAAGGGAATATTCGCACTAACGGGAGTGACAGCGAACACACCCACCACGGCGAGCACAGCAAGAAACTTTGCTTTCATCGGGTTCATACTCCAAGTTTATGTGTGTAATTCAAGTTACGTGTATCACGCAAAGAAAGACCGATAACAAGGATATAAGTTCACCCCCGACATGTTTCAAGGTGTTACAGCTGCTTCGTTATTAGCTACTAGCTACTAGCTACTAGCTACTAGCTAATGGTTACTAGCTACTTGAAAAGCGGAGATCTTTGTTTTCTTGTAACCAGTAACCAGTAACCAATAGCCAATAGCCAATAGCTAAGGTTTGTGTGCCAGCGCCAGGTAGTCGTGCGACTGCATTTCTTGCAGTCGGCTGATGCAGCGCTTGAATTCGAAGCTGAGCTTGCCTTCGCTGTAGATGTTCTCGAGTGGCACTGCGGCGGAGAGGATGAGTTTGACGCGGCGTTCGTAGAACTCGTCGACGAGAGCGAGAAAACGACGTGCGGCGTCATCGTTGTTGCTGCCCATTTGCGGCACATTACTAATTAAAACTGCGTGATATTCGTGGGCGATTTGGATGTAGTCGTATTGGGAACGCGGGCCTTCACAAATAGCCTTAAAGTCGAATAACACGACATCATCGCACTCGAGGCGCACGGGAATGTCACGACCGTTGATGTGCACTGTGCCGTCGGTATTGCGGCTGCAATGATCCGGTGATAACTCGCTGAAATAGCGCTTCAAATTGGTATCCGCGTCGTCGTCCAATGGCGAATGATAAATTTCGGCGCGGGTGAGGGTTCGCAAGCGGTAGTCAATGCCGCTGTCGACATTGATGACTTCGCAATTGGCTTTGATTAACGCAATAGCAGGCAGGAAGCGCTGGCGCTGCAAACCATTCTTGTAGAGTTCGTCAGGCACAATGTTTGACGTAGCGACCAGAACGACATTGCGCTTGAATAGTTCCTGCATCAACGTGCCGAGTAGCATGGCATCGGTGATGTCTTGCACAAAGAATTCGTCAAAACAGATGATTTGCGTTTCTGCTGCCAGCTTATCCGCAATAATCGGCAGTGGATCGCTGCGGCCTTTTAATTGCTTCAGTTCGGCATGCACGCGTTGCATAAAGCGGTGAAAATGCACGCGCATTTTTTCTTCAAAAGGTAGGGCATCGAAAAAAGTATCGACTAAATAGGTCTTGCCACGTCCAACACCACCCCAAAAGTAAATGCCCTGAGGTGGTTGAGGCGATGAACCAAAAAGACGACCGAAAAAGCCACAGTCTGCTTTTGCACGATACTGAATTAGCGCCTCATACAGCTTTTGTAGTGCCTCCACAGCCTTTCGCTGCGCGGCGTCTGGGGTGAAACCACCACTGCTTAAATCGCGCTCATATTTGGCGATAGGGCTAAGTCTTTCGTTTGTCACTACCACTTCCACCTCAAACTGGATTATGCTTATAGGGAAGAGTTTATCATGCGAAGGACGCAGTAAAGGAGTGTTTATGAGCTGGATTATTGGCATTTTATTAGTTGCCGTGGGTGCTGTGATTGGTTTTTTCGTCGCCCGCTACTGGCTGCATGAGCATTCAGAAGAAGCGCGCTTGAGTGAAGAAGTGACGCAAAGTAAGCAACAATTTGCCGCGTATCAGCAAGAAGTTGCAGAACATCTGAGTACCGCCAACGCCTTAGTAGAGCAACTCGAAGAGACGCAAGAGAAGCTGAAAGCCTACTTAGCCAATAGCAGTGAGTTGTTGCAGCGCGAACAAACGCAACCGAGCTTGCCGTTCTTCGCCGAAGACACCATTCGACAAATTCGGATGGCCAACACCACGCGCAGTGATCGCAGCCGTAGTAGCGAGAAAGAAAACGCTAGCGAACCTCCACGCGACTACAGCGACAAAAAGCAAAAGCTGTTCACCAAGGACTAAATGCGTTAACGGCTACTTGCAATGAGTTCCTTGCGATGTGCTGTTGCCATTAGCTAGTAACCAGTAGCTAGTATCGCTTTTGTATTTGATTTTAGCTTTAGTTCGCGTATAATCCGCGCCAGCCCACGTTACAGGTACAACTAACCGAGATTGTGGCACTGAAAAAGTAACCACAGCGGTTGTTGTGGTTCGCGGGGAAGCCCGGGACTACTGTCGTGAACCTTTAAAAAGAGTATGTTTCAATGAGTACATTTGTTGCAAAACCAGAAACTGTTCAACGTGACTGGTACGTAATTGACGCTGAAGGTAAAACTTTGGGTCGTTTGGCTACTGAAGTTGCCCGTCGTTTACGCGGCAAGCATAAGCCTGAATACACTCCGCATGTTGATACTGGCGATTACATTGTCATCATCAACTGTGAGAAAGTAGCTGTTACTGGTCGTAAGGCGCAGGACAAAATCTACTACTCACACTCTGGTTACCCAGGTGGTATCAAAGAAATCAACTTCGAGAAGTTGATTGCTAAGGCACCAGAAATGGTTATTCAGAAAGCGGTGAAAGGTATGTTACCCCGTGGTCCATTGGGTCGTGCCATGTTCCGTAAACTGAAAGTATACGCAGGTGCAGAGCATAACCATGTTGCTCAGCAACCTAAACAACTTGAAATTTAATACGGAGCATTAAGAAAATGGCAGAGAATCAATACTACGGTACTGGTCGTCGCAAAAGCTCTACTGCACGCGTTTTCTTGCGTCCGGGCAGCGGCAACATCAGCATTAACAACCGCACCTTAGAAGAATACTTTGGTCGCGAAACTGCGCGTATGGTCGTTCGCCAGCCACTTGAGTTGGTGGAAATGACTGAGAAGTTTGACTTGTACATCACCGTTGCCGGTGGTGGTTCAAGCGGTCAGGCTGGTGCAGTTCGTCACGGTATTACTCGTGCGTTGATGCAATATGACGAAGCTTTACGTGGCGATTTACGTCGTGCGGGTTATGTAACTCGTGACGCACGTCAAGTTGAGCGTAAGAAAGTCGGCTTGCACAAAGCACGTAAGCGTCCACAGTTCTCGAAGCGTTAATCGCAGCCGAAACTGTTTCGCAGTTCAAAAAAACCCGGCCTTCGTGTCGGGTTTTTTGTCTTTATCCTTGTAAAAATCAGGTCATTTCTTTATCATCTGAAGGCTTTTTTTTGCCGATAGTTCGTATATAGATTTGAAGCACTTGCTGTACGTACGAATCAACGCAGCAGCTAATTACTGACTTCATGGCTATGTTCCATGAAGCGTCCAAACTGGAGAGTAAGTGGATGAGCAATGCGCCTGTAGATAAAGGCCGCCGTCGTTTTCTGACTGTCGCGACTTCCGTCGTGGGAGCAGCTGGCGCGGTGGGTGTTGCTGTTCCTTTCATTGCATCGTGGAACCCGAGTGAAAAAGCGAAAAACGCGGGTGCCCCTGTGGAAGTGAACATCGGAAAGATGGAACCGGGTCAATTGATTCGGAACGAATGGCGAGGCCAGCCAGTCTGGATCGTCCGTCGGACTCCGGAAATGTTAGCCAGCCTTGAAGGCTTAGCGGACCAACTCCGCGATCCAAATTCAGAAGAACCACAACAACCTGAATATGCGAGCAATCTCTATCGATCGCGCAAAGATGAGTTTTTCATCGCGGTTGGTATTTGTACCCACTTAGGGTGCTCTCCACAGTACCTCGAAACCGACTTCGGTGAACAGGTAGAAGGCATTGAAGCAGGTTTCTTCTGCCCATGTCATGGTTCTAAATTTGACATCGCAGGACGCGTATTCTCGGGTGTACCTGCACCATACAACTTGGTCGTACCCCCACATTATTATGTGAATGACAACGTCGTTCTCATTGGTGAAGATGGGGAGCAAGCATAATGAGTAAACTAATTGCTTGGTTTGATGAGCGCATCCCACTGTCGAAAACGTGGAATATCCACCTTGCTCAGTATCCTGCGCCGAAAAACTTTAACTTCTGGTACCTGTTTGGCGTACTCGCCATGTTGGTATTGGTAAACCAAATCCTGACCGGTATTTGGCTGACCATGAACTATGTTCCTTCTGCGGAAGGTGCGTTCGCGTCAGTTGAATACATCATGCGTGACATTGATTACGGTTGGCTATTGCGCTACATGCATTCCACCGGTGCCTCGGCATTCTTTGTCGTAGTTTATCTGCACATGTTCCGCGGCATGATGTACGGTTCCTATCAGAAGCCACGCGAATTGCTGTGGGTATTCGGCATGTTGATCTTCTTGGTGCTGATGGCTGAAGCCTTTATGGGTTACTTGCTGCCATGGGGACAAATGTCGTACTGGGGAGCCCAGGTGATCATTTCACTGTTCGGTGCTATTCCGATTATCGGTGACGACTTAACGCTGTGGATTCGTGGTGATTACGTTATCTCGGGCGCAACGTTAAACCGTTTCTTCGCATTACACGTGATTGCGTTACCTTTGGTACTGGTTATTCTAGTGTTCCTGCACATCATCGCCTTGCATGAGGTTGGTTCGAACAACCCTGAAGGTATTGATATCAAGAAGAAGAAAGGCACTATCCCAGAGTCAGAGAAGCCGAAATTCACCTTCCACGAGCGCTTCACTAAGAAGTATGACGTGGTCGATGCGGTTCCGTTCTTCCCGTACTACGTGGTGAAAGACCTGATCGGTATCGGTATCTTCTTATTCTTGTTCTGCTATGTGATTTTCTTCGCACCAGCTATGGGCGGCTTGTTCTTGGAGCCACCAAACTTTGAAGCAGCGAATCCATTGAAGACACCTGAACACATAGCTCCGGTATGGTACTTCACACCGTTCTACGCCATCTTGCGTGCGGTTCCAGACAAGTTGTTAGGCGTTATCTTGATGTTTGGCGCTATCGTCTTCTTGTTCTTATTACCGTGGATTGATCGTGGCCGTGTGCGTTCGATTCGTTATCGTTGCACGTTCCACAAAATCAACCTGACGTTGTTTGTGATCAGCTTTATTGTGCTGGGTTACTTGGGCCTGAAGCCTGCGACTGAGGTCTACACCTTCTTCGCCCGTGTCTTCACCTTCTTGTATTTTGCGTTCTTTATCTTCCTGTGGTTCTACAGTAAGAATGAGAACACGAAGCCTGTACCAGAGAGGATTACCAAGTGATGAAATCATTTCTTAAAGCGAGTCTGTTAACCGCAGCATCACTTTGGACCGCAGCAACGCTAGCTGCGGGTCCAACGGTCCCACTCGACAAGGCGGAGATCGACCTACACGACAAAGCGTCGTTGCAGCGTGGTGCGCAATTGTTCATGAACTACTGTTTGGGTTGTCACTCAATGCAGTATCAACGCTATAACCGCACATTCCGTGATTTAGAAATTCCGGAAGAGCTGGGTGTTGAGAACTTGCAGTTTACGGGTGAGAAGCCGGGTGACTTGATCACCAACGCGATGCCAACTGAAGCAGCAGGTGCTTGGTTCGGTACTGCGGCACCTGATTTAACGTTGGTTGCTCGCGTACGTGGCGCTGACTGGTTATACACCTACTTCCGTTCGTTCTACGTGGACGAGTCGCGTCCGTTTGGCGTCAACAATGCGGTGTTCCCGAACGTCGGTATGCCGCATGTCTTGCAAGAACTGCAAGGCGTGCCACGCAAAACGCACGAAAAGCGAATGGTTGATGGCGAAATGAAAGATGTCTATGTCGGCATCAAATCTGACGGCAGCGGCATTCTGAGCCCAGCAGAGTATGATCAAGCCATGCTCGACTTAACCAATTTCCTGGTTTATACCGGTGAACCTATGCTGCTCGAACAGCGTCGCTTAGGTTGGTATGTATTCGGGTTCATACTGGTCTTTACAATTCTCGCGTGGTTGTTGAAACGTGAGTACTTCCGAGACCTGAAGTAATCTTATGGAGAATAAAATGTCGGTTGCGGCAAACAAGCGGTCAGTGATGACCTTGTACGCAGGTAAAAATGACTTACGCAGTCATCAAGTTCGTATCGTGCTCGCAGAGAAGGGCGTTGGAGTCGAAATTACATTTGTCGACCCTGACAATCGTCCCGAAGATTTACTGCAGCTCAACCCATACGCAGATGCACTGCCGACGTTAGTTGACCGTGAGTTGGTGTTGTACAACGCCCACATCATCATGGAATATCTCGATGAGCGTTTTCCGCATCCGCCATTAATGCCGGTATACCCAGTGTCACGTGGCACCAGTCGGTTAATGATGTACCGTATTGACCGTGACTGGTATGAGCTTGCTGACAAAATTATGGCCGGTGGTAAAGGTGCTGATGCGGCTCGCCAAGAGCTTCGCGAAGGTATTTTGGCGCTGGCTCCAATTTTTGCGGACACGCCGTATTTTATGAGTGAAGAGTTCAGTTTAGTCGACTGCTACTTGGCACCATTATTGTGGCGTTTACCGATCTATGGCATCACCATTGATGGTACTGGCTCTAAAGCAGTTAAAGCGTACATGGTACGTGTATTTGAGCGCGAATCTTTCCAAGAATCACTCACTGAAATCGAGCGAGATTTGGGTCGATGAGTGAGCAAGCCATGAGCCCTCGTCGCCCGTATTTACTGCGGGCGATGTACGAGTGGCTAGTGGACAATCAATTGACTCCGCACTTAGTTGTGAACGCCAGTATTACTGGCTGCCAATTGCCGTGGGAATTCGTCAAGAACGGTCAAATTGTTCTGAACGTTTCGCCCACCGCGGTTGCACAATTGCAGATGCATAATGAGTTCGTTGAATTTAATGCCCGCTTTTCCGGCAAACCCCACCACGTCGTTGCCCCTATGGCAGCCGTGATGGCGCTGTATGCTCGTGAAAACGGTGCAGGCACCTTGTTTGAAGAAGAAGCGTACTATTCAGAAGAGCGTGATATGAGTCTCACCGATGACGAGCCTACTGCCACTGGCGCGCCACCAGCAGTTGAACCCGCAGCCGAAGCTTCCAACAAACCAAAGCGCAAAACCTCACACCTCAAAGTCGTTAAATAGCGACTGGTGTATTAGCGGATTTCGAAGGCGTCGATGACGCGCGTCACTCCGTTGATGTTACGCGCAATGTCGATAGCGGTTTGTGCTTCTGCACGACTCACGATCCCCATCAAAAACACTTCGCCATTCTCGGTGACGACTTTTACACGTGAACCTTCGACCTCTTTACTGGCAAGTAATTGTGCTTTGACTTTGCTAGTGATCCAGGTGTCTTTGGAAATGGTTTGTACACCAATCACGTCGGCAACTCGAATCTCATTGTGAACCCGAATCACACCGTCAATCGAACGGACCTTGTTGGCCGCGAGGTCACTTAGATTTCGATTCGCCACTTGTCCCATCAGTAAAATCGAGCGATTGAATGAGACGACTTGAATACGGGCATTATCAAGCTTGTCTTCGCGTTGCAGGGCGGTAATGGCTTTAACTTCGATGGCTTGGTCATCTACTTGCGCCCCGACCGTGCGGCTATCGCTCGCTGAAGCAATACCAACCGCAGTAGCGCCGACTAGTGCCGCTGCACAACCACTCAATGACAGGGTAAATACGACAACTAGAGTTGCTCGTTGTAAGGTCTTCATTCGTCTATCTCCTGCGGGAAAATATGTTGTTCAGCAAGATGGCAGAGCATATTCACGAGTTGCAAAATATGTTCGCTAACGCGCGCGGTGTTGCGTGATGGAATACGAATTTCAACATCATCAGGGCCAAGCAAACCTGCGACATCAGTATCGGCATCACTGGTGATTGCGATAATAAACAGATTTCGCGCAACGGCGGCTTCCATGGCTTTGCTAACGCGTGGTGCTTGGGCACCCGAGCTGAGTACGATGAGCAAATCCGCGGCTTGACCAGCAGCAAGAATTTGCTGGGCAAAAATGGCCTCGTGTTCTTTGGCGCCGAAGTCGGCATGCAATGCAGTCACGGGGAATGGTGGCCGCTCAAAGTTCAAACCAGTCAGCATCATGTGACCGAAATGCCTTGCGCTCGCGTGAGCCATATTCTCACCACAGCAATAGATGCGTCGTCCATTCAGTAGCGTATCGACAAGTAACTCGGCGGCACGCAGCAAGGGTTCCTGTAATTGATCAGCAGCGGCGATCTGCGTTTGAATAGCTTCGGTAAAAATACCTTTTACAGAGTCCTGCATCATGGAGTCCTTGTTTTTTCTGGGTATCAGTCAACGCTTAGAACGCGTCGACTAGCCAATGTAATTGGCTTGGATTGTCAACAATAGCCACAACATCAAAGCGCATATGAACACGGTGTTCATCGAGTTGTTGCGACATTAAAAAATACTGGGCTGCACGTCGTATACGTCGACATTGAGCAGCACTAATTTGTTCCACTACCGTTGCGAAATTTTCATCACTGCGGTGTTTGACTTCGACAAACACTAAGGTTTGTTCGTGCTGCATGATGAGGTCAATTTCACCGTGATCACAGCGGTAATTCTGTGCCACCAAACGTAGATCATGCGCTTCTAAATGGGCTATAGCTTGCGCTTCCCCTCGATTCCCGAAGCCTTTTTTGCCGTGGGTTTGAGGCTCGACCAAAACTAGTTAGCGGCTTCTGTATCGGCAACGACTCGATGACCATCATAGCGTGCCCACTGCAGTTCCCGGAGCACACGATTGGTGTCTAAGCGCAATGCGCCTGTGAGTCCATCGACCGTTAATCCGGGGAGCGCGGCTAGCCAGTATCCTTGCTGGGTCAGTAGAACGCTGTCATGACCAAAGGCTGCAAGACGTGCCAAGTTATGACCCCAGTGCTTGCGCAACTCAATCAATTGCTCAAGCTGCTGATGACGGGGATGCTCAGGGAGCAACCAAGGCGCATCGGTAAAATGAACGGCATCCAGGTCATTCTCGCTCAAGTCATTGCGTAAGGTGTGACTGCCAGAATTTGCGTAGACGGGAATCGGTTGCATAAATGGCGCTATGTTGACGTCAATAAACGGCTTCAACAAACGTGTTTGCTCGATGCCACCCACTAAATAAATAGCATCAATATCTGCGCGGCTGCGCGCCTGCGAGTCGACGATGATTTTGCCCGCAGCAATTTTGACTTGCCAAATACGTGCTTCGCTTTGCGTCACTCCTAACTGACTTTGCACCGTAGCCTTCATATCATCAGGTGTTTGGTAGGTGCCAAAGCTCAAGCTGCCGTTGTCCTGTAGCTGTTTCCAAGTATCGCTAAAAACTTGGCTGAGTGATTCACCCCGATTGGATTGCGGAAATAGCACCAAGGGCGATCGATGACCTAAGGCGTGAATGTGTTGTGCGGCTTGACGCACTTCGGTCTCTGTATCCAATGCATAAAATCGCTGCCGATCCAGAGACACCGTTAAATTACCGGCCGGCTCATTCAACGTTAACCACTGTAACTGCGACGGCAATGCGGTGGCATCCACTCGCGGAATGTTGTCCTTCAGCAGCGGGCCTATTAATACATCCGCTTGCTCCTGTTGCAGCAGCTCGGGAATTGTCGCGAAATCGAGACTTTGGGTATCAACAATAGTGATGGCGAGTTCCGGCCGTTGCGCCAATGCCATAATCATGCCGTCGCGAACTGCCTGTCCTTGCTCTGCAAATTGACCGGTTAGGGGCAGTAATACCAGTGCTTTTTGTGGCGAACGTTCACTCGCTTCTGCTAACAATTCTGCCGCCAAGTTGGTGGCAGGATGTTGCTCAAATTGCGCCAACCATCGTTGCCAAAGCGACTGACCAGCGCTAGGGTCTGCCGCAGCCTGATGCAGGGTGACTAACAATTGCTGCCAACCGCGAGTCAATTTCGTCGGCTCGACAAGAGCGAGCGTTTCCGGTTCACGCACATGTTGCAGCAATGACCATACCGCATCGACGTCATCGCTAGCGATGTCACCACGGTCTAACCGTTGCAACTGATAAACAGATGCTTGCTCCCAACGATCTTGTGCGAGCTGACTTCGAATGGCTAGTTGCAAAGCTTCGTCGCCGAAGTGGGTACTTACTCTTGGGGTAAGCAAAGGGCGAATAAATAAATCCACTTGCTGCCATTCACTCTCATGCGCCGCTTGCTGCGCCAACAGGTATTGACGCAAATGTAAGTGCGCTTGTGTTAGTTGACTATTACTGATGTGATTTTGCGATTGCGCTAAGACAGCAGCAGCATGCTGCCATTGACCGGCGCGTTGGAACTGTGCAGCCGCATTGAGTAGTGCCTCGTTGCGTGGGTCACCTTCGCTTTGTTGCGCTAGATCTAGCCATTCACGACTACTGCGTTGAGCACTGATGCCAACTTGTGGCGCAACGTCAGTTACAGTGGGTTGTTCTGGTGTCCGCGGGGAATCTGTCTGGCGCGGCCCAGATGCGCAGGCACTGAGGGTTAGCACAGTGATCACAACCAACAGCTTCTTTGCCGAGTAAATATTTGGCACAATAGCATCCAACTTATCGCTTGCCTGAATGGCCATACTATAAACGTACGCGTGACCTGACACAACGCGCAGTGCGGTCTTTACTAGGGGTTAACATGTCTATTTCGACTCACGGGACGCTCTTTATTGTGCCCACACCCATTGGTAACTTGAGCGATATGACCGAGCGTGCAATTCAAGTCTTACGCGATGTTGCTGCAATCGCGGCAGAAGATACTCGCCATAGCGGACAGCTATTACAGCACTTCGGCATTAAAGCGGAGTTGATTGCATTGCATGAGCACAATGAACGCAACAAGTCGCAGCTATTGATACAACGACTTCAAGCAGGCGAGTCATTGGCACTCATTAGTGACGCTGGGACGCCGCTCATCAGTGATCCGGGTTATGTCCTGGTGCAACAGTGTCGCGCCGCAAATATCCGCGTCAGTGCGCTGCCAGGAGCTTGTGCGATAACGACTGCATTATCGGCGGCGGGGCTGCCGACCGATCGTTTCACATTCGAGGGCTTTTTGCCGGCTAAACCACAACAGCGACGTGCCAAATTAAAAGAACTCGCGGGAGAAGTTCGCACTTTGGTGTTCTATGAGTCGCCACATCGCATCACGCATACGTTGGCGGATTTACGAACCGTGTTTGGTGACGACCGCCCTTTGGTCATGGCGCGCGAACTCACCAAGCAGTTTGAGACGTACTTACATGGCTCTATTGCCGCGGTCGAGGAGCAAGTATTAGCCGATAGCAATCAACAGCGTGGCGAAATCGTTCTGATGCTAGGTGGTGCCGAGCCCGCTGCTGCGGACGACTTAAATCCACAAGCATTAGCAACGTTGCAACTGCTACGCAAAGAGTTACCGCTTAAAAAGGCCGCGGCGCTTGCCGCAGAAATTCATGGCGTGCGCAAAAACGCGCTCTATCAACTGGCTTTAGAGGCCGATCAAGCGTAGAATCCGCCGCGGGAGTCAGCCAGACAATCGCTGCCTAGTGGGAAACTGCTAGGGGGAGGAAAGTCCGGGCTCCATAGGGCAGGGTGCCAGGTAACGCCTGGGCGGCGCAAGCCGACGACTAGTGCAACAGAGAGCAAACCGCCGATGGCCTGCGTAAGCAGGATCAGGTAAGGGTGAAAGGGTGCGGTAAGAGCGCACCGCGCGGCTGGTAACAGTTCGTGGCACGGTAAACTCCACCCGGAGCAAGGTCAAATAGGGGTTCATTGGCGCGGCCCGCGTTGAACCCGGGTAGACTGCTTGAACGCTAGGGTGACTTAGCGGCTAGACGAATGATTGTCCTCGACAGAACCCGGCTTACCGGCTGGCTCCCGACTTCTAACTTTTCTTCAGCTTGCCTTTAGTCTGGTTAAAGGTATGCGCCATTTTGAGAAACTCATCACGCGGCACTGCTTGTCCGTAGAAGAACCCTTGCTGGTAATGACAATCTTGTGCCCGTAAGAAATCGACTTGCGCTTCGGTCTCGACACCCTCTGCAATCACTTGCATGTTCAACGTGTGGGCAATGCGGATCAATACTTCGACGAGAGCGGTTTGCTGACCGTGATACGGCACATCTTGCAAGAAACTACGGTCAATCTTGATCACATCAATGGGATACGAACGCAGGTAGTTCAAGCTCGAGTAACCGGTACCAAAGTCATCGATAGCTAAATGCACGCCGGCGTCGCGCAATTTGCGCAAGTTCATAAACTGGCGTTCTTTATTGCGCATCAGCATCGATTCAGTAATTTCCATCATCAGCTTATCCGCCGGCATACCACTTTCTTTCAAAATTTTGAGCCAGTGATCAGCTGCCTCGCGGTCATTAAATTCTCGAGGTGAGCGGTTGATGGCAATGGTGACATCGAGGTTGTCATCGGCAAAGTATTTCCAATCTTTGACCACCTGCTGCATGACAAATTCGCCCAAGCCAATAATGGCACCGGTTTTCTCAGCAATCGGGATAAACTCCGCTGGCGATACCATACCTCGCTCAGGGTGCTCCCACCGAATGAGCGCTTCACAACGTGTCATTTTATGACTCGCCGTATCAATAACCGGCTGGTAGTAGACGCGGAACTGACCTTCTTCTAAGCCGCGAATGATCTGATGGTGTAACGCAATATGCTTCTCAGTGGTTTGCCGTAACTGCTCGTCAAAGAAGTAAACACTGAGCGAACCTGTAGTTTTGGCTGCGTACATCGCGAGTTCGGCATGTTTCACCAAGGTTTGTACGTCAGTGGCGTCGGTAGGGAACATCGCGATACCAACGCTGGCGGTCATGTTGATATGGTTATGTTCGATGTCGAGTGTGTTCAACAAATCACTCATGATCACTTTGGCTCGTGCTTCGGCTTGTGAGGCATCCTCCAAATCACGCAATGCAATCGCAAATTCATCACCACCGATCCGTGCCAATAGGTCATCAGCGCGAATACTTTGCCGAATTCGACTAGCGACGTTCTTCAACAATTCATCACCAATGTCATGACCCAGAGCGTCATTGATCTCGCGTAAATGGTCGAGATCGAGTAATAACACCGCAAATTGTTGTTCGTGCCGAATCGAGGTACGAATCACACGATCCAGCTGCTGCTGGAAGTAATTACGGTTCGGCAGTTCCGTTAGTGGATCGAAACGTGCTTGAAAGGCGATGGTGCGAATAGCACGACGTAACCGTTGTTGGGTAATCATCAACACCATAAAGGACGAGATGATAAAAGCGGTGAGCGCAATACCGATGGACCAATGCAGGAAGAAGGAATAAGGCTCCTCGACCCAGACTCCTTTGCGTGGGTAAGCGGCCAATTCCCACATGCCTCGCGGTATGCGAACATCGGTAACCATGGCATCTTTATTAAAAATTAGATTAGGGCCTGCGAATGCGGACGCAACATTGTCGGCGTCCTCCATTTTGTGGCGCAACGCAAATACATACTCGGGATGCTGACTAAACTCGACGCCGTCCAATAAATGTTGTGGATTGATGACTAATGACGTCACCCCCCAAAGTTCGCCTTGTTCATCAAATACTGGCATGCGAGCCACAAACGCTTCGCGACCCTGCACCAATTGAATAGGGCCGACCATGGTTATGTCTTGCGCGGCAATGGTGCGCAGAATGTCACCGTACTGTGATGCTGATGTTCGATAATTGAAACCCAGAGCCGACTGGTTACCAGCCAGTGGGTAAACGAAACGAATCACTAAGTCTGGAGCGAGAGCAAGATGCTCGATATCGAGGTCGGTCGAGAGGAATTCGTCCATCAGTCGCTGCAGTCGCAACCGATCTGGAGTGTCTTGCCAGAGAATTTCCGGGCGCAGTGCGCGCAGCACGAGCGTATTAGCGAGAATGCGTTGTTCGAGACGACCGCGCATCGCAGTGAGCTGTTCAACTGCGCGTCGCTTTTCAATTTCAAGTTGCTGTTGGCGCTCGCTATCAACCACTAAGTAGACGGCATACAGAAGGGCCGAAGTAATGAATAACAAGACCACAGCATAACGCACGATGCGCCACTTGGAGCGTTCGCTGCTGCTCCCATCTTGTTGTTCAGTAGTCGCTTGACTCACGACACTACTCTTTAGTTGTCTGCTCATGGTGAAGGACGTTTATTGTTATTCTTATAATGAGTGGACGCGACCTTTACGCATCATCCTGTAGATACAACTTCTCGTCAAGTGCTCAAACGTGCGTCTTTATGGTCAACAAATTGCGCCGCTACACATCGCAAACACCACTTTTTTTCTTGACAGTAGGAAAGATCGACACCTAGACTGTCACCTTGTGGGGATTTGTGGGTAAAAGTGGATCAATTATCATGTTTCGTGGTGCAGCATCATTAAGTCTAGATGAGAAGGGGCGTCTTGCGATACCAGCAAAGTATCGTAAAAGCCTCCTATTAGACTGTGATGGCCAAATGGTTTGCACCATTGATATCAAGCAACCTTGTTTATTGCTGTATCCGTTGCCCGAGTGGCAACTGATTGAACAAAAGCTCACCACCTTATCTAGCATGAACCCCGCAGAGCGTCGTCTCCAGCGGTTATTGCTGGGTCATGCTGAAGATTGCCAGATGGACAAAGCGGGACGCATTTTAATAGCGCCTACGCTACGCCAACACGCGGACTTAAGTAAAAAGATCATGATTGTTGGTCAATTGAACAAGTTCGAACTCTGGTCAGACGCAGCATGGCAAACTCAAGTTGCAGCCGATATGGCCGCAGAACAACAAGACGATTTGGCACTCAGTGAACGACTACAAGACTTCTCATTATAATGACAAAAGCGCCGCAACATGTCTCGGTGCTGTTACAGGAGTCGATTGAGGCTCTTGCGATCAGACCAGACGGACTGTATCTCGATGCTACCTTCGGAAGAGGGGGGCATTCACGGGCGATTTTGTCTCAATTAAATGACCAAGGCCACCTTTATGCACTGGATCGCGACCCCACCGCGATAGCAGCTGCAGCGGAATTGGTTGACGATCCACGCTTTACCATCATCCACACTCCTTTCTCACAACTTGCCGAAGTTGTCGAAACGCACCAGCTTCAGGGGCGCTTGGACGGCATTTTATTCGATCTTGGCGTTTCATCCCCACAGCTTGATGACGCTGAGCGCGGTTTTAGTTTCATGCGTGAAGGCCCACTCGATATGCGCATGGATACCAGCACCGGCCCCACCGCTGCTGATTTTGTGAATACGGCAACTGCCGATGAGATCGCTTTTGTTTTGCGTGAATATGGCGAAGAGCGCTTTGCCTGGCGCATTGCTCAAGCCATTGTGAAGCAACGCGAGGAGCAGCCGTTTACGACTACCAAACAATTGGCGCAACTGATCGACCAAGCGGTGCCATTTAAAGATAAGCACAAGCATCCGGCTACGCGCAGTTTTCAAGCCATCCGCATTCACGTGAACGGAGAGCTGACAGAAATTGAAGCGGGCTTAGCCGCAGCTATTCCAGCATTAAAAGAAGGCGGTCGGTTGGCCGTGATAAGCTTTCACTCACTCGAAGATCGCCTCAGCAAACGTTTCATGCGTGCGCAAAGTCAGGGACGTCCAATCCCCGCTGGCTTGCCCGTGCGTGACGATGAGTTTGACCGCGGGCGGACACTGCGGTTGGTGGGTAAGGCAATCAAGCCCAGTGCTGCAGAAATTAGTGCCAATCCAAGGGCTCGTAGTTCAGTCCTGCGTATCGCGGCGAGGTTAGCTTATGACGACTAGTCGCGTACCTGGCCTTATCAGTGTGTTAGTGGATGATTTACGCCAGCAATTTGTGCTGGTTTTGCTGTTTTTATTAGTCATCGTCTCAGCATTGGCAGTGATCTACGTGTCCCATGCCCATCGACAGCTCACCATTGAGCGCGATGACCTGTTGTCGGCGCGTGATCAACTCGATATCGAATGGCGTCATTTACAAATTGAAGAGACGGCGTTGACCGAGCATAGTCGCGTCGAGCGGATTGCAGAGCAGCGCCTCGACATGGTGCGTCCTGAAGGCGAACAGGAGGTGCTGGTTCCATGGCAATAAAATCTCCTCGCCCTAGTTTAAACAAACGGTTGAAGAAAATTCAGCCGCACTTGGCGCATGGTCGCTTCTACTTTGCGCTCGGTATGCTGTTCTTGGTCTTCACATCGTTGGTTGCTCGTGCAGCTTATATTCAGGTCATTGAACCTGAGCGACTGATTTTTGAAGGCGATCGCCGTTCACTGCGAGCCGATACGACCATGGTGCAGCGCGGCACTATTGTTGATCGTAATGGGCGCGAGTTGGCGGTCAGTGTGCCGGTGCAGACGGTTTGGGCCGATCCGAAACAAGTTCATGACGGTGATGGTCTCGCAGACCGTGAACGTTGGTTGGCACTCGCAGAAGTCTTCCGTGTTGATGTGAATGACCTCATCAGCAAAGTCGAAGATCCAACGCGTCGGTTTGTTTACCTAGAACGCAAAGTGACCCCTGGGGTGGCTGATTTTGTGAAGCAGTTGCGCATTCCCGGTGTGCATTTGAAAACTGAATCACGACGCTTTTACCCCGTTGGTGAAATCGCTGCCCATGTGGTGGGCTTCACCGATATCGATGGCCGCGGTATCGAAGGCCTTGAAGCTATTTATGATCAAGTACTCACGGGTATTCCCGGTGAGCGTGTTTATCGCAAGGATGCGCAAGGACGGGTTGTTGAAGAGATTCGCGTCACCGCTGCTCAAGAACCACAACAACTCACACTGAGTATTGACCAACGTTTGCAATCACTCGCTTATTCCGAACTGAAAAAAGCCGTGCGCTATCACCAGGCAACGTCCGGATCGGCTGTGATTGTCGACGTCAAAACAGGTGAAGTACTCGCGATGGTCAATAGCCCGTCCTTTAACCCTAACAATCGCAACGATATGCAACCGCACAAGCTGCGTAATCGGGCGATTACCGACTCTTACGAACCTGGCTCAACCATGAAGCCTCTGGCTGTATTGGCCGGTCTCGAAGCCGGGGTAATTCGCAAAGATGACATCATTGATACCCATCCGGGCTGGATGCGCTTGGGTGGTCGACGAGTCAGCGATCCGAGAAATCGTGGTGAACTGACCGTAAGCGAAGTCTTAGAAAACTCCAGTAACATGGGGTCGGCCCGTATCGCGTTGGAGGCGGGCATTGACAATATGATGGCTACTTACGCGGCGTTAGGTCTTGGTAATGATACCGGTGTAGCGATGTTGGGCGAGAGCTTCGGCATTTTGCAAAATCGGCGCCGCTGGTCTGACTTTGAAGTGGCGACTTTGTCCTTTGGCTATGGGTTATCGGTAACCACCCTGCAACTAGCCCAAGCTTACGCGATTATTGGTAACGGTGGCGTTAAACGCCCGCTCAGTATTCAACGTCGTGAGGGTATTCCTGAAGGTGAGCAAGTCATCAGTCGGGAGAACGCCGATGCGGTGCTGAGTATGCTTGAAAATGTAGTCATGAAGGGCTCAGCAAAAGAGGCCCGAGTACGCGGCTACCGCGTTGCTGGTAAAACCGGTACCTCACGCAAAGCAGTCGCGGGTGGTTATGGTGATGAATACGTCACACTATTTGCCGGCATCGCACCCGTCAGCGACCCACGTATTGCAGTGGTCGTGACCGTAAACGAACCGAGCGGCGATGAATATTACGGTGGCGATGTATCGGCACCGGTCTTTGCAGAAATTGTCGGAGATGCACTGCGCATCATGAATATCGCACCGGATAACCTCGAAGATACTCAGCCACGCGTGGCTGGCTTTGCTGGTTCCGTAGCGACTGGTGGAGGTGCCGATGATTAAGCTCAGTCATTTATTACCTAACTATCCGTTACCGCTACCCGAGGTTCCGGTTACTGGCTTGAAGTTAGACAGCCGCCAAGTAGCGGGTGGTGATGTGTTTGTCGCGGTCCCAGGCTATCAAAGTGATGGCCGTCAGTTTATCGATGCTGCGTTAGATGCAGGTGCCATTGCGGTGTTGGCTGAATCAGACAGCTACGGGATTGAGCAACGTGGCAGTGCCATCGTGATCGAGGTACCACAACTGAAAAATGAGTTGTCCTTTATTGCTGCTCGGTTCTATCAGCAGCCCGCGCAGCAGATGCGAGTCATCGGTGTGACCGGCACGAACGGGAAAACCTCGGTGACCTATATTGTGGCGCAGTTGCTCGAGGCACTCGGTGAAAAATCGGGTGTTATCGGTACTACCGGCAGTGGTTTCCCTGGTCGTTTGGTCCCGGAAACCCATACCACACCAGACGCGATTGCGGTCCAACAGCGCCTGTCGGCTCTGCGTGCTGAAGGAGCAGTGAATGTTGCGATGGAAGTCTCATCCCATGCGTTGGTGCAGCGCCGCGTAGACGCCATCTCATTTGCCGCCGGCATCGCGACTAATATCAGTCGCGACCATTTAGATTATCACGGCACTATGGCGAATTACGCTGGCGCGAAACGTCGCTTATTTACCGAGTTAGACACCCAAGTGAGTGTATTGAATGCCGACGACAGCGCGGTTGCAGCATGGTTACCTGACCGTACTGATAGCTGGCGCTTTGCAACGACACCACAAAATACCAAGCGCAGCGTCTGGGCAACGGATATTCATTACACCACCACGGGAACCACGTTTAAGGCGCATATTCGCGTAACGGATGAGGTTCAAGAGTTTGCGGTGAGCAGCCCACTATTAGGTGGCTTTAACGTGTTTAACGTACTTGCAGCAATGACCACGTTATGTGCGCTGAAATATTCGTTTGCTCAAGTTGCACAAGCTGTTGCTGAGTTACAACCTATTCCCGGGCGGATGGAATCATTTACCGCCCCCCAACGGCCGTTAGTGATTGTTGATTACGCTCACACACCTGATGCGCTCCAGCAAGTATTGCAGAACCTACGTCGGCATTGTGAAGGCAAATTATGGTGCGTGTTTGGCTGCGGCGGTGATCGTGACCGCGGTAAGCGTCCGCAAATGGGGCAAGTGGCTGCGCAATATGCCGATCAAGTGGTGGTGACGGATGACAACCCGCGCACTGAACCGCCTGAACAAATCGTTCACGACATTATGACGGGCATTCATCAGCGCCAGCATGTGCAGGTTCAGCATGGACGTCGTGACGCTGTAGCTGCTGCTATAGCTGCTGCAGCGCCGCAGGACATTGTCTTGCTGGCTGGGAAAGGTCACGAGGATTATCAAATTATTGGCCGCGAGCGAGTCGACTATAACGAACGCGCGTGGGTTGCTGAGCAGATGCAACAATCAGTCGAGGTGCGCTCATGATAACAGTGAGTTTACAGTGGATAGCTGCCGCCGTAGATGGCGAGTTACAGGGCGAGCATTGCACGATTAATAAAGTGAGCACGGATACCCGCTCACTGCCGCCAGGCTGTTTATTTATTGCCCTGAAAGGGCCGCATTTTGATGCCCACGATTTCATTTCTGATGCTATTGATCAAGGCGCTACAGCTATTATGGTTGAACGCCCAATAGACATGGATACGCGCCGTGGTGTCGCACAAATAATCGTCCCGAACACTCGGCATGCACTGGGGCAACTCGGCGCAGCAGTGAAAGCACAAGTAGCGCCAAAAACTATCGCGATTACCGGTAGTAGCGGTAAAACCAGCGTCAAAGAGATGTTAGCGGCCATTCTGCAAACCCGCGGCGATGTGCTGGCCACACGTGGCAACTTTAACAATGACATCGGTTGCCCACTGACGTTGCTACGACTCGAGCCGCAACATGAATTCGCGGTGATTGAATTAGGCGCAAATCATCCGGGTGAGATTGCTTACACGACGCGCTTGACTATGCCCGATGTCGCTATCATCAATAATGTCGCGCCGGCGCATGTGGAAGGCTTTGGATCGGTGCATGGTGTGTTTCGTGCCAAAACCGAGATCTTCCGCGGTTTAGGGCCTGCAGGAATTGCGTTGACGCCAGCCCACTCCGAGTTTGCCGAATGCTGGCAGCAAGAGCTTGCAGAGCGCACACATTTCACGTTTGGCCGACAGTCGGATGATGTGCAACCGCACATCGCAGCAACGGATGTCGAATTGAATGATCAAGGTTGCGCCAGTTTCACGGCGCATATTCCGGCAGGACTATCGACACTGGAACCGACCGCACAAACCGCTCGAGTGCAGCTGTCATTGCCAGGTTTACACAACGTTGACAATGCTTTAGTAGCCATTGCGGCTGCGCTTGCGGTAGGTTGTGCGCTGGCTGATGCAGCCTCAGCTCTCAACCAATTAACGCCAGTCAGCGGGCGCCTCAATGTGATGACCTTAACACCACAATTGCGCCTTATTGACGACACCTACAATGCCAATGTTGGCTCCGTCAAAGCAGCTCTCGATACGCTTGCTGCGTACCCGGGCTTTCGCTTGATGATTCTGGGTGATATGGGCGAGTTGGGTGCACAAGCCAGACAATACCATGAGGAAGTCGGTGCCTATGCCATTCAAGCGGGCATCGACAATTTATTTACGCTCGGGGTGCTAAGTCAAAGCGCGAGCGAAGTTTTCAATGGTCGCGGTGGACGTCACTTCTCACAGTTCGATGCGCTCATTGAAGGTGTAATTGAAGCCGTACAACAAGCCAAAGCGCCAATGACGATTCTTGCCAAAGGGTCACGCAGTGCGCACATGGAACGTGTCATCGAAGCTTTAACAACGCGCCAGAACGAACTGCAACCCGGCTACACCGAAAAAGGAAAACACGCATGTTAGTGTGGTTGGCGGAGTACTTAACCCAGTACGCGACATTCTTTAACGTCTTTTCGTATTTGACGATGCGCGCCATTTTGAGCGTGTTGACTGCATTATTGATTGCGTTATGGATGGGCCCTGGGTTGATTCGCTGGTTACAGCGCCTGCAAATAGGCCAATCGGTTCGCGATGACGGACCTCAGTCGCATTTAAGCAAAGCGGGCACACCCACTATGGGTGGTGTGCTCATCATTGCCGCAATCGTGATCTCGACATTGCTCTGGGCGGACCTATCCAATCGCTACGTCCAAGTGTTGCTTGGTGTTGTTCTGGGCTTTGGTCTGGTGGGCTTTATTGATGATTACCGCAAAGTCGTGCAAAAGAACTCGAAAGGCCTACCCGCGCGCTGGAAATATTTCTGGCAGTCGGTCATCGCCACCGCAGCAGCAGTGTTTTTATATGCCAACGCCACCGTGGGTGCAGAGACCCAACTGCTCGTACCCTTTTTCAAAGATATCATGCCGCAATTAGGCTTGATGTACATTGTATTGGCTTACTTTGTGGTGGTAGGAACCAGCAATGCGGTCAACTTGACCGACGGTCTCGATGGTCTTGCAATCGTTCCGACCATTATGGTTGCAGCGGCACTTGGAATCTTCGCTTATGCCGCCGGTAACGTTAACTTTGCCGCCTATCTCAATATTCCTCATTTACCGCTCGCCGGTGAATTGATTATCGTCTGCACAGCCATATGCGGCGCCGGACTCGGTTTTCTCTGGTTCAACACTTATCCAGCGTTAGTGTTCATGGGTGATGTTGGCTCTCTCGCGCTCGGTGCGGCACTGGGCATGATTGCTGTGTTGGTTCGTCAAGAATTCGTTTTGTTCATCATGGGCGGTGTGTTCGTGATGGAGACAGTATCGGTGATGCTGCAGGTCGGCTCTTACAAACTACGCGGGAAACGCGTATTTCGGATGGCCCCCATTCATCATCACTATGAGTTAAAAGGTTGGCCAGAGCCGCGCGTGATTGTGCGGTTTTGGATCTTGTCGTTGGTCTTTGTCCTGATTGGACTTGCTACATTGAAACTGAGATAAGGCACCACGCAAATTATGACTGTTCTGCTCAATAAATCGCTAACACAGTATGACACCATTGGTGTGGTCGGAATCGGCCAGACCGGGCTGTCTGTGGTGCGTTATTTATTGGCACAAGGTGTCGAGCCAGTGGTATTCGATACCCGTGAGCAACCCTCTAATTTAGCGGCGTTGACTGAACTGCATGATGGTCTCGAGGTGCATTTAGGCGCTTTAGATCCAGCGTTATTGCTCCAGATGGATGTCTTGGTCGTCAGCCCCGGTGTCGATTTGCGTTTGCCAGAATTGCAGTTGGCGGCCGATGCTGAGATCCCTCTGATTGGTGATATTGATATTTTTGCGCGCCTTGCCACCAAGCCGGTAATCGGCATTACCGGTTCCAATGGTAAGTCAACTGTGACTCGATTAACCGCAGCATTACTGGAAGCCGCCGGCAAGCGTGTGGCCGTAGCAGGAAATATTGGTGTGCCAGTACTCGATGTAGTGGTGAATGATGCTGACTATGACGTGTATGTACTGGAACTTTCGAGCTTTCAGCTCGAGCTGATGGCAAATCTTAGCTTAGCAGCGGCTACCGTGCTGAATGTTTCGGACGATCATATGGATCGGTATTACACCCGCCGCGATTATGCAGATGCCAAGCAACGGATTTATCAAAATGCCCGTTGCGCCGTTTGGAATCGTGAGCAACAGGTCACCGAACCCATGTCCATGGCACCGCGTCAGCATTTCACATTCGGCCTGGATGCAAGCGAGGCTGAGCGCCCACATCTATTCGGAATTGGCGTTGATGGCGGTGAGGCTAGCATTGAATTTAAAGGTCACGCGCTCGCCAAAGCCGCGGAGTTGCAATTAGCGGGGATGCACAACCTAATGAACGTGCAAGCCGCATTGGCTTTGGCATACGCCGTTGGAGTAGAACCGCAACAGGTGATCGCAGCTGTGAAATCATTCAAAGGGCTGCCGCATCGCTGCGAAACCGTATTGGAGCAAGGCGGTGTCGTGTGGATCAATGATTCGAAGGCGACCAACATCGGGGCTGCTGAAGCGGCTATTTTTGGCGTGCGGCGTTTGGTTTCAGGCAAGCTGATTCTGCTTGCCGGCGGCGATGCAAAAGGCGCTGATTTTAAAGCATTTCGTAAGGCGCTTGACCAAGTAGATGTGCTTATCACCTTTGGTCGTGATGCCGATCGGGTCAGCCAGAATTTTGCCCAAGAGCGCCCGCATGTGCGCGTCAAAGATCTACCCGAAGCGGTCAGTGTTGCTGCGCAGCGAGCTACGCCAGGATCCATGGTGTTGTTATCGCCGGCTTGCGCAAGCCTCGATATGTTCCGCAATTATGAAGACCGTGGTGAGCAATTCCGGCAAGCAGTGGAGGCTTATTATGACTAAGTCGATATCAACTGCTGAACAACAATTAGAACTGGGCATCACACAGACTAGTGAACGCAGCCAACCATGGCAGCGTTGGTTGCGTTGGTGGCAACCTGAGTCAGCACCATTGTATGATCGAGTATTGCTGTGGTTGAGCTTGGCGTTGTTGGCCATTGGCTTGGTGATGGTCACTTCGGCCTCATTCCCTGTGGCTGAGCGGTTAACCGATAATCCGTTTCACTTCTTTTTCCGTCACTGCATGTATCTGGCACTGGGTATGGGACTGTTAGCAACCGTCGTGCAAGTACCTATTCAAGTGTGGTTCCGTGGCTCTGCGGTGTTGCTGCTGATTGCGATTGGCATGTTAGTGATGGTGCTGATTATTGGGCATGAGGTGAACGGTGCTAAACGTTGGATCAAAGTCGGCCCACTAACACTGCAAACTGCCGAGCTGGCGAAACTATTTTTTGTCGCTTACGTAGCCAGCTACCTCACCCGTCGTCATGACCAAGTGCAGGAAAATTTACGTGGCTTTATTAAACCCCTAGCGGTCTTGTTCATCTTCGGGTGTTTACTGCTGTTGCAGCCTGACTTCGGTTCGGCGGTGGTGATGACCAGTATCGTGGTGGCCATGTTGTTCTTAGCAGGTGCGCGACTCTGGCAGTTCTTCGCAATTTTTGTCGCTATCAGCTTGTTGCTGACATTTTTGATTTACTTTGAACCTTATCGCATGCGCCGTGTGGTGTCGTTTCTCGACCCGTGGCAGGACCCTTTTGGGAGTGGCTATCAATTGACCCAATCGTTGATGGCTTTCGGGCGCGGTGACTGGTTTGGACAAGGTTTGGGTAACAGTATTCAGAAGCTCCAATATCTGCCCGAAGCACATACCGATTTCATTATGGCTGTGGTTGGCGAGGAGCTTGGTTTCGTCGGCATTCTTACCGTACTCGTGCTGGTTTTTGCACTGGTATTTCGAACGATGCAATTGGGACGCCGCGCATTGGAGCGTGGGCACCAGTTTGGCGGTTTTATGGCCTATGGCATTGGTGTCTGGTTTGCCTTTCAAGCCATGGTCAACATTGGTGCTGCCGCAGGTCTATTACCAACGAAAGGACTGACATTACCATTAGTCAGTTACGGCGGTACCAGTTTGCTGATTAGCTGTATCACCATAGGTATTCTGCTACGACTGGACTATGAAGTTCGCATTGGCTCCATGAAAGTGGCGCCGCGGTCAGGGAGGCGCGCATGAATCGAGTATTGATTGCTGCTGCGGGTACTGGCGGACATGTATTCCCGGCGTTGGCCGTGGCAGAAAAACTGCGCAGCTATGGCTGGCAAGTGCTATGGCTTGGCACCGCTGAAGGTCGACTGGAATCGAAAGTGGTACCCAACGCAGGTTTTCAGCTTGAGACCGTTGGTATGCAGGGGCTGCGAGGACATGGGCTGATGCGCAAACTGAGCATGCCATGGCAGTTACTGAGGGCTGCATGGCAATGTCGTCAGTTGCTCCGCCGCGAGCGAATTCAGTTAGTGGTGACGTTCGGTGGTTATGTCTGTGGACCGGCGGGACTCGCTGCACGTTGGTGTGGGATTCCAGTGCTTGTGCATGAACAAAACGCGGTTGCCGGCATGACTAACAAGTTCTTAGCGCGTTTCGCGAGTCACGTGATGGTTGGCTTTGCCGCAGCTCGAAAACAACTACCCAGAGCCGATGTCACTGGTAACCCATTGCGCGAGCAAGTATTGGAGAATGCACGGCAGCAACGCGCGCAATCGACAACAGAGCGCGTGGGTGTCGCGGCCTTAGTGATTGGCGGCAGCCTCGGTGCCACGGCTTTGAACGAAGCGTTGCCTCGGGTGTTTGCCGAGCTGCAAAAGCAGTTGGGTGACCAACCCATACAGGTGGTCCATCAGTGTGGAGCGGGTCGACAAACAGAAGTAGAGCAGTTGTATGCCGAACAAGCGTTTACCCGCGTGACCGTAGTCGACTTTATTGACGACATGGCAAGTGCTTATGCCGCAGCTGATGTCGTGATCTGTCGTGCTGGCGCATTGACGGTCGCTGAGCTAGCGCTGCTAGGTAAGCCTGCGGTATTGATACCTCTGCCCCATGCCGTCGACGATCACCAAACCGCGAACGCCATGGAATTAGTGCGTGCTGACGCTGGCATTTTGTTGCCACAAACAACACTAGGCAAGACGAGCACTGCGGTGCAGAGATTGGCACCTTTGTTTGCCGATGCTGAGCTGCGTCGCAGTATGCAAAAAAATGCTGCCGCGGTCGCCTATCCGAAGGCTACCGATGCAGTGGTGAATCAATGTGAACGCTGGGCCAACCCAGAAGCAATCAAGGCAGGACGAGTATGACGCAGTTGAAGAGCCAGCCATTTACCGTGGTAAGCGTGCCAGAGATGCGACGAGTTCGTCGTATCCATTTTGTCGGTATCGGCGGCGCCGGTATGGGCGGCATTGCTGAGGTATTGGTGAACCAAGGCTATGACATTGCGGGCTCAGATATTGCCGAAAATGCGAATACCCAACGGTTACGTCAGTTCGGCGCTGAGATATTTATCGGTCACTCGAGCGAGCATGTGAAAGGCGCTGACGTGGTGGTGGTGAGTACTGCAATTCGAGCCGACAACCCTGAGTTAGTCGCTGCTAAAGCAGCGTTTATTCCGATTGTACGCCGCGCCGAGATGTTGGCAGAGCTGATGCGATTCCGACATGGTGTTGCCATTGCTGGAACCCATGGCAAGACCACAACAACTTCACTGATCGCGAGTATTTTTGCTGAGGCAGACTTAGACCCAACTTTTGTCATTGGCGGCTTGCTAAATAGTGCCGGCACCAACGCGCGGCTGGGAACCAGCAAGTACTTGATTGCCGAAGCGGATGAATCGGATGCATCGTTCTTGCACTTACAACCGATGGTTTCCGTGATCACGAATATTGAAGCTGACCATATGGACACCTATGGCGGCGACTTCAACAAATTGTTGGATACCTACGTCGAATTTCTACACAACCTGCCGTTTTATGGTTTGGCAGTGATGTGTGTCGATGACCCTGTGGTCCGCGAGTTGCTGCCACGAGTGGGTCGTCAGCTGATTACTTATGGCTTTAGCGACGATGCCGACGTGCGCGCATCGGATTATCAGCAAGCGCGTGGACAAAGTAGTTTCACCGTGCATCGCGCCGGTCGTGAGCCGCTGCAAGTGACGGTTAATTTACCGGGTAAGCATAATTGCTTAAACGCCTTGGCCGCCATCGCTGTCGCGACCGATGAGGGTATTGATGACGATGCTGTCGTACAAGCGCTCACCAAGTTTGAAGGCATTGGTCGCAGGTTTCAGCATTTGGGCTTGTATCCACTGACTGCTAACGATGCCGAGGGTGATGTGATGTTAGTCGATGACTACGGTCACCACCCATCGGAAGTAGCAGTAACTATTGCTGCCGCCCGTGCTGGATGGCCCGAGCGGCGTCTGGTGATTGCGTTTCAACCGCATCGTTACTCACGCACCCGTGACTTGTACGACGATTTCGTGCAAGTCCTTGCGCAAGCCGACGTGGTGTTGCTGCTCGATGTTTACAGTGCTGGTGAAGCACCGGTGGCTGGCGCTGATAGCCGTGCGTTGGCACGTTCATTACGGATGCGTGGTGGCAACAAACTTGAACCGATTTATGTCGGCAGCCAAGCCGAGTTGAAGCAAACCTTGGCAGACTTATTGCAGCCCGGTGATCTGTTGCTCGCGCAAGGCGCTGGAAATATTGGTGCGTTAGCACGTGATCTTGCTGCTACCGAACTTCAACCTGAACAATTACGCGCGAGTGCGACGCAAGCAGGAGGCCAAGTATGAAGCAGTATGGCAAGGTCGCGGTATTGATGGGCGGTCATTCCGCCGAGCGAGAAGTCTCGCTGCGTTCAGGTGCCGCGGTCTTGGGGGCGTTGCAATCGCAGGGGGTGGATGCTCACGCGTTTGACCCCAGTGAGCAAGCACTCACTCAATTGGTTGACCAGAATTTTAGTCGCGCCTTTGTGGTGTTGCATGGTCGCGGTGGGGAAGACGGAACCGTGCAAGGTGCTTTGGAATACTTGGGTATTCCCTATACCGGCACCGGTGTACTGGGTTGTGCTTTAGCGATGGACAAAGTGCGG
Organism: Pseudidiomarina aestuarii; assembly: GCF_003987355.1. Taxonomy (GTDB): domain Bacteria; phylum Pseudomonadota; class Gammaproteobacteria; order Enterobacterales; family Alteromonadaceae; genus Pseudidiomarina; species Pseudidiomarina aestuarii. The sequence goes on along the minus strand of NZ_PIPR01000001.1, from coordinate 1,403,216 downwards.
ACCAAACAAATCTGGCAAGCGCAAGGGTTGCCGGTTGCAGAGAGCGTGGTGATCCGTCGCGGCCAGTCAATTGATCCTGCAGGGTTACTCCGTCAGCTTGGTGGCAAGGTCATGGTGAAGCCAGCCCAAGAGGGATCGAGCATTGGCATGAGTTCGGCGAACACGCCGGAAGCTTTGACGAAGTCCTTGCAATTGGCGCACGAGTACGATGAAGAAGCCTTGGTTGAGGCTTGGTTAGCGGGTCCGGAATATACCATCAGTATTTTGGGTGAGCGTGCGCTGCCGTCTATTCGGTTGCAAACAACACATGAATTTTATGATTATGCCGCCAAATATCAGGCTGGCGATACGCAATATCACTGTCCGGCTGGACTATCGCCGCTGCAAGAGCAGGCTTTACAGCAATTAGCCGTCAGCGCTTTTCGCGCCGTGGCTGGCAGTGGTTGGGGTCGCATTGATGTGATGTGTGACGCCTTGGGTGAATTTAAATTGTTGGAAGCGAATATGGTACCAGGCATGACCGCTAAGAGTTTAGTGCCCATGGCTGCGCGGGCGACCGGACTGAGCTTCGAGCAATTGGTGTTAGAAATTCTCGATTTCAGTTTGACTGAACACGAGGATTAAGGTGGCCGCGGTACGTTGGCAATTTTGGCTCGGCTTCACGTTTTTTGTATGCGTGCTAGCAGGGGCCATTGGTGGTGGGATGTGGTTGTACGACACCGCCATGGATGCCAACGAAGTGCCACTGAAGCGTTTGGTGGTGCAGGGTGAGTTGACCTACGTGACAGCGACTGAAGTGCGAACTGAATTGCAAGGTGCTGAGTTGGGCAGTTTTTTCTCAGCCGATGTCGATGAAATTCGGCAGCGCATTGAAGCGATGGCATGGGTACGCCGCGCTTCAGTACGTAAGGAATGGCCTGATATTTTGCAGGTTTATGTGGTTGAACAGCGGCCACTCGCGCATTGGAATGCCGGCCAACGTAGCGATGCATTGGTGAATGAAGATGGTGAGATTTTTCGCGCGGATAAAAGCGTGCTGACTACCGAGTTGCCCTATTTGGCCGGTCCTGAGCATGCAGTCGATGAGACCATCGAAGCTTATCGACAAGCGCAAGAATTGTTGCAGTTGAACGGCCATAGTGCGGTCAGCCTGCAACTGAGTGAACGCTTTGCGGTAACTGTTATTTTAGCTTCAGGCATTGAATTACGCTTGGGGCGCGAGGGATTACTCGAGCGGATGCAGCGCTTTATTGATTTGTATCCGCGTATTGTCGAGCACAAGCAGCAACCGATTGAATCGATTGACTTGCGCTACGACACCGGAGTTGCAGTGCGGTGGCTGAATTCGGAAAACGATAATAAACAGACGAATAAAAAGTAGAGAGTAAAACATGTCTAAAGCAGCAGAACGGAACATGGTGGTTGGTCTCGATATCGGCACAAGTAAAATTGTTGCGCTGATCGGCGAGATTATTCCCGATGGTGATATCAGTATCATCGGTGTCGGCGCGTCGGCTGCACGTGGCATGGACAAGGGTGGTGTCAACGACCTCAACCTAGTGGTGCAGTCCATTCAACGCGCTGTGGAAGAGGCCGAGCTGATGGCCGATTGCCGCATTGCTTCGGTCTACTTGAATATTTCCGGTCGTCATATTGCCTGCCAAAACGAAAGTGGCATGGTGCCGATCAACGAAGCCGAAGTGACCCAGGATGATGTGGATAGCGTCATCCACGCCGCCAAATCGGTACCCATTGCGCAAGAACGCCGCATTTTGCATGTGTTACCACAAGAATTCGTCATTGATTCACAAGAAAGCATCAAGAGCCCAATTGGTATGTCAGGCGTGCGGATGGAAGCCAAGGTGCACATCATCACCTGTGCCAACGACATGGCAAAGAATATTCAGAAGGCGGTTGAGCGCTGTGGTTTAACGGTTGATCGACTGATTTTCTCGGCGTTGGCATCGAGCTATTCGATTTTGACGGACGATGAAAAGGATCTCGGCGTGGCGTTAGTCGATATGGGTGCAGGTACCATCGACATCTGTATTTATACCGGTGGCGTGTTGCGCCACACCGCGGTCATTCCGGCGGCGGGTAATCAGGTCACCAGTGACATCGCGAAGATTTTCCGGACGCCACTGAATCATGCGGAAGAAATTAAAACCAAGTATGCGTGTGCACTGCGCGACATGGTGAGCAAAGACGACAATATTGAAGTGCCTTCTGTTGGCGGGCGTCCATCGCGGATCATGCAGCGCCATATTCTGGCTGAGGTAGTCGAGCCTCGTTATGGCGAATTGTTCGAATTAGTACGAGATGAAATTCAGCAAAGCGGACTCGAAGATCAAATTGCTGCCGGCATTGTCATGACGGGTGGCAGTGGCCGCATGGAAGGCGCGATTGAGTTTGCGGAAGAAATTTTCCAAATGCCGGTGCGACTCGGTGAGCCGCTGGGTATGCAAGGTCTGAGTGATTATGTGCAGGACCCGACCTATGCGACGGCTGTCGGTTTACTGCGCTATGGGCAAGAAGACGTATTAGCTCGCCAGAAAGAAGCGAGCAGCACCAACGTGATGGGTTTATGGAAGCGCATCCATGGTTGGTTTAAGGGTGAGTTCTAAGAATTAAAATAAGAATTTTTGGAAGAGTTTTGGGGTAGTACAATAAGCAGGTAAAGGAGAAACAACATGTCTGAAGTATTCGAAGTTGTAGACAATTTTGACGCAGATGCAGTCATTAAAGTGATTGGCGTCGGGGGCGGCGGTGGTAACGCCGTGAAACACATGATTCATGCCAACATTGAAGGGGTGCAGTTTATTGCCGCCAATACGGATTCGCAGTCACTGCGTAACCATGGCGCGCATATCACCATTCAATTAGGTAATGACCTCACCAAAGGTCTCGGCGCGGGCGCGAACCCGGAAATTGGTCGCCAAGCTGCTGAAGAAACGCGTGAGCAAATTAAACAACAACTGCAAGGCGCCGATATGATTTTCATCGCGGCTGGCATGGGCGGTGGTACCGGTACTGGTGCGGCTCCCGTGGTTGCAGAAGTGGCGCGTGAGCTCGGTATTTTGACCGTTGCGGTGGTCACCAAGCCATTCCCATTTGAAGGCAAAAAGCGTATGGCTATTGCGGACGAAGGGATTGCGCAGTTGGCTCGTTATGTCGATTCATTGATCACCATCCCGAACGAGAAGTTACTGAAAGTTCTCGGTAAAGGAACCAGTTTGTTGGATGCATTCAGCGAAGCCAACAACGTCCTCTTGGGCGCTGTACAGGGTATCGCTGACTTGATTACTCGCACTGGTTTGATCAACGTCGACTTTGCGGATGTTCGTGCGGTTATGCGTGAGATGGGTACTGCCATGATGGGTACCGGTGTCGCGCGTGGCGAAGACCGTGCTCAAGAAGCTGCAGAAATGGCGATTAACAGTCCATTATTGGAAGATATCGATCTTTCTGGTGCTCGTGGCGTACTAGTCAACATTACTGCGGGTATGGACCTGAGTATCGATGAGTTCGATATTGTGGGTAATACCGTCAAAGCCTTTGCATCTGAAAACGCTACGGTCATTGTTGGTACGGTTATTGATACTGAGATGTCTGAAGAACTTCGCGTCACTGTTGTCGCAACCGGTATCGGCGCTGAGCGCAAGCCAGATATTTCACTGGTCAACAATCAGCAGCAACCGCGTCGTGAATCACTGTATGGTCGTTCGAGCGGCGGCTACGAAGGTGCAGCCACTGCACGTCAATTGATCGAAGAAGAAGAGTATCAAGAACAGATCGAAGACGAAGTGGTGAAACCAGCGGCAAAACCGAAAGCAGGTGCGGGTAAGGATATGGATTACTTAGATATTCCTGCGTTTTTACGTCGCCAAGTGGACTAAACACCACTATTTGACGTAAAAAAGGGGTAAAGGGCCTGAAAAAATTGCGGTTTTTTCAAGTTTTGGGTAAACTATTGCGCCTTTTACTGGTCAGATGACAGGTGAGAAGAAGCTGAAAGATGATTAAACAACGTACGATCAAGCAACCTATTGCAACCACAGGTGTGGGTTTGCATAAAGGGAACAAGGTACAGTTAACACTGCGTCCGGCGCCTGCGAATACAGGTCTGGTGTTTCGTCGTGTCGATCTGAATCCTGCTGTAGATATCGTCGCCAATGCAGAGTTGGTGCGCGACACGCGTATGTGTACCTGTTTAATCAACGAAGACAATGTGCGGGTTTCCACAGTAGAGCATTTGCTTGCTGCTATCGCCGCCATGGGCATTGACAATCTGATCATTGAAGTCGACAGTCACGAAATCCCGATCATGGATGGCAGCTCTCATCCATTTATCTACCTGCTGCAGAGCGCCGGGATTGAAGAACAGTCGTCTGCCAAAAAGTTTATCCGAATTAAGCAACCGGTTCGTGTTGAAGACGGTGACAAATGGGCGGAACTACTACCCCATAATGGTTTCCGCATCGATTTTGCCATCGACTTCGACCATCCGGCCATTGCTGACACCGGTCAGGTGTTTAGCATGGACTTCAGTACCAAAGGTTTCGTGAAGCAAATCAGCCGTGCGCGCACGTTTGGCTTTATGAAAGATATCGAATACCTCCGAGCCAACAATCTAGCGCTAGGCGGTAGCTTCGATAATGCTGTGGTACTGGATGAATTCCGCATCTTAAACAGCGAAGGGTTGCGTTACGACGACGAGTTCGTCAAACACAAAATTCTCGATGCTGTTGGTGATTTGTACATGGGTGGTCACGCTATTCTCGGCCACCTGCGTGCGTTCAAATCAGGCCACGCTCTGAACAACATGCTGCTACGCGAAGTCTTGGCAAATCAAGAGGCGTGGGAGTTTGTAACGTTCGAGGAAGCTGCGGCGAAAGCGCCAATCGCATTCCAACCGGTCACCGCCTAAACCTCAAAAGCGATATTCGCTATTGGTTATTAGTTACTCGCAAACACTCGATCTGTGGTTTCTAATAGCTAGTAGCTAGTAGCTAGTAGCTAGTAGCTAGTAGCTAGTAGCTAGTAGCTAGTAGCGTTATTTTTCGTATTTTGCTGCTAGTGCGAGTAGTTGTGAACGCAGTGGCTCTTCGCACTGTTCAGCTTGTTCCCTTAATTGTTTGACAGTATCGCTCAGCGAATCGCTTGTCGCAGACTGCTTTCGTGGTTCAGCTGGTGGTTGATTGGCGGCTGGTGCGATGCGTAGTTCAAGTCGTTCGACCGCAAGCATAGCTTCATTGCGAAAATACGTTATAATGCGGCTTTGTTGCATTTTCAATCGTGTCGCAATGGCGGCCGATGAAACTTGCATGATTAGGGTTTGTGCGCGGACGTTCAAAACCTGACAATGCTCAGACAAAGGCGACAGCTGCAGTACGTGAAAACAATCACGTAATTGCTGTTGCCAGCGTTTGTGTTGCTCGGTAAAGTCAGCAAATTGCTGAAGCCTTTGACCATCGAGCACATGTTGTAAGGTACGGGGTCGAGAGCGAGCCATAAGTTTCAAAGCAACGAGAGATTGCATGAGTCTAACAGTCTTCTATCGAGGCACCAAAGTAAAATTCGGATTCGAGCTCACGCGGCGCCGACTGCTGTCTTTAGCAGGATTGGCGGCTTTGGGTGTGCTGGCTCTGAGTAAACCCTGGGAATACAGTGGGGTGGATCCAGAAGCTGCGCGGGCCAGTATCAGCGATGAGCAAATTCGATTGGCAGCACAAACGAAAGCAGTTGCCCAATTGAAAGATGAAACCGAGAAAAAGCTCGCAGCAATGACCATTTATTTGGGTGAAATGCAGGCGCAAATGCGTCGGTTGGACGCCTTAGGTCAACGACTGGCCGCGGTGGCTGAGCTCGATAACGGTGAGTTCGAATTTGGCGAACAATCCGCATCACCACTCGTCGGTGGACCAGAAATTTCGATTACGGAAGCGCCGCGTGTCGATGGTCGTGATGTGGTTGATCAAATTGATCGCATGCTCGAACAGCTTTCCGATAAACAAAATCAGCTGTCCCTCCTTGAGTCTGTGATGATGAGTCACCATATCTCTGCAGAGAGCTTTGTGGCAGGTCGACCCATTACGTCAGGTTGGTTGTCGTCACAGTATGGTGTGCGAAAAGATCCGTTCAATGGTACACCAGCCATGCATAAGGGTCTCGACTTTGCCAGTTTGGAAGAAAACGCCGGCGTGTACGCAACCGGTGCAGGAGTAGTTACTTGGTCAGGCGAGCGTTATGGCTACGGCAAGCTCATTGAAATTGACCATGGAGGCGGCTTAAAAACGCGCTACGCCCATTGTAAAGAATTGTTGGTGAAAGAAGGCGATGTTGTCACACGCGGCCAAGAAATAGCCATACTCGGAAGCACCGGACGTTCGACAGGTCCACATGTGCATTACGAAGTGCTCCGCAACAATCGACAAATTGACCCTTATAAATATGTATATCGCGACGCTAATTAAGGCACGCGACAACGACCACAGGATTTTAAATTCTCATGCTTGGAAGTATTTTTCGGAAGGTTTTTGGTAGCCGTAACGATCGTATCCTCAAAGGTTTACAAAAGAATGTACAGCGCATCAATGCGCTTGAACCTGAGTTTGAGGCCTTAAGCGACAGTGAGTTAAAGCAAAAGACTGCTGAGTTTAAGCAACGCCTCGCGCAAGGTGAGACGCTCGACGATATTCTAGTGGAAGCATTTGCGACCGTGCGCGAAGCATCCAAGCGTGTGTTTAACATGCGTCATTTTGATGTGCAGCTGGTTGGCGGCATGATTCTGAATGACAACCGCATTGCCGAAATGCGAACCGGTGAAGGTAAAACTCTCACGGCGACTTTACCCGCGTATCTCAATGCGCTGTCGGGTAAAGGTGTCCACATTGTGACGGTCAACGACTACCTAGCGCGTCGTGATGCCGAAACTAACCGTCCATTGTTCGAATTCCTCGATATGACCGTTGCCTTTAACATCCCTGGGATGAACCCACGGGACAAGAAAGCTGCGTATCAAGCCGATGTGACGTACGGTACGAATAACGAATTTGGCTTCGATTACTTGCGTGACAACATGGCGTTTACGCCACAAGATCGAGCGCAACGCGAGCTGAATTACGCGATTGTGGATGAGGTCGACTCGATTTTAATCGATGAAGCGCGGACCCCACTCATCATTTCTGGTGCCGCTGAAGATAGCTCAGAGCTCTATATTAAGATGAACGAGCTTGTGCCGTTACTGAAAAAGGCTGACAAAGAAGACAGTGAAGAGGGTCGTGTTGAAGGTGACTTCACCATCGATGAAAAAGCACGCCAGTTACATCTGACCGAAGAAGGTCAAGAAAATGTCGAGCAGCTGCTGAAAGAGCGCGGCATGCTAGCCGAAGACGACTCGCTCTATTCGGCTGCGAACATTACCTTATTGCATCACGTGAACGCAGCGTTGCGCGCGCGTCACTTGTTCCATCGCGACGTGGATTACATTGTCAAAGATGACCAAATTGTGATTGTTGATGAGCACACCGGTCGGACCATGGAAGGCCGTCGTTGGTCGGAAGGCTTGCATCAAGCAATGGAAGCCAAAGAAGGCGTCACCATCCAAAATGAAAACCAGACGATGGCGTCGATTACCTTCCAGAACTTCTTCCGTCTGTACAATAAATTAGCCGGTATGACCGGTACGGCCGATACTGAAGCATTCGAGTTTAAATCGATTTACGGCCTGGAGACGGTCGTTATTCCAACCAACCGTCCAATGATTCGTGATGACCGTGCGGATTTAATCTTCCTGACCGCTGAAGAGAAGTTCGATGCGATTGTCGAAGACATTCAGCAATGCCGCGAGGCCGGTCGACCAGCACTGGTCGGTACCATTTCCATCGAAACCTCTGAGCTGCTGTCGGGCTTGTTGAAGAAAAAGAAAATCCCACACAATGTCTTGAACGCAAAATTTCATGCGCAAGAGGCGGATATTGTTGCCCAAGCCGGTTTACCGGGTGCGGTCACTATCGCCACCAACATGGCGGGTCGTGGTACGGATATCGTGTTGGGCGGTAATTTACAGTCTGAAATTGAGAAGTTGAAAGAGCCAAGCCCCGAGCAAATTGAAAAAGTGAAGGCTGCGTGGCAAGAGCGTCACGACGCCGTTATCGCAGCCGGTGGTCTACATATTATTGGTACTGAGCGTCACGAGTCACGTCGTATCGATAACCAGCTCCGCGGTCGTTCAGGTCGTCAAGGTGACCCAGGTTCATCACGCTTCTATTTGTCACTGGAAGATCCGTTGATGCGTATCTTCGCCTCAGAGCGCATGGGTGCCATGATGAAGCGCCTCGGGATGAAACGTGGTGAAGCCATCGAACATCCGTGGGTATCACGCGCTATCGAGAACGCTCAGCGCAAAGTTGAAGGCCGTAACTTCGATATTCGTAAGCAATTGCTTGAATACGATGATGTCGCCAATGACCAACGTAAAGTGGTGTACGAGCAACGTAATGAGTTGCTCGATGAAGGTGATATTTCGGAAACGATTAAAGCCATTCGCGTGGATGTGGTTGAGAATGTGATCAACGAATACATCCCACCGCAATCGCTCGAAGAAATGTGGAATGTTGAAGGCCTAGAAGAACGCCTACGCGCTGATTTCGATGTGCAGTTGCCGGTGCAGAAGTGGTTGGATGACGACGACAAACTGCATGAAGAAACCCTGCGTGAGCGGATCTTCAGCGAAATTGAACAAGCCTATGCAGCCAAAGAAGAACAAGTAGGCTCGCAAGTATTACGTCAGTTTGAAAAGGCGATTATGCTGCAAAGCTTGGATTCGCATTGGAAGGAACACCTAGCGGCGATGGATCATTTGCGCCAAGGTATCCATTTACGTGGTTACGCACAGAAGAATCCTAAGCAGGAATACAAGCGTGAAGCATTTGAACTCTTCACCGATATGCTCGAAGCGCTGAAATTAGAAGTCGTAACGATTCTGAGTAAAGTGCGCGTACGTGCAGAAGAGGACGTCGAAGCAGTTGAAGCTAAGCGCCGCGAGGCAGCCGAGCGAGCGCCAAAGCAATTCACTCATGAGAGCGCCAGTACCAGCGGTAGTCCATCACCTGAGCCAGCAGCGCCTGCAGCTGCGCAGAAAGTGGGCCGCAACGATCCATGTCCATGTGGGTCGGGTAAAAAATATAAACAATGTCATGGCAAAATCTAACGCCATTCATGTTGCCGTCGGTGTCATAGAAAACACCGACGGTGCCATCTTCATCAGCCGTCGCCATCAGCATTTACATCAAGGTGATAAATGGGAATTTCCGGGCGGTAAAGTCGAAACGGATGAGTCCGTCTACGACGCGTTATGCCGTGAGCTGCAAGAAGAGTGCAACATCCAAGTTACCTCGGCAACACCCTTCACAGTGATTCAATTCGATTACCCCGATAAAAGCGTCATTCTAGACGTCTGGCACGTTCATTCGTTCACGGGTACCGTACATCAGCGCGAAGGCCAAGAATGGCGCTGGGTCGATCGCAGCGAACTAGAAGCCTATCCCTTCCCCGAAGCCAACACCCGCATCGTCGACCTCCTAGCTAAGTGAGAGAATCGCTACTAGCTATTAGCTAATAGAAAAGCGCAGATCTGTCTTTGTAGTAGCGAGCAACTAGTAGCTAAAAGCTAGTAACGCTTTTCGCTCTTAAGTGTTTGTAGTAGCCAGTAGCTAGTAGCCAGTAACGCTCTTAGCGCCCTACGGGCATAACGCCAGGCTGAACGTTACGTTTTCCTCGTACGACGCTTTCCCATCGACCGGGGTATAGCGCAGGAAGCGGATGCTGAAGCGGGTTTTGTGGCCACTGATGACCGGGTAGGCAGGAATATCTGCTGGGACTTGTAAGCGCAGTAATGAGAGTGCTTCGGTGGTTTCCTGTAAGAGGCCAGCTGGGGCGACTACATCGCGGAAGATCGCTTGGCCGCGTAACAGTTGCAACTCTAATTGCAGGCTCGATAAGAGTACTTCGAGTTCTTTCCACCAACGTGCGCAATCAGCCGTGCGTAATTCTTGCGGTTGGTGCAGCCAATAATGCAATTGCGGGACATCGAAGTTACAGGTGCCGCCCGGCATGGCAAAGCGCTGGCGAATCACACCCAGCAAACGATCTTGTTTTAAACTACTGCCCACTCGAGTCATTGGTTGAATAGCCGCTAGCGCATCGCGCACGCGGGTTGAGGTGGCAGCCAGTTGATCTTGATTCACGTCTGGATGTTGCGCCCACAATTGCAGTTGTGTTTTACGACGATCTAAGTCTTTTTGAACATCGGTGCGCACATCACTGCGTTCACAGAGTTCTAAAATGGCAAATAAAGCTGAGAAATAGCGCGCGTAATTGGTCGCATCGACCGGACGCTGAGGAGCGAGCATCTGCAGCAAATGCTCCAAGCGCAGGTAAGTACGTACCCGCTCATGAAGTGGATATTCATAATCAATCGTTGCTGCAGTGTTAGCGCTCATGCTCTCTATCATAACGGCTTATCGCGCAGTTGCAATTGTTGTTCGACTTGTTGAAGGTAAAAGCGATGTAAGCGCTCGACGGGCTCTACCAAAGCCTCCGGAGTGCCATTGTTATCCAGCACATCATCAGCTGCTTGCAAGCGTTCAATACGAGAGGCTTGTGCCTGCATAATGGCGCTCACTTGCTGTGCGCTGACGTCATCGCGTTGACGCGTTCGTTCAATCTGCATCGCTTCCGTTACATCTACTACCAAAACGCGATCACACAATGCGGTGAGCTTATTCTCAACCAATAGGGGGGCGGACAAAATTACATAAGGCGATTGTGCCTGTTTTAAAGCAGCAAGAATCTGCTCGCGAATCAGAGGGTGCGTGAGCTGATTCAGCCACGCTTTATCCTCGGGATGGGTAAAAACTCGTTCCCGTAACCAAGCGCGGTTTAACTCACCAGTTTCGAGCAATGCGCGGTCACCAAATCGCTCTTGAACATGCAGTAAGGCATCACTTCCCGGCTGAAAAATGCTGCGGGCGATAACATCTGCATCGACCACATCGATGCCATGGGTTTGAAAGAGATTAGTGACGGTCGTTTTGCCGCTACCGATACCGCCAGTCACGCCCACAACATACATTAGCGTGCCAACCAAGACCAATAGGTGGATAGAATGAGCTCACCCCAGACCATGGTAATGACGCCGCCACAGATCAAGAATGGGCCGAATGGAATCGGTTGGCCAGCTTTGGTTTTGCGCAGCCATTGCAAAGTGAGACCCAATATCGCGCCGCTACCCGCAGCAGCGATAATAATGACAGGGAGATACTGAAAACCAGTCCACGCACCTAAGGCAGCCAGCAATTTGAAGTCGCCATAACCCATACCTTCTTTGCCGGTCAGTAGTTTGAAAATCCAATAAACCGACCACAGGAATAAGTAACCAGCCATAGCGCCAATCACGGCATCTTGCAGACTCACTGGACCGCCATAAATGGCATAACCAAGCCCCAGCCACAAAGCGAATAACGTAAATGGGTCGGGCAGTAGCATGTGGTCGAGGTCAATGAAGAACAAGACAATCAGCAGAGCCGCAAGCAACATATAAATGCCCACATCGACGCTCATTCCGAACTGCCACGCCAACACACCAAATACCGCACCAGTCAGTGACTCTATCAGCGGATAACGCGCAGAAATAGTGGTTCCACAGGAGCGGCATTTTGCTCGTAACAACAGCCAACTAAGCACCGGAATGTTGTCGTACCAGCGAATAGCTGACTGACATTTTGGACAGCGGGAATGGGGCGTCGCTAAATTAAAGGGTTCAGCTTTGGGGAGTTCTTGCTCTTGTAATTGGGCACATTCAGCTCGCCATTGGCGTTGCATCATGACAGGATAACGGCCAATGACCACATTGAGAAAGCTGCCGACAATTAACCCGAAAGCAATACCAAAAGCGGCTGCCCAAGGGGTGTGTGCAGCGTAGAGCGTCATTAAGTCCATAAGGTTCCTTGTCGAATGCAGGCGTAAACGTAAACTCGCCGCGCGAATCGTTAGCCAACCACTTGGCCCAAACTGAAGATTGGCAAATACATCGCAACAATCAAGCCACCGACCAGCACCCCGATAACGACCATAATCATCGGCTCTAATAATGCGGTCAAGTTATCTACTAAATCATCGACTTCGCGCTCATAGATGTTAGCAACCTTCGCCAACATATCATCCAATGCACCTGATTCTTCACCAATGAAGACCATTTGCACCGCCATGGTGGGGAAAAGCTCTGCACTTTGCATCGCAGTATTCATTTGCATACCCGAGCTGACCTCTTCGCGAATCCGTAAAATCGCATCGCGGTAGACAGCATTACCGGATGCGCCAGCAGCGGACTCGAGCGCACTAATCAAGGGTACCCCCGCAGCGAAAGTGGTGGACAAGGTACGCGCGAATCGTGCGACCGCAGCTTTGTTCAAGATAGTGCCGACAATCGCAATCTTCAGCGATAGTTGGTCAACACGATCGCGGAGCTTCTGGCTTTTCTTATAGGCGCGTTTAAACAGCCATCCGGCTGCCGCAATACCGGCAGCAACATACAAGAAATAGGCTTGTACGATTTCAGATAAGGTCACCACAAACCGAGTCATAGCTGGTAGTTCTGCACCGAAGTCTTTAAATACTGCCTCGAACTGGGGTACTACGAACACCAACAGGATGACGGTTACAGCTAATGCCACCACAATAACGGATGCAGGGTAAACCAAGGCCTTCTTAATCTTGGCTTTGAGGATTTCAGACTTCTCGCGATAAGTCGCAATTCGATCATAAATGGTTTCAAGTGAACCCGACTGTTCGCCGGAATCGACAAGATCACAATACAACGAATCAAAGACGTCAGGATGTTTGCGCAACGAGGCGGCAAGCGGAGAGCCGGCTCCGACGTCTGCGCTAATAGTGAGCATGAGGTCGCGAATTCGTGGATTCTCAACGCCTTTAGCAACCATTTCGAGTGCTTGTAGCAAGGGAACACCAGCCTCAAGCATGGTCGCAATCTGTCGAGTAAACAGTGCGATATCAGCGCCGGTGATTTTTTTCTCACCAAACAGCGGCTTTGCCTTTTTCTTGATAGTTTTTGGGGTGACGCCTTGGTCACGAAGTTTGGCTCGAACTTGCTTGTCATTATCGGCACGCATCAGGCCTTTGACTTTGACGCCACGCTTGTTAATGCCGGTCCAATTAAACTCGAGAATTTCTTTTGCTTTCGGGCCTTTACCAGCCACTTTTGTTGCCATAGTTAGTACCCCAAGAAATCGTTATGAGCTTGTCACGCGATTGGCTTCTATTAAACTTACCACTCCGGACGCAACTTTGAGAAGCGCAGATTGACGCAATGAGTTAATTCCTTCATTGCGTGCGGTTTGGGCAATCTTCAGCGCCCCTGCACTGGTCATAATAAGCTCTTGGATGGCGGATGTAATGGGCATAACTTCGTAAATACCAGTACGACCTTTATAGCCACCTGTACACTGATCACAGCCCACCGCTTTGTGGATAGTGAGGTTCGGGATTTGCTCTTCGGTAAAACCTTGCCGCAACAACTCTTCGTGTGGTAACTCTTCCGGTTCTTTGCAGAGGTTACAAAGCCGTCGTGCCAAACGTTGCGCAATAATGAGGGAAACAGAACCTGCGATATTATAGGCAGGAACACCCATATTCATCAGACGAGTCAAGGTTTCAGCCGCAGAGTTGGTGTGCAATGTCGATAGGACTAAGTGACCGGTCTGTGCTGCCTTAATCGCGATTTCTGCGGTTTCCAAGTCACGAATCTCACCCACCATGACCACGTCCGGGTCTTGACGAAGAAATGACCGCAGTGCATCCGCGAAAGTAAGGCCGGCCTTCACGTTAATTTGGACTTGGTTAATACCCATCAAGTTAATCTCAACCGGATCTTCCGCCGTCGAGATATTTCGTTCTGGAGTATTCAGGATATTCAAACCCGTATAAAGCGATACAGTTTTACCTGAACCCGTAGGTCCGGTTACCAAGATCATACCTTGAGGCTTTTCTAAAGCTTCTTCATAGAGCTTCTGTTGATCAGGTTCATAACCTAAGGATTCAATACCAATCATTGCCGCTTGCGCGTCCAAAATCCGCAATACAATCTTTTCGCCGTAAAGTGTGGGCAGGGTGCTGACCCGAAAATCTATTGCTTTGTGCTTTGACAACTTGAGCTTAATCCGACCGTCCTGCGGTAACCGGCGTTCGGCTATATCCAGTTGCGACATAACCTTGAGTCGCGCGGCAATGCGGCCCGCTAATGCTATCGGCGGGCGAGCGATTTCGTGTAATACGCCGTCAATACGGAAACGTACACGATATTCTTGTTCATAAGGTTCAAAATGCAGATCCGATGCGCCTCGCTTGATTGCATCGAGCAGCATTTTATTGATGTAGATAACAATCGGAGCATCGTTTTTGACGTCGGCCATCACTGAGCCGGCGTCTTCTTTAAATTCGTCTGAGGCGTCAATATCACGCAGCTCTTGCTCGTCTTGTTCAGTCACGCCGAGCATCGAGCTTTCATTTTCGAGGAGTTTATCGATCAGCTTTTGCAGCTTATCCTCTTCGACCAATACAGCTTCCGCCTGCAATCGAGTGCGAAATTGAAATTCGTCGAGGGTTTCGATTCGTGTAGGGTCAGATACCGCGATGTAGAGGACATTGCCGCGCTGGTACAAAGGCACCGCGTGGTTCTTACGAATCAGACGTTCGTTGATGTAATCGGTCGGCACCGCATCGATATTAAATGCATCGAGATCAATCCAGGGACAATTCGACTCTTGATAGCAAAATGCTGCTAAATCATTAGGTTTGATGAGCTTGCGATCGAGTAAACAACTGGTAAAGGGGAGCTTCGACTCCCATGCATATTCACTGCAGGCAGTCAGTTTGTCTTCAGGAATCAACTTATCTCGCAGCAAGAGAGCGGCGAGCGAGTGATGCAGCATGGTCGACCTTTTAATAGAAACACGGCCTCCAAAGAGGCCGTGTAAAATATCATATTAGAATTATATATTAGCCTGCTGGTGCAGCTGGACGACCTGGAGCACCGTTAGCAGCATAAGCACAACCGTCTACGCGTGAGTTACCGTCTGCATCGTAGTCTGAGCATTCGATATCCCAGTTCAGGTTAGAACCTTCAGCTGTGTTTGGCACGATTGCAATCGTGATATTTGCACCGTCTGCTTCCGCTACAGCGTCAAGCGTTGCGGTGATGATACCGTCGGTAACACCGGCAGCGTCAAGACCGTTTACTGCATCTGCATCAGCAATTGCTGTCGGGATACGGTTGGTGCCCGCGTCGCAGTCAGTGAGCGAACCTTCGTTCTGGTAGCATAGTGCCACAGCTTGCTTGAATGATGCTAAAGCCGCAACACCCGTACTTGCTTGTGCACGTTGCGTATAATCACTGTACATAGGAATGGCCACGGCGGCCAAGATGCCGATGATTGCAACAACAATCATCAATTCAATTAATGTAAAACCACGTTGGATTTGCGCTTTCATGAAATATCTCCCGAGTATTCCGTAACTTTCTCATTATTGTTGTTGTAATGTGTGGCGCCCATTGCCATTCGACTAGAGTCAATAAACAAACTGCGCGACCACATCGCTACACCAACTAACCAACTGCACTAGCTGAAAGAGCAAGTGGTTTGCGCTAACCGACGTTTCGTCGGGAAGCCACTCCATTCCACCAGACTTTAGCCTGCAGCCCCGCTATCCAAAGTATTTGGACCGGAGGTTTTGCGTCACCGCCTCTCGACGGTTTTGCCTTTTTAAGCATGCCTGGCATGCCGCGACGTCCACTTCGCAGATGCGCATTGCAATATCAAACATAGCACAAACGGTTAAAGCGTCAATATTTAAAATTTACAAATTCGCAATGACAAATCGATTGATTGTATGTTTTTAGTCAGCGCACCGGACGAAATGTAATCAACACCAGTACGCCCGAGTTCAGCCAAACGATCACTGGTAATATTACCTGACACCTCTAATTTGGTTTGTCCCTGACGTCGTTCCACAGCGGTGTATATATCTGCCAACGAGAAGTTGTCTAACATAATAATGTCTGCACCTGCGGTCAGCGCTTCGCTGTATTCTGCAAGGTTTTCCACCTCAACTTCAACGATCTTGTCGGGCTGTAATTGTCGTGCTTGAGTAATGGCTGCTGCAATGCCACCGCAAGCCAAAATATGATTTTCTTTAATGAGATACGCGTCGTACAAACCGACCCGATGATTATGCCCACCGCCGCACACAACCGCGTACTTCAGGGCGGTTCGCAACCCTGGAATTGTCTTACGAGTATCCAACAATCGAGTATGAGAGTGTTCAAGGTTCTTCACATAATGCGCAGTGGTGGTTGCTACACCGGATAATGTTTGCAGAAAATTCAGTGCGGTCCGTTCGCCCGTCAGAATGGCACGCGCCGGTCCGCGCAGCTCAAACAGGGTCTGATCGGCACTGACAGTATCGCCGTCTTTGACGTGCCACCGTAACTCGACGTCACCGCCCAACTGCACAAACACTTCGTTGACCCAGTCGACACCACAAATCACTGCGGGCTCTCGCGTAATCACCCTGGCTTCCGCGCACCGATCCGCTTCAATCAGTTGTGCAGTAATATCCAATTCTGCTGCCGAGCCATTCAGATCCTCACGCAGCGCCAGCTCTACCATGGTGGTTCGGTCACGCTGCAACAATTCAGCATCTACGCGCGTATCCATGTCTACCTAATCCTAACTGTAAAAGAATAGCGCTATTCTACGTCAGCTCTGGACGTAGTGCCAAAAAAGCTGACGGCTCCACCGCTTCGCGCTACGATATGTCTCAGATAAAGGCGCTATTGGCTATTAGCTATTAGTTATTAGAGCGGCGCCGTTCCGTGGTTTTCTAGTAGTTAGTAACCACTAGCCAGCAGCGCTCTTCGAGTAGCTAGTAGCTAGTAACCAATAGCGTTTTTGGGGGTACTTTGATTACCGATGGGAAACTCAGTTATGCGCAGCAGCGGATGTCGCCGCACTGTGATGCGCGCCCGGATGCTACCGATATCAGTGTGTTGATAGTGCATGGCATCAGTTTGCCTGCAGGTGAGTTTGGCGGACCTTACATTGATGATCTCTTCATGGGGCAACTGGATAGTGGTTCGCATCCAGAGTTCCAGCAGTTGGAAGGATTACGGGTCTCTGCGCATTGCCTCATTCGGCGTGATGGTGAGATTATCCAGTACGTGCCTTTTCAGCAGCGTGCTTGGCATGCTGGCCGGTCGCACTATGCTGGGCGCCGACGTTGTAATGACTTTTCGATTGGAATCGAACTTGAGGGAACGGACACAGCCCCCTACACTAAAGAACAATATGATAGGTTGGCAGCTGTCGCTGCAGATCTGATCAGGACTTATCCTAACCTCAACCGGCGTCGTATTGTTGGGCATCAACATGTGGCACCGGTGCGGAAGACAGATCCGGGTCCTGCTTTTGACTGGGCTTATTTTAATCGCTGTTTAACAGCATATATTTCAACTTAGGATCATCATTATGCAATTGCTGGCCATTATTCTTGCATATGCGTTAGAAAGAACCGTAACCGTCGGCAAAAACTGGCATTGGCGTCGTCTGGTCCTGCGTTGGCAGCACCTTGAGTTCGAACACACCGGACTCAAAGAGTGGAAACAAAATGGTCTCGGACAGCTGGTGTGGGCATTGATCCCAGCATTCTTGATAGCTTTCGTGGTGGCACTAAGTGGTAATTTATTACTTCATTTTATAGTCGGTACTGCAGCGATAGTCCTCAGTATTCAATGTCCACAAGCGCGTATTGCTTATAAAGAATATTTAGATAGCGCGAATGCGGGAGACGCTGCTCAAACGGCTGAAGCCCTGCGTCAATTGCGCTTGGCCTCGGGTCGCACTGATGCAGCTCCTGTACATGACTTATTGCTATGGATTCATCTGCGCCAGTATTTCGCGGTACTACTTTACTATGTACTGTTCGGGATTGTCGGTGTACTGGTCTACGCGACCTTACGCGATATGCGTCGTCCACGTCGTACCTCGTCAATCAACTGGCAACGCGCGCAGTTCATGATTGATTGGTTGCCAACTAGGGTGATGACATTGGGCTTTTTGCTCGTCGGTAATTTCTCAAAAGCGGCAGGCGCTTGGCTCAGTTCAGTTGGAAATATTCCTGGCGATAACTTTAGCGCACTCACAAAGATTGCTGCTGCGGCTGAGAATTTAGAACCGGAATCATCCGACGACGTCACTAGCACTGCTCTGACCACTGTCGCACTGCTCAAACGTAACCTGTTGTTATTTATAGTATTCATTGCGGTATTCACTATTAGCGGCTGGCTCTAACAGGAAAATGTTTGGGCTTTGCCGCATCCTGATCTACAATGCGTGGTAAGACCAATGACCCAATGCTCGAAGAGCGTCACTGGCTACTAGCTACTAGTTACTCGAAAGCACAGATCTGCGCTCTTCTAGTAACCAGCAACTAATAGCGAGTAACTAGTAGCAATTAGCAGGCTTTATGGCTTTTGAACGCATCCAACAGACCAAGCTATCCGATGTCATCATGCAACGTATTGAGGGCATGATTGTCGATGGCACGCTCGAAGCTGGCGCGCGCTTGCCGTCGGAGCGTGATCTTGCGCATCAGTTTTCGGTGTCGCGGCCGAGTTTGCGTGAAGCCATTCAAAAGCTGGAAGCGCGCGGGTTGCTCGAGCGGCGCCAAGGTGGCGGCACTTATGTGGTCGACAATTTACAGCAGCGCGTCGCTGAACCTTTATTAGATTTATTGACGAAACACCCGGAGTCACAGTTTGATTTGCTCGAGTTCCGGCATGCCTTAGAGGGTATTTCGTCCTATTACGCTGCGTTGCGCGGAACCGCAGCCGATTTAGAGCGGGTGCAAGTTAGCTTTGAAGCGATTAGTCGTGTCGATGCAACGGACATCGTCGCATTAGCAACAGCGCTCACCGAGTTCAACTTGTGTATTTGTGAGGCATCACACAATGTGATCCTATTGCACTTGGTGCGCAGTATGCAGCCACTGTTACAGAAAAATATTCAACAAAACTTGCAGGATCTCGCACACAAGCCGGGCATCGTGCAACAGTTACACGAACATCGGCAACTGATTGTTGCCGCTATAGCTGCTGGTGAGCCAGAGCAGGCACGGGAAGCGTGTCACCAACTGCTCGCCTACATCGAAAATGCATTGTTGACACTGAATCGCGAGCAATCGCGAATGCTGCGTTCACTGCGCCGCACCAACAATGCCGAACACAAACTGGGTAAGGATAAAGTATGACTGACCACTTAAAAGACGACCTCGATCCGCAAGAAACGCGGGAGTGGCTTGATGCCCTCGAAGTCGTGCTGGAAGAAGACGGCCCTGAGCGGGGTCACTTCCTGCTGGAATCCTTAATCGAAAAAGCGCGCCGCAGCGGGGCCTATTTGCCATACGCAGCGACCACTGCCTATTTAAATACCATACCAGCGAGCCAAGAGCCGACTATGCCGGGCGACCAGAGCATGGAGGCGCGCATTCGTGCTGCGATTCGTTGGAACGCGTTGGCCATGGTCTTGCGTGCGTCGAAGAAAGAATTGGAATTAGGCGGGCATATTTCAAGTTTTGCCTCATCTGCGATGATTTACGATATCGGCTTTAACCACTTCTTCCGTGCACCGACCGAGCAAGATGGTGGTGATTACTTGTACGTACAAGGTCACGCATCACCGGGTATTTATGCGCGAGCCTTCTTGGAAGGCCGAATTTCTGAAGAGCAGTTAAACAACTTCCGTCAAGAAGTCGATGGTAAGGGTGTTTCGTCTTACCCGCATCCGAAATTGATGCCTGATTTTTGGCAGTTCCCAACGGTATCGATGGGCCTTGGCCCTATTCAAGCGATCTACCAAGCACGCTATTTGAAATACCTCACAGACCGAGGCATTAAAGACTGCTCGAAGCAACGTGTGTACTGCTTCTTGGGTGACGGTGAAGTGGATGAGCCAGAGAGCTTAGGTGCGATTGGTTTAGCTACTCGTGAAGGCTTAGATAACCTGACCTTTATCGTGAACTGTAACTTACAGCGCCTGGATGGCCCCGTGCGTGGTAATGGCAAAATCATCCAAGAACTCGAAGGCACCTTCCGTGGTGCTGGTTGGGAAGTGATTAAAGTGATTTGGGGTCGCTATTGGGATCCGTTGCTGTATCGCGACACCGACGGCAAGCTCGCGCAAATTATGCAAGACAGCGTGGATGGCGAGTACCAGAATTACAAAGCGAAAGGTGGTGCTTATACACGCGAACACTTCTTCGGCAAAACCGAAGAAACCAAAGCGATGGTCGCCAACTTATCTGACGAAGATATTTGGCGTTTGAACCGTGGTGGTCACGACCCAGTCAAAGTTTACTCGGCTTATCACAAAGCAGTGAATACCAAAGGCCGTCCACAAGTCATTTTGGCGAAAACGGTCAAGGGCTATGGCATGGGTGCCGCCGGTGAAGGGAAGAACATCGCGCACCAAGTGAAGAAAATGGACATGGAAGCGATCAAACACTTCCGTGACCGCTTCAATATTCCGATTAAAGACAGCGAACTTGAAGATATTCCATTCTACAAATTCCCGGATGACAGTCCGGAAATGAAGTACATGCGCGAGCGGCGTGAAGCCCTCGGCGGCTTTATGCCGGTGCGTCGGCCAGAGAGCGATAAAGAACTCGAAATGCCAGCACTAAAAGCATTTGACGCGGTTCTGAAAGGCTCTGGTGATCGTGAAATCTCAACTACAATGGCGTTTGTTCGCGTGCTGACAGCGCTACTGAAAGATAAGAAAATTGGTGATCGCAT
Source organism: Pseudidiomarina aestuarii (assembly GCF_003987355.1). Taxonomy (GTDB): domain Bacteria; phylum Pseudomonadota; class Gammaproteobacteria; order Enterobacterales; family Alteromonadaceae; genus Pseudidiomarina; species Pseudidiomarina aestuarii. The sequence goes on along the minus strand of NZ_PIPR01000001.1, from coordinate 1,382,290 downwards.
TGTCCCAATCATTCCCGATGAAGCGCGAACGTTTGGTATGGAAGGTCTGTTCCGCCAAGTGGGTATTTACTCGAGCCAAGGCCAGAAATATGAGCCGCAAGATGCGGATCAAGTGGCTTACTATCGTGAAGATACTAAAGGCCAAGTGCTTCAAGAGGGTATTAACGAGCTCGGCGCGATGGCGTCATGGGTGGCGGCAGCAACCAGCTACTCCACCAACAATGAGCCAATGATTCCGTTTTATATCTATTATTCTATGTTCGGTTTCCAACGCGTCGGTGATTTGGTGTGGGCGGCAGGCGATAGCCAAGCCCGCGGCTTCTTGGTGGGTGGTACGGCTGGCCGCACCACACTCAACGGTGAAGGTCTCCAGCACCAAGACGGTAGCAGCCATATCTTGTTCAACACGGTTCCGAATTGCGTCACCTATGATCCAACGTTCGGCTATGAAGTGGCTGTGATCGTGCAAGATGGTTTGCGCCGCATGTATGGCGAAGGTGAAAACGTATTCTATTACCTCACCGTCATGAACGAGAACTACCAGCAGCCAGAACTTCCTGAAGGGTCTGAAGAGGGCATCATCAAAGGTTTGTATGAGCTGGAGAAACATGCACCAAAATCAGCCAAAGGCGAAGTCCAGTTGCTCGGTTCAGGCACCATTTTGCAACAAGTTCGTGAAGCGGCGAAATTGCTCGCTGATGACTTTGGCATCAGTGCCACTGTGTACAGCGCAACATCATTCAATGAGCTCGCGCGCGATGGCATGGATGTTGACCGTTACAACATGTTGAACCCGACCAAGAAAGCGAAAACCGCTTATGTCACAGAGGTTTTGAGCAAAGCTAAAGGACCTACTATCGCTGCAACGGATTACATGAAGCTGTACGCGGATCAAATTCGTGCGTGGGTACCGACCGCTTATCGCGTGTTAGGTACTGATGGCTTCGGACGTTCAGACAGTCGCGAAAACTTGCGTCGTCACTTTGAAGTGAATGCGCATTACATTGCTGTAGCTGCACTGAGTGAGTTAGCAAAAGCGGGCACTATTGATGCCAAAGTGGTGACGAAGGCGATTAAAGACTTCGGCATCGATGTGAACAAAATCAATCCACTGTACGCGTAAGCGACGGGAGCGGAGGCACTTATGGCAGATTTAAAAGAAGTCCTAGCCCCGGATGTGGGAGGCGAAGCGGTTGAAGTCATCGAAATTTTGGTGAGCACGGGTGATGAACTCGCAGCAGAAGACTCGTTGATTACCGTTGAGAGTGATAAAGCATCCATGGATATCCCCGCACCTTTTGCCGGCAAGGTTGCCGAAATCAAGGTGAAGGTTGGCGATAAAATTAACGAAGGTGATTTGCTGGCGATGTTTGAAGCCGCAGGTGACGCAGACTCAGGTTCGGAGCCTGAACCTGAGCCAGAACCTGAAGCAGCTCCGGAACCAAAGCCAGAACCAGAGCCAGAGCCGGCTCCAGAGCCTGATTCTGCGCAGGATGAGAGTGCAGGCGAAAGCAAAGTGATTGAAGTGAAGGTTCCCGACATCGGTGAATCTGGCGAAGTGGATGTGATCGAGGTTTTGGTCAAAGAGGGCGATGAGATAGCAGCTGAAGACGGCCTGATCACGCTGGAAACCGACAAAGCAACAATGGATGTACCGGCACCGCAAGCGGGCGTGGTTGAGTCTGTCGAAGTGAAAACGGGCGACAAAGTAAAAGAAGGTTCGTTGGTCATTATGTTGCGGGTGCAGGACAGTGGCAGTAAGAAAGCTGCTGAACCATCGCCGGAACCGGCTCCAGAGCCGCAGCCAGAGACAGAATCAAAGTCCCAGCAGCCAGCAGAGAAGTCGAGCGACAGTAGCGAGCAACGTAAGCCACCGGTTCCTGATCATCCGCTGGATAAGAAAGGTAAAGCCGAAGGTCTCGCTTACGCATCGCCTGCAGTGCGCCGTCTCGCACGTGAATTTGGTGTCGATCTGAATCAAGTGAAAGGTTCAGGTCGTAAAGACCGAATCATGAAAGAAGACGTGCAAGACTATGTGAAATACGAATTATCGCGTCCGAAGGCAAACGCTGGCGCCGCGACGGGTGGTACGGGTGGATTGCAAGTGATTGCGCCACAGAAGGTCGACTTCAGTAAGTTCGGCGAAGTAGAGCAGGTGCCATTGACTCGGATCCAGAAAATTTCGGGGCCTAATTTGCATCGGAACTGGGTCACGATTCCGCATGTAACGCAGTTTGATGAAGCCGATATTTCTGAGCTGGAAGCATTCCGTAAGCAAGAGAATGAGCTGCAAGCGAAGAAGAAGGATGGCATCAAGATCACGCCATTGGTCTTCATCATGAAGGCCGTTGCGAAAGCCTTGCAAGAGTACCCGGTCTTCAACTCATCGCTGCACGAAGATGGCGAAAGTCTGATCATGAAGAAATATATCCATTTGGGTATAGCGGTCGATACTCCAGGAGGCTTGGTCGTACCGGTTATTCGTGATGTCGACAAAAAGGGTATTTATCAACTGTCGGAAGAGCTGATGGACGTCAGTTCACGGGCTCGTGACGGCAAGCTAAAAGCGCAGGATATGCAAGGTGGTTGTTTCTCGATTTCCAGCCTCGGCGGTATCGGTGGAACTGCATTCACGCCGATTGTGAATGCGCCCGATGTCGCTATCTTAGGCGTTTCAAAAAGCGAGATGAAACCGAAGTGGAATGGCAAGGAATTCGAGCCACGTTTGATGTTGCCGCTGAGCCTATCGTATGACCATCGGGTTATCGATGGCGCAGTAGCCGCGCGCTTTAGCGTCTATCTCAGCAATGTATTATCGGATATCCGTAAACTGGTCCTGTAAACAGGCCATGTAGAGTAAACAAATCGCTATGGGGCTGCTATAATGCGCCCCATTTATCGAATCTGGTCAATGAACGAATCAAAGAGGTCGTCATGAGCAAAGAAATTAAAGCCCAGGTGGTCGTACTCGGTGCGGGTCCTGGTGGATATTCAGCCGCGTTCCGCGCTGCTGACTTGGGACTTGAAACCGTTTTAGTCGAGCGCTATAGCACCCTTGGCGGGGTTTGCTTAAACGTCGGTTGTATCCCATCGAAAGCCTTGTTGCACTTGGCGAAGCACATTGAAGATGCCAAGCATTTGGGTGCTGAAGGTGTTGATTTTGGTACGCCAAAAATCGATCTCGACAAGATTCGCGAGCACAAAGAAAAAGTCATCGGTCAATTGACTGGCGGTTTGAGCCAAATGTCGAAAATGCGCAAGGTTACCGTGGTCAACGGCACCGGTGAATTCGCCAGCGACAAGCAATTGAAGGTGAAAGGTGATGACGGCGAAACCGTGATTAACTTTGAACACGCCATTATCGCGGTAGGTTCACAGTCCATTAAGTTACCTTTCGTACCACACGACGACGAGCGTATCTGGGATTCGACAGCAGCACTCGAGTTGCGCTTCATTCCAAAACGCATGTTGGTTCTTGGTGGCGGTATTATCGGTCTGGAAATGGGTTGTGTGTACAGCGCGTTAGGGTCAACCATTGATGTAGTCGAAATGACCGATCAATTGATTCCGCCGGCAGACAAAGATGTCATCAAGCCGTTCATGAAAACCATGAACAAGAAGTTCGACAATATTATGTTGAACACCAAAGCGGCGAAAGTAGAAGCCAAGAAAGATGGTATCTACGTGACGTTCGAAGGCGACAAAGCACCGGACAAACCAGTCAAATATGATGCCGTGCTAGTGGCTGTTGGTCGTGCTCCGAATGGTAAGAAAGTGGGTGCGGAAAACGCTGGTGTGAAAGTGACTGACCGTGGCTTTATTGAGGTCGACAAGCAATTACGTACCAACGTGAAGAATATCTTCGCGATTGGCGACTTGGTCGGTCAGCCTATGCTGGCGCACAAAGCCGTTCACGAAGGTCATGTGGCTGCTGAGGTGATTGCCGGTAAGAAACATTACTTCGATCCGAAAGTGATTCCATCGATTGCTTACACAGATCCTGAAGTTGCGTGGGCAGGTCTCACCGAGAAAGAAGCCAAAGAGCAAGGCATCGAGTACGAAGCAGCGACCTTCCCGTGGTCGGCTTCAGGTCGTGCGATTGCGCAAGGTGCAACAGATGGTTTCACTAAGCTGATTTTCGATAAGAATAACCGCATCATCGGTGGTGCTGTTGTGGGGACTAACGCAGGTGAATTGCTGGGCGAAATTTGTTTAGCAATCGAGATGGGTTGTGATGCTGAAGATATCGCACTCACCATTCATGCGCACCCAACATTGCATGAATCAGTCGGCCTCGCCGCCGAAGTGTTCGAAGGGTCAATCACCGACCTGCCGAACAAAAAGGCTAAGAAAAAGTAAACGATCGTCTAATTTGCGATCAACGACCGGGGACATGCGCTGCATGCCCCGGTTTTTTATTGCCGCGCTCCCACCCATCCGCTATCGTAAACAGCAATTGGCTACTAGCTATTAGTTACTAGCAGTGCGGTTTTGCTCTTCGCTAATATCGAGTAGCTATTATCAAATATCGCTTTTCATTTTTTGGAGTACTCATGAACAAGATTAATACCATTGCGCTTAGTGTCGCACTTGCCCTCGGGGTGGCTGCTTGCTCGCCGCAGCAGAGCACCGAACAACAACAAACTCAAGCTGCAGAGCAGCAACAAGCGCTGACATCAGGTCTGCGTATGGAAGCATTTGATACCAGCGTTCGTCCACAAGATGACTTATTCTCGTATGTGAACGGAACTTGGGTGAAAGAAACTGAAATGCCTGCGGACCGCTCGCGCATTGGCTCGTTCACCGAGTTGCGTGACGAAAACCAAGAGCGTTTGCGTGGCATTATTGAAGCCGCAGCAGCAGCTAACCCAGAGCCAGGTAGCAACGAAGCGAAAATTGGTGATTTCTTCAACAGTTACACCAATGTTGAGCTGCGCGACCGTTTGGGTGTGACGCCAATTGCTGCTGATCTCGAAGCTATTGCACAACTGCAAGACCACAATGCAATTGCCGCGCATTTTGCCAAACTAGCCCAGATGGGTGTTGGCTCGCCGTTTGGTTTTTATGTCTATCCAGATGCGAAGAACCCGGGCATCAATGCCATTTACATGTCGCAATCCGGTTTGACCTTACCAGATCGTGAGTACTATCTCAGTGACGACGAAAAGTTCGTCGAAATTCGAGCGCAATACAAAGACTATCTCGTTGATATTCTCGAGTTAGCGGGTTACGCCTCAGCGGCTGAAGCTGCCGATGCCATTATGGCGTTGGAAACGGACATCGCGACTGCCCACTGGACTCGTGTTGAAAGCCGTAATGCTGATAATACCTATAACAAAAAGTCGATGGATGAGCTCACCGAGTTATTTGGCGACTTCAACTTCGGTGCCTTCACCGAAGCAGCTGGCTTAGCCACTCTGGACGAAGCCATTGTGCGTCAGCCGTCGTATTTCGAAACTTTCGGCGATATGTTTGACGACGTATCAGTCGACACCTGGAAGCACTACATGGCATTGAAAGTAGTGAATCGCTATGCCTCCGCATTAACGACTGAAATGAGCGACCGTCGCTTCGAATTCTTTGGCAAAGTCTTGCAAGGTACGCCTGAACAAGAACCATTATGGAAGCGTGGCGTATCGGCTACAGACAGCGCTCTCGGTGAAGTACTGGGTCAACTCTATGTGGCTGAATACTTCCCACCTGCTGCCAAGGCGCGAATGGAAGAGCTCGTCGCTAACCTGATTACCGCTTATGGTGAGTCGATTGATAACCTTGAGTGGATGACCGAAGAAACCAAGCAGAAGGCACAAGAGAAGCTGAGTAAATTTACGCCGTACATTGGTTATCCGAGCGAGTGGCGCGATTACTCAGACCTCGTTGTGGCGGCAGATGATTTAGTCGGTAACTACAAGCGTTCAGCGCAGTTTGAGTTCAACGACAATTTGAGCAAAATCGGCAAGCCAGTCGATGAAGAAGACTGGGGTATGACACCACAGACGGTCAATGCTTACTACAGCCCAGTGCGCAATGAAATTGTCTTCCCAGCCGGCATTTTGCAGCCTCCATTCTTTAATATGAATGCTGAAGACGCGGTCAACTATGGCGGTATCGGTGCGGTGATCGGACACGAGCTTGGCCATGGGTTTGATGACCAAGGCTCCAAGTATGATGGCGACGGTAACCTCAATAGCTGGTGGACAGAGCAAGATCGTGCAGCGTTTGATGAGCGCGGTACTATGCTAGCAGAGCAATACAGCGAGTATGAGCCGATTGAAGGCCTGAAAATGAATGGTCGCTTAGCCTTGGGTGAGAACATCGGTGACTTAGCGGGTTTAACTATCGCTTACAAAGCCTATGTAGACTCATTGAACGGCGAACCATCGCCAGTGCTGGATGGCTTCACCGGTGAGCAACGTGTGTTCTTAGGTTGGGCTCAGGTGTGGAAAAACAAAGCGCGTGAAGAAGCCATTCGTCAGCAAGTGGCAGTGGGTCCTCACTCTCCAGCTGAGTTCCGTGTGAACGGTACGGTCGTCAACATTCCAGCGTTCTATGAAGCGTTTGATGTGCAAGAGGGCGATGACTTATACGTGGCTCCAGAGCAACGCGTGACTATTTGGTAACGCTTAGGCTATACTTGTCGGCATGAACATCATTATTCGCATGCTTATTGTGTTGCTGGTGCTGGGTTCCCTCGGGACCCCAGCATCCGCTCGTGTGAGTGATGACGGCATGTCGGCAAGTCATACTGCCGCCATGCAGCACACTGTATCGGCTGATGTCGACGCTGACCATTCATGTTGTGACGATGAGTCGACCAGCAGTGAGATTGTGGTCATTCAACATATGGACTGCGACAACACCTGTAGCGATTGTCAGCATCATTGTGCGGGCTCTGCATCGGCACTCACACAATCTGCTTTTACCTTCCCCAGTACCTTGCCTGCGCAAATTTTGCGTGACGATGGTACTGTCATTACCGCTTTACCCGGATATCTCGACCGCCCACCGATGGCCTAACGATCAATTTGCTTTATAGGCGCGCTGTCTCTATCAGTGCTCGCAGCTCTGTCTGCTGAAATTGGTTTTACACAAGGTCATTTGCTATGAATAAATTCTTCTTTAACCGCTTGGTGTGGTTGCTTATGGTTGTCATGACTATGAGTGTGGTAGTGTTTCCGCAGCCATTACGCGCTCAAGAGCATGAACACGAGCATCAGGAACAATCGAATGCTCAAGCATTAGCGCAGCCAGAAATGCTGGAGCAAGATGCTGCAGTTGAATATATCTGCCCTATGCATAGCCATATCGTTCGTGATGAGCCTGGTACTTGCCCCATTTGTGGAATGGACTTGGAAGCTCGCGAACGACAAGAGCAGGTGACGGTGCAAATCAGTGACCAAATGCAGCAGAACCTTGGTATTCAGACGACTGCGGCGTATCGCACTACATTATGGCGTTACTTGGCGACGCTAGGTACGGTCGAATGGAACGACAATGCTCGCGTGCACATTCACCCACGTGCCGATGGTTGGCTGGAAGAGTTGGCGATTCGGAGTGAGGGACAACGGGTCGAAGCCGGTGATTTGTTATATACCATCTACAGTCGTGAACTCGTGGTTGCGCAGCAAGACTTACTACAGGCCGTCGATGGCGCCAATTTGGCCGATAGCCAACGGCAGCGGCTGATCCGTGATGCGCGTTTGCGGCTGGAACTACTGGGAATGACAGCGACACAAACTGACGCCATCATGAAGTCAGGTGAGATTCTCTATCGAGTGCCTGTGTATGCTCCGGCAGCCGGAGTCGTTACCGAGCTCAACGTGGCACAGGGCATGTACGTGCAACCGAGCACTGAGCTACTGACTATTACCGGTGATCAAAGTGTGTGGCTGATTGCCGATGTCCCCGAACGCTACAGCGATTGGCTCCGCGTGGGTGCACCGGCAGACATTACCTTGCCGCAGGCCGATCTGCGCGGCTTTGAAACCGAAATTGATTACATTTACCCGGAATTGGATCGGCAAACACGCAGCCAGCGTGTTCGTATCTTGTTGCCGGAATCGGCCACCACGCCGTTGCAGGTAGGCATGCAGGCACAAGTTGAACTGTTCGGTGGACCACGCCGAGATGTCCTGGCGGTCCCGGTGAGCAGCCTTATTCTGACCGGCTCTGACAATCGCGTCATGGTTCGCAGCACGGATGGCACTTTCGAACAACGGAACGTTGAAATCGGTCTAGTCGTCAATGGCGAAGCGGAGATACTGTCTGGTTTGATGGAGGGTGAAAGGGTGGTCACCGCAGGACAGTTCTTGCTGGATTCGGAAGCGAGTTTATTGCTGAGCCGCCAACAGCGAAAAGATGCACCAGCGGAGGCGCAAGATGCTCACGCAAATCATTAATGCCTCCATTCGCAACCGCCTATTGGTAATTGTCGCAGCTTTTATAGCTGCGTGGTTAGGTTGGCGTGCCATGGTATCGACACCGCTCGATGCAATTCCTGATCTGTCTGATGTTCAAGTTATTGTAAAAACGCCGTATCCAGGGCAAGCGCCGCAGTTGGTCGAAGAACAAGTCACATGGCCGCTTGCCAATATTATGTTGGCAGTACCTGGAGCGACGCAAGTTCGCGGCTATTCGTTTTTCGGCGACTCGTATCTCTATATTCTGTTCGACGATGACACTGACATGTATTGGGCGCGTAGCCGTGTGTTGGAATACCTGAATCAGGCTTCGGATCGTCTGCCTGACGGCGTGACACCGACACTCGGACCTGATGCCAGCGGAGTGGGCTGGATCTATCAATATGCGCTGGTTGACCGCAGCGGCAATCATGACTTAGGTGAGCTCACCAGTTTACAGAATTGGTTTTTGAAGCAAGAGCTACAAAGTGTGTCGGGTGTAGCCGAAGTCGCTACGGTCGGTGGCATGGTTGCTGGCTATCAAGTGGTGGTAGAGCCTCAGCGTCTGCAGGCGTTGAACTTAACCTTAGAGCAGGTGCAATCCGCCATCGTTAACGCCAACAATGAGGTGGGCGGCGGTATCATTGAAATGGGTGAAGCGGAGTATATGGTGCGTGGCACTGGCTACATTCAATCGCTGGAAGACCTGCGTCAGGTGCCACTGCCAGTGATGAATTCGCGAGACGGAACCGTGACGTTGGCTGACGTCGCCACCGTTCGTCGTGGACCTGAACTGCGTCGCGGCATTGCAGAACTTGATGGCGAGGGCGAGGTGGTCGGCGGTATTGTGGTGATGCGCCATGGCGAGAATGCGTTGGCAACTATTGAAAACGTGCGCGCGAAACTCGATTCGATAAAGGCTGGCCTGCCGGATGGTGTCGAAATCGTTTCGACTTATGATCGCTCGCAATTGATCGAACGTGCCGTGGACAACCTGCAAACCAAATTGATTGAAGAGATGGCATTTGTGGCACTGGTGACGGTGCTATTCTTGCTGCACCTGCGTTCCGCACTGGTCGCGATTATCACGCTGCCATTGGCCGTGCTCATGAGCTTCATAGTGATGCGGAGTCTGGGTATCAACGCGAATATCATGAGTCTCGGCGGTATTGCGATTGCCATTGGTGCGCTGGTCGATGCGGCCATTGTGATGGTTGAGAATGCGCACAAACACCTTGAGCGCTTTACTCACCAAGAGCAGCGTCAGCCCAACTCAGGTGAGCATTGGCAACTGGTTGCAAAAGCCAGTGTTGAAGTCGGTCCAGCGCTATTTTTGTCGCTCCTCATCATCACCTTGAGCTTTTTACCTGTCTTTGCGCTGGAAGCGCAAGAAGGTCGCTTGTTTGCTCCTTTGGCCTACACGAAAACCTTCGCGATGGCGGCCGCTGCATTACTCGCTGTGACGTTGGTGCCGGTGTTAATGGGGTATTTTGTTCGTGGCAAGATCATTTCAGAGAACCGGAATCCGCTGACTCGAGGGTTAATTTTTGTCTATCGACCTCTGCTCCGAGGTGTCCTAGCGTGGCCTAAGCTGACTTTAGTTTTGGCTGTTTTAATGGCGGTAAGTGCTTACTACCCATACAGCAAGCTCGGCAGTGAATTTATGCCGACCATGCAAGAAGGGGATTTACTGTATATGCCGACCACGCTTCCGGGTATTAGTCCAGCAACCGTCAGTCAGCTGTTGCAACGAACCGATCGGTTGATTGCCCAAGTGCCAGAAGTGGAGCGAGTCTTTGGTAAAGCAGGGCGCGCTGAAACAGCTACCGATCCAGCACCACTGACTATGCTCGAAACGACCATTCAGTTGAAACCTGAAGAGGAATGGCGCGACGGTGTAACCATTCAAGATATCATCGCGGAACTTGACGCGACCGTCCAAGTTCCGGGTATTACCAACGCTTGGGTGCAACCTATCAAGACCCGTATCGACATGTTGTCCACCGGCTTAAAAACGCCGCTAGGACTCAAAATTGCAGGTCCTGATTTAGCCGAAATTCAGCGGCTTGGACAATCTATCGAGCAAGAGCTCGCTGATGTAACAGGCGTTGCTTCGGTTTACGCTGAACGACCTGCGGCAGGACGATATATTGAAATTCAACCAGATTTAGCACGTGCCGCGCGCTACAACGTGAGTCAAGCTGAGTTGCAGCGAGTTATCCAGTTTGCTATCGGCGGTGGTCGTATCGATGAAACGGTAGAGGGAACGGAACGTTATCCCATTACCTTGCGCTATCCACGTCAGTACCGTGATCATGTCGAAAGTCTGCGACAATTGCCCATAGTGAGTCGCGACGGTGCTTGGGTGACATTGGAACAGTTAGCAACCGTAAGTGTCACCGATGGACCTGCGATGATTCGCAGTGAAAATGCACGACCAACGGGTTGGGTGTTTATTGATGTTGAGAATGATATGGACGTTGGTACGGTGATTACCAATGCACAAGCGGCGTTAGCTGACTTTGAACTACCGCCACGGTATGCATTGACCTGGTCCGGTCAATACGAGCAAATTGAGCGCGTTGAAGCTAAGTTGCAGGAAGTGATTCCTATCACGTTGGCGGTCATTTTGATCTTGTTGTATTTAACGTTCCGCTCGTTCAAACAAGCAATCTTGATCATGGCAACGCTGCCTATTGCTCTGGCTGGTAGCCTTTGGTTCCTTTGGTATTTGGAGTTCAATCTCTCCATTGCCGTGATGGTAGGTATGATTGCACTAGCGGGTGTGGCAGCCGAGTTTGGTGTGGTGATGTTGTTGTACCTCAATAATGCTTGGCGAGACACACAAGAACGCACGCTAGTAGGCTTAGATAAAGCAATCATGGAGGGTGCAGTGATGCGGGTTCGGCCAAAGGCCATGACGGTACTGACCATCATCGCCGGTTTGTTACCGATCATGCTGACGCAGGGCACCGGCAGTGAGGTGATGCAACGCATTGCCGCGCCAATGATAGGCGGAATGATAGCGGCACCACTGTTATCATTGCTGGTGATTCCGGCGGTCTACCACTTGTATTGGCAATGGCAACTGAAGCGCGCGATCCGTTAAGGATCGCGCCCAAAAATACCCACGCCGCGCAGGGCGTCGCCACCGCCCTGTGCCTCAATAATTGACATAATCCCTTCGAATTCAGCACCAACAAAGGTCGCGTCAATTCTACCTGAGTCGAAGAAGCCGCTGCCAATCAGGTCAATAGCGCCGTCCGCCCAGAAAGTGCTGAAATCGACACCCGTGGCGCTCAAACCGCCACTGTCAGTCGCATTCATAAAGGCGAGATTAATATCGACCAGCCCATCATCAAAATTCACCTGGATGTCAGACGTATCGTAATCCATGTCAAACTCGTAGGTACTGCCTTTCAGTGACGAGCCTGCAAACATGGAGTAGGTATGCGTACCACTTAATAAGGTCGTACCCGCAGGCGTTAAATCATTGCTGTACAGATAGTACATACGCGAGTCATTATTTTGCGCGGTAAAACCACTCGGATCTGATGTTTGAACGGTGTAATCATCGGCTTCCCAATACCCCCAATGAATTTGCGGTGTGTCGGGTCCAGCCGAGCCAGGCAGGGCATAATTGTCACTGTAATTGAGTGTATTGCCGCCAATGTACGTGACGCCATCCCAAGCACTATGAAGTCCGAGTGTCGGCTCTGTGCCTGGTGTCGTCAGCAACAGTCGCAAGGCGTCACCACTCATGCGGTACAAGCTATCGGCATTCGAGAACCAAGCAATGCCTAGATTGCCACCTAAATCTCCAAGACTAACTTCATCAAAACCATTGGTGATGCTCAGTTGTTCGAACACCAGTACATCATGGAACCAATCACCGCCGCTGTTGGTGCCGCGGAATTGCGCCATAATGCCTTCGTGCTCAGAGCCAATGAATTGTCCCCATAACGCGCCCGAGCCGCCACTAAAGTAGCCGTCACCGACCAAATCGATTTGCTGTGCAGAGTACAGTGCTGTTAAACCGCTGGTGCCAAAGAAGCTACCGAGTAAGCCAATTGACTCAAAGGTATCGGCATCGAGGAAGTCGATACGGATATCGACTGCTACGAGTTCTTCATCGAAGTCGACAATAATGCGGCTACCGTCGTAATTCGAGATAGCACCATCAACAGCATCATAAGATCGATTCTGTTGTGCCGCAGGCACATAGTGATAGCTTATGGTACCCGTTGGACTCGTTGCAGTAGGAGGAGTGATCACTGATGCTGCCATGTACAGTAACATCGAGTCACCAGCTCCGGAGTTTGGCGGTGATTGAGTGCTGTCGAAGATACTATAGCTACCCGCAGCCCAATAACCCCAGTTTAAGTCAACGCTACCAGCGGTCCAGGTGAACGTGTAGTTGAAAGAGCTTTCTGCATTTCGATTATTAAAGCGCAAACCGTCACCGCGTAATTGCGCCAGCACCGCGGTAGAACCTGAACTATTGAAAAGTCCCGCAGTAATGTCTGTTGCCAGCATGTAATCACGATTGCCAGCAATAATGCCGCCAGTGTTCCATCGGTTTGGATCAATTTCATTGAGCGGGCCAATCGCGACATCACGACCCCATAACAAGAAACCACGATAGATGCTGTCGTCACCGGCATGGTAGCCGTCGAGTAAACCGACAATACCTTGCAGTTCAGCGCCTAACCAATGCGCGTGATAAGTGAGCTCGCTAAAATTGCCCGAACCCCCGCTAAACAAAATGGTGTCCATATCAAACAGCTGTTGCACAGTGGCGCTGGCTGAAAGGTAGTAGACAGTGCCATTACTGGCTTCATCAATTCCGAGGTCGAAGTCGATAGTGCCGCTGATAAAATCAACGTTGGCCGTTCCATCTAAGCCAATCCAGTTGCCCTCGAGGGCATCGAACAAGTAACCAAATTCAACGTTATAACTAAAGTTTTCGAGTGATAGCGAGGAAGTAGGGTCACTAAAGTTCGGGCTCGAAATTCCTCGCAGTACATCGCTGGAAATCCGCTCATTCTGTTGACCAAAGAGCAAATAATCTGAAGGTGGTGCTTCCCAGTAAGAGAAGTAGATATCTTCACCACCTAACTGCACCGAGTAATTCATCACATAGGTAGAGTTGAGGTAGCCCCAGAATTCATAACCAGATTCATTGCTGGCGTAGTTAGGTAAAATAACTTCGCCCACTACTTGTGGTGCTTTGGCGTAAAAATCGGTAGCGTAAAAATGCGTATTAAAGCCGTCACCTGCAATCAAAATGCCGGCATTTGCCATACCCGGGAACTGATCAAAAGTCGCATCGCTGCCGCCTATGGCGGGGAAGCCGTTAAATGAATACCGCGTGAACAACAGGTCTCCAAGCAAGGCATCCGTGCTACCTACCAAATAAGCACGCAATAAAGTGGCTATACCTTCCATCTGAGCACCAACAGGACGTGCCCAAAGTCGATTACCAGTAGCAGCGAAAATGCCATCACCCTGCAGTTCTATACCTTGCGAACCATAAAGATCTGCGAACAAAACTTGCGCCCAGAGTCGACCATCACCGAATGGAAGCTCAAATTCGTCATACTGTTTGAAATCGAGCGAAATGGCTACTTCACCCGTATCAAAGTTGACGCTGAGGAAGCCATCTGTCGAGGATATGTAGCCGCCTCCCAATGAATCGTCGGTAAAATACAGCGAGCTATTGGGTCGCCATGCATGCACACCTGAAATCGACAATGTGCTCAAATCAGTCAATACATCGGCGTAACTGAAATAAAACGGGCTTGTATTGTCGGTGGACTGACTCTGAACATCCTCTGCAGCGTTGATTTGCTCAAAGAGTGCATAGCTGCCGCCGGAAATCCAGCCGGAGAATACCGATGCAGCGACGTTGCCACTGCTGTCATAGACATACCACTCTGACTCACTGCCCGAATACTGCGGCAGTAGCAACAATTGGAACAGCCAATTTTCGGACTGTGCTTGCGCAAGTGTAGAGCCAATGACAGAGGTGTTTTCCGCATTCGAGAAAATTGAAATATTGTCATTTAGACCCAGCATGCCACCGTTGATTGCACCCATTTCAGCAAGGCTTTGACCTAACGAATCGCTCGCTGAGAATACTGCAGCACCAACATAGGTTTGGTCGTAGCCAAATATCCGCAATAATGCAGCGAGTGCGTCTAAGTCCTCTCCAACGAGCGAGGCATACATGACCCCACTGGAGATGATTTCGCCATAGCCGTAGAGCGAGAAACCGTACTCAGAATCGGTGAGTAAACTTGAGATGGCGCTGGACCCTTGCAGGCTCTCGGTGCTCTCGCCAACATCAAACAACAGGGTCACAAAGACCGACTCTTGGCCGAAATCGATAGCGATATTGCCGTCGATCAGATCAATAGTACCGCTCTGGTCGTTGGCAAGTAATGAACCGCCCGCAGCAAATTCGAATGACCGAATTCCAGAGTCGGGCAGTACACTGGGTCCGTCCACATTCGCCCAGACAAAGTGATATGGCAGCAAACTTGCATTGTTGACGTTGTAACTCCATTCCAGTGCATAGTTAGGATCATAGTTCTTGATCATGTAACTACCGGGTTCCCAGTAGCCCCAACGAAACTCGATGGCACCGGATTCGGTGGTAATGGAATAACTATGTGCAGTATCACCACCGACCAAACCGGTTGGATCGAGCACCACAAAGTGAGGTGTGTAGCCGTACATGACATCACTTCGAGCGGCGATCGGAGCCCAAATATCTGCGGCAAATCGATCCCCATCTAACCACAGAGAATCGCCGTTGGGTCGCATGGCTAGATAATCAGCCTGGCCGATAAAAGTAGTACCCGCTAGAGTGATGTTTGCAGGTTGGTAGTTTGCATCGATAAAGTCGCATGGGAAGCTTCGCCAGCAGTAGGTATTCAGTAGACCGATCTGAATCCAGTACCGGACCAACTCGGTTTGCGCAAGTTGACCCAACTCAAGATAGATACCTGCTAGCATGCCGTCGATACCCCAGTCAGGATGACCGGTGAATTGACCGTATAGGCGGCCATCGATAAAGAGTGGATTGCCGCTGTCCTCAGTGAGACTGAGGTAACTGTCATAGAAGTCTTGAATAGTTCCTGCGGCGGACAGATTGAGAGTACCAGCATCCTCATAAAAGAGATTGATTTGCGCATCAATGGTTGCCGCGCTGAAGTCGACATCAATCCACGATGTTTCCTTAATGACATTTAAAATGCCATTGGCTTCACTCGGAACCTGACTAAAGACAATTTCAAAACGCGCTGGCTCTGAGTACAGTGCTGCTTGCGCAATGGCGCTCGCTGCATCGAAATAGATGTGCGGTGCGTAGCTGTAACCAAAGCTCCGACTGTTATCTAAAGGCGCATCATTGTAGGTCAGCGTATAGCTCTCTGGTGCCCACAGGCCCCATGAGAATGTATTGTTTGAGCCGGCAATATAAGAATCAAGCTGCAATGAGTTGAAGCTGACATTACTTTCAGAAATCGATTCAGAAATCGATTCAGAAACCGACTGACTCGTGACATTGTTATTTGGATTCTCGGCGACAAAGACAAACCCCCCGTCCTCAATACGCACTAAAGCGCCACTGTCGTCAAACATGACGCTTGCAGTTTGTGTACCGCCACTAAAACCACCGTCATTTAAACCTGCGCCAGTGGGCGGCAGATCGCTGGGATCGGGCTCGGGTTCAGGCTCCGGCTCAGGTTCGGGCTCAGGTTCCGGTTCAGGCTCAGGCTCTGGCTCGGGCTCTGGTTCAGGCTCCGGCTCGGGCTCAGGTTCAGGCTCCGGCTCGGGCTCAGGTTCAGGCTCCGGCTCCGGTTCAGGCTCCGGCTCCGGTTCAGGCTCCGGCTCAGGCTCCGGCTCAGGTTCAGGTTCAGGTTCAGGCTCCGGCTCAGGTTCAGGCTCCGGCTCAGGTTCAGGTTCAGGCTCGGGCTCCGGCTCCGGCTCTGGCTCAGGTTCGGGCTCAGGTTCAGGCTCTGGCTCGGGCTCAGGCTCAGGTTCTGGCTCAGGCTCTGGCTCAGGCTCTGGCTCAGGTTCAGGCTCTGGCTCTGGCTCTGGCTCTGGCTCAGGTTCCGGTTCCGGCTCTGGCTCTGGCTCAGGCTCAGGCTCAGGCTCTGGCTCAGGCTCAGGCTCAGGCTCTGGTTCAGGCTCTGGCTCTGGCTCTGGTTCAGGTTCCGGCTCCGGTTCAGGTTCAGGTTCAGGTTCAGGTTCGGGCTCTGGTTCGGGCTCTGGTTCGGGCTCAGGTTCTGGTTCTGGCTCTGGCTCTGGCTCTGGTTCAGGCTCTGGTTCGGGCTCTGGCTCAGGTTCGGGCTCTGGTTCGGGCTCTGGCTCGGGCTCAGGTTCTGGTTCTGGCTCTGGCTCTGGCTCAGGCTCAGGCTCTGGCTCGGGCTCTGGTTCAGGCTCTGGCTCGGGCTCAGGTTCTGGTTCTGGTTCTGGCTCTGGCTCTGGCTCAGGCTCAGGCTCTGGCTCGGGCTCTGGTTCAGGCTCTGGCTCAGGCTCAGGCTCAGGCTCGGGCTCAGGCTCAGGTTCAGGCTCTGGTTCGGGCTCAGGCTCAGGTTCTGGCTCGGCTACCTCTTCACCGCGATCCTCGGCATCATCTTGCCCGGCTTGCTCCGGAGGAACGACGGGATCGTTATTACCACTTGGGTCAGTATCAGGATTATTGCTATGGTCACCTAAATCAACAGGCTCGAGCTCATCATCGTTTTCGATACCTTCCTGCTCATCGGTGTTGTCACCTGAATCATTGCTATCTTCGGAAGTATTTTCGGAATCCTCCTCGTAGTCTTCAACGAACTCGATTTCCTCGCCAAATAATTCTTCCACAGCTACCGGTGGATCAGTGGGTTCAGATTGTTCATCTTTAACATATTTAAATCCTCCGGCAGGTACATCGACATCTGCAACCAGAGTTTTCTTGTTGACCATACCCTCCCGTACTAACAAATACACACCGGCCGGTAAGCCATCATATTGATCTTCTTGTCCTACTGGAATGACAAAAATGTGCAGGTCGGTACCGCGAATTCCCATGGTTGCTACTGGCGTTGTAAACTCTACATTTTCATGCTTTGTTTTGCCTATTAAACCGGTAACAGCACGTAATCCGCCGCGCAGCAAATGACTGGAGTGTGCATGATCTGAAGCGTCGTCGGGGTCAAACCGATGGGCAATAATTTCATAGGCAGATTTGGGACGGATAGCGACTAACTGTTGATCATTGAAGCGCATTTGAGCACTGCTGTTCTCATGCGTAACAACTCGATCACCTTCATATAAAGGACTACCGCGTTGCGCCGCAATGATTTCCGCTTCGCGATGAATCTCAACTTGCCCATGTACGAATAACAATCGAGCAATTTCAACCGTCTCAGCTGCACTTAATAAAGGACTGAAACCAGCTGCTGCCAGCACCACCAAAAGCACACTCAATGTGCGTAAACCCAGCCATGCGAGCGTCTGTTTTAATGCGTTAGTAAGCATAAGTCACCGTCCATTGAACCAAGCTCTGGTCCAAATCGAAAAAATCTACGCTTGAGCGCTGGTCGCGGTACTGAGCACTCAGTGCAAGTTGCCAATTGCGAGTTAAGTTGTGTTTCCACTCGCTCCGCAGACTCACCAAGTCATCACTGCGAATGTCCTCTTGACCACGATTAAAAATGGCAAAGCCAGGGTCGTGGTAGCGCAGGCGTCCATAAATAAGTCCCATCGATAGCTTATTGCGGTCATCCCATTGATAGTCAAAGTCAGCGGAGGCGTAGTAGCGAGTCGCATCACCACCGGGGCGAGTAGGACTATTTTTTACTCGCTCTATTTCAGCAGCGCCCCGAAATCGTCCGGTGAGTTCAGCGGAAAACTTGTGTATCCATTCGGCTTCACCCATACCCGAGCGGTAGTCATTGCGGTTATTCTTGAAGTGAAAGTCGCGCAGGCGGGTCGTAGCACGAACCAAATCTTGGTCGTTCATTTGATGTTCGTAGCTCATTTGCAGACCAATATGTGAGCGAAAGCTTTCTTCGTCGAGCCAAATTTTGCTGGCCTCAACACCATATTTAAATTGCTGACGATCATTTACGCGTTCGCCATAAAGTGCAGCGAGTTGAATAATGTTCGTATTAAATGCACCGGCCGCATCCGCTTGGTTGACGCGCGCTTGGCCACTGGCTGTCACTTCAAAGTATTCGCTATCGTTGACCGGCTTTTGGCGAAAATAGCTGCCTCGCAACGTCGCAAACGCAGTCTCATCTGCTTCTAAAATAGCTATCCCTTCGAGAAAGGTTCCCTGAAATAAATCAAAGGTATCAGGATAATTCACATAGTTGCTGTCGTAACCGACATCAGTACCTAACACCACCAAAGAAATGCCATCGCGCGCCCGCTGCTGGCGCTCGGCAATAGCCTCCTCATAACGTTGAATCATGGTTGCCGCGCGCTCAGGAGGATTCAGCGACTTCGCAATGGTCAAATGGTGTTGAGCTCGGTCAACGTTATTTTGTCGTAAGTGAGCGCCTACTAACTCCATATGCGCCCCAGCATGCTTGGCGTTTACTGCAACAACGCGCTGCAGAGCAAGAATGGCCTCGCTGTCTTCACCCGCGCGAAGGGCAATCACGCCGTACCAATAATCGAACTCTGGATCGCCAGCATAGTTATTTTCTAAGGATTGAAGTTCGCTAAACGCAGTCGTTGCATCGCCAGCGGCAGCCGCTTGTTGGGCGCGAGCAATTGCTTCCTGCAGTGTTTGAGCACTCAGATGGGGAGAAGATAAGCACGCGACTAGTACCACGAAAGCCAGTCGTGCGTTCCTGCACAATAGCATCTATCGATCCTTCAGTAAGACTGTAAATATCCTGTGAAGATTAGAACATGCTGAAAAATTGCGCAATGCCATTTCGCTTGTGCGAATGAGGTATGCATCAAGGTTTCGCTGGTGGTTAGTGCTCCAAATAACGCCAAGGATAATCTGCTAACAGTTCGGCCAACTCGGCGCGGATGGCAGGTTCGTAGTTCGGCTTCAAATGAGCCACCAAAATTTCTTTGGGGCGATAGTGCAGCTGGTCGATGAAGCGCTTCAATAGTTCTGTCGTTAAGTGTTTGGAAAGCATTGCCATTTCATGCTGCGCTTGCGGGAAAGAGCATTCGATCACCAGCTGATCGGCAGGCGGTAGTTGATTCAACGCATCAATCAAATTGGCGTTATAAGTCGTGTCGGCACAATAGACCAAGTGATAGGCATCGCTGCGGATACTAAAACCAACCGTCGGGACGGTGTGCTCCATTGTAATCGGCGTCACTTGCAGGTTCTCAATGGTAAATGCTTTACCGGGTTGCAACGGTACCATGTCGATAATGGGTTGCTCGACATTGGGCAACACTGTGAAGTCAGGCCACACTTGCCAATTAAATATATGTTTACGCAGAACTTCCAAAGTAGCGGGTTGTGCATACACACGGACCGCCTGATCTCGATAACCAATCACATTCGATAGAAACGTAGCTAGTGCACTGATGTGATCCATGTGAGCATGCGTCAACAGGATGTGGTCAACTTGGCGCATGGCGTCGAGTGATAACTTCTCTAAACCCGAACCTGCATCAATCAGAATGTTCGGTGTCAATTGGATGCAGGTACTTGGCGTACTGCCGCCGATGCCGCCACTGCAGCCTAAAACATGTAAATTCATCGTGCTGAGTACCCTGGTAATTGCGTTAAATCAACGGTATCTATTTGCTCAGGCTGCAAAAATCGTTGTGCATAGCTCAAATAGACTTGTTTATCGACAAACAACCGGAATAGATCCGCATCGAGATGATTATTCTCGACCATTCGCCCCATAATCGTGAGGCTCTGAGATAGTGGCATCGGCTTCTTGTAGCTGCGTTCAGGTGCAGTCAACGCTTCGAACACGTCGGCAATCCCCATAATGCGTGCGGGTATCGACATTTGTTCTTTCGTGAGCCCGCGTGGATAGCCATTGCCATCCATGCGCTCATGATGGCCACCTGCAAATTCTGGAACCCGTCGTAAATGCTTTGGAAACGGCAGTTTCTCAAGCATGTTGATGGTATGAACCATGTGGTCTTCCATAATTTTGCGCTCTTCTGCGGTAAGCGTGCCGCGCCGAATGGACAAGAACTCGACCTCCTGGGCTGTGAGCAGGGGTTGTTGTTCACCCTCGAGCGTTGGATAGGTGCGTGTTGCAATACGTTGAACCCGCGCAACTTCCTCATCACTCATGAACTCGCTACCGGCATTAGCGACGCGCAGAAACTCTAAGTCGTCGGCGAGTTCCACGCGGCGGTTCGCCCATTCAGGCTGTGCTGCCAATGCCGCGAAGCGCGCTTCAATGGTACCCAGTCGGTCATAGATGGTTTCCAGTTTACGACTTTTTTCAACCACATGCGGAGGCGTGACAATTTTGCCGCAATCATGCATCCAAGCAGCTGTTTTAAGCTCATAACGCTCACGCTCGTCCATTGTAAAGGTCTCAATCCCCGGATACTGAGAGCCGCTCGCTGCATCTGCAATCATCAGAGTCAGTTCTGGGACTCGTCGACAGTGCGCGCCAGTTTGTGGTGACTTGGCATCAATCGCTTCTGCGATGAGTTGGGTAAAACTCTCGAACAAGGTTTCCAACTCGCCAATGAGGCGTTGGTTGGTGAGGGCAATGGCCGCTTGCGACGCAAGTGATTCGGCCAGTTCAATATCATCATCATGGAATGCTTGGGTTGTGCCATTATCCTTTTTATTGATCAGTTGCAGTGCGGCAATGACCTCATTCTCGTGATTGCGAAGCGGTATCACGAGAACCGATTCCGTGTGATAGCCAGTTTTTTCATCGAAGGCACGCGTGCCCGAAAAGTCGAATCCGTCGGCATGGTAGGCGTCGTCGATGACAATCGTTTTTTCGTTTAATACTGCGCTTACGACAATCATGGAATCGTTAGGCTGGCCATTGTTAAACAGTGGCAGTGGCGCAAAATTATCAGAGAGCGGTTCACCGGACCCGCCATAGTGAATCTTGAGTTGATCATTTTGTACGAGCGCGAAATGCAATGTGCGGTCGCGATCTTCACCCTCAATCAGATACAGTGACCCCGCATCGGCGCCGGTGAGTTTGCGCGCACTACTGAGAATCATCTCAAGCAACCGCAAAGGGTCGCGTTCAGCGGTCAGTGCAATACCAATGTGGTTTAAATAGCGAATCCGTTCCACTAAATGTTCAGTACTCATGACCTCGACCTACTTTTGTTGATGCGTAAATACGCCATCCCACTCAGGTAACGGTGGGTTATCCTGATAATAGTTGCAGCGCTCGGCAAAGAGCAAACCGAGCGGATCATTCGCAAGACTATGGTAGGCTCGCTCCGCTTCCGCAAAGTCGCGGTTGCGATAACACTGCCAAGCAAACTGAACTTGGGCAATGGTAGCTTGCTGTTCAGGGTCCAACACTACTTCAAACAGCATAACGGGTGTCTCGCGCCCTTTCACTCGGACCAAGTCAACTGGACGAATACTGAAGTCATGATCATCTCCCAGAGCTTGCAAAGTATCATCACTAATCAGTATTTCGGCACCATAGTTTTTGGTGAGTCCTTCAATACGAGAACCCAAATTTACATTGTCGCCAAGTACGGTATAAGCCATGCGGAAGTCAGAGCCCATATTGCCAACATTCATGACGCCAGTGTGAATACCTATTCCCATAGCCAATTCGGGTAAGCCAGCTGCCATGAATTCTTGATTCGTCCTTCTGAGAGCTCGTTGCATTGCGATGGCAGCTTGAACCGCGTGCAGTGAATGTTTTGGATCAGCTAGAGGTGCCCCCCAGAACGCCATCACGGCATCACCCATATATTTATCAATGGTGCCACGATGTTCGTGAATAGCACGTGTGACTGGTGACAATAATTGATTCATTACTGCGGTTAATTGGGCTGGCGGAATGTTCTCTGCAAACGAGGTGAAGTCGCGAATGTCCGAAAACAACACCGTCAATTCTTTCTCTTGCCCAGTGAGATCTTGCGCATCGGGTGCGGCAACGATATCCGCAACCAATTCAGGTGGCACATACATGCCAAACTGCGAGGCAACTTGGCGTTTCGCTTTGCTCTCCCGCCAAAAATTCAGTGTCAGGTGCCAACCGGTCAACAACACAATCAACAGCACCCCAGAAGCGACCGGTAAAACCAGGCCTTGGCTCCAAGCGAACATGTTCGCGCCAATATGAACAATCAGTACAGCGAGGCTTGTTACCACCAGCGCAAATGCTGGTAGTCGCGGGTACAGCCAACTTAAAATCAGACCTAATAGGAATAAACCGAGGAACGTAATCGCGACCGCATAGCCGGGTTCGCTTTTGAAATTCATGGTAAGCAGACCCGCTAACACCGAAGCGTGAATCTCCATTCCCGGAAACACATTGGCAACGGGTGTGGCGCGCAGGTCCATAAGTCCGGGTGCGGATGTGCCCAAAATGGCAATCCGATCTTGAAGCTTCATCGCAACATCAGGATCGCCGCGCAGAATGGCTGCTGCTGAGACCTTCTCGAACGTATCCAGACCACCATACCACGGCACTAGAACCGCAGCTGACGGGTCAGTTGGATAATAAAAGCCTCCCATATCCAAGCCTTCCAGTTGCCACAATCCACCTTCGAAGTGCGTATCCAGTGTCACCGGAGCTTGGCCCAGAAGGGTTCGGACCATTGCTAATGGCAGGCTCGGGTACAGCTGGTTATTGAATTCTTGCACGAGCGGAACGCGACGGAAGATCCCATCGGCATCGACGGTAGGGTTATCAAAGAAACCGCCAGCCCAAGCGGACTCCTGAAGAACTTTGATGTTACTTGCATACCGGTCGGGACGCACGAGCGGTAATTCGTTGAGAGGAGCTGAAGCGTCGGTGGCGATGACTTCAAGCGGAGTGGGCAACATCCCTGTGCTCGCTGCTGCGGTATCAGAGCGCTCAAAATAGAAACCGGTGACCACCGGGTAACTCGCTATCGCTCGTGCTAAAGCGTCATCACCGGTGGCTGGTAATGGTTCCGATGACAAAACTGGAATACGCTGTTGTAACTGTTGCCATTGCGCAGCGAGTAGATTTTGTTCTTGCTCCGCAAAGACTAAGTCAAAACCGAGCATTTGTAGCTGATAGTCGTCAAAAGACTTTTCAACCAGTGTCGCCAATTGTTGTCGTGGCCAGGGCCACTGACCATAAGCTTGCAAGCTAGCTTCATCAATATCAATCAGCACAAACTCTTGCGGGGCTTGGTTTGACAGTGTTTGGTTGACGCGAATGTCGTAACTCATCCATTCCAAACGTTGCAGTAATTGCGTTGGCCACCAGCCGGTTTGTTCACCAGCTAGCCACAGCACTACGGCAAGACTTCCGACAAGTTGGAACCAGCGCGCCCGAATCATTTCACTCGCATCACCATGGCATACATTAAAGGAACAACGATTAGAGTCAGCATAGTCGCGAAACCTAATCCGAACATAATCACTACTGCCATACTGGCGAAAAAGTCGTCAAACAGCAACGGTAACATGCCAACAATGGTCGTGACCGCGGTCATTGCTACGGGTCGCACACGACTGACCGCGGCATCCACCAAGGCTTTCATTTCAGCTTTGCCAGTTGCGAGCTCGATGCGAACTTGCTCAAGCAACACCACACCATTTTTTATCAGCATACCCGACAAACTAAGAAAGCCAAGCAGCGCCATAAAGCCGAATGGTTGTCCAGTGACTACTAACCCCAAGGTCACACCAATAATACTTAGCGGAACTGTGGTCCAGAGCACACCGGCTTGGCGAATTGAGCTGAACAGCAATACAGTAATGATAAACATCACTAAAAAGGCTAACGGCAGCGCTTGGAAAACCGCTTTGGTGGCTTTTTGTGACGCTTCGAATTCACCACCCCACTGCAACTCATACCCGAGCGGCAAGTCAATCGCTTCAATAGCCGGGCGAACCCGCTGTAAGACTTGCGCAGGCGTTTCATCACCAAAAATATCGTGGTCAGCCATGACCGTCAGTGTGCGTTTGCGATCCCGACGCATGATTAGATTATCCTCAACACCCAGATCAATAGCCGAAACCACTTGACCTAGTGGAATGTATTGATTCAGTGCCGCACTATAAATTTGTAGTTCAGACCAGTCGTTGAGGTCGGTGCGCTCCACCGCAGGGGCGCGCACAACAATGGGTAATAAATCCGTACCATCACGAAATACGCCAACCGTTTGCCCGGAAAAATTTCGTTTGAGCGCATCATTCACATCGGCTTTGGTAATACCTAAACGACGTGCCGATGCCTCGTTGAATTGGGGTTCAAGAATCTTTGTGCGTTGTCTCCAATTATCCCGTAAATTTCGAACACCTGGGTCGGCCGCCATAATGTCGCGCGCTTGCTCACCCAGTTGCCGCAATACGTCTGGATCCGGACCAATAAAACGAGCCTCAATTTTGGCTGCCTGTGCGGGCCCCATCTCGACCGGCTTAAATTTGAATTCGACGTTCGGTTGTTCCGCCTGCAAATGCTGCTCGAAGTCGAGTAGGACTGACTCCAGCGCACCCATATCGGCGCCGCGAAGAATCAACTGCGCATAGCTTTCATAGGCTTTTTCGACCATGTAAGTCAGCGTCATTCGCGGACCACCTTGCCCAATGGTCGTGGCGACAAACTCAAGCTCACCGGAATTGCTATGGCGTTCCAGTAAATAGTGCTCCAACTGCCTTACGAATTGCTCCGTTGCTCGGATGTCAGTGCCTTGCGGATACCACAAATCGACATAGGCAATTGGTGTGGTTGAGGGTGGGAAAAACGACTGCTTCACCGTACTAAACCCAGCCCCAGCTAAAACCAGGAGCCCAAGCATCACCAGCATGGTAGTTTTACGCCAATTTAAAAAGGCCAATAGGGCCCGTTGATAGGCTCGAAAAAACCAATGGTCGTAGACATTGTCATCGTCAGCCAAGTCACTGGCGCGGCGGGCACGCGCATCCGATCGATACAATAAATTGCCGAGAAAAGGGGTGAGCGTGAGTGCGGTAAACCAACTCAAGAGCAGCGAGATGAATAAAACCCAAAATAGTGAGTTGGCATACTCACCACTGGCATCTTTCGACAAGCCAATGGGCGCGAACGCAATAATCGCAATAATGGTTGCACCTAACAGCGGCCACATATTCTGTTGTACCACTTGCGCCGCCGCTTGGATGCGAGTCAACCCGCGCCGAACCCCAACCAGCATGCCTTCAGCAATGACGATTGCGTTATCAACTAACATCCCGAGTGCAATAATGAGTGCTCCAAGAGACACGCGTTGCAGTTGAATATCCGCCAGATACATAAACAAAAAGCTACCCAGCACTGTCAGTAGTAACACGCTGCCAATTAACACGCCGCTGCGCAGGCCCATACTGAGGAGCAGGGCAACAACAACAATGACAACGGCCTCGGCAAGATTAATGAGAAAGCTTTGAACGGAGTTTTCGACTTCAGCAGGTTGGTTATAAATCGAGTGAATAGACATCCCTACCGGCTGCGCGTATTTAAGTTCGTCAAGCTTAGCCTGAATGCGCTCGCCCACGGTGACCACATTGACGTCTTCAGCGAAGGAAATGCCCAACCACAGTGCTTGATCACCTTGATAGCGAACAAGATGCGTCGGTATTTCTTTATATTCGCGACTGATCGTGGCGACGTCACGCAGTAAAATGCGTTCATCGGCACCAGGATTACTGATGAGCAGATTGGCTAAATCATCCACAGTGGCAAACTCGCCGCTGGTTTGAATTCGCAGGCGCTCGCTACCAATCTGAATTCGACCCGCATCACTTACCGCATTCTGGGTCTGGAGAAGGTTTACCACCTGTTGGGGGGCAATGCCCACATTCGCTAACCGAGACCGCGATACTTCGACGATCACTTGTTCATCTTGCTTACCTGCCACGGTCACTTTGCCGATACCTTTTACCAGGACCAATTCGCGCCGCAGAAAGTCGGTATAGTCAGCGATGTCTTGATACGTATAGCCGGCACCGGTCACCGCCAGCGTAATACCATATACATCAGCAAAATCATCCCGAATTATCGGCTCGCCGGTACCCGGGGGGAGATAACGCCGATTGTCCGAAATTTTACGCCGAAGCTGATCCCAAATTTGTGGCATATCCTCCTCTCGATAGGTGGTTTGGATTTCCACTTGAATCTGGCTCAGGCCCGGTTGTGATATCGACGTAATGTGGTCGACCTCACTCATTTCTTGAATCGCGTTCTCGAGTCTGTAGGTGACCTCTTCTTCGACTTGCTGAGCGGTAGCGCCAGGGTAGGGAGTAATAATAAGTGCTTGTTTGAGGGTGAATTCAGGGTCTTCTAAACGTCCCATTTGTTGCAGCGCAAATATGCCACCGAGCAGTAAAATCACCACCAGCAACCAACTGGTGGTGCTGCGTTTAATGCTATAGCGAGCTATATTGATCACAGGCCCCGCTCCCGCAGCCAAGGCCGCACGCGTTGTCCTTCATTGAGTTGATATACACCAGCAGTCACTACTTGCTCACCCGCGCTGAGACCACTGGTGATTTCAACACCTTGGTTGGTCACTGCGCCAGTTTCAACGGCGCGTTTGGCAACAGTGCCTAACTGATCGTTATAGACCCAAACAAAATAACCCTGTGCCTGTTCCACTTCACTCGGAGAGAATAGCGCCGTCGTTGGAACTAACAACGCATTCGTTAACTGTTGTGATACCGCATCCATGTCCACCCTAAGTGTCGCTGACATGCCCGGTAAAACGTTGAATTCAGTTGGACTTGGCAAGGTAAAGACAACCTTATAGGTGTTGGTTGCCGGATCGGCGGTGGTATCGAACTCTTTCAGAGTCGCTGGGTAAGCTTGCTCTGGATCCGCAGCGAAGATGACATCCGGTTGATAGTTATTGTTGGTATTGCGCTGCACTCGTGCAAATAAGCTTTCCGGTACCCGTATACTAATGTCGATGGCATCGCTCATTTGCAGCGTGGCGATTTGCCGCTGTGGTTGCACGGTTTCGAAATTTTCGACAAAAACATGCGCAATCACACCAGCAAATGGCGCTCGTAACTCGGTGTATTGCAGATTCGCTTTCGCGGTTTCTAGATTTGCGCGAGAAACTTCCAAGTTCGCTTTCACCTCATCAAATTGTTGCGGTGAAATGACGCCTTGTTCGACGAGGTTTTCTGTTCTTTGGTACTGCGCGAGAGCCAAGTCATAGCGCGCCTGAGCTTGATCGACGACCAACTGATAATCGGTCGGATCCAACCGCGCGATTAAATCACCTTGCTCCACGTCTGTTCCCGCCCGCGCGGGAAACGCTTGAATCTCACCACCGACTCGAAACGCGAGTTGCGCCACTTGGGCAGCTTCAACAACGGCAGGAAAGTCGCGCAGGCGCTGCCCATCACCCGTGGTGACGGTATGGAGTTTGACCGGTTGAATAACCGGCTCAACCGCATTAGCTGGAGCACCATCGCTGCACCCAACCAGCAGCAACAAAACAAGTCCAAAGAAACGCATGTCTAAATCCCTCAAAACATAAAAGCGCTAGTCGCTAATGGCCACTAGTTACTCGTATGGCGCTTTACGAGTAACCATTAGCTAGTAGCCATTAACGGTAGTGTACTTGGTTTGATATTAAGTTATATTGAATTATTCTAATCAAGATATTAAGTATTAATTATGAAGATTCAGCAGCTACAGATGCTTGATGCATTAGCCGATACCGGCAGCTTACAGGGAGCTGCCGATCAGCTCCATCGTACACAAGCCGCCGTCAGTATGGCTTTAAAGAAGTTGGAGGAGCAGGCTGGATTTCCGCTCTTTGATCGCTCGGGCTATCGATTAGTGCTGACGCCACGGGGCGAGCAGTTTTTACGACAAGCCCGCGAGGTTCTGCGGCAACAACAGCGGCTACAATCGTTGACCCAACAGTTACAGACGGGGGCAGAACCGCAACTTCGCGTGAGCTACGATCACACCTGTTCACCCAGTCTGCTATTCAATGCCATGCGACAAGTGCAGGAGAGCTTTCCGGCTACCGAACTCCTGTTGAGTGGTGAATCGCAATTAAAGTCATTGCGCGCCATTCGTGAAGGTGAGGCTGATCTCGCATTGTGTCCTTGGCTGCCAGTATTTCGGCAACACGGTGATTTTGAAACACGACTGGTACGCCCATTCGAGTTATTTGTGGTGATGTCGCCGCGGCTCGCAGAGCGTTTTGGTGGTGTGCCGACGCATCGTTCAGAGTTGTTAGAGATGCCGATGTTGATGCCACAAGATCAAGATGTTGGAATTAATATGGACCGCATGATGCGTATGCCAGGCCAACAGCGAATTCGCGTGAATGACTCAATCGCTCAACGCGAATTGCTGCTGGCTGACATGGGTTGGGGCATTATCCCAGGTGACTTGGTCGGTGATGCACTCGCACGCGGTGATTTAGTGCGTATCGAAATTCCCGGTTTCATCAACCAAGTACACCTCGAAATTCATTTAGTACGTTCGGCGGAACGGATCGCGGGCCCAGCTGCGAGCCTCATCTGGCGCACTTTCGATGGGTGAAATCAGAAGCGCAACCAAGCCAGTCGATTGCATTTCAGCACCGATGGCTTGCACGTTTTCGTTCGCTTCTATAATCGTATCGATACGCGCATCGGCAATGATCTCGCTGCTCGCGTTCGCAATATCAATTGCCAGCGTTTCCACCTGATTCTCAAGAGAATAGGTATACACATAACGCTGCATTGGTGCTTCGTATTGATACGTTTGAATAGGTGCACTGACTGCTACCGAGCTCATCAATGCCGCTGCAAATACAGATAATAAAGTTAAAGTTTTCATTACTTGGCCCCCCACATGACCGTTACTGCTTAAGATAGATCAAACATGTGAAAGGTTTATGTCAGGGCGATGTAACTTCGCAAGCAAGTGTAAGCAATCGTAAACCAGCTACTGGCTACTAGTTACTAGTTACTCGCGAAAAACAAAAAACAAAAAACGAATAACGAATAACGAATAACGAATAACGAATAACGAATAACGAATAACCAATAGCAAGTAACCAATAGCAAGTAACCAATAGCAAGCAACCAATAGCTAGTAGCCAGTAGCCAGTAGCTAGTGATAGGTGAGGTGCAGCGCCATACCACCGACTAGCCAGAACACGCTGATACCACATAGACCCGACATGATCTTTTCGCCGAGCGATGCTGAGCTGCCATGGTCGTGATGATGATGCTCACTCGCTTTTTGGTGGCGATACCACAGCATCACCATAATCAAACTCAGTAGCAGAAAGATAAGATTCAGAACAAAACCATAGTTGAACTGAAAATGCTCTTGTTCGGCGGGAGAAGACCACTGTGAAGGATCGGGTAACCAGTTCAATGCGAACAAGCCATAATGCATGACCAGTGAAGCGGCAACGAGACAAATAAATAGCATTAGCGCGATGTATAACGCCATTTTCCAACCATAGTAACGAGCATTTATTTTAAGCACTGGGAGCACGACCAAGTCAGAGAAAATAAACGCCATCACACCAGCAAATGCGACTCCCTCGCCATATAAAACAGCGGCTAGCGGGATATTTCCCATGGAGCCGATAAAGGTGAAAAATGCGGCTATGGGTCCGATAATCGCTTGTTGCAGCACCGCCCAAAAGCTGAGTTCACCTTCGCTGCCAACGCCCATAAAAAGCCATTCAAAAAATGCACTGGGTACAAAAGCTGAAATAATACCGGCAACGGTAAAACCTATCAGCACATCCTTCCAGACCATCTGCCATTCCATCACGTATTTCTGTCCGACTTTCTGCCAGGTATCGTGACTGAGCAGATCAGACCATGTGGTTTCATGCTCATGTTGCTCGTCGTCGTCTTCATCTTTGCGAGCGCTGGCTATCAATCGCTGCGGATTTGTTACGGTAATGAATAACCAAACAAAGAAAATCAACAATAAGCCACCGACGTATTCACCCACAACAAATTGCCAGCCGAGAAAAATGGAAATAACAAAGCCAAGTTCAATGACTAGGTTTGTGGACGCCAACATAAATGCCATGGAAGCGCTGAAAGCTGCGCCCTTGTTAAATAGAGCGCGAGTCGTGGAGAGCGCAGCGAAACTACAAGAGCTCGAAATAAAGCCAAAGAATGTCCCCAATGAAATAGACCTCAAATCATTCCGTCCCATGGCGCGGCGCATACGATTTTTGGTGATGAGGACTTGAATGAGGCTACTGACCATGTAGCCGAGGACAAATGCCCACAAAGCCATCCAGAAGAAACCGAGACTCGTGTATGCAGATTCGCCCCAGGTATTCAAAAAGTAATCCATTGACGACCTCCATGAACATCACTGAAAACTGATTGACTGTCTACCATGCCGACCTTTACGCAGAAAGGCAAATAGTTCCCTGTACACGTCGAGATGGCGGTCATCCATGATCTCGACTATGGTTAATTTCAAATCGTCGCTGGACTCACGCATGTCATTTACCCAATCCTTTACTGATTTTTCGGCTTCTGTCGCCGCTATCGTATTTGCCACTATTAATGTAAACGGCGCCGAGATACCACTGGTGGTGATTTGGTTATTCGGCGGAGCTATAGTGTTTACGGTAGGACTCGGCTTTATCAACATCCGCGGTTTCTGGCACGGAGTACAAGTGCTGCGGGGTAAGTTCCGAAAGGAGGATTCAGCGGGTGAGATTAGCCCGTTCCAAGCATTAACAACCGCGCTTTCTGGCACTGTCGGTACGGGTAATATCGCTGGTGTTGCCATTGCCATCACTTTAGGTGGGCCTGGTGCGACTTTCTGGATGATTATCGCAGGCTTGTTCTCCATGGCAACTAAGTTCATGGAGGTTTCGCTCGCAGTTAAATATCGTCAGATCAATCCTGACGGCAGCATTGCCGGTGGCCCAATGTATTACATGCGCGACGCGTTCAAAGCTCGCGGTTGGCCGAAGTTTGGTGCGGTATTAGCAGTCGTTTTCTCTGTTTTTTGTGTATTCGGCTCTATCGCGTTTGGTAACGTCAACCAAGGCTTCGTACAATTCAGTACCGTTACAGGGTTTGATAATTCCATCATTTACGGTGTCATTTATGGCAGTTTAGTCGCGGTGGTTATTATTGGCGGCATCAAGCGAATCGCTGATGTAACCAGTAAATTAGTTCCGAGCATGCTGGCGCTGTATTTCGGTACGTCTTTGTATATTTTGGCTATGAATGCCGGAGCCATACCCG
The DNA here is from genome assembly GCF_003987355.1 of Pseudidiomarina aestuarii. Lineage (GTDB taxonomy): Bacteria > Pseudomonadota > Gammaproteobacteria > Enterobacterales > Alteromonadaceae > Pseudidiomarina > Pseudidiomarina aestuarii. The sequence goes on along the minus strand of NZ_PIPR01000001.1, from coordinate 1,350,547 downwards.
GCGCTTTCGTTCTTATTGTCGAATCTGCTCTGCAACCTGACGCCGCTTATGGCGGCTTTATTGGTGTCATGATTATGGGCATCCGTCGGGCGACGTACTCCAATGAAGCTGGCACTGGCTCGTCACCTATTGCGCATGCTGCCGCCAAAGTTGATGAGCCTATTCAGCAGGGCTTTGTCGCTATGCTCGAGCCCTTTATTGACACCGTTATTATCTGCACTATTACAGCGCTCGTGATCATCGTCACCGGTGCGTATCAAATCGATAATGTCGATGGCATTGCAATTACATCCTATGCATTTACCACCTCATTCAGTTGGTTCCCATGGGTACTTACACTGATTATTCTCTTGTTCGGATTCTCCACCGTCATCAGTGTTTCGTATTATGGCAACAAGGCTTGGGGTTACTTGTTCGGGGAGCGCTACGAAGTGCTCTTGACCCACAAAATCCTCTACTGCATCACCGTCGCGATGGCTGCATCCGTCGATATCCTTGCCATTGTCGATATCACTGACTCGTTGTTCTTCCTGATGGCAGTGCCGAACATCTTAGCGCTCTATTTGCTGCTACCCGAAGTCCGCCGCGACCTAAGGGACTACCGCACAAAACTCTAACCACGTTACTGGTTACTGGCTATTAGCTACTCGCAAAGCGCAGATCTGTGTTTTCTAGCAGCCAGTAACTAATAGCCAATAGCGTATTCATAGGGTTTATAGGCTACATTCTGCTTTATATTGTCCGATGAATTTTATTCTCACCGCAAAACCCCTATAATTGCGCCACTTTTTAACAGCGCAACAGTGAAGGGGTACATCAGTGCTGCAAGATTATCGTAAGCATGTTGACGAGCGGGCCGCAGAAGGCATTCCGCCAAAACCATTAACAGCAGAGCAAGTTGCTGATTTAGTTGAACTATTGAAAAATCCTCCTGCAGGCGAAGAAGATTTCCTCGTCGAGTTATTGGCAGAACGTGTTCCTCCTGGTGTTGATGAAGCGGCTTATGTCAAAGCAGGCTTTTTAGCGGCTATCGTCAAGGGCGAAGCGCAGTCGCCGGTGATCAGCAAAGAAGCAGCGGTGAAATTGCTGGGCAACATGCACGGCGGCTACAATATTGTGACTTTGGTTGAGTTGTTGGATGACGCCGAATTAGCGCCATTAGCTGCGAAAGAACTCAAGCATACACTGCTCATGTTTGACGCATTCCATGATGTCGAAGAGAAAATGAATGCTGGCAATGCCATCGCCAAAGAAGTGGTGGAGTCATGGGCGCAGGCCGAATGGTTTACTGGCCGTAATGAGCTCCCTGAAAAAATCACTGCAACCGTATTCAAAGTCACCGGTGAGACCAATACCGATGATTTGTCGCCAGCACCTGATGCATGGTCACGTCCTGACATCCCATTGCATGCGAAAGCCATGTACAAAATGCCACGCGAAGGCATTACTGACGCCGCGAAGCAAATTGACGAACTGAAAGTCAAAGGCCATCCAGTTGCTTTTGTGGGTGATGTTGTGGGTACCGGATCTTCACGTAAATCAGCGACCAACTCAGTGCTGTGGTTCATTGGTGAAGACATGCCAGGCACGCCGAACAAGCGCGCAGGCGGTATTTGTATTGGTAGCAAGGTCGCACCGATCTTCTTCAACACTATGAAAGACGCCGGAGCTCTGGTGTTTGAAGCAGACGTTGAAAAAATGAACATGGGTGATGTGATTACCATCTATCCATACGCAGGCAAAATCGAAAACGAAGCTGGCGACGTCATTGCTGAATATGATTATGCGTCGCGCGTGATTCTCGATGAAGTGCGTGCCGGTGGCCGTATCAACTTGATCATCGGTCGTGGTTTGACTGAAAAAGCACGTGAATCACTGGGCTTAGGACCATCTGATTTGTTCTTGAAGCCAGAGCAACCGGCGGACAGTGGCAAAGGCTATACGTTGGCACAAAAAATGGTCGGTAAAGCTTGTGGTATGACGGGCGTTCGTCCAGGTACTTATTGCGAACCAAAAATGACCACGGTAGGTTCACAAGACACCACGGGTCCAATGACACGTGATGAACTGAAAGATCTGGCGTGTTTAGGCTTCAGCGCCGATTTGACCATGCAATCATTCTGTCACACGGCTGCGTATCCGAAGCCAGTTGATATCGAAACACAACACACTTTGCCGGATTTCATTATGAACCGTGGTGGTGTGAGCTTGCGCCCAGGTGACGGTATCATCCACAGCTGGTTAAACCGCATGTTGTTGCCAGATACTGTGGGCACGGGTGGTGACTCACACACGCGCTTCCCACTCGGTATCTCATTCCCTGCCGGTTCTGGTTTAGTCGCGTTTGCCGCGGCAACCGGTGTCATGCCGCTGGATATGCCTGAGTCAGTGTTAGTGCGTTTCAAAGGTGAAATGCAGCCGGGCATTACGCTACGTGATTTAGTCCACGCTATTCCATTATTCGCGATCAAAGAAGGTCTGTTGACCGTTGAAAAACGCGGTAAAAAGAACATTTTCTCAGGCCGTATTCTTGAAATCGAAGGACTCGATCATTTGACCGTTGAGCAAGCATTTGAGTTGTCGGATGCATCAGCAGAGCGCTCAGCAGCGGGTTGTACGATTAACTTGTCTGAAGAGTCGGTCGCAGAATATCTGCGTTCGAACATTACCATGTTGCGTTGGATGATCAACGAAGGCTACGGCGATGTGCGTACTTTAGAGCGTCGTGCTCGCAAAATGGAAGAATGGCTCGAGAATCCAAGTTTGATGCGCGCCGATGCTGACGCTGAATACTCACAAGTGATTGAGATCGACTTGGCCGATATTAAAGAGCCCATCGTCTGTTGTCCGAATGACCCTGATGACGCCAAGTTCCTGAGCGAAGTTGCGGGCGATAAAGTGGACGAAGTATTCATCGGTTCATGTATGACAAACATTGGTCACTTCCGCGCCGCGGGTAAGTTGTTGGAGAAAAACCAAGACGAGTTGAATACCCGTCTGTGGATTGCTCCACCGACCAAAATGGACGAAGCACAGTTACGCGAAGAAGGTTACTACAACATCTATGCCAATAATGGCGTACGCACTGAGATGCCGGGTTGTTCATTGTGCATGGGTAACCAAGCCCGCGTTGAAGCCGGTGCAACCGTGCTCTCGACTTCAACTCGTAACTTCCCGAACCGCCTTGGTGACGGAGCGAACGTATACCTAACATCGGCTGAACTTGCGGCTGTTGGCGCCATTTTGGGTAAACTCCCAACGCCAGGGGAGTACATGGAGTATGCGCAAGACATCAACTCGATGGCAGGTGAGGTCTACAAATACCTGAACTTCGATCAGATGGATGCGTTCCGCCAAGCAGAAGCTGCTGCGAAAGCGAACATCATACCGACCATCCAAGTCGCATAAAAAAGGGGCTTCGGCCCCTTTTTTGTTACTAGCTATTAGTTATTAGTTACTAGAAAACACAGATCGAGTCTTTGCTAGTAACTAGTAACCAGTAGCTATTCGCTCTTCACGCTTTTGGGTTTTTCTGTGTTTTTATCCAGTTGTTGATTTCTGCTTCTAGTACATCCAGCGGGATGCTGCCATTGCGCAGAACTACTTCGTGGAACTCGCGTAGATCGAATGCCGTGCCGAGCTCTTGTTCGGCTTTAGCGCGCAGGTCGCGGATCAACATCTCCCCCAGTTTGTACGACAGTGCTTGACCGGGCCAGGTTATGTAACGGTCGATTTCCGTTTTCACGTTGTGCAGGCTCAATGCGGTGTTGCTCGCCATAAAGTCCAATGCTTCTTGACGGGTCCAACCCATGGCATGCATACCGGTGTCGACAACGAGGCGTGCCGCACGCCACATTTCATAGCTTAAGCGACCGAAGTTACTATATGGGTCTTGATAGAAGCCGGCTTCCAAGCCAAGCCATTCGGCATAGAGGCCCCAGCCTTCTCCGAACGCTGAAATGTAAGTTTGTTGACGATAGCTAGGAACGCCCTCCATTTCACGGGCTAATGCGCCTTGCAAATGGTGCCCTGGTACCGCTTCGTGCAATGTCAGAGCTTCCATTTCATAGAGTGGACGACGGTCCAAGGCATAGGTGTTCACCCAATAGAAACTAGCGCGATCATCACGGCTGGTGCCAGCATAACGGCCGGTGGTGTACTTGGGCGCAATTTCAGCCGGGACTGGAGCGATGCCATAAGGCTGACGCGGCAGCGTTTTAAAGAATTGCGGTAGCACGCCGTCAGCTTTCTTCGCAATGAAGGCGGCTTCTTTCAACAATTCTTCAGCCGTTTCTGGATAGAATTGTGGGTCGGTGCGCAGGAATTCGACAAATTCGGCGAAACTACCGTCGAATCCGGTGTCGGCAATCACTTTATCCATTTCGGCACGGATCCGTTTGACCTCTGCTAATCCACGTTCATGAATCGCCTCGGGTGTGAGATCAAGCGTGGTGAAATGACGAATCCGGTTTTGATAATAGTCACGACCCTGAGGTAATTCCGAGGCACCAATGCTGTCACGGCTATTCGGCAAATACTCCATCACCATAAAGTTAAAATAGTCCTGATAGGCAGGTATCACTTGGCGATCGATGATTTGTCGAGCTTCGGCTTGCAGTTCAGTCCATTGTGCTTCGGCTATAAAATTGGGGCGCTGTTTGAATGGATCGTAGAACAAGCTATCTTCAGGACTCTGCGCAATAAAGGCAGTGATGCTGTCTTCAAACCCAACCATTGACGCTTTAGGTTGTGTGTATCCCTCTACTAAACCTAGGCGCTGCCATTCAGTTTGCTGTGCCATATAACGTGGAATAGATGCCAAACGAGACAGGTAATTCTGATAGTCTTCGAGCGAACGCAACGAGCTATTGCGGACCATGAAGCCTAGGTTACTGTGAAATCCGCCCTCTGCATTCAGCGGTTGGTAGTGCTCCTTAAACCGAAAGCCATCGACACTGTTCTGCAGTCGATAGGTGAGCATTCGCCAGTTGATTTGATTTGCGCGTGATAGTGCGTCCACATTGAATTGCTGCAACTCCGCTAACCAGGCTTCTTGCTCGGCAGCACGATTGGCTAGCGCTTCGGCAGACATGTCTGGCAAACTATCCGCGCCGGCCGAGCGGCTCTGCGCTTGCATCTGTTCCCAAATACTATCGGCAAGAGTCGTAAATGCTTGGTCGGCGGTTTGTACCGCTACTTGCGGCTCAGCTTGAGCGGCCGTGGTGTTCTGCGGTGCGGTTGCACAGGCGTTCAAACCCAGTGCCACGAGGATAGCGACAGAAGTATAGGTCAATCGAGTCATCGGTTATGCTACCTTATTCTTTTTGTTCGAATTCTAATTCACTGCGGCCATTGTATGTGACAAACTAACCGCTGCAAGTTGAAACTTCATGCAATTGAGGAAGCTATGGCACGACCCCAAGTCGGCGTGTACGCAGAGCCTAATCTACACGGCTTAACATTATTGATGAATGTGATGACGGATGACGTTGATGCAGTCCGTCGTAAGCTTGCGCGTATTCCGAGTATAGCGAGCGAGTTGGATGATCGCTTCTCAGAATCGATGCTCAGCGTGTTTGTCGCGATTGGTAGTGATTATTGGGACCACTTGTATCCAACCCAGCGCCCGGCGCAGTTGGGAAGCTTCCCAGAATTACGGGACGGTGACCGCCAAGCACCGCGCGAATCTGTTGACTTGTTGCTTTGTATTCGGTCAGACCGTTTTGATGTGAATTTTCAGTCTGCCCGAACCTTCTTAGAGTGGCTCGGGCATGATGTCGAGTTGTTGGACGAAATACGCACGTTTCGATTCATGGATGGCCGTGATTTAACGGGCTTTATTGAGTCACCCGACAACCCGCATGGAATGCGCCGACGCCAATTTGCCACCATTAAAGCAGAAGACGATAAACATTTTGCGGGTGGGGCGTATTTATTGATGCAGAAATTTCGGCATGATTTGCGTCGCTGGGAACAACTCAGTGTCGACATGCAAGAACATGTGATGGGGCGCCAGAAGATTTCTGGTGAGCGCATCAGTGAAGCAGTCCTGAGTTTGGTCACACATGCGCAAAAATCGCGACTGGTGGATGTTCAGGATCAACCCTTATTATTGCTCCGTCAGAATATGCCGTGGGGTGATTTGCGCGAGCAGGGTTTATTGGCGATGTATTTTAGTGGTGACGCACAGCATCTTGTGCAATGGTTGAAGCAACGATACATAGCCGATAGTGATGGCGATTACGATCCATTATTGGATTATGTGGAAGCGGTCGCCAACGGTTCCTATTTTGCCCCGTCGATTGATTTTCTGGAGCAGCTCGGCACTAGCAAACGCTAATCGGCGTTTTCAAATAACTCTTTGACTTTCTGCAGTGTGAAATCAATTTCCGAAACTTTGAGCGGTGCGATAAAGATAGTGTCGTCGCCGGCAATCGTTCCAAGCACACCTTCCTGTTTGCCGACCGAATCGAGTAATCGAGCGATCAGTTGCGCTGCGCCCGGTGTCGTCCGGATGATCACCATCACATCATTGTGCTGAATATCTAAAACAAGCTGAGTCAATGGCGCGCGAGTGGATGGAATGCCCAACTCAGGTGGTAAGCAGTACACCATTTCTTGCCGCGCATTACGGGTGCGAACAGCGCCGTACTTACTCAACAACCTCGATACCTTCGACTGGCTAATATTGCTGAAGCCACGGTCTTTTAGGGCTTCAACGATAGCGGTCTGCGAACCATAGCGCTCTTGTTTTAAGAGCGCTTTAAACGCATCAATTAGTTCATCTGAACGCACAGTAGCTCCGCAATCATAGTGAGTAGATTAAGATTCACAGCAGTGTAACGGAATTCAACTGAAACGCCTAGAGTGGCGGGCTTTGGTTGTAATTTCGGCGGTTCTGGAGTAGTATTTTCGGCCTAAATTTCCCCACATTACTGGATGGAGTCTGAGATGAAAGTTGCAGTTTTAGGTGCAGCCGGCGGTATCGGTCAAGCACTATCATTACTTTTGAAAACCCAATTACCTGCTGGTACTGACCTAGCGTTGTATGACGTTGCACCAGTTGTTCCAGGCGTTGCTGTTGATCTCAGCCACATCCCAACTGCGGTTTCCGTGAAAGGTTATGGGAAAGATGACCTCGCGAGTGCGCTGGTTGGTAGTGACATCGTGTTGATTCCTGCGGGTGTCCCACGTAAGCCGGGTATGGATCGCTCTGACTTATTCAACATCAATGCGGGTATTGTTGCGAACTTGATTGAAGCGATTGCGGATAACTGTCCGAAAGCCTGCATCGGTATTATCACCAACCCAGTGAACACCACGGTTGCGATTGCTAAGCGTGTGCTGGAGAAGAAAGGCGTTTACGACAAAAACAAACTGTTCGGCGTAACCACTTTAGACGTGATTCGTGCTGAAACCTTTGTTGCTGAAATTCATGGCAAAAACCCAGCTGAAGTCACAGTCCCAGTGATTGGCGGACACAGCGGCACCACTATTTTGCCATTGCTGTCACAAACGGGTTTAAGCTTCACTGACGAGCAAATTGAAGCCTTAACGAAGCGCATTCAAAATGCCGGTACTGAAGTGGTTGAAGCGAAAGCTGGTGGCGGCTCAGCGACACTTTCAATGGGTCAAGCAGCTGCCCGTTTCTGTCTGTCACTTGTGAAAGCATTGCAAGGTGACGACAGTGTGGTTGAATGCACTTACGTTGAAACCGATGGTGCTGATGCGTTGTTCTTCGCACATCCGGTTCGTTTAGGTCCAAACGGCATCGCTGAAATCCTCCCATATGGTGAGTTAAGCGCCTATGAGCAATCTGCGAAAGCCGCGATGCTTGACGGTCTCAAAGGCGACATTCAAACTGGTCTGGATTTCGTAAGCTAATATATTTTAATTCAAAGACTTGAAGAGTAGGCCGCCCTGAAGCTTTTGTCAGGGCGGCTTTTTTGTGTCCCATACCCATCATTTCTACGATGAATGGTCAAATCTGTGCGTTTAACGGTTGTTTTTCATAAACATCTGGCGTAAAAGTGTTCATTAGCTATGATCTTATTCATAGCCAATAAGAACAAAGTGACCAGGGAGAAACGTCATGAAACAACAACCTAATCGGCTAGCTACCTCCATCCGGACGGCGCTAGTCTTATGCAGTACCAGTCTTTTTGTAAGTCCGCTGGCAGTTGCGCAACAGCAAGAAGATGCTGAGGCAGAAGCGAAACCTGATGAGCGAATTGCAGTAGTAGGAACGCGCTCAGCACCGCGTTCGGTTGGTGACTCAGCGGTGCCTCTCGATATCATTGGTAGCGAGGAGTTTGAGCGTCAAGGATCGACGGACATGCTAAATATGATGAGCACAGTCGTGCCTTCATTTAACGTCAACGACCAACCGATAAACGACGCATCAACTCTCGTGCGACCGGCGAACTTGCGTGGTTTAGCATCCGACCATACATTAGTGTTAGTTAACGGAAAACGTAAGCATCGAAGTGCGGTTATTACGTTTCTTGGAGGTGGATTATCGGACGGTGCGCAAGGTCCCGATATCTCAACTATTCCTGCATCTGCGCTCAAGCAAGTCGAAGTCCTTCGTGACGGCGCCGCAGCACAGTATGGTTCCGACGCTATCGCAGGGGTCATTAACTTTGTCCTCAAAGATGCTGATGATGGCGGTTCATTTGAAGCACGTTATGGCAGCACTGCTGAGGGCGATGGTGATACTGTACAAGTATCTGGTAACGTCGGCATGCCGTTATCCGAGCGTGGCTTTGCTAACTTTAGTGCCGAGTTTAAAACCGCCGATCCAACGAGTCGAAGTGTTCAACGAGATGATGCCGCGGCTCTGATCGCTGCGGGCAATACGTTCGTTGCAAATCCGGCTCAAATTTGGGGTACCCCTGAAATCAAATACGATTATAAGTTACTCGGTAACTTTGGTCTGGATTTGGGCGGAAATAAAGAAGCCTACCTGTTCGCCAATTATGCCGAGCGCGAAATTGAAGGTGGCTTCTACTATCGGAATCCACATGATCGCGGCGGAGTATACGATGGTGGAACTAACGATGCAGGCGAGAGTTTGTTGCTGGTTGGCGATTTGGATGGTGTTGGACAAGGTATTGAGTGTCCAGAAGTACGAATCGGCAATAACGTTTTGAACTCCCCCGAATATCAGCTCATCGCGAATAATAACACTGCCGTCGGTGCAAACTGTTTTGCTTTTAATGAGATGTTCCCGGGTGGTTTCACACCTCGCTTCGGCGGCATTGTTACTGACACATCATTCGTCGCTGGAACAACGGGCTATTTTGCAAACGATTGGAACTACGATGTGAGCATTGGTGTGGGTTATTCACGCGTCGAGTATCTTATTTCAAACACCGTGAACCCCTCTTTGGGACCAAATAGTCCGACGGAATTTGAACCCGGCTCTGCGTCGCAGCTCGAGAAAAACTTTAATGCGGATTTTTACAAAGGATTTTCAGTCGATGGGTTTTATGATTTGGTTAATGTCGGCGCAGGTATCGAATACCGTCGCGAGACTTTCAAACAGGAAGCAGGAGATCCAGCGTCTTTTGCCGTCGGTTCATTAGCTTTCGACCCAAGAACTGGAACGTCACAAGGGTTTGGTATCGGGTCAAACGGTTTTCCAGGTATTAAGCCTGAAGCCGCTGGTGAATGGAGTCGCGGCAACTGGGCCGGCTATGTGGATATCGAGACATATTTGAGCGCGGACTTTATGATGGGAGTCGCATTCCGATATGAGGATTTTAGTGATTTTGGCTCAACATTTAACGGCAAGTTATCTGCACGTTATCAATTGAACGAGAGTTGGGCTGCTCGCGCAGCGTATTCAACTGGCTTTAAAGCACCGACTGTAGGTCAAAGTAATGTCATAAACGTGACCACCGCATTTGTTGGTACTGAGCTGCAAGATCAGGCTTTGTTACCACCGACAAATCCGATCGCTGCTTTGAAAGGTGCTGTGCCGCTAGAGCCCGAGGATTCTCGGTCGATTAGCTTTGGTGTGGTTGGTGAATTTGATAATGGTCTTTACCTTACAGTTGACTACTTCAACGTTGAAGTAACCGATCGCTTAAGTCGGACCTCCGCCATTCCTTTGACACCTGAAGATATCCAAGCACTTCTCGATCAAGGGATCCGCGATGCGACCAGTTATAGCTCGGTGGTCTATTTTACGAATGACTTTGATACCACCACCCAAGGTGTAGATGTAGTGGCGAACTACAGTCAAGATGCATTCGGTGGCCGCGCAAAATATTCACTCGCATATAACTGGACTGACACGACCGTGGATGATTTTAATCCGGATAACATTAACCTCGCAAAGGTACAAATGTTAGAAGATAACTTACCGGCGCATCGAGCAACTTTCACGGTAGACTTCACCAAAGGTGATTGGAAATCGTTAGTTCGAGTGAATCACTTTGGCGAGTACTATGAGGATCATGTCGACGCAGGTGGTGGTCTCGATATATTCGCTGGAGCAGAAACTACATTCGATCTTGAGTTAGGGTATCAACTCACTGACGGTTGGGAAGTGGCATTCGGTGGCAAGAATATCTTTGATGCTCGTCCTGACGTGAACCCATATGCAGGCTTGGTTGGTTCTCAATATCCACCAACGTCGCCGATGGGGGTCAATGGAGGATTTTATTACGCACGTGGTGTTTATCGCTTTTAAATTGATGATATAAAAGCGTTGACCTCTGCAGCGCCGAGCTTGAAGATAACCTTCAGCTCGGCGTTTTTTATGGGAGTGAGATCGTCCGATGATCAAGTGGAGACAGTGGTGGGTAAATCTGCCGTTTAGCAAAGCAACGCTGATTCCCATCAGTGTGCTGAGCTTGGTTATGCTGATTCTGTATTATTCGGGGCAGTGGACCGCATCACTCGATGAATGGGTCTATCACCGCACGTCGATTCTTGCTGGAGAAAGCTGGCGTTTGCTTACCGGCGCCCTAGTGCATCACGACCAGCCTCATTTGTGGCTGAATATTCTGGGGTTATGGTTGTGGTGGTTATTATTTATCGAACACCTGCCTAGTTGGCGTGACTGGTTGTGGCTGCCGGTGCTCCTGGTAAGTAGTACCTTGGCGATGTTCTGGTTGGACCCACAAACTCAGATTTATGCTGGATTTTCTGGGGCGCTCTATGGCCTTTACGCTTGGGGCGCAGTTGCCGATACTTTCTTACGGCGTTGGAGTGGCACGGCTATTGGTATTGGTTTGTTGGTGAAGTGTACCTATGACACACTCTATTTACCCAGCACTACCGATATTGCTTTTATGGCACATTGGGGCGGCATTGTCGCCGGGATCGCTATCGCTCTATTGCATCAACGTTTGCTGCGGCAGAAGCGGCATTCTGCTGGCCAAAGTCGTTGAAACGCTGCCCCTTACCGTTTTTTTACGGTACAATTCGGACTCCCTCAAGTAACCGTACCAGCAAACGATGAAGTTATCTGAAATCAACACGCTGATGGCAGCCGATATGCAAGGTGTTAATGCATTGATTGGCCGCGAACTACAATCCGACGTTGCCCTGATTAATCAACTGGGTCTGTATATCGTCAATAGCGGCGGCAAGCGGTTACGACCTTTGTTGGCGGTTACGGCTGCGCGCGCTGCAGGTTACACGGGAGCCGGGCATTTAACCTTGGCAACTATCATTGAGTTCATTCACACCGCAACCTTGCTTCATGATGACGTGGTCGATGCCTCTGAGTTGCGCCGTGGCCAGGAAACCGCAAACGCCGTGTTTGGTAATGAAGCAAGCGTGTTGGTCGGTGACTTTTTGTATACACGCGCCTTCCAGTTGATGGTCACGCTAGACTCCATGAAGGTGATGAAAATTCTCGCCGACGCCACCAACATCATTTCTGAAGGCGAAGTGTTGCAGCTGATGAACTGCAATGATCCAGATACCACTGAAAAGAGCTATTTTGCCGTGATCTATGGCAAAACCGGCAAACTGTTTGAAGCCGCAACGCAACTGGGCGCGGTCCTTGCTGCGCAACCTGCAGCAGTTGAAGATGCTCTGGCAGCTTATGGTCGTCACCTCGGCACCGCCTTCCAGTTGGTGGATGATCTACTGGATTACACCGCCGACAGCGATGTGATGGGCAAGCAGGCTGGCGATGATCTCGCTGAAGGGAAGCCGACACTGCCGTTACTTTATGCCATGTGGCACGGCAACGAACACGAAGCAAAGCAAATTCGTCTCGCCATAGAACAAGGTGATGGGCGTGATCAACTTAGCACTATTCTTGCGACCATGCAGCGCACTGGAGCGCTCGAATACACACGTGATCGCGCGCTGAAAGAAGCCCAACTTGCACAAGCACAACTAGCTGCGTTACCGGCTTCGGAATATCGCGATGCATTGCACGCTCTAGCCGACATAGCCGTCACCCGCCTCAACTAAATAATCGCTACTAGCTATTGGTTACTTGCTATTCGAAAACACAGATCTAGGTTTTGCGAGTAACCAGTAGCTAGCAGCCAGTAGCGGTGTTTTATCGCTTTTTACTATTTACTGTTACTCGCAGAATGGGTATACTTCGCGCCCTGATTTAAATATATGGCGTCCCACTGGGACAAATCGGAGAAAACTATGTACGCAGTATTCCAAAGTGGCGGTAAGCAACACCGTGTTACTGAAGGGCAAATCGTCCGCCTGGAAAAGCTGGAAGCGGCCACTGGTGAAGTGGTTGAGTTCGCAGAGGTATTAATGCTCTCGAACGGTGACGACGTGAAAATCGGCGCACCTTTTGTTTCTGGTGGCTCTGTTAAAGCGGAAGTGGTAAACCATGGTCGTGCCGACAAAGTGAACATTATCAAGTTCCGTCGTCGTAAGCACCACATGAAACGTCAAGGTCATCGTCAGTGGTTCACAGAAGTGAAAATCACTGGTATCAACGGTTAATTGAAGGAGTAACGACACATGGCACACAAAAAAGCTGGTGGTTCAACCAAGAACGGTCGCGACTCAGAAAGTAAACGTCTGGGTGTAAAACGTTTTGGTGGTGAGTCAGTATTGGCTGGTAGCATTATCGTTCGTCAACGCGGAACTAAGTTCCACGCAGGTGACAACGTCGGCATCGGTCGTGACCACACTTTATTCGCTTTAGCGGATGGTAAAGTTTCTTTTGCGGAAAAAGGTCCTAAAAACCGCAAATTCGTGAGCATCGTAGCTGAGTAAGACTAGGCTAAAAGCGCACGTTTGAATTAGAAACCCCGTCCGGTGTGACGGGGTTTTTTCATGTTAGCAGGTAGGAAATCATGAAGTTTGTAGATGAAGTCGAAATTCGCGTAGAGGCTGGCGACGGCGGTAACGGCGTGGTGAGCTTTCGACGTGAGAAGTACATCCCTAAAGGCGGCCCTGATGGCGGCGACGGTGGTGATGGCGGCGACGTTTATCTGGAGGCGGATGAGAACCTCAATACGCTGATTGATTATCGTTTTGAACGCATCCATAAAGCTCAACGTGGACAGAACGGTTCTGGTAAAAACTGTACCGGTAAACGCGGCGACGATATTGTCCTGAAAGTACCGGTCGGAACTCGTGCGACGGATGTTGAGACGGGTGAGACCATTAGTGACTTGACGCGTCACGGTCAACGCCGAATGGTTGCCAAAGGCGGTTTTCACGGCTTGGGAAATGCGCGCTTTAAAAGCAGTACCAACCGTGCACCACGCCAAAAAAGTGATGGCACACCCGGTGAAATTCGGTCACTCAAATTAGAGCTGATGTTGCTCGCAGACGTCGGTTTGCTCGGCATGCCGAATGCTGGTAAATCAACGTTCATTCGTTCAGTTTCTGCAGCGAAGCCAAAAGTTGCTGATTATCCGTTCACAACCTTAGTTCCGAATTTAGGTGTCGTTCGTCCGGTTCCGCATGCAAGCTTTGTCATTGCCGATATTCCCGGCTTGATTGAGGGCGCTGCAGAAGGTGCCGGGCTTGGGATTCGCTTCTTGAAACACTTAGAGCGCTGCCGCCTATTGTTGCACCTTGTCGATTTGGCGCCGTATGACAATACCGATCCTGCCGAACAAGCAGTGAAAATTGTGCATGAGCTTGAAAAATACAGTCCAGCTCTTGCAGCGAAACATCGCTGGTTAGTCGTGAATAAGACAGACTTGTTAGATGAGGTCGAAATTGCTGAACGGCTGCAACGCGTGAAAGAAGCGCTCGATTGGGATGGTCCCGTTTATCAAATTTCCGCTTTAGCGAACTTGGGTACCGAAGCCTTATGTAAGGAAATCATGACTTACATTGAAGCGCAGCCCAAACAAACGCCAGAAGAAATGGAAGCGGAAGCAAAAGCAACGACCGAATTCAAATGGGATGATTATCATCAACAACAGCTTGACGCGTATGCGGAAGATGACGACGATGATGATGATTTCGACGACGACGACTACGACGTAGAAGTGGTCTACCAAAAGTGACAGTGAACAGTAAATAGTGAAGAGTGAATAGGAAGTAGTGAACAGAGTTTTTCCGTTCACTTTTCTCTGTTTACTATTCACTCATTGAGGGGGCAGCTTGATAGTCGCACTAGTAGCCGCGATGGCGCAGGACCGAGTGATTGGCAAGGACGGTGACATGCCTTGGCATTTACCTGCGGAACTCCAACACTTCAAAAAAGTCACCCTCGGCAAGCCAGTAGTGATGGGGCGAGCGACCTATGAATCCATTGGGCGTCCGCTTCCCAAGCGCACCAATATCGTGCTCTCGCGACGTCATCAACAACCCTATACGGATGAGCAAGGCGTGATCTGGGTGAACTCCCCAGCATTGGCGCTACAAGCAGCCGGACACAGTGATGAAGTGATGATCATCGGTGGTGGTCACGTCTATCGCGAGTTTCTGCCGCAAGCTGAGCGCTTGTATCTCACTGAAATCGATTTAAAGACAGCCGGTGATACCTATTTCCCCGATTTTCACGCGGCAGGGAACTGGGAGCTGGTTGAAAAAGTTGAGCATCCTAGTGATGCAAACAATCCGCATACATTTTTCACATGTGTGTACCAAAGAGTTAACGACTAGCAACATTAAATTCCGTTGCGAGGCTTGTTTGACAGCGGTAGCATCTGTTTTACGGCAAACCAGCGCCGCAGATTAATTGGTCGCAGCACATGATGAAATGGCTTATTCGAATCACGCTTTCAATCATTATTGGTAGTAGTGGTTATCACATCCCCAGTCAAGCTCAACAGCTGGGTGTCCAGAACGTATCGGCGGACACCGCGTTGGCTATTTGCAGCTTTATCCGGACTAATGATACTCGTGCTTTAAAGCAGAAGCTCCAGTATGAACGAAAACGTCTGCGTGACATCTATACTTCGGTTCGTTGCAATAATCTGTCGTTGATTCAGTTCGCACTCCGACATAATGCCCATGATGTCGGTCGGTTTTTGGCAATCAGTGCTAATCCTGACTCTGTCATGCAAGCCGGTGACATGGAGTGGGCAAAATTGAATAATCTACTCGATACCCCAACCGGAAATGTACTGCGTGAGCGCATGACCTGCGTGCGCAAGAGCCGTGTTAATGGTGCAGAGGAATCGTGTTCTCAGCTATTCAGAAACAACGATTCGCGAACCGAGAATACTCTCTCCTTTCGACGCTAACACTTCTTTACAGTTTAAGCTCTTCTCTGACGTACGGTGAAGCGATACACTATGCCAATTGTTACAATTGGATAACATTCTATGAAGCGTCTACCTCTTGTATTACTCGCATGTTTTGGGGCTATGGCAACCTTGCCAAGTTCAGTAGCAGCGCAGTCTTCGGCTCAACCCAACCCAACGCAGTTAGAGGGTTGCTATTTACGCAATATTTCTGAACAGGTGCGGTGTGGAAAGATTATGGTTCCAGAAAACTATGATCGTCCCGACGGCCGTCAGATCCCGATCAACTTCGCTGTGTTACCAGCAGTCAGCGAGAGCAAAGCTGCGGATCCTTTGCTCATTCTTGCAGGTGGTCCTGGGCAAGCCGCAACAGAACTCGCGGCGATGATTGACCGGATTTTCAAAGATGTCCGCCGCAAGCGCGATATCCTCTTGATTGATCAACGCGGTACGGGTAAATCAAACCCATTGAGCTGCGAAGTCGATCACATGGATGAGCTCGTCAAAAATGATGATGATGTGCAGCTCGATCAAATGGCCGGTGAATGCTTGGCACGTTATGACGAGACTGATCTCACACAGTATCACTCGGTGAATGCGATTCGTGATTTCGAGCGGGTACGCGAGCACCTCGGCTATCAGCAAGTAAATCTGTATGGTGGTTCTTACGGCAGCCGTGCGGGTTTGGTGTATATGCGTGAAGCGCCAGAGTCTGTGCGTAGCGCTGTGCTCGATGCTGTAGCACCAGTTCAAGTTGTCGTGGGTCCATTTGGCAAACATGGAGCTGAGTCGTTCGACAAGCTTTTGACGCGTTGCCGTGAGTCGAGTGCATGTAACAGCGAGTTTCCAAACCTCGAGGAAACCTATCGCAATGTGTTGCAGCAATTAGAAAACGATCCGGTACCTATTACAGTTCCTGATCCTTTGAGTAATGAAGCGACGGATATTCTGGTGACCGCAGGCCGTTTCACCGGAGTCATGCGGGTGTCTTTGTACCATCCAACGACGCGTCAAATGCTGCCCTATGTGATCAATGAGACTGCTCAAGGCAACTATGAGCCTTTGCTTGGCCTCATGGGCGGTGTGATGAATCAATCGCAACTGTATATGGGGTTGATGTTGTCCGTGCTCTGTAGCGAAGACTTACCGCGTGCCACCGATGAGTTACTAGCCAGCGATGGTGACAATGACTTTATTGGCAGCCGTACGGGTGATGCTTTTGTTGACATGTGTTCGGTATGGCCACAAGCGCCGCGACCAGACAGTTGGTTTGAGCCAGTTCAGAGTGACATCCCAACACTGCTGTTGTCGGGCGAATTAGATCCAGTGACACCTGTTGCGTGGGGCGAAATTGCTGCTGAGACGTTGTCGAACAGTCGTCACCTAGTCGCCACCCACGGGTCACATACCATTGTGGGTCACACCTGTGCGAACAAGCTCGCGGGTCAGTTTATTGACCATAATGACTTATCTAAGTTAGACGATGCTTGCTTAACTACGGCTGCGAAGCCAATGCCATTTGTACTCAATGCAAACGGTAAAGGACTCTAGGAGCAGACGATGATTGAAGTAAAACAACTACAAAAAGCCTTCGGAAACGTCAACGCATTAAACGGATTATCTTTCAGTGCTCCTGAGGGCGAGATTACCGGTTTGTTGGGGCCAAATGGCGCGGGTAAAACAACCTGTCTCCGTACCATTTATGGTCTATTACAAGCAGATTCCGGTGAAGCTCTGATTGATGGTATTGACGCAAAAGTCGCGCCATTAGAGGCTCGCAAACGCATTGGTATTTTTCCAGATAAATTCGGCTTGTATGAGCGTCTCACAGCGCGCGAACAAATCGCCTACTTCGCTGCATTGCACGGGATGCAAGGAGCAAAGCAGGCAGAGGCCGTCGCGCATGTAATTGAACGCTTAGATATGACGGCAATTGCAGACCGCAGAGCCACAGGCTTTTCTCAAGGTCAGCGGATGAAAGTAGCACTAGCGCAAGCGATTGTGCATCAACCGAAGCATCTGATACTTGACGAGCCCAGCCGTGGACTTGATGTGATGAGTACGCGGATTTTGCGGGACTTGCTGCGAGAACTGCGGCAGCAGGGCACCAGTATTCTATTCTCGTCACACGTGATGCAAGAAGTTGCAGCGCTGTGTGACAAAGTAGTGGTGATTGCTGCGGGCAAAGTGGCGGCACAGGGCACGACCCAAGAACTCTGCGAGTTAACGGGTGAAAGTGCGCTCGAAGAAGCATTCGTGAAAATTATTGGTACCGATGAGGGGATCGCAGCATGAGCAATCCATTACTGATTGTCTGGCGCAAGGAATTGCGCGATGCCCTACGGGATAAGCGCTCGGTTATGGCGGCTATGTCCTATGCTTTCTTTGGTCCCCTGTTGATGGCGGTCGCTTTTTTTGTGTTAATCTCACAATTGACTGATGAGAGTGACGTCGGCATCAATATCGAGGGCGCGGAACATGCTCCGGCATTTATTGCCCACCTGCAACGGCAAGGTATTGTGGAACGCGAGAAACCATGGCCTGACGGGCAGCAGCCTATTGTCTTAGCTATCAGTGAAAACTGGGCTGAGAATATAGCCAAAGCCAAGCCTATCGAAGTCACACTGACCGCTGATTTTTCTGCGCAAAAGCAACGCACCGACATCAATCGGGTCGAGCGCGCAGTGCAGAGTTATAGCAATCAATTGACCTATATTCGCTTACAGATGCGCGGCATCGATCCTGGCATTATGAACGCTATTGATCTGGTCAAGCACGATACCGCAACCAAGGGGTCACGCGCAGCGTTACTCATGGGTAGTGTGTTGGTGTTTATGCTGTTGTCGGTGTTCTTTTCCGGTATGAACGTAGCCATCGATATCAGCGCTGGTGAACGTGAACGTAACTCACTGGAATTGTTGTTGTCGCAACCGTTAACAGCGCAGCAATTGGTGTGGGGTAAGGCTCTTGCTGCGAGTTGCTTCGCAATATTTGGTGGTATTCTGAGTGTGGTTTTGATTCCGTTTATTTTCAGTTTCCTACCGTTACATAACATCGGAATTAGCATTGCACTCGGTTGGCAGTCGATTCTACTCATCATCGCACTACTATTTCCATTGGCGTTGTTTGCGACCGCGTTACAGCTCTTCGTATCGTTCCGAGCGAAGAGTTTTAAAGAGGCACAAACCTATATTTCTTTCTTGCTGATGCTGCCGATGTTGGCTGTGTTTGGGGTCGAGTTTTCACGTGTGAAGCATCAGGCGTTGTATTACTTGCCGATTACCGGCCAGCATCAGGCCCTACTCGACATCATTAAAGGTGAGGCCTTACAGTGGCTGCCGATGGCATTAAGTGCAGTTGCTACCTTCGCACTGTCGGCGTTGCTGCTGATGCTGATCGGTCGTATGTTGCGCAGCGAGAAGGTTGTTTTCGGTCTCTAAGAAAAACTAGCGGTTGACGTTGGCCTGGTAAAACAACCATTGGCCAACGCGCCGCAAGCCGGCAAACGGAAATTTTGGCAGTTCCGATTGATAGAACGGCAGCGCCGGTAGTTCAGCACCCATCGCGAGTTGCGCGACCCGTTGTCCGGCCAACTGAGTAAAAGTGACTCCTGATCCGCAATAGCCCATGCTCGTGAAAATACCTGAGGCTGGACTGTAAATCCGCGGATAATCATCCAGCGCCACGCTCACCCAACCACTCCAAGAGTAATCCGGTTGTTCTGCTGCAAGATCGTTCAATTGCGGGAAGGTAGCACTGAGCGCTTGCATCAAGTCACGGGTATAACGCGGATTGTTTGCATCTTTGCCACGTATAGCGCCGCGACCACCAAACAATAAACGATTATCAGGAAGCAGCCGGAAATAATATTTCAAAGTGCGCGTATCCATGACCAATTCACGACTGTTTAAATGCGTTTCCGCTAACTCCGCTGGAGTCAGTGGTCGCGTGACGATCACACTGGACAGCACCGGCAGCGTCCGGCCATGAATACTGGGGTGCAAATGATTCGGAGTGTAGCCGTTGCTCGCAATAATGACTTTTTGAGAGCGAATATGACCACGGGGTGTATGCAGACAATGGGAACCATCAGCTTCGGTTTGCCACTGAGAGACTGGTGCATGCTCAACCACTTTCACACCGGCTTCAACCGCTTGCCGAGCAACACTCGTCGTCAATAACACTGGATTAATACCAAAACTCTGCGGAAAGTGAATCGCAGCATGGGCTTGCGGACTCTGGACTCGCGCCTGAATAGCAGCGCGGTCAAGCCACGTTGTGCTGGGTTCATAGCGCTGCAGCGCATCAAATTGCTGACGCAATTCGGCTACCGCTTTGGCTCGATGTGCAATCTTCAGATAACCACCCCGTTGCACCTGAGCGTGCTCAGGGCAGGCTGCGATATGTCGTTCTAAGCGTTCAAATGCGAGCTGATACTCTGCTTGGATACCTCTGGCAACATCGACACCACAACGCTTTTCCCACGCTGCATAGCCCAGTCTGCCAGTGCCCGGCATAGCGAAGCCAGCATTACGCATCGAGCAGCCCCAGCCGAGTTGATTGGCTTCCACCACCACCACTTGTTGCTGGTAGGTCTCAGCCAATTCTAACGCAGCATTAAGCCCGGTAAATCCGGCACCTATCACCACGATATCAGCGGTGGCTGGTAATTCAGTTGCAGTTTGTGGAAATTGTGCGGAGGAGGTCTGTTGTAACCAATAGCTATTTGGGTATGGGCGATGTGGGCCAGGATTTACATCGTGTAATGGGTCGTATTGGCTCACAACGCCTCCGCAGAAGAGTTAACTGAAGTCTTTAAAACGCAGAATCATTTCACCAGCTGCACAGTGACAAACGCCGTCACAAATGGGGCAGTGATAGCCTTCTTCAACCGATAATCGGTACCAGCGATCCGCATGCTCTTTTATAAGCTCGCCACCACAACGGCTGAAATAGGAGTAGGCTGAGTTGTTCGGACTTTGCATCCAAATGTGCGCGAGTCCGGCCTTACAACCTAATTGTCGGGCTGCTTGAATCGAATGGTCTAACAACCCCCGACCAATACCAGCACCACGAATGTTTGCGTCTACAGCGGAGCATTTGAAGTAGCACATTTGCTCCACGGAAACCGGCCATTCAGATGGTGTACAGTACTCGTCGATGTCCCAGTTACCTGGCGCAAAGGTCAAGCGAATACCAGCTAGTTTGCCATCGACAAAAGCGAGCCAATTGAGATTGGTGTCGCCAACAAGGCCTCGCTGAGCATAATCTGCCAAAGATTCAGGAGTGAGGTAATTCTCACCATGAACCTGGTTCCCTAATTCAAGCACGGCCGCGTGATCGGCGGCCGTGAGTTCCTTATAAATAACCGTCATAAAGTTTAGTAACGATAATCGTCCGATTTAAATGGTCCTTCGACGGCAACATGGATGTAGTCAGCTTGCTGCTTGGTGAGCTTGGTAATCACGCCACCAAAACCCTGCACCATATACTTCGCGACTTCTTCATCGAGCTGCTTCGGTAATACTTCGACGCGCAGCTTGGCAGCTTTTTCAGCCGCTGGCAAGTCGGCAAACTTCTCTTCAAACAAGTGAATTTGCGCAAGTACTTGGTTTGCAAAAGAACCATCCATAATACGACTTGGGTGACCCGTCGCATTACCAAGGTTCACTAAACGACCTTCCGATAGGAGCAATAAGTAATCTTGTGGGTCATCGCTGCGGTAGATTTTGTGTACCTGGGGTTTGACTTGCTCCCAGCGCCAATTTTTACGCATGAATGCGGTGTCGATTTCGTTATCGAAATGACCAATATTACAAACCACTGCAGTTGGCTTTAACGCGGCTAGCATGAAGCGGTCACACACATTGACGTTGCCGGTGGTTGTCACTAATAAATCGGTGTTGGCCAGCAAATTCTTATCGATACCCGATTCATCGCCAGTATTAACGCCATTCAGGTATGGAGACACCACTTCGTAGCCATCCATACACGCTTGCATGGCACAAATCGGATCGATTTCGGTGATTTTTACAATCATACCTTCTTGTCTAAGACTTGCGGCAGAACCTTTACCGACGTCACCATAACCAATCACCAACGCTTTCTTACCCATCAATAAGTGGTCAGTACCACGTTTGATAGCGTCGCTTAACGAATGACGGCAACCGTACTTGTTATCATTCTTTGATTTAGTGACTGAGTCATTGACGTTGATAGCTGGAACTTTCAGTGTGCCGTGTTTCAACATCTCAAGCAGACGATGCACGCCCGTGGTTGTCTCTTCGGTAATCCCATGTACTTTATCGAGCATTTGCGGATACTTGTCATGGATCAGGAGGGTTAAATCACCACCGTCATCCAAAATCATATTGGCATCCCACAACTCGCCATCTTTGCGACAGGTCTGCTCCAAGCACCATTCATACTCTTCTTCAGTTTCGCCTTTCCAGGCAAACACCGGTACACCCGCTGCTGCCATCGCTGCCGCAGCATGGTCTTGCGTTGAGAAGATATTACATGATGACCAACGCACTTCCGCACCCAACTCAATCAGAGTCTCAATCAACACAGCGGTTTGGATGGTCATGTGAATACAGCCGATAATGCGCGCACCAGCTAGTGGCTTGCTCGCTGCATATTTACGACGAATGGTCATCAGCGCTGGCATCTCTGACTCAGCGATAGAAATTTCTTGACGGCCCCACTCGGCGAGGCTGATATCGGCGACTTTATAATCTTGCATGACTACCCCTTCAATCGGCTATTAGCTCATGGCTACTAGCTATTAGAAAACACGGATCTTGTCTTTGCTAGTAGCTATTATCTAATAACTATTAGCGCTTTTGAGTATTAGTTGAATTCTGGTTCGTGCTGCAGTCGGATCAGCAGTTGTTGCTGCCGGTCGAGACTCAGCCGCGGTCCAAACTCGGATACCACTTCAGCCGCTGCATGGCTTGCGAGCATGCCGCAGGCAGCTAATGAGTATCCACGAGTCAGACCATACATCATAGCGCCTGCGAACATATCGCCGGCGCCGTTACTGTCTTTCGCAACCACTTTGACACCAGGTACTGCTATTTGTCGGGTGCCGTCAGCGAGTAATGCACCATCTTTGCCAAGCGTAATAGCAACAATGCCAGCATGTTGCTGTAATTGTTGCATCGCAGCTTGCACATCAGCTGTACCGGTGAGCAATTCAGACTCTTCGTGATTACAAAAAAGTACGTCGACACCGCCGTCTAGGATCGTATCGATGCCCTCACGAAAGTATTTCACCATAGCTGGGTCAGAGCAGGTGACTGCAATCTTTGTATTGTTGGCGCGAGCGACTTGTTTGGCATGACGAATAGCCTCCAGAGCAACGGGAGATGTGACCAAGTAACCTTCAATGTAGAGGTACTCAGCATTCGCAATAGCATTATCATCTAACTCTGCAATCGACAAATCAGCGGTAATACCCAAATAGGTCCGCATCGTGCGTTCAGCGTCTGGAGTGACCATCACTAAACAGCGACCTGTTTTGCCTTCATGCTGGCAACTGCCGATGTTCGTGGTAATACCCACACGCTTCATGTCTTCACAGTAGAAAGTGCCCGCTTGGTCGTCAGCGACTTTACAGCAATAGAATGCCTTGCCGCCAAACTGGCTAAACGCTACCAGTGAGTTTGCAGCAGAGCCACCGCCAGATTGCTTCTTCAGTTCACCGCGTTTGGCCAATTCTTTAATCAGGCGCTCTTGGTCAGCGTCCTCGATTAAGGTCATCATGCCTTTTTCGATGTTATGTTGACGGAGAAATTCATCCGTGACTTCAAACTCTTGGTCGACTAGCGCGTTGCCAATCCCGACAATATCAATCGATTTCATAGTTGCTCAAAACAAAAAAATTCCGGCCGAGTAGTATAACTCAGCCGGAATCTGGGGTCGATGAATCAGGCTTTAAAACCGCCCGGTATGCCCTTTGTCGTGATGCTCACCGCGTCATGCGCATGCAATGACTCATAGTGGTTCACTCGAATCCAGAAGTCTGAGTAATCAGGTTGATGATTCAGAGTAAACTGGAGGCGACGTGCAGCATCTTCACAGAACATTAAATTTTGACCGTTTAGACGCGCGAACTCTTGCTCATCTTCACGTTTTACCGCAGCTTGCACTGGCGTCTTCAGTGAACCTTCGATGGCATCAATCAGCGCAATAATTGGAAACTCGGTAATAGCGTCGCCTAGCTTCACTTTTACTTCAGCAATGGAACGCTGACTATGCGGAGTTGCCACAATACCTTGTGTCGTTCCCAACCAACGGTGAACCGCTTCAGCATCCACATCCGCATCCGTACCAAACTGGTTCGCGAATGCCTCTTGGATGAGCTGACGCGCTAATGCGGCTGAACACGGGCACGTTGACGAATACGGCACATCGACAGACAACTCAAGATCGAGTTCGCCTGCGTTGTAACGACCCACTAGGACTACTGGGTACGACTTCCAACCTTGCTTCTTGCTAATCAGCGCTTTTCGACGAATCTGATAATCGAAGCTAAACTTCACATAAGCTTGGTCAGCTAGGCCGTCGTGGCTGGCGATAAAATCGTGCAACAAGCGACGTAACGATTGGTGAGTGAGCATGTCATTATTCGACAACTCCTCAAGCAACAGATACAGTCGAGACATATGAATGCCTTTCGCTTTCGGATCGGTAAGATTCACAAAAGCATCGATCAGCGCATTCACGGGGCGCTCTGGCTCGTTTGCGGCACCGACAACCATCGGCATTTCGATATTACTCATGCCGACCCAATCCAATGCACCTTCGGTTTGTGCTTTGGTTTGATTAGCGATATCTGGCATCATTGTAGGTGTTGCTGTTGGCATGCGTTACGGCTCCAAACGTTGCAAAAATTTAATGTCCCCAAAAAGGGGGCGCTAGTATACTTGATCTTTCTCATTTACGGTAGTTTGCCAGAATGAGTTCAATCAGCGACTGAAAGTTTTCGATTAATGCAATCGAGTCCAAACCACTAAGGATAGCGAAGATGTTGGATGAACGCCTACTTGAACAGTACGCCGAACTTTTGGGCAACGAAGGATTGCTCGAAATGTATGAAACTTTCTCAGATAACATTCGTGGTTATGTGGATACGCTGAACTGGCTTCTGGATAAACGTGATGAAGTAGAGATCCGCCGCCAGGCGCACAAACTGAAAGGAGCTTGCCGTTCGGTCGGTTTGCGTCAGTTAGCGAGAACGATGGAATCGGTTGAGCGCGAAGCTTGGACATGGGAACAAGTAGAGCCGCAAATAAAAGAATGGGTAGCAGAGCTACCCATTCATCAAGCACAACTGAGACACTGGCTATCAGCTCGGGGAATTGAGTGACGGCTGGTCCAAGTGACGAATATTCACTTGGCCAACAAATCGATAGCCTTCGCCGTGAATAGTCGTAATCAGATTTGGAGTATCGCCAAATCCTTCAAAGTGACGACGAATGCGGCGAATGGCGACATCAACTGTGCGGTCATTCGGGCGTAATTCGCGGTCCAACATCTTCTTCACTAAAGTTTCGCGGTCAAGAATTTTTCCCGGGTTCGTAAGGAACAGTTCCATGGCACGATACTCACTCTTCGGCAGCCGGAACATTTTTCCTTCTGGGGAGAATAAGCAGCGGCTATCGCTCTCTAAACGCCAGTTATTGAATTCGTATACGATACTATCGTGACCAATCGTTTTCTCTTGGCTTTTCAGTGCCTCGATACGACGATATAAGTTACGAACGCGAATAATCAGTTCTTTTGGATTGTATGGCTTGATCAGATAATCATCTGCACCCAATTCGAGTGCCAATAAACGATCTTCTTCAGCGTCACGGCCAGTCAGGAAAATGAGACCGATGTTTTGGTTTTCACGCAGCTTCTCAGCCAACTCAATACCGCTCTTGCCAGGTAGGTTGACATCCATAATAACTAAGTCAACTTGTTGACGAGCCATGATGCGCTGCATTTGCATGCCATCTGCCGCATCAAAAACGTCATAGCCTTCTTGTTGAAATAGGCGAGTGAGTGTGTTGCGAGTCACGACCTCGTCTTCAACGATCAGTAATCTTGCACTCATAGTAGTTCCATTAACATATGTTGAAAAGTGGTGAACATTGTTAGTGTAGCAGAAGCTAAAAAAAGATAAATTAATTTTGTGTAAGAAATCGACCAATAACTCGCAAAGCTAGATTAAATGCGGCCGCACTGTTGTAGTGGAATCTCGATTAGGAAGGTAGTGCCGGCATTCAGTTGCGTTTCATACTCAATGTGACCCTCTAATAATTGATTAACGAGGTTATAGACGAGGTGCAATCCGAGGCCGGTTGCACCCAGTCCACGCTTGCTCGTTACGAAGGGGTCAAAGATGCGTCGACCAATCTGTTCTGGAATACCTTCACCATCGTCCGAGTAGGTGATTTTCAAGTGTGCCGGTTGCTCTTCGAGTTTCGCCGTGATGACTTCGAACTGGATTCGGATATGACCATGGTCACGTTCTGCAAACGCGTGCTGCAAGGAGTTCTGTACGAGTTGCATCAGTATTTGAGTGAGTGGTCCTGGCCGACTACACACAACCATATCGGCTGGACACTCGACGTCAATCTGGTGCGCGTCGAGTTGCGGGAAGCGATTATGCAGCGATGCGACGACGTCGGTCACGAAACTGTTGAGTTCAAACTCACGCGGATCTTCAGCGAATTGATCCATCGCCAACTGACCGAAACGCGTAATCAAATCAGCAGTGCGTTTAATATTGCGACTAATCAACTGCAAGTTTTCATCCGTGGCCTGCAGAAAGTCCTCAAATTGCTGGCTGGTAATCTGCCGTTCAGCGAACTTACTCCGCATTGAATCCAATTTATCTTGCAGAATCGATGTCGAGGTAATGGCCAGACCTACCGGCGTATTCACCTCATGCGCGATACCCGCCACCATGTCGCTGAGTGAGGACATTTTCTCCGCTTCAACGAGTTGACGTTGGTATTGATGCAGTTTCTCGAGGGTATTCAGTAATTCTTGGTTGGCATCACGCAGTGCGGCGGTGCGCTGCGTCACCTGTCGTTCCAATTCGGTGTTCAGTTGGCTGGCTTGTTGCTCAGCCAGTTCTTGCCGCCGGATGTGCTGTTGAATGCGCTCTAGCATGGTATTGAAGCTGCTTGAGAGACGCTCCAGCTCATGTAACGAGGCCTCTGGTAAACGCATGGAGTAATCTTTATCTCTCGCGACTTCTTGTAATGAGTCCACCAAATGATCAATCGGCCTCATCAGGTAACGTCGTAATCTGAGTGTGATCAGCCAAGCCAGCAACATGGAACTCAGCACAACAATCAACGACACCACGATGCTGAGCCAAACGAGATTATCAATATCGTCCCGAGAGGCACGCAAATAGACGTACCCAACCACTCGGTCATCAATACTGACTGGCCACGCCGCCTCAATGTAGCGTTCGGCTAAACGTGCGCCTAACAAGCTCTCAACGCGTTCAAACCGAGCTGGAATAGGCGCTAAGCTCTCGCGGTTGTAGCTACCGAAATAGCGCATCATGGCTGAGCTCTCGCCCAACTGATACAAATGGATATGGTCGATATACTTCGTTTCAGCGAGGTTGGCGAGCCACTCGGTCGGATCCCGCCCGCCATCAAACACGATGCTGCGGCTGCCACTAATTGCAATCAAGCGCGTAAACTGTTCAGTGCGCTCCAACAGCCGCTTCTCAACATTCTGAATTAACAGCGTGCTCACCACTAAGCACGCGAGCGTCACTAATAGAGTCGTGGTAGCGACCACCATCAGTGAAATGCTGCGTTTGATAGAGGTGAAGCCGATCATGGTTTAGTGCCGCTTACGATCGCGTGACTTGAGTCGAGCCCGATAGACCGCAAAACGATTGTCTTCTGCAATCCTATCGAAGGTACCAAAAGTTTTCTCCAGCAACTCGGGCCAGGGCAAGAAGCGGTTCGCGACCAGCCAGAGCTCTCCACTGAGGGTGAGATGCTGATGGACGTCCCGTAAAAATTGTTCGCCGATTTTATAATCTGTCGCGAGCCCAGTATGGAAGGGTGGATGACTGACAACATAATCGTAGCGTGGCAAATTAGACGGTAGTCCTTCCTCGGCGAGCAACGTACCGGTCAGGCCGTTTTGCTCGAGGGTCTTGCGGGTCGCCGCTAGTGCCATGCAGCTAACATCAAGATAGCTGACGTCAAGCTCAGGCCCGGCGCGATTTAACCAAGCGCCTAACACACCATGACCACAAGCG
The DNA here is from genome assembly GCF_003987355.1 of Pseudidiomarina aestuarii. GTDB lineage: Bacteria > Pseudomonadota > Gammaproteobacteria > Enterobacterales > Alteromonadaceae > Pseudidiomarina > Pseudidiomarina aestuarii. The sequence continues at coordinate 1,322,605 of NZ_PIPR01000001.1, read as the reverse complement.
AAATCAAGTAACTTCCCGCGCTGCCACTGCGGTAGGTGTTGCAATAACATTGCGCTGCCCGCATCGATGCTTGGGAAGGCGAATACGCCCGGGTAACTGGCTAAGTGAAGGGGTTCTTCTTGACCGGGTTGTGGGAGTTCGCAATGGGTTAAAAACGACTCCAGTGCAAAGGTTGTTTGCTGTTTGACAGCCGTTGCTATCAACAATGAATGATTGCCACTGGTAATTTTTTGCGCAGGCTCGAGACAGTCTGGCAATACCTTATGAATACTCTTAATTCCACTACGATTCTCACCGACGAGCCAGATTGTGCTACCAGCGGGTAGTACACTTGCGAGTGCGCGAACAATATAATCAGTCAGTGGTTTTTCTTTGGGTAACCAGACCAGTGCTGCGGTCGCTTCGCTATGCGGTGGCAGTTCACCAAAGTGATGCAAACCAGCTCCGCGCTGCCAGCGTTTGGCATAGCCTGCGTGCAAGTTCCAAGTAGCTTGGACATCCAGCTCAGCGGCGACTTCAGGATCAGGCGCGTTCACGAGCAACAAGGGTTGTCCAGCAAACCGATCGGCATGCCGGATCACCAGTTGTGACGGTGCCTGTATTCGATTCTTCATGTTGGCTTCCGTTCGTATGCTTCGGTAAAGACATCGACACTCTCAGAAGCATCGTCCATATCTTCATTGTCTTCAAACTGAGCGACATTAAAAAGCGCTTCGCCTTCATTGGCAACTGGAATATTCGAAATGCCAATCACAATACCATGATAAGGACTGCGAATTGGACTGAGTTCCGCGCCGTGTGGGTTGACGGTTTGCGCAATAATCTGACCTTTGGTGATGGTTTGCCCCAGTTCAACTTTTGGAATCACCAAACCGTCTGACTCTGAGCGGATCCAGTTACTGCGATGCGCGACGACAGGCGTGACCTTTTTACGGCTGCGGCGACCTTTCAACATCTTCAGCATCTTCATAACGTTCTGCACGCCGTTCACACCTGCATGAATGGCTGCGTAATCAAACCGCAGTGCTTCACCGGCTTCGTATAAAATCAACGGAATACCGAGCTCTGTCGCAAGCGAGCGCAACGAGCCATCGCGCTCTTTCGAATGCAGAATAACGGGCGAACCAAAACTCTCCGCCATGGCCAGCGCTTCATCGTTGGTGGTATCGACTCGAATTTGCGGCAAATTACTGCGATGAATTGCACCCGTGTGCAAATCAACGATGTGCGTCGCATTCTTGACCAATGTTTCACTGAATAGATGAGCAAGTCGACTGCCCAACGCACCGCGTTCTGAACCTGGGAAGCAACGATTTAAATCGCGCCGGTCAGGGAGGTAACGTGATTGCTGAATAAAGCCAAAGACATTCACAACGGGCACGACTATAAGTGTGCCGGCCAGTTGGAGCGGGTCAATCACGCCCATTAAGCGGCGGCAAACCTCGACACCGTTGAGTTCATCGCCATGAATCGCTGCACAGACAAGTAGTGTGGGTCCCGGCTTCACGCCATGGAAAACTTCTGCATGCAAATCCATCGGCGTATCGTTATACAGGCGCGCTGCCGGAATCTTAATACTATGCCGGGCACCCGCAATGATGCGCTCGCCAGCCAAATGAAATACTTTTACTTTCCCAGCCATGAAACCCCAAGCAAGTGAATAGTGATCAGTGAACAGTGAACATTCTCTTTTCACCGTTCACTTTTTACCGGTAGTTAGCCTCGGCCTTTGGTCCGCGTGCGATGTGCTTTCGCGTGACTTTCAATAAAGCTGATGATTTGACCAGCCACGTCTTTGTTGGTCGACATCTCAATTCCTTCCAGACCCGGTGACGAGTTCACTTCCATAACCAGTGGGCCATGATTGGAGCGCAAGATATCAACACCCGCGACATTTAAGCCCATGGTTTTGGCGGCTTTAACAGCCGTCGCTCGCTCTGCTGGCGTGAGTTTGACCAGACTAGCGCTACCACCGCGATGGAGGTTGGAGCGGAACTCACCGGCTTTGGCCTGACGTTTCATAGCAGCGATAACTTTATCGCCAATGACGAAGCAACGGATATCGGCGCCCCCTGCTTCTTTGATATATTCTTGCACCATAATGTGTGAGCGCAGGCCCATAAAGGCTTCAATCACGCTCTCGGCTGCTTGCCGAGTTTCCGCGAGAACCACACCAATACCTTGGGTGCCTTCGAGCAATTTGATGACAAGCGGTGCACCACCGACCATATCGATTAAATCGGGGATATCTTGCGGCTGGCTGGCAAATCCAGTGATCGGCAGACCAATGCCCTTGCGGCTCAATAATTGCAGCGAACGCAATTTATCCCGGCTGCGCGAAATCGCTACCGATTCATTCAACGGATAAGTACCAATCATTTCGAATTGGCGCAATACAGCCGTGCCGAAGAAGGTCACCGACGCACCAATGCGCGGGATTACGGCGTCAAAGGGGGGTAAATCACTTCCCTTCATGTGAATCGATGATTCACGGGCATTAATGTTCATATAACAACGCAGCGGGTCGAGCACGTGCATCTCGTGCCCGGCAGCCTCACCGGCTTCGACCAATCGCTTGGTTGAGTAAAGTCTTGGGTTTCGCGATAAAATGGCGATTCTCATGAATGCGCTCCAGTCACAGGTTGACCGAGTAAAAAAGATGATTGTGGGTCTACCACAAATTTCCCGCGCATGGCCTGACGACCGAGGAGCATGCGGAATTTCATGGTATCACGATTCGTTAAAGTAAGCTCTATTGGCTCAGCGAAGGCACCTAGCTGCAGATGGCTACGAATCACGTAGCGCAACTCCGTGTGGCCGCCAGAATCGGTTACTTCGCGCTGGTCAGCAATAGGCGCCTCACAGACGTGTTCACGATCACTGTTTTGCTCTGGGTGGAGCCAAATGCGGAGCCATGGCTTACCGTTGCGCTCAAATGGTTCCAATCGGAATGCATGCAGGCACGAGGTCTTTGCACCGGTGTCCACCTTCATTTTAATGGCATCAACTCCCAATTCTGGGAGGGCGCCCCATTCGCGCCAACCAATCGTTTCCATGCATGACTTCCAGTTTAGAATGATGTGGCAAGAATAATGGGCTGACGCTTAAACAGCAAGCATCTAAAGATATTGCTGCCGACTACTCTGCAACTGGCGTAGATACTGAATAAACTCGTCTAGTGGGCGGTCGAGTGCACTGGCGTGAATAAAAATATCGTAGCCCAGTAACTCGCGGAGTTGTTGAGAGCGCACGGCAAACATGGCTTGTAGGCCCTTATATTCGCGGCCACTGCGGCCAATAAAGCGTTCAGGGATATCGTAGTATTGGCTGTAATCACGTAAATCTGGCCGTTCATAACGTAAGCCCAGCGCGAGCAGATGGCGTTGTTCGACAATCACATGTGACATCAGGCGGGGAGAAATGCGTTGTAGTAGTACCTCAATATCTTCCAACCGAAAGCCTAAATAAGGCAAATCTTCCAGGTTCAAGCCACGTTGAACACGTGGTGCATCGAAGCGAGTGATGGCTTCCCACGGCAAGGTCCACTGACCGCGGCGATGTGAATAAGTGATGTCAGCAGGCGTAATAATGAGGCTAGTCTCGGGCTCCAGTAACTTAGCAATACCCAAAAACAGTAGCACTGCGCTCGCAATCCATAACAGTCCGAAGGCCGCAGGAGCCAGCGGTGCCTCCACCAACCAACAGAACATGGCGACGGCGAAGATCAAAACACCGAGCAAGCAAAAAGTCAGCGCGTTTTGGCGCGCTGCGGGACTGATATTACGCTGCAAAGGGCTTGGTGTACTCATGACTCATTAGTACGAGTGTCGTCGAAATCTAGATTGAATGCCTCAGCAATTAACTGCTGCGTAAACTGAGTTTTCAAATAGAAACCGCGGGGCAGCGTTTGGATGACTTCACCATGGCGTCCAATCGCTGCCGTTTTGACACGGCCATTGGCTGCTTTCGGGCGCAATTGCATGACTTCACCCTGGTGCGCACTAATCGATTCGACTTGGCCCAGAGCAATTTTGTCCATGTGCTCCTGCCAATCTGCCTTCAGCTGCGCTTCCTGCTGTGCCGATGGGCGCCATAAAAAAGCAGTACCAACGGTGCGTTGTGCCAGCGGCACATCCCGGCGCCCGTCAATGGGTATCCACAATACACATTGTAATTTATTGCGTACGTTGGATCGTTCCCAAGTCAGTTCATGCACATCCATTAACGGAGTCGTGCAGACAAAGGTCGTTTCCAGTGGTTTCCCGCGTGCGTTCAGAGGAATCGTTTTAAGCTCTACGCCGAGTTCCGGGAAGTCCTGTACCGCTTGCGAACCGGCGCTGGCACCGAGTTGCCTTTCCAGTAATTGCCCGACCCACCCTTTGTGTCGTCGTAAATCGGCTGGTACCGCTAATTTTACTTCGGCGGCTAAGTCGGCAAACGTACGACCAGCGAGCGCGCTGGCGCGATTAAACAGGGTTATCAGGTCTTGCACGGGCGTCCTCTCTGTGCTTTTCCTCTTTTCATCACGCGGCGATTATGGAAGAATCAACTTTAGAAGTCGAATTTAAGAGGATGCTCGCGTGATAGACGCAGAAGGGTTCCGAGCAAACGTCGGAATCATCATCTGTAACGAGCAGGGACAAGTCTTTTGGGCGCGTCGATTTGGACAACACAGCTGGCAGTTTCCTCAAGGTGGCATCGATGACGGTGAAACAGCCGAACAAGCCATGTACCGTGAGTTGTGGGAAGAGGTAGGCTTAAAGCCCGAACAAGTAGAGATCGTCTACACCAGTCGCAACTGGTTTCGCTACCGCTTACCGAAACGTCTTGTGCGACGCGAACAACGACCAACCTGTATTGGTCAGAAACAGAAGTGGTTTTTGCTACGACTCAAATGTGCAGAAGCAGACGTCAACGTGATGTGCTCGTCACATCCAGAATTTGATGACTGGCGCTGGGTCAGCTATTGGTATCCTGTGCGACATGTGGTGTCGTTCAAACGGGATGTGTATCGTCGCGTGATGAAAGAGTTCGCCCCTATTGTCATGCCAACCGCCAGTGGTCAACGACAACAGCATCCGGCGCCGCGCTCAGGACCAGTAAAGAGGCAACGCCACTCCCGTCGTAAACGTTGATGGAGTGCAACCGTGCTACGAGTTTTGCAACGTATTGTCGAGGCCGTGAACCAAGCGCCAGATTTCGAGCTGGCGCTGCAAATCATGGTGCGGCAAGTGAAAGAAGCGTTGCAGACCGACTCGTGCACGATTTATTTGGCTGACCATGATCAGCAGCAGTTTGCACTGGCGGCAACCGATGGCCTCGTTATTCATTCCGATAAACCCATTCATGTGCCTTTTGGCGAAGGGATCATCTCGCTTGCAGCGCAGCGCGAAGAGCCGCTAAATATTGCCAATGCGGCAGACCATCCGAAGTTCCTCAAGCTCGATCAAGTGGATGAAGAACGCTACAAAGCCATGTTAGTAGCGCCCGTTATTCATCGCCGTCGAGTACTCGGTATCCTCACCGTTCAACAAGCTAGTGCGCGGGCTTTCACGCGTGATGAAGAAGCCTTCGTCGTGACACTCGCGGCGCAGCTGGCGGTGGTGGTGGCACATGCCGAAGCGAAAGGACTATTGCGAACCACCAGTCAGTCCCCTTGGTTACACACTTTGAAAGGTTTACCGGCAGCGCCTGGTGTAGCAATAGCTGAAGCCTACGTGGTGCGGCCACGTGCGCGGTTGAGTGAAGTAACGCCAAAGAAAACCGATATGCCGGAGCACGAAATCCGTCGCTTTCGAGCAGCGGTAAAACGGACGCGAACTGAACTGACCGAGCTCAGTGACCGCATGCGTGATCAAGTGGCGGAAGAGAGCCTCGCGATTTTCGAGGTCTATCATGCCATGCTCGATTCTGAGTCGCTGGGTAAAGAGGTCGAAGAGACAATCAGCCAAGGGTGGCGTGCGCAAACCGCGCTGCGTAAGGTGGTCGAGCATTTGGTGAATCAATTTGAAGCGCTCGACGATGAGTATATTCGCGAGCGTGCCAGCGATGTGCGTGACTTAGGGCAGCGTATTTTATCGCACTTGAAGCAACACAATGGCGCACGGCACAACCCACCGGAAAACTGCATTTTGGTGGCTGAAGAAGTCACTCCAACCATGCTCGCTGAGCTTCCCGATGCCAATATTATTGGTATGGTCTCGCTGCGAGGGTCGGGTAGTTCGCACGCAGCTATTATGGCGCGCAGCATGGGAATTCCTGCAGTACTCGGTGTGGATGACCTTGCCCTCGATGAAATTGAAGGGCAAACGCTCATTGTCGACGGTTACAACGGTGATATCTTTATAAATCCGCCGTTGCAGGTCGAGTCGGAATACCGAGAACTCGCTGACGAAGAAGTCTTGCTGCGTGAAAAAGTAGCAACGGCCCGTCATTTGCCTGTCGAAACCTTAGATGGCATTCACATTCAGTTGCAGCTCAACGTCGGTATGTCGATTGAACATGACTGGTTAACCGAGCTGAACGTCCAAGGTGTTGGGCTTTACCGAACCGAAATCCCCTTCATGATGCGCGAGCGTCTACCGACCGAAGATGAGCAAGTCGAGCTCTACACCCAAGTGCTGGATCAGTTTAGTCCGCATCCGGTGGTCATGCGCACGCTGGATGTCGGTGGCGACAAACCCTTACCTTATTTACCGATGAAAGAGGAGAATCCGTTCCTCGGCTGGCGTGGTATTCGCATGACGCTGGATCATCCGGAAATCTTCTTGGTACAGATCCGAGCCATGCTGAGAGCCTCCGTTGGCCGGAACAACCTTCGTATTTTGTTGCCAATGATTACCAATGCTGAAGAGGTGGATGAGTCTGCACGTATGGTCAAGCAGGCTTATCATGAGGTCGCGGAAGAGTATCAATGTGGCGTCGATGAGAGTTTGTTCCAACCTCAACTCGGTGTGATGATTGAAGTGCCCGCCATGATCTATCAGTTGCATGCGGTTGCCGATAAAGTTGATTTCTTTTCGGTCGGGACCAACGACCTAACCCAGTATATGCTGGCGGTCGATCGCAATAATCAGCGCGTCGCGGGGCTCTATGACGCCTATCATCCAGCGGTACTGCATGCGCTTCAACAAATTGCAGAGCGCTGTCGTGAATTGAATAAACCCGTGTCAGTGTGCGGCGAATTGGCGGGCGAGCCGGGCGGTGCGCTATTATTAGCCGCAATGGGTTACCGCACACTGAGCATGAATAGTTACAACATCGATCGAATTCGCTGGATTATCCGGCATGTGGAATCACAGCAACTCGAGCGTATTTTAGCCGCAGCATTAGCGTCTCGCTCGCCGCAGCAAGTGCGGCAAATCATTACTATGGAACTTGAGAAGTTAGGTCTGGGCGGATTTGTGCGTGCTGGCGCCTAATGGCAATCATCTCTCACTGCATTAAGGAACCTTCGTGCTGTTAACAGGCTGGTTATGGTGTTTAGCGGGTGGCGTGCTAGCGGGAACGTTAGCGGGCATGCTCGGCATCGGTGGTGGCCTGATCATTGTTCCATTACTCATCTATCTACTCCCGATTCTTGGCGTTGACCCACAATTAGTGGTGCAAATGGCCGTCGCCACCTCACTGGCCACTATTGTCATGACCACACTCAGTTCCGCACGGTCACACTTACGGCACGGGCAGGTGAGTTTCTTCTGGGTACGACGCTTGATTCCCGGACTCATGGTTGGGGCCGTGTTTGGTGCTTGGTTGGCGACACAATTGAAGCCAGAATGGTTGCAACGAATCTTCGCCATTGTGCTGATGGGGCTGTCGATTCGCATGTTGATTCCGCAACGATCGGGTGAGCCATTGACGGATGTTTCGAAGCGTCTGATGGGCTTAATCAGCGCTGGCATGGGTACTTTGTCGGCGTTAGTGGGTATCGGTGGTGGTTCATTGACCGTGCCGCTACTGCAGCGCTTACACGTACCCATTCGCCAAGCGATTGCGGTATCATCGGTCGGCAGCTTGAGTATCGGCTTGAGTGCTGCCATCGCGTTTATTGTGTTAGGTCAGCAATTGGAAAATAATTCTGGCTTGTTTGGCTATGTGCACTTCGAAGCTTGGTTGGCAATTTCAATTAGTTCGGTATTATTTGCCCCTATTGGTGCATCACTGGCACAGAAAATACCCGTAAAACATTTACAGCGGTTTTTTGCCGCGTTTTTAGTCATTATTGCCATTAAATTAGTTATAGGATAATTCATGTCGACCACCGAGTTTTTGCAGCATCCGAACATCGATCCGATCATTTTTGGCTTCGAGGTATTCGGTTTTGACATCGCGCTGCGGTGGTATGGACTGACCTATTTAGTCGGCTTCTTCTTCGCTTGGTATTGGGGCAACCGACAGTGCAAAATGGCGCACTATAAGGCGCACGGCTGGAACGAGAAAATATTTGGTGATGTGCTGTTCTGGGGCTTTGTTGGCGTCATCTTGGGCGGACGCATCGGTTACGTGATTTTCTATCAATTTGAGTATTTCGTGAGTAACCCGCTGTACCTCTTCAATTTTGGTAGCGGAGGCATGTCCTTCCACGGCGGTATGTTGGGCGTGATTGCGGTGCTGGCGCTCTATGCCCGCAAATTGAATATGTCGCTGCTCAGAGTGGGTGATTTCATTGCACCACTTGTGCCCATTGGACTCGGTATGGGGCGTATCGGGAACTTCATTAATGGTGAGTTATGGGGACGTGTTACCGACGTGCCTTGGGCCATGATTTTTCCTGCTGCGGGGCCAGAGCCTCGCCACCCGTCACAGTTATATCAAGCTACCCTCGAGGGTTTTGTGCTGTTTGCCATCTTGGCTTGGTATTCACGCAAACCGCGTCCAACTGGCGCAGTCGGTGGACTTTTTTTACTCGGCTACGGTGTGGCGCGTTTTGCGGTGGAGTTCGCGCGTCAACCTGATTCGCATTTAGGCCTTTTATCATTAGGAATGTCGATGGGGCAGTGGTTATCGCTACCGATGATTCTGGTCGGTGGGGGTATCATGATTATCGCGCATAAACGTCGGCTTCCAACAACGCCAACCAGTAAGAAGGGCAAGGCATGAAACAATATTTAGAATTATGCCAACGCATCGTCGAGCAGGGCGAGTGGGTCACCAATGAACGCACGGGCAAGCGCTGTTTAACAGTAATCAATGCTGATCTCGAATACGATGTAGCGGGTAATCAATTTCCTTTGATAACGACTCGAAAAAGTTACTGGAAGGCCGCAATTGCCGAGCTGATCGGCTACATTCGAGGTTACGACAACGCCGCTGATTTCCGTCACATTGGCACCAAAACCTGGGATGCGAATGCGAACCTCAATGAAGCTTGGCTCAATAATCCTTATCGCAAAGGTGAGGATGACATGGGTCGGGTCTATGGCGTACAAGGGCGCGCGTGGGCAAAGCCTGATGGCGGCGTTGTTGATCAATTACAAAAGGTCGTCGATAACTTGAGTCGTGGGCTCGATGATCGCGGTGAAATTATTAGTTTCTATAACCCGGGTGAGTTTCACATGGGGTGTTTGCGTCCATGCATGCACACCCATAACTTCTCCCTGTTAGGTGACACGCTCTATCTCACCAGTTTTCAGCGTTCGTGCGATGTCCCGCTCGGCCTCAATTTCAATCAAATTCAAGTGTTCACGTTCTTGGCTCTGATGGCGCAAATAACCGGGCACAAAGCTGGACGTGCGTATCACAAAATCGTCAATGCCCATATATATGAAGACCAGTTGGCGCTCATGCGGGACGTGCAACTCAAACGTGAACCGTACCCATCACCGCAGTTACACATCAATCCGGACATCAAGTCTCTGCACGATCTGGAAACCTGGGTCACTATGGACGACTTTGAAGTAACTGGGTATCAGCACCACGAGCCCATCGCGTACCCCTTCTCAGTCTAAGTGATAGTGAATGGTGAATAGTGATCAGTGAAATCAGTTCAGCGTAATTCACCAACCTTTTGGTATTTTCTATTACCTGTTCACTGTTTACTTTTCACTAGTTTTTGCAGGAGTAGAGCGGTGGCATGCATCGCAAAGGTGGTAGTCACCACCATCGATGCACCAAACCCCGTATTACAGTCCATTCGCATCGAGCCGGCGCCAGGTTTTGCGTGACTCCAGTGACCATCGCCAGTGGGGTAGCGCAACTGCTCAGTCGAATAAACTGCAGTGACACTAAAATTGCGTTGCGGATTTTTACTGAAGTTGTAGTCACGGCGCAGTAATGCACGCACTTTGGCGAGTAAAGGATCTTGAGTGGCTTTGGCGAGATCACTGCTGCGAACTTGACTGGGGTCTACTTGACCGCCAGCTCCACCGCAGGTCACCAACGGCAATTTACGTCGTTTACACCAGGCAATGAGACCGGCTTTTACGGTCACACTATCTACCGCGTCTAGAACCGCTGTCACGGGATCACCCAAGTAGGTGTCGAGATTATCAAGCGTCAAAAAGTCGTCAATCACGCGCACATTGCAATCAGGATTAATATCCCGGACTCGTGCAGCTAGCACCTCGGTCTTCAATTGACCAATAGTGCTATTCAGAGCCGGAAGTTGTCTGTTAATGTTGGTCAGACAAATATCGTCCATATCGATGAGAGTCAGAGCTCCGATGCCCGAACGAGCAAGCGCTTCTACTGCCCAGGAGCCAACTCCACCCAATCCGATGACCGCAATATGCTGGCGCTGAAAAGCCTCCAGTGCTGGAGCACCATAGACACGCTCAATCCCACCAAACCGCATTGTTTATCCCTCAAAATTTAAATACGTTACTAGCTACTAGCTATTCGAAAACCCAGCTCCGCTTTTGTTTTAGCTTTTGCTCTTGCTAGTAACCAGTAACCAATAGCGTTCTCAATCTAGCGCTTTGTTGTAGCTTTTGCTCTTGCTAGTAACCAGTAACCAGTAGCGTTCTCAATCTAGCGCTTTGTTTTAGCTTTTGCTCTTGCTAGTAACCAGTAACCAGTAGCGTTCTCAATCTAGCGCTCTTTGATCGCTTGTACCACCGAGCGGAGACCATTGCGACGCGAGGCCGTCAAGAAGGCTCCCAACCCTACGCGTTGCAGATGTGCATCGAGATCGTAAGCAGCGACCTGTGCGCGCGTGGCGCCATCTAAGGCGCTAGCGATGATCAAAAGCAACGCTTTGACGATGCGTGCCTCACTGTCCACGCCCAGTTGCAGGCGACCCTCTGCCGTGTAATTGACGGTCATCCACACGCGGGCTTCACAGCCAAAACGCTCATTCTCTGGGCTTCGCTCAGTATCGCTCAAAGCGGGCGTCGAACGGCTCAGTTGCACCAAGTAGCGCATACTTTGCTCGCGACCGCCAATCAACCGGGCCTGCTCGGATAGATCGGTTTCGTTCAATTTCCCGTAAACAGACATAGACAAGCTTTTCCTCGTTGATCAGCGCCAAAAATCGCGCGAATAGTACCATTTTTACCCTGAAAAATGTTAATCTGCGCGCTGTTCAAGCAAATTATCTACTGAAGTTAGTTCATTTCAGCAACACAGGAACGACAACATGAAAGTATTAGTGGCGGTAAAACGCGTCATTGATTACAACGTGAAAGTGCGGGTCAAGGCTGACCAATCTGACGTTGATCTCGCAAATGTGAAAATGGCGCTCAACCCGTTTTGTGAAATAGCGGTTGAAGAAGCAGTACGCCTAAAAGAAAAAGGCATCGCTGAAGAAGTCGTCGTCGTCTCAATTGGCCCGAAAGCCGTTCAAGAACAAATGCGCACAGCTATGGCACTCGGTGCTGACCGTGGCATCCATGTTGAGACTGATGACCTTCCCGACAGTCTCGCGGTAGCTAAGTTGCTCAAAGGTGTGGTGGAAAAAGAACAACCGCAACTGATCATCTTGGGCAAGCAGGCGATTGACTCAGATAATAACCAAACCGGACAAATGCTCGGCGCTTTAACTGGCATGCCGCAAGGCACATTTGCGTCGAAAGTTGACGTAGACAGCAATACCGTCAGCGTCACGCGTGAAGTCGATGGCGGCTTGCAAACCGTGAAGCTCCAATTGCCTGCTATCGTAACCACTGATTTGCGCTTAAATGAGCCGCGTTATGCGTCGTTACCGAATATCATGAAAGCAAAACGCAAACCGCTCGATACTCTAACGCCAGATGACCTAGGCGTTGCGGTTAAGCGCACAGTCAAAGTATTAAAAGTCGAAGCTCCAGCCGAGCGCAGCGCAGGTGTGAAAGTTGCTGATGTGGCGGAGCTGGTCGAGAAACTGAAAAATGAGGCAAAAGTGATATGAGCATTCTCGTTATTGCCGAGCACAACAACAGTGAATTAAATCCAGCAACGCTGAAGACTCTGAGTGCTGCGCAGGCCATTGGTGGCGACATCGATGTGTTGGTAGCCGGTGATGGTTGCCAAGCCGTTGCTGAAGAAGCAAGCAAAATTGGTGGCGTGAACAAAGTACTCTGCGCGAGTAACGCCGCTTACGGTCATTTCCTCGCGGAAAACTTAGGCACTTTAGTGGCTGAGTTGGGTAAAGGCTACAGCCATATTTTGGCGCCAGCGACCACCACCGGTAAGAACTTTATGCCGCGTGTTGCTGCTTTATTAGATGTGGCGCAAGTCTCTGACATTATCGCTGTCGAGAGCGCAGATACCTTTAAGCGTCCAATCTATGCCGGTAACGCTATTGCAACTGTGCAGTCGGAAGATGCCATCAAGGTCATCACCGTTCGCGCAACCGCATTTGATGCAGTGTCAGCGGAAGGCGGCAGTGCAAGCGTAGAAACTGTCGATGCTGCGCATGCGAGTGACAAGTCGGAATTTGTTGGTGAAGAGCTGGCACAATCCGAGCGTCCAGAGCTGACTGCCGCGCGCGTGGTTATTTCGGGTGGTCGCGGTATGCAAAACGGCGAAAACTTCCATCTGTTAGAAAAAGTGGCTGACAAATTGGGCGCTGCAGTTGGTGCTTCACGAGCTGCGGTTGATGCGGGCTTTGTGCCAAACGACTACCAAGTGGGTCAAACCGGCAAAATCGTTGCTCCAGAGCTCTACATCGCTGTCGGTATCAGTGGTGCCATTCAACACTTGGCGGGTATGAAAGACTCGAAAGTCATTGTCGCAATCAACAAAGATGAAGAGGCGCCAATTTTCCAAGTTGCTGACTACGGATTAGTCGCAGATTTGTTTGAAGTATTGCCGCAACTCGACCAATCACTCTAAGTTACACAATTCGTAACGTTTAAAATGGGCTGACTATGCAAATAGTCGGCCCATTTTTTCTAACCCACCACTTGCATATTTGTAACTCATCGGACATGATTGACTGCATAACATCCTACATGGATAGGTGGCTAACATGAAAAGAAGAACAACTATGCTGAAAAAATTACCACTCGCAACCGCTATAACGCTGGCCCTGGTTGGTACTGCAGGAGCTCAAGCAGCAGAATTCGAAGTCGGCGATTTTCGTGTCAAATTCGATTCAATTATCTCTTACGGCGCCGCTTGGCGTTTAGAAGAACGCGATATGCGTCTCATCCATCCGGGGAATATGGACGGTGGTATGGGCCAGTCGGGTGTTGCCGATGACGGTAACTTGAACTTCGACAAAGGCGACATGGTCTCCTCAGTCATTAAAGGTGTTCATGACTTAAGCATTGATGGCGGCGATTACGGCGCCTTCGTTCGTTTTAAGTATTGGTATGATGACGTCATCAAAAATGAAGCGGTACCACATGGTCACACCGCTACCAACTATTTCCCAGATGCGACCTTAGATAATGACGCGCTGGACGATTTCTCAACAGGCTCGGGCTTTGAGCTACTCGATGCGTTCGTTTACGCCTACTTTGACCTGGGTGATATGCCAGTCAACTTACGTGTGGGTCGCCAAGTATTGAGTTGGGGTGAGAGTACTTTCATCTTCAACGGTGTCAACGCGATTAACCCGATTGACGTCAACGCTGTACGCCGCCCTGGTGTAGAAATCAAAGAAGCACTATTGCCGGTTGGCATGGTCAACCTGAACTTAGGTCTGACCGACTCAACCAGTTTAGATATGTTCTATCAGTATGAGTGGGACAACACCAAGCTTGATGGTTGCGGTACCTTCTTCTCTACTGTCGACATTTTAGGTGGTCCAGGTTGTGACAAGGTTACTCTGAACCCAACATTGGTCGCAGGGGTCCCTTCTTCTTCACTGAGTGACCGTGAATCAGTGATGTTCGGCACCTATCTTGACCGCTCACCAAACATTGAGCCAGATGATGATGGCCAGTACGGTTTTGCATTGCGTCACTATGCCGTTGATTTAGACGTTGAGTTTGGTGTGTATTACATGAATATCCACAACCAGACGCCAATTATTTCTGCTTACAACTGGAAGTTGCAGCCATCTCCGTCGCGTTCGCACCCAGATGGTATTCCAATTGCTGGTCCGAACTATGCGCTTGAGTACCCAGAAGACCAAGAAATTATGGGTGCCAGCTTCTCAACCAACTTTGGCCTCTGGTCAGTGGGTGGTGAGTATAGTTTCCGTCCTGATCAAGCAGTGCAGATCAATACCACTGAAATCTTGACTGCAGGTTTGCGTGCTGGCGTCCCTAGTACCTTCTTAAACCGACTTGAAGCCGACGCTGATGGCAACTTCACCAATTTGGGTGAGCTTCTTTCGGGTTATGATGAGCTAGACGTCAGTCAGTGGCAGTTAACTGGTATTCGCTTCCTTGATAACGTGATGGGCGCAAGCCGAGTCACCTTTATCGGTGAAGTGGCGATGAACAAAGTTCACTCGCTACCTGGCTTAGACACTCAGCGTTATGGCCGTAACCCAGTGTACGGAAAGTGTTTAACTCGCGCAGACCAAATGATGTTGGGTAACCCAGCGCCAACCGCTGACATTAACTGTGATGGTTTTGTCACTGCGAGCTCTTGGGGCTACCGCGCACGTTTTGTTGCCAACTACAACAACGTTTGGAATGGTTGGAACTTAACGCCAACTTTAGCGCTTGGTCATGATGTCAAAGGTACTTCACCAAACAGCAACTTCTTAGAAGGCCGTAAAACAGTCGGTCTGAGTGTTGATGCGGATTACCTGAGCAACTACAAAGTGAGCGTAGGTTACAACATTAACACTGGCGGTGAATACGAAGCTGCAAGCGACCGTGACTTTGCATCGGTCAGCTTTAGCTACTCGTTCTAATCGCTGCTTCGTTTGAATAGAAATCAAAAACCCGCTTCGGCGGGTTTTTTGTTGGTCGCAATTGCATGGTGATTAAACGAGTATCGACTAGGAAAACTACGATCGAGCGACTATGGTATGTAGACACCGTTTTCTCATCATTGAGGTTAGGCGCATGAAACAACTTTCCTACTTACTATTGGGCTTAGCGTTGGCCGTTCCAACGGTTTACGCCGACGAAAGTGAATCCAAACAAGCCAGTAAAACGCTGCAATTGGAAGACGTCTTTCAATTGGAGTATGCCAGTGACCCGCAAGTACATCCCACCGGTGAGTACACCGTCTTTGTCCGAAACTATATGGACATTATGGAAGATCGCCGTTATGGCAACCTCTGGAAAGTGGAACACAATGGCACGTTGCGCCCGTTAACCGGTGGCATGCACCAAGACCACTCTCCCATTTGGTCGCCTGATGGCAAAACACTGGCTTTCGTCTCGAATCGCAGTGGCAGTCAACAGATTCATTTGTACTGGAACGACACCCGCGAGCACGCGCCTATTACTCGGTTGACGGGATCGCCATCGGGCCTTAGTTG
Source organism: Pseudidiomarina aestuarii (assembly GCF_003987355.1). Taxonomy (GTDB): domain Bacteria; phylum Pseudomonadota; class Gammaproteobacteria; order Enterobacterales; family Alteromonadaceae; genus Pseudidiomarina; species Pseudidiomarina aestuarii. Next base: position 1,306,797 of record NZ_PIPR01000001.1, on the reverse strand, counting down.
GTCGCCAAATGGTCGTTGGATTGCGTTCAGCATGTTTACGCCGAAGCCGAGCAAACCACCGGTCTCCTTACCAGGGCAGCCGAAAGGTGCAAACTGGGCCGAGCCAGCAAAGTATATTGATAAGGACACCTATCGGGTTGACGGTGGAGGCTATGCGCCGGAAGGCTATCGCCAAATCTACCTAATTCCAGCCAGTGGTGGTACGCCACGTCAGCTGACCTTTGATGACTACAATCATGGCGGCACCTTGGCTTGGAGCGGTGACTCAAAAAAGATTATCTTCAGTGCAAATCGTCGTGACGATGCTTGGCAGCAACCTATCAACAGCGAGCTTTATAGCTTGAATGTGGAATCAGGCGAGATCCAAACATTAACCGATCGCGTGGGGCCTGATAGCTCACCAGCTGTTAGTCCTGATGGTCGTTTTGTGGCTTGGCTGGGCTATGACGACAAGGAATTGAGCTATCAATTAAACCAGCTCTATGTAATGGAACTGGACGGTGGCAAACCACAATTGCTAACCGAAGATTTGGACTACGCCATTGATAGTATTCAGTGGGGCGCCAATAGCCGCACTATCTATGCATCCTATGAAAAACATGGCAATGGTCACGTTGTCAGCATGAATTTGAGTGGTCGACGTACCGAATTAGTCGCCAATATGGGGGGCTTGAGTTACTCGCGTCCTTACAGCGGCGGTGCGTTCTCCGTAGCTGATGACGGGACCTTGATTTATACCTTAGCGCAGCCACAACGGCCTGCTGACTTAATGCTTAAATCGGGGAATCGCGAGCGCAAACTAACGTCACTTAATGACGATGCACTGGCGCACAAAGAACTCGCGCGCATTGAAGAGATTTGGTACGAGTCGAGTCATGACGGAAAACAAATTCAAGGTTGGATTGCATACCCTCCTGGCTTCGATGAAACCAAGAAGTATCCACTCATTTTAGAGATTCATGGCGGACCACATACCGCTTACGCTGGCTCGTTTGCTGCCGAAATTCAGCTGATGGCTGCCAAGGGTTACGTAGTGCTTTATACCAATCCACGCGGCAGTACCAGTTACGGCGAAGCCTTCGCGCAGGAAATTCATCACAACTACCCAAGTCACGACTATACCGACTTAATGGACGGCGTCGATGCAGTGATTGCGAAAGGTTTTATTGATGAAAATCGTTTGCACGTGACCGGTGGCAGTGGTGGTGGCGTGTTGACCGCGTGGATTGTCGGACATACCGATCGCTTCGCATCTGCTGTGGTCGCTAAGCCAGTGATTAACTGGTACAGCTTTGTGTTAACCGCAGATATGTATAACTACTTCACGAAGTACTGGTTCCCCGGTATGCCATGGGACAACCTCGAGCATTACATGAAGTTTTCACCGATTAGTTATGTGGGCAATGTCACTACGCCAACCATGTTGCTGACCGGTGAAGCGGATTACCGCACGCCAATCTCAGAATCAGAGCAGTATTACCAAGCACTAAAACTAAACAACGTGGAAACAGCGATGGTGCGGGTTCCCGACGCACCACATGGTATCTACTCACGCCCCAGTAATCTAATGGCAAAAGTAGCTTACATCCTGCACTGGTTCGAGCAGCACCCCGAAAAGAAATAAGCGATAATGGCTATTGGTTACTAGTTACTCGCTAGTAGCCAGTAGCCAGTAGCCAGCAACCAGTAACGCTTTTAGTGTTTTGAGCGATACCGCTGCTCGTAGAGCTTGGCTTCGGTGAGGAAGAAGTAGAACGCGTCGATGTGTGCTTTGACGAAGCCTCTCCAGCCCGAAAATATCATTCCGCGGAGTAAATAGAACTTCAGAAACATCAGTGGGTATATCAACAACAGTCGCGGTAGAGACACTTTTCGGTTGCGCTCGCTGCGCACGCGCGCTTTCAGTTCAGAGTAGCTATTTAACTTCGCCATGTAGCCATGCACACTGTCATAGCCATAGTGTTTCATGGTGATGTCGGTTTGCTGGGTGGTACCGTCGATGTGAATGTGCTCGTGGACGTACTGTGTGACATCCCAGTGCGCTTTGGTTTTGCGGTAAAAGCGGCAAAATTTGTAGCGCTTGGCGCCGGGGAGTTTGTCTCCGAACCACCAATCGTCGCGTTTTAGCCAATAGCCGTCAGCTTGATTCGATGCCGCTAGTTCGCGCAGTTGCTCGATAGCTCCAGTGGGCAGCACTTCATCGCCATCTAAATTGAGTACCCAATCGTGAGTGCACTGCTCAAGCGCAAAAGACTTCTGTGCTGCAAAGCCAAGCCATTCCTGCTGAATGATGCGGGCGCCGTGGCGCTCTGCAATTAAGAGCGTGTCATCGTCAGACCCAGAATCAACAATCACGATTTCGTCTGCACCACGAACGCTGCTTAGAACCTCATCTAAATAGCGTCCTTCATTGAGCGTGATAAGATAAACACTGATTTTTGGTGCTGCTGACATAGTGATTATGGACCGCCGTTCGAACTGATAGTGATAAAGTTAATCAGAATATTATCGAAGATTTATGACATTTACCAAATCAATACAAAGGCCGATGCAACGATGAGTACTTGGACTGACCTACTTGGCGCAGAAAAGCAGCAACCCTATTTTCAGGAGCTCCTGACTCGCGTCCAAGCGCGAAGAGAGCAGGGCGTGACTGTCTACCCGGCAGCGCAGGAGGTATTTCAGGCATTCAAACTGACAAAGGTCGAGAATTTAAAAGTGGTCATTATCGGACAAGACCCCTATCACGGCCCCGGCCAAGCGCATGGCCTGTGTTTCTCGGTTCCAGTTGGTATTCCCGCACCGCCTTCATTGAAAAATATTTATAAAGCCCTAAGTCATGATTTCGCTGATTTTACCGCACCACAACATGGTAATTTGACTCATTGGGCGGAGCAGGGCGTGCTACTTCTCAATACCGTACTCACGGTTGAGCAAGGACAGCCAAACTCACATGCCAACTGGGGTTGGGAACGATTTACGGATACGGTGATACAGCAAATTAATGAGCACTGTGAGGGCATTGTGTTCTTACTGTGGGGTAGTCATGCGCAAAAGAAGGGGAAAATAATCGACCGACAACGTCACCATGTGTTGACGAGTGTACACCCATCCCCACTTTCAGCTCATCGCGGTTTTTTGACTTGCGGTCATTTCGCGGAGGCGAACCGACTGCTAGGCGCCAATGCAATTGATTGGCACCTGCCACCTGCTACTTAAATTCGATAGCGACTTTTTAGCGTTTAAAAGTCGTCGAGTTCTTCCGCATAACCGTACTCTTCGAGTTCGGCCTGCAAACGACGCTTTTCTTTCAACGCTTCAATTTCACGCCAGCAGCGCTTACCTGCGCTTTTCCCTGATTTACCACTTTCAACATTATCGAGCTCTTCTGAATGATCCATCGGATCCTCCTTGGCTGTTATCGTTGTTTTTAGCGCAACAAATAGATAACACGGTAAAAAAACAAAAGCAAGAACGATATTCGCTATTGGTTACTAGCTACTCGAAAACACAGATCTAGGCTCTTCTAGAAGCCAGTAACCAATAGCTAGTAACGCTCTTGGCATTTGAGAGGTTTTGCAGTATCATGCGCGCCCGAATTCGTTCTTTTACAGCACAGGTACTTTGGTATGCATCCGATGTTAAACATAGCGGTGCGCGCTGCGCGTGCGGCCGGAAAAATCTTAGTGAAGAATTTTGGTGTCGAAGCCGACATTAATGTTCAAGCAAAATCGCAGAACGATTTTGTCTCCGAGATTGACCAGGCAGCCGAAAGCGCGATTATTCGCTCGATTCAAAAAGTGTTTCCTGACCACACGTTTCTCGCTGAAGAAAGCGGTGAGACGGGCGGTAAAGATGCTGACCATCAGTGGATTATTGATCCTCTGGATGGCACGACCAATTACCTGCGCGGTATCCCGCATTTTGCCATTTCCATTGCCTATCAATTCAAAGGTGTTACCCAAGTAGCGGTGATTTATGACCCGTTACGTGAAGAGCTGTTCACCGCAACCAAAGGTGCTGGCGTTCAATTGAATGGCAAACGTTTGCGTGTCAAAGCACGTCGTGATCTGCAAGGTGCTTTGCTCGCCACAGGCTTCCCATTCAAGCGCAAAGACTTACTCGAAACCTATCAGAATGTATTCGCTGCATTGTTTGAAGATGCTGCCGATATGCGCCGTAATGGCTCCGCTGCACTAGATTTAGCCTATGTTGCTGCGGGTCGTATGGATGGCTTCTGGGAATTCTCACTCGAACGTTGGGATATCGCTGCCGGCGCCCTCATGGTGCGTGAAGCGGGTGGCTTGATTACCGACTTCGGTGGCGGCCATGATTACATGACGAGCGGCAACGTCGTTGCTGGCAACCCCAAGGTGGTGCAAGGCATTCTCGGTAAGGCGCGTGCGCATTTACCGAAAGCTATGAAGTAAGGCGACAAGAGGAGAGGCGCGGACATGCTCGATTCCATTCGTATCGTATTGGTGAATACGTCGCATACCGGAAATATTGGTTCGGTTGCTCGTGCCATGAAAACCATGGGACTGTCGCAACTGACCTTGGTTGATCCTGTGCAGGCTCCGGACAGTCATGCGTCAGCATTGGCTGCCGGTGCTACCGACGTTTTACACCGCGCCAACATTGTCGGCAGTTTGGCAGAAGCCATTGCCGACTGTGGCTTAGTCATAGGTACGAGCGCACGCAACCGCACCCTGGACTGGCCGTTGATTGGGCCACGTGAAGCAGCCGCGCAAACCCTCAGAGAAGTATCGCAGTACCCAGTTGCGTTGGTGTTTGGTCGAGAAAGCAGCGGCCTGACTAACGAAGAGCTACAGCAATGTACGCATCATGTGCACATTCCATCGAATCCCGAGTACAGCTCGCTGAATCTAGCCATGGCCGTGCAAACTTTGGCTTACGAAATTCGCATGCAATATCTCGAAGCCGAACAGCAACCCAAACCAGAAACCACCGAGTACCCGCTTGCAGAAGATCTTGAGCGCTTTTATACGCATCTCGAAAGCACATTGCTCGACACCGGCTTCATCATCAAACAACACCCAGGCCAAGTGATGGCGAAACTGCGCCGCATGTTCGCCCGCGCTCGTCCGGAAGTCGCGGAGCTCAATATCCTCCGAGGAATCCTGACTTCAATCGACAAAAGAGTGAAAAGCGGTAAAAGCTAATAGTTACTAGTTACTAGTTACTAGTTACTAGTTACTCGAAAACACAGATCTAAGCTTTTCTAGTAGCCAGTAGCCAGTAGCCAGTAGCCAGTAGCCAGTAGCCAGTAGCCAGTAGCTCTCTGGTTTTAGCATTTCGCTCTTGCTAGTAGCCAATAGCCAGTAGCTAGTAACGCTTACTCGTCCTCTGATAATACTTGACTAAAACAGTCGGGAATGTCACAATTTGCGTAGATTTTTAGGAGAACGCACTATGCGATTAACCTCGAAAGGACGCTACGCCGTGACTGCAATGCTCGACGTTGCGCTCCATACCCAAGATGGCCCAGTTCCGCTCGCCGATATCTCAGAACGGCAGGGTATTTCGCTGAGTTATCTTGAACAATTATTCGCTCGCTTGCGTAAGCAAGGGCTGGTGAGTAGTGTGCGCGGTCCAGGCGGTGGTTATCGTCTCGGGTTAGAGGCGCATGCTATCTCAATCAGCGCAGTGATTCAGGCTGTCGATGAGTCTATCGATGCCACACGTTGCCAAGGTAAAGGCGGGTGCCAGGGTGGTAGCCGTTGCTTGACCCACTCATTGTGGGAAGGTCTGAGTGACCGAATCGAAGATTTCCTAGCCGGCATTACGCTGGCAGAGCTTGTCACCAAGCAAGACATCGCACAAGTTGCCCAGCGTCAAAACCTGCAGGCAGCCGAGCAAAAGAAACGCGAGCAGCAAATCGCTCTCAATTGCCAGATGGGGTAGTACCAATGAAATTACCAATTTATTTTGACTACGCAGCAACCACACCGGTTGATCCGCGTGTTGCCGAAAAGATGATGCAGTTCTTAACGCCAGATGGTCAGTTTGGTAATCCAGCGTCGCGCTCACACCGCTTTGGCTGGCAAGCTGAAGAAGCCATTGACATTGCACGTAGCCAAATTGCTGAGCTCATCAATGCAGATCCACGCGAAATCGTGTTCACGTCAGGCGCGACTGAATCTGACAACTTGGGTATCAAGGGTGCTGCAGAGTTTTACCAGAAAAAAGGCAAGCACATCATCACGGTGAAAACTGAGCACAAAGCCGTATTGGATACCTGCCGCCAGTTAGAGCGTGAAGGTTTTGAAGTCACATACCTTGACGTGCAAGAAGACGGTTTGATTGATATTGATGCTTTCAAAGCAGCACTGCGTGAAGACACTGTAGTGGTAAGCGTGATGCACGTGAACAATGAGATCGGCGTGATTCAAGATATCGAGACTATCGGTAATTTGTGTCGTGCTAACAAAACTATTTTCCATGTCGACGCTGCGCAAAGCGCCGGCAAAGTCGCTATCGATTTAGAGCAACTGCCGGTCGATTTGATGAGCTTCTCAGCGCACAAAATGTACGGTCCGAAAGGTATCGGTGCATTGTATGTACGCCGTAAGCCACGGGTGCGTTTGAATGCGCAGATGCACGGTGGTGGCCATGAGCGTGGTATGCGTTCAGGTACGTTACCAACGCATCAAATCGTAGGCTTCGGTGAAGCAGCTCGTATTGCCAAAGAAGAAATGGCTGCTGAAGGCGAGCGTTTCCGTGCATTGCGTGAGCGTCTTTGGAACGGTGTGAAAGACATTGAAGAAGTCTATATCAACGGTAACCAAGAGCATGGCGTACCGCACATCTTCAACATCAGCTTTAACTTTGTCGAAGGTGAGTCGCTGATCATGGCATTGAAAGACTTAGCGGTATCATCAGGTTCAGCCTGTACCTCCGCAAGCTTAGAGCCATCCTACGTGCTCCGCGCGTTAGGGCGTAACGACGAGTTAGCACATAGCTCAATTCGCTTTAGTTTCGGTCGCTTCACGACTGAAGAGGAAGTGGATCACGCGATTGAACAGATTCAGAAATCAATCGGTCGCCTGCGCGACATGTCACCACTTTGGGAAATGTACAAAGATGGTGTGGACTTGAACAGCGTCGAATGGGTTGCTCACTAAGAGCAGCCACCAAGAGAGGTAGAAATTATGGCTTACAGTCAAAAAGTTATCGACCATTATGAAAATCCGCGCAACGTTGGCGGTTTCGACAAAAATGATCCAAGTATCGCAACCGGTATGGTTGGAGCACCCGCTTGTGGTGACGTCATGAAGTTGCAAATCAAGGTCAATGACCAAGGCATTATTGAAGATGCCAAGTTCAAGACCTATGGGTGTGGTTCAGCTATTGCCTCTAGTTCACTCGTAACTGAGTGGGTAAAAGGCAAATCACTGGAAGAAGCCGCTCAGCTCAAAAATACGCAAATCGCGGAAGAGCTGGCGTTGCCACCAGTGAAGATCCACTGCTCGATTCTAGCCGAAGATGCAATCAAAGCGGCTATTGAGGATTACAAGAAAAAACACGCAGGGTAAGCGATGGGCATCACGATGACTGAAGCGGCCGCGCAACGTGCGCGGGCGTTCCTTGAATCTCGCGGCAAAGGCGTTGGAATTCGTCTTGGCGTGAAAACGACAGGCTGCTCCGGCTTAGCCTATGTCATGGAATTTGTCGATTCAGTAGATGACACCGACTCGGTTTTCGAGGACAAAGGTGTGAAAATCATCATTGATGGCAAAAGCCTAGTCTACCTTGACGGAACCGAATTGGATTTCGTGAAAGAAGGCTTGAACGAAGGGTTCGAATTTAACAATCCAAACGCCAAAGGCGAATGCGGTTGTGGTGAGAGCTTTAACGTCTAAGACGGTGATTGTTTAAGCGTATGAATCATTTTGAATTGTTCGGTCTACCCGCCGCATTTGCTATCGATGCGGCGGAGTTACAACAGCGCTACCGAAAGCTGCAGCAAACGCTGCATCCTGATCGGTTTGCCAATGCGAGTCAACGCGATAAATTACTCGCGGTACAACGCACTTCGCAGCTCAACGATGCCTATCAAACTCTCCGCCGCCCGCTGTCTCGAGCTGAATACATGCTTGAGTTGCGCGGTATTGACTTGCAGCATGAACAACAGACGCTGCAAGATCCTGAGTTCTTGATGGCGCAAATGGAATGGCGTGAACGACTCGAAGACTTGAATTCGGCAACAGACGTGCTCAGCGCTCAATCTGAGCTCGACGATGAAATCAAGCAGCTGCAGACTGAACTCGAATCCTTACTCGAAAGCGAAGATAATGACGCGGCAGCGAACGTCGTACGAAAGCTGAAGTTTATGCACAAGCTCGACTACGAACTCGATGCCAAAGACTTTTAAGAATGTTACTAGCTATTAGCTACTAGTTACTGGTTACTAGAAAAGCGTAGATCTGTGTTTTCTATTAGCTAGTAACTAGTAGCCAATAGCCAGTCGCCATTAGCGAACTCAAAGAGGTAGTATGGCCTTACTCCAGATAGCTGAACCCGGACAGAGCACCGCCCCCCATCAACACCGCCTAGCCGTGGGTATTGATCTCGGTACGACCAATTCGTTGGTTGCGACGGTGCGCAGTGGTAAGGCAACCGTGCTGCGTGACGATCAGGAGCGCGGTATCCTGCCATCGGTTGTGCATTACGGTAGTGAGCGCATACTCACTGGCTATGACGCATTGGCATTGCACGCAGACGCTTCGATTGCCAGCGAAGATACCATTGTTTCTGTCAAACGTTTCATTGGCCGCACAGTGGCTGATGTACAAAAGAATTTCCAAAACCTCCCCTATCATCTCAGTGAAACCGAGAATGGTGTTCCGGTATTTCATACCTCAGCGGGTGCGAAAACCGCGGTCGAAGTGTCAGCAGACATTCTGCGGACGTTGAGTGCGCGCGCTCAAGCAGCGCTCGGCGGCGAGCTCACTGGCGTGGTAATTACCGTGCCGGCGTACTTTGACGATGCACAGCGGCAAAGCACGAAAGACGCGGCTCAATTGGCCGGAGTCAACGTGTTACGGCTACTCAATGAGCCTACCGCTGCTGCTGTCGCTTATGGTCTCGATACCGGGCAAGAAGGCTTAATTGCGGTCTATGACCTCGGTGGTGGAACCTTTGATATTTCGATTCTCCGGTTAACTGGCGGTGTATTTGAAGTGCTGGCAACCGGTGGTGATAGCGCGCTGGGTGGCGACGACTTTGACCAACTCATCGTGCAGCAATTGAAGCAAGCTTGGCAACTTGATGCCAACGTCGACGCTCGGACTGAGCGCACGCTTATCAATGCGGCTAAAGCCGCCAAGGAAGCGCTCACCGATGCTGATGAGACCTTGCTGCAGGTCGAAATTGCCGGGCAACATTACGAATTAACTATCACTCGTGAGCAATTTGACGGTTGGATTGAGCCGCTGGTTCAGAAAACCCTACAAAACTGTCGGCGTGCGCTGAAAGACGCTGAAGTCAGCGCCGATGAAATTTTGGAAGTGGTGATGGTTGGTGGCTCGACGCGGGTGCCGAAAGTGCGTACCGATGTCGGTGCTTATTTTGGTCGCGAACCACTGACGTCGATTGATCCGGATGAGGTGGTTGCGATTGGCGCTGCCATTCAAGCCGACATATTAGCCGGTAATAAGCCAGATTCTGATATGTTGTTGCTCGACGTCATTCCATTGTCCCTGGGACTAGAGACCATGGGTGGTTTGGTAGAAAAAGTCATCGATCGAAATACCACGATTCCGGTTGCCAAAGCACAAGAATTTACCACGTTCAAAGATGGCCAAACAGCGATGATGATTCACGTGGTCCAAGGCGAGCGTGAGTTGGTGGATGACTGTCGGTCGCTGGCACGTTTTGTGTTGACGGATATCCCACCAATGGCCGCTGGCGCAGCACATATCCGCGTCACGTTCCAAGTGGATGCGGATGGTCTGTTGAGTGTCACCGCCATGGAGAAATCCAGTGGTGTTAGCGCGTCAATCCAAGTGAAGCCATCTTATGGCTTGGCGGACGACGATATTGGCGAGATGATTAAAGCATCAATGACCAATGCCAAGCAGGATATGCAAGCGCGCATGCTGCGTGAGCAACAAGTCGAGGCCGATCGCGTTCTTGAGGCACTCAGCAGTGCTTTAGCCGCAGATGGTGATTTACTTGATGTCGATGAACGCGAACTTTTAGACGCGCGCATGCAAGATTTAGATCAAGCTCGCAAAGGCACCGACGTCAAAGCGATTGAAAAGGCCATTGACGCCGTCGATCGCGCCAGTGATGCCTTTGCAGCACGACGGATGGATGCATCGATCCGGAAAGCCCTTACCGGCACCCGAGTCGACGACATGTGAAAAGCGTGAAGAGCGAGTGGCTACTAGTTACTAGCTACTAGAAGAGCTCAGATCTATGTTTTCTAATAGCCAGTAGCCAGTAGCCAGTAGCTAATAGCCAGTAGCGTATTTTAAGGAAGTGAGGTACTTATGCCCAAGATAGTGTTTCTGCCCCATGAAGAGCTCTGCCCCGAGGGTGCAGCAATCGATGCCAACGACGGCGAGACCGTGCTTGATGTGGCCTTGCGTAATGGCATCGGTATCGAGCATGCATGTGAGAAAGTGTGTGCGTGTACCACGTGTCACGTCTATGTCCGAGAGGGCATGGATTCATTACCTGAAATTAATGACAATGAAGATGACATGCTGGACAAAGCTTGGGGGTTAGATCCGGATTCACGCCTGAGTTGTCAGGCTAAAGTAAGTGGTGAGGATCTCGTGATTGAGATCCCCAAATACACCGTCAATATGGTTAAAGAAAACCACTAACTGCACTTCAATCAAATAGGACGGCTGTCTTAGCCGTCCAGTTTGTCAACGAAAGTGCGCTTGAACTTTGCCAGTTTTGGATGCACGACCGCTTGGCAATAGGCGTTCTGAGGATTACGCTCGACATAGTTGTCATGGTACTCCTCAGCGGGCCAAAATTTCTCAAGCGGCTCAACCGTCGTTACAATAGGCGCGTCCCATGTTTGCTCGCGCTCCATTTCTGCAATAATTTCCTCAGCCAATTGTTTCTGCTCATCAGTCTGATAAAAAATCGACGTCCGATACTGTGTCCCCACATCATTGCCTTGACGGTTCACCTGCGTTGGGTCATGCAGCGCAAAGAAAATTTCGAGTATTTCACGTACCGTTAATGCTTGCGGATCGAAGGTAATTTGCACCACTTCCGCGTGCCCCGTTTGACCGGTACACACTTGCTCATAGGTTGGGTCGGCTTGCTGACCACCCGCATAACCAGACTGCGCTTTCAAAACCCCGCGCACTTGCTTAAAAGCGCCTTCAATACACCAAAAACAACCACCACCTAAAGTAATTTGTTGCGTCATAACCACCTCATATATAGACGTCTAGATTGCCATCGAGTCTAACGCAAAACCCACAACAGCGCCAATAGCTATTGGTTACTAGATATTCGTAAACACAGATCGGCACCGTTCGAGTAACGAGTAGCCAATAACCAGTAGCGCTGTTCGTGGTTCGAGCTTTCAACTCGAGCCGCACTCACGTATAATCCGCGCGACTTGTTTTAACCTCAATTTTCTATTTGAAAAATTTGACATCCTTATCGGAGAATCTCATGGCTTTAGAACGTACTTTATCAATTATCAAACCAGATGCTGTTGGCAAAAATGTAATCGGCGCTATCTACAACCGTTTTGAAACAGCTGGCTTCCGCATCGTTGCTGCAAAAATGATGCATTTGAGCACCGAGCAAGCAGAAGGCTTCTACGCAGAACACAAAGAGCGTCCATTCTTCCGCGCATTGGTTGATTTCATGACTTCAGGTCCAATCATGGTACAAGTTCTGGAAGCAGACAACGCTGTGCGTCGTCATCGTGACATCATGGGCGCAACTAACCCAGCTGACGCGTTGGCAGGAACTCTGCGCGCAGACTATGCTGTATCTATCGATGAAAACGCGGTACATGGCTCAGACGCAGTAGAATCTGCAGCTCGCGAAATTGCATACTTCTTCACTGAAGAAGAACTCTGCTCGCGCACCCGCTAATCAAAGCTATTAGTTACTAGCTACTAGCTATTAGAAGAGCCTAGATCTGTGTTTTCTAGTAGCCAGTAGCAAATAGCAAATAACGTTTTTGGTTTTTAAAAGGTTTTTATGAACGCTGTTGATAAGAAAGTGAATTTGCTCGATTTGAATCGTGCCGGCTTACGTGAGTTTTTTCAGGAACTCGGTGAGAAGCCTTTCCGTGCCGATCAGGTTATGAAGTGGATTTATCACTTTTGTGTCGATGACTTTGATCAGATGACCAATCTGAACAAAGCGCTGCGTGAAAAACTGAAGCAAATTGCAGAAATTCGTGCACCTGAGGTGCGGACGCAACAGCAATCGACTGATGGCACCATCAAGTTCGTCATGACCTTGTTCGATGGCCAGGATGTCGAGACCGTCTGGATTCCTGAAACTGACCGAGCGACGTTGTGTGTAAGCTCGCAGGTAGGTTGCGCACTGGAGTGCACGTTCTGTTCCACCGGACAACAAGGCTTTAACCGCAACCTCCGGACCGCTGAAATCATTGGTCAGGTGTGGCGCGTGAGCAAGTTGCTCGGTGCCTTTGGCGAGACCAATGTCAAAGCCGTGACCAATGTGGTCATGATGGGCATGGGCGAGCCGCTCCTCAATCTCAACAACGTCGTGCCAGCTATGGAGTTGATGTTAGATGATTGGGGTTTTGGTCTGTCGAAGCGTCGCGTCACCTTGAGTACTTCAGGTGTCGTACCGGCGCTCGATAAACTCAAAGAACAGATTGATGTGGCATTGGCTATTTCATTGCATGCGCCGAACAACGCGTTGCGTGATGAAATTGTGCCCATTAACAAGAAGTATCCCATTGCCGAATTCTTGGCTGCTAGCCGTCGTTATATTGACGGTTCAAAAGCCAACAAAGCGGTGACGGTTGAGTATGTGATGTTGGATCATGTGAACGATTCGACCGAGCTGGCTCACGAACTCGCGGAAGTGCTGAAAGGTACCCCAGCGAAGATTAACCTCATTCCATTTAATCCTTTTCCCGGTTCCGATTACGGTCGGTCCAGTAATTCACGCATTGACCGCTTTGCCAAAGTTCTGCTAGAACACGGTTATACCGTCATGGTTCGGAAAACTCGTGGTGATGATATCGACGCGGCCTGCGGGCAACTTGTGGGCGATGTCATTGACCGGACCAAGCGGATCCTGAAAAAGCAGCAAGCGCAGCGCGGCGGTAACGAAATTTCTGTCAAAGCCGTGTAAAGCGTTGTTGTGCCCTTTCGCCTGCGCGGCGCTTGGGTTAACATAGTTTTTTTACCGAGGGCTTGGCATGCGTGCAGTCATAATTATCAGTCTCGTTACACTGGTTACGCTCACTGGTTGTGTGAGTAAACGTACCGTTGACGGCAAAGACCAACCTGCCCAGACCTTCAATGCCGAAGAAGCAGCCAGCACACGGCTTGCATTAGGTTTGCAGTATTTACGTTCTGGCAACTTCCAGCAGGCAAAGGCCAACCTTGAGCGGGCGCGCGAGTATCAGCCGAATGACCCCGAAGTGTTTACCGGGCTCGCCTATTACCATCAACAAGTACAAGAGTTTGCGCAGGCTGAGCAATATTATGAGCAAGCCATGCGGCTTGATCCTGATAATGGTGATACGATGAACAATCTCGGCGCTTTACTTTGTACGCAAGGTCGGTATGCCGAGGCGGATAAATATTTTCGTGAAGCGGTTGAACAGCCGCGCTATGTGCGGGTTGCGAGCACCTATGAAAATGCGGCACGCTGTGCTGCAGAAGCAGGGCGCTTGGCGGATGCAGACCGCTATTATCAATTGGCTGTGAACCACAGCTCACGAAACAATCAGATTTTAGAGCGCTACGCGACTTGGTTATTGGAACAAGGCCGCACGGCCGATGCCTTGCGAATGATTGAGCGGCGCGCTCAGCAACCACAACTTTCCGCCCAATATCTGTGGTTGGAAGTTCAACTTGCGCAATATACACAGAATGCCGCTAAGCAACGTCAATTCGGCGACTTATTGCTCGAGCGGTTTCCGCAGTCTCAACAGGCCGAACAATATCGGCAGTTAACGAATTAATGGCACCCACTTTATGACCAACGAGCACGATCCAGTTGAACCAGTAGTCGAACAGCAAGCTTATCAAGGTGATTCGCCGGGTACCCTGCTGCGTAAGGCGCGTGAAGCGCGTGGTCTGAGCCAACAACAATTGGCCGATAGTCTGCGCTTACGTGTGGTTATTGTGCAATATATGGAAACCGATGCGTTTGATAAGTTGGCATCGCCGACCTTTGTCCGCGGTTACTTGCGCTCGTTGTCGAAAGCGCTCGAAACCGATCCAGCGCCGATTTTTGAAGCGTTTGAGAAAATGGGTTTTGACGTACCAACCAACAACAACGTCAAATTGCAGAGCTTTTCGAAGCGTAAAGTTCGCGAGCGCAGTGATTTTCAACTGAAGTGGATCAGCTATGCGTTGATCATCATCGTCATCGGCTTAGCCGTTGCTTGGTGGGCACAACAGAGTGATTTCAGCTGGGATACCATTTTTGGCAGCGATGACGCGCCTAGCTCATCAGAATTTCGTGCATCGCAAGAGGATGGCCGTATTGCCGTGAGTAATCGTCCGTCAAACTCAGCAAGTTCCGCGACCAGTGTCGATGAAGAGCAGGGCACTATTGCTGACGGTGAGGCCGAACCCGTTTTAGAAAGTGACGTGCAAGCCAGTGACCTTTCCACCGCGTCGATGCAAGAAGTGCAGCCCGATAGCGGCGCAGCGGTTGAAGCAGACGAGCAGCCGGCTACTGTGGATACCGCAATAGAAACTGCAATGGATACCGCCATTATTGCACCCGCGGCGACGCCAGCCGTCGACGCCACTGAAATGGCTGAAGATGAACCCGCTATTGACACAGCAGCCACATCACCAGCAGATACTGACACTCTGACCATGGTATTTAGCGACCGCTGCTGGATCCGCGTGATTGATGCTACTGGTGAAACCATTGCCATTGGTGAAAAAGTCATGGGGTACGAGATGCCATTAACGGGCACCGCGCCATTTGATATCATCTTGTGTAAGCCAGAAGCGGTGACATTAACGTATAATGGTGAATCCGTTGATTTGAGCGAGTACCGTCGCAATCGCTCGGTCACCATGACGCTGAACTAATTCACAATAGTAGTAGAGTATGATGCACGAAAGTCCAATCCAACGTCGTAAATCGCGCCGCATCTATGTCGGCAATGTGCCTATTGGTGATGGTGCACCTATTGCTGTGCAGTCCATGACGAACACAGAAACGACTGACGTAGCGGCTACCGTGAAACAAATTCAAGCCATTGCTGATGCCGGCGCCGACATTGTTCGTGTATCGGTGCCTACCATGGACGCCGCTGAAGCGTTCCGGTTCATCAAACAACAAAGCCCCATTCCAGTGGTTGCGGATATCCATTTTGACTACCGCATTGCACTCAAGGTCGCTGAGTATGGTGTGGACTGTTTGCGTATCAATCCAGGCAACATCGGCAATGAACAACGTATTCGTGCCGTGGTCGATGCCGCGCGTGACAAAGGCATTCCGATCCGCATTGGTGTTAATGGTGGGTCGCTCGAGAAAGATCTACAAGAAAAGTACGGCGAGCCAAATCCAGCCGCATTAGTCGAATCAGCGATGCGTCATGTAGATATTTTAGACCGCCTGAATTTCCAAGATTTTAAAGTCAGTGTGAAAGCATCAGACGTTTTTCTTGCCGTCGAATCCTATCGGTTATTGGCGAAGCAAATTGAGCAACCTTTGCATCTCGGTATTACCGAAGCGGGTGGCTTGCGTAGCGGTTCGGTCAAATCAGCGATTGGTTTGGGTATGCTATTAGCCGAAGGCATTGGCGATACCTTACGCATTTCACTGGCCGCGAACCCCGTTGAGGAAGTCAAAGTTGGTTTCGACATTCTGAAGTCACTACGTATTCGCAGTCGTGGCATCAATTTCATCGCCTGCCCGAGTTGTTCGCGCCAAGAGTTTGATGTGATCAGTACTGTTAACGCGCTAGAGCAACGTCTCGAAGACGTCACCATTCCCATGGATGTGTCCATTATTGGTTGTGTCGTCAACGGTCCTGGTGAGGCACTCATCTCGCAAGTTGGCTTGGCTGGCGCCAAAAACAAGAGTGGTTTTTACATTGATGGCGAGCGGCAAAAAGAACGTCTCGACAACAATGACCTCGTGGATCAACTTGAACGTCATATTCGCGCCAAGGTGAAACGCTTAGAAGCTGAGCAGATTCCTGTGAAGCAAAGCTAAACCTGCGGTATACTACCCGCCTAAAATTGATCCCAACTGTGAACAACTGACGAGAAAGTAACAACGTCGTGGCAAAAACTATTCAAGCAATTCGTGGAATGAACGATATTCTGCCTAGCCAAACTCCGGCTTGGCAGTACGTTGAGGGCGTGATTCGCAATACCGCCGCCGCCTACTCCTATCAAGAAATTCGCATGCCTGTGGTCGAAAGTACTGACCTGTTTAAGCGCTCCATCGGTGAAGTCACTGACATTGTCGAAAAAGAGATGTACACCTTCGACGATCGCAATGGTGACAGCCTGACGCTGCGCCCGGAAGGTACCGCAAGCTGCGTACGCGCCGGGAATGAACACGGTTTGCTCTATAACCAAACCCAACGGCTTTGGTACATGGGCCCAATGTTCCGCCATGAACGCCCGCAAAAAGGTCGTTATCGTCAGTTCCATCAATTCGGCATCGAAGCCTTTGGTATGGATGGTCCGGATATTGATGCAGAGGTGATTTTGCTCTCTGCGCGGTTGTGGCAAGCATTCGGTATTCGTGACCAAGTACAGTTACAATTGAACTCGCTTGCGTCCAATGAAGCGCGCGCCAATTATCGAGTGGCACTGCGCGATTATTTACGTGCGCATGAAGCGCAATTGGATGAAGATTCGAAACGTCGTCTCGATACCAATGTGCTGCGCGTTCTCGACAGCAAATCTCCAGAAACCCAAGCTATCCTGGTGGATGCACCGAAACTGAGTGAGTACTGGGATGACGAATCTCGTGTGCATTTTGATGGTTTATGCCAGCGTTTGGATGCAGCCGGTATCGAGTACGTATTGAACGAGAAGCTGGTCCGTGGTCTCGATTATTACAATCGGACTGTGTTTGAGTGGGTCACCACTGAACTCGGCTCACAAGGCACCGTTTGTGCTGGCGGCCGTTACGATGGCTTAGTGGAACAGCTTGGCGGTAAACCAACGCCAGCAGTCGGCTTTGCCATGGGTATTGAACGTCTGGTTTTACTTTTGGAAACACAAGGTCTAATTCCAGCCACGCAGAGCAGCGATTTGTACTTAATTGCCGGTAACGATGACGCGGAACTAAACGTGTTGACCGTTGCCGAACAACTTCGAGACGCACTGCCGACACTTCGCGTTCAGGTGCATAGTGGCAGCCAAGCGCTGAAGAAGAAACTAGCGAAAGCCGATAAATCCGACGCCACCTACGCACTGGTGGTGATGAACGACAATGACAAGTTAAGCTATCAGCTGAAACACTTACGCGAGCGCGAAATCGACTACCCAGTAACGTCGTCACTAAGTGATGTGCTGCAACAACTGGGCACGGAATGAGATAAACAACGCTGATAGCTACTAGATATTAGCTATTAGCAAAAACGAATAACGAAAAACCAATAACGAATAACGATTAACGATTAACGATTAACGATTAACCAATAGCTAGTAGCCAATAGCCAGTAGCTAGTAGCCAGTAACGAGGTATTACCCATGGAAACCGAAGATCAACAAGTCGAACGCATCAAGGACTTTTGGAACGAGCATGGCAAGGGAATCGTCGCCGGATTGGTGATCGGTTTTGCCCTGTTCTACGGCTGGCGCTATTACGATGCGCAAACCATTGCCAAGCAAGAGGCCGCCTCTGAAGCTTACAGTGACGTATTGGTGCAAATGGAAAATGCAGATGAGAGCGCTATTGCAAGTGCGCAAGAGTTTGTGAATGAGCAAGCAGGCACTAGCTACGGTAATCTTGCTGCGCTGGAGTTGGCGCAACAAGCCGTCAACGCAGGTGACTTAGCAACAGCGGTCAGCGCACTGCAAATGGTCCGTGATAATACGCAAGGCGCAATGAATGCGGTAGCAACTGTTCGCCAAGCACGCGTATTGATTGCACAAGATCAATACGATACTGCTATTACTGCATTGCAAAGCATCGAATCGGTTGCTGGTTTTGCTGGTATCGCAGCGGAGTTACGCGGTGATGCATTGCTCGCCAAAGGCGACGCTGCGGCAGCACGAGCTGCCTATGAAGACGCGCTAGCGGTGGTCGATTACAATTCGCCACTGGCTGAAATTAAACTGAAAAGTATCCCGGCGGAATCATGAAATTTTTGAAGTTAACCGCAGTGGCAGTAGCCGCTACTGTGCTCAGTGGTTGTTCTATTTTTGGTGATGACGAAATCACCTATAAAGAGCTACAACCCATCAACGCAACTGTGACGCCACAAGTGCAGTGGACCCGAGAAGTGGGTGACGGCGTTGGTGACTTTTTCTCGCGTCTAAACCCAATTGTTGTTGGCGAGCGAGTTATTGCGGCTGACCGGCGCGGTGTCGTCGCAGCATTTGAACGCAACTCTGGCCAACCGGCTTGGCGTGTTGATGTACGAACGTTGCTCGGTGGTGAAGAAGAAGGCTGGTTATTCCCAGGAGAACCTCTGCGTATCAGTGGCGGCCTCACTTCAGGAGGCAATCGGATTTTCTTCGGCACCGAAAATGGTCAAGTTATTGCTTTAAACCCAGACAACGGCGAGCTTCTGTGGCATACCGAAGTGAAAGGTGAAGTATTAGCAGATCCTGCTGTGGGCGACGGTTTTGTCGTGGTGCAGACTGGCTCTGGAAATATTGTCGGACTGGATGAACGCACGGGTGAAGAGCAATGGACTTTGCGTACTGAAGTTCCGGCACTGACGTTACGCGGAACCTCAGCACCTATCATTACCAATGGTGGCGCTCTATTCGGTACTGCGACCGGTAAACTATCGGTAGCTGTCCTCGAAAATGGTCAGCAAGCATGGGAAGCACGCTTGGCTGTTCCTAAAGGTGCAACCGAGTTACAACGTTTGATCGATGTGGATTCGAAGCCCGTTGTTTATGGCTCGGCAGTATATGCAATTGCATATAATGGCCAAGTGGCATCGGTAGAACTCAATTCAGGTCGCGTTATTTGGCAACGCGAGTACTCGTCGTTCCAGAATATCGATATCGGTGGCGGGCGTTTGTACTTAACAGACGTTGATGACAGTGTCTATGCACTGGATCCACAAGGTGGCGTGGAAGTGTGGAGCAATAATGACCTCAGTGGTCGTGAGTTGACCGCTCCAGTGCGCTATAAAAACACTGTCGTAGTGGGTGACCGCTTTGGCTACCTGCATTTCTTAAATGCCAGTAACGGTGAGTTAATTGGGCGTTTAGAAATGGATGACGAAGCCTATGTGGCGCCGATTGTGAGTGGTGACACTCTCTATGTTCAATTACGCGACGGTAGTTTACTCGCGGTAGGAATTTAAAAGCTATGTTACCTGTTGTGGCCCTGGTCGGGCGCCCGAATGTGGGCAAATCTACCCTGTTTAATCGGCTAACCCGCACGCGGGACGCACTGGTAGCAGACTTTCCTGGACTCACGCGTGACCGTAAATACGGTCAGGCGAATTACGACGGTTTCCAATTCATTGTTATCGACACCGCTGGTGTGCATGGCGATGAAGAAGGTATCGACGCCGAAATGGCATCGCAATCACTGCGCGCTATTGATGAGGCAGATGTTGTGCTGTTCATGGTCGATGCCCGAGATGGTATCACCGTAGCCGACAATGCAATTGCTGAGTACTTGCGCAAAATGAGCAAGAAGTCTTATGTGGTTGCCAACAAAATTGACGGTATTGATGCCAATGCCGCACAAGCTGATTTCTTCGAACTGGGCCTCGGTGATGTTTATGGGATTGCTGCTGCGCATGGACGTGGCGTTGAGCAACTCCTCGAGAAAGCCTTCACCCCTCTACTCGAGACATACCCAGATATTCGCGTTGAACTTGCAGAGCCGGTGCCATTAGTCGATGAAGATGGCAATGTGGTGGTCGATGAAGCCGGCGAAACGATTTATGTCGATCCGAATCAAGACCTCGCACACGACGAAATTGATTATTCCACTTTACCATTGAAGCTCGCGATTGTTGGGCGCCCAAATGTGGGCAAATCAACGTTGATTAACCGTATTCTCGGTGAAGAGCGCGTGGTGGTCTATGACATGCCAGGCACCACCCGTGATTCGGTCTATATTCCGATGGAACGTGATGAGCGCCAGTACATATTAATCGACACTGCTGGTGTGCGGCGTCGCGGTAAAATTGACGAAACGATCGAAAAGTTCTCGGTCATCAAAACCTTGCAGGCGATTGAAGATGCCAACGTAGTGATTGCGGTGATTGATGCTCGTGAAGTGGTGTCTGACCAAGATCTTAACTTGATTGGTTTTGCCCTAAACGCCGGTCGTTCGATTGTAATTGCGGTGAACAAATGGGATGGCCTCAGCCATGATCATCGCGAAGAAATTAAACGCGAACTCGACCGCCGCTTAGGCTTTGTCGACTTCGCCCGTCTGCACTTTATTTCTGCGTTGCATGGTAGCGGCGTCGGTAACTTGTTCGAGTCGGTTCAAGAAGCTTTCGCCAGCGCGACACAGCGCGTCAGTACCGCCAAACTTACTCGCATTCTCGAAATGGCCGTTGATGAACACCAACCACCTTTGGTGAGTGGTCGTCGCGTCAAGCTCAAGTATGCCCATGCCGGTGGTTATAACCCACCACGCATTATTATTCATGGTAACCAAGTAGAACGCTTACCCGGCTCCTACCAACGCTACCTGACCAACTATTTCCGCAAAACCCTCGGCATTATGGGTACGCCCATCAAGGTCGAGTTCCGCGAATCGGTGAACCCCTACGCTGGCCGTAAAAACAAGCTCACCAGCACCCAAGAGCGTAAGCGCAAGCGCCTGATGAAGTTCATTAAGAAGAAGAAATAATCTGAGCCTGCAAATCTGAAAGCTACTGCGCCTTAAACTTAATCAGTTGGCGGCGCTCTTTCTTGTCGGGCTTGTGGTCGGGGTGCGGGTTGTAGAGCGCATTGACGCGTCGTAATTCAGCTTCTTTTTCGCGCCGCGCAATGGATTCTGGGGTTTCTTCGTAGAGCTCTTGCGCCAATGGTGCACTGAGTCGATGCTCGCTAAGTGCGCGAATTACCACATCATAAATGTCATGGCCGCGCGGGCAGCGCACGGTCTGCCCAACGGTAACGGTTTTGGACGGTTTGCAGCGTTGCCCATCGACTTGTACTTTCCCGGATTGTACCAACTGCCGAGCCACCGAGCGCGTCTTGCAAAAACGCGCTGCCCACAGCCATTTGTCGATGCGTACCGGTTCCGAACGAGTGTTCATTACGATTCCAACAAATCCGCTTCAGTAAAGCGATATTCAGTTAAACAATACTCGCAGGTCATGACCACCGCACCATCTTCTCGCAGAATGTCGCGCAGTTCTTCGGGTTGTACCGAAGCCAGAGCGGTCATGGTGCGTTCACGTGAGCAGCCACAGTGAAACCGCACTTGCTGCGCCGGGTAGAGCTCCACTTTTTCTTGGTGATATAAGCGCAATAAAACTTCTTCACCGGGTAAGGTGAACAATTCTGCAGCCGTCATGGTCTCAGTCAAGTGTTCGAGATGCTCAAACGCGGCCAGATCGTGGCCGCTAGCTGGCATTACTTGTAGCAGCATGCCTGCAGCGTGCTCACCGTCTGCGTGCAGCCACAAGCGAGTCTGCAGTTGTTCGGATTGCTGGAAATAGTTTTGGACAACCTCGGCAATAGAACCGCCGCTGGCATCGACAACGCCTTGATAGCGCTCACCGCGCTCGGGTGTTAAGGTGATAACCAATAAGGCTTTGCCAAGCAACTCTGTCAGCCCAGCATCAGTGTCAGCGACTTCCTGACGTAGACGTGCAATACCACGTAAATCTTGATGATGTGAGCCGTTAACTGCGATAAAGTTAACCGGGCCATCGCCCTGTAATTGTAAGTTGATATGGCCTTCGAATTTCAGCGTTGCGCACAACAGTGCGGTTGCCGCCATCAGCTCACCTAGTAAACGTTGCACCGGAGCTGGGTATTGATGGCCCTGCAGCATGCGTTGGTAACTGCTGCTTAGTTGCACCAGTTCGCCGCGAACATCCTGCTCGACAAAGGTGTAACGATGCAATTGATCCATTGGATAATGGCTGGCTTTGGTCATGGAATACGTCTCGAAGTCATGATTGTGTAAAAGAAGGTGGTTATGATACCAAATTCTTCAAATTTTATCTGTTCAGCGGCAATTTGAGTCGCTAGAATGAATTTTCTTAAAGCGACGTCACAAAATTATAACGAAAATGCAGAAGCTACTTGATAACCCAGTGTGGTGGGCTCGCGGACTATGGACGCTTACCGCAATTTGCGCGATTGCCGCCGCACTGTTTGTTGCCCAACTAACCTGGCAATTTTTGACTCCCCCAGCTGCACCTGAAGCCGGGCCGTTGCCGCCAGCGCAAGTGCAGTCGCGTGCTCGCGTGGATGTTGCCGGCATCAACCGGCTCAACTTATTTGGTAGCGCTGCTACGGTTCAACAGGCGTCCACCAACGCGCCGAAAACGCAGTTGAATGTGCGCTTAATGGGTGTATCCGCAGCCTCGACACCTGAGCGTTCTGCAGCCATTATTGAGCAACGCGGTACACAAGAAGTGTTTGCAGTGGGCGAGAAACTCACCGGCACTCAAGTGACCGTGCATGAGATCTATGCCGACCGCGTTATTTTGGATAACAACGGGCGTCTTGAAACCTTAGAGCTCGAAGGTATTGGCGAACTGAGTGAGGGGTTATCGCTGACTATGGAAAATAGTCGTGAACGCGCCGCTGCAAGCACAGCAGAGCAAAGCCGTCCACCGATTAATCGCCGTGCCGCAACGCAGCTCAGTCGCGATCAAGTGCAGCAGGTACGCCAGGCAGGTAGTGCTGGTATTTTGAATTATATTCGGTTTAGTCCGGTACAAGAGGCCGGTGGCATTTCGGGTTTTCGACTCAATCCAGGGCCGCAACCGGAACTCTTTAATGAGGCAGGTTTCCAAGCGGGTGACATCGCAGTCGCCATTAATGGTGAGAACCTGACCGATGCCAGCACCGCCATGCGCATGACCAGTGAATTGGGCAACATGCAGCAGGTAACGGTAACGGTATTACGAAATAACGAGTACATTGATCTTGAACTCAGTGTGCCAACAGAACAATAAAAGCAGAATCAGAATGAAAGGAATACGCATGCGTCACTCCACACTCTCCATCGCGCTGGCATTGAGCCTCGCCGCTGCAGCTAGCTCAGCTGTGAGCTACGCCCAAGCACAACGCAGCGCAGCCGAAGAGCCGGTCGAATACGCCGCGAGCTTTAAGAACACGGACATCACTGAATTCATTCAGGTAGTGGGACGTAACTTGGGTAAAACCATGATTATCGATCCTGATGTGCGCGGTAAAATTGATGTGCGCAGTTATGACGTGATGACGGAAGATCAATATTGGCAGTTTTTCTTGAACGTGTTGGATGTCTACGGTTTTGCCACCGTGCAAATGGAGTCCGGTGTCATAAAAGTTATGCGTGACAAAGATGCGCGCAATGGCGCCATCCCCGTAGTCGATGACAACTCGCTTGGTGGTGATACCTTAGTCACCCGCGTTGTTCCTGTTCTAAATGTTTCTGTGCGTGAATTAGCCCCGTTACTGCGCTTGCTGAATGACGCCAGTGGCGGCGGCAACGTGGTTTCGTATGACCCGTCGAACGTGATTATGTTGACCGGCCGCAGTGAGACCGTGCAACGTTTGGTGGAAATTATTGAGCGTGTTGACCGCGCTGGTAATCAAGACGTTCGCGTCGTGAAGTTGCAGTACGCGTCCGCATCAGAGGTCGTTCGCATCGCCTCTGCGCTGTTTGAGAAAACCGCGGATGGTACGCCAGCATTATTAATCCCGAAAATTGTCGCCGATGAGCGCACCAACTCGGTGGTAGTCAGCGGCGAGCCGCAAGCCCGTGAGCGCGTGGTGAAATTGATTGAGCAGCTCGATAAAGATCTACAAACCGAAGGCAATACGCGGGTGGTGTACTTGAAGTATGCCAAAGCCGAAGAATTGGTCGATGTACTGCAGGGTGTGTCAGATTCTTTGGTTGCAGAACAGCAGCAAGGCGGGCAGGGGCAGCCACAGGGTGCACCGCAGCGCCGTAGTCGTTCGAATAACAATATTAGTATCACCGCGCACGAGGCGAGTAACTCGCTGGTGATTACCGCGCAACCCGATATGTTGATGAATCTTGAAAACGTGATCCGTCAACTCGACATCCGTCGCGCCCAAGTTCATGTCGAAGCCATCATTGTTGAGATATTCGAAGGTGACGGTGTTGATTTTGGCTTGCAATGGATTTCGGAAGATGCGGGTTTGGTGCAATACAACAATGGCAATCAAGTGCCGATTGGGCAGTTGGCTGCAGCAGCGTACTTAGCGCGGGAACAGCCGGGTCGGGTTACGCGTGAAGTCGATAATGCGGGCAACCCACTCGTTACCGAGGAGCCAGCACAGCAAGGTAATGTCGAGTTACTGGCGCAGTTACTGGGCAACGTGAATGGCACCATGATTGGGGTGATTAAAAATGACTGGGGCGCTATTTTGCAAGCGGTCAGCACCACCACCAATTCCAATATTTTGGCCACGCCAAGCATTATGACCGTGGATAATGAAGAAGCCTCATTCTTGGTTGGTCAGTCGGTTCCAACTATCACCGGCTCGACGATTGGTAGCGATAACCAAAACCCATTCCAAACGGTTAATCGTGAAGACATTGGTATCAAGTTGAAAGTGACGCCGCAAATCAATGAAGGTAATGCGGTGCAGATGGTAATCGAGCAAGAAGTATCGAGTCTAAGTGGTGCAACGTCGGTCGATATCACCATTAACAAGCGTGAACTGAAAACGGTGGTTATGGCCGAAGACGGCGACACCATTGTGCTCGGTGGCCTCATCGATGAAGATGTGCAGGAAAGTGTCTCTAAGATTCCGCTACTCGGTGATATCCCGTTTCTTGGCAAGCTTTTCAGCTCAACCTCGACTACTCGCCAAAAGCGTAATTTGATGGTGTTCTTAAAACCTACGATCATACGTGACTCATCTACCGCCACTGGCCTGAGTAGTCGTAAATACAATTTTATTCGCGCCGAGCAACTGAAAGCGCAAGAAGATGGTATTGAACTTATGCCACGCACGAAAGGGCCTCTACTGCCGGAGTTTGATACATCGTTGGCATTACCGCCAGGGTATGAAGAATATCTGCGCGAGAAAGGTGCCATCAAAGATCAGAAAGAAGGGTCTGGCAATGAGTGAAATCGCTGACGTCGCAGCAGTTATAGCGCCGCGACGCTTGCCATTTGGATTCGCCAAACGGCACGGTGTGGTGGTACAAGAAAATCGCAATGAGCCGGATGGTGAGGCAACCTATATTGTTCACACTCGCGCCGACTTTGATCGCGATGCATTAATTGAAGTACGCCGCGTGCTCGGCCAATCGTTCAGCGTACAAAAGCATGACAACGACACCTTTGAAGCGATTTTAACGCAAGCCTATCAGCGCGATTCTTCGGAAGCTAAGCAGTTGATGGAAGACATCGGTAACGAGACGAACCTATTTTCGTTGGCCGACGAACTTCCGCAAACTGAAGACTTGCTCGAAAGCGAAGATGACGCGCCGATTATAAAATTGATCAACGCCATGTTGTCGGAAGCGATTAAAGAAGGCGCGTCAGATATTCATATAGAGACCTTCGAAAAAGATTTATTAGTGCGCTTCCGTATCGACGGCGTGCTACGTGAAGTCATTCGCCCCAACCGCAAACTCAGTTCATTGCTAGTGTCGCGGATCAAAGTAATGGCGCAGTTAGATATCGCCGAGAAACGGGTGCCGCAGGATGGTCGTATTAGCTTGCTGATTGCCGGTCGTGCAGTCGATGTGCGGGTATCGACCATGCCATCGAATCATGGCGAACGGGTAGTATTGCGTTTGCTCGATAAAAATAACGCGCGTTTGAACTTGGCACAGCTCGGCATGACTGAGGCAAACCGCAAAATTTTCGCAGAGCTCATCAAAAAGCCCCACGGCATCATCTTGGTTACCGGCCCAACGGGCTCTGGTAAAAGTACCACTTTGTACGCGGGCTTGAGCGATATCAATTCCAAAGACCGTAACATTTTGACCGTTGAAGACCCGATTGAGTATGCCATTGAAGGTATCGGGCAGATGCAGGTCAATCCAAAAGTCCAGATGACCTTCGCCCGCGGTTTGCGCGCTATTTTGCGACAAGACCCCGACGTAGTCATGGTCGGTGAGATCCGTGATGTCGAAACCGCACAAATTGCGGTGCAAGCGTCGTTGACCGGTCACCTCGTGATGTCGACTTTGCACACCAATACCGCTGCTGGCGCGATTACGCGTCTGGAAGACATGGGCGTCGAACCATTCCTGCTGAGCTCTTCGCTCCTTGCAGTGCTAGCGCAACGACTCGTGCGTACGCTGTGCGACGAGTGTAAAGAAACCTATGAACCCAGTGACGACGAACTCGAATTTTTCAGCAAGAAAGAGCGCAAAACTGCGGTCTTGTATCGCGCCAAAGGTTGCGAGAAGTGCAACCATACCGGCTATCGCGGCCGGACCGGTATTCATGAATTACTGGTGGTTGATGAGAAGGTGCGTGAACTGGTCCACAACGGTCATGGCGAGCAAGCCATCGACAAGTACGTGCGCAAGCATACCCCGAGTATTCGCGATGACGGTTTGAGCAAAGTCGCACTGGGTTTAACCACATTAGAGGAAGTCTTGCGCGTCACGCGTGAGGAATAACGTATGGGTGCATTTGCGTATCAAGCGCTGGATGCCAGTGGGCGCAAAAAAAATGGTGTTCTAGAAGGCGATACCGAACGCCAAGTGCGTCAACTTTTGCGTGAACAGGGCTTGCTGCCAGTATCGGTTGAAGTCGCTGAGCAACAAAATCGAGCCACGAGTGAATCGACTGCCGGTGGTGTTGCGGGTTGGTTTGCGCGAGCGCGAATTCGTCGTATCAAAGCCGCTGATTTAGCTTTGATCACTCGCCAACTGGCAACTCTTGTGCAAGGTGCGTTACCTATTGAGCAAGCGTTATTGGCCGTTGCGGAGCAGACCGATAAGGCACGACTGACCAACTTACTGATGGCAGTACGCTCGAAAGTCGTCGAGGGCTATTCGTTAGCCGAGGCGATGAGCGAATATCCACATGTCTTCGATAAGCTATTCACATCAATGGTGGCTGCGGGCGAGCGCTCAGGGCACCTCGACGAAGTCTTGAATCGACTTGCCGATTACACCGAACAGCGGAATCGCTTGAAAAGCCAACTGACGCAAGCGCTGATTTATCCGATGGTGCTGACATTCGTCGCCATTTGCATCGTGATTTTCTTATTGGTGTCGGTGGTACCGAACATCGTTGAGCAGTTTGTCTCACTGGATCAAACTCTCCCCACAACCACCACGGTGATGCTCGCTATCAGTAGTTTCCTACAAACTTTTGGACCTTATATTTTGGTGGCGTTGATTATCGCCAGCATTGCATTCACGCAAGCGTTGAGAAAGCCTGCGTTTCGCGATAAATACGATGCTTGGGTACTGAAAACACCTTTATTCGGGCGCGTTATCAAAGCAGTGAACACGGCACGCTTTAGTCGTACGCTGAGTATCTTATCAGCGTCGGCAGTTCCTTTGTTGGATGGCCTAAGAATTACTGGTCGGGTACTGACCAACCGCGCCATGCAACAAGCCATCGAAGAAGCGTCCGACCGCGTGCGCGAAGGCTCGTCATTGCGTAACGCTTTGGCGAACACCAAACTCTTTCCGCCGATGATGCTGCATATGATTGCAGCGGGTGAGAAAAGTGGTGAGCTAGAACAAATGCTGGGCCGCGCCGCAGACAACCAAGATCGCGACTTTGAAAACACGATGAATGTGGCTCTGAAAATATTCGAACCGGCCTTGATTGTAACTATGGCGGGGATTGTCCTGTTCATCGTGTTAGCGATTATTCAGCCCATCTTGGCACTAAACCAAGCCATGGGACTCTAAAGCAAATACCGTTATTCGTTTTTCGAACGCTTCGCTTTTCGTTGTTCGAGACTTGCGCTGAGAGTATCGAATACTTCGCTTCAATTTACGAACAACGAACAACGAACAACGAACAACGATTTTTAAGGGGGTTATATGAAACAGAAAGGATTTAGTTTGCTCGAGATTATGGTCGTGATTGCCATACTCGGATTGTTAGCCGCACTCATTGTGCCTAACGTTATTGGTGCGAGTGATTCCGCCAACCGGCAGAAAGCGCGTACCGATATTGTCTCGCTAGAGAATGCGTTGGCGCAATACCGTCTCGATAACGGCGTCTATCCGACTACCGAGCAAGGGTTGCAGGCGCTGATCGAAGAGCCACAGTATGAGCCAGCCCCACGAAACTACCGTCGCGGCGGTTACATTCAACGTTTGCCGACTGATCCATACGGCGAAGAGTACATGATGCTGAATCCAGGCGAATATGGGGATATCGATATCTTCTCTGCGGGTCCGGATGGTCAAGCAGGCACCGAAGACGACATCGGTAACTGGAACTTAGAAAACTAGAGCGTTACTAGCTAATGGCTACTAGCTATGAGAACTGCCTAGATCTTTGTTTTCGAGTAGCCAGTAACTAATCGCTAGTAGCTAACAACAAGGAGTTCCATGCGTCAGCGCGGGTTTACGCTTATAGAGGTGATGGTCACACTGGCGATTATTGCGATTCTCGCAACCGCCGTGACCTTTGTAGTGCCCGACCGCCGTGATGACGACAATGCCGAATTCGTGCAAGAACTCTATTACCGTATGGAATATGCACGTGAGTATGCACTGGTTCGGCATGCCATTTTAGGCTTTCATTTTGATGATGAGAGCTATCGTTTTGTTCGCTGGAATCAAGATAACTTGCGCTGGGAAGCCCTTGATGAGCGTGGCTTACGCGAGCAGCTGTTGCCCACGGACACGCGGCTGACCGTCGATATCCAAGGCATTGGCATGATTGATGATGACCAAGAAGTCATCGAGCTATTCAGTCCTGAGGATAACGACGAGGATACCGAAGCGACAGAGTCAGAAGGACCGGTGTTGTTCCCTCAATTATTTATTTTTGGCAGTGGTGAGTTACCGATCTTTCGTCTGACATTTACTGATTTAGAGCGTCCTGAAGCGCCTGAACTAGGCATCCATAGCCTCGATGGTTTCCAACTCGACTATGGCCGTTTGGATTATCTCGATGTGTTGGCGGAGGAGTACGAAAATGACTACTAAGCCAAACCATCAAACAGGTTTTACGTTGATTGAAGTCATGGCGGCGCTGGCTATTTTCGCGTTAGCTGCCATTGCCGGCATTTCCTCCTCGAGTGGCCATCTCAATGACCTCAGTTACATGCAGGAAAAAACGTTGGCGCGTTATGCCGCCAGCAATGCAGTGGCGCGGATGTCACTGGAGTATCCGCCGCGCGACAATTCCAATGGCACCGAAATTATTGCCGACCAATCGTTTAATTGGACCGTTGAGGTCAGTGACACACCCAACGAAGGTATTTATTACGTGACCGTGCGGGTTGCACCCGCTGACGATCCTGAGCAACGCCCATTGCACCAGATCAGTGTTTATCAAGGGCCGATACGCCAATGAGACGGTCATGCAGCGCCCCACGCAACGGCGGCTTCACTCTAGTGGAAGTGCTGGTAACCATGGCTATATTTGCCATTATTGGTGTGGCTGCCTCGAGTATTGTCAATAGCATGATGCGCACCAGTGAGCAGAGCGAGTCCGCCATTAAAGACCTGCAACAACTGCAATATTCCATGCTCACATTGGAGCGTGATATTCGCTCTATGGTGCCCCGTAAAAACGCTACAGGCCGGTTCTTTTTTGCCGATGATGAGCGCTTTGCTTTTGTCCGCAATAGCTGGCTAAACCCCGGCGCTATGCTGCCGCGCAGTGAGCTCGAGCCAGTTGCCTATTTGCTAAACGACGGTAATTTGGTTCGTGAGAACTTTTACTATGTCGATGTCAGCGCCAGTGAGGATGCGAAGTCACGAATCATTTTCGAAGATGTCGAGTCTATGGAGCTCATGTTTTATCGGCGCCCACCTGCTGATGAAGCTCGTAATAATGCTGGTGCTGGTGCCGCGGGCAGTGATGAATGGCTCGAAGAGTGGGACTTCGCCAATGAGCTCCCCTTGGCTATTGAACTGACATTGGTTACCGAGCGGTGGGGCCGCATTCAACGAGTATTTACCATCAATGGTGGTGATTTTACCGAGCAAGTGCCAGAGCCGATTGAGCAGAACCCAGATGAGAATAACCCGCAGCCGGACACGCCGGATAATCCGAATGGCGGAGAAGGCTAATGCGTAAGCACATGAGCGCAAGCAAACCACAACAACAAGGCGTCGCGTTAATCATCGTGCTGCTGGTGGTGGCGATAGTGGCAGTAGTTGCCATGAGCTTAAGCGAGCGCTTACAAACCAGCGTGCTCCGCACTGCCAACTTGCAGCAGGCTGAACAAGGCCACTGGTACTGGGTGAGCGCAGAGACCATAGTGCGCGACTTACTGCAAACCGAGTTGGTGGAAGATGATTTTACCGCGCACGTGCAGCAAGAGTGGGCACTACAAAGTTCAAGCGGTCAGCGCTACCCCGTTGAAGGGGGTGACATTCAAGGCGTTATTAAAGATCAGCACAGCTGCTTCAACGTGAATAGTTTGCGCCTACCTGAAGACCAGCAAGGTCTTCTCGAACGCCGTAAAACGCAATTTCGCATGCTGCTGATGGCTGTATTAGAAGATGGCGATCAATACACCATCGATACCATTGTCGACAGCACCGTGGATTGGCTTGATGAAGATCAGAACTTGGTCAGCAGTTATGGTGCTGAAGACGCTGATTATGAATCACGAGAGTTTCCTTATCGCGCCGGCAATACCTATTTGGCTGAGTATTCGGAGTTGCGTTTGATTCGCGGTGTCACACCACAAATCTACCAAGTCATGAAGCCGTATCTTTGTATGTGGCCGAACAATGCCAAATGGACCTTGAATCCGAACACTCTACCTGAGAACCGGCCCGAATTGTTGTATGCCGCAACTTTGGGTGCGATGACCGTTGATGATGCGCAGAGCTTCCTCAATAGTCGGCCCGAAGAGGGCTATGAATCAACCGAGAATCTGCGCAATGACAGTGCAATGTCGCGCGCTGAATCGAATCAAATTCGACCGGAGTTTGGTGGCAATGTCCGCCCTGACGCAACGGTTGTCAGTCAATTGGGCGGAGCGCTTGACGATCTGTCCGTGAAAAGTCAGTATTTTGAAGTCACAGCACAAATTAACTTCGGTGATCTAACCTTGCGTGGCCGTTCGTTCTTGCTCATTGGTGAAGAGCAGACACGGGTACTTTACCGAAGCATAGGAGATTAACATGGAAACGCTGTACATTCGGCTGCCCGCAAGCGCTGAGCAACCCGTGCATTGGCTGATTTGGAATAGCACCAGCAGCGAATTAATTGCCAGCGGTACGCTGCCACAGGCCAGTGATTTAGCGCAATTGACCGAGCGTGCGCGCAGTCGCGACGTAGCGGTGTTTGTAGCAGGGCAAGCGGTGAGTATGAAGCAGGCACCGCTACCGGCTGGTTCGCAGCGACTCTGGGCACAGCTTGTTCCTAACGCACTCGAAGATGAGTTCGCGACTGATATCGACAAGCTTCATTTTGCTTGGCCTGCCAATTTTAAAGTTGCCGGTAACGAAGCACCACTGCCGGTTGCCGTGGTTTCCGATACGGCTATGCAAAACTGGCTGGAGTGGTTGCAGGCTGCCGATATTGAAGCCGATCAGCTATACCCTGATTTTTACCTGTTGCCAGCGCCGCCAGCCAATACAGCGCATGCGTTGCAGCTCGGCCACGACGTTATTATTCGCAATGGTGAACAGTCGGGTTTTGCAGTCGAAGCAGAACTGCTCGACAGTCTTGGCCTCGATACTTTCGTGGATGCGGATTGCACCAAAATGGTGCATTTTGGCCCAGTACAAGTGACCAGTGACAAGTTAGAGGCAGCCGACATTGAAGTGCCGCTGAGTATCGTCGCCAGCGCTAACAGCGCAGCGCACAAGCACGCCATCAACTTGCGCCAGAACGACTACAAGGTCACGCGTAAACGTCGCAAGGTAAGCACTCACTTACCATGGCGCCCGTTTGCTATTGCCGCTACGGTATTCATTGCATTGGTGTATGTGCAGCAAGTCGCAACCTACATTCAGCTCGGGCAGCAGCAAGAACAAGTGCGTATCGCCATTGAACAAACTTATCGTGACGTCGTGCCGGGTGAAGGTCCAATTGTGAATGCCGAAGTGCAACTACGTCGCCAACTTGAGGCCGTAGTGGGAACGGCAGCAGTGAGCGGCAATGTGATGCAAGTACTGACTGATTTGCAGCCGGCGTTTCAAGCAGCAGGTGACATGCAACTCGAATTACTCCGCTTTGAGCGCGGTGAACTGCGGTTGCAAGCGCGTGCTGAGCGCTTTAATAGTTTTGAAGCGTTTCGTACCGCAGCACAGCAAGC
Source organism: Pseudidiomarina aestuarii (assembly GCF_003987355.1). GTDB lineage: Bacteria > Pseudomonadota > Gammaproteobacteria > Enterobacterales > Alteromonadaceae > Pseudidiomarina > Pseudidiomarina aestuarii. The sequence goes on along the minus strand of NZ_PIPR01000001.1, from coordinate 1,273,852 downwards.
TGGTGCGTATGACGTGGAGCAGGGCTCTATCAGTAATAACGATAGCGGTGTGAGTGGCACATTAACAGTGCGCGTCAGGTAGCAGGTAGGAGCAACAACAAATGACAGTATTTAACTCACTCAGCCAGCAGACCAAAGCACTGATTGACCCCTATTGGCAGAAAATGAATACCCGTGAGCGCACGCTAGTGAGCATCTTGGGTGGCCTCGCATTGATTGCCATTGTGTATGTGATTGCTTGGCTGCCAGTCGCCAACGGTATTGCAGAGCGTGAACTTCAATTACAGGCGCAACAGCAGGTCCTTGCGAAAGTCCGCGAGCAGGCCGGATTGCTGAAAGCTGCCCGTGACAGTGGCAGCGCTGCTATGACCACCAATCAAGCCAGTGGTAGTTTGACCCAACGGGTGACTCGCTTGGCTGATCAAAGCAATATTAGCGTCACTCGCATGCAGCCGGGACAAGGCGGCTTGTTGGTGGTGATTGATGAAGCACCTTTCAATAACTTAGTGCAAATGCTTAATGCCCTACAAGGGCAAGGTGGCATGGTTATTGAAGCATTGGATGTCGCCGAAGGCAGTGCGCCTGGTTTGGTGCGCGTCCGTAAACTTCAGGTACGTGGCTAATGCGTTGGACTTGGTTACTGTGGCTGATCCCCGTCTACTTGATTGCGTTGGTCGTATTAGCGCCGGCGCGATTGATTGGCTGGACGCTCGCGCAAACACCTGCCGCTGAGCAAGTGAGCCTGCATGGCTTACAGGGCTCGTTATGGAGCGGAAGCGCAGCGAGTGTAGAAACTCGCCTCCCAACAGGAGCACCAATACAACTGCAACAAGTGAGTTGGCAGGTGAGTCCATGGGCACTGGTCACAGGCACGCTCGCAGTCGACTTTAACGTGCCGCAATTAACCAATTTAGTTTTCGGACAAGGTTCACTCAGTGCCACTAGCACGGGGTTGCAAGCCTTTAGTGCTAACCTGAGCGGCGACATTTTACGGGGTGCTCGGGCACTGAATGTGCCGATGTTGGTACCAACGGACGGTCGTTGGAACCTATCCATTCAAGATTACCAAATAGCCGACTGGCAGCAGCCTACGTGGTGCTCGGCTCTTGACGCTACCATTAATGGGAATGCAGTGCAGGTACAACTGGAGAATCGATGGCTCGATTTAGGTGACTTTGCCATGCAACTGCAATGCACCGATGCCGAGGCAATTGCCGTTACGATGCCGAGCTCCAATCGTTTAGGTCTCAGTTTCGAGGCGTTGGTGGAAGGCTCACGACAAATTCCACGTGGCCGCATTGATGGGTTCTTCCAACCCACTATCGAAACGCCTGCAGAGATTCAAGAAGTGCTGCCATTTATTGGGCAACCTGATGCAGCCGGGCGCTACGCATTTGGGTTTCGATTCTAAACCAGCTACACTTTATGACCGTATCATTAGTATAAACTTGATTTAATAGAGGGTTTTATGGACCAAATCATGACTTGGATCAGCGACAACCAATCAACGTTAATTGGTTACGCTGTACAAATTCTTGTCGGTATTGTCATTCTGGTGGTGGGTAAAATCGTCGCTAACAGTATGGCGAAGCTGATGGCTAAAGGAATGCACAAACGCGGTATGGACGGCGCCGTTATCTCGTTCCTCACCGCCATTATCAAAACCGTCATCTTTATTGCCGCGTTACTGATGGCGCTGTCCCAAGTAGGTGTACAAACGACCTCGTTTATCGCTATTTTAGGTGCTGCAGGCTTGGCCATTGGCTTGTCCTTGCAAGGTTCACTCTCGAATATCGCGTCTGGCGTGTTGATTATTATGTTCCGCCCATTCCGCGCGGGTGAGTATGTCGATGCCGGTGGCGTATCCGGTACTGTTGAAGAAGTGAATATCTTCCAGACCATCATGAAAACGCCAGACAATAAAGTGGTGTTTGTGCCTAATGCGCAAATTACCACGCAGCCCATCACAAACTACAATCGTGAAGATACGCGCCGTGTCGATTTACTGATTGGTGTTTCGTACGACGCTGACTTACACAAGTGTAAAGAAGTATTCCAGCAAGTACTGGCGAAAGAGTCACGTATTTTGCCAGAGCCAGCTCCAAATATTCAGGTTCATGCCCTAAACAACTCATCCGTTGATTTCATCGTGCGGCCGTGGGTTAAAGGAACAGATTATTGGGGCGTTTACTGGGATCTCATGCGAGAAATTAAGCTTGCGCTTGATCAAAATGACATCGGAATTCCGTATCCTCAAATGGATGTTCATTTACACAAAGTGGCTTCACAAGAATAAAACATCATGCTAATCTGGCAGCAATCATAGTTGGACAGGAGTCCGACTATCGATTGGCCAATCAAACACATAGAGGTGTATGAAAATGTTAAAACGTACTGCTTTAGCTGTTGCAATTAGCGTGGCGCTTACGCCAGCCGCTATTGCTATGCAAGGTAGTGGTGATGTCGCCCCTGATTCAGCCAACGGTTTTGGCGAAGTAACTCCGAAAGTAGTTATTGCGTCAGCAATCGCGGTTGCTGCGGGTGTCACGTTGTTGGATAGCAGCGACTCTGAGCCGCCGCCTCCACCACCGCCACCGCCACCACCACCGCCACCGCCACCGCCACCACCGCCGCCTCCGCCGCCGGTGACTGAGCCTCCAGTAACTGAACCACCAGTAACTGAGCCTCCGGTGACTACTCCACCAACAACGACTACGGTTACCACAACAACCGTTTCAAACTAAGTTGGTAGAGACTTTATAGATATGAAATACCGCAGGTGCGCACTGCGGTATTTTTTTAAGAGCGTGAGAAATGTTGAAGCTGAATCGAGTTATCCCGCTGGTCTTTCTGTCCAGTGCGCTCGCCCTGAGTGGCTGTAGTGTGCGGGTAAGCAACTTTATGGAAATGGCTGAAACAGCCTTTGCAGAACCAGAAGACTTTGTGTTCACTGAACGTGCACTCAACGACCTCACGTTTGCAACCATCTATCTGAAAACCGAAAGCTCACCACAAATCGCGGCTATCTTGAATCGGGTCAGTGGTGGTGATGTTCAGCCGCAACGCAATTGGGTCTCAGGTGCTCGCGAAGTCATCGTGACCCAGCAAGGGCGTATAGTGGCCTCGAGTGGTTTGAACGCATTTCCTCGTCATATTAGCAATACGCATGCGGATCCATTGCTCTGTTTCACGGAAAAAATGAAGGGACAGCAAGCGCTGACCGATTGTCCGATGCAATGGCAGCGTGAGGCAGAGTTTTTTGGCCATGGCACCTTGCAGGCTCAGCGGGTCTCGATCTCAAGTACTTTCTCCGTAGCCGACACAACGCAAACTTACACGCATCCGGATGGCACTGAGCTCGACGTGATTGAAGTGACTGAGAGTGGAACCTATGCGGAGAACACCCTGTTTGGTCCGCAGACCTTTACCAATACATTTTGGTTAGCGAATGGCCGTACTGTCAAATCCAAGCAATGGCTCTCTCAGCAGCATGGCTATGCGTCGTTGGCTGAGGTAAAACCCTACAGTGGGGACTTAAACTAATGCGCTTTTTATCGGCATTGCTGATTGCCACCTTCGTGGTGATTGCACCGCAATCGCACGCACAAGACCAGGCTCTGGTCACTATCACTGTCGGGCAGCAAACGTTTGCGTTTGATGCGCGCCCGCGGATGAGCCAAGTGTATCAAGTTGCCGACATTCCAGCGGGTACCTATTGGCCAGCAACACGACTCGTGAGTGCCACTAAGCAACAGCAAATTCGCACAGAACAGTCAGAGCTGGTCACTGACTTACTGAGCATGAGTGCCTATTACCGCGATTTTGGCGAGTATCAAGTAGCGGAGTCGATCCGGCAGTTGGCAGCGCAAGTGCGAACCTGGCCGCTGGTTGGTGCAGAGACTATCGGCGTGACGCTAGTTGAAGAGCGCTCGGATATGCAGCCCGGCTATTCCTATGAACGTCCAAGTTTCTATACGTCGGTGGCGGACACGTCTCGTGCCATCAAGCACAATCCTTTGCTACCAGCCGGTCAGTACCAATTCTTTTATCCACCGAGCTCCAATACCGCTATTCCATGGCGGGTAGTCGGTCTTACGCAATCTGGGAATGTTCAAGTTCAGCCGTATGACGCGAAATTATCCGTGCGCAGTGCGTTGCAGCAGCAACAAGCTTTTTCTCGCTATCCCCAGTTGGCGTCGGTTGCCTTAATTGACTTAACCGGACAAATTACCGATATCCCAGTTGCTTATTACAACAATACTAACCAAGTGGCGCCGTATGGAGCCATTATGTTGATTGAAATTCCCCAAGCTTGGCTGATTGACCGCTATCAGGGAATGAATGAACGGTTACGCGCATTGGTGCGCTATTGGAATCCTACTTCATGAAGTTTACGTCTTTAACCTGGCAGCGTTCTGCGCTTGCGACGGCCATTTTGTTAGGCATGAGTAGTGCTCAAGCCGACGAAATGACCACCACCCAAACTGCCTATGGTGGAGTTGGGCTATTGCAAATGCCGACCGCACGTATGGCGCCTTACGGCGAGTTCTCCGGTACCTATTACGATAGTGAAGAATACCGCCGCATGTCGGTGTCGATGCAGTTATTGCCTTGGTTAGAAGCGAATATCCGGTATGTGGATATCCGTCCCATTCTGTATAGCGCCGATCCAAACTTTAGTGGTGATCAAACCGGTAAAGACAAAGGTCTCGACGTTAAGATTAGGCTGCTCGAAGAAAGCTATTATTTACCGCAAGTGAGTTTAGGCTGGCGTGACTTAGCGGGAACCGGGGTTTTTGCGAGTGAATTCTTGGTCGCGAGCAAACGCTACGGCGACTTTGATTTTAGCTTAGGGCTCGGTTGGGGCTATATCGGCAGTGGTGACGACATCTCGAACCCATTTTGTGAGTTGCGGGATAGCTTTTGTACCCGTGACGACGAGTTCCTTGGCGGTGGCGGTAAATTTGAAATCGACAAATGGTTTCGTGGACCCGCTGCTTTGTTTGGCGGCGTGCAATACGACACACCAGTCGACGGACTCACCTTAAAAGCAGAGTATGACGGCAATGATTACAGCAATGAACGTTACTTAGGCAATCTACAAGCCGAGTCACGCTGGAATTATGGTGCCGAATATCAAGTATCGGACAATCTCGCAGTAAAGCTGAGTTATGAGCGCGGCAATACGTGGATGTTTGGCTTTACCCTCAGAACCAATTTCACGACTCTTGGGCAAGTCAAAGTGGACCGCAGTGTGCCTATGCGCGGCAGTGACAAAGCAGTTGAACCTGTCGCTGCGCTGAACGATGAAAAAGAACTCCAACGTCTAGCCCGCGAAATCAATCGCTACGGCGGATTGAATGTGCGTGAAATGCAGTTCTTTAAGCGCAATGCCGAGAGTGAGACCGAAGATACTGCGCGCATCTATGGTTATCAGTCGTATTATCGTGACAATTCGTTTGCCATTGAAAATATTACGCGTACGCTCACATCGGCTCTGCCTGAGTCGATTACGCAATACGAAATCGTGGAAAGCATCGATGATATGCAGATGGCAACCGATGTGGTGGATGTCAAAACCGCTTTGGATGCGATTGAGCGACGCGATATCAACACCACGTTTGCCGATGCCGTCACCCGGGTAGATACGCCACTCAGCGAGCGCGACAACCCTGGTGCCTACGAACGGGATATCCAAATTACTTGGCCCCGCGTCAGTGTGAAGCCATTCTTACGTCAGGCATTCGGTAATCCTGAGAATTTCTACATGTACCAGTTGGGTCTTGATGTTACAAGTGACTGGTGGATAGCCCCGAATACTTTTATTCACGGCACCGTCAGCGGTAATTTGATGACCAACTTTGACGAGTTTAATTTCCTCGTAGATGGCTTCCAATCGCCGTTACCCCGGGTACGCACTTACATTCGCGAGTACGTGACTTTCAGCGACATCTGGATGGAGCGCTTGCAGATCAGTCATCTGGACCAACCCGCCGATAATCTCTACACCGCCTACTACGCCGGTTATATGGAGCGCATGTTTGGTGGCGTTGGAACCGAATTACTGTACCGTGAACTGGATGCCAACTGGGCCGTTGGCGTTGATATGAATTGGGTGAAACAGCGTGACTATGAAAGTCATACTGGTTTTCTCGATTATGATGTCTTTACTGGCCATGTGACGGGTTACTGGCAACCGAACTTTATGCCAAACTCGTTGTTTAAAGTAGCAGCGGGGCAGTTCTTGGCGGGTGATCGCGGGTTGCAGATCAACTTTGAGCACAAGTTCCGCAGCGGCATGATTGTTGGCGCCTTTGCGTCGAAAACCAATGTGTCATCTGCAGACTACGGTGAGGGTAGCTTTACCAAAGGTTTCTACATTAGTATCCCCATCGACTTGTTACAGCTGCAACACAGTCGTAACCGCGGGGCTATTGGCTGGACACCGTTAACACGTGATGGTGGACAAATGCTGCAGCGCAGTATTCAATTGTTTAATTCTACCGACCGTCGTAGCCCGTACTACACTGATTAATTAAAAGATGGAAAGAAAGGACAGAGCAGCATGAAAATGATGAAGGCCAGCAAAGGATTTACGCTTATCGAGCTACTGATTGTGATGGTGATTGTGGGCTTGTTAGCATCTTTGGTGGCACCCCAAATGTTTGGCAAAGTGGACGATTCACGGATTAAAACCGCACAAACACAAATGCGGATGTTAGAAACGTCCATCAGTACGTATCGTTTGGATTTGGGCGCGTTTCCCGCAAACTTGGAGCTGCTTTTGAGTAGCGAGAATGAGCGGTGGCAGGGTCCCTATTTTCCAGAAGATATTCCGGTCGATCCATGGGGCAATGACTATGTGTACAAGATGCCCGGTGAAGAAGATCGCCCTTATACCCTGAAGTCACTTGGTCCTGATGGCCAAGAGGGTAACGACGACATTTATTTACGAAAGTGATCTTATGACTGATGTGAACGCGCTCTTCGTCGAACAATTTCGAGTCAATGCCGACGATGTGAACAAGGCTGTTCAGTTCCAAAGCCGCAATGGTGGCCAGTTGGAGCAAATTCTCGTGCGCATGGGTGCGTTGAGTTCGGAGTTCCTGCCGGATTATTACAGTCAGGTCTACCAACTTGAGCGTGTCAGTGATGAGACCATTGAGCAGTTGCTCGACGATGACGCGGCTTGGCAGGCGCTGCAAGAGCAGTTACCGACGCCATTGCGCGTGACGCTGCGGCAGCATCAGTTACTCCCCGTAGCCGTTGGTGAATCGCTGACCGTGATTTGCACCAATCCGACGACTCCAGCTATTTTGGAACTAGTCGCTAACCAGCAGCCGCAACTCAAACTATTGATAGCCAGTGACGAGCAATACGGACGGCTGCAAAATCGTTATGAGCAAGGCCAAGCGCCACGTGAAGCCAGTAGCAACTTGAGCGTGCTTGAGGAAGATCGCCTGCGCGAACTTGCTTCAGAAGCGCCCACTGTGAACTTACTCAATGCGCTAATCGCCAAAGCGCTGCGCCGCCGTGCGTCGGATATGCATATTGAACCGTGGAAGGGCAAAGGCCGCGTGCGCTATCGTATTGATGGTGTGCTGCATGAAGCTGACTTTATCCCGATGCATATGGTGCTGCCGATTGTCACGCGCTTGAAGCTGCTCTCGAACATGGATATTGCAGAAAAACGTCGGCCGCAAGATGGCAAAATTGAGCTGCGTATTGATGGCATGAATGTCGATGTGCGGGTATCCGCATTGCCGGTGGGCGAGGGTGAGAGCGTGGTGATGCGTTTCTTACTACAAGACAGTTTATCCTATGACGTGAAAGTTCTGGGTATTGAAGCGGATGTTGAACAAGCGTTATTGCATGACATTCAAGCTACATCCGGTGTGGTGTTGCTGACCGGTCCGACCGGTTCCGGTAAAACCACCAGCCTGTACTCGTTTTTATCGCGCCGCAATGACCCCGACGTCAAAATTATTACCATTGAAGATCCGGTTGAATATCAACTCGACGGCATCAACCAGGTGCAAGTACAAAGCGATATTGGCTTTACCTTCGCGAACGCGCTGCGTAGCGTGGTTCGGCAGGATCCTGATATCATCATGGTGGGTGAGATCCGTGATAATGAAACCGCCTCCATTGCGCTGCAGTCAGCCCTGACCGGTCACTTGGTATTCAGTACCTTGCACACCAATGACGCTGCCAGTGCCTACACGCGATTATTAGACTTAGGCGTTGAAGAGTTCTTGCTCGCCGCCGCGATTAAAGTGATTGTGGCGCAGCGATTAGCTCGGAAACTGTGTCCACATTGTAAAACTGCCGATCCAGATGCGACTGAACACTATCACAAGCTGAAGATGGAGTGGTTGGCTGATCGGTTCGACGTAAAGCCACAGTTTATGCAAGCCGTTGGCTGTGAGAAGTGCGCTCATACTGGCTACCAAGGTCGAGTCGCATTGATTGAGTATATGCGTTGTGATGATGACCTCACACAGTTACTCGGGAGCAGTGATTTCCTGCAAAAAGCCCGCGCGCTCAATCGCCAAAAAGGATTCCGCAACTTACTCGAAGATGGCATTTTAAAAGCCATGCGCGGTGAAACTACCATTCAAGAAGTTGTGCGGGTGGCCGGCTAATGCCTCAGTTTAAGTACACCGCGTACAATGCAACCGGGGTGCAACAACAAGGCACCATCGAGGCAATAGACCAACCCGCTGCTCAGCAAAAGCTGCAAGCTCAACAACTGCTGGTGGCGGATATCAAGCCGTTGCAACAAGATGCCATGACCACCTTGTTTGGTGAGCGCTCACTGAATCTCAAAGATGTCGAGTTTTTTACCTCCGAGCTGGCCTTGCTGTTGAACTCAGGTTTGAAGGTCGATAAGGGCCTCGAAATTCTTCTCAATAATGTCGAGAAGCCGGCTTTGCGCGATATGATCCGCAAAGTTCTGGGCGAGTTGAAGCAAGGACACAAGCTGTCCGATGCCCTCAGTCACTTCAAAGTGTTTAATTCGTTGTACTTAGGTTTAGTGCAAATTGCCGAAGAGACCGGTGAGCTGGGAAGTATTTTCACCAAGCTGTCCGACGAGCTGAAATATCAGATCGACTTAGGTGACAAAATTAAACAAGCGCTGGTGTATCCGGGTGTGATCATGACCGTGTGTATACTTGCCATCGTATTTATCTTTAATTTTGTGGTGCCGAATTTAGCCGCTATTTTCCAGAATCAGGAAGGGTTGCCGGGCTATACCCTTGGCTTATTAGCTGTCAGTGATTTCTTTATCAACTACCAGCTTTATTTGTTCTTGGGTCTGGTGATTGTCGGCGTTATTGCCTGGCGCGGACAGGAGCATCCCAGTGTCATCAAAGTGCGCACGTACTGCCGCGAGCGGCTGCCCATTATCAGCGGTGCAAATTTGCTGGTAGAGCGCATTCGTTTTAATTCAGCGCTGCATATTATGCTCGATTCCGGCGTGGCAATTGACCGCAGTCTTAAGCTAGCGCAGAAGACCCTTCGTACACTCTCACTGCGAGAAGAAGTAGCGCGTGCGACCGAAAACATCAATCGCGGCCAAGGATTAGCTGCGAGCCTCGGCGAAACTCGGCTTTATCCGCAGTTCTACGCTGCGTTACTCACTATTGGTGAAGAAAGTGGCGAGCTAGCGCGCGTATTTGGTGAGATTGCCGAGCGTTCTCGCCGCACCTTCTATAACTGGGTCACGCGCTTCACCAGTTTACTTGAACCCGCCATGATTCTATTTATGGGAGCTGTGGTCGGCAGCATCGTGGTGATCATGATGCTCAGTATCTCTGCCGTCACAGACGTCAACATATGATCCCCCGCTGGCGCGGTTTTACGCTGATTGAATTACTGGTGGTGTTGGCCATCGTCGGGGTTGCACTCAGCCTGATTGGTCCGGTTGGCATCAACCAATACGAACGTATGCAAGTGACCGAAGACCGCGAGAAGTTTTTGCGGCAACTGGATGCGATTGAATTCAACGCCTTCACCATGGACGCAGAAGTGGTGGTTGAACTGCAAGGCCAAGCACTGCGGGTGCTAGCCGGTGAACAAGTACTGCAAGCGCGCACATTTGAGCATCTGCGATTCCCCAATCAAGTTCTTACGCTAAATAGTCACGGCTATTGGTCTCCCAATGAAGTCCGTTGGGTTGAGGCTGACTCACCGCGTCGCCAACCACTGAATCCACCTGCTATTCAGGAGGCCTTTGATGCCGACTAAACAGCAAGGTTTCAGTTTAATCGAAGTGCTGATGGCGATGACTATCCTGTTTGCCGCGGTGACCACTGGGCTGGTAGCGTTTCAGAATAGTCAGCAGAGTTCGGCCAAAGCGGCTGAAGTAACGCATATTTTAACCCAGGTGGAAACGCTGCAATCAGCCATTCGCTTTCAATTGCAACAGCCGGTTGCTGAAAATGAGGAGCGTGTTACCGCAGGCGAGTTGCAGATGAACGGCGTGCAAGTGCAGTGGTCCGCCACACCTGTCAATGATTTACCGCCGCCTGCGCGCCTTACCGGCGAAGACATCAATGCAAATCCGTATCAACCACGCTATGAGCTCTTTGAAGTGCTGGTACAGTTGCGATTCGACAGTTCACAACGTGAGTTTATTTATGAGGAGCTGGTATGGGACACCAACGCAGTACCTCAATAAACCGTCAAAAGGGGTTTACGCTCGTCGAAACTCTGATCAGCCTCGTGCTGATCAGTTTGGTGATGCTCAGTGCTGCGCTGGCGTATCAATACTTCACGCAGAATTGGCAGCGTAACCAAAATAAGTTCGCTGAAGTGCGCGAGGATTATCGCACTTGGCAATTGGTACACAAGGTCACCCAAGCCGTCTATCCCAAAGTCGTATTGAGCGACGACGATATTCCTGGCTTCTATTTTCTCGGACGAGATGACGGTTTCACTGGTGTGGCCAGCATCAGTGTACAAGATCCGAATAGTAGCGCTGTATTTCGGATTTTTCGCGAACGGAATAATGAACAAGGTTTTCGCTTAGTCTATGAAGAGGCCCCATTGGGCAGTCAATCGTTAGAGCGTGCGTCGCAAACGCTCCCGTTTAATTTCCGGCGGGTTTTGCTGGAGAACGCTAGCGCTATTCAGTTTCGTTATCAGGGCTGGGAGAATCTGGCAGTACGCAGCATGGCAATCTCCGCCGAGGGTATGACCGACACCATTGCAGAGCCGCAATGGTTTGGCGAATATGATGGCATGCAACGTAGTCTACATCCGCTCGCCATTGAAATTAACGCCGCTGGCGTGGTGTGGTTTATTACCTTGCCGGATAGTGCTGTTGCCGAATTGTCGAGGTATACCGATGATGTCTAGTCGCAGCAAACAAAGGGGCATGGCGCTGTTTCAGGTGCTGCTGATTGTTGCCATCATGGCTATTTTATTGCTCATTATTGTCGCCAATTCAAATAGTGCGGTCAGTCAAACGCAGCGCCTGCAAGAACAAACTGAACAGCGTCTCGCGCTGTATTCCGCACAGAATTATATCGACCAACAATTACTGACGAGTAACTGGGGTATGGTCGATGAAACGAATGAGCAACGGGTGCTTCCCAAGCTGAACTTTTATGGCTATCCACTCGCTATTCCGCTGCCTGAACGAGCCAGTTATGCCGCCTTGGGCGATAGTGTGGAGTTACGCCTGCAGAACTTAGACAGTTTGCTTAGCATCAATAATCCCAGCAGTGAACTCGCTGAAGTACTTGAAATACGAGGCATCAGTAGCGCGAGAGCACAATTGTTGGTAACGAATCTACAAAACTTTTTGCAACGCGAGAATGGCATACACTTGCAGACCATTTGGGATTTGCAGCAAATACCCGAATGGACGCGCGCTGATATCGAGCTTATGAGTGATGTACTCACCGCTCGTGGTGGTATACCCAATTATGCGCATGCGCCGGATGCCTTGTTGCCCGTATTGCTCCGCTCTGGGCTAGCTGCTAGTATCTCGGCAATGCGTGCCAGTGGTACTTATGATCAGAGTCGCTACTCAAACTTAACCAACGAGTTCGGTGATGCGGTTGTCAGTTTATTTCCGGGGAGTGAACAACGCGTCACCATCAGCGATCCACTGAGCGGACTGACCTCGCAACGCGATATGAATTATGACACCTATGGCTTAACGCCATTAACGCGCTATTATGGAACCGTACAGCGACGCTTAGATACTGAGCGCTACAGTGACGAATGGAATGACAACGACAACTAAAACACCATCGACACCCACTTTGACCGGTCTGCAAACCTACCTCGCTAAACTAGCGTGGTGGGTAGACGCCCGTGGCAATCAGCGCAAGCTCACCGACACGACCGTGACCGCAGCGGATGCGCAGCGTCGCCTGCCCGTGTTAGTGGTCGCGCGTGATGGCTATCAAGAGCGCTGGGAACAGTTCTCGATTCGCTCTGAACGGGAACTGAAACGCGTGCTCGCACTGCGTGACGCTGAGCAACCGGTTCAGCACTATATTGGCAAGTTACAGAATGGCCAGCGCCAGGTTTTGACGGTGCGTTGGCACGAAGCCGTATTGGCAACTGTGCAGCAGGCGTGGATTGCATTTCCAGAGAGTCTGGTGTTAGCCGCAGGCATTGAAGCTGGACTGACTCAGATTCAACAAAGCGGAAGTAGCTATTTCTTACTCAAACAGAAAGGCGGACACTGGCAATCGTTGCCGGCGTCCGGATTGGTGGCAACACCAGACCGCGCGTTACTCGCCATGGGTGGCGCTGCGACAACACCACAACAAGTGCTCGATGCTGAGGCGTGGCGATTCGCCTTGTTACGCGGTCTGCAGAAAGTCGGGCTGAGCGCGTGGCAGCAAAGCTGGCAAAGTCAAAGCACCCAGACCGGTTCCGCGGCCAATTTTCCTTGGCGACCAACATTGTTTGGCGCTGGCGCTGTGGTGATTTTGTATGGCGTGCTCTCGACCGCTTATCTTGTGATTGCGACCGAGTCGGCACACAGTCATTTGGAAGCGATCGGTGCGGACCTGGATACAGCGCTTAATGCGCAAGCTACGGTCAATCAGGCCCAACAGCAATTGGCTGGACTTGCTGGACATCAAAGCAATATTGCGGCGGTGGACCAGTTTTGGCAAAGCATCGCCGATAGCCAGTCACTCAATGTATTAGTGAACTCAGCGGTCACAGATTACTCCAGTATCACATTGGCAGCTGAGGGCGTGGGTGCGACCAATGTTCTGACGGAGTTGTTGCAACGTGACTATGTACAGAGCGCTGATTTCACCGCGCCGGTACGATCGCAGCCCAATGGCCTTGAACGTTTCACCATCGAAATTCAATTACAGCCTGCTGGCGTAAACGAGTCAGTTGAGCAGGAGGCGCGGCCATGAGTGCATCCCAAGCGCGCTTGCTGTTAATTGCCGGAGTGCTCGCGGCTATCCAATTTATCGTGCTCCCGCTGGTCAACTATCAGGCTGAGCTACGTGATGAGTTAACGCTGATTCAACGCCAGGTGGTTCGGTCGGAAGCGCTGGTTGAGCAACTGCCCGTGTTAACTTTGCAAGCAGAGAAGCTCGAGGCCGCGGCGAAACGTGTTGCGAATGCGTTTCCGAATGCTAGCAATGCCACCGGGTTCCGCTTGGAAGTTCAGGACCAAATTCAGCGGCTGTTGCGCGAGCAGGGCAATCAGGTCACGTTATTCAGTTGGCTAGCACAGCCGCAAGCTGCAGGGAATGGTATGCAAGTGCAGCAGGCGCGTGTGAATGTCAGTGGAAACTTTAAAAGCCTCGCAGAGGGACAATTACAACTGGCGCAACAGGCTCCTTATATTCGTTTTATCGATGCTAGCTTGCGTCCGCAGAATCGTGATCCCGGTAATAACAAACAGGCTGAGCTGACGTTAATCATCGAAGTGGCTGGCCGCACGGGGGGGCGCAATGCTCAGTAAATCATTCGCTGGCATAACCGACCGCCGCGTGTTGGGTATCCTCATTATCATTGTATTGTTTTGTGTGGTGGACTTTGTACAGCGCGTGCAACCTGCAGTTGATACCGCTGCACTGACGCGTGAGGCTGCCATGCTGGAGACTACTCCTGCGCCGGTAGAGCACACCGTCAGTCCTCGGGTGCGTGACTGGTTGGCGAGTTTAAATACCACAGCGACCAGTTCCCCAGAAGTAGCTACCGAAACTGTCCAGCAAGAACTGCTCAGCGGTGGTACCAATATTGGTGAGAAGCGGGTACGTGTTCGTGCTATTCTCATCGCCAATACAACTCAACAACGCGTCGCACTGATTGAAACACAAGACCGCGAAAGACGTGACGTCGAATTTGTCGAACTTCGCCAAGGCGAAACACTGAGTGGTTATACGATTAGTGCAGTTCAGGTGGATGGGGTGGAATTCACCCCAAACACAGGCGGTGGCGCTGTAGTGCGCGTAAAAGTATTTGAATGAAGGTGATCATACGTATGAATAAGCTGCGAAGCGGAATGCTCTTGTTAGCCTTAGCGGGCATCACGAGCTGTGCTCAATTGCCTGATGAATATCCGGTGAATCCTGATCGGATGCGCTCAGATGCGCCGCAATATCAAGAAAATGAACAAGCGACAGAGGCTAATGAATTAGCTGAGCGGGGTTTTTCACGACTGGATACTCTGGGCTCAGATGCATCGACAATCACAAACGATGAAGACCCGTCACTGCAGTTTCCAACCAATGATAGCCACCAAGTGACTGCCAATGAACTCCCATTGCGTGCGTTGGTACAGTCGGTATTTGGCGAATCTCTGCAACGCAATTATGTGATTGCAGCGGGCGCAGATGTGAGCAAACCAGTGACCATGAATGTTTCTGAACCGGTGAGCTCGCGCCGCCTATTTAGTCTGACGCGCCAATTGTTGATCGATAACGGTATGAGCATTTCATATCGAGATGAAACTTTTTATATCTACCCAACGGATGCCGATGCCCGTGGCAATGTAGTCATTGGCTTGGGACGTCGTGTGCGTGATGTTCCTGAGACGGTCCAGAATATCCTGCAGGTCATTCCCGTGCGGTATGGCATCAAGACCAGTTTTGAGCGAACGTTAAAAGGGCTTACGAGCGCCCGAATTACCGCTGACTTTGAACAGAACGCGTTGTTTGTGCAGGGCAGCCGCAACGAAATTCTGCGTGTGATCGATTTGGTGAGCTTATTGGATGCGCCGTCAACTCGTGGTCGCTTCATTGGCTTGGCAGAACTAACCTTCATTACTGCTGAAGACTATATTGACCAATTAACCGAATTGATGACTGCCGAGGGAATCACCGCAGGCACAAATCCGCAGACCGGTGTCGCGTTGTTGATGGTCGGTATGGATCAAGCCGGCTCCGTGGCTCTCTTTGCCTCCGATGAAGAAGTGCTCAATCGCGCTCAGTACTGGACTAAAAAACTGGATGAGCCGAGCAAAGGAACAGACAAACGTTATTACATGTATCACCCACGGTATGCACGAGCATCGGACCTCGGTCGCAGTGTCGCTGCGTTGCTGACTGGTAACGCCGGCGGTGCTGGCGGGAATCAAGCTCGCGATACGCAGTCAGGCACAGCGGGGAATCGGACCGGTGCAGAAGGCTCGGGTGGTACTATTTCGGCAGGAAATGAAGAAGTGCGAATGACTGTCGATGAGCGTTCCAATACCTTGGTATTTTATTCGACGGGAACGGATTATCAGGCCATTCTGCCGGTGGTTAAGCGCCTGGATATTATGCCCAAGCAAATCTTACTGGATGCGACTATTGCTGAAGTCACCATGACTGACGAGTTCGCACAAGGTTTTGAATTTGCGATTCGTGACGGTAAGGTCGGTGCGTCGACGCTAGGTGCTTTGGGCGTGACTGAAATGGGCGGTTTGCGGCTCGATTGGGCAGACGGTCTGAAGTCAGCTATCGCACGATTATCGGCAAGCACGGGTCTAGTGAACGTGTTGTCGAATCCTACTTTAGTTGTACGCGATGGTGTCTCGGCATCGATTAATGTCGGGAATGATATTCCGACGGTTGGCGCCACCATTACCAATCCAAACTTTGAAAGCCAAACCACCAATGTAGTGTACAGAAAGACTGGTGTGACGCTTACCGTTACTCCGACTATCAATGCACAGGGTTTGGTCATACTGGAGATTGATCAAAATATTTCGAACCAATCGGATAGTGGCCCGTCTTTACAGGGCTCTCCGAGTGTTTTTGAACGTTCAATAAAGACTGAAGTCATTGCGCAAAGCGGACAAACTATCTTGCTCGGCGGGTTAATCTCCGAATCGTCATCAGACGGTAACACAAATGTGCCAGGCTTCTCTGACATTCCGCTTATTGGTGAGTTATTCAAAGGTAAAGACCGTAGCACCGAGAAAACGGAACTGGTAATCTTTATCACTCCGCGAATAATCGACAGTGTAGACCAGTGGTCAGAGATTCGTCGAACCATCGCGGATAGCTTGACAAGTATTAAACTTTCAGACTAATGTGGCGGCAAGCGTTACGAAACTGTGAACATTATACGGGGATCAGAATCGTTAATGCGGAACAACAAGTTGAATAACGTATCGCTTAAACTTAGTGGAAAACACCAGTTTGGGTGCGCTAAAAAACATATAAATGCGATTACTTGTTAAAATGTCAGTAATTCATTGAGATAGGTCATTGACTTATTTCTATGCATTACACATAATCGTTGTGACCGTTTTTGCGGTCGTTTTGTTAACTAAACAATAAAGAGAAAAAGGCACGAGGCCTGTAATCTCTATTTCATGAAATTGGAGAAGAACATGACAAACATGTTTAAGAAATCGCTGGTTGCTCTGGCTATCGCTAGTGCCAGCACTGGTGCGATGGCTGCAGACCTCGCAACCGGAACCGTTACTCGTAACGTGTCAACTGAGTACTTAGAAGTTGCACCTGCGGGTACTTTGACTTCTAACGCTGTGGTACTTGAGTTAGGCGCAGAATATGCGGTTAACGACGTAATCACTTTGACTTTCACTGGTGGCGACGCATTAGACGTTGACTCACTGCCTCCTTTCGTAACTGTAGCTGCTGCAGCTCCAGAGAAAGGTATCACAGTCGGTCTGATTTCTACTTCTGTAGCAGGCGGCACTACTAAAGCTAACTACCGTGTAACTGACGTTACTGGTGGTGCTACTGACACTACTACTGGTATCACTTTAGATTTCGGAACTTTAGATTTCGATTCAACTAAAGCTGCAAACGGTATCAACGTTGCATTCTCTGCTGTTACCAACACTGGTCTGAACTTAGACACAGCTGGTGGCGCATTGCGTAACGAAGACCTGTTCGCAATTGACGATCAGTTCGAAATCACTATCGATACAGCTCTTGACGAAGTAATCGACGTAGAAGACGAGCGTGAAACTTTCGTTGGCGCTTTGACTGCTGACTCTTTAGTGTTCACTTCAGCTGAAACTGCTGTATTTGACTTAGCTGCAGACGTTGACGGTGTTGACTACTCAGTAGCTGGTAACTTCAGCTGGGTAAAAGATACTGACGCAAACACTGCTGGTATCCAAGCAACTGCTGGTACTTTCACTGTGACTCCAACTGGCGCTGCAGTATGTTCAGCTCCAGTAGTAACAGCTACTGCATTAACCTTCAGCTGTGACGTTCTTGACCAGATCACTGTTGATATCGACACTGGTCCACAAGGTTCAGACGTAGTTCTTCCTGCTGGCACCTTCGGTGTTGACACGAACGTACAATACTCGTTCGTTGGCGGTACTGACTCAGACAAAGATCTGGATCGTGCAGCAGCTGGCGCGTGGACTCTGAATGGTTCTGAAACCTTCATTCCATACATGCCTTACAGCCGTGACAACATGAGCCACATCTCTCAGATCATCTACGTGACCAACAACGGTACACAGTCTGGTGAAATCTCTGTAGACGTGATCTCTGCTGACGGTACTACTACTAACTTGTCTAACGCTGACTTGGGCGGTGTTCTTGCAGCTCCAGGCGTAACTAAGTTAACTGGCGCAATCCAATCAGCATTGCTTGACAAAGGCTTGTTGACTGGCGGTTCTGCTACTAAGCAGTTCGCACTGAACGTAGTAGTTAACGACGCTAACGACGTAATCTCAGTCTACTCTGCATACAACGTAAACGGCTCTGACCGTGGTTGGGTACAGAACGACTCAGTAGTTGTTAACCGCGTTAAAAACTAAGATTGCCTTACGGCACAAAAACGCTCCTTCGGGAGCGTTTTTTTTTGCCTAATGTAAAAGTTTTCACTTATTTCATCGAATTTGTTGACATTATGAGCAGAATAGGACTACTTTTAATTGAACATTTTGTGAACAACAACAATGTCCAACAACTTCATGAAATCGGAGAAGAACATGAATAACGTTTTTAGAAAGTCGCTGGTCGCGCTGGCGATTATGGGTACGAGCGCTGGTGCAATGGCAGCTGACATTGCAACTGGAACCGTTACTCGTAATGTCTCAACTGAATACTTAGAAGTCGCTCCTGCTGGAGTTTTAACATCAAATAACGTGGTCCTCGAACTCGGTGCTGAGTACGCGGTCAATGACGTAATTACGCTTACTTTCAGTGGCAACGATGCGCTCGACGTAGCCTCACTGCCGCCATTTGTTACTGTAGCCGCGGCTCCACCTTTGAAGGGTATTACGGTTGGTCTTATTTCGACCAGCGTTACAGCCGGAACTACGCGCGCTAATTATCGGGTGACTGATATTACAGGTGGTGCTTCAGATACCACCACTGGTGTGTCACTCGACTTCGGCGCTCTTGATTTTGATTCAACTAAATCTGGTAACGGTATTAGCGTAACCTTCTCAGCGGTTACCAATACCAACCTTGCGCTGGATACCGGTGGCGGCGCGTTGCGTACGCAAGAGTTATTCGCGATTGAAGATCAGTTTGAAGTCACGGTCGACACCGCGCTTGACGCAGTAGTAGATGTGGAAGCTGAGCGTGAGTTCTTCACTGGGCCAGCAACAGCAGATTCATTAGTGTTTACTTCTGCTGAAACTGCGGTCTTTGATTTATTTGCTGATGTCGATGGCATCAACTACTCAATTGCTGGTAACTTCGCGTGGGTACAAGATACCGATGCCAACACTGCGGGTGTGCAGCCAACCGCGGGTACCTTTACGATTACTCCAACAGGTGCAGCAGTTTGTGGAGCACCGACTGTGACCGCAACAGCACTGAGCTTTAGCTGTGATGTGCTCGACCAAATCACTGTAGACATCGACACAGCTCCACAAGGTTCTGATGCAGTATTGCCTGCAACCACTTTCGGTATCGACGCGAACGTCGAATACTCAGTGGGCGCCAGTGCTTCTGATAAAGACCTTGACCGTGTAGCTGCGGGTGCGTGGACACTGAATGGTTCTGAAACCTTCATTCCATATATGCCATACAGCCGTGATGACATGTCGAACATTTCTCAGATTATCTATGTGACCAACTCAGGTTCACAATCTGGTGAAATCTCGATTGACGTAACGTCTGCTGACGGCACGGTAACAAACTTCACCAACGCAGATTTGGGTGGCATTCTGGCGGCACCAGGTGTGACCAAACTGACAGGCGCCATTGTTGATGCATTGGCTGCTGAAGGCTTATTGACTGGTGGTTCTGCTACCAAGCAATTCGCGCTCAACATTGTCGTAAACGATGCGAACGACGTCATTTCGGTGTACTCTGCATACAACGTAAATGGCAGCGACCGCGGTTGGGTCCAAAACGATTCAGTAGTAGTGAATCGCGTGAAGAACCCATAATCGACCGACAGTTGATAAAGAAAGAAAAAATGTTTGTCATTGTTCAAACGCTCCTTCGGGAGCGTTTTTTTTAGTGTTATCGCAAGCTTGTGAAATTAATGTACAATTATCGGCAGTGCTCAAATATAACAAAAGTGTAAAAAGGATTCTGGGATGAGCTGCAAAATTCAATCGCTTGTGGGTACCGCTCTTGTCGGTACCGGCATTTCTCTTGCGCATGCCGCTGACATTGAAACGCAAACGGTACCATTGAAGGTTTCCAGCGAGTACTTTCAGGTAGCTCCGGCAGGCAAAATCACCACCAACGATATGATTGTGACACTCGGTGCAGAATATGCCGAAGACGATGTCATGATTTTTAGTTTTTCTGGTACCGATAGTCTCGATATCTCCTCGTTACCCACATTTCTCACCTTGGCCGCTGACGGTGTGAATAGTAAGAAAGGGATGACCGTTGGCTTGCTTGCCCAAGAGCGGATCAATGGACGGACGATTATCTATTATCGAGTAACGAATATTACCGGCGGTGAGAGTGATACCACCACCGGCATTACTCTGAATTTTGGGGCTATTGATTTCGAGGCGCTGCGTTCTCAGCAAGGCATCGA
Organism: Pseudidiomarina aestuarii; assembly: GCF_003987355.1. Lineage (GTDB taxonomy): Bacteria > Pseudomonadota > Gammaproteobacteria > Enterobacterales > Alteromonadaceae > Pseudidiomarina > Pseudidiomarina aestuarii. Next base: position 1,253,428 of record NZ_PIPR01000001.1, on the reverse strand, counting down.
CGTCATATATACAGCACGTTCGAATGCCGGGTTTCCACTCGATAACTTCACCACCGATCAAAACTCGCAAGTACTCATTGAAGCAACCGACCAGTTTATAGCCACGGTCACTCAGCCACTCGATCAAGAGGTTGATTTTGAGAATGATCGCCAAACCTTTTTAGGTGGAGTAACCAGTGACGTACTAGAGTTTCGTATCGAGAGTGACCCGACGTTGGATATCGGTGTTGACGTGGATGGAGTGACTTACGAGTTATTCGGTGATTTTAGTTGGGTCAAAGACACCAGCCCCAACATCGCAAATATTCAGCCGATGGCGGGCGTATTCACGCTGACTGATCTCAGTGGTACCGCAAACTGCACCAATGTGGCGGTCGCTGCTGATCGTCTGCGCTTTAGTTGTGACACGCTTGATACCTTAACACTTGCCATTGAAACTGCGGCGCAAGGTAGCGATGTGGTGATTCCAACCTCAGAATTTACGGTCGCTGCCGATGTAGATTACTCTGTGGTGGGCGGTACCTTTAATGTGACTGAAATGACACCATTCGATGCAGGGGCGTGGACACTCAATGCGTCACAAACCTTTATCCCATTCATGCCCTACAGCCGTGAAGGCAATAATCAATACTCGCAGATTATTTATGCTACCAATACTGGCGACCAATCAAGCGAGGTCTCGGTTGACGTGTACACCCCAGATGGTCAGCGCGTTACCCTCTCCAATGATGACTTGATGGGGTTGACAGCAACGACCGGAATCACAAAATTGACCGGCTCCATTCTCGAGGCGATTCGTGCACGGGGATTGTTATTAGGTGGCGATGAGGTAAAACACTTTGCGCTCAATGTGGTTGTGAACGATTTAAACGACAATGTTCAGATCTTCTCGTCGTTCAATGACAGTGCTCGCGACCGTGGTTTCGTGCAAAACGATTCGATGGTTGTGAATCGGAATAAGTACTAACTGAATTTTTAAATGATAAAAGCAGCGCTGAAGAATTCCTCATGGTTGGTGAGCGAAAAGTTCGTCACCATGGGGCTCAACCTTTTTGTCACGGTGTGGCTAGCACGTCAATTGGGTGTACAAGTCTACGGTGAGCTAGCCTACGTATTGGCGCTGGTTACACTCGTTACTCCACTCGCTGCTCTTGGCCTCAACGCCATCATTACCCGGGAATTGGTTGAGCGAGACGAAGATGAGCCAAGAATTATGGCGACCACGGCTGCGGTTCGTTTATTCGGTGCGCTGTTTGGCTTTGCCGCCTTATTAACCTGGCTACAGTTCACCAGCACCGTCACGCCAGAAGAGCATATCGCCATTGTTATTATTGGCGCGACCAGCATCCTGCAAGCCTTCCAAGTGGTTGAATACTACTTCCAAGCGAAAGTTAGTGCTCACTACGTGGTAAAGATGCGCACCGTAGTTACCGCCTGTGCCGGAGTGATCAAAATTATCGTGGCGTGGGTGAGTGCTGACTTACTCTCGGTGGCTTATGTGTACGCTGCGGAGTTCCTCTTCTGGGGCCTCGGCTATATTTTTCTCTATCAGAGCCAAGCGCGCGGTTTCCAATTCAAGGCCATCGACTGGCGCTACGGTGGACAGTTACTCAAGCAATCCTTTTGGTTGATTCTATCGGGCGTCGCTGCAGTGCTTTACCTTAAAGTCGACCAAGTGATGCTCGGCCATATGGTCAGTAAGAGCGAAGTTGGTGTATATGCCGTTGCGGTGAAGATGTCAGAGGTTTGGTACTTCTTTGCAACCGCGCTCGCGACATCATTCTTCGCCATGTTACTGACACTGAGAAAAGAGCAGAGCCCCCTTTACGCCACGCGCCTGCAACAACTCTGTGATGCTTTATTTGGCTTAGCCTTGGCGCTGGCCATTGTCGTAAGCCTGCTGGCCGAGCCGATTATCCCTTGGTTGTTTGGTGAAGAATACCGCGCTTCGGCTGCCATTCTCACCATCCATATTTGGGCAAGCTTGTTTATCTACATGCGCGCATTGGCCAGCAAATGGTTAATCGCAGAGCGGTTATTGGCATTTTCGCTTGTGAGTCATGGCCTGGGTGCGGTGGTAAATATACTTGCTAACCTATGGTTAATTCCGCTCTATCAAGGCTTAGGCGCGGCCGTAGCGACCATAATGTCCTACGCAGTAGCATCTTATCTTGCTTTCTGGGTGAGTGGCGCTACGCGGCCGCTGGCGATTGTGATGACGCGCTCGCTTTATTTACCTTTTACCCTCGGCTATCGCCATTGGGCGTTGCTGAAGCGAATCAAGCGCCGCACCTAGTCTGTACGCACGGTTTCTGCGACAATAGCTGCACTTAGGAAAATAGTTATGGAAATGAACGCATCATGAGTATTCGGTCAGTCGCTCGACGTCTGCTACCTGCAACTTTAAAGGGAAGAATTCACGCGTTTAACGCGGCTCTAAATCGACGCATGATGTCGATATTTGCCTTCTCGCGGTTTACCTCGTCATTATTTTACACGTTCTTTAGTCGCGAGTTTGCGCGCGAGCATCAGGCCGTACTGAAGGGGCGCATCGCTTATTGGAAGTCACTAAAAAATATTCAGCGAACCTGTGCATTATTGCGGCGCAATACGCATCGACTCGAAAAGGGATTGATCATGCGTCCGCGGCGAGCCAGCTTTGCCGAAGCCTATATTGGTGAAACCGTCAGTTGTTTTCGCCAAGCAGCTGCGAGTGGTTCGTTAGAACTGAATGAGTTGAAGTGGGCACAGGACGTACTGACGAGTTACTTCGAAGTGGTGACAGACACCCCAATTATTGCGCGTGCACGAGCTGACTTTGAAGGTTTGCTGCAGGAACCGACACAGGATGCACAGCAACGCCGTTCGATTCCTTATCCGCATGCTGAGTTACCACAACCGGACATTTCGCCTGAACAACTGAAGCAATTGTTTGTGCGCAGGCGCAGCGTACGCTGGTATTTGGATAAACCCGTGCCTGAAGCCTTAGTGCGCGAGGCCATCAATATGGCGTCATTGGCGCCGAGTGCTTGCAATAGGCAGCCTTATCAGTTTCATTTTATTAATGAATCAGCGCGCGCCGCTAAAGTTGCCGGTTATGCGGGGGGCACTGTCGGTTTTAATCAGAATCTGCAATCGTTGATAGTGGTGGTGGGGGATTTAAACGCCTATCCCACAGAACGTGATCGGCACTGCATCTACATTGACGGCTCGCTAGCCGCAATGCAGTTAATGCTTGCTTTGGAAACAATGGGTCTATCGACTTGCCCGATCAACTGGCCCGATATTGAATTTAGAGAGAAGTTGATGGAGCAAGAGCTCGATCTGTCGGCACATCAACGGCCGATCATGCTGATGGCGGTTGGGTATGCCGACCCAGAAGGCGGCATACCCTTTTCCGCAAAGAAAACCGACGAGTTACTCGTAAAGCGCTAGTATCGCGTTGAGCACGGTTGGCTGACGCATGTGAATATTGAGTTCGCGCAGACGAATCAAACCATCATCACGTTGTGGGGTCATGACCAGCTCAACATTGTCGCACGGAAGCTCCAATGGTGTGTCAAAGCTCAGCACTGAGGTAAAGGTGTCATAGCCATCCAAGTTATAATCAAAGCCAGTGGTCTGATTGTCAGCTTGGTTGATACCTGCTTGAATCAAAATTCGCTGTTCGCCGCTACACGAGTACACATCAATATTGGCAGGAATATCTGACTCCACCACGCCGGTCAATCGTAAGGCGTCCACTTCAATAGGGGCGTTGTCGGCATTTTGATTATTTAACTGCACATCGAGTCGCTGAGTTGAGCGGTTCGACGACCAGTAGCGCTTCCAAGTCCAATTCGAATCAAATAGCAGGTCTTTGCCATGCGTTGACGGCGCAATGGTGTGAGATGGAATGATGTCATTAATCTTTTTCGAGATGTCATACACGGGACCCATCGTGTACAAACCGCCAGTGTCATATTGCAAAAAGCGCTTCACAGCATCGAGTATCACGTCACTTTGTGAACGCTGATAAACCCAGGCAAGTTGTAGAATATGCAGCTCATGGTAATGATCACCAACTTGCCCTTTGGTAATTGCAATTTGGTTTAAAAACGAATCATCGTAGTACGAGCCAAAGCCCATATCAAAGCGTTCGATGCGCTGTTCCAACGACTCAACACCTTGATCAAAAAGAGCTTTAGCTGTTGCGCTTCCCATCAACTCGTAGGCGTCATAAAGTCCAGCCAGTGAAAATAGGAAACCATTGAGTACATGCGCGGGGTCGGTTTCAGAGCCGTACTCCTCGTACCAAGGCACCCCATCATAATCAGCGACAACCCCTTTTTCTTCAATGGGATAAGAGAAAGCAACAATCGCATCCTTGGCAACGTCTAAATACGATTCATCCTTCGTCCATGCATAAGCACTAATCATCACTGAGATGCTTTGACCCTGTGCCATCGCGGATGTCCAGTTATCAGGCATGCGATAGGCTGGGACATCAAACTCACCTTGCCAGCTGCAAAATGCATAGGTCTCAACGCTTTTACATTGATCTCGCAACCACTCAGCCATGGCTATGAAGCGTGATTCTTGCTCGGCGGTATAGTTGCCTGAACGCAGTCGCGCGTAATAGGTTTGTGCGACCTGCGAAATTTGAATTGGGAAGTAGACCCACGTATTCGTATGGTCGAAGAACATGGGGATCCCAGCCTCGTCATAACGATAATGGTCGAACTTCTCTGTATTGGAATTGGAAAACGGGTACGGGCGACTTAAATCAACCAATTTGCTGGTATCGGTATCGTCTTGTACCGCAATGGTTACCGTTTCCGTATTACTTTGACTGTCTGTCAACGTCAGCGTAAATGACTCCGGAGCTAACGAGAGCGCTGGCGCGATAAAGGAAAAACTATTGTCGACTTCAGACTCCAGTTGCTTGAGTGGAACATCGGTATCTATCGAGCTGATACTGACGGCTGAATCGGTTTTTGAAGTCACACTGATAGAAAAGGTTGCACCATACACCACAGATTCTGGAGCATCGATACTAAAGCCCTGCGCAACGGGCGGCGGTGGTGGAGGCGTTTGTGGCTCGCTGCCACCACACGCAGCGAGTAAAAACAGAGCGGGTAACCAATATAGACACTTCATTATAAAGACCATTTACAACTAAAAGAGAGGCAAAATATAACATTTTTAAAAAATAACTCACAATGGCTTTTTCCTTTTCTTTTCCCGCCAATAAATTGATAAACTGCAACTCTGGAAGTGAGAAGGATACGCCCGTGTTAACTGTTGAAGTGAAAGGAATTAGCTTTGCCAATAAAGGCGCAGAGCTCATGCTGTTTGCAATTATCGACCAATTTCGTCAGCGCGGTGTCGATGCGCGTTTTGTCGTCGAGCCGAATGGGCCGTATCAACGGCGTGCTGATTTTGGCTTATGGCAAAAGACCCGTTATATCCGCAAGCAACTGAACTTGGTTGCGCCCATGAGTTGGTTGCCGTCACGAATTCGCACTATGTTTGGATTGATCAATGAATCCGAAATAGATTTGGTACTGGATGCGTCGGGCTTTTCTTATGGTGATCAGTGGAATCCAGCGGTCGCTCGCGATCGCATCAGTTCAACAGTAGTGGCGTTTAACAAGCGCAATGTTCCGGTGGTGTTGTTGCCGCAAGCATTGGGGCCATTTACAAAGCCAAAGACACGCAAGACCTTTGCTCATATTGCCAAACACGCTGATCTAGTATTCCCTCGTGATGATCATTCGTTTCAATTTACCCAAGCATTATTGACGCACACTGAACAAAAGCACATCAAGCGCTGTCCAGATTTTACGAACTTGATCAAGGGTATGCCGGCAGAAGCGTTTGATGCCGAGCAACATCAAATCTGCTTTATTCCGAATAGCAAAATGGTCGAAAAGCGCGATGATGGGGACAATTACATTACGTTTATGGTCAAGGCTATTGAGGCAGCGCTGCAACAGAATGCCAAACCCTTCATTCTGATTCATGAAGCCGATGCCGACCGGAAACTCACAGCGCAAATTCAAGCACAGTTATCGCAACAGATCCCCGTACTTGACCCACAGCACGCCTTGAAGATTAAGTGGATTATCGGCCAGTCGAAGGTAGTAGTCAGCTCACGCTATCATGGTCTGGTCAGTGCTCTCTCACAAGGAGTGCCAGTTATTGCGACAGGTTGGAGTCACAAATACCAAGAGTTGTTGAGTGACTATAACTGTCAGAATCAGTTGTTTGATGTTACCACCGATGTCACCCAAGCGATTGAGTCGTTACAACTATTGCTGGAAGATGCGGAGCAATACCAAGAGCTTCACAGCGTTATTTCAGCAGCTGGAGAATGGCAACGAGAGGCTGTTGAGCGCATGTGGGACGAGGTCTTTGCTCTGGTCAGTGGCCACGACTAGCGCGCTGTTGCGCGCAACACGTTGTTGATGAAGTGGGTGACAATGACGTTTGGATCGAACGTTGTCCGCACGTACTGTTTGGCTGTGCCACCCAACTCTAATCGGCGGTCGTAACACTCGGTTATGGCCGCGGCCAGAGCCGTGGGGCTTAATTCGTCGACAAGAATTCCGGTCTCATTGTGTTTGACAACGTCGGGTGTGGCTTCATGATTCAATGCGATGACGGGTAATCCTGCTGCCATGGCTTCGATGAAGCCCATTCCAAACGAATCGAATTGTGACGGCAAACAAAATAGCTGGCAACTGCGCAACACCGCTTCCTTTTGCTCGTAATCAATCCAACCCAAGAACTCGACACGATGCGCAAGTTCGAGTTCAGTCACTAATTTTTGCAAGCTAGCTTGTTCTGGACCTTCCCCGGCGATCTTTAAATGAAAATGCTCGGGTAAATAGACCATCGCTCGAATAACATGGTCGACGCCTTTCCCCGCGACGAGGCGTGTCATTGACAGGATAGATACGGTCTCTCCAGAAGAGCTGGGGAGCTGGGGGGCTGCGGCCAGCTTAAGCCATTGTGGTTCGAGCGGATTAGGGACCACATAAACAGGCACATGATTTGCCAAGTATTGATTGACTAGATCCTGCCACCAAGGCGTGAGAACGATGACCCCTGTTGCTTTTCGAGTCATGAGTTTGATGAGAACACGACTCCAACTTTTCTGTAAATAATCTCGTAAAGTGTGCGAATGAAATTGAAAGTACACGTTGGCACCGCGTCTGCGGGCAACCACGGCGAGTAGGTATTTGCGTAATAACGAAAACCACGGGCCGCAATGCAACCAGACATCATCGCCGGGGTGAACCGATTGCCGAATTTGTCGAACGGCTGGCAGAAAAGCTCTTAGTTTATTTCCAGCACGGTGCGACTCGATAACATGAAAGCCATGAGCTTGAAGTTGCGCTGATTCAGTGAAGCCGACCAATGCGGTACTGATACCGCCTCGGCCGTGCTTCACAGCAGTCGCAACAATATGGAGCATCTTAGCCGTCAATCAAGCCGCGGGTATCAACCCACTGCTTGCCTTCAAGTTGCGCGCGGGTGATTGCTTTAAAGGGTTCGTGGTCCACCAGCAATACGATGACTTGAGCGCGAGCGAGCGCCTCATCTAAATCCGTTAAGTCGGCGCTGGCAACAGGACTCAAATCTTGCTCGATATTTGGCTCGACCACTAAAGTAGTACCGGCATGCTCAGCTGCGATACGGCGCGCAATAGCAAGTGCTGGACTCTCGCGCAAGTCATCAATGTTGGCCTTAAAGGCTAAGCCTAAACAGGCAATCGTGGTATCGGCTGGATTGCCGAGTGCTGCAACGGTGGCTTGCACCCGCTCATACACCCACTCCGGCTTGTAGTCGTTGACTTGACGGGCGGTGCGGATCAGGCGTGCTTGCTCAGGTGCAGAGCTGACAATAAACCAAGGATCAACAGCAATACAGTGGCCACCGACACCTGGGCCGGGCTGCAAAATGTTGACCCGTGGATGGTGGTTCGCCAGGCGAATGAGTTCCCACACATTGATGTTGAGCTTGTCGCATATCAACGATAGTTCGTTGGCAAAAGCGATATTTACATCGCGAAAGCTGTTCTCGGTAAGCTTCGCCATCTCCGCTGTGCGAGCGTTAGTCAGCAGACAATCACCTTTCAGAAAGACTTTATATAAGTCAGCGGCCATTTGACTGGCACGCGGTGATAAGCCACCGACCACGCGGTCATTCTGAATGAGCTCATGCATCACATTGCCGGGCAACACGCGCTCTGGACAATAGGCTAGCTGCACATCCGCTTGATCACCCGCGCTCGATGGAAAGGTTAGGTCAGGGCGCGCTGCCGCCAACCAGCTCTCTAACTGCTCGGTAGTGCCAACCGGTGAGGTCGACTCGAGAATCACTAAATTGCCCGCAGCTAGCACTGGCGCCAAGGCTTCAGCGGCGGCACGAATATAGGTCAAATCACCGGTGTAATCGTCATTAAACGGCGTCGGGACGGCAATCACGAAGGCATCAGCCGGCTCTGGCGTGAGCACGGCACGCAGCAGTTTGTCCTGTACCGCACGCTGAACCACGTTCTGCAAACCCGGTTCAACAATGTGAATACGACCTTGATTAATGGTGTCGACCGCTTTGGGGTTTACATCAACACCGACTACTTGCATACCTTGGCGTGCAAACACCGCGGCAGTGGGTAAGCCAATATAGCCTAGCCCAATTACGGAAACCTTTGAGTACGAATTCATAAACGCTTATAACTCCTGCAGCAGCGTCTCAATGATGCGCGCACACGCTTTGCCATCGCCATAAGGGTTATGCGCATGGCTCATCGTGTCATAATAGGCTTGGTCATCCAGTAAGCGACCCACTTCGCTGACAATTAATGCCGAGTCGGTACCCACTAGCTTCACCGTTCCTGCCGTCACCGCTTCGGGGCGTTCGGTCGTGTCGCGCATAACCAACACGGGTTTACCCAGTGACGGAGCTTCCTCTTGAATGCCGCCACTATCGGTCAATATCACCGTTGCTTGGTTCATCAAATAGACAAAAGGCTCATAATCCTGAGGCTCAAGCAGATGTACATTGGCGCTGTTTTTCAACAGTCGTTGCACGGGCTCTTGCACGTTCGGATTTAAATGAACCGGATACACAATCTGTAACTCAGGGCGAGCCGATGCCAGCTCTGCCAACGCGGCGCAGATACGCTCAAAGCCGCCACCAAAGCTCTCACGGCGGTGCCCTGTCACCAACAACATAGGTTGGTCGCTTTGTAAAAAGTCGAATTTCTGTGCGTAAGCCGCACGGCGTTCGGCATCATCACGCAGCTGGTTACTGACTGTTAATAATGCATCTATGACCGTATTTCCGGTTACGTGTATGGATGCTTCTGCAGTTTGTTCGTCGAGCAAATTTTGTTGTGCTTGGGCAGTCGGTGCGAAATGCCAACGGGTAATGCCACCGACGAGTTTGCGGTTGCCTTCTTCAGGCCACGGCGAATAGATATTGTGGGTGCGCAAGCCGGCTTCAACATGTGCTACTGGAATACGGTGGAAGTAGGCCGCAAGCCCAGCAGTCAATGTCGTTAAGGTATCGCCATGCACACAGACCACATCCGGTTTAAACTCAGACAAGACGGGATCAATGCCGGTCAACACTCGCGCAGCCAATTCGCTCAGCGACTGATTCGGACGCATCAGATTTAAGTCAAAATCAGGCGTGAGATTAAACAACGCTAATACCTGATCCAGCATTTCGCGGTGTTGAGCGGTCACACACAGACGCACATCCCAATCATAGGCGGTTTGGACCGCTTGCATTTGCTGCACCAAAGGCGCCATTTTGATGGCCTCTGGACGGGTACCAAACACCACTAAAATCCGTTTTGTCATGAGCTCTTCTTCTGATTATAGGTTGTGCGAAAAGTGAATGCGTATTCTATCTGATGCTCTAGGGGATGTCAGCCAGACCTTCGCGTTCGTGCTAGGAGCAGCCCATAGAGGACTCCAGCTAACCCACCAGATTGACCACTTAAAAAGGCATGGCCAGCCAACATAGCGTGCCCCATAAATAATGAGAGTGCGAGCAACAAAGTAAAACTGATGACGCGTGGGCGAGTGATCCATTGCCAACCAGCGAGCAATAAAAATGCCACATGCCCGAGCGTCACAAACAGAGCAAATGGCATGCCATAGTGACCTCTTAGGTCATACCAATCTTGCTCAACCAATTTGTTGGTGGTGGTGCCGAGCGTATTGTTAAAGGTCACAAAGTATCGCTCACCAACACCTGCGTCGAAACGGTCACCATTGCCAATAAGCGCGAGTTGATCTGGATAATCAGTGAAATGTCGATCGGCGGCTTGAATCAGTTCAGCGCGAGGGTTCTGACCTGCCGCCAGCGCCTGAAATTGCTCAATTTGGTAGCTAATACGATCATAGTTGGGAACGATAATACTGGCTGCGAATGCGACGACGGCAACCATTCCGATCACAGTTGCTCCTTTCAGCATCACACCCACGGATCCTTGCGTCTTTTTGAAGAATAAAAACACGATTAAATAGCTAAATGATACGAGCAATGCTCCAGCCCAACCGGCTTTCGTTCCCATCAAAATAAGACCGCTGAGACAGAATAAAATAGCGCCAAAGCGAAGTGGGGAAGGTTGATAGTAAAGCACACAAAATAAGCAGCACAATGCAAGTAACGCAGCTAGGCCAGTATCATTGCCGGCAAAATAGAAAGACTTGATTCCAAATGCGTGTTCACCGTAGCTTTCGAGGCCTAAGCCAGTAAAGGCTGAAAATACCACAAAAACACCGACAACCCAGCCGTAATGGCCAATGCCCGCTAGTGTTCGTTGACTGAACTGCGGGAAAGTCGATAGCAGCTTGTACGTGAGAAGACCTAGCCCAAATGGATACAGTAATCGCAGAATATGATTCACTTGCGTGACTAGTTCGAGATCCCCAGCTGGCCACGTGAGTACCCAAAGTAGAAATGCCCAGCCCAGCAACATGAACTTCATGTACCAACTTAGGATGTTTTGATAAACAAACATCATCACCAAAATGATGACGGTTATGGTTAGCCGGTATAAGAGGGATACTTTAAGCGCACCAAGCCCAAGAAAACTAAATATGCCAAACAGAGTATCCACCCAAACTGCCGCATAGGTTAGTAAGACGATAGCAATGAAAGCCAGTTGCTGACGCGTAAGCTGGATCATGCAAGCCTCGATGTACGGAAGCGTCGATACCACAGCAGGCCATTGATAAGCAGGGCGCCAAGAACCAGCCATGGTGCTACGGTGGCTAGGAAGACTTTGATGCGGCTGGGATACACCCAACCCGCGGATACTTCAGTTGGCAAAACAATGAATAAACTCTGAAAATCACCGTTCTCAGTGGCCGCTTGTTTACTTTGATAAAGCGCGGTTAATTGGGCTTTGAGTTCTTGCATGGCTTGCGGTGCTGCGCTCAGGTTCATGTTCTGTAATTGTTGCAAGGCAAATTGATAACGCGCCGCCCGACGTTTAGTCATCTCAGCATCGAGCAAGGATAGAATACTGTTGAGCATTCGCTGACTTTCTTCGGCATCGAAGAAATGCCAATGGAAGATGAAGAAATGGTCTTTTTGTAGCCGGTAAATGCGAAAATGATAACGGACGAAGTAGGCTAATGCATTTTCCTCGCTATCGCCGTATGCAGCAATCTGCTCTCGATAGCGCTCAAGAGCCTCACTGTAATTTGTGCGCAGATGCTCGACAATTTGTTGGTTGAATTCAGCGCCGTCGGCATACTCAGCCAAAGCTAGGTCGTGTTGTAAAGCGTTGACTCGGGGAAAGTTTGACTCGGATGTACCGGTCAATACAATCGATGACAGCTGATCGAAGGTGCCCGCATCGGCTGCCTCGGGCTGAAATTGTGTATGAGCAGTCGCGCGATGTAAGCCAGGTATTTGTAAGGTGTAGAAAACCGCAATGCCAACGACAAAGACTGCATAAACAATTGCCATTAACCAGTTGCGACGCAACCAGTTGAGATATTGGAAGAGAGCGATTGGAGCGTTACGCGTGTCAGTCACGTGTAATCCGATAGCTCATTAAAATAGTCACGATCGACATGATAAATACGCCCAGCATCGCCATCAAAATAATCCAAGCAATCAGCGGCAGTCCTGCTACTTGATGCGGTTTAAATGGCGGGTCGATGGTTTCAAACACATGATCTTCATTTACTGCGACTAACATCATTTGTTTGTATTGCTCTTGCAGCAGGCTATAAAGTGCAACTTCAACCTGAGCAATCTCGGATAGCACGGCTTGCTGTTGCAGATAATCAATGCGTTGTTGTATCTGTTGAGTCTCACGCTGGCGCATGACGCTATTAATCTCAGAGACCATATTGGTGAGAAGTTGCGAGGCAAACTCAGGTGATTGGTGCGAGAACGTCAGTGTCACTTTTCCCAGTGCGCGATCATAGTTCACCGTAAAATGCTTCATCAATTCATTGTAAGCACGCCAGATTTCTGGGTACTCTGCCAAGTCCTGCTCATCAATGACTAGACCGTCCTCTTGGCTCCAGTAATCGACGGCAACAAGGGCGGCTTGTAAGTCATATTTTTCGATCAAGCCATACAAAAATTCACGGGACTTCAGCAGCTCAACGGCAAGCATGGTGTTCGTTAACTTTTGGTCACCCAATTGCAAGCCGGCTAAACTGCCGAGACTTCCGAGTCCACCCAACATATCGGACAGACCCCCTGAGCGTTCCTCAGCCGGTGCGAGAATAGTATATGCCTCGTAACGATCCTCGCCCGCAACGTTAATAACAATGGCAAGAGCAACAAGAGCGGCGGGCACAATCAACCAGTACCAACGCAGTTTGTGCAAAGTCGCGCGAAATGCGTCTGACGAAAACGAAATAAAAGCGTCTGAGGAAGAGTCTTGGTTTTGCATAGCAGCCTTGCCGTGTCGATTTACTTAGTTAGATAACGCATATAATGACGTACTTTCTTTAAAATGTAACCTGCAGGCAATGATCGCATTAATTCAATAAACGTCATCGGCTCGCCGATGCGAACTTTGAGCCAAAATGCATGATTGAGTTTATGACGAGTAGTCATCTCGGCTTCATGCTTTTCCAAAAAGCGAGCAAAGCCAGCGCGACTCTTCGTCGGATTAGAGATTCGTTCACCGCCATGGTCCACATAGATATTCTGTGTGGCAGCTGCAATTCGTAACCCAGGACCGAACGCTTTAATCAAACGAGTAAAACAATCCCAGTCTTGCAGGGATACCAATGCTTCATCGAAACCGCCAATAGCAAGCATACGTTCGCGGGTGGTTAGAACTTGGTTAGTGGCATAGTTCGCATCGAGCTGTTGTTCGAGTGTGATGACCTGACGTCGACACATGGTTGCTTTAGCTCGAGTTTCTGTAACCCACCAATACCCAGAGGTCGTGAACGCGTAATCGTCGCGATAAGCTTCCACCAACAGCTGAATGCGATCGGGTAGCATTTCATCATCATCATCAAGCCCTGTGACATAGTAGCCCCTTGCGATGGCAAGGGCTTTGTTGCGAGCTACACAGGCACCGGCGGGAGTTTCATTCCGTAGCACAGAGACACGCGCATCAGTCGCGGCGAGCCGTGTGAGGTATTGCCAAGTGCCGTCCGAGCTGGCGTCATCAACAACAATAAGTTCAATTGCAGGATAACTTTGTGCCAACACTGATTCGACCGAGCGTTTCAATAGTTCGACACGGTTATGTGTTGGCATGTATACGCTGACTAAGGGATAGTCACTCATAGTCGGCCTCGCAGGTGCAACCAAAGGTAACGCACCAAGTTCATTTGGCGGAATATCCGCGACGGTTGTGCACACAACCGATAGAACCATTCGAGGTGCAATTTGCAAAAGAACGCTGGGGCGCGTTTGACGCGGCCAGTGAAGACATCATAAGTGCCGCCGACGCCTTGGTAAAAGGCATCTGGGTACACTGCGCGCAGGCGGGCAATCAACTGCTCTTGACGTGGCGAACCCATGGCAACGCTGACGAGCTGAGGACGTGCCTCCAGCAACACTGCCACCAAGTCGGCTTCATCTTTATAATAGCCATCCACCGCGGCCACCACGTTGACGCCCATCGCGCGCAGGCGCTCGGCAGTTTCGGCGTTCACTTCTGGGCGCGCACCAATTACCATCACACGGGCGCCGCAGGTAGCCGCGCCGGCCATCAGCGCATGCCAGAATTCCACGCCAGGAATACGGGTGTTGGGAACGCCTTTCGAACGAATCGTTTTGACCACGCCCATACCATCCGCAAAGCGCAAGGTGCCGCTATTCAATTGTTCGCGGAGCACTGTATCACGCATGGCCATGATCACTTTTTCTGGATTAATGGCAATACCAAAGCCGGGTTGCACATCACCATCACGGAGTACGTGGGCCACTGCTTGATCCATTGACTGGAAAGGCGTTACGCCAATGCCACCCACCACTACTTCTGCCATTCCTAACTGCCTCATTAAAAAAGTCGAGCCATTCTAATCCCCACCCCAGGAAAACTCAATTTCATACAAGATAAATTCAGCACGAGGATGACACTGTCTCAACAGATGGTTTACACTAACCGCCATAAGCAAGAAGTAAAAAATAAGGCGCTACAGAATTTATGAATATTGCTGTTGCAGGCACTGGCTACGTCGGGTTATCGAATGCCGTGCTGCTGGCGCAACACAATCGCGTCACGCTAGTGGACATTGTGCCCGAGCGCGTTGCGATGGTGAATGCTGGCATGAGTCCTATCCAAGACGCTGATATTGAACATTATCTGGCGCATCAGGCGTTGCAATTGACGGCTACTACTGACCAAGCAAATGCCTACCAACATGCAGATTGGGTGATTATCGCAACACCTACAGATTACAATCCTGAAACCAATACCTTTGATACCAGTAGTGTCGAGGCGGTAATTGAAGCCGTTCTGAAGGTCAACCAGCAGGCACCGATTGTCATCAAATCCACCATTCCTGTTGGCTTTGTTGAACGTGCGCGTAAGCAGTTTAATACACAGCAACTGTTATTCAGCCCGGAATTTCTGCGCGAAGGCAAAGCGCTCCATGACAATCTATATCCGTCGCGGATTATCATCGGTGAACAAAGTGAGCGGGCGGAAGTGTTTGCGAAACTTTTACTGCAGGGCGCGCTCAAAAGCGACGTGACCGTTCAGTATACTGATCCAACGGAAGCCGAAGCGATTAAATTATTTGCGAATACCTATTTAGCCATGCGCGTTGCCTATTTTAACGAGCTAGATACTTATGCCGCGCACCATAATTTGAATACACAGCAGATTATTGAAGGGGTATGTCTCGACCCGCGTATTGGAAACCACTACAATAATCCGTCGTTCGGGTATGGTGGTTACTGCTTACCGAAAGACACGCGACAGTTGTTGGCAAACTTTGATGACGTGCCACAAGTGATGATTGGCGCTATAGTAGAGGCCAATCGAACGCGAAAAGAATTTATTGCCGCCGACGTCCTGAAGCGAAATCCTCGGGTAGTTGGTGTGTATCGACTCATTATGAAATCAGGTTCGGACAATTTCCGTTCGTCTGCTATTCAGGGGGTGATGCGCCGTTTACGCGCCGCCGGAGTCGAAGTCATTATCTATGAACCAGTAGTGAAAGCGGAGTCTTTCGACGGGTTCGTAGTCGAAAAGGACCTTCAACGCTTCAAGCAAACTGCAGATGTGATCATGACCAACCGTCGGGCGGCTGACTTGGTCGATGTTGATCACAAAGTGTATAGCCGCGACATTTTTAATAACGATTAATAAGGTTATTTAATGACGATATGGATTCTAGCAATTGTGGCACTCGTCCTTTCGGCCGTGTTGTGCCAATTGTTGATTCCGTTTGCTTGGCGTACGAACTTGCTTGATGAGCCCTGCAACAGAAAACAACATAACGGGAGCGTACCGCTGGTTGGTGGTATCGCCATTTTCCTCACGACGCTTATATTAGTACCATTTGCAGTACCGATGTCGATGGATGTGCGGCTATTTTTAACTGCTGCCGGCTTTATGGTCTTTATTGGCGTACTGGATGACCGCTTTGATCTCAACGTCGGTCTGCGCTTTACCGCTCAAATGCTGGCTGCAGCAGTGGTAGTGTTCGGTGCTGGCGCGCAAATCAGTCAACTGGGTAATTTAGTCGGTCTCGGCGTGGTTGAGCTGGGTTGGTTCAGCATGCCGTTTACCTTGCTCGCCATGGTCGCCGCCATGAATGCCTACAACATGATTGACGGTATGGATGGTTTGCTGGGTTCACTCGCACTGATTGCTTTTGCCGGTATCGCGGTGCTTGCCGCACTCAATCATCAATACTTACCACTGATGGCCGCCATGATTATTAGTGGCGCGTTGGTCCCCTTCTTGATCCGCAATATGGGTATTCGTAACCGCCTCATTCGTAAAATATTTATGGGTGATGCAGGCTCTATGTTTATTGGCTTTACGGTGGTCTGGTGTTTGATTATTTTGACCCACCCGCAAATTCTGATCGACGGCAGTATCAATAGCACCAATGGCTTAACCGCGGTGCGTCCGGTCGCCGTGCTGTGGATTATCGCGATTCCGCTGATGGATATGATAGCGATTATGATCCGTCGCATGATGAAAGGGCAGTCTCCGTTCAAGCCCGATCGTGAACATTTACACCATATCTTTATGCGAGCCGGCTTCACGCAGCGCCAAGCTTTGCTCATCATCTCGATGATGGCCTTGCTGTTAGCCGCAGTCGGGATTACTCTGGAGCTATTGCAAGCACCAGAACTACTGGTTTTAACTTTGTATATTAGTGTTTTCGCGGTCTACTTGGGCATGCTAAAAAATATTTGGCGAATCGTCTCGTTCATTCGTCAGAAACGCGATGTAGAAGCGGCTCAACACGAGTCGCCATAATAAAAAATCAGGGAGCTCATCACGTGTTGAACAACAAACTGACGGCAGGATTGCTGGCGATAGGATTCGCAGCAATCATCGCATTGAGTACTGGACAGCCTGCTGCTGCGCAGGCACGTGATTTGTCGCAAGTCACGCCAGCGCAAATTGAACAAATTAAGAAGCTACCACGTGCCCAACAAGAAGCCATCGCGCGTCAATTCGGCGTTGATTTAGACACCTTAATGAATGCTCAGTCGGGCAATCGCGGCGCATCCAATCAAGCAGACAATAGTCTGGTTGGTCAACGCCAAGAATCAACTCAGCAACTCGAAGACACCCGTCCATTACGTGAGCTTAGCCCGGATGAACTGGCGGAGCGTTTGGCCGCCAATGACCGCGACCTACAACCCTATGGATACGACTTATTCAAGGGCGCACCGTCAACGTTCGCGCCCGTCAACAATGCACCAGTTCCGGCTGATTATGAGCTGGGTATTGGTGATGAGATTTTCGTACAGTTTTATGGCAAAGAGAACCGCAGTATCAATGCTGTCGTGGATCGTGAAGGCCGCCTCGTCATTGATAACCTCGGGCCGATGCAGGTTGCTGGGCTCAGCTACTCTGAAGTGAAGGCGATGATTCGTAGTCGTGCCAAAGAACGGCTGATTGGTATTGATGTTGCCGTTTCTATGGGCGAACTGCGGAGCATGCAAATTTTCGTGGTCGGTGAAGCCTACAAACCAGGTGCCTACACCGTGAGTTCGTTAACAACGCTCAGTCAAGCTCTGTTCGTGAGTGGCGGGGTCAGCGATATCGCGTCACTGCGTGACATTCAGTTAAAGCGTGATGGCGAAACCGTCGTTCACTTCGACCTGTATGACTTATTGATTAATGGCGATGCGTCGAGCGACGCGCTCTTGCGTCCGGGTGATGTGGTGTTTATTCCGACCCGTGGCGACTTAGTGTCTATTGTGGGTGAGGTATTACGTCCCGCATTATATGAAATTAAGGCCGACGAAACGCTCAACGATGTCCTCGCTATGGCCGGTGGGCTGCTTCCCAATGCTTACCGTGACAGTGTGCGGGTTCAGCGTTATGCGCGCGGCAATCGAGCCATAGAAACCGTCAACATTTCCGAGCGTGGTGGTGATTACGCGTTGCGCGGCGGCGATGTTGTCACGATTCAATCGATGGCTGAAGAAACCGTTGATAGCGTGATGGTTGTCGGTGCCGCAGTGCGTCCGGGACTGTATGAGTGGCGCAATGGGATGCGCATCAAAGATGTCTTACGCAGTGTAGATTCCGCATTACTGCCCGTGACTGATTTGAATTACGGCTTGGTGGTTCATAGTGCGCCAGATCGTCGTAATATCAGCATTAGCCAATTCGATGTCGGGTTGGCAGTGAATGGTGTAGCGGCGGAAAACCTTGAACTGCAACCGCGCGATCAAATTGTGCTGTTCAGTCGCTATGAATCGGCGGAAGCTGAAGCTTCTCAGCTGAGCGCTTGGCTCAAAACCGAAAGCGAAATTCAACGCGAGCAACGTGACAAAGTCTTACGCCAATATCGTCGTCAGTATCTGCAAAATCTGATTGATGATAAGAGCAGAACTGCCGCTATTTTTAATAATGATAATGAAGAAGCATTGGGAGAACTCTCGACTGAGTTGACCAATTTATTTGATACTCGAAATGTAGAAGAGCGCCGTGACGACTATTATGCCAAGTTCTCACGACGTAACTTGTTGCAGCCGATTTTATATAAGTTGCGCAATCAATTTACGGCCAGTGGCGAACTCGCGTTAATTTTTGTTGAAGGTGAGGTGCGCTACCCTGGAGTTTATCCGTTAGCCGCGAATGGTGGTATCAGTGACGCCGTCGCTGCCGCGGGTGGCTTGAAAGAGTCGGCCTATTTAGCACGCTCGGAAATTACTCGCACTGATGTCATACGCGGTGAAGCCGTAACCGATTATCTGCAATTTAGCCTCGAGCAAGCGCTAGCGGGACAGGCCGACATGCCGCTGCAAGGACGCGATCGGTTGCATGTCCTCTCAATTCCACAATGGCAAAATATTATTCAAGTTCGCCTTGAGGGCGAAGTGCGTTTCCCCGGTACGTATGCCATTCGTCGTGGCGAAACCCTCGGTGATGTAATCAAGCGTGCAGGTGGTTTGACCGATTATGCGTTTCCGCGCGGTGCAGTTTTTACTCGGACCGATTTACGTGAGGCTGAGCGCAAGCGACTGCAAGAGTTGTCGCAACAATTGCGACGAGAAATTGCATCCAACTCAATCACTGATAGCGGCAATACCATTGCTTACAGTGAAATGAACCAATTACTGCGTGATTTAACCAATATTGAAGCGGTCGGCCGATTAATTATCGACCTCAACGGCATCATGGCTGCCAATACCGATAGAGCGGACATCCAACTCAAAGACGGCGACCGTTTGTATATTCCGACGGTTCAAAATACTGTGTCGATTATTGGTGAGGTGCAACTGGCGAGCTCGTACCAATATGACGCGAACATAACGCTGGAAGACTATATTGAGCGTGCCGGTGGTACGCGTCAGAAAGCTGATGAAGAGCGCGTGTATGTGGTCAAAGCGGACGGCTCGGTGATGGTGCCAGAGCGCAGCTCATGGTTCAGCGCCCGTGCTACGCAAATTGAACCTGGCGATACCATTATTGTGCCGCTGGATACGCAATATGTGAGCAGTATCGAAACGTGGTCGACAGTAACCCAGATCATGTATCAAGTGGGTGTCGCTTTAGCCGCTATCAGCGGGCTATAAGCCAGTCTGATCAGTTACATGGTACGCAATGGAGTTGCGAGAGAAATATGAGTAGAAGCAAACCGACAACCCGCGTAGGGGCGGCGCTGAAAATTGCGTCGCAAGACCAGCTTCATCTCGACTGGAGCTACCAAGGCCTCAAACCGGATGAGTTGCAGGCATTTGCTGCGAAGCGTTTGCCCGCAGACTTTGACAAGCTGCGTGCCCAATTGATCAAAGGTGAGTTTCATAACCTCACCCAGCAACGCACGGTCTCGCACGTGCTCAGTCGTTCGCGCCACAATGTCGTGAAGGCGGGCAACGGCCGCAATCGCTTTAACGAAATTGTGCGTCTGTTGCGCAGTGGTAACTGGCAGGGCGCGACGGGTAAAGTCATTAAAGATGTCGTCAACATCGGTGTCGGTGGCTCTGACCTAGGCCCCATGATGGGCTCATTCGCACTGCGCGAGTTTGCCGATGACTCGTCATTGCACAACCTCAAAGTACACTTTGTTAGCTCTATGGATGGTGGTCAGTTGCACGCCGTGCTGCCGATTGTCGACCCTGAAACCACTTTATTCGTCATTTGTTCCAAGAGTTTCACCACCGCCGATACCTTTGCCAACGTGGATACCGTGATGGAGTGGGTGGAACCTGCACTTACACATGAGCAGTGGCTGGAAAAACATGTCATTGGCGTATCTGCGAATAACCAAGCTATGGCTGACTTTGGTATTCCACCGGCACAACAACTCAGCTTTGCCGACTCGGTGGGTGGTCGATTCTCACTGTGGTCGTCGGTTGGTCTTGCCATTGCGCTCACTATTGGCTCGCATCAGTTCAGTGTCATGCTGGCTGGCGCCGCCGCGATGGATGATCACTTCTTGAGCGAGCCACTGGAGAACAACATTCCGTTACTGTTAGCGCTGACCGGGTTATACAACCGCGAAGAGCGCGGCATCAATAATCTGGCAGTGCTGCCCTATGACGGGCGTCTGCGTTACTTGCCGAACTATTTACAGCAGCTCGATATGGAGTCGAACGGCAAACAGGCTAATTACCGAGGCGAGCCGATTGATTACCCAACCGGACCGATTATTTGGGGCGGTTTCGGCCCCAACGGTCAACATGCCTTCTTCCAACATTTGCACCAGGGGTTTGACGCTTTTGCCGCAGACTTTGTCGCGGTATTGCATCGCAAAGCGCCAGGCTTCGCACCGGCAGTACAAGACGCGTTGCGTGAACAGCAGCGTTTGGCCGTCGCCAATGCATTAGCCCATCGCCGCCTAATGTGGACGGGTTCTGATCCAGCTACTGACGGCATGCAGGAAGGTGAGGCGACGCATCATTATGTCGGGAATCATCCGTCGAACCTGCTCTTTGTTGACGAGCTGAACCCGCGCAGCTTCGGTGCCTTGATTGCCGCCTATGAGCACAAAGTATTCACGCAAGGTGTGGTGTGGCAGATCAATAGCTTTGATCAGCCCGGTGTCGAGCTAGGTAAGAAAATCGCGACGCGCATTCATGAAGTGATTGACGGTGACCGAGAGGAGCAATTTGATGACTCGACCGACGCCATCATCAGACGGATGCTCTGACGCCAGCACTGACGAGCGTGAGCTTTGGTATGTAGTGCGCTCCAAACCACGCCAAGAAAAACGCGCCTTTGCCCAACTCGATAACCAAGGCATGCAGCCGTTCCTCCCCGAAGTCAAACTGACGCGGGTGCGTCGCGGTAAACGCCAACAAGTCACCGAGCCACTGTTCCCAGGCTATTTGTTTGTGACGCTGAGCAACTACGACGAACAATTCCACAAAATTCGCAATACCTTTGGCGTAGCGAATTTACTGCGCTTTGGCGACAAGCCGGCCACCATTCCCGCAGAGCTGATAGAGCAGCTCAAAGCACTCACCGACGACTGCCCAGCAGTCGAGTACCTCAACAAAGCAGATACGCCGCAAGTGGGCGACCTGATGGAAGTCATCGACGGACCATTTTCGGGCTTGCTCGCGCGCATTGTCATGCTCGATGGGGACGCCCGCTGCGTAGTCTTGCTCGACTGGCTGCAACATGAAGTCCGCGCCACTTTTAGTTACGACGAGCTGCGCCGCACTGAGCGCTGAAAAAGCCTAGTTTAGCAAATTCAAAATTTTCTCGACAATTAACCGAGAATCAGCAATATTTTGTACATCTTTATTTGCGGAAACTTTAGTTATGAAACCACTTGCTAATGCTTTTGTGACCGTCGCATTGTGTGCAGTGACATCCATTTCCCCTGTTTATGCCTTACAACCTCAAACTCCAGTAGAGATAGTCAGGGGACAAACTGAATTGCAGCGCTTTCAGTCGATGGTAAATAATTACAACATTGAACCGTTCGTCACTCCTGCCAGAGAGGCAGCTTTGCAGGCAGCGCGTCAGGCTGATCAAATAATGCAAGCTCATGCCTACAACAACTACATATCACAAGGTCGAACGCTAGACAGAACGATAGAGCAGCGACTGAAGGACTTACGCGATGCATTAGGTGCCAATGATTTGTCGCAAGCACAGCATTATTTTATGAGACTTCAAGTTGCCGAACAAAAGAAGTCACAATTGATCCAAGACTGGATTCGAGCCACTCCCAGCGACTTCTATGTAGGTGAAAGTGAAGTAACTCCAACTGACGGTACTCAACAGCCGCCGCCTCAGCCAGGTCCACCACCACCTCTCGAGGTAACTCCGCCCGGGCCTGAGGTGACTACTACATCGACGACTCCGCCGCCTCCTCCATCCGTATTAGGTGTGTCCCTAACTACTCCGGTGGTGGTGACTTCGGTTGCGGTGGCTGTTGGCGTTGGTGTTGCCGTGAATAAATCCGGTGATGACACCACAGATACGACCGGTGGAAATGAATAAATGAATGGGTCGGCGACGTGCGTTGCGTGCCGACCGAAACCATTTTTATTTGATAAGCCTGCATAAAAGCGTTTCGATACAAAAAACTCGACAATTCCTTTCATTTGTGTGAGGTTCTATACATCTTTAAAAGTTGGACATTTTACTATGAAACTCTTTTTGCTTCTCAGTGTCGCGTTGTTTTCCTTTTTGACTTCAGCCGTTGGTCCTGCATACGCATCGCAAGACGGAGATCGGTTAGATGCTCTTCGGAAGTACGTAGAAAACTATCAAGAGGAGCCGTTCATGAATTCTGAGCGACTGGCTCAACTCGAGGATGCTCGTCGAAGCAAAGATATTATGAGAGTCAATGGCTTCAATCGAGTTCGACAAGAGGCAGCTGCGACTCAAAGAGCGATGGCACGAAGGATAGTCGATTTACGCGAAGCGATCTCAATGGGTAATTTGAGTGAGGCGCAACTCCATTTTAACTCTTTGGGAGTTTTCCAACAGCGTCTTGATCAACAGGCTAAGAATTGGGCAAGTATCAATCCGCAACAAATCTATACTGAGACTCAAATGCGGGACATCGAACCTGTCGATGGCACGCCGCCACCATCACCTTCCGAGGTACCTGCTCCGCCGGGGCCTCCAGGTCCTGAGGTGACTACTACATCGCCGCCTCCGCCGCCGCCTCCTCCATCCGTGTTAGGCTTGTCCCTAACTACTCCGGTGGTGGTGACTTCGGTTGCGGTGGCAGTTGGCGTTGGTGTTGCGGTGAATAAATCCGGTGATGACACGACAGATACGACCGGTGGAAACGAATAACCGAAAGGGAACGGCAAAATAAAAATGGGTGTTTTGTGTAAAAAACATTCAATTTTCTAATTTATGTTATGCAACGCGAAAAATCGCTGCTATGATTATGCGTATTCGAGTTCGAACAAAAGGATAGTTAAGAATGAAGAACGCAATTGCAATTTCCGTATTGTTAATCTCAAGCGCTGCATTCGTTGCAACGCCAGTTAGCTTGGCGGCTCCGCAGTCTGAATCAGGTGGTGCTGTTGGTAGTTCTGGTGGAGCTGGTGGTGCTGGTGCTAGTGGTGCTGGTGGTGCTGGTGCTGGTGGTGCTGGTGCAGGCGCAGGTGCTAGTGGTACTGGTGCAGGCGCAGGAGCTGGTGCAGGCGCAGCAGGTGCTGGCGCAGGCGCAGGCGCAGCGGGCGCAGGCGCAGTAGGTGGAGCAGCGGCCGGAGCCGCAGCGGCA
Organism: Pseudidiomarina aestuarii; assembly: GCF_003987355.1. Taxonomy (GTDB): domain Bacteria; phylum Pseudomonadota; class Gammaproteobacteria; order Enterobacterales; family Alteromonadaceae; genus Pseudidiomarina; species Pseudidiomarina aestuarii. The sequence continues at coordinate 1,229,585 of NZ_PIPR01000001.1, read as the reverse complement.
GCCGGTTTAGCAGCGGGTACGCTGGCAACGGTTGCGGTTGTTGGTGGTATCGCGCTAGCAGCGGGCATCGCTGCAGTCGCTGCAACCGGTGGTGATGACGACGAAAACGTGACTGCTACAAGTCTCAACTAAGTTTTCGCCTCAATTCGTTTTTTAAAGCCGCTCAATGAGCGGCTTTTTTGTGTCTGCAAAGCCGCTTGAAACCGCGAAAATAAAGAGCAAAGACGTTAAATTACGGTTGTGTTCATGCGGCCGCTATGGTGAAATACAACCGTCAATTTAATAAAAATTAAACATCCGTTTGCTAACGTGTCGAGCGTAACCTCAACGAGATGTAACGACGCCAATAAAGGCAACAAGGAATTTGCCGCTTCTCAAGTTGTGTAGCTGCTCCATTCCTCGTGTCCCTTTACAGATATGCGACTGCATCCCCATGTTACTGACTATCCATCGTTCGCAATTGAACGGCAATTTGGGAGCGTAGGGCCCGTAACCTAGGGGCGGTAGCGTGCCTGATATCTGCTCAGATTTTTGTTATAGGCCATTTGTTATACCTATCACTATTGATTGTATGACCTATACACAGTAATAAATACAAAGACTTGCAGAACTTCACAATTGAGTATCGTGTCCAGTGATGAAATCTACTAATAAAAATAACTATATCGTCAGCTTTGTCCTGTCCTTTTTAGCACTGAGTGGGCTCTCGGCTTGTAGCAGCTTAGCGGAAGACACCTCTTCGGCTGCGCCCGCCAAGCAAGAACAAGAGCAAGATATCTCAGCGAACTCCACGCCAGCCGGAATCGACGGTATTGTCGATTACCTATTTGCAGATGAGCCGGAATTGCCGGTTAGAGAAGTACTGCAGCAATACCCAATGTCGACTGCGTATGTAACCGCTGGTGAGAATTCAACAGCAGTGATGGTTCTGGGGCCACGGAGCCGGTACGGTGATATCTGGTATGTGGGACCGCAAGCACTGGTATTTGCCCATGGTCGTGTGATTGCCTCGGGTGATGTCACACCGAGTGACCTCATCACAGTAACGAACCTTGAGGCAGACCCCTTACGATGTATGCAACAAGCCTCGCCGCAAACGTGTCCGCGGGAATGGCAGCGCAGTGTCGACGTTCGGCCATCGAAGGTTGTGAATTCAAACTATCAGCGCGGCGATGGAATTGTGAGTTATGAGGTGGCCAGCACCTTTTCTGTGCAAGGTGATACCGTGACGGAGAAAGGTACTGCAACCGGTGCACTTGGCAATGCCTATCCGTTTGAAAATAGCTTTACGCTAAGCGATGGCAGAGTGAGTCAGAGCCGTCAGTGGTTTAGTCCGCAGCTTGGTTACTTAGAGTACGACATCGTAAAAGCCCCAGATATGGCTGCACAAGTGCGGTATGAAGCACCGGCGTTTGCTTTTTCTGCACCAATGGGGAATCGCTTATCTTTATTGTTGGAGAATGCGATTGTGGCGCCACGTTTGAGTGTTGAGCACTACTGGCCGCTGCTGCGTATTCACAATGACAGTTTGCAGCAAAAATTCGAGGCGCGTAAGCAAGGCATGCTGGTGCGCCTACGCTTGTTGCGCGAATACTACAACGGTGAAGGGCAGACTGAATTGGCTGCCGCCACCCAAGAACTTGTCGAAGCCTTCCAGTCGTGGCCATTACGCGCCACCTATCAGCATGGCGTGCAGCCACCCCAAATGTTGATCGATTTTGCCGATAACCCCTATTTGAATCCAGCCGATGCCGGTGCTTCTGGCGAATATACCGTGAGCATTCCGCAACGTCCTGATGCTCATCGCATGGTGGGTTTGAGTGAAAGCAGCGCCGCAGCATTCTCTGTACCTGGTATTTACGATGTACAGCCTAATGGCAGTATCCAAGCGCACACCGCACTAGATCCGATGCTGCTACCGTTGCCTGGTCACGCGACCTTACGCCTGCAAAGTATTCCCGATACGCAGTTACCGCCAGGCTTTCGCGATATGAACTATCAGTTGGCGTTATTCCTACAGCACTGGGATTGGGCTGCTGATGCGGTTGCTGACGGAGGTGCGCAATAATGAAGCACCTTCAAAAATCCTGTCAAACGACACGTATAAGCGGACAAAATACGCAAAAAGAATGTCAATTGACAACAAATGCTCAAGAAGCGAACAGTAAGTGTCAAATGACATTTGAATTGAGTCAAAAAGCTCAAAAAGATAGTCATTTGAATATTAAAGGTCAAAAAATAAACAAAACCTGTCAAATGACAAGGCTTTCACGACAAATTGCTGCAATCTTGCTATTGGGCTTAGGCACAAATGCTGCCGCCGCTGCCGACGAGCAAGTGGAAGTAGAGGGATTTAACACCTATACCCAATCGGATTTTGGTGGGGTCGGTTTACTGCAAACCCCAACGGCACGGATGAACCCCGAAGGCCAGTTCGCGTTGGCTTACAGTGATACCAGTGAGTTCCGTCGGCTAAGTGTGAACTTGCAGTTGTTTGATTGGTTGGAAGCGACGGCGCGGTATACCGATGTGCGGTATCGTTTGTACAGCCTCGATCCAGAATTTAGTGGTGACCAAACCCTAAAAGATAAAGGTTTCGATTTTAAAATTCGGCTGCTGCAAGAAGGCCAATATATGCCCAACTTATCTCTCGGACTTCGGGACGTAGGTGGTACGGGGCAATCATCCAGTGAATTCCTAGTTGCCAACAAAGCGCTTTATACGCGTGACTATGGGCATTTTGACTTTTCACTCGGTGTTGCGACCGGTAATTTGGGAACGAGCGATAATTTCCCCAACCTGTTATGCGAAATCCGCGATAGTTTTTGTGAACGTGAGCGCGGCGCTTCGGGTACAGGTGGTCAGTTCGAAGTGGATCAATGGTTCCGTGGTCCTGCCGCATTATTCGGTGGGGTGCTCTGGCAAACCCCATATGACCCACTCAGCATTAAATTAGAATACGATTCCAATGATTACAGCCGGGAAACCGATGGCTTGCGCACCCCAGGCTACGAAGATTTCGAGTTCGTGCAAGACTCGCCATGGAATATCGGTGCCGAGTATCGCTATAACGAATACGTTACGCTGCGAGCTGCTTACGAGCGTGGCAATACCTTCAGCTTTGGCATGGAGTTCAGCTACAACTTAGCGACGACCACGCAGGGTAAGTTCGAAACGCCAAAACGTCCACCAAGCTACAACCAGCCCCAGCAAATCAGCCAAGTTGAATTTGAGCGTATGAGTGCAGAGTTGCTCAACGAAGCCGGTTATCGCGTGCAGAAAATCTATCAACCGAATGATGCCATTGTAACCGTGGTCGCGGAGCAAGAGCGCTTCCGTGACACTGAACAAGCCGCTGATCGCGCCGCTCGTATTATGGCGACTCATTTGCCTAACAGCGTGCAACGTTTTGAAATTAGTGAAATTCGCAATGACTTCCGTATTGAGCAGGTCAACGTGAATGCTGATTATTTCCGGACCGCCTGGCGCGAAGAACGTTTTTATACTGATGAGCTCGATGCCATTACAGTAGGGGAAGTACGTCCAGATCGTGAGCAGGACAACCTGCTTTATCAAGGCGATCTACGTCATGGGTTGAATTGGTCGGTGTTGCCGGCGTTGTCGCAGTCATTCGGTGGTGCAGAGACCTTCTTTATCTACCAAGTGTCGATAGCCGGAAATGCAAATTATCGGTTTAATAATAACTGGGTGATTGACGGCACCATGAACGTCGACATCGTCAATAACTACGACAAATTCAACTTCTTACTCGATGACCTCGGCTCACCATTGCCACGCGTCAGAACTCGTGCTCGTGAATACTCAATCAACAATGATGTGTGGCTAAATGACTTGCAGGTTACCTATACCGAGCAAATGGCGCGTGATTGGTATGCCAGCGCTTACGGCGGCTACCTTGAGCGGATGTTCGGTGGTGTCGGCGGTGAATTGCTGTATCGACCACTGGATAGCACTTGGGCACTGGGCTTTGACGTGAACTATGTGAAACAGCGTGACCCGTTCTCGTCACTCGGTTTTGATGACTACGATGTGGTTACAGGCCACGCGACACTTTATTGGCAGTTGCCCTATTTGAAAGACTCGATGCTGCAACTCAAAGCCGGTCGCTTCTTGGCCGGTGATGATGGCGTGAACATCGATTTCTCGCACCGCTTCGAGTCAGGCATTATAGCCGGTGCTTATGCCGCATTTACCAACGTATCGGCTGAAGATTTCGGCGAGGGTAGTTTCAATAAAGGCGTATATTTACGCATACCCTTTGACCTATTCTTCTTAACCAATACGCGTGAGTTCGGCAGCATAGGTTGGCAGCCGATTACTCGTGACGGCGGCCAGCTCCTGCGCCGCAAAACACAGCTCTATGACATGACCTCACCACGGTGAGGACGGCTACTGACTACTAGTTATTAGTTATTAGCAAAACAACAAAGCATAAAAATACAATCCGAACTAGAAAAAAGCGTCGCGAGTAACTAGTAACCAATAGCTAGTAGCGGCTCAGAAAAGGAACGACCATGAACATCAAGACATCTCTCTTATTGTCCACTGTAGCGTTAACACTCAGCGCGTGTAGCATGGCCCCCGGCGGGCATATTCCTGACCAGAGCAGCGGTGCTTTGTTTGGCGAAGACTCGCGAACGCAGCAAAACCAAGAGTTTAGCGAGGCAGAGCTGAGTAAGTTAGTAAACACTTACTCAATATCGCCGATGCTGATTGCCGAGCTGAATGCCATGCAGCCGTCACCCAAAACCAACAGTGCGTTAGAAGCTGCGCGAAACGGCTATGACTATCGTATTGGGCGTGGTGATATCCTCAATATCACGGTATGGAATCACCCTGAGTTAACCATTCCAGCCGGCTCGATGCGTAGCGCACAGGAAGCTGGTAACTGGGTACACAATGACGGGACTATCTTCTATCCCTATATCGGCCGCGTCGATGTGGAAGGCAAGAAGGTCACTGAAGTACGTGACACCATTGCCAAACGCTTGGCTGAGTATATCGAAAGCCCGCAAGTTGATGTGACCGTTGCCGCATTTCGTAGTCAGCGTGTTTATGTAACCGGTGAAGTCATGGAGCCCGGTGTTCTGCCGGTGACAAACGTGCCGATGACTCTCATTGAAGCCGTAAATATGGCTGGTGGCGCGAACCCTGAAGCGGATTTGTCCAATGTGACACTGACGCGGGGCGACCAAGAAGTGTCGTACAACCTGAGCGAATTGTATCAAAATGGTAACACCGGCCAGAACGTCATTCTGCAGAAGAACGATGTGCTGCATATTCCACGCAATGACGCGAATAAAGTATTCGTGCTGGGTGAAGTGCGTCAACCAAAGAGCTACATGATGGGTCGCAGCGGCATGACTCTAGCCGAAGCCTTAGCAGATGCTGGCGGTATGTTCGAATCCACAGCCGACGCCTCAGGCATCTTCGTAATCCGCCAAGCCGACCCAGACTCCGGCCGTATTGCGGATGTGTATCAACTGAATGCCAAAAACGCGATTGCACTGGTTCTTGCTGAACAATTCGTCATGGAACCCCGTGACGTCGTATACGTCACGGCAGCACCAGTCGCCCGTTGGAACCGCGTCATCAGCCAGCTACTGCCGTCAATCACCGGTCTATACAGCCTAGGCCGCTTCCAAGACGACGTACGTAACTAATCAAAGAGCGACAATAGCTACTGGTTACTCGTTACTAGAAAAGGCGGTTTTGCTAATATCTAGTAACTAGTAGCCACTAGCGCTCTCATCTACCCAAGTAGCAATAGGCCAAAACAGTCCACCATGTTTAATAGAATTCTAGTCGTCTGCCTCGGCAACATCTGCCGCTCACCCACCGGTGAATTCGCATTGAAGCAATTGCTCCCGAGCAAAACTATTGCTTCAGCTGGGCTGCACGCTATGAAGCATCGATCTGCCGACGGACAGGATGGCAAAGGCTGGGACATGGATGCCACCGCACGTGCGGTAGCTGAGCAGAATGGTTTGGCATGCCCAACCCATGAAGCGCAGCAGCTCACGCGTGAGTTGATTGGGCATTATGATTTGATTTTGGTGATGGAAAACGAACAGCGTAATCATATTGCCAAGCGCTATCCCGAAGCGCATGCCAAAACCATGCTGCTGGGTCAATGGTTACAACCCGGTGGCAAAGATATTCCCGACCCGTATAAAAAAAGCGATGAGGTGTACCAACACGTGTACCAACTTATCGATCAGGCCTGCCAAGCGTGGGCGCAAAAGCTTTAAACATTTTAATGAGTAGGTAGTTCACACATGCAACAGAACCAAACCCAACCCACGGCACCCGCACAGTCACAGCGTAGCGATGACGATGAAATTGATTTAGCGCGCTTGCTAGGGCTACTGATAGACCATCGTTGGTTTATCATCATCACCACAGCCGTGTTTATGGTAATCGGTGTCGCCTATGCGTTATTGGCGACACCTATTTATCAGGCCGATGCGTTGTTGCAGGTCGAAAAGAAATCCAGCGGTTTACCCGCCATTGGTGAAATGTCCGAACTCTTCGCTACTGAAAGCGAAGCCGCCACTGAAATCGAGATTATGAAATCGCGGATGGTAGTCGGTGCCGTTGTCGACCAACTGAAACTCACCAACGTGGTGGAACCGGATTACCTACCAATAATCGGCAACTACCTAGCACGCCGCAGCGGCGAAAAAGATGCTGTACAAGTCGAAATGTTGCAAGTACCGCCTAACCAAGTGGGCAAGGAGCTGCATTTAGAATTTGTGGATAACAACTTCGCGCTATACAACGATGATGGCGACCGTGTATTGGACGGTGTAGTGGGTACGCCAGCCGAGAGCGGTGAGTGGATGTTGCATGTCTCTGCGGTTCAAAATCCGAATACCGACCATTTTAAAGTTAGTAAGACAAGTCATTTAGGAGCAGTAAATTACTGGCAATCAAAGTTGAAGGTATCTGAAAGAGGCAAACAAACGGGAATTCTCAATGCTACTTTGCAGGATTCTGATAGTTCCCTTGCAGTTCAAGTGCTAGATGCGATCTCAAACGAATATATGTTGCAGAATATAAGACGAAATGCTGCAGAAGCAGAGAACAGTTTAGAATTTTTACAAAAACAAATACCAACAATTAAAGATAACTTAAATGACGCTGAAGAACAGCTCAATAAGTATCGTTTGCAGAGCCAATCAGTAGATCTAAGTATTGAAACACAAGGTCTGTTAGACCAAGTAATTGAGATTGAAAGGCGAATTAACGAGCTATCTTTGAAAGAGGCGGAGATTAGTCGACTGTATACAAAGAGCCACCCAACCTATCAAGCATTACTGGAGCAAAAGCAGAATTTAGAGTCAGACTTAAACAAACTTACAGATCAAGTTCAGTTGCTTCCTGAAACACAACAACAAGTGTTGCGTCTAGCTCGCGATGTTGAAGTCAATCAAGAAATTTATTTAGCATTATTGAATAGAATGCAAGAATTGAATGTACTCAAGGCGGGAACCGTTGGGAATGTGAGAATCTTGGATCAAGCGGCGCCAAGTCCTAGAGTTGTATCTCCAAAACGAAATTTAGTAGTTGTCTTAGCAGTTCTTTTGGGTGGAATATCCTCGATTGGCTATATATTTGTATTTGCAGCTTTGAATAGAGGTATAGAACGCGCGGAGCAGCTTGAAGATGAGGGCATCAATGTCTACGCCTCGGTGCCGTTGTCAGAAGTTCAAGAGCAAATGAACGAGAAGTTAACACGACTAGCGCGCCGAAGTCGCGGTGAGTCACTTAAAGCTCCACTCTTAGCCAAAGATGATCCGACAGATTTAGCTATCGAAGCATTACGTGGACTGCGCACCAGTCTGCATTTCGCAATGCTCGAAGCACGCAATAACGTCATTATGATATCAGGCCCAAGTCCTGGCGTGGGTAAGTCATTTGTCACCGCAAACTTAGCTGCTGTATTAGCGCAGAGCGGTCAGAAGGTATTGATGATAGATGGTGATATTCGTCGTGGTTATCTGCATAACATGATGAATTCCAAAAATGATTATGGTCTGTCAGACTTGCTGGCCGCGCGTGACCAAGGCAACACGAAAATCGGTATTGCCAACTATCAGGACATTATTGTTTCGTCGCCTATTGAAAACATGCAGTTTATGCCTCGTGGTACTGCTGCGCCAAATCCATCCGAGCTCCTTATGCATCCGCGAATGACGGAACTACTGGAAGCAGCATCAAATGATTTTGATTATGTGCTTATCGATACACCGCCAGTACTTGCCGTGACGGATGCTTCAATTGTAGGCCGTTATGCAGGCACGACCTTACTTGTGGCTCGCTTCGGCATGACACCGACCAAGGAAATGGTTCAAACCGTGAAACGCTTCAATCAGAACGGCGTAGAAGTGAAGGGCGTCATTCTCAATAGCGTTGAGAGAAAAGCGAGCGCCTATTACGGTTATGGTTACGGTTACCACTATGGTTATTCATATAAAAGCTAATTGCCATTGACGAATACGCCTTGGCACTCACTCGCGTCTTAATTTCATTTTTTATTTCAATGGATAGAAGTAATGCTTAACGAACTGATTCAGAAGCTTAAAGATAGAACCGCAATTATCGGAATAGCCGGTTTAGGATATGTGGGTCAACCCTTGTTACTCCGCTATACAGATATCGGATATAAGGTAATCGGTTTTGATATCGATGAAGGAAAAGTTAACGACCTAAATAATGGGTATAGCCAAATCGAGCATATTTCTGATGATCGTATGAAAAATGCGGTATCAAAAGGCTTTGAGGCAACGTTCGATTTTTCAAGAGCTAGCGAATGCGATGCTCTGATTCTCTGTGTTCCTACTCCGTTAAGTAAGCACCGTGAGCCAGACATGTCCTTTGTTGTTAATACGACAGACATGTTGAAAAAGTACTTTCGTGAAGGGCAAGTGGTTTCACTTGAAAGTACGACTTATCCTGGAACTACAGAGGAAATTCTTTTACCTCGTCTTGAAGAGGGCGGGCTAAAAGTCGGTGAGAATATTTATCTTGTCTATTCGCCAGAGCGAGAAGACCCAGGTAATCCAAATTTCGAAACACGTACGATTCCAAAAGTTGTAGGTGGGCAAACTAAAGCGTGTAAAGAAGTTGGTATCGCACTCTATGAACAAGCTATCGATCAAATCGTGCCAGTAAGTTCGACCAAAGCTGCTGAGCTAACCAAGTTGTTAGAAAATATCCATCGAGCTGTGAACATTGGCCTAGTCAATGAAATGAAGGTTGTAGCTGACCGTATGGGTATCGATATTTTTGAAGTTATTGATGCTGCTAAAACAAAACCTTTTGGCTTTACGGCCTATTATCCTGGTCCTGGGCTGGGTGGTCATTGTATTCCAATCGACCCTTTCTACTTAACCTGGAAAGCTCGTGAGTATGGCTTGCACACACGTTTTATAGAATTATCAGGTGAAGTGAATCGTGCGATGCCTGAGTACGTTGTCTCCAAGCTGATGGATGGCCTTAATGATACGAATAAGTCATTAAGAGGCAGTAAGGTACTAGTGCTTGGTATTGCCTATAAAAAGAACGTTGATGATATGCGCGAGTCACCATCGGTTGAGATTATGGAACTGATTCAGGCAAAGGGAGCTGAGGTTGCTTATAGCGATCCGCACGTTCCTAAATTCCCTAAAATGCGAGAACATTCCTTTAATCTTTCCAGCGTGTCCTTAACTCCAGAGGCATTGGCTTCTTTTGACGCTGTTGTACTTGCGACCGATCACGATAAATTTGATTACGATGCTATCTATGAGCACGCCAAGTTGATAATCGATTCTCGCGGTAAATACCGTCATGTGAATAGTAAAGTGGTGAAAGCATAATGAAGAATTTCGCATTGATTGGAGCTGCTGGTTACATTGCTCCACGCCACATGAAGGCAATTAATGAAACGCGTAATAAGCTTAGCGTAGCTTATGACATCAACGACTCCGTCGGGATTATTGATAGCATCTCCCCCGATAGCGATTTTTTCACCAATTTTGAGCAGTTTTATGAGCATGCTTGGAAGCTGAATCGCGATGAGAATTCGAAGCTTGATTATGTTTCGATTTGCACGCCTAATCATATGCACGCATCGCAGATTGCTGCTGCGCTCCGTCTCGGCTGTGACGTAATTTGTGAGAAGCCACTAGTACCAACCTCAGCAGACTTGGATGAACTCGCTTTGGTTGAGAGAGAAACGGGTAAGCGAGTATTTAACATACTTCAGCTTCGTCATCACCAAGCTATTTTAGATTTAAAAGAAAAAGTTGCTCGCGCAACTTCGGAAAGAAAGCATGAAGTTGAGCTGACTTATATTACTTCGCGAGGCAAGTGGTATATGGAGAGCTGGAAAGGCGATCCAAGAAAGTCATTCGGTGTTGCAACAAATATTGGTGTGCACTTTTTCGATATGCTGCACTTTATTTTTGGCAAGCTACACCGCAACGTGTTGCACTTTGCTAACGATATGAAAGCGAGTGGGTATCTTGAGTATGAACGAGCTCGTGTTCGATGGTTTTTATCGATAGATGCTAGAGATTTACCTGAATCGGTTTCCGGTAAACAATCCACGTTCCGCACGATCACCTGCGATGGTGAAGAACTTGAGTTCTCAGGCGGCTTCACTGATCTGCATACGGTCAGTTATGAAGAGATTTTAGCCGGGCGAGGCTATGGCATTGAGGACGCCCGTCACTGTGTGGAGACCGTTGAGTCTATCCGTGTTCAGAAGCCTCAGGTTGCAGCCCCCAATGAAGCCCATCCTCATCTACAAAACTTATTGGTGGATTAACATGAGCTACTACAAACACGAATCGGCGATTGTCGATGAAGGAGCTGAAATCGGTGAAGGCAGCCGAGTTTGGCATTTCGTGCACGTCTGTAGTGGCGCAAAAATCGGTAAAGGCGTTTCACTTGGGCAGAACGTATTTGTAGGCAACAAGGTTGTTATCGGTGACAACTGCAAAGTTCAAAACAACGTGTCAGTCTACGACAATGTATACCTTGAAGAAGGCGTATTCTGTGGCCCAAGTATGGTGTTCACGAATGTCTATAATCCACGCTCTTTAATCGAACGAAAAGATCAATATTTAGATACTCATGTTAAGAAGGGCGCAACTTTAGGTGCAAACTGCACCATTGTTTGCGGAGTGACTATTGGTGAATATTCATTTGTTGGTGCGGGCGCGGTCGTCAACCGCGACGTGCCGGCTTACGCATTAATGCTTGGCGTTCCCGCTAAACAACGTGGTTGGATGAGTGAATTTGGTGAGCAGTTAGACCTACCTGTTAGTGGCGAAGGCGAAGCAGTCTGTGAACACACCGGTGTTCGATATATTTTGAACGGTAATCAACTTACAAAACTAGTCGCAGGATCATAACCTTTATGATGCAGTTTATAGATTTGGCAGCACAACAAGCTCGAATTAAAGACAAGATTGACGCGGCCATAGCCAGGGTCCTAGCTCATGGACAATATATATTGGGACCCGAAGTCGACGAGTTAGAAGAAAAGCTCGCGGCTTATACTGGAGCCAAACATTGCATTACTGTAGCAAACGGCACTGATGCACTTCAAATTGCGCAAATGGCATTGGGTATAGGACCCGGGGATGAAGTCATTACACCAGGATTCACCTACATCGCCACTGCAGAGACGGTCGCACTGTTGGGTGCTAAGCCCGTTTACGTTGATATTGATCCAAAGACATATAATCTCGATCCAAATTTGCTTGAAGCAGCGATAACGCCGAGAACCAAAGCAATTATTCCAGTTAGTCTTTATGGGCAATGTGCTGATTTTGACGCTATAAATGCAATTGCAGCTAAATATAATATTCCTGTTATTGAAGATGCCGCTCAAAGTTTCGGCGCAACCTATAAAGGGCGTAAGTCATGCAACTTGAGCACAATTGCTTGCACCAGTTTCTTCCCAAGTAAGCCGTTAGGTTGCTACGGAGATGGTGGAGCAATATTCACAAATGATAGTGAATTAGAAACTATAATGCGGCAAATTGCACGTCATGGTCAATCTCATCGCTATCACCATATTCGTGTTGGTGTTAACAGTCGCCTCGACACTATACAGGCCGCAGTTTTAATTCAAAAGTTAGAAGTATTCGACGATGAACTTCTAAAACGAGATATCTTAGCGAACGTATACATCGATCTATTAAATGATTATTCCCATTCCATTCAATTACCTTTTATAACTTCATACAATAACAGTTCATGGGCGCAATTTTCCATTAGGATAAAGAATAGAGATTCTATCCGTAAATGCTTATTAGAGAAGGGAGTCCCTACAGTGGTCCACTATCCAACGCCACTAAATAAGCAACCAGCGGTAGCACAGAGTGGGATAAGTCTCGACGTGGGAGATAAAGTTGCTAATGATATTTTAAGTTTACCAATTAGTCCGTATCTCAAGACAAAAGATCAACTTAAAGTAATTTCAGAAATACAAGGTATAATTCCAAATTAGATGTACGATTTAACTAAATTTAAGAGCTATAAAATATCTACATATTCTCTTCTAGGGATAATATTTCTTAGCATATTAGTTCTCCAGATTAGTCGGAGTATATATATTGATATATATTCAATTGTGGGGACACGGTTAGACTTGTTGGGATACTTGTTAAGTATGATGATTGGTCTTATGTTGTTTTTTTGGGGGATAAAAAAGAACATAGTACGATTGTTTCCAGTTGTACTTTTTTTAATATTTATTATTTTATTAGCATTAAATGTAGAGACCAAATCAGAATATTCATTTAAGTCAATTTTATTTTCTAGGTTTGGATTGTTGACATGGTTTCTATATGGGATATTCACTGCTATTTCTATTGCGGCGATCAAGTCAAAATTTGCATCTCGCCCGGGAAGTATAACTAGAACAATTCCAACTCTTATTCTGATATTAACGTTGCCAGTTGCTTGGTTAACATATACTTATTTAGATGAAAGAGTTTTCACAATTTCTTACCAAGCCGTATCTAATAGCGCTACCATACTAATATTATTACTGATATTCACGTTTTCATCACTTATAAACCTCGAATCCAAAGATAGATTTCTAAATCTTTCAATATACTTTTTCTTGTTGATTTGTACGTGTTTTGTTTATGCGATCTCTTTGATGCAATCTACAAGTATAATCGCATTTTGGCTAGTAGCTCTACCTTTAACATTAGCTACATTGATTTTGAATAAAATAAGTATAAGTAGATTGTTGTCTTTTTTTATTTTTATTCTGCTTGTACTTTTTTTGACCGTGAATTTATTTCTAGATGGTCTATTAAGCGATACGAGATTTTCATCATTAGCTGAGGGCGATTGGGTATTAAGTTCTGTTCAAACCAGATATGAATTACTGCAGAGTTTTTCGTCACAATTTAATGTGGCACCAATTCTCGGTAATTATTCAGCTGAGATAATAGCTGGAAGTGGTGAAGGGAAGTTCATGCACAGTCTTCCACTTTCACTGTTAACACATACGGGTTTGATAGGGTTTGGGTTGTTTTTTGTTATGTTATTTTCAGTTGTAAAATCTGAATACAGCGCTATAGAGTCAAATGGCGATAGCCGAGAAACAGTGATCGGTTTTAGGATGCTTTTATTAATCCTATTTTTATCAACGTCATACACCTTTTTCACATGGATACCATTATGGTTCATGTTAGGTTTCTCATCAATAAAGAAGAACAAGTTTAGTTAAGGCATAAAAATTGATTACAATAATTGACTACGGATTGGGTAATCTGGGCTCTATAAAAAACATGATTACAAAGTTAGGGTTCGAGGCAGAGATATCTTCAAGTAAAAAGGTAATCGAAAAGTCAAAGAAGATTATATTACCAGGTGTCGGCTCTTTCGATACTGGTATGTCCCATTTAATTGAATACGATCTTGTAGATATCCTCAATCATAAAGCCCGAGCAGAAAGGATTCCAATACTCGGTATATGTTTGGGTGCCCAGTTAATGACGAATTCAAGTGAAGAAGGATGTCTATCTGGTTTAGGTTGGTTTGAAGCAGAAACTGTCAAGTTTGATTTATCGTCAATCGAAGGAAAGTGGCACCTACCAAATATAGGTTGGCGAGACGTAAACATATGTAAGGACGTTGATATTTTCGAGGGATTAGGTAGCAATTCCAGATTTTATTTCGTACATAGTTACCATATGTCTACTTTAGATAGTTCTATTATCGCAATGAGATCGACATATGGTCGAGAATTTATTTGTGCTTTGGCTAAAGATAATCTCTATTGCGTACAATTTCATCCGGAAAAAAGTCATAAATTTGGACTGTCTTTGTTTAAAAGATTTGCGGAGTTGTAATGATGAGACATAGAATTATTCCAACCCTGCTCTTGAATAATGGCGGCTTGTATAAAACAAGAAAGTTCAAAGACCCTATATATATTGGTGATCCTGTTAATACCCTTAAAATATTCAATACTAAAGAAGTTGACGAGATTGTTTTACTAGATATCGGTCTGTCACGTACTAAAAAACAACCAAATTTAGATCTATTATCAAATTTAGCTAGCGAGTGTTTTATGCCTTTGAGTTATGGTGGAGGTATAGATAATATCGCTATTGTTAAAGATATATTATCGATTGGCATTGAAAAGGTAATTATTAATTCGGCGGCGTATAGACAGCCGGAGCTTATAACTAACCTATCAGATAAATTCGGTTCATCAACGATTGTCGGTTCGATAGATGTAAGAACAAGTATCTTTGGTGGAAAGCGAGTTTACATAGATGGTGGTACAAGGAAAATTCCTTATTCGCCTGTTGATTGGGCTATTGAACTTGAACGAAGAGGAGTAGGTGAAATTCTAATAAACTCTATTGATAAGGATGGAATGCAATCCGGCTATGATAGTGAATTGATAGCTCAGGTATCGAAGTCAGTATCAGTTCCTGTAATAGCATCAGGTGGTGCGGGTTCTATGAAAGACATACATGATGTAGTAAAGCTATCAGGAGCATCCGCTGCAGCAGCAGGCTCAATCTTTGTTTTTCAAGGTAAACATCGAGCCGTATTAATCAAATACCCTACTGAAGAAGAATCTGAACGTATTTGGGGTCAATAGTTAGTATGATAAAAAGGCAGTTTCTAAGATTGATATCACCCTTAAAGTCTGCTATCGAGAAAAAACATAGAAACTTTGTTGCTTCATCGGCCTTAATTCAATTATTACCGTTGATTACTGCGCCAATCATAGCCCGATTATATTCGCCCTATGACTTTGGTATCTATGCAGTTTATTATGCGATAGCGATTATAATTTCTTCAATATCAACATTAGCTTTTCATAATGCTATTCTAACGGAAAAAAGACATTCATCAATAAAGATTGCTACATTAATAAGTTTAATGTTTTCGTTAATAATTAACTCTGTATTTTTTTTATCAGTTATATTAATAGAAGATTCCTATTTAAGCATTCTTTTAGGCGATGGTATTATCCCATACGTAGGAATACTACCAATCACAACATTCCTAGCATCTAGCTATCTTATATTATACACGTTAGCCATTCGTTGTGAATATTACTCTTTGTTGGGTAGTAATAAAATAATTCTTGGTATATCAACAATGAGCCTTCAAATTTTAATAGGCATTATTGGATTTGGAGCGGCCGGATTTATAGCAGCCAACATAATTGGCTATTCTATAGCTATATTCCTAATGTTAAGAGTTTCTTTTAACATCTTATTTGAAGCTTCTGTTTTTCCTAAATGGTCTCAAACGATATTTGTTCTTATAAAAAATAGGAAATTGGTCTATTATACAATGCCCTCTAACTTGATAAATACGCTTACAACACAAGTTCCTGAGTTAATGATCAACAAGCTTTTTGGTGCTGAAGCCGTTGGTCAATATTCTTTAGCTAATAGAATGATAAATATGCCACTTAGTTTTATATCTAGCTCCGTTCAAGATATATTTAGGCAAAAGTCCAGCAGGGAAACGCAAGATACTGGCAATTGTTCATCAACATTCGACTCATTTCTCCTATTGATGATATGCTTATCGGTATTATTGGTGATACCTCTGGTTATCGTTATGCCATATATATTTCCGATCATTTTCGGTAATAAATGGCAAGAATCTGGTTTACTAATTCAGGCTATGAGCTTCCTGATAGTTACACGTTTTATTTCATCCCCCTTAAGTTATGTTTGGATAGTAAAGCGAAAAGAGGCACATGATCTTCTTTGGCAAACCGGATTATTTGCAATCTCTATTATTTCATTTGTTATAACGGCCTATTCTGAACTAGTAGATAAATTATATTTTACTCTGTTTCTATATAGCTGCTTGTCCAGTCTATGGTATATTTTTTGTATCACCGTTTCCTTTAGGTTTTCAAGGCAAAGATCATGATGTATTACGATAATCCGTACTCGAATTTATTACATAAACGACCACATCAGGAATGTGTCGAATGTGTAATGGATACTTCAGACCCAGACATTAAATTTGACCAGAATGGAGTTTGCAATCACTGTATTAAATACAAAGAATATACTATGTCAATAGGAGATTACAGTGAACGAAGACGTAAGTTAGATGCTCTAGTTGAACGCCTTAAAGCAAAGGGAAGAGGAAGAGATTACGATTGTATTATGGGGCTGAGTGGTGGTGTTGATAGTTCCTATTTGGCTTGGTATGCAGTAAAAAAGCTCGGCCTTAGACCTTTAGTGGTTCACGTTGATACTGGCTGGAATTCAGAACTCGCAGTCAATAATATTCAAAATATAGTACAAAAATTAGATCTGGATTTGCATACATTAGTTATAGATTGGCCAGAGATTAAAGATTTACAAAGGGCCTACTTTTTATCAGGAGTAGCCAATCTTGATGTTCCACAGGATCATGCTTTTATAGCATCATTGTATAATGAAGCAAAAAAATATGGAATTAGTGATATTCTGAACGGTGGGAATATGCAAACAGAGTCTATTCTTCCCTCCGCTTGGGGATATGATGCAAGTGATCCTACAAGTTTAATAGGTATCCACAAACGGTTTGGAAAGCTTAAGAGGCTTAAAAGATATCCGATTCATTCTACGTTTTCTAAGTTTATATATTATCCGTTTATTGCGAAGATGAGAACACACCGTCCGTTGGAATTGATTGAATATAATAAACAAGAAGCCAAGAATATTTTGGTATCAGAGATGGGGTGGAGAGATTATGGTGGTAAGCACTATGAATCTGTGTTTACTAAGTTTTTCCAGGCTCATTACTTGCCTTATAAATTTGGATATGACAAGCGTAAGGCACATCTATCTAGTTTAATTGTGTCGGGTCAAATTTCGAGGGAAGAAGCAGTTAAGGAACTCTTAGAGCCGTTGTATTCAGAGGTTGAACTTAGAGAAGATCGTCAGTTTTTTATGAAAAAACTAGATATTGATTCAGATACATATGAAAGAATCATGTCCTCAGAGCCAGTTTCCTTTAGTCAATATCCAAATAATGTAAAGTTATATAGTTATATGCGAAAGTATTTAGGTATATTCTCGTCTATATATAAAAGATTCAAGTGATTTATGAAAAAATATTCGGTAAATGTTCATATTTTTTTATCAGATTTGACGAATGAATCTAGATTGATTAAAGAAACTAAGTTTACATTGAGTAACGGCATATTTGATAGCGTTGAGGTGATAGGACTTTGGAACTCCGAGCTTCAAGTCAATGAAACAAACAAGTTTGGTTTAAAGATATCTCGAGTACAAACAAGTGTGCGAATTTTACTAGCAAGGGGGAAGCTTAAAAATAGAAGCTGGTTACGGAAAATATTAGCTATAGTCGGACTGCTACAATATGCAAAATTTTGTTTCTTTAAATTACGCGGTATTAATAGAGAATCAATATCTCATATAAGTGTTCATAACTTGTCGCTTCTTCCTTTAGCTTACCTATTATCAGCAGTTTTTAAAGCAAAATTGGTTTATCTTCCACATGAACTGGAGACACAGCGAACCGGATTAAAAGGGTTTTCAAAGCTCTTGTCTAAATTAATTGAAGTTATTTTTATCAGAACTGCTTCTGGTGTAGTCGTTGTATGCGACCCGATTAAAAGTTGGTATCAAAATCGATATAGTTTAGAGAATGTTTACGTTATAAGGAACGTTCCTGAAGCGGCTCCTTTAAATGATTACTTTGAATTAAAAGTTAATCTTAAACAGAAATTTATGAAGAACCATCAAAATATTCTGTATATATATCAAGGTTTGATAGAGGAAAGTCGTGGTGCGGGATTCCTTGTTGAGCAATTTAGAAGGAGTACATGTGATCTAGTATTTATGGGTTATGGTAGTTATTGTGAAGAAATCATTAATTTGAACTTAGAAAACATTCATTATCAACCAGCGGTTCCTGTAGATGATATTGTAGACGTTACTAGAAGTGCCGATGTTGGATTGTTTGTCATAAAAGGCGAACTTTCCTTAAGTTATAGATGGTGCTTGCCAAACAAGTTTTTTGAATATCTGCATGCTGGTTTGCCTGTTGTTGTTAGCGATAATCTAGAGTATTTGTCGACGATTGTTAGGGAAAATAATTTAGGATGGGTAGTTGAGGCGGATAATCTTTTGGATTTAATTCGTACGATAGATAATGATGAAATTGAAAAAATTAAGAAAAATGTTGAACAATACGCCTCCAATGCCTATTGGGAACGTGATGCAGTAGCATACCATAAAGTATATTCTGACAATTAATTGAGAATATTTTATGGCTGATTAAGATAAATTTTGATGTGTATTATTTTAATCATATCTTCTTGTCGGTTATTATTCTACTATATATGAATCGAGGTTTTAGATGCCAAGTGTTACCCATTTGACTTCAGCGCATCCACGATATGATACTCGAATATTTCATAAACAATGCAAATCATTATCAAGAAGTGATTTTCTAGTCTCATTGGTTGTTGCTGATGGTGCTGGAAATGAAGTTTGTGATGGAATTATTATTTATGATGTAGGCCGAGAGACTAGCAGAATTAAGAGGGTCGTATTAACTTCAAGATTGATTTTTAAGAAAGCCGTTGAGATGGATTCAGATATTTACCATATCCATGATCCAGAATTGATTCCTGTCGCTTTGAGGCTCAAAAAACTCGGCAAGATAGTCATATTCGATTCACATGAAGACGTGCCGAAACAAATACTTAGTAAATATTATTTGCATAGGTATGTACGAAGAATTCTATCCTATTTATTTTCGAAATATGAAAGCCGATTTTCACCTAGGTTAGATCTTATTGTTGCAGCGACCCCTTCAATTGGTCATAAATTTCAGAAGCTCGGTGCAAATTCGGTAGTTATTAATAATTTTCCGATTATTGACGAGTTTTTGGTTAACGATTTAACGTGCCGAGATAAAATTGGGAATCAAATCGTTTATATAGGCGGGCTTGAAAAGGTACGAGGCATTCAGGAGATGGTTCTCGCACTCAGCTTTACCTCGTCTCCTATTCGATTGAAACTAGCGGGTAGATTTTCGGATCCAGTATTTGAGAAATTTGTTAAAACTATCGATAGTTGGTCCAGTGTTGACTTTGTTGGTTGGCTAGATAGAAAAGGAATAGAATCAATCCTTCGCCAATCAGTTGTCGGTTTAGTTACTCTTCATCCGAGAGCCAATTATGTAGAATCACTTCCGGTTAAGATGTTTGAATACATGGCAGCTGGAATACCTGTAGTTGCTTCCAATTTTCCTTATTGGGCGCAAATCATAAATGAAGAAAAATGTGGGATTTGTGTGGATCCATTGGACCCAGTTCAGATAGCAAATGCAATTGATTCATTAATTGAATCTCCAGGTACCTCAAGAAAGATGGGGGAGAATGGAAAGCAGGCGATTAAAGAAAAGTATAATTGGGGTATTGAAGAAGGTAAGTTGTTGGAATCATATACATTATTAGATAGGAAAAGGTATTATTAGTTTTACTGGTGTAATAGTAAAAGTTCTCTGATTCTATTGAGGTTAAGTAGACATATAAGTGAGAGACGATGTTATTTAGAAATGTTCTAGTGTTGGCGCCGCATACAGATGACGGCGAACTTGGTGCTGGCGGGTTCATATCGAAGTTAATTGAGATGGGCGCGAATGTCACTTATGTTGCTTTTTCAACTGCGGAAGCTTCGGTACCTAAACATTTGCCACGGGATATTCTGAAAACAGAAGTAAAGGCAGCAACTACCAATCTTGGAATACCATTAGAGAACCTGATCATTTTCGATTACGAAGTAAGGAAGCTTAGTTATGTTCGACAAGAAATATTGGAAGAGTTAATTTCTATTAGAAAGAATAGCAATTTTGATTTAGTGTTAATTCCGTCTTTGAAAGATATTCATCAAGATCATTCCACTATTGCTCAAGAGGGACTCAGAGCATTTAAGAATACATCAATTCTCGGGTATGAACTAATCTGGAATAATTTGTCGTTTGACACTACTTGTTTTATCAAACTGGAGCGTCGCCATATTGTATCTAAGATTCAAGCGTTAAGTTGTTACAGGTCTCAAAGAGAACGAGAATATATGGACGAAGATTTTATCTTTGCTCTTGCAAAGGTTCGAGGTGTACAGATCGGTACCGAGTATGCGGAAAGCTTTGAGGTGGTCAGATGGGTTATAAGTTGAATGGTATTATCGAGTTATCAAAGCTAGCTTCAAACTTAGAGCTAGAGTTTCATGGTTTAGATATTTCAATTAATGGGGTTAGCCCAGCAGACTCGGTGTCATTAAATGAATTAGCCTTTGCAAAGGATTCTTTAGCCAACAAAGTTGGTATCGCATGCATCGTGAGCTGCGCTGAAGAGAACCTTGAGGTAAATTCCTGTGGATACATTTTAAGTAAAAATCCACGGCTTGATTTCATCAGGGCACTGATATATCTCAACGAAAATATTGGATTTTCTACGTGGAGTGATATGCCAATAATTCATCCTACTGCACATATTGGTAAAAATGTCGTTTTCGAAGCAGGTTGCGTAGTTGGTGAACATACAGTTATCGAACACAATGTAGTATTACATTCTGGGACACGTATCGGCGCTAATTGCCTTATTCGCTCGTGTTCGTCTATAGGTGGAGATGGATTTGGCTTCGAGCGAGATTCTACAAATATTCCGTTGAAGTTTCCTCATTTAGGAGGTGTTCTAATCGGCAATAATGTCGAGATTGGTTCTTGTACTGCAATTGCTCGAGGAACACTTGGCGATACGATTATCGAAGATAATGTAAAGGTAGATAATTTAGTACATATTGCTCATAACTGTGTGGTTAAGAAGGGAGCCTTTATTATAGCTTGTGCCGAGTTGAGCGGGGGCGTTACAGTCGGAGAGAATGCGTGGGTTGCCCCAAATAGCTGCACGCATCAGAAAATCTCAATTGGCGCAGGCGCTTTAGTCGGACTTGGAGCAGTCGTTACCAAAGATGTTGATGATTTTTCTGTATACGCTGGTAACCCTGCTAAAAAGCTTAGGGATTTGAAATGAATAAACCGGAAGTTTGGTTTATAAATCATTATGCTTCAACTCCGAGTTGTGGTTTTGGTGGCAGAACATATTATTTTGCTAAAGAACTTTCAAAACGAGGCTATCAAGTTAAGCTGATCATATGTAATCCACATCATCTATTGAGAGATGCAATACCTCAAAATTCTTCTATAGAGGAAAGGTTAATTGACGATGTTAACGTTGTATTCTTGAAAGGAATACAATATCAATCAGCACATAGTCTGTTTAGAATTATTAATTGGTTTGTCTTTTCGGTTCGACTTAGACTTTTACACAAGCGATACAGAGACACACCTCCAAATTTTATCTTTTGCTCTTCCCCATCGTTGATTTCGTTTGAGGGAGCGTATTATCTGAGTAAAAAATTTAAATCGAGACTTATTTTTGATGTTCGTGATATATGGCCAATGACACTTATCGAACTAGGTGGAAAAAGTCCTAAAAATCCTCTCATAAGAGTTATGTCGTTAATTGAGAGGAGAGCATATTTGAAATCGGATTATATTACATCAAACCTAAAGAACTTCGATTTGCATTTAGGTGAACTGCAAATTGATAAATCAAAGTTCAGATGGATTCCAAATGGATTTGATAGATCAGAGTTGTATAAAGATATAAGCAGTTCTGAGAGAGAAAGTGGTCACAAGAACTTTGTGGTTGGATACACAGGTACTTTCGGCTTAGCAAATGCTATAGATTTAATGCTCGAAGCTGCTCTGTTACTGAAAAACCACAAAGATATTATGTTTAAGTTGGTAGGAGAAGGGCGTGAACTACCTGCTATGCAGAGCTTTTGTAAGCTACATAACCTTACTAATGTTGAGTTTTTAGACTTTGTACCTAAAAATAAAATTCATGAAACATTGAGAGATTTTGATGTATTGATGGTCGGAGCAATGAAGTCTTCGTTATATAAGTATGGAGTATCTCCAAATAAGCTTTTTGATTATTTTGCTGCAGGTAAGCCAATAATTTACTACATTGATTCGCCTAATTTTAATCCGATTAAAGATGCCGATTGCGGAATCGAGGTCTCCTCATCAGATTGTGAAGAACTATCGGAGGCTATTTTACAAATCAAGAATATGCCTATTGATGAAAGAACTAAAATGGGGCTTCGGGGGCGTGAGTATGCGAATAAAAATTTTGATTATTCGATTCTTACAGACAAAGTAGAAGCATTAATTTACGACTGATATAGCTAAATTTGGAGTTGTTACTTGCTGCGTATATATGACTTGTGTTTTGCATTTATTGGTTTGCTTGTTAGCAGTCCACTTTTAATGATAATTTTCTTTATTGGAATTCTTGACACCGGTTCACCGCTTTTTCGACAAGAGCGAGTAGGACGCAATGGAAAGCTTTTTACATTGGTAAAGTTTCGGACGATGAGTCTCGATACGGCGTCAGTAGCAAGTCACCTCGCTAACACATCTTCAATTACACCTTTCGGACGTTTCCTGCGCCGCACAAAACTTGATGAACTCCCCCAACTTTGGAACGTGCTAAAAGGTGAGATGAGTTTGGTAGGGCCCCGCCCGTGCTTATTTAACCAAGAAGAACTGATAGACGAGCGCCGTTCGCGTGGAGTGCTAGATGCGCGGCCAGGCATCACTGGATTAGCCCAGGTAAACGACATTGATATGTCTACCCCAGTTCTACTCGCCGAGACCGACGCCCGCATGCTCGCCACTATGTCCCTCAGCAACTACTTCCGCTACATTTTCATGACTGTCCTCGGCCGCGGCCAAGGCGACCGCGTACGCTAGCATTGCATTATAGTTTGGACAGAGACTTACAGTAACCAAGAAAAATAGATGAAAGATACATCGCCAAAACCAGAATCTAAACCAACACCAACACCACCTTTCATAGTCGACTTTTGGGAGACGGTGTTTCGTTGGTTAGGCAAAATTTCTTTGTTTACCTTGGTGCGGAAGGTATTTAAGAGCACGCATGGCAGCGGTCGCTTTGTCGATGCTTGGGCGCTGAGTCATGTGTTTTTGTCGATTGCATCGGTGCCCTTGGTACTTTACGTCCCATCGGTGTGGGTGGGCGGTATTATTGCGGGTTATGCGTTTTTGCGAGTGTTCGAAGTGGTCGTGTATCAGATGAACGTCTTGCTCTTCGACGAATATCGCGCCAAACGAGCTGGCAAGTCCTATGCGCTGCATGGTTACCGACGGATGATTCTGCTCCTCATTCAAAACTACTTCGAAATTATCTTTTGGTTTGCGGCGCAATATGCCTTCTTCAGCCAAATCTTCGACTTTACCGTACCCGGCTCCAACGAGAGCGTGCTTGGCGCGGTGTATACCAGCTTTGTGGTCATGACCAGCTTCGGCTTCTACAACGTCACCCCGCTGAGCGTCCTCGCTTACACCATCGTCATCGCCCAAGCCGTCATCGGCCTCTTCATGACACTCCTCAGCCTAGCCCGCTTTATCGGCCTCATTCCCAACCCCGAAACCATGGACCAAACCGAGAAGCCGTAACTAGTTGCTTAGCGGATAAAGCCGCGGGTGCGGAGCAGGGCAACGACCTGTTGCGCGGCTTCGAGGACTTCGAGTTCTGCGGTTTCGATATGTAGGTCTGGCTCATGTGGCGCTTCGTAGGGCGAGCTAATGCCAGTGAAATCAGGAATTTCTCCCTTCTGGGCGCGCGCATAGAGACCTTTGGGGTCACGATTGGCGCATACGTCTATGGGCGTATCCACGAACACTTCAATAAACTCTCCTGCGCCCAGCATGTCGCGTACGGCGGCACGGTCTGCCTGAAACGGTGAGATAAAGGCTGAGAGCACTATCAATCCCGCATCCACTAGTACTTTAGCGACTGAACCTGCACGGCGTATATTTTCAGCTCGATCTTCCGGACTAAAGCCTAAGTCGGCGCAGAGTCCGGTGCGCATTACATCGCCATCCAATACCAGCGTATGATTGCCATTCTGCAGTAACAACTCTTCCACTGCGCTCGCGAGCGTCGATTTTCCCGCCCCCGATAATCCTGTAAACCACACCACTGCCGGCCTTTGCTGTTTCAACAACGCGCGCCGTGCTGGCGTGACCTGATGGTCGTGCCAATCCACATCACTTGCACTCAAAGCTCCCGATGAAGCCTCTGCTAACGGCTGCGCTACCATGCCTGCGGCAACGGTCGCATTACTGCGCTTATCAATCACAATAAAGGCGCCGGTTTTGCGGTTCACTTTGTATTTGTCGAACACCACGGTTTCACTCAGCACCCAATCGGTCATGCCGACGTCGTTCAGTGCGAGGGTTTCTGCGCCTTGCTCTTGCAGCGTATTCACATCGAGGGTGTGCAGCACTTTTTCGCAGCGTGCGCTAACGGTTTTGGTGCCTAGTTTGACCCAGTATTCACGTCCGGGTAACAGGGTTTGCTCGTGCATCCACACCATGCGCGCTCGAAGCCGATTACTCATATGCGGCAGGGCGTCTTTATCGACAATCAAATCCCCCCGACTCACATCAATTTCATCGTTCAATACCAGTGTGACCGCTTGAGGTGCGATAGCGCGTTCCAGTTCACCGTCATAGGTGGTAATGCTCTCTACCGTGCTAATGGTGCCCGCTGGCAGTATGCGGATGGTATCGCCACGCTTGATAGAGCCTGACACTACCGAGCCCGCATAGCCACGTTTGGCGAGCTCACCGTTCGGGCGGGTCACGTATTGCACCGGGAAGCGGAAATCTTGCGTATTCAGTGCGCGGTCGATGGTCAGCGTCTCTAGATAATTCATCAAGGTACGGCCACGGAACCACGGCATATTGGTGCTCTTTTGCACCACGTTGTCGCCGGTCAGCGCCACGACGGGTACAAAGTGAATATCGGGGATATCCAACTGGCCTGCAAGTTTGAGATAGTCAGCTTGGATAGCCTTGTAGCGCGCTTGGTCATAACCCACCAAGTCCATCTTGTTGACCGCCACAATCACATGCTTGATCCCGAGCAAGCTGACAATATAGCTATGCCGACGAGTCTGCGTGAGCACGCCTTTTTCCGCATCAATCAGGATAATGGCCAGATCACTGGTGCTGGCTCCGGTCGCCATATTGCAGGTGTACTGCTCATGTCCGGGTGTGTCAGCGATGATGAACTTACGCTTGTCGGTACTAAAATAACGATAGGCCACGTCAATGGTAATGCCTTGCTCGCGCTCGGCATGCAAGCCATCGACTAAATGGGCAAAGTCATAAGATTCGTTGGTCTTAACGGCCTCGAGTTGGTCGGCAAAGGTTTTATGGCTGTCATACAGCAGTCGGCCAATGAGGGTACTCTTGCCATCATCCACGCTGCCACAGGTGATGAGACGCAGCAGGCCTTTCCCGTCTTGTGCTTTCGTTGTCGCTTGTAACGCCATCAGAAATACCCGTCCATTTTTTTGCGTTCCATGGAGCTGGCGGCGTCGTGGTCAATGGCCCGGCCTTGGCGTTCGCTGTGTGTGGCTTGCTGAGTTTCGCGGATGATGTCTTGCAGCGTGGTGGCATTACTTTCCACGGCGCCACTCAGCGGATAGCAGCCCAGCGTGCGAAAACGTACTTGTTTCAGTTGAGGCTGTTCGTCGGGCGCGAGTGGCAGCCGCTCATCATCAACCGCAATCCACATATTGTTGCGCCAGATCACCTGACGCTCTTTGGCAAAGTACAATGGCGGTATGGCGATCTGTTCTTGTTCGATGTATTGCCAGATATCGAGCTCAGTCCAATTGCTGAGCGGAAATACTCGAATACTCTCGCCTTTATGCACCTTACTGTTATACAAATTCCATAGTTCAGGCCGCTGATTCTTGGGATCCCAGCGCTGTTGCTGATCGCGAAACGAAAACACCCGCTCTTTGGCGCGTGACTTTTCCTCGTCCCGCCGCGCACCGCCAAAGGCCGCATCGAACTGATGCTCCTTGAGTGCTTGTTTGAGTGCTTGGGTTTTCATTACGTCGGTATACACAGCACTGCTGTGCTCAAACGGACTCAGCTTATCGGGATGGGTATGAATCAATAGCTGATGCTGCTGGGCAATGGCGTCGCGAAACGCATACATTTCCTGAAACTTCCACAGGGTGTCGATATGCAACAGCGGAAACGGCAGTTTGCCGGGTGCAAACGCCTTTTTGGCGAGGTGTAGCAGCACGCTGGAATCCTTGCCAATGGAGTACATCAGCACCGGCTTCTGAAACTCAGCCGCCACTTCTCGAAATATATGAATGGATTCAGCTTCCAACTGCTGTAGATGCGTCAGCATGTAGCTCTCTTATTGTTCTTCTTCTGCGTAAGAGTGTACCGCCTGCACCGCGCGCGGTCTAGCACCCCGCTGAGGGTTCCTTAAATGATTGTCAAATAGCCAATTTGTGGTAACTTGAGGTAAACATTTGTACAACCTTTAACCACAGGTGGCAAACCGTCATGGGAGATTTGCAGGGGCGATTGTTGGTACTCGATGACGATTTTGAGGTCAGTAGTACTATTCGTGAAATGGCGAAAATTGCGGGTTTTGAGGCACGTTCTTGTACCGATGCGAAGGAATTTTTTGCTTGTTTGCATGAGTTTGAGCCGACGCACCTCATTCTTGATCTAGCAATGCCAGGTGTCGACGGCGTTGAAGTGATGCGACAGCTGGTGCTCGAACAATGTGATGCAACCCTGATTATTGTGAGCGGGCTCGGCGAGAAGGTACTGAAGTCAGCACAGACGGCTGCTGCAGAAAGTGGCCTTAAAGTGGCGGGTGTGCTCCCCAAGCCCTTCCGTATGAGCGCGCTGAAAGCACTGCTCAAAGACTACATTGACCATACCAATAGCGCTGCGAGCGCTCCGAGAACTGCAGAACTTACTAGTGAAGAGCTCCAACAAGCGCTCGACCAAAAGCGGTTAGTGGTGTTTTATCAGCCGCAAATATCCTGTCATACCCGGCGCGTGACCGGCTTTGAGGCGTTGGTGCGTATTATCAGTCCTGAGCATGAGCTTATTTCGCCTGACCGTTTTATTCCGCTCGCTGAACGCACCGGACAAATTCACCAACTCACTCAGCAGGTGTTCTCGCAGGCCATTTGTTGGTTTGCCGAGCATTTTCGCGAGAGTCGACTCACATTGGCATTGAATACCTCGCCGAGTATTCTTGCAGAGACCAATTATCCGCAGACCATTCACAAGCTCTGTTCTCAGTGTGGGTTGGAGTCACAGCGTATCAAGTTGGAAGTAACTGAAACCAGTGCTGCGGAGAATCCGTCGATGGCGCTTGAGTTGCTGACCCAACTGCGCGTAAAAGGCTATGGCGTGGCGATTGATGACTTCGGTGTGGGGTATTCGTCGCTAGAGCAGTTGGTACGACAACCTTTTTCTGAACTCAAGCTGGATAAGAACTTTATTATTCCGCTGGCGCGCTCCGAGGAGTCGCGCAAAATTGCGGCGGCACTCATTGCCTTAGCCAAGGCATTGAAACTGACCACCACCGCGGAAGGCGTCGAGAATGAGGAAAGCTTGTCGTATTTGGCGTTGGCGGGTTGTGAGCATGCGCAAGGCTTCTATATTGGCCACCCGATGGCTGGCGATACGCTGTTGATGTGGCTCGCGAACTACCGTCCCGAGGTGCCGGAGCGGGTGTCATGAGTGAGCCATTAGATTACGAACAGTTATTCCTCCAAACGCCCACGTTGTTATTGATTCTGGAGCCACGTGAGTTCCGTATTGTGGCGGCCAGTAATAGTTTTCTCAAAGCCACTATGCGTGAGCGCGAGGACTTGATTGGGCGCTTGCTGTTTGAAGCCTACCCAGCGGATCCAGATGATGCAACCAGCCAGCTCGGCACCCAAACCATCGCCGAGTCACTGAACAAAGTGGTGCGCACCGGCCAGCCCGACACCATGAATGCTGTGCGTTATCCTATTGAACGGCCCCAGTCGGAAGGGGGCGGCTTTGTTGAGAGGTACTGGCAGGTCACCAATTCACCTGTATTCGATTCGCAGGGTCAGGTTGCCTATATTTTACATTCCCCAAAAGACGTCACTGCGCAGATGTTGGCGTTTGACCAAGCTGAGTCCGTCAGCGTGCAATTACGGCATACGCTCGAGAGTATGAGTGATGCCTTTATTATGCTCGACGAAGACTGGAATTTTACCTTTGTAAACTCGCAAGCTGAGAAGCTGTTGATGCGCGAAGCTGATGATTTGATCGGCTGCTCCATGTGGGATGAGTTTCCTGAAGCGGTGGGCTCTGAATTTGAAACGTCTTATCGGCGAGCTGTCGAGAGTGGTGAAACAGTGCGCTTTACTGATTACTTCGTGCCGCTCGATTTTTGGGTGCAGATTGATGCCTATCCGAGCCCCGAAGGCCTGGCAGTGTATTTCCGCGATGTGTCTGCAGAGCGACGCGCAGAGCAGACGCTGAAGCGAGCGAAAGAACGATTCGACTTAGTGACTCGCGCCACCAATGATGTGATTTGGGATTGGGATGTCGCGGCAAATGTATTGTGGTGGAGTGAGGCATACACCGAGCGCTTCGGGCATCCACGCCGTGATGAGGGTGACGATCCCGATGAATCCTGGGTGCAGCATATTTTTGCCGAGGATCGCGAACAGGTGGTGGAAGGGTACTACGCCGCCATGCACGACAAAAACTGTTCGCACTGGAATCATGATTACCGATTTGTGCGTGCCGATGGCTCGGTGGCTTTCGTGAATGACCGTTGTTACATCGCGCGCGATGCAAAAGGCAATGCGGTGCGACTGATTGGCAGTATCTTGGATGTCACCGAACGACGCGAACTCGACGAGCGCTTGTATCAGTCGCAGAAAATGGAAGCCGTCGGTCAGCTCACCGGCGGTATCGCACATGACTTTAATAACTTACTGACGGTAATTCTCGGGAATGCGGAACTGATTTCCGAACAGTTACCTAACGACCACGCCTTAAAGCCACTTGCAGACATGACAGTCAGCGCGTCGGAGCGCGGTGCAGAGCTCACCAACCGTTTGTTGGCGTTTGCGCGGCGACAACCGTTGGAGCCAAAACCGACACAATTGAACGAGTTACTGCACGGCATGTTACCGCTGCTCAAGCGCACGGTAGCCGAAGGCGTTGAAGTAGCATTGCTGACCGAGTCATCGTTGTGGTTGGCGGATATTGACCCCGCGCAATTTGAATCGGCGATTTTGAATCTATCGATCAACGCGCGTGACGCGATGTCCGAAGGTGGCGCACCGGCCAGCGGTAAACTCACGATTGAAAGTCGCAACGTAAAACTGGACGAAGATTACAGCAGTGCCCATGGTGACGTGGTCGCGGGCGATTATGTGCTGGTGTCGGTGTCGGATACCGGCACGGGGATGACACCAGAGGTGATCCAGCATGCCTTTGAGCCATTCTTCACGACCAAAGATCGCGGCAAAGGCAGCGGGCTTGGCCTTAGTATGGTGTACGGCTATGTGAAGCAGTCTAATGGGCACATCAAAATCTATTCAGAACTCCAACACGGCACCACTATTAAGCTGTATTTGCCGCGTGCGGTTGCTGCTGCGGATGAGGTGGTTGCACCTGCTGCTGCGGCTGAGCCAGAGGGCGGGCGTGAGCGCATTTTAATTGTCGAAGACGACGCCTTAGTACGTCAACATGTCATCATACAGCTGGCGGCTTTGGGCTATGACATTGAAGCAGCGAGCTCGGGCCAAGAGGCTTTGTCGATGCTTGAACAAGAGCGCTTCGATTTGCTCTTCACCGATGTGGTGATGCCAGGCGGTATGAATGGTCCGCAACTCGCTGCTGAAGCGCAACGTTTGTACCCAGATATGAAGATACTCTTTACCTCCGGCTACACCGAAAATGCCATCGTTCATCACGGCCGCTTAGATGCCGGCGTCCATCTGTTGAGCAAGCCCTATCGGCGCCAAGAGCTAGCTAGCAAAGTCCGCGAAGTCCTGCTCGCGCCCTAGCGGGCGCTTTACTTAGAAATCGAAGATTTCACCGAGTAGGCTCTTTTTCTTGTACTTTTTATGGCCATAGCCTTGGTTGTAGCCCGGGTGATGACCGTGCTGTGGCTGTTGTTGAGGTTGCGGTGCTGCTGGCGCTGCTGAACGCTCGATAATTTTGTCGAGCTCGCCGCGGTCGAGCCACACTCCACGACAACTTGGACAATAGTCAATCTCGATGCCTTGACGATCCGTCATCATCAGCTTTTCTTCTGGGCATACTGGGCATTTCATAGCGCGACCTCATACATAGAAAGATATAACCTAGACCTCAGCGCTTTTGCGAAGTTCCGACTCCGCGCACGGAGATTTAAGCCTGTGGCTTACAGACAGGCTGGAGCTGTGGAGCTAGGCTTTATGTTTTGGTTGGACGGATGCGCGATGATTGGCTTTGAAGATGAATACTACGATTTCGAAAACAATACGCTATTTGCCGACGAAGCAGAGGAGCTGGCGCGCAAGCTAGGCGAACTGATTCGGCTGGAGCGGCGCCATGTTGCCACGCAAGATGATCTGGCCTTTCTTGCAAACTCAAGTCGCGCCACCATATCGCGCCTCGAACGCGGTCACTCGGTGAGTACCCATTGTCTATTTGTGGTGCTGTATCGGCTGGAACTGTCGCGTCCATTCGTTGAGCTGGTGAACGCCCAGCTGAAAAATCCACCCAGTGCCCGCGAACGCCGCGCTCGCCGCGACGCTTTCCTCAAAGTCATGGCTCCATATCTCTAGCCACTCGCTATTAGCTATTGGCTACTAGTTACTAGCGAAAAGCGAATAACCACTAGCTAATAGCCAGTAGCGAGTAACTGTTTACTATTAACTGTATACCGGTCGTGCGTGTATTCAGAGGGGCTTGAGAAGTTTTGGTTCAGCTGCCGCAGATATGGAAAAACCTGCAGCAGATATGCTTCAACAGTACCCCCCGTTTTTCTCATATTTGATGCGTATGTACACATTTTTCCGAAGGGTTCTCCAACATACGTACTAATCTCCATGATGGGATTTGAGCGCTCCATATCGCCTGTGAATATCCGCGCATGCCCAGCCCAGCGGTTGGTTCTATCGATTGGTAGGAACTGGCTCTATGGTGGAGCCAGAGTGGGTGGCATGGTAATCCTGCATATTTTTTGAACAGGATGCAGGTATAAAGCACATGGGTAGTTCGCTGTTTATGGCCGCGGGTATATTGCTGTTAAGTGGGGATGGTGATACTGGGCGCACGGCCCTGACGGCAACGCAGTTGCTGGGGACGCAGCAGGTGGGGCTGGTGAATTATCAGCATTATGCGGTGCCTGCGGAGGCAGCGAATCCACAGAATACGTTTAGTGGAACATTGACGCTGACGATTGAGGCGGGCACGCTCAGCGAGCAGGGCACTAGCCTAGCGAGTGCGTACACGACGCCAGAGACTCTACCGAGTTTTGCCTATGAGTTCGTGCAGCATGGCACCCATTTGTTGCCGTTGGAGCGGCAGTTGATTCAGACCGGGCATCCGTCCTGGGATTTAATTCTGTCGCCTGGCCGTGTGTGGCAAGAAACGGGTGATCAGGGTTACAGCCGCGTGGCGCTGCCGTTTGCGCTGCAGGAGGTTAATGCCAACTGTATTCACAATGGTGTCATGACGTTTTTGTTTAAGAACGATGGCAGTATTTCCGAGGTGGCGTATCAAGTTGCGCAGGAAACCTGTCAGTACTTCAAGTACAACTTGCATGGCAAGCTCGCAGCCGACTATGACCCGCAAACACTCAGTTTCGCAAGTGCTGTGATCAGTGCCTACGAGGCCGAACAAGCAGCACGCATCCCCGTGAAGCCGCTCAGTGCGTTGGCAACGGATTATCCCAGTGCTGGCGTGAGTGTCAGTGCTATTGGGAGTGATCAGTCTGCCAGCCATCGTAGTGCCTATGGTGTTTATTATGCTGGTGTGCATTATCAGGGTGCTTGTGCCACGCGGCAGGGTGATTACCCCTTCTGTGATGTGATGGCGTTGCCGTCGTATTCCACCGCCAAATCAGTGGTCGGTGGCTACACGTTGATGGCGTTGGAGAATCGCTACAGTGGTTCGCAGAAGGATTTGATTGTCAGTGACTATGTCAGCCAGTGTCCGACTAGCCGCTGGAGTGACGTCACATTTGCCGATGCTCTTGGCATGGTGACCGGCAATTATGACTCCTCTGGTGACTCGGTCGATGAAGGTTCTACAGCAACCGTCAATGACTTCTTCTTAACCGCTACCCATGCCGACAAAATCAGTCATGCCTGTGATTATCCGCGCAAGTCGACACCCGGTTCGTTGTTTGTGTACCACAGCTCCGATACCTATATTCTGAGCGCTGGCATGCAAGCGTTTTATCAGCAGCAAGAAGGCAGCACTGCTGATTATTACAACGACTTGCTAGTTCCTGATTTGTGGCAGCCATTGGAGCTGAGTCCGCTCAGCTATGGCACCCGCCGCAGCTACGACACCGTGGCGATGCCGTGGGCTGGCTTCGGCTTGAGTTTGCTCAGCGATGATTTCCTGAAACTGGGACGCTTTGCCAGTATTGATGACGGTGTAGTCGATTCGCAGCAGGTACTCGATCCCACCATGCTAGCCGATGCCATGCAGACCACCAGCAATGGCGGTGTCACCACCGGTACGTCCAGCAGTCGTTATCGGTATGGTTTCTGGGCCTATGACTTGGGTGCATCCAGTATCATCAGTTGCCCCAACAATAGTTGGGTACCCTACATGTCAGGCTTTGGTGGTATTGGCGTGGTGCTACTGCCCAACGACATGGTGTACTACTACGTGAGCGACAACGACGAATACGGCTTCACCAAAACCGTCAACGAGCTCAATAAAATCAGCCCCGCCTGCCAGTAGCTAGTCAGTGGTGAAGAAGTGCTGGCCGAGGCCGATGCTGCGGGAGGTGAGTGGTTGCCGTACTTGGGCGGCGCTGGCGGTGGTGCTGGCGCTGCTATTGCGGCGGTGGAATTCAAGTACCGCTGGAGTCCAGGTGAGGCCGAGCGCTTCGAATAGCGCGCGGGAAGTGGTTTCAGGCTGTTGGACGAGCTCTTCGTAATCGACCACATGCAAACGCGGCAGTTTGGCGTTCAGCCAGGGCTGCATCATGTCGGTAACGGCATCGTAGTAGGCGCAGCACTCGTCTGTCGAGTAGGACCATGGGTAGGCTTGGGCGAAGAGCTGCTTCAGGATAGCGTAGCAATGGTCTTCGCGTTGCCGGCGTACATAGACAATATGGGCGTCGGGCAGGGCACGCAGAATGTGCTCGATATTGAGTAAATTCAGCGGCAGCTTATCGACAAATGCACGGGTTTCCGCAGGTAGCGATGGTATGTTGGCACGGTAAGCTGCACCCATTGCCGCGGAATCCAACTCATCTGTTAAGCCGACCAGTTCGGCTTTGCGTGGCGGTCGCGAACTGCCATTTTTGGCAATAAAAGCGCGCTTCAACTCTTGTCCCAGTGCCGCGGGAAACTGATTGAGTTCACCAGCCAAGTGCACGCCTTCCGCGCAGCCCAGCATGCGTTCCAGCAAGGTGGAGCCTGCGCGCGGCAAGCTCACTACAAAAATCGGCCGCGCCGCACTAGACGTTGTGGCTGTTGCCGTCATCGAAGGAGCAACGTGCGCCACTCGGTCGCGCAAGCTACGTAAAGTGGCAATGTCGTCGGCGATATCGTATTGAATGTGTTGGCGCCTTAATGCACAGGCGTCGCGCAGCACAGCAAAGCTGTCGGCGAGCAGCGTCAAATCATCTGCGCCGACCGCACAATCTTCGAGTTCTTTGGCAAGGGCAAAGCCCAGTTGCACCCGTGCCTTCACCGCACCCGAAGCAGTGCGAGCCAGCGCCGCCCGCAACTCCGACATGTGGTTGTCAGCAAGCGACCAGCGCCGCAGGCCGCTGCGCAGAAGCCAGGCTTCCGCGTCGTCCGGACGCAGCTCAAGCACTTCATCTAAGCAGTGTTCAGCTCCGGTCAGGTCGCCGGTGATGCGCAGCATCGTAGCGAGGTTGAATAGTAGCGTTGGACGCTCAGCTGCCGCAGCACAAAAAAGAGCGCGGCGATAGAGATCTACCGCCGCGCTATAATGGCCTGCTTCGGAAGCTCGCAGCGCAGCCGCAGCCAAGCTGGAACTATCCTGCATGCTTACCAACCGAAGTTGTAGCTAAACTGAACGCCGATGGTGCGTGGCTGACTGATGTATTGTTTCGAGCTGTTGCCATAGAAGTTCTCGTCCGGGTCCGTGCCCATGTAGCCTTCTGACAACACGCCCGTTACCCCTTCTTCGTTGAAGATGTTTTTCACGAAGAGCGTAACCTTCCAGTCATCCGCGTGCAAGGTCGTTGAAGCGTTGGCAATCCAGAATGACGGTAAATCGATGTCAAACTTTGGATTGTTCCCCAAGGCATTGCGCGAGTCAGATTGATAGTAAGCACTGACATTGCTAACCAAGTAGAAGCCACTGTCCAGATCCATCGAGTGGTTTAAGCCAGCACTAAAGGTGTTCTTCGCCATGCTTGGCAATTGCTCGCCAGCTTCGGCGTAAACGTAGCTTGAAGGATTGGCTTGGTTGCCTGATGGCACCACTAAATCTTTGGTTAGCTCCGCGTCGACATAGGCATAACCGAGGTTGTACTTGATGCTGTCGGTTAAGAAGCCTTTAAACTCCACTTCGACACCCTGGCTGCGCGCTTCGTCGCCATTTACGGCTGCATAGAAACCCCAGTTTGGCGTGGCAATGTTCAGCTGTGGGTCTTCCCAGTCCATGCGGAACAAGCTAATCGAATAGTTATGACGATTCACAGAGCCCTTAATACCTGTTTCGATGTTGACCACGCTATCGGGTTCATAGCTCAGGTATTCTGGGTTTTCCGCAAAGGCGCCAGTCAGTGGAACCGCGCTGGTACCGCCGCGACGATAGCCTTCAGACACTGTGGCGTACCACATCATGTCAGCGGTCACATCATAAGACACGTTGGCTTTGAATAAGGTGCCATTGTCATCAAAGTCAGAGTCGACATTGGCTGGGCCCGGATAAATGGGTAGCTCAATAGTGGTATCGTTGCTGATGTCGTTGTCGAAGTGACGCAAGCCTACCGTGGTGCTGAGCTTGTCGTTGATATTCCAGGTTAACTCACCGTAGAACGAGAGTTCTTTCACACTGCGGTTGTCACGATACAAGAAGTCTTGATCGGTGAGGGTACCGCCCCAACTGGCGAGCGTATCGTCAAAACCGCTGGCTTGTGCCCAAGTTCTAAAGCCTGGCATCAAGCTGTCTTGTCCTGAAGCGGTGTCTTGGTCAAAGTAGAAAGCACCGATAATCCAGTCGAATTCATTGGAGCCATTGGAGACTAAGCGTAGCTCCTGCGTAAAGCCAGAGTCTTCATAGAAACGATTGGCAATGGCCAGCGGTCGTGGGCTACCACCGTAGTACCAAGCAAACCAGTTGTTCTGAGCGTAGAAGCCGCTGTTATCTGATGTTGACGTACCTTCGTGCTCATAGTCGGAGGTGCTCGATGACAAGGTGGCAAAGCCAAGATCCCACTCGAGTTCCAACGAGGTGGCGCTGACTTCACGTTCTGCAGGCTCGCGATGCACCGCACCATTTTCGTAGTCATCGTACGGTTGTTCTGTGCCATCCACCCAGTTGGTGCCGGTGGTGACTTGGCGTCGGCCGCCAATGTCATCGTCTTGGAAATGATGACTGAACAATGCCGAGAAGTTGTCATTCGGCTGCCATAATACGCCGATACGACCGTAGGTGATTTCTGCTGTGTCGGCATCTTCAACCCGTTCAAAGATTGGATCGCCGTTAGCAATATCGCCACCTTGTGCAAGCGGCTCACCGCTGCTATTTAAGGCGTAGACGTTGGCGTAGTCCACAATACCGGCATTGTCGATGCGACCCAAGAAGCCTCGCACCGCCATGGTATCGCTCAGTGGTTGGTTGACCAAAGCAAAGTAGTTTTTGTTAAAGCCGTCAGAACCTTCTGCTTGTGCCAAGCCACCTTCAACGCGCGCATAGCCGCTATATAGGTCTGGCTTGTTCAAGCGATAACGCACCGTACCTGCCAGTGAACCGGAGCCATACAAGGTGCCTTGTGGTCCGCGCAAAATCTCGACCGCATCGATGTCTTTTAAGATGAAATTGGCAAACAAAGGTGTGTCATTCACATAGGTGCTCACCGTCGGTACGGCATTCACAGCGAAGTCACCATTGCCCGCCGAGTCCACGTTCATGCCGCGGATCACGATGTTATTGATCACGCCCGAGTTCCGATAACCGCGGTCGACCACAGTGATCCCTGGGGTTTCGCGCATCACGTCCACTTGGTCGACAATGTTGCGTTCTTCCAGCTCAGAGCCTGAGAGCACCGAGATATTGTAGGGGATTTCATTCACCGTTGTCGGCCGACGAGTGGCGGTCACGGTAATACGTTCGTCAGCCTCAGCACGCGCTTCTGCGTCTTGCTCTTGCGCCGCGAGCGGCTGTGCGAAAGCACCGAGCAGCAGCGCCGAGCTCACGGCAAGCGCGAGCGGTGAGCGACTAAACTCTGGGTTGTGCATGTTGTTCTTGGTTTTAAGTGTGGTTGTCATCGGGCTATCCCCTCTGTTTATTATTATGTCTGAAAAAGTCATGCTGTTTCAGGAAGTTTTTGGTTTTGCGAGCGGTCCGAGTGCATCCAGACTCGCTGAGCGTTGGGCTTGATACTGCGGAAACGAATGTGCAGCATCGCGAAAACTTTTCAGTGGTTGCCCCAAGCTATGCCAGCCGTTTTCACGAACGCGGCGTAAATAGTTGAGGTCCAGGTCAATCAAGATCATTTCATGCTGATCACCGGCTTGGTGAATCACTTCACCGCCTGGGCCGGCAATAATCGAGCGGCCAACACCAATGGTCGCAGCCGCATTCACCGACACCACATAGGCTTGATTGGTGGCCGCGCTCGCGCGGGCAATGGCGAGTTCGGTATCACGGTCGATGGTGTTCGTTAGCGTCGGGTGAAGAATCACTTCGGCGCCTTGCCAAACCAGTGAGCGGGTGGTTTCTGGGAACCAGAGGTCGTAGCAAATCGAAACGCCAAAGGTCGCCACGCCAGGAATAGTAAAGACTTGCGCGTCAGTGCCGGCACTGATCCCTTCTTCATAAGGTAAGAACGGATAGAGCTTGCGATGACGACAGACCACTTCGCCTTGCGGGTTGTAGACGCTGGAGGTGTTGTAGATATGGTCGCCGTCACGTTCAAACAGTGAACCATTGCATAGCCACACACCCGCATCACGGGCCAGTTGTTGAAATTTTTTATCGGTTTTGCAGGGTAATTGGGCCGCATAGCGCGGCGCTGGGCCAAAGGTTGCCAGCTCCGGAATCACCACCATTTGCAGATGCGGATAGCGGCGCTTGGCTGCCATCACTTGGGCTTCGATATGCTCGAAGTTATCCGTATTCGCGCTGAGATTCAGTTGTAACCCAGCGAGGGTAAAAATATTGTCAGACATCCATGACTCCAATTTGGGACATGGATCTACGGTAGTTTTTTAAACTGGCGAGGAATAGGTCCAGTTACGGACGAGTTTAAGAGCCAGTTTCGGCGGGTTTGGTTTCTTTGGCTCCCTAATGCAGGCGATAAAAGGCTGAGTCGACCAGTTTGCCGTCGCGGACCCAGTTAATGCGGTTGTTATCCGTATAGATTTCAAAGCCCAGGGTTTCGCCGTAGCTCCATTCTTGCCATTGGCGGAACCAGCGGTCGCCTTCCAGCCACCATTGCCCAACATCGTGGCGTTCATCTTGATAGCCTTCCCAGCCCACCATACTGCCGTCGGCATGTAACCGTATGCGGTAGGGGTCGCCGAATACGGTGCGGCCGATAAACTCGACGCGGCTAGCAAAGTCGCGCAACTTGGCACCTTGCAGACGTTTACCCCACTGGTCGGCGGTTTGTTGGCGGGTAGAATCTTGCTGTTCCCACTGACGCATCAGCTGCGCTAGGAGTTCGACACCAGCCCGAATCGACTCGGTTTTGATGCTACTGACACCGAGGCGGAAGTAATGATGCGGCTTGGTACTGCCGCCGAAAAAGCGGGTGACCGGTTCAATCAAGATCCCTTGCTTGGCGGCTTCTGCCGCAAACTCGCGACTATCCAGTTGGGTTGGGCCTTCAATCCAACAGGTACTGCCGCCTACCGTGCGACTGGTGACAATGCGCGTGGACAGATAATGATTCAATGCCTCGCGCATCTCTTGCCAACGCTCAGCCAGTTCATGATTGAGCTTACGCAAGGTTTGGTCGTAGTAACCGAGCGAGAGGAACAAGCCCATGACGCGCTGGTTGTTCGCAGGTGGATGGCGCGAGATCAAGGTTCGCAGCTGTCGTGCTTGTTTAATCAACGGTGCTGGCGCGACCATAAAGCCAAGGCGCAGGCCGGGGGCTAGTACTTTGGAGAAGCTGCTGACATAAATCACCCGGCCGTCGGTATCCAAGCTCTTGATAGCCGGATGCGGTTGCGCGACAAAGTTACTTTCACTTTCGTAATCATCTTCAATAATGATGAAGTCGTCGTCGCGTGCTTGCTGAATAATTTGTTCGCGATGCGCCATCGGCATAGTCACTGCCGTGGGCATTTGATGGCTCGGGGTGACGTAGAGCACATCAGTATGCGCGGGTATTTGGCTGGGAATAATGCCGTCTTCATCCACTTCTGCCAAGTGAATGGGGCTGTAAGCTTGCTGTGCCAGCTGGCGAATGCCGGGATAACCAGGCTCTTCAATAGTTACTAGGGTTTGGTTATTCAGAAGTAAACGAGTCAGCAAATACAGCCCATGTTGCGAGCCTAGGGTGACTAAAATCTCATCTTTGTTGGCATAGATCCCTCGCCGGGGTAGCACTTTGGTGCGAATTTCTTCGGTCAGCAAGGTATCGTCGTCGTGGCCGCTGTCCGATGCCCAGTTCTTGATTTCACTGACGTTCAGGCTGAGTTTGGAGCATTCGCGCCATTGTTGGACCGGAAATAAACTCGGGTCGAACTGGCCATCAATAAAGGGATACGGAAACTGTTGCCAGTTGGGCGGATAGGGCGGTGCGAGATGATCCAGCCGCAGTTTGTTTAGGCGGCGTTGCCAGTCGTTTTCTTGCGCTTGTTGCTCGGGTTCGCTGGGTGTTTGCAGTTGTTCGCCGTGAGGCTCAAGTGCGTGTTGATCGTATAAATCGGCACGAACATAAATGCCACTGCGTTCTTTGCTTTCGAGATAGCCCTCGTCGATGAGCTGCTCGTAGGCGGCAACTACGGTATTGCGGGCGATACCCAGTTGTTCGGCGAGTTTGCGACTCGATGGCATTTTACTGCCGCAGGCAAAGTGGCCCATAGAAATGGCCTGCACCAGCTTTTGCATCAGCTGTTGCTGTAAATTGGCCGCTCCGTTACTGGAGGCCTGAGTATCAAGGACAAATAAAGGCTGCATCATGCACGCAGTGTAGAGCTTGTCGACAGCCGCTGTCTAGATGCTTTCGTCTGCAGACTGATTATCGAGAATGCGCGATGGGTACAGAGAAATAAAGGCGGCAGCAATTAACAATACGGTAGCGATAGTGATCAATTGCCCGTATTCGGAATCGGCGACAATAAAGGCGGCGAACATTGGCCCGGAGGCCAGTCCCATTTTTGAGGCAAAGCCACCGAGCGCGGCCATTTGGCCAGCTTTATCGAATTCGCTGCACACGCCCAGCAAGTAGGCAATGGAGAATGCCCAAGTAATACCGACCAGAATATTGGCGAGCCAGAATACCCATTCGTGGAAGCTGTAATGCAAAGCAAAAGTTGCTGCGGCGGTAATTAAAATGCCGCCCAGAATTGGCAAGGTACGGCCAAATTTAGCGCCCATTAAGACGACAAAACCAGAGCCGGCAAGGCCAAGCCAAGCGGATACGCCCAGAGCTGGGCTAATGGTGGAATCGAGATTGAGGCCAGCGACTTCACCCAGGTCAATAATGTAGGCATAGAGCGCCATATTGGCGGCCTGAAATAGAAAGACGGACAGGATGGCAAAGCCGAGCGGGCGCTTCTGGATGGGAGCAATAATCTGCTTGGGATCGCGAATCTTCACCGGATAATCCGGCAGGAATTGCAGCATGATCAGGGAGATGACACAAAAAGCAATGAGCGAAGCGAACAAGATCCAACTTCCCAATACCGGCACCAAAGGTGGCAGTACCATCACGCCCAGCCCGCCTAAGCCAAACTGAACAAACAGCAACATACCAAAGGTTTTGTGTGGGTCTTCAGTACGGGCAATCACAGCAAAGCTAATACCGACCAGGAGGCCGCCGACAAAACCATGCACGGAGCGCATGATCATCATGGTGAGTTCTTGGTCGATCAACATAGAAAAGCCGTCCATGGCGATAAGTACGACCAACAAGAACAAGGCAACGGGCTTCCACTGGATTTTGCGGATAATAAAAATAGCCGCAAAAGCGCCAAAGGCAGCACCGTAGATATTCAAAGAACCGATAAAGCCAGCGTCTTGGTTCGAGAAGCCAAGACCATTGATTAGACCACTGACGATAGCCGGCATTAAATTGACATAGAAGAATCCCGCCGTTGCCAGAAAGGCGAGCATGAGTCGAGCGGTATAGCCGTTCGGTGCAACGGTGGTAGCCACAAATGGCATAGCGAGATCCTTTTTTATTATTATGAATGAGCGTTCGTTAGCCTGATGGATACCTTATCAACTTCAGTTACAGGTACGAGAGCCAGTTTTTAATCATTGATGGTGCCAGTTGACTGCTTTAAGGGCCAACTCAACTTTTTCGGGCTCGCGCGGCTGCCTGCGGGTGACCCAAAATTGCTCGAACGGATAGTGAAAATGCTCGGGTTGAATAAAGCGCAGTTCGCCGGTCGCGATGTAGGGATGCGCCAATGCCTCCGGTAAAAAGCCGAGATAAGCGCCCGATAAAATCAGACTTAAGCGTGCATCGAACTGATATGCCTTGGCTTGTGGTTGGAGTAATTGTAAGAGTTTGCGGCCGTCAGGGTTGATATTGACGCCAGGATGCACCGCTGGAAAGTCTTTGAGTGCGGCTTCGGTAATGTCGGTATCTGGCTGTTTGAATAACGGATGGGCTTTACCACAACATAAATAAATGGGCGTGCTAAACGCTGGCTGATAGGCCAAACCATCCATTTGTCGGTAACCGGGCATGAGCGCCATGTGCGCTTGGTTCTTGAGCAGGGCAAGCTCAATTTGCTGTAGCGGCAGTAAGTCAATACTCACTTCGACGGTAGGGGCCTGCATGTGAATGTAATGCAGCGCCTTGGCTAAGTGCTGCTGGCGCGGCTGATCGAGTTGGTCGCTACAGAGAATGGTCAATTCGCCGCTGAGATCACGGCTGACCTTGGCAATGGCGTGGCGAAAGCTGTCGTGGGCGTCATTGAGTTCGAGGATAGCGGCATACACCGACTGTCCTTCTCGCGTGAGCGCAAAACCTTGCCTGCCGCGTCGACAGAGCGTGAGCCCGAGGCGCGTTTCCAAGTCGCTCATATAAGTGCTGATGGCAGAGAGGCTGACATTGAGCTCGGTTTCTGCGGCACTGAAGCCCCCGCATTCGACCACGGTCCGAAACACCTGCAAAAGTTTGAGATCAAAGTCAGTCAGTTGACGATCTGCGAACATGAACGCCTCTTTAGTTTTGTATTTTAATAAGTATACATTAATAACTTTATATTTAATGAAGTAAAGGGTTTTTGCTTTACTAACGGCATTCTTTGAGTGCTGATGTGGAGCTTAGCCATGAATCCGAAACCCCTGCAGGGTGTAGTAGACAACGATTTGCTCGATGCGACATGGTTCTATGAGGTCGCAGATAGTTTTGCAGTGATGAATCCGGCCACGGGTGAGGACTTTGCTTGGGTGCCCGATGCCTCGGCGGCCGATGCCTCGGTGGCCGTTGCTGCGGCAGCAGCCGAGTTTCCGCGCTGGTCAGGGCTGGCGGCACGCGAACGCGCCAAGGTGCTGTTTCGGTGGGCGGATTTGTTGCTCGAACACCGCGCTGATTTGGGTGCCTTGCTGAGCTATGAGCAAGGCAAACCGGTGGCTGAAGCGATTGGTGAAATTGAGTACAGCGCCTCCTATGTGCAGTGGTTTGCGGAAGAAGCCACACGACTCTACGGCGATACCATTCCTGCTCCCGCAAGCAGCAAGCGCATTTTTGTGACCAAGCAGGCAGTGGGTGTGGTGACAGTGATTACGCCATGGAACTTCCCAATGGCGATGCTAGCGCGTAAAGCTGTAGCAGCCTTGGCTGCAGGTTGTACTTTGGTTGCTAAACCCGCGCAGGAGACGCCGTTATCCGCATTTGCTTTACATCGCTTAGCGGTTCGCGCAGGCCTTTCCGCAGCTGCTTTTGCGGTGGTAGCGGGCACGGCGTCAGCAGCTATTGGCGAGGTGCTGACGCAGCATCAGGCGGTCGCCAAATTCAGTTTTACTGGTTCGACTCGGGTCGGACGCTTATTGGCGGCGCAGTGTGCGTCGACGGTCAAGCGAGTGTCGCTGGAACTGGGCGGCAATGCCCCCTTTATTGTATTTGCCGACGCCGATATAGAAGCAGCACTGGATGGTTTGATGCTGGCGAAATTTCGCAATGCGGGGCAAACCTGTGTGTGCGCGAACCGAGTACTGGTGGATGCTGCCATAGCTGATGAGTTTACTGAGCGTTTGGCGGCGCGTGTTAGTGCGTTGCGAGTGGGGCCCGCGTTTACGGATGATGGCTCGGCGGATGATGTGCAAATTGGGCCACTGATCCATGAACGGGCAGCTACGGGGTTGCGGGAATTGCTGAGTCGCGCGGTGGCAGATGGTGCACGACTCGTGGGTGCTGAGGCGGTGCAAGGTGACGGCGCGTGGTTGCATCCATGTGTGGTTGCGGATGTGCGTAACGATTCTGAATTGGCGCAGTCGGAGCTCTTTGGTCCGGTCGCTCCGGTAATCCGCTTTCGTAATGAAGCCGAGGCTCTGACGTTAGCGAATGCCACTGAATATGGTTTGGCAGCTTACCTGTATAGCCGCGATATCGGCCGCTGTTTACGAGTAGCAGAAGGATTGCAGTTTGGCATGGTCGGCATCAACGATGGCGCGATTTCCAACGCTGCTGCGCCATTTGGCGGCATGAAACAGAGTGGCTATGGCCGTGAGGGCTCGAAGTACGGGCTCGATGATTATGTTGAAACCAAATATTTAAGTATTGGCGGCATTTAAGCCAGCTCTAAGAGAATAAGAAGGAACGAATGATGACAACAAACGCAGAATTACAACAACGTAAATTAGCCGTCTTTGCCCGCGGGCAAGGCAATGTGTATCCGGTTTATGTGGAGCGGGCTCACAACGCGGAAGTATGGGACGTTGAAGGCAAACGCTATATTGATTTAGGCACGGGTATTGCGGTGTGCAATACCGGGCATGCGCATCCAGCAGTCGTGGCTGCGGCAACGCGCCAGTTGGAAGCCTTTTCGCATACCTGCGTGATGGTGAATCCCTATGAAGTAGCGGTGGAACTTGCCGAACGTTTGACGCGC
Organism: Pseudidiomarina aestuarii; assembly: GCF_003987355.1. GTDB lineage: Bacteria > Pseudomonadota > Gammaproteobacteria > Enterobacterales > Alteromonadaceae > Pseudidiomarina > Pseudidiomarina aestuarii. Next base: position 1,185,438 of record NZ_PIPR01000001.1, on the reverse strand, counting down.
TTAGCACCAGGCCCATCGGCGAAAAAGGCCTTGTTTGTGAGCACCGGAGCTGAGGCGGTAGAGAACTGCGTGAAAATTGCGCGGGCAGCTACCGGCCGCCGTGGTGTGATTGCCTTTACTGGCGGCTTTCATGGGCGCACCAACCTCGCGATGGGATTAACCGGCAAAGTAGCGCCTTACAAAGCCACGTTTGGGCCATTCCCGGCGGATATTTATCATGCGCCGTTCCCCATGACTTCGCATGGGGTATCTGAGCAGACGTCGTTGTCATGCCTGCAGCATATCTTTAAGTCGTCGATAGCAGCCGCGGATGTGGCCGCCATTATAGTTGAGCCGATTCAGGGTGAAGGCGGCTTTTATGCAGCATCACCGGCATTTTTGCAGGCGTTGCGAGGACTCTGTGACGAGCACGGCATTCTGCTGATACTGGATGAAATTCAAACCGGCTTTGGTCGCACGGGACGGATGTTCTGCGCAGAATATAGCGGTGTGGAAGCAGACTTGATGACCATGGCTAAAGGGATTGCGGGCGGTTTGCCATTGGCAGCGGTGGTTGGTCGTAGCGAGATCATGGACGCCGCACATGTGGGCGGCTTGGGCGGTACCTATGGCGGCTCACCGGTGGCGTGCGCAGCCGCACTTGCAGTTTTGGATGTGATTGCAGAGGAGCAACTGATTGAGCGCGCGGTAGCTATCGGCGCTGAATTCTCGCGGGCTTTAGGGGCTCTGCGTACCGACTTTCCGGAGTTGATTCTGGAAGTGCGCCAAGTGGGCGCGATGATTGCGCTGGAGCTGGTGCACGATGGCGATGCTTCGAAGCCGAATACGGGGTTGGTACAAAGACTGATTCAGTTAGCACCAGAACATGGCTTGATCTTGTTGTCCTGTGGCTATTACGGCAACGTGATCCGCTTCCTGCCTGCGCTAACTATGGACGATACCATTCTGGCCGAGGCACTCGAAACCTTCGACGTGCTGTTCCGCAGAGCCGCCTGCTAGTTACTAGCTACTGGCTACTAGCTACTAGCGAAGAGCTGAAAGCCAAGAGCCAGCAGCGTGTGTGTTTGGTATGCCCTGAATAGTTTGGGTTCAGATGCCGCAGATATAGGAAAACCTGCGGCATATATGCTGCACCAGCACCCCCGTTTCTTGCATATTTGATGCATGTGAACACCATTTTTCGAAGGACTCTCCAACATACGTACTAATTTCTGTGATGACTCACGGGTGAAGTATTTTATTTGTGAATGCCTGTTTGATAGTCGTGGGAGCAAGCCGTCACTCTTTGCAGAGCCCCCCCCTCGGAGTGGGGGCTGACACCTGGATTTTTTGGTCTATGATTGATCTTGGTATTGGGATTATGAGGATAAAAACTATGCGGGTAGGGATGTTAATGGTGGTGGTGCTGGCAGCGCTGTCATTCGCTGCCGCGGCGGACGAGTTGATGATGCGGAAAGATCATGAGCAACGGTTGAAAGCTTCGGCGCAAAATAATGGCAATGAAGCCAAGTTGGAGCTGATTTCGTTTTACTTGGAGCCCATGCAAGCGATTGACCGAAATGTGTATGCCTCGCGTGATGGTTATCGCGATTTGTTTGCAGCTTATTGCTGGCAGCAGCAGTTGGCTCCGAATGAGGATGTTGCGGACGAGATATTGTTGAAAGCGGAGACCACGCGGCAAACGTTTCAGCGGGAATATTTTGACGCTTGGGCATTGATGCCTATCCCTGCAAATGGCAACTCCGACTTCATGGAAATGGAGGACATTGAAGCGAAATGGCAGGAGCGCTGGGGCAAGGGTGCTGAACCGCAGTACAATCTTATTGGCAAGACGATTCAGCAAAGTATGCCCGAGTTGGCGGCAATTCAACTCACGAGCCCCGCTGATATTCCCGTTGCTGTTGGTAAAGCGGAGGACCTCGCAAATCAATACCCCGATCGTCCCGAGCCCCGAGCTTTTATTGCGCAGATTCGACAGATGCAAGGCAATATGCAGGATGCCGAGTATGCTGCGAAGAACGCACTGAATCTCAACCGGACGCACTATTTAGGCAATATCATTTTGGCGGGTATTGAGATGCGTCGTTACTATCGTGACCATCCGTGTGATTTCGAAATTGCCTGGCAGCGAATGGTGCAAGCCGATACCGCCAACAGTCCATCATTGTTGATGGTAGGCTGGCTGGGTCAGCTTTATAACGCTGGTCCGTTGCCGCATCGGTTCAATGATCTCGATAGGCAAGTTGCGTTGCATGAGGAACAGATGTCGGCGCTGTCCGCTGAAGAGCAACAAAACCTGAAGCAGTTCCGTCAGCAGTTGGACGCAGTAAAGTCGCAGCAAGCACAGCCTTGACGGCAACGCAGTTGCTGGGGACGCAGCAGGTGGGGGGGGTTATTACTACGTGAGCGACAACGACGAATACGGCTTCACCCAAACCGTCAACGAGCTCAACAAAACCAGCCCCGCCTTCCAATAGCATGGGCTAGGTATTTGACGTGATGGGCTGGAGTTCGCTGCGTTGCCTTGGCAACAACGCGATCTCCAAGCCCATAAGCTTGAAGTACTTTTGTAAACTATCGAGGCGCGGGTTGCCATTATCGTTCTCGATGTCACTGACGACTTGTCGACTGAGCCCAAGCAGCTTGCAGACTTCTTCCTGAGTCATCTGCAAACCTTCCGACCGGATCCGTTTTCCCATTTGCCCCATGCTAATAGTTCCGTCCAGCATTTGCTGCACCAATTCAGCCTTCAGCTTGAACCGATCAATTGGCTGCTTTTTACTCATGCGATAAGCCCCCATCGCCGCAATTTCTCAGGCGTTCTAGCGAGTTGAATCGTTGGAAAGTCGCGGATGGCAGTTGGCACATCAAAAGCGACAGATTGATGCGGGAGGTCACTTAATCGCTCAGCAAATTGGCAAAGTTCTTGTTTGAAGAAGCGCGGGTCGCCGTAGTCGCTCAGTGCATCGCAAAGCGCGAGCCATTCGAATTCGGCACCACGCTCAAATGGTTGTGACCACTTGGTTGTACGAATGATTTGCTCCGGATCCGCTCTCATGGGCGCAAAGTCAAATATTGGCGCTAGCTCGGTCGACGTAGCAGTTTTGATGACTGCAATATTCCGGCCATGATTATCCGTATTGCCGAAAATAACATTCAACAAATCACGCTTCAGATATTCAAGCGCTAGTGCTTGCTTGTCTGCTGTGCTGCAAACACTTGCCAATGTGGCAAGTACATCTTCGTGTCTTAACAAGCTACCGGCTGATCGATTCATTAAAGAGTAAACAGACTCGACTCCGTACCGCTCAACCATAGAGCCATGGGCAGTCTGCTGAAACTGTCGATCAAACCTTGGTAACCAAAGCGAGGGGTGTCGTTGCCCTTCGATCAGCAACATTGCTGAGGTATCAATAGTGTTCATTTGTAACCATTTATCGAGAAGGCGATAGTAGGCTCCTTCCGCGCGCAATATATCTTGATGGATAGATTCTTTGCCCCGCGGAAACTTCACTAAATAGTGCGTATCGGCACTGACATCATCCTGTAATGCGTCTATCCAGACTTCGCAGGATGCGTTCATTCGAATCAATAGTTTGGGGGCAATGCCACCCGCTCCTGTTGCACCGCCCGATAGAGCGCCACGACTCTGGGCATAACTCAAGAAGTCATGATCACGTTCCACCACATCGGATTGACTAAAACGCATGCTTTCGAGATTAAAATCTGTGTCCTCTGAAATGTTGCTGAGTGATTCTTTCACTCGAATATTACCTATAGGACTGATAGCGGCTTTTGTGAGGAGTCCAAGAGCCTGTTCGGACTCAGAGGCATCTACGAGGCTGAGACTCTCAAGCCACCTCGCTCGGGCATATCCAGTCGGGATGATATCGTCAAGCAAAGCAGGCCAACTGTTATAGCGAGCAATATCCATAGGATTCACTTCTTGCTTAGACGTATAACTTAGTGAGTGCTTCTCTCCGAAATAGCGAACAGCATAGTCGCGCACGACTTCAATTCGAACAGGGCTGCGGCGGCCGAGTTCGGGCTGGAGCAGTTGCAACTGAAAGCCATCCTGCCACTGACTATCATTGTAAAGTTGTAGTGTTACTAGCATCGTGAGCCTCAATTCATCCCTGTCTAGTAAATTAGTCAAAAACCACGGAATTGTCAATAAATGTCTAGAATAATAGTCATAAATTGAGATTTTGATTATTTCTGACTAATATAGTAGACGTTAATTGGTTGGTGGTGAACAGTGAATGACAAATCGCTATTCGCTGTTTGCTATTAGCTAGGAGCTAGGAGCGTGTGTGTTTGATGCATGTGAACACCATTTTCCGAGGTGGCCTCCAACATACATACTCATTTGCATGATGGAGCGAGACAGAAACATTTCGATGATGAATATAGCTTCGAACAAGCCCATTCTCTTGCTGCCGCTCGCGGACTGAGCAAAGTTGCATCTGATCGGTGATTTGCCACGTACCTAGAATTTTGGGGAATAGGGAAATCATAGGATGCTTTGGCTAGCAGCGGCTTTATTGGCGGTAGATGTGAGTGGTGCGGCGGTTGCGTCCACGCAGAGTTTGGCGAATTCGAATGCCGCAGAGAGTGAGTGGTTTGTGTCGACCGACTTGGTATTCCAGAGCCAGGCTGGCGCGCATGGGTGGCGGCTGTTCATTGAGGGCAATAGCTCGCCGCACCGCAATGGCGTGAGTGAGCTATTCCCGCAAGCGAATGCGGATGTGGGCACTGCGCTCGATTGTCGAGGTAATGGCCGTCTGCAAGTATCGGAGTTGGTGTATGTATTTCAGCATAACGCTCGTGCTGTTGAAGTGGGTTTGATGGACTTGACCGGCTACTTTGACCTTGGCCGTATTGCGAATGACGAAACCACTCAGTTTATGGCAGCCGATCTCACCAATAATCCGGTTATTGCCTTTCCGGATTACACACTCGGTATTTATGTTGAACAACAGATTACCGATAAGCTCACGTGGAAAACTGCGGTGGCGAGTGCGGTGGGATTGGGTGATACGGCAAAGCGAACCTATGGCGAGCTTTGGGATTTGAATGCCGAGGGGCGGGGTACTTTTGTGATTACTTCACTCGATGCCACTTATCAAAACTGGGAGTTGCGCGGCGGTGCTTGGTTCGCAACCGAGGAGCAAGAGGGCCGAGGCATTTTTGCGACTGCCAGCAGAGCGGTTGGTGCAAGGCATTGGATGATAAGAGCTGGCTTAACGACAAATGACGCCGAACAGAATGACCAATTTGTGGGTATTGCGCATGACTATACGTGGCAACGATGGACGCTCGGTGCTGGTGTGTCGCGTTTGTTCAGTGAATCCGAGGAAAGCCGAACGCAGTTAGAAACCTATCTGCGTTATGCGGCTACCGATGAGCAATTGTTGACGCTGGACGTGCAGCATTTGGATGACGAAATTATTCTGGGTGGTCGACTGACGCTGCTGTGGTGATCAGCAGCGGGCAATGAAAAACGGATTGAGCAGCGAGTCTTTTTGATTGTAGCGCAGCGGTTCACCGGTCAGGTCATGCATGTCGAGCCCGACACCGAGCAAGACCGCATGGGCTGCAGCCGTGTCCCATTCGGAGGTCAGACCCAAGCGCGGGTATAAGTCAGCTAAGCCTTCTGCCAGCATGCAGATTTTGAGGCTACTGCCCATGGGTACGAGTTCATAGGGTTGATCTAAGTGCGACAGAAACTCTGCCATGTCTGGCGATTGATGCGACCGCGAACCTACCACCCGCAGCACCGACCCCGCTGGACGCGGTGCTCGCAGTTCATGGCAGGTGCCGAGTAACGAGTCATTGAGCCAACTGGCTTGACCGCGCACGCCCGAATAGAGTTTGTCTAAAGCAGGGGCGTAGACCACACCTAAAATAGGAACACCGTTTTCAATCAAGGCAATGTTGACGGTGAACTCACCGTTGCGTTTGATAAATTCTTTGGTGCCATCGAGTGGATCGACTAACCAGTAACGATCCCAAGTGCGTCGCTCTGACCAGTCAACGAGAGCCGATTCTTCGGATAACACTGGCAATGCCGCCAGCTCCTTGTCAGCAAGCGCCGCCAAACCTTCTACAATACGATGATGGGCTTGCAAATCGGCTTGCGTGAGCGGGCTATCGTCTCCCTTGACCGATACCGCTGCCCGCTCGGCAAAATCGGGCGCATTATAAATGCCCATAATAGCTTTGCCTGCAGCTACAGCAATGGCTTCGATTCCTTTCAATACATCTGGCTTCTGCATAAAGTCCCTTTCAGCTCGATTCGTTTGGTTAGCTTGAATGTACCATATTTTCGCCGTAGTTGAGGAGGTCTGCGAGCGGCATAGGGCGGGCGAAGTAGTAGCCTTGCATGCGGTCGCATCCGAGCGCAGTGAACATCTCGACTTGCTCTTTGGTTTCGATGCCTTCGACGACGACCCATTGATCCAATTGTTTACAGATCGAGATGATATTACCGACTAGGGTTCGCTGCCGCTCATTGATATCGAGGTCACGGGTGAAAGCGCGATCTATCTTGATGATATTCACCGGCAGCGTATTCAGATAGGACAGGTTCGAGAAGCCCGTACCAAAATCATCAATCGCTAATTGACAGCCCAGAGCACGCAAGCGCTCTAGCAGCGATTCTGTTGATTTCTGTTGCTCGAACATACCACTCTCGGTGAGCTCTAAGCAGAGCCTTTGCGGATTGACTTTGTAGTTGCGTAAGCAACTGCCGAGGAAGTGTGCAAAATCGTATCGTTTCAATTGCTGCGAGGAGACATTGACGGAAACTTGCAGCTGTTGCAGCAGGGGCGTGTTCTGAATGTCCTTCAACACGCGATGCAGCACTTGCTCACCCACTTGGATAATTTGACCGCTTTGCTCGGCAATCGGGATAAACAATGCGGGTGGCATAAACTCGCCATCTTGTTGCCAACGGACCAAGCTTTCCACCCCAATCATTTCGCCAGAGCTGACATCAATGACCGGTTGGTAATAGACTTCCAGTCCATTGCGATCGAGCACTGCTTGCAGCTGATTACGCATCATAAAGGTGCGACGATAGTTCTCCGCCATATCATCGACAAAGTAGCGATAGGTGTTACCGCCCGCATTTTTTGCTTCCGACATCGCAACATCGGCTAATTGCACCAGCTGCTTCGGATCAATGTCGCCTTTATCTGATTCTGCGATACCAATACTGGCCGACACAAAGGCTTCAAAACCATTGACCAAATAGGGCATGCGAATGCGCTTGAGTAGCATCATGGCCAGTACGTCGAGCTGCTCCCGATTGGTATTGCGTACATGCACAATAAATTCGTCAGCACCAAAGCGCGCGATTTGTGCTGAGGGCGGTAAAGACTTCTTAATGCGAGCGCCGACTTCGGCTAATACTTTATCGCCATGTTCGTGACCGAAGCTGTCGTTCAGTGGTTTAAAGCCGTCGAGGTCGATAAAGATAATCGCATTCGCTCGTCGAATGCCTTCTTTACAGGCGCCAACCGCAATAATATCGTCGTGGAACGCGTCTCGCCGCAGTAAGCCAGTAATGTCATCAAAGCGGGCAATATCACTGATGCGTTGCTTCTCAATCCGCAGACGGCGACTGTTGTCGGATGCCAAGATTAATGTGGCGCAGAATGCGATGGTGAACCACAACAACATTTGATTCAGTTGAGCGTTGTCAAAGAGCGCAGAATAATCTGCTACATAACTGTAAAACAAGCCGGGGTCAGCTGAGTTCAGGATAGACTTTTCGCGCACAATGCCGTGTTGATAGCGCTGTGCTATTTCAACATCAGTGACTGCGGTGAGGTCGCCCCCATCCATCGGTAAAAACAGCGTCGGAGTCAGTGCTAAGAAGGTGTGCAATGGCACGGAATGGATGCTCTGGGGGACTTGCACGATTTCGCGAATGTCGAGGAAAAACAGAATAGAATGACGCACGTTTTCTCTCATGATCGGCAACGCCACGATCATCTTGGGTTTTTCCTCAGCCAGCGAGCGCGACACAATAGCTCTGGACAGCTGCGTAAATCCACTGTGTAGCCAGGCTTGCATGGAATCGGTGGATAGGTATCCATTCTCAAGGTAGTTTTTACCTTGGCCTATGTGCATCAAAACTTTGTGTTCATGGCTGAAAATAAGGATGCCGTCGACCGCTTCAAAATCGGTGTCGAACTGCTTTAAATCACTTTCATAACCATCCGGGAAGAACGGTTCATACATCGATTCCAGTCGTTTTTGAATACGCATAAAAGCGTGTTCATTCATGCTCATTCGTTCATCAATACTGCTTGCGATTTCATCGATACGAGCTTCGGTTTGTTGGGTATACAATCGAATATTTTGCGCTGTAATGACATACCAGACTAGCACGCCAACAACTAAAAATAGCAGTGCTGCCGTTATCACTCTTTTCGGAACGTAGCGTGACTTTTCGGGTAACCGTAAGCGTAAAAACAACGCTATTGCGCCGAGGAACATGCAAATACCCGCAATCGCCATTGCGTTGGGGTTACTAACTCGCGCACCACCTTTCAAAGTCTCGACGTTCGAAGGCGTACCATTGCTCACGGATTCAGTGAGTTGAGGAAACCAAAAGAACAACTGCATCGCGAACACACCGAGCAGTGCCAAGCTCGCGGTATAGAGCCAGAGTTTTCTCCCACCATTCTTATGGATCGGGACAAAGAAGCAGGCGGTAGTCAGTGTAGCCAGCGAGAGTGCCAGAATGAGTGGTAAACGCACCAAACCGGCTGAACCAGTCGTCCAAATTTGCACGATGATGTAACTGACAAATACTGCTAGACCCAGTGCCAGTAACACGAGTATACGATTGCGTTCAAAGAATAATGCAGCCAGACCAAGTCCAAAAAACAGCATCGTTGTACTGCTGTATATGGGTAGTACCGGCATGATTAGATGATCACCCCAAAACCAATACTCAGCAGTGCCAATAGCGCCTACCAGGGTAAACAGGCAGGCGATGCACAAGTACATAGCGACGGCGGCGGAACGGCTGATCCGGTTCAGCATGTGATCCCCAGAATTATTAAAGTCTTAATCTGTCAGTTGTTATATCGGGAATTGCGCTGGAAGTGAATACTTGGGCGTAAATATCCTTACAAAACAGGGTTAAAAAAATGTTTTAATTTTGCTGTTGATGTGATTCAATTCACTCATAAAGATTCAAAAGTAGGTTACAAGGCTCTCTAATGATGTGTTCAAAGCTTCGTTCTATACTGTTGAGTGCCTGTACCCTAGGTTTGCTCGCAATCCCCACAACGTCGGCTCTTACCGCTGAATTGGAGTTGGCGCCAAGCGCTTCAATGAGTCAGCTACAAGTCGGCTCAGAAATTCTCATAGAATTAACAAATCAATCTGAGAGTTTTCGGGTTGAGCAAACCATTCTGAATGCGTCTGGCAGTCGAACTGTGATTGCGAAGCCGGTGGATACTTCGCTCTATGGCTTTTATATCGCCACTTTTTCCGACGACTACACCAGCGCACTCATCAATATTGACGGTGTTGCCTACAATTTAGACAGTGTAGGCACGGAAGGTGATTGGTATTCAGGTGCGAAGCTTAGTTTGGTTGAGCCTAAGGTGACGGTGACCTCTCAAGTGAAACCTAATAAGTCACGTGAACCCGATATCGTCGAACACAACACTGGTTCTCCGACTATTTCTATCCATTTTCATTATAACGATGCTGTTCGCTCTAAATATGGTCTTGGAATGAATGCGCGAATTGAGCATATCGTCAATTCTGCAAACTTCTTTTTAGCAGATAGTGGCGTAGATTTTCGAGTGTCAGCAGAGTGGAGTTATCGACGCTACTCAACTTCGTTCGGATTGAAACGTTCGGTGGATGGTTACATTCGTGATGACCGTTCGCTCCGCTCTGGTTTGAATTTTATGTTCCGGAGAGGGTATGACGCGATGTTTTTGCTGACATCGAAAGATGCAGCAAACGGCGAATGCTCTTGGGCTCCACTTGGCGATCCAGTCACCGAAAATTACGTTGATTATGCTATCTCAGTGTTTTCGATTGATTGTGAGGACGAAACTTTTGTTGAAACCCTCGGTAGAACATTAGGTTTGCAAAGTTCCCACTATGCATACGATTCCGTGAATGGCCCGTACCCGTTTGGATTTGGACATGGCGAAAAAGGTAAGTTTTATACTTTAATGGCGAGATTTGGTGACTTTGTAGGTGAAGGAAATACGAGTCCGAAGAAGATATTTCGCTTCTCATCACCAAGACTTGATTGCGAGGGTTCGCCGTGCGGAGTCCCAGAGGGACAGACCTATGCAGCAGACGCTGTCAAAGTTCTCAACCTTGTTGGACATGCTGCCGCTGATTCGAACAAGCCAATAACTAATTTACGACGACTGCCAGATTTACTTGATCAAATACAAGACGAGCAGTTTGAGAAATGTGTGATGGACTACACATTTCGATATCAAAGCTCATATGTAGCAAGTTGGACTGATCCTTTTGAGTGCAATCGGTCGATCAGTGATTTGAGAGGGCTCTCCTTTTTGACCGGACTTAAGTCCCTCAAACTTACGTTGTCTCGCGGAGCCAAGAACACAGAAGAGCTAGCATCATTGACTCAACTGGAAGAACTCGAACTTACAAGTTCATCTTCTTCCACTGAACTGTTTGATGTCGGACAGCTGGTGAATTTAAAGCGTCTTACATTAGTCAGTTTCACAATAAACAACTTAAGTAGTTTGAATCAATTGAAACTCCTCGAGGAACTGACCATTGGGAACGCTCGAATTGACTTCTCTGAGATCTTGAGCCTAGATGGTATGGTCAGCTTGGAGTCTATTATTTTTTATTCGGTGAATTTTTCTGATTTGGGACTCTTTTCAAAACTAAAGAATCTTGAGTCTGTAATGATTACATCTTCGGATATAAGTGATCTAACACCATTACGAAGCTGGGAATCTAATCCAACAGTTATCGACTTTCGGAGCAATGATATTGAATCGCTAGAAGGTCTCGAGACACATGTGCAGCTCGATAGTCTGTACCTCGATTTTAATAGGTATTTGAAGGATATCGATGCAAGCCGCCATTTGGTAAATCTTCGTATATTTGAACTTTACCAATCGAATGTTGACACCATAGAACCAATTAAAGAGCTCACTGAATTGCGTAGACTTAAAATCACATCGAGGAACGAAACTACGCTCGATTCATTGCCGCAGTTTACTAATTTATATCTTTTAAATATTGAACTGAGTAACGAGTTAACCGATGCGGGACCGCTTATTCTCGCGATGCCACAGTTGGTTGAGAACGCTTTAGCTGAAAATCAACAAGCTGAACTCAAGTATGAGATATACCAATCTCCCTGCTGGCAAAGTGATTATGCTGAATTAGTGGCCAACGATATCGGCATTATTTTTGATTCAGCGTCATGTGATGAATACGGGCGTGATGATGATTACGACGGTGACGGTGTGTCGAATCAAGATGAAATTGATTTGGGTAGGAACCCACTGTTGAGTGATTCGGGCGAGCAACTCAAGAAATGAAAATGCCGCAGAGCAGCAGTAAGGAATAATTATGAAGAATTCGATGAAATTTAGTTTGCTAGCGATTGGTGTAAGCCTGTTCGCCAGCCCTGTTTTAGCCGATACGCAGGCATGGACGTTGAGTAAGAATAAGTCTGACTTGCAACAGCAAGCGGAGCTAGCAGACCAATTAAATGCACCGCGAAATCGATTAGCGCAAGTGAAGAATCAGTACTTCGTCGAGTTGAATACTTCTGAATTGAAGAATTTACAGCGTGGAGATGCCTTGAGCGTCCCGTTGCCCAACGGACTGCAAAACTTTGTTGTCACCAAGCGTGAAGTCAATGCAAGCGGCACGCAATCGATTACGGCCCGTCCGCAGAATCTTGCCGATGGTGGCTTTGCAATTATCACGTTGGGTGAGAATATTTTCCATCTGACCGCTCAGGGCAACGATGTCCTCTACACCGGCCGCGGTATCGACTCGGTCGGGTTATTGGTAGCTGAAACTGACTATAAAGAGCTACTACCCGGTCTCGGTAATGATTTTGATGAGCGAGAGGCACCGCGAAGTTCATCAGGGAACACAGTTCCGCAACATATGCAGCGCAGCAAAACTCGTCAGCAGGTTCCGTTGCAGCAAGAAAATATGCAGGAACAGAATGACGAGACGGCTATGATCGATGTGTTGTTTTACTACACGCCAACGACCAACGATTTGTATAACAACAATCCGCAAAGCCGAATTGACCACATAATTACCATCACCAACTTCATTTTTTCGACCTCGAAGGTGAACGCCCAGATTCGTGGGACGAGTCAAGAAATCGACTACGCGGAGTCGACAGTGGGCGAAGGTCTGGATGATATGACCTATGCACGCAACGGATTTGAGAACATCGGTAATGATCGCTTTTTGGCTGGTGCCGATGCAGTTGCTTTACTGCATCCTATCGATCCTGATGATAACGCTTGCGGTGTAGCTTATGTGCTCGACCCGCGGTCTGCGGGTGCTGGGCAATACGCTCTCAGTGCAAACGGTATTGATTGCCAAGACTATGTGGTGGCGCACGAACTGGGCCACAATTTAGGTCTGAGTCACTCGCGTCGTCAAGGTGACTCCGGGGCAGCTTTTGACTACGGTGTGGGTCACGGTGTGGATGATACTTTTCATACCGTTATGGCGTATCGAAGCGCTTATGATACTGATGCTCCAGCAGTTCCGACCGTAAAATATTTATTTTCGTCGCCAGAGTTAAGTTGTGGGCCCGATTTACCTTGTGGTATTCCGGAGGGGGAGCCTGACTCTGCCGATGCTGCCCGCGCCCTGCGCCCAGTAGTCGGAGCGGCCGCCGCAGCTTATGATGCGGACCCAGATACCACGTTAGCCGTGGACGCAATTGCACAAGTTGCAGATGCTAACTTACGCCAATGTTTAACCGATAGTCAGTCGAGTAACTCGAGCCGGTATGCAGCAGGTTGGACCCAGGCAATTTGTTATGGTGTGCGCGTCGCGGACTTAAGCGGATTAGAACAGTTCGATAATTTGCAGTTGTTTGCTGCGATGGTTGATGCCGATCTCGACCTGTCTGTGTTTGCGGGCATGGAAAACTTAAGAGCCTTAGATTTATATGCGGCAACCGATCGTCGTGGCGAAGTAACGGTAAGCAACTTGTCGGCTTTGGCTGATAAAACAGAGCTGTACTATCTTGGTTTGCAGTATTTGGGTCTAACAGATATCAGCTTCATTGCGAACTTGGTTAATCTCGAAATCGTAATGTTAAATGGCAACCCTATTGCAGACTTCTCACCTTTATATGGCTTGCCAGCGGTGGCCAATCTGAATTTATCAGCGACACAATTTCCGGCTGCTGCTATTAGTAACTTAAGCGGCATGACACAGTTGAGCTCGCTGACGTTGTCGAGCAATGGTTATACCGACTTGTCCGGGGTGACATTCCCGACAGCAGTCGAATATTTAGTGCTAAGCAACAACCAAATAACGGCGGCACCGAATGTAAGTTCGGCTGAATACTTACTATCAATCAATTTACGAAATAATCCGCTGACCACCATTGATGCATTGATTAGCGCAACCAATCTACAAATTCTCGATGTAGGTTACACCGAGCTGGAGGATATTGCCGCGCTGTCAGAAATGTCAATGCTGTCTAGCGTGTATTTGGAAGGGACGAATGTCCGTTCAATAGCAGCAGTTGCAGATATCAATTATCTGATTGAGTTCAATATTTCGAACACGTCAGTGACTGATACAGGACCAGTATTGCTGCATCTTAGTCGTAGCAATCCATATGCAACCTATCAAAGCTTTAGCTTGGCGAACCTCAGTGTGCCATGTTGGCAGCAGGCGTACGGCGAGTCCTTTGTGAATGATAATACCTTTGTGAATTTCAGTGGTACGCAATGTTTTACTGACGACGACTACGCCGATTACGATGGCGATGGTATTGCCAATCTGCTGGAAGTCGACAACGGCTTGAATCCACTGCTCGCCGACTCGGACGGCGATGGTGTGAACGATACCTTAGGTTCGTCCAATGTATTAGACGTTGATGGTGACGGCAAAGCGGACTTGTTTGTTCGTAATACCGATACTTTTTACAACTATGGATTAGGCAGTGTCGATGGCTCAACCAAGCGAGTGGTGTTTGGTTTGAACTCAGGCGACATTCCTGTCTATGGTGACTTTGACGGTGATGGCGTCACGGACATCGCGGTGCGTCGTCCTTCGAGCTTCATGTGGTATGTACAGAATTCTTCTGACCCGGGTCCACGTGGTGACTTTATTCAGCGCGTGCAGTTTGGTCTAGCTGCAGAAGATATCCCGGTTCCAGCAGATTACGACGGTGATGGCATTACCGACTTTGCGGTGCGTCGTCCGTCTACAATGATGTGGTATATCCAAACTTCTTCAGGTGAAGGAGGTGACCGTGGTGACGGCATTATGCGCGTTAACTTTGGTCTTGACCCTGATGATATCCCGGTAGTCGGCGACTACGATGGTGATGGCAAAGCGGACATCGCGGTGCGTCGTCCATCCACACAAATGTGGTACATCCTGAATTCATCCAATGGTGAAATTCAGCGCATTCGCTTCGGTTTAGCCGAGGAAGATATTCCAGTGCCAGCCGACTACGACGGTGATGGCATCATCGACTTAGCGGTACGTCGTCCGTCCACACAAATGTGGTATATCCTCAACTCCAGCGGTGAGCCGGGACCTTATGGTGACGGTATTCAGCGCATCAAATTTGGTCTCGACCCAGCAGATATCCCCATCGTCGATGACTACGATGGTGACGGCAAAGCGGATATCGCGGTGCGTCGTGCGTCCACGCAAATGCAGTACATCCTGACCTCAAGTGGCGAGGGGGGTGAGCGTGGTGATGGCATTATGCGAATTCTCTTCGGTTTGCAGGAGAAATATGTGCCGTTCCAAGCACCCATTCATATTCGCATGCAGATGGTGGAAGCGAATAATCGTTAATTGATGAAAGGGAATTCTCAGTGTTGAAAAGTTTGTATTATTTTTTGATGTTGGCTAGTTGGGCTATGTTAAGCCCTGCTAGCCATGCTAATGAAATCAAAGAACCCTGGAAGATTCTTACTAATGCAAATTTGGTCAACAATCCAGTTGCAGAGAATCAGCTCACAACCGATAGCAGATTGTCGCTATTTGAGAAGGACTATAGTTGGCTCAAGCTGCAAACAGTGACTCTTGAATCACTTGAATTGGAGTCTATGCTCACATTTTCGACTCCAAAGGGTAAATTCGAACTTGAAGTTGAGTCTATTTCTCAAACTGCTAATAAGATTCGAACGATTGTGGCTCGAGATCCGATAGATAACGCATCATTTGCTTTGATGACGATTGGGGAAAATAGATTCAACATTACAATTGTTAACCGAACCGGCAATTATTCAGTTTGGGGCGTTGATGACATAGGTGTGATTTTTTCGGAACACGAAGTTCGCGATCTGACTCTGAGTACGAGCACTAATTACTCCAATATAAATAATGTAGGCGTCATTGATTACAATTCGGGTGAAGATAACACAATATATCCACTGATACTTGGCATGTACTACAACAGTGAATTTGATTTATCAGAGGTTGAAGTACGTGTCCGTCATTTAGCCAGTTTGGCAAATGAGGCTCTTACTGCATCTAATACAAATTTGTATATTGAGGATGTCATTTTTGAGTCAGTAGACGGTAATTTCCCGAGACTGGTTTCAGCCTTATCTGACCTAGAAAATCCAAGCGGGAATATTTATGACGGATTAGGCAAAGTACCTCTACATCGAGGGGAATTTGGAATTGATTTTGCGTTTTTTATTGGAGAGCGTGACCATGATGGTACCTGCAGTGCGCAGAATCGAGCATTATCGCCAGAGCAACTAAATACGCGTTTCCACTCGGCTATTGCATTTAACTGTGACGATGCAGTTTTAGCTCATTCTATGGCTGCCGTGTATGGCGTTTTAGCCAGCAGAAGTTCAAGGTTTCCTGACCCGAGTGGGTATCACTACGCATTCGGTGCAAGCAGTGTTTTTTATACAATCGGCACAACTGCAAAACTGTACACAGATTTTATAACCCAGCAACCGCCAGAGTTGGTCTACCGCTTTTCAAATCCTGACCAATTATGTTTTGGAGTGCCTTGTGGGGTCCCAAAGGGCGACACCGAACCCGCTGATTCAGCGGCTTGGTTGCGAGAGCATGCAAATTTTATTGCAACTACCTACGAACCGAGACGAGGGCGTATCAGCGATCATATTGATCAAGTTGAAGATAGCGTTATTCGAAGTTGTATTGAGCGAAATTATTTAGAAAAAGTGGTCTGGCTGGAAGATTTTGAAACACTGGAATGTGGAGGCACAGCTCAAGCTCCTATAAACACTTTATCTGGCTTAGAGCATTTTGAGTTTTTGACTCAAGTTCGGTTGTATCTTCACGCGGAAACAACTGATGTAACACCACTCTCTAAATTGGTTAATTTAGAATCACTAGACCTCCGACTGACCGGAACTATGCCGAACAAGCCGAAGCTGGATGGTACAGATAGTCTTGCTAACCTTATTAATTTGAAGTACCTGACCTTAAATGGGCTAGAACTTGAAAACCTAAATTTCTTGCAAGGTTTAAAATCATTGATTCAATTGGAAATTGATTGGTCTCAGATCGCTAGTTTTGATGGTTTATTATTTGCAGAAACTGTCGAAAACTTAGAAATACGCTCGTCAGGACTAGAAGACTCATCAGTATTATCAAAACTGTTTAATTTAAAGGTGCTTGACTTAACATCCAATAACCTGGATGAACTTAATGGGTTATCTGAATTGATTAACTTGCGAATCCTTAATGCTGAATACAATCAGATTGCTAGTGTTTCAGGTTTAGCCAAACTCAATAATATTGAGGATATAAACCTTAGACGAAATAAATTGACGGCTTTGGTGGGTCTCGATAACAAACCAAACTTGAGGACGTTGAAATTGATCGATTCAGATCTACTCACAGATATTACGTCACTCAATAACTTACCAAAGGCGGAAGAAGTCTTTATTGGTAGCGAAGTTCTAAATGATTTTTCAGCACTTTTGTTGCAGCTAAAGGGCATCGCTGCGGATTCCAATCGATCTTTCCATTTTATTATGGGCGGCCCTGGTTATTGTTGGCAGCAAAATTATGCGAAGCGATACACCGACTATGACTTTGGGCGAATCAGACTTTCTGGTTTGCAGCTTGCTTGTGATAGCTCTGATGAGAGTAATGACTTTGATAGTGATGGTGTTACAAACGCCGAGGAGATTGCGATTGGCACTGATCCGTTTCGTGTTGATCATTCAGAGCCGGAGCCGGAGCCGGAGCCTGAGCCAGAACCTGAACCTGAGCCAGAAATGCCTGCGGCGGTGGTGACAGGGATGTTGGACCGTGACGGTGACGGTAAAGCGGACATTTTCGTGCGCAACACGGACACGTTCTATAACTACGGACTAGCGAGCGCTGATGACGCTATCAAGCGGTTGGTATTCGGACGAAATTCAGAAGATATTCCGCTCTACGGTGATTTTGATGGGGACGGCAAGACGGATATTGCCATGCGTCGCCCGTCTACTCACATGTGGTATGTGGCGAATTCGTCGGATCCTGGTGCGCAGGGCGACTATATCCAGCGCGTGAAGTTTGGATTAGCGGCAGAAGATATTCCGGTGGTTGCGGATTACGACGGTGATGGGAAGACCGACTTTGCGGTGTATCGTCCATCGACCAAAATGTGGTACATCCTGACGTCAAGCGGTGAGGGTGGAAACCGTGGTGATGGCATTATGCGCGTTCGTTATGGCTTGTATGACGGCGACATTCCGGTCACCGGTGACTTTGATGGTGATGGCAAGGCGGATATTTCGGTACGTCGTCCATTTACCCAAACGTGGCATATTCTGCGCTCCAGTGATGGCCAAGAGCAAGTGATTAGCTTTGGCTTAGCGGAAGAAGATATCCCAGTACCAGCCGATTACGATGGCGATGGTATTACGGATATTGCAGTGCGTCGTCCGTCCACACAAATGTGGTATATCCTCAACTCCAGCGGTGAGCCGGGACCTTATGGTGACGGTATTCAGCGCATCAAATTTGGTCTCGACCCAGCAGATATCCCCATCGTCGATGACTACGATGGTGACGGCAAAGCGGATATCGCGGTGCGTCGTGCGTCCACGCAAATGCAGTACATTCTCACCTCGAGTGGTGAGGGTGGTGATCGCGGTGATGGCATCATGCGCGTGCGCTTCGGTTTGCAGGAGAAGTACGTACCGTTCCAAGCTCCGATTCATATTCGCATGCAGATGGTGGCAGCGAATAATTAGTAAAGTGAAAATCAGCAAAATATTAAGACTGTTGGTGAGTGATAGTAAGGAAAAACTATGATCAGTTCGATGAGAGTTGGGTTTACGGCCCTAGTGATATTCGCATGCTTCACGGCCGTTCCAGCATTTGCTGATGTCAAAGTATGGAAGCTAAGTAAAAACCAAGATGAAGTAAAACACGTTAACAAGCTGGTTGAGCAGTTAAACGCTCCATCAAATCGATTAGCTAGAGTAAAAAACCAATATTTTGTTGAGCTAAATACAGCCGAATTAAAGCTCGTGCAGCGTGGAGATCAGTTAACTGTTCCATTACCTAATGGTGTGCAGAATTTGGTAGTGACGAAACGCCAAGTAAACTCGAGTGGAACACAATCACTCACAGCACGAGTAAAAAACTCCTCGGAAAGTGGATTCGTTATCATTACGTTGGGCAAACAAACTTTCCACATAACCGCGCAAGCCAGCGGCAGAACATACACGGGACGCGGCGAGGAGTCTGTTGGAATATTGGTTGCTGAGTCTGACTATCAACAACTTCTACCTGGAGTAGAGCTAGACGAGATAGCGATTACAGATTCGCCTTCACAGATAGAACTTGAGAAGTACTTGCCCTTAACCAGTGCAAGCGGAGACATCTTCACATCTCATGAACTTGATCAGCAGAGCGCAGATGAAACCGTAATTATTGATGTCCTATTTTATTTCACACCCGAAGTTCGCGAATTACTGAACAACGAGCCGCAAAGTCGCATTGATCATTTGATCACTGTCACTAATTTCATTTTCTCGCAGTCTCGGACGAATACTCAAATTCGAGGCCGGAGTATTGAGGTCGACTATTCGGGTATAACAACTCAAGATGGCTTGTCTGATATGTTCCAGAAGCGCAATGGCTTTGAGAATATAGTTGACGACCGATTTTTAAATGGCGCTGATACCGTTGTACTGTTGTTGCCAATCAATTTGAGTGAGGTTAGGTGCAGTGCTGGTTATACTCGCAATCCGCTTGTCAGATACGCTGCCGATTATGCGTTGAGCGCAATGGGTTATGATTGTGGCGATAGAGCGGTTGCACATGGGTTGGGTCATAATTTAGGGTTGATGCACTCACGCGATGAGCAACAAATTGGCGCAGCATTTGAGTTTGGTGTCGGATATGGTGTTGATGATGAGTTTTACACCACAATGGCCTCTGCTCGATTCTTCTATACTGGAATAAGAGAACCCGATTACAAGTTTATTTTTTCAACGCCAGATTTGTATTGCGGTACTAACCTGCCCTGTGGGATAGCAGAAGGTGAGCCAGATTCAGCCGATGCCACTAAGGCCATACGTTTAGTAGCAGACAGAGTTGCTTCATTTTATGATGAGAATCCAGATACCACTCTAGCGACCGACGCGATCGCTCAAGTGGCCGATCCAAATCTAAGAAACTGCTTAATTGAAAATGAATCAAGTAATCAGAGTCAATATGCGGCAGGTTGGCAGTTTCTAGACTGCTACGCATTCCGTATTGCAGACTTATCTGGTCTGGAAAGCTTTAAGAACTTGAGAATATTTACTGCGTACGTTAGCGAGGATATAGATTTATCAGCGCTATCCGGCATGAACAACTTAGAATTTCTATATCTGAGCCCTACTCGAGAGAAGTTGGGTCAAATTACTTTAACTAATCTCGATGCCTTAGCCGGTCTCACCAGTTTGTCTTCTCTTACTCTGGAATACTTTGGCATTACAGATATAAGCTTTTTAACTAATATGAAGCAGCTTGTGTCTGTGGTGTTGCGAGGTAATCCGATTGAAAATTTCGACCCGATTTTTAGTCTCTACAATCTGCAGATACTCGATCTAGCGAGTACCAACTTTCCAAGTTCGCTAGTGGGTAATTTTCGAGATATGACTGAGCTCTTTCAACTCATTCTCTCTCAGAACAATATGACCGAAATAGTGGCTGCTGAATTCCCAAGTAGTCTAGAGAATTTAGATTTGTCAGAAAATCAATTGCTTGAAGTGCCAAATATCGACTCGGCAGAACAATTGCGAGAGTTGCTTCTGACCAGTAATCCATTGATAAATATTGATAATTTAGCCAATGCTGTGAGTCTACGCACGTTGAGTTTAGTTGGCGCGAATATAGATGATATTTCAGTACTGAGCCGATTGAATCAGTTGAGGGCTCTAAGTATTGTTCATACCAAGGTGAGTAATATCGAAGTGGTCCGTAAGTTCACTGAACTTAATCGAATTGTTGTTTCACATACTCCGGTTTCAGATATTAGCCCAGCACTGATTCATCTCAGTGATGACGTTTCACCGAGTTTTTTGAGAGATTATTTTGGTTTTGACTCGCTAGTTATTCCCTGTTGGCAGAAAGCGTATGGTGAAGCATTGCGAAGTGATGTGAAAACTGTGAGCTTCAATAATACATCGTGCATTACTGACGAAGACTATTCTGATCATGATGGGGATGGGATCGCTAACATTGTAGAAGTTAATTTTGGACTCAATCCTCTTTCTAGTGACTCGAATGGCGATGGTATCGACGACACATTAGCTTCCTCTATAAGTTTGGATGCAGATGGTGATGGCAAGGCAGATTTGTTTGTTCGCAACACAGATACTTTTTTTAACTACGGTTTTGCAAGTGAAAATAGTGATATACAGCGTGTAGTTCTGGGTAAAAACTCGAAGGACATTCCGGTATTTGGTGATTTTGACGGAGATGGACGCACTGATATAGGGGTGCGTCGACCGTCCACTTCTATGTGGTATGTCAAGAGTTCGTCTACACCGGGGACGCGCGGTGACTTTATTCAGCGAATAAAGTTTGGATTGGCTCCAGAGGATATACCGGTATTGGCTGACTATGATGGTGACGGTATTACTGATTTTGCTGTATATCGGCCTTCGAATCACATCTGGTACATCAAGCCTTCAAGCGGCGGCGATATTATGGAGATGAGTGTTGGTGCGAATGACGGCGACATTCCTGTTACTGGTGATTTTGATGGTGATGGCAAAGCGGATATTGCGATTCGTCGGCCGTCTACTCATACGTGGCATATTTTACGCTCCAGTGATGGTCAGGAGCAGGTGATTAGTTTTGGTCTAGCGGAAGAAGATATCCCAGTACCAGCGGACTATGACGGTGATGGCATTACGGACTTAGCCGTACGTCGTCCGTCCACACAAATGTGGTACATCCTCAATTCCAGCGGCGAGCCGGGACCTTATGGTGACGGTATTCAGCGCATTAAATTTGGTCTCGACCCCGCGGACATTCCCATCGTCGATGACTACGATGGCGACGGCAAAGCGGATATCGCAGTGCGTCGCCCCTCCACGCAAATGCAGTACATCCTGACTTCGAGTGGTGAAGGTGGTGACCGCGGTGATGGCATCATGCGCGTGCGCTTCGGCTTGCAGGAGAAGTATGTGCCATTCCAAGCACCGATTCATATTCGTATGCAGATGGTGGAAGCAGCGAACGAGCGCTGACATAAAAAGGCCGGCAATGGTGACATTGCCGGCTAAGTTAGAAGTTCGGAGACAGACATTTCAGACAGACATTTCTAATAAGAAACAGCCTCTTTTATTTAGCCCAAAAACTGAACAAATCACAACCTGAAATTCGCACTAATTATTCCAGTGTGTATAACAAAAATGCTGCAATTAGATATGACTCTTATCTGGTTCCTGTGCATTGAATAATGCCCGATTTCATTGTAAAACAAAGACTCATGTTGTAGCTAAAAGGAAGCTTGTATGACGTTAAGGAGTTTATCTCTACGTTTTACCGGCATAGTTGCACTCATGTTTTCCAGTTCTGTTGTTGCAGCAGATTTGTGGTCACTAACAAAGTTAGCGGATACATCACAAACATCGCAACGGGTTGCAGAAGTGGTGATTAACGATGCAGTACTTGAGGCAATCATGGTGGGTGAGTCGGTAACGATACCGATGCCAAGTAAACGCGCAGACTTTCAGTTGTCGATGGTCACGCGTCATCAAGGCGGTGGAACGTCATTTATGGGGTATTCGCCACCAAATCATCGCATTCAATTCAGCAACAGGTTCGGTGATTTTGATGTGAAATTGCAGTCCGGTGATCAAAATTACGTTGTGGTAGCGGAAAATGAGCGACTATTCCTGGTATTACAGTAGACACGGAATCGTCATCTAGCTGGAACAAACTGCTAATAAAGAGCCTATTACTCAAAAAGTGATAGGCTTTTTTGTTTTAGCTCAATGCGTTATTCATTGAATATCATGGCGGCTAGGCGAGAACGACTACTTTTCGGTTGTATTCACAGGCCACGAGTGTAAAATTTCGGTAACGACTGCGTTACAAGCTTGTCGTGGTAAGCTCACGATATCCATACTAGTCAAGAAGATACGCAGTGGCGCTCGATTACGAGTCTTTTTAGGGATTGTTCAGCAGGATGTTGTGCGCGTGAATCTATTGCTCGGGTTGTTACAGTTACCTCGCTCGATCAAGCGAATTGTGTCGGTAGCTATCGACGTTTCGGTTCTCTTGTTCGCTTTGGTCATAGCTTATGGCCTTGAATTCGGTCCGCGCATCCCGCCCGCGTGGGGGCTTTGGCTACTTCTGTATTTGGTGATCGCGCTCAGCTCAACAGTCGTTTTTATTAAATTGGGTTTGTACCGCGCAGTCGTGCGTTATGTCTCTACCCGAGCCCTGTTGCAGGTGCTGATTGGAGTTCTCTTCTCCACATTCGTTTTAGTTGTTGGTTTACTCGTCCTCAAGTTACAACTACCCGCCAATGCCATTATCAATTTCGCGCTGATTTCGTTGCTCTTGATTGGTGGCGCGCGCGTAGCCATGCGTGAGCTTTATCAACGCCTAGTGACCCGCCGCAAAGAAGCGGTATTGATCTACGGCGCGGGTTCAGCCGGTCGGCAATTGGCTCAAGCTTTATTTAATGGCGAACAGTTTCATCCGATTGCGTTTATAGATGACGATGCCACCTTGCAACGTTCTACATTACTCGGCTTAGCGGTCATTGATCCGAGTCAAGTTGAGGCAGTCATTAGTAAGAGCCAAATCAGCCGTATTTTATTGGCACTGCCCAGCAGTAGTCGGAATGTGCGCCGACAAATACTCGAGAGTCTGCAAGGTTTCAACATCAAGATTCAAACCATTCCAGGTATGGCCGATATGGTCAATGGTGAGATGGGTATCGATGAGCTCCGTGACGTCAATATTGAGGATTTGCTCGGGCGGGATCCCGTTGAGCCTGATCCGGTATTGATGCAAAAGCATATTCGCGGGAAAGTGGTGCTTATTACGGGAGCAGGCGGCTCAATCGGCTCGGAGTTGTGTCGCCAAATAGTCTATCTCAAGCCAACCAAATTAGTGCTTTACGATATTTCTGAGTACAACCTCTACGCTATTGATGCCGAATTACGTGAGTTGTGTGTGCGGTTTGGCCAGAAAGTCGAAATTTTCCCCATTATCGGTACCGTGCAGCGTCGCAATCGGATTGAGCGAGTGATGCGTTCGTTTCAAGTGAATACCGTGTTTCATGCTGCGGCCTATAAACATGTGCCACTGGTCGAATTTAATATGGTCGAAGGGGTGCGCAACAATGTGTTTGGTACCTGGCATACGGCAGAGGCCGCATTGGCCGCTGGTGTCGACCAGTTTGTGTTGATCTCGACCGACAAGGCCGTGCGCCCCACCAATGTAATGGGCGCCACTAAACGGATTGCTGAGTTGGTTTTGCAGGGCATGGCGCAGCGCGATATCAGTATGCAAATTTGTATGGTGCGATTTGGCAATGTGCTGGGTTCGTCCGGCTCAGTCGTGCCGTTGTTTAAACGCCAAATTGAGCAGGGTGGCCCGATTACGGTAACCCACCCCGACATTACCCGCTACTTTATGACGATTCCTGAAGCGGCCCAGCTTGTGATCCAGGCCAGTACGATGGGCAACTCAGGCGCGGTGTTTGTGCTCGACATGGGTGAGCCAGTGAAGATTGTGGATATGGCGAAGAAAATGATTCGCTTATCGGGTTTGGAGCTGCGCACCGAAGATCACCCTGTGGGCGACATTGATATTGTCTATACGGGATTGCGGCCCGGTGAAAAGCTGTACGAAGAGTTATTGATTGGCGATAATGTCGAGAAATGCGACCATCCACGCGTGATGCGAGCGAATGAAACTTGCCTACCTTGGCCTGAAATCGCTACACTGCTCGACACATTGGATGGACACTGCAATACATTTGCTATTGAAGCATTGCGTGACACTATTCTTGCGGCCCCAGCAGGCTACGCGCCTACTGATAAAGGTATTAATGATTTGCTTTGGCAACACAGTGATAAACGAGGTTAAACCCGATTATGTTTGCATCTGCAGCCCCGAATTATGATGTATACACGCTGTGCGAAGATCCTCGCGTTCAAGTCGTCGAAAACTTTTTTAATGAATCAGAAGCGAAGCATATTATACAGCTCGCAGAGAACGGCATGGAGCGTGCTCGCGTTAGCGACGATAAAGAAGGCTCGATTTCAGACGCCCGCACCAACAGCCTGTGTTGGGTCAAACACGATAAAAGCATCATCACCTCAAACTTGGCCGATCGTGTAGCGAAGTTTATCCAGATGCCAGTCAGCCACGCCGAGTCATTTCAAGTTATCCGCTATGGACCGACCCAAGAGTACCGCGCTCATTTTGACGCCTACGACCTCAGCACCGAACGCGGTCAGCGTTGTACGGCGCGCGGCGGTCAGCGCTTAGTCACGGTGTTGGGCTACTTAAATGATGTCGAAGCAGGTGGCTCCACAGCATTCCCGCATTTGAATATCAACGTGGTTCCCAAAACCGGGCGCTTATTGATATTTGATAACGTATACAAAGGCACGACGGATATCCACAAACAAAGCCTCCATGCGGGAACACCTGTCGTGAAAGGAATCAAGTGGGCATTCAACCTCTGGTTCCACATCCGCGAATTCAAATAACAGTATTAGCTATTGGTTACTAGTTATTAGTGACTGGCTACTAGAAGAGCATGGATCTGTGTTTTCTAGTAACCAGCAGCTAGCAGCCAGTAACGATTTTAGTTTTTTGAGCGGTAGGCGGTAGCGAACACTTCTTGGTACGGTGCTGCCGGGACGGCCGTATTAACTTGACCGTCGAGTACGCCGGCGATGATAGTTCCGCTCGTGCGACGATCTTTGATTTCGTCGATCACAAGAATGTTAGCGCCGAGATTCGCAGCCTGCAGACGTAACCGCTCAATCGCATCTTCGAGTTTTTCATCAGTGCTGCTGCGAATAGCCATTGCATAATTGGTGGATAACTTTGCAACTTCCTCAGCATTCACTGGAGCTCGATCAACGACTTGCACACTGCGGTAATTTATTGCCGCTGACGTTTCGCCAGTTACTTCAGGACTATAGGTATTGCTGCAAGCAGCCAGTAGCCCAGAAGCGATCAGTACTGCGAAAAGCTTACGAGTAGACATTGTTTTCTCCGATCTATAAGTTAAAAGTGTTGTTTGAATTTTCGCCTATTTATACGGGCAATACTATGAAGTCGATCGCAAATAGCTTGCATTCAAGCGATTTTACAAAAATATTTACAACAATATATGATATTTAGCTCTGTATACTGTTAAATAAACGTATAGACGAGCGTGTTTACTTTCTGTAGATTGTAAAGAGTTCTCGACATGCTAATACCGTGATGCATCTATCAATTTTGTATCACCAAGGACTCTGGAAAGCCATGAACACGGAAAGCGCACGGCAAGTGACAAATCGGCCACGTAAAATAACCTTATTCAATGGGCATGAGACATTGTCCGAATTGGTTATTCCTGTGCAACAATCGAATCGTGACGCCATGCGAGTGATTGAGACTGAGTTAGGGCGTACTCCAGTGCTCACTCATGCTATTTTTCGCGACCGTAACGGCACCGAATGGATGGTCAGACGAGATATCGGAATCCTTCAAAAGCTGCGTATTTTATTGCTCTCCAAGTAGCCTCTCCAAAATGCGGATAGATTTCCGCTGAACAAACACTAGCCACCGCAAATTCTCTGTGGTTATACTGACTCGCATAATAATTATAAAAAATTTTTTGCTGAGGACAGATTGGTATGCAGTTGGCCCTGGTTGATCATCAAGTGCGTGCGGTGCTCCACACCATAGTGGCACTCGCTTTAACGATCGCTGGCATCGCCATTTTGGTGTACCGTTTGGGTGAGCCCACCCAACAACTTATTTATCACTCCGTAAGCTCGTCACTATTAGTTAGCGTCATTGCAACCGGTGCTGCCTTGCTCGCATACGTTAGCCGCATACAACGATGGCATTCTGTTGGACCACGGTTGCTCGGTGCGCTGGTCATCGCTGCGTCGGTAGACGGCATCTTAGGGAGTTACCTCGATTCTTTTGATACACGAATTCATAGCGCTATTTATCTCGGCTTTATCGGTGTTGGTGCTTGGCTGGTAGCGCGTCCGAAATC
This sequence comes from Pseudidiomarina aestuarii, assembly GCF_003987355.1. Taxonomy (GTDB): domain Bacteria; phylum Pseudomonadota; class Gammaproteobacteria; order Enterobacterales; family Alteromonadaceae; genus Pseudidiomarina; species Pseudidiomarina aestuarii. Next base: position 1,158,488 of record NZ_PIPR01000001.1, on the reverse strand, counting down.
GACTGTGCTGATGCGGTTACAGCTTGCCTATGGCGTGGTGCTAGTTATTGCTGCTTTAGTATTACTGTTGCTCCATTATGCTTTAGATGAGCCTTTTGTGGCGCGCCATCCCACCGGCAGCTTGATAGCTTGTATTGTCTTATTACTCGCGGGTGTTGCGCTGATCAATTTGGGCGTGGATTCGAATCGAGTGCCACGTGCTGTTGCGCCAATGACGACCGCGATAGCGAGCGTTGGCTTAGTGGCCGTTTTAGTCGTCAGCGTCGCGATGTTCCACAGTGAAATGTCAGGCTTGCGTGCGCAGGGGCAGCAAGCTGCAGATAGTTTGAATGCAAATCGGCGTCTGGCTGGAATTGCGACGATTACCATGTTGGAGCGGATGGCGAATCGATGGCAAAGCTACCCATTCGAAAAACATGACGCGCTGATGCGTGAGGACATTGCTGGGCTGCTGCAGGATGTCGAGTTCATTGAAAGCTTTATACTACTGACGTCTGCGGGACAACCGGTTTGGGAGATTGCCGAGTCTGAGAACGTGAGTTACCAGCATCTGATCTTTGCCGATAAGACTCTCCAACCGCGCTTACAAGAATTTCCAGAGCCTCTGCAATTGCTGGTACCCGCACCTGAATACACGCAAGAAGGCGCGATGTTATTGATTCGACAGCCGGTGCGTTTTCAAGAAGCAGATGGCTATTCGCCCTGGTACTCATTGGTAACGGTGATTGATGTACCGACGATGTTAGCCGCTCAGGTAGCGCAAACGGACTCGCCAATTATGACCTACACAGAGGTGTCCTACGCTTATCTCATGAATAAGTATGGTGAGTGGGTGACCACTGACGAGTTAGAGCGCATTCGTGAGCAAGCCATTTTTCTGCATGGCGATGCGCTGAATACGCCCTACAGCGCCGGTACGCCAATTGTCGCCTACCTGATTGACCTGAGTGATATGCAAGCGATGGCTAACTTACAGGTGTTGGTGGCTATTGCTGGTATCGGCTTGGTGATGTTGGTGTCGCTGACTATTGAGCGTAACCGCACGCTTATGTCGCAAGGACGGCAATTGAAGTTTCAGGCTGAACATGATGCCTTAACGGGATTGTTCAACCGCACGACTATTGAAAGGCACTTGAACGAACGTTTTAATCAGTCGCGGCAGCTGACTGTGATGTTTATTGACTTGGATGGATTTACCCTGATCAATGACAGTCTAGGGTTGCAGGTGGGTGATCGGCTGCTGCAATTGCTCTCACAACGCCTCGAGAATGTGGTCGGTGGCCGGGCACAATTGGCACGTTTTGGTGGTGATGAATTTTTGCTCGTTGCGGAACATTTGCATCACGATACCGATGCGGTAAACGCGCTGACGCAACGCATTCTGAGTGCGGTCGCACAACCCTACAGAATCATGCAGCACAAAATTTATTTAACCGCGAGTATTGGGGTCGCGCATCAAACTAACGATCAATACGCACCGCTAGAACTGGTGCAACGCGCCGACATGGCCATGCATCAAGCGAAACGTTTGGGGCACAACCATGTTCAGGTCTACCAAGACAGCATGTCATTTCAGTTCAAGTCATCGGCAGCTATGCGCAGCAGCTTGCAAGAAGCGATTGAGAAGCAGCAATTACGCCTGCATTACCAGCCCATAGTGCGCTGCAATGATCTCCAAGTTGTGGGTTATGAGGCGCTACTGCGCTGGGAACGTGAACCTGGCAAGTTTGTGTCGCCGAGTGAATTTATCCCCTTAGCTGAAATGACGGGACAGATTATTCCGCTGAGTGAATGGGTGTTCAGACAAGCGTTTATGGATGCTGTTGAGTTTCAGAAGGAAGGGCCACGCAAAATTTCGGTGAATCTCTCAACACTGCATTTTAATCGGTCCGAGTTTGCGGACCATTTGGAACAAACTCTGGTCGAAACCGGATGTAAGCCAGAATGGATTGAGCTCGAATTAACCGAGAGTATTCTGATGGAGAACACCGATTACGCCATTGCTGTGTTGAAGCGGTTGCGCGAACAAAAGTTCTCTATCGCGCTCGATGATTTCGGTACCGGTTTCTCATCGTTGAGTTATCTGAAACGATTACCCATGGATAAAGTCAAAATTGATCGGAGCTTTATACAAGGGATTCGGACTCACAAAAGCGACCGCGTGCTGGTGAGCAGCGTCATTAAAATAGCTCAATCATTAGACTTTGCCGTTGTCGCGGAAGGTGTAGAAACGCCACAGCAAGCGGAGTTCGTGACGGAATTGGGATGTAATTACATGCAGGGCTACTACTTCGGCCGCCCAGTAGCGAAAGAAGACCTCTAAGCAGCGGAGCTGCTTGCTAATAGCTACTGGCTACTAGCTACTAGCAACTAGTAGCCAATAACCAGTAACTAAAAGCGTTTTTCGCTTTAGAAGCTGTACATCGCCATGAAGTGCAGCCGTGTCATATCTCCATCGACGCCAGACTCGATTTCACGTGTTGCTTGTGAAAGCTCAGCGCCAAAGGTGACATTTTTGGCTGGTGAATGCATAACGTTGAAGCCAATCCGTTGAGTGGATTTGGTCACAGCGTTGCCAAGTAGACCGGTGTCGTTATCGGCCCAACCGCGACTGTAAACGAAGTTGCTGCGTGTTTTTTCGTTCCACTGATGCCGATAGGCAAAGGTAATACCCTGGCTGTCAATGGTTTCGAGATCACCGTTGGCATCGATCACCGCGCCATTAAAGGTGTTTAAACCTAAATAGCGACCAAAGCCGGAGCCAGTCGAGGCCGAGAAGCGAATGTCGTTACCATTGCCCAGTACGTACTTGGCCGCAAAGTTGACGCCAAAGCCACCAGCCGTCTCGTCACTACCATCACCATCAACGTCATACGCCAATTGACGTACTAAACCAGCGATGCTGTAGCTGAGGTTACCTGACTTGCCACTGTATTTAGCGGTGAAGTCTGGCATTAAGCCATCACTCGAGGTAATACGACCACCACCACCATTTGGGGTAACTGTCGTTTCTGGATTCTCCAGTGAGAAGCTCCACGAACCTGAGGTATAGCGAACTTGGGGCTGACGCATGAAGATCATACCGTCGGTAGCACCAACAAAGTCGACTGACTCAGGCAAAATGCTCAAATCTTGAAAGTTCGACCAAGCTTGACCAATTAACCAATTATCATACTTGATGTAAGCCTGACGCAGGCGCGGTGCATAAGAGTTGGTAATACGTTCGTCACCGACCGGTACGGTTAAAAAGTCGATTTCGATACGGGCACTGATGTCCTTGCCATTGTCGAGTTTCTGATTCACATCAAAGAAGAAACGCGACTGGCGGGCGTGAATGTCGGTTACTGGGTCATCACCTTGGCCACCGACTGGTGTGGTGCTGGGAATATAAAATTGGCGACCGATAAAGCCACTGGCTGGCGCAGTGCCATCACCATAGTCAGACGCAAATGCGTCGAGCTTGACGTAACCACTAAATTTCCATGTTGGACCTTCGTCCGCCATCACTGGAGCTGATACGATAGCTCCGAGTACTGCACTGGCAATCAGCGATTTCTGTAGTTTGTTATGCAGCATTGCTGTGCTCCTCCCAATAAGAAAGCGTGTGTAAAATGCTTAAAAAGCATCGTTGGGATGGAGTGATTAATCAATCTAGACTATGGTCTAATGGCTTGCAAAACCCATTTCTAGGAAGGTATAAACCCTAAAAGCGTCACTCGCTACTCGTTATTCGCTACTCGAAAAGCGGGGGGATCGAGTTTTCGAATAGCTAGTAACAAATAGCTAGTAGCATATATTGAAGGAGGTTGTATGCAGCATGAGGTTCACAAGGTTCCCGCCGATGCCAAGGCGCGAGCGCACATTGATAACGACACCTATCTCACCATGTACCAAGAGAGCATCAACAACCCAGATGCCTTTTGGAAAGAGCATGGCCAACGGATCAGTTGGTTTAGCCCTTATACTAAGGTTCAGAACACCAGCTTCGCGCCGGGTGATGTCAGTATCAAATGGTTCGAAGATGGGACTTTGAATGCTTGCTACAACTGTGTTGACCGGCATTTAACCGAACGCGCGGACAAAACCGCGATTATTTGGGAAGGTGACGACCCGAGTGTCAGCGAAGAAATCAGTTATCAGCAACTGCACCATGAAGTGTCGCGGTTTGCTAATGGTTTAAAGAAGCTTGGTGTTGAGAAAGGTGACCGTGTAGCGATATACATGCCGATGGTGCCGGAAGCTGCTTACGCGATGCTGGCTTGTGCACGCATCGGTGCAGTGCACACAGTTATCTTCGGTGGTTTTTCACCGAATGCGATTGCCGACCGTGTCAACGATTGTGGTGTCAAAGTAGTCATCACCGCCGATGAAGGGCGGCGCGGTGGCAAAACAACACCATTGAAAGCGAATGTCGATGAAGCATTGAAAAATGATCGTTGTCCATCGGTCAATCATGTGGTGGTTTGTCGAGTAACGCATGCGGATGTCGCGTTTGAGGCGCCGCGCGATGTGTGGCTCGATCAATTGGTGAAAGACGTCGCGAGTGAATGTCAGCCTGAAGTGATGAACGCCGAAGATCCGCTCTTTATTCTGTATACCTCAGGCTCTACCGGTAAACCAAAGGGTGTGCTGCATACCACAGGTGGTTACATGGTATGGGCATCCATGACCCATGAGTATGTCTTCGATTACCACGAGGACGATGTCTATTGGTGTGCCGCCGATGTCGGTTGGATTACCGGTCATAGCTACATCGTCTACGGGCCATTGGCAAATGGTGCAACGACGCTGATGTTTGAAGGCCTACCAACGTATCCCGGTGTTGGGCGTATTGGCGAGATTATCGATAAGCACAGCGTTAACATCCTCTATACCGCGCCAACGGCCATTCGCGCGTTGATGTCGAAGGGTACTGCTGCGGCTGAGACCAGTACTCGGAAGTCGCTACGAACTCTGGGTAGCGTCGGTGAACCGATCAACCCTGAAGCATGGGAATGGTATTACAAAACGATTGGTGATAGCCGTTGCCCGATTGTCGATACGTGGTGGCAAACTGAAACTGGCGGCATCATGATCACGCCATTACCTGGCGCGACGGATTTAAAACCAGGTTCCGCAACACGACCATTTTTCGGTATCCAGCCAGCGCTAGTCGATGCTGAAGGCAATGAGCTGAGTGGTGCTGTTGAAGGTAACTTGGTCATCAATGAATCTTGGCCTGGTCAATCGCGTACGCTTTGGGGCGATCATGAGCGCTTTGAACAAACCTATTTCTCCGCCTACAAGAACCGTTATTTTACCGGCGATGGTGCCCGCCGTGACGAAGATGACTATTTCTGGATTACGGGTCGAGTTGACGATGTGTTGAACGTGTCAGGGCATCGCTTAGGCACAGCTGAAATCGAGAGTGTTTTGGTGGAGCACAAAGCCATTTCTGAGGCTGCTGTGGTTGGCTATCCTCATGACATTAAAGGACAGGGCATCTATGTGTATGTGATTGCGATGTCTGGTACCGAAGTGAATGATGCATTGACGAAAGAAGTGCGTGATTGGGTGCGCTCGGAATTGAGCCCCATAGCTACACCTGACTTTATTCATTGGGCCCCTGATTTACCCAAAACACGGTCGGGTAAAATCATGCGCCGGATCCTGCGCAAGATTGCTGCAAATGAGTTCGAAAACCTCGGTGATACCTCTACGCTTGCTGATCCAAGTGTGGTAGATTCCTTGATAGATAATCGTCTGAATAAGTAGGACAACGGCGCGACTCGGCGCCTCTTCAAGGACTTGCCGGAGCAAGTGATGGGGTTATGGCTAAATTCTTAATTGCTGATGATCATCCGTTGTTTCGCGAGGCGCTGCAAGGCGCTCTCGCGACACATTATCCGCAACTCGAACTTCGGGAAGCAGGTGATCTAGACTCCACTCTGACGGCGCTCGCGGAAGACGATGACCTAGACTTGCTCTTACTGGATTTGCATATGCCCGGTAGCGGTGATTTTTATGGTCTGATTCGCATACGCGAAGACTTTCCATTGCTACCAGTTGCGGTCATTTCCGGCAGTGAAGATGCTGCAGTTGTGGCTAAATGCATTGGTTTTGGGGCGCTAGGATTTATCCCTAAATCACTGCCGTCTGCGCAGATTGCTGAAGCAATAGACGCTATTCTACAAGGCGACGGCTGGGTCCCTGAATCCGTACGTGGCCGATTAGACAACTTGACTGCAGAAGACCAAGAAATCGCCCGTAAAGTGGCTGATTTAACGCCCCAGCAATACCGTGTTCTATACCTTCTACACGAAGGCTTGTTAAACAAGCAGATTGCTTACCAGCTCAATATCACCGAAGCGACTGTCAAAGCGCACATCACTGCGATATTCCGCAAACTAGGTGTCTACAGTCGCACCCAAGCAGTGTTGTTAGCTGAACGTTTGCAGTTGGAAGCACCTGTAAACTAAATAAAATAGACAACTTATCCACTTTGTCACTTTTGATGATTTGTTAACAACAGTTACAATTCGTTACAACCCCTTGTGTAAAACCTGCCCTAAGTTCGTGTGTCCATAGCCTGATGCGTGCTACATTCTTGATGCTCATTACTAAAAAATAACAATTATATTCTGGCGTCGAAACAAGGTCGCCAGGCAGAGTTAATCAGAAAAATAAAGTAAGTAACCAGAGGTTAATACACATGAAAGCAGTTCAATCATTGCTACCCGCGTTCGCGACGCGCAAGCATGTTCTAGCGGTTGCCATTGCGTCGACGCTAGCAACAGGGTCGGTAGTTGCACAGCAACTCACACCGGCACAAGACCAACCGGTTCCGCAGCGTGACCGCGCTGTGTTGGCAGCGAAGAAGTTCGAACGCACGAAGCTTCAACAAGAGTTTCCAACTTATTACATTGTGCAACTGGAAGCCCCAGCCGCCACTTTATACAACGGTGGTATTGCAGGATTGTCGCCGAGCTCAGCCAAAGCGAATGGCTTAGAGCAGTTCGATGCGAGCTTGCCAGCTGCAAAAAATTACCAAGAGTTTTTGCTCCAAGAGCAGCGTAAAGTCATGTCAGCAATGCAGGCAAAATTCCCTGAGTTGCAGGTTAGTCGCCACTTAAGTCTGACCATGAACGGTATGGTGGTGAAGTTGCCAGGCAAAGTCGATGCAAAAGCCGAATTAGCCAGTATTCCTGGTGTGAAGCGCGTATTCGAAAACGAAATGATGTACACGCAAATGGACGCATCCATTGACCTGCTCAATACACCGGAAGTGTGGTCAGTGTTGGGCGGGCAAGATACTGCAGGTGCGGGCGTACGGGTGGCAGTCATTGATGGTGGTATTACACCGACCCATCCTATGTTTGCAGACAATGGGCACACACCATTAACCGAGCCGGCTGCAGATGACGATTACTGTGCGACTGTTGATGCGACCTTCTGTAACGATAAATTGATTGTCGCGCGCTATTACGATCCAACCTTTGAAACGCTGCCTGATGAAGTGCTTACTCCGCAGGATGTCGGTGGACATGGTACGCACGTAGCTGGAACTGCTGTAGGTAATCCAGTTACTTCAACCATCGGCGGCGCTGCTGTCAATGTATCAGGTGTTGCACCGGGTGCTTATTTGATGGCTTATAAGGCATTGTTCCGTAACACCGACAACATCGGTAGTGGTTCGAATGCCATGCTGATTCCAGCACTCGAAGATGCCTTGGCTGATGGCGCTGATGTCATCAACAACTCATGGGGCGGTGGAGCAGGTTCTGCGCCTGAAGACAGTGCTTATAAACCTGTTTTCGAAGCGATTAATGCAGCGGGTGTGTTGACTGTTACCTCTGCAGGTAACTCTGGCCCAGGTGAAATGACGATCGGTTGTCCAAGCTGTATTGAAGACGGTTTGTCGGTAGCTAACACTACACATGGCCGTGACTTCGTGAATCAGTTGAGTGTATCTGGCTTGACAGGTATTGATGCAACTGAAGGCAGCCAAACGTTCCTTGAAGAAGACTTTGTTGCGGAATTGACGGCAACTATTGTGGTTGATGAAGCCAACGCACTTGCTTGTAACGCATTTGCTGAGGGCGCCTTTAATGGTGAGCTCGTGCTGGTGCAACGTGGTGAATGTTCGTTTGAGCAAAAAGCCATCAATCTGGATAACGCAGGCGCAAGCGGTATGTTGTTGTATAACAACGCACCGGGTGCATTGATCATGAACGTCGGTGCGTCAACGCTACCGAGCTTCTCTATTTCGCAAGCTGACGGCGAGGCTGTATTGGCGGCTTGGTCTGCGGGCGATGAGGCAGTGATCACCCCTGCGCAAGCGAAGGTGTATCCAGAGCTTGCTGATTTAATGGCGGGTTCGAGTTCACGCGGTCCTAACGGTAACCCGAACTTCTTGAAACCTGATATCGCTGCGCCGGGCACGAACATTCTGTCTGCAAGCACCACCGGCGGTTTAATGACGATGACCGGAACGTCGATGGCAGCGCCACATGTTGCTGGTGCCGCAGCATTATTGAAAGACGTTTATGGTGACCTGGATGCAGACCAACTGAAGTCAATTTTGATGACTTCTAGCATTGGCGGCATTATCAAACAAGACGGACAGACGCCAAGCGATCCATTTGATGTAGGTGCTGGACGGATGGATATCGCTGCGGCTGCGAATGTCGCTGTCGTAGTCGATAAGCCATCGTTTGCCAATGTATCTTGCGCGATTACCTGTACATTCGACCGGACAATCACCGATATCAGCGGTGCAGCTTCGAATTGGACTGCTTCGGTTGCAATGCGTGACGCTGATGTGACGGCTGAGTTAAACGTGACCAATGTCGACATCGCAGCAGATGGCAGTGCTGAGTTCGAATTGACGGTCGATACCCGTTTTGCAGAAGACGGTTGGTATTTCGGCGAGGTTTTACTGGAGAACAGCGGCAACAGCAGTGATCTGCGTATGCCAATTGCTGTGTATGCGACCAAGTCAGACAACCCCGCTATTGTTAGCGTGGGTCAAACCGCAGGTGAAGCTGTCATTGGTTCGCCATATACCATGACTGCACGTGGTGCTTTAGGTAGCACTGGTGAACCGGTAACGGTTGCAGTTCAAGTGCCAACAGGCGCGACTGTCGTTGAAGGCTCGGTGAATGCAACGGAAACGCGCGCAACAGCGACGAACTTCGGTTTAAGTGATGACGGTTCAACGATTGTTTGGACAGGCACGCAGACCGATGAGGCGAATGAGAGTTATGTGGACGCTTCGGGAAGCTTCCCGTTTGCAGGTGTATCACTCGCTGCAGCAGGCATCGGTTCGTCACTCTGTGCAGCTGGCTGTGATGAAGAAGTGTATACATTCCCGCTGACCAACTTCGGTGGCATTATTGTTGACGGTCAAACGGTGAATACTGTGACCTTAACGATGAACGGTGTGATTGCACCGAACGCACAAACCGGTGCTATGGCGTCTAGCTTTATCAATATGCCAATTCCAGATGAAGCACCGCCACAAGGTGTGATGGCGCCACTGTGGGCCGACTTTGTTGTAGGTGGTATTGCCGGTAGTGAAATCCGCTATGGTGTATTCAATGTGGATGGTGCTCAGTGGTTTGTTTGGGAATATGTCAATGCCCGCTTGTTCGATGAAGTGGGTGACGAAAATGCGAACCAATATACCTTCTCTGTGTGGCTGAAACTGGCGTCTAATGAAGTTTACTTTAACTACATTGATATTCCGGCATCACCTGAATTCGCAACGGTTGGAGTAGAGTCTCTCGACGGTACCTTTGGTACGCAGTTGTACTACGATGGCGAAGGTAGCATCCCAGCCTCCGGAACCGCGTATCGTGCCTTCACTCGCAGTGGCGAAAAAGCAGCTGTGGAAATCGACTACGACTTACAGGTCGATACCATTGGTGAAGCGATTACTGCGCAAGCGAGCGGTGCGAAGAATAACCCACTAACCGTTGACCTTGCAGCCGTTCTTAACACCACGGGTCGTGATGTGCTGACGTTGACTGAAGTCAGCTCAGGTGACCAAAGCTACTCTGCTGCAGCAGTGCAGTCGTTTGATGTCGATGGTGATTTAACACTTGAGGTGGTCTCGCAAGCTGAAGCGGGCGGTACAGCAGCATTTGATGGAACCAACTTGGTCTTTACACCAGATGATGGTTTTGTCGGTACTGCAGTCGTTGAATATCGTGCAGTCGATGCTGCGGGCAGTCCAACAGCGACCGCAACTGCGAGCTTCGAGTTGTTTAACCAAGCTCCAGAAGCTGCGGCAACAACCTCAGCGGTATCAGCGGAGCCAGGTGAGACCATCACGTTGTCTGCTGCAACGTCTGAAGATCCCGACGGTGATGCGTTGACTTACACTTGGGCACAATCAGGCACGACGTCGGTATCACTCAGCTCGACTTCAGGTGCAAGCGTGACTTTCACGTCACCAGAAGTGGATCAAGCGACTACAGTGACCTTTACTGTCACTGCGAGCGATGGTGATTTAACCGATACAGCCACTGTGCAAGTGCGGTTAGAGCCGAAACCATCGAGTGGTGCATTCGGTTGGATTGTAGCACTACTGGTGCTGCCATTAGCCTTGCTGCGCCGCCGTCGCCTAGCGTAAGCTAAGCAATAGTGAATGAACACAGCCCGCGGTGTGCAGCACTGCGGGCTTTTTTTTGAAAGGAGACAAAAGATGCAAAGAATCATTCGTACCACTGCGGTTTTGCTAGCCAGCGCGCTGATGCTCGGGTGTAGTGAAAAGCCAGAAGACTCGCTACAACAAGCTACCGAGCAAGAGCAAATTGTTGAAGCGGAAGCGACCGCTCTCGACAAGATGGATGCCGAACAAGCAGGCGCAAAACTTGCTGAAATGAATAATGCGATTCGCAGTATGGTTGGCGCAGCTGCAGCAACAGACTTGAGCCAGTGCCGCATGCTCGAAGTGGGTGCGCGGCCTTGTGGCGGCCCTGAATATTATATTGCGTACTCCACCGAAAATGTCGATACAGACATCATTGAAACGATGGCGAAAGAGTACACCGAACTGCGCCGCTGGCTGAATGAAGAGCAACAAATGATGGGTACCTGTGAAGTGATTCCAGAGCCCAAACTCAGCCTCCAAGGTGGCGTTTGTCGCGCACTTCCCACAGAAACGATGTAGATCTGTTGCTCCAACAACGTCGCGGTTAGCCGCGACGTTGCTGGATATGTTTGAGCAGTGCCTTGAGCGCAGCCGGTTTGACTGGCTTGGCGAGGAAGTGTAATTGCTGTTCGCGCGCCTGCCGGCGCAAGTTGTCGTCGCGCATGGCAGTAACCAACGCTGCTGGCACAGAATCGCCCCATTGCTCGCGTAAGGCTCGGCATAGGCTGAGCCCATCGTGAGCGTCATCACCCAATTGATAATCCAGTAGCAGCCCATCTGGGCGTTCGTGAGAGCGAGCATAGGCCAACGCGGTATCGCTGGTACAGAACGTTTCGACTTCACAATTCCATTTCTCCAGCAGTGCGCGCAACGCCGCTAGATTTTCTTGGTCGTCATCCACGCAAATGAGTAGGAGACGTTCTGTGGGCGAACTTGCGGTTTCTGTGGGCGGGCGTTCATCAATCAACTCGGCATTACCGAGTGGCACGGTCACCGAGAAACAACTGCCAAACCCTTCGCGCGTTTGCAATTTGAGTGCGCAGCGTAGTTGCTCACTCATTCGTTTGGCGACCGAAAGTCCGAGCCCCACACCTTCCACGCGAGTATTTTGACCGCGGTAAAAGGCATCAAAAATACGGTGCTGTTGCTGTGAAGTAATGCCCGGACCGGTGTCCCAGACCGCAATTTGTAATTGCTCGCCGCGGCGGCGCACACCCAACAAAACCTTGCCATGTTCTTTATTGTACTTAATCGCATTCGACAGAAAGTTTTGAATAATTCGACGCAAGTAGGTGGGGTCGGTAAGGATCACTCCATCAAGTAAGCGCGCCTTAAACTGAATATGTTTTTGCTGCGCCAACACGTTGTACTCGTGGATTAGCGGCTGCAATATCGTATCCAAGCGCACATGGCGGAATGTGGGTTGCAATGCACCTTGGTCCATTTTGGCGATTTGTAGGAGCGTCGACAGCAAGTGTTCGGTCGAGGCGAGCGCTGTATCGAGCTTCTGTAGCAGTTGATCATTGGCTGGCGTCAGGCTGGTCTCATCAACGGCTGACAAATATAAGCGTGCGGCATTGAGGGGCTGCAGGATATCGTGGCTGGCTAACGCTAAGAATCGCGTTTTCGAAGCATTGGCTTCCTCAGCTTCGAGTTTGGCTTGTTTCAGCTCTACTTCTACTTTCCGGCGACGCTCAATTTCCTCAGTCAGTTCATTATTGATTTCACGGATTTTGCGCTGGCGCACATTGATGCGTTGCTCCAGATCGATATTGGCTTCTTCTAAAGCCTGCGCCGTTTCAACGTGCTCAGTAATGTCGGTGAAGGAGGTCACGAAACCACCATTGGGTAGTGGATTACCGACCATTTCAATCACGCGCCCATCACCGCGGCGGCGAATAAAGCGGTGAGGTGAGCCCATCTGCATGTAATTCAAACGCTTGGCAACGAGCTCATCAATTTCTCCTGGACCACATTCGCCGCGCTCCGCGTTATACCGGATTAGAGTCGCAATCGGCTGCCCTGGTTTGACCATTCCTTCTGGATACTCGAAGAGATCTAAGTAGCGCTTATTCCACGCCACCAAGCGCAGCTCGGCATCAACTACTGAAATGCCCTGTGCGAGGTTCTCCAGTGAGCTAAAGAGAATGGATTGCTGGGTTTGCAGCGCTTGGGTGGTGTCGTCAAAGAAATGGACGACTTCCTCAAGGTGCAGTCGGCGGTCACGCAATGCGGCCTCGACTAATGAACGGGCGGTGGCGGCTCCCAGCACACCACTGAGTGAGCGCTCGACAAAGTCAATAAACTCCCGCTTCGCGACGTCCTCACGCATGGCTTCAGTGATTTTCATGCCGCGCTCGGACGCCGCAAAAAACTCCAGTAGCTGGCTAGCGCGTTGCTCGCCGAGGAAAGTTCTCAATAACAGCAGCATATCGCCATTGGTGGCTTGGTGATGACGACCAATGGTGTGCTCTTGCAATGTTGAGCGCGGCTTCACAAACGCGGTAGCTTGGATACGGTCGACAAGGCGTGGCTGAGCGAGCAAAGAGAAGACTATGTAGGCGATGGTATTCACCACCAAACTGACCACAGTGCCCTGAGTAATGATACTGGTGTCACTAATTTGATGGGGTAGGTACATGGGTACTGCCACCGCAAATAACCAAGCGATGAGGCCTGCACCGAGGCCCACGTAGACGCCACGGGCGTGACCTCGACGCCAATAGAGTCCACCCAGTACCGCGGGTAGCAGCTGTAAAACAACCGAGAAGGCTAACAAGCCGATACTGACGAGTCCCGTATTTGCGGCCCAAAAGTAGTAGCACAGATACGACAGCAGCATGATCACGCCAATTGCAATGCGTCGGATCAGGAGCAGGCGTCCTTGGAAACTGCGGGTGTCGGCAAGCACACCAATCGGCGCGCTGCCAGTAAAAGGGAACTGACTCCGACGCTGTAAGATAAACGGCATAATCACGTCATTCGTAATCATGGTGCTGAGGGTCACTGAGGCTATGATGACCATAGCCGTAGCCGCCGAAAATCCGCCAATAAAGATAAATACTGCTAACCAGGGTTGGTCATTCATCATGGGTAACTGCAGCGCGAAGGTCGAGCCGTCCACGCCGTCACCGAAGAAAAACTGCCCACTGACTGCAATCGGCACAATCGCTACGGCGATGATCAACAGATACAGGGGGAAGCCCCAACGGGCGGTCTTGAGATGACTCACATTGACGTTATCGACTACTGCGACGTGAAACTGTCGCGGCAAACACAAAATCACGCCCGCCGCCATAAAGGTCTGCACAATAAAATCAAACTCGAGTAGTGCGCGCCAAGACCAAGCTGCAGAGGGTGGGTTGGCAAGCCGCTGGAACAACTGCTCAGAGCCCACAGAGCTATATAAATGCCATGCAAATACTGCAGCGACTACCAATGCCACGAGTTTGACCAGAGATTCAAAGGCTATCGCCAAGATCATACCGTTGCGATATTCGGTGACTTCGATATGGCGCGTACCAAACCACATGGCAAAGGCGGCCATCAGCGCAGCTGCTAGTAGCTCGTTGATGGATAGCTCGGTGAATGCAGAGGTGTTGTCAGTCAGTACTACAAACGTGAGGCCGACCGCTTTTAGTTGCAGCGCAATATAGGGGATGGTGGCCAAGGCTGCTATCAGCGTCACAAACAGAGCAATGCGCTGGCGCTTGCCATAACGCGACGCAATAAAGTCAGCAATAGAGGTGATATTTTGCTGTTTACTGACTGAGACCAACTTCTCCATCAGCGGCAGTGCAAAGACAAATAATAGAAAGGGTCCTAGCAAGATTGGAATATAGGCCCAGCCCGAGGCTGCAGCATTTCCCACCGCACCGTAGTAGGTCCAACTGGTGCAATAGATAGCCAGCGACATGCTGTACACCAGTGGCTTGTAGCTGAGTCGATTGGCAAAGGTATTGGGCTTGTCACCGTAATGCGCGACAGCAAACAAAAGTGCTATATAAGCCAGTGATACCAGTACCAACACAGCAGTCATATCCAACCCTCTAAAAGCGCAAATAGTTACTAGTTACTAGACAATAGCAAAACAAAGACCCGAGCTGCTATTAGCTATTAGCCAGTAACGATTGTCTAGCTCTCTTAGACCAATGTCTTATTTCTGAGTTGGAGCATGACGACTAGATTGCATAGTGACCCAAACAATAACAACGGAACAACCTGGAGGGCGTATGGCTTTTAAAAGCGAAGAACTCGCGAAAGCCTACTGGCGCGAAAACATCAGCCTAGTATTGAAGTTACTAGTTGTCTGGTTCGTCGTGTCGTATGGCTTTGGCATTATTTTGGCGGATGTACTCAACCAAATTACCTTTTTCGGCTTCAAACTGGGCTTTTGGTTTGCTCAGCAAGGGTCGATTATCACATTCGTTGTGCTGATTTTCGTCTATGTGAATCGCATGGCGGCGCTCGATAACAAATACGAAGTTCACGAAGAGTAGGGGCGACGAGCATGGATATTCAAACTCTCACGTTTATTATCGTCGGCCTGACCTTCGCGCTTTACATTGGTATCGCGATTTGGTCTCGAGCCGGCTCTACGAATGACTTTTACGTAGCCAGTGGTGGTGTTCATCCAGTCATGAACGGGATGGCCACAGCGGCAGACTGGATGTCCGCGGCATCGTTTATTTCGATGGCGGGCATTATTGCGTTTGCGGGTTATGCCGGCAGCGTTTATTTGATGGGCTGGACCGGTGGCTATGTCCTATTGGCTATGTGTTTGGCACCGTACTTACGGAAGTTTGGTAAGTTCACGGTACCTGACTTCATTGGTGACCGCTATTATTCGCAAACTGCACGTACCATTGCGGTGTTGTGTGCGATTATCATCAGCTTTACCTACATTGCCGGACAAATGCGCGGTGTAGGTGTGGTGTTCTCACGGTTCTTGGAAGTTGATATCGCCACCGGTGTTTATATCGGTGCGGCAATTGTTTTCTTCTACACCGTTCTCGGTGGAATGAAAGGGATCACATACACGCAGGTTGCGCAGTACGTAGTGCTGGCTTTCGCGTATTTAGTGCCTGCTATTTTTATCTCCATCTACATGACCGGTCATATTCTGCCGCAAACGGGTTTCGGTGCGACTATTGCCGAGGGTGTGCCAGGTGGCGGTGAGTATTTGCTGCAACGTCTCGACGGGTTGTCAGAGCAACTCGGCTTGGCGGCCTACACCGAGGGTGTGCGCAGTAAAATCGATATGTTCGCGATTACTTGTGCATTAATGGTCGGTACTGCGGGTTTACCGCACGTTATCGTACGTTTCTTCACTGTACCGAAAGTATCAGATGCACGTTTATCAGCAGGTTGGGCACTGGTCTTCATTTCTGTTGTGTATCTCACTGCACCATCCATTGCAGCGTTTGCGAAAACCAACTTAATCAACACGGTAAACGGTCCTGATTTACAGGGTGTGGAGTATGAAGCTGCACCATCGTGGATCAAGAACTGGGAAAAAACCGGCTTGATTTCGTGGGAAGACAAGAATGACGATGGTCGTATGTTCTACTCAGGTGATGCTCGCAACGAAATGACGGTAGACCGCGACATCATGGTTCTCGCAAACCCTGAAATTGCGAATTTGCCGGCCTGGGTGGTGGCATTGGTCGCAGCAGGTGGTGTTGCAGCAGCGTTGTCGACCTCGGCAGGTTTATTGCTGGTGATTTCGACATCCGTTTCACACGACTTGTTGAAACGAACATTGACGCCGAATATTACCGATAAACAAGAACTGTTCTGGGCTCGAGTCGCAGCAGCAGTGGCGGTAACGATATCCACTTACTTCGGTATTTACCCGCCCGGCTTCGTGGCGCAGGTGGTCGCCTTCGCGTTCGGTCTGGCAGCCGCAAGCTTCTTCCCGGCTATTATTATGGGTATCTTCCATAAGCGGATGAACAGCGCGGGTGCGATTGCCGGTATGGTCGTCGGTATCGTGTTTACCTTGGCGTATATCATTTACTTCAAGTTCGTGAACCCAACTGCGAATATTCCTGACAATTGGTTGTTCGGAATTTCGCCTGAGGGGATCGGTACTATCGGTATGATCATCAACTTCATCGTGGCATTAATTGTGCACAAGATGACTGGTGATGCGCCTCAAGCAACGCAAGATTTGGTGGAGTCAATCCGTTACCCACGTGGTTCCGGTGCAGCAACGCATCACTAATCAGGTGTTCTTGATTGTCAAAACCCGCCCTTAGTGGCGGGTTTTTTATCTTTGCCGTAGAGTGAGAGTTATGGGCATTGGAGACCTGTTAGATGAAACAAAACATGCAACCCGATTTTGCTGAGGTCAAACGCTTCCTCCTGGATTGTCCGCCGTTTGATGCACTGACGGACGACCAGCGCAATGGTGCTATCGAGCAACTGAAAGCGGCCTATGTGAATGAACATAACGTGGACAAGTTCTTTAATGACTTCAGCCCCGCTCTTTATATGGTGCGATCAGGGGCATTTGATTTGTTGGCGCCCGATGGGCATCTGATTGAGCGATTGGAGTCGCATGATTTGTTCGGGTATCCATCCTTGTTGAGTGGCCGCTCGGTGGTGAATCGTCTGACTGTCGTCGAAGACGGTATTATTTTCATTGTCCCGCAACCGATATTTGATCGGCTGCGTCGTGACAGTAAGGCATTTGAGCAATACTTTATTCGTGCACATAGCCAACGTTCATTAGAAGAAGTCGCCCGGGGGAAGCCGAATAGCCGCCAACCAGTGACCGTTGACCCGTTGCAAACCAGCATTCAAGAGGTCTTGACCCGACCTCCAGTCCAACTCCCCTCTACCACATCGATTCGGGCCGCCGCGCAGAAAATGAGTGATGAGAAAGTAAGCTCTATTTTATTAGTCGATGACGGCGCTTTGGTGGGCATTTTGACCGACCGTGATTTACGCAATCGGGTGATTGCACCTGGATTGAGTTTTGACTTGCATGTCAATGCAGTCATGACCCAGGCTCCTGCAACGGTGTCAGGCAGACAAACCCTCATGGACGCGTTGACGACCATGACCCAGAACAATATTCACCATCTGCCGGTGCTGGATGAGAATGATCAGCCCATGGGCATGATCACCAATACCGACCTGATGCGACAACAACGCAGCGAACCGGTTATGTTGATCAGCGCTTTGAATAAAACGGTAACGCGCGAGCAACTCATTGCTGAGGCAAAGCAAATACCCGCATATATGCAAGCGTTTGCCTCGCGCGCCGCAAACACGACGGTTGTTGGACGGTTGCTGGCATCTCTCACGGATACTATGACGCGCAAACTGATCGAGTTTTATGAGCGTGAACACGGAGTAGCCCCCGCATCTTATGCATGGCTCGCGTTTGGCTCGCAGGGTCGTGAAGATCAAACCTTAAGCTCTGATCAGGACAATGGATTACTGCTGGCCGATGATCTCAATGAGCGGCAGTTGAGCTGGTTTGAAGGCCTCGGCGATTGGGTCTGCTCTGGGTTGGGCGATTGCGGAATTCCCCTATGTCCGGGCAATATTATGGCATCGAATCCAGAGTGTCGCCGCAGTGTTGCGGGCTGGGTTGAGCGTTTCACCCGCTGGACCGAGAGCCCAACACCTAAAGCACTGATGTATTGCCAAATTTTCTTTGATAGCCGTATGGTGGTCGGCAATAAACGCCTATATCAACGCTATCGAGCTGAAGTGGCTAGGCTGGGTCAAAATGAGTTCTTTCTCGGCAATTTAGCGCGGTTACAACGCAATGTGCAGGTGCCACTGGGACTGTTTAATCGTTTTCGTGGCACCGAGTCAGGCAAAGACAGTGATTTAATCGATATCAAGCGCTACGGCATTGCACTGATCAATGACATCGTCCGCATCTATTCGTTGCAAGCTGGTCTGACAGAACCACGAACCTTAGCGCGTTTGGAGCAGTTGTTGGAAGGGCGGTTATTGAATCGTCGCGATAATCAATCGTTAGCGGAAGCTTGGCAGTTTCTGACGCAGCTCCGCTTGCAACACCAGTTGGAAGTGTGGGGCACGGAACAACCGAAAAATGCACTGGATCCCGATCAACTCAGCACGTTGGTTAGGCGTCAACTAAAGACAGCTTTTCGTATTATCGATGAGTGTCAGCAAGGCGTTGCGATGAAGTTCGGACGGTCAGGTTGATGGCCTGGACTCAAGCCGTGCAGCGCTGGTGGCAGCGGCGTCACTTATTAAATCAGCAATGGACGGATGCTCGCTATGTCGTCGTAGATATCGAAACCAGTGGGTTAGATGCTAATCAGGATGTGATGCTGGCAATAGCTTGGATTGAAGTGCACCCGCCGTGTCTCGATTATCAGTCTGCGCGCTACTTTGTTTTGGATTCAACAGCAGACAAGAACCATGATTTAAAGCAAAGTCCAGTCGTGCATGGCCTCGTTCAGCGTGACTTCAATGAAAGTAGCGACAGTAAGTTAGTTTTACACGAACTCGCGCAAGTATTAGAGGACGCCGTGCTGGTGTGCCACCATACCCATTTGGACTGGCAATTTTTGCAAGTTGCGGCGCGTCATCATGAGATCAAGTTGAGTCCCTTAGGTTGGTTCGATACGCTGCAATTTGAATTACGCCGGCTGCGCAATCAGCAACATCATATTCCGCGCGGGAGTTTGACTTTAGCCGCAGCGCGAGGGCGCTATCGACTGCCTGATTATCATGCGCATCACGCTTTTAACGATGCGGTGGCGTGTGCAGAATTGATGTTGGCACAAGGCTATCAATATGCCGGCAGCGCAAAGGCGAGCGTGAAAAATTTGTTACAAGTCGGACGAGTTCGGCTCTAAAGCACGTCAATCAAGGCATGCCGATGTGCAAAAAAACATCAAAATGACGAAATTTTGGAAACTTAGGGAACTTTTTGTGACGCTATTTTGTTTTCAATTAAGTGATTTAAAACAATGATTTATCGTTATTTTGTCACGTTTCAACCCAAGAAAAAGGCTGTTTATCGTACAAATTCATCAAAAAATATTGATTTTTAGCGACTCCCTAGGTTGCTGAACTCGGCTTTTTTGATTAGTATCGGGTACTGATCGGTTGGTGTTTAATTAGCTTTGCAGCGACTTAGACCCCGATCGGAACGAGCACGAAGAGCGTTCACGTGCCAGTTTAAACCTAGTAAATCACTAATAAAGTGGTCCAGGGAGAAGATATGTATACTAACAATAAATTAGCTAAGTCTATCCGCTTAGCTCTTATGTTCGGTGGCGCATCTCTTGCGTTTTCAGGCTCTGCAATTGCGCAGGATCAGTCTGAAGATGAGCAAGCAGAAGAAGCTCAAGAACGTATCACAGTAACAGGTTCACGCATCAAGCGTACTGACCTGGAAGGCGCGGTTCCTGTAACCGTAATCGACCGTGAAGCGATCGACCTGTCAGGTGACATCTCTGTTGCAGACATCATTCGTAACACCACGTTCAACTCAGTCGGTTCATTCCGTCCACAATCTGGTAGCTCTGCACAGGGTGTTTCTCAGGTAGATTTACGTGGTTTGGGTGCTTCACGCTCACTCGTATTGGTTGATGGCCGTCGTTTGACTATGTCTCCATCAACTGGTTCTAGCCAAGATTTGAACTCAATCCCAATCGGTGCTGTAGAGCGTATCGAAATCCTGTCTGATGGTGCATCAGCGGTATACGGTTCTGACGCAATCGGTGGTGTAATCAACGTTATCACTCGTAAAGATTACAACGGCGCACAGCTGACTTTAGGTGCTGGTGAAGTATCAGTTCCACGTGAAGGCGGTGACCGCGAGCAAGGTAGCGTATTATTCGGTTCTTCTGACGCGAACACCCAAGTATTAGGTGGTGTGTCTTGGAACAACCGTGAAATCGTTTATGAAAACGCATACCCATGGGTTGTACCAGGTTCTTCAACCTACGGTAACAACTGGCGTTCAACTGTTACTGGCGCTTTCCAAGGTATTCCTAGCGGCTGTACAGAAGAAAACTACATCCCGACAACTATCGGCGGCGCGCCTCGTTGTCAGTATAACTTCAACGCGACTAACGCGAACGAAGCGTCTTCAGCGAACGAATCATTGTTCATTAAAGCGCGTCACCAGATCAACAACGATTGGGCTTTCTACAGCAATGCTAGCGTTGCAGAAACTGAATCGTTTGGTCGTTATGCACCAGCTCCAGATTCAAACATCTTCTATGATGGCTTGACTACTCCAGCTGACAGCTACAACAACCCAACGAATCCAAATGCGTGGATTTATGATCCAAACAACCCGAATGCAACCACTTATGATCCGTCATTAGTTGGTCCAAACATTCCTGTTTGGTTCTATCACCGTTTCGCAGCAATGGGTAACCGTGACACCACTGTAACCAACAAAAACAAAGACTTCATGCTTGGCTTCGAAGGAATGCTGGGTGATATGGAAGTTGATTTCGGTTACCGCCGTGTTCGTAACAACACAACTGAAATCGGTAACGGTTACTTAGCAGCACAAACTGCGTGGACTTTCGTAAATGATTTCAACCCAGGTTACTGTGATGATGGTTCATTCAACCCAACCAACTGCCGTTATGGTTATGATTTGCAATTCCCAAGTCAGAACCCAGACAACGTTCTAGCTGGTGGTGTTGTAACCACTTCACGTATCTCTGACTTTGACATCGATGAGTACTATGCAAATACCTCTTTCGACGTAACTGAAACTAATGCTGGTATGATCCAAGCATTCGTTGGTTTCGAGCATCGTAAAGAGCGTTATGCTGACCGTTACGACTCACAGTCAGAAGCTGGCTTAGTTGGTGGTTCTGCTGGTAACTCTGCAGGTGGTGGCCGTACTGTAAACGCAGCCTTCTTCGAAGTATTGGTTCCAGTCACTTATGACTTCGAATTGAACTTCGCAGGCCGTTATGACCGTTACTCAGACTTCGGTGGTAACTTCTCTCCGAAAGTTAGCTTCAAATGGTCTATCAGTGATGACATCATTTGGCGTGGTTCATACGGTGAAGGCTTCCGCGCTCCATCGTTGGATATCCTAACTCAGAAAACTTCGTTCTCTGCTGACTTCATTTTCGATGAGAGAACTTGTACTGTGTTAGCAGGCGACCCGAATGCTCAGTGTCAAACTAACGCGTTCTACATTGCGAACCCTGACCTGTCAGCTGAGAACTCAACTCAGTTCGCTACTGGTTTCGCTGTGAACTTGACTGATACTATCAGCATGGCGATCGATTACTACAACATCGAAATTGAAGATCGTATTCGTTCATTCACTTCGCAAAACCTTATTGATGCGCTTGACGCAGGTGACCCAATTCCAGCTGGTCTTGGTGTAACTCGTGATGCGAACGGTGTTATCACTGAAGTTACTGCTGGTTTTGGTAACGAAGGTACGTTAGGAACTTCAGGTTTCGACTTTAACCTCCGCGCTAACTGGGACTTCGCAGATATGGGTTCATTGACTCAGAACCTGCAAATCGGTCACATCCTTGATTACTCAATTGATGGTGGTCGTAACCTAGTTCGTGACTTGGGTGTACCGCGTAACCGCTTGAACTTCAACAACACCTATACGTTGAATGACTTCACGTTCGCGTGGAACTTGAGCTTAATCGGTGATCAGTACACTGATACCGTAGCAGACGCAAACGGCGCTGACGGTGTGTTACGTACTGGCCACTTAGGCTCTTGGGTAACTCACGATCTGCAAGCGACTTACAACACTGCTTGGGATAACAGCTTCACTCTTGGCGTACAAAACGCATTTGAGAAACTGCCAACTCTTGAGCCGTACGGTGGTCGTGACTACAACTACGGCCTGTACAATGGCTGGGGTCGTGTATTCTACGTACGTTTCCAACAAAACTTCTAATCGACTCGTTCGATCAGAATATGAAACGCATAAGCGGGACTTCGGTCCCGCTTTTTTTATGCCTGCGATTCGCTCTTTTATTCCGTGTGGATTATCCCTACACTAGTGCTCTTCTTGTTACTTAAGCTTAGGAATAAAAGATGCAGCATTGGAGTATGTATTGGCAGACAAGTGGTGTACTAAACAGCTTCGCTGAAGGTGATGCGAACCAAGGCTATACTGGCGCAATCAAAAAGTATTGGGATGAAATGTTTGATTCGATTCCGCAGGGTGCAACAATCGTCGATGCTGGCTGTGGGAATGGTGCCTTAGCGCTGTTAGCTTATGATTTTGGCCGTGCTAATCAAAAGGACTTCGTGATTGAAGGGCTCGACGCTGCAGAAATCAATCCCGTCAAACAATTCGAGAAACAACCGGCAGTTGCCAAAAAGCTTAAAGCGATCAAATTCCATTCAGCGACTCCTATTGCAGCTGCCCCTTACACAGCGGAATCTGTGGACGCGGTCATCAGTCAGTTTGCATTTGAATATGCCGAGCAAGGCCCAGCATTGACCAAGGTCGGTGAGATTTTGAAGCCGGGTGGTATGCTCATTACCATGAGTCATCATGCCAGTAGCAAGCTCGTGAAAGACTCAAAAGTCGGTGTAGAAGTACTGACGGCTATTCTCGAGGGAAGTCCATTATTCCAGCAAGCCGATTTGATTATCGATCTAGCCATGCAAGCAATCCCACAGTTGGGTGATGAGGGTTGGGCAAAGTATTCACACAATCGAATTTTGTCGCAATCAACCAAATGGATAATGGACTCGCTGCTACAACGTTTCGATAAGCCTGAGCAGCAAACCTATGTCAAAGATGCAATAGCGCGGGTCGCACGTGTGTTACAGGCCATGAATGGCTCCAACTTGGAACAGGCACGTAAGCAGCTTACCTATGATTATCACGTGCTGGCTGACCATAAGAAGCGTCTTGATGAACAGTTGCAATCAGCCTATGCCAAGAAAGATATTACGGCACTGAAGAAGGCTGCAACCAAAGCAGGTTTAAAACTAGAAGCGGAACCTTTTGATCTAGATGGTGAAGTATTCGGCTGGACCATAACCGCTGAAAAAGCCTAAAAAGCGTGAAGTGCGAATAGCTAATAGATACTAGTTACTAGCAAAACAAAAACCGATCTGTTTTTTCTAGTAGCTAGTAACTAGTAGCCAATAACGTTTTCAAACGACTTGGCGTCCCCGGCAGGAGTTGAACCTGCGACCTGCCCCTTAGGAGGGGGCTGCTCTATCCAGCTGAGCTACGGGGACTCATCTGGTCGTTAACGAAGGGCCAGATGTTTCGATAGGAAATCAAGAATCTTTTGATTTTCAACGAAGCGCTCTTCTTGCGAATACACCGAGTGTCCACCGTCGTGAACCCAAGTTTCAACACTCTTATCGTGCTTGTTGAGCGCTTCTAACATCACTTCATACTGACTAAACGGTGTCCGAACATCGTTACGACCATGAATGAGCAATATTGGTTTGGTAATTTGGTCTGCGAAGACTACCGGTGATACCGCTTCAAGTGCTTTCATATCCGCACCCATTTGACGGTCGAAAGACTTACGAGCTTGCTCGTTCCCAGCACTGTCTGTCGTCGCCCGCAAAAGTGGTAACGAATAAACACCACCGATTGCGACAGCGCATTGATACATATCAGGTTTTTGTGTCAATGCGAGCATAGCGGAGTATGCACCATAACTGCCGCCACTGATACAAATGCGCTCTTTTGCTGCATGACCTTGTTCGATTGCCCATTGTGTAGCGTCGTAAACATCTTGCTGCATCCGCTTACCCCATTGGCCGTAACCACTTGTCATGAATTCTTGACCATAGCCACCTGAACCACGGAAATTGACTTGTAGTACAGCAATACCGCGGCTGGCTAGAAACTGATTGGTACTGTTAAAACCCCAATAGTCGCGGATGCCCATAGGTCCGCCGTGTACCTCGACAACCAGTGGCGGGGTGCGACCAAAACGATCAGGTTTAGGTACCGTTAAATAACCATGTAACTCGACACCATCGCTAGCTGTAAAGCTAAATGGGCGCATCTCTGCCATATCAGAGGTATTTAAGCGTGGACGGGAAGATGCGATATAACTGGCTTGCAAAGTTTCCGTATTAAACAGATAAAACTCGCCAGGGTTTTTATCGGAACGCACTCTAACCACAGCGTATTTCCCGTCGGCGGTGCCATTGCGCAGAAACACCTGCTGATCTGGAAAGGCTTGTTCAAGTGACTTCAGTAGTTTGGCTGATTGCGTATCGTCGACGTAAATACGCTCATATTTACCTGGTGCAAAAGTAACCGCGATGACTTGGTCGTCTAGGTCTGTCTCATAACCACTCACATCAGAAATCGAGTCGTGGGTGATCATGCTTAATTCACCAGTTTTTGTGTCTAACTCATATACTGCGCTAGTCTTCGTCTCAAAGTTTCCAATTAAAAATGCGCGTCGATTATCCGCCGCAAATCCAATAAAACTGACACTATCACCAGGTTGGTAACCTTCTATGGATAAAGGCTTCCAGGATTCTTCTCCGAGCGGCTTGTAATAAAGAAAGAACTCGGGTGTGAGACCATCGTCTTGCGTCTCGAAACCATGTGCAGCGCGCAGGGTTCCTGTGTTGTCGGCTAGAACTTGATTGACTTCATTGGGTTGATCAGCAACAAAGTAAGTACGTCCATCGTTGATATTGAGACGATGGACTTTCGCTTTAAAACCGTCTGCAAAATGATATTTGCTCACGAGAATATGGTCGGGGTCGTCTGGGAGTAAATGGGTCAGATTCATGACGCTTCGTTCTGAGCGGAATAACTCACGGCGATTACTACCGTCAGCGTTCGCGGCATACCAACTGCCTCGTGACGAGGAACCGTCCAAATACCCTTCAACACGCTGACCGTAAAAAATAAAGCGTTCGTCATTAACCCAAGTTATTTGCGAAAACTCTTGTAGCTCACCAAAAGTAAAATTGGCAGTGACCTGTTTATTAGCACGGTCAAAAATCAGAATATTGTCACTGATGCCTTTGGTCGACTTAATAGCAAAGTACTTACCCGTTGGTGAAATAGCTACGTCACTATAGGCAACATCAGAAAAGAAATCTTCAATAGGGATATCTGCGGGCGAAGCGGCGTTGGAAGAATTGATAAATAACGCGAACGCTATCATGCAGGTAGTCAAAAATTTCATGAACAAGAGCCCCGAAAGATCATTTTCTTAAAATAATGGTTCAACATTATGACAACATTGCATAAGAAGTTGAACCTTTTATGTAGCAACAGGCATAAAAAAACCGACCCAAAGGTCGGCTTTTCGTATTCAATGCGTTAAGCGTTTGTTTTACAGTGCGTTAATTTTTGCACTCAAACGGCTCTTGTGACGCGCAGCTTTATTCTTACCGATAAGACCTTTGGTCGCATAACGGTCAAGAATTGGTTGAAGGCTAGTAAATGCCTGCTGTGCAGTCGCTTTATCGCCTGCTTCTACTGCAGCAGTTACTTTCTTCAACAAGGTACGCATCATTGAGCGACGGCTCGCGTTGTGGCGACGGTTTTTCTCCGACTGTACCGCACGCTTTTTCGCAGACTTAATATTAGCCAAGGTGAACTCCTAAAATTCGTTAACTGATCGCGATTGTTTATTAGGGCGGGGAATATGCCCGTTTTCGCGGCTAAAGTCAAGTACGATATTGGCTAATAGTGACTAGTTACTTGCAAAAGACTGCTAAGCTCAAGATCTCAGGGAGGAGTTTGTTTTCATGTATAGAGACCTTAAGGTAATTGAAAAATCTAACGAACTTTGTTGTTCTGTATACGCATTAACGAGGCGGTTTCCTCGAGAGGAAATTTTTGGGCTTACATCACAAATAAGGCGTGCAGCTGTGTCGATCTCAAGTAATATAGCTGAGGGCTGTGGAAGAGGTTCCTATAGAGACCAACTCCGATTTTTCTACATGGCGAGGGGCTCGCTTTGTGAACTTGAAACACAGTTACGTATTGCATTTATGCTTGGTTATACACGAGAAGTTTTTCCAGAAGAAATTACTATTATCATGAAGCTTCTGAATGGACTTATCAGAAGCACGAAGCGACGGGCGAAAGCCGCGATTAGCTAGTAACTAATAGCTAGTTGCGGTTTTGGGGGCACTATGTGGAAATTTATTAAGTACTCATTACTTGTCATCGTGGTTGCTGCGACAGTACTTGTCGTCAACGCCATTTGGTTTAAGCCATTCTCTATGCGGGTGTTTTATGACCGCGTGATGCTAGAGACCGCGATGGATTCACCGCAGTTGTTGACGCAATTGCGAATTTTGGAAGGCTTTGGTATTCGGGGGCACAATGCTGAGCTTGGCGATTTATCGCCAGAAAGCACGACCGAAAGCTATGCCAAGATGCGTGAAAATTACAAAATGTTTCAGTCGTATGGGCGCGATGGGCGTGAGGGCCAAGACCTCATCTCGTACGATATTTTCGATAACTTTATGGGGCATAGTCTCGAGGGCGAAAAGTGGCGTTGGCACGGGTATCCTGTCAATCAACTCTTCGGTGTCCATACGAATTTGCCGAGCTTCTTATCCGACATGCACCAAGTCAATGATGCAACAGATGCGGAATACTACATTAGCCGTTTGAACGCGGTGGATTCATACTTTGAGGGGTTGATGGTTGATCTCGCCATTCGCGAAGAGAAGGGCATTTTACCGCCGACTTTTGTGGTGGAAGCAGTGATTGCGCAAATGGAGAACTTTACCAGTAGCGAGCCGGCTGAGAATGTTTTGGTATCGAGTTTTGTGCGCAAGTTGGAATCTATCGAACTCACTGAGCAAGAGCGTAATGCATTCATAGAACAGGCTGAGCAAGCGGTCGCAGAAGTTGTTTACCCAGCTTACGCGGGGCTGCAGGGTTATTTTGTTGGTGTGCTACCGCAAACCAATAACGATGCTGGCGTGTGGAAGTTGCCTGATGGTGATGCGTACTATCGTTACCAGTTGAAGCAATACACTACGACGGATATTACCGCTGATGAAGTGCATCAATTAGGTTTGAGTGAAGTGGCACGCATTCATGCTGAGATGCGTGATATTTTTGATGATTTGGGGTATCCCAGTGATGTTGCGATTGGCACTTTGTTGCAGCAGCTCAATGAGGATCCACAATTCCTTTATCCAGATACTGATGCGGGTCGAGAGCAGATTCTCAAGGATTATGCTTTGATTGTGGATGATATTTATACCTATATTGACCCCGCTTTCCGTATGCGTCCGGAAGCCGACCTAGAAGTAGTTCGGGTACCGACTTACGCTGAAAAAAATGCGCCAGGTGCTTATTATCAGCGGCCGGCACTTGATGGTTCGCGGCCAGGACGTTTCTTTGCCAATTTGTACGACATCAAAGCAACGCCAAAATACGGCATGAAAACACTCACTGTCCATGAGGGCGTTCCCGGGCATCATTTTCAAATTGCCTTACAACAAGAGATGACTGGACTACCGCTGTTCCGTTCATTCCTGCCTTATTCGGTTCATACCGAAGGCTGGGCGCTCTATACCGAACAGTTAATGGCTGACTTGGGCTTTTACAATGATGACCCTTACGGTGACATTGGACGATTACAAGCGGAGTTATTCCGCGCTATTCGACTGGTGGTCGATACAGGTATTCATGCCAAACGTTGGACGCGTGAAGAGGCCATTGATTACATGGCGAGCAACGGTGGTATGACCATGTCCGATGTGGTGTCTGAAATTGAGCGCTACATTGTCATGCCGGGTCAGGCGACTTCATACAAAATGGGCATGTTGAAGTTTGTCGAGCTGCGCGCGAAAGCTCGTGACACGCTTGGCAGTCGTTTTGACATCCGTGATTTTCATGATGTGATTCTGAAAAATGGCAGCATGCCGTTGCCGATTTTGGAACGCTTGATTGATAACTATATTGCGGAAAAGTTAGCGGCGAACACTGAGGAAGCTGCGGTTGAGTCGTAAGCTTGCCCGTTCGGGAATTATTGTCAGTGCGATGACGTTTATATCGCGGGTGCTTGGTTTGGCCCGCGACGTCGTCATCGCCAACCTCATGGGCGCTGGTGCTGCCGCTGACGTCTTTTTCTTTGCCAATAAGATTCCCAACTTTCTGCGGCGTTTGTTTGCCGAAGGTGCGTTCGCGCAAGCGTTCGTGCCAGTGTTGACCGAATACAAACAAGGGTTCCCCATTGAGGAGCAACGGTTACTGATAGCTCGGGTTGCCGGCACGCTCGGCACATTAGTGACTATCGTGACGCTAGTGGGAGTGATTGCGTCGCCGGTGGTGGCGGCGTTATTTGGAACCGGTTGGTTTTTGGATTGGTATCACGATGGCCCGCAAGGGCATAAATTTGTGTTGGCTTCCGATCTACTCAGAATTACCTTCCCGTATCTTTGGTTTATCACGTTTACCGCCTTGGCTGGGGCTATTCTCAATACCTTGGGTAAGTTTGCGGTTGCCGCCTTCACACCGGTGTTTTTAAACATCGCGATTATTGCTGCAGCCATTTGGCTCGCACCGACACTTGACCAGCCAGAATATGGTTTGGCGTGGGGGGTGTTCTTTGGTGGCTTGATTCAGTTTTTATTTCAAATTCCGTTTTTAAAGCGCTCAGGATTCCTAGTACGTCCACGCTGGGGTTGGCGTGACCCTGGAGTCACGAAAATCCGTACCCTCATGATCCCGGCATTGTTTGGGGTGTCGGTAAGTCAAATTAACTTACTTCTGGATACCTTTATTGCCAGCTTTTTGATGAGTGGATCGATTAGTTGGCTTTACTACTCGGACCGATTACTCGAATTTCCTCTGGGTCTGTTTGGTATTGCCATTGCTACCGTTATTTTGCCTGCGCTCTCCAGCCGACATGTGGATAAGTCTGCCGAAGAGTTCAGTCGCACACTCGATTGGGGGATTCGTACCGTCATCCTACTCGGTCTGCCTGCGATGGCTGGTTTGATTGTGCTCGCTGAACCTATGTTGATGGTGCTATTTATGCGCGGTGAATTTACCGCCAATGATGCACAGCTCGCGTCCTACAGTTTGTTTGCCTATGGCAGTGGTCTATTGAGCTTTATGCTGGTGAAAGTACTAGCAACGGGATTTTATTCGCGGCAAGACACGAAGCGCCCAGTGCGCTACGGCATTATCGCGATGATCTCCAATATGGTGTTCAACATCGTTTTTGCCATTCCTTATGGCTATGTCGGTTTGGCTATTGCAACGTCAATGTCGGCTGCGCTGAATGCTGGCTTGCTCGGTTACAATTTGTGGCGTGACGGTGTCCTGAAACGCTATCCGGGCACACTCACTTATATTGCCAAAGTTACTGTTGCTGTGGCAGTCATGATTGCTGGGGTTCTCTATCTGAATCCAGCCCGTGATTGGTGGCTACAAGCGACATTACTGGACCGTATTTATCAGCTCACCCTGTTGATTGGGGTAGGTGCAGCGGCCTACGGACTTACCCTCCTCATCACCCGCGTAAAACTTCGCTAAGGCGTAGTCGTAGCGCGGGTGAATTGTTATACTCTGCGCTTTGTTTAATCAGCTTGAGCAGTGATGCAACTTATTCGTGGAATTCACAACATTAGCCGCGACCAGCGCGGCTGTGTGCTGACAATTGGTAATTTTGATGGTGTGCATTTAGGGCATCAGGCTGTGCTTGCGCAAGTGAAGCAACAGGCGTTGCAGCGTGGTGTGCCGTCAACGGTCATGACCTTTGAGCCGCAACCCCAAGAATTATTTCAGCCAGAGCGAGCGCCCGCAAGGCTCACCAATTTTCGTGAGAAGCATTTAGCATTGCGAGCGCAGCAGGTGGATCGGCACATTGTTATTGAGTTCAATCGTCAGTTTGCAAGTCAGCCTGCGTGCGAATTTATTGAGAATGTCTTAGTCGATTTGTTGGGTGTGAAATTTCTCGTGGTTGGCGATGACTTCCGTTTCGGTCGTGGCCGAGAAGGCGATTTTAAACTGCTCCAACAAGCTGGAATTGAGTTTGATTTTGAAGTGGTCGATACCCACAGTTATCGCCAGCAGCAACATCGTGTGAGCAGCACAGCTATCCGTGAATTTTTAAAAGCGGGAGATTTCTCAGCTGCAGCAGCGATGCTGGGACGTCCGTATACGCTGTCGGGTCGGGTTGCGCATGGTGAGAAAAAAGGCAGAACCATTGGGTTTCCCACTGCAAATTTGCAGTTAAAGCGCCTACACTCGCCGTTGCAAGGCGTGTATGCTGTGCAGGTAAAGATGGGTAGCAGAACGCTGCCAGGCGTAGCGAATATCGGACGACGCCCCACGGTAAGTGGAGAGCGCGTGCAGCTCGAAGTTCATCTCTTTGATTTTGCTGAATCTATTTACGGTCAGCACATTGAGGTGACGCCGTTGCACTTTATTCGCGCGGAACACAAGTTTAGTGATTTTAATGCGCTGCGGGAGCAAATAACAAAAGACGCCACCGCCGCCCAAATATTTTTCGCTAATGGCTATTAGTTACTAGCTACTAGAAGTAGCCTTGCTTTGTGTTTGCTGGTAGCCGGCAACCACTAGCTAGTAACCAATAACTAATAGCCAATAGCGAGTAGCTATTATCAGTTAAGGAAGTGCAGGATGACCGATTACAAACACACGCTGAATTTGCCGGAAACCGAGTTTCCTATGCGTGGCAATCTGGCCCAACGTGAGCCACAGATGCTCGAGCAGTGGTATGCCGATGATGTCTATGGCCAGATTCGTCAGGCGAAAGCCGGCAAGCCTGTGTTTATTCTGCATGATGGACCGCCGTATGCGAATGGCCAGATCCACATTGGTCACGCGGTCAATAAGATTCTCAAAGACATGATTGTGAAGGCGAAGACGCTCAGCGACTTTGATGCGCCTTACGTGCCAGGTTGGGACTGTCATGGTCTGCCGATTGAGCTGCAAGTAGAGAAGAAGCACGGTAAGCCCGGCAAAAAATTGACGGTTGCTGAGTTTCGTCAGCATTGCCGCGATTATGCATGGACGCAAGTCCAACAGCAGCGCGATGAGTTCAAGCGTTTAGGCGTATTCGGCGATTGGGAAAACCCTTACCTAACCATGAATCCGCAGCAAGAGGCGGACAGTATTCGCGCACTTGGCAAGATTATCGATAACGGCCATTTGCAGCAGGGTTTTAAGCCTGTGCATTGGTGTACCGATTGCGGGTCAGCACTCGCTGAAGCCGAAGTCGAATATCAAGACAAGCGCTCACCAGCTATTGATGTTGGTTTCCCAGTGGTCGATGAAGCCGATGCAGTGGCTCGCTTCAGCCACCCTGAAGGCCATCCGGGTGAAGGGACTGTCAGTGTAGTGATTTGGACCACAACACCATGGACCATTCCTGCCAACCGCGCCATTGCACTCCATCCAGCGTTGGAATACGCACTAGTGCAAGTAGAAGCCACTGCGGAGCAACCGGCGAAGCGTTTGATTATGGCGACTGACTTAGTGAGTTCTGCGATGGCGCGCTGGAACATCGAGCAGTATCACAAACTTGGCTTTGCTAAAGGTGCAGACCTAGAGCTGGTTGCCGTGCAACATCCATTATTGACCGACCAACAAGTACCATTGATTCTGGGCGAGCACGTGACTACTGAGTCCGGTACTGGTTGTGTTCATACCGCTCCAGGCCATGGTGTGGACGACTTTATTGTGGGCAAGCGGTACGACATCGAAGTGTATAATCCGGTTGGTGACGATGGCGTGTACAAGGCGGATACGCCACTGTTTGCGGGTCAGCACGTCATGAAAGCGAACGATAATATCGTGACTGCGTTGCGCGACTCAGGCAACTTGATTCATCACGAGGCCTACAACCACTCGTATCCGCATTGCTGGCGCCATAAAACACCGATTATTTTCCGTGCTACGCCGCAGTGGTTTATCAGCATGGATAAGCAAGGCTTGCGAGCACAAGCGTTGGCAGAAATTAAGAAAGTGCGTTGGGTTCCAGCGTGGGGACAAAGCCGTATCGAAAGTATGGTCGATGGTCGCCCGGACTGGTGTATTTCGCGTCAGCGTACGTGGGGCAATCCAATCGCTATTTTCGTGCGTCGCGACAATGATGAATTGCACCCGCGTACTCTGGAATTAATGGAAGCGGTTGCGCAACGCGTTGAAAAAGAAGGGATCCAAGCTTGGTTCGACCTCGACGCCGAGGAACTGTTAGGTGATGAGGCGAAAGAGTATCGCAAAGTTACCGATACTTTGGACGTTTGGTTCGACTCAGGGGTTACCCATGAAGCGGTCCTAAATAAGACAGCCGGTTTAAGCTGGCCGGCAGATCTGTATTTGGAAGGCTCGGATCAGCATCGTGGTTGGTTCCAATCGTCATTATTGACCGGCGTTGCGATGTATCAGCAAGCGCCATACAAGCAAGTGCTAACCCATGGTTTCACCGTTGACGGGCAAGGCCGAAAAATGTCTAAGTCCATCGGTAATGTGGTGGCACCGCAAGAAGTCATGAACAAGCTAGGTGGTGACATTCTGCGCTTGTGGGTTGCTGCGACCGACTATTCGGGCGAGATGACGGTTTCTGATGAAATTCTGAAACGTGCCGCAGATAGTTATCGTCGGATCCGCAACACCGCTCGCTTCCTGTTAGCGAATATCAACGAATTTGAGCCCACGCGTGATGCGGTTGCACCAGCAGACATGGTAGCGATTGACCGCTGGATTGTCGCACGCGCAGTAGCCTTGCAAGATGAAATTCTAACGGCTTTGGATGATTACCAATTCCATACCGTGGTGCAGAAAATCATGCATTTCTGTTCAATTGAATTGGGTAGCTTCTACTTAGATGTGATTAAAGACCGTCAGTACACCGCAAAACGTGACAGCGTTGCGCGGCACTCGTGCCAAACCGCGTTGTATCACATTGCTGAAATGTTGGTGCGTTGGTTAGCGCCGATTTGTAGTTTCACGGCGCAGGAAATTTGGACCGCTTTGCCACAGACTGATGCAGCGAGCAACAAGCGTTCTGCTTACGTATTTACCGAAAGCTGGTATACGGCTGCGGCGCAGATTGAAGGCATGGCAGTGAGTGCAGAAGAAAATACGCACTGGCAGCAAGTGCTGGAAGTTCGCGATGAAGTGAATCGTGCTCTAGAGCAAGCGCGCCGCGATGAAAAAATTGGTGGTTCATTGCAAGCAGAAGTAACGCTATCTGTGACTACGAAACTAGCGCCTGCGCTACAAATGCTGGGTGACGAATTACGGTTTGCTTTGTTGACCTCAGCGGCGCAGGTGAATGTAGTTGATGCTGCTCCAGCGGGTGCGCAAGCGACTGAAGTGAAAGGCTTGTGGTTACAGGTT
Organism: Pseudidiomarina aestuarii; assembly: GCF_003987355.1. GTDB lineage: Bacteria > Pseudomonadota > Gammaproteobacteria > Enterobacterales > Alteromonadaceae > Pseudidiomarina > Pseudidiomarina aestuarii. Next base: position 1,124,550 of record NZ_PIPR01000001.1, on the reverse strand, counting down.
GAGAAATCTGAGCATGCGAAGTGCGACCGTTGTTGGCATCACCGCGCTGACGTCGGTGTAAATGCCGACCATCCAACGTTGTGTCAACGCTGCGTAACCAATGTTGAGGGTGCTGGAGAGGAGCGTCAATTTGCCTAATCAACCTTTAGATTTAAAGAAGCGCGCGAGTGGCTTGCGCTTTCTATGGCTGACTTTGCTGCTGATAGCGCTCGATCAAATCAGTAAGCAGTGGGTCATTCGCGTATTTGATTTGTACGAAAGCATTCAAATCATGCCATATTTGAATTTCACGTACGTGCGAAATTATGGCGCCGCATTCAGTTTTTTGAGTGATCAAGGTGGCTGGCAACGTTGGTTGTTTACCTTCCTAGCGATTGCTATCAGCATTGTTTTGGTGATTTGGTTACGTCGGAATCCAGCTAAATTATGGCGCCAGAACTTGGCGTTTGCGCTGATCCTTGCGGGCGCTATTGGGAACGTCATTGACCGAATTATTTATGGTTACGTCATTGATTTCTTGGATGTTTATGTCAATGAATGGCATTGGCCAGCCTTCAATGTAGCGGATATGGCTATTACTTTGGGTGCGATTTTGATGTTACTGGAAGCGTTTTTTGAGCAGCGCGAGAGCAGTCCGGAGTCGCGTTCATGAAAAGTCGCATGGCGATAGAGCATGGCCGTGAAGTGGTTTTTCATTTCACCATCAAACTGAGCGACAATTCGGTTGCCGATAGTACCAAAATGACGAATAAGCCTGCCAAGTGTCGGATGGGTGACGGCTCGCTAACCGAAAACTTTGAAGCCTGCATGATTGGTTTAAAAGCGGGTGATGAACGCGAATTTGAGCTGGCTCCAAAAGATGCTTTCGGGGAACCCAACCCCGACAATGTATACCAAGTCGATGCGACCAAGTTCCCAGCTGATAATAAACCAGAAGTGGGAAGTATATTCACCTTCCCACAGCCGGATGGAACGGAACTTCCAGGTATCGTTCGGGGCATCAACGAGCAATTTGTCACCATTGATTTTAATCACCCACTAGCTGGACAGAGGGTCATCTTCGCAGTAGAAATACTGGAAGTGAACCCGTAACTTAAAAAGCGCTACTAGCTACTAGTTACTAGCTACTAGTTACTAGTTACTAGTTACTAGTTACTAGTTACTAGTTACTAGTTACTAGCAAAGGCTAGATCTGTGTTTTCTAATAGCTAGTAGCCAGTAGCCAGTAGCCAGTAGCCAGTAGCCAGTAGCCAGTAGCCAGTAGCCAGTAGCCAGTAGCTAGTAGCCAGTAGCCAATAGCTAGTAGCTAGTAGCTAGTAGCCAGTAGCCAGTAGCCAGTAACGGTTTTGAGGAGGTAGTATGCACATTTTGTTGGCCAACCCGCGTGGATTTTGTGCCGGTGTCGACCGTGCGATTACCATCGTCGAGCGGGCGCTCGAGATTTTTGAACCACCCATTTATGTTCGTCATGAAGTGGTGCACAACAAATATGTGGTTGATTCTCTCAAGCAGCGCGGCGCTATGTTTGTGGACGAGCTGCATGAGGTGCCTGATGACAGTATCGTCATCTTCTCGGCTCATGGTGTATCGCAGGCGGTTCGTCAAGAAGCTAAAGACCGTGGCTTGCGCGTATTCGATGCCACCTGTCCGCTGGTGACTAAAGTACATATGGAAGTAACCCGCGCGAGTCGGAAAGGGCACGAGTGTGTGCTGATTGGGCATGCTGGCCATCCAGAAGTCGAAGGCACCATGGGTCAGTACAATAATGAGGCTGGTGGCATCTACTTAGTCGAGTCGGTAGAGGATGTCGCAGCGCTTGAAGTGAAGAATCCACAGCAATTGCATTACATGAGTCAAACGACGCTGTCAGTCGATGATACGGCTGAGGTGATTGACGCACTACGGGCGAAGTTCCCTGATATTGAAGGCCCGCGCAAAGACGATATTTGCTATGCCACACAAAACCGCCAAGACGCGGTGCGCGACTTAGCAACGGAAGTCGACGTCTTGCTCGTTGTTGGCGCCCGAAATAGTTCGAATTCGAATCGGCTTCGCGAATTGTCCGAGAAGATGGGTACCCGCGCTTACTTAATTGATGATGCGACCTGTATTGATAAAAGCTGGTTAGACGCTGTCGAAAAGGTTGGTGTCACTGCTGGCGCTTCGGCGCCTGAAGTGCTGGTGCGTAACGTCATCGATCAATTGAAAGCCTGGGGTGGTCAGTCGGTCAACGAACGCAGCGGCAGAGAAGAAAATATCACCTTCTCAATCCCCCCCGAACTACGAGTACAACAACTCTAGTTGCTACAAAAAACCGATACTGGCTACTGGCTATTAGCTACTCGAAAACACAGATCTGGTTTTTGCTAGTAGCCAATAACTAGTAGCTACTCGCTTTTACGCTTTTCATGATGTTAGTTCCAGCAGTTGGCTGGCGTGCGTTGATCGTTTTGATTCAGGGTGAGTGCTTCGCAGCCTGTGTCGTTCGCTTGTCCACCTGTGGCCGTTGCAGTTAATGTGTAGGTTTCAGCGCCGATGTTGCTGGTACTGAAGTTATAGAACTCGCTATTTACAGTAATTGGCAGATCAGCCAAGTCAGCGTATGCTGCATTCCTTAACCGCCATTCTTCTTGTGCCATCTGCATCGTCAGTAATTGACTGATGGCGTCAGCCCGGCGTGCCTCGCGAACATAGTCAACATACGACGGATAGGCAATTGCGCCAATAATGCCGATAATGGCTATGGCAACCATCAACTCAATCAGGGTAATTCCTCGCAACTTATTTTTAACTTGCATTTATTCGCCTTGTCGTAAAATATGTAGGGTAGTTTGTTACTATGCTTAAGTAGTACGCTATTTTTAGGCCAAACGCAATGAGCGCTAGAATCGCACGATCGACAGGCCGCTTTTTTGGGCAAAAACTGCTGTCAGAACAGCGGCATAGAACCACTCCGCAACGTCCTTCTGGGCGCGGCTTTACCTTGCTCGAATTACTCGTCACTTTAGCTATTCTGAGTATTGTCTTGGGGGCTGGAGTTCCTGCTATGTTGGATGTTGCACGTACCACACGGTTGCAGGGCGCCGCGCAAGAGTCGTATGCCTTACTACAATTTGCTCGCTCGGACGCATTGCGTAGTGGCCAAGATCGATTTGTGGTGTGGACCCAAGACGGCGGCAGTTGGTGTGCCGTGGTGAGTACCGTGAGTGACTGTAACTGCTTAACCTCAGACTGCAGCATTGATGGCATCTTGCGCCAACAGAACAGTGCTGATTTTGCCGGTGTGAATTTGGCGAACGCGGCATTCGCAGGGGGAAGTTTCACTCGGTTTGATGCAATGCGTGGTCTCGCTGAAGGTAACGCGGGTACTGTGAGTTATCAAATTCTCGACGACGGTGACGTTGATGGCGAGGTTCGTGTGATTGTCAGCGTGTTAGGCCGATTAAGATTCTGCCAGATAGGTGACGTCGGGGGGTATCCAGCATGCTGATGCGCAAGCAACAGGGGCTATCGCTCATTGAATTGATGATCACCATCTCGCTGGGTTTATTGTTGATGGCCGCCCTGACAACTGTATTTTCTAATACATTAGGCGTGAACTCTCGTAGTCTCCAGTTGAGTCAATTGCAAGAAGAAGCCACGGCAGTGATGGAACTGATGGTGAGTGATTTGCGCCGAACGGGTTATCGTGCTGATGCGAATGAATTACTCACCGATCCAGACAATGCTTCGACCGCTTTCAACGATAGTATTGTCATTAGCTTATTCCCCGGTGAAGCCGCCAATAGCTGTATCGAGTTTCGTTATGATGCAAATCAGGATGGTGCCTTTAACGGTGCTCCAGAGGCTTTTGGTTATCGAGTGAGAGAAGGGCAAATTCAACGGCGACAAAGCGCAGCAGCCTGTAACTCAGGCGGCTGGCAAACACTGACAAGTGCCGATATGTTGCAGGTCGACAGTCTCCAGTTTGTGTTAACTGAGCGCATGCTTGTGAATGTCAACGAGCAAATTGTGGCGATTCAAATGTCAGTCTCGGCACCGTCCGATGCAACGTTATCCCGTGAGTTTTCAACGGAAGTGGTGATTCGCAATGCATACTAATCACAACCAACGCGGATTCGCGACCCTGACGTTATCCGTTCTGCTGTTGTCGATTATTATTTTGGCAACGCTTTACACCGCACGCTTCAAAGCGCAAGAACAGCGAGTGATGCGTAATCATGCCGCCTCCCAAGAGGCACATTTGGTGGCTGACGCCGCGTTGGAGCAGGTCATCATGCTGCTCGATTCTGACCGCGATAATCTTACCCGAACCATTAATGGCAACATTGCCGGTGCAACTTACACGGCGAATACGGTCGGTACTGCTGTCAATGGAACTCCGCGAGGTGACATCGATTTAGTGGATATTACGGTTGCTGCGCAATCGGCTGATGGCCGCGGTCAAAGAACGTTTCGTCAAAGTATTGCAGTGATGCCGCTCATTCGTTCTGCACCCGATGTACCGATAGCGATTCGTGGAGCGATGAACGTGTCCGGTAGCTTCCAAGTGGTTGCGAACCCGAATGGTGGCGGCGACGGGGTGCCATTGTCGATTTGGACCAGTGATGATGTGGATATCAATGGTAACGGTACCACCTGTGGTCAACAAGAGTTTGACCAAGGTAACTGCGCATCTCTACCCTTCAGTGAGCGCGGCGACCATGGTGTCGATATTCTCGATAATGATCCGAATTTCCCAACTGACTTGATGATGTATTTATTTGGTATTGAAGAGGCGAACTGGACTGATTTAAAAGCGATGGCTACAGCAGAATATGCCAATTGTGACAGTCTAAATGCTGCTTCTACTGGACTCATTTGGATAGCAGGCCCGTGTGAATTAGGTTCAGGACAGATTGGCACCGAGGACAACCCGGTGGCGTTAGTTATTCAAGACGGCGACTTCAGAGTCAATGGCAGTATGGAAATTTTTGGTATGGTGTTCGCGTTCAGAACCCCCGGAAATATTGCAACCTATGACTTTAAGATGAATGGTGGCGCGGTGATTCAAGGAGCCGTTATGGCGAACTTTAATCCCGACTTATCGAACGGTAATCTCACCGCTCGGTATAACGCGCAAGTATTGAATAATGTGGTGACGAACGACGCTTTTCGTCGGGTGTATCGCGTAGGAGGGAGTTGGCATGACTTCTAAGATAACTAAGATGCACGGACGCGGCTTTACCTTTGTAGAGCTTTTGGTCGCCCTCGTAATTATTGCGGTGGGTGTGGCTGGTTTAGTGAGTCTGCAACGAACCTATCTGCAAAGCTCGGTTCGCGCCGCAGAACGGACCGAAGCATTAGAAATAGCACAAGAGCGTCTAGAACTGCTCAGATTCACAGAGTTTGAGGATATCGATTCTGGAACTGATACCGCTCTGCGCGGCGATAAATCTTACGCGGTGACATGGACGGTAGCACCGCAATACTTTAATGGTACTTGGTTAACGACGGGCGATGTGGGTTTACCAAATCCATTACCCGCGCAACCTGATGCCAAATCGGTCGCTTTAAATATTTCCTGGACGACACGTGGAGGCGCGGCTGAAACGGTTGCTATGGAGGCGTGGCTCGGCAGTATAACTGGGCGTGATGGTGGATTGGTGATCACTGAACCGGAGCCGCGCAGTGAGCCACAAGTGACCTACAACCCGGGTGCCGCGCCGGAAGTTATAGCCGTGCGTCTGACTGATGATGACAATGCCAATGTGTTCCAAGTGAAGGAAACCACGCGGCCAACGCCGCAGGTTGAGCGCAGTGGTGATAAACTTTCCGTTCGCTTTGATACCGTTACTTATGACGAAGCGACGCAAACGCAACGTGTCGAAGACTTTGTGACGGTGAATTGTAGTTGCACGATGCGCGGGTTTGGCGAGGGTGCGACACCGAGTCGCCTGATTTTAGAAGACGGTCGACTGGCCCTTGATCCAGACGGCAATCAGCAGGTTACCAAAATCTATGGTGAACCGCTTAATGTTGATCAGTCGGAATTGTGCACGCAATGCTGCCGCGATCACCATGACAATTCGGATATGGCTAACGCCGGTGTGGTGTACAAGCAAGACGATAATCGCACGCCAAGTGGTAATCACCGCCATTACACGCCAGAAAACATCTTTGGTTTTTCCACCCGTGCAACGGTCGGGCAGAACTATGAAGAGTCGTGTCGGATGCGCCGAATTGACGGTTACTATGCCATGTATCCTGATTGGCAACTGCAAGCTTTGACAGTAACCAGCGCCGAATATTTGATTAACTCAGCTGGCGCTGCGGCTTATACCGATTATGTGAGAGCGGTAGTGCGTTCATTAGTGCTCGGAACCGCGTTACCCGCTCCATTGGCTGATCGGGACATCACTGTGGCGCCGGGTGCCTATCAAATGATTGGTCGCGGCATTTATTTGGATACGATGTCCACTGAGCATTTACAGGCAGTGCGTTCAGCAATCAACAACAATGAAGCTGACTGGATCAGCAAAGTCCCGTTTTATGAAGTGAATCTGACATTATTGGGTGAGTGGGATGCGTCGCAACCTGCTGTGGCGAGCGTCACCAATCAGCCTATTGAAACCATTGTTGACCCTGATAATAATTATTACGGCACGTACTCACGTGGCCGTGTTCAAGCACAGGTGAGTGGACAGTCGATAGTCGAGATTGATGTAAGAGGCGGCAATGCTGGTGTGTTGGGTAGTGCTGCATTGCACCCAATAGAGTCGTCGACCGCGAAGTCGAGTAGCCTGACGGTGACCGTCGATAGTGAAGCACAAATCGGTGATGGCGATGGTACCTCATTATTCTCCGTTACCGGAGAAGTGAACTGTTTGTTAATGCAAAATGGTAGTTATCGGTCCTGCACCACCCGTTACTACAACAGTGTGAGTATTACCACCAGTGACCTCAACATTAATTGCACCTATTCGAAGCAAGGTAATGCGGATACAGGCTCCTATTCATGCTCGGGAATACCGGCTGGAACCAGCTTTACTATCTCGTTTAGTAGTGACGCCGGCGGGGTGTTCCAACCGAGCACAATTACAGTGTCCGATTTGCAGCAAAACGAGCAATACAACGTGCTGATGACAGTGGATTAATGTGGTAGGATTGCTAGGTCTTTGCCGTAGCACGAGCCTAGCGATTGAATGACCAGTCTTGACAGTGTCACATCTCATCCGGTTGCCCAACAACAAGGGACCGAAATTTTGCTGCACGCGCAGCATCTGAGCTCGACTCGTGCGAATCGACTGCTATTTCGTGATCTCGAGCTCAGTATTCCCGCCAGTTCAGTGCTCTATGTGGCTGGTCCCAACGGCTCCGGTAAATCGACGCTCTTGCGAATGTTGGCGGGGCTATACGCGCCGAGCTCTGGCACAGTCTCTCGATTTGCCACGGATGACAATGAAACTTGGCAACGCCAAACATTATTCATCGGTCATAAACCAGCCGTTAAACAAGCATTAACCGCGCTGGATAATCTGCAGTTACAAGCGCAACTCGACGGTGCTCAGATCGACGATCCTTGGCAACTACTCGAGACTGTTGGTTTGCTCGGTTTGGAAGATATCCCTGCACAACAATTATCGGCAGGTCAACAACGCCGCATTGCATTAACACGGCTTTGGTATAGTCGTGCTCGACTGTGGATTCTGGATGAACCATTCACTGCGCTGGATCAAGCAGGTATTAACTTGTTGCAAGAACGTTTTGCTGAACACTGCGCAAACGGCGGTGCTTTGGTACTCACCTCGCATCAACCACTGACCTGGCAACCTCAGCAGTTACAGACGCTAACGTTGGGTGGTGGACATGAATAATGTGACCACCTGGCAAGTCATTTCAACGATCATTGCTCGCGATTGGCGGGTGGCGATGCGCCGCCGCAGCGATATTCTCAATCCATTATTGTTCGTCTTAATGGTAGTGACCCTATTCCCCTTGGCGGTTGGTCCCGGGCCTGATGTGTTAGGTCGTATTGCCGCAGGCGTGATTTGGGTCGTGGCGTTGCTATCATCTTTACTCGGCTCTGAGCGTTTATTCCGTGATGACTACCTCGACGGTACCTTGGAGCAGTTGGTGCTGTTGCCGACGCCATTGGCGGTAACGGCGCTGGCAAAAATTATCATTCATTGGTTACTGAGTGGCCTGCCACTAGTGATCTTAACGCCGGTTTGCGCGTTATTATTAAAGTTACCTATGGACGGCTGGGCAACCCTAATGCTGACCTTGTTGTTAGGAACCCCCATCTTAAGTGCTTTAACTGCTATAGGAGCAGCGCTGACCGTAAGTTTAGGTCGGGGTGGCGCGCTGTTGAGTCTGTTGCTGTTGCCACTATTTATTCCACTAATTATCTTTGCGAGCGCAGCCGTAGAAGGTGCATTAGTGGGTGCTCCGATACTGGGACAAGTGTTATTATTGGCTGGTTTGATGGTATTAACCCTAACTTTAGCACCGCTGGCTGTAGCGGCTGCGATTCGAGTGAGTGTGAATTAATATGTGGCGATGGTTACACCCCTACGCAAAAGGCGAAGCGACCTATCGGTTACTCGGGCATTGGCTACCTTGGTTGGCCATAAGTGCCGCGCTGAGTTTGTTGGTGGGCATTGTCTGGGGACTTGCCTTTGCACCGCCAGACTATCAACAGGGCGACAGCTATCGCATCATTTATATTCATGTTCCTGCCGCCATTTTCTCGATGGGTGCCTATACGGGCATGGCCATCACTGCACTGATAGCTCTGGTGTGGCAAATACGTACGGCAGAGTGGGCGATTGCCGCCATCGCGCCAGTGGGCGCGGTGCTCACAGCAGTCTCGTTGTTTACCGGTGCCGTATGGGGCAAACCGATGTGGGGCACCTGGTGGGAATGGGATGCGCGCTTAACGTCGCAACTTATTTTACTGTTTCTATATTTGGGCGTTTTGGCGCTTTATTATGCGTTTGATGATAAGCGCACCGGCGCTAAAGCGGCTGGTATTTTGGCGCTCGTGGGTGTTGTGAACGTACCCATTATTCATTACTCGGTGTACTGGTGGAATACTTTGCATCAAGGCGCGACCATCACCAAATTTGAGAAGCCATCGATGGCAACCAGCATGCTCATTCCACTACTGATTTGCTTGTTAGGATTTGCGTTGTTCACAGCGGCAATGATTTGCTGGCGTTTGCGGCATGAAATATTGCGCCAAGAATTGCATCGGCCGTGGGTTCAACAGGAGTTAATCGGACAGGAGAAATTGAACTGATGGCCTTTTCTTCGTTCCAAGAATTTATTGTGATGGGCGGCTATGGCTTCTTTGTCTGGCTTGCCTTCGGAGGCACTTTTCTCGGCCTTGGCTTATTGGTGTTACGCAGCGTCGTTGCGCGCCGGCACCTTGAAAAAGCCTGTGCTGATCACATGCGTCGCCAAGAGCGCTTGGCACGCCGTCAAAAGCAGGAGCGCAGTCGCTGATGATACCACGTCGAAAGAAACGATTAGTTTGGGTGTTGGTCTTGATTACCGGTGTTGCTTTGTCAGCGGGACTGATTTTGACGGCGCTCAATGAAAATATCGATTTGTTCTATACACCAAGTGAGCTGGTTGAGGGTAAAGGCAAAGACTTGCGTAAACCCGAAGTCGGTCAGCGGTTACGGTTAGGTGGCATGGTGGTTGAAGGTTCGGTACGACGGGATCCCGAAACGCTCGAGGTGAGCTTCCGAGTAACCGACATTGGACCTGAAGTGACGGTGAATTATACGGGTATCCTGCCAGATTTATTCCGCGAGGGACAAGGTATTGTGGCACAAGGGGTGCTAATCGAGCCAACCGTTCTACAAGCCACCGAAGTACTCGCCAAGCACGATGAAGAATATTTACCGCCCGAGATTGCCGAAGCAATGAAAGGTATCAAGCACGTGGATCCAAACTCGGCAGAGGCATTTCCTCGTTCGAGCGAGGCCGAGCAAGATAGCGCGAATGATAGCGAAGGCGGGTATTAAGCATGCTAGCTGAATTTGGACAAATGACGCTAGCCGTAGCGCTAGCCTTTTCATTGATACTAGGTATTTATCCGCTCTGGGGCGCCTACAAAGGCCACAGTGGCGCGATGTTGTTGGCACGCCCGTTAGCCTATGGCCAGTTTATCTTTACGCTACTGGCTTATATTGCGCTGACTTGGGCGTTTGTCGTGAATGATTTCAGTATTTATTACGTCGCAGCCAACTCCAATTCACAATTACCCTTAGCTTACCGAATTACCGCAGTCTGGGGTTCGCATGAGGGTTCATTCCTACTGTGGATGCTGATGCAAGCGGGTTGGATAGCCGCCGTTGCGATATTCTCCAAACGCATGCCGGTGAGCATGATGGCTCGAGTTCTAGCGATTCTGGGATTGATTAGCGTAGGTTTCTACTCGTTCATGATTTCGGTCTCTAATCCGTTTGAACGCACGCTGCCACTTATTCCTGTTGATGGTCGGGACTTGAATCCACTGTTGCAAGATCCGGGTATGATTATACATCCGCCTCTATTGTATATGGGGTACGTCGGGTTTTCGGTAGCTTTCGCCTTTGCCATAGCAGCTTTGTTAACGGGTAAGTTGGATGCTGCCTGGGCTCGCTGGTCGCGACCTTGGGCAACTGCAGCATGGGCGTTTTTGACGCTCGGCATTGCTATTGGCAGTTGGTGGGCATACTACGAACTAGGCTGGGGTGGCTGGTGGTTCTGGGATCCGGTTGAGAATGCAAGCTTTATGCCTTGGCTAGTCGGCACGGCGTTGATGCATTCGTTGGCGGTTACTGAGAAGCGAGGCACCTTTAAAGCGTGGACTGTACTACTTGCGATTTCCGCGTTTAGTCTCAGTTTGCTGGGCACCTTTTTGGTGCGCTCAGGTGTTATTGTTTCGGTGCATGCTTTTGCGACCGACCCCGCACGCGGACTCTTCATTTTGGCATTATTAGTCATCGTGATTGGCGGCTCGCTATTGTTATATGCGTTGCGCGCGAGCTCAGTGAATTCACAGACCAAGTATGATGTCGCTTCACGTGAAGTGTTACTGCTGTCGAACAATATTTTGCTGATTGCCGCGACTGTGGTGGTGCTGGTCGGAACCTTGTTACCGCTGGTGCACAAAGAACTGGGTTTGGGTTCAATCTCCATCGGCGTTCCGTTCTTTAATCAGATGTTTACCTATCTGATTGTTCCATTTGTCTTCTTTATGGGGCTGGGGCCGTTGTTTCGTTGGCGTCGTCAGCAACTCGCGCCGCTGCGCAACGAATTGGTATTGGCGCTGGTGTTAGCGGTTGGTTTGGCATTCTTATTGCCGTCTATTTTGGCCGACACGGTGCAAGGCATGGCGGTCTTGGGCTTGTTATTAGCCTTTTGGATTGTGTTGTGCCTCGTCACCGAATTGAAGCAGCGGATTCAACAACGGGGGCAGGGGCTAGCGAGTTTGACGCGCCTCGGTCGTAGTCATTGGGGCATGGTACTCGGGCATCTCGGTTTTGCTGTGACCTTGATTGGTATTGCTGCAGTGAGTCAATACGAAGTTGAGCGCGATGTGCGTTTAGCGCCCGGTGATTCAGTTACAGTGCAAGGTTATAACTTTGAGTTTCGCGAGCTGAGCCAAGTGCAAGGTCCGAATTACATCGCCGATCACGCCGAATTCATAGTGCGTCGGGACAACCGCATTGTCTCTGAGTTGATTACCGAGAAGCGCTTTTACACCGTACAACGAACCAGTATGACGGAAGTTGGCTTAGACGCAGGATTTACCCGCGACCTCTATGTTGCCTTGGGTGAACCCCTCGACAATAGTGATGCTTGGGCCGTGCGCATTTATGTGAAGCCAATGGTGCGTTGGATCTGGCTCGGTGCCATTTTGATGGCGTTGGGTGGCGCATTAGCTATGAGTGATAAGCGTTACCGTGCCAGTCGCAGAGTAGCAGTGGAGGCGTCGGTATGACAGAAGGACGGGCGATGCGTATCGCGATTCTAGCGATCCCCCTGGTGATATTTATCGTGCTAGTGGGCTTTTTACTGCGCGGTTTGTTCTCAGATCCAACGGAACTTAGTTCAGCGTTGGTTGGCAAGCCGGTGCCCGAGTTTGTGCTACCTGATATTTATCAACCCGAGACTTTGCATGACCAAAGCGTTTTAACCGGTCAGGTTGTCCTGCTGAATGTTTGGGCAACTTGGTGTCCAACCTGCCGCGCTGAACACGAGTACCTGAATCAGCTCGCGGCAAAGGGCGTTGCCATTATCGGGCTCAATTATAAAGATGACTCGCGTGCTAAAGCCGTGAATTGGCTCAATACCTTGGGTGACCCATACCAACTCAATTTGTTCGATGAAATGGGCAGTGTTGCGCTCGACTTTGGGGTTTATGGTGCTCCAGAGACTTTCCTGATTGATGCCGATGGCGTAGTGCATTACCGCCATGTCGGTGACGTCAATGAGCGCGTCTGGGCCGGTGAGCTCGGTCAACGTTATCGGGCTCTCGTGGAAGCGCAATCTGGAGGTGCATCATGACGCGCGTACTCCGTCGGTGTGCGTTGATCAGCGCCGTATTGTTGTCGTTCTCAATAGCAGCGGCAAATCTGGAAACCTATCAATTTGACGATCCAGCAAAAGAAGCTTTATTTCGCGAACTCATCGATGAGCTGCGGTGCCCGAAGTGCCAGAATCAATCCATAGCTGATTCGGATGCGCCGCTCGCGAAGGACCTTCGGGATCGTACCTATGCCATGGTGCAAGCGGGTGCCTCCAAGCGTGACGTCATCGAGTATATGGTGACCCGTTATGGCGATTTTGCGTATTACCAGCCCCCCGTGCAAACCAGCACTTTGGTGTTGTGGGTCTTACCATCAGCAGTGGTCGTTATTGGCGCTTTGGTGATTGTGGTGAGCGTGCGCCGTCGGCAAACACAGGTTGATGATGAGCAGTTAACCGCTGAGGAGCAAGCGCGGTTAGACGCCTTGCGCAAACAGGATTAATACATGAGTTATTATTTGTGGATAGCGGCTGTTGGCACTGGCTTGGTGGGTGCGGCTTGGTTGTTGTTGTCGGGACGTCGGCAACATGAAGAACAACGTACTCGCTTGCAGGTCAATCGTGAACTTTATGAGCAGCGGCAACAGGAAATAGCCAACGAGCAAACCGATGGATTATTGACCGAGAACGCCGCTCGACAAGCGCTGGTCGATTTGGACCGTCGTTTTGTATCGGAGAATAGCGAACTTGAACAGGTGGAAGATATTCAAGTGGGACGATCCATTTGGTTTCCAGCCGCGCTAGTCCTGATATTGAGTGTGGTTTTATATGCCTTTTTTGGTGGCTGGCAGCAGCAACAGCAAGCTGACCAAGCCATTGAAGCACTGCCTGAACTCGGTCGTAAAGTACTCGGCGACTCGGCTGCGCAAACGACCCCCGAAGAGCTACAAACGTTCGCGCTCGGCTTGCGTCAAAAACTAGCGGTAGCCCCCGATGATCCGGTCGCTTGGTTAGTTTATGGGCGCGTGATGACGGCCATGCAACAAACCGAAGAAGCAATAAATGCTTACGAAAAATCCTACCAATTGAACCCGGACCGAGCGGCGACTTTGTTAAACTATGCGCAGTTATTGTTGCAGACGGGCGATGATGAATATTTAGGCCGAGCAGCTCGCTTACTTGCTCGCCTATTAGCGCAAGACCCGACCAACACCGAAGGATTGTCCTTACTCGGTTTTGTCGCATTTCAGCAGCAAGATTGGGCGGAAGCGGCGAGTGCTTGGCGTTTGTTGGCGCGACAGCTCTCGGCAGATAGTGAGCAGGCACAAGCGGTGCAGCAAGCGATTGCCGATGCAGAGCAGCGTCAAGCTGCGGCAAGTTTAGAATTATCGGTTACGGTCACTATTACCGATGCGTTGCGCGACCAAATTCCCAATAACGCAACAATCTTTGTTTATGTGCGTGATCCGAATGGTCCACCCATGCCCGCTGCAGTGGTCAGGCAGTCTCTCGAGCAGTGGCCAGTGCGGGTGACTTTGTCGGATGCGAATGCGATGTTACCGGACATTCGGTTGTCGACATTGAACCAATGGCAGGTGATGGCGCGTATCTCAAGTGATGAACAAATAGACGCGCAACCCGGCGACTTAAACGCGACAGCGGTTTTGATAGAGGCTAAGCCGGGGCAAGCTGTGGAGTTGGTGATTGACCAACGGGTCCCAGCCGCGGCGAAAACGAATTAAACAAAAGGAGTCGATTGTGCGTGATGTAAAACAATTAGGACGTTGGTTGGTGCTTGGTGCCGCCCTAGTACTCGGTGGCTGCGCAACCGCGCCTGATGATCCTTATGCCGATCCGCGCGACCCCTTTGAAGAAACCAACCGCAGTGTATGGAAATTTAATGATGCGCTGGATAAAGCTGTTTTAAAGCCCGCCGCACTTGCGTATGGGAAAATCCCTGAGCCAGGTCGCCAAGGTTTGCGCAACGTGGTGGATAACCTTGAAGAGCCTGCGTCTTTCGTCAACAATTTGCTGCAGGGCAAGGTTAGTGATGCAGGCGTGACCTTATGGCGGTTCACCATCAACAGTACAATTGGATTGGCAGGTCTATTCGACGTGGCAACACCCATGGGATTGACGCAACGCCAAGAAGGTTTCGGTGAGGTGTTAGCAACTTGGGGCGTCGGCTCCGGGCCTTACTTGATGCTACCTTTGGTTGGGCCGACAGTCCCAGTTGATCGCGGTGGTGATGTCGTCGATGGCTTATATTTCCCACTCGACAATTTGAGCGGACCCGTCAGCGCTGGGCGGTGGATCGTGAAAGCGCTCGACACACGGTTGCGACTCATGGAGCAAGACCGGTTAATGGAAAACTCGCTCGATTCGTATAGCTTCTTACGTGAGGCTTACTTCCAAAACTGGCGTAACAAAGTCTACGACGGCAACCCACCTCCAGAACCCGTTCCAGATTATGAAGAGGACCTAGGCGACGACTTTTACGATCAATTCTAGCGTCCTTGACCTTAATATCCCGTGAATTAGCGCGAGAACCTTGCACCTAGCAAGGTTCTTGCGTTATAAAAGCCCGTCATCTCGAAAACGATTCGGTTGTGAAACAACCGCTCGATAATAATAAATCAATTACACAACGAGGAAGTTGTATGAGCCAAGCGCCATCCAATTCAACACTCTGGGGTCATCCGAAAGGCCTTTATATTCTGTTTACCTCTGAAATGTGGGAGCGATTCTCCTACTATGGTATGCGGGCTTTGTTAGTACTCACTTTGGTTGCAGCCACTGAGGGCTTGAACCCTGGTTTTGGTATGAGCGACGCAGACGCACTGTCGTTGTATGCCACCTATACCGGATTGGTTTATTTCACACCGATTATTGGTGGTTGGTTGGCCGATAACTTCTTGGGCCAACGGCTCTCGATTTTACTCGGTGGTATTTTGATGGCGGCCGGTCAGTTTGTGCTCTTTATGGCAACGCCGCACAGTATTGACCTATTTTACGTCGGTTTGGGCTTATTGATTGCCGGTAACGGTATGTTCAAGCCGAACATCTCCACCATTGTCGGTGATCTGTATCCGCGCGGTGATGCGCGTCGAGATAGTGCCTTCTCAATCTTCTACATGGGTATTAACTTAGGTGCCTTTATTGCGCCATTTATTACCTCAACGCTGGGTGAGAGCCCTGACTTCGGTTGGCGTTGGGGCTATTTCGCTGCCGGCGTCGGTATGACGTTAGCGGTGTTGACCCAAGTATTCTTCTTCCAGCGTTATTTGGGTGATGTGGGTAAAATCCCGGGTGCGAAGCAAGACATCGCGAACAGTGGCGGCAAGAAGCAACCCCTGACCAAAATTGAATTTGACCGTTTGCGCGTTATCCTATTTTTGTTCGTTTTCGTCACTGTATTCTGGTTAGCGTTTGAGCAAGCGGGTGGTTTGATGAACATCTACGCTGATCGTTACACCGACCGTAGTTGGGGTGATAGCATTATTCCAGCTGGTTATTTCCAGTCATTAAACCCACTCTTTATCTTATTGTTTGCGCCCATTTTCTCTTTCCTATGGGTGTACTTGAACAAGCGCGACAAGAGCCCAGATGCACCCATTAAAGTGTTCGTTGGTTTGTTGCTCACCGCGCTAGGTTTCGTATTCCTGATTTTGGGTCTATTTGAAATTCAAACCACGGGCAAAGCCAATATGATGTGGCTGGTACTGGCGTACTTATTCCATACCTTGGGTGAGTTATGTATCTCCCCGGTTGGTTTGTCGTTGATGACTAAGCTAGCCCCACTGCGCCTAGCATCGTTGGTCATGGGTATTTGGTTCCTGATGCCAGCTATTGCAAGTAAAATTGCGGGTGAGATTGGCGCATTCTCTGAAACCGCTGATCAACTGACTTTCTCACAAGAGTTAGCGGCTAGCATTGGCCTGAATCCAGAGTATTCTGGCTTGCTGGTCGTGTTCGGTGGTATTGCGGTTGGCTTGGTCGCGTTTGGCTTGGTATTGTGGATGATTTCAGGCATGTTAGTGCGTTGGATGCATGGCGCTGAGCGCATGGAGCCAACCACCACAGCTGAAGGTCTAGAGCAAGAAATGGAAGCGGTCGCTGAGCACGAAGGAATTGGCGACGCGAAAAAATAAAGGACTTTGTATGGTTAAGAAAGTTGTCATACCGGTAGCGGGTCTTGGGACCCGCATGCTGCCAGCCACAAAAGCGATAGCGAAAGAAATGCTACCGTTGGTGGATCGCCCATTGATTCAATACATCATTGAGGAATGCGCGGCGGCAGGCTTGACCGATATTATTCTGGTGACGCATTCGAGTAAGGGAGCTATCGAAAACCATTTCGATACTTACTACGAACTGGAAGCAACGTTAGCAGAACGCAACAAGCAAGCTTTGTTGGACGAAATTCAAAGTCTTCGTCCTCGCGGCGTGACCATTATGCCGGTTCGCCAAGGTGTGGCGAAAGGATTGGGGCATGCTGTGTTATGCGCTCGTCCTTTGGTTGGTGATGAACCTTTCGCGGTTGTATTGCCAGACGTGTTAGTGGACTCGGCGAGCTGTGACTTAACCCGCGATAATTTAGCGGAGATGGTGACGAATTTTAACTCCACCAATGCTGCGCAAGTCATGGTCGAGCAAGTACCTAAACATATGGTCAATCAATACGGTATTGCTGACATTGGCGGCGTGCAGTTGCAAGCGGGCCAAACAGCTGGCATTCAACAGCTGGTTGAGAAGCCACCTGTAGAGTCGGCGCCATCAGACTTAGCTGTGGTCGGGCGTTATGTGTTTCCAGCCCAGTTGTGGTCATTATTGGAAAAGACACCAGTTGGTGCCGGTAATGAGATTCAATTGACGGATGCGATGGCGATGTTATTGAAGCAACAACCCATGTCTGCCTATTATATGAAAGGGCGTAGTCATGACTGTGGCAACAAACTAGGTTATACCAAAGCCTTTATTGAACATGCCTTGCGGCATGGCGGTATTGGTGCAGACCTAAAACGTTGGCTACATGATTTAGTTTAACGCGAGTGTTGTCAGCATCAGTTGATAGAGTAACCGGGCGCAAGGTCCGGTTTTCTCGTTTTTGGGGAGCACTAAATAGAGGCTGCCTTGCCGACGCCGACTGCCCTCAAGAGTCAGTTGCGTCAATCCTGTTCGCTCGCGCGTCACAAATGGGGGTAACCAGCAAAAGCCAATACCAGCCTCGACCAGCTGCAATGCCTCTGCAAAGTGGTCGACGGTCCAGCGCTGCTCAGCTTTGAGCCAACCTTCTTGTTCAATCGGTTCCCGTGCGGTATCACGAATGACGATCTGTAAGAACTGACTTAAGACCTCTGGATTGAGTGGCTGCTCGAGTTGTGCCAGCGGATGCGTATTTGCAACCCATAACTCCAACACATAGCCTTGTATGGGCTCACCGATATAGCCTTTGGGGAGTTGGTGCGTCACAACAATATCAGCCGTTTGTTCACGAATATGTTCAATAGAGCCGGTGAGCACCGTGTCGACAATAGATAATCGGCTGCCGCGACTATGCAACTGAAACTCTTGCAGCACAGGGAGCAACTGCTGGCGATCAAATGCCATCTCCAAGGCCAGGTTAACATGCGGCTCCCAGCCCTGCTTAAGGTTGTCGGCTAGTTGCTCCAGTTCCTGAGCATACACGGTGAGTTGGCGTGAGCGCCGCAACATGACTTCACCATGTGGAGTCAGTTCAGCTTTGCGACCGACGACTCGCAGCAATTCGACCCCGAGTTGCTGTTGTAATTTCGCCACCGCATGGTTCAACGACGACTGACTTTTATTGAGTGTCGCCGCTGCATGGGCATAGCCTCCCTCATCAATGACGGCTTGGAAAGCACGCCATTGTTCTAATGTTGTTTTGGGACGATATGCCATCAATGCTTCCTTTTATTTTTCACAACTCATGTTTCACAACTCATGTTTCACAAATCATGTTTCACAAATAATGACCGCACGACGGGGTGCTGGATAGCCTTCAATCGTTTTGGTTGGGTCATTCGGGTCGAGAAAATCTGCCAGTGATTGCCCCTGCATCCATGGTGTAGCACGTTGCTCGTCAACGGTGGTAAGCGATTCATCAACCACTCGCGCGGATTTAAAGCGGCATCGTTCTAACCAGTGCAGTAACGCCGCAGTGCTGGGGATAAACCAAACATTGCGCATCTTCGCGTAGGTTCTGCCAGGTACGAGCACTTGCTGTTGGTCGCCATCGACCACCAAAGTTTCGAGGACCAGCCGACCGCCCACTTTCAAGCAATCATGCAGCTGCGTGAGAAAATCAATTGGGGAGCGACGGTGATACAACACCCCCATACTGAAAACCGTATCAAAGCTGTGCAACGGACCTAAGTCATCGACTCCCAATGGGAAGTAATGCGCGCGAGCTTGTAACTCCGGTGGCATAAAATGACGGGTAGCGAGAAACTGCGCCATGAATAGTTGCCCGGGGTCGATGCCCCAAACATGCTCAGCTCCGGCTTCAAGCATTCGCCACAGGTGATAACCGCTGCCGCAGCCCACATCGAGTACATGGCCTGACAATGGACCTATGTGTGGGGCGACCCGCTGCCATTTGTAGTCTGAGCGCCACTCCGTATCAATATCCACTCCATGAAAATGAAACGGTCCTTTGCGCCATGGCATTAATTGCTGCAGTAAGCCTTGAATTTGCTGCTGAGCACTCGAGCTGACATCGGCTGCGTTCACCCTAACGGTGTCGGTTAAGGCTACTTCATCCGCAGGCAACTGCGGTAATGCTTTAACGGCGGAAAGCCACCCTTTGAGTTCACCATGTTGCTGTTCGCGTGACCACTGCTCAAGTTGCGCAGGTAACCGCGTCAGCCAGGGATGCAGCGGAGATTGGGCGACTGCTGCGAGGTCGGCTTGGAAATGATCAAGATTCATTGTTCAGTACCGGCTTTCACTGCCAGCATGGCGGCAAAGTTGTAGCATTGAAACCACACTTGGTGATGCGCGAAGCCAGCTTGCTGAAGGCGCTCATGGTGGCGTTCGAGCGTATCAATACGCATCACATTCTCGATGGCAGCCCGCTTTTGACTGATTTCTAACTCGCTGTAGCCATTGGCGCGCTTAAATTCATGATGTAAATCGATCAGAGTAGCGTCCATAGCGGTGTCTGAGCTGTGAAATTTCTCGGCCAAGAGCAGAATGCCGCCTGGCTTTAGCGCGCTGTAAATGCGCTGAATTAGAGCATCGCGTTGTTCAGGTGGCACGAACTGTAAGGTGAAATTCATGACAATCACCGAAGCATTGCTTAATTCAGTTGTTTGCACGTCTTCACAGCGAATCGTGACTGGCACTTGGCTTTTGTAACCTTGCACATGCAATTGGCACCGTTTGACCATGGCAGGGGAATTGTCGACGCCAATAATTTCGATATCGTTGACAGTGGCAACGACGTTGCGCATGGCGAGTGTTGCAGCGCCCAATGAACAACCAAGGTCATACAGTCGTGACTGCGGTTGTGCGTAGCGTTTGGTCAGTTGCCCGATACCATGCAGGATACTTGGATAGCCAGGTACCGAACGGTTGATCATATCGGGAAAGACTTCGACTACGTTGGCGTCAAAGACAAAGTCGGCGACCGCTGTCAGCGGTTCGGAAAAAATAGCATCGCGTTTCGGTGTCATGGTGCGCGTATACTCTCGCGTATTCAGTCGATGGATTGCGCGAAGTTTAGCATAATCCGGCGTCGATTCAGTAACCCAATGATTGTAGACAAGTGCCGCGTAGCTAATGACAATTGCGTGCAGTCCGTTATAATGTTGCGCTTTGTAGAATTCTCATCTGTGGTAGGGAACCGCCCATGCGTAGCCATTATTGTGGACAGCTCGAGACGAGTCTGGTCAATGAAACCATCACCTTGTGTGGTTGGGTTAACAAACGTCGTGATTTAGGTGGGTTGATATTCATCGACATGCGCGACCGCACCGGTCTGGTGCAAGTTGTTTTTGATCCAGATCAGGCTGCTTTGTTTGACACCGCAAATTCGCTCCGCCAAGAGTTCTGTATTCAATTAACGGGTGTGGTTCGAGCTCGACCAGACAGCCAAGTGAATGCCACTATGGCAACGGGTGCCGTGGAAGTGATGGCGACCGAGCTCACGATTTTGAATCGTTCAGCGCCACTGCCAATCGATTTTAACCAGCATGTGAGTGAAGAGCAGCGGTTACGCTTCCGGTATTTGGACCTCCGTCGCCCAAATATGAACCACAACTTACAGTTCCGCGCTCGCGTGACGGCTGCAGTGCGCCGCTTTATGGATAGCGCAGGTTTCCTTGACATTGAAACGCCTATGCTGACGCGGGCAACACCGGAAGGTGCGCGCGATTATCTGGTTCCGAGTCGGACTCACAAAGGTAAGTTCTTTGCACTGCCGCAATCGCCTCAGTTGTTCAAACAGTTGCTGATGATGTCGGGCTTTGACCGTTACTATCAAATTGTGAAGTGCTTCCGCGACGAAGATTTACGTGCGGATCGCCAACCCGAATTTACTCAGATCGATATTGAAACGTCGTTCATGTCGGCTGAGCAAGTGATGGAAGTCACTGAGCGCATGGTACAAAACTTGTTCCGTGAAATGCTTGAGGTAGACCTGGGTGCTTTCCCACAAATGACATGGCATGAGGCTATGCGTCGGTTCGGTAGTGATAAGCCCGATCTGCGGAATCCACTTGAATTGGTCGACGTTGCCGATTTACTGACAGACGTTGAGTTCAAAGTATTCAGCGGTCCAGCTAATGACCCGAAAGGACGCGTCGCGGCGCTGAAGGTACCGGGTCAAGCAGAGTCCATTTCACGCAAAAATATTGATGAGTACACGCAGTTTGTGGGTATCTACGGGGCCAAAGGCTTGGCTTGGATGAAGATCAACGACCGTGCTGCGGGTCGCGATGGTGTGCAATCACCGGTGCTAAAATTCATCCCTGATGCGGCATTAGAGGGTATTCTTGAACGCACTGACGCCAACACAGGCGACATTATTTTCTTTGGCGCTGATTCTGCAACGGTCGTGGCTGAAGCTATGGGCGCTTTACGCCTGAAGTTAGGGCAGGACTGCGGCCTGGTAAGCGACGAATGGAAGCCATTGTGGGTCATTGACTTTCCGATGTTTGAAGAACATGACGGCCAGTTATATGCGATTCACCACCCGTTTACCTCACCGGTCAATACTACTGCTGAAGAATTGAAAGCGAATCCAACAACTGCGCTATCGAATGCTTATGATATGGTCCTGAATGGTGTTGAAGTCGGCGGTGGTTCGGTACGTATTCATGACAGCGAAATGCAGCAAGCTGTATTCGAAATTCTCGGTATCAGCAAAGCTGAGGCACAAGAAAAATTCGGCTTCTTACTTGAAGCCTTGAAGTATGGTACGCCACCACACGCAGGTTTAGCTTTTGGTTTGGACCGTTTAGTGATGTTGATGGTTGGCGCAAGCTCAATTCGCGATGTAATTGCGTTCCCGAAAACCACCACAGCAGCTTGTGTCTTAACCGATGCGCCAGGGCTCGCCAATGCAGATGCTTTGCAAGAATTGAGTATCGCTGTTAGCTTGAAGGAAACTGAGTAACAGGAGCGACTGCATGGCAGGTCATTCCAAATGGGCGAATATTCGCCATCGCAAAGCTGCGCAGGACGCTAAGCGCGGCAAAATCTTTACCCGTCTCATTCGAGAAATCGTCGTCGCTGCTCGCAGCGGCGGCGCTGATCCCGCAATCAACCCGCGTTTGCGCACCGCTATTGATAAAGCACTCGCGCAGAACATGAAAAAAGATACCATCGATACCGCAGTTCAGCGTGGCAGTGGCCAGTTGGATGGTGATAACGTGGAAGAGTTGACCTACGAGGGGTACGGCCCGGGTGGTGTTGCGATTCTTATCGAAACAATGACGGATAACCGCAATCGCACCGTTTCCGAATTACGCTTTGCCTTTAGCCGTCATGGTGGCAACTTAGGTACTGACGGTTCGGTGAGTTACTTGTTCGAGAAACGCGGGGTATTGAGTTTCGCGGCCACACAAGATGAAGAAGAGCTGCTTGCTGCGGCATTGGCAGCCGAGGCGGAGGATGTGGTGGAAAATTCAGATGGTACTTGGGATGTATTCACCACGCCAGAGGACTATGAGCGGGTGCGCAAGGTATTGCTCGATGCGGGGTTACAACCGGTTCATGATGAATGCGGCCTGATGCCCACGAGTCGCAGCGAAATTGGCGAAGCCGATGCACAGCAGTTTATGCAACTCATTGATGCCTTGGATGATATTGACGATGTGCAAGAAGTTTATCACAACGCCGATATTGCCGACGCGATACTCGAGCGACTGCACTAATGACCATTATTCTGGGCATTGACCCAGGTTCGCGTCTCACCGGCTATGGCATTATTCGTCAAGAGAGTAAGCAATTAACCTATTTGGCATCCGGTTGTATCCGTGTGCACTCAGGCGCAAAAGCCGATGCGCCGGGCAGTTTAGACCTTGCTCAAAAACTGAAGGTCATTCATGATGGCATCAGTGAGTTGATTGCGCAGTTTCAACCGGACGAATTTGCGATTGAACAAGTGTTTATGGCACGCAATCCAGATTCTGCGTTGAAGTTAGGACAGGCACGTGGCGCCGCTATTGTTGCCGCAGCTGTGGCTGACTTACCGGTTGCTGAATATGCCGCGCGCTTGGTAAAGCAAGCTGTTGTCGGCACAGGTGCAGCCGATAAAACACAAGTACAGCACATGGTGATGGCGTTGTTGAAGCTGACGCATAAACCACAGGCCGATGCCGCTGATGCGTTAGCTGTGGCTCTGTGTCATGCACATATGCGCAATAATTTAATCCATCAAGCGAGGGGACGGCGGTGATAGGACAATTACGTGGCACTTTGGTAGCAAAACAACCGCCAGAATTATTGATAGATGTGAACGGAATTGGCTACGAAGTGCAAATGCCCATGACCTGTTTTTATGAAGTGCCGGACGTGGGTGAAACGGTGACCGTGATTACTCATTTTGTGGTCCGTGAAGATGCGCAGTTGCTCTATGGTTTTAACACCTTTGCTGAACGCACCTTATTTCGGCAACTCATTAAAGCGCAAGGGGTTGGGCCGAAGTTGGCGTTAACGATTATGTCTGGTATGACCGCAACCCAGTTTGTGCGTGCGGTGACGCATGATGACGTGACGAGCTTAGTAAAGCTGCCGGGAGTCGGCCGCAAAACCGCAGAACGATTGGTGGTTGAAATGCGTGATCGGTTGTCGAAATGGGGTACAGATACACCTGCAACCGACGCAGCACCAATTGACTTCGGCGGTGACAACCCGACTATCCAGGCGAGCAGTACACGCGAAGATGCGTTAAGCGCACTGCTTGGCCTGGGCTATAAGCCAGCTCAAGCTGAAAAAGCGGTAAATGCAGCGTACAAAGGCAATGAGTCGGCACCGAGTGAAGAGCTGATCCGAGCAGCACTGCGGTCGATGACGTAAACACAAAGTGAATAGTTAACAGTGAATAGGGAATAGTGAACGATGAATAGCAAAACATCAGATCGGTTCACTGTTCACTTTTCACCTCAGTTACAGGACCTTACATGATTGAACCGGACCGGATTAACCAACCCCAGAAGCAGCCCGAGGATGAGGCTGTCGATCGCGCTATTCGTCCGAAGCGTTTAGGGGACTACACCGGTCAGAAGCATGTTGTGGAGCAGATGGAGATCTTTATCCAAGCTGCTCGGCAACGTTCGGAAGCGCTCGACCATGTGTTGATTTTTGGACCGCCTGGGCTCGGAAAAACGACGTTGGCGAATATTGTGGCGAATGAGCTGGACGTAAATATTCGGCAAACGTCGGGGCCGGTGCTAGAAAAAGCAGGCGATCTTGCGGCATTGTTGACGAACTTGGAGTCACATGACGTACTTTTTATTGATGAGATTCATCGTTTGAGTCCGGTGGTCGAAGAGATTCTCTACCCAGCAATGGAAGACTATCAGCTCGATATCATGATTGGCGAGGGGCCTGCAGCTCGATCAATCAAATTGGATCTGCCGCCGTTCACCTTGATTGGAGCAACGACCAGGGCTGGCGCATTAACGTCACCACTGCGTGATCGTTTTGGTATTGTGCAACGTCTTGAGTTTTACAGCGTTGAGGAACTGACCATTATCATCGAGCGGTCTGCGCGCTACTTGAATTTGAATTTGAGTGCAGATGGCGCTCTGGAAATTGCGCGCCGCTCACGCGGGACACCGCGAATTGCGAATCGCTTGTTACGCCGCGTCCGTGACTTTGCGGAAGTGAAAAACAACGGTGTCATTGATCAGCCGGTTGCACATGCAGCACTGAAAATGGTGGATGTAGATGAAGCTGGTTTTGATTATATGGACCGCAAGTTATTACTGGCCATTATGGAAAAATTCATGGGTGGTCCAGTGGGCTTAGATAACCTGGCAGCCGCGATTGGTGAGGAAAAAGATACGATAGAAGATGTACTGGAGCCGTATTTGATTCAGCAGGGTTTTTTGCAACGAACACCGCGGGGCAGGATTGCGACGCCGCATGCGTATCGCCACTTCGGCCTCACCAAAAGCGAAGAGCGTTAATAGCTATTGGATATTAGTTACTAGAAGAGCGTGGATCTGTGTTTTCGAATAGCCATTAGCTAGTAGCTAGCAGGCAAAAAAAAGCCCGCTCAGGGAGCGGGCAAAATACAGAACAACAAGGAAGTTAAATCCAGGGAACAATAACAGGAGAAGTGACAACCGGTCTCTTCGTAACTGATATGCTGCGTATTATAGGCAGGACAGACCAGTCTTCAACCGAGAAAAATTGCGCTATCTATTAGAAAAACTAATGTCACGTTTTAACACTTGGTTATTAATTAAACTAAATGAAATTGGTAAGACCAAAAATAAACAATAATTACAATAGCTTTACTGATTGTGGTCTATTTTTAGGCTTAAAAAAATTACTAGCTAAAAAACCAATAAGATAAAATTTTATGGATAAACAAGCTGCATTTATTTGGCCGATTCGCGTCTATTACGAAGATACAGATGCTGGTGGCATCGTATACTATGCCAATTATCTCAAATTCCTTGAGCGAGCGCGGACCGAATGGTTACGCTCACTAGGTATTGAGCAAGACACTTGGTTAGATAATGGCATTGGCTTTGTGGTTCGCTCGGTACAGTTAAATTTATTTCTGCCAGCGCGTTTCAACGATGAACTGCGCGTGACCGTTGTGGTCGAACAACTCAAACGCGCTTCGGTTGTTTTCAGTCAGCAAGTGTTGGCGATCGATGGAACCGTATTATGCCAAGCAGACATCAAAGCTGCTTGCGTGAATTTAAAACATAACGGCGGGGTCAAAGCGATTCCGATGCCGCAAGAAATTTTAGAGGGACTCAAGCGTGCAAGCTGAACTTTCCATTACCGCGTTAATTCTCGAAGCCAGTCTGGTTGTGCAACTGGTGATGTTAATGTTGTTAGCGTTCTCGGTAGGTGGCTGGATGATGATTTTCCAGCGTCGTAAAGTGATTCAGCAGGCGAGCCAAAATGCGCTCGCGTTTGAGGATCGGTTTTGGTCAGGCGTCGATTTAGGACGGCTGTATCAAGAGGTTGGTGCTCGCGCACAAAATGCCTCTGGCATGGAAAAATTATTTCATGCTGGTTTCAAAGAGTTTGCCCGGCTGCGTTCGAATGCGAATTTGCCGCAACAACAAATTCTTGATGCTGCCTATCGCGCGATGCGAGTGGTTCATTCACGTGAACTCGACAAGCTCGAGTCAAATTTAAGTTTGCTCGCCACTATCGGTTCTATCAGCCCTTATGTGGGTTTGTTCGGTACGGTTTGGGGCATTATGAATGCCTTTATTGGTCTAGGCGCAGTGCAACAGGCGACTTTAGCTATGGTGGCACCCGGTATTGCGGAGGCCTTGATTGCAACGGCAATGGGTCTATTTGCGGCAATTCCGGCGGTCATTGCATACAACCGGTTCTCTCATCGGGTCGAAAAAGTCGATAACCAATATTTGAATTTTATGGATGAGCTGCTCGCTATTTTACAGCGGCAGACGAGCGCTCCAGCAAAAGCAGGTACCAGTGCATGATGACGGTCATTCGACGCCGTCGTAAGCCGGTGTCAGAAATTAACGTGGTTCCCTACATCGACGTGATGTTGGTGCTATTGATTATTTTTATGGTCACGGCGCCGCTGATTACGCAGGGTGTTTCGGTGGATTTGCCGAAAGCAACCGCCGAGCCCATGGACCCGAATACGAAGCCACCGATTGTGGCTTCAGTGGATCGTGATGGGCGTTACTATTTGAGTTCGTATGAAGATCCCAATGCAGCGTTATCAGCGCAAGACCTCGCAGTTCGAGTTGCCGCTGAATTGCAAATTGATCCTGAGCGCCAAATTGTGGTGAAAGGCGATGGTGCGGTGTCATACAACCAAGTGATTCAATTGATGGTGTTATTGCAAAAGGCCGGTGTACCGACGGTGGGACTCATGACCGATGGTAGCGGAGAGCAGGGGTAAGTTGTGGCAAAGAAGCAACCTTGGTGGCCAAAAGACTTAACCATGCCGTTGGTGTGGTCGCTGCTCTTGCATGGCGGTATTGTCGCGGTACTAGCGTTGGGCATGATTATAAGCCCAAGCCCGATTAAACCGATTGAAGTGCAATTGTCTGGCTTAGAGCCGCCAACAGATGACATGGAAGAAGCTGAGGAAATCGTGGAGGCTGTAGCTGTCGACCAGTCACAGGTAACGCAGCAAGTGGAAGCCATTCGTGAGCGGGAGCGACAGCAGCGGGTGGCTGAAGAGAACCGTATTAAAGAACTCGAGCGTCGAGCTGCCGAGGCCGAAAGACGCCGCGAACAGGAGCAACAGCGGCAGCGAGAACTCGCACAGCAACAGGAACGCGAGCGTCAAAAGCTGGCGGAAGAGCGTCGCCAAGCTGAGGCAGAAAAAGACCGTATTGAACGCGAACGCAAAGAAGCTGAAGCAGCGGCTCAAGCAGCAGCAGAGCGCCGCAAGCGCGAAGAACAAGCCGCGAAAGAGGCTGAAGAACGTCGGAAGCGTGAAGAGGCGGAACGGCGGAAACGCGAACAAGAAGCACGCGAAAAAGCGGAGCGTGAGCGCCAATTACAAGAACGTTTAGCGCGTGAAGCGCAGGAACGTCGAACGGCGCGGCAGCAACAGATGCAGAGTGAGATCGAACGCTATACCGGTTTGATTACGCAAACCATTCAACGCAATTGGATTGTCGATGAATCGATGCGTGGAAAGAACTGCGAATTGACGATTCGCTTAGCCAGTAGTGGTTTCGTGATTTCAGTGGATACTGGAAGTGGTGATGCGCGAGTGTGTCAGTCGGCTCGCAATGCAGTACTAAAAGCAGGTACACTGCCAGTATCGCAAGATCCAGAAGTGTTTAAAGAGATGAGTACGATCCGATTAACGGTCGCACCAAGTCTGTAACTTAACGAAAAGATGTAGGGCCAATGAAAAAACTATTCGTGACCTTGATGACCGCAGCAATCACCTTGATGGTATTGCAAAATCCAGCCAAAGCAGCGCTCGAGATCGTGATCACTGAGGGCATCGATAGCGCGCGTCCGATCGCGGTGGTGCCGTTTCGTTGGAAGGGCACTGGACCCGCACCGGAGGGGCTGACCGATGTCGTCGCTGCAGATTTAATGCGCAGCGGTAAATTCAATCCGATACCGGTGAATGCGATGCCGCAGCGACCATCGACGGCGAGCGAAATTGATTATTCACGTTGGGCAAGCTTGGGTGTGGAAGCCATTTTGATTGGTACCATTGAACCTTACGCCGTAGATCGTTACACCGTTTCTTTTGAAATTGTCGATATTCTGCGTGGACAAATTACTAGTGGCACCCAGGTGCTACGTAACGGTCAGTTGGTCACCGCCGAAGACCATATTCTAGACGCGCGCAGTAGCGTCATTAGTGGCAATCAATTTCGTCAGTATTCCCATCGAATCTCGGATGTATTTTATGAGACCTTGACCGGACAACGCGGTGCGTTTATGACGCGCATTGCTTATGTCACGGTGAATTACAACCAAGACAAGCCCTATGAATTAGTGGTTGCCGATTACGACGGTTACAACGAAAAAGTACTACTGCGCAGCCCTGAGCCCTTGATGTCACCCGCTTGGTCGCCAGATGGCAACAAATTGGCTTATGTCAGTTTCGAAAGCGGTAAGCCGCAAATTTTTGTCCAGGATATTTACACGACACGCCGTGAAGCGATGACCGATTTCCCGGGTATAAATAGCAGTCCAGTGTGGTCACCAGACGGACGCTCATTAGGTATGGTGTTGTCGAAAGACGGCAATCCTGAAATCTACACCATGAATGTGGCGACCAAAGCGCTCAAGCGAATCACGAATCACTACAGTATTGATACCGAACCCAGTTGGTCACCCGACGGTAAAGCGCTGATTTTTACGTCAGAAAGGGGTGGCAGACCGCAACTATATAGCGTAAATTTAGAGTCAGGACAGGTTCGTCGTCTTACGTTTGAAGGCGAACAGAATTTGGGTGGCGTATTTACACCAGATGGAAAACAGTTCGTCATGGTGAATCGTACCCAAGGCAATTATCATATTGCGAAACAAGATTACCCGAGTGGTGCTTTGCAAGTATTGACGCAAACCGCATTGGATGAGTCTCCGAGCTTGGCACCAAACGGCAGCATGGTGATTTACAGCACCACGCACAACAACCAGCAAGTATTAGCTCTGGTTTCGGTGGATGGACGGTTTAAGGCACGTTTACCAGCTCGCGAGGGTGAAGTGAAGTCGCCGAGTTGGTCACCGTATTTACGCTAGTAACTGAATGTTATAAAAAACACAGAATACCCAGACATTTCTAGAAAATTAAGGACCGCGGACATGAACGCAAACAAACTGTTAAAAACGCTTTTGATCGCATTCCCAATGCTGACTTTGGCGGCTTGTAGCTCAAATCAAGGTGCCGATGAAGCGGCGAATCAGCAAACCAACCAACAATCGCAACAGCAAAGCGGTTCTGGTGTTGAAGTGAATGCTGCTCAGCGTCAAAAGACGCCTGAAGAAATCCGTGAAGAGCGGATGGCTGAATTGCGCATGGAGAATATGGTCTTCTTCGAATTTGATGATTCACGCATCACTTCTCAGTACGCTGAATTGCTACAAGCCCATGCCGATTACTTGGTGAATAACCCAGCTGTTAGCGTGACTATCGAAGGGCATTGCGACGAGCGTGGAACACCTGAGTACAACATTGCGTTGGGCGAACGTCGTGCTAAGGCGGTAGCTCAGTACTTGCAAAACTTGGGTGTGAGCTCAAATCAGATCAGCACAGTATCGTTTGGCGAAGAAAAGCCAATGATTCGTGCGTCTAATCCAGACGCTTACGCGAAGAACCGTCGCGGCGTTTTGGTTTATTAATAGGACTTGGTAGAGCCAATGCAAAAGACTCTCATCGCACTGGCACTTCTGGCATCCGGCGCTGCGTTCGCGCAAGCGCCGGTTCAGAAGCTAGGCAGTGGCTCAATTGAGGAACGTTTAGCGCAGCTGGAACGCGTCATGGACGCACGAAATAAGGCGCAAATGGCCTTACTCGACCAGATGTCAACGTTACAAAATGAAGTCGCTGAATTGCGCGGTAGAACTGAAGAACACGCGTATCAACTGGAACAAGTTTTGCAGCGTCAGCGTGAAATTTATCAGGAGATTGACCGTCGTTTAGCGGCTCCTGCTCCGGCTACGAGTACCTCCGTCACTACTTTAGATCCGATGGCTGGTGACTCGGCGGTATCGAATTACTCTGCCGATTTGAGTGAAAACGATGCCTACGACCAGGCCATTCGATTAGTGCTTGAGGACAAACGTTACGATGCAGCCATTCCGGCATTTCGTAGCTTCCTGCAGCGTTTCCCGAGTTCGACCTACGCGGCCAACGCGCATTATTGGCTGGGCCAACTTTTATTTGCTGATGGTAAATATGATGAGGCGAAGAAAGAGTTTGCGACTGTGGTGGAGTCATTTCCCGATAGTAACAAACGTGGCGATTGCGTCTTGAAGCTGGGCATTATTGCTCAAGAGCAAGGACAAAATCAGTCAGCTCGCAATTATTACCAGCAAGTCATCAATGAATATGCGAACAGCACCGAAGCAGGATTGGCACGCAAGCGCCTAGCTGAGTTGTAAACATCCTGTGTTATTTTCGGGCGAACGTTCGTAAATTGAGCAAACAGACCCGATTTAGGTAATTTGCAGTTGCAACGAGCAGCATTTTCAGTAAACTATGCCGCCGTTGCAATGCAACCTTGTTCATGCCAAACGGTATGAAATCAAAGCAAGGTAGCGGTACAGGTTGGGTCGTTAGCTCAGTTGGTAGAGCAGTTGACTTTTAATCAATTGGTCGCAGGTTCGAATCCTGCACGACCCACCAATCAAACACTGTTAATAGTAAACAGTTAATAGTGAAAAGCGACTAGTGAATAGTGAAATGACAGAGCAATGTTTGTCATGACCATTCGCCCCAATCAAAAAGTTTTATCCCAGTGGGTCGTTAGCTCAGTTGGTAGAGCAGTTGACTTTTAATCAATTGGTCGCAGGTTCGAATCCTGCACGACCCACCACTCTCCTTTTAAAAACGTTAGTAGCTACTTGTTATTGGTTACTAGAAAAACCAAACTCATCATTGCCAGTAGCCAGTAGCCAGTAGCCAGTAGCCAGTAGCCAGTAGCCAGTAGCCAGTAGCCAGTAGCCAGTAGCTAATAGCTAATAGCTCATAGCGCAGCGTTCGGGCCTTTGGTATACTACCCAGACGTGAACCAGACCGTAGTATCGCCATGACCAGTACCGCTGAAATCCACGCCCGTGTGATTGATTCTCTTGATTATGCTTTTCCGCCAAAGCCTAAGCCATTGACTGCTGAGCAAAAGGAAGAGTACAAGGCTAGAATCCGTGATTTGCTGAAAGCCAAGAACGCCGTTCTGGTGGCGCATTACTATACTGATCCAGAAATCCAAGCACTGGCCGAAGAGACCGGTGGTTGCGTGGCTGACTCCCTCGAAATGGCTCGCTTTGGCGCTAATCATGAAGCGGAAACGCTGATTGTCGCTGGGGTGAAGTTTATGGGAGAGACCGCGAAGATATTGACGCCAAACAAACGCGTGTTGATGCCAACGTTGGAAGCGACTTGTTCGCTTGATTTAGGCTGTCCGATTGATGAGTTTTCAGCGTTTTGCGATCAGCATCCTGACCGCACCGTGGTGGTGTATGCCAATACCTCTGCTGCGGTAAAAGCTCGAGCGGATTGGGTGGTGACGTCCTCGATTGCGCTCGACTTAGTCGATCATCTAGATGCGCAGGGCGAGAAGATTTTGTGGGGCCCGGATAAACATTTGGGCAACTACATAGCGAAACAAACGGGCGCCGACATGATTATGTGGCAGGGTGCTTGTATTGTTCATGATGAGTTCAAAACCAAAGCGCTCGAAGATTTAAAGCGTGTTTATCCAGAAGCTGCCGTTTTGGTGCATCCGGAATCACCCGCCGCTATTGTTGATTTGGCCGATGCAGTTGGTTCAACCTCACAGTTGTTAAAAGCCAGTCAAACCCTACCCAATTCGACGTTTATTGTGGCTACGGACCGCGGCATTTTCTATAAGATGCAGCAACTGTCACCGAACAAGCACTTTATTGAGGCACCTACCGCTGGTAACGGTGCGACTTGTAGAAGTTGTGCACATTGTCCATGGATGGCAATGAACGGTCTTGTAGCTATTGCGGAGGCATTAGAAAGTGGTGGCGCTGCGCATGAGATTCATGTGGATCCAACGATGGGCGAACGCGCCCGACTCCCCCTCGATCGAATGCTGGCCTTTGGTAAATAGTGAACTGTAAACCGTGAACAAAAGAGATTAAAAAGAGCGCATCGTTTTCGCTTTGCTGTTCACCGTCCACCATTCACTGTTCACATTCACTGTCAGTATTTTGGTTATATTTGCATCCCTCGTGTGCCTTATCTAAGGTGAAGAGTCCGACGTTTTTCGAGTACGTTGTTCAAAGGATTCGCGCATGAGTTTGTACCACCATGCTGATGTTCGTGATAATTGCGGATTCGGCCTCATTACTCAAATTCAGGGTCATGCTAGTCATGATTTGATTCAGCGAGCTATAACTGGGCTTGCGAATATGCAACATCGTGGCGGTATCAACGCCGATGGCAAAACCGGCGACGGCTGTGGGTTATTGTTGAAGCTGCCTGAATCCTTTTTCCGAAGCTACGCAGAAAAACAGCAGTGGCATCTCAGTAAGAAGTTCGCGGTAGGCATGATGTTCCTCAGTATCGATGAGGACAAGGCCAAGCGTGAACGTGCCGTCATCGAAGCCGAACTCGCCCGAGAAACGCTCAGTATTGAAGGTTGGCGCGTCGTGCCAACGGTCCCCGAGGTGCTTGGGCCACTTGCACTATCAACCTGTCCGCGCATTGAGCAAGTGATTGTCAGTGCGCCACCGGGTTGGCGTAAAAAAGATTTGGAGCGACGACTCTATATGGCTCGTCGTCGAGCTGAGGAGACACTAAGTTCTCACCAAGACTTCTATGTGTGCTCATTGAGTTGCTTAGTTATTGTCTACAAAGGCTTGATGCTGGCTGTCGATCTAGCGAACTTCTTTCTTGATTTGGCCAATTCTGAGCTGACAACATCGATTTGCGTTTTTCACCAAAGATTTTCCACCAATACTCAGCCCCGGTGGCCGCTCGCGCAGCCATTTCGTTTTCTTGCGCATAATGGCGAAATCAACGCCATTCGCGGGAATCGCCAATGGGCACACGCCCGACAGTATAAGTTTCACTCGCCGTTACTTCCTGATTTACAACAGGCAGCGCCTTTCATCAATGATTCAGGCTCTGATTCCTCTGCACTCGATAATATGTTGGAGCTCATGCTCGCTGGTGGCATGGATTTGTTCCGTGCCTTGCGATTACTGATTCCACCTGCATGGCAGGGCGATCCAACGATGGATGATGCTCTGCGTGCATTTTATGAGTTTAACTCGATGCATATGGAACCCTGGGATGGCCCTGCTGGAATTGTGATGAGCAATGGCCGCCATGTGGCCTGTAGTTTGGATAGAAATGGTTTGCGACCGGCGCGCTATATTCGAACTCAGGACGATATTCTGACGGTAGCGTCCGAGGTTGGTATTTGGGATTACGCTGAAGCAGATGTCATCGAGAAGGGGCGCCTTGGACCGGGCCAGATGTTGGCTGTGGATACTTACACTGGCAGAGTCTGGCGCAGTGAAGAAATTGACCAAGAATTACAAAGCCGCCATCCCTATCGGGACTGGCTCAACAAACATGTTCGCAAATTAACGCCGTTCGCCGAGTTAAATGGTGAAAAAATTGGCCAGCGTCTGTTTGATGACGAGCAGATGACGATATTCCACAAACTCTTCCTGTACTCCCATGAAGAATTGCAACAGGTGCTGGGTGTCTTGGCCAATGATGGTCATGAGGCGACCGGTTCCATGGGGGATGACACGCCGATTGCCGTGTTGAGCCGCCAACCACGGCAGCTTTACGACTATTTCCGTCAACAGTTTGCACAAGTGACCAATCCCCCCATCGATCCCATTCGTGAGCGCCATGTAATGTCATTGGCCACATGTATTGGGCGTGAGCAAAATGTATTCAATGAAACCTCGGGGTACGCTGAACGTGTGGTCATCGAATCACCGGTATTGATGTATACCGACCTGCTGCAACTGCGGGAGTTGCCAGAGGAGCATTACAAACCAGTCAAATTGTCCCTGTGTTTTGCGCCTGAGCAGGATAATCTCGAGCAAGCCCTTATTCGTCTGTGCCAAGCTGCGGTTACTACCGTGCGTGACGAAAATGCAGTCGTTGTTATTCTGTCGGATCGTGATATCGCCAAAGGCCACTTGGTCATTCCAGCGCCGTTGGCTGTTGGTGCAGTGCAACAAGCGTTAGTCCGAGCGCAGTTGCGCTGTGACTCCAATTTGATCGTCGAAACCGCATCGGTACGCGACTCTCACCAAATGGCTGTATTAATTGGGCTAGGGGCAACCGCGGTATATCCCTTCTTAGCGTATGAGTCGATTGAGCAATTGGTCGAACGTGGTGATGTGGAAGGGCCGGCACGCGAGGCGTTAGTGCGCTACCGAGCGGGTATTAACAAAGGTTTGCTGAAAATCATGTCGAAGATGGGCATTGCAACCGTCGCGAGTTACCGTGGGGCATGCTTATTCGAGGTGGTAGGGTTAGCGCCTGAAGTCCGCGATCGTTGTTTCAGCCATGCACCTGCTCGAGTCGATGGTGCAGGTTTTCTGGATATTCAGCAGCAACTGCAGCGGTTAGCACGAGATGCCTGGCTGCAACGCAAAATCCTGAGCCAAGGCGGTCATCTGAAGTATGTGCATGGCGGCGAGTATCATGCGTATAACCCCGATGTCGTGACGACATTGCAAAAAGCGGTGATCACGAATGACCCACAAGCCTATCAACTTTTTGCTAAACAGGTGAACGAACGGCCCATTGCGTTTCTCCGCGATCTTGTGAGGCCAATAGCAAGCGCGAATGCCATCGATATCGAGGCTGTTGAGCCCGCTACCGAACTTTATCGACGCTTTGATACCGCAGCCATGTCCATCGGTGCGTTGAGCCCTGAGGCGCACGAGGCACTTGCAGAAGCAATGAATCATATCGGTGGCCATTCCAATTCGGGTGAGGGGGGCGAAGATCCAAGACGATTTGGAACCACAAAAAATTCTCGCATTAAGCAAATCGCTTCAGGCCGGTTCGGCGTGACGCCGCATTACCTGGTGAATGCAGATGTGTTGCAAATCAAAGTGGCGCAGGGAGCCAAGCCGGGTGAGGGTGGTCAACTACCCGGCGAGAAGGTGACTGCGGAAATTGCGCGCCTGCGTTATTCGGTGGCGGGTACAACTTTGATCTCACCACCGCCACATCATGATATTTATTCGATTGAAGACCTCGCTCAGTTGATCTTTGACTTAAAGCAAGTGAATCCGAACGCGTTGGTATCGGTGAAATTGGTTTCGTCGCCAGGTATAGGAACTATCGCGACGGGTGTCGCCAAAGCTTATGCCGACCTGATCACGGTGGCGGGTTACGACGGTGGCACCGGTGCGAGTCCTCTCACCTCAGTAAAGCATGCGGGTAGCCCATGGGAGCTGGGGTTGGCCGAAGTACACGAAGCACTCGTCAGTAATGGCTTGCGCCACAAAGTCCGGTTGCAAGTGGATGGTGGACTGAAGACTGGTTTGGATGTCATCAAAGGCGCAATCTTAGGCGCGGAAAGCTTCGGATTTGGCACCGCGCCAATGATTGCTTTGGGCTGTAAATACTTACGCATTTGTCATCTAAACAACTGTGCAACGGGAGTAGCAACGCAAGATGAGACCCTACGGCGCGAACATTTTACGGGTTTACCGGAACGTGTCGAAAACTACTTCCGTTTTGTTGCTGAAGAAGTGAGAGCATGGCTCGCTAAGCTGGGCGTCAGCCAGTTAACCGACTTGATTGGTCGTGTCGATTTGCTCGAGCGAGTTGTTGGAGCAACCCAGCAACAGCAGCAGGTCGATCTCACTCGCATGTTGAACGCTGCGGGTTGTGAGAGCACTGACCCGAAATATTGCACTGAGAGGAACCCACCTCATGATCAAGGTCAGCTGAATCAGCAATTATTGATAGCGACGGACGAGGCTATTCGCACACGCAGCGGAGGCCATTGGCAATTCGCGATTCGCAATTTTGATCGAAGCGTCGGTGCGGCTGTGAGTGGTGTTATTGCGCAACAGCATGGCAACCAAGGCATGGCTGGTGCGCCTATTACTCTGGAGTTCACCGGTACTGCAGGGCAAAGCCTAGGGGCGTGGAATGCAGGTGGCTTGCGAATCAAGGTGATTGGCGATGCCAATGATTATGTGGGCAAAGGCATGGCGGGCGGCCGGATCACGCTCATTCCACCTTCCGAACGTCGTTATAACGCTTCCGCAGCGGTCATTATGGGAAATACCTGTTTGTATGGTGCCACTGGCGGTAAGTTATTCGCCGCAGGACGCGCGGGTGAGCGCTTTGCCGTGCGTAATTCTGGCGCGACAGCGGTGGTGGAAGGTATTGGCGATCATGGTTGCGAGTATATGACGGGGGGAATTGTCGTGGTGCTGGGTCCCACTGGGATCAATTTCGGTGCAGGCATGACGGGTGGTTTTGCTTATGTGCTGGATACCGATGGCAAATTTCGTGAGCGCCTCAATCCCGAACTCGTTGAAGCTCGCGCCGTAGATACGCCAATTCTGCAGGAGCATTTACGCGGTGTTTTGCATGAACATGTTGAGGCGACTGGCAGCGAACATGGTCACGCGTTATTAAAGAATTTTACTCAGTCAGCGCAACAGTTTTGGATGGTAAAACCTAAACAAACCGATGTAGCGGAATTGTTAGGGCATCGTGCGCGGTCAACGGCCGAATTGCGCGTGGAGGTGATGTAATGAACAAAAACATTTATCAATTCCTCGATGTGCAGCGTATTGATCCGCCGAAGAAGCAATTGCGAGAGCGGCAAATTGAATTTGTCGAAATCTACGAACCTATGGCAGAGCATCAGGCTGCTGGGCAAGCCGATCGCTGTTTAGATTGCGGTAATCCTTATTGTGAATGGAAATGTCCGGTCCATAACTACATTCCACAATGGCTCGAGTTAGCCCAGCAAGGACGGATTTTTGAAGCGGCCGAGTTAAGTCACAAAACCAATAGTTTGCCGGAGGTGTGCGGCCGTGTGTGTCCGCAGGACCGACTGTGTGAGGGCGCGTGTACACTGAACGATGAGTTTGGCGCTGTCACTATTGGCAGTATTGAAAAATATATCAATGATACAGCCTTCGCGCAGGGCTGGCGCCCCGATATGTCGGGTGTTGTTGCGACCGGTAAACGGGTTGCCGTGGTAGGCGCTGGTCCCGCAGGTTTGGCGTGTGCCGATGTGCTGGTTCGAAATGGTGTTACACCGGTCGTGTTTGATCGCTACCCGGAAATTGGTGGTCTGCTGACCTTCGGTATTCCGCCATTCAAATTAGATAAATCGGTGATGACACTGCGGCGTGAGATTTTCACCGACATGGGTATTGAGTTTCAATTGGGTGTTGAGGTGGGAACCGACGTCGACATGAAGCAACTGCTGAGTGAATATGATGCGGTTTTTCTGGCCCTCGGGACCTATAAAGCGCTCGATGGGAAATTGGCTGGCCTGCAACTCGATGGTGTCCATCATGCACTGCCTTATTTGATTGGGAACACGCAGCGTCTGCTCGATTGTGATGTGCCGGATTATCCGTTGATTGATCTGCGGCAGCAGCAAGTGGTGGTGCTCGGTGGTGGTGACACTGCGATGGATTGTGTGCGGACCGCCATTCGACAGCAAGCCACTGCAGTGACTTGTGCGTATCGGCGCGATGAGCACAATATGCCCGGCTCTCGTCGTGAGGTTCAGAATGCACGCGAGGAAGGCGTGAAGTTTGAATTTAATGTGCAACCACTGGCTATTGAGAGTGATGAGCAAGGCAGAGTCAGTGGTGTGCGTATGATCCGCACAGAATTAGGTCCAGCGGATGAGCATGGGCGCCGTCGTCCAGAGCCAGTTGCAGGGTCTGAGTTTGTGTTACCGGCCGATGCTGTAGTGATTGCCTTTGGTTATCAACCCAATCCACCGAGCTGGCTCTCGGAGCACGATGTGAAGCTGAGCGATTGGGGCACGGTTATTGCCACCGGTGATACGGACTATGCGATGCAAACCTCGAACCCGAAAATCTTTGCTGGGGGAGATATGGTCCGCGGTGCGGACTTAGTGGTTACGGCAATCGCCGAAGGTCGGGCCGCCGCCAACGGAATCCTAGACTACTTGGAAGACTAGTGAATAGTGAATGGTGAATGGTGAACAGGAAAACCTAAACCGCGCTCTTCTATTCACTATTCCCTATTCACCGTTCACCAGTGTGTTCGGGTGTCGCAGTGCGTAGCCGGTGCTGCGCATTAGGGCATTGTTGATCCGTTTGTTTCCACGCGGCCCCACGGTATTGCTCCGTTTGAGTTTACTCCCGTCGACGCCGAGCTGATCGGCGTACCACAAATACAACGTTTCTTGCCACACAGGCTCGTCATCACTGACCAGATATACCGGTTCCTGATGTTCAGGGTGCAGTAATAGATAGTGTATAAATCCGGCTACATCATCCGCATGGATCCGGTTGTTATAAACGGGATTAATCACCGCCTCACCTGAGGCGATTTGGCGCTGCAGATAAATCCGACCAGGACCGTAGATACCTGAACAACGCAGGATGCTTACGCTAGCTGCCGCACTTTGAATCACTTGCTCTGCCTGTAATAACATCTCACCACTATCGGTGTCTGGAACGGTCGGCGTTTCTTCAGTAATCCATTCGCCATTGCGCTCGGCGTAGACGCCAGTGCTGGAGATATAGAGAATGCGCGGCGGTCCCGATTCCTGCTGTGGTTCGCTCGCTAAAATCATTTGAATGTGCCGGCAGGGGATGACGTAGCCGTGATGGTAGCCTTCGCGGTCATATCCCGATGGTGTCAATGTAATGACAATCGCGTTGAACTGAGCGAGTCCAAGCCGCCGTAAATCGGCCTCATTGCCAGCGTCGGCTGCAATCAATTGTATGCCCGGCATCGTCGGCTTTTGGTCCGGATGTCGGCAAATACCCGTGACCTGCCAGCCTGATTCTATGAGCAAGCGTGCTGTCCGCTGCGCGATATCGCCGTAACCAATGAGTAATGCGCGCTTCATACGGCAAGCCAAACGTCGAGGAACAACATCACTACCAGACCGACCATTAAACCTGCTGTAGCGCGTCTGTGATGACCACGGCGATGGGTTTCCGGGATAATTTCATGACTGATGACGAACAACATCGCGCCGGCGGCAAAGACCAGTCCCCATGGGAGCAATACTTGCGAAATATTGACGAAAAAGCCGCCAAAGACACCACCAATAGGCTCAATTAGTCCAGTTAACGCGGCAACTAGGAATGCTTCCACGCGGTCGTAGCCAACACTCATTAAGCCCACTGCTACAGCAAGTCCCTCCGGTAAGTTTTGTAAGCCGATCCCTACTGCCAATGCATAGGCGGTGTCTTCTTGACCGCTGCCATAGGCGACCCCGACGGCTAAACCCTCAGGGAAGTTGTGGATAGCAATGGCCAGCACAAATAACCAAACACCAGCAACTTTTTGCGGGTCGGGACCTTCCTGACCGGTAACAAAATGTTGATGTGGAATCAAACGGTCAGCGAGAGCAATAGCTAATGCACCGAGTAAAATACCTACAACAGCAATGGTGGCTGGAAGGGGGCCGGGACCGTACATTTCGGTAGCAACATCAAGCGACGGAATAATTAAAGAAAAGAATGACGCAGCAAGCATGACGCCAGCGGCAAAGCCGAGCAGAGTATCGTTAAAGGTCTCAGAGGGCTTTCGACCAAACAGAACCGGTAATGCACCGACAGCTGTACAGCCACCGGTTATAGCACTTGCGATAAATGCGGTGAGAACGAGCTCCATGAAGACCTCAATAGCAGCAATTGAACATGTGATCAGCTTACCTTAGCTGACGTGAAATTGGCATCGTGAATTCGCCAATCATTTGCGCATCATTCTAAGGTCTGACTGTGACCGTTTCACCAATGGCCAGTAACCGCAGCGTGTCTTCGTTCGCTTGATAGTGCCGGCGTGCATCGGCTAAGTCTTGCTTGGTTTGCGCCAGGCTTTCAGCAGCAAGCTGGTAGGTGCCCCAATGCATCGCATAGGAGCGCTTCGCAGCGATATCATTGTGCATCAGCACCGCTTCCGCAGGATTGATATGTTGAGGCTGCATAAACCAGCGTGGCAAATAGGCACCTATGGGTACCAGCGCATCATCAATATCGGGAAATTGAGTACCGATCTCTTTGAACTGGACTTCGTTATACCCGGTGTCACCGGCAAACCATACTTGCCAGTCGCCAATGGCAAGATGCCAACTGACCCAGAGGCTATCATTTTTATCCCATAGGCTCCGTGCGGACCAATGCTGACTCGGCGTGGCAGTGGCTGATACCGCACCGAATTGCTGCGCTTGCCACCAATCAAACGTATGAACGTTTGCAGCCGGGATGCCAAGATCAGTGAACCACTCGGTTAATCCTAATGGAACTAAATAAGTGACGTCTGGACCGAGTGCAGTGATGGTCTCTGTATCAAGATGGTCGTAATGATTATGGCTGATAATCACCATCTCGATGGGCGGTAGCTCTGCGACTTTGGCAGGAGCTGGTTGTAAGCGCTCGGGTCCAGCAAAACTAAATGGCGAGGCACGGTCGGTCAAAATAGGGTCGGTGAGCACATTGACGCCTTTGTATTGCAACAAAAACGTGGCATGCCCAAGCCAGGTAATCTGTGGAGCAGTGGCAGGCGATCGCAGTAGGGCAAGTGCTATCGGTTGTTGGGGCACCAAATCAGGCTGCGCGGCTAGCTCGCTTTGCTGATCCGCCCAGACTTCATCGCCAAACCAGCGCATCTGAAAAAAATCGATGGCGTTGGTGTCTTTCGGTTCCAGATACGGATTGCGGTCGGCAAAACGGCCTGGGTTATTCATAGCGCTGCATGCTGTAACCAGCACAGCAATAGCTATCACGATAATAATCCACCAACGCACGCATTACCTCCGTCTTAAAATCCTGCCGCGTGACCATCCTTGCGGCTTTCCGAAGCGCCGTAATAGACCGCTTCTTCATGATTACGCCAAATGGCTTGATAACCACCATAAGGGCCCACAGCTTCTTGCAAAGTGTGCCCCATTTTTATCAGTTCACGCCGCGTTGCCGCTGAAAAACCATTCTCAAGACTCAGCACACCACCATCGGTCATGATCTCGCCGGTGGGTTGACTGGAACCCGTGTGCAGAATGCGAGGCGCATCGCCGGCTTCCTGCAAATTCATCCCAAAATCAATCATGTTAATGAGTATCTGCGCATGCATTTGTGGC
This sequence comes from Pseudidiomarina aestuarii, assembly GCF_003987355.1. Lineage (GTDB taxonomy): Bacteria > Pseudomonadota > Gammaproteobacteria > Enterobacterales > Alteromonadaceae > Pseudidiomarina > Pseudidiomarina aestuarii. The sequence goes on along the minus strand of NZ_PIPR01000001.1, from coordinate 1,082,869 downwards.
TGCGTCGCGCCTCCCATTACTCCGTAACTCATCAGCGGTTTGCCGTCTTTCGTCACAAACGCGGGGATAATCGTGTGAAACGGACGTTTACCGGGTGCATAGACATTGGCATGTCCTTCCTCTAGGGCAAACAACTCCCCACGATTTTGAATGACAAACCCCAGTCCTGTCGGCGTGATACCCGAACCCATGCCACGATAATTACTCTGAATCAACGACACCATATTGCCTTGTTGATCCGCGGTGGTGAGATAAATGGTATCGCCCTCAGTGGGCGGGTTACCAGGTTCATACGCGCGCCCAGCTCGATTTGGATCGATTAATTTTGCCCGTTCTTTGGCATAGCCCTTGTCGAGGAGCCCGGTAACTGGAGCCGCACTGAACTCAGGATCCGCGTAGTACTTGGCACGGTCTTCAAAAGCTAGCTTCTTGGCTTCAACAAAATGGTGGATATAGGTCGCACTATCGAACCCCATGGCCGTAAGGTCATAGTTCTCAAGGATATTGAGGATCTGTTGTGCGGCAATGCCTTGAGTATTCGGGGGGAGCTCCCACAAATCGTAACCGCGATAATTCGTCGATACGGGATCGACCCAAGTCGATGTGTGTTCAGCGAGGTCGTCGTAACTCAGAAAGCCACCGTGAGTTTTCACAAACGCATCAATTGTTTTTGCAATTTCACCTTTATAGAAGACATCGCGCCCTTGCTTGGCGATAAGTTCGTAGGTGTTGGCAAGATCGGGATTGCGGAAGCGCTCTCCCTTTTGCGGCGGCTCACCGTCTTTTAGAAAGACTTCGGCGAATCCGGGTTGATCGCCAATCACATCGGCATTGCGCGCAAAGTAGTATGCAATGACCTCAGTAACGGGGAAGCCTTGTCGAGCATACTCAATAGCAGGAGCTAACACCTGTTCCATAGGCAGTGCGCCAAATTTGTCATGCAATTCAAACCAGCCATCAACGGCACCCGGCACGGATAGAGGCAGAACACCACGCGGAGGAATTTTGCTGAGACCTTGCTGTTGAAAATAATCGAGTGTGAGGCTCTTGGGCGAACGTCCTGACGCATTCAGACCATAGAGCTGTTCGGTTTCTGCATCCCAAACAATAGCGAACAAATCACCGCCAATACCATTTCCAGTGGGCTCAACCAACCCAAGCACTGCATTCGCTGCAATGGCAGCATCAATGGCATTGCCACCTTGCTGCATAATATCTAAGGCAACCTGAGTGGCAAGCGGCTGGCTGGTCGCTGCCATTGCATTGGGAGCCATGGCTTCGGAGCGCGTGGCAAAGTGGTGACCCGTAATACGATCAGCAGCACTGACCACAGTGCTGATACCCGCCAGTGCGGTAACTGTTAACGCAACAATGAAAGGTTTCATAGCATGTCCTCGTTAGAATTTTTCTTACTATAACGAGGTCAGTACGCGCTGAATAGCATTCGCGTTCAATGTGGGGTGTGGGGCGATGGGTGGTGGTAATACTAAAAAACCGCCACTAGGGCGGTCCTTTCGTATTTGGCGGAGAGAGAGGGATTCGAACCCTCGATACGCTATTAACGTATACACACTTTCCAGGCGTGCTCCTTCAGCCACTCGGACACCTCTCCAATGCGGGCGCAATGTTAGGTAATTCAGTTGCACAAGTCAATCATGAAGTGTGATGAATGGCAGTGAAAAGTTGTGGGGTTTCGACCTAAGTCGAATGGGAAATGTAGTGATTCGGGTTACTCTTAGAACAGAGCATTCATGGACAGTTGGGGTAGGCATGAGTTATCCGCGGGAGTACGAATCGTCATTGCAGAAGGCTGCTGCGTTTTGGTTAAAGCAGGCGCGCGATTTGCATTGGTTTCGTGAGCCGCAAGTGGGTTATGAATTAAAGACAAATGGCACCGCTGCATGGTATCCCGATGGACAACTCAACTTAGCCTTTATGGCCCTTGATTATCATGTTGATAATGGTCGTGGAGAGCAGGCTGCTTTAATTTATGACTCACCGGTGACGCAATCGAAGCAAGTGTTTACCTACCGTGAACTGCGGGATCAGGTTGCGCAGTTTGCGGGACTCCTGAAAAAGCAGCATGTGAAGAAGGGGGATCGTGTCGTCATCTACATGCCGATGATACCGCAGGCAGCTATCGCGATGCTGGCATGTGCGCGTTTAGGTGCTGTCCATTCCGTGGTTTTTGGGGGCTTTGCCCCGCATGAACTGGCGGTGCGAATTGATGATGCGCAGCCCAAGTTACTGATCACGGCGAGCTGCGGTATTGAGGTCGACAAGGTATTGCCATACAAGCCCCTTGTGGATGCAGCGATTGATAAAGCGACGCACCAGCCACAACAGGTGATTGTATGGCAGCGTGAGCAATGCAGCGCAACACTCCAACAGCCGCGTGATATCGATTGGGCTGAGGCGGTGCGTGCTGTGACGCCAGCTGAATGCACCGTCGTGCAAGCGACAGATCCACTATATATATTGTACACCTCGGGGACCACTGGCAAACCGAAGGGCGTTGTGCGTGATACGGGCGGCTATGCCGTTGCACTCAACTATTCCATGAATTTGGTTTATGGCGTGCAACCCAGCGACGTTCTCTTTACTGCATCTGATGTTGGCTGGGTAGTGGGGCATTCTTATATTGTTTATGGGCCATTGTTGAGCGGTGCCACGTCGGTATTGTATGAAGGAAAGCCAGTCAGAACTCCTGATGCTGGCGCATTCTGGCGCGTGTGTGCGGATTATCAAGTCAATGTGTTGTTCTCTGCTCCCACCGCGTTTCGTGCGATTAAAAAAGAAGACCCACAAGGTCACAAGCTAGCTCAGTACGATTTAAGTAGCTTGAAGCGGATCTACATGGCGGGCGAACGTCTCGACCCGCCAACATTGGAGTGGACTCAAGCAATTACCGGTAAGCCTGTTTATGATCACTGGTGGCAAACGGAGAGTGGTTGGCCCATTTGTGCAAATCCAGTTGGTGTCGCCACTTACCCCATCAAGCCGGGCTCTGCAACCCTACCTGTGCCCGGTTATGACATCCGCATTCTAGCGCCAGATGGTTCTGAAGTGGCTGATAACGAACAAGGTGCTGTGGCGATTAAACTGCCGTTACCGCCGGGGTGTCTCACGACCATTTGGGGTAATGAAGAACGCTTTGTTGCGGGATATTTGACTGAATTTCCAGGCTACTACAGCACGGGCGATGGCGGCTATAAAGATGATGATGGTTACGTTTTTATCATGGGGCGTACAGATGATGTGATCAATGTTGCTGGTCATCGGCTGTCTACCGGTGAAATGGAGGCGGTATTAGCCATGGATTCGGCGGTTGCTGAGTGTGCTGTGATTGGCATTCAGGATGAACTGAAAGGGCAAGTGCCGTTGGGTCTGGTGATCGTCAAAGATGGTGAGCAGGTATCTGCCCAAGCGTTACAAGAACGCTTGGTGCAACTGGTGCGCTCCGAAATAGGAGCTGTGGCTTGTTTAAAGCAGGTATTGATGGTGCCGCGGTTACCGAAAACGCGCTCAGGTAAAATTTTGCGCCGAGTGTTGCGGCAACTCGCCGATGGCACCGAGGTGGTAGTGCCATCGACTATTGATGATCCGAGTTGTATTGACGAATTACGTGAACGTTTGAGCCACCTCGTTGGTCACTAAACTAGGTAGTCGGGGCTTATAGCTCATCGGCGGCATCGTTGTCTGGACGTTTGTTCGGCTTCGACTTGGTGTCGCCTTTTTTCTTATTCTCGGTTGTTTTTACCGCGAATTGACTCGGCATTTCTGCGGTCCACGACTTCACGTGCAGGTCGCGCTGTGGGAATGGAATTTCAATGTCATACTCTGCCAATGAAGTATGAATTTCCCATAGAAATGCAGCTTTGACGGCGCCGGGACGTTTCACTGCCTCGGGTTTTAACCAGACCACAAGCTCGAAATTCAGTGCACTGTCACCGAATTCGGATAGCCAAACTTGTGGGCCATAGCTTTCATTCCCAGATAACGTGTGTGGCACGCGGTCTGCAGCCTCAAGCACAGCTTTGCGAACTAACTCTTTATCGGAGCCATAGGCAACACCGAAGTCAATTTTGATTCGACGAAGCGTGTCACGCATGGTCCAGTTGGTCACGCGGCCGGCAACAAACTCAGAGTTTGGAACAATGATATCGATATTGTCGTTGGTGGTGATCACCGTGCTACGAATATTAATTTCGCGGACCTCCCCCGTCACACCGGACTCGAGTTCGACGAAGTCACCAACCTTCAAGGTCTTATCAAAGAGTAAAATAAGACCGGAACTGAAGTTACTCACTAACGTTTGTAAGCCAAAACCAATACCGACACCGAGTGCACTGGCGAAAATGGCAAACTTGGTTAAATCAATACCAACGGATGCCACCGCGAACAAAAAACCAATCAGCATAATCACATAATGGGTAATGCGATTAAGCGCATACAGCGACGATTCGGATACAGAATTACGGAAATGACCGATGCGGCTCAATGCTTTCTGGACTAGGCGAGAAACCACATAAGCCACAATAATAATGAGAACAAAGGTCAGGACTGACGAGTACGTAACTGCCGTTTCGCCGACTGTAAATAGCTCGGTATCGAGCCATGAAAAAGCTGCGCTTACACTCTGTAGAAATGTATCCATGTGCTGTTAACCCATTTGCGCTTGTAGATACAGCTCCAGACCTAAGCGGTCAATCAATTCAAGTTGCTGACGCAACCAGTAGGCATGGTCTTCTTCGGTATCTCTTAAAATACCGATGAGCATATCGCGAGTGACGTAATCACCGGTCTTTTCGCAAAAGCCAATGACTTCACGGAGGGTACGCGCATTACCATATTCGAGTTCGAGATCATTCTTTAACATTTCAGGTACCTGATGCCCAATTTTGTGTGGCTCACGACCATCCATGTTTGGCTTACCACCTAAAAACAGCATCCGCCGAATCAGCAGATCGGCGTGACCGCGCTCGTCATCGACTTCGTGATTGATGCGCTCATAGAGCTTGTTTAACCCCATGTCCTCATATTGACGCGAGTGCGAAGTGTATTGGTCAATAGAGGTAAGCTCGAAAGCAAGCAGGCGATTGAGTTGTTCGACAATGGCTGATTTATCTAAATTCATTCGTCTACTCCGAATCTAATTTGGTTTGCAGGTAGGTGGCAACGCCCAGGTTTTCTATCAGGCCGAGTTGCGTGTCTAGCCAGTCGTAATATTCTTCTTGCTGCTCAAGAATTTCATTCAACATATCTCGACTCACGTAGTCTTGTGCTTCTTCACACTGCGCCATCACACTTCGGATGACCTGAATATCAGCAAGCTGGACTTTGCAGTCGAGTTGCAGCATCTCCTGTGGATCCTCACCGATATAAAGCTTGCCTAAGTCTTGTAGGTTGGGCAGACCACCTAAAAACAACAACCGCTCGATAATATCATCGGCATGTTTCATTTCTTCGATAGATGCTTTGTAGGCAGCTTTATTCAGTGCAGCAAAGCCCCAGTTTTTATACATACGGGCATGCAGAAAATATTGATTAATTGCGGTGAGTTTATGAGTAAGGACTTTATTCAGCCCTTGCAGGACGCGTGGTTCGCCTTTCATCGGGGTACTACTCCTGTCACTAGATATTGATCTAGCTTAAGTGTAGCACACCGTCATTGGCAAGAGGGGTTGTTGCTTGAAGCGTGCATTGCGTTCGCTGACAGCTTCTTTAAGAACGTCTTTGGCACAGCTAGTACAGCATCCACATTGGGTTGCTACGCCATACTGCTGGCGCAATTCACGCATAGAGCTCACGCCATCTGCGACTGCCGCGCGAATGGTTTTATCTGTGACGCCTTTGCATAAACATACGTACATGGGATGCTCCAATGAAATCTGGAGTAAATGATAACGCAAACAGGAATGATTCGCAATAACAAAAGCAAAAAGCGTTACTGGCTATTGGTTACTAGTTACTCTACGGCGACGATCGTTGTTTTCTAGTAGCCAGTAGCCAATAGCCAGTAGCTATATTAGAGGGAGATGATCAGCAGGATGATGTGTAGTGCTACTACTGTGAAGGTTAACTGTCCGCGCATCGCTAGGTACCACTCGTGTTCGGCGAGGTGGCGACGTTCGTAGTTGAGCCAGAATAAATGTAATACCGCAAGCCAAGCGAGTATGGCGAGCGAGGACAACCAAACGGATGCTGCTAACGCCGCGAAGGCTAGTACTGGTGGCACCATGCACCAACCTAATCGCCGGTTTGTCGCCGCACTGGGTTGGACCATTTGCAGGCCCCAGTGGACGCCGGCGAGGAAGCTAATAATGGCGACACTGTAATAAATGAACCATTGAATGGCCGTGGCGCCATAAACATCGAGCAGACCGGCGAGTGCCAGCAGCAAAAATGGGACGAGGCCTGCGAAGCCTAACCGTTGGGCAAATTGCTGCTGTTGTTCGTTCATACGGCAAATCCTGTTTTCAGTAGGTAAATGGTATAACTGACATAACACAGAATAAAGATCACACCATGCACGCGGTTGAGACGGTTAGGACGACCCACGCGGAAGGCGAATACAGCCAGTAGGAAGGTCAGGATGAACATGGCGACCCAGTCACGACTGACAACGAGAGGTTCCAGACTAATGGGGTGAATGACACCAGCCAAACCGACAACCGCGAGCGTGTTAAATAAGTTCGAGCCAATGACGTTGCCAATGGCAAGGTCATGTTCATTCTTGCGCACGGCAGCTATAGCTGACGCCAGTTCTGGTAATGAGGTACCGATAGCAACGACGGTTAAACCGATGACGAGGTCACTAACACCCAGCGCGGTGGCGATGTCGACTGCGCCCCAAACTAACATGCGCGAGCTGATGATAAGCAGCACCAAACCTAACACCAGCCAAAAAATCGCTTTATTCAGTGGTAACGCATGTTCTTTAAGTTCGGCTTCGAATTCACCGCTTAGGGTATCGTCCTTGCCACGCATGCCCTGATAGATGCTCCAGCCTAAATAACTCGCGAAGAAAGCGAGCATCATCCAACTTTCAGCCGAAGTAATATTGCCATCCCAAATAGGAATCAAAACGCCCAGCGTAAAAAGTAACAAAATCGGCATTTCACGCTTGAGGACTTGGCTACTGACTGCGATGGGTGCGAGCACTGCGGTAATACCTAAAATGAGCGCGATGTTCGTGATGTTGGAGCCAAAGGCGTTACCCAGTGCAAGACCTGGATTTCCCTGTGATGATGCTAAGGCAGAAACCACGAGTTCAGGTGCAGAGGTACCAAACCCAATAATAACCATGCCAATCAGTAAGGGGGGCATGCCCAAGTGGCCAGCGGTTGCGGCTGCACCATCGACAAATTTATCTGCACTCCAGACTAAAATAATCAAACCAACAACGACGGCGCCAATAGCTAACAACATAAAATAATCCGTGAATTAAAAACTGAGCCCTATTGTACGGTGACTGTTCGCGCTTGTGAAATGAGATTGAATACGACTACACTGAATTTATCGAAAAAACGTTTAGGTTTAGAGTGATATGACAACAATTTCAGAGCAAAACCCCAGTCAACGTCCGAGTTTTATGATTGATGCGTGGGACTTTTCCCAGCACCCAGCCGAACCAATCCATCAAGATTTTCATGGTCGGCAAAATAGTTGGTTCCACTTTCAACGAGATATTGCCGACTTAGAGCAATGGTTGATTGCATCTGGCATACCTGAGCCATTAATCGACGCGGTGATAGCGGAAGATACGCGGCCGCGCTACGAGCGAGTGGGGGAGGGCTATTTGCTGATTTTACGGACTGTTAACTTAGCCGAAGGTGCGGAACCTGAGGATATGCTAAGTTTGCGCGTGTTGTTTTATGGCGGCAACATTTTTAGTTTTCGTAAACGCCCGATTAAGTCGGTTGGAATTGTTCAAAAGCGTTTGGAAGAACAGCAAGGCCCAGAATCACTCCATGATTTTCTAGTAATGTTGATAGAGGAAATGAACAATCGAATCGAAGAGTTCATCGATGTGATTGAAGAAGAAATGGAGGCACTCGAAGATGACGATGAAGGAACGACTTCCAGTCGCCAGGCACAGCTGACCAAACTGCATCGGCGCATGCTGCGGCTGACGCGCTTTCTCCGGCCACAATTAACAGCGCTGGAGCGCATGGCCGCCGACGGTTCGAAATGGTTTGATGCAGAGCTGATTCAGTGGTTGCAAAATGAGCGCGATTCGACGCATCGGATACTGGAATCGCTCGACATGTTATTGGAACAAGTGTGGATGTTACGAGAGCATTTACAGCAACAAGTCGCTGAAAAAATGAATAGAAATACCTATTGGCTCTCCATGATTGCAGGTATTTTTCTACCGATCAGTTTTTTAACCGGCTTGTTTGGGATCAATATTGGCGGCATGCCCGGAGTGGAAGACGGAAATGCTTTCTGGATTTTTGTCTACGTTCTGCTCGGGATCGGTATTATCGAATTTCTACTACTACGCCGATTGCGCTTCTGGTAAGGGGCTTACAACTGGGGGCTCGGTTTCAAAGCCGGGCAACTCACAATGGTCAGCTGCAAACACAACGAGGTGATCAAATTCGGGTCGTAAACCAATTTCCATACCGACCTGCAATTGTTCATGGGATGGACTTAGGGTGAGGATTTCGATACCTGGACTCAGCTCAACGCTGTAGAGGTTGTGCGCACCACGGAACCCCCTCGCTTTGATGATACCGCGTAAACGGCTACTGTCATCAGGAACGATATCATCTGGGCGCACTAAAAAGCTGACCGGAGTACCCCCGACAATGTCACGCAATGCCGAATGCTCGAGCATCCCCAGTGGCGATGCGAGAGAACCACTGGTATTCACGACACCTTGCAATAACACCCCATGCCCAATGAAGTCAGCGACCAACTGATGGCGCGGTTGGTGATAGAGTTGGTAAGGCGTTTCCCACTGCAACAGCTCGCCTTGATACATGACACCCGCTTTGTCAGCCATCGCAAAAGCTTCTTGCTGATCATGCGTGACGAGTAACGCTGTAATACCCTCTTGTTTGAGGAGTTGGCGTACTTCAACAGCGAGCTTTTCGCGGAGCTCGGCATCAAGACTCGAAAAAGGTTCATCCAGCAATAGTAGGCTCGGGCGCGGTGCTAATGCACGTGCCAGAGCGATACGCTGTTGTTGGCCACCGGATAATTCGTGTGGGTAGCGCGCTTGATAACCCGGCAGTCCAATACGGACGAGAAGTTCATCGACGCGCTGATTTTTTTCGGCGGTGGTCGCTTTGCGCATTCCGAACGCGATATTTTCAGCGACGGTGAGGTGAGGGAACAATGCGACATCTTGAAACACCATGCCAATACCGCGTGATTCCGGAGCAACAAGTGTTTGTGCAGCGGACATCACCTTGCCCGCGATGGTAATCGTGCCTTGGCGCAGCGGTTGAAAGCCAGCAATGCTACGCAGCAATGTTGTTTTGCCGCAACCACTGGGGCCCAATAAGCAGCCAATTTCGCCGGCTTCCAGCAACAACGATACCGACCGAACAATCGCAGTCTCACCAATATTCACGGTAATGTTATTAAGCTGTAGTTGGGACAAACTCAGGCTCCTTGAGTGCAGGTCGCTGTGATTTTAACATGGCACGCGACAACAGGATAACGGGTATCAGCCCGACTGCAACCATCATCAATGCAGGCGGTCCCGCATCGGCGAGGCGTTCATCACCGGCCATTTCATAGGCCCGTACCGCAAGCGTATTAAAATCAAACGGGCGCAGAACCAGCGTCGCCGGTAACTCTTTGAGAACATCGACACCCACTAGAATCGTAGCCGTGAGCACGCTGGGGCGCAGTAACGGAAGGTGAATACGCCGCAGTACCTGCCAACCACTATAGCCTTGAATACGTGCTGCCTCATCCATGCTCGGGCGAATTTCCGTTAGCCCGGCTTGGATAGTTTGCAGAGATACACTCAGGAAGCGCACGGTGTAAGCAAATAATAGGGCAAATAGCGTGCCACTGAGCAATAATCCTGGATTGTAATTAAACCAGGCTTGGCTGAGCCCGATAACCCAACGATCCACCACAATGAGTGGCACCATCAAACCTACGGCAATCACGAGGCCCGGGATGGCGTACCCCAAGCCAGCAAACTGCACGCTGAAGCGGACCATCGGGGTAGGCAGCTGACGGCGGCCGTAAGCCAACCATAAGGCCAGCAATACCACGATAACTGCCGCAACCACGGCGAGCATGAAGCTATTCAATGCCAGTTGCCAAAATTCGGGTTGCAACCATACCTCCGCGCGCTCGATCGACCAGCCTATAAGCTGCAGAGCCGGTAGAGCAAAGCCCAACAATAGTGGGAGCCAGCAGGCTGCCGCTGCTGCGAAGGCACGCCAACCGCGTAACTGAAAAGGCAGCGCTTTGCGATGATGTTTCTGGTCATAGCGAGCCTGTTTGCGTGACCAACGTTCAAGGAACATCAACACCACCACTGCCAACAACAGCAAACCCGCCAATTGAATGGCGCCAGGCAGGTCACCGAGCCCATACCAAGTCCGGAAAATACCCGTGGTAAAGGTGGTAACGCCAAAATATTGCACCGTACCGTAGTCGGCGAGCGTTTCCATTAAGGCGAGGGTGGTGCCGGTCACAATGGCTGGACGCGCTAGGGGTAGTGCGAGACGACGAAAGCATTGCCATGGCGTGAGGCCGAGACTACGGCCGGCTTCGATGGTCGTTGCAGATTGTTGTAAGAAAGTCGCGCGGGTGATCAGATAAACGTAGGGAAACAGTACCAGCGACAAGACGGTGATCGCGCCGCCGAGACTGCGCACTTGCGGAAACCAATAGTCGCCATAACCCCAGCCGGTTAGGTCACGCAAGGTAGTTTGCACCGGACCGGCAAAATCAAATAAGCCGGTGTAGGTATAGGCGGTGATATAGGCGGGCATCGCCAGCGGCAATAAGAGTGCCCACGTCAGTATAGAGCGGCCCGGGAAGTCACAGCAGGTTGTTAGCCACGCAGTCGTCACGCCTATCGACATGACGCCAATGGCCACACCGATTAACAGCCAAACTGAGTGATTGATATATTCGGGAATTACGGTTTGCCAGAGGTGACTGAGCGTGGACCAGTCGCCACTCCACGGCAAGCTAAGCGTGTTGAACGCAATAACGAATAACGGCAGTCCAATCAGGACTGCCGTGATAAATAGGCTGAGTTGTCTGAACCGCGAGTGTCCAGCCGAACTCATCTGCATGTTATCTCCAGCCTGCGCGGTTCATTAGACGCACCGCTGCGGCATTATTTTTACCGAGATATTCCATGGAGATATCATCCATTTTGAAGGTTCCCCACGACTGCAGTCGTTCACTCCACTCAACACCTTCGACAGCTGGATATTCGTTATTGGTCGCTGCGTACCACTCCTGCGCTGCTGGTGAGAGCAAGAAAGCGATAAGTTGCTGCGCGGCCTCACGATTCTTGGCGTGCTTGGTAATACCGATGCCGCTGACATTGACATGGGTACCGTTACCCCCTTGATCGGGCCAAAATATTTTTACTTTTTCAGCGGCTTCACGCTGCGCATCATCATCCGATGTTTGCATGAGGCCAAAATAATAGGTATTCGCAACAGCTAAGTCACAGACGCCTGCTGCAACCGCTGCGATTTGATCACGGTCACCACCAACAGGCGGTTTCGCAAAATTAGCTACGAGACCAGTCGCCCATTTCTCTGTTTGTTCTTCACCCCAGTGTTTAATCAACGCTGCAGTGAGAGATTGATTGTAAATATTATCTGACGAGCGGATACAGATTTTATTGTCCCACTTCGGATCAGCGAGGTCAGCGTAGCCAGACAGTTCACTTGGATCAACGCGGTCAATCGCATAGTAAATTGGGCGTGCACGCAAGCTTAAACCGATCCAACTGGCGTCGGCACCGTGCAAATAATCGGGTACTTGGTTCAATAATTCTGTTGACGTAATGGGTTGGAATACACCGGCTTCAGCGGCACGATGCAAGTTACCTGCGTCCACGGTCAGAAATAGATCGGCAGGGGTGTTCTCACCTTCATTCTGCAGGCGCGCTAACAGTGCGTCACCACCGCCGGTCAATAGGCGCACCTCAATACCCGTTTCGGCACTGAACTGATCTAACAGAGGTTTGATGAGCGCTTCTTTGCGCGCTGAATAGACATTTACTTCCGCAGCACTGGCTGCTGCGCTTGCAAAAGTTGCTGCGCCGACGAAGGCGACAATGGCTTGGGTAAGTACAGAAAAACGCATTCTCGATACCTCATTGAGCTTGATAATGAAAATTATAACGAAGATTAAAACCAAATGATATTGATTCGCATTCGATCATGAGTATACTATGCCGTAAATGCGAATCATTATCAATACCAATCAATCAATTCAGGAAAGGGTCTCACTATGACATTTCGGTTATCTGCAGTAGCAAGTGCTCTCACACTTGCAGGAATTTTACCGATGATTGCTCAGACTGCATCAGCAGATACGGCAGAATCAGACTTAAGCGGCTTGGAGCGGATTACAATTCTTGGCTCCGCTGCTGCGGTCGATGAATTGCCTGGGTCAGGCTATTACATGAATGCTGAAGAACTGGCTCGATTTGATTTTACCGATATACACCGGGCATTGGCGCAAGTACCAGGCGTTTATGTTCTGGAAGAAGATGGTTACGGATTGCGGGCTAACATCGGTATGCGCGGCACCGGAACCTCGCGCTCTGATAAAATTACGGTGATGGAAGACGGCGTGCTTGCTGCTCCTGCACCTTATGCATCACCGGCAGCTTATTACTTCCCGACATTTGGTCGCATTCAGGCGTTGGAGGTCATCAAAGGCGGTGCCAGTGTTGCTTATGGACCACGAACCACAGGTGGGGTGCTCAATTTAGTCTCACGCTCGATCCCCACGACTGACCTAGCTGGCCAACTGCAAGCTGCTGCAGGTAGCGATGGTTATGGCAAAATGCACGGCTGGATTGGCGGCAGTAGCGATCGTTTCGGTGCGGTCATTGAAGGTTATCGCCAGCAAGCTGATGGTTTTAAAGAACTGCCAAATGGCGCCGACACTGGCTTTTATAAGAATGATTTCTTAATGAAGGCAGCCGCGTTATTGGATGCTGCTGGCAACCATCGGCTGCATGTCAAATTAAAGTATTCCGACGAAGTGTCGGATGAAACCTATCTCGGCTTAACCGCGGCCGATTATGAGTCGACGCCATATCGTCGCTACGGCGCATCGCAGTTGGACCAAATGATGACTGAACACCGTCAATATCAACTGGGTTACGATTGGACACTGAGTTCTGGCTCGACGCTGCGAGCAACTGCGTATCGGAATGAGTTTGACCGGAATTGGTATAAGGTCAGCAGTGTAAATGGTGAGAGCTTAGGTGGCGGTGCAGAGGCCATTGCAAGTGCGTTTGACGCCAACCCTCAGGGCAGCCTTGAGCTGAATGTAAAAGCGAATAATCGAGCTTACCTCAGTGAGGGGATTCAAGCTCAATTTGAGCAGGCGCTTGGTGCTCACCGATTGGTGTTCGGAGCGCGAGTGCATGAAGACGAAATGGATCGTTTCCAGTGGAATGATGTGTGGCAGCTCAATGCGAACTACAGCGCACAACTGCTCAGCGCAGGAGTGCCGGGTACTGATTCCAATCGAATTGATAGTGCTGAGGCACTAGCAGTCTTTGGGCAAGCGTTTCTCAATTTTGGTGACCTCAACATTGATATGGGACTGCGCTACGAGGATATCGACACTTTGCGTCGTGATTGGGGGAAAACGAATCCAGGGCGCGATACAACCCCAACTCAACGCGCAAATAGCACGAGTGAAGTATTACCAGCGCTGGGTCTAACCTACCGCCTTAGTGACGCCTTAGTACTGATCGGTGGTGTGCAGAAAGGTTTTGCACCTGCTGCGCCGGGCAATACGGAGCAAGAAAATGAAGAGTCAGTGAACTGGGAAGTGGGTGCCCGCTATCGTTCAGGCGCTGTGAGCGGTGAAGTCATTGGTTTCCTCAGTGACTACGACAACATGCACGGCAACTGCACGGCAGCACAAGGGTGTGATTTGAATGCTATCGATACGCAATTCAACGCCGGTGAAGTGCGAGTTCAAGGTCTGGAAGTGTTGGGCGAATACGGTCTGACATTCGCACAAAGTGAGCTCATTTTAGGTGCTTCTGCCACCTTCACCGATAGCGAATTTAAGAATAGTTTCAACTCAAGTCTGGGTACGTGGGGCAGCGTTGCCGTGGGTGATGAACTCCCGTATCAAGCAGACACACAGGTTCAGCTCAGCGCTCGCTACTTGCTTGGCGCCTGGGAGCTCAATGCGCAAGCTCGTTATATCGGCGACATGCGTACGCAAGCCGGTCAAGGTGAACCTGACGCTGCGCAACGGATTGATGCGCGCACCGTGGTCGATTTGACGTTAACCTACGCGATTGACCAGCGGCAACAAGTTCGGGCGGGTATTGATAATGCCTTCGATGAAACCTATATGGTGACTCGTACCAACGGCGGAATCCAAGTCGGAAAGCCGCGCACAGCCTTTGTTCAATATAATTATCGCTTCTAGAAAACTAGACGAAGCCACTCTGGGTAGGCTACCGTAGTATGAACTTTTAGCTTATCCAGGGTGGAAATTCTATGTCGAACTTGTCAGCGCTGGCGCTCATTGGTGTGTTGTCGATTGTGTGTCAGTGGGGGGCTTGGCGACTAAAAATTCCCGCAATTTTACCGCTCTTGCTCACGGGTTTGGTGATAGGTCCTTGGTTGGGTCTGCTCCAGCCTGATGCTGTGTTCGGTGACATTCTTTTTCCCTTAGTTTCCCTTTCGGTTGCGATTATCCTGTTTGAAGGCAGCTTAACCTTGCGCTTTGAGGAAATTCGAGGCCATGGGCGTATGGTGACGCACTTAGTCAGCATCGGGATGTTTATCACCTGGGTGTTGATTGCCGTGGCAGCGCACTTTTTGATGGGATTCAATTGGGAGTTATCCGCATTATTTGGGGCTTTGGTCGTGGTGACTGGCCCCACCGTTATTCAGCCTATGTTGCGCTCCGTCCGGCCGTTGTCTCGGTTGGCCAATATCCTGAAATGGGAAGGTATTATTATTGACCCAATCGGCGCATTGCTGGCGGTACTCGTTTACGAGTTTATTATTGCCAGCCAAGGTGCGGGTTGGATGCAAGCGTTACAGGCATTCGGTATCACGATAGGGGTGGGTTTTGCGGTTGGCTATGCAGCCGCCAAAATTCTCGCGCGCGCTCTGATGAAAGGCTGGTTTCCACATTACTTGAGTAACGTAGCTACCCTGGCGGTGGTGTTGGGTGTTTTTGCCTTATCCAACGCTCTGCAGCATGAATCTGGGCTGCTCACTGTAACCGTTATGGGAATGGTGATGGCGAATACACGGGGACTCAACCTCGATGATATCCTAGAATTTAAAGAGACCCTGAGCGTGCTGCTCATTTCGGGTTTGTTTATTATCTTAGCGGCGCGGATTGACGCGAATGCCTTTGACCAATTGGGACTCCCTGCGGTCTTGCTACTCGCTGTGATCATCTTTGTGGTTCGCCCTATCGCCGTCTGGGTTTCCAGCATTGGCACGCAGTTGAACGTTAAAGAAAAAATCTTACTGAGTTGGATTGCGCCGCGCGGTATCGTTGCAGCTGCCGTCTCGGCATTGTTCGCCCTAAAAATGCAGCAGCAGGGGTGGGAAGGGGCTGACTTGTTGGTGCCATTGGTCTTCGTTGTCATCCTGAGTACAGTTGTCCTACAAAGCTTAACGGCGAAACCATTGGCTCACGCATTGACTTTGCGTGAACCGCCGGCAAAAGGGTTCCTGATTTTTGGCGCCAATCCAACTTCACGGTTGATTGCGAAGGCACTTAAAGAGCACGACATTCCGGTGCTGCTTGCAGATACCAACTGGGAGCACATCAAACAGGCGCGTATGGAAGGGTTACCCGTGTACTTTGGTAATCCAACCTCGGAGCATGCTGAAACACACATGGATATGACAGGGATTGGGCGCGTGTTGATCTTATCGCCATACAAACAGCTCAATCCGGTAGTGGCGTTGCATTTTATGGATTGGTTTGAGAGTGCAAAGATTCTCGGTTTGAACAGCACTGAGCATGATGCGTCAGCGCGTAATCAGTTATCCGAAAGCTATCGCGAGCGGTTAAAACTATTCGGTAAAGGGGTCACCTTCTCGAAGTTAGCAAGCTTGACGTTCCAAGGCGCTCAAGTGAAAACGACTGCGCTCACCGATACCTTCGACTATACCGACTACCAAGAGCGTTATGGCAACCGTGCAATTCCGTTGTTTGCATTTGATGAACGCGACCTGTGTCATGTGTTTACGAGCGACCAAACCTTTACCCCCAAAGCGGGCTGGGAAGTCGTTGCGCTCGTTTCTGAGGCTGGCCCGGATACGGTCAGTGCCGCTGAGGAAGAGGATAAACCAGCTAGCTGATACGGTTAAAAGCGCAGCTCGTAGCTGAGCTGCGCGTTAAACCCAGAATCACCGCCGTTCCATTCCGTTTCCCAACGCTCTAAGGTTAAACCCACTAAACCATTTCCGAGTGGACGTTGGTGTTTGACAGCGAGTTGGCTAGTGGCCGCAGTTAACGGCGCAAAACGATCCGTTTGTTGAGCGATCGTAAACGGTGTATCACTCGCATCAAAATCACGCACGGTTAGTTCCCATTGCTCACCTTGCAAGTTAGTCGCGCGCAGTCCTGCACTGATTGCAGTGGCATCATTAGCGCCTAAACGTCCGAGTGGTCGACCCAGGTGGTGGTTAAATTGAAAAAAACCTGCACGGTCTAACTCATCACCAGCGCTCACCTCAGCATAGGCACGAAGTTGATAGCCAGCCCATAGTTGGTAAGCGCTAACTCCAGCCAGCCACATGCTCGAGTTATTTTCTAGATCAGCCCCAAGTTCTGCATACAGAGCGGCACTGGTTTGCGGGCCGAGTACGAGACCGAGTCGACCATCGGCACTCACCGCATGCCAACGCTCATCGGATGCAAGATAAGGGTTATTCGCGCTATCCAACGAACTCATCACATGGGTCAGACCTAATTGGAGGGAGCCATCCGACTGGAATGAAACTCGATTGGCCCAAACCGGTTCGTTGTAATCATCACCAAAGCTACTGCGAGCGCCAATAAAAGACTGAAAATGAAACTGGCTGAGCGCACCGATAATCCGATCCGATTGATAGCTAATACGGAACTTGGGGAGTGGGCGAGCCGCATCGGATAACAGCAGGCTGTGATCGGCAGCAACGCCCCATTGCGTGGATAGTGTATCGATTCCAACGGTGAGGCCGTCAAAACGCCACGCAAGATAAGACTCATCAAGTCCGTAATCTTCATCATCGACCGCGTCTAACCGGGCTTGAACGCTGATGCGCGCGGC
This sequence comes from Pseudidiomarina aestuarii, assembly GCF_003987355.1. Classification (GTDB taxonomy): domain Bacteria; phylum Pseudomonadota; class Gammaproteobacteria; order Enterobacterales; family Alteromonadaceae; genus Pseudidiomarina; species Pseudidiomarina aestuarii. Next base: position 1,065,375 of record NZ_PIPR01000001.1, on the reverse strand, counting down.
AAAGTCACCAGCTGTGTATGCATGCGCAACCTGTAATTCGGCCCGCTGCTGGGTACTGCGTTGATGCCGCGGATACCGTTCATCGTCCTGACTGTTGACCACTATTTTTAATTGTGTGTCGGCAGCATCTCTCGCGGCCGTTTGCAAACGGGCCTGAAGCAAAAACACAGCATCGCGTTCGGCAGCATTGAGGCGCTCGACATCGAGCAATTCCAAATCACGAGCGAGCGCGCGCCATGAAAGCGGGTAGCTGGTAGTGGAAGTACGTAATTTGCCGGCATTGGCGAGCAGTTCGATCCGATCCAATAGAGCGCTGTCGGAACGCTCCACCCATACATTCGCGGATGTCGCTACAGATGCAACAGTAAACGCTAAAGCGCAGCAGGAGGGGAAGACGAAACGGCCAAAATTAGTCATGCAAAACCCACAATTATCAAGAATGCGTATGAGTATACTGCAATGTCTTGAGAAATAAATGCTTAGCTTTTCCGAATAAAAAAAGACAAAAAATTAACTTGTTCTTTAGTAGCTTAGGCTTATGTTTATAAAATGTAATTGAACTATTAAAATCTGTGCGATAGACTCTGTTTAAGGAATTGGAAGTACTCATATGGACTGCAGTACTTCAAACGAACAAGGATGTTCGTACCTCCAAATTCAAAAGCGCGACTGGCTACTAGCTATTAGTTACTAGAAGTGCGCCACCTATGCTTTTCAGCAACCCGAAGTCAATCACTAATTGCTAGTAGCTAGTAGCTAGTAGCTAGTAACCAGTAACTAGTAGCCATTACCTAGTAGCCAACAGCTATTCACTTTCTGTATTTGGGCTCTATACTAGTCCCACTTCATTCATATTGTTCTTGGGTTGGCCACATGCGCTGTTTCGTCTTTGTATCGATTCTTTTCTTGGTGGGTTGTCAGCCTGCGGCAGAACCTACCGATACCAGTGCGCAGGCGCAACTGACCGAACTCGATCAGCAACAACTACCGACGGCGCAATGGCAGTTAACCGTGGATACGCTGCAATTGAGTTTTTGTCGCAGTCGAACCAATGAAGCATTAATGGCCTCATCTGAAGAGTTAAATCGTTGGCGGTTAGTGGCTGAAGCCTCTGCATTCCCACGGCAACGTCAAGAGGGTATTGAAGCGTTAGCGACGTTTGCCCGTGACTACAATATTTATTTGTATCAAGAGTGGGGGACGGTCAGCTCTCAGTTGTATCGGATTGCTTATCGTACCAATGAATCGGCGCCAAATGTATTTAATGCACTGGCGCGGATCGGACGTGACCGCTCGATTTGTTTCAGCAGTCTTGATCAGAGTATGAGTCCGGAGTAACCCATGACACTAGCCGTTCAGATCGAAACCAAATTACGGGAAGCATTGGCCCCCTCGGTATTAGAGGTCATCAACGAGAGTCACATGCACGGCACAGCGAGTTCAGATTCCCACTACAAGCTCGTGATTGTCAGTGCCGAGTTCGATGGTCAACGCTTATTACAACGCCACCGGCGTGTGAACAAATTACTCGCCGCAGAATTAGCCGGCGAACTGCATGCGCTGGCGTTGCATTTATACAGTCCAACGGAGTGGCAGCAACTGCAGCAAGTACCTGAGTCGCCTGTGTGTCGTGGTGGTAGTCAACAGCCTTAGTCAGCCAACTACTCAGATGTCTTTCTGCGCAGAGGTCGGGTACACTGCGCTGCATTCCATAAAAGTAAGAATAGGTAGGTTGAGACAATTATGGTTATTCATCCAAAGATTCGTGGCTTTATTTGTACCAACGCGCATCCAGTCGGTTGTGCGGCTCACGTTCAACAACAAATTGATTTCATTCAGCAACAACCCAAAATCGAAGCAGCACCACAGCGCGTGCTCGTGATTGGTTGCTCGACCGGTTATGGATTAGCGACGCGTATCGCGACAGCGTTCGGCGCTGGCGCGAAAACCATCGGCGTTTGTTTCGAAAAAGAGCCCACTGAAAAGCGCACGGGAACTGCTGGCTGGTACAATACCGCAGCGTTTCATGATGCTGCGAAGGCTACAGGCTTGTATGCGAAGTCGTTCAACGGTGATGCTTTCTCAAATGAGATGAAGGCTGAGGTGATTGAGCAGATCAAAGCGGATTTTGGCCAAGTGGACTTGGTGGTGTATTCATTGGCATCACCGAAGCGCAAAGATCCGAACTCAGATCAGGTGTATAGCTCAACGTTAAAACCAGTTGGACAGGCATATACAACCAAGACTTACGATACTGACCGGGATGAAGTCAAAGAAATTTCGCTCGAACCTGCCAATGACGATGAAATTGCGCAAACCATTAAAGTGATGGGCGGTGAAGATTGGGAACTCTGGCTCGACGCTTTGAATCAAGCTGGTGTGTTAGCACCAAACTGTAAAACCACGGCTTATACCTATATTGGTAAAGAGCTGACTTGGCCGATTTATGGTCATGCCACAATCGGCAAAGCGAAAGAAGACTTAGACCGCGCTGCAGCGGCAATGCGCGCGCGTTATACCAATCTGAATTTAGAAGCCTATGTCTCCTCATTGAAAGCGTTGGTGACCCAGGCGAGTTCAGCCATTCCGGTGATGCCACTGTATATCTCGCTGATTTATGGCGTGATGAAAGAGGAAGGTACACATGAAGGTTGTATTGAACAAATTTATCGGTTGTTGACCGAAGGTTTGTACGCGGCCAACCCGAAGCTGGATGAGGCAGGGCGGTTGCGCATGGACGGCAAAGAAACCAATGATGCAACGCAAGCTAAGATTAAAGCTCTTTGGGACCAAGTGAATCAAGACAACTTCCATCAGTTAGCTGATTACGAAGGCTACCATAGCGATTTCTTGAAATTGTTTGGCTTTGGCATCGCTGGTGTCGATTATGACGCCGACGTTGATCCCGTTGTCAGCTGGTCATAAATTCGCCAGCAGCGTAAAGCAAACTGAACAAAGCCGATGCCTCACCACGCATCGGCTTTTTTAATGCGGTCTGCAGTGAATTTATGAACAGACAATAACCCTAGTGATTTGCTGGAATTTTTGTCCTTCGCAGGTGGCAAGGTGGTCAATAAAAGTGTTAAAATCCCCGCCCTAGGTGAATGCGAGCAAGTTTTCTATTTGATTTATCAGGTTTTCAGTGACTTCACTGATTGAGATTAATCTTCCCTAACGAGTAGTGCAAACGCGTATGATTACGATCAAGAAAGGGCTGGATATCCCGCTGCAGGGATCGCCCCAGCAGACTATCGAAGACGGCCATGCCGTCAAGACCGTTGCCGTACTGGGTGAAGAGTATGTTGGCATGCGTCCGACCATGCAGGTGAAAGCCGATGATCGGGTGAAGAAAGGCCAAGTACTGTTCGAAGATAAGAAGAACCCAGGGGTTAAATTCACAGCACCAGCCAGTGGCGTCGTCAAAGACGTGATGCGCGGTGCTAAACGAGTATTGCAAGCTGTCATCATTGAAGTCGATGGCACAGAGCAAGAGACGTTTGCGCAGCACGAGAGCAGTAAGCTAGCCTCGTTAGGCCGTGACCAAGTGGTTGAGCAACTCAACGACTCGGGTCAATGGGTCGCTCTTCGGACGCGCCCGTTCAGCCGCTCGCCAGCTTTAGATGCAAAACCGGTTGCGATTTTTGTCAACGCGATGGATACCAATCCATTGGCGGCCGACCCAGCGGTCATCATTGCAGAGCATAAGCAGGCGTTTATAGACGGACTGAACGTGCTCACCAATCTCACTGAAGGCAAAGTTTTTGTTGTGAAAGCGGCAGATGCTGAAGTTGATACAGGTGATGCGAAGGTTCAATTGGAGAGTTTTGCAGGTGTGCATCCAGCAGGTCTGGTAGGCACGCATATGCATTTCCTGTCGCCAGTATCCATGACGAAACGAGCTTGGCATATCGGTTATCAAGACGTGATTGCCTACGGTAAGTTATTTACGACGGGTGAAATTTTTACCGACCGAGTCGTTGCGGTTGGCGGCCCAGGTGTCAAAAATCCACGTTTGTTGCGCACCCAATTGGGCGCAAATTTGCGTGAATTGACGCAAGGTGAACTTGCCGAAGGCAAACAACGTATCGTATCAGGATCGGTCTTGAATGGTCATAAAGTTGACGATGCCCACCAATGGTTAGGTCGCTTCCATGTGCAGGTTAGTGTACTGCCGGAAGGTGATAACAAAGAATTCCTCGGCTGGATCAAGCCAGGTGTGAATCAACACTCCGTTACTCGTGCATTTGCAGGTCATTTAAGCCCGAGCAAAAAATACGCCATGACAACATCAACCAATGGTTCTGATCGCGCCATGGTGCCTATTGGTAACTACGAGCGTGTTATGCCGTTAGATATCTTACCAACTGTTTTACTGCGAGATATTCTCTCCGGTGATTCCGAGCAAGCGCAAAAATTAGGTTGCTTGGAGTTGGACGAAGAAGATTTGGCCCTGTGTACTTATGTTTGTCCAGGCAAATACGAGTACGGTCCGGTTCTGCGTAACATGTTGACCGAAATAGAGAAAGAGGGTTAATCATGAGCTTAAAAAACTATATTGAGCGCATTGAACCGAACTTTGAGAAAGGCGGGAAGTATGAAAAGTGGTACGCCCTTTATGAGGCTGTTGCCACAATTCTCTATACGCCAGGCAAAGTAACGAAGAGCATCACGCACGTTCGCGACAACGTTGATTTGAAGCGGATTATGATTTTGGTGTGGATGATGACATTCCCGGCGATGTTCTGGGGCATGTACAATGTCGGTAACCAAGCGTCGATGGCATTGGTCAACGGGTATGAGCTTGCAGACATCTGGCAAGTCGGTCTGTTCCAAATGCTTGGCGGCGACTTAAGCACTGCTGGCTGGGCTGGAAAGCTGTTCTACGGTGCCTGCTTCTTCGTCCCTGTATACGCGACAACCTTTATTGTCGGCGGTTTCTGGGAAGTCTTGTTTGCTTCTATCCGCAAACATGAAATCAATGAAGGTTTCTTTGTCACTTCTGTCCTGTTCGCGTTAACGCTACCAGCGACCATTCCGTTATGGCAGGTCGCACTGGGTATCACGTTCGGCGTGGTTATTGGTAAGGAAGTGTTCGGTGGAACAGGTCGTAACTTCCTGAATCCAGCGTTGACCGGTCGCGCATTCCTGTACTTCGCATTCCCAGCGACTATTTCGGGCGACCAAGTGTGGACAGCGGTTGATGGGTTCTCTGGCGCTACGCTGTTAGGTCAAGCGGCAACCGGTTCGAACTACTTTGCTGACACGGCACTCTGGTGGGATGCATTTTTCGGTAACATCCAAGGTTCTATGGGTGAAGTGTCGACTCTGATGATTCTGATTGGCGGACTTGCGTTGATTTACTTCCGCATCGCCTCATGGCGCATCGTCAGTGGTGTGTTTGTTGGTATGGTCGCCTTGTCATTGCTGTTTAATGCGATTGGCAGCGAGACCAACAATATGTTCCTCATGCCATGGTACTGGCATCTGGTCGTCGGTGGTTTCGCCTTCGGTATGATGTTTATGGCAACCGATCCGGTATCTGCCTCGTTCACCAACAAAGGTAAGTTCGCATACGGATTTTTGATTGGTGCCATGACGGTATTGATTCGTGTCGTAAACCCAGCATATCCCGAAGGTATTATGCTCGCGATTCTATTTGCGAACGTATTTGCGCCACTGTTCGACCACTTTGTAGTTCAAGCGAACATCAAGCGGAGGCTAGCACGTAATGTCTAAGAAGAACGAATCGCTCGGCAAAACGTTATTTGTCGTTGTTGCGCTCTGTCTGGTGTGTTCAATCATCGTTGCTGGTGCAGCGGTTGGTTTGAAACCGTTGCAGGTGAAAAATGCTGCTTTAGATATGCAACGTAACGTCCTCGATGCTGCAGGTCTACTAGAGCCGACGACAGATGTTGTTGCAGTTTTTAATGACCGCGTCGACACGCGTTTGGTGAATCTCAATACGCTTGAATTTGTAGAAGAAGTCGATGGTAAAAATCCAACCGACTACGATCCGATTGCGTCTGCAAAAAAAGCTGGTCTGGGTACCAAACTTGAGAAGTCGAATGATGTGGCGGGTATTGGATCGCGTGAGAATGTCACTAAGGTCTACTTCATCAACAATGCTCAGGATGAGTTGGAAACTGTGGTGTTGTTCATTCGTGGCTATGGTCTTTGGGGCACCATGTTTGGATTGTTGGCGCTCGAGCCAGACATGAACACCATTCGTGGCATCAACTTCTATCAGCACAGTGAAACGCCTGGACTGGGTGGTGAAATCCAGAATCCACAATGGGTGGCTAGCTGGCAAGGTAAAGAAGTGTACGGTGACGAAATGGAGACTGTAAAAATCGACGTGACTAAGAATGTGACCAGCGAAGCGCACGATGTGGATGCTCTGTCTGGCGCAACGTTGACCAGTAATGGTGTTGAAAACACGTTCCAATATTGGTTTAGCGATGCGGCCTACGGTCCGTTACTGGAAAAAATTCGCAAAGGGGAGCTGAATAATGGCTAGTGCAAAAGAAATGAAAGAAGTCCTATTTGGACCGATTTTTGCCAATAACCCGATTGCGCTACAAATCCTCGGTATTTGTTCAGCGTTGGCGGTCACGTCGAAAATGGAAAATACAGTGGTTATGTGTCTTGCACTGACCTTTGTAACTGCGTTTTCGAACTTGTTTATTTCGATTATTCGTAATCACATTCCTTCCAGTGTGCGGATTATCGTGCAGATGACCATCATTGCGAGTTTGGTTATTGTCGTAGACGAAATTCTGCGAGCTTATGCTTACAGTATCGCTAAAGAACTGTCGGTGTTTGTCGGTTTGATTATCACGAACTGTATCGTGATGGGTCGTGCTGAAGCTTATGCCATGAAGAGCACGCCAGGACTGTCGTTTTTAGATGGTATTGGCAACGGTTTAGGTTACTCAGTGGTGCTTCTGACTGTTGGTTTTATCCGTGAACTCTTCGGTTCAGGTAGCTTGTTCGGTTACCAGATTTTGGCGCTCGCGTCAGAGGGCGGCTGGTATCAGCCAATCGGACTCTTGGTGTTACCACCAAGCGCCTTCTTTATTATCGGTGGCTTTATTTGGGTACTGCGTACCTTCCGCACCGAGCAAGTAGAGCCAAAGGAATAAGGAGCCGATCATGGAAGCTTATGTAAGTTTATTTATTAAAGCGATTTTCGTTGAGAACTTGGCTCTATCGTTCTTCCTCGGTATGTGTACGTTTCTGGCAGTATCGAAGAAAGTCACGACAGCCTTTGGTCTCGGTGTTGCGGTTATCGTGGTACTCGGTATTTCAGTGCCAGTGAACAACTTGGTATACCACAATATTTTGGCGCCAGGTGCGTTGACTTGGGCCGGGTTCCCGGATGCCGACTTGAGCTTTTTACGTTTCTTGACGTTCATCGGTGTAATCGCAGCACTGGTGCAAATTCTTGAAATGACCTTGGATAAATATGTACCTGCTCTCTACAACGCGTTGGGTATCTTCCTACCGTTGATTACTGTGAACTGCGCCATCTTTGGTGGGGTTGCGTTCATGGTTGAGCGTGATTACACGTTCGGTGAGAGTGTGGTCTACGGTATCGGCAGTGGTATTGGCTGGGCGCTAGCAATTGTAGCCCTTGCTGCGGTGCGCGAAAAACTTAAATATTCAGACGTACCGGATGGTTTACGTGGATTAGGTATCACGTTTATATCAGTGGGTCTTATTGGCTTGGGCTTTATGTCGTTTTCTGGCGTATCCCTATAAGCACCGGTAACGGTTGAAACGGATTAACAAGAGGTAATAGTCGATGCAAGGGCAAGAGTTAGTACTCGTTGGACTCGGCGTAGGCATGTTTACCTTGATCGTATTGATTTTGGTTGCAGTCATCATGGTGGCAAAGTCGAAATTAGTACCTCAGGGTGACGTCGAAATTTTGATTAATGACGACGATGATAAGAAAATCACCACGCAACCAGGCACGAAACTTCTGGGCGCACTCGCGAATGCCGGGATCTTCGTATCTTCTGCATGTGGCGGTGGTGGTTCTTGCGGCCAATGTCGCGTAGTTATCAAAGAAGGCGGCGGTGAGATCCTGCCTACTGAGCGCGATCATATTAACCGTAAAGAAGCTCGCGAAGGCTGTCGTTTATCTTGTCAGGTGAACGTAAAGCAAAATATGAAGATCGAATTACCAGAAGAGGTATTCGGTATTCGTAAGTGGGATTGTACGGTCAAGTCGAACGACAACGTAGCAACTTTTATTAAGGAATTTGTTGTACAGCTGCCAGAAGGCGAAGATGTACCATTCCGTGCAGGTGGTTATATTCAAATTGAGGCACCGCCGCATCATGTCAAATATAAAGATTTTGATATTGCAGATCGTTTCCGCGGAGATTGGGAGCGCTTCGGGTTCTTTGATGTTGAGTCAAAAGTTGACGAAGAGGTGATTCGCGCCTATTCAATGGCCAACTACCCAGAAGAGAAAGGCATCATTATGTTGAACGTGCGGATTGCGACGCCGCCGCCAAACAACTTGAGCCTGCCTGCGGGTAAGATGTCGTCGTACATCTTTAGTTTGAAGCCAGGTGATAAGGTCACTATTTCGGGTCCATTTGGTGAGTTCTTCGCCAAAGAAACGGAAGCTGAGATGGTATTCGTGGGTGGTGGTGCTGGTATGGCGCCAATGCGGTCACACATTTTTGATCAGTTACGCCGCATTAATACCAACCGGAAAATGTCATTCTGGTATGGTGCACGCTCGAAGAAAGAAATGTTCTATGTTGAAGACTTCGACATGTTGGCACGCGAAAACGATAATTTCGACTGGCATGTGGCGTTATCGGATCCACAGCCGGAAGATAATTGGGAAGGCGACACAGGCTTCATCCATAATGTGTTGTACGAGAATTATCTGAAGGATCATGAAGCTCCAGAAGACTGCGAGTTTTACATGTGTGGACCACCGATGATGAACGCAGCAGTCATCAAATTATTGAAAGACCTTGGTGTTGAAGATGAAAACATCATGTTGGACGACTTTGGTGGTTAATCGCTGATGCAAAAGACATTACTGTCGAATGCTCGAATTTGGCTAGCCCTCGTAGGGCTGGCCTTTTTCGTTTCATGCACTCATGCTCCGCAACAGTTGTCAGTGACTGGCGAAACGATGGGAACTACCTACTCGATTCGCTATGTGACGGCGAATCCCAAGTATGACCCAGAATGGATCAAGGAGCGGGTTGATGGTGTGCTGGAGCAGGTGAATAGCCAAATGTCGACTTATGATCCTGAGTCTGAGTTGTCACTATTTAACGCCAAGCAAACGACCGAGCCTGTGGTCATTTCGCGAGCATTGGAAGTCGTTGTGCGCCGCTCGATTGAAATTGCTGAAGAAACGGGCGGAGTGCTGGACATTACTGTTGGGCCTTTGGTTAATCTGTGGGGCTTCGGTCCAGATGGTCGACCTGTTGATACTCCGACTCCAGCTGCAATCAAGGATGTCCAAGACCAAGTAGGGTATAAACTCCTTCATGTCGATAATCATCAGCTGCGCAAAGATGTTCCAGATCTCTATGTGGACTTGTCGACTATCGCAAAAGGGTACGGCGTTGACCGAGTTGCTTTACTGTTAGAGCAAATGGAAATTCATAATTATCTGGTCGAAATTGGCGGTGAAATGCGCACCAAAGGTCAGAAGCCAGGTGACGAGCCGTGGCGGATTGCCATCGAAAAGCCGATTTCTACGGAACGTGCAGTACAACGTATTGTCGAACCAGGTGACGCAGGTATTGCGACATCGGGTGATTACCGTAACTATTATGAAGAAGATGGACGGCGGCTATCGCATTTGATTGATCCGCGCACTGGGTATCCTATCCAACACAATTTAGTGTCGGTGACAGTGATTGCGGGTACGGCGATGGATGCAGACGCATATGCGACTGCACTATCGGTTATGGGTGCAGAAGAAGCTCTTGCGTTTGCTGAGGAAAAAAGTCTAGCGGTGTTACTCGTCACTCGAGAAGAGGGTAGTTTTAAAGAAGTCGCCAGCTCTGCTTTTGAGCCATTTTTGAACCAGTAATCAACCGCAAGTCGAATCATAGTCAGGAGGTCCGCATGGGATTATTTTTAGCCGTTTTCGCCATCTTTTTGGTGGTGGTGTTAGCCATGTCGGTTGGCTTTATCGTTCAACGTAAATCAATTTCTGGAAGCTGCGGTGGTATTGGTGCCTTGGGCATGGAAAAAGCCTGCGATTGCGATGAACCCTGCGATGAACGTAAAGCTCGGATGGCAAAAGAAGAGCAGTGGCAGCAAAACCGCATCAAATAACGAAGGCGCTACTAGTTACTAGTTACTAGTTACTGGTTACTGGTTACTAGAAGGGCGCAGATCTGTGTTTTCTAGTAGCTAATAGCTAATAGCTAATAGCTAATAGCCAATAGCCAATAGCCAATAGCTAGTAGCCAATAGCTAGTAGCCAGTCACTACAGACACAAAGGAGCAGTCTCTCAGCGATGGTTACCCCCGTTCAGATTCGTCCCAAGACGGCCGAGATTTACCTCGACTGCAACGCCACTACTCCTGTGCTACCGCGCATTGCGAATGCCGTCGAGCATGTCATGGCGCATGTATTTGGTAACCCCAGCAGTAGTCATATCACGGGTCTGCAAGCACGTTATATTTTGGATGATACGAGACGTCTCGGACGTGACGTCGTGGGTGCCGGACAGGGCCATCTGATCTTTACCAGTGGTGCTACCGAAGGGATTCAAACCGCCGTGCTGTCAGCTCTGCAAGCGAGTCAGAAGGATGTGACTGCGAAACGTTGGTTGCTTTATGGTGCCACCGAACACAAGGCGGTTCCCCAAGCGTTGGAGCATTGGCGTTCACTGCTCAATGTCCAAGCTGAGCTCAAAGCTATCCCGGTCGATGCCAATGGTTTACTTGATTACGACTTTATTGCTGCGCACGTTGCTGATGCAGCGATGATTTGTACCATGGCGGTGAATAACGAGACCGGTGTTCAACAAAATCTCGAGACCCTAGAACGGGTGATTCGCGCACACAATCCGACGATTCCATGGATGGTCGATTGCGTGCAAGCGCTGGGTAAGCAGGCGTTGCGATTGTCATCGACCAGTATCGATTATGCGCCATTTAGCGGTCATAAATTATATGGCCCCAAAGGCATCGGTTTTTTATATGTGCGCTCGGGTGCTGCTTTCACGCCGTTGATTATTGGTGGTGGTCAGGAACAAGGACTCCGTTCTGGCACTGAAAACCTGCCGGGTATCGCGGCGCTGCATGCCTTGTTTGAAGTGCTGCTGGAAACCGATGAAAAGACATTCCACCAACATGCTGTTTTGGTGAATTATCGCGACCAATTATTAGCGGCACTGCGTGAAGCGTTTCCGACTCTCGAACTGAACCATGCCCTCGAACACTCAGTCCCGACGACACTGAACTTCTCGGTGCGGGGCGTGCCATCGCGAGACATTATGGATGTCTTTGACGCAGCCAATATTCGTGTGAGCTCCGGCTCCGCCTGCAGTTCGAAGGTTCCACGGAGCTTTGTACTGGATGCGATGGGACTCGAAGATTGGCGGTCACAATCCGCGATTCGATTATCCTTTGGTCCTGCCACCTCGGCAGAAACTATTGCGTCTGCCTGCGAACGAATCAAAGATGCCGCGCGGGCATTACGACAGTCCTGTTTGTTGGTAGCGGATACCAATGAAGACGTCGATTCTGAGCTCGACGGATTAGTACAACTGCGTTTTGATAATCAATGTTGTTACTTAGTCATTGATCGCAGTGCGCGCGAAATGGCTGTCATTGACCCGTTGCCAGAGTTGGCAGAACGGATTGAGAAGCTCGTCGCTTGTCAGCATTACCGTGTCAAAGCAGTGTTGACGACAGCGCCACATGCAGCTTCAAGTCCGGCTGCTATGTTGGCGCAATTGTTGTGTGCTAGCGGTTGCGATGCTGCCCGAGATGCGGTTGGCTGGCCTTTTCACGCCACCTTGATGACCTGTAGTCCACCGGTGGAATGTGAGTTGCCGGTTGAAGGCTGTTTGCTGGTTGGGAATCGCAGGCTGTACCGAGTGGGCTCACGCCAACCGACTTATTTACTGAGTTCACCGATTGCCCCTGGAGCAAAAGCTCATGTGGATTTCGCGTTTATTGGTGAGCAAGCCAATGCCGATTTATTAACGAAATTGGTCCACGAGCAAACTTTATTATGCCCTCGCGATGACGAAGATTTTGCTGTTGCATTTCGAATTGGTGAACTCACGCAGCAGCAGCGCTGTTGCGATCTAGTGGACATTGCTTTGGAAGAGCAGCAAAGCTGGTTACAACGCCCAGAAACGTTGGTGGTCGACGTGCGCGAGCAACAAGAACATCAGGTCAATCCACTGAATTTGCCTGCTGCGGTGGTAAACGTGCCACTGACTCGACTGACCCAATTTATATACGACCATCGTCACGACTATGAACAACGTCCGATCGTCTGTCTCTGTCGCTCGGGCCATCGGAGCGCGGTCGCCGCGCAAGTACTCAGCCGTCACGGATTCTGCCAGGTGAGTCATCTCACCGGCGGAACCGCGCTGCTGAATAGCTACTAGCTACTTGTTACTAGCTATTAGTTACTAGCTATTAGTTATTAGTTACTAGCTATTAGAAGAGCGCAGATCTGGGTTTTCGAGTAACCAGTAACCAGTAACCAGTAACCAGTAACCAGTAACCAGTAACCAGTAGCCAATAGCTAGTAGCCAGTAACTACTCTGTTACTGTGAATTTCCCGATATAGCCTTCTTTGCCGACCAGATAGCAGTGATCAGCTACGCAGGCACTATTCCAGATGTTGGCCTCACTGATCTTTGTCCATTCATTGGTGCTGGCGTTGTGCAGAGCTGCACCGCTTGGGTTGGTGACGAGTACGTCGCTATCCGGCGTGATGGTGAGGCTGTAGAGTGCACCGTCAAGAGGCGGCTCTGGCCAATCGATAAAATCGCCATCTTTGTATTCTGCAATACGCGGGCGCGCTTCTGGATGATTCAGGTCACCACCGACCATGAGCATGTGCTTATCAGAATAGGGCCAAACACTGGCAATGCCGGCGGAGGGGCCAGCAGCTATGGGTGTATCCAGCACTTGAAAGCGTATGCGTGTAACACCCTTATACAGAACTCGCGCGACGGTGGCATTCGCGGTTCCAATGGCCCAGACTTCATTGTTGAAGCGGATACAGCCACCACTCGCAGCTAAACCACCTTCACCGGCCTGTGGTGCTTGTCCAATTGCATTTCGAGCAGTCAGCCAATTGCGGCCATCAGCACTGCGAACCATATCCCAGCGCCCATCAATGGTATCTCCGGTTATCCAAGCTTCGCCACTGGGCGCTGTCGCCATGCAATTGAGGAACTGCTCGCCACTCGCTCGATAGCGTAATAGCCAGCTTTCGCCACCGTTGCTGGTGTAATAAACTCGGGAGTCACCATTTTCGCCGATGCTCAGTGCATAGGCTTGGTTACTATCTAATGCTTCGATATCGCGAAATTCAAGAGCAGTAGTCGATGGTTTACTGATGTTCCATGTCTGACCACCATCGAGACTGCGGCCAATTGTCGCATCGGAGCCACTGACCCAAACCACATCAGGGCTGGGTGCGCTGACACCAATCCAATTAACCGCAGCTGCTGCGGGCAAAGTTTCCACAGTGACACTGGAACTCAGTAGAACGGTTGCGGATAGGAAAGCATTCAATGCCAGCATATAGACTCACTCTTTGACGGTTGAAAGACGGTCTCAATGCTACATGCTACTGCGCGTCGAGACTTTCACCATTGACCTCAACACTGGCATCAGCCATGAGATACACATATAAAGGCATCAAGTCAGCCGGTGTCTTCAATTGTTTTGGGTCTTCTCCTGGATACGCACGAGCACGCATTGTGGTTCGAGTAGCGCCAGGATTAATGACATTAACACGAATAGATGATCCTTCATATTCGTCAGCCATGACCTGCGCTAAGCCTTCCGTAGCGAACTTCGAGACCGCGTAGGGTCCCCAATAGGCGCGTCCTTTGCGACCAACGCCCGATGAGGTAAATACAATACTTGCATGTTCTGCTCGTTTCAAAGCCGGCATCAATGCTTGTGTCAGCATAAACTGGGCCGTCACGTTGACTTGCATTAAGTCATTCCAACTGGGGTGGTCGATATGTTCGAATGGCGACAAGACACCCAGCAGACTGGCATTGTTGAGCAACCCATCAAGACGACCAAACTTTTCAATGATGGTGGCGTTCAGACCTTCATAATGGCTTTTGGTTGCGCCCTTTAAATCCAGCGGCACAATCGCCGGCTCCGGCCCGTCAGCAGCAATAATTTCGTCGTAAACGGCTTCTAGCTTTGTTACCGTTCGTCCCAAGAGAATGACCGTGGCCCCATAACTCGCATAAGCAAGTGCAGCTTGGCGACCAATGCCGTCACCCGCGCCGGTTACTAGGATTATTTTGTTGGTTAGGCAATCTTTTGTCACAGACTCGTTATGCATCTTCGTCATTTTCGGCTTACACTATGGCTAAATTCATGTGCCGATAGTGTACTGGTTTTTCCCATTTTTCTCAGCTTTGAGAAAAGAAAATAGTGAAAAATTGCTTTTAAGTTAGGCGCTAGCGGTGTATAAAATTTTGTTAATTGACACGTCTTGTCGTACCAGTTGAAAAAGGCGATGATAGGCAAGACGAAAAGAAGCATTGAATAGATGCTCAGAATATAACAATACAAACAAGGATCGGGGAAGCCTCATGAAAAAACTCATGCTTGCATCAGCTATCAGCAGTGCACTGCTACTTGCCGGCTGCGGTGGTAGTGGTGACGATGCACCAACAACCGAAATAGAAACACAAGTAAATGCCACCCGCGTGGTGTTTGATCCAAGTAATGGTGCGGTTCCCGTTCCATCGAATATCTTGTTGAGTGGGTCCGTGGATGGCACGTTAAATATCCCAGTTGCAGACCCAACCGACTTTGCTGACCCGCAAGTAGCCATTAACGGCTTAGATGGCTGGGGAACACACTCAACCATGACGTTCAGCTTCTCATTGCCGTTTGACCAAAATGGGAATCAAGTTACTGTCGACAGCGCGTCACTCGAAGCGCCAGGTTCTATCCGTGTGTTTGAAGCGGTGATGGGCGGTACAGCGGTCAATGCAACCTGTGCGGCAGCGAGCCCTGCGGCAACTTGCGCCATCGCGGCCGAGCTCACCCATGGTGTTGACTTCATTGTTTCAGCGACAGGTCCGAAAGGCGTCGCCATTGTGCCACTGAAGCCGTTGAAGCCGAAAACGGGTTATGCAGTCGTGCTCACCTCAAATATCCAAGACTCGTTAGGACGGGATGTACAGCCTTCGCAGACGTATGGTTTGATGAAGCGTAATGCGAGCGAGTTCCCAGTTTCTGGTGACCCAGCAGCAGTAGGACTGCAGCAATTGATTAACAGTCACGAGTCAGCGCTAGAAGCGTTTGGCTTAGACAAAGACGACATCATTTATGTGTCGAGCTATACAACACAATCTACCAGTGATGTATTCGGTGCGATTAAAGGGTTGATGGTGCAACAGTTCAGCACCACAGGTACGCCAGCGCTGATGTCACAAAATACCGGTATTACCGTTGCTGACGCATTAGTGGGTGCAGGGGCTCTACAACCTGATCCAACCAACCCAGCATTCGCTGCGGCGAGCACCGCTGCCCTGTATCAAGGCCAAGTATCGCTGCCGTATTTCCTGCCAGTGCCAACAGCAGAGAATCCAAGAGCACCATTAGAAGGTCGCTGGCGTGCAGCGTGTGACAGTCCAGCGTCTATTCTCGGCGCCATTCGCGCTGGTGCAATTGATCCTGCACAAGTTGGTATTGATCCTGCTGCATTGCAAAATCCAGCGCTGCTGTTACCACCAAATGCCTGCTACGACTTCCCAGGCATCGACAACGAGCGTCATTTGACCAAATATAATCCAATCCCAGCAGCTGTGACCAACGCTAACGTACCAGTTGTGATGTCGGTTCCAAACGCTGCTGCAGTGAACCAAGTTCGTGCTGCACAGGGTTTGGCTCCAATTTCACAACCAGCAAACGGCTGGCCAGTGGTGATTTTCCAGCACGGTATCACGGGTAACAAAACCAATGCCTTTGGCATTATGGGTACGTTGTCGGTTGCCGGTTTTGCCACGGTAGCGATGGACCATCCATTGCATGGTGATCGCGGCTTTGGTGCCATTAATGCGAGCACTGGTAGTCCAACTGCCTACATGAACCTCGGTAGCCTGCTGACAGCGCGTGACAACCTGCGTCAGTCTATCTCGGATATGCTGGGCTTGCGCTTAAGTTTAAATGCGCAACAAGGCGCACCGATTGATGGCTCGCGCGTATTCTTCGTTGGTCATTCTCTGGGCGCAATTACGGGTACTGGCTTTACCGCAATGGCCAACACACCAATGACTGGCGCATTAGCACCAGCTTCCGGTTTGTTTAAAGTGAATGCGAGTTCACTGATGGCTCCGGGTGGTAGTGTTGCGAACCTATTGCTGGGTTCACCATCATTTGGACCTGTGATTAAGAGTCAGTTGCTGTATGCAGCCAATGCTGATTTCGCTGCAGCTGTGAATGCTGCTGCACAAGCCGCAGGTGTGGGTCCAACAAATCCAGCGTTCCAAGGTTTGTTGATTCAAGTCTACGAGCAGTTCTGGGCGAGTTTGACCGATGCACAGCAAGCGCAAATCAATGGTGTATTTGAACAGTTCGCTTTCGCAGCGCAGACAGTCATTGATTCAGCGGATCCAATAAACTACGCTCGCAACGTGGTTGAGACTGAAAGTCCGATTCACTTGATTGAAGTTGTGGGTGGTGGCGACGTGTTACCTGACCAAGTGGTACCGAACACAGTTCCTGGTAAACCATTAGCGGGTACAGAGCCACTGATTGCTGCATTGCAATTACCTGCGGTCACGCAGACTGTTGCTAGTGTTGATGGTGAGCCGGTATCGGGCGCTGTTCGCTTCATTGAAGGTGACCACGGTTCGATCGTGAGTCCAGCGGCATCATTTGCAGCAACGTTTGAAATGCAAATGCAAGCAGCGGGATGGTTCTCAACCAATGCGACAGCGATTCCAGTGACGAACACGAGTGTGATTCTGACCAACTAAAATCGCTTAAATTACGTATACTAAAAGGGCCGCTTGTCGGCCCTTTTTTATCGCTATTTTTGAGCTGCTCATGACGGCAGTTCAACAAGGAGAGATTGCATGGAGTTTCTGATTGATATTGGTAGCTTTGTTGTGAAAGCCGCAATTATCGTATTTGCAGTAGTCATGATTGTTGGTGTGATGGCCAATGCTGCGCAGCGACAGAAGAAGTCGAAGGGTGAGCTGCATCTTGACATGCTGTCCGATGATCTTCGCGAAAGCGCACAATCTCTGAAATTGGAAATGCTGGATAAGAAAGAACGGAAGAAATTAGCCAAGTCACTAAAGCAAGCGGCGAAGTCGAACAAACAAGACGAACGTAAGCGTGTCTATGTCATCGATTTTCATGGCAGCATGGATGCGAAAGAAGTGGATTCGTTGCGCCGTGAGGTCAATGCAGTGGTGAGTATTGCGGAACCAGGTGATCAAGTGTTAGTGCGCTTGGAAAGTGGTGGTGGTGTTGTGCATGGCTACGGCTTAGGTGCTGCGCAACTGCAGCGTTTGCGAGATGCTGATTTGGACGTCATTGTCAGTGTCGACAAGATTGCCGCGAGTGGCGGTTACATGATGGCTGCGGTTGCCAATCATATTCAGGCTGCTCCGTTTGCCATTATTGGCTCAATCGGCGTGCTTGCACAGCTGCCGAACTTCCATCGTTGGTTGCAAAAACACGATATTGATTACGAACAAGTCACCGCTGGTGAATACAAACGAACGTTAACCTTGTTCGGCAAGAATACCGACGAAGGTCGCGA
This sequence comes from Pseudidiomarina aestuarii, assembly GCF_003987355.1. Taxonomy (GTDB): domain Bacteria; phylum Pseudomonadota; class Gammaproteobacteria; order Enterobacterales; family Alteromonadaceae; genus Pseudidiomarina; species Pseudidiomarina aestuarii. The sequence goes on along the minus strand of NZ_PIPR01000001.1, from coordinate 1,047,374 downwards.
GAAATTCAAAGCAGATATTGAGAATATTCACGAACAATTCAAAGCTCACATTGCCAAGTATCGACCTGAGCTGGATATCGACAAGGTTGCAACCGGTGAATATTGGACCGCACAGCAAGCTCACGAATTGGGCCTAGTTGATAGTCTCATAACGAGTGATGCTTGGTTATTAGAACGAATTGAGAGTCACGAAATTGTGCAAATTCGCTATCAACAGAAGAAACCAATTGGTGAACGCATTGGTCGAAATGTGAGTAGTGGTTTGGCACAACTACGTAACTTTGTGGGAGCGAACCGCTGGTCGTAATTCAAGGTTGATAGTAAGAGAGGTTGGCGATGTCTAAAAACGATGAATTTGAGTTGTTTCGTCGTGAGATGACCGATGTAACACCGCTCACGAGTGATGATGTGGCGGATATACGTACCGCATTTACTCCGACTTTAGCGCAGCTTGAACGGCGCAAAGCCGCGGAACAACAACTGGCTGACGACGTTAATTTTCTCTCGACGGAGTATGTCGAATTAGTGGATCCCGCTGATTTACTCGAGTTTCGTCGTGATGGTGTCCAGCATGGCGTTTACAAGCGTTTACGACTTGGGCAATACACCATTGAGGCTAGCCTCAATTTACACGAACACAGCTTGCGTCAGGCGCGCGTAGCACTGTTTGAGTTTATTCAGGATTGTCATCGCACCGGCGTGCGCTCTGCATTGGTCATTCATGGTATGGGCAAGCACAGCAAGCCACATCCAGCGCTCATCAAAAGCTACGTCAATAAATGGCTGCGGGAACTGGAGCCGGTCATGGCATTCCATAGTGCGCAAAGGCACCATGGCGGAAGCGGAGCGGTATACTTGATGCTGCGTAAGAATGCTGAACAGAAGCTGCTAAACAGAGAGCGCCATCAAAAGCGCTAGGATGAACGATGAAAATTATACTTGGACTGATGACCGTTACTGCTCTGAGCAGCGTCGCGCCAACCTTCGCGGATGAGACGTTATCTGATCGCGTCGGCGGTCTCTTGCAAGAGCAAACGGCTCAGCAATTACAAAGTGACTTATCATTTAGCCGGTTTGAACTTATTACGTTGACCGGTGAACTGCTGATTGATGATTTTGCCTTGGCAACTCGTGTGGATGCATTGGATGCGGGCTTAAACCAAGTGTTGCGAGCCGATACCTTGCGGTTGGAAGGTGATTGGTTAGGGCCACAACAACAGAATCTAGTGGTTGATAAGCTCCACGCGAAAGGTGCACAGTTGACGCTGGCGTACTTTGGAGAAGGACGCTCTAATGTGCATTACTTAATCGATGCGCTACAGCAATCACGTGGTCGTTATAAAACGGCTGAGCAATTTATTTGGCAGGTCGATGAGGTTGTGCTGACCGATGTCGTGGTGAATTTATTTGATCAAGGGTTGCCCATAGTCAGCGCGAAAATTGCTACGCTCCAGTTACCCGCTGTACGCTCAGACGAGAGCGCGAATGATTATATAGCCAAACTACTGCCGCCCATCTTAGACCAAATACAACAGCAAATTCGCGCTGGCGACGTGGAAGCCGTAGTCGATACCCCGCGCCTGTTTCGTTTGCTGTGGCGCGAGGCAATCATCGAGTTTTAAACCTTAAGACAGATCACGCTCGAGTTGATCGGCGTTGGCGTCATTGTAGACCGTCTCGTCAAGTTCATCTTCACTCTTGGCGATGATGACGGATACCATGGCGTCACCGGTTACATTGACCGCAGTGCGCGTCATATCGAGTAAACGATCGACGCCGATGATCAAACCGATACCTTCAACAGGTAAGCCCACTTGGCCGAGTACCATGGCCAACATAATTAAACCTACGCCTGGGACACCAGCGGTGCCTACCGATGCCAATGTCGCAGTCAAGACCACCATCAGATAGTCAGCGATGCTTAAATCGATCATGTATACCTGAGCGATAAACACGGTAGCAACGCCCTGCATAATGGCAGTGCCGTCCATATTGATGGTTGCACCCAACGGCACTGTGAATGACCCCACAGAATTGCTCACACCGAGGCGCTTGGTCACGGCTTCGAGGGTGATCGGCATGGTGGCGTTACTGCTTGCTGTACTAAAACCAAAGATTTGAACTTCACGCAGCTTTTTGAGGAAAATCAGCGGGTTCATTTTGCTGACTGTCTTCAAGATTATGGGGTAGGACACGAGTCCATGGAATAACAGCACCCCGAGCACTAACAGGAAATATTTGCCGAGATTGAGAATGGCGCCAAATTCGGTTTCTGTGAACAACTTAGCCATAAGAGCGAATACGCCATAGGGAGCCAAATTCATAAGAATTAGCACCAGCTTCATAATGACTTCGTTCAGATCTTCGAAGAAACCTTTGAGTCGCTCACCGGGCTTACCCACTAATGCCATTGCGATACCGAATAATAGTGCAAACACGATGATTTGCAGCATGTTACCGGAGGCCATGGCCTCAACTGGGTTGGTGGGGAATAGATCGATAATGACTTGCGCGAGACTCGGAGCTTCCTTCGGTTCGAATACTGCATCGGTTGCTAAATCTAAACCCATGCCCGGTTGAATCAATACCGCAGCAGCGATAGCCAGTGAAATGGCGATGGCAGTGGTCACTAAGTATAAGCCAACCGCTTTCCCACCTAAACGTCCCAATTTACTGGGGTCACTGAGCGAAGATGCGATGAATATTTTACCCACCACATTGAACAGACCATTGGTCAAATAGGCATCGACAAAGGCGCTATCTGGGGCAACGAGCTTCAATAAAACGCCAAGGGCAATACCGGCAAACATGCCGATCACAATGCGCGTAGTTAATCCCATCTTTTTCTTATTTTCGGTCATAACGGAACCTGTAGAGTCACACAAAAGGAATCGCAACAGCCTAGCAGATAATGGCCCAGAGCCAAAGCACTAGTCGGCAAATGGGCGACTTGATGAGTTCGTCATCTGTTTGTCATCAGCATGCCATGGAAATGCAATCCAGCTCTCGTACGCTTTCAATTAACCAAGGAGCTGAGCGATGATTCACGTTGACCAAGTACTGCGCCAAAACTTACCCAAAGTACATGACAATCCATGGCTGCAGAAACCTGCATTATGGCTTCTGCGTGGGCTTTTGCATGAACGTGATATTCAATCATTTGGTGAACGCTATCCTCATGTCAGGGGATTAGAGTTTGTCGAGCAAGTGCTGGACTATTTCCAATTTACTTACACTGCACGTGATAGCGAACTGGATAATATCCCGCGAGAAGGGCGTGTCGTCATTATTGCCAATCACCCTATTGGCTCGCTGGATGGTTTAGCCTTGTTGAAACTCATTAGTGACGTTCGCAGTGATGTGAAAGTGTTGGCGAACGATTTACTACAAGCAGTCGAACCACTCAACGACTTACTCGTGCCGGTTCCAATTTTTCATAAACGTACTGAGCGAGAGCCGTTAAAACGACTCTACCAGCATCTTGAAAATGAAGGCGCGCTGATTGTCTTTCCTGCCGGAGAAGTGTCCCGCCTGCGACCCGCAGGCGTGCGCGATGGTCATTGGCAAACAGGATTCTTGCGAATTGCGCAGCGAACTCAGTCACCATTACTACCGATTTATGTGAAAGCTCACAACTCGGCATGGTTTTATGGTGCATCAATGCTCTATAAGCCTTTAGCGACTGCACTATTGGTGCAAGAGATGTTTAGGCAGCAGGCCGGTCATCTGCACTTCCGAATAGGTGAGTTGATTCCATGGTCGACATTACGCCATGACCCTGCACCGTTAGCTGAGCGCGTGCGGCGCATTCGCAAACACTTGTATCGAATCGGTGCCGATAAACCGGGATTGTTGCCAACTCAACGACCGATTGCACGGGCAGAACAACGGCAGTTGTTGAAGCGCGAAATTGAAACGTGCGAACGACTCGGTGAAACCGCAGATGGGAAGTCGATCTATCGTTATCGCTACCAAGGGAACTCAGCCATTCTGCGAGAAATTGGTCGACTTCGTGAATTTGCCTTTCGCGCGGTTGGCGAAGGAACTGGACAACGGCGCGATCTCGATAATTTTGATACTTGGTATGATCAACTGATTTTATGGGATGTTGATGAGTTAGAGATAGCCGGTGCCTACCGCTTGGTGGATACTAATGAGGTGATACAGCAGCGCGGCAAAGAAGGACTTTACACTCATACCTTGTTCGATTATTCCGATGCCATGCAACCGTATTTTGCCGAAGGACTTGAATTGGGTCGGAGTTTTGTCCAGCCGAAATATTGGGGGATGAGAAGCTTGGATTATTTGTGGCAAGGTATCGGCGCTTTGTTACAAGCAAATCCTCAATATCGTTACCTGTTTGGCGCCGTCACTATGAGTGCAACATTACCAACTTTGGCAAAGGATGCGTTGGTTCAGTTTTTTGGTGAACATTTCCCGGATCCTGAACACTTGGCGGAGTGTCGAACACCCTATCATCCGACCGGACGACCATTGCCACCGGCAACTACCGATTATGCTGCTGATTTCGCTGTGCTCAAGCACACATTGGCGCACCAAGGCGCAGCCGTTCCCACGTTGTACAAACAGTATGCAGATTTGTGCGAGCCAAATGGTGTGCGTCTTTTGGGGTTTAACGTGGATGAAGATTTTGCGAATGCTATTGATGGTTTGGTGATGGTGGACTTGGCGCGATTGAAGTCACAGAAAGCGAAACGTTATCTGAAGCGCTAAAAAAAGAGGAGTGAGCGTCTCGACGAGACGCTCACCATTGTTCCTTAACTGACGTATTGAGGTCCGAAACCATTAGTCCACAATATTGCTGAAGTCACCATCAGCACGACCAGCATAATGAGTCCCGCAGTGACCACTGAACTGGCGTAAATAAAGCCACGCTCTTCTGGGATATGCATAAGAATCGGCACACCGGTATAAAGCAAGTAGACCGAGTAAGCTACCCCAGCTAGAAATGCCATGGTCACAAACCACAACTCAGGATACAACGCGGCAACACCAGACATAATAGCTGGGGTGGCGGTGTAAGCGGCTAATTCCATGGATTGGGTGAAGGTAGGCGCTGCGCCAAATGTTTTCGCCATCCAATGGATGAGATAGGCTAGGGCAAAAGCGGCCACGATAATACCTAAATACATGGCCACACTGAGCGTGATAGCACTACTTTGCGTCAAGAAGGATGCTTCCCGAGCACCAATGCTCCAACCTAAATGAGCGGATGCATAGTAAGCAGCAAGACACGGAATTAGTGCAACTAAGAGGATATGACTCAGTGCAAACGTCATACTTTCATGACGTTGATCAATGGTCTTCCACTCTTCTAGTGGGTGTGCGTATAGGCCCCAAATATGATTCAAAATCATGACAAACCTCTACTTCTGTCGTTGTTCATTCAATTTATTGTTATTATGAGTGTCGAATTATTGCTCCGACTAGTACTCACTATTGGTCGGATTTCAGTCAGAGTCAAGCAGTTTTAAGGGTTCTTCAACGTGCAATCTTTGCTTCAACCAATCCGCAACTTTCTGCAGGTCGAGACGCCTGCTGGTTGGCTTAGTGAAGCCAGCAAACCAGACAACCTCGAAGTGCTGTTAATTGATCATCTAGTGTGCGAATTGAAGGCAGCGCAATCAGCCATGCTGTTGATTCGCCGGTATGCAGTGGACGAAGCGTCCGGACAAGCATTGCTTGACTGGTTGAAGCCGTTCGAAGATTTCACTTATCGGCAAGTGGGTGACTGGCGTGATTTAGCTCGACATCAGAAGTTGAGCAAACATATGCTGCCACGTAATGATGCGCCCTACAGCCATGACCTGATCGACAAAATGGTGCTACTGATCAAAGAAGAACTTCATCACTTCTATCAAGTACTCGAGATTATGGCTGAATTGAATATTCCTTATCGGAATGTGTCATCGAGTCGCTATGCACGCGGGTTACTGAGTCATGTCCGCACGCATGAGCCGGCTACTTTAGTCGATAAGTTAATTTGCGGTGCCTATATTGAAGCGCGGTCCTGTGAGCGTTTCGCTGCGCTGGCGCCGCTAGTGCCAACCCGTTTAGGGCAGTTCTATGAATCTTTATTGCGTTCAGAAGCACGTCATTATCAAGACTATTTGACCTTGGCTGAGAGCCTAGCGGGGGAGTCGATTCAACAGCGGGTGGAGTATTTTGGCAAAATTGAGGCGGACTTAATTCGCAGCGCTGATGACGAGCTACGGTTTCATAGCGGTGTTCCCGCTGCGGCTTAAACCGTGTCGGCTGTGAGTGGTCGATAGATTAAGTCGTAACCGTTGGCATCGACGCGCAATAAGCTGCCTTGTTCGTACCAATCACCGAGTACAATTCGCTCGGCTGTCGCGCCCGTTTTCAGAACGTGCTGATGAATAGCAGGACGATGGGTGTGACCATGAATCATGCGCTGAACGCCGAAGCCTTCAAAAGTCGCTCTGACGGTAGAGTCATTCACATCCATAATACTCAGCTGGGCTGGTGTGAGGGGCTGTTGCGAACTGCTATTGGCGCGAAGTTTACGTGCTATCCAGAGTCTCACTGTCAGTGGTAAGGCTAATAGAGCACCGCTCACCCAAGGATGTCGAATAAAGCGCCGGAAACGCTGATAACGAACATCATCCGTACACAAGCTATCGCCATGGAGTAACAGCGTGGGAACGCCGTAGAGATCGACTACGGTCTCTTCAGGCAGCAGCGTGACGCCAGTTTTTTCGCTAAAGGCTGCGCCCATCAAGAAATCGCGATTGCCGGCAATAAAGAATGTTGGCACGCCCGAACGGGTGAGTTCACCGAGTTCATGTTGCAGCGACTGCGCAAACGCGCTGGTATCGTCATCACCTATCCATGCATCCACTAAGTCACCGAGTATATAAATTGCATCAGCTTGGCGCGCGGTGGTTCGGAAAAACTTGAAGGCCAGCGCGCTGATATCTGGGCGCGCTGGGCTAAGATGTAGATCAGACAGAAACCAGGTTGTCATCAGAACGTTGCTTACTCGGCAACAGTGACCGATTCGATGACAACGTTCTCTAAGGGAACGTCTTGATGAAAGCTGTGGCTGCCGGTACGGACCGCTTCAATGGCGCTGACCACGTCCATGCCTTCAACCACTTCACCGAATACGCAGTAACCCCAACCACCAACGCTTTCATTTTTGAAATTCAGAAATTCGTTATTCGCCACATTGATAAAGAATTGTGCCGTTGCCGAGTGCGGATCTTGTGTACGCGCCATAGCGACGGTGCCCTTGGTATTTTTTAACCCATTATTGGCTTCATTTTGAATCGGTGAATGAGTCGTTTTTGGCATTAACTCTTCGTCCATGCCGCCGCCTTGAATCATAAAGCCTTTAATCACGCGATGAAAAATAGTGCCGTTGTAAAAGCCTTCACGGGCGTAGGTGAGAAAGTTTTCAACGGTCGCGGGGGCCTCTTCAGCGAAGAGTTTGAGGCTAATATCGCCGTGATTGGTGTGTAAGGTCACTTGCATCTGAATAACTCCATAAAATAGCAGACAAATTAACCCACGCAGTGTACCACTGTTTGTGACATGGCTACAGCTTGCGGTATTATGTTTGACTCAAGCAAAGGAGCCTGTAAGCGCATGTTGACCATTTATAATACGTTGTCCCGTCAAAAAGAAGAATTTAAGCCCATCACACCAGGTGAAGTGAAGCTTTATGTCTGCGGGGTAACCATTTACGACTACTGTCATATTGGTCATGCACGCACTTATGTCGCTTTCGACACCGTCGTTCGCTATTTACGTGCGCGTGGTTACAAAGTGACCTATGTCCGCAACATCACCGATGTGGACGATAAGATTATCCGCCGCGCTAATGAGCAAAATATCGCTATTGATGCGGTGACTCAGACCTTCACGCAGGCCATGCACGAAGACTTCGACGCACTGAACCTCCTACGTCCAGACATTGAACCGACAGTAACGGGGCACATGAGCGATATTATTGCCATGATCGAGTCGTTACTAAATAACGGGAATGCCTACGTTGCTGACGATGGTGACGTGTTGTTTGATGTCAGTAGCTTTAATGAGTATGGCCATTTAAGTCGACAAAATTTGGAGCAGCTCCAGGCCGGTTCGCGGGTTGATATAGCGAATAATAAAACCGACCCATTGGACTTTGTGTTGTGGAAACGAGCGAAGCCGGGTGAGCCGAGCTGGTCATCGCCATGGGGCGAAGGTCGACCGGGTTGGCACATTGAATGTTCAGCGATGAATAAAAAACATCTCGGCTCTCATTTTGACATTCATGGTGGCGGTTCTGATCTCATCTTCCCGCATCACGAAAATGAGGTGGCGCAAAGTTGCTGCGCGAATCAAACCGATTATGTCAATGTGTGGATGCATAGTGGCATGGTGCAGGTCGATGAAGTGAAAATGTCCAAGTCATTGGGGAATTTCTTCACGATCCGAGAGGTGTTGAAACAGTATGACGCCGAAACGGTTCGTTTCTTTCTGATGTCCAGCCATTATCGGTCGCAACTCAATTACAGCGCGGATAATTTGACCCAAGCCCGTGCCAGTTTGGAGCGTTTATATACCGCGTTACGTGATGCACCAGTGGGAACCATCGACCCCGAGTTAACGCAAGCCTATGTAGACCGTTTCAACGCGGCGATGGACGATGATTTTAATGTGCCGGAAGCACTACCGGTGCTATTTGAGTTAGCGCGTGAAGCTAACCGTACAGCCGCAGAGAATCCGCAGAAGGCGGCGGCTTACGCGGCGGAGTTACGTGAACTCGCCAGTGTGTTAGGCTTGTTAACGTCAACTCCAGAACAGTTTTTACAGGGGCGTGGCGACGATGTGGCAGCTATTGAAGCACTGATCGCTGAACGCAACGACGCGCGAGCTACGAAAGATTGGGCTCGTGCGGATGCCGCACGGGCAGCTCTGACTGAACGTGGTATTGAGTTAGAAGATACCGCACAGGGAACTCGCTGGCGTCGCCTATAACCATACTAAGCACGTATACAAAACGAAGAGGTAATTATGGCTTTTCCTCAAGTTGAGGTCTTTGAAGACTATCGCGCCGCAGCTGGCGCAGATTTTGATGCGGTCATCGTTTTAGGTGACTTTGATGCCGAGTTACCGGCAGATTTCGCGGATTTTATTGAGCAAGCGCAACAATTTGACCAACGTGTTGGAAAACAAGCGTTGCTAGTGACATGTGATGTTGCCGGTGGTCGACTTATTACGTCACCAACAGGTCCACTGACGCGCGATTATGCGGATGTACGCACCATTGCAGATGCGGCCGCCGCAGCTGCGAAAATTGCTGTACAAGCAGGCGTGAAGCAACCGCTATTGGTCACCTTCGGAATTCCGAGTGAAGGGCGTTATGGACAAGCCGAAGCGGTTGCTTATTGGGGGCTCTGCCAAGCACTTTATGAGCCACTTGAAGCGCGCGAGTTCCATGGTGAGGAAGCTATCGAACCACTGACTAAAGTTGGCGTGATTGGTGCTTTAGACGAGCAATGGCTGCAGGCTGTTGAGGCCGGCAAGCGTGTTGCTCGTGATTTAGCCGGGACTGAGCCAGAACGCATGGCTCCGCCGCGCTTTGCAGAATATTGCCAGCAAGCTTTTGCACATTCTCCGGTAAAAGTAACCGTAATTGATGATATTCAACAACTGCATCATGAGTATCCGTTGCTGATGGCGGTAGGGCGTGCATCATTGGGGGTTGAACGTCATTGGCCGTGTGTTATTCGACTCGAGTATAAAGCTCCGGCGGCTGAGCAAACCCTGATGTTTGCCGGTAAAGGGATTGTTTATGACACCGGTGGTGCTGATTTGAAAGTCGGTGGTCATATGGCCGGTATGAGTCGTGATAAAGGCGGCGCTGCAGGTGTTGCTGGGTTCTTGAAAACTGTCGCTGAAATGCGTCCTGAAACTGTGAATGTGATCGCAGAACTCGGTGTTGTCCGTAATAGCATCGGTGCAGAAGCTTTTGTGTCCGATGAAATCATCACGGGCCACAGTGGCGTGCGTGTACGGATTGGCAATACTGATGCTGAGGGACGCTTGGTATTGGCAGACTTGCTATCGCATTTGCGTGTGGAAGCAGGCAAGTATCCACGGCCGCAGCTGTTTAGTGTCGCGACGTTGACGGGTCATGCCGCATTAGCGAAAGGTCCATACTCCGCATTCGTCCCCAATGGTCCTGCGGTGTCACAAGGCACAGCAAATCGATTATTGGAAGCTGGCGAGGTGTATGGCGACCCGGGTGAAATCAGTTGGTCGCGTCGTGAGGACTATGATTTTGTTCGTCCACGCACGAAGTCTGATGATGTGTTATCGAGCAATAATGGCCCCTCTGCAACCACCAAACGTGGGCATCAATTCCCTATGGCTTTCCTAGCGATAGCTGCAGGCCTTGATGGGCACGGTAATGATAGCGAACACCCTCTGCCGTATGTCCATGTCGATATCGCGGGTAGTGGGGTTGAAGGGGGTGATTGGCAGCATGGGAAACCGACCGCAACGCCAGTTGCTTGCTTTTCAGGATGCTATTTACATCGCTAACAACTGATTATTAGGATGGCAACTCGAATGCAGAAGATACAACAATGGCTACGTAGTAGTTTAGTGACAGCGGCCGCACTCGTCACACTGACCGTTTCAGCACAACCGACTATGGATGATGTTGAAATTAAGGCAACACAAGTGAGTGAGCGGGTGTTTATGCTAACTGGTGCGGGTGGCAACATTGGCGTTTATGTGGGTGACAATGGCGTTGCTATGGTGGACGCACAGTATGCAGCATTGACGGATAAAATTGCTGCTGCTATCTCGGAAATCAGCGACAAGCCGTTGCAACTGCTCGTCAATACCCATTACCACCGTGATCATGTCGATGGCAACGCTGGTTTTGTTGAGCGCGGTGCGAAAGTGGTTGCGCACGAGAATGTGTTGTCGCGTCTTCAAGCTGATGCTGAGTTCAATACCACTGGTTTACCGACTATTACGTTCGACAATGAGTTGGTTTTGAAAATTGGTGGCGACAGTCAATTGTTTATGCGCCATTACGCCACGGGTCATACGGATGGTGATGCGGTGATTTGGTTTGGTGATGAGAACGTGATTCACGCCGGTGATATGTTCTTTGTGGATCGCTTTCCGTTTATCGATCTGAATTCTGGCGGAAACGTTCAAGGTTTCATTGATAATGTTTCTGCGGTCATCGCGGAACTAGACGATGAGACTAAAATTATTCCAGGTCATGGTCCGTTGTCGACCAAGCAAGATTGGCAGCGTTTGGTTTCCATGGTCATCATTACGCGTGAGGAAGTTCGCCTGATGCAAACCGAGGGGTTGAGTGCAGACGAAATTGTTGAACGTGGTTTGTCAGATCAGTGGGATAGCTGGACGTGGGGCTTTATCACTGAAGAGCGCTGGATTCGGACGTTGCTGCAAGAGCTGTAATGAACTTATAAAAAACGCCGACTTAAGTCGGCGTTTCTATTTTTAGCGTATCCAATTGTGCTTTGGTCTTGCCGTGCGGCTGTGGCGCGCGACTCTCCGGGTCAATGTGCACAAAAACGATATCGTCAGCCACGCAGATGTTTTGTTTCGTTTGCTTGTTACGTACGACACAAGTGACTGTCACCGAAGTGCGACCTACGGCTTTTACGAACAGACCAAACTCAACCACATCCCCCTGATAGGCAGAAGTTTCGAACGTGATAGCACCAATGTGCTTCGTCACGAGACTTTTGGCATCGAGTTGGCAGGCGGCGAAGATATAGGCTTCTTCGTCGATCCATTCCAGAATTCGACCGCCGAAGAGTGAACCTGCAAAGTTCAAATCGTTTGGCATGACCAAACGACGCGATAGAAAGCGCATCCGTTTAACTCCCTATATTGAGGCAAAAGTGAAGCAAAAAATAATGCGCTCAGTATAGCATGCATCAACGCTTCAGCGAGCGTTCGAAAAAATCTGCAATCAGTTGATAGCGGTGAATACTTGTTTCCTTTCCGTAAAGCCCGTGAGCTTTGCCTGGATAAGCCATAAGTTCAAATGGCAACATCGCTTGCTGCAATGCATAAGTGAGTTTGGCGGTGTGGGTATAGAGAACATTATCATCGGCCATGCCATGGTAAATGAGCAATGGCTTGCGTAATTGCGTGGCATAGGGCATCACCGATGCTTGTCGATAGCCTTCCGGATTGTCCTCAGGTGTGCCCAGATAACGCTCTGTATAATGAGTATCGTATAAAGCCCAATCGGTCACTGGGGCACCCGCCACGGCAGCTGCAAACTGTTCGTCCGCGCGGAGAATCAAATGCAGCGCCATGTAGCCGCCGTAACTATGCCCGAAGACTCCAATCCGTTCTGGGTTGATGTATGGCCGACTCCGCAAGAATTCAGCGCCAACAATTTGATCGGCGACTTCGAGCTGTGCGAGTTGCCGAAATATACCGGATTCAAACTGGCGACCCCGATTACCGCTACCGCGATTGTCGAGTTGAAAGACAACATACCCCTGCTGGGCCAAATATTGCGTAAAATAATCGCCCCAACTGTTGGTGACACGCTGTGCGCGCGGCCCACCATAGACCATCACAACAGCCGGGTAGCGTTGATTATCAGCAAATTGCGTCGGTTTCGTCAGTTTATAATGCAAGACTTGGCCATCTGCTGCATTGAGAGTGCCAAACTCAGGCTGACTCCAGTTATCTAAATAAGGACTCAGTGGATGCGCTTCATTTAACGTATTTTCATGCAGCCACGCAATACGCTCACCGGTAGGGCCGTGTAATGCGACTTGTGGGGGTTGCGTAGTGCTTGAAAAACTATCCACATAACTACGTGCATTTCCCGCAAAATGCACCGAATGAAAGCCAGAGCGCTCCGATAAACGAGTAGGCTGACTCGGTGTGCTGGTAGTCATACTCGCGCGATATAGATGCCGTTCTATTGGTGTATCCCTGCGCGCTGTGAAATAGATCAAGCCAGCAGTCTCATCAACACTCGCAACCTGATCCACCTGCCAGTCGCCTGCTGTAAGTTGGCGAATCAACTGGCCGTCGAGGCGATAGAGGTAGAGATGCTTAAAGCCACTGCGCTCAGATGCCCAGATAAAATGTTTGCCGTCAGCAAGAAAAACCAGATCGTCATGCAAATTGATCCAGTGCGTGCTGCTCTCTTGCAGGATACGTTGATGGCTTTTGTCGGCAAGCGAATAAGACCATAACGTCAGCTCACTTTGACTTCGATTCTGCCACTGATAGCTCAATTGCGAAGTGTTACCCACCCAATTCACACGGGCTAAATAACCATCGCCGTAACGCTCTGGGAGTCCCAACCAGGTCAGGTTTTGAGTAGCGAGTTGCAGTACACCTAAGTCAACGACCGCATTGGCTTCGCCGGCCGCTGGATAACGTTGCTTTACCAGCTCAGTTTTGTCGGCATAGACATCAACCCGTGTTTTGATCGAAACCGGGCGCAAGTCGACGCGGGTCAACGCAATATGTTGTTCATCAGCGCTCCACCAATATCCCGTCATACGTTTCATTTCTTCTTGCGCAACGAACTCGGCGACAGCGTACTGAATAGTCGAGGATGAACCAGTCGTTAGTTGCTTCGCGCTATTGGTGGTTAAATCGACCGACCAAAGATTGTGTTCATACACATAACTGACGAAGTTGCCCTGCGGTGAGAAGCGCGCATCGGTAACACTGATTTCGGCACTGGTTAGAGCAGTAATTTGTTGTTCTGCATCGTTATCTAACGCATACAAATAGAGCTGACCGGCAAGCGGTATCAAAATATGAGAACCTTTCGGAGACCACTGATAATCGACGATACCCGTTGCGCGGATACGCAGACGTTCGCGACGGGCGCGCTCAGTCGCCGACATAGCCGTGGGGTCAGGCGCAAGCGTCTCTGCATCGAGCAGCAGTTGATGCTGCCCAGCACGCACATCGTAGACCCATAAGTCATAGATCTCCGGTGACTCCAACGACCCCTTGAGATAACTCACTAAGTTGCCGTCAGGCGAAAACTGAATATTTTGTGGTGCAACGGTGGTGAGGTCGGGCGCAGAGAAAATACGCTCGATAGAGAGTTGATCGGCATCTGCAACGCCACTCCAAGTGAGCGTTGCAACCATTGCGACCAATGCGTGCAAAAAACGCATGCCTGCTGATTCCTTTATTCCCAAAGTAAGGTCAAGTGTATCAAAGCAGGCTGCGTTTCGCTTTCGACTGCGACAAAGTGTGCCGCAACTGCGCTAGAATTCTCCGCGTATACCAATGCTAAAGTTACGACCACGAACGGGCGCATCCTCTTTCAAGAATGAGGTGTGGACAAAGCCTAGTTCATCGGTCAAGTTCTCTGCTTTGGCATATAAGCTGATGTTGTGCTCAGCCAATGCCGCAGGAAACCAACTGACCTTCGCATCGACCAACCCGTAACTTGCGGTTGGTTCCTCGTTGATCGCAATGCGATCTTGCTGGGCGTAGTAGGTGTAACCTAAACTGGCACGCCAATTGTTGCCGAGATAGTGGACGTCAGTGCCAAATCGTTGTGTTGGAATGCGCGGTAAGTTTTCTGCGCCATCGCGCGTCCGAGCACGAATGTAGTCGCTGAATGCCTCAACTTCCCAACGTTCATTCAGGTGGTATTTACCGCTCAACTCATAGCCGTATAACTCGACGTCACGCTGAGTGAAAGCGATAACCGGCAATCCCTCACCGTGATCATGCTCATCGGCATGTTCGTCACCATGCTCATCATGGTCGTCTTCGTGCATCAGATCTTCGCTATTTACGCCAGTAAAGGCACCAAACACGTAATCATCAACTTGGTTATAAAATAGGTTGGCTTGGAGGTGTAAGTGTTCGGTTTCAAAATGCATACCAAGGTCAATATTATTTGATTTTTCCTCAACCGGGGCCCGATCATTGGCTTCAACATGATACTCATGCTCACCTTCTTGATGCAGCTCGTACACTAAGCCCAATTCATAGGTTTGCGTAGCCAAATGCGTTCCATCCGAGAACAGCTCACTACCCGATGGTGCACGCTGAGCATGACTGAAATTCGCCGCGAACTGGAGTTGCGGTGTCGCTTGATACGTGAACCCGATGGAGGCCGAAAGCGGCGTGAACGAGAGACTCGAATAGGCATTGTCTACCAATGTCGGTGCGTCAACATCAACTTGTTCGTAGCGTAAACCACCTTGCCAATTCAAGTCACCGAATTGTTGTTCAACGAGCCAGAACAAGCCATGTCGCGTGGTCGTTGATGGTGGTGTGTATGCTTCCTCGCCAAAAGCGTTCAAATCTTGATCAAAGTAATGATAACCAAAAGCACCATTCCAGCCGGCTAGTGGCTCGTGAGTCAAGGTGACACGCAGTTCATTCTGTTCGTTTTGGAAGGTACTTGCTGGTGAACCATCTTCAATTTCTTGGTGCTGATAATCGGTGAATCCATAGCGGACTTCTGCTTGTTCGATGCCAGTCCAAGGTTGATAGAGGCCGGCATGAAATTGAATTCGGTTTTGCCAAAGTTCAGCATATGGACCCGCTTCTTCCATGTTTTCGTCGGCATGCTCGCCCTCATGCTCATCGCCATGCTCATCTTCGTGTTC
This sequence comes from Pseudidiomarina aestuarii, assembly GCF_003987355.1. Classification (GTDB taxonomy): domain Bacteria; phylum Pseudomonadota; class Gammaproteobacteria; order Enterobacterales; family Alteromonadaceae; genus Pseudidiomarina; species Pseudidiomarina aestuarii. The sequence continues at coordinate 1,031,724 of NZ_PIPR01000001.1, read as the reverse complement.
TTCTTCATGACCATGATGATGTCCGGGAATACCGTACTCCTGCTCAAGACGACCATAAGCTACACCGGCGTAGCCGCCATCAAACAAATAACTGAAGCCAAAGTTCGCGCCTTGCGCATCAATAAAGCTGTTTTCTACTGTATCTTCGGTTTCACCTTCGTCATTCGTAAATGCTGGAACGTCGTAGTCATCAGAACGACGTTTAAAGCCATCGAAATGCCAGACCGTATCTTTGTGGTCGGCAGTAAAACCTAATGTTGCTTCACGCAAACTGCTCGCGGTATCAAACCGCGTACCATAAAATCCGCGCGATCCGCCAACGGCTTCTTGAGCAATACGGTTATCGACGACATTCACGACTCCACCAATCGCACCACTGCCATATAACAGCGTTGCGGGGCCACGTAAGATCTCAATCTGTTCCGCCACCGATGTCTCGGTCGTGACTGCGTGGTCAGGGCTACTGCGCGATACATCGCCGCTATCGAGTCCATTTTGCGTGACTTTCACGCGTGGTCCATCTAAACCACGAATAATCGGGCTACTAGCGACACCAGCGAAGTGTGTTGAACTAATGCCTGGTTCATTTTCTAATGTTTCGCCGAGAGTGTGGGCGTGTTGCTCACGCAATTCATCCCCAGCAATGACACTAACTGGTTGCGCCGAACTAATTTGAGTGCGCGCCAAAGGGCTGGCGGTGATAACGATCACTTCAGGTTTGTCGCTCTCTTTGTGAATAGTATTTTCTGCTGATTCTTGTTGAGCGATTGCCAGCGGTGTCCAGCTTCCTGCTACTGCGGCGGCAATAACGATTGCGAGTGGATGTCGACGAAACATATCAAACCTCTCCAATAGATAGTGTTACTCAGCGAGTTGCCTAACTCACCAATGCTTATGTAATGTTATAATATAACAATATCTCGACTCCATTTGAATCTCAAGTAGTTTTGTCGTCATGAGCAAGCTTTTGGTCGTATTCTCTCGCTCAGGTATCGAATTGGGGCGGGATAAAACTAGTCAGCTTGCTTCGGCTTGGATAGACTGAGCCCCGACTTTTTATTAACCGTTACGGATATCGATATGAAACCATTATTGAATCGCTCTAATCGAACGCGATTAGTGGCTTGGTTTGGTGCTGTTTTGCTTACAACCAGTCTGGCTGCCTGTGGGGAGCAAAAATCGCCTGCAAATACATCGTCACAAACGGCTGATAGTTCAACGTTGAGTGCTAGTGCGGCGTCGTTACAAGCGCATTTAGAGTTTTTAGCCAGTGATGCGTTAGAAGGGCGCGATACGGGTAGCGCTGGCCATGAAATAGCAGCCCAATATATTGCTGCGCAGTTTAAGCAACTTGGCTTGCAACCCGCCGGTGATGACGGGACTTACTACCAACGTATTCAGTTTCGCCGGAGCTTTTTGAAGGAAAATAGTGCAACATTTTCCATTGATGATGGTTCTGAAGTGGTCAGTTTGGATTACCCAAAGCAGTTTTTGACCGGTCCGAGTGTCTATAGTGAAAGAGATGAAATTACCGCGCCTCTCGTGTTTGTTGGCTACGGTCTCGTCTCCGATGTATTCGGTATTGATGATTACGCTGGCTTAGATGTAGACGGTAAAATTGTGGTGATGCTGACTGGGCGCCCAGAAGATTTACCGAGTGAGGAGGGTGCTCACTTAAATAGTAGCAAGGCGAAATTTGCCGCGGAACGCGGCGCAGTAGGCATTATTACCCTGCATACGCCAGCCCGTGAAGAAGTGCGTCCGTTTGAAGTCAGCATCATGTATCAGCGTGCGCCGACTGTGCGTTGGCTGCAGCCCAACGGTGAGCCAAATGTGGCGTACAAAAATATCGCTGCGTCCGCCTATGTTCATCATGAAGCAGGCGCACGATTATTCCGAAATGCACCGCAATCACTAAACGATATTTTTGCGCAGATGGAAGCTGGCGAATCGCCGCAAGGTTTTGATTTGAACGTGACTGCATCGCTCACTCGTGAATCACGCCATGAAGAAATCAGCAGTCCTAATGTGGCGGCGATTTTACCGGGTAGCGATCCGACATTGAAAGATGAGTATGTACTCTACACAGCACATTCTGATCACATCGGCATCACCAAAGACTTGAGCCAAGATGACCATATCAACAATGGTGCTATGGACAATGCTTCCGGGGTATCGGTCATGCTCGAAACTGCGCGGATGTTTGCCGAAGCCGAGACGGCACCGAAGCGTTCTATTTTGTTTGTATCGGTCACTGCTGAGGAACGTGGTTTGTTGGGGGCGGACTACTACGCACACAATCCAACCGTGCCTTTGAGTCAAATTGTTGCCAACGTAAATTTGGATATGCCAGTGCTGTTGTATGATTTTGCGGATGTGATTGCTTTTGGTTCAACGCACTCCACATTGGGTAACTCGGTAGCCCAAGCAGCGGGTGAGTTTGGTATTGAGCTGAGTGAAGATCCGATGCCTGAACAAGCAATCTTTACCCGCTCGGATCACTATCCCTTCGTGAAAAAAGGGGTTCCTGCGGTCTTTTTAATGACTGGGTTTACAGCCAAAGATGAAGATCAAGATGGTGGTCAAATTTGGGGTGAGTTCTTTGCTGAGCATTATCATCAGCCGAGTGACCAACCCAGTTTGCCGATCAATTATGAGGCAGGCGTCGTCTTTACCAATATCAACTACACCATTGGTCGGCAGGTCGCCAACACGCCTGAACGGCCGCGTTGGCTCCCTGAATCGTTCTTTGCCCGCTTAGATTAAGTGCGGTTTAAATAGGTGAACCGGGTGGCAATGGCCGTGCTTTCGCGAGCGGCCATTGTCCTCGGGTAAACCAACTCTCGAAAGCGCTCATCACAAAAGCCTGTGTCGCAGATGGCGCAGCATCTTGCCAAGCCTCCTGCTGTTCTAGTAAAAATGCTTGTAATTGAGCTTGTAATAAAGCGTTGCTCGTTGCCGCTTGAAAGCTATGCACGATAGCGGTCAACGAGGTCAGTGCGAGTTGTTGCTCAAGCGCAGTCGCTTGTGCTTGTTGTGCGGGTGCCAACGTTGTCGCGGCAATGCCATTCAGTACATCGGCAACAGCAGGAATCGTATCGTCATGCGCGTGCTGCTGCTGCAACCGGCCAAGCCGTTCAGGGTGCAGTAATAAGTCTAACGAAAATGTTGCGCTGCTTGTGGCCATTGCATGAGCGTCTGGAATCAGTCCAGTGGCGCCCTGGAAATGCTCTCGGTTCGATGGTTCGCCGTAAGCGAGCGGTTGCAACCATGCCTGAATAGTCGGATTCACCGCTAAGGTATCGGCATCGATCGTACGTAATAGTTGACGTAAGGCCCGCTGCTGTTGGCTGCCATTGACGGCGCGCAGCGGCTTAGCAGTGCCATCGTGAATGCCGTAGTCATAATGCACACCACCGAGCATTTTTACTGCCGCTTCGGTTTGATAGCGGTGCAAGAGGTACATAGGTACAAAGATATCCTGCAAGCGACTGATCGGCTCGTTCGGAGCTAAATTAGCCAGCCCAAAGTTTTCTAACGCCGTTTGTCGAACGCCTAAAATACGCTCTAATTCGGTGACTGCGTCACTGCCGTTATCCCATAGGTGAGCATCGGGGTGTGCACCGCCGGCGGGTCGGGCATCACGATCTGAAATATAACTTAAACCCAGCGCCCGATTCTGTTCGATCACAGCGTCGAGAGGTTCGTTGCCATAACCGTATGCGATGACTCGCTTATCCCACAAACCAATTCCTTCTTTGTAGGCTGCGGCCAGCGTTAAACCGTTGTTGTCAGTATCAATACTGACTAATGGGTGAGGGTAATCCATGACGGACGCACGGTCATCGCCGCTGGCAGCAAAGTTATGAGCAATACCTAGGGTATGGCCGATTTCGTGGGCAGAAAGTTGACGAATGCGTGCTAACGCCATTGCTTCAACGGCAGCCATTCGCTGTTGCTGTTCCGCTTCGTTAAGGCTTTCAGCGTACGGGGCTATTAACCCTTGCGCAATTTTCATATCTTGCCGTACGCGCAGCGAACCTAAGGTCACATGACCTTTGAGAATTTCACCTGTGCGTGGATCGATCACGGACGCGCCATAGCTCCAGCCGCGGGTTGAGCGATGTACCCATTGAATGACGTTATACCGAACATCCATGGGATCTGCATCTGCGGGTAGGATCTTCACCTGAAAGCCATTGGGGAAACCTGCTGCAGCGAACGCGTCCGCCCACCACCGACCGCCGTCAAGTAATGCGGTACGCACGGGCTCTGGCACGCCTGGGTCGAGATAATAGATGATTGGCTCGTCGGCACTAAAGCGGTGCCTTGGGATGTATTGAACTGTTGTCGATTGGCCGAGTGGCGCAGAGTAATCCTCGAACGCATGACTCCAAAAACCGCTTTGCGGATGGAATGCGCGGGGTTGGTAGCCGTCATCAGGTAACGCAATAAATGAATGATGGAGATGCAATGTAATTGCATCGGGGTCCGGTGCAACACTGCGTAAATAGGCTCCAGTGCCTTTGCCGGTAAAGGTTACTTTGGCTTCCAGTTCGGTGTTTTCTGGGAAGCTCCGGCTGCGTTCTGGATAGACCACTGACCGGTCGGTCGCGACCTTAAACGAACCTTGCTTGGTTCGTTCTAAGCTCGCACTTACACCGTGCACATCACTGAGTAAAAATGGGGTGTAATCAATCAGTACCGCAGTGTCGTTCTTTGCGGCTACCGTGAATCCTGCGATGACCGAGTCGGCAAACGCTTCTTGAATACTGGCTCGCTCTGCCGCGTTGGGGCTACTGGCTCGAAATTTGGTATTTTGTTCAACCAATAAGACTTTATCGCCCTCAATATGGAAGTTGGCTAGTCGAGTGGCGCCAAGTTGACCACGGTCTAGGCCAATATCGTTTGAACCGAGGCCCCAAGGTAAACTGGTCTGAAAAATGAATTCAGGGGCATCAACAGGAACTTCGAGATAAAATTTCCCTGTATTCGCATCATGGTAAAACGTAAACAAACCAGCATGAGCTGTCATCGCTGCGGTATAAGTGCTGATGGCATCTTGAGATGCTGTCGTCTCGTTTTGCGCTGTCGCAGTTGGCGCGACAATGCTGACACTAAGTGCAACAATCAAGAACCAAAACGAGGCGGCTAGCGTGCTCAATAAATTCAATTTAGTATGGGGCATAAATCAGGTCCGGAGTTCACATGACAAACGTCGGTTATAACAAATTTGCGCTGGATACGCGACTCGAACACGATACGATTGACCTTGGCGAGCGGGGAATTTGTCGCGTTCTTCGATTTGACGATCAGCGCTACGATTGGTTGGTGTTGGTTCCTCAACGGGCCGATTGTATTGAGTTTATCGATTTGAACGAGGCTGACCAACAGCAACTGGCCGCGGATGTGCGTTGGGCCGCAACATTGTTACGCCAGCACGGTAAGGGACAGAAGTTAAACGTGGGGGCGCTCGGCAACGTGGTCGCTCAGCTGCATATTCATATGGTATTGCGCGCCCCGGATGATCCTGCTTGGCCGGGTCCCGTTTGGGGGCATTCTCCAGCCCAGCGATTTACTCCCGTGGACGCAGCGAAGGAACAGCATCGCTGGCGCCGATGGCTCGAACTAGATTAATTCGGAAAGCTCAGTTTGCAGTTGTTGGCACCAGGTCGCGATGCGTTCATCACTGAGCTCATACTGGCTATCTTCATCAAGTGCCAGCCCAACAAAAAACTCTTGATCATGAACCAATGCTTTTGATGCGGCGAATTCGTAGCCGTCATTAGGCCATAGACCAATGCGGATGGCACCTTGGGTGGTTGGACTTGCTGCTAACTCATCATGCAGCATGCCGAGCGCGTCTTGAAACCAGTCGGTATATCCGACTTGGTCACCCATGCCGAATAACGCAACAATTTTATTGTTCAAATGAAGCTGCCCAATTTCATCCCAATGGCTTTCCCAGTCTTCTTGGATTTCACCGAAATCCCAAGTCGAGAGGCCAAAAATGATGATGTCGTATGCTTCACATTCACTTAAGGGAGTGTCTTTGATATTGAAAAGGTCGATAACGCCCGCTGGAAACTGCGCTTGAATTTTTTCAGCAGCGATTTCGGTGTAACAGGTCGTTGAACCGTAAAATAAACCAATTTTCAATGTCATTAGTTGACTTGTCTCCACTTGATCGGGGTGATTTGAGCTTACGCGCAGTGTATCAGAATCCAGTACTTTCTGGTAACCTACGCGCCTTTAAAAGAAGCCGATCAAAGGAATTATTCATCATGGTTGCAAGCGCAGAATTTCATGCCTTAGTGGCACAGTTGGAGCCGGTTTTTGATGCTGCGGTCGTTACAGGCGATGCAGATCAACTCTTTGCCAGTGGCTATTTGCGTGGCCATTTTGATCTTGCTGTGGCGCAATTAGAATTGAACGATCAGGCGCAAGCATCTGCCATTATGCCGGCGGTTCGGGCGTCGGTAGAAGCGAACAAGCATGAACTCAAGCCTGCGGATCAGGCGCTGATTCAGGGACTGCTCGATCAACTTGAAGCCGTTGCGGCAACAACCGCTGACGCAACAACTCGTTTATAGGTTGAGGTTCTCCCGCCCACTGCGCAGCGATTATTTCTGCGGCAAGTGGTGCGGCGGTGAATCCGCGCGAGCCCAACGCTCCAATCACCGCTAATTTGGCTGCCAGTTCACCGACCACGGGCAAATGATCGCGGCTGGTATTGCGCAGCGATGTCCGATCGGCAACTGCTGTTAGTGTTTTAGGCCAAGCTTGCGGTGCTAAATTATCGCTCAGCGTCGCTAAGTTCTGGTCAGTATCCGACGGTAATGATTGAGACGCCTCTGTTGCGCTGAATTGGCGAGCGTAGGTTGCCCCAACGCAATGTTGTGACTGCAATGCCGGAGTAAAATAGCCCTTGTAACAAATTACCGACGGACACGTTGCGGTCGTTGCAGTGCTGCTTACCATAGTGACTTGACCACGAACATTTTGAAATTGTAATTGCCAATCCGCAGTGAGTTCGGGTAAGCCTGCGCCTGCTGCAAGAATGACGGCGTCAGCTGCGAGAATGAGCTGTGATTGTTGGTCGTACAAATGCCAACCGGTTACGCTGGGTTCAATCCGCGCAACGGTGGCCTGAGTGTGGTTGCTGTCCGTCAGTAATGCATTCACCGCGTTTGCGGCTTCGAGCCAGCCACCTGTGGGATACCACAATGCCGATTGCGCCGGTAGCTCAGACCAATGGTTTTGAACGTGTTGCGGCGACCACAGTTGCACTTGCTCCGAACTGTATTCTTGGACTATTTTTTGGGCTCGTAAAGTTCGCTCAGCAGTATAGTTTAACTGTAACACACCGCACGAGTGCCAATAGTCAGCCGCATGTTGGCGGTAGAAGTTTTGGGCGTACCCAAATGCAGCGACAAAATACTCGGCGAGTGGACTGCGTTGCGCATGAAGTAAAGGATAGACAGCAGCCTGTGGATTTCCCGATGCGCCGTCAGCAATTCCCGCGCTGACAATGTGTACCTCCCAACCGCGTGCTCGGCAAGATTGCGCAGCAGCGGCAGCGGCGATGCCACCACCCACAATAGCGATGCGGCGTAAGTTTCCAGTGTCGGGTATTACGGCAGGGGTATGTTCGGCAATAACGCCACGTAACATTTCTCGTTTGCGGCCATAACCAGCGGCTTTGCTCACGGTGTAGCCAGCTGCTTGTAATCCACGCCGGACTGCTCCTGCTGCAGTAAAAGTCGCGAAAGTTGACGCGGGCGCCGAGGCTGAGGCCATTGCGTGATAGAGTTCAGGTTGCCACATTTGTGGGTTCTTATCGGGTGCGAAACCATCGAGAAACCAGGCATCAACAACGTGTTTTGCGGTGGGTAACCACTGTGGCAGCGTATCGAGTAAGTCGCCGAACCAGAGGTCGAGCGTGACCCGTCCGCCTGCTAGAAGTCGTCGATGGCAGCCTGGCTCTGGCGCTGGATAGTGTTCTTGTAGCTCGGTCGCATAAGCAGCTAGTTCAGGAAATTGTGCATGGGCGCGTTGCATATCTGCTACTTGCAGAGGGTACTTCTCAAATGAGACTATATGAAGATGCAGATGGGACGGTGCGTGGGTCAGAAAGCTTTGCATCAAGGCAAGTACATTCAGCCCGGTTCCAAAACCAGTCTCTGCGACGACAAAGCGTGACCGCGAGTGCTGATGCCAGCGCGCAGGTAGATCGTTTTGAGCTAAAAACACGTAACGGCTTTCAGCAAGACCGTTATCATTGCTAAAATAGATATCGTCAAATTCGGTGGCCACGGGCATACCGAATTCATTGAATACAACTTGGGCAGATTTGGGCCGACTCATGTTGATGATAAGCTCATACTAGAACAACCAGAAGAATACGCGCTAGTGTATCAATAATCGTCACAAAAATAGTGTAAAAAGCGGAAAGCAGACCACTTTAATACAGAACTGAGCTACCATACACAGGCGCTCAGCAAGACAGGAAATCAGAATGAGAAGAGCAGTGATCACCGGAATCGGCATCGTGTCGAGTATCGGCTTAAATAAAGAGGAAGTTCTGGACTCGCTCAAACACGGCAAGTCAGGACTCGAGTTCTCTCAAGAATTTGCAGACATGGGTCTCCGCTGTCAGGTGTGGGCACCAGTGCGCGCGAACCCAGCAGATCATATTGACCGTAAAGCACTGCGCTTTATGGGCAATTCAGCGGCCTATGCCTACATGGCAATGGCGCAAGCGATTGAAGATGCAGGTCTGAGCGAAGAGCAAGTATCGAATCCACGTACAGGACTTGTTGTGGGGTCTGGTGGCGCCTCCGGCGAACAGCAGGTTGCTGCTGCAGACACGCTTCGCGAAAAAGGTGTGAAGCGAGTCGGTCCATATATGGTTCCGCGCTGCATGGCGTCTACGACGTCGGCCTGTTTGGCTACGCCATTCAAAATTAAGGGTGTGAACTATTCCATTAGTTCTGCTTGCGCAACCTCTGCCCATTGTATTGGCCACGCACTTGAATTGATTCAATTTGGCAAGCAAGACCGCGTGTTCGCTGGTGGAGGTGAAGAGTTACATTGGACCCTCGGCATGGAGTTCGATGCCATGGGTGCCTTGAGTACCAAATACAATGACACCCCAACCAAAGCCTCGCGTACGTATGATGCGGATCGTGATGGATTTATTCCAGCAGGTGGCGGTGGCATTTTGGTCATCGAAGAATTAGAAGCTGCCCTAGCACGTGGTGCGACCATTTATGGTGAGATTGTTGGCTACGGTGCGACTTCCGATGGTTACGATATGGTTGCCCCGTCGGGTGAGGGCGCGATTCGTTGTATGGAAATGGCAATGAGCACAGTGGATACGCCCATTGACTACTTGAACACACACGGTACCAGTACACCGGTTGGTGATGTCAAAGAACTCGAAGCCATTCGCGCTGTGTTTGGTGATAATACGCCGCATATGAGTGCTACGAAAGCAATGACTGGGCATTCACTCGGCGCTGCTGGTGTGCATGAGGCGATTTATTCGTTATTGATGTTAAACCATGACTTTATTGCACCCTCTATCAATATCGAGAATCTCGATCCAGCCGCAGAGGGCATGAACATTGTTCGTGAACCAACTGCAGCGAAGCTCACGACAGTCATGTCGAATAGCTTTGGTTTCGGTGGTACGAATGCAACCTTAGTCATGCGTCGTTACGAGTCTTAAGCGCGAGCTTTAGGTTACGACAACAGTAGGATTTATCGATGAAAAAGGTGCGCCGCGGCGCACCTTTTTTGTTATGGTAGCGGCAGTAAAACGACCCATAGTCGATTGCTAGAAAGGAGTTTCTATGCGGATTCTTGCAGATGCATCCATGCCTTTGGTGGAGAAATTAGCGAGTTTGTGCCAAGCAGCGGGATACGCGGTCGAATTCGATACATTTCAAGGTCGCCAACCGAATGCGGCGCAGTTGGCCGTGGCTGAAGTATTATTGATTCGCTCGATCACGCGAGTGGACCAAACCTTGCTCGATCAAGCTCCGCAGTTGCGTTGGTTAGGTACCGCTACTATTGGCACGGAGCATGTGGATACGGATGCTGTGCAAGCGCGTGGCATCTGCTTTCACTCAACCCCGGGGGTGAATGCGCAAGCTGTAGGCGACTATGTCGCCAGTGCTATAGCCGCATTGACCGAGCATTTGGGGCATTTACCCAGTCGCAGCGGTCGCAAAATGGCGGCTATTGTGGGTGCCGGACACACTGGGCGGGCTGCAGGTTCCCGCTTGCGAGCTTTTGGCTACCACGTGAGTTATTACGATCCTCCGATCGCGGCAGCCTTTACCGAGCATCCGGTGCCGGTTCATGCAGACTGGCAACGCGTTGTGGATGCTGATGTCATCAGCATTCATGTGCCGCTGATTGCCGATGGGCTCTATCCTACCGTTGGCCTCTTTGATGAGACCACGCTGTTAAGTCTTGCCGATGACACTATTCTGATTAATGCCAGCCGCGGCCCTGTGGTCAGTGAAGCTGGCTTGCGCGCAGCCAAAGCGCGTGAGCAGCAATTGCGCGTGATTCTCGATGTGTGGGAGCATGAGCCAATCATCGCAGCTGATTTGCTCCCTTACCTTACTTTTGCGACGCCCCATATTGCTGGGCATAGCGTCGCGGGAAAGGTGGGTGGCACGTTACAACTTTTTCAGTTGTTCACGCAGTGGGCTGGCTGGACAGTGGCATTCCCTGATTTGGCGCAGTTACTCGGCGCAATGGCTGACTTGCCAAAGCCTCCGGTAATCCATGCCGAGCGCGCGCCGAGCGCGGTAGAACTGGCATCCTGGGTGTTGTCCATTTATGATATACGCGCTGATGACGAGCGGCTGCGACAAGCGCCGGCAACTGCCAGCGAATTTGATGCATTGCGCCGTCATTATCCCGCGCGCGCAGAACTCTCAACTCTACAACTGCAGCCAGCTGCATGGCAGCTCGAGGGCAATTGGCCCCAGCGGTTGCGTCTGTTAAAAGGAAGCTAAAAATGTCACGTGCTTATTCTGTAGCCGTTCTTGGTGCCACTGGGTTAGTGGGCCAGCAGATGATTGAAATTCTCGAAGCACGGGATTTTCCCGTTGGACAATTGTTCCCATTAGCCAGCAGTCGTTCAGCTGGCGCGACAGTGTCATTTCGAGGCGAAGACGTCACAGTTTTAGATGCTGAAACCTTTGATTGGAGCCAAGTCGAAATCGGCTTTTTCTCTGCAGGTGGTTCAATCTCACGGATCTACGCTCCACGCGCAGCAGACGCCGGCTGTATTGTGATTGATAACACGTCGGAGTTTCGCTACGAACCTGAGATTCCTTTGGTGGTACCGGAAGTCAATGGTCATACGTTGGCTGACTTCCGCAATCGCAACATCATTGCCAACCCAAACTGCTCAACGATTCAAATGTTGGTGGCGTTGAAGCCTATTTATGATGCCGTGGGTATTGAGCGAATTAATGTAGCGACTTATCAATCGGTTTCTGGTGCGGGCAAAGAGGCTATGGATGAACTGGCAAAACAAACCGCTGCGCTGTTGAATGGCCGTCCGGTTGAGCAAGAAACATTCAGCCGTCAAATCGCGTTTAATTGTATTCCACAAATTGATGTATTCATGGATAACGACTACACCAAAGAAGAGATGAAGATGGTGTGGGAAACGCAAAAGATTTTGGGTGACAGCTCGGTGCGAGTGAATGCAACAGCAGTAAGGGTACCGGTATTCTTTGGTCACGCTGAAGCGATTCATATTGAAACCCTGCAACCGATTGATGCTGAACAAGCCAAAGAGTTACTCAGAAATGCTCCTGGTGTGGTGTTGATGGATGCGCGAGAAGACTTCCCCACCCAAGTAGGGAATGCTGCGGGTCATGACGAGGTATTCGTCGGGCGTGTGCGAAATGATATTTCGCATCCACAAGGACTAAACTTATGGGTGGTGAGTGACAACATTCGTAAAGGTGCAGCAACCAATAGTATTCAAATAGCCGAACATTTGATAAAAGAATATCTATAACTCACTATTATGATTCAAATAGTCGTCATTTGAACAAGGATTACTCGCAATGCAGCGGTCGATTTTAGCTCTGATTACCGGAAGTTTGTTGCTGGGCTTAGCAGGCACGGCAGCCAAGGTACATAGTCACGCGTTGGCTCCTTTTAGCACGATTGCGCTGCAGGGGCAGAGTGTATCGCGTTGGCAGGAAGAGCGATTCGGCCCCATTGTATCCACGGATACCTTGTGGACGATCTCTACCTATTACGGACAAAAGCAAGGTATTAGCATCTACGCCATGATGGATCTGATTGTCGCGGCCAACCCTCGGGTCTTTATCAACGGCAATCCGGATCGGATGATGGATGGTTATTTTTTAACGATTCCAAATCTGAACGACCGCGCGAGCGATTCTACTGATTCTGAGTCAACCTCAGTCGTTGCCGGTGATCGTGTGGTCGATGACACGGTTATCGCGACGCCTGATCCAGTTGAAACCGCAGTCGATGCCGCTGAAGCGACTTTATCTGCTGAAGAAATGGATTCGTTGCGAACGAATTTAGCTGAATCCATCGAGCTGATTGAAAATCTGCAACGGGAAAATGTGGACTTGCAGGAGCGTTTGCGCGCGGTGAACGCTGAGCTCGCTGAATTGAAACAGCGCGTAGATATCGAGGACGCTGCCGATGCCGAATTACGTCAGCTGACGGATGAAGTCACTGCAATTGCAGCGGCCGAACAGGAGTCTGTTGAAGAACCGACTCGCGAGGACAGTTCACCTGCAGAAGGTGCTGCGACTGCGGAAGAACCCGCTGCTATCGAAACCGCTGATGCTGAAGTTACTGTTGACGAGTCGCGTACCGATGAAACGATGAGTGAGGAGTCACTTGCGGACGTTGATGCTGAAGCCAGTGAGTCTGCTGCAGAACCAGATGTTGAAACCGCAGCGGTTGAACCGATGCTTGATGCAGATGAAGAGGTGACCAAAGAGTCGGCGACAGCCGCGTCCTCTGAATCAGAATCGAGTGCTTCAACAACAGTACCGAAGCGTGATGCCAGTAAACGGCAGAGTCCGAGCTTCATCGACTGGTTGTTGCAGCCCTATCAGTTAGCGCTCGCGATACTCGTACCACTCTTAATTGCGGCCATTATTTGGTATGTCATTTATGTGCGCCGCGTCAACCGTGAAATTGCAGGAACCTATAATGGTGCTCGCCAAGCGGCCGAACGAGACCAACAAGATTTGAGGGATTCTGAGCCAGCTCCGCAAGAAACAACTGAAGAGCCAGTTGACAACGATGAGGTGGCCGTTGCAGAGGATGCGGTTTTGTCGACCGATCCACTGTGGTCTGAAACCGATAAGGACCTGGACGATTTTGAGATGGAGGTCGTGGATGCTGAGAGTCCAACGGAATCAGCGGAGGAAGAAGCGAGTGATGCTGATATTGAGGCCGCTTTAGCTGACCTGAATTGGTCAATGGATGATGCGGCGAAAGCAGACGCAGAAGACTCTGACACAACAGCGGAGACCGAGGAAGACGAAACCCATGAGTCTGAGGCGGAGGTATCGCTGGACTCCATGCCAGACTTGGAGTTCGAACCTGCTGTTGAGCCAGAGCCAGAGCCAGAGCCAGAGCCAGAACCAGAACCAGAACCAGAGCCAGAACCCGAACTTGATGCTAGTCTTGAGCTTGAGCCGCAGTCGGACGAAGCCTCCGTTGAATCTGCAGATAACGATGCTGAGCCCGAAGCCGAGCACGATCTGGATTTGATTGATATCGAAACCTTGTTGGAAGAGGCAGATGCCGAAGCCAATGATGATGTGGAAGACCGCTATTCGACAGATGATGTCAAAGAAGTATTGGGTGCGTCGGATGAAGCTGCAGAGCCCCCCGCTATCGACATCGAGGATGACTTCGAATTGGGTAAAAGCCCAGCAACCTTGCTCGATCTGGCGCAAGCCTACATAGAAATGGGCGAAATTGACGATGCGCAGCTGCTATTAAATAAGATTAAGCACTGTGGCGACGACGATATTGAACGGGAAGTAGCCCAATTGCTGCAACAGCTTGATGGTCAATCCCATCGTTAAATTGAGATAAGTGCAGTACTCATGACGGATGTTGAACAAGATTTAAATGCCAGTGCGTTGACGCGAATTGCATTGGGTGTGGAATATGATGGCAGCCAGTTTTATGGCTGGCAGCGTCAGCGCGAAGTGGTTTGTGTGCAAGAAGTGCTCGAACGCGCGTTGAGTCAAGTTGCCAATAGTCCCATCGAGGTGACTTGTGCTGGGCGTACCGATGCGGGTGTTCATGCGACCGGCCAGGTGATTCACTTCGATACCCCAGAACTGCGAACTATCGCCGCCTGGACTATGGGTGTAAATAGCAACCTACCAGCCAGTGTCGCCGTGCGTTGGGCGCAGGTGGTTCCTGCCGATTTCAATGCGCGCTTCAGCGCTACTGGGCGTCGTTACCGCTATATCATCGCCAACATGCGCTTACGTCCTGGATTCTTGCAGTATGGCCTCAGCCATTATCATCAACCGCTGAACGCGGCAGCTATGCATCGCGCTGCGCAAGGCCTGCTCGGCGAAAATGACTTTACTTCCTTTCGCGCCGCTCAGTGTCAAAGCACCACATCGTTTCGCTGCGTCACTCACATAGATGTGCGCCGTCATGGCGACTTTGTTGTCGTCGATATTGCTGCGAATGCGTTCCTCCATCATATGGTGCGGAATATAGTGGGTAGCCTCATTGAAGTGGGTGTCGGTGCTCAGTCTGAGTCGTGGGTTGCTGAATTATTAGCTGCACGGGACCGTAATCTCGCGGCAGCGACGGCAAAGCCAAATGGTCTTTATTTAGTGCAAGTCGACTATCCTTCTGAGTTTGGTCTGCCGCAACTACCCCCGGGGCCGTTATGGTTGCCGGACTATCATCCCGGTCATGAGTAGCGGCTGTGTCGCCGAGTGCTTAGACCACTTTTTACTGCACTCATTGGAGCGGATGTGCTTTAATAAGGTCACTGAAACAAACAAATCATCGTCATAGTTAACGATAACAACGGAATCATATGAGCTGGATTGAGCGTATTCTCGCGAAACCGAAGAGCGGTAAGCGTCGTAACATTCCTGAGGGTGTGTGGTCGAAATGCACCAGTTGTGACGCCATTTTATATGGCGCCGACTTAGAGCGCAGTTTGAATGTGTGCCCGAAATGTGATCATCACATGCGCATTGGTGGCCGCCGTCGCCTTGAGGCATTTTTCGACACCGATACCATGACTGAAATTGGGGCCGAACTCGAGCCGCAAGACATTCTCAAGTTTCGCGATTCGAAAAAGTACAAAGATCGTATCTCAGCGGCGCAAAAGGCGACCGGCGAGAAAGATGCACTGATTGCTGGCAAAGGTAAGCTGAAAGGTATGCCTATTGTCGCAGTAGCATTCGAATTCGAATTTATGGGCGGATCCATGGCTTCGGTGGTGGGTGCTCGATTCGTGAAAGCCGCCGAAGTCTGTTTGCGCGAAAAGCTACCATTGGTGTGCTTCTCTGCGTCGGGCGGTGCGCGGATGCAAGAAGCCTTGTTGTCATTGATGCAAATGGCTAAAACGTCAGCGGCGTTAGCGCGCATGAGCGAAGAAGGCTTACCGTTTATCTCAGTGCTTACTGATCCGACTATGGGCGGTGTATCCGCGAGTTTAGCTATGCTGGGTGACTTAAATATTGCCGAGCCTAAGGCTTTGATCGGTTTCGCTGGCCCCCGCGTCATTGAACAAACCGTCCGAGAAACACTGCCTGAAGGTTTCCAACGAGCGGAGTTTTTAGTGGAGCATGGCGCCGTCGACATGATTGTAGACCGTCGTCAGATGCGAAATAAAATCTGCGCGTTGTTAGCTAAATTCCAGAAACTTCCGGCAGTCGCTGACGAAATTTAAGGAGACTTGTGTCGTCTTCACCAGTGACTCCACCTTCTACAGCAGCTGGGCTTGATGCCTGGCTGTCTTATTTGGAGGCCTTGCATCCGACAGCTATTGATATGGGGCTGGACCGGATTCGACAGGTCGCCAATAAGCTCAACCTCGACCAGAATCAGCCGCCGGTTGTCACCGTGGCAGGTACCAATGGTAAAGGCTCCACGGTTCGTTACATCGAGACTATTCTACGCTGCCAAGGCTACCGCACGGGCGTTTACATTTCGCCGCACATCCACGAGTATCGTGAGCGAGTTCGGGTTGATGGTGAGTGGTTATCGAACGCTGATCATGTCGCTGCGTTTCAAGCGATTGAGGCTGTGCGGGGTACCACATCTTTAACCTACTTTGAGTTTGGCACCTTAGCAGCGCTGTGGCTGTTGCAGCGCGCTCAAGTCGATGTGTGGATCCTTGAAGTCGGGCTAGGAGGGCGCCTTGACGCCGTCAATATCATTGATGCAGACGTACCTGTGCTCACGTCTGTGGGTATCGATCATATCGGCTTTCTGGGATCCGATCGGGATGGTATTGCGGTTGAAAAATCGGGTATTTTTCGTCCCCACCGCGTCGCTATCTGCGGCGAACCTGACTTTCCAGAGGTAGCGCTCGATTACTGTCGGCAAAATCAGGTGCAACTCCGTCGAGTGAACCAACAGTTCTTTTATAAAGTGGCTGCTGATGCGCAATCCTGGAGCTTTCAGGGCGTTCACACACAATTATCTCAATTAGCTTTGCCTCAGTTACCATTACCCAATGCTGCAACGGCTCTGGCTGCTATTGAGGCGTTATCTTTGCCGGTGAGCGCAGAAGCTATTCGTGAAGGCCTCGCGCTCGCTCGTGAGCCAGGGCGTTTGCAGGTGCTCGCTGGACCACCAGAACAGTTATTGGATGTCGCGCACAACCCGCATGCTGCGGCATTTTTGTGTGCACATGTGCAACGCTTCTATTCAGCACAGCAACGGCCTGTGTACGCGGTGATCGGGATGCTCAAGGACAAAGACATTGCGGGAACTTTAGCGGCACTGGAGCCTGCAGTATCGCGTTGGTTTTGCGCCGACTTAGGGCCGCCGCGTGGAGCCAGTGCGCGTGAATTGGCTGCTGCGTTGCCACCGACAGTTCAAGCGTTTGAGCTATTTTCCTCGGTCGAGGCAGCACAGCAAGCGGCTTGCGCAGCGGCTCTGGAGCATTCGTCGCAGCAACCTCTGGTATTGGTGTGCGGCTCGTTTTACACTGTCGCTAGTATTTCGACTTCGGAGTAAGCATGTCTTCGCCCCTGCAAAACCGGATTGTTGGCAGTATTATTTTATTGGCTCTCGCAGTGATCATTCTGCCCGAGTTGCTCGATGGTAAACCTGTGGAGGATCGCGAGGCTTTTGTCGCAATGCCCCTGCAGCCTGAGGTGGATGTTGAGCAACAGCCTGTTGCTGAGATCCCAACTCAAGCAGAGCCTGTTGAAGACGAAGCATTTACTGAAATTCCAGCCATTGAAACGGTTGAACTGGGTGAGCAAGAACCCGCATTGAATCCGGATTCAACGGTTCAAGCTAAACCAAGGCCACCGACCGATGCTGATTTGCAGGAAGGTGGTTGGATTATTCAACTTGCTGTACTCGGTAATCAAGAGTCAGCCGAGCGCACGGTTCAATTACTCAAAGAGCGCGGCTATCCAGCGTACATTGAGCCCTATCAAAGCAATGGCAGAGCCATGCATAAGCTGTTAGTCGGGCCTGGGCTTGTCAAAAATGAACTCACTGCGCAACTCGATGAACTGCGTGAACTCACGAATCTCTCTGGTAAGGTCATTCGTTATCAGCCTTAGTTGGAGACATCTTTGGGCGCTGAGTAGGATTGATGAAAAGCGCTTAAAAAGGGAGCGTAATGCGACCAATTTTCTGGTACACTGCGCGCGTTTTCATAACAGCCTCAGGAATGCTTCCCTATGGTCTGGATAGATTATGCCATCATCGCAGTCATCGCACTGTCAACGTTGATCAGCCTGTTTCGCGGGTTTGTTCGTGAAGCTCTGTCTCTCGCTATCTGGATAGCAGCCTTTTTCATTGCCAGCTGGTATTACCTCGATTTAGCCGTGTATTTTACCGGCATTGAAGATGAACTCGTGCGTAATGGCGCAGCAATATTAGCGTTATTTGTCGCCACTCTCATTGTTGGTTCCATCGTCAATTTTTTGGTGAGTAAACTGGTCGAGTCGACCGGTCTGACTGGAACTGATCGCGTGCTTGGTGCCGTGTTTGGTGCGCTGCGCGGTGTGTTGATAGTCAGTGCGCTGTTATTTTTCCTTGATTCCTTTACTGGTTTTGCCAGCAGTACCTGGTGGCAGAATTCGGTACTGATCCCGCATTTTGGGATCTTTATTCAATGGTTTTTTGAATACCTTGAACAATCGTCCAGTTTTCTTCCCAAACAAGTGTAATGAGGTTGTGTTGGCATGTGTGGCATTGTAGGCATAGTTGGTAAAGACCCAGTCAATCAAGCGTTGTATGACGCTTTAACCATGCTCCAGCATCGTGGCCAAGACGCGGCGGGAATCATGACCGTAGACCAAGACACATTGCGTTTGCGTAAGGCGAATGGTTTAGTTCGTGATGTTTTCCACACGCGGCATATGCATCGTTTGCAAGGTCGAGTGGGTATTGGGCATGTTCGCTACCCAACGGCCGGTAGCTCCAGCTCCGCTGAGGCGCAACCGTTTTATGTGAATTCGCCCTTTGGTATTGCCATGGCGCACAACGGTAACTTAACGAACGCACAAGAACTGCAAGAGCAGTTGTTTGCCAAAGCACGTCGGCACATCAATACCACGTCGGATTCAGAAGTCTTACTGAATATTTTTGCACATGAGTTGTATCAACAGCATAGTTTGCAACTGACCGCTGATGATGTTTTTGCAACCGTGTCGCGTGTGCACCGTCAGATCCGCGGTGCTTATGCCGTTGTTGCTATGATCATTGGCCACGGAGTCGTCGCGTTCCGGGACCCGTGGGGGATTCGTCCGTTGGCACTTGGCAAGCGCGAAACCGCTCAAGGCAACGAGTGGATAGTCGCGTCAGAGAGTGTTGCTATTGATGGGACTGGTTTTACCTTCGTGCGTGATGTGGAACCGGGTGAGGCTATCTATATTTCTGATGAGGGTGAGCTCTTTTCACGTCAGTGTGCTGACAATCCGCAACATGTTCCCTGTATTTTTGAGTATGTTTACTTTGCGCGTCCAGATTCGACGATTGACAAGATTTCAGTCTATGCATCACGCGTGAACATGGGACAAAAGCTCGGTGAGAAGATCAAGCGAGATTACAGTCATTTGGATATTGATGTCGTCATTCCAATCCCCGAAACCAGTTGCGATATCGCATTGGAAATGGCGAACGTGCTGGGCTTACCCTATCGTCAGGGGTTCGTGAAAAACCGCTATATTGGTCGCACGTTTATCATGCCGGGACAAACCCAGCGACGGAAGTCGGTGCGGCGTAAACTGAATGCTATTGGTGCCGAATTTAAAGGCAAAAATGTGCTCCTAGTCGATGACTCGATTGTGCGTGGTACTACCTCTGAACAAATTATTGAAATGGCGCGAGAAGCCGGTGCCAAGAAAGTCTATTTTGCATCTGCTGCGCCTGAAATTCGCTTCCCTAATGTGTATGGCATCGATATGCCAAGCGCGAACGAGCTGATAGGTCACGGTCGTGAAGCGTCGGAAATCAATGATTTGATCAAAGCTGATGGATTAATTTATCAAGATCTTGATGACCTAATTAGCGCGGTTCAGAAAGAAAATCCTACGGTTGAGCGATTCGAAACATCAGTCTTTAGCGGCGAATACATTACCGGTGATATCAACCAGTCGTATCTCGACCGACTGGATGCTGCTCGCAACGATGTTGCTCGGAATGGATCGGATCAAGGCGAAGATGCGAATCTAGAGCTGCACAACGAAGACGACGACTGACCATTCGAAAGCGTGATTTGCTACTGGTTACTAGCTACTATAAGAGCGAAAAGCGTGATTTGCTACTAGTTACTGGCTACTAGAAGAGCACAGATCTGTGTTTTCTAGTAGCCAGTAGCTAATAACCAATAGCTAGTAGCTAGTAGCTAGAGTTGGAAGGGATAGACCGAGCCGAGTTTGAGGATTTGAGTCAACTCGTCCAGTGCGGTGCGCGACTCATCCAACAGATTCGGATCGGCTAGATCTGCCACCGCCAACTCATCCCGATAATGTTTATCAACCCATTGATTAAGCCGATTGAACAGAGTATCTGTCAGGATAACCGCAGGGTTTACCGCTGCCAATTCGGTGTCATTCAGAGCTACGCGCAAACGTAAACAGGCTGGCCCACCACCGTTCCGCATACTTTGCTTCACGTCCATGTAATGCACTTGCTGGATGGGCGTGTCACGGGTAACTAATTGCGCTAAATAATCGGCAACGCTGTCATTTTCTTGACATTCAGTTGGCGCAATAATCGCCATTTTACCGGACGGTAAAGTAATCAGCTGGGTGTTAAATAAATAGGTCTGTACGGCATCTTCTACCGACACTTCAGACGTTTTCACTTCGATGAAATAGACTGGCTCGGAACCGAATTTTTGCTGGATTTCGTGTAGTTTTTTCTCGGTGTCGAGAAATGCTTGTTCATGATAGAACAGCACATTCTGGTTGCCGACCGCAATCACGTCATTATGGAATACACCTTGGTCGATCACGGCTGGGTTTTGCTGAATGTAGACAGTGGTCTCATCACTGAGTCCGTGTAAACGTGCAATGGCTTGTGATGCTTCATAGGTTTGCCGAGCTGGATAACGCGATGGCGCTGGTTTGCTCGAGTCAAATGCGTAACGTCCGAAGGTAAAAATTTCCACTCCCGCTTTGTCGTAGCTACTGCACAGTCGCGTATGGTTCGCCGCACCTTCGTCACCGAAATGTTCGTTATCGGGTAAATGGGTGTGATGCTCAAAATAACGTGGGTTCGCGAACATGGACTGTAAAATTCGTCCACTGGTTTGCGGCTCGAGCGAACGGTGGAATTTATTGGTCAGATTGGCCGGGGTAAAATGTACTTTGCCGTTGGCAGTATCTGCACCCGGCGAGACGGTAGCCGCGTTTGCAGTCCACATGCTGGATGCGGAGCATACGGCCTGAAAAATTTCTGGAGCCTGTTGTGCCGCTTTAGCAAGCACTTCGCCATCATTGCCGGTAAATCCGAGCCGCCGCAGTGCATGGGTATCTGGACGCTCTTGCGGTGCCAGCACACCCTGTACCATACCGAGATCATGCAATGCTTTCATTTTCGCGAGACCTTGCTTGGCTGCGGAACGAGGGCTTGATGTCGCTTTGGCGTTACTGAGTGAGGCTACGTTGCCGTAAGAAAGCCCAGCATAATTGTGGGTAGGGCCCACTAAACCGTCAAAATTTACTTCTACGTGACGTGAACTCATCAAGGTCTCCGTTGCCAACTAGGCATTGTACTGTTTCAATTTAAGGCTATTATACGCACACTTTTGGCTGGGTGTAAGGGGCGGGAGGTCTTGAAAAGATTGGCTTGCCGCACCATTTGCATGGATATGACGGGATGCAGAATTTTTATGAAATTTGATCTGCATGGTTGTGAAGTGACTAGAGAACAGATATATCTAAAAAAAGAACCCGCAAGTAAACCACATCATTTGATACATAGAGAGTCGCATGGCTAAAGCGCTGGTTATTGTCGAGTCGCCGGCAAAGGCAAAGACAATTAATAAATATTTAGGAAACGATTTCGTAGTGAAATCGAGTGTCGGGCATGTCCGTGATTTGCCGACCCGAACCACTGATTCAGTCAAAGCAAAATCTGCGGCTGAAGTGCGAGCGATGTCGCCGGAAAAGAAAGAAGCCTATAAAAAACGCCGTGATTTTGAAAAGCTGGTCGCCCGCATGGGGGTCGATCCGAATAATGGGTGGCAGGCGCAATACGAAGTTTTACCGGGTAAAGAAAAAGTCGTTGCAGAACTGAAAAAGCTGGCAAGTAAAGCCGAAACCATTTATCTCGCAACGGATTTGGACCGCGAAGGAGAGGCTATAGCTTGGCATCTGCGTGAACTTATTGGCGGTGATGACCAACGTTTCCAGCGCGTGGTCTTTAACGAAATTACCAAGAAAGCCATTCAAGACGCCTTCTCTCATCCATCGGCATTGAATACGCATCGCGTGAATGCGCAGCAAACGCGGCGGTTCCTCGATCGTGTGGTTGGCTTTATGGTGTCGCCCTTGTTGTGGAAGAAAATTGCGCGGGGATTATCGGCGGGTCGCGTGCAGTCGGTGGCGGTGCGCTTAGTCGTAGAGCGCGAACGTGAAATCAAAGCGTTTGTCCCAGAGGAGTTTTGGGATATCTACGCAGATCTGCAAAGTCAGCGAGAGCACGATTTGCGGATGCAGGTCCAAAAGTTCCGAGATAAGGCATTCAAAGCAGGCGACAAGGCTGCTGCTGATGCCGCAGTGGCTGCATTACAGGATGCCCGCTACCTAGTTACTGATCGCGAAGATAAACCAACCAGCAGCCGCCCATCGGCTCCGTTTATTACTTCGACCTTGCAACAAGCAGCCAGTACTCGATTGGGTTACGGTGTGAAAAAAACCATGATGCTGGCACAGCGGTTGTATGAAGCAGGTCATATTACTTATATGCGTACCGATTCGACCAACCTGAGCCAAGAGGCTGTGCAGAGTGTACGTGGCTTTATTGAAAAGCAGTATGGTAAAGATTACCTGCCGGAAAAGCCGAATTTTTATGGTTCCAAACAAAATGCGCAAGAAGCGCATGAGGCGATCCGTCCGTCCTCTGTGACCGTCAAGTCTGAGCATTTGAAAGATATGGAGCGTGACGCACAGCGGTTGTATGAGCTGATTTGGCGCCAGTTTGTTGCCTGCCAAATGACTCCAGCTCGCTATGATGCGACGACACTCACTGTCACAGCGGGCGAGTACGAACTCAAAGCACGCGGTCGCGTCCTGCGTTTCGCCGGTTGGACCAAGGTACAGCCGCCTGCGGGTTCGAAAAACGACGAAGACAAGAGTTTGCCCGATATTAAGAAAGGGGAAACCTTAGCATTACAGGCCTTGGATCCACAGCAGCACTTTACCAAACCGCCAGCACGTTTTAGCGAAGCGTCATTGGTCAAAGAATTGGAAAAACGTGGCATTGGTCGGCCATCGACTTACGCTTCGATTATTTCGACTATCCAAGACCGTGGTTATGTACGGGTGGAGAATCGCCGCTTTTATGCTGAAAAGATGGGCGAGATTGTCAATGATCGCTTGGTCGAAAACTTCTCGCGGCTACTCAATTACAACTTCACCGCCGAAATGGAACAGGCGTTGGATGATATCGCCGAGGGCAAACGAAATTGGAAAGAGACGCTCGATGCGTTTTACGCGGAATTTAGCAAAAAGCTAGCTGACGCAGAGTTACCTCCGGAAGAAGGCGGTATGCGTGCCAACCAAATGGTGCTCACCGATATCGATTGTCCGCAATGTGGTCGGAAGATGGGTATTCGGACGGCATCGACGGGCGTCTTTTTGGGCTGCTCCGGTTACGAGTTGCCGCCTAAAGAGCGCTGTACGCAAACATTAAATTTACTACCGGGCGAAGAAGCCATTCGCGTCACTGACGACGACGAAGCGGAAACCAACGCACTGCGTGCGAAAAAGCGTTGTCCAGAATGTGGTACTGCCATGGACAGTTACCTCATTGATCAAGGCCGCAAGCTGCATGTGTGTGGTAACAATCCACAGTGTTCTGGACAGCTGGTAGAGCAAGGCGAATTCCGCATCAAAGGCTATGATGGTCCGGTGCTTGAATGCGACCGTTGCGGCAGTGAGATGCAATTAAAAACGGGACGTTTCGGCAAGTACTTCGACTGTACCAACAGCGAGTGTAAAAATACGCGGAAGTTGTTGAGAAACGGTCAGCCGGCGCCACCGAAAGAGGATCCAGTGCCATTCCCAGAGCTACCTTGTGAAAGCGGCGATGCGTATTTTGTGCTTCGCGATGGAGCCTCAGGTATCTTTATGAGTGCCAACACCTTCCCGCGGTCACGCGAAACGCGGGCCGTAAAGGTCAAAGAGCTGCAGCAATTTAAAGACCGGATTCCGAAGAAGTTTCATTATTTAGCCGATGCGCCAGCACAAGATGATCAAGGTCATGATGCGATCGTTCGCTACAGTCGCAAAACCAAAGAGCAGTATGTTGTGACTGAGGAAGACGGGAAGCAAACAGGCTGGCAAGCATTCTATAAAGATGGCGAATGGTCGGTTAAGAAAGCAGCCAAAACTACTGCGAAAAAGACCAAGAAATCAGCGGCTAAAGGAACCAAAAAGAAAGGTACGAAATAAACTACAACACGATGCGCGAACGCCTGCTTGTTGCTCACTGTTAGGTCAACTACAGTGAATACTCGTTGCCAAGGACGGTGACGTTTAAAAACAACAAGGAGGTGTGCAATGGCTTTCATTCGTGTTCTTTTCTGTAGTGGTGTCCTCAGCGTAGGGCTGCCATTTTCCACGCAAGCGACAGAATGCGCTGATTTTGATATCAGCGCTGACCCTCACTTGATGCCAGTGACTGAGCAAACACTGACACCCCCATCGGCAGCAGACACCGACGTCTCATTGCAGCTTCACGATGGCCTGTTAAAACCGCAACTGGATTTACTCTTGCGCGAGCAATTTGGCGTGCAAGCGATCGAGTGGCGGGCGTCTACGCAACACTTGTGGCCAACCGTTTATCTGCTGCGTGGAGCCTCCTGGCGACAATTATTGCAGCAAATGCTTGAGCCCTATCAATTACGAGTTACCCTGCACGCAAACCATACCGCTGTTGTTGATTATCAGCAGTCACAGCGTGCCTCGCTATGAGATACATCCTCGCTTTGTTCAGCGGTCTTTTAGTGGGGTGCGCGGTCCCGCAACTCGCAGACAGCAGTGACCTCACCAATGAGCGTCGTCATCAGGTCATGCTCGCACAATTGGAACATTTGCAACAGAGTGGGGACTCTACGCTAACTACGAGTCGCATCACCGAGTCCGAGCAGTTCTATGTACCGCCCTTAGCGCCGCTTCGTCATGACCAACCGAGTTGGTTTAGCCAGCCGCAGTCCAGCAGTTTTAGTGATGTACCAGCACACATTGCGCTAGCAGAAGTCCTCACGCCTGTTGCTCTGTCCTATCAATTTCTTACCCCACGCCTGGCCGATGCCTTAGTGTCGACTCCAACGACTCGGACTGTTGGTGAATTTATTCAAGCGCTCGAACGTTCGACCGGGTGGCATATTGAGACGGATGACGATGGTATCGCAGTCAGTGAATTTCGGGTTGCTGAATTTGATGTAGCCTTTCTCACCGGCGATACCAATTTCTTTCTCGGTAATAAGGGACAGCAGAGCGGCACATCGCAACGTAACGCCAACTTACCCGTGCAATCGCTAAACTCGACCAATGAGCAATTTCTCAATTTCAGTAGCTCCGCATTGTCGGT
Source organism: Pseudidiomarina aestuarii (assembly GCF_003987355.1). Classification (GTDB taxonomy): domain Bacteria; phylum Pseudomonadota; class Gammaproteobacteria; order Enterobacterales; family Alteromonadaceae; genus Pseudidiomarina; species Pseudidiomarina aestuarii. The sequence goes on along the minus strand of NZ_PIPR01000001.1, from coordinate 1,006,188 downwards.
ATGGACTGACTTAGATCGCGCATTGCGCTTGTTACTATCAGAAGCTGGGCAGCTCTCTATTAATCAAAGCTCGACGTCGGTATTGGTTCGCGACTACCCCCACCATGTCGCGTCGATTGAACGCTATTTAGATCAGCAAAATGAACGGCTCACTCGACAAGTGGCCATTGAGGTTCAAATTTTGGATGTGACCTTTACTGATGAAGAGCAGTTCTCGGTAGACTGGCAGGCGCTGCTGAAGACCGCCGGTGGCGAGGGTGTTTTGGGGCTCACTTCGGCGGCAATATCGGGCATTGGTGGTGCGGACGGTGCGCAACTGTCATGGCAGCAACAACAGGGGCGTGCTGCTGGCTCGAAGGTATTTCTGGAGGCCTTGGAACAGCAAGGACTGGTTCGTATGAATAATCATCCGCGGGTGGTGTCATTGAACAATCAGATTGCCAAGATTCTACTTGAAGACAATGCCACCTACTTAGCCGCAGCAGGCTCCACCGCAACCGCAAATGTGGGGACAACCGAGTTATTGGAACCTGGTGTAGTCACCACTGGTTTCGAGCTTTATGTATTGCCGAGTATCGGTGACGATGAAGTGATTCTACAACTGTCGACGGAATTGTCGGATTTGGAACGCATCGATGAGGTTCGATCGGGCCAACAGTTAATTCAAACACCGCACACCAAACGCAAAAAATTCTTTATGAAAGCACTGATTCAAAATGGTCAGACGCTGTTGCTGAGTGGACTGCGGAATGAACGTGAGCAGTGGCTTGAACAAAAGAGTTGGCTGAGTACATTGCTCGGTGGCGGACACGCTCAGCAGCAACGGCACTCGGAAACTTTGGTGCTGTTGACACCGCGAATTGTTAAGCGAGCGAACCTATGACTCCAGCAGTGAAAGAGTCCAGAGCCCATTGTTGGCGTCAATGTTGCACTTCGAAAGGTCGGGTCGTAGCCCTGTTACGAAGCGCTCAACAATGGCAATTCACACACTATTCAGTGGTTCCCAGTGGCTCTTACTATTGGCTCAGTTGTGCTCAGGTAGGCGCACACCAACGCGTTTATGATTACGCCCATGAATTGCGCTTGCAGTATCCCCAACTACCTCATGTGATCGCCGTTACGGAGTATTCCCAACAGATTCATGTCGTTATTTGGTATCAGCATAAACTCGTGGTGAGTCTGTCTGTCAAGCAACAGCAAACGGACGTTGCTTGGATGAAGGAGCGCTTGCGTGAATGGACCGAGTCCTGGGAATTAAGTGACGCGCATGTGTTATTGGATGTGCCCTCGGATCCGTCGCTCAATGATTTTGTCAGAGACTATGCGTGCTCCTCCCAGTGGTTGAATAAACCCGCAGGGAAACAAACAGCAACGAACGCGTTACTACGTCCTTTCAGTGAACCATTGCCTTGGCAACGACGCAGACGACTCTGGTTCAGTTTTGCGGTTGTTGTCAGTATTGCCGCTGGGACGTCGTGGTGGTTCTGGCCGGAACGGCAAGTCAGTGCACCGCGTATCCAGTCCTATTTGTACGAGATTGAGGGAGTACCGCTATCTCACCTTGAGCAACTGCTGACTTATCAAGATCAAGCGAATTTGATTGCAGGTTGGCAATTTCAGGAGGCGACCCTAGCCGCTGGGACTTGGACGATAGTGATGCGATCAACTTATGGTTCGGTGTCTGAGTTACGTCAGCAAACACCACTCGTGGTGAGTGGCGATGCCACAAGTGCGCGCTTGGGAACACGGTTTGAGCATAAGGTGACGATGACGCCGCAACAACTCGTTAGTGATCAGCAGCACGCCAATGATGCACTTGAAGCCCTGCTGAATGACTGGGCTGAACACATTCAATGGCAGCGGGTCGGTGCTCCAGCAGTCGACAAACTCCAATGGCAAGAATATCAATTGGAATGGTTACCCGATGCGGCAGGTTTAGATCGGAAGTTTGCACAGGCATTGCAAGCATTGCCAGGCCGATTACTCGAGTATCGTTGGTTCGAAGCGCGACAGGAACTAACGATGAGATTGCGTTTTTATTGGCTACCGAGACATCTGCAGGAGGCAGACCTATGATCATCACTGGGCGTATCAACGCATACATACTCCTCGTTGGCATTGCATGTTTGTGGCAGCCAACGGCGCAAGCACAGCAGATTGAAACCGGAACCGAGATCCTCAAGCAACTGCGTTTGCAGGAACTACAAGAGCGTTCTGCCGCTTCTCGCGCGAAACAACTGCACTACGAATTACAAGTCGCAGAGGCAGAGTCTGCGATACGTCAGTTACAACAACCTTCCACAGCAGCGAAACAATCCGCTGCTACCGAATCGGAAACCACTCAGGTCGCATTGATCGGCTGGACTGAACGACAGGGGCAGTTGCGCTACCTCTTACGTGTCGATGAGCGGATTGTCCGTGTTTGGGATGGTATCGCCAACAGTGCTGGTTTGCTGGTTAAACGCGACGATGATCGTTTGAGCGTCTCTATAGGCAAAGCCACCTATCAGTTGGAGTTACTACATGAACACTACTGACCACGTTGGCTTTGCCGCTCATCAAGTGAATCTGCAACTGCTCGATTACTGCTTAGCGTTGGCAGAGCAAGAACAGCCGGTCTTTGCACTGTGTAGTCAGGATGGCTGGCTAGTTAGCACAGTCGTTGCCTGGGGCAGTCAGCCACAAACCTTAGTCAATTTAATGTGCTTGATGGAGCTTCAAACATCAGGATTTCGATATCGCTCGGTGGAACCTGAGCATGTGATTCGAAACTTGTTGCATGATGCTGATGATCTCAGAAAGGTGAAGCGGCAAACCGAGTCTGCGGTCGTTTTAGACCAGACGCGAGCGCAGCAAGCACTTGAAGACCTAGTTGTTCAAGCTATCCAACTGCAGGCTTCTGATATCCATTTAGTGTTTCAGCCGAGCGTGGCAACTTTGGCCTTTCGTGTGCACGGTCGATTGGTCAGCCGAGTGGAACGCGGTCGAGAAGTGCTAGCGGCTGCAATTGCGGCGGCGTTGAACACACGCTCTGATGATTTTCATGAACTTTTTGACGAACAGCGTCTGTCGAGTGCCAGTATTAGTTTGACGGTGGTACATGATGAACAACCTAAGTCGTTGCGATTGCGAGTACAGAAGTCACCGACACGATCTGGGTTTGCGGTGACGATGCGATTGCAGTATGAGCAACAAACGATAAAGAGTTTGGCTGAACTCGGGATGCCCATAGATATGGTCGAGAGCCTGTCCACGATGATCCGCACTGGGCATGGTTTGATATTAGTTGCTGGACCCACTGGGCAGGGGAAGTCAACGACCTTGGCGGCAATGAACTTGGTGATTCCTGCTGCGCATAAAGTCATCTCATTAGAGGATCCGATTGAGATTATTCAACCGCAGATCGAACAAAAGCCGGTGCTCGCTGATCATCCAGAATTAAATTTCGCCAACATGGTTAAGGTGGCGTTACGAGAGGATCCTGATGTTATTTCGATTAGCGAAATTCGCGATAGCGCAACAGCAAAAGCTGCTTATACCGCGGCTTTGACCGGTCACTTAGTTTCAGCAACGGTGCATGCACACGATTGTCTTGGGGTCATTCAGCGACTTCTGGATTTGGGGGTGTCAGGTTCGATGCTGGCGCAACCGGGCGTTTTGCAGGGGATTTTGGCCCAGCGTCTCGAGCCTATTCTGTGCCATGCTTGCCAGGGTATTGAAGAGGGTATTGAAGCCGCAGGGAAAATGGACACAACCTGCACACGTTGCTTAGGTTCAGGGGTAACGGGTCGGCGTTGGCGGGGCGAGTTGCTGTGTCTGGATGATTTTCTTCGTGCCGCTATTCGGCATGAAAATTTAGCGGAGTGTCAGCGGATCTTGGTGACGCGAGGGTGGCCGTCACTCGCCTCAACTCAACCCATTTTAGTATCTCATCAGCGCTCAGTTGAGGAGACGTCATGCGTTTAGCTCGCGATCGGCAATTAGCTTTTCTGGAAGACTTTGCGGTTGGGCTAGGTGATGGTTTGAGTCCCATTCAAATTGTTCGGGAAATCTCTGAAAATGCGGCTCAGCAGCGTCTGCGACAAGAACGACAAGTTGCCAGCGAATTTCTCGCTGCATTGAATCAGGGACAGCCCTTGGTCTTTGCTATGCAGGCTCATTTTGATTCCGATTTATGTATGTTGGTTGCGGTCGGTGAGCGAAGTGGTGTTCTTGAAAATTTGATTACGCAGTTAAAAGGATTTGAGCAACAACGACGAACAGCCCAACAAGCCTTTTGGAAGCCGCTGGCTTATCCGGCCGTTATGGTCGTGGTTGCGATGATAGCAGTAAAGTTCATCGGTCAGAATGTAGTCATGAAATTGGCAAATTCGGTGCCGGAATTGCAATGGCCATTGTTCAGTGTGTGGTTGGTTGAATTGAGCGAGGGTAGCTGGCTGGTGTTGTTGATGGTGATACTGAGTGGATTGATCGTATTTGCTTGGGGGCTACCGCCTGGGATTTCACTTCGAGGCAAGGTTGCTCAGCCACTTGTGAGTGTCGGTGCGTTTGTTATTCAGCGCTATTTTCGTGCGGTGTTGCTGCTGCAAACAGTGAGTGTGTTAATGCGTGGTGGGGGTAATTTGGACCGAGCTTTGCGGGCTATGCAGTCGGTACCGAAGCATCCACTGTGCGAGGTAGTGACATTGATGCGGCAACGGCTTGCAGCTGGAGAGCGACGATTAGGAATCCTATTCGATGTGCAGTTGCTGTCTCCGCGGATGTTATTTCGACTCAGTAATGGGGGGCGTCAGGATGAACTGTCTACATTACAGCGGGTGGCGGATTATGCGAGCCATGATGCAATACAGGCGTTGTCGCGACTACGGGTGTTAATGCTGAGTTGCTGTTACGGATTAATTTTTGTGCTGTTGGTTCTCGTGGTGGGTGGCATGGGAGCCATGTTAATGGTCACTACCCAACAATCGCTGTCATGAAAGCAGGGAAAAATTAGATAGATTAACAACAAGGAGTGTTCGATGAACAAGCAACAGGGATTTACATTTATAGAAGTATTAACGGTGTTATCCATTATTGCGCTAGCAACCATTGGCTCATTGGTTGCGCGGGATTGGGCCGTAGGTAACTCGCGAATTAATGAGGCAAAAAGTCAGATTGTGACCATTCAGCTGGGCACCCAGATTTGGCGACCTAGCAGCGGTTTGTATACGGGGATTACTCTGGAATCTATGTCAGGTATTGCCGCCGTCCCGGAGAATTGGCTCGATGGAGTCGGACTCAATCCGTGGGGTGGAAATATTACGGTGACGGCTGATAGTTCCGATCCATCCCGTTATGTGATTGCAATGACTGGCATTGGGCAAGAAGCCGAGGGAGCCCGCGTCGCCAGAGATTTTGGTGAACATGCACTGAGTGCGGTGTATGACTCAGGCACGCTCACATTACGCTTCCAAGGTTAAGTCATGAAAAGCTCAGCTCAGCTATCTGGCTTTGTTATTGCAGAGCTTCTGATTGCAGTAGCGGTGCTGAGCTTGTTTGCAACGACGATGTTACTGGCATTGCAGTGGCACTATCACTTTGTCGTACAGCGGCCAATGACCCACGTGAACGACAGTCCAGTGCTCATTGCTTGGCAACTACGCTTGTTGAGGCAAAGTCGGGCGGTAGCAATTTTGCAGGGTAGCAATGATGAAAATTAGAGGTGGTTATATTCTATTTGAATTGATTATCGCGTTGGCGTTGATTGGCTCAGCATTGCTGTTATTTGGACAATGGCTTTCGCGATCTCCGACCAATCTGGGTGGACAAGCCAAATGGCTAGCGGATACAGAAGTATTGATGGAAGCGACTCGCCAATATTGGTTTCAAACAGGCGTAGCGCCTGAATCAGTCGAACAGTTGCAGGCTACTGGTTACCTCCCAACGATTCAATCGCCCTGGGGACGTCCGTGGTCGTTCAATGCAACTAATAACGTCAATAGTCGCTTGCTAGCTCTGCAAATTCAGGCGCCTTCAGTCGGTGAGGCGCAATGGTTAAAGACGCAACTATCGTCGGTCGTCGTGCAGCATCATACGGTTAGTCTAATGATTTGGCAGCCAATCTCAGATATTCACGCCGCACGATATGTACATCGCGTTCCACGTACGGACATTCCAGAGCTCAATCAGCTCGCTACTCACCTTGACTTTTCAGCACACGATATCCGTCAAGTCGGCACTGTCGAGGCGACTGATATTACTGTCGATCAGGTACAAGCCGACAGAATGTTAGTGCGCAATCTTACCGGCACGTGGCTCACTGCCGAACACATTGAGACACAGACGTTCAATACCCTCGATGGCAGCTATTACACCCTTCGAAATCAACTACAGCAATTACAGCAACTGTGGGATCAGTGTGTGGCCAACGGTGGTTGTCGCTGATGCCCCAAAGCTCTGTGCAACGAGGCCGACAAACTGGCATGGTGATGGTGGAGAGTTTGTTAGCGCTGCCCGTCATAGTCTTATTTGCCTGTTTATGGGTGCAAATCGTATGGTTGTTCTGGGCGGGACAAACATTGGCAGTCGGTTCGAGCTACGCGTTACGAGCGGGTGTTCTCCATCAGGGCGAACGCCAAGCGATCGAGCGAACTTTGGCGGCAGCGATGGCGACAATCGATCCAACCACATTGGCGAATTTGGATTTCGATTTCAGCAAGGCACCGAAGCCAGCGGATTTTCAAAAGACTCATGTAATTGCCGCGGCTCGACAACAGTTGCATGTGAAAGTGGCTGGACGAATTGCGATCCGTCACGCAACACCTGCACAGTTCAAGAAGTTTGGCGAGCAACGTCGCATTCATGGCGAATGGCGCTGGGTTATACCGAATGATCATTTAGACGCTCGCGCCCAAACTATCGAACGGTCGGAACAGCAAGACTGGCTTGCAGCTCAACAACTTGAAATTGAAGTGTGGTGGTGCTTTCCGTTGCAAGTTCCGCTGGCGGCACAAGTTTTAGCCGCATGGTCAGAATGGCAGTTGAGTGCAGCTCAACAATTTTGTCGTACGCGAACTGCGATGACGGATACGCCCTATTGGGTACTGACCCACCATATTCGAGGACCGATGCTAAGCGATCTCGTTGGACCGCCTGTGACCGATTTATTCTGAGGTCGGTGCAGGTGCATGCCAAGTCTCGCAGGCCTGCAAGGTGTTCTGTAGTAACGTTGCCACTGTCATCGGGCCAACACCGCCTGGAACAGGAGTTATGTAGGAAGCACGACTGGCTGCGGGTTCAAATTCGATGTCACCGACGAGTGTTCCATTAGTAAGCCGATTAATACCTACATCAATAACGACCGCACCGGGCTTGACCCAAGAACCGGGGATAAAGTTTGGCTTGCCGACGGCTACTACGAGTACATCAGCTCGCTCGATGTGTGCTTGCAAGTCTGTTGTGAAACGATGACAGATGGTCGTCGTTGCACCAGCCAGCAACAACTCTAATGCCATTGGCCGACCGACAATGTTGGAAGCGCCCACAACGACCGCGTTTTTACCGTGTAAATCCAGCTTAATAGAGTCCAATAGCGTAATGACGCCGCGTGGTGTGCATGGACGTAAGGCCGGATTGCGTTGGGCGAGACGGCCCATATTGAACGGATGAAAGCCATCGACATCTTTGAACGGATGAATGCGTTCGAGAAGCGCCTGTGCATCCAATCCTTGTGGTAGCGGTAATTGCACCAAGATACCATCGACTTCAGGATCGGCATTGAGCTGGTCAATCAGCTGTTCAAGCTCAACTTGCGTACTCGTCGCAGGTAAATCAAACGCTTTGGAAACAAAACCAACTTCGTCACAAGCTCGACGTTTACTACCAACGTAAACTTGGGAAGCAGGATCTGCTCCTACCAGAACTACCGCCAGTCCGGGCGCTCGCAGCCCGGCTTGTTGACGCGCTGCAACACGTTCCTTTACCTCATTACGAACTTGTGCGGCTACAGCTTTGCCATCGATGCGTTGAGCGGTCATAGACGAACTTTCCTTTTAAGGTGTAAATAAACAGGCTAACGGGCTAGTGAACCGTTCTCGATGGCTGCATATTTTCGCACGTTTTTGCGAGTTGGTGTAGTCGTAATCCATGCAACCCTCGTGCTGTAGTTTTTGACGAGTCTTTGTGATTGATTTAAAAAGCAGCAGTTGGCAGCTATCGACAAAAAAATGTTTGACGCTGTGGGGCGAGACAGGTAATATTCGCCCCCGTTGTCAGGCCGCGTCCTGCACGGGTTTATCGGAATTGTCGGCGAGTAGCGCAGCTTGGTAGCGCACTTGTTTTGGGTACAAGGGGTCGCTGGTTCGAATCCAGTCTCGCCGACCATTTTCGAGCGTAGCTATGCGCCCGTAGCTCAGTTGGATAGAGCAACGGCCTTCTAAGCCGTGGGTCGCAGGTTCGAATCCTGCCGGGTGCGCCATGTTTGCCCTGGCATTTCTAGGTGCTGATTGTCAGCGTCTGATAGCAATAACTTCACCACGAAGTTGTGGTGGCTGTAGCTCAGTTGGTAGAGCCCCGGATTGTGATTCCGGTGGTCGTGGGTTCGAGCCCCATCAGCCACCCCATTTTTCTCGAGTAATTTCCCACATATTGATTGTCGGCGAGTAGCGCAGCTTGGTAGCGCACTTGTTTTGGGTACAAGGGGTCGCTGGTTCGAATCCAGTCTCGCCGACCATTTCTTCAGCACTTGTTGATCTTTTTAACAAACTAACCGATAGTTATTTACACAACCGTAAATTGCTGGAGTTTGTTATGCGTACGTTTACCCTGAAACCCTTATTGCTTGCTAGTTTCTTTAGTCTGGCTGCGAGTCCTTTGGCGTTGGCTCAAGAAACTGTGAATCCAGGTCAAGTAACCGCACCAACGGGACAGTTCCAGCCAAGCAATTGGGGCGCTCAATATTTAAAAATCAAAACTTCACCTGAACTCCTTGAAGAGGATGAGATCCCAACCTTTGAAGTGGTCGAGTCCGACTGCACGTCAGCAACCTGTAGTAAAGATATGCAAGAACTGGTGGAGTTTGCCCTGAACGGCAGTAGCGACGCACAGGTTATTGCTGCCGTTGCATACGCGACCGGTGATGGTCTGCCAGCGAATCCTGACCGTGCTCGGCAATTTTTGAAGCGCGCTTTACAACAGAAAGACTCGCGCGCTTGGTACATCTACTCGCAGTGGTTGCGTCAGGGCGCAGGCGGGTTTGAAGAGGACCGTGTAGAGGCCGAATACGCATTGCAGCGCGCTGCACGCAGAGGCTCACCGCAAGCGCTTTATGAACTTGCGGTGCGCGAATTGAATTTTGATGGTGGTGACAACAGTAAAGCGGTCGAGATGCTGGAGCGCGCAGCACAGCGGCATGACTTACCCGCGAAATACTTGCTGGCTCAATTAAAAGCTGGTGGCGTAGGTACCCCAGAAGATTTGGTTGGTGCCGCGAAGTTGTTTTCTGAACTGAAACGTTGGAACTATCGCGAGAGTGGAGTTCGCTATGACGCAGTCATGGCTGATCTTGAGACTAGTCAAAATACTGAAGCTATGATCGAGGTCGATCTTTATGCGAAATCAGGTTACGAAAATGGCGTCGAAGTTATTGAAGTGTCAGGAGCGCGAATTACCACCGAAGAATATGTGAGTGAGTTGGTTGATGTGCTCAGTGGTGTGAATCTCTATGACGGGAGTTCGACAGGCACGAATATTCGTGGTCAAGTTTGTGGCCAAGGTGTCTCTAAATGTAATGTAATCTACACCGCTGGTGACCGCGGTAATGCAGGTACGACAGCGCTAGGAGCCCTGTTAGGAAGAGCCTATCCTTCGCTGTAATATTTCGTGTTAAACAAGTGCTATTGAAAAAGTCGGCTGAAAAGTCGACTTTTTTGTTATAAAAGCATTTAAAACTTGATTTTTATTAAAAAATTGTCAATATTTTTTGTGAATTCAACAAAAAGAGCGATTGACGATGAAAACTCAGACCTATCTAACTTGCGGTACCTTTCTACTATTAGCACTCGTTGTTAGCTTTAGTACCTCCGTATTTGCTCAAGAAATACTGAATACCAATGACTGGGCAGAGACTGAATGTCGTTCGGCACAATGCAGCGAAGATATGAAACGTCTCGTTAAGTTTTCTCTCAATGGCAGCCCGGATGCGCAAGTGATTGTTGCGTTGGCATATGCCAATGGTGAAGGCCTTGAGCAAAACCTCGATCTTGCGCGGCAACATTTGAAACGAGCACTGCGCAATAATGATCCACGTGCTTGGTATATCTATTCGAACTGGTTAAAGAAGGGGATCAGTGTCGATGCCGATTTAGTTGAAGCTGAGTACGCCTTTCAACGAGCATTGCGTCAAGACCATCCGTCTGCGTTGTTTGAGCAAGCAGTACGAAACCTCAACCTTGAGGGCGGCACAAACCAAAAGGTTGTTCAATGGTTAGAGCGAGCAGCAAAACAAAATCATCAGCCTTCACAATATCTGTTGGCCCAGTTGCTCGCTGCGGGAGTTGGAGTTCCTGCTGATGCGGACCGCGCAGCTATCTTATTTGGCAAATTAAGTCGCTTCAACTACAAAGAGAGCCGCGAACGCTTGGCTTCGTTAGTTGAATCGGAAGCAATTCAAGAACAGACAGTCACTGCGCTGCAATCTGAATCCAGCCCATACCAAAACGTGGAGCGTATTAGCGTGTCCGGTACTCGTATCACGATGGAGAGTTATATCGGTGAATTAGCTTCTACTCTAGACAATATGAATATTTATACTGGCCGGTCGACAGGCACAAATATTCGAGGTCAAGTGTGTGGACAAGGCTTTGCTATGTGCGGTGCGATGTATCCCGCCTACGGAAGCCCTGCAGCAACTGCGTTAGGTGTTATATTGCGCAAAGCGCATTTCTAAAACAAAATATCGACAAGCAATAAAATATTTACAATGTAATTCATGGCTCGGTATACTTCGGTTAATTAATGAGCGCATGTCTGTAACTGTATGCCGATAACAATAAGTGTGTAAATATCAGTGTCGATGCCGTGTAAACAGGACTCCGTGGACTTAAAGTCCATCACTAAAACGCAACTAAGACCGAGCGATTCAGCAGAATCGTTCGGTCTTTTGATTTCTGAAATCAGTGCCCAATTGATCAACTGTCCGTTTGAGAAAACCGAACAACATATTTCGCAAGCACTTGCAGCTTTAGGTCATGGTGATCGTAAAGATCGGTGTTATGTATTCCTGTTCAATGACGATTACAGCACCATGTCGAATACGCATGAATGGGTGAATACTGAGATCAGTGCACACATTGACGAGTTACAGGATGTTCCGCGCGATGCCATGCCGTGGTTTTTTGATCAGATGCTACAGCAGGGACAAGTGGTGGTCAGTTCGCTATCGGAGCTGCCGCCCGCCGCAGTTGGCTTTCAGGAAGAGTTAGCGCGTGAGCACATTCGTTCCATGATGGCTGTTGGTATGTTTCTAGAAGGCCAATTGCTTGGTTTTGTCGGCTGTGATTTGGTGAATCGACAAGTGCACTGGAGTGATATTGATGTACGGCAAATGCGATTGGTGGCGGACTTAATTGCCAATACGATTGCTCGCCAACGCTCCGAGGCTAAACTACGCAAAACCGAAGCTGAGTTGCGGTTGGCAAATCAACGTTTGGCGCAGCTGGCACGAGAGGATGGCTTGACCGGGTTAGTGAATCGGCGCGGGTTGGACGAAGCACTCCGGCAGGAATTGCAGCGAGCGCGACGCAATGCCCAGCGTTTGACTGTTTTTATGATCGATGTCGACCATTTTAAGTCGTTTAACGATGTCAGTGGCCATGTTGCTGGTGATCAAGCGTTGAAGGCTGTCGCGAGAGTGTTTCGACAAGTGTTTAAGCGCAGTGGCGAGGTGGTTGCGCGTTACGGTGGCGATGAGTTCTTTGTGGTGTCGCCGCAATGTGTTCCGAGTGAAGCTCAGGAGCGCGCAAAGAAAATCCTTGAATGCGTCCGTACCCTCAAAGATACCGGCGAAATTGAGCGGCCGGTGACGGTAAGTATCGGTATTGCCAGTTTAATTCCCAGCACGGAAGACGATGTTGATAGCTTATTGCGAATTGTTGACCAAGCTGTCTACCAAGCCAAACATCATGGGCGCGATTGTTCCGCGCTCATCACGGTGTAATTTATACTCGACTCCCCCCAGTCGCTTCGTTATAATGCTGCGTCATTTTGAAGGGCCCCCGAATGGTAGTGGGCTCAGGCCACAAGTGAAGCCGAGGTAACAAAGCAATGCAGGTTTCTGTAGAGACAACCCAAGGATTAGAGCGCCGTGCGACTATCGTAGTGCCGGCCGAAGCAATTGAGAAAGAAGTCACGCGTTTGCTCAAAGAAGAGTACCGCAACCGTCGTATCAATGGCTTCCGCAAAGGCAAAGTGCCACCAAACGTGTTACAGAAGCTGTTTGGCAAAGAAGCGCATGCACGTGCCGCATCGAACATGATGTACACCAAGTATTACGAAGCGGTCATGCAAGAAAAATTGAACCCAGTCGGTAACCCTGCGATCGAACCAAAAGTAAATGAAGCAGGTAAAGACCTGGAGTTCGTTGCGACTTTCGAAGTATACCCAGAGGTCAAAGTTGGTGCGTTGGATAAAATCACCATCGAAAAGCCTACTGTTGAAGTGACCGAGAAAGACGTCGATAACATGCTTGAAACTTTGCGTCAGCAACACGCTGGCTGGAAAGAAGTCAAGAAGAAGTCGAAGAAGAAAGATCGTATCACGATTGATTTCGTCGGCTCTATTGACGGTAAAGAATTCGACGGCGGCAAAGCTTCTGATTTCGCGCTAGAACTCGGCGAAAATCGCATGATCCCTGGTTTTGAAGACCAAATTATCGGCATGAAAACCGGTGAAGAGAAAACCATCGAAGTCACGTTCCCTGAAGATTACCACGCGGAAAACCTGAAAGGGAAAGCTGCGTCGTTTGTGATCACAGCGAAGAAAGTTGAAGAGCGTGAGCTGCCAGAAATTAATGACGAATTCGTTGCGCTATTTGGTGTGAAAGAAGGCGGCATTGAGGCTTTGAAAGCTGAAGTTCGCAAAAATATGGAACGTGAGTTGAAAACTACGGTTCGTAGCAAAGTCAAAGAGCAAGTGCTCAAGGGCCTCGTTGAAGCGAATGAAGTAGATACTCCGAAAGCAATGGTTGATCAAGAAATCGACAACTTGCGTCGTCAAGCCATGCAGCGTTTTGGCGGTCAACAAGCGAACTTACCTGAATTGCCTGCAAACTTGTTTGAAGAACAAGCGAAAGAGCGCGTAAAGGTTGGTTTGTTACTCGGCGAAGTGATTCGTAGTAACGAAATGAAAGTTGATTCTGCGAAGGTCGATGAGATTATCGAAACCAACGCTTCTGCCTACGAAGATCCAGCTGAAGTGGTTGCTTACTACAAAGGCAACGAAGAATTGATGCAACAAGTTCGCAATGTTGCCCTGGAAGACCAAGCGATTGAATTTGTTCTGAGCCAAGCGAAAGTGAAGGCAAAGAAAGCAACATTCGACGAATTGATGAATCCGAAGCAAAAGTAAGTTTACGAGAACCGTCGAAGAACATTGACGGGCTCTAGATCAACTTGGTTTAATGGCTCGTATATCTTATACGAGCCATTTTTTATTTCAGGAGTTGTAATTATGTCAGAGTTGACGTCTGCACCAATGGCCGCTTTGGTCCCTATGGTGGTCGAACAAACTTCAAAGGGAGAGCGTTCGTACGACATCTACTCGCGCTTGCTCAAAGAGCGTGTCATTTTTTGTTGTGGCCAAGTGGAAGAACACATGGCCAATTTGATTGTGGCTCAGTTATTGTTCCTTGAGTCTGATAATCCAGATAAAGATATCTACTTGTACATCAACTCGCCCGGTGGCGTGGTCACCGCAGGCATGGCTATTTATGATACGATGAAATTCATTAAGCCAGATGTCAGTACGGTATGTATGGGGCAAGCGGCAAGTATGGGCGCGTTCTTATTGGCGGGTGGCCAAAAAGGTAAGCGCTATTGTCTGCCTAACTCTCGAGTGATGATTCATCAACCACTTGGCGGATTCCAAGGGCAAGCGTCTGACTTTGAAATTCATGCGCGGCAAATTTTGGATATCAAAGAGAAGCTGAACCGCATGTTGGCCGAGAATACCGGCAAAGATTATGAGCAAGTAGCGAAAGATACTGACCGTGACTATTTCATGGGTGCTCAAGAGGCTGTCGATTACGGCGTAGTTGATGGCATTCTGACCAAGCGAGAAGGAAACTAAATCGAATGACGGACACAACCAAAGGCGATGGCGATAAGCCATTATTCTGTACCTTTTGTGGCAAGAGTCAGCATGAAGTTCGTAAACTGATTGCTGGGCCGTCCGTATTTATTTGTGATGAGTGTGTCGAGCTGTGTAACGATATTTTGCATGAAGAAATTCAGAATATCGCGCCGCAAGCCTCAAGTGACCAATTACCGGTGCCTAAGGAAATTCGGGAACACTTAGATGAATATGTGATCGGTCAAGATTTGGCGAAAAAGGTACTGGCGGTCGCCGTGTACAACCATTACAAGCGGCTCCACAATAATAGTAGTAAAGGTAAAGAGAATGTCGAGTTGGGCAAGAGTAACATCTTGCTGATTGGTCCAACCGGTTCAGGTAAAACTTACCTAGCAGAAACGCTCGCGCGTTTCCTCGATGTTCCGTTCACTATGGCTGATGCGACCACATTGACCGAAGCGGGTTACGTGGGTGAAGACGTTGAAAATATCATCCAGAAACTGCTGCAGAAATGTGATTACGACGTCGAAAAGGCGCAACGTGGCATCGTCTACATTGATGAAATTGACAAGATTTCACGCAAATCAGACAACCCCTCGATAACTCGCGATGTATCGGGTGAAGGGGTGCAACAAGCGCTACTGAAACTGATTGAAGGTACGGTAGCAGCAGTGCCACCCCAAGGTGGTCGGAAGCACCCGCAGCAAGAGTTCGTGCAGGTCGATACCTCGAAAATCTTGTTTATCTGCGGCGGCGCATTTGCTGGTCTAGATAAAGTTATCGAACAGCGGATCAGCGTTGGCACTGGCATTGGCTTTGGTGCGCAAGTGAAGAGTAAGAAGTCTGACGGCGAGGGTGCAACCTTAGCCAAAGTCGAACCTGAAGATTTGGTGAAGTACGGTCTGATTCCAGAATTTATCGGGCGCTTGCCAGTATTAGCAACACTGACCGAGTTGGACGAAGACGCTTTAGTACAAATTCTGCGTGAACCCAAAAATGCATTAACCAAACAGTACAATGCCTTGTTTGAAATGGAAGACGTGGAATTGGAGTTCCGAGAAGATGCTTTACGTGCCATAGCTCGCAAAGCCATGCAACGGAAAACGGGTGCGCGTGGTCTCCGCTCTATCGTTGAAGCGGTGTTGTTGGATACCATGTACGAATTACCATCGTTGAAGAATATCAGCAAAGTGGTGATCGATGAATCTGTCATCAAAGGTGAGTCTGATCCGATCCTGATTTATCAAAATCAAGGTAAAGACAAGCAAGCCGCAGGTGAATAGCACCCCCAGTTAGCACAAAAATCATGCAAAAAGGGCCAATAAGGCCCTTTTTTTGTGCAAAACATTGAACTTTAGCTGGAGGACCACATATTAAGGAGTAAGATAAGAAAGCATACACAGAGTTACCACCTGGAGAAGTTTATGAGCGAAGAGCGGGTTGAACGCCTGAGTATTCCCGTATTGCCATTGCGTGACGTCGTTGTCTATCCGCATATGGTGATTCCATTATTTGTTGGTCGTGAGAAGTCGATCCGCTGCTTAGAGGCCGCTATGGATGCGGATAAGCAAATCTTTTTAGCTGCCCAGAAAGACGCCACTGTGGATGAACCAGAAGCGGACGACATCCACACTATAGGCACCATTGCGACTATCCTACAGCTGCTGAAATTGCCTGATGGCACGGTAAAAGTGTTAGTGGAAGGTGTGCAGCGCGCAGCGATTGATAATTTCGAGCCGTCTCCCGATTACTTTCAAGCACTGGTCCATTACCTCGATTCCGAGCGCATGGATGAGAAAGAAGAAGAGGTGATGATTCGCTCGGCAATCAATCAGTTTGAAGGTTATGTCAAACTGAACAAAAAGATTCCACCAGAAGTCCTTACTTCACTCTCTGGAATTGAAGCTGCGGACCGCCTCGCTGATACCATGGCAGCGCACATGCCGCTGAAACTAAATGACAAGCAACGCGTGCTAGAAATCACAGATGTACGCGAACGTCTTGAGTTTTTGATGGCGTTGATGGAAGGCGAGATTGATCTGCTCCAAGTCGAGAAGCGCATTCGTACGCGAGTGAAGAAGCAGATGGAAAAAAGTCAGCGCGAGTACTATTTGAATGAGCAAATGAAAGCCATTCAAAAAGAACTGGGCGAAATGGAAGACGGTCCTGACGAATTTGAAGCGCTACAACAGAAGATTGAAGACGCCAAAATGCCAGAAGAAGCCGAGATGAAGACTCGTGCTGAACTGCAGAAGTTGAAAATGATGTCACCGATGTCAGCAGAGGCAACGGTAGTCCGTGGTTATATCGATTGGATGGTATCGGTACCGTGGAAAAAGCGCTCGCGGATCAAGAAAGATTTGGCGGGGGCTGAAAAAATCCTAGACGCAGACCACTATGGTCTGGAGAAAGTTAAAGAACGCATTCTCGAGTATCTTGCCGTGCAACAACGGACGAGCAAAGTGCGTGGTGCCATCCTCTGTTTAGTAGGACCTCCCGGTGTTGGTAAAACATCATTGGGTCAATCGATTGCGAAGGCTACGGGACGTAAATATATTCGCATGGCACTTGGTGGTGTGCGTGATGAAGCTGAGATTCGTGGTCACCGTCGCACCTACATCGGCTCGATGCCAGGTAAATTGATTCAGAAAATGGCGAAGGTTGGGGTGCGTAATCCGCTCTTCTTACTCGATGAAATCGATAAGATGGCCTCCGATATGCGTGGCGATCCAGCGTCAGCCTTGCTCGAGGTATTAGACCCGGAGCAGAACATCAACTTCAACGACCATTATTTGGAAGTGGACTACGACCTGTCGGATGTCATGTTCGTCGCGACCTCCAACAGTATGAATATTCCAGCACCATTACTGGATCGGATGGAAGTGATTCGCTTGTCAGGTTATACCGAGGACGAGAAATTAAACATCGCGAAGCGCCATTTGCTGCCGAAGCAGATTGAACGTAATGGTTTGAAAGCCAAAGAAATTAATGTGAAGGACGACGCGATTATCGGAATTATTCGGTATTACACCCGCGAAGCTGGGGTGCGGAATCTGGAACGTGAAATTTCTCGTCTCTGCCGTAAAGCAGTGAAGAAAATCGTTCTCGATAAGCGCGTCAAGCATGTGGAAATCAACGGTGAAAACCTGAGTGATTTTCTTGGTGTGCAACGCTTTGATTTCGGTAAGGCCGAGGACAACAACCAAGTTGGACAAGTGACCGGCTTAGCCTGGACTGAGGTGGGGGGTGACTTACTCACCATTGAGGCGACCAACGTTGCAGGTAAAGGCAAAATCACCTCAACCGGCTCGTTGGGTGATGTCATGCAAGAGTCGATTCAAACAGCGTTAACGGTCGTACGTAGTCGCGCAGCTAAGCTCGGCATCCCGGATGATTTCCATGAGAAACGTGATATTCACGTGCATGTTCCTGAGGGCGCAACTCCAAAGGACGGTCCGAGTGCGGGTATTGCTATGGTCACTTCGCTAGTTTCATCATTGACGCAGATCCCGGTTCGGGCTGATGTGGCGATGACCGGTGAAATTACCTTGCGCGGAGAAGTGCTCGCCATCGGCGGTTTGAAAGAAAAGCTACTCGCAGCGCATCGCGGTGGCATCAAGCATGTTTTGATTCCTAAGGAAAACGAGCGCGATCTGGTTGAGATCAGTGATAATGTGAAGGGTGATTTGAAGATTCAGCCGGTGCAATGGATAGACGAAGTGCTGAAAGTTGCACTCGAACGGACCCCTGAGGCGGTCGGAAATGCACCGTAAAACGATAAAATGCGGGCTGCGAGGCCATCATCAGCCTACAGACCGCATTCTTTCGTCAAAAAAATTGTGAAAAAGGGTTCTCAATAGAAATTCTTGTGGTAGCCTAAGGCAAGAGTGATTGGTCAGAACAACATTGGAATTCGTCTGCCACCACACTTGTGTGACTGGTTTGAGTTAAGTAGTCTACTTACCTGTTGCCAACGCTTGAACGGTTTGTTCAAGCTTGTTATAACCTTCGCTGGGCCATTCATATGCAAATGGAACCATGCAAAATCTGATAATAACAATCTAAGGGGATGATACTGTGAACAAGTCTCAGTTAGTTGACAAAATTGCAGAGGGAGCAGAGATTTCTAAAGCTGCTGCTGGACGTGCTTTAGACTCTTTCATCGAAGCAGTAACAGACGCTTTGAAAAAGGGTGAGCAAGTAGCTCTAGTTGGTTTCGGTACTTTCAGCGTTCGTGAGCGTGCTGCTCGCACTGGTCGTAACCCACAAACCGGTCAGACTATTCAAATTGCAGCTGCAAAAGTACCTTCTTTCAAAGCCGGTAAAGCACTGAAAGACTCAGTAAACTAATACCTGCGGAGCGGTAGTTCAGCTGGTTAGAATACCGGCCTGTCACGCCGGGGGTCGCGGGTTCGAGTCCCGTCCGCTCCGCCAGCGAATGTTGAAAATAACCCGAAGCCTCGCTTCGGGTTATTTTTTTAGCGCACAAGCAGGTATAATACCGCGCAATTGTAGAGTTAAATCGAGGTGTAACAGAACATGTTGGACAGTATTCGAGAGAGGTCTCAAAGTTTCATCGTGAAAGCCATTTTGGTTTTCTTGGCTTTGACCTTTGCGTTGTTTGGAATTGGAAGCTACGTCACCAATCAACCTGAGCCTGTTGTTGCTATTGTCAACGGTGAGGAAATTGCGCAAGCACAATTCGACCGTGAAGTAGAAAATGAGCGCAATCGCCAACAACAACAATTAGGCGATTTTTACGCAACACTATCAGCCGATCCTGCGTTTAATCAACGTCTTCGCCAACAAGTTCTGGATCGTCTTATCGACCAGAAATTGGTTGAACAGTATGCGCAAGAACGCGGCTTGCGAGTGTCGAATGAGCAAGTGAAAGCGGCTATCCGTGAGTTTCCAGCATTTCAAGTGGCCGGGCAATTTGATAACCAAACCTATCGCATGGTACTGGCACAAAACGGTTTTTCTGTCGATGGCTTCGCTGAATTGATGCGTGGCGATATGGCGCGGACTCAGTTACTTGAGTCCATTCTAGAAACGGACTTCGTATTGGCCGATGAAGTACAGCAAGTGCAAGCTCTGGTCAATCAATCGCGCAGTGGTGGCTATCGTGAAATCGCGCTGGCGGATTATCTAGATACAGTCGAAATCACCGATGCTGATGTAGAGACTTGGTATCAGCAAAATCTCAACCGGTTTGCGGTTCCTGAGCAAGTTCGCGTGGAGTTTGTCGCACTACAAGCGGGTGCTATTGCCGAGTCGATTGAAATCGATGAGACGGTCGTTCGTGAGTGGTATGAGAGTAATCGTTCACAGTATGAAACTGCAGCGCGAGCTCGCTTCTCACACATTTTGATTGAAGCGGAAGATGGCAATGCCGATGCTCGAGCTGAAGCAGAAGCTTTGCTTGCTGAAATTAATAATGGAGCTGATTTTGCCGAAGTTGCTAAAGCAAACTCGGATGACGTCTTTTCTGGAGAGCAAGGTGGTGATCTCGATTTTATTGAAGCGGGTACCATGGATCCAGATTTTGAAGCTGCTGCGTTTGCGTTAGAAAACGTAGGCGATGTGAGCGACGTTGTAGAGACATCTTTTGGTTTTCACATTATTAAGTTAACCGATCGTGAAGAAGGTTCAGTGACGCCATTTGAGGAAGTTCGTGACGACATCGTTGCCGAATTGCGCGATGAGCGTGTTAAGCAGCGTTACTATGAGTTACAGCAAGGCGTCGCAGAGGCATCATTCGAAATGCCAGATACGTTGCAACCCGCAGTAGAGGGTACGCAACTGACTGTGCGCACTTCAGATTGGTTTAATCGTAATAACGCACCGTCAGCATTGAATCATCCTGCTGTGTTGCAGCAAGTATTTGACAACGACTTTATTGCGGAAGGTTTAAATAGCGACTTAATCGAGACCAGTGATACAGAGTCCGTTGTTGTTCGTGTTCTTGAGCATCGCCCAGCCTCCACGCGTGCTCTGGACGACGTTCGTGACACGGTCACAACGCAGTTACGCCGTGAACGTGCTCAAGTCGCTGCATCTGAGCAAGCGGAAGCAATTGCAGAGCAGCTCCGAGCAGGTGAAGCGAGCGTCGAATTGACCCTGCTTGATGCTGTTAACCGTCGTACTGATGAACACCCTCGCGCTATCGTGCAAGCTTTGTTCGATATGGCGGCACCAGCTGCAGGTGCAACCACGGTAACGACAGCGACACTCAACAACGGCAATGTTGCTGTGGTGCAACTGCGTGAAGTCATTGCGGGTGAGCCCGATGCTGAGTTGGCAACTAGTCTGCAAGAGCAGTTGGAAACGAGTAACAGCCAACAGCTTTATATGGCCTTCGTTGAGGGGCTACGTGCGGACGCTGAAATTGAAATAGTTCGGAATAACTAAGTCCATTGGATGGCTCAGTGATGAAAAGCCCGCCTCAGTGAGAGCGGGCTTTTTTGTGTCTCATGACTGGGTTGGATATAAGGGCGGCAATGCTGCCTTTGGCTTGCTCTTCTTATGTTGGTCTCGGACGGCGCTCTGTAAGGCTCGCCAGAGTCCTTTGCCCTCCAGCCATGGGGTAGGTGATGAACCGAAACGAGATGCTAAGAGAAAGTCTATTTGCGCGGTTACAGGGGCACTATCAAGGTGTTTCTTTAATCCCAACAAAGATGCATCTGCTAGTTTTAAGTCATGTCGTGCCCACAACTGGAGTGCTTGGATAGCCCCGGCACCGTCATTGTGGGTACACGCGTGTTGCACTTGCTGCCAATAGTGATTGCTGGGTGTCGACTGTGAGCTTGTCTCGTTGGTATTGCGCTGACGACCGCGATACCAGAAGCCAAAGAGGGTCAGTAACCATAATGCGGCAAAGCTGCCCGTCAGTGCTATCCAGAGCCAAGGTTGCGACTCGTTTGAAGTCTCCTGCGCTATATCGGTGCTACCGATGCGAGTTGTCGGAGCTGACTCATTGTTAGGCGTAGATGCGACGGGTGCCGATGTAACCGCTGGTTGCTGCGGGATATCCGGTTGCAGGCCTGAGCCAGCGACAATGGTGAAACTCAGCGAGTCAGTTCGAGCTTCCTGACGTTGCCCTGTCGATGTGTTAAACCAGGGAATCACCAGTGCCGGAATGGTCAGTTCACCCACTTCACGTGGAATTAACGTCACCGATACGAGTTTTTGCGCAATGACATTACCATTGCGCACTGCGCTTCCTAATTCCGGTTGTTCAGGGTAGCTATTGGCTCCAGCCAATTGCGGGAGTGCCAGTGGCGGTAATTGCTCAGGCTTAACGCCAATCGCCGTGAGGCGGTATTGCAATGTAATGGGCTGACCGATGGTTAATTCACTCGGAATATCTTCACCATCACTGATGTATTCAAGACTCAGAGTAGCTAATTCAGCGGGGAACCACTCGCCCTGCCAATTATCGGGCGCAGGCCGAACACGTAACGGAATGTCCTGAGCAGCGGTAGTGACCGGTTGTGTTGAGGAGAATGCCGAGAAGATGGAGTTACCACTTTCAGTACTGATTTGTCCTTCAAAAACCGGACCGCGAATGGTTTGTTCGCCTGAACGCTGAGGGGTGACCACGTAAGTGCGTTGAAATACCTGATAGCGAATACCATCAATCACTTCATAGGTTTCTTCATCTTTACCAATTTGCACCACATCTGCATCGGTCAACCGCGGTGGAATGATATTACCGCTTTGCAAATTCGCGGCTAAATACAAGCGTGCAATAATCGTCACTTGTTGCTGAACATATATTTCGTCGGCACTCACACTGGTGCGAATAAAGGCTAGACTTTCTTCTTCTCCGGCATCGCTACCCGCTTCTAGCACGCGCAAGGAGATCGGTTCTGATTGGACGGACTCGATGGTTAGTGCAGGGATTGTCACTTCACCTGCGGTGGTCGGGGCTCGGACGCTCACCGTAAAGGTGGTTTGGCGACTAAAACTGTTGTTAATCATCGATGTGCGTCGAGCGGTACGCGTATTCAATACACTGAAACTGTCCGGCAGCTGAGCTGCAGCATCGAAACTGCTGGTCGGCACATCATCGTCAACGGTTACGGTGAGGATAAAGCTATCGCCGGCCACGACCGGATTTTTATCAACACTTGCTATCACGGTGGTCGGTTCCGCATGTGCGGGGAGCAAGGCGCCCAGCACTAACACGGCCAGACAGAAGAGCATCGCTGCAAGCTGGCCTGGCAAAGCTGTTCTCATATCTATTTGTTGCGCGGTTATGTGCGTTACCACTCTTGTTCTACTCCTCTGGGTAATCGATTCTGTTCTCGGCGTTGAGCTTCGAGCCGCATTTTATTACGCAGCAAAACTGCCGGGTCATCTTGAATTCGATTCAACCACTGTTCCATTTGCTGCCGCTGCTCTTCAGTTAGGTCGCCTTGCGGTAAAGCTTCACGGGGTTCAGCTTCAGCTTCGGCATTGTCAGCCTCTGCCTCTTGTTCTTGCGGTTCAGGTTGTTCTTGCTGCGATTCGTCGCTTTCGGATTCGTCGGAATTTTCTTCCGCTTGTTGCTGTTGGTCGCTCTCTTGCTGTTCGCCTTCAGCTTGCTCTGACTGCTGCTGTTGGTCGCTTTGCTGCGACTGCTGTTCCTCTTGCTGTTCTGCAAGCTTTTTGGCTAGTTCGAAATTCTCTTGTGCAGCTGTCCAATCCGGTTGTTGTTGCAGAGCTGCTTGGTAAGCGCCCGCAGCTTCGGCATACCGCTGCAACTGCATTAATGCGTTGCCTTGATTGTAGAATCCTGTCGCATCCGTCCGTTGCGAGAAGTCGGTTAAAGCAGCGGCATAATTTCCTGCACGATAACTTGCTTCACCACGTTGCCAACTGTCTTCGCTGATGGCCCGCGCGCGTTCAAATTCACCTTGTTGCAGGGCTTTATCGGCTTGTTGATAAGGGGTCGCAAAGAGTTGCTCATGCCAAGCTAATCCTGAGCTTTCTGGCGGTGGCGTCGCGTCAGACTCTTGGGCATAGACCGGATTGATTAAGCATAAACAAATAAGTACCGGCAATACTTTGGGTAACATGCCGCGGCGAGCGGCGGACAAGGCGGCTCCTAGCAGAACCAGGACGAGCCAAGGTCCTTGGTCTCGCCATTGATCACCGGCTTGGTCTTCGGTTTCACTGCCAGAGCGCTCGATGGGCGCTAAGTCTGTGAGATAGGTGAGGTCAGCTTGATCATTTCGAATCACCGCAAAGCGACCTTGAGTCAGCGAACTGAACCGCTCAAGTGTTTCAGGTATAAGCCTTGGCACGACCACTTGGCCACTGCGATCACGCATGAGACTGCCATCTGAACGCTGAATGGGAGCACCTTCTTCCGTACCGATCCCGAGAATAGACACACGATGGTTGCGGCTGCGTAAAAACGTAACAATGCTTTGCTGATCACGCGACTGAATACCATCAGTAAGCCAATATATATCTCCGTTTGCGTAGCCAGCTTCCGTTAATAAACGATCGGCGAGTTGCAGTGCTGCCAATGGATTACTGCCTTGTTCGGGCATGATCTCGGGACTGAGTGCGCGAATTAAATTGGTTAGATTATTCGCATCAGCGGTCAATGGGCTCACCACGAAAGCATCGCCTGCATAGGCAATGAGACCCACCTCACCATCTAAGTGTGACTTGACCAAGTCGATGGCCTTAAAGCGCTGCTGCGTGAGTCGATTGGGAGATATATCGGTGCTGCGCATAGACATCGACATATCCATGATGACCACTTGACCGGCTTCGAGTTGATAGACTGGTTGTGGGAGACGTTGCCACGTAGGACCCGCGAGCGCGACTGCGCCTATCAGTGTACCGAGAACCAGTAACCGCAGTGGCCAATGCCGCTGGCGTTCGTGCTGCGGTGGACTCAACCAAGCTAGTAAATGGGGGGCTACGACATGTTGCCAACCACTTTGTTGTCGCTGTTGGCGAAGTAATTGCCAACCCACCAGTAACACCGGCAGCAGCGCGAGTAACCACCAGGGGCGGAGGAAATGAAACTCAGCCATGTTGCTCCTCCGACTCTGTGCGACGTTGCCACTGTGGCAGGCGCAAAATCATCCACGCGAACGTGAGTATCCATGCGAAAGCCAATGGCCAATGAAAGAGGGCACGTTGAGGTCGTCTGAGCTGTTCGTCACCTGCAACAGGTTCATATTGATCCAGCAACGTATAAATTTCCTCAAGTTCAGCAGTACTGCGAGCACGGAAGTATTCACCACCGGTGGCATCGGCGAAACTGCGCAGCATGTCTTCATCTAGGTCGCGACTTGGATTGACGCGTCGTTGCCCAAAGAAACCTTCGACAATCACTTCCTCTGCGCCTACACCAATGGCATAGATTTTGACATCATGAAATTGGGCGAGTTGCAGGGCTTGTTCGGGTGAAACATTCCCTGCAGTATTTTGACCGTCGGTTAACAAAATAAGAATTTTATTCGACTCTTCATCATCAGCAAAACGTTTCACCGCAAGCGCAACCGCATCGCCTATGGCTGTGCGCTCGCCAATAAGCCGGAGCACAGCTTCGTCGAGCAACTGCTCAACGGTACGACGATCGTAGGTCATCGGAGCTTGCACATAAGCCGTATCGGCGAACAAGATGAGACCGAGACGATCCCCGACTCGACGGCTGATGAAGTCAGTTAAAACACTCTTCACCATGGTTAATCGATCAACCTGTTGCCCTTCAATTTCCATATCGGCAATTTCCATACTGCCCGAGAGATCGACTGCCAGCATCATTTCACGCGCTTCGTTGCGCGCGGCAACGGGCTCACCAAGCCAGCGCGGTTGCGCAGCAGCTGCAACGAGAGCCGTCCAAATGAGCGCGGCAATAAATAACGCCCACCGTGAAGTTTGCGTGCGTTGCATGACGCCGTCGGCAGCAGGGACATAGGATACGCGCAGAACCGAAGTGGGTTGCCGAAATTTTGGCACTAACCACCACAATAAAACTGGAAGAGGCCAAATGAGGCCAAGCCAAGGCCAAGCAAATTCAATCATGACTTACCTCCTGTCGGAGGCAAGGCGCGCTGCAACCAAAATTGCGCGTAACGCTGGTATTCGACGACTAGATCGGCTGCGGTATCACCTGAATATTGAGTGCGCTCGAGCTCATCAATGACTGGCTGCCAACGTTTCGCCGCGCGGGTCGATAATTGTTGCTGCAGGAACTGCCACCAAACAGCGCCTTGCATACTGGCGACTTGCTCGCGCGGGAAGTAAGCCAGTAGCGCTTGCTTCAAGAGCGCAGTGACTGCGGCCGGATTGGTTGCGGGTTGTTGCGCAAGCTCACGCAACGCGAGACGTTGCATCCGCCGTTGGCGCCAACGGCGCAGTAGCAGCCAGATAGCGACTGCTAGCACAATGAGGACAAGAGTGCCGACTACATACCATCCCGGTGCCAGAGGCCACCATGATGCCACTGGTGCACTGACGATATCATTCATTTCAGCGAGCGCTTCGTTGGCTGCTGGCGTATCCAGTAACATCATCGCATCACCTCAGCCCATTGCTGCTCCAAGGCTTGACCGGCATCGACCCGTAGTGGCCTAACCCCCAATTGTTGAAAGTGTTGCTGAAGTTCGGCTTGTTTTGTTTGCATGGCTGCTAGGTAGGCATTGCGCTGTTGGCTATCCATGACCAGTGGCGTCTGCAGGCCATCGGTAATCGCTAATGGATTGGATGCCGCAGGGAGTGGCATGTCCAACTCAAATGGGTCAGTTAATTGATAAGCATGCAGTTGGCAATGACGACGAATCGCCAATAAGCGATCGAAAGTATCATGACTAGCCGTGAGCCAATCACTGATGCAATGCACAATAGTTCCTGGACGAGCCACTTGCTGCGTACGCTGAATAAGATCGTCCAATGTTTGTGTTGCCTGTGTGGGTGAATCATTACTGCGATGTTGCTGTTCAACGAGTGCTTGCACCAATCGCATCATGCCATGTTGCCGACCTTGCGGTCGCACCTCACGGTGATCTTGACCGGAACTAATGAGACCACCAATGCGGTCATTGCGGCTAATAGCAAGCCAACCCAGTGCTGCAGCCAAGTGACATGCTTGCACTGATTTGACGAGTAATTGGGTTCCAAATTGCAGAGTAGGGCCCAAGTCGACAATCACCATGACCGGACGCTCACGCTCTTCGCGGTACAGTTTGGTATGCGGTGTGCCGGTTCGCGCTGTGACACGCCAGTCAATCGAACGGACATCGTCACCAGCTTGGTAATGCCGCACTTCGTCGAACTCCATACCTCGGCCTTTATGCTTGCTGAGAATGGCGCCAGTCTGTGTTTTGGGAGGTTGCAGCCGCTGATGCCGTTGAAAAGCCGCCACCTTATTGCGGTAATACATAAGCTCAGCACTCGTGACACGGATGCCATTCGAGTGCATTACGTCTAACCAATGCGTACTGCTTGTCTGCATAGTCACTGCCATGATAACGCTAAGGTGCGGGAACGAGACTCAAAATTTTCTGGAGTACTGCGTCTGCGGTAATACCATCAGCCTCGGCTTGATAACTCAAGATGATGCGGTGGCGGAGTACATTCGGGAATACCGCTTGAATATCTTCTGGAGTCACAAAATCGCGACCATCCAACCATGCTCGAGCACGGGCACAGCGATCCAGGGCAATCGTTGCCCGTGGACTGGCACCATAACTCAACCAACGACCCAAGTCGTCGCTGTAGGCTGCTGCGGTGCGCGTTGCGATGACCAATTGCACTAAATAATTTTCGACGGCTTCGTCCATGTAAATTTCGAGCACTGCTTTTCGCGCGGCAAACAGGTCTGCTTGCTTGAGCGGTTGTAGCATCGTTTCCGAACCATGCAATTCTTCACCACGCGTCAGTCGCAGAATATCCAACTCAGTTGCTGCATTTGGATAATCGATATTAATGTGCATCAAGAAGCGATCGAGCTGCGCTTCAGGGAGCGGATAAGTGCCTTCTTGCTCCAATGGGTTTTGAGTGGCGAGTACCATAAAGAGTTCGGGTAATGGGTAGGACTTCTGCCCTACGGTAATCTGCCGTTCCGCCATAGCCTCCAACAATGCAGACTGAACTTTTGCTGGGGCGCGGTTAATTTCATCTGCCAAGATGACATGATGGAATAGCGGACCTTGTTGGAATTCAAACGTACCTTGTTCAGGGCGAAAAATATCGGTACCGGTCAAATCAGCGGGAAGCAGGTCGGGTGTGAACTGAACCCGGTGGAAGCTGCCTTCAATACCTTGTGCCAATGCGTTGACGGCACGAGTTTTGGCAAGGCCTGGCGGGCCTTCCACCAACAAGTGCCCGTCGGCAAGCACAGCAATCAGCAGGCTTTCCGTAAACTCGGTTTGGCCTAGTACCTGACTATTCAAGTAAGTACGAAGCGCTTGAAACTGTTCAGCGGCCATGGTGTTCCTCTATCTACATCGGATGAACTCGAAAATGCGGTGTATACTCTACTTACGCACTTTACCGAAAACAACGGTTTAATTCTCGCCAGTAACCCGTTAAAATTTGTAACTAGCTATGAGGTCAGACCAGATTGATGGCCCACTTCTATTTTGGATGAGGACAATTGAATGTCAGCACGTCAGCAATTAACCACACCAGCGGGTGAGCGTATCGCTATTGTCGCCGGATTGCGAACTCCGTTTGCAAAACAGGCGACCTATTTTCATGGCGTTCCAGCACTCGACCTTGGCAAGCTTGTAGTGCAAGAACTGCTGAATCGTTTCAGCTTGGAACCGCGAGAAGTGGAACAACTGGTGTTCGGACAGGTGGTCCAAATGCCCTCAGCACCCAATATTGCGCGCGAAATTGTGTTAGGCACAAGTCTGCCCGTGAGCACCGACGCATACAGTGTGTCCCGAGCTTGTGCGACCAGCTTCCAAGCAACTGCGAATATTATCGAAAGTATGGTTGCTGGGAACATTCAAGTGGGTATTGCTGGCGGTGCCGACTCGTCATCAGTATTGCCGATTGGTGTGTCACGGACCCTAGCGCACGCACTGGTTGATTTGAACAAAGCTCGTTCTCTAGGACAACGCTTGGCGATTTTGAAACGTCTGCGGTTTAAGGACTTAATGCCGGTTCCACCCGCTATTGCTGAATACAGCACGGGGCTGACGATGGGGCAAACCGCGGAACAAATGGCTAAATCCCATGGGATTAGCCGCGCGGATCAAGACGCACTGGCACATCGTTCGCATACCAAAGCCCACGAGGCTTGGGAAGCAGGCGTTCTTGCTGACGAAGTGATGACCGCCTACGCCGAACCTTACAAGGATTTTCTCGGTCGCGACAATACCATCCGTAGCGATAGTCAATTAGACAGCTATGCCAAATTAAAGCCCGTCTTTGATCGAAAGCATGGCTCAGTTACTGCGGCGAACAGCACCCCGCTCACAGACGGCGCCGCTGCAGTGCTATTGATGACCGAAAGCAAAGCAAAAGCGCTAGGCTACTCGATTCTCGGCTATGTGCGTAGCTACGCATTCAGCGCCATTGATGTGTGGGAAGATATGTTGATGGGACCCTCTTATGCGACACCGATTGCATTAGAGCGAGCTGGCATGAAATTGAGCGATTTAGATTTGATTGATATGCATGAGGCATTCGCTGCACAAACCTTGGCGAATGTGAAAATGTTCGCGAGTAAGAAGTTTGCTGAAGATAAGTTAGGGCGGAGTGAAGCCATCGGTGAGATCGATATGGACAAATTTAACGTCCTTGGTGGTTCTATTGCCTACGGTCATCCATTTGCTGCCACAGGTGCTCGTATGATCACACAAACGCTCCACGAATTACGCCGCCGTGGCGGAGGCACCGCATTGACGACAGCATGTGCTGCCGGTGGCTTAGGTGCAGCAATGATTTTGGAGAGCAACTAATGAGCGCAGTAGCAACGACAACTAAAGCATTTCAATTGGAAATTCGTGACGATCAAGTCGCTGTGATTCGCATTGACGTTCCGGGCGAGTCAATGAATACATTGAAGGCCACTTTTGCTGAAGAAGTTGCTGAAGTATTGAATCAGTTGGAGTCGAACTCCGCTATCAAAGGTGTGGTCGTGATCAGTGATAAGCCAGGCTCCTTTGTTGCGGGTGCGGACATCAGTATGATCGACGATTGCGAGACTGCGGCGGACACCGAGAGCCTCGCGCGCCAGGGACAAGCGATGTTTGATCGTATCGAGCAGTTAAAAGTCCCAGTCGTCGCAGCGATTGACGGTGCGTGTCTCGGAGGTGGTCTCGAACTCGCATTGGCTTGTCATTATCGAATCACTACTGAAGATAAAACGGTCATTGGTTTACCGGAAGTTCAGCTCGGGTTGTTACCTGGATCAGGCGGTACTCAACGTTTACCGCGTTTGATTGGCATGCAAAAGTCATTGCCATTGATTCTGACTGGCAAACAATTACGTCCGAAGCAAGCGCTCAAGCTTGGGATTATTGATGAGATTGTCCCTCGCAGCATTTTACTCGAAGCCGCTGTGAAAAAGGCTTTGAGCAGCAAAGCTCGGGTTCGCAAAGTGAAGCACTCATTACTGAACAAAGCATTGGAAGGTACAGGTGTTGGTCGCGGCATTATTATCAGCAAAGCGCGGGAACAAGCGCAGGCCAAAGCGCATGGAAATTATCCAGCGATTGATGCCATCATCGATACTATCGCCTATGGATTGAACGAAGGCTTTCAGGCTGGCCTTCAGTATGAGGCGCGACGTTTTGGTGAACTCGCCATGACACCAGAGTCAAAGCAGTTACGCGGCATCTTTTTCGCGACCACTGCTATGAAGAAGGAATCAGGAGCTGGCGATGTGAAACCGCGCAAAGTTGAGCGTGTTGGTGTGCTCGGTGGCGGATTGATGGGCGGTGGTATTGCTTATGTTACTGCAGTGAAGGCCGGTATTCCGGCCCGCATTAAGGACATTGCAGAGCAGGGTATCGTACACGCTTTACGCTATAGCTATGATTTACTGAAGACCAAGGTGAAGCGCAAACAGATGCGTCGGTCCGAGCTAGAGAAAACAATGCTCAGACTTAGTGGTACTTTGGATTATAGCGGTTTCGATCGTACTGATGTCGTGATTGAAGCGGTGTTTGAAGACTTAAGTTTGAAGCAGAAAATGGTGGCAGACATTGAAAATGTTGCCCCGGAACATTGTATTTTTGCGACCAATACTTCGAGTTTGCCAATTACCAAAATAGCCGAGGGCGCGAAGCGCCCAGAGCAAGTGGTCGGGCTGCATTATTTCTCACCGGTTGATAAAATGCCATTGGCTGAGATTATCACGCACGCGGGTACGTCAGCGGAAACCATTGCAACAGTGGTGTCCTTGGCGAAAAAGCAAGGCAAAACGCCGATCGTAGTTAAAGACGGTGCTGGATTCTACGTAAACCGTATTTTGGCACCTTATATGAATGAATCGGCGCGGATGGCACTGGCGGGCGAGCCCATCGATAGCATTGACAAAGCTTTGGTGAAGTTCGGCTTCCCAGTCGGCCCGCTGAAGCTGATGGATGAAGTGGGTATTGATGTGGCCGCGAAAGTAGCGCCTATCATGGAAGCTGAATTGGGTGACCGATTCGCAGCACCTGCGGCCTTTAGTAAGCTGCTTGATGATGATCGTAAAGGTAAAAAGAACAAGAAAGGTTTTTACAGCTATTCAGGCAAAAAGCCAGGTAAACAGGTCGATGAATCAGTCTATTCGTTACTTGGAATCAAGCCAGATGCGAAAATCAATCCAGCAGAAATTGCGCAACGCGCGGTCATGTTGATGCTGAACGAGGCGGTTTACTGTTTAGCTGAAGGTATTATTCGTAGTCCGCGTGACGGAGATATTGGGGCGATTTTTGGAATTGGCTTTCCGCCATTCCGTGGCGGACCTTTCCGCTATATGGATGCACTCGGGATTGCAACGGTTGTGAAACGTCTGCGCCAGTATGAAGATGAATTTGGTGAACGGTTCCAGCCTGCACCATTATTAGTCGAGATGGCTGAAAGCGGGCAAACTTTTTACGGTACGGAAACCCACTCTTAACGAATGAATGAGGTGAATAAACGTGATTATTGCGCTGTGTAGTTTGTTGTCTGCGCTGGGTTTATATATTCAAGCTCTAAAGAATGGTATGGGTGCTAAGCGTTGGGGGTTGCTCGGATTGTGCTTCGGGCCGCTCATGGTACCCATGTTTGTCAGTCATAAACGCATGACCTTAATGCGTACGCTTGGTCGTCATGATGTGCTGTGGCAGTGCCGATGAGTGACAGAGTAAAAGGTTTTAGTTCAGCAATACATGCGCCGGTTTCTTAACCGGCGTTTTTATATGCGCAAGAAATTGGTCACGTTTCAGGGGTTGAGCGAACAAGAAGCCTTGAGCAAACTCACAGTTGAGATGATGCAGCGTGGAAGCCTGTGCAGCGTTGACGACGCCCTCAGCCACAACATCGAGCCCTAGATTGTGAGCCATGGCGACAATAGAGGCGACCATATTCCGATCACGCTCAGCGCCATTGATATCATCGATAAATGCTTTATCGATTTTTAACGTTTGAATAGGGAAGCGTTTCAAGTAGGCCAACGATGAATAACCGGTTCCAAAATCGTCCAGAGCTAAGTGAATACCGCAGAAGTGCAACTCAGTCATAATCTGAATTGCACGCTCCGGATCTTCCATGACTACGCCCTCAGTTATTTCGAGTTCTAGACACTTGGGATCTAAGCCTTCCTCATCTAAGATATTCATGATGCGCTGAGTTAAATCAGGTTGGAGGAATTGCTTGGCGGATAGGTTCACTGCAACTCGCCCGTCAACAGCGCCAGAAGCAACCCATTCACGCATATCTCGACAGGTTTGTCGTAATACTCGCTCGCCTACGTCAATGATTAATCCGGTTTCTTCCGCCAGCGGAATGAACTCAGCGGGACTGATTATTCCAACGCCAGGAATGTCGAGTCGCACCAGTGCTTCGAGTCCGACAAACTGATGTGTTTTTAAGCTGACTTTCGGTTGGTAATGAACCTGCAAATGATTGTTGCGGAGTGCTTGCCGCAGTTGATTTTCAAGTTGTAGGCGGCGAACTGCGTTTTTATTCATCGATTCATTGAAGAATTGATAACCGTTACCACCGCGACTCTTCGCGTGATACATAGCAGTATCTGCATTTTGTAGTAACTCTTGTGACGATTGACCATCGTTCGGGTAGACCACAATACCGATGGAGCTACTGACCACAATGTCATGACCACTGATGTGGAACGGGTGACTCAGTGCTTCCAATACTTGATTCGCTGCATCAGTGATGTCGTGTAAGTCAGTGGTATCTTCGAGAATCAGGGTGAACTCATCGCCGCCCAGTCGATAAAATGTGTCTTGTGCGCGTCCAATTTCCCCGACTCTTTCAGCAACTTGCATGAGCAGGTGATCACCGACTTCATGGCCGAGTGAGTCATTAATCTTTTTAAAATCATCGAGATCGAAAATCAGCAGCGCATGGGCGATACGTTTTCGTACCAAGTTCGAATGACTGACCTGAAAGTAGGAACGATTGGGTAATCCTGTCAGGGTATCGGTATTGGACAATCGGCGCAGTTCACGTTCGGCATTTTTGCGTTCGGTGATATCAGAAAATGTCGCAACGTACTGAGCAATTTGGCCGCTGTCATCAGTAATCGCATCCAGCGTTAACTCCATTTGATAGGTGGTGCCATCTTTGCGTAGATCTTCGATCTCACCATGCCAGCTCCCGTGCTGTTGCACCATCCGCTTAATTTGCGCGAGGTATTCAGGATTGTAGAGCGACAGATGCAAGGGTTTGTTGAGCATGTCAGCACGACTATAACCGGTAATTTTGGTGAAGCTTTGGTTGGTTTCGATCAATTTAAACTGACTGTCATAAATACAGACGCCATCTGAAATATTGGTAATCGAAGTCGCCAGCATTTTCAGGCGCTCTTCGGCGGCAACTAAGGGTGTAATGTCTTTTAAAGTCCCGGTCATTCGAATCGGTTGTTGATGCTCGTCGCGCGCCACAATTTTGCCGCGGTCGAGTACCCAAATCCAACCATTGTCGCTGCTCACCCGATAGGTAACCTCAAAGGTATCTATCTTCCCATCTAAGTAATCTCGAAGCTGTTGCTGGACGCGCTTCAAATCGAGCGGATGAATATTGGAGGTTGGACTGCGCTCGCCAGCTCTCAGTCTGTCCTGTGGAAACTCAGATAAATGCCGCCAAGTGTTATGGCGATGAATGGCTTGCTCTTGAATATGCCAATCCCACAGTTGGTCGCCACTGCCCCATAAACTGAGCTTAAGACGTTCCTCACTATCGCGCAATTGAACCAATGTCCGGCGTTTGGCGCGTACTAAAAGAGCCAAGCCAAATAGAATGCAGCAGCTTAATATGGCATACAAGGTGATGGCCCACGGCGACAACCATGTGGGGACTGCAACATCCAAAGTAATCGTACGTCGGCCTTGCCAGGTTTTGCCATCAATAGAGGCTTCCACAATAAACTGATGTTCACCAAACGGCAGGTTGGTATAGGTCGCACGACGAAACTCCGCATCTGTAATCACCCAATCACGGTCTACGTCTTCGAGTTGATAGCGATAGAACAACCGCTGTGGTTGGGGTGCATAGGGAGCCCCAAATTCGATAGTAAAAGGCGAATCAATCGTTGGAATAAAGAGGACTTCGGAATTGTAAAGCTGCGGACGGTTACGATCGTCCAATTGCTGCGCGCTGACAGGTTGGTTCGCCATTCTCAAAGTAATGAGCTCAACCTGCCAGTCAGAATATGATGCGACAGACTGCGCTGAAGTACCACCCGCTGTTAAAAGCAGGCTGCACCACATGATGACCTGAAGTAGTGGCGTTCGACGCACGCTATCCCTCGAGTGAAAGGCTGCTTTTCTACTGCGCAGCTCTTCTATTTGTTATGTGTTGCTTAAGTTAAACAATTCAGCTGTCGGTGTCAAAGTTCTTCGGCATTGTGCTGATTAGCAGCTGTTGCTCTTCATTTCTGAGTAACTGCTGTGCGAAAGGAATAAAGGAAGAATGTTGCCAATTCGTTATTGCGATTCCAAGTTCATGTAAACGATTGAAATCATGATCGTTTTGCGTAATCGAGCTCCACAGACGCTGACTGCGCACGCGTAGATTGGTGTCTTTTTCTACCAACTGCGCCAACATGGCTTGCTGCGCACGTTTAAAGTCCGCGGGACGAAGTGTTTCTAGCTGTTCGGCAAATATCTCGACAAACTCCACTAAGGCCGCATTTAAGTGATTGGCGTCATATTGACTGGATTGCACATACAGCAATAAATGGGGCACTTGCTGGATGGGTAGGTAAGTGGTGCCGACCACGTATCCTAATTGCTGTTCGGTCCGCAACTCGTGAAAGAACAGTGGACTCATCAATTGATTGAGCAATAAATACGCCGCCTGTGCAGGCAATTCTTGGGTGAAACTTTGCAGTGCGAGAATAGACGCTTGATCTTGATGATGTGTCACTAATGACGAGCACAACCTTGCTTTGGGTTGCACCTTCAACTCAGCAAAAGACGTTGGTTTCAAGTCTGCTTGCTCGACTCGAGTGTGCAGTTCTAACTGGTTTGTCAGCGCATGGATGTAGTCATCCAATTGTTGACGCTGTAAATCTCCGTGAGCAAATACGTCGGCGTTAATCGGTTCTAGTGCTGAGTCGAGCCAGTTCTCAAAAGTACCGAAGGTCATCGCTTCTAAGTGGTCGGCTAAATCACAGACCGCATAGGTATTGGGTTGTAGCGAGATATTCAGACGCGAGAACAATACGTTCATTGGCTTATTGGTCATCGCTGCTCGCCAATTATTGATGAGTTTCTGCCGTAATTCTTGCCAGCGCTTTTGCTCAAAACGCATGGTTCTCAATTCAGCTACAATTTGCACCGCAAGCGGCACCGTTGCGGCAGATAATCCCGATATGTGCAGGGTCAAACCTTGTTGTTGGGGATAAATATTAAAATGAAGTCCGGCTACTTCGGCGTCATAACAGGTCTCGTTGAGACCATCGAGCAGTAATTCACTCCACAGTCGAGCACAGGCAAAATTCGCTGGTGTAGCGACCATATCAGGCAAATAGAAGCAGGTATAAATATGCGCTTTAGGTACCCTAAAATCGGGGTCATGCCAGTGCCATAGTCGCAACCCTGGAGTGAGCAATTCGAACTGTGGTTGCTCGGCCAGTTCAGCTTCAAGCAGAGGTTGGGTATCGAGCTGATCGGTGATAAAGCGATTCTTTTTGGGTAATTTCGCGGTTGTGTGTTGCGCTAAACGAAAGCGCTCGAGCCGCTGCTCGCTGAGAGGCTGGATAGCATAATCAGTGCCGTAAATAGGTTCATGCTGATCGGTTTCTACCTGCCGGTGAATGAGCGTGATCCGCATATTATCGGGTTGCATACAGTCAAATAACTCGCGAGCAAAGTCCACATTGATACAATCCATGCGATAGTCCCCAAAAATGAGGTCGCAGTTTGGATAATGATGCATATTCACTGCCAACTGCGGTGCGAGATCACTCGCTCGGGCTGGCTCCTGAAATCGGAACGCTTGGTTGACCGACAGTTGGCGCTCACGATAACGCCAATCCTCCAAGCCTTCTGAGGCAACCTTTCGAATCAGTGCGAGTACCTCACAAATGATGTCGTCAATATGCTGCAACCCTGACTCCGTTAACTGCATATTGATATTAAAGTCTTTAAAATTACTACCGCTCATTCCACCACCTGCGGCCAGTGAATTGACCCAGTGTCTGTGGCGCAACTCTGAAAACAAACTGCCAGGGCCTTCATCACCGAGTATATGCGCGATAAAGCTCGTGGTTTTATGCGCGTAATCTTGGTCAATGCTCGGCAGCGCGAATGTCAGAATCAAACGCTTGGCGGCCTTTAATGGACGAACCTGCAGTTCAACCCCAAGTTGTGAAGGCAGGTACAAAGGAACACTAATGGTTGTCGGCTCGCTCAAAGCGGATGGTGCAGTAGGAAGCTTACCACCATAGTTCAACGCCAATGCCT
Source organism: Pseudidiomarina aestuarii (assembly GCF_003987355.1). Taxonomy (GTDB): domain Bacteria; phylum Pseudomonadota; class Gammaproteobacteria; order Enterobacterales; family Alteromonadaceae; genus Pseudidiomarina; species Pseudidiomarina aestuarii. Next base: position 969,778 of record NZ_PIPR01000001.1, on the reverse strand, counting down.
CGAGTTCCTCGAGTGACTGCGGACCGATAATGACCAGTGTCATTCGGTCGGGGCGGTACCACGTCTTAAAAAACTCGAGGAGTCGTGGTCGCAAGGGGTTGTCCGTAGTGTCCTGCAGAGTATTGAGGTTCCCGACGGAGAACTTACTAAATGGATGCGCTGGATTGACGGTCGCTTTATGAACTTGATAGAGACGGCGGAGCTCATCTTTTCGCTTCAATTGAAATTCCGACTCGACCGATTGCAACTCTTTCGTAATCCAATCTTGTGAAAAGAGAGGTTGGTAAAAGAATCGAATGAATCGGTCTATTGCTGGTTCAAGAAACTCAGGATCGATATTGAAATAGTAATTACTGAATTCAGTTCCGGTCCACGCGTTATGACTGCCGCCATGCTGACTGACAAAGTGTTGGTAATCTTCAGGCTCTGGAAACTCTTCAGTGCCGAGAAATAGCATGTGCTCTAAGAAGTGAGCAAGCCCTTGAGCGTTTTGCGGATCGTGAAAATGCCCTGCATGGACGGCGGTCGAAACAGCGGCTTGTTGGGATCTCGCATCATGAACCAGCGCGCAACGAAGACTGTTCGATAATCGAATGATTCGATAGTCCCGATGGTCGGTCGGGCTTTTGATGATGCTTTGTGCGCACGTTTCGGCAGATGCCGGCGCAGTGGTGGGTGCCATAGAGCTCCTGATGTTGGCTTAGCGCTACCCGCGCCAAGCCATTGAGCAGCTATTGGTCCAGCGGGGTATCGAAGTTTTTCGGCCGGTCGAAGTCACCTTCGTAAGAGACCAGCTTGTCATCTTTAAAAGTCAGTGTGACTTTGCGATTATAATCGCCTTCGCCACTACCAGAATTCATATCAAATACGTAATACCAAACGTCGTTTTCAAAAGGGTTGGCTGCTACAGGAGCACCAACAACATACTCGACTTGTGCTTTACTCATGCCAACACGGAGCTGATCAATATCACGTTGTTCCAAGTAATTACCTTGTGGAACGTCAATTTTGTACACCATGCTATCCAATACGGAACACCCACTTAGGATGATCAGACTACCAGCGATAATTAAACTTCTCATGGGTCCTACTATATTTTATTTCTCGGCGAACGAGTATCGAATGAACTACGTGGTGCATCATAGCCAATGCTTGTGATGATGACCAGCCTCAACGACAGATTGACTTCGATAAAACTGAATAGTTCCACCGTTACCGACAAGCTTCGAGTGTGAAATTACGAAGCGAGTAACTCTGCTGCATTGGCTTTGGTTGCAGAGGTAATGGTATCGCCACCCAATAGCCGCGCTAACTCGATCACGCGCTGCTCATTGGATAGCGCGGTAATAAACGTCTCTGTTGACTGTCCATCCGACGATTTTTCAACTTGAAACTGTTGATGTGCTTTGGCAGCGACCTGCGGCAAATGCGTCACACAAATGACCTGATTCGTCGTGCCTAATTGCCGTAGTAATTTGCCGACCACTGCTGCGGTTGGACCGCTGACACCGACATCAACTTCGTCAAACATTAAGGTTGGCGTACTCAGATGACTGGCGGTAATCACTTGAATTGCCAAGCTGATACGTGAGAGCTCACCTCCAGATGCAACTTTGGCCATTGCTTGAATGGGTTGCCCTGGGTTGGTACTCACTAAAAAACGTACTGTGTCGGTGCCGATTGGTGTTGCCGGTGATTGTTCATCCGCATCCACGGCAATCTCAAACTGGGCATGTGGCATATTCAATTGCTGCATGGATAATACAATTTCTTGACTCAAACGTTTTGCTGCCTGCTGGCGGCTGGTTGATAGCTTTGCTGCCGCTTGACGATATTGACTGGCAGCAGCTTTGACGTCGGCGTCGAGTTGCTCAGTATCTACTTGTTGGTCAGCGAGCGTTTTGAGTTCAGCATTTAAAGCTGCGTGATGCTGAGCAAGAAGATGGGGTTCAACTTGGTGTTTGCGAGCCAACTTGACAGCAGTAGTTACACGTTGCTCGAGTTGATGTAACTGTTCATCATCAATTTCGATTTGCTCATGATAATGACGTAATTCTCGAGCTGCCTCTTCTATTTGAACTCCCGCTTCACGCAGCAATTGAACTGCTGGCGCTAATCCCTCATCCACGTCTAATTGCGCTTCAAGTCGCGATAATGCCGTCTGAATGAGACCATGCGCGTTATTGTGTTCGCCATCGAATAAGGCATTCAGTGCAAAGCTTGAATCCTCGACTAAAGCAGCGCTATTGGCAGCACGTTTGAATTGCTGATCGATAACTTCATACTCACCTTCCGTCAGAGCAAACTCATCGAGCTCTTGCACTTGATAAGCGAGTAATTCGTGTCGCGACTGCACATCTGAGCTTTGTTGTGCCAGTGTTTTTTGCTGTTTACGAAGTTGATACCAACGTTGGTAAGCAGTCCGCACACCTTCTAACAACGTGGCATGCTGCGCATAACCATCGACAATAGCGAGTTGGTGATCAGCTCGAGTCAATAATTGATGTTCATGTTGCCCATGTATATTGACTAACAGCGGCGCGAGCTCGCGCAATTGACCGACTGTAGCTGGGTAACCATTGATCCATGCTTTTGAACGGCCTTCCGCGGTAACAACGCGACGGACGACACAGTCGTCATCATCAGCTTGTAATTCATGCAGTGCCAACCATTGTGATGCGGGGGAGTCAGCGCTTAATGTAAATGCGGCCACCACTTCAGCTTTATCGCTTCCAGCGCGAACCCATTCGGTATCCGCTCGATTGCCTAAACACAGGCCTAGTGCGTCAAGAGCGATGGATTTACCTGCGCCCGTTTCGCCAGTGATAGCAGTCATACCTTGAGCGAAATCGATATCGAGTTGACGAACGACAGCAAAGTTACGGATGTGTAATTGGCTTAACATGGCTCACCTCAAATACTGGTTGTTCATACAGTAGTTATACAGTGTTTATACAGTATTTCAAGAGAGCCAATAAAATTTAAAAGAGACGACTACCCCAGCCAAGTTTATTGCGCAGGACACGGTAGTAGCTATGGTCGGTGGGGTGCACTAACCTAAGTTGTTGTGGGTGTTTGCGGATTATTATGTGGTCACCTGGCAGCACTTTCATGCGTTTGTGTCCATCGCAGCTGATTTGTAATAAATCATTGTCTGGAGCGGTACGCAATTGCACTATGCTCGTTGCTGGTATCACGATCGGGCGGCTACTGAGCGTGTGTGGAAACATCGGTACTAACGAAATCGCATCGAGTGCCGGCGTTAGAATAGGGCCACCCCCTGATAATGAATAGGCCGTTGAACCTGTTGGGGTGCTGACAATTAAACCATCGGACCGCTGGCTAAACACAAAATGGTCGTCAATGAATACCTCAAACTCAATCATGTGTGCGACTTTGTCTGAGTGAAGGACAATCTCATTAATCGCACGGCCGACCATGGTAGACTTTCCATCGTGCATAATTTCTGCATTTAATAGAAAGCGTTCTTCAATTTGATAGTGACCTTGAATGACCGGCAGTAACTGTGCCAATGCATGATCGGGGTCAATATCTGTGAGAAACCCCAAATTACCGCGGTTAATCCCAATCACAGCAAGATTCGCATCACAGAGTACGCGGGCTGCGCCCAGCATGTTGCCGTCGCCACCCACTACCACGACTAAATCGGTATTGCCATTGAGTTGATCCAACGGCAACACTTGTGCTTCAACAGACCCCAGTTGTTTAGCGGTGCGGCTTTCGATAACCACGTGATACTGAGCGGCGATTAACTCGCGTTCGAGTAATTGAAGGGTGTCACGAGTTGCGTCATGATTGACTTTGCCAATCAAGGCAATACGCTGAAACGGTGTACCCAGTTTGCTCATGGTTGATCCTTTCAATCTCAACAACGAATTAATTATCGAAAGCACTCTTGAAAGCCGGGTTGACGCCCCCATCTTTCCGATTAGCCTAGTGGGGCGGCAGTCACTGAAGTTGGCCCGCTCATTGTTAGAAAGATTAACGTGAATTTGGAATGAATCACAACTGCTTTCAATAGCTACAGAGATATGAGTATTTAATTTATGAGCACGAATGAATCAAAACCTACTGCAGAGCAACCCACAACCGAGCAAACGGAAGAGCTGGCCCCTGAAAGTGTCGAGAACTCGAACGAATCAGTAGCCGCTGAACAGAGTGATGCAGATGAGGCGCTGAGCGAACGCGTAGCGGAGCTCGAGTTAGCGCTAGAGAAAGCTGAGCGTGGACACGCAGACGCAAATGAGCGCGCTGTTCGCGCTGTCGCTGAGATGGAGAATGTTCGTCGCCGTGCGTCCGCTGACGTTGAGAAGGCACACAAATTCGCGCTCGAGAAATTCGCTCAGGATCTACTGACGACGCTCGATAACTTTGAGCGTGCTCTGGCGGTAGCCGAGCAATCAGAGAGTGTTGATAAAGCTTTTGTTGAGGGTATTGAGCTTACCTATAAAGGTCTATTGAGTACCATGCAACGCTTTGACGTGCAGCCAGTGGGTGCTGAGGGTGAAGTTTTTAATCCAGAATTGCATCAAGCTATGTCGATGCAAGCCGCTCCGGATCGCGAGAACAACACCATCCTTGCAGTGCTGCAGAAGGGCTATACATTGAACGGACGGTTGTTGCGACCCGCTATGGTGATGATCGTAAAAAATTAGGAATAAGCGACACAGAGTTCAGAGTAAAGTTCAAATTTTTAGTTGTAATTTCAGCCCTCTTGGTTAATATCGAGGTGATGGGGTTTTGTATGTGATGGCGTTCCACATTCCCCTGATAAAATAATAACCAAGAAATCAAGGGCTTATAAACTATGACTATCTCTTCAGAGTGGAAGCGCAGCCGTCTCGCGTACGCGATCGGCTGTGTTGTCGCTGGTACCGCTTTTAGCGTACAAGCACAAGATGAGAACACGAACGATGAAGCAAATGCAGAAGAAGCGCAGGAGCGAATTCAAGTAACAGGTTCTCGGATTCGTACCGACGGTCTTGACCAGGCTGCCCCAGTTGAAATTATTCTTGCCGAAGAAGCGGTAAGCCAAGGTATGGTTACTTTGGGTGATTTGCTGCGTGCATCTACCGTTGCAGCGGGTTCGAACCAGGTTACCGCAGCAGCTTCAACAGCATTTGTGACCGCGGGTGGTACCGGTACTGAGACCCTGTCACTGCGTGGCTTAGGCGCAAACCGTACTCTTGTTCTTTTGAACGGTCGCCGTATCGGTCCTGCAGGTACGCGTGGACAAGTATCAGCGTTTGACTTGAACATCATGCCGTTGTCAGCAGTACAACAAGTCGAAATCCTGAAAGATGGTGCGTCATCATTGTACGGTTCAGACGCGGTTGCAGGTGTTGTGAACATCATCACCAAACAGGGCGACGAGTCGAACTTCAACATCAATACCAGTCAACCGACTGAAGCGGGTGGTGAAACTTTACGTATCAACGGTACGTTTGGTCGTAGCTATGACAACGGTTCATTCCGAGTTGTTGCTGACTTTAACAAAATCAATGAACTGGCCATGGGCGACCGTGAGTTCTTTAACTGTGCGCAAAACTATGTGTTTGACCCAGATACTGGCGCACGTGCAGATACCGTTGACCCGCGCACTGGTAATTTCCACTGTAATGATCTGTTATGGGGTCATGTGTGGATTTATGACTACGCGTCAGATAGTAACGTACCCGGCGGCGCATTAGCGCAGTACGATTATGATGGTGATTTAGGCCAGTATGTTCCGAGTTTTAATGATACAGCCAACGACCCAGAGGATATGCGTACGCCAGAAGGCTGGTTCCCAGTTGCCTATGACCAACCGTCATTTGGTGTAGCGAACGCTGACCATCCTTTCCAAGATTTAGAAAGCCTATCTCCAGAGCAAGAAATCGGTACTTTGTTCGCCACTGGTGAATACTGGGTTTCTGATACTGCGACGTTGTACGGTGAAGTCTTGTTGAACCGCCGTAAAACAACGACCAATGGCTATCGTCAGTTCTGGAACTACCAGTACAACGAAAACTTCTTTGCGGGTAACTCCTTGTCTGAGGGTTGGACCGGTGCACAATGGTTCTCACCAACAGCGATTACTGACCATTCAGGTGCTGAAATTACCGTTGACTACCGTCGTTTTGTAGTCGGTGCAGAAGGTTACCTTGGTGACTGGTTCTGGGATATCAACGTTCAAGACAGCCGCAGCGATGGCGAATACATGAACAAGATCATTTATGGCGATGCTATTTATGATTGGAACTTCTCGACCGGTTCGTGTGAAGGTCAAACAACTTCATACCGTGGCGTCGATTGTATTGATGTGCCTTGGTTAGACCCAGATTTCCTAGCCGGTAATATCACTGGTGAGGTTCGCGACTTCTTGTTCGGAACTGAGACCGGTAACACTATCTACGACCAGCGGACTTTCGAAGCAGTCATCACAGGTGACCTGTGGACATGGGATGCGGGTACCGTAGGTGCAGCGTTCGGTCTGTCATATCAGCAGGATGAAATTGTGGATACCCCTGGGGAGCATACCCTTAATGCAAACACATGGGGTTCTTCGTCAGCAGGTATTACGGCAGGTAAAGCCAATACTCGGGCAATATTTGGTGAGTTGAGCATTCCGTTGTTACGCGATGCGCCGTTCGCCGAGCGCCTTGAATTGACTATGTCGGGTCGTTATACCGATGTGTCTTCGTACGGCGGTGATACCACTTACAAAGCAGCAATCAACTGGTTGATTGCAGATGGTTTCCGTGTTCGTGCATCGCAAGGCACGTCGTTCCGTTCACCAGCGCTGTATGAACTGTACTTGAACAACCAATCAAGCTTCACGACGCAACGTTCAGTTGACCCATGTATCAACTATCAACAGCAGTTTGAAGACGGTAACTTAGCCGAAATCGTTCGTGATAACTGTGCGGCTGAAGGACTACCCGGCGACTTTAGCGGCGGCGCAATCTCCGTCACTGTATTCTCTGGTGGTGGTGCAGGTCAGCTTGAAGCTGAAACGTCAACTGCACGTACAGCTGGTTTAGTCTGGATTCCAGAATGGACTGACTTCAGTGCAAGCGTAGATTACTTTGAGATCGAAATTGATGGCGAAGTGACGTTGTTGTCTGCTGGTGCGATTGTTTATCAGTGTTACGCATCAGAAGACTTTGAAAACGAGCCTTTGTGTGACCAGTTCTTCCGTAACGCGACTGATAACCGCATTGAGGAAGTACGTGGTGGTTATTTGAACATCGCATCTCAGGTTAGTCGTGGTGTCGACTTCCAGTTGAATTACCCACTGCAAACTGACTATGCAGACTTTAACTTCACTTACGAGCACACAGTACAGCTTGAATCCTCAAGCCAGTTGTTTGCCGATAGTGACGTGATCGACCGCGTTGGTGAGTTCGGTGCGCCGAAGCACGTAGGTAATTTCCGTGCTGCAATGATCAAAGATGATTGGGAGCTAAACTGGACCGCACGTTACATTGGTTCAGTATCGAACCACGAGCGTTATGGTCTGGGTGACTACCGTGATGACGCGACATTGTTCGGCAATCCAGTTCGTGTAGTTCTGGCGAGCGATGCGGTTATCTATCACGCACTGTCAGTAACCAAAGAGTTCCGTGACGAAGGTCTGGATGTCACTTTAGGTGTGGCGAATATCTTCGACAAAGAGCCGCCTAAAGCTAGTTCGATCGGTGGTGTGACTCGGTTAGGTAACACTGCGTTCTACAGTCAATATGACTGGTTAGGTCGTCGCGTATTCTTGAACTTGTCTTATCAGTTCTAATCTCGGTTACGCCGTGAATCTAAAATGCCGACGTCTTGTCGGCATTTTATTTTCCGGCATACTGAACAGTCTTCATGTTAAATAAAAAGAGTCCTGATTATGCCTCGCGTACTTGCGAAACCGGATACCCTGAACGAGCTGAATGAAAACTTTCAACAACATCGGCTCAAGCAACCGGTATTCTTGAATTCGGTGCCTAAGTGTGGAACCCATCTGCTGCGCAATATTTTTCGGATGTTCGTTCCAGTCGATCAACAGTACCACGAGCAATTCATTCAAATTCCTGTCTTAAATCAACATTTAAAAGCATTTGATCCAGCGCAACCTAAGTTGAGCTGGGGGCACTTGTTGTTCTCTGATACTTCAGCGATGGCTTTACACAACGTCAAACACATCGTTGTGGTGCGAGACCCTTTTGATTGGGTTTTGGCTCGCGCTCGATTCTTCCTCTCGGATAATTTTCAGGGCAATATGGAGAATCTGAAGAGCGGTCGTGTCACGGTCGAAGAAGTGTTGAATATGATGATTTTTGGCATTTATCAAAAAGCACCGACGTTGTCCGAAATTTTCACGCACAACGCTACTGCGTGGTTGGGAACAGGCATCCAATTGGTGCGTTACGAAGATGTCATTAAACATCTCAAAGCACTCGATAAACCCGAAGCAGAAGTTTATTTCAAAGAGCTACTGAGTGGTTTGAACTTATCTGAATGGCCGAGTGATTGGCGTGCACGCGTCGAAACAGGTTCGGATCGAGAGCAAAGCGGAACCTACCGAGACAATCTGCAGAATACCGCATTCGAGATTCCGAATGAATTACCGGACATTCAGAAACAGTTGGTTGAATATGCAGCGCCAGGTCTGCGCCGCCTGCTTGGATACTATTAACTGACGGTGAATAGTGAACAGGGAATAGATAACGGAAAGGGATGACCATTAAGATCCGAGAAGCGAAATTACCTCATAAATAACAAGAATAAGAGGGAAGTTATGAATAAGCGTCGTAAAATTTTAATCGTCGGAGGAGGCTCGGCCGGTTGGATGGCTGCTGCGTATTTGAACGCAGCGCTGAATCAACGAGGTGAGAATTCGCGCGTCGATATTGAGTTGCTGGAGTCGCCGGACACACCACGTATTTCAGTAGGTGAGGCCACCATTCCGTCGATGAAGCATTTACTCGCAGCCATTGGGATTAACGAATTTGATTTTATGAAGGCTTGTGATGCAACGTTCAAGCAATCGATTCGGTATACCAATTGGGTTCATAACGATAAATCCTTTTATCATCATCCTTTCTCTAGCATGCGTATTCATCCGCTCGAACGTGCCGGCCTTGATTGGTTGGCTAGCGATCAGAGTATTCCATTCATGGAGACGTGCTCAGCACAACCCATTATTTGTGAGTGGGGTTTGTCGCCGAAAATGCTCGGCGAGTGGGATATGGGCGCGCCATTGAACTACGCCTATCACATGAATGCACAGAAGTTTGCGGACTATTTGCGCGACTTTTCAACGGCTCGCGGTGTCGTGCATACGCTTGAAAATATGGTGGAAGTAAAGAAGGTAGCGGATGATCGTATTGGTTCGATTACGACCGACAAGGGGCGCGAAATTGAAGCGGATATTTTTGTCGACTCCACTGGTTTCAGTGCACTTCTGATTGAAAAGCAGATGGGTGTTGGTTTTGAAGATTGCAGCCAATATTTGTTGTGTGATCGTGCAGTGACTATGCATGTTCCCTATGATACCCACTTCCCAGGAATGATACGGCCCTACACTTCAGCAACTGCGTTATCCAATGGCTGGGTATGGGATATTCCAATGAGTAATCGGCGATCTGTTGGCTACGTGCATTCGAGTGCTTTTATTTCGAAAGAGGATGCTGAACGCGAATTACGCGCTTATCAAGGTGGTAACACCGATCAACTAGATGCTCGGTTCGTGCCGTTTAAAGTGGGACGGCGCAAACAAATATGGTCTGGAAATGTGATTGCCATTGGTCTCGCGGGTGGATTTATTGAGCCGCTCGAGTCAACGGGTTTGTATTTGAGTGATTTAGGTGCAGTGCTATTGGCTGAACATTTTCCGTGGGACGAGGGCGGCATGGAGGTGCTAGCGAGTCGCTACAACCGCGTGATGTCGAACCGCTTTTACGAAATTCTTGATTTCATCAACATGCACTACTGCCTTACCAAGCGAACGGATACCGAATTCTGGCGAACCGTGCAGCAACCGGAACATATCAACGACCGATTGCAAGCTAAGTTTGAATTTTGGAAGGTCAAACCGCCGACGCAACATGACTTTCAAGACCAATGGTTTATGGGCATGTCGCAGCAACCACAAGCAGCTGAGTTAACGGGTGGTGATATGCGCCCGGCAGTGGACACGGGTGGTTTATGGAATCACGAGAGCTACGAATGCATCTTGTACGGCATGGAGTTTTTGAAAGATGAATGTGATCGATGGTTCGGCACCCAGCGGCCGCCGACCAAAGTCCATCCTGCTATTATTCAACGGTTACAGCAGGCTCGTCAGAAATTACCTCCGCATCATATTTGGTTGCACCGTGTCATGGGTATGCAGCCCTATCAAACGGCGTATCGGCCGCACGGCTGGTAAAAAATATTTTCGTCTCTAACTTGTTTTTCACGATGCCAACCCCATTAAGTAGGCATCGTGAAAAATAACCCTGTACTGGGTGTTGAAATACAAAAACAACACCCTATATCAGAGTTAACAAGCCACATTTTAGTTTAAAGGTAGTTGGAGACGAATTATGGGTAAAATTATCGGTATCGACCTAGGCACCACCAATTCATGTGTTGCTGTGCTCGACGGCGGCAAGGCTCGAGTCATTGAAAACGCTGAGGGTGATCGCACCACTCCTTCGGTTGTCGCGTACACCGATGACGGCGAAATTTTGGTGGGTAGTCCAGCTAAACGCCAAGCGGTCACAAACCCAAACAACACGCTGTTTGCCATCAAGCGACTGATTGGTCGTCGCTTCCAAGATGAAGAAGTCCAGCGTGACCTGAATATCATGCCATACAAAATTGTCGGTGCAGACAATGGTGATGCGTGGGTAGAGGTCAACGGTGATCGTAAAGCGCCACCGCAAATTTCAGCTGAAGTTCTGAAGAAGATGAAAAAGACTGCGGAAGATTTTCTCGGCGAGAAAGTCACAGAAGCGGTGATTACAGTACCTGCCTATTTCAATGACGCTCAACGCCAAGCAACCAAAGATGCCGGTCGCATTGCTGGACTTGAAGTGAAGCGTATCATTAACGAGCCTACTGCTGCTGCACTTGCCTATGGTATGGACAAGAAGTCTGGCGACAATGTGATTGCCGTGTATGACTTAGGTGGTGGTACGTTCGATATTTCAATTATCGAAATTGATGAAGTTGAAGGCGAGCACACCTTTGAAGTACTGGCGACGAATGGTGATACGCACCTCGGTGGTGAGGACTTCGATAACCGTTTGATCAACTATCTCGTTGAACAGTTCAATAAAGACCAAGGTATCGATTTACGTAAAGATCCGCTGGCTATGCAGCGTCTGAAAGAAGCTGCTGAAAAAGCCAAGATCGAATTGTCATCAGCGCAACAGACCGAAGTGAATCTGCCTTATATTACTGCCGACAACACAGGTCCGAAGCACTTAGCGATTAAAGTGACTCGTGCGAAGCTCGAAAGCTTGGTTGAAGATCTGATTGTGAAGTCACTGGAACCTGTGAAACAGGCATTGAAAGATGCTGACCTGTCCGTAAGCGATATCCAAGATATCATCATGGTCGGTGGTCAAACACGGATGCCGAAAGTACAGCAGGCCGTCACCGATTTCTTCGGCAAAGAGCCACGTCGTGATGTGAACCCTGACGAAGCAGTCGCTGTCGGCGCAGCAGTTCAGGCTGGTGTCTTGCAAGGTGATGTGAAAGACGTGTTGTTGTTGGATGTTACACCATTGTCTCTGGGTATTGAGACCATGGGTGGTGTCATGACGAAGTTGATTGATAAGAATACGACCATTCCGACCAAGCAGTCACAGTCTTTCTCGACGGCAGACGACAATCAATCGGCAGTGACGATTCATGTGCTGCAAGGTGAACGGAAGCGTTCCAGCGATAACAAATCACTGGGTCAGTTCAACCTAGAAGGCATTCGCCCAGCGCCACGTGGAGTGCCGCAAATTGAAGTGACGTTTGATATCGATGCGGACGGTATCTTGCATGTATCGGCGAAAGACAAAGATACAGGCAAAGAGCAGAAGATCACGATTAAAGCGTCTTCTGGCCTCAGCGACGATGAAGTCGAGAAAATGGTTCGTGACGCGGAAGCAAATGCGGAAGAAGATCGTAAGTTTGAAGAAATGGTCCAAGTTCGTAACCAAGCAGATAGCCTGGCTCACGCCACTAAGAAGCAACTTGCTGAAGTGGGTGACAACTTAGATGCTGCGGATAAAGAAAGTATTGAGGCAGCCATCAATGAGCTCGAAGCTGCGGTGAAGAGCAACGACAAAGAAGCGATTGAAGCGAAGCAACAAGCGCTGATCGAAGCATCAGGCAAGCTCATGGAAGCAGCTCAGCAACAGGCCCAACAGGGGGATGCTGGTGATGCTGAAGGTGGCCAAGGCAAACAAAGCAACGACGATGCGGTTGACGCTGAGTTTGAAGAAGTTAAAGACGATAAAAAGTAATCCTACTCCCGCGCGGAGTTGGGTCTAAAGCGCACGGGGGTTGCCGCACAGGTGGCCTCCGTGTGTTTGTATGCGATGAACACAAAGTAATTGAGTGGATGACGCAAGATTATGGCGAAAACAGATTTCTACGAAGTACTCGGAGTCGGCAAAGACGCTGATGAGCGCGAGATAAAGAAAGCCTACAAGCGCATGGCGATGAAGTACCATCCCGACCGCACCAAAGGTGACAAAGACCTCGAGCTTAAATTTAAAGAGGTAAAACAAGCCTACGAAGTGCTGATGGATCCGCAAAAGCGTGCTGCTTATGACCAGTACGGTCATGCTGCGTTCGAACAAGGACAAGGTGGTTTTGGTGGTGGTGCCGCAGGTGGTGCCGACTTCTCAGATATCTTTGGCGATGTCTTTGGGGATATATTTGGCGGCGGTGGCGGCCGGCGTGGCCGCGCGCAGGCGCAACGTGGTTCCGATTTACGCTATAACTTAGAGCTGTCGCTCGAAGAAGCCGTACGCGGTAAAGAAGTTGAGTTAAAGATCCCGAAATTAACATCCTGTGACGATTGTGGCGGCTCTGGTGCACGCAAAGGCTCGTCAGCAGAGACCTGTGGTCACTGTCATGGCGCAGGGCAAATTCAAATGCGCCAAGGATTCTTTGCGGTGCAGCAAACCTGTCCACATTGTCGTGGTCGCGGCAAGATCATCAAAGATCCATGTCGCACCTGTCATGGCGATGGCCGAGTAGAAAAAACGAAAACGCTGAGTGTGAAAATCCCTGCTGGTGTCGATACCGGTGACCGTATTCGGTTAAATGGTGAGGGTGAGGCCGGCGAAATGGGCGCACCAGCGGGTGATTTGTACGTCCAGGTGCATGTGCGCGAGCACAAAATCTTCCAGCGCGACGGGAATAACCTATACTGTGAAGTTCCTCTTAGCTTTACAACCGCGGCACTGGGCGGTGAAATTGAGGTACCGACACTTGACGGTAAACTGAAGTTGAAGATTCCGACCGAGACGCAAACTGGGAAACTATTCCGTCTGCGTGGTAAGGGCGTGCGCTCCGTTCGCACTGGTGCGGTTGGTGATTTAATGTGTAAGGTGGTCATCGAGACTCCTGTGAACCTGTCGGATAAGCAAAAAGATTTGCTCCAGCAGTTGAATGATTCGATGGGCACTGGCAAAGAAGCAGCGAAGTATCGGCCGAAAGAACAAGGTTTCTTCGACGGAGTCCGTAAGTTTTTCGATGATTTAACGAACTAAATCTGGTGAACAGTTAACAGGGAATAGTGAACAGTTTACTTTTGCGTAGCATTAGGAGAACAGTATGTGGAAATCGATTGGACTTGCAGCAGCGTCAGCGTTGTTAGTGTTTGGTTGTACCCAATCTCCAACCGGGCGCAGCCAGTTTAAGCTGTTTTCTTCTGATGAAATGGCTACCTTAGGTAACCAAAGCTACGCAAAAATTAAAGATCAAGAGAAGGTCAGTGATGACCAAGCGCTAATCGGCTATGTGCAATGTATTACCGATGACTTGGTGGCGGTGTTACCGCAACCGTGGCGCGACTTGAAGTGGGAAGTTACTGTATTCGACAATGAAGCGGTGAATGCTTTTGCATTACCCGGCGAAAATATCGGTGTCTACACAGGTCTGATTGATGTAGCGGAAACACCTGCGCAACTCGCCGCTGTGATTGGGCATGAGATTGGCCATGTCATCGCTGAGCATGGTAATGAGCGGATGACTTCTGAAGTTGCTGCTGGATTGGGTTTGAGTCTCGGTGCTGCTTGGGTCGGTCAAGAGCTAGAGGGTGATACCGCAGCCATTGTCATGGCGAGTTTAGGTGTCGGTACGCAATTGCTCTATATTTTGCCTTACTCTAGAACCCATGAATCCGAATCGGACCAGTTGGGAATGGACTATATGGCAGCTGCTGGCTATGACCCTGCAGGCGCGGCGCAATTATGGCGTAATATGGCGGCACAAGCAGGTGCTAACCCGCCAGAGTTTTTATCCACGCATCCGTCACCGCAAACTCGCATTGATGCGCTCGAATCCTACCGTTCACAAGTGCAAGCAACCTACCAACGAGCCATTTCAGAACGCGGTCGACCCGACTGCGTGAAGCCAACATAACGGAATATCTAAGAGCAAACTGATCTTTTTCTGCTGCGCCCACGATTGTTAGAGTGGGCGTTTTGCTTTTTACTACAGCAGTTGGACTCATATTTATGATCAAAGCTTGGTTCGCAATTCCATTCTGGCAGCGAGTGCTGGGTGCATTTGTATTGGGTGTCGGCATTGGCGTGCTAGAGCCGAATGTCGCAATACTCTTGCAGCCACTTGGTACACTGTTCATTAATGCGATTAAAATGGTTGTTGCGCCGCTCATTTTAACGGCGATTGTCAGTGCGATACTGCAATTACAAGGTGGCGAAGGACTGGGGAAACTCGGCGCCAAAACCATTGGTATGTTTCTCCTAACGGCGGTTATTGCCAGTCTCATTGGTTTGTCGGTCGGCAGCCTGCTGGATATTGCACCGCAAGGTGAATTAGTCGCACAACCTGATTACGTGCCAAAAGACGTGCCCGGTCCAGCCACCGTATTTCTCAATTTCATTCCGGTGAATCCATTTGCTTCACTCGCGGATGGGAATATCCTGCAAATCGTCGTGTTTGCGGCACTCGTCGGTATGGCCATCAATGCACTTGGAGAAGTCGCTGCGCCGCTCGGGGCCGTATTTCAAAGCGGCGCCCAAGTCATGTTTAAGATCACCAAATGGGTACTTGAATTAACGCCGATTGGTGTGTTGGGTTTGATGGCTTGGACCGTAGGTAGTTATGGCCTGAGTAGTTTATGGCCGCTCGCTGCTTTTATCGGGGCCATCTACCTTGCGTGCATACTCCATATCGTGCTGGTATACGGCACCATTGTTAAGCTCGCTGGGGTGTCGCCGTGGTACTTCTTTAAAGCTGTGTTCTCGGCGCAAATTGTTGCTTTCACCACGTGTAGTAGTTTTGGCACGATTCCGGCTGCTCACACCGCTATCACTGAACGCTTGGGCGTTAGCAAAAGCTATGCTGGATTTGTGTTACCGCTGGGCGCGACCATAAACATGGATGGTTGTGGTGGAATCTATCCGGCCATTGCATCAATCTTTATTGCACAGCTCTATGGAATACCGCTAGAGTGGATGGATTATGTGTTGATTACGCTGACAGCAACACTGGCATCAGTCGGGACAGCCGGAGTACCTGGGACCGCGATGGTGATGTTGACGGTCACCTTAAATACAATTGGTTTACCATTAGAAGGTATTGCTTTCATCGCAGCGATTGATCGGGTGATTGACATGATCCGAACGGCAACGAACGTCTCAGGTGATATGGCAATAGCGACACTACTAGGCCGCGAAAAACTAGTAAAAAGTGAACAGTAAACGGTGAAAAGAAAGGCGAGATTTGGTCGTCTATTCACCTTTCACTGTTCACCTTCAGTTTTAGAGGGAGATGGATAGGTGAGAATTGGAGTATTTGGCGCCTCTGGGCGGATGGGACAGGCCGTTTTACGTGAATTAGATGACACTGCCGGTGTCAGCGCCGCTGCAGCCCTGGTTCACGCGCACTCGAGCCGTCTGGGCGATTTCGCCACTGACGAACTGCAATATCAGACCGCGCAAGACATTGAACCGGAGCAGGTCGATGGATTGATCGATTTTTCGTTGCCAGCAGCACTATCCGAAAATATTGCAACGGCAGAACGCCTTCAGGTACCTCTGGTTGTTTGTACGACAGGCCTCAATGAAGCTCAGCAGCAACAGTTGCAACAAGCTGCGCAACATATTCCAGTGCTCTACGCTGCGAATACGAGTCTGGGCGTGACGCTATTAAAAGAGCTGGTTGCGATAGCAAGTCGAGCTCTGCCTGCCGCAGATATCGAAATTGTTGAAGCGCATCACAGCGCAAAGCGCGATGCACCTTCAGGGACTGCTATATTGTTGGGACAAGCAGCTGCGCAAGGGCGCCAACAAGATCACGCAGCAGTGAGTGCCGGACTGCGCGCAGAGGGCATTCGTGAGCCGGGCTCTATCGGTTATGCAGCTATTCGAGCCGGAGATATCATCGGTGAACACACGGTCTACCTTGTTCAAGCTGGCGAGCGTGTGGAGTTGACACATCGGGTGAGTAATCGACAAGTGTTTGCGGCTGGCGCTGTGCATGCGGTGCGTTGGCTTGAGAATAAGCAAGCCGGTTTCTATGAGATGAACGATGTGTTGAATCTGCATTTTGCACTGGAATCCGAGGGCAAAGCCACAGACAAAATCGGCTAGACGAGAGCGCAGAATTTCTGTAACATATCGCCAATTTGCTAGCTCATGCTGGTAAGCTGAAAACGCGCACTCCGGCAGGTCACAAGTTTAAGCTGGAGCAAGGTAATCAACGGGGAAGTCAGTACTGATTCACCCGTTTTTTTATGTACGGAGGTTAGCCTTGAGTATTCTAGCGAGCCATTCAGCAAGTAAGGCCATTTTGGTCCTTGCCGATGGTACTGTTTTCCACGGCACTGCAATTGGTGCCGGAGGTAGCGCAGTTGGTGAAGTTGTTTTTAATACGGCAATGACTGGCTACCAAGAAATTCTCACCGACCCCTCCTATGCTGAACAGATCGTCACTCTCACTTATCCCCACATCGGCAATTACGGCACCAATCACGAAGACGAAGAATCCAATCGGGTTTGGGCAAAAGGCCTCATCATCCGTGATTTATCGCTAAAAGCGAGTAACTTCCGTCGTGAACAATCTCTGGGTGATTACTTACGCCAGCGCAATGTGGTTGGTATCGCTGATATTGATACCCGTAAACTGACTCGAATTTTGCGCGAAAAGGGTGCCCAAAACGGTTGCATCATGGCCGGCGACATTGATGTCGATGCAGCCTTAGAGCAAGCTCGTGCATTCCCTGGATTGAAGGGAATGGATTTGGCGAAAGAAGTTACTATTAAAACGCCAGTGGAGTGGATGGGACAAAGCTGGCGGCTTGGCCATGGTTTCAGCACACTGGAAGAACCCAAATTTCATGTCGTTGCCTACGATTATGGCTGCAAGCGCAATATTCTGCGAATGTTAGCGGATCGCGGTTGCAAAGTGACGCTCGTTCCTGCACAAACACCGGCGGCAGAAGTCTTAGCGATGGAACCAGATGGTGTCTTCTTGTCGAATGGTCCTGGTGACCCTGAACCCTGTGACTACGCGATTACCGCAATAAAAGAGATTATCGCGGCTAACATCCCGGTGTTCGGTATTTGTCTCGGCCATCAATTATTGGCGCTGGCCAGCGGTGCAACTACGGTGAAGATGAAGTTTGGTCATCACGGTGCTAACCACCCTGTGCAAGACTTGGCGACGGGACGCGTCATGATTACTAGCCAGAATCATGGTTTTGCGGTGGACGAAGCGAATCTTCCTGAGACGCTGAAAGTGACCCATAAATCTCTGTTCGATAATACCTTGCAGGGTATTCACCGCACGGATGTTCCAGCATTCAGTTTTCAGGGTCACCCTGAAGCGAGTCCTGGCCCGAACGATGCAGCTCCGCTGTTTGACCACTTTATCGAATTGATGAGCCACTAATTATGCCAAAACGTACCGACTTAAAAAGTATTCTGATTCTTGGCGCCGGCCCAATTGTGATTGGGCAAGCATGTGAATTTGACTATTCAGGTGCGCAGGCGTGTAAAGCGCTTCGTGAAGAAGGTTATCGCGTTATCTTGGTCAACTCGAATCCAGCGACCATTATGACCGATCCTGAAATGGCCGATGTGACCTACATCGAACCTATTCATTGGGAAGTTGTTGCCAAAATCATCGAAATTGAGCGTCCAGATGCAGTGTTACCCACTATGGGAGGGCAAACCGCCCTGAACTGCGCGTTAGAGCTTGATAAACACGGCGTCTTGGATAAGTTTAACGTTGAAATGATCGGCGCTGACGCTGACGCGATTGATAAAGCAGAAGACCGTGATCGTTTTGACAAAGCAATGAAAGCTATTGGGCTTGAAACCCCGAATGCAGAAGTTGCCCATAACCTGACAGAAGCCTTCGAAATTCTCGAGCGACTGGGTTTCCCCTGCATTATTCGACCATCATTTACGATGGGTGGTAGTGGCGGTGGTATCGCTTATAACCGTGAAGAATTCGAAGAGATTTGTCGCCGCGGATTAGATTTGTCACCCACCAAAGAACTACTCATCGATGAGTCGCTGATTGGTTGGAAAGAGTATGAAATGGAAGTGGTTCGCGACAAAAATGACAACTGCATTATTGTCTGTGCCATCGAAAACTTGGATCCAATGGGAATCCACACCGGTGACTCAATAACCGTCGCACCTGCGCAAACGCTAACCGATAAAGAATACCAATTGATGCGAGATGCAGCTATGGCTGTGTTACGTGAGATTGGTGTTGAAACGGGTGGCTCTAACGTGCAATTCGGTATCGACCCAGATACCGGACGTATGGTCATCATCGAGATGAATCCGCGGGTATCGCGGTCATCTGCGCTTGCCTCGAAAGCGACCGGTTTCCCCATTGCGCGAGTTGCTGCGAAATTGGCTGTCGGCTACACGTTGGATGAACTTGAGAACGAGATTACCGGTGGTGTCACTCCAGCTTCTTTTGAACCTGCTCTAGACTATGTCGTGACTAAGATACCGCGGTTTAACTTTGAGAAGTTTGCCGGCTGTAATGACCGCCTCACGACGCAGATGAAGTCGGTGGGTGAAGTCATGGCGATTGGCCGCAATCAGCAAGAATCCCTGCAAAAAGCATTGCGAGGCCTGGAAATTGGTGTAAGCGGTTTTGATCCTATCGTCGATATCAATGACCGTGGTGCACGTGGCAAAGTTATTCGTGAATTGAAAGAACCTGGCGCTGAGCGGCTGTTCTACATCGCCGACGCTTTCCGGTTGGGCATGAGTGTGCGCGAGGTCTTTGAACTGACACGCATCGATGAGTGGTACCTGATTCAAATCGAAGAAATCGTATTGCTCGAGGCTGAAATTCAGAAATTGGGCATGAGCGGTTTGACTGAGTCAGTCTTACGCATCTTAAAGCGCAAAGGTTTTGCTGACAAACGCATTGCAGACCTATTAGATGTTGCTGAAGGTGAAGTGCGTCGTCGCCGGCATGATTTCAATGTGGTGCCGGTTTATAAGCGCGTTGATACTTGCGCTGCTGAGTTCAAATCAGACACTGCTTATATGTACTCCACCTATGATGAAGAGTGTGAGGCTGCACCCACCGACCGGAAGAAAATTATGGTCATTGGTGGCGGACCGAACCGCATTGGGCAAGGAATCGAGTTCGATTATTGTTGTGTGCACGCAGCGTTGGCGTTACGCGAAGATGGTTACGAAACCATCATGGTGAATTGTAATCCAGAAACCGTATCAACGGATTATGACACGTCCGATCGTTTATATTTCGAACCGATTACATTGGAAGATGTCCTCGAAATCGTTCGGGTCGAGAAGCCAGAGGGTGTCATTGTTCAATATGGTGGTCAGACACCATTGAAACTGGCGCGCGAACTCGAAGCGAACGGAGTCCCTATCATCGGCACGTCACCGGATGCGATTGACCGTGCCGAAGACCGTGAGCGTTTCCAAAGTGCCGTGCGCCGCTTAGGCTTGAAGCAGCCTGAGAATGCAACGGTTACAAAAATTGATGATGCGTTGCGTGAAGCGGAGCGAATTGGATATCCGCTGGTGGTGCGTCCTTCCTATGTATTGGGCGGACGAGCCATGGAAATTGTTTATGATGAGAGCGATTTGTTGCGCTACTTGACCGACGCGGTGAAAGTATCGAACTCTGCGCCAGTATTACTCGATCGTTTCCTCGACAATGCCATCGAGGTGGATGTCGATGCGATATGTGACGGTCGTGATGTGCTTATTGGCGGCATCATGCAACACATTGAGCAGGCAGGTGTGCACTCCGGTGACTCCGCGTGCTCATTACCGCCTTATTCACTGGGCGAGAAAATTCAGGACGAATTACGTGACCAGATGCGCAAGCTGGCGTTTGAGCTCAACGTAAACGGTTTGATGAATGCGCAGTTCGCAATCAAAGAAGATGATATCTATTTGATTGAAGTCAACCCTCGTGCTGCCCGGACGGTGCCATTTGTATCCAAAGCAACAGGCGTGCCATTGGCTAAGATTGCGGCGCGTGTCATGGTCGGACAATCATTAGCGGAGCAGGGCTACACCAAAGAAGTGATTCCACCTTACTTCTCGGTGAAGGAAGTGGTTATTCCATTTGCGAAGTTCCAAGGTGTGGATCCAATCCGCGGTCCTGAAATGCGCTCAACGGGCGAAGTGATGGGTGTTGGAGAAAGCTTCGAAGAAGCCTATGCCAAAGCTAACTTAGGGGCAGGTGAAGCGCTAGCCAAAGCCGGTAAAGCACTGTTGTCGGTGCGTGACGGTGACAAAGCTCGATTGTTTGATTTAGCGCGCGGTTTGATTGGCTTAGGCTTTACGTTAGAGGCGACTCGCGGTACTGCGAAGCTGCTCGGCGAAGCCGGATTCGACTGTTCAGTCGTGAACAAGCTGCAAGAGGGTCGACCGAATATTGTTGATGCCATTAAAAATGGTGAGTACAGTTACATCATCAATACCGTCGAGGGTCGCCAAGCCATCGAAGACTCTGTCTATATTCGTCGTGAAGCACTCTTGAATAAAGTGATTTACACCACCACGTTAAATGCAGCATTTGCGACGGTGAAGGCGAATACAGCTGATGATCGTGCGCGAGTGAACTCATTACAAGATTTGCATAAAAGGGTTGCATCAGCATGAATCAAATACCCATGACCTCTCGCGGCGCTGAAATGCTGCGAGAAGAATTGAAGCGTCTTAAATCTGAGGATCGTCCGCGTATCATTCAGGCAATTGCCGATGCGCGTGAGCACGGCGATCTGAAAGAAAACGCTGAATATCACGCTGCTCGTGAACAGCAGGGGTTCTGTGAGGGACGCATTCAAGAAATTGAAGCCAAGCTCTCGAATGCGCAGATCATCGATATCACAACTATTCCTAATCAAGGGAAAGTTATCTTTGGGTCTACGGTGACGGTGTATAACACCAGCACCGATAAAGAAGTGACTTACAAGATTGTGGGTGACGATGAGTCAGATATTAAGCAGAATCTGATTTCTGTGAACTCGCCTTTTGCGCGTGCGTTGATTGGTAAGCAAGTCGATGACGCTGTCGTAGTCAGCACACCCAGTGGTGATGTGGAGTACGAAGTCGTGAAGATTGAATATCTGTAAAAGCTAGTGAACTGTAAATAGTTAACAGAGAACAGCAAGAAAGATGAGAAGCCCGCCGATGATGCGGGCTTTTTCATGTGTCCAAGCTATTGAGTAGAGCATTCAATTCAGCCTGCTTTTGTTCCTTCAACTCAGCATTAAGCGCTGGAAGATGATAAGCGTCAACATCAGGGAAAACGTCTTCAATCGATTTGCCAAGAGCTTTAGCAATGGCTTGCGCAACAACCTGTGAGCGCGCTTTGCGGGCAGCCACTTTAGACACCAACGACGGACTTTTCTGCAATGCTGTTGCTAGCATCGAGTAGTCAAACCCACGTTTTGCTAATTCCTTTTTGATTTCTGTGTTGTCCATTATGTATAGTGCTTGAGCTAGTTGTGAATTGATTTGTGAGTTATGTTGTGAATTCACTATAAACTCACAAATGGCGTCAAAAGAAGGTGAAAACATGTCAAATGACAATATAAATACAAAAATCGAGTCTTTTGACGTGATTCGAAATAAATCACACACAGGGATGAAAAGCAAGGTGGAATTACCCGATCTCGAAGAATGTATGTATCGTCTCCGGCTGCTGTCAGGCGAACACAAAATAAGTCACGTCATGCGCTGGCTTGGCGTCTCCGCCACAACCTATGCAAATTGGAAGCGGCGGGGCAACGTAAACTATTCGACGCTCGTTGAAGGATTGTTGCGGAATGGTATTTCGTTAGATTGGTTTTTTGCGCCGAATCAACGTTTGCATTATCCGCAGCCGGGAGAGCTAGGTGAAGTGCGACCAGGTTATGACAATCGCGTTTTTGTAGATAAGACTCTCGCCGGGTTAGCGCTAGCAGAACCGATTTTGAAACAAAACGGTGTACCTGTAACTGAAGCGACCAAGCGTGTCATGCTCGATACCTTTATGCTCGAACGCAGTAATGTGTTGGATATCAAAACTGCGCTAGAGCAAGTTGGCAAGGCGCTGGCCGTCGCTATGAGCGGCCCGCAGCAGGAACCGTAAGTCAAGAAACCTGCTGTTTATTTGCGGGGTAAAGTAATCTTTGCCTCGGGACTTGGCTTGTAGAGTGTCAGTATTTTGCCGACCACTTGCACGCGGTGTGCACCGGTGTGCGCAACGATGGTTGCGTAGATAGCTTCTCGCTCCTCGCGGTCTTCGCCGGGTACCCGAACCTTGATCAATTCGTGGTGATCTAAAGCCAACTCTATCTCGGCCATAACGCCTTCGGTGAGACCATTTGCCCCTAACAACACCACTGGCTTGAGCGAATGCGCTAAGCTTTTTAGGTGTTGTTTTTGTTTATTACTTAAAGTTGTGGCGTTTGCCATGTCATAATGCTCTCTACGGACTTGAATTTCCGCTATTCTACCGCCATGTAGTGGGTAGACGCTAGTTGAGTAAGAAAGAATGGCAAAAAAACGCTCTGCAAGCAGCTCTCGATGGCTGCAAGAACATTTTAAAGACCACTATGTACAGAAAGCGCAAAAGCAAGGTTTGCGCTCGCGGGCTGTGTTTAAATTAGAAGAGATCCAGAATAAAGATCGGATTCTGCGCCCGGGTATGAATGTTGTAGATTTAGGTGCGGCACCGGGTGGTTGGTCGCAATACGTAGTGGAAGCGACGCAAGGCCAAGGTCGTGTGATTGCTTGTGATATTTTACCGATGGATCCCATTGCTGGTGTCGATTTCCTCGAGGGCGACTTTCGCGATGAAGGCGTTTTAGATGCGTTATTGACCCGAATCGGTGGTAAAAACGTAGATGTAGTATTGTCAGACATGGCTCCGAACATGAGCGGTTCTGACATTGTCGATCAGCCGCGCGCTATGTATCTGGTGGAGTTGGCGCTCGATATGTGTCATCAGGTTTTGAAACCGAATGGCAGTTTTGTCGTCAAAGTATTTCATGGACAAGGTTTTGAAGATTATCTAAAGGCAGTGCGAGCTGCTTTTACCACGGTGAAAAGTCGCAAGCCCGACTCTTCCCGAGCACGGTCGCGCGAGGTCTACTTAGTGGCGACTGGCTATAAACTGTAGTACTCTGTGGGCTGAATAACGAATGAGGTAACCAGCTTTGAGCGATATGGCAAAAAATCTAATTCTGTGGCTAGTGATAGCTGTAGTGCTGATGAGTGTTTTTAACAGCTTCAGCCCAGGCACAGCGGCCAACAATACAGTGTCTTATGACAAATTCATCGCCCAAGTGAATAATGGCAATATTCGTAAAGCGGATATCTCCATTGAGGAGCGTGAAATTGTTGCGCAGACTCGTTCTGGCGAAACCTTCAAGACGGTGATTCCATGGAATGACAACCAACTACTCAACGATTTGTTAGAGAACAACGTTGAGGTAGTCGGTAAGCCTGTCGAGCAACAGAGTATGCTGACCTCGATACTGATCTCGTGGTTCCCGATGCTGCTATTGATTGGCGTGTGGATTTTCTTCATGCGTCAGATGCAAGGTGGTGGCGGTGGCCGTGGAGCGATGTCATTTGGTAAGAGCAAAGCGCGCTTGATGGGTGAAGACCAAATCAAAACGACCTTTGCCGATGTCGCTGGCTGCGATGAAGCGAAAGAAGAAGTGACAGAGCTGGTCGACTATTTGAAAGACCCAAGTCGTTTCCAACGTCTCGGCGGTAAAATTCCGAAAGGCGTGTTGATGGTTGGTCCTCCCGGAACTGGTAAAACCTTATTGGCGAAAGCTATTGCTGGTGAAGCCCGCGTCCCATTCTTTTCGATTTCGGGTTCTGATTTCGTTGAGATGTTTGTGGGTGTTGGTGCGTCGCGGGTGCGTGACATGTTCGAGCAAGCGAAAAAATCGGCGCCGTGTATTATCTTTATTGATGAGATCGACGCAGTCGGTCGTCAGCGTGGTGCAGGTCTGGGTGGTGGACACGACGAACGCGAACAAACATTGAACCAAATGCTGGTTGAAATGGATGGCTTTGAAGGCAATGAAGGTATTATCGTGATTGCCGCAACAAACCGTCCAGATGTATTAGACCCGGCGTTGTTGCGTCCCGGCCGTTTCGACCGTCAAGTGATGGTGGGTCTGCCAGACGTGCGCGGACGTGAACAAATTTTGAAGGTACATATGCGCAAAGTGCCGTTGGGCGACGATGTGGATGCATCCGTGATTGCGCGCGGGACGCCTGGTTTTTCTGGTGCTGATTTGGCGAACTTAGTGAACGAGGCGGCATTGTTCGCGGCGCGTGGTAACAAACGTGTAGTTTCACAGGAAGAGTTTGACAAGGCGAAAGACAAAATCATGATGGGCGCAGAACGCCGCTCGATGGTCATGACGGATGATGAAAAAGCGATGACTGCATATCATGAGGCCGGCCATGCGATTGTGGGACGTTTAGTGCCAGAGCATGACCCTGTCTATAAAGTCTCGATTATTCCCCGTGGCCGAGCTCTGGGTGTGACGATGTACCTGCCAGAGCAAGACCGGGTGAGTCACTCGAAACAGCATTTAGAAAGTATGATCTCAAGTCTGTTCGGTGGTCGTTTGGCAGAGCAGATTATCTACGGTGATGAAAAAGTCACCACGGGTGCTTCAAACGACATCGAGCGAGCAACGATGATTGCTCGTAAGATGGTAACCCAATGGGGTCTTTCGGAAAAAATGGGTCCCTTGCTTTACGCTGAGGACGAGGGCGAGGTGTTTTTGGGTCGTCAAGTGACGCAACATAAACACATGTCGGATGAAACAGCGCGGGCGATTGACCAAGAGATCAAAGATTTCATTGACCGTAACTATCAACGTGCACAGCGCATTTTGGAAGAGAATGTAGATATTCTGCATTCGATGAAAGACGCGTTGATGAAGTACGAAACTATTGATGCCGATCAAATTGATGACCTGATGAATCGACGTGAAGTTCGTGAGCCACGTGATTGGCGAAAGCCTGAAAATACATCGGGCGGTAGTGGCGCTACAGCAAGTTCTGATGAGCCACTAACGAACGGTAAACCGGGCGACGCTCCGGCGAGTTAAATCCTCTAAAGCCCCGTTCAGGGGCTTTTTTTTGCAATGATTCTAATAGGAAATGATTGTATGGGGTCACCATTGATTCAGGTGATGGGAATTGTGAATACCACACCCGATTCCTTTTCTGATGGCGGTAAATTTTCGACGCTGGATCGCGCCTTACGGCAGGTGGAACAACTCGTCGCGGATGGTGCGGATTATATTGATATTGGCGGTGAGTCGACGCGACCTGGTGCCGCTAGTGTGGGATTGCAAGAGGAACTAGACCGCGTAATTCCTTTGGTAGAAGCGGTTCGTTCACGCTTTGCAGTAAACGTTTCCGTTGATACGTCCAAAGCTGGTGTGATGCAGGAAGCCATTCGCGCAGGTGTGGCAATGATTAATGATGTGCGAGCATTACGTGCTGAAGGAGCTCTGGATGCGATTGCAGCAAGCCAGGTAGACGTTTGCTTGATGCACATGCAGGGTGAGCCCAGAACCATGCAACACGAGCCGTCTTATGACGATGTGGCGAGTGACGTGAAAACCTTTTTAAGTGACCGCGTGCGCGCCTGTTCCGAAGCGGGCATTGACTCGAGTCGCATCTTTCTTGATCCAGGCTTTGGGTTTGGTAAATCTATCAGGCATAATTACCAGTTATTACAACGACTACAGGCATTTCACGAACTTGGGTTACCGCTGCTGATTGGTATGTCGCGCAAGTCTATGTTGGGGCAGGTAACGGGTCGTGATGTGGCTGAACGCTTGTCTGCAAGTATTGCAGCGGCAACGATTGCCGCAATGAAAGGCGCACGTATTATTCGCGTGCATGATGTCAGGGAAACGGTTGATGCCATGAAAATAGTGGTCGCAACCTTGGCAGGAGATAATTAATTGAGTCAGCGTAAATATTTTGGTACCGACGGAGTGCGCGGTCGTGTTGGTGAGTTTCCGATCACACCTGATTTTGCGGTCAAGCTCGGTTGGGCAGCGGGAACCGTTTTATCCGCGAGCGGAAATTACCGTGTATTAATGGGTAAAGATACGCGAATTTCTGGCTATATGTTGGAGTCCGCTTTAGAGGCTGGCTTGCTCTCGGCAGGCGTGAGCGTCGAATTTCTTGGCCCTATGCCGACGCCGGCAGTCGCCTATTTAACGCGTAATTTTAGAGCTGCTGCCGGCATCGTGATTAGTGCTTCGCACAATCCTTATTACGACAACGGTATTAAATTCTTCTCAGATATTGGCAGTAAGTTACCAGACCATGTTGAGGCTGAAATCGAACGCTTACTCGATGAGCCCATTAAATGTGTCCCTTCCGAGGACATGGGGCGCGCAAGTCGAATTGGCGACGCCCCCGGTCGGTACATCGAGTTCTGTAAGAGCGTATTCCCGAGTGACTTATCGCTGCGTGGTATGCGCATTGTAGTGGATTGTGCGCACGGTGCGACTTATCACATTGCGCCTGATGTGCTGCGTGAGCTTGGCGCTGATATTTGGGAAATTGGCACGGAGCCTAACGGTGTCAACATCAACGAAAAGTGCGGTGCTACGCACCTCGATGCGTTGCGCGAAAAAGTGTTGAAAGAGAAAGCTGATTTAGGCTTTGCGCTCGACGGCGATGGAGACCGCATCATGTTAGTCACGCCCAGTGGGCGGATTGTCGATGGCGACGATATTGTCTTTATCCTCGCGCGTGCAGCGCAGCAAGACGGATTGTTGCAAGGCGGCATTGTTGGCACCTTGATGAGTAATTTTGCGCTGGAAAAGTTTTTTACGGATCGCCGCATTCCATTCGTTCGTGCGAAAGTGGGTGATCGGTATGTGATGGAAGAGTTAGTCAAACGTGACTGGCGTATTGGTGGTGAAAACTCGGGTCATATCATTAATCGGCAATATCATAGTACCGGTGACGGCATTATCGCTGGCTTACAAGTGTTGACAGCTATGCTCCGTGAAGGCAAAACCTTAGATGAGATGCTGGCACCGTTCCACAAATATCCGCAAGCACTGGTCAATGTTCGTTTTCAGGGGAACTCGGATCCGTTGCAGGCAGAGAATGTTCAAGCGGTTGTTGCTGAAGTGGAGCGGGCGTTGGGAGACAATGGCCGCGTGTTGCTGCGGAAATCCGGTACCGAACCGTTAATCCGGGTGATGGTGGAAGGCCAGGACGCGAAAACTGTTAAGGCCTATGCCGACGAAATTGCCAGTGAAGTTGAAGCCGCTAGCTAGTGGCGAAATGTTGAGCGAATGAATGCGTAAAGCGCATTCGCCGCTTGTAACTTGCGATGAGGTTATGTAATATCTCGCCGCTCTGTTGTAGGGAATCAAAAGAGACGCTTATGTGGGTTATCGCCAATTGGAAAATGAATGGTAATCGAGCATTATGCGAGCAGTTAGCAGAAGCGCTGCGCTCTCGTCAGGATGACCTGCAGTCTGTTCGCATTGCCGTGTGCCCACCAGCCGTACTATTACCGCAGTGGCAGCAAGTCGCCGGTTACGATGATATCGTCCTTGGTGCGCAAGATGTGAATGAACATGGCAGTGGTGCTCACACGGGTGAACACAGCCTGCAGCTGTTGAATGAAACGGGTGTGAGCTTGGTTCTCATCGGCCATTCAGAACGTCGCAGCTACTATGGTGATTCACCTCGAGTGGCGGCAAAGCTGGCTACGGTGCTAAAGCAGTCAGCGCCAGCAATGACCGCAGTGCTTTGTGTTGGTGAAAGTGCGGCGGAGCGGTCGGCTGAGACAACCTTTGTTGTTATCGAGGCGCAGTTAACAGAAGCGCTAAGTGAGTTACCATTGGCCACTGTTGAGCAGTGGGCGAGTCGGTTAATCATTGCGTATGAGCCGGTTTGGGCAATTGGCACGGGTGTAACAGCCAGCCCAGAGCAAGCACAAGAAGTGCATCAATTTATTCGAAGCTGGTTGACTGCAAAATTGCAGGCAACGGGCACAAAAATCCCACTGTTATACGGTGGCAGCGTCAACGCTGAAAATGCGTCAGCACTGTTTGCTGAAGCGGATATCGATGGTGGTTTGATTGGTGGTGCAAGTTTAGATCCTCAAGCATTTGTGGATATTTGCAGTGCCGCGACCCGGAGTGAGTAAAACATGCAAGAATTTCTATTGATTGCGTATTTGATTATCGCCTTAGTATTGATTGGATTTATTATGATTCAACAAGGCAAAGGTGCTGATATGGGTGCCTCGTTTGGCGCTGGTGCATCGAATACCGTATTTGGTTCAGGCGGGTCGGGTAACTTTTTAACCCGTACCACCGCTGTACTAGCCGTAATATTTTTTGTTTTAAGCTTAATCTTAGGTAACTTAGCGTCAGGTTCAGGTGACACGGAAAGTGAATTTGAAAACCTAGAGACCCCGGTCCAGCTGGAAGAAGTTCCAACGGGTACGGATGAGTCCAGTGACGTTCCAGCGGGAAACTAAGTTAAGCAGTACAAGTTAAAGCCGAAGTGGTGGAATTGGTAGACACGCTATCTTGAGGGGGTAGTGCCTTCGGGTGTATGGGTTCGAGTCCCATCTTCGGCACCAAATTTGCAACCGTACGCGGTTGCTTTCCAAGTGAAAATTCGTATAATACTTGGCACGTTTTCGGACGCGGGGTGGAGCAGTCTGGTAGCTCGTCGGGCTCATAACCCGAAGGTCGTAGGTTCAAATCCTGCCCCCGCAACCAATTAACACAGGGTCCAGTGTGTTTTAAAGCCCCGCAGCAGTTCGGGGCTTTTTACTATGTGACCTCTGCTGCAGCGTTGAATGGTGTACTTTAGTGATGCAATTCAACGATTTGGCAGTCAATTACACTGGGCGATTACGCCCTTTTTTTGTTTTAGGAGTTGGTCTTTGGCACGAATTGAAGAGCGTTTAATGGAAATGCTTGAGCCTGCAGTGGCGGCATTGGACTTTGAACTGTGGGGCGTGGAGTTTGTTCGCGCTGGTAAGCATTCAACATTGCGAGTTTATATTGACCATGCCGATGGCGTGGGCGTCGATGATTGCGCACAGGTGAGTTATCAAGTCAGCGCTATTCTTGACGTTGAAGACCCAATTAATACCGAATATTTCCTTGAGGTGTCCTCTCCAGGCATGGAGCGACCGTTTTTTGCAGCACAGCAGTTCGCTGATTACGTGGGCGAAATTGCTGCCGTTGAATTAACCATGGCACAGCAAGGTAAACGTAAATTTAAAGGTGAAATTGCCGCAGTAGACGGTAATCAAATCACTTTCGTTGTCGACGGAGAGGCGTTTACCGTTGCTCATTCGACTATCAAAAAGGCTCATTTAGTTCCTCAGTTCAACTAAGGATTTTGTAGGCGAGGCAAGGCAATGGCAAAAGAAATTTTAATGGTTGCAGAAGCGGTATCGAATGAGAAAGACGTCCCGCGCGAGAAGATTTTCGAAGCGCTTGAGTCAGCACTCGCGCATGCAACGAAGAAAAAATACGATGGCGACATCGAAGTGCGGGTCAGCATTGACCGTACGACTGGCGAATTCGATACGTACCGTCGCTGGATGGTCGTCGATGATAGCGAGCAACCGCTTGAGCATCCGTACCGCGAGATCAGCTTAGCAGCAGCGCAGTACGAAGATCCGAACGTGGAAGCGGGTGATTATGTAGAAGAGCAAATCGACTCAATTGAGTTTGACCGCATTACTACGCAAACAGCCAAACAAGTTATCGTGCAGAAAGTTCGCGAAGCAGAACGTGCCAAAGTGGTCGATGAGTATCGTGATCAAGTGGGTGAACTGGTCAGTGGTATCGTCAAGCGCGCAAATCGCGAGCATGTCATTCTCGACTTAGGTAATAACGCGGAAGCGATTATCTATCGCGAAGAGATGTTGCCACGTGAGTCGGTTCGCGCGGGCGACCGGGTTCGTGGTCTATTGTACGATGTTCGCCCTGAAGCACGCGGCGCACAGCTCTTTGTGAGCCGAACCAATCCAGATTTTCTAATTGAATTATTCCGGATTGAGGTGCCAGAAATTGGCGAAGAAATGATTGAAATCCGTGGTGCAGCTCGAGATCCGGGTTCGCGCGCGAAAATTGCTGTGAAGAGTAATGACCGTCGCATCGATCCAGTTGGTGCTTGCGTGGGTATGCGTGGCGCTCGAGTTCAAGCTGTATCGGGTGAGTTAGGCGGCGAGCGTGTCGATATCGTGCTGTGGGATGATAATCCAGCTCAGTTCGTCATCAATGCGATGGCTCCTGCTGAGGTTGCATCGATTGTCGTTGATGAAGAAGCGCATACGATGGATATCGCAGTAGAAGAGGGCAATTTAGCGCAGGCAATCGGTAAAGCGGGGCAAAATGTGCGGTTGGCGAGCCAACTTACGGGCTGGCAGTTGAATGTGATGTCTGTTGACGAGTTCACCGAGAAAAATGAAGCCGAAGCGCAACGTCTGCTTGATTTGTTTACGAAGAACTTGGCGATTGATGAAGATTTTGCAGCAGTGTTGATTGACGAAGGATTCTCTTCGTTAGAAGAAATTGCTTACGTGCCTATGGATGAGCTACTTGCCATTGACGGTATGGACGAAGACATTGTTGAAGAATTACGTAGCCGTGCTAAAGGTGTATTAACAACACAAGCTTTAGCGAACGAAGAAAGTTTAGAGAGTTCAGAGCCTGATGAAACATTATTAGGTCTTGAAGGATTAGATCGTCACTTAGCCTATGTATTGGCAAGTCGTGGCGTGCGGACTCTCGAAGAACTAGCAGAGCAAGGTATTGATGACCTTGCTGATATTGAAGAATTAACCGAGCAACGAGCGGGTGAATTGATTATGCAAGCGCGTAACATTTGCTGGTTCGGTGATGACGAATAAGGTCAACGGGGGTCCAACAGATTATGGAAGAAGTAACGCTAGATAAACTAGCCAAAGATGTCGGTACGACAGTTGATCGTTTGGTCCAACAGTTCGCCGAAGCGGGCATGAAGAAACAGCCAGGCGACAGCGTGACCGAGGGCGAAAAGCAGGCGTTGTTAACGCATTTAAACAAGGCCCATGGTGGCCAAGGGTCGGCTGAGCCGAACAAAATGACGTTAAAGCGCAAAGAGAAAAGCACCTTGAGCATCGGTGGTGGTCCTGGTCGGAGCAAATCGGTGCAGGTTGAAGTACGAAAAAAACGTACTTACGTGAAGCGTTCGTCGATTGACGAGCAGCAACGTGCAGAACAAGAACAAGCTGAACGCGAGCGCGCTGAAGCCGAAGCACAACGCAAAGAAGCGGAAGCGAAAGCGGCCGCTGAAGCGAAAGTGGCAGCCGATAAGAAAGCGGCGGAAGAAAAGGCCAAGCAAGAAGCTGCGCGCAAAGAGAAAGAAAAAGCCAAAGCGAAAGCTGAAGCTGAGAAACGTGCGGCTATGTCTCCGGAAGAACGGAAGAAGGCTGATGAAGCAAAAGCTGAAGCTGAGCGCTTGCGTAAAGTGCAGGAAGAAGAAGCTCGTAAGAAAGCCGAAGCTGAAGCGGAACGTCAAGCGGAAGAAGCACGTAAATTAGCAGAAGAAAACTCTGCTCGCTGGCAGGAAGAAGAAGCGAAGCGCAAAAAAGCGGAACAAGAAGATGTTCACTTTACGACGTCGACGCACGCTCAAGCCGCTGAAGACGATCAAGATGTGGATGAGGAGCGTCGTAGTCGCCGTAAGAGCAAACGTCGTGCGAAAGACGATGAGCGTGATGAAGCGCCACGTCGTGAGAAGCGTCGTAAGGGCTCGAAACGGTCTACCCTACAACAAGCCTTTACCAAGCCAGCATCGCCGGTAGAACGTGAAGTGAAGCTCGGTGAAACGGTTACGGTAGGTGAACTAGCCAACCGGATGGCGATCAAAACCAGTGAAGTCATCAAAACGATGATGAAAATGGGTGAGATGGTCACCATTAACCAAGTATTAGACCAAGAAACTGCCACGTTGGTAGTCGAAGAAATGGGTCATAAAGTAGTGCTAGTGAGCGATAACGCGCTCGAGCAGGAAGTACTTGCTGACCGTCATGGTGAAGAAGATCGTAATGCGGTTTCTCGTGCTCCAGTTGTTACCGTCATGGGTCACGTTGACCATGGTAAAACATCGCTATTGGATTACATTCGTAAGGCGAAAGTCGCATCCGGTGAAGCCGGTGGTATTACCCAGCATATTGGTGCATACCACGTCGAAACCGATCAAGGCATGATCACGTTCCTGGATACTCCTGGTCACGCTGCATTTACATCCATGCGTGCTCGTGGTGCCAGTGCTACGGATATCGTGATTTTGGTCGTTGCTGCTGATGATGGTGTGATGCCGCAAACGCTAGAAGCGATTCAACACGCGAAAGCTGCCGGTGTACCTATTGTTGTTGCGATCAATAAAATGGATAAGCATGAAGCGGATCCAGATCGCGTGAAAAACGAATTGGCACAGCGTGATGTTATCCCTGAAGAGTGGGGCGGTGATGTTCAATTCGTGCCTGTTTCTGCACATACCGGTGAAGGTATTGAACAACTGCTCGAGAGCATTCTCCTCCAAGCCGAAGTGTTGGATTTGAAAGCTGTGGCTGATGGTATGGCGCACGGTATTGTGATTGAGTCGCGCCTTGATAAAGGCCGCGGTCCGGTTGCTTCAGTTTTGGTTCAGGAAGGTACGTTGCGTCAAGGTGATATCGTCTTGTGTGGTCTGGAATACGGTCGTATACGGGCGATGCGCGATGAGACTGGAAAAGAAGTGAAGTCTGCAGGCCCATCTATTCCGGTCGAGATTCTCGGTCTGTCTGGCGTCCCGCAAGCGGGTGACGAAGCAACCGTAGTCCGTGATGAGCGTAAAGCACGTGAAGTCGCTAATTACCGCCAAGGTAAATATCGCGAAGTGAAACTCGCACGACAGCAGAAAGCGAAACTGGAAAACATGTTTGCGAACATGGCAGAAGGTGAAGTGCAAGAGCTGAACATTGTACTGAAGTCAGACGTACAGGGCTCACTCGAAGCAATTTCTGATGCGTTGACCAAGTTGTCGACCGACGAAGTGAAAGTGAACATCATTGGTTCTGGTGTGGGTGGAATTACCGAAACTGACGCCTCCTTGGCAAGTGCTTCGCGCGCCATCGTGGTTGGCTTCAACGTTCGTGCGGATGCCACTGCGAAACGTTTGATTGAACAGGAAAATGTCGATTTACGCTATTACAGCGTTATCTATGACCTGATTGATGAAGTGAAGTTGGCGATGGGCGGTATGCTTGCCCCTGAGTTCAAGCAACAAATCATTGGCTTGGCTGAGGTTCGTGATGTCTTCAAATCACCCAAAATTGGTGCGATTGCAGGCTGTATGGTGACCGAAGGTATCGTCAAGCGCTCAGCGCCGATTCGTGTCCTGCGTGATAACGTGGTGATATTCGAAGGTGAGCTAGATTCATTGCGCCGCTTCAAAGACGATGTTGCAGAAGTCCGTAATGGGATGGAATGTGGTATCGGCGTGAAGAACTACAACGACGTTAAAGTGGGTGATCAAATCGAAGTATTTGAAACCATCCAAGTCGAGCGGAGTCTGTAACCTACTATGGGAAAAGACTTTAGTCGTACCGACCGTGTCGGACAGCAGTATCAGCGAGAAATCGCGATGATTCTTCAACGAGAAATCAAAGACCCGCGAGTGAGCTTGGTCACCGTTTCTGCAGTTGAAGTATCGCGTGATCTCGCTTATGCCAAAGTATTTGTCACCTTCATGCAAGATGATGACGGTGCGGTCAAAGCGGGGTTGAAAGTGCTGAATGAGGCCTCTGGTTTCATTCGGTCGCTGCTGGGGAAGCGCGTACGTGCGCGCATCACTCCGGAATTGCGATTCGTGCATGATCCATCCTTGAATGAGGGGATCCGCATGTCGCGGCTCGTTGACGAAGCGATTCGCAACGATAAACAACGCTCAGGTTCGAAAGACGGAGACGAATAAATGGGACGAAGAAAGTCAGGCCGCGATGTGAGCGGTGTGATTTTGCTCGACAAACCATTGGCTGTAACCTCGAACGCCGCACTGCAACAGGTGCGGCGTTTTTTTAATGCCAATAAAGCGGGCCATACTGGTGCTCTGGATCCACTGGCGACTGGGCTGTTACCGCTATGTTTTGGTGAAGCCACCAAGGTTTCTCACTTTGCCCTCGAGGCCGACAAAACCTATCAAGTCACTGCTCAACTCGGTGTTCGCACGACCACGAGTGACGCGGAGGGTGAGGTGGTATCGCAGCAAGCGGTAACCGTAGATGCGACAACCATTCGCTCGCTACTTCCTGAATTTGAAGGTGAGCAGCGTCAATCACCGTCGATGTATTCAGCACTCAAGTATGAAGGCAGACCGCTGTATTACTATGCGCGAATGGGGATTGAGGTACCACGCAAGACGCGGACTATTCACATTCGATCGATTCAATTCCTCGACTTTTCGAATGATCAGCTCAAATTGGAAGTCACTTGTAGCAAGGGCACTTATATACGGACACTGATCGACGATTTGGGCCAACGATTGGGTTGTGGGGCGCATGTCGCCGCTTTGCACCGCACCTGGATAGAGGGCGTCGAGGGGCCTTGGATCACTATTGAAGAACTGGCTGCTTTGGCTCCCGATCGAGATGCCCCGGAGCCAGATTACACGGTTATTGAGGCGCAGTTGCAACCCAATGATTGTGTTATTCAGCAACTGCCGACGTTGTGTATTAGCGGTGCGGAAGTCGGCAAATTCTGCAGTGGCAATCCAGCGCGCTGGCCATTGGAAACAGAGGTCGGCGTGACTGAATTTTGGCGAATTGTGCGACAAGAAGATGGTTGTTTTCTCGGTATCGGTTGGCATCGTGATGGACAGGTGATTCCGAAACGTGTTTTGAACGGAATTCCACTGATTTAAGCGTTTCGTGTGATTGCGTTTATCAAGGTTAGTCCGTATAATGCACGGCGATTGGGTTAGTGCTGAATTAGTGATCGGCACTGACAATATTCATTTATCAGGAGTAATATATGTCACTAACTGCGGCACAAAAAGCTGAAATCGTTAAAGAATTTGGTCAGGGCGAAAACGACACTGGTTCACCAGAAGTTCAAGTAGCGCTGTTGACTGCGAACATTAACGAGTTACAGAGCCACTTTAAAGAACACGCGAAAGATCACCACTCACGTCGTGGTCTGTTACGCATGGTTAGCCAACGTCGTAAATTGTTGGATTACCTTAAGCGTAAAAGCAATCAGCGCTACGCAAGCCTGATTGAGCGACTGAAAATCCGTCGTTAAGCATTGTTCAAGAAAAGGGGCCTTTGTGGCCCCTTTTTTCTTTAAGAAAAACGTAAAATTTGACCAGAAAGTAAGAAATCATAAGTAAGAGAAGAGTGAAGGAAACTAAAACGTGAATCCGATTACGAAGCAATTCCAATACGGTCAGCATACCGTAACATTAGAGACTGGTGCGATGGCGCGCCAAGCAACTGGCGCGGTACTGGCCAGTATGGATGACACCACTGTATTAGTGACAGTGGTTGCTAAAAAAGAGGCTAAAGAAGGCCAAGACTTTTTCCCATTAACAGTCAATTATCAAGAGCGTACGTACGCAGCCGGTAAAATACCGGGTGGCTTTTTCAAACGTGAAGGCCGTCCATCAGAAAATGAAACACTGACTTGTCGTCTTATCGACCGTCCAATTCGTCCGCTGTTCCCTGAAGGCTTCAACAATGAAGTTCAGGTCGTTGCGACGGTTATCTCGGTCAACCCACAAGTATCTCCAGACATCGTTGCCTTGATTGGTACCTCTGCAGCTCTGGCCATTTCTGGCGTACCATTTGCTGGCCCAATTGGCGCTGCGCGCGTGGGTGTTGTTGATGGTGAATATGTCTTAAACCCGACTCGCGATGAATTGGAAGTATCTAAACTTGATTTAGTGGTTGCTGGTACAGCTGGTGCCGTTTTGATGGTGGAATCAGAAGCTCAGATGCTGAGCGAAGACGCCATGTTGGGCGCGGTCGTATACGGTCACGAACAAATGCAGGGTGTGATTAGCGCAATCAACGAATTTGCCGCTGAAGCAGGTAAACCGAAATGGGAATGGACTGCTCCTGCGAAAAATGACGCTTTAATTGCGAAAGTTCGTGAAGTTTCAGAAGCGGGTATCGGTGATGCTTATTTGATCACTGAAAAAGCAGAGCGTTATGCCAAAATTTCAGAATTGAAAGCGAGCGTCATTGAACAATTGACTGCCGCTGATGAAACGTTGTCTGCCAAAGAAATCGGTGACATCTTCCATGGCCTAGAGAGTGAAGTGGTACGTCGCCGCATTATTGCCGGTGAGAAGCGTATTGATGGTCGCGATGTTGATATGGTTCGTGCGCTACATATTGCGACAGGTTTGTTGCCACGTGTACACGGTTCTGCGGTATTCACTCGTGGTGAAACCCAAGCGTTAGTCACAGCTACTTTGGGTACTGAGCGTGATGCGCAAATTATTGATGATATCGCAGGCAGCGCCAATAGCCGCTTCATGATGCATTACAACTTCCCTCCGTACTGTGTTGGTGAGACCGGTATGGTCGGTTCTCCGAAGCGTCGTGAAATTGGCCATGGCCGATTAGCGAAGCGCGGTGTGCAAGCAGTAATGCCATCTCAGGAAGAATTCCCGTATACCATCCGTGTGGTCTCTGAAATTACTGAATCAAACGGCTCAAGCTCGATGGCTTCGGTGTGTGGTGCCTCATTGGCATTGATGGACGCAGGTGTACCGATCAAAGCATCGGTTGCTGGTATCGCCATGGGCTTGGTCAAAGAAGGCGATGATTATGTCGTATTGTCGGATATCTTAGGTGACGAAGATCACTTAGGTGACATGGACTTTAAAGTCGCGGGTAGCGTTGATGGTGTCACTGCATTGCAGATGGACATTAAAATTGATGGCATCACCCGTGAAATCATGGAAAAAGCGTTGGAGCAAGCGAAAGCCGCTCGCTTACACATTTTGAAAGTGATGGATGAAGCTATTTCTGGTGCGCGTACTGAATTGTCAAACTATGCACCGCGTTATCACACCATGAAAATCAACCCAGATAAGATTCGTGACGTGATTGGTAAAGGTGGTGCGGTCATTCGTGAACTGACTGAATCAACCAACACGAATATCGAAATCAACGATGACGGTACGGTTCGTATCGCAGCAACGGACCAAGCGTCTGCTGACGCAGCCATTGCGCGTATCGAAGAAATTACTGCTGATGTCGAAGTGGGTCGTATCTACCAAGGTAAAGTTGCTCGTATCGTCGATTTCGGTGCGTTTGTGACTATTTTACCGGGTAAAGATGGCTTGGTTCACATTTCACAAATCGCAGAAGAGCGCGTGAATGATGTGAATGAGTACCTGAAAGTGGGTGATACTGTACCCGTTAAGGTATTAGAAATTGACCGTCAAGGTCGCGTCCGTTTGAGCATGAAAGAAGTTGCTGATAAGCCAGCAGCTGAACCAGCTCCAGCTGCGGAAGCACCCACTGAGCAAGCTGACGACGAATAATTGTCTTTGCTTACAAAAAGTTTGAAAAGGAGCCGCTGGCTCCTTTTCTTTTTTGGGGCTGCATGCGTTATGATGGCAGGACGACAATGAAAAGGAAATACGCATGCGAAGTCAGTGGGGCTGGTTTCTCGGTGTTCTAGCATTACTGCAAGGTTGCGCTCTGGCACCCGCCAGCGAACAGTCGAAAATTCTTGCTAATTTGATGGTAGTCACACCACAACAAGCCGATATTCGATATCAACTCGAAATTGCGAAGCTCAATGAAGTGTTGGCTCATGATCTCGAGCTCGATGCGGAAAGCAAAGCACAATTACTCTATCGTCGTGGCTCTTTACACGATGCGTTGGGCTTGTTAGCCCTCGCTCGTATTGATTTTAACCATGCCCTAGATTATGACCCACGCTTAGCCGATGCCTATAATTATTTGGGTATTCACTACTCGCAGATTGAAGAATTCGAATTTGCGTATGAAGCTTTAGAAGCGGCGTTAGAACTCGATCCAGAACATCCATACGCACACCTCAATCGGGGCGTTACTGCTTATTACGATGGCCGGTTTGATCTCGCGGTGGATGATTTTACGTTGTTTTATGACCGTGCACCGGAAGACCCTTATCGAGCTATTTGGCTGTATCTCGCCGAGTTCGAAGTAGATATCGAGGCAGCACGCACACACCTTGCACAAAACCGTGTGAGTCATGGCACGGAAGAATGGGGTTGGGTGCTCACTGATTTAATGCTCGGTGTGGTCAAAGAACAAGATTTTATTGATCGGTATGCAACGCGTAATCTGGGTGCTGATGAGACAATGGCCGAGCGGATGTGTGAAACCTATTTCTATCTCGGCAAGTTAAAACAACAGCAGGGCGAGCATGCTACAGCGATGGTCTATTTTCGTCTAGCGATGAGCACCAACGTATTTATGTTCCTCGAACACCGATTTGCTGAAGTCGAAATTCTTCGATCGCAGCAAGCTATTGAGGTACAGCGTCAGCGTTCGACCGCCTCGACATCTGCGTAGTTGCCGATTATGACGTCGTGCTTACAGCGTCTCATTATTGCTACGCTTTGCTGGGTTTGGTGTATTTCGGCAACCGCTGCGACTACGCTGCCGCCATGGCAATTACCGTTTGACCGGACAGATTGGTATCAGCAGTGGCTCCCCGGACAGCTCCTCGATCCATTAGCACCTTATGTGGAATCCTCCTGTTCGAACCCAATTCAGATATGGATTCCACCACATGAGGCTCATGACAATTTCTATGCTGCTCTGTTAGACGATTGGCAAAGCCATCCTTTGTCCGAGTTTACGCCTTGTTTGCAAGTGAAACGCTATCCGACAGCGGATTTAGACTGTGCTATCGAGGGTGTTCGCCAGCGTCAACGATGCACGCTACCGTTATTACCCAGTGAGGCAGGCTCGCAACATATTGTGTTTCGCGGGAGCTTTATTGCCAGTGTTGATCCGCGTGTACTGATGCTACCCGAACGAGCTGACGTTATGCTGATGGCCCATGAAATAGGTCATTGGCTAGGATTGGTTGATGAATATGCAATGAGTCCAAGTATTGCCAGAAACTTTTGCACGGGGCGCTATCGTGGCGATAGTTTGAATGTGGTTGTGACCGAGAGAGAAGTGTTGTCAGCACTCGAATTACAAACGCTTTGGGCTGAACTGCCATGGCGCGACGCAGTATCGAGTTGGGAGCAACTTGGCGTCGTGCAGAGTGACGGACGTTGGCGTTTAGGTACTCGCAACAGTCAGCAAGTGGGCCTACACAGTATCAATACCTGTGCGCATGCAGAGGGCTATGCCTGGCGACCCGTGGGCTACTTTACTGCAATGCAATACCACGATACCAATCGCTGGCCAGAATTGTATTTAGAGCTGATTCGCAGAGCGCAGCAATAATCTGCGCTCGCATGACAACAGTATTAAGGGAGAGTGACTACCGCAGTAGCGGTTTGGGCAATCATAATGACCGGGCAGAGCAGCGCAAATAACCAAATGAGGCTACGTAACTTGTCAAAATTTGCCAAGTAAAGCACATGATAGACTACACGAAGACCAATAAAACTCATCGCCAAAGTGATATTCGTGGTGGTGACTTGCTCCGTCGCAATGACGAGTAAAATAGCCGCCGCATACAGAGGAAAGGCTTCATAGGCATTATAGTGCCCAGCTACCGCACGAGCTCCAGCGCCAGTTAAACGAGCCTGTTGAGCGCGCGGGTGACGATTATCGTACCCTTTATCTCGGTTTTGAAAGTAAACGACTGGGGCTTTCGCAGCAATCGGCAACAAACCAGCTATTAATAAACACCAAATCAAGGTACTCATTTAACCTCCTTGCCTGCCGCTTGTAGGTCGGCATGATAAGACGAACGCACTAATGGGCCGCTCGCAATATGAGTAAAGCCCATCGCTTCACCCTCTTCGCGAAACATCTCAAACTCTGCAGGCGTCACATAACGTGTTACCGGCAAATGATGACGACTTGGCTGCAAATATTGGCCAATCGTCAACATATCAACATCATGCGCTCTTAAGTCGCGCATGACATCAAGAATTTCTTCATTGGTCTCACCGAGTCCAACCATCAACCCTGATTTGGTACGTATATCCGGTCGAGCCTCTTTATAACGCTGCAATAAATCCAGCGACCATTGATAGTTAGCACCAGGACGCGCTGCTTTATAAAGGCGCGGTACCGTTTCTAAGTTGTGATTAAACACATCGGGCGCTTCGCCGGTGAGGATATCCAGCGCGATATCCATACGACCGCGGAAATCCGGAACTAAGACTTCGACTTGGATGCTCGGTGTGTGTGCTCTGATTTCACGAATACAATCGGCAAAGTGCTGGGCACCACCATCGCGAAGATCATCGCGATCCACTGAAGTCACGACCACATATTTCACTTTCATATCGCGAATAGTCTGACCAAGCTTCACTGCTTCATCTGGATCGGGAGCGAGTGGGCGACCATGCGCGACATCACAAAATGGACACCGACGGGTACAAATAGCACCGAGAATCATGAAAGTCGCTGTCCCATGATTAAAACATTCTGGCAGATTGGGGCACGAGGCCTCTTCACACACAGAGTGCAATCCATGCTTACGCATGGCCTGCTTAATTTCATCAATGCGTTGCGTTGATGCCGGTAGCTTCACTTTCAACCACTCTGGCTTCCGAAGCATTTGATCGCGCTCAGTTGGAACTACTTTGACCGGAATCAATGCCATTTTATCGGCATCGCGTAGTTTAACTCCGGGTTCAACTCTCACTGGCTTTGACATAAGCGTTGCTAAATCCTGTACAATTTTGAATGGCAGTATAACCGATCCGTTGCGAGAACAATTGCGTTACTTTCTCCGCAGCTTCGACAACGGTTTGTGGTCCATTAAGTTCACGGCATTGGACCATTTGCATGCCTGCATAACCACACGGGTTAATGCGTAAAAAGGGTGATAAATCCATGTCCACATTCAGCGCAAGACCGTGAAAGGAACAACCTTTCCTAATACGCAATCCGAGTGAACAAAGTTTTTCATTGTTAACATAAACCCCTGGGGCATCAGGCCGAGCAGCGGCAGCGACGCCATAACTCGCCATCAGATCGACAATGGTTTCCTCTATATGCGAGACCAATTGCCGAACACCTATCTTTAAACGTCGAATATCGAGCAAAAAATAGACAACGAGCTGACCCGGACCATGATAGGTCACTTGACCGCCTCGATCGACCTTGACGACCGGGATATCACCAGGAGCGAGCAGGTGTTCAGCTTTGCCGGCCTGGCCTTGAGTAAATACCGGTTCGTGCTCAAGAACCCACAATTCGTCCGTGCTCGCATCCGTTCGTTCGTCGGTAAAACGCTGCATGGCGGCCCAAACCGGTTCGTACGGCTGCCGGCCTAGATGACGAATAATCAACGATGTGGCGACTGAGGGATCAGAGGACATAGCGAACTTCGTCTATATCGCTGAGTGCGCGATAGACTGTTTCAATGTGACTCTGACTCTCGACGCGGATTCGAATCGAGACGGAATGATAATTGCCTTTGCTACTGGGTTTCACGCTCGGAGCATAGTCATCGTGCGGAGCATGCGCTTTCGCTACAGCTACGACTTTTTCAGGCAAATCAGGGGTCGCTACGCCCATCACTTTAAAAGTAAAGTGGCAGGGGAACTCGACCAGTTCATCAAATCGGGTTTTTTCCATTACTGCATCCCCAAATGGTGACGTTTACTGTTGTGGAACGCCTCGATCAACTGCTGAGTTATCGGTCCACAACCACCAGAGTTGATAATTATATCATCAATTCTACCGATCGGCTGTACCTCGCGGCTGGTGCTTGTCAGAAAGCATTCGTCTAATTGACTGAGTTCATCCACTCGAAAGGCCTCTTCTCGCACTTCGATGTCGCTACCACGAGCTAATTTCAACACCCAGTTCCGAGTAATGCCAGCAAGAATGAGATGATTCGCAGGAGCGGTATACAGAACACCGTTTTTCACGCCAAAGTAATTACTGGCAGCACCTTCGGTAATCGTGCCGTCACGATGCAGCATCGGTTCAATCGCATGTTGCTCTTGGGCGCTTTGTTTCAGCAATATGGAACCGAGTAAACTGATACTTTTGATGTCACAGCGAAGCCAGCGAATATCCTCCAACAATGCAGCTTTAGCTGGTACTGGGGTACCCCAATGAAGCGGCGCCGATTGCGTCATTAGAAGGATAGTGGGTTGCAACGAACCTGTTGGTAAATGCGTGCGCTGGTTGCTACTACCGCGCGTAATTTGTAGATAGACGGTGCCATGCTCAAGCTTATTTTTGGCAATCAGTTGGGCTATGCACGTTGGCCAAGATGGTGCGTCATTGCCATCAATGCCAATAGCCTGAAGTGAGCGTTGCAGGCGTGCCAGGTGCTCATCGAGCAAAAATGCACGGCCGCCATACACCGGAATGACCTCATAAACCCCATCCGCAAACAAAAAGCCTCGGTCAAAGACCGAGACTTGTGCTTGCGCGGCAGGTAACCACTGACCATTTAGATAAACAGTCCCTGCCATGCATTATTCTTCGCTAAATTTTCGAGTTGCCCAATCCATGAGTTGTTTGAACATACCACCTTCTTCGACCGCGTTCAGCGTCACCAGTGGAAAGCTAGCGAGGTCTTTGCCATCTAATTGTAAGTACACCGTACCCACCTGCATGCCTGCAGCCATCGGTGCTTCTAATTCTTGGCTCAGTTCAAAATTAGCTTTTAAATTGTCGCGTTGACCACGGGGAATAGTGACGACGATTTCATTAGCGACACCCAGGGTGATGGTATCGGTCTCGCCACCCCAAATACGATGATCAACAAAATTCTCACCCGCTTTATAAG
This sequence comes from Pseudidiomarina aestuarii, assembly GCF_003987355.1. Lineage (GTDB taxonomy): Bacteria > Pseudomonadota > Gammaproteobacteria > Enterobacterales > Alteromonadaceae > Pseudidiomarina > Pseudidiomarina aestuarii. Next base: position 926,082 of record NZ_PIPR01000001.1, on the reverse strand, counting down.
CCGTTACGGTCTCGAAATAGCGAAATCCGTAATTCAATAGCTTTTTACTTTCGACTTTACGTGCTTGCTCGCTGCTGGTGCCCATGACTACAGCGACTAACCGCATATCGCCTTCAGTAGCCGAAGATACGAGGCTATAGCCTGCTTCTTCGGTATGGCCGGTCTTAATACCATCGACATTCATGCTGCGATCCCACAACAATGAATTGCGGTTGTATTGCTTGATATTGTTGTAGGTAAACGACTGCTCGGCATACAGAGCATATTCTTCTGGCACATCACGGATCAAAGCCATACCTAAATTCGCCATATCGCGAGCGGTGGTATATTGATCGGGGTCAGGAAGACCATGGCTGTTCGTAAAGTTGGAGCCAGAGAGACCCAGTTCTGCTGCATAGGTATTCATGAGGTCAGCAAACGCATCTTCAGAACCGGCAATATGTTCTGCCATGGCGACACAAGCGTCATTGCCAGAAGAAATCACAATGCCGCGATTTAAGTCGGCTACGCTCACTTGTTTGCCCACTTCAATAAACATCTTTGAAGAGTCAGGGTAATTTTTAGCCCAAGCATTTTCGCTGACGGTGACCAGATCATCGTTCGAAATTCGGCCTGCCTGCATTTCACGACCAATAATATAACTGGTCATCATTTTGGTTAGGCTAGCGGGTGCCAGTTGCTCATCTGCATTGCCCTCAACCAAGACAGTACCCGTATCATAATCCATGAGGATATAACCGCGGGCATTAATGGTGGGTGCTGGTGGGACTATTGCAGCGTGTGCCGCAGAGGCAAAAATGGCGGCCAAAGTGAATGTGATGACGAATTGCTTTACCAGACGATGCATGGGCTCCAATCTCTTTGTTGTCGTAAAGTTTAAAACGGCTGCGATCCTACCACGTTTAAAGCGCTAAGGCAGAACCTTACTCGGCAGAAACGCGAAAAACGTCGGCATAACCATCAGCTTTGAGTTGCTGCAGAAGGCGGTTAGTCTGTGCTTCTGCAAAAGGTCCAAGAACTACTCGATGTAGACCGTTGTTTGGTTGGGTAGTTGCAGGAACCTGATAAATTTCGGTCAGTTGCTCGGCAGCTGCGGTTAACCGCGTAAGATCACGTCCGGAGTGCACTTGAATATAAAATTGTTGCGTTGTGGTCGCAGCAATCGGTGTGGTAGTCGCGAGCTCTTGATTGTCGGTGGCAGGATGCAAAGCTTCAATCTGAACCGGTGCGGTACCGTTCGCTAAGAATCCAAGTTTATAGGCAGCTACGTACGATAAATCTATGATGCGATCGCCATGGAATGGGCCGCGATCATTGACTCGAACGACAACACTCTTGTTGTTGTTGAGGTTCGTCACCCGCACATAAGTGGGCAGTGGCAGCGTCTTATGCGCCGCACTCATGGCATACATGTCATAAATCTCACCGTTCGAGGTGAGATGGCCATGAAACTTTTCTCCATACCACGAGGCTGTGCCTGTCTCGGTATATCCTCTCGCATCCCCCATCACCTCCCAGGTGCGACCAAAGAGTTCATAGGTACGATTACCTTGCCGGCTAGGTGGCAGCGTTTTCGGTGTCGGCTCCAGTAGTTCAGCCGCAGTTGGCAGACGCGTTGGAATACTGTCATGTTGCTGGCTATAACGACTTGCTGGCTTGCTTGAGCAAGCCAGTAACGTGCAGACTAAGCCGACCACAATGAGTGTTCGGCTCTTATTCAGGGGAAGATTCTTGGTCATGGTAGTTACGGGCTAACTGCTCACTGAATTGGTGCACAACCATGGCATAAAGAGGGCTATGATTGTAACGCGTAATCACGTAAAAATTTTGCAAACCTAGCCAATAATCAACGCTATCCGGTTGGTCAAAGGCAAACACTTTAGCCCGTTGCGCAGCATCTAGCACTGCGCCTTGCGGAAGCTGGAGCCCTTGTTCTTGCAGCGCAGCAATGGTTTGTTCCGGTTTCATTCCCGCAGTCACTAAGTCCGCATGTGTGCTGTGTTCAGGTAACTCGATAGCGACGGTTTTCCCTGCCTGCCAACCGTGGCGCGCAAAGTAGTTGGCCACACTACCAATCGCATCAACAGGATTGGACAATAAGTCACGAACACCGTCACCATCAAAATCAATTGCATAATGTCTATAGGACGATGAAATGAACTGGCCATACCCCATAGCTCCGGCGTAGGAGCCTTTGAGTTCATTGAGGTCTAGTTTTTCTTCACGGGTGAGCAATAGGTACTGCTGCAATTCAGAGCGAAAGAATTTAGCGCGAGGCGGATAGTGGAAGCCTAGAGTGAACAGCGCATCGAGCACGGGATACTTGCCTTTGTATTCACCATAAAAGGTTTCAACGCCAATAATCGCGACAATGACAGCTGCCGGCACACCAAATTCAGCCTCGGCACGCGCTAACGTATCCGCATGTTGCTGCCAAAACTTTAATCCAGCAGCTAAACGCTTTTCGGTCAGGAATATAGGATGGTATTGATACCAAGGTTTCGCCTCCCACGGGCGTTGAATCGCATCCAAAACCTCTTGATTGAGCTCTGCACGTTCAAGGACAGCAGTAACCTCAGCACGATCAAATTGGTGCTGATTGACCATCTCATCAATAAAAGCCTCGCGGTCTGCAGTGACCGGTGTAGTTATGGCTAAAGCCATCAAATAAGCGAGCATACTCCCCCCTTGTGAAAACACGCGTTACTAGCTATTGGCTATTAGCTACTAGCTATTCGTTATTCGTTATTCGTTATTCGTTATTCGTTATTCGTTATTCGTTGTTCGCGAGTAACCAGTAGCCAGTAGCTAGTTGTGCATAACCAGTCGTTGGTTGGTGGCGATAGCCATTAACAAACCAAATCCGGCCAGTAGTGTCACCATTGACGTACCACCATAACTGATCAGCGGCAATGGCACACCAACCACCGGCAATAATCCTGAAACCATGCCGATATTGACCATAACGTACACGAAAAAGGTCAAAATGAGGCTACCCGCGAGCAATTTTTGATAGATTTGCTGTGCGCGCATCGCAATTTGTAGACCACGAAAGATAATGAAGCTATATAACAGCAGCAATCCAATGACGCCGACCAAACCAAATTCCTCGGCGAATACTGCGAAGATAAAGTCGGTGTGACGTTCAGGCAGAAATTCGAGTTGCGATTGTGTGCCTTCAAGCCAACCTTTTCCCTCGATACCGCCGGAGCCAATAGCAATCTTGGATTGAATGATTTGATAACCACTCCCGAGTGGGTCACTTTCGGGATTTAGCAATGTCAAAACGCGTTGCCGTTGATAATCACGCATCAAGAAGATCCAGAGCACCGGAATAAAGGAACCAATACCGACTATGAAGGCGGTAATCAAACGCCAACTCGGGCCCGCCAAAAACAAGACAAAAATGCCGGAGCTCGCTATCAGAAGCGAGGTGCCTAAATCAGGTTGCTTGGCAATCATGAGGGTTGGCACGAGTAGAAGGACCATAGCTGCGAGTAGACGCCGTTTTCTCGGCGGAATACCTTGTTCAGCAATAAACCAGGCTATGGTCATAGGCACCGCAAGTTTCATCAGCTCAGACGGCTGAATTGTTGCGACACCAATATTCAGCCAACGTTGCGCGCCTTTGCTGGATTCACCGAACAACAGTACGGCCAGCAACAGTACGAGGCCTGCCGCAAATAGCGGGAGTGACCAGCGTTGTATTGCAGACAGTGGAATTTGCGCAATAAACAACATTGCGACAAAGGCAACACCAATACGCATGACCTGACGTTCCAACATAGCCACATTCTGACCGCTGGCGGAATAAACGGTGACTAGTGATACTGCCGCTAATACCAGCAGCGCCACAAACAAGGGTCCATCAATGTGGAAGCGTTGTAACCAGGGATTTCTTTCTCGTTCAGCGGTTGTTTGCAAGGGTATTTACCTGACTAAAATAGAAGTCCATAACTTTTCTGGCTAATGGTGCCGCAACACTACCGCCACCACCAGCGTTCTCAACGGCTAGTACAATCACAATTTCCGGCTCATCGTGCGGCGCGTAGCCAACGTACATGGCATTATCCCGATGTTCCTCTGCAATGCTTTCTGCATCATATTCGGCGTCTTGCGCGATTCCAATGACTTGCGCGGTCCCTGTTTTACCGGCCGACGTATAAGTAGCTCCTCTAAACGCAGTGCGTGCAGTCCCTTTGGCTGAAGCGACCACTTTAGTCATGGCATCGCGCGCGATTTCCCAATTCTCAGGGTTGGTTAAGACAACTGGGGGGCGCTGTTCTACAACGGCGGGAAGCCGAATATCTCCATCAACAATCTCACCCAATAAGCGCGGCACCGGACGTTTGCCTCGATTCGCTACGACTGAGGTGGCAACGGCGAGTTGCATGGGTGTTGAGGTCCAATAACTTTGACCAATGCCGATCGATACAGTCTCACCCGCATACCAAGGTTGATTAAAGCGAGCGCGTTTCCAGCCTCGCGACGGCATAACCGCAGCGGTTTCCTCCGCAATGTCGATACCCGTATATTCGCCAAAGCCATACTGTGTCATGTATTCGGATATCGTATCAATACCGAGTTTTAACGCGAGGTCATAATAGAATGTGTCACAACTTTCGACGATAGCATCGGTCACATTGACCCACCCATGGCCCCAAGACAACCAATCTCGGTAGCGATGGTCCACGCCTTTGATCTGAAACCAACCTGGATCCCAAATTTTGGTCTCTGGTGTGATGATTTGTTCTTCGAGACCGACAATCGCAAGCTGCGGCTTGATCGTCGAGGCCGGCGGGTAACCGCCTTGGGTGGTGCGATTTAACAGTGGTGAATGTCGCGATTGCAGCAAACTCTGATATTGAGCGACAGAGATCCCTTGCGCAAACCAATTGGGGTTATAACTGGGCTTACTCACCATGGCGAGGATGCCGCCATCACGTGGATCCATGACAATAATAGAGCCACGTTGATCACCTAATAATTCATCGACTTTGAGTTGTAGTGGTAAATCAATTTCGAGATACAGATCTTGACCCGGAATAGGTGGCTCAATACTGAGTGTGCGCAGCATCCGACCGTGAATATCGACTTCGACTTGCTGATACCCCACAGTGCCATGCAATAGTTCTTCATAGAAGCCTTCGACGCCGAGCTTACCAATGGTTCGCGTAGCTGCATAGTTGGCTTGCACGCCTTTTTCGCGGAGTTCAATCACATCGTTTCGATTGATCTTGGCGACGTAACCCAATGCGTGCGTAAGCGCATCTGCGTAAGGGTAGTGACGAACTAAGCGCGCTTCGAGACTGACTCCCGGGAATTCGTGTTGACGCACAGCAAAGCGCGCAATTTGTTCTTCATTGAGACTGTCGAGAAAGATCACGGAGCGGAATCGACGTTCCCGTTTTTGCGCCGTATAAAAGTCGCTGATTGCTTCATCATCAAGATTCAGGAGTTGCTGCAGCCGTTGCAATGTATCCTCGAGGTTTTGGACGCGCTCTGGCGTTATTTCCAAACTCAAAACCGGACGATTTTCTGCGAGCAAAATACCATTACGGTCATAGATCAATCCCCGGTTCGGCGCTATCGGCACAACCCGAATACGATTGTCGTTGGAACGAGTTTGAAAGGATTCATGCTGGACAACCTGTAACGAGTACATGTTGTAGAGTAAGACGCTAAACACGACAACGACCACAAACATGGCGAAGCCAACACGACGATTAAATAGTGCGGCTTCAGCATGGCTATCTCTGATGGTCTGTCGGTTTCTTGATCTCATGTCTATTCGCGATGATAAGGATGGTTTGCGTTGACACTCCAAGCGCGATACAAGCTTTCCGCGAGAATCACACGGACCATTGGATGCGGCAGCGTCAGTGGCGACAATGACCAGCGTTCTTCAGCAGCGGCTGTGCACTCAGAAGACAGTCCTTCGGGACCACCAACTAACAAGCTCACATCACGCCCGTCCATTTGCCATGCGTCTAGTCGTTGAGCTAACTGGGGTGTTGTGAAAGCCTTGCCCGTGACCTCAAGAGTGACAATTCGATTGCCTTTGCCACAGGCCGCTAACATGGCATCGCCTTCTTGTTTGACGATACGGGCGACATCCGCATTTTTGCCACGTTTACCTGCGGCAATCTCAATGAGGTCTAAAGCACACTCGGGGGGAAGTCGTTTCGCATAGGTTGCAAAACCAGTGCTGACCCAGTCAGGCATTTTTTGTCCGACTGCGATCAGCTGAATACGCATTACTTACGGCCCCAAAGTTTTTCTAATTCGTAAAAGTCACGAATAGGTTCTTGCATGACATGAACAATCACATCACCTAAATCAACCAAAACCCACTCTGAATGTTCGTTTCCTTCAATACCCAGTGGGGCAACACCATGATGCTTAGACTCAGTAGCGACATGATTGGCAATGCTGCGAACATGTGTTTTCGAGCTGCCTGAACAGACGATCATGTATTCAGCGACATCGGTTTGTTCCATGACGTCGAGCACACGAATGTCGCGGCCTTTTAACTCTTCTATCTTTTCGATAACAAAATCGCGTAATTGTTCAGCTTGCAAAAGAAATAATCTCCATAGGTCGAAAGTTCGCGCAGTTTATCACGTTTAAGTCCCGAAAAGCAGCTAACGATACAAGCCTTCTGTTTGAATAAAAGCAGCTACAGCAGGTGGCACGAGCGACTCCCATGGCAATTGTTGCTGAATTCGGTGACGCACTGTAGTCGCGGCAATGGGATAGGTTTCATTCGCAACACGAATCGCGCAACCGTGGGCTGATCGGCGTAGCTCTCTCGGTGAGGTTAGCCAACGATTGGCGAAGAAATCGGTCACCTCAGGTTGCCAAGTCGGTGCCTGATCAGGGCGCGATAAAATCGCAAAATGTGCATGGTTGAGAAGATCTTGCCATTGATACCACCCATTGAGTTTGGCGATGGCGTCCTCGCCCAACAGAAATACTAGAGTGTCTTGTGGCCAACGTTGTTTAAGTTCTTCCAGCGTTTGTACCGTATAGGACGGACGATTTTGTCGCAGTTCCCAATCATCCGCATAGACGTGTGGGAATTCAGCCGTTGCTAACTCGGTCATCTTGAGACGCTGCTCTGCCGTGGCACCGGGGTAATCGCGATGCGGGGGTTGAGCGCTCGGAAGTAACCGCAATTCATCGGCCTGTAACCAACTCAAAGCATTCAGAGCTGGCCGCAGATGTCCCCAATGGAGCGGATCAAACGTCCCACCTAATATGAGGCGTAATCTCCCACAAGTTGGCGTCAGTTCGGTCATGTGAGCGACAACCGAGTGACACGGTCAGGCAAACACCACAACAAGACAAAGTGTGTTGCTAGTGTTTTATAGTCCTCACCGCTGTCACGTTTGAATGCAAACTCAAGTCGTTTGAGCATATCTGTAATGGCCCGGTGTTGTCCTTGCAGACGCTGGGCGACTTGGTGGTAAGCGGCTTCTTGATTCTTCCAAATGGGGAGCGTGCGAGCTGCTTGCCCAATAGGTTCACCGCGCCCTAACGCTTGTTGCAAGGCATGAACCGTTTGCCACTCGCGTTGAAACATCCAGTTCAAAATGGCGATTTCGACATCCTCTTCGAACAATCGATGTAAACGATGTAACGCATCATCGACTTGGCCGTGCAGCAGCGCTTCTTGCAAGGCGAAAACACTGAATCGACTTTGGTCTTGGCTACTTTGGCGAACCGTTGTTAGGTTGAGGGGTTGGGGCAGGCCCATCAGCGCCAGTTTTTGGAGTTCTTGGTCGAGTGCCAGCAGATTGCCCTCGTACCAATCGGCTAACAAATTCAGTGCTTCGCGGTCCAGCTCAAGTTGGTAGCGCCGGGCGCGGGCATCAATGAAACGCGGTAATGCTGCTCGATCGGGCGCATTGGCCGCAACAACCAGCGCGTTGCGGGTCAGAATCTGATACCACTTCGCCTTGAGTTGTTCTTGTTTTAACTTTGGCCCGAGGACAACGAAAACCTGGTCAACATTGGGTTGCTCGGCATAGCTACGCAGAGCATCGCCTCCCTCTCGCCCGGGTTTCGCATCGGGTAATTCGAGTTCGACCAGGCGCAGTTCCGAGAACAGACTCATGCTGGCCCCAGACGCTAAAATCTGATTCCAATCAAACTGTGCATCTTGAACGAGACGCTGGCGCTCATGGATACCCTGTGACTTGGCGTAGTTGCGAATCGCTTGCACAGCGTCGTCGACTAGCAGAGGCGTGTCGCCGAAAATACAGATAATCGGGGGCAGACCGCGACTTGCGAGGACATCGTTGAGTTGTTGCGCATTCACGGTAGCCATTCTGAACTCAGCTTATGGGGTCAGTTGGGCGGAAATTTGCCGAAGTATTTGACGTGCCGCGTCCTCACGCATTTCAGTGACCAGCACCTCACGCTCACGAGTTTTCGCCAGTGCAAAGTTTGGATCATCTTGGTAGTCTCGAAATACTTCCACCTGCAGCGGGATACTGGTTTGAGGACCGTTATGCAGCACATACTCTACCGTGTAAATGAGCTCATACTCAGCTACTTGACCACTGCTGGATAACGACAATGTGCGTCGGTCGAGGCTATCACTCACCAGTTGTATGACGGTTTGCCGAGGCTGTTCGTCGAGCTGTGCGCCCGCCAGTTGTAGTCGCGACGCTAAAATTTCTGCAAACTCACTAAAAGGTTCGGCTTGAATGTACACAGTTTCCAGTTGCGTTGGCAGTTGATAACTATCCCGCAATTGAAAGCCGCAACTGGAAATGACCAGCGCGGCCAGTCCGAGAGTCATCCATCGTACAAATGAGGGTCGCGTTACTAGCTGTTTTTTCATGACGATATGATGCTCTCTGATGATTAATTTGCAACGATATTTAGCAATTTGCCTGGAACGTAAATTTGTTTGCGAATCGTCACGCCATCAAGGAACCGGGTGACGTTGTCGTCCGCTAATGCAACCTGAATAACATCCTCTTGTGTTGCCGCAGCAGGCACTGTGATTTTACCACGCACCTTACCATTCACTTGTACGACAATCAGCACATTCGACTCGACCAAGGCCGATTCATCGCAGTCGGGCCATGCCGCAAAGACAACGTCTGATTGATGACCTAAAGCTTGCCACAGTGCCTCGCTTAAGTGCGGAGTGACTGGCGCGAGCATCAGAACGATAGCGTCAACAGCTTCAGCGACAACACCGCATTCCAACGGTTGACTGAGGTCGGCCTTCTGTAAGCGGTTTAAGAGTTCCATAATAGCGGCGATAGCCGTATTGAAATTCTGCCGTCTCCCCATGTCATCGGTCACTTTCTGAATGGTACGGTGCACCTCGCGGCGCAGTGCTTGTTGCCCGTCATTCAATTGTGTCCAATCTTGTGACATACCATTGGCTTGAGCGGCTTTTACGTCAAGGGCCAAGCGCCAGACTCTGCGTAAAAAGCGTTGTGCGCCTTCGACACCCGAGTCTGACCACTCGAGAGTGGCTTCGGGTGGAGCGGCAAACATCATAAATAAGCGGACGGTATCAGCACCGTATTTGTCAATCATGACTTGCGGGTCGATACCGTTGTTCTTCGATTTCGACATTTTCGTCATGCCACCGTAGATGACCGGTTGGCCATCGCTGCGCAAACGTGGATTGATGATTTTCCCTTTCTCATCACGCTCAAACTCGACATCTAAGGGAGAGAACCAAGTCTGCCCACCGTTTGCATCTTCGCGATAATAACAGTCGGCTAGCACCATGCCTTGAGTTAACAACCGTTTGAAAGGCTCAGAAGAGTCAACTAAACCCGTGTCTCGCAACAGTTTATGGAAAAAGCGAGAGTAGAGTAGATGCAAGATTGCGTGCTCAATGCCACCGATGTACTGATCCACAGGGAGCCAATAATTGGCTTGTTTTGGATCCAACATGCCGTCATGGAAGTTCGCACTGCAATAGCGTGCGTAATACCAAGATGATTCCATGAAGGTATCAAAGGTATCGGTTTCATGTTCTGCGGGCTGACCTTGATAGGTCGTTTGACGCCATTCAGGATTCTCTTTCAGTGGAGACGTGTTGCCAGACATGACGACATCTTCCGGCAATCGAACTGGCAGATCCTCGGCAGGCACTGGCACTGATTCACCATTCGGTAAATTCAACATCGGGATCGGTGCACCCCAATAGCGTTGGCGCGAGACACCCCAATCACGGAGGCGATAATTCACTTGGCGGCGGCCAATACCTTGCTCGCTCAGATAGTCGGCAATTTGCTCAAAAGCTTCAGCACTGCTTAACCCAGAGTAAGCACCAGAGTTAATCGTGGTGCCTTTCTCGGTAATTGCGGCTTGTGAAAGATCCGTATTGCCTGCACTTGGCTCAATGACTTGTTGAATCGGTAGCTTGTACTTAGTCGCGAATTCCCAATCACGCTCATCATGGCCCGGAACCGCCATTACTGCACCCGAGCCATAATCCATCAAGACAAAATTAGCGACCCAGACCGGAATTAATTCACCGGTTAGCGGATGCACGGCACGAATGCCAGTGTCCATACCTACTTTCTCAGCTGTGGCGAGTTCAGCTTCTGCCATCTTCGTGTTTTTAATAGTGTCGATGAATGCAGCTAATTCAGGGCGTGTCTGGGCGGCCTTTTGCGCCAGCGGATGCTGTGCCGCCACGGCCATATAAGTGACGCCAAAGAGGGTGTCTGGACGCGTCGTGTAGACCGTTAATAACTGATCTGATTCGGCAACAGAGAAGTCAATTTCGACACCTTCAGAACGACCAATCCAGTTCTTTTGCATGGTTTTGACCTGCTCAGGCCAGCCATCTAAGGTATCTAGGTCGTTTAATAATTCATCCGCGTAGGCTGTAATTTTGATAAACCACTGCGGAATTTCCTTCAATTCAACTTTCGCACCAGAACGCCAGCCACGACCATCAATCACTTGCTCATTCGCAAGCACAGTCTGGTCGACTGGGTCCCAGTTGACCGTCGCGTTCTTTTTATAGACCAAACCTTTTTCGTAGAGCTTGGTGAAAAACCACTGTTCCCAACGGTAGTATTCCGGAGTACAGGTCGCAATTTCACGTGACCAGTCATAACCAAAACCCAGAGACTTCAGTTGCTGACGCATATAGTCGATATTCTGATAGGTCCATTTTGCCGGTGCTGTTCGGTTCGCAATCGCTGCGTTCTCCGCCGGTAAACCAAAGGCATCCCACCCCATTGGCTGGAGGACGTTTTTGCCTTGCATGCGCTGAAACCGTGAGACCACATCACCTAAGGTGTAATTGCGCACATGTCCCATGTGAAGTTTGCCACTGGGGTAAGGAAACATACTGAGGCAATAAAATTTTTCTTGGTTCGGATCTTCTTGAACAGAAAACACCTGGTCCTGCTCCCAACGACGTTGGACGGCTGGTTCGATGATGGCTGGATCATACTGTTCGGGCAATGCTGTCGACATGTCTATTCCTGACTCGATGGTTATTGTGTGTCGTCACACTGGACACTAATCAAAGGATGGCAAAGCGATTAAGAAACGCTGAATTACAGGGCGTACCACATGAGTAGCATCACCACGATACCCGCTAGACCGAAAAAGCCATATTCAAAGCGCTCACGTTGCTGCGCTTCAGGCTGGTCTGGGTTACGATGAAAAATGAACATCCCAATACTGCTCACACCCAGCGTACCTGCGGCAACAAGCACGGCAAAAATAGCGGCTGCAATTATATTTTCCATAATAAGTTCCACGCATTCAAAAGAGTTGAAGGACGGTTAAGTCCACAGTTTACTGATTTTGGTGGCGTTTGACTATGCTGATCAGCCCGATAATTGCGCCACAGGCTGCTATCCATAAGGCGAGCCACTCACCCCAACGTGCATAGAGTGTGGTTCCAGTGACGACCGGCACGACAGCGCTGACTGTAGCTTCTTCAAACTGCGGTGCGCGAGCAATTTCATGCCCGGTTTCATCGACGACCGCGCTGATGCCGTTGTTGGTTGCGCGCAATAGCGGCCGCCCCAATTCTAATGCACGCATACGAGCGATCTGCATATGTTGCGCGGGGCCATGAGACGCACCAAACCAAGTGTCATTACTGACGGTGAGTAGGAAATCTGTGGTTGCAGATAAATTGGCGCGAACTTGTCGTGGAAACGCGATTTCATAGCAAATAGCGGCGCTGAGGGTAAATCCTTTAGCGCGGAGATTGGTTTGCTGATAATCCCCACGACTGAACGATGACATGGGCAGGTCAAATAGCGGAGCCAATGGGCGGAGAATGTCTTCAAACGGCACGAACTCACCGATGGGGAGTAACTGATGCTTTTCATATCGGTTGCTATGACCATGATAATAGGCTTCCTCGACATCATCAGCGCCATCGACTCCCAATGCGATCAGGCTATTGTAATAGTCGAACTGACGGTAATCGAGAATGCCGGTAATCAGCGCAGTATCTGACTGGACCAGAGCCTTATGGATGTTCTCCAGCACGTCATCGGTATAAGGCTCTGGCATGGTCACCGCTGACTCGGGCCAGACAATGATGTCGTGAGAGCTATAATTGGGGCGACTCAGATCCAGATAGGTCATCAAGCTTGGCCAATGTTGGTCAGGATTCCATTTACTCGATTGGGCAATATTACCTTGTACCAGCAACACGTTGGCTTCGTTATCTGTGCGTTCAAGCGGATTTAACCAAGGTAACAAGAAGGGTAACGCGAGCAAGCTGATTGCGACTCCAGCATAGCGCTTTTGCCGAGTCCGTAGATATTCAATAATAGCGACCGCACAATACCAAAGCAGCACGGCAACGCCCGTTCCTCCGAGCCACGAGGCGTACTGGCCCAGGTAGCTATCTGTTTGTGTATAACCGAGATCTAACCATGGAAAGCCGGTGAGTAGCGTGCCACGCAACCATTCTGCCAGATACCAAAGCAGCGGCACTAACCAGATTGCGCATGGCCAGTTGCGAGCTGCGGCAGAGCGCCAAGCCCATAAAGCCAGAGCTGGAAACAGGCTTAAGTACATAAACAATACGGCAAGCACGGCGATGGTAGCAACGACGGGTAGACCACCAAAGGTATCGATACTGACATAGATCCAGCTTAACCCTGCGCTAAACCAGCCGATCCCAAATAAATAACCTAAGTGCCAAGCTCGGCGAGGTGAACTATTCCGCCCTAACCACAGCAGGAAAGTCAAAATTGGAATGACCAGCCAAGATTGCTGAAAGGGAGCATAGGCAAAGACAAGTAGGGCGCCACATAGCAGCGCTGCCAATCGTGACCAACCGGCAGTCATCGTCTTGTTTATCAAGGTCTTCATTAGTCAGCGTCGGTAGAGGGTTGAGGCTCTGGAATCGTGACTTGTAACTGTTGTATGCGACGTTTATCGGCCGCTGTCACTTTGAAGATGATTCCTCCCAGTGAAAGCTCTTCACCGAGCTGCGGCAAGTGGCCGAAACCGTGCGCAACCATCCCTCCAATGGTGTCGTATTCTTCATCACCAAAGTGGGTATCGAAATAATCATTGAAATCTTCGATGGTCGTCAGTGCTTTGACCGAGTAACGGGACTTATTAATGCGCCGAATATCGGCTTTATTGTCCTCATTGATATCCGTTTCGTCTTCAATTTCACCGACAATTTCTTCCAGAATATCTTCAATCGTCACAAGTCCAGATACACCACCATACTCATCGACGACGATCGCCATGTGATAGCGCTGCTCGCGAAACTCTTTGAGCAAAACATCTACACGTTTGCCTTCAGGCACTATCACGGCCGGACGGATGACTTTATTCAGAGTGAACTCGTCATCAGCCATTCCGAAACCGTAGGGCAACAAATCTTTGGCGAGGAGAATGCCTTCAATATGGTCTTTATTTTCACTCACAACCGGATAACGGCTATGCTGTGAGTCAATTACTATTGGCAAAAACGAATCGACGTTTTGATTGATATCGATAGTCACCATTTGCGACCGTGGAACCATGATATCGCGAACCTTCAATTCGGCGACATCCAAAACCCCTTCAATCATTTCTTTGGTGTCATTGTCGATCAGATCACGTTCTTCGGCATCTTGGATTAGATCAACCAATTCTTCGCGGCTATTCGGCTCTCCGGTAAACAGCTGTAGCAATTTATTTGCCCATGTTTTACGTGAAGAGCCGTTGGTAGAGTGAGGATGGTCATCGCTCATGAGTGTGTATAACTCCGGTTTTTATCAAACACGATTCGTTTCATCCGTGCGGTCTATGTATGGGTCGGCAAATCCAAGCGTTGCTAGGACGGTTGTTTCGAGCGCCTCCATCGTATCCGCGTCAGCATCGTTTATATGGTCATAACCTAGCAAATGCAAGGTTCCATGTACAACCATATGCGCCCAGTGGCTCAGAGGGTCTTTGTTTTGCTCGCGGGCCTCTTGTTCTACTACCGGTGCGCAGATGACTAAATCGCCGAGTAATTGAATCGGCATCTCCACTGGCGCTTCAAATGGAAACGACAGCACATTGGTCGCATAATCTCGTTGCCGGTAGGCTTGATTGAGCTGCTGTGCTTCCGCCGTATCGACTACGCGGATAGTCAATTCCGCAGGACTATCTTGAGCTGCAGCCCGGTAGGCTGCAGTCACCCACCGTTCGAATTCATCGAAATCCGGAAGTTCAGACGTGGAGGCGCATTGGAGATCGAGTTCGATCATGCGTTGCGCTCGTCAAACTGATCGTAGGCTTGTACGATGCGCTGCACAACTGGATGACGCACTACGTCACCGGCTTGGAAAAATGTAAAGTGAACAGCCTCAACGTCTTTGAGTACTTCAATGACGTGACGGAGTCCAGATTTTTGCCCACGCGGTAAATCGACCTGTGTGATATCACCGGTAATAACCGCACGTGAATTGAATCCAATCCGAGTTAAGAACATTTTCATTTGTTCACAGGTCGTGTTTTGGCTTTCATCGAGGATTATGAAGGCATCATTGAGCGTACGTCCGCGCATGTAAGCTAACGGAGCAACTTCAATCACATTTCTCTCAATAAGCTTTTCTACCTTTTCGAAGCCCAACATCTCAAACAAAGCGTCGTATAAAGGGCGTAAATAGGGATCAACTTTTTGTGCTAAATCGCCTGGTAGGAAACCTAATTTTTCGCCAGCTTCAACGGCTGGGCGGGTGAGCAAAATACGGCGAATTTCTTGTCGCTCGAGTGCATCCACAGCGCAAGCAACTGCTAAATAGGTTTTGCCGGTTCCCGCAGGACCCACTCCGAAGCTCACATCATGGCTTAAAATGGCGCGCACATAGGCCGCTTGATTTAGGTTCCGTGGTTTGATGAGGCCGCGTTTGGTTTTGATGTGTGTCATTTTTTCGGCGGCGGGGTCGATGCTGTCATCCTGCTCAAGCACATTCGCTTCTTGAATAGCAAGGTGCACAGACTGCGGTGAAACCGCGCCATCTTCGCCTTTCACTGTAGCTGTTTCGACGTAGAGATCGCGGAGCAACTTCGCTGCAGCTTCAACGGTATGCCGCGGGCCTAATAAGCGAAAATGATTTTGGCGGTAGGAAATTTCGACACCCAGACGACGTTCTATATGTTTTAGGTTTTCGTCAAAAGGCCCGCACAAATCGGCAAGACGCCGCGAATCGACGGGCTCTAAGTTTATATCTTGTGTAGTAATAGCAGAGCTCAATGAAACCTCAATTTGGTTAAGACAGATGATTCGACTTCGGCGTACCCGGAACAAAGGTGGCGACACCGAGTTCGTCAGGTTGTTGCACGGCTTGTCGAGCCAAAATAGTTTGCGGAGCAGTATCAACGCGCAAGCCCATATCATGCTCACGACGAATCACGTCACCACGCAGCGAGTTCGCATAAACGTCCGTTATACGAACATCAACAAAGGTTCCGATCATATCGGGCGTTCCGACAAAGTTAACGACGCGGTTATTCTCAGTACGACCACTCATTTCCATCAGATCTTTCTTCGAAGGACCTATGACCAATATGCGTTGTTCGGTTCCGACCATCCGGCGAGCATGATTCAGAGCTTGTTGGTTCAAACGCTGTTGTAATAGCTGCAGGCGCTGCTTCTTCGTGGCTTCGGTGACATCGTCGGGCAAGTCGGCCGCGGGTGTACCTGGGCGAGCACTGTAGATAAAGCTGAAACTCATATCAAAATCAATGGCCTGAATCAGGTCCATGGTCTGCTCAAACTCTTCATCACTCTCGCCGGGGAAGCCAATGATAAAGTCTGACGACATCGCGATATCTGGGCGAATTTTACGCAACTTACGGATCTGTGACTTGTATTCCAGCGCAGTATGGCCGCGCTTCATCAATGTCAGGATTCGATCCGCACCGCTCTGAACGGGTAAATGCAGATGATTTACCAATTCTGGGATGGTGGCGTAAGCCTCGATAATATCGTCCGTAAATTCGACTGGGTGCGAGGTGGTGTACCGGATCCGGTCAATGCCATCAATCGCTGCAACTAAGTGCAGAAGTTCAGAGAAGCGACAAATACCGCCATCAAATGATTCACCGCGATAGGCGTTGACGTTCTGACCGAGTAAATTCACCTCGCGCACGCCTTGCTCTGCCAGTTGTGCAATTTCGTACAGGACATCGTCTACGGGCCGACTGACTTCTTCGCCGCGAGTATAAGGAACGACACAGAACGTACAGTATTTACTGCAGCCTTCCATAATCGACACAAAGGCTGAAGGACCGTCTGCTTTGGGCTCTGGCAACCGGTCAAATTTTTCAATCTCTGGAAACGAGATGTCGACCATCGGTTGGTGATCAGTTTGCACCTGCTTCACCATTTCTGGCAGACGATGCAATGTTTGTGGACCGAAAACGATATCCACGTAAGGCGCTCGGTCACGAATATGTTCACCTTCTTGAGAGGCCACACAACCGCCCACACCAATCACTAAATTAGGGTTCTTGTCTTTGAGTGTCTTCCACCGGCCCAATTGATGAAACACTTTTTCTTGTGCTTTTTCTCGGATGGAGCAGGTATTAAGCAAGATCAGATCCGCGTCTTCCGGTTCTGCTGCGACATCATAACCGTGAGTTGCATGGAGTAGGTCGGCCATTTTGGCTGAATCGTACTCATTCATCTGACAACCCCAAGTTTTGATATATAACTTCTTACTCATTGTTTTGGCCACTCAAATTTTGACTGCAAGCTGGAGAACTTCAAAGGGACGCTATTTTAGCCTGAACCGCACTGAACTGCCAACTTTACCCTATATTTCTGCTTTGCGGCGCGACCGCAGTGCTAAGTAACCTGCGAGTGTTATCACAACGGCGCCGGCGAGCATAAACCAGGTAATGGGTTCGTCCCAAAACCAATACCCCATTAAGGAAGCAAAGATCACAGAACTATAGGTAAATACACCGACTCGTGCTGCTGGCGCTAGAGAGTATGCGCGTGTCATTGCGAGCTGACCAATCATCGCTAAGGCCCCCATCACGGCAATGGCAAACCAGTGCGTGTTGGCAATAGATTCGCCGCGCCATAGCAATGGAATAGCAGAGATAGCCGTTGCTAGCATTGAAAAATAAAACACGATTTTACTCGAGGATTCGGTGGCGGACATCTTACGAATCAGCGTTTTGGTATAGGCGGCAAGCACTGCGGCAATAAAGGCAATCCAAATTACGGGCGACAATTCCGCTGCGGTTGGATTTAAAAACAAATACACACCGACAAAGCCAATCGCAATCGCTAACCAAGTTTGCCGACTGACATACTCTTTTAACCAAAACTTGCCTATCACCGGAATCAGGAAGGGGGATAAGAGTAAAACTAAGGTTGCTTGTGCCAGCGGTATGTGTGCAATGGCATAAAAGAAGAGGTACATAGCCACCACGCCGGCAATACCTCGAGTGAGATGGAAGCGCCATGCTTGCGTGTGGAAAGCTGATGTTCCTTTGCGCCAAATCCAAGGTAAAAGTACGACAAACGCCATTAAGCTGCGGAAAAATACGAGTTGTTCGGAGGGTAAATCGGTGCTCAAATATTTGACCAGCGCACTCACACCCGCAAAACACAGTTCTGCGCTGAGTACGAGCACTGATGCAATCACCACCGAACGTTGTGGGGTGTCCATAACAGCCTTGTCGAAGAGAAACACTGATGAACCGATATATTATCACGATAACGTTGCTAACTTTGAGCAATGTTTTCATGACGTTTGCTTGGTACGCGCATTTGAAAAACATGGCAGAAAAACCATGGGTTGTCGCTGCATTTTTAAGTTGGGGTATCGCGCTGTTTGAATACCTGCTGCAAGTACCGGCAAATCGTATTGGCTATGAAGTCATGTCAGTTGCTCAACTAAAAATTCTGCAAGAAGCGATTACGCTGACCGTGTTTGTGCCGTTTGCGATATTTTATCTAAAAGAAAAGCTGACGCTCGATTACTTGTGGGCCGGTTTGTGTATTTTAGGAGCAGTATTCTTTATTATGCGAGGGAAACTCGCGGGCTAATTAGGGAATCGATATGCAAATTGTTGTTGTTGGCGGCGGCATGGTCGGTGCGGCCTGTGCACTCGCTCTCGCACGAACAGGGCATCAGGTGACTATCATCGAAGCCGGTGATTCGCCGTTAGAGTCAGCGCCAACAGAGCAGTGGGATATTCGCATTTCGTCCGTGCATCGCGCGAACTTAGATTGGCTCGAAATGTTGGGCGTGCTGGCCTGCATTCCGGCAACAAAAATGTGCAACTACTCCAGTTTGGCAGTACAGTCGATAGACGGCCAACGGTTAGAATTCAATGCGTCAGATATCGCACTGCCAACTCTTGGGGCGATGATCGAAAACCTCACACTTCAGCATGCATTGTGGCGATGTTTGCAAACCGAATCGAATGTAACCGTGCAGACTCAAACCACAGTTGAGTCGATTCATTGGGCCGAGCGACAATTACGTACTGTAGATGGCGCCTCCATGCCTTTTGATCTGGTGATTGGTGCGGACGGCGCTCAATCGTCGGTGGCAAAGTTGGCTGGCATTGGGCAACGCGGTTGGGATTATGACATGCGCTGTTTACTTGCCAACGTAACCACAGAGCAGGAGATACCCGCTGCGACGTGGGAAGTATTCCGCCAGTCGGGCCCATATGCGTTGTTACCACTGACTACGCACCAAGCTTGCTTAATTGATTACGCGCCACAAGGACATCACCCACAGACTGAAAACGACGTCAAAGAACGACTGCAAAGGCAGTTTCGCTCGCACATTGGTGATTTTCATCTGCAGCAATGGGGGCACTTTCCATTACGCCGGCAGCGAGCCTTGCGCTACCATGCACAGGGTTGCGCAGTGTTAGTCGGTGATGCCGCACACAGTATTCACCCGTTGGCTGGACAAGGCGTTAATCTTGGTTTTGCGGACGCGCAGGCTCTGGTACAAGTGTTGCAAAGTGCCAGCGATGATACTCTCGAACGAGCTTTCTCTGAATACAGTCAAATGCGGGTGTCAGCCAATCAGCGCATGATGCGAGCAATGGACTTGATCCACTTCGGATTTAGCAGTCAACAGCTGCTACCGAGACTGGCTATAGCGGGTGGGATGAAAATTCTGGAACAAGTAACACCGTTGAAAAGAAAGCTGATCGAACTGGCAACGGGATACTGAGAAAAGCGCTAGATGAGGAGCGCCATTAGATATTAGTTACTGGAAAAATACAGACCTAGGTTTTCTAGTAACCAGTAGCCAATAGCAAGCAGCTAGATACAAAAAAACCGCGTGAGCGGTTCTTTGTTTGCTTGTTGATCACCACCATAAGTGGTGCGGAGGGGGGGACTTGAACCCCCACGAGCTTGCGCTCGCTAGCACCTGAAGCTAGTGCGTCTACCAATTCCGCCACCCCCGCAACAAGCAGAGGTAAAAATGGCTGGGGTACCAGGATTTGAACCTGGGAATGGCGGGATCAAAACCCGCTGCCTTACCGCTTGGCTATACCCCAACACTGGGTGCATCAAGAAGAGAGTGGCGAATGGCTGGGGTACCAGGATTTGAACCTGGGAATGGCGGGATCAAAACCCGCTGCCTTACCGCTTGGCTATACCCCAACTGGTGTTAATCGCCTGTCAGTTTGAGTTGGTGCGGACGGAGAGACTTGAACTCTCACGCCGTGAGGCACTGGAACCTAAATCCAGCGTGTCTACCAATTCCACCACGTCCGCCCAAAGGGCTTTTTGAATGGTGGCTACGGCGAGATTCGAACTTGCGACCCCAGCATTATGAGTGCTGTGCTCTAACCAGCTGAGCTACGTAGCCATATCAAAAACATCACAAACTGCGCTCTGTGAGTGCGGCGCGTATTATGCAAATCAGGGGGCGCAGCGTCAACCTCTTTTTCGCAAAATAACCGCGCCTCACGTGCGATTGCTCAAAAAAGCGAATAATTGATTATTTTATCAACGGCGAAAGCTTAAAATGGGAGAGACTCGCCGTTGCTGTGACGAAACGAACCGGTATTTTCAAGCGTCAATTCGTCAATGCGCTGAACCAATCTTTGTGCTGCTTCATCGGCACTGATATCACCCGCATGATTCACCATATCGGTTTGGACAAATCCGGGATGTAGCAGGCCTACTGCAATTCCATCGTCTTTTAAATCATTGGCAAGTGACACGCCCGCGGCATTCAGCGCCGCTTTACTCATTCGATAGCCATAGTAGGCACCCGAGCCGTTGTCAGCCATTGAGCCCATGCGGCTGGTGATTAAGGCAACTTTGCTACCACGCTTCAGATGCGGCCGCAGTGTATCCGTGACCAACAGTGGGCCGACTGCATTGACATCGAACTGCTTGCGGATGGACTCGACACTCAGGTCACCAAGCGATTCGCGGCTCAATAACCCGGCATTGTTGATTAGAATATCAATAGACGTATTCTTTAACTCGGCACTGAGCTTCTGTAATGCGTCAGTGTCCGTAACATCGATGCCTTCGATAACGTTGCAGTCTAGTTTGCGTAGTTCCGCGGATGCCTGCCGACACACGGCTGTGACTTCATCACCCCGGTCGAGATATTGACGGGTGAGGGCAAGACCGATGCCACGGTTGGCACCTGTAATCAAAATATGCATAAAACCTCCTGATAAACAAAATTCGATACTAGTTACTAGTTACTAGTTACTAGTTACTAGTTATTAGAAAACCCAGATCTGCGCTCTTCTAGTAGCTAATAACTAGTAGCGTTCGCCATCTAGCGCCCTTCGAGAAGTTATTGGCTGTTGGTGAGTTTTTTGGGGTCCAGTAGTTGCTCGAGTTCGCTGCGTGGGATGTCGGTCATTTCTGCCGCAACATCGATGATTGGCCGCTGTTCTTGATACGCCTGTTTGGCGATTTTGGCCGCTTGGTCATAGCCGATGTGACTATTCAGTGCTGTGACGAGGATCGGATTTCTTGCCAAGGCCTCATCGATCCGAGATTGATTGATGCTGAAATCTGCAATCGCCTGATCAGCCAGCGAACGCGCCGCATTGCTCAGTAACTCAATACTCTCCAACTGTTTCAGCGCGATCAGCGGCAGCATCACATTAAGTTGGAAATTACCTTGTTGCGCGGCGGTGCTCACCGCAGCATAGTTGCCGTTGACGTGTGCTGCGATCATTGCAACAGCCTCTGGAATCACCGGATTGACTTTGCCCGGCATAATGCTGCTGCCAGGTTGCAGTGCGGTGAGACTAATTTCGCCTAAGCCGGCGAGCGGACCACTATTCATCCAACGCAAATCATTGCTGATTTTAAGTAGCACCGCCGCAAGGCTATTGAAGGTGCCCGCCACCAGCAAATTTACTTCTTGGCCAGCAATACCGGCAAATTTATTCTCAGCTGATGTAAAAGGTATTCCTGTGGTATCCGCTAGCATGCTGCAAACGAGTTTGCCAAACTGCGGATCGGCATTGATACCAGAACCAACGGCGGTACCTCCCTGCGGCAGCGTGCACACGAGCTTCATTTGTTGCTCCAGTTGCGCTTGGCAATGAGCGACTTGTGAATCCCAAGCGAGAAGTTCTTGAGCGAGCGTTATCGGCATCGCATCCATCAAATGCGTTCGTCCCGTTTTGACAACATCTTGCAGCGAGTCTGCTTTGGATTGAATCACGCTTCTAAGATGTTGCAGTGCAGGGATGAGATCGTGCACGAGCGTCGTCGCAACACTGACCAAAATGCTCGTGGGTATCACATCATTACTGCTTTGACTGGCATTCACTTGGTCATTGGGATGAATTGACGCTCCAGAATTCTTGGCGAGCTGACTGATCACCTCGTTCATGTTCATATTGGTGCTGGTACCCGAGCCGGTTTGGAAGATATCCAGCGGAAACTGGTCGTGATGCTGTCCGGCGATGATTTGTCCCGCGGCAGTTTTGATGGCTTGGGCTTGCTCAGGTTGAATCACTTCGAGTTCGGCATTGGCGTGTGCAGCCGCATACTTTACCCGAGCTAACGCAGTTATAAATGCCTTAGGAAAACGATAGCTGCTCAGTAGGAAGTTTTGTCGTGCACGCTCCGTTTGTGCGCCCCACATTGCAGTTGCGGGAATTTCTACGTTGCCCATGCTGTCACTTTCAGTACGAAATTTTGACATTGCTTCCCCCTGTAAATGATTGGTATCTTGCGATCGCATCTGCTCTAATGAGCGTATAACAATCGTGACTCGTTTGGCGATGCGCAAGATTGCATCTCTCACCAGAGCATGGGGGCACTATGCTGAAATTTCAAATCGCGTCGACTTTAGTGGTCGGTTTTATCCTGGCCGGTTTATCGATTGCGAATGCGCAAACGCTAACGGTGACGGTCCTTGATCAACAAGGTCAGCCACTCGCAGATGCTGTGGTTAGTATCGATACGGGGCAGACCCAGCAGCCCTTGGCAGGTGGCGCTATCATGGACCAAGTTGACACCTTGTTTAACCCGTTTGTATTAACGGTTCCAGCTGGAACCACCGTTCGCTTTCCTAATTCAGATAATATTCGACATCAAGTCTATTCATTTTCTGCTGCAAAGCCCTTTGAATTACCGCTCTATTCAAACCGTGAAGCACCTACAATTGATTTCAATGAAGCTGGAATCGTGGTCTTAGGCTGTAATATTCATGACCACATGCGTGCTTATATTTACGTGACCCCGCATACGGAATCGCAAGTTACTAATGCTGCAGGGCAAGCGCAGTTGACGTGGGCTGCAGCAGATTCGGCCACGCTGCGAGTTTGGTATCCGGGCCTCAGTGAGACCATTACTGAGGAATTCCAGCGCGAATTGACCGACGCGGCAACGGAGCTAACCGTCCAGTTGCCAGTCACGATTCAACGTCAGGAAACGCCGGAGTTGTCACCGTTACAGCAACGTTTCAATCGCCGCAAAGGTGGCTAATGATTAGAACGTTTCGCGGCCGCCTGATCGTATTGTTCGCCACGTTAGCCGGTGGCGCTTTAATTATTTCATTGGTCGCCGTTTGGTTGGCGACAAACAACCAGTCCGAGCGTACCGTCAACCGTGAGCTAGAGGTATCCGAACGGGTATTTGGTGAGTTGATGGCTGTTCGTGGTGAGCAGTTACTGCAAGCCGCAGAGGTACTGACGAATGACTTTGGCTTTCGCGAAGCGGTTGCCAGCGGTGATGAAGACACGATTATTTCGGCGCTGGTCAATCACGGTCAACGCATCAATACCGATTTGATGGTGTTGCAATCACCCTCCGGTGCAGAAATTGCCGCAACACATGACTTAGAGTTACTCCCACCGTTGTCCATTCTCACAGAAGAAATGAATACCTCAGTGTTGGTATTTGCTGATGACACTATGTATCAGTTGGTGACAGCGCCTGTACAGTCTCCCGATTTAATTGCTTGGGCCACGCTCGGATTTGCGATTGATGATGAACTCGCGACGAATTTACGAGAACTGACCAATGCCGACATTACGTTGGTGGATATGGGGGCCAATCGCCTCATAGCCTCGAGTCTCGAATCGTCGTTGCAGTCCAGTCTTGCACCACTGATTGGCTTGGGCATGGAGCCCTGGCTAGCTTGGTTAGAGGAGCATGGTTTGGCAGCGCATTGGTTGGAACTCGATACTACTCAACTCTCTTATGTCAGTGAGCGAGAAATTTTTCTTATTTTTAGTGCTGATCGTGAAGCCGCAGCGGCGGAATTTAATGTCCTGCGTCAGCAGTATATTGGTATAGGCTTGGCCACTTTGCTGATGGCGCTGGTATTTGCTGGAATTACAGCACGTCGCATCAACCAGCCTTTAGCGCAGTTAAGCGACGCTGCTGAACAGCTCAAGCGTGGTGATTATCAGAGCCCCATTCGCTTAGCTCGTGAAGATGAGTTCGGGCATTTGGGCGAAGTATTTGATGGCATGCGAGTCGCCATTTCAAAACGTGAAGAACAAATCGTTCATCAAGCCGAATATGACTTGCTAACGGATTTACCGAATCGTTCATTGCTTAGTCGTCGGCTCACAGAACGTCTCTCCAACGGTGGTTTGGGGGTGATGGTGCTGATCAATATTGCGCGCTTTCGAGAACTGAACGATCGACTTGGACAACGTATTGGTGACCAAATTCTGCAATTGGTCGCAACGCGTCTACAACAGCAGCTGACCGATGCATGGTGGTTGGCGCGATTGGCTGGCGATGAATTTATTATGGTAACGGAAAATATCCGCGACGATAACTGGCGCCAGTTTGTGGTCAAACTCATGGACCAGCTACAACAGCCTTTTAATCTTGGTGGTTCACGCTATTTATTGCATTTTCGCGCTGGAGTAGTGCGATTCCCCGATGATGGGGATAGTTTTGATACCTTAGTGCGCCGCCTGCAGATGTGCGCTGCACAGGCAAAACAACAGAAGCTGCCCATGCTCGCCTATCGCGAGGGTATGGATGAGGATTACCTACACCGACTGCGCATCCTGCAAGCGTTGCCCGACGCAGTCGATAAGCAAGAGCTGCAATTACACTTCCAGCCGAAATTAAATGTGGCGTCAGGTGAAGTTATTGGTGCAGAGGCGTTGATTCGTTGGCGTCATCCAGAGTTTGGTATTATCCGACCGGATGAGTTTATTCCACTTGCTGAGCAAACCGGAGAAATTCATCGCATTACGCAATGGGTTTGTATTGCGGCGCTTGACCAATTGCAAATGTGGCACGAGGCGGGCTTACCCTTTATGGTCGCGATCAACCTCTCTGCGATTGATCTGCAGCAAGACGATTTGTCCGCATTTATTCGCGGATTGATTGAACAACGTGGCTTAAAGCCTGAATCCGTGACATTAGAAGTTACCGAGTCAGCGATTATGGCCGATATTGAACAGGCTATTGAACGTCTGACTGAGTTGCGCAGCAGCGGTATGCGGATTTCCATCGACGATTACGGTACCGGTTATGCCTCGCTAGCACAGTTGAAACGCTTACCAGTCGATGAATTGAAATTGGATCGATCGTTTATCCGTGAGTTGGATCATAACCAAGCCGACCAAACGATTGTGCGTTCAACATTGGCTTTAGCGAGAGATATGCAGTTGACAACGGTTGCCGAAGGTGTGGAAGATGAAGCATCATGGCGTCGATTGCAAGAGCTTGGCTGTCAAACCATGCAAGGATTTTATTTTAGTCGGCCATTGACTGCGACTGAATTCGAACAGTGGACACGACGTTATCAACAAGGATTAGCTCATGAGACATAACCTTCTCATTTCTAGCTTGCTGGCATCTGCAGCGTTTATTGCGATGCCTGCAGAGGCTGACCAAGGCCGATTTATCGCAACCGGCGGCGCCACCTCTATCGAGGGCAGCGCAGGTGGCGGAATTGTACCTTGGGCAACACTGTCAAGTTACGCTGAAGAAGGTCAATGGGGTGCTACTGCGGCGGTTACCGAAGTGAGCGTCGATGATTTTCGACTATCGGTATTGGGCGTTAGTCTCACTTATGACAATAGATTTGAGCTCTCAGCAGCGAAGCAAACGTTCGATCTGAGCACGATTGGCGGAGAGTTGAAGCAAGACGTATTTGGTGTGAAGTACCGTGTTGCCGGTGATTTAATTTACGGTGATTTACCGCAGTTTAGTGTCGGATTGCAGCATAAGCGAAATAGCACGTTTGCCTTGCCGTCCGCTGTTGGTGCACAAAGTGACTCAGGTACGGATTACTATGTAAGCGCGGCCAAAGTCTGGCTCGATGGTCCTTTTCATCGGACCTGGCTTGCCAACATTACGTTACGAGCGACGAAAGCAAATCAGATTGGATTGTTGGGCTTTGGTGGTGATCAAAATAATGACTATGAAATACAACCTGAGGTTGCTGTCGGCATGTTTATCAATCGGAATTGGGCGGTAGGTGCTGAATACCGGACCAAGCCAGATAATTTGGGTTTTGCAGAAGAACACGATTGGTATGACATTTTTGTCGCGTATTTCCCGACTAAATCTGTGAGCGTGGTCGCGGCCTATGCTGACCTCGATTCTATTGCGGGTCTCGCTGATCAAACAGGTTGGTATTTATCTTTGCAAGCAACGTTTTAAGTAGGAATCGAGACTATGTCTATCAAAAGCATTATATTCGCCGTTGCGCTCCTTTGCGCAAGCACCCCCAGTCATGCTGATGACTCGCTCTACCAAGAGCTCGGTGGACAGGCTGGTATCAGCCAACTGATGGAAACCTTTGTGCTTGAAATAGCCAGCGACGATCGTATTATTCACCACTTCGAAAAGACGGACATCGAACGCTTGCACCGACTGCTGACCGAACAGGTTTGTGTGATTGCCGGTGGGCCTTGTGAGTACACCGGTGAAGATATGGTGACCGTGCACACCGGAATGAACATTACCCGCGCAGAATTCAACGCATTGGTCGAAGACTTAATGACCGCGATGGAACAAGAGGAAGTGCCGGTGACCACTCAGAATCGGCTGCTTGCCGCGTTAGCTGAAATGCACTCCGAAGTCGTGGGCCTCTAATGAAACTGACAGTAAATAGTGAACGGTAAACAGTTAACTGTTCACTTTTCACCATCCACTGTTCGCTATTCACTATTTACTATTTACTAATAGTCCGTAGTTATTATCAAAACAGGGAAGATAGATGAGAATCAAGGTACCCCACACATTAGTCTTAATGGCCTATTTGATGATCGCCGCGTTAGTGATGACTTGGCTTATTCCCTCTGGCGAGTTTGAACGCACCGTCAATGACATCGGTCAGACAACGGTTGTGCCGTGCAGTTATGCACAACTTGAAGATGCTGACTATTTAAGTCCATTACAATTGTTGCTGGTGATTCCTGAAGCATTAGCCGATGCCCAAGGCGTGATCTTCTTTGTGCTCTTGATTGGCGGTGTCATGGGGATTTTGCGGGCAACTGGGATGTTGGACGCAGTGATCGGAATCTTACTGCAAAAGTTTGCGGATAAGACCGGTTGGTTGATCCTAGGTGGCATGCTGACTTTCGGTATTTTTTCAGCATTGATCGGTGTTGCTGAGGAATATCTTATCTTTGTCGCGATGCTCGTGGCCTTATGCCGTGCACTCAAGCTTGATGGTATTACAGCCATGGGCATTCTCATCGTGGGTTACGGCATTGGTTATGGCTTATCGCTGTTCAATCCGTTTACTTTGCTGATTGCTCAATCTATCGCGGAGGTGCCACCCGCATCAGGATTAGAATATCGGTTGATATTGTGGCCGTTTTTTATCGCTATCGGCTTCCATCACGTATACAGCTATGCCAAACGCGTCGCAACGGATCCTTCCGCGTCTTTGCTCGCGGATGTACAGCCTAAAGACAATACGGCAGTTACCGAGTACCCAACACTGACCAATCGCCACAAAATTATTCTCGCAGGATTCGTTGTCGTACTCGGTGTTCTCGTTTGGGGGATTAAAGTTCATGGCTGGTATTTGGTTGAATTGAGTGCTTTGTTCCTTGGTTTTGGCTTGTTCGCAGCGATTGTTGCTAAAATGCCGAGTGGCGACGCGGCCCAGCGATTTATCGAAGGTGCAGCTGAACTCACCGCAACCGCCTTATTAATCGGCTTTGCTCGCTCTATTGCGATGATTCTCGAGCAGGGCCAAGTGCTGGATACAGTGATTTATTATTTATCCATGCCGGTTGAGGCGCTGGGTGGTCATTTCGGTGCCGTTGCGATGCTGGTCATTCAGAGCATGCTCAACTTCTTTATTCCATCGGGAAGTGGTCAGGCATTTGTCACCATGCCAATTATGGTTCCGATTGCGGACGCTGCAGGCATTGGTCGCCAAGTTGCTGTCATGGCATTCCAGATGGGGGATGGCTTGATGAATATGATTGTACCGACTAATCCGGTATTGATGGGGATTCTCGGTCTCGCTGGAGTTCCCTACGAGCGCTGGTTTAAGTTCGTCGCGCCGCTGATGCTAAAACTTCTAGTTGCCTGTGCTATAGCGCTACTTATCGCAGTCAGCATCGGCTACTAGTTACATTGAACAGTGAACAGTGAATAGGGAACAGCAAAGATTAAAAAGAGCGCTCCTTTTTGGCTTAGCCCTTTCTATTCACTGTTAACCTTTCACTGCTCACTGTGTCTTCAGACGTTAAACCGGAATAGGATGACGTCACCGTCTTTGACGATATACTCTTTGCCTTCTTCGCGGCGCTTCCCAGCCTCTTTCGCACCCTGTTCACCACGATACTGAACGTAGTCGTCAAATCCGACGACGACGGCTCGAATGAAGCCTTTCTCGAAATCGGTGTGAATCTTGCCAGCGGCTTGTGGAGCGGTCGAACCAATCGGAATAGTCCATGCGCGCACTTCTTTCACACCAGCGGTGAAATAGGTGTGTAAGTTGAGAAGTTGATAGCCACCGCGAATAACGCGGTTCAAACCTGGCTCGGTTAAGCCTAAATCGGTCATAAATTCAGCTTTTTCAGCTTCATCGAGTTCAGCAATTTCCGATTCGATTTCGGCACAAACTGGAACCACAATCGCATCTTCTTTAGCCGCGATAGCACGAACTTCATCGAGGTAGGGGTTATTCTCGAAGCCGTCATCATTGACGTTGGCAATGTACATGGTCGGCTTCAGAGTCAATAAATTGTAGGAGCGAATGACTGCCCGTTCATCATCTGATAATGCTACAGAACGAGCCATATCGCCGTTTTCTAAAGCGGGTAGGAGCTTTTGCAGAACGGCTATTTCAGCAGCTGCTTGTTTATCGCCGCCCTTTGCTTTTTTACCTTGACGATGAATAGCTTTCTCAACGCTATCGAGATCGGCAAGAGCCAGCTCAGTGTTGATAATTTCAATATCAGCAGACGGACTCACTCGTCCAGCCACGTGCACGATATTGTCGTTCTCAAAGCAGCGCACGACATGACCAATAGCATCGGTTTCGCGAATATTGGCTAAGAATTTGTTGCCAAGGCCTTCGCCTTTGGATGCACCCTCAACCAAGCCCGCTATGTCTACGAACTCCATAGTTGTCGGAACAATTCGCTGTGGATTGACGATTTCAGCCAATTGATTCAGTCGTTCGTCAGGAACGGCAACGACACCCGTATTGGGTTCAATGGTACAGAATGGAAAGTTAGCTGCCTCAATACCTGCTTTTGTTAATGCATTGAAAAGGGTCGATTTACCGACGTTAGGCAGGCCGACTATGCCGCATTTGAATCCCATGATTAGCTCTCGCTCTGTGCTTTAAAACTATGAAGGTGCTGTTGTGCCGCACGCATATCTTGCTCAATAAGCAAATCAATACTGCGGCACGCTTGCGCAATGGTATCGTCCATCCAGCTCTGCTCTAGCGCAGGAGCTTTACCTAGTACAAAGCCAGTGACTTGGCTCTTATGACCAGGATGACCGATACCAATGCGTAAGCGATGAAAGTCCGGACTTCCAAGCTGTGCAATAATGTCTTTAATACCATTATGGCCACCAGCGCCACCACCTGTCTTGAGCTTGGCGGTACCGGGTGGTAAATCTAATTCGTCATAAGCGACCAAAATTTCTTCTGGTTTAATCTTGTAGAAGTTCGCCAGTGCTGCAACCCCTTGACCACTGCGATTCATGTAGGTCATCGGCATTAATAAACGCAAATCTAGCGCACCGCGTTGAATTCGCGCAGTGTGACCGAAAAACTTGGATTCAGGTTGTAAGGAGACAGCGTGTTGACGAGCGTATGCTTCTACCAGCCAGAAGCCGGCGTTATGGCGAGTTTGAGAATATTCGGGGCCTGGATTACCCAGGCCCACGAGTAAGCGAATGGTTGACATGAAACCTTATTCGGCGTCGTCGTCTTCAGCTTTCGCTTCAGTTTCTTTCGTAGTTGGAACTTCTGCTGAAGTTTCTTCTTCATCAGTTTCCTCTTTCTCGACGCGTGGTGCGACGATAGAGACTACTGCTTGGTCGTGATCTTCACCTTTAGTGAGCTCAACCAACTCAACACCCTTAGGTACTGCGAGGTCAGTTAAGTGCAAGGTATCACCCAAGTGCATGTTGGCAACGTCGACTTCCAAGAACTCTGGTAAGTCTTGTGGCAAACAGTGAATTTCAACGTCAGCAATGTGGTGAACGACAACACCGCCTTCGGTCTTCACACCAATCGAAGATTTCTCATTGATGAAGTGAAGTGGAATGTTGGTGTGTAACTTCTGACCTTTCTCAACACGTTGGAAATCCAAGTGAGTCAATTTTGGCTTGAACGGGTGACGCTGTACGTCTTTCAAAATCACCTGTTGCTTCTTACCATCAACTACTAACGTGAGGATATGAGAATAGAAGGCTTCGTAGTCAGCCATATTGTTCACTTTGCTGTGTTGCAAAGTAATAGAAACGGCGTCTTTTTTGCCACCGTAAATAATTGCTGGCACTTTGTCTTCGCGACGCAGGCGGCGGCTCGCACCTTTCCCTGTGTCAGTGCGAAGTTCTGCCTGCAGAGTAAAATCGATTGTAGACATAACGTCACTCCAATACCGCGACTGATAGCTGCGGTAATTAATTGATATTAGCCGACTCGTCGCGACCAACGATTCGACATGAACGAACTATTTAGAAACCCCATAAATAAAGGGCGCGAAATACTAGCACTCGCGCCCTTTATTTTCAAGATGTGTTGTGAGCTATTTGAGCTCACAAGCTAACGGTAATCTGAATCTTAATATTCGAACATCGCAGAAATAGATTCTTCGTTACTGACACGGCGTAAGGCTTCAGACAACATGCCACTGAGAGTCAACTGATGCACCTTATCTAAGGCTTTCATACCTTGGCTCAATGGAATGCTATCGGTAACGATGACTTGGTCAATTTGCGAGTCGCGAATATTCTCGACCGCATTGCCAGAAAACACCGGGTGCGTTGCATAGGCAAAGACTCTGCGTGCGCCATTGGCTTTCAAGGCGTCTGCAGCTTTACACAGCGTACCGCCGGTATCGATCATGTCGTCAACAATAATGCAATCGCGGTCGTTGATATCCCCAATAATATGCATGACTTGCGATTCATTCGCGCGCGGACGGCGTTTATCGATAATGGCGAGGTCGACATCGTTGAGTAACTTCGCGATAGCTCGTGCACGAACTACACCGCCGATATCGGGTGATACCACAACTGGATTATGGAATGCTTGCTGACGCAAATGTTCCATTAACACAGGGCTTGCGAATACGTTGTCCACTGGCACATCAAAGAAGCCCTGAATCTGTTCGGCATGGAGGTCGACCGTCAGTACACGATCAACACCGACGCTGGACAAGAAGTCGGCGACAACTTTCGCTGTGATAGGGACACGGGCAGAGCGGACGCGTCGATCTTGGCGTGCATAGCCGAAGTAGGGCATCACGGCAGTGATACGGCCAGCTGAGGCGCGCCGAAGCGCATCAACCATGACTATCAGTTCCATCAGGTTATCGTTGGTGGGGGCGCAGGTCGATTGAATGATGAAGACGTCCGAACCACGGACATTTTCATTAATCATGACGCTGATCTCACCATCGCTAAAGCGACCCACATTGGCATCACCCAACTTGATGTATAAACGGTCGGCAATTTTCTGGGCGAGTTCTGGCGTGGCATTGCCAGCAAAAAGCTTCATATCAGGCACACTAAACCTCAATATTGTTTGGTCAGGTTCACAGTTGAAGCCTGCCGCAGTAGCGAGCAGACCGGAGATTCATTGAGCCCGCGGGCGACGAACCCTGTCCATGGTGCAGGCAATTGTGCAAGCGTATCCGTTGCTGCGGTCTGGCTGTCAAAACGTCCGAAAATACAGGCTCCGGTGCCGGTCAGCCGCGACGGCGCGTATTCTACCAACCAGTCGAGGGCGTTGGCAACTTCAGGATGCAATTGACGGACCAGTGGTTCGCAGTCATTGCGCGTGTTTTCCCAGGTCCAATGCTGCGGTTGAATCAATGCTGAGGCACGCGGTAGGTCAGGATGCTGAAAAATCGACTGGGTGCTAACCGAGACTCCAGGATGGATCACCAAATACCAAGGCGACTGCGGCTGGCAGGGTGTGAGTTGCTCACCGATACCCTCTGCAAAAGCAGCCTGACCATTTACAAAAACCGGGACATCGGCACCAAGCTGAAGTCCGAGACTGGCTAAGTCAGTCATACTCAACGGTAGTTGCCAAAAATGCCTCAACGCCAGTAATGTGGTCGCGGCATCAGAGGAACCGCCACCCAGGCCACCGCCTGTCGGTAAGCGCTTATCGATGTCGATGCGGAGTCCGCGCCAATGCTTTGGGAACTCATTTTGCACCAGAGCTACGGCTCGATTGACAAGATTGTTCGGTCCAGCCAAGTCAGTTTGGCTGCATTGAATAGTCACCTTCGGCTCAGCGATCGGAGTAAAATTCAGTGAATCACCGAAGTCGAGGAACTGAAATAGCGTTTGCAGTGCATGGTACCCATCGGGACGGCGGCCGACCACATGTAAAAACAGGTTCAGCTTGGCTGGTGCAGGTAAGGTTAGTGGTGTCATCATAATGACCAATCCGTGATGCGAAGTTTGATGCGCCAGTCTGTCGCGTTTATCTCAATACTGCTCGGAACATAGATAGTATTGACTGCTGTAAAGAGTGATAACTCTGCTTGCCAAGGTTCTTCATCAGCAATCACCTTGTAGCTGGATAAAACAACCACGTCATCAATGGTACTGGGCCGGACGACGGTGATGTTCTCTGCGCGCTGCGGCAATCTGCCCAGCACAACGCCCGGGAGTGCGTCAACGGGAATAGAGATCCCAAAATAGGTTTGCAACAACGTCGTCATAGTCGCTGCTCGGTATTCGTTTTGGTCTTCATCGATTAACACCGCGCCTGCAGTGGTTTGTTCGAGACGAGCTAGCGTGCCTTTCAGCGGATGAGAGAAGCGCATTGAGGTTGTTGTTGGAGTCCAACGCCAATCGATATAAACGGCATCGCGCGAATCGTCACGGAGATTGAACAGAGCAATCTGACCTTGTAGCCGCCACGAATCAACCGAATCAAGTTGTTGTTGATGACGCTGATAAGCGGCGCGATCGATTGCTGGAATCGAATCAAGCATTTCACTCTCCGGAATGCTGACACAGCCTGCAACCAGCAGTATCCATATGCTTATCCACAACTTTCTCATTCGGGTCGTCCAGTTCGTTCGCGGTGCTAGATTGCTTTCCATCATGCGGGGTTTCACGTACAATTACCACCGTTTTGCAGTAGCGAAGGGCTTGTCTGTTCCCGATATTATGACCATTTTTGCACTGGGTGTTAACCATACAACGGCTTCGGTCGATTTGCGTGAACGTGTCGCCTTCTCGCCTGAGCAACTGCATCAGGCGCTAGCACGCCTGCGCGCGGACACCGGTGTGCAAGAAGCGGTCATTCTATCAACCTGTAACCGCACTGAGCTCTATTGTCATGGCAACGTGTCCAGTGACCTCTTAATGGGGTGGTTGGCGGGCTACCATGGGATCAGCGCCGAACAGTTGCAAGCCCATAGTTACAGCTACGAAGATGATGCGGCAATCGAACATTTGATGGCGGTAGCCAGCGGTCTCGATTCGCTGGTTTTAGGCGAGCCACAGATTCTCGGACAAGTGAAGCAGGCGTATCAGTTTGCGAAGAACCAAACCAGTGTGGGTGGTGTTTTAGAACGCCTATTTCAACAAACATTCCGAGTTGCCAAAACGGTGCGTAGTGAGACACGAGTGGGCGAAAATGCCGTATCGGTCGCCTATGCTGCAGTCAATCTGGCCAAGCATATTTTTGCTGAGTTAGAGCGCGCGACCGTCCTCTTGGTTGGTGCGGGAGATACCGCGGAGCTAGCGGCACAGCATTTGAAAGAGCAAGGTGTCGCTCGGTTATTGGTAGCGAATCGCACTTTGGCTCGCGCTGAAGCGGTAGCCACCGCGTTTGGCGGTCAGGCACACACGCTCGGTGAACTACCTGAGTTATTGCCGCAAGCGGATATCGTGATTAGTTCGACAGCCAGCACATTGCCAATTATTGGTAAGGGCTTGATTGAATCTGCATTGAAAAGTCGCAAGCGTCGCCCGATGTTACTCATAGACTTGGCGGTACCGCGCGACATTGAAGCGCAAGTAAATGATTTAAATGATGCTTATCTCTATACGGTCGATGATTTGCAGGGCATCATTACCGAAAATTTGAAGAACCGTGAGGATGCTGCTGCTGAAGCACGCTCCATTATCAAAGAGCAGACCGGTGGCTTTGTAGCATGGTTGCGCAGCCTCGATTCGGTGGATGTGATCCGGGATTTTCGGCAACGTACAGAAGCAATGGCGAGTGAACAACTGGCGCGGGCGCGCACGCAACTGCAAGCTGGGAAAGACCCCAGTGAGGTGCTTGAGGAATTGAGCCAACGTTTAACCAAACAGTTCCTGCATCAACCGACCAAACTCCTGCGTGATGCCGGAGCGAACGGCGATTATTTAACCTTAGCTGTACTCCAACAACTCAACCAAGAAGACTCGAAATAGGTTAACTCCATGATGAATCCGTCCATCGTTCGCAAGCTCGAAGCGTTGCTTGAACGATATGAAGAAGTCCAACAACTCCTCAGTGATCCACAAATAATTGGTGATCAAGAGAAGTTTCGAGCGCTGTCGCGAGAGTATTCGCAACTAGAAGCGCTGGTGGATTGTTTTACAGCCTATCAAAAGGCACAGCGAGATGAAGCTGGCGCCAAAGAGATGTTGCAAGAGGATGATGCTGAAATTCGTGAAATGGCGAAGAATGAGCTGGAATCCGCACAAGAGCAATTAGAATCCTTGCAGCATGAACTGCAAATTTTGTTACTGCCGCGCGATCCCAACGATGACCA
Source organism: Pseudidiomarina aestuarii (assembly GCF_003987355.1). Classification (GTDB taxonomy): domain Bacteria; phylum Pseudomonadota; class Gammaproteobacteria; order Enterobacterales; family Alteromonadaceae; genus Pseudidiomarina; species Pseudidiomarina aestuarii. Next base: position 890,727 of record NZ_PIPR01000001.1, on the reverse strand, counting down.
TCCGTGCTACCTCGAAATCCGGGCTGGGGCAGGTGGTGATGAAGCCGCTATTTTTGCCGGCGATCTCTTTCGGATGTATAGCCGCTACGCAGAACAGAAAGGTTGGAAAGTCAGTATAGTTAGTGCTAGTGATGGTGAGCATGGCGGCTATAAAGAGGTGATTGCCCATGTTTCCGGTGATGGCGCTTACGGTCGCATGAAGTTTGAATCCGGCGGACATCGCGTTCAGCGAGTCCCTGAAACAGAATCACAAGGTCGCGTGCATACATCAGCCTGCACCGTGGCGGTGTTACCAGAAGTGCCGGAAGCTGAGGCTGTTGAGATCAACCCAGCGGATTTGCGGATTGATACTTATCGTGCATCAGGTGCTGGTGGTCAGCACGTCAACCGAACGGATTCTGCCATTCGAATTACGCACATACCGTCCGGTTTTGTCGTCGAGTGTCAGGATGAACGTTCGCAGCACAAAAATCGCGCCAAAGCGATGTCTGTCTTGCAAGCACGTTTGAACCAAGCTGAAGTCGATAAAGTGCGTGAGCAGGAACAATCAACCCGTCGTTCATTAGTCGGAAGCGGGGATCGTTCAGAGCGCATCCGAACCTACAACTACCCGCAAGGACGGGTCAGTGATCACCGTATCAATTTAACGTTATATCGGCTTGATGAGGTGCTAGGCGGTGCATTGGACTTGCTGCTGGACGCGATTGTTCAGGAGCATCATGCGGACCAATTGGCGGCACTCTCCGAACAGCAATGATCATTCGAGCAGCGTTGCAATGGGCACGAACTGAACTCACAGACAGTGACAGCCAGCAAATGGATGCTGAAGTGTTGGTGGCTGCAGCCATGCAGCGCTCTCGAACTTACCTCCATACCTGGCCGGAGCAAGAATTGTCTGCCGCGGAACTCGAACAACTTCAACACTGGGTGCTGCAGCGTAAAAATGGTGTGCCTATTGCGTACCTGTTGGGCTCGAGAGAATTCTGGTCATTGGATCTCGAAGTAAACAACACGACGTTGATTCCTCGTCCCGATACCGAAGTCCTTGTCGAGACCGCGCTGCAATTGGATCTGTCACGGCGATCACGGGTGCTGGATTTAGGCACGGGTACGGGAGCTATAGCGCTTGCTTTGAAGTCAGAGCGAACAGAGTGGGAGATTACAGCTGTCGATCGAATTCCCGCGGCATTGGCTTTAGCTCGCTCGAATAGCCGTCGCCTTAATTTGCCTATTCAGGTATTGGAGAGTCATTGGTTTGCTGCATTAAGAGGACAGCAGTTCGATCTGATTGTCAGTAATCCACCTTACATTGATGCCGAAGATCCGCACTTGTCGCAGGGTGATGTGCGGTTTGAGCCAGCCTCAGCTTTGGTTGCTGAACAGGCTGGATTGGCAGACTTACGTGTGATTGTAGAGCAGGCAGCTGAATTTTTAGAACCTAACGGTTGGCTGGCGCTCGAACACGGTTGGCAGCAAGCAGCGGCGGTTCGTGAACTGCTAGTGGAGAACGGTTTTGAGCAGGTTCACAGTCGCCGAGATTATGGTAATCTGGAACGCGTATCCTGCGGTCAAATTGCGACCATGTCGTCGCCCAAGAGGTAAGGACTATGTCCAACGATTTTATCTTTGCCGATGAGATCGACAATCAGCCTGTACCACCTCGTCGCTCGAACGCGGACGGTTGGAAGGTACTCATTGTTGATGATGAACGAGAGGTGCATGCGGTGACTCGGCTGGCTCTGATGGAGTTGAGTTTCGAAGGCCGTGGGTTGCACTTTCTGAGCGCACATACCCGGGCTGAGGCTGAAGAATTGGTGCTGCAGCACCCGGATATTGCTATTGTGCTGCTGGATGTGGTGATGGACACCGACGATGCGGGTCTCCAAGTAGCTCGATTCATTCGCGATGAGGCACATAATCAAAAAGCGCGGATCATCTTGCGCACCGGACAACCCGGACAAGCACCTGAGCGCACTGTGGTACTCAATTATGATATCAACGATTATAAATCGAAGACCGAGCTGACCTCGCAGAAGTTGTTCACATGTGTCATGTCGGCCTTGCGTTCATATCGCGATATTATTCGTGTTGAAGCCCAATTACAGAGCCGTGAACAGACGTTGATGGCATTAACTCAACTACTCCAAACCAACTATCCAGACTGCTGGCAGGACGCTGTGACACAGCGGCCCGAACTCGAGTTATGGATGCAACCACCAACCAAGGATACATAAATGCCATACGAAGCATTGAAACATCTCCATGTCACCATCGTTGCTGTAAGTGTGTTATTATTTGTGGTTCGCTTTTTCTGGCGCGCCACAGGCTCCAGCATGGCCGCTAAAAAGTGGGTGAAAATTGTTCCACACATTATTGATACGCTGTTATTGCTATCGATTGTCGGACTGTTGTTACATTGGCAACAATGGCCATGGGAAACCCCGTGGTTGATAAACAAATTAATCGGACTAGTCGGCTATATCGTGTTCGGCTTAATTGCCATGAAGGCCACCGTAGCCTGGATTCGTTATGTTGGGTTCGTTGGCGCATTAGCATGGATTATGTTCTTGGTTCATGTAGCGTTCAGCAAAACCGCACTGATTTAAAAGAACGTTACTGGCTATTAGCTACTAGTTACTCGAAGAGCGTGGGATTGTCGTTTCAAATAGCCATTAGCTATTAGCTAGTAGCTAGTCAATGAGGAATTGAATGCAGTTTTCGTATTTACAGCATGTTGAACGTGAAATTTTACCAACCATAGAAATCTTGTGGGAGGTGAGTCGCACGTTTCATAGTGACAGCGACACTTACGTTGCCGATTACTATCAGCTGATTCGAGAACTCTCGGAAAAGAATCGAGAGCTCGTAGGGTTAGAGAAATTAGAACGCATCACGGAGCAATTTTATTTAGAGCTCGGTTTTAGTGATGCGCCTGAACCTGTTGTTGGTGCGAAACGCATTTTGTTGGATCGGGTGATTAGTTATCGCACCGGCCTTCCCGTGAGTATGGCTATCTTATTACAAGAGGCCTGTGCCTATGCTGGTTTGCAGTTAGATTTGGTTGATTTTCCCGGTTATCCATTATTGCGCTTTGATCATGGTGAAAGTAGTTATTTTGTCGATCCTATGAATGGAGAATTGCTCGAAGACCAGCAAGTGCAAGAACGTTTTGAAGACGTAACCGATCATGAAATCGATTTCGCTTGGGACTTGCTCGAAAGTGCTGAACAAAAGACGATTTTGGTGCGCTATTTGACCGAATTGAAACATGCTTTTATCAACGACCATGAATTTGCTAACGCATTGACCACGGTACACATGCTACTGACCGTGTTGCCCGATGATCCTTATGAAATTCGCGATCGCGGTTATGTCTTGGAAGAACTCGATTGCCAACAGGCAGCTGTTGACGACTACCAGTATTTTGTCGAACAATGCCCCGATGACCCCAGCGCACAGTTATTGCGCTTACAGCTTGAAACCTGGTCTGCGCCGGTTCATACACTCCACTGACGGAGTGGCTAAGCACCAGTGATGCGCTTTCCCAGTGAAGAATAATAATAAGGAGAATCCATGGATACGGCGTTGATTACGAATGAGGGAATCGTTCTCGGCTTACTAGCGTTGATACTGGCCGCAGTATTTTATACGCAGAATAGCTCTCACTCATTTTGGCAGAAATTTTACCGCGTTGTTCCAGCGTTATTGTTGTGTTATTTCATTCCCTCGTTACTCAATACCTTCGATATCGTCAATGGTGAGACCTCTGGCGTTGCCAAGGTCGTGAAAACCTATTTATTACCGGCCTGTTTGGTTCTGCTTACGTTGAGTCTTGATTTAAAAGCTATTTCTAAGCTCGGTTGGCGTATTGTCGTGCTCTTTTTTGTGGGTACCTTTGGCATACTCATTGGCGGTCCTATTGCCTTGCTGATTGGTTCGGCGATATTTCCTGAACTGATCGGTGTCGATGGTCCAGAGGCTGTATGGCGGGGCATGACCACCATAGCTGGGAGTTGGATTGGCGGTGGCGCGAATCAGTTAGCCATGAAAGAGACCTATGAAGTTGGCAATGATATTTTTTCGGCTATGGTGACTGTCGATATCATTATTGCCAATATTTGGATGGCTGTACTCCTTTATTTAGCTGCGAACCACAAACGTATTGATGCGAATCTTGGTGCTGATGTGTCTGCCATTGACGACATTCGGCGACGGGTCGAGCATTATGAAGCGGAACATAAACGCAATGCTGGCGTACCTGAGTATATTTTCATTCTCGCCGCGGCATTTGGTGCTGCTGGCATCGGTCACTTTGCAGCTGATCTGATTGCGCCGTATATCGGTGAAAATTATCCAGCGCTCAAACAAATGAGTTTGGACGCGAAATTCTTGTGGGTCATCATGGTGGCTACCGCTGTTGGTATTGCACTGTCGTTTACGCGAGTACGTAAGTTAGAAGGTGCGGGCGCGTCAAAAATCGGCTCGGTAATGATTTACTTCTTAGTGGCAAGTATCGGCCTTTCCATGGACATCACCGCCATTGCCGATGTGCCTAAGTATTTTGTTTTAGGCGCAATCTGGATGATCATCCATGCTGGCTTGATTGTGGTGGTTGCTCGACTTATTAAAGCACCGACGTTTTACATGGCGGTGGCTAGCCAAGCCAATGTTGGAGGAGCTGCTTCAGCTCCGGTGGTCGCGTCAGCATTCCATCCTTCTTTGGCTTCGGTCGGCGTGCTGCTAGCTGTGCTAGGCTATGCAGTAGGAACCTACGTCGCTTACTTCTGTGGTCAAGTGTTACGACTCATCGCGGTAGGTTAAGTGACCGAGCGTTAAAGAGAGGAATAGTAGAGTGATTAATACGCAAGTCATCAAAGTCGGCAATGTCAGTATTGCGAACCAATTACCATTTGTGCTGTTTGGTGGCATGAATGTCTTGGAGTCGCGTGATCTCGCGATGCGTGTTGCTGAGCACTACGTTGAAGTCACCCAACGTTTGGGTATTCCTTATGTGTTCAAAGCATCGTTCGACAAAGCCAACCGTTCCTCTATTCATTCTTATCGTGGCCCGGGTTTGGAAAAAGGCTTGGCTATATTTGAAGAGCTAAAATCGACCTTCCAGGTACCCATCATTACCGACGTGCATGAGCCACACCAAGCGCAAGCCGTTGCTGAAGTGGTTGATATTATTCAGCTCCCCGCATTTTTAGCACGCCAGACGGATTTGGTGGTTGCAATGGCAAAAACGGGCGCCGTTATTAATGTCAAAAAACCACAATTTTTAGCGCCACACGAAATGCGCCATATCATTAAGAAGTTTAATGAGGCAGAGAATTACAACGTCATTTTGTGCGAGCGAGGCAGTAGTTTCGGTTATAATAACCTGGTCGTCGACATGCTGGGTATGGATGATATGAAGCAGATGGCGCCGGTGATGTTCGATGCAACACATGCGTTGCAACGTCCGGGTGGCCGCGCGGACTCAGCCGATGGTCGCCGAGCTCAGGCAGCCGTGCTAGCTCGCTCAGGTTTAGCATTGGGGCTCGCTGGACTCTTTATTGAAGCGCATCCGAACCCGGATGAGGCATTGTGTGATGGCCCCTGCGCATTACCGCTCAATAAACTCGAACCTTATCTTCAGCAAATGCAAGCAGTTGACCAACTGGTGAAAAGTTTTCAACCATTGGATACGAGCTCCGCTTAGCAGCGCTTGCGCCGCCTCTGAACATACTATAAATTAAAACGCATGTTTTAAACTATGTATGGGTAAATTATGGCGAAGCGTGCCACCACCAAAGATAAGATCCTTAATGCCGCAGAAGCGTTGTTCGCCGAACATGGCTTTGAACAAACGTCACTGCGGCAAATCACTGCACTGGCAGAGGTTAATCTAGCCTCCGTTAATTACCATTTCGGCTCAAAAAAAGCTTTGATTCAGGCGGTGATGGCGCGCTATCTCGAAGTCTTCATGCCAGCGTTGGATCAGCAGCTTGCTCAATTACAACAACAATCCTTAATTTCCACTCGCCAAGTGTTTGATTGCTTTCGCGAGCCGCTCAAGCAGTTGAGTAGCGTGCGAAAGGGCGGGCCAACACTTTTTTTAAGTCTGCTGGGTTTTGCTTATGCTGAAATTCAAGGGCATTTACGGCGCTATACCATGGATCATTTTGGTGCCGTTATGGAGCGTTTGTTGGCGGTCTTGCATATGGCAAATCCGCAGCTGAGTCCGGTCGATATGTTTTGGCGACTGCATTTTGTTCTGGGCGCGACCGTTTTCACGCAGGTGTCGGGTCCCGCGCTGCGTGAAATTGCAGCGGCTGACTTTGGCGAGACCGTGCGCGCCGATCAAATAGTCGATAAATTGATTCCGTTTTTAGCTGGTGGCGTTGACGCGGTCAGTCCTGCTTGAGCTATGCTTACCTAATCACTGAGACAGTCACACCGTCGTACAATTGACGATAGAGGTTTATGCATGGAAATTTTAATCATTGTTCTCATTGCACTGCTGCTGCTTCTCGCTATCGGCGATATTCGTCGAGCGTTGATCACGAGACCCGTGTTTGCTTTCTTCCAGCGCGTGTTGCCCCCGTTGTCACCGACGGAGCGCGAAGCGATGCAAGCTGGCGATACCTGGTGGGATGCAGAGTTATTTCAAGGACGGCCCAATTGGCACGCATTTTTGCAAACTAATGCGCCACATTTTACTCCTGAAGAACAAGACTTCATTGATAACCAGCTAGAAACATTGCTTGCCATGCTCGATGATTTTGAGATCGTGCAGGAAGATTGCGATTTGCCGGAAGCGGTATGGGCATACCTGCGAAAAGAGAAGTTCTTCGCAATGATCATTGGGCGTGAGTTTGGCGGTTTAGATTTTTCACCAGCGGCTAATTCACATATTGTGTCGCGTATTGCAACGCGCTCAATCAGTGCTGCCGTAACTGTAATGGTGCCAAATTCTTTAGGCCCGGGTGAGCTACTGACGCACTATGGTACGAGTGAACAAAAAGACTATTGGCTACCGCGGCTGGCATCAGGTGAAGAGATTCCCTGTTTTGCATTAACAGGACCTGAAGCTGGCTCCGACGCGGGCTCGATTCCAGATACCGGTATCATTTGTCGCGGTGAGCACGATGGTAAAGAAGTGGTCGGTATTCGGCTGAATTGGGATAAACGCTATATCACACTCGCGCCCGTCGCTACGGTATTGGGGCTAGCGTTCAAACTCTATGATCCAGATGGGCTGCTTGGTGATCAACAAGAGCTCGGCATTACCTGTGCATTGATTCCTACTTCACATCCGGGTGTTGAGACTGGAGCACGCCATTTACCGCTGAATCAAGCGTTCATGAACGGTACTACTTACGGTAAAGATGTCTTTGTACCGCTTGATTGGATTATTGGTGGATCCGATTATGCCGGTAAAGGTTGGCAAATGCTGATGGAGTGTCTGTCCGCTGGACGCGGTATTTCGTTGCCTGCGTTAGCGGCGGCAACCGGTCATTTGACCGAACGCATGACCGGTGCTTACGCCTATGTGCGTCGGCAGTTTGGCTTACCGATAGGGAAGTTTGAGGGCGTTCAAGCGGCCATGGGAAAAATTGGCGGCACCAATTACATCTTGGAATCGATGCGGCGATTGACGGTCACCGCCTTGATGGCGGGGAAAAGTCCTTCGGTGATCACAGCAATGACTAAATATCACATGACCGAAATGGGCCGGCAGGTGATGGATGCAGCCATGGATATCCATGCGGGTAAAGGCATTCAGCTCGGCCCGAAGAATTATCTCGGACATGGTTTTATGGCAACTCCGGTATCGATTACCGTTGAAGGTGCCAATATTCTCACCCGTAGTTTGATGATTTTTGGGCAGGGGGCTACGCGCTGCCACCCTTATGTACTTGCTGAAATGGAGGCGGCATCGAATCCGAATCAGGATCAGGGCTTGCTCGACTTTGACGCATTATTGTTTCGACACATTCGCTTTGGCCTGGCCAATGCCGGTGGTTCGCTGCTCATGGGATTGACGGCTGCGCGGTGGGTGAAATCACCAGTCAGTGGTTGGACGGGTCGCTACTATCAGCAATTGACGCGAATGAGCCGGGCACTCGCGCTCACAGCGGATGTTGCCATGCTGTCTTTGGGCGGTGACTTAAAGCGCAAAGAAATGCTCTCGGCACGTCTCGGTGATGTATTGAGTCATTTATATATGGCTTCGGCTGTATTGAAACGCTATGAGGATGAAGGGCGTCAAGCGGGCGATCATGACTATGTGACATGGGCATTGACGCATCATCTGTATGAGATAGGCCGTGCATTTCAGGAGTTTTTCGCGAATTTCCCCAATCGGTGGTTGGCGTGGACGCTACGATTGTTGATTTTCCCAGTTGGGAACCACTATAAACGTCCAGCTGATCAGCTCTATCAAGCAATCGCAGAGAGTATGATGGAACCCAGTGTAACTCGTGAGCGACATACCTTTCTGTGTTATTGGAAAGATGATCCGAACGATGTGACGGGGCATATGGAACTTGCATTTCGAGCAATGAAGTCGAATCGTGAGCTGTATAAAAAACTCAGCAAAGCGGAAAAACGGGGTGATATTCCACCGGATTTGAATGGAGAGGCTCTGGTGGCTGCCGCATTAGATGCGAAGCTCATTGACGGCGCCGAAGCCGAATCATTAACAGCTTGCGAGGGATTGCGAATAACCGCAGTAGCGGTTGATCAATTTGCTCCGGAGACGCTGCGGCGACAACCGAAGGAACCTGGCTGAGACCGCTTGAAAAGAAAGGGCGCTGGATTCAACAGCGCCCTGTGCGGATTCCCTGTACGGATTACACGCCAATTGGCTTGTAACGAGTACGATGTGGTTCCATAGCTTGCTCGCCATGGGTTTTCTTCATGTACTCTTCGTAATCAGTGTAGTTCCCCTCATAGAAGTTGATTTTACCTTCATCTCGATAATCGAGGATATGGGTCGCGACCCGATCGAGGAACCAACGGTCGTGCGAAATCACCATTGCTGACCCCGGAAACTCCAATAGTGCTTCCTCCAACGCGCGGAGGGTTTCAACATCCAAGTCATTGGTTGGCTCATCGAGAAGCAACAGGTTACCGCCAGCCTTCAATAGTTTGGCCAAATGAACGCGGTTGCGCTCACCACCGGATAGTTCACCGATAATTTTCTGTTGGTCGTTACCACGGAAGTTAAAACGTCCCGCATAAGCACGGCTGTTGATCTCAAAATTACCAATACGAATGATATCTTGACCATCGGAGATCTCTTGCCACACGTTGTTCTTCGCATCCATGTTGTCACGGAACTGGTCGACGCTGGCTAATTGCACGGTATCACCGAGTTCTACAGTACCTGAATCAGGTTGTTCCTGACCGGTAATCATGCGGAACAGTGTCGACTTACCGGCACCATTCGGACCGATAATACCGACGATGGCTCCCTTGGGAACGCTGAAACTGAGATCATCAATCAACACGCGGCCGTCGTAGGCTTTCTTGAGGTGGTTCACTTCAAGAACTTTATCGCCGAGCCGTGGACCTGGTGGAATGAAGAGTTCGTTGGTCTCATTGCGTTTCTGGTAATCACCGCTTTGGAGCTCTTCAAATCGAGCCATCCGCGCCTTGCTTTTCGCCTGACGCCCTTTAGGATTGGTCCGCACCCACTCGAGTTCCTGTTTGATACTGCGTTGTCGAGCACGCTCGCCTTTCTCTTCTTGCTCCAGACGCTTCTCTTTTTGCTCCAACCAGGAGGAATAATTACCCTCCCATGGAATGCCGTAGCCACGGTCTAATTCAAGAATCCAACCGGCTACATTATCGAGGAAGTAACGGTCGTGGGTAATAGCGACCACGGTGCCTTCGTAGTCGTGCAGGAAGCGCTCAAGCCAAGCGACAGATTCTGCATCCAAGTGGTTCGTCGGTTCATCAAGCAACAACATGTCGGGCTTACTCAATAACAGTCGGCAAATTGCAACGCGGCGGCGCTCACCACCCGACAATACTTTTATTTTGGTATCCCAAGGTGGTAATCGTAATGAGTCGGCGGCACGCTCCAACATATTGTCGATGTTATGCCCATCTTTGGCCTGAATAATAGCTTCGAGTTGCCCCTGCTTTTTGGCTAAGGCGTCAAAATCAGCGTCTTCTTCTGCGTATGCAGCATACACTTGATCGAGCTCAGCCAGCGCGTTTTTGACTTCAGCAACGGCTTCTTCAACGGTTTCCCGAACCGTTTTCGATTCGTCAAGCTGCGGCTCTTGGGGGAGGTAGCCAATCTGGATACCCGCAAGCGGGCGTGCTTCGCCGTCAATCTCGGTGTCGATACCGGCCATGATGCGCAGCAGTGTGGATTTACCTGCACCATTTAAACCAAGCACACCAATTTTTGCACCGGGGAAAAAGGATAAGGAAATATCTTTCAGAATTGTCTTTTTGGGTGGGACGACTTTACTCACCCGAGACATGGAGTAGATGTATTGTGCCATAACGACAAGGAATCCTTTATGCAGCAAATTGAATGGCGCTATTTTAACCCTGAAGTTGGCGCTAACCCAAGTATATTGGTAAACTAGCGACCAGTTTCTTAAATGAATTGTGCCAACGCTACTGAGCCTGCGTTATGGCACCCGCCTCAAGATGTCAGGAGCCCCGATGTTAAAGCATGAAATGACCATTGCCGATTATGATGCCGATCTTTGGCAAGCCATGCAAAACGAAGTTCAGCGCCAAGAAGAGCATATTGAACTGATTGCGTCTGAAAACTACACCAGCCCACGTGTACTTGAGGCGCAAGGTTCGCAGTTAACCAACAAATATGCCGAAGGCTATCCGCACAAGCGTTATTATGGCGGTTGTGAGTACGTTGATGTGGTCGAAGACCTTGCCATTGAGCGGGCCAAGCAGTTGTTTGGTGCTAAATATGCCAACGTCCAGCCGCATGCCGGTTCACAAGCCAACTCCGCAGTATTTCTAGCACTGTTAGAGGCAGGTGATACCGTCTTAGGAATGAGTCTGGCCGATGGGGGGCACTTGACGCATGGTTCAGGTGTCAACTTCTCCGGTAAACTTTATAAAGCAGTGCAATACGGTTTAGATGAAAGTACCGGGGAAATTGATTACGCAGAAGTGCGTAAATTGGCATTAGAACATAAGCCGAAGCTCATTGTGGCTGGATTTTCTGCCTACTCAGGTGTAGTGGATTGGCAACGTTTCCGTGATATCGCGGATGAAGTTGGCGCCTACTTCCTAGTTGATATGGCACATGTTGCCGGGCTTGTTGCCGCGGGTTTATATCCGAATCCAGTCCCTATTGCAGATGTAGTCACCACGACCACGCATAAGACCTTAGCTGGCCCTCGTAGCGGTCTGATTTTGTCAGGTAAAGACGATGAAACCCTGCATAAGAAACTTAACAGTGGTGTGTTCCCTGGCAGTCAAGGTGGCCCACTGTGTCACGTGATTGCAGCGAAGGCCGTGGCTTTTAAAGAAGCAATGGAGCCGGCATTCAAAGCCTATCAACAGCAAGTCCTCGATAACGCCAATGCGATGGTTCGTGTGATGCAAGAGCGCGGCTATAAGATTGTCTCGGGTGGTACGCAGAACCATTTATTTTTGGTCGATTTAATCGATAAAGATATTACCGGTAAAGATGCGGACGCCGCTTTAGGCAATGCTTACATCACGGTGAATAAGAATTCGGTTCCAAATGATCCGCGTTCACCCTTCGTCACATCAGGTTTGCGTTTGGGAACACCGGCCATTACCCGTCGTGGATTCAAAGTTGCAGAAGCAGAGCAAGTCGCGAATTGGATTTGTGACGTGCTGGATGATATCGGCAATGATGCTGTGATTGAGCGCGTTCGCGGTGAAGTCAAAGCGTTGTGCAAACGATTTCCGGTATACGGCTAACTATTTGCGTTAAAGAACGAGAAACTCTATGCATTGTCCGTTTTGTGGCACGTTAGATACCAAAGTTATCGACTCCCGTTTGGTTGCAGAGGGCGCGTCTGTGCGCCGCCGTCGTGAATGCACCGACTGCAAAGAGCGGTTTACGACTTTCGAGACCGCTGAGTTGATTATGCCACGTGTCATTAAAACGGATGGCACCCGTGAACCGTTCAACGAGGATAAACTTCGAAATGGTTTGCTTCGAGCGCTGGAGAAACGTCCAGTTAGCTTAGAAATGATGGAGCAGGCCATCAATAACGTGAAATCCTCGTTGCGGGCCACCGGTGAGCGCGAGGTGACGAGTCAAGCAATTGGGGCGCTGGTCATGGAAAACCTCAAGGCTATCGACAAGGTGGCTTATATTCGATTCGCATCTGTTTATCGTGCATTTGATGATATTCGAGAATTCGGCGAAGAGATTGCACGGCTGAACGATTAACTGATTCACGGGGCACTCTCATGACACATCAGCAGTATATGCAGATGGCACTCGATCTAGCTGCTCGTGGTTCCTATTCAACCGCTCCCAACCCACAAGTCGGCTGCATTATTGTTGCCGACGGTCAAGTTGTCGGCCGCGGCTGGCACGAGCGCCCGGGCGAGCCGCATGCCGAAGTCTATGCATTGCGTGAAGCTGGGGCGTTAGCAAGTGGCGCCACTGCGTATGTGACACTTGAACCTTGTAGCCATTTTGGCCGTACTCCTCCCTGTGCTGACGCACTGATTGACGCTGCAATTAGTCGTGTCGTCATTGCCCAACTCGATCCAAATCCATTGGTTGCTGGGCGTGGTGTCGAGAAGTTAAAGGCCGCGGGTATAGCTGTGGAAGTCGGAGTCTTAGAATCTGCTGCGCGCACAATGAATTGTGGCTTTCGTAGTCGAATGGAGCGCGGTCGACCGTGGTTACGCGTCAAGTTAGCAGCCACTGTAGATGGCCGTACCGCGTTGGCTAACGGCGCCAGTCAATGGATCACGGGTACTGCTGCACGAGCTGATGTACATGACTTTCGCGCTCGTAGCGGGGCAATTTTGAGTACAGCGAGAACGGTGTTACGTGACAATGCTCGATTAACGGCACGCACAGAGCGGTGCGAACAGCAACCGTTACGCGTCATTATTGACAGCCAAGGGCTACTGGAACCGACCGCGAGCCTTTTTCAAGAGTCATCACCTATTTTGCTGGTACAGACAGCCGCAACTCCAGATCGTGCGGTGCAGTGGCCTCAACACGTTGAGGTATGGACAGCGCCGAGCACAGAGCGTCGGGTTGATCTGCAGGCATTAGTCGCAGAATTGGGGCGTCGCCAAATCAATGATGTTTGGACGGAGTGTGGAGCTGAGCTGGCGGGAAGTTTAATGCAAGAAGGTCTGATTGATGAATGGGTGATCTATGTCGCCCCCAAGTTTTTCGGTGCAACAGGTCGCGGTCTGGTCGAAATACCGATCTTTAGCAATATCGCGGATGCCCCCAAATGTATTTTCACGGATGTTCGCCAAATTGGTGCTGACATCCGCATTATAGCGAAGCCAGATACTGGCTTAGGAGAATGAACATCGTGACAACGCTGAATAGCGCTGCTGAGATTATCGACGATATCCGGCAAGGTAAAATGGTCATTCTGATGGATGACGAAGATCGCGAAAATGAAGGTGATTTGATTATGGCGGCGGAGTGTGTCACACCCGCTGCAATCAATTTCATGGCACGGTTTGGACGTGGATTAATCTGCTTAACCCTGACTGAGCAGCGCTGCACACAACTGCGTCTCCCACTTATGGTCGATCAAAATCACTCACCCTATGCCACTAACTTTACTGTATCTATTGAAGCAGCTGAAGGTGTGACGACTGGGATTTCAGCGGCAGATCGCGCTCGCACAGTTCAGGCCGCGGTTGCGAAGGATGCCAAGCCAACGGATCTGGTGATGCCTGGGCACATCTTTCCATTGAAAGCGAAAGCCGGTGGCGTATTAAACCGAGCGGGGCATACCGAGGCCGGTTGTGATTTAGCGCGATTAGCAGGTTTTGAACCCGCGGCAGTGATTGTTGAAATCTTGAATGAAGACGGCACCATGGCGCGGCGCCCCGACTTAGAAAAATTTGCTGCGGAGCACGATTTAAAAATCGGCACCATTGCGGATTTGATTGAGTACCGTTCGCTAAAAGAAAAAACGATTGAGCGCAAAGCGCATTGTAAATTGCCTACTGCGCACGGTGAATTTGAGCTGATCACGTATCAAGATACAATCGACAACCAAGTGCATTATGCCTTGGTCAAAGGTGAGATTTCTGCTGCAGAACCGGTCAATGTACGTGTCCATTTGCAAGACACCTTCAATGACCTGTTTGCTACCGAACGTGCTGCTAAGCGCAGTTGGCCCTTGGGCCACGCGATGCAGTATATTGGTGAGCACGGTGGGGTATTAGTCGTGATCGGTCGGCAGCAAAGTTCAGCAGATATTTTGGAGCAAGTGCAAAGCTTCGCCGCTGAAGATCGTGGTGAAAAGCGCGTATCTGCAGCGGCCTCAAACGCATCGCGAAATGTCGGTATTGGCTCGCAAATATTGGCTGATTTAGGCATTCACCAAATGCATCTGATGAGCTCGCCGAAGCGCTATTCAGCCCTGTCTGGATTCGGTCTTGAAGTCGTTGACTTTATTGAAGACGAGAGCTGAGGGCGATTTTCAACCGCTTTGACATGCTCCCATAGCCAACGATGGGTGGGAGCAGACAGCCCGAGTTGCTCGCATTGCTGAACAACAAAGCCATTTAGATAATCTATTTCAGTACGGCGATGCCGAATGATGTCACTCAGCATCGACGAACGGTTATTTGCTGTCGCCTGAATAACTCTTTGCGCATCTGCAACTAATTCAGCAGCCGACCATTGCATCCCCAACTGCTTTGCGAGTGCAACGAACTCATTGGCTAATTGTTGTTGAGGTTCTGCAATAGGGTGATTGAGTAATTCACCGTTGTTGCAGTTATAGAGAACCGTTAGAGGATTGATTAAGCAATTGATCGCCAATTTTTGCCAACGTTTGAGCTGAATATTTGGTAGCCATTCAAACGGCGGCAAACTGCGATTTAGCGTTGCCAACATTTCTGCAGGACAGGCACGGTCGCGTTGCTGCGCTCCTAACCAACTCTCACCTTGTCCAGCATGATTGAGTTGCGCACCATGACGAAATGCACCCTGTGTGGTCACCCAATGAAAGCTATTTGCTGGCAACACGGACTCCTCGGCTACAAGCATACCGTTATAGCTCAGAATAAGCGGGATGTGGCGGTACCAAGAGTGTTCTTGAACTTGCTCTAACCAGGCTTCAATATCGTAGGCTTTGAGCGCTGCAATCACAACGTCAGGCGCTTGAGCCGGATCGAATGCATCGAGTTCAATGGTGCTTTCTTGATTAAGGATAAAGGCTTGTGGTGGCGTTCCAGAGCGAGTAGCGACCATCACGTGTTGATGTTGCTGTTGCAATTTTGCCGCAATCAACCCACTCAATGCCCCCTCACCATAGACTAACCAGCGCATGTTTAATCAGCCTCTTGATGACGATGATAGTCGGCTTCGAGTTCACCCAAGCGTTTGCGAAGCGCCAACAGAATCAATAAGCCGGGTATCACCATGACACTGGTTAAAATAAAGAACAAACTCCAGTTGCCATCCAGCCAATCGACCACAAAACCGCTATAGGAGGAGACTAAGGTTCGACCGAGATTGCCGAGTGATGCCAGCAAGGCGTATTGCGATGCGGTAAATGTGCGATTACAGAGCAAGCTAATAAAGGCCACAAAGGCAACTGTTGACCAAGCACTGGTAAACCCATCGATCAGTACCGCAGCGAGCAACAAGTCGGTATCGGCGCCGACTAGCGCTATCCAGGCGAAGAGGAGATTGCTCGCTGCCATGGCTGCACCACCGATGAGCAAGCCGCGAACAATACCGATACGAATATTGACAATACTTCCCAGAACCGCAAAAACAATCGTGACCCACCAAGTAATCACTTTAGAATAGGTTGCAATCTGGTCGTTGGTGAAGCCAATTTCTTTGTAGAAGACAATCGACATCCGGCCCAAAAAGGCTTCACCGAGCTTAAAGACAAAGACAAAAGTTAAGAGCGCTGTAGCAAGTTGCCAGCCATTGCGCGTAAAAAATTCAACTACGGGCGCGACAAAGGTTTGTTGTACCCACGTCCACCAGCGAAAGCCCTGCACGCGAACTTGCTTAATGGCGTGGTAGCGTTTGCTTTCGGCAACCATAATGACAAAGAGCAGTTGCACCGCAAGCACGCCGAGCAAAACCCAGTAGGCGTCTTGCCACGAGTAGGTAACGCCGTCGACTAGGTAGAATGGAATCGCACCCAGACCGCTGTAGCCCGTCCACCAGCCAGCAGTAGCCATGGCAGCGCCGGCTGATTGTAATCGTGATTCATTGGCGGCAAAACTTTCGATTCGAAAGGCGTCTATCGCGATATCTTGCGTTGCTGAAAAAAAACTTATCGCAACAGCGGCAACCGCTATCCAATACAAATTATTCTGCACATCGAGTGTGCTCATGAAGAGAGTTGCGAGTGCGAGACCACTCAAACACAGAACGATCCAGCTGCGGCGGGCACCAAGCCATCGATGCAACAACGGTAGGCGAAAGCGATCAACCAAGGGTGACCACAGTGCATTGATGCTGTAGGCGACAAACACAATTCCGAAGAGACCAATCGAACCGCGCGAAAGTCCTTCTTCTTGTAGCCATGCCGACAACATTGAACCAATCAGGACCCAAGGGAAACCGCTGATAATCCCGAACCCAAAGATTTGCCAAACACGAGCCTCGCGATAGACCGCGAGGTCTCGGTACCATGGTTGTGCAGCGCTGGTCTGCGAATCGGTCATGATTGTGGTACGACTTCGATACGAATGAGTACGGGCGGATCTTTAGGGACATCGCGCCATAATGTTTTCTCGTCGAAGGGCACTGATTCGAGTGCTGCAAGCTTTTCAAGCGTTTCTTCGCCACTTACGATCCAACCAAAAACCGCATAGCCCCAACCCTTGCTCGACGGATCGAGTGATGTATTGTCGTTCAGGTTAAAGAAAAATTGTCGAGTTGCGGTATGTGGGTCACTTTCACGAGCCATCGCAATAGTCCCATAAACATTCTTCAAGCCGTTGCCCGATTCATTGGGTATCTTCTTAAAGATAGTTTTCGCTTCGAAGTTCTCGTCATAACCGCCACCTTGCAGGACGAAACCCGGAACTAAACGGTGAAATATCGTATTGTTGTAGCTACCCGCTTTGACGTAGTCGAGAAAGTTTTCGGCAGTAAGCGGCGCTTTATAGCGGTCCAACTCGATCTCGAGATTGCCGAGAGAGGTTACGAAACGCAAACGTGGGAATGGATTATCTGGCTGAATTCCATTCGCTGAGGTAGCGGGGGACATCAACATGAGTCCGGCTAAAATGGCCGCTAGCTTTACTACATAGCGCATAAATACTCCCTTCATTCAAACTAGTGGACGAACGTAGTACTCGGCTTAAACCGCTCGGTACACCACAAATTTACTATTCTGTTCAACTGGCTCTACCAGTCGAAATGTCTTTTGCAAAATCAAATAATACGGAAGATGACGGTTAGCGACTAGCCATAATTCACCGCCAGGTTTCAGCACTCGACGTGAGTCACGAATCATTTGCTTCGCAATGTGATCGGTCATGGCATGCTCTTGATGGAATGGTGGATTGCACAGCACGCGATCGAAAGAGCTCGTGGCAACGCTGCTCAGGCAATCATCGAGAAGAACTTGATAACGTTCTGACGTGCCCAAGTTCTGCTCTATATTTCTAGTGCAAGATGCAACGGCCAGTTTCGATTCGTCAAACCACGTGACCTGAGCGTCAGGATGCCATTGTGCATAAATTAAACCAAGAATACCGTTGCCGCAGCCCAAATCGGCGACTTTCGCTCCAGTTGGGTGTGACGATAGATGTCGCTCCATGACTTCAATCATAAAGCGGGCACCAATATCGAGTTGATTGCGAGCAAAGACCCCAGCATGCTGGGTTAGTGTTAATCCCAGTTCTTGCCAAGTTGTTTGAAAATCGTGTTCTGGCCACGACTGTGCTCGGATTCGAGCCGTTAACAATCGATGTTTACGCTGAATGAGGGAGACCTCAACCGAATCGCAATAGTGTGCAAAAATTTCCCGAACACCGGGTGTAAATAACTGACTCTTGGCGGCTACTTGCAGCAGAGTTCCCGGCGCTAGGTCTCGACTCAGCTGTGCTAATTGACGTTCGAGTAAACTTTGCGATTTCGGCAGCTTCATGAGCACATGATTGATGTCCTGAGGCAGAGTCTCGAGTGGGCTAACGGTCGAATAGGCACCTTTCAGCGCGTTCGCAGCGGTATTCTGGTGATAGGCTTGATCGGCTAAGTACGAATCGGTCACTAGACTTATGGTTACTGAGTTCGCGTTCGAGAATAGCTGTTGGGCTCCACACAACAGCGCGCCCCAGCTATCATTGACCAGTAACAGATGCTCCGGCCGTTCTGTCGTTTTTAAGCGTTCAAGCAACCACGTATCACCTGCATCCCAAGCCTGCAAAGTAGCGTTGTTTCTGGGTGGAAAGCGCTTCAAATCCAAGCGTCCACTGGGGCTATCCCAGAGATGGGGTGCTGCGGTGCGGGTCCAAGTGTCGCCTTGGTTCGACGATTTATTCGGCTGACGTGGGGGACGAACAGGAGATCTTGGCATAGGTCGGACATTTCACTGTGGAACAATCATGCTATGATAGCGAAAAACGACCAGTGACTATAGGTTTTATCACGTGAAAATATATGCAGAGATTACCGGGTGGGGCAAATGTTTGCCACCTGCGATTATGACCAACGACGATCTTGCGACTTTCTTGGATACGTCCGATGAATGGATTCGCACTCGTACGGGAATTGAAGAGCGTCGCGTGAGCCATGTTGGTACTTCGCATCTCGCAACTGTTGCCGCTCGTAACGCGCTTGCCGCAGCCGATCTTGATCCAAATGAACTGGATCTGATCATAGTCGGAACTTGTACTGCTGATGAAATCATTCCAAACGTGGCATCTGCGGTTCAGCGTGATATCGGTGCGAAGTACGCGGCGGCTTTTGATTTGAATGCAGCTTGCAGCAGCTTTCTATATGGCATGCATTATGCGACGCAGGCGATTCGTACCGGTGTGCACAAAAAGGTTTTGATTATCGGTGCAGAACGACTCACGCGAATTCTCGATTGGACGCAGCGGGAGAGCGCGGTGCTATTCGGTGATGGTGCTGGTGCAATGGTACTTGAAGCAACCACTGAAGAAGTCGGATTATTAGCATCGCATGTTACGTGTGATGCTGATGCCCGTGATGTTCTAGCCCTCGAATTTGGTATGAGTTTCGATCGTTTTGGTTTTGACGGCATTATGCCGTTTAATTTTGTCGGTCAGGAAATCTTCAAGCGTGCTGTCAAAGGCATGAGCCTTGCGGTGGAAAAGGTATTTGCTGAAACCGGATTGACGACTGCTGACATTGACTCATTGATTCCGCATCAAGCAAACAAGCGACTTATCGATTTTCTCGCCAAAATGTGTCATGTTCCGGAAGAAAAAACGGTCATCAACATCCAAAAATACGGCAATACGTCGTCGGCAACACTACCCATTGCGTTCTGCGAAGCAGTTGAACAGGGCATTGTGAAACCCGGCGATACCATTGTCTCGGCAGTCTTTGGTGGCGGCTTAACTTGTGGCGCGGGTATTATCCGTTGGGGGCAACGTGTCACTCCAAAGCGCGACAACACAATGCAATTACCCAGCAACGGTCAAAGCGCACTCGATCTAATTTTGCCGCTACATTTGCAAACGAAAGCAGCTTGGGAGAAACGTGGTGAGTGAGTTTGTCAACGTTGAAAAACGCGATGCGGTTGTTTGGATTCGACTGAATCGTAGCCACAAGAAAAATGCGCTAACCCAAGATATGTATCGTGCAATGACTGCGGCCTTGCAGGATGCCGAAGCAGACCAATCCGTAGCTGCGGTCGTGTTGACCGGAAGTGGCGATAGTTTTACCGCGGGCAATGACTTGAATGATTTTTTGGCGATTGAGAAGCTTGATGATTCAGCGCCACCATTTGCGTTTTTGTACACATTGAGCCAATTATCCGTGCCAGTGATTGCGGCGGTGCATGGCCTGTCGATTGGCATTGGCACCACCATATTGCTGCATTGCGACTTGGTATATGCCAGCAGTGATGCGCAGTTTTCGTTACCTTTCATTCATCTTGGCCTCGTTCCGGAAGCCGCGTCTAGTTTGCTATTACCGCAACAAATTGGACATTTACGGGCGGCGGAGATGCTCCTATTAGGTGATGCGATTAATGCCAGTACAGCGTTGACTTACGGTTTGGTCAATCGAGTTGTTGCTGCAGATGAACTTGAGGCGACCGTGGCAGAGGTCTCGACAGAATTAGCGAAGCGACCCGTAGCTGGACTTCGAGCTGCCAAGAGATTAATGAAGGAACCTGCAGAACCGGTTGCTGATCGAATTGCTCGAGAAGCGAAAGTATTCGCGAAAGCGCTGGTGTCACCCGAAGCGAAAGCAGCTATCGCTGCAAGAATGAAAAAGAAAAGCTGATTAAAAAGCCAGCACTTGAGGGCGCATACCTTGTGTCCTCGGGTGCAATACTGCATAATGCGCGCCGTTATGGTGGCTCTATTGGTCCCCTCGCAACACGAACTAGCGAACCCGGTCAGGCCCGGAAGGGAGCAGCCGTAGTTGGGGATGTGGGTGCCGAGGTGTGGCTGGTAGGGCCGCCACCCAATCTAAAACCAAAAGCGTTACTCGAACGCTTCGCTGTCGTTACTCGTTATTCGACAAAGCCCCCTCGACTTTCCTCCACTATTGTTGTTGAATCGAACAACGAATAACGAACAACGAACAACGAAGTTCACAGCAGGGAAGTGTGTTATGCCCAAGAATCCTCAACCCGTCTATTACGGCGAATACCTCTCGCTCGACCAGTTATTAACTGCGCAGAATCCGCACAGCCCGCGCTATGGTGCTGAAGCGCATGATGAAATGTTGTTTATTATTGTGCATCAAGTGTATGAGCTCTGGTTTAAGCAAGTCCTCCATGAACTGCGTTCGATTCATCGTTTGTTTCAGCAACCCGAGCTAGGAGATGCCGATTTATACATGGTTGGACACCGGTTGCAGCGAGTCCTGACGATTCAAGATTTGATGAATGACCAAGTTGGTGTTATTGAAACGATGACGCCGCAGGAATTCCTTGAGTTTCGCGACTACTTAGTACCAGCATCCGGATTTCAGAGTGTGCAATTTAAGGAACTCGAAATCATTCTGGGACTCACGCGCGGCAAGCGGATAGCCTTTGATCAAGAGTCTTTTTACAACCGACTGAAACCTGCTGACCAAGAGCATCTCGAGGCACTCGAACAATTACCGAGCTTATTCGATTGTGTGGACGCGTGGTTAGCTCGGATGCCATTCCTCGAGTTTGAGGACTTTCGCTTTTGGGAACATTACCAAGCTGCTGTTACAGACGCCTTCGCTCGTGATGAGGCGATCATTCGAGAAAATTCAGCTAGCGAAGAACAATTGGCTCAGGAATTGGCAACTTTGCAGTCCAATCGAAGCATGTTTGAGGCGCTTTTCGATAACAATCGTTATAAAGATTTGCAAAAAGAAGGTGCAGTCCGATTGTCACAGTCCGCTATGTTGAGTGCGCTATTCATTACTCAATATCGCGAGGAACCTGCATTTCAATTGGCATTTCAAGTCATCACTGCATTTGCAGAGCTGGATGAAAAGTTGACGATTTGGCGATATAAGCACGCCATGATGGTGCAGCGAATGCTCGGCACGAAAATTGGGACGGGTGGTTCTTCGGGACATGATTATTTGCGCCGCACAACTGAGCAAAACAGGGTATTTAAAGACTTCTTTGCTATGGCAACTTATTTGCTTCCCAAAAGCGCTTTACCAGACTTACCGAATGCAGTGCGCAGCGAACTAGGTTTTGCCCGTACTAAGCGGCGTTAGGGGCCACAGCTATTTCTTCTGATTGCGACTCAATGCTTGATGCAGCGCGGTGATTTGGTCACTCATTTTCGTGGCCAGCCACTCTCGCTGCGTTGCATCTTCGGTGCGTTGTAAGCGCTGCAAATGACGGCGTATTTCACGTGGATAATCGAGTGGATGTTCGGCATCACCGTGGAACAAATTATCGTCAAACCAAGGACTAAAGTTATCGCGATGGATCTGCATCGCGTTAATTTGTTGTTCAAATTCTTCTAGAGTTTTCTCAAGCCGCTGGATTAACTCTACCGTAATCGTTGTTGCCATTACTTTCTCCCAATACTGCGCGCAGCTTAAACGAGTTCTCGACCGCCGTCAGTAAATTGTAAAGACGCGGAACTTTGTTCTATACAAGTGTTCAAATATGCATCAGTAGCGCTCCAGTAAATCCACGCTCTGTTATAAATCTGTGAAGCTTTTGAGTAAGCTAAAATAGTCTGTTTGGATACGATATCGGCTGTTGACAGGTTCCGTTCAATCGTGGGAGTATTGAAGCATTATTGCAGCTTTATTATTAGCTGCAATAGCTGCAAGTGTTGATTAAACTCTTTTCGTCACTCAAATAACTGGGATGCTGACGACGTAGTGTCGTTCTGCATAAAGTTAAGTCAAATTGGTTGGGAACTATGACCAAAGTAATCAATAAAAGCAAAGTCGCAGCTGCCCTTGTTGGTATGTTCGCGGTTGCAGGTAGCGCAAGCGTTGCCGCTCAAGACGTTTCTACGTTGCAAAACGAAGAAGCAAAAATCCATGCGGCTGATGTCCGCTCACAAACGAAAATCGATTCTTTGTACGAGCAGAGCCAAGAGCTGCTTTACGAATATCGCGCTGTTGTAGACGAATATGAAAACTTAAAAGTTTACAATGACCACGTGCAGCGTTTGGTTGATGATCAAAACGCCTCGTTGGCATCTTTGCAGCGTCAAATCGATGGTATCGAAGAAACGAAGCAAGGCGTCGTTCCTTTGATGTACAAAATGATCGACTCGCTCGAGCAATTTGTGAACTTGGATATTCCAATTCATAAAGAGCGTCGTTTAGCGCGCGTTGAACGTCTTCGCGACGTCATGGAAAACGCTAACGTCACGACTTCTGAGCAATTCCGTCAGATCACAGAAGCATACCAAGCTGAAATGGACTACGGTTCAGGCTTGATTGCATACGAAGGAAAACTGAGCTTCGAAGGTGAAGAAATCTCAGTCGACTTCTTCCACTTGGGTCGTGCTGCATTGATGGCACAGTCTTTGGATTTAGCGAACGGCTGGATCTACAACAAAGAAACCAATGAGTGGGATGCTTTGGATGACGCTTATTTAGGCGACTTAACTAAAGCAATTCGTATGGCGCGTAAGCAAACCGCCCCTGATCTGATTAAACTGCCAATCTTTGCAGCGGAGCGTGCAGAATGAAACATCTCCTGAAATCCGTATTGGTGGCAGCAACCTTTACCTTTGCTGCAGGCTCGTCAGTTGCAGTTTATGCACAAGAGCAACAAGCACAGTCTTTGGACGAGCTTCTTGAGCTTGTTCAGCAAAACCGTGCCGCATCACAGCGTATTAACGCTGAACGTGAAGCCGAATTCACTTCAGAGCGTGCTGATAAGCAAGCTTTGTTGAATCGCGCAGAACGTCAGTTAGCTGATGAGAAAGCACGCGGTGAGCGTCTTCAGGCGCAGTTTGCTGAAAATGAAATCTCTTTAGCAAATAAAGAAACCGAACTACAAAACGCATTGGGTACGTTAGGTGAAATCGTTGGTGTTGCACGTGGTGCAGCTGGCGACACCATCGGTCGTATCGCAACTTCAATCGTAAGCGCCCAATATCCAGGCCGTGAAGACGTGTTGGAGTCAATCGCTGAAGCGAGCGAAGTACCGCGCATTCAAGAACTAGAAGAATTGTGGTTGGCTTGGTTAACCGAGATGAAAGAGTCAGGAAAAGTTGTCACTTTCAACTCAGAAGTAACTTTGCTAGACGGCTCAAGCGAAATGCGTGATGTGACTCGTATCGGCGTATTCAACTTGCTTTCTGACGGTGAATATTTCGTGTACAACGATACTGCTGAAGAAATCCAGCCATTAGGTCGTCAACCAGAAGGTTACGTCTTATCAGCTGCTGAAAACTTCTTGAGCACTGACTCTGGTTTCGCTAGCGTTTACATTGACCCTGCGCGTGGCCAAATTCTTGGTCTAGCAACTCAGAAAGCTACTTTGTCTGAGCGTTATCACCAAGGTGGTACGGTTGGTTATGTAATCACTGTCGTTATGATCATCGGTTTGTTGATTGCTATCTTCAAGATTGTGTCACTCAGCGCGCAAGGTGCGAAAATCCGCGCACAGCTGAAAAACACTGGCAATCCTTCTGAGAAGAACGCATTAGGCCGTATCTTGAAAGTTTACCAAGAGAACGCGAACACTGATGTAGAGAACCTCGAGCTGAAGCTTGATGAAGCTATCATGCGTGAAACGCCAACCATCGAAAGTGGTGTAAACATCATCAAGATCTTTGCTGCTATCGCGCCGTTACTGGGTCTATTAGGTACGGTTGTAGGTATGATTGGTACCTTCCAATCAATCACCTTGTTCGGTACCGGTGATCCGAAGATCATGGCGGGTGACATTTCAATGGCGTTGGTAACCACCGCTATGGGTCTGATTGCCGCAATTCCTTTGATTTTGGCACATGCTTTAGTGCACGGCCGTGCGAAGAAAATCTTCCACGTCCTCGATGAGCAAGCTGCGGGTATCGTTGCCCAGCACGCGGAGAAGAAGGGGTAATCCTATGATTTACCTGATGGAGCTTTGGGAATCTATCAGGGATTTTCTGGGTACCGGTGGCGATGTCTTGTACATCGTCATGGGGACGCTCTTTCTCATGTGGGCACTCATGGTAGAGCGGTTTTGGTTCCTCACGGGTGTATTTCCAAAGGTGAAGCAAGACATCATCACTAAATGGAACGCTCGTGAAGACACCACCTCCTGGTACGCGCACAAAATCCGTGATGCATGGATTTCTGAAGCAGCTGAAAAATTAGACGCACGTATTTTCTTGATTAAAACCTGCGTCGCTTTATGTCCCTTGATCGGACTGCTCGGTACCGTTACCGGTATGATTGCAGTATTCGAAACTATGGCGACACAAGGTACTGGTAATCCACGTTTGATGGCTTCTGGTATCTCAATGGCGACAATCCCGACAATGGCGGGAATGGTTGCAGCGCTGTCTGGCATGTTCTTCGCAACACGCCTTGAAGCGCGGGTCAAACGTGCGAAGAACAAGCTGATCGACAGTTTGCCACATCATTAAGAGAGAAGAATTATGGCAAGTAAACGTATTCGTGAAGAGGAAGATGCAGCGATCGATATGACGCCGATGCTCGATATCGTGTTCATCATGT
Organism: Pseudidiomarina aestuarii; assembly: GCF_003987355.1. GTDB lineage: Bacteria > Pseudomonadota > Gammaproteobacteria > Enterobacterales > Alteromonadaceae > Pseudidiomarina > Pseudidiomarina aestuarii. Next base: position 865,238 of record NZ_PIPR01000001.1, on the reverse strand, counting down.
TGATATTCTTCATCGTAACGACCTCTTTCGTCAAAGAAGCTGGTATTGACGTGAACAAGCCGGAAGCGAGTCAGGCAGAGAAGAAACCTTCTGCCAACATCTTTATTGCTATTCGTGAGAATGGTGAAGTGTGGATGGACAAGCGTATGGTTGACGTTGAGCGAGTAGGCGCGAACATTGAACGCCTATTGGCAGAACAGCCTACTGATATCGTAGTGATTCAGGCAGACAAAGAAGCCAAACATGGTGTTGTCGTAGAAGTCATGGATCAAATCAAGGAAGCGGGTATTGACAAAATATCCATAGCCGCAGAGGACGATTAATATGGTGCGCTTTATAGTATCAATACTATTAGGTGCTGCAGCTACGTTCCTCCTGTTTGCGTTCATGGCATTCTTGATCAGCGGGGGAGACGGGCGTAATGCACCGCCTCCACCGTCTGCAGTCATCGAGATTGTAACGAATCCGCCTGAGTCAGATGTGGATCAGCGTCGTCGGACGCCACCACCTCCGCCGCCGCCACCAGCTCAACCGCCGGAAACTCCGCCGAATGAGCCGGATAACGCAGACAACGAAGGGATGAACCTCGATTTGGGTTTTGAAGTCGATGTCGGTGGTACGGAAACTGGCTTTGATGCCGGTGGAATGATGACGGATGGTGAAGCAACGCCGATTGTTCGTATCAATCCGCGTTATCCGCCAGCTGCAGCTCGCGATGGTATTAATGGCTGGGTATTACTTCGTTTCACGATTGATGAGACAGGTGGTGTCACTGATGTTGAAGTTATCGATTCAGAGCCACGCCGTGTATTCGATCAGGAAGCTCGCCGAGCGCTATTACGTTGGAAGTACAAGCCGAAGATTGTCGATGGCAAGGCCGTTCGTCAGCCTGGTCAGACGGTGCAGCTTGATTTCAACTTGGAGCAGGAGCAATAACCGATGAACCACAACAAATTATCCATGCTGATAGGTGCAAGTCTTTTGTGTGGCGCGTTGATGATGGGGTCAATCTCTGTCATCGCGCAAGAGGTTAATTACAACCTGCCGTCTGCTGAAGCAGTGCAAGCGCGGAAGGATTCACGACGCAATCAAGCGGTTTCTGACCGCGTTGGTCGTCGAATCATGGGTGCTTTCGAGCTGTACAGTGAGCAAGAAGATATCAAAGGCGCCATTGCTGAGTTAGAAGAAGCGGATCCGCGTGATCCGTTCGACCGAGCTTATGTAATGCGGTTCTTGGGTAACTTGTATGCGGCAGATGAGCGCACAGAAGAAGCTTATCGCGTCAGTAAAGAAGCTGCGGATTACGATGCCCTCGGGTGGTCGGATCAAGCCTCAGCATTAAAGCTAACTGCAGATCTCGCACTCGCGTTAGAGAAATATTCAGACGCGATACAATACTACGGTAAGTGGTTGCAGTTTACTGGCGAATATGACCCTGAAGTGTTTTCACGTATTGCTACTGCATACTATGAGACGCAACAGTATGACAAGATCATCAAGCCTGCGGACATGGCAATTCAATATTATGAAGAGCCAAACAAAAATCCGTACATCTTGAAGGTTGCGTCTTACTATGAGCGGAAAATGTATAGTGATTCGATTCGCGTATTAGAGCAAGGTCTGCAGGTTTTACCGGGTGAAAAGACTTGGTGGAATCAGTTAGGTATGCTGTATATGCTCGAAGAGAAGATCGATAAAGCACTGCAGACGCTCGAAATTGCTTATCTAGCTGGTTACTTTGATAAAGAAAGTCAATTCAAAGCGCTAGTCCAGTTGTACTCAAACAGCGAAATTCCGTTTAAGGCGGGAATGCTGATGGAGAAACATCTGAATTCTGGCGATATTGAGAAGACTGCTCGGAACTATCAAAGCGGCGCAAGTAGTTACGAAATCGCGAAAGAATACGAGAAAGCCGCTGAACTGTATGGTAAAGCAGCTGAGTTAGAAGAAGAGCGTGAAGAGAAGGCGAAATTTTATCGTCGGCAAGGCACCGCATTTTTGCGTGCTGAGCAGTTCTCAAACGCAGCTGATGCGTATTTGAAAGCGATTGATTTCGGAATCGAAGAACCAGGCCCAGTATACATGTCGTTGGCGGAATCGTATTTCTACCAATCGAAATATCCTGACGCTCTGCGTTATGTGCTCGAAGCGAAGAAAGATAGCAACCAGGCGCGTACTGCGCGCAGTTGGGAAAACTACATTCGCTCAAAAGCCAGTAACAAAGGCATTGACCTGTAGATTGCTAAGTCAATGAAAAAACCCCATGAGGCAACTCTTGGGGTTTTTTAATGTCTGAGATTCAATCACGCCGAGCAATGTAAGATCTCAATAAAGAGAAACGTCTATACTGCTGTAGTAGACTAAACTCAATAAACGCGAATCGCGTAAGTTATTTTTGCAGGACAGAAAAAGGAAATTATCATGAAAGCCATGAACAAATCATTATCCATTGCAGCGGGTGCACTATTAGCAACAGCTGCAACCTCAGTTCCGGCCGAAGCGAATCCGTTCGGTTACAGTGTACTGACCGCGGGTTATCAGCAAGAGGCTCAGCAACAAGAAGCAAAATGTGGTGCTGAACATAAGGAAAAGATGAAAGAAAAAGCCAAAGAAGGGAAGTGTGGCGAAGGTAAGTGTGGCGAAGGCAAATGCGGTGCCGAGCACAAAGATAAAATGAAGGACAAAGCCAAAGAAGGGAAGTGTGGCGAAGGTAAATGCGGCGAAGGCAAATGCGGTGCCGAGCACAAAGATAAAATGAAAGACAAAGCCAAAGAAGGGAAGTGTGGTGAAGGCAAATGCGGCGAGGGTAAATGCGGCGCAGCGTAGGAATAGGCTTACGAAGGGAGTTTCTGTCGCGAGTTGAGGCTGAAACTCCCGCCGTAGGTTTTTGGGAAATTGCTCCCGAAAATTGGCTCTCAAGAGGTAATGATGCGTATCGACAACTCGATGCCATACGGGAACGCTATTCGCTAACCACGCACGGTTTGTCGCTATCCATCGGTAGTTTTGATCCGTTGGATGAGCAGTTGGTTGTTGCGGTCAAAAATTTTCTAGATCGCTTCGATATTGCCCTGTACTCGGAGCACTTGAGCTATTGCTCAGGGCACGGTCACCTCTACGATTTGTTACCAATCCCATTTACTGATGAAGCGGCCGATTATGTGGCACAGCGCATCCGGCGCGTGCAGGACATCATCGAACGGCCATTGGTCCTTGAAAATGTCTCGTATTATGCAGCGCCTGGGCAGGAAATATCGGAACTTAAGTTTATTCGCTCAGTACTTGAGCAAGCAGACTGCCGATTGTTGTTAGACGTGAATAACGTATTCGTGAACAGTGTAAATCATGGCTATGACCCATACGATTTTATCGCCGGGTTGCCGAGTGAGCGAATTGTTTATGGTCACATTGCTGGGCATACCGAAGAGGCTCCCGACTTATTAGTGGATACGCATGGCGCAGATATCCGTGCTGAAGTTTTTGACTTACTCAGGTTTGCCTACCAACAACACGGTATATTCCCGACATTACTGGAGCGTGACTTCGATATTCCTCCGCTGCCGCAATTGCTCGGTGAAGCCAATGCTATCGAAAGGATTCAGGATGCGATTGAGAAAGAAGCAAAAACTAAGCATTGCGCCGTATGAGTTTCATTGATACCCAAAAGCAATTTGTGGCCTATTTACGGGATCCACAGAATAATCCAGCACCAGCCGCTATTGAAGGCAGACGCCTTGCGGTCTACCGACGGCTGATTCGAAATAACGTAGCCAGCTTTCTGAATAGTGGTTTTCCTATACTTAAGGCGAGAACTCCTGTTGCTACTTGGCAATCGTGGATTGACGCATTCTTGGCTTCCCATCAGTCAACTTCTCCGTTTTTTTCCGAGATCGGGCGTGAATTTGTCGCCTTTTTGGAGGAGCAGGAGTGTCTTCAGGTTGATCAATACGAGCGAGAATTGGCACGTTATGAGCGAATGGATGTCGATGCGATGTTTGCGCATATTCCTGCTGAATTGCGACGTGCGGACATGGACAGTTTTGAAGATCAGAGTTGGGTTGTGAGTCCAGCGGCGTTTTTAGATCAATTTCATTATCGCGTCACTGCGCTTGATTCATCATCCGAACAGCCGGTCCGGCAAGAGCATCCACAATTCATTCTTGTCTATAGAACACATTCGGAGCAGGGAGACGCAGAGCCGGTACAGTTTTTGGAACTGACGCCCTTAACAGCGGTCTTATTAGAGCTCCTGCAACAAGCCCCAGAGCAAAATTATCGAGAGTTATTACTGCGGTTACAGCCCTTGTTACCACAGCTTGAGACCGCGCAACTTGAGCAGGGCTTACGACAAATTCTCACAGACTTTGCAGCACGTTCTGTGTTGTTAGTGAAGGCCTGATCAAGTATGATCCGCGGCGTTCGATCGTCAATTTGTTGAGGTAATTTCAGATGTCTCATGATGAGAACTTTAAAGATCAATCGACGTCAGCCGTTGGCTGGATTGCCGTCATCCTGTTCGTTGCAGTACCTTTATTGCCAGCTGTCTTAGCTTGGGCAAAAATCATTTCTGCTTAAGCATTAGAAGCGCACATTAAACGGGTAAACTTATGTCACTGTCGTTATTGCTGGTTGAGGATAAACCAGCCACCCAAGCGATGTTATTGGCGATACTTGCTGAAACAGAGTTTGTGGTAACCGTAGCCAATGATGGCTTAGACGGTCTAAATCATGCGAAGCACCAGCATTTTGATATCGTTGTGATTGATCACAAGATGCCATTAATGGATGGCCTAACTTTATGTAAGAACTTACGTGAGTTGGGTGGCTATGTGTATACCCCTATATTATTTTTGACGACGCAGGACGTTCGTGAAGTGCAAGCGGTAGCGAAACAAGCAGGCGCAGATTTGTGTCTTGCTAAGCCGGTTGATGCTGAGCGACTGCTTACCATTTTGGCTGATCTTACCCAAGGCTATCGGCTGCAGTCTCAAACTCTTTCGTCGTCCTCCCAGCAGGTCGGTTGAGATGTCCATCGAACATCTGATTCGCGTGATTCCAGATTATCCTAAACCGGGCATCCTATTTCGGGATATTACTCCGTTGCTAGCCGATGCTGATGGTTTTCGAGAGGTGATTGATCGGTTAGCAGAGCGTTATCAAGATAAGCAACTCACACATGTAGTCGGCATTGAAGCAAGGGGCTTTATATTTGCCACGGCACTGGCCTACAAACTGGGTGTTGGTTTTGTACCGTTGAGAAAACCAGGTAAATTACCGAGTGCAACGTATCGCTATTCCTATCAGCTTGAATATGGTGAAGATTCTCTGGAGATTCATCAAGATGCACTTTCTGTTCACGACCGCGTAGTCATTATTGATGACCTATTGGCAACCGGTGGAACGGTCTTGGCAGCGGTTGAACTAATTGCGCAGACTCAGGCAAGGCTTCTGGAATGCGCTTTTCTTGTGCAACTCGATGATTTGTCCGGTGTACAACGGCTAGCTGATGCGAACATTCCAAGCTATACCCTCTGTCGATTTTAAGGTAACGTAGGTCGTCAGTAATGCAGAAGATAAGAGCTGGTGTCACGTATGTGTGAAGAGAGGAATTGGGTTTCATGAGTTATCAAGTTTTAGCTCGTAAATGGCGTCCCCACACCTTTACTGAGGTAGTGGGTCAGCAACATGTGCTGAAGCCATTGACTCATGCACTGACTACACAACGTCTACACCATGCATGGTTGTTGACCGGTACGCGTGGCGTAGGTAAAACCACGATTGCCCGGATCCTGGCGAAGAGTTTGAACTGTGAGCAGGGGATTACTCCACAACCCTGTGGCACTTGTGGTGCTTGCAAGGCTATCGATGAAGGTCGCTTTGTTGACCTGCTCGAAATCGATGCGGCGTCTCGAACCAAGGTCGAAGATACGCGTGAACTGCTCGATAATGTTCAATATAAGCCGACGCAAGGGCGCTATAAAGTCTATCTTATAGACGAAGTTCATATGCTGTCGCGCCACAGCTTTAACGCACTTTTGAAAACCCTCGAAGAGCCACCAGAACACGTCAAATTCTTGCTGGCGACAACAGATCCGCAGAAACTTCCAATCACCGTTCTATCGCGTTGTTTGCAGTTTAATCTCAAGGCATTGTCGCGGCAGGAGATCGCCGATCATCTCCAGCATGTGTTGGAGGCTGAATCGATCCCCTATGATGCACCAGCCTTGCAGCATTTGGCACGAGCAGCGCAAGGCAGTTTGCGCGATGCATTGAGTTTGACTGACCAAGCCATAGCGCAAGGTGAGCAAAAAGTGACTAACGCTGCTGTGCAACAAATGCTAGGCAATGTGCCGGGTTATGAGTTAGCGGCGATATTGCAGGCAGTCATTCATGGGCATCCGCAGCAGACACTCGACTTGGTCGATAAAGTTGCGGGACAGGTGCCGGATATCGGCTCGTTGTTGACAGAATTACAGCGTCTCGTGCATCAGCTCGCTCTAGTGCAACAAGTGCCTGCGAGTGCGGAGCTATTTGCCTTTACTGATGCTGAACAAAAGCTCGTGCAGTTGATTCCTGCTGAATTGCTGCATATTTTCTACGATATTCTGAGTTTGGGTCGTCGTGATTTAAATTATGCGGTCGATGCACGTTCGGGTGTTGAAATGACTATTTTGCGTCTTTTGGCATTTCGCCCAGAAGTCATCGAGGTCCAGGAGACGTCACCTGATACTGTCACTCGTCAAGAACCCATGCAGACGGCGCCAGTCCATTCGGAACTCTCGTCGGAACTTTCGCCAGAACTCTCGCCAGAATTCTCGCGAGAGCGTTCTTCAGAGCCACACCCAGAACCAGAGTTAGAGCCAGAGCTAGGCTCAGAGCCAGAGCCTGAACCAACAGCAAGCAGTAGTGCGGATTCGGTGCGAGCATTGATCGCAACGCGTGACGCGCTGGACCAAAAAAAAAACAATAACTCACGAGTCCCGCAATCAATCCAAGCCGCGCCAGAATTCGTAAAAGAGCCGACGCCTGCTGTTGAATCAGCGCCGCGAGCAAATCCTGAACCAACACCTGAAGTAGAATCTGAGACCGACTTCGAGGCACATTTCAACTCAGCATCTCAGGACCAAGAGAGCGAGCAAGCACCAGAGACGCCGACAACCCGTCCAGAAGCTTATGCAAGTCATGTCAGAAAGGCTGCTGAAGTGGACGGTTGGGCTGCTATTATCGACAATTTGGACCTGCATGGATTGCCGCGGCAATTGGCGATGAATAGTACTTATGAATTGGCGGGACAGGGCGTGTGTATCATCCGGTTGCGGCAGCAATGGGCCCATTTATTAAGCGACAGTCCCGTACAAGTGCTGACGACCGCGCTGCAAGCGTCGTTGGACGTGTCTACGGTACGTATTGAAGTCGCGCCGTCAGAACAACAGACTCCGGTGGAAATTCAGGCGGATATTGACCGCCAGCGGCTCCTTCGAGCGCGTCAGAATCTACAAGATGATCCATTGGCACAAGCGCTTCAGAACACTTTTCAGGCGCAATTAATTGAAGACAGTATTCAACCAAGTTAGAGGAATTCCGTATGTTTAAAGGTGGTATGAGCGGTATGATGAAGCAAGCGCAGCAGATGCAAGAGCGGATGCAGCGCGCGCAAGAGGAAATTGCCAATCTCGAAGTGACAGGTGAAGCCGGCGCAGGGATGGTAAAGGTGACCATGCTTGGCAATCATAACGTCCGCCGGGTTACTATTGATCCGAGTTTATTCAGTGATGACGATGCAGAAATGATTGAAGATTTGGTGGCTGCGGCTATAAATGATGCGGTACGTCGCGTTGAGCAAACGAGCAAAGAAAAGATGGCTGAAGTGACTGGTGGCATGAATCTACCGCCTGGCTTCAAGATGCCTTTCTAAGGACTCCGCCGTGCGTTTTAGTCCAATTATTGAAGAGTTAATACAGGCCTTAAAGGTGCTCCCTGGTGTGGGTCAAAAATCGGCCCAGCGGATGGCGTTTCAGCTGCTGGAGCGCCATCGTGAAGGAGGCGAGCGGTTGGCTGTGGCGTTGCAAACCGCAATTGAACAGGTCGGTCACTGCAGTGTTTGTCGGACACTCACAGAACATTCAACTTGTGGCCTATGCGCCGATACATTGCGACGTGATAGCGGGTTACTGTGTATTGTCGAATCACCGGCAGATGTTGTGGCAATCGAGCAAACGTCACAGTATCAAGGGTGCTATTTTGTCTTGATGGGGCATTTATCACCCTTAGACGGTATTGGACCCGATGAAATTGGCTTGGATATCCTTGCACAAAGACTCGAACAAGAATCTATTACGGAAATTATTTTGGCGACCAACCCTACGGTAGAAGGCGAAGCAACCGCGCACTTCATCGCCGATCTTGCGCGCCGCCACCAAATTCGAACGTCTCGAATTGCGCATGGTGTGCCAGTCGGTGGTGAACTTGAATATGTGGATCAAGCCACGTTAGGTCATGCATTCAGTGGCCGTAAATGGATTGAGAATAATTAAAATTTACGCTTGAAATAGCGTCGAATACCCCCATGTTTACTCCAGCATTCGTTAGTCCACATGTGTAGGAGAAAACACTATGGCGGAGACCCGTCAAACTGAAACCCACGGTTTTCAAACCGAAGTGAAGCAATTGCTGCACTTGATGATTCATTCGCTTTATTCCAATAAAGAAATATTTCTTCGAGAGTTGGTTTCAAACGCATCGGATGCGGCCGACAAATTACGTTTCAAGGCGCTGAGTGACAGCTCATTGTTGAGCGACGATGCAGAACTTTATGTCCGTGTCAGTGCGGATAAAGACAGTAAAACCATCACCATTAGCGACAACGGTATTGGCATGACTCGAGATGAAGTCATGAGTAACCTAGGTACCATTGCTAAGTCTGGTACCGCAGAATTTTTTAGCCAATTGTCAGGCGATCAGGCCAAAGATAGTCGTTTGATTGGTCAGTTTGGCGTTGGCTTTTATTCCGCGTTTATTGTGGCTGAAGCCGTTACCGTGCGCACTCGTGCAGCTGGGGCTGCCGCGAATGAGGCGATTGAGTGGTACTCACGCGGTGAAGGCGAATTTGATTTAAAAGTCATCGAAAAAGCTAAGCGCGGCACCGATATTATTTTGCATGTTCGCGATGACGCCGCGGAGTATCTCGATGAATGGCGTTTGAAAAGTATCATCACTAAATACTCCGACCATCTGAGCATTCCTGTGCAAATGCCAAAGGCTGCCGACGAGGAAGAAAAAGCCGCAGACAAAAAGCTTGAGTGGGAGGCGGTCAATTCTGGACAAGCACTCTGGACGCGAGAAAAAGCGGATATTAGCGATGATGAATATAAAGAGTTCTACAAAACCGTCGCTCATGATTTCGAAGATCCATTGTTGTGGAGCCACAATAAAGTAGAGGGAACGTCGGAATACACCAGTCTGCTTTATATTCCGAAGCGAGCGCCTTGGGATTTGTGGAATCGTGAACAACAGCATGGCATTAAACTGTATGTGAAACGCGTGTTCATTATGGACGACGCGACCCAATTGATGCCGAGCTATTTGCGTTTTGTGCGCGGTTTGATGGATTCCAGTGATTTGCCGCTGAACGTGTCTCGCGAAATTTTGCAAGACAACAAAATTACCCGTTCAATGCGCAACGGCAGTACTAAGAAAGTCTTAAGCATGCTGAGCAAGCTAGCGAAGGATGAGCCGGAGACTTATCAGAATTTCTGGAACACTTTTGGTACGGTATTGAAAGAGGGGCCAGCTGAAGACCAAGCCAATCAAGAGAAAATTGCCGGCTTATTGCGGTTTGCATCAACCCATCAGGACTCCAGTGAAGCAACGGTTAGTCTCGATGATTACCTGGCACGGATGTCAGATAAACAGGACAAGATCTATTACATTGTTGCGGACAGCTATGAAGCCGCTCGCGATAACCCTGCGCTAGAAATCTTCCGCAAGAAGAATATTGAAGTGCTGTTGTTATCGGAGCGCATTGATGAATGGCTGATGAGTCATCTCAGTGAGTACCAAGAAAAATCATTCCAAGCGGTTACGCGTGGCGATTTAGATTTGGGTGAGCTCGAAGACAATGCAGATAAAGAGCAACAAGAAGCGGCGGAAAAAGCTTTCGCTGAGCACACAGAACGCTTTGCTAAAGCGCTGGGTGACAAAGTCAAAAGTGTGCGTGTGACGAATCGTCTCACCGCATCCCCCGCTTGCATTGTGACCGACAGCAACGATATGAGCACGCAAATGGCGAAGCTGATGGAAGCTGCCGGCCAGAAAGTGCCAGAAACCAAGTACATTTTCGAAATCAATCCTGAACATACGCTCGTACAGCGCGTGGTTGGGTTGGACGACGAAGCGCGTTTTGGTGAATGGGCACAACTCCTTCTGGATCAAGCAACACTAGCTGAGCGCGGCAGTTTGAAAGATCCAGCACAATTTGTCTCACGGTTGAACAAATTGATGTTGGAATTAACCGACGTATAACCTGCCTCTAACGAGGGTTGTCCGACCAAAGTCGGGCAATCCTCGGACTTGTAAAGCCCGTGTATGCAAGGTAAAGTTCGGGCTTATTCATACGCTAACCCAAGATAAGAAAAAAGAGGTTGTTGATGCGCATTATCCTGTTGGGCGCTCCGGGCGCAGGGAAAGGCACACAAGCGCAGTTCCTAATGAAAACTTTCGGGATTCCACAGATTTCGACGGGCGACATGCTGCGAGCCGCAATCAAGGCGGGAACACCGCTGGGGCAACAGGCAAAACAGGTGATGGATGCCGGTAAACTTGTTTCCGATGACATCATGATAGGTTTGGTCAAAGAACGTGTCGCAGAACCTGATTGCCAAAATGGCTTTTTGTTGGATGGATTTCCACGCACGATTCCACAAGCAGATGCTATGCATGAGGCCGGTATTTCAATCGACTGTGTATTGGAATTTGCAGTACCTGATGAAGTCATCGTGAAGCGTATGGCAGGACGCCGAGTGCACCCTGGTTCGGGCCGTGTTTATCATATTGATCACAATCCACCAGCGACTGAAGGTAAAGACGACGAAACCGGTGAAGATTTAGTTATTCGTGACGATGATAAAGAAGCGACAGTGCGCAAGCGGTTGTCAATTTATCACGAACAAACCGAGCCATTAGTCGCGTATTATCGTAAACTGGCGGAACAGGGCAAGACGGCCTTTCATCGGATTGATGGAACCCGTGATGTCGAAACGATTAGTTCAGAGCTGGGTAAGCTTCTTGGCTAGTTCGTGACCGCTTCGACAAAGCCCACCTTGGAGTGGGCTTTTTTGTGAGTGTTTATCGAGTTAAATCAATAATAACAAGGATCGAATCATGGAATTTAGTTTTCATAACACCATGTTGTATGCGGGTTTATTAACCCTGCTTTATTTTGTGCTCTCCGTTCGAATTATTCGACTTCGCTGGCGTGATAAGGTCGGTATCGGCACCGGTGAGTCAAAAGATCTAAAAGCTGCTGTCCGAATTCATGGGAATTTTTCTGAATACGTTCCGTTGAGCCTACTGTTGTTGTTTTTGATTGAAGCGAGTGGCGGGCCGACTGAACTGGTGCATGCTTTAGGTGCGGCGCTATTTATCGCACGTATTGCCCACGCTATCGGCTTGACTAAAACAGTTGGTACATCGGCGCCGCGAGCCATTGGTGTATTGCTGACTTTCGTGGTGTTGCTCACACAAGCAGGTTATATGGTTGGTTTTTCTGTTGGGCGGTTAATTGGCGGATGATTGAAGTTCAACCGGGTCTCTATCGCACTGGCACGGCGGGGCAAAGCCCCGTTCTGTTGTTGCACAGCTCGCAGAGTAATGGTGGTCAATGGCGAGCATTGCTCAATGCCTTAGCGCCCCATTTTGATTGTCTCGTTGTCGACCTGCTGGGGTATGGTAAGGCCCCAGCAGTGAGCACGGCTGAACCGCATCTGTTTCGATTTCGTGATGAACTGCCGCGTATTATGAATGCGATTCAGGCACTGAACTGGCAGCAGCCGGTGACGCTCATTGGCCATTCTTATGGTGGGGCACTGGCATTAAAGCTAGCGGTCGAGAAATCTATCGATGTGCGCAGTTTGGTTGTCTTTGAACCGGTCGCGTTTCATTTGTTGGAAGCCAATGAAGCCGCGCGACTCGAAATTGAATCCATCTCCAGTCAGATGGTGAACAAAGATGCAAAAGCCGCAACAGCAGCTTTTGTGGACTATTGGAATCAACCGGGCTATTTCGCGGCATTGCCTGAAAAGATACAGCAGGCGATGACGTTGCAAGCCGGTAAAGTACAGTGTGATTTTGCCGCGCTCATGGGTGAGGAGTACGACCTACGTGATTGTGCGTCGATTCGCCAACCTACCTTATTATTGCAGGGACAGTATACGCAGAACAGTGCGCGGACTGTTGCTCACAAATTGGAAGTAGCTTTGCCCGCTGTGATCAGTCGAACCTTGCCGTGCGGACATATGGGGCCGATTACCCATGTCGATGCTGTCAATGTCGAAATTCTGGAGTTCTTAGCAGCTGTTTATGGGCTTGATGTGCGACCACAGAAAGCCTCGGAGGCTCGAGGTTAGTTTATGTATCAACCTTCGAGTGACGATTTTCCGTGGCTAGCCGATGAGCCAGACTATGCCTACTTCGACACAGCAGCGACTTGCTTGGTGCCAACCTGTGTTCGCCACGCTGTTGACCGTTACTTGTTGGATACGCATGCCAATGCGCATCGTGGTTCTTATGCGCGCAGTCGCGAGGCAACGCAACAGCTCGAGCAGGGACGACAAACACTAGCAAAGTGGTTTCAGATACAACCGGATCAACTGGCGTTCTCAGCTTCGACGACGCAGGCATTGAATGATCTGGCGCAGGCAGTGCCGATTGCGTGGCAAGCGGGCGACGAAATTTTGCTTTCTATTGCCGAGCACCATGCCAATTTATTACCGTGGCAGCGACTCGCACAGCGTTTTGATCTCAAATTGCGGTTTATTGAGCTTACTCCAGAAGGGGACTTGGCGACACCGGAGTTGCTGTTGACCGAGCGGACACGGGTCGTTGCAGTCAGCGCTGCCAGCAATGTAACCGGTGCTGTCTTCGAACTCGCCCCATTGTTAAGAGCAGCGCGTCAGCGCGGTGTTGTTTCGATTGTCGATGCTGCCCAATTAGCACCGCATCAACCGCAGAAACTCGGCTTGCTGGATGCGGATGCCGTGGTTTGTAGTGCGCATAAATTCTATGGTGTCACCGGTCTAGGACTGTTGTTGTTAGCGCCGCGATTCGCAGATCAGCTATCACCATTTCGAGTCGGTGGAGGTATCGTCACCAAGGTGACACGTGAGCATGCGGAATACCTGAGTGACGTGCATCGGTTTGAGGCGGGCACCCCGAATACACTTGCGGTGATTGCCGCCGCAACCGCGACGGAGTGGCTGGATCGGAACGCGGACCTATCTCACTACTTAGATACACAGCGAGCCGAGCTGAGTCATTTATTGACGCACAGAGAGTGGTTACAGGTGCTTCCTGCAGGGCCAATGCAAACACCGACCCTCAGCTTAGTGAGTTCCTCGGTGCATGCACATGATTTGGCGGCTTATTTAGACAGTCAGCGTATCGAAGCGCGAGCAGGCCACCATTGCGCACAGCCGTTACTGCAGTATTTAGGCCATTCAGGAGTAGTCCGAATTGCTCTTGGCGCGTATACTACGCCGCGACATCTTGAACGCCTTGTCTCAGTCCTAGACGAGGCTTACGAATTATTTTCCTAACACTGAACCAGTGTATCGATTGGAAACAACATGGAAACGAAAAGCGAATGGTGGCCTGAGTCCATCAAGCTCGCCAAACTCACCGTACCTATATTGATTGCGCAGGTCACTCAAGTGCTGATGAGCGTGGTCGATACGGTGATGGCTGGTCGCGTCAGCCCGACCGATCTAGCTGCAGTCTCCGTTGGTAGCAGTATTTGGTTTCCATCGATTCTATTAATCTTTGGTTTAGCGCTGGCATTGGCGCCGATCATTTCTCACTTTCACGGCGCGGGTAAAGTGACTCAAGTGGCGAATATGGTTCACCAAGGCTTTTATGCGGCTATTGCCGGCGCAGTGCTGAGTTTATTAGTGATTGCGAGTGCGCCGTTGATTTTGAACCAAATGGACGTCGCTGACGATTTTCGCCGTATTACGTTGGACTACCTCGGCTATATTGCTTGGGGGGTTCCAGCTATCGTGATCTATATGGTATTGCGCAACTTCTGTGAAGGCTTGTCGAACACTATTCCATCTTTGGTTATCGGCGTCATTGGCTTACTCGTCAACATTCCCGCGAACTACTTGTTTATTTATGGTTATGGCGACTTGATTCCGGCCATGGGTGGCGCGGGCTGTGGTATCGCAACGGCTATCGTGCTGTGGGTTATGGCGCTTGGCATGGTGGTCTATGTGGCTGTCGCCAAACGCTACAAAGAAATCCATTTGTTTGGGCGTTGGTTTGCGCCAAGCTGGGACGACATTTGGTATGTTGTGCGCTTAGGTTTTCCAATTGCCACGTCGATGTTTTTTGAAGTCAGCCTGTTTGCGGCAGCGGCGCTTATTATCGCCCCACTGGGCGCTACTGTGGTGGCGAGTCACCAAATTGCACTCAATATTTCCTCGTTGGTGTATATGGTGCCAATGAGCATAGCGATGGCAGTGACGCTGCGTGTAGGCTTTGCGCTGGGAGCCGGGAATCCACGCAATGCAATGCTCAGCCATAAATTGGCAAACGTGTATGGGATGTCCATTGCTATCGTGAACGCAACCATTTTATGGTTAGCTGGAGGGTGGTTAGCAAGTCTTTATACAGCCGATGCAGCAGTTATTGAATTAGCTGCTACGTTAATGGGCCTCGCTGCTTTGTTCTCAATTTCGGATTCGTTCCAAGCCATTGCTATGGGAACCTTGCGTGGCTATAAAGACACTCGCATTGTGATGCTCATTACGTTTGTTTCCTATTGGCCATTTGGGTTGACCATCGGTTATTTGCTGTCGCGCACGGACATCATTGTTCCAGCAATGGGAGCTGCGGGCATGTGGATCGGCTTTATTACAGGCTTAACTGGGGCGGCGGTACTACTGACGTGGCGGTTAATTCGAGTGAGTCGACGCTACGAGCGTGAGCTGGCAGCGCCGATTCGAGATTAAGATTGGCGTTGTCGCAGTACCTCGAGTACTTGGTTCAGTGACAAATCTCGACTCTCCAACACCACCAGTAAATGATAGAGCAGGTCAGCGGACTCATTCAGGAGTTCGCGGTCATCGCCCGCACAAGCTGCAAGTGCAACTTCAACACCTTCTTCCCCGACCTTTTGTGCTGCGCGCTTCGTGCCTTCGGCAAATAAACGTGCCGTATAGCTCGATTCTGGCGCGGCCGATTTACGACTCGCTATTGTGTCATTCAGCTGTTGTAACAGTGGTACTGCAGCTCCTGAGGTACTGGAAAAGCATGAGCGGGTACCCAAATGACAGGTGGGCCCTTGCGGCAAAGCCAATGCTAATAAACTGTCGGCATCACAGTCCGTATGTAAACTCACTAATTGCAACACATGACCCGACGCTTCGCCTTTCGTCCACAGCCGCTCTTTACTGCGACTATAAAAAGTAACTTGGGCAGTCTCCAGCGTTTTGTCAACGGCGGCAGCATTCATAAACCCTTGCATCAAGACTTCACCGCTCAATGCATGTTGTACGATGGCTGGAATCAAACCATCGCTGGCTTTACTAAAGTCGAGCTGTGACCGCGTGCTTGAATTGATTTCCATGACTAGCTTCCTTGTTGAGTCGTTGTGGTGAAAGGCCGAATAGCAACGCCTTGCGCAGCGAGATAGGTCTTGAGCTCACCCATGTCGATGACACGTTTATGAAACACGGATGCTGCCAGAGCACCATCTACGTTCGCCGTGGTAAAGACATCTGCAAAGTGCGCCATGGCACCAGCGCCACCCGAGGCAATCAGAGGTACCGGACAGTGCGCACGTAATGCGGTCAGTTGTTCAAGATCATAGCCTTGGCGAACACCATCTTGGTTCATGCAGTTTAAAACAATTTCACCCGCGCCGCGCGCTACCACTTCGTTCAACCAGTCTCGCGTTTGCCAACGCGTTTTTTGCGTTCGCGTCTCGTCACCGGTGAACTGATAGACTTCATACCGATTTTGTTCTTGGTTATAAAAGCTATCAATACCGATGACGATACATTGTTGCCCGAATTCATCCACTAAAGCGTTGATCAGATCGGGGTCGCGCAGAGCAGGTGAATTGATGGAAATTTTATCTGCGCCCATTGCGAGAATTTCTTGCGCTTGCGCGATAGTGCGGATACCGCCAGCAACGGTAAAAGGAATATCGATCACACGGGCGATACGCTCGACCCACGATTTATCGACGACTCGGTCGTCTGACGATGCAGTGATATCGTAAAAGACGAGCTCATCCGCACCCTCAGTTGCATAGCGCTGCGCGAGCGGCTCAATGGCCCCAATCACTTCGTGATTACGAAACTGGACACCTTTAACGACTTCGCCATTGCGAACGTCTAAGCAGGGGATGATGCGTTTGGCCAACATAGGAGCGCCTCCTCTAGGGTGAATTGCCCAGTCAGTAATGATTTACCGAGAATGGCACTATCGCACTGTACGGCTTGCAACTGCTCTAAATCAGCCAAGGTCGCAATGCCTCCCGACGCCTGCAATTCAATGGTCGGATAGTCACGCTTTAACGCAGCGTAGAGTTCGGTGTTTGCGCCTGACAACATCCCATCACGGCTAATGTCTGTGCACAACACATGCTTTAGGCCACAAGCAAGGAATCGTTCAATTATACTGTTTAAGGTGGTTGTCGATGTTTGTTGCCAACCGTGGGTCGCAACTCGGGCGATGCCCTCTGCATCAATGTGTACATCCAAAGCTAAGACAATCGCTTCAGCACCAAATTGTTGAAACCAGGACTCAACCAGCTCCGGTTCACGTACCGCGAGTGAGCCGATGACTACACGGGTCACACCGCTTTGCAATAGTGCTTCGACATCCGACACGGAACGAATACCACCACCGACTTGAACCTTCATCGAGGTGGCTGCCGTTAAACGCTGCAACAACGCAAGCTGGCGTTGCTGTGGGTCCTTAGCACCATCTAGATCGACCAAATGAAGCCAGTCAGCGCCTGCGTCTTGGTACTTCTGAACCAGAGGCAATGGGTCGGACGCATAGGTGGTTTGACGATTAAAATCGCCTTGTTGCAGGCGTACAACTTGGCCTGCAATGAGATCGAGAGCGGGTATTAACATGCTTTAATCACCGTCAGTTAATGCCAAAAAATTCTGCAGTATTTGCGCGCCAACCGTGCCGGAGCGCTCGGGATGAAATTGCGCACCAAAAAAATTCTTGGAGCGAATCATCGCGGCAAAAGGTTGTCCGTACGTACATTGCGCACTCGTGTACTGATCAACCGCCACGGCAAAACTATGCACGAAGTAGCAGTAAGCAGGGCTTTCGACCCCACGCAAAAGCGGATTACTAGCACTGGGGTCGGTCATCGTATTCCAGCCCATGTGCGGCAGTGGTAAACCAGCGGCAATCATGCGTTCGGTACGTGCAGGAATGACGCCTAAACAATCGACATTCCCTTCGGCTGAATAGTCGGTGAGTAATTGCATTCCCAGGCAGATACCGAGTACCGGCTGTTCAAGTTGTTGAATCACCTCAACCAAGCCGAGTTGCTGCAAATTGCGCATCGCCGCCGCTGCGGTTCCGACGCCTGGTAGCACCACGCGATCAGCAGCACGGATAACAGTAGGCGATGCGGTCACGACAGGCTCAACCCCTAGACGTTCGAATGCAAAGCGGACCGAACTTAGGTTGGCACAACTCGTATCGATAATGACTAACGAGGTCATGCCAGCATCCCTTTACTCGATGGTAAAGCGCCATCTGCAGTGCGTGCGATAGCCTGTCGAAGTGCCCGTCCGAATACTTTGAAGAGGCTCTCAACCTGATGATGGCTATTGCCCTCGGTCGTCGATAAGTGCAATGAAACTGCCATGGCGTCGCTGAGCGAGCGGAAGAAATGTCCGACCATCTCGGTCGACAATTCACCCACTTTATCGCGGCTAAAATCGGCTTGCAGTTGCAGGTATGGACGTCCTGACAAATCTAACAAGCACTCTGCGCGACACTCGTCCATGGGCAAGGCAAAGCCAAATCGACCGATTCCACGTTTGTCACCCAAAGCCTGACGCAATGCGGCGCCAAGCGCCAGAGCTGTATCTTCTACTGTGTGGTGTTCATCAATGTGCAAATCGCCTTGTACTTCGACACTTAATGCAAACCCAGCGTGAGTCGCAATTTGCTCCAGCATGTGGTCGAAAAAGCCAATTCCAGTCGCAAATTTTAACGGTTGCTGTGCGTCCAAGTCGAGTTGAATACGAATGTCAGTTTCGCGAGTTTTACGGTGCACTGTGGCAGTGCGCGGACGATCCAATAGTTGATGTTGGATGGCACGCCAATTCATCTCACTTGGACTGTATTTAATGCCGCGGATGCCCATATTCTCGGCTAGTTGAATATCTGTCTCACGGTCACCGATGACATACGAGTCGGTGAAATCGATACGGCCTTGCTGCAAGTAATCTTTGACCAGACCTAGCGCTGGTTTGCGGCACGAGCAGCCGGCATCAGGAAAATGTGGACAGATGAGAATATCTGCAAACCGAATACCTTGTGACGCGAAGATTTCCAGCATCAGCTGGTGCGGTGCATCAAAGTCAGCTTGCGGAAAGCTCTCTGTACCTAGACCGTCTTGATTGGTCACCATCACGAGCTGATAACCAGCGCGCTGAAATGCAAGTAGAGCAGGAATGACATCTGGCTCAAATTTCAGTTTTTGAATACTATCCAGTTGTTTGTCGACCGGAGGCTCTTCAACCAGGGTACCGTCGCGGTCAATAAATAAAATACGTTGTGCGGTCATTGTGGGAGTACCTGCTCTAATTGTTGCATTTCTTGGACGCTGCCGATGCTAATACGGACACAGTTATCGAGGCCACGCTGGCTCGATTGATTGCGAATCAGAACACCTTGAGCGCTGCACTGTGCCACAAGTGCGGCAGCATCGTCGACTTGTATCAACACGAAATTAGTCGCGGACGGGTAGAGGCGTTTAACCCACGGTGCTGCTTGAAGTTTTTGCAGCCACTGTTCGCGGAGCGCTCGAGTTTCCGTCACTGCTCTTTGCATGGCGGCAATAGCTGCTGGTGCCAAAGCCCGTTGTGCATCATTGAGGCTCGATGCCGGCATGGGATAGGGCGCAATCACTTTACGCAAACAATCGATGAGCGCAGGCGCTGCTAACGCGAATCCGCAACGAATGGCCGCCATACCAAATGCTTTAGATAAGGTTCGTGTCACCACCAGTTGTGGGTACTGCGTCAACCACGTGGCTACGCTCGGTTGATCGGTGAACTCAATGTAGGCTTCATCGACAATCACAAAAGCTTGTTCGCCAACACTTTCTAATAAGTTTCGTAAGTCGCCTAGCGCCAAGTTATTCCCTAAGGGATTTGATGGGCTACAGACAAAAATCAGCTTCACCCCATCTAACTGTGCCACCATCGCTGAGAGATCCAGTTGTAAACCCAGATCCGGTGTCTCAATAAGCGGTACTTCGCGCACCAGCGCACCATGGGTTTGAGCGCTGATTGCGTACATACCGTAAGTGGGTGGGCAAATCATAATGGCGTCTTGGCCTGGCTCGCAGAAGGCACGAATCATGAGCTCAATGATTTCATCACTGCCACGAGCACTCAGAATCGAGTCCACCTGAACGCCAGCATAATCTGCATAGGCTTGATTGACAGCATCGCTCTGGAACGCAGGGTAGCGATTCAAAGCCGGTTCGTCGTTGCCGAGCGCCGGCGTAGTCGGTGCTTCGTTGGCATTCAACCATACCGAACCACCACTCATACTGCGTCGCGCTGAGGCGTAGGGCACTAGATTGCGCAAGTGGGCGCGCTGTAAGCGCTCTACCATACTCATGATGCATTTCCTTGTGAGTCGTCAAGACGAATGGAGACGGCGCGTGCGTGCGCGCTCAACCCCTCGGTTTCAGCCAGTTGAATAATGGCCGAACTTAGCCCACGTAGGCCCTCACGAGTGGCCTCCTGAACCGTATAACGACGATAGAAATCGAGCAAACCAAGGCTGCTGTAATTTTTAGCAAAGCCATAGGTCGGTAATACATGATTGGTTCCCGTCGCATAGTCACCGCCTGATTCGGGGGTGTAGTGACCCACAAAAATCGAGCCCGCGTGTGTGAGTTGCGGGAGCAACGTCTCCGTATCATCGACTTGAATCGATAAGTGCTCAGGTGCGTAGCGCTGACTGATTTCAACCGCTGTTGCCAGCGAGTCGACTTGAATGAGGGCGCTACTCGCTAATGCCTGTTCAGCAATAGCTGCACGCGGTAATGAGACGAGTTGCGATTGTAGAGCATCTGCAGTTGCTGCAATGAGCTGAGCTGACGGTGACACTAAGATAACTTGCGAATCCGGACCGTGCTCCGCTTGGGACAGCAAGTCAGCAGCAACATAATCAGGATTCGCAGTGGCATCGGCAATGACCATCAACTCGGAAGGCCCTGCTGGCATGTCAATGGCACAACCTTGCGGATCTTGCGAGACCCATTGCTTAGCTTGCGTAACATAACTGTTGCCGGGACCGAAGATCTTTACCACAGGGGCAATAGACTCAGTACCATACGCCAACGCAGCAACAGCTTGTGCACCGCCACAGCGATATACTTCTGTGATACCGCACTTCTGCGCGACATACATCAGTGCTGGCGACAAGCTTCCATCCGCAGCTGGCGGGCTCACCAAAACTCGACGTTGGCAACCCGCAAGTTGTGACGGTACACCTAACATCAATGCTGTTGATGGTAGCACCGCAGTACCACCAGGAATGTAGAGACCAACCGCACTCAAGCCATGATAACGCTGACTGCAGACCACGCCGGGAGCGGTTTCGACGGTCACAGGTTGTGGTTGCTGAGCTTGGTGAAACGCATAAATCGTGTCGTAGGCTGTATCAATCGCTGCTTGGGTTGCGGCATCCAATTTTGCTGCCTGTGCCGCGATCTCAGCCGCTGGATACGCCAATTGCTCAAGTTCTGGCGCATCAAAACGGCGCGTATATTCCAATACAGCCTTATCACCGTCGCGCTGTACGGCTGCAATAATATCGGCAACCTGCTGGCGCAATACTTCTGGCTGCGCTTGGGCGGGTCGAGCTAACAATTTTTCCCGGTCGGCATCACTGAGTGACGCCCAATTGATTGCTTGCATCTGATTTTGCTCGTTTGTTGTCATGGCTAACCCAACATTTTCTCAATCGGCAATACTAGGATGGAACTACAACCAATGGCTTTGAGTTCTTCCATAGTTTCCCAAAACAACTTCTCGGTACTCACCACGTGCACGGCAACTTGCTCATCACTGTGTTGCAACGGCAGTACTGTTGGACGTTCAGCGCCAGGCAGCAATGCAACCACTTCTTCTAAGCGAGCCTTCGGTGCGTGGAGCATGATGTACTTGCTTTCACGCGCCATTTGCACACCGTCCAAACGGGGCAGCAATTGATCAACAATAGCTTGCTTTGCTGCAGTGAGTGGTTCTGGGCGCTGAATGAGTTGTGCGGTGGAACGGAAAATGACTTCTTTCTCCACCAACCCATTCGCTTCTAAAGTCGCCCCCGTTGAGACTAAGTCACAAATTGCATCCGCTAAGCCAGCGCGTGGAGCTACTTCAACGCTACCAGTCAATACAGCGGTACTGGCCTTAATGCCCTGTTGCTGCAAATAGTTTTGCAGCAGAAATGGGTAAGTGGTGGCAATACGCTTGCCTTCAAGATCGGCTAAACCGCGATAGTTATCTTCTTTAGGTACGGCGATGGACAAGCGGCATTGACCAAAGTCCAACGCACGTAAAATATTGATTTTCGCCGGCAGCTGTGTGGCTTGGCGCTCCAAACGAGCCTCTTCGAGCACATTTTCACCCACCAAACCCAAGTCGACCACACCGTCCATCACCAGTCCTGGAATGTCATCGTCACGTACCCGCAATAAATCGACCGGTTGGTTGCTGCTGTGCGCGAGTAAACGCGCTTCGTGCAAACTGAATTTAAAGCCACACGCTTCCAATAGGGCAATTGATTCTTTACTCAAACGGCCAGATTTCTGGATGGCGATTGTAAGGCGTTGCGAATTCTTGTCGACGACCATGTGAAACTCCATGTTTAAACAACTCTAATACGAAAAAACCCCCGTAAAGGATGCCTTCCGGGGGTCTTGTCTCGAAGGCAACCGTAATAGCTACGATTAGCCTGAGCACAGCGCTTGGCTAATCGGGGTGTCGATGATGATGGTGGTGGTGCCAAATAATAGTTGCTGTGCGCATAAATCTCTCTCTCAAAAACACTCCTCGCTAGTTGCTCTTGGTTACTGGCTACTAGTGAAACGTGAATTGTGAATGGTTGAACGATTACATTGACGAAGATTGTATAGAAAAATGAAGGGTAATTCAACGAGGAGGTTGCTTGAAATCTGGGTTTCAGTCGATTTCTTGTCTGTAAGTTGTATAAACTCGACAATAGAAGAAAAAACAACTTGCGGTAAAAGTTAGCTGCTTGGCAACTTCGGGTTGTGCTAGCATATCGGCATGACCGCTGTAGCCCAATATTTTAGCCCCCAAAGCTCTCTCGCCAAGACCGTGACTGGTTTTGTTCCGCGTGCTGCGCAAACCGAAATGGCGACCGCGGTGGCACAAGTGATGCGCGCTAAAGCGTCGCTGGTAGTTGAGGCTGAAACGGGAACCGGTAAAACTTATGCGTATCTCGTGCCATTATTGACGGCAACTGGAAAGGCTATCATCTCAACAGGCACGAAAGCATTACAAGAACAGCTTTATTTTCGGGACCTACCGCTATTGCGAGATGCAATTGCACCCGGTAAACAAGTCGCCTTGTTGAAAGGTCGCAGTAATTATCTTTGCCTACACCGAATGCAGCAGGCGAGCTCGCAAAGCGGCGAGTTTTCGAAAGTGGTGCAATCTCAACTCGTCACCGTTCGGCAGTGGGCACAGCGCACAGAAGATGGTGATTTAGGGTTGTTGAATGTGCTTCCGGAAGATGCGGAAGTGCTCCCTCAGGTTACCAGTACGGTTGATAACTGTTTAGGTCGAGACTGTCCCGATTACGAAGAATGCTACCTTGTTAAGGCACGCAAGCGCGCGCTCGACGCTGATCTAGTCGTGGTGAATCATCATCTGTTCTTTGCCGATATGGCGTTAAAAGACGTTGGGTTTGGTGAACTCATTCCGGCGGTCGATACGGTCGTGTTTGACGAAGCCCATCAATTACCCGATATTGCGAGTCAATATTTTGGCGAAGCGGTATCCAGTCGCCAATTGCAAGAACTCGCGCAAGATTTGAAGGTTATTTATTTAACTGAACTCAAAGATCTCAAACAGCTCGATAGAATAGCGGACAAGCTACTCATGACCTTACGTGAGTGGCGGCTGATGTTTCCAGTGGAACCCCAACGTGGTAATTGGCGTGATTGGCAACGTCGAGCGGGTGTTAAAGAAGCGGCCGCTGATGTTGCCGAGCAGCTGCAACTCGTGATTGATGTTACGAAAAATGCCTTGGGACGCTCGAAAGATTTAGATCAAGCCTATGAGCGCGCGACCTTAGCAGCGCACAAATGGGAACAGCTGCAAGCGACAGAACGAACCGGCTATAGTTTTTGGTACGAAACCACGCCGCGCCAAATTACCTTGCATCAAACGCCCCTCAGCGTCGCCGACAAATTTGGTGCCTATATTGACGCAGCTGATATGGCATGGGTATTCACTTCGGCGACATTGGCAGTGGGTCAAGATTTTAGTCACTTCACTGAACAACTGGGGTTGAGTAGTGCTCAGACGCTGTGCTTATCGAGCCCATTTCAGTTTTCTGAGCAAGCGCTGTTATGTTTGCCTCGGTATCTCCCACAGCCCCAAGCACCGGAGTTTTTCGCGAAGGTATTGGACATCGTCGAACAGGTATTAAGCGTCAATCAAACCGGTGGTACCTTTTTACTATTTACCAGTCACCGGATGTTACAACGCGTTGGTGCGGCGCTCGCAGAACGTACGGAACGGCCATTGTTAGTGCAAGGCAGCACCAGCAAACGTGAGCTGCTGGCGCAATTTGTGGCGGCTGGCAATGGAATTCTATTGGGGACTTCATCGTTTTGGGAAGGGGTCGATGTGCGCGGGGATGCATTGCGTTGTGTGGTGATCGACAAGCTCCCCTTTGCATCACCGGATGATCCGCTCTTGCAAGCGCGCGTTGAGGATGCGCGTATGCGTGGGCTGGATGCGTTTAGTCAGGTACAGTTACCGCAAGCTATTATTGCACTCAAACAGGGTGCAGGACGTTTAATTCGGGACCAAGATGACCGGGGCGTGCTGATCATTTGTGATCAGCGGTTAGTTGGTAAGCCCTACGGCGGAACCTTTTTGACGAGTTTGCCAGCTATGCGGCGAACTCGAGATTTGCAAGAAGCATTAAACTTTTTAGCAGAGTTGGAGGCGGCAAAGTCGCATGAGTAATGTTGTTTTAGCATTAGATACTTGTACCGAGTTGTGTTCGGTTGCGCTGCAAAAGGGAGAGCGACTAGTCACTCGACAAACGCTGGCACCGCGGGAGCACTCGCAAAAAATTCTGGGCTTCATTGATGAAGTCCTCGCTGACTTGGATATCGGATTCGATGCCATCGAACGCTTAGTGGTTGGTCAAGGCCCCGGCAGTTTTACCGGCGTTCGGATTGGCGTTTCGATAGGGCAAGGGTTGGCATTCAGTCACACTTTGCCGGTTACTCCCATCTGTACTTTAGAGGCTCTTGCAGAGCAGGCGTGGCGCCGTTATCAGGCAACCGATGTCATCGCAGCTATTGATGCCAGAATGAATGAGGTTTACATCGCTCGTTATCAACGTCGCAATGATGCCTGGATTGCAATACAAGCGCCGCAGATGGCGGCGCTCGAGCAGCTCAGTAAGGAACTATGGTTGGATGACGGGGAGCCGGTTGGCGTTGGTACGGGATGGCAGGCCTATGGGCAGCAACTCGATGCAGAACAACGTGTATCAATATTGCCTGATGTTTGGTTACCCGAAGCTCGCGATATGTTGAGCTTGGCACTGCACCCGCACGCAAAATCGGTCCAAGCCGCTGAACTTGAGCCTCTGTACGTACGTAATGAAGTAACCTGGAAAAAGTTACCTGGCCGGTAGCGATACCAAGTTAAAACGGCGTAAATGCACTGGAACTTTTGGTCATTCAGGCTTATCAAAGTAAAGGTAGCGCGCCAATTCGAGTCAGGTTGTGACGCAGCCTAAGGAGTTCAGAATGAAAATTTGGTTAGTGAGTATCGCAGCACTGTTCTTAGCAGCATGCTCTACAGTTCCGGATGAGCTGGCGGTCACCAATGAGAAGAACCTTGTCAATTACGAGACCGCGTTAACTAATCCTGAGCAAGTGCTAGGCCAACAAGCACGTTGGGGTGGTACTATTGCTGAGGTTCGTAACAGTGATGATGGGACTATCATTGAAGTGGTCAACTTTGCTTTGCAGAGTTGGGGCCGACCCGTCGCAAGCGATGAGAGCCAAGGTCGTTTTCGCGCAATTTTGCCTGAATTTGTTGACCCAGTTGTTTATGAGGAAGGGCGCTTAGTGTCTTTTGTCGGCACTGTCGGTGAGCCAATCGAAGGAAAAATTGATGAGTTCCGCTACCTGTTCCCGACATTAAATGTAACCGCAAAGTATCTTTGGAAGGACGAACCGCGAACTTCCAATGTACAAATTGATTATGGTTCGTTATGGTATCGACACCATTATTTCGCACCACCGTACCGTATTTATTACCCGGTACCTGTGCGTACAACCCCAACCGGGGATTCGGGTCAATCAGGAAATGATCAATAACGAATTCACATCATCTTTATTCCCACAGGCTCGGCTTCATGCCGAGCCTGTTTCGTTTCAGCTTGACTGGGGCATACTGCGTGGTCTGCGTTGGGGTGCTGACGATAAGCCAGTGATTCTTGCTGGGCATGGCTGGCTGGATAATGCGCATAGCTTTTTACCCTGCGCTGACGTGTTTCTGCAGTCGCCGCTCGCCCAAACACATCAACTCATCGCCATAGATTGGGCGGGACATGGTCTGTCTGATCACCGTCCGGTAGGCAACTATTATGCGTTTATTGACTACGTCTATGATTGTTGGCAACTCATCGAACAAGAAAACTGGCAGTCGGTGGTGTTGCTGGCGCACTCTATGGGCGCCTTCATTGCCAACATGCTTGCTGGTATTGCACCCGAAAAAGTCCAAGCAGTTCTCGCGATTGAGGCTTTCGGTCTGTTAGCGACACCGACTGCTGAAACGACGGCAAACTTGCGGAGCGGTTTCCAAAGTCGTTGGGCGATGCAGAAAAAACGCCGGAATCACTATCCATCATTTGCTGCGGGTGTCGCTGCGCGTGCTCAAGCCGGTGATTTCTCTCCCGAATATGCGCACTTGTTGGTGGAGCGAGGTATCGAGCAAGTGGGGCCTGAAGACTTCTGTTTTCGTGCCGATGGGCGACTGCGGATGGCGTCGCCAGTGCGATTAACCGCGGCACAGATCAGTGACGTACTGCGGCATATCAAATGCCCGTTTACTTTGCTGTACGGGACTGAAGGGCATGAACGTGTGCATGAAGCGTTACACTTGTGGCAGGCGGAAGTACGGCAGTTGCAGGTGCACGCATTGAGTGGAGGTCATCATGTGCATATGGAACAACCGAACGCGGTCATTGCCCACTTGATGACGATGATCGACGGTCTCAATGACTAGGCAACACTGGTCGGATATGCCATTATTGCGACCAGATACAGATTCTCTGACGCAGGAGCATGACACGCGTGGACAAGATTTGGTTAAAACGTTACCCAGCGGGCGTTCCAGATACCATTGATCCGGAACATTTCAATTCATTGGTCGATATCTTTGAACAAAGCATCGAGGCTTATGGCGACAAGGTTGCATACGTCAACATGGACCATGAGCTGACTTTTAACGACCTCGATAAATACTCCAAACAGTTTGCTGCCTATCTTCAGGCGCAAGGCCTGAAGAAGGGCGACGCTGTTGCGATTATGATGCCTAACTTACTGCAATACCCGATTGCACTGTTTGGTGCGCTGCGTGCTGGAATGGTGGTGGTTAACGTTAACCCTCTTTACACCCCTCGCGAACTGAGGCATCAGCTAAGTGATGCCAACGCGAAAGCACTGGTGATACTAGAAAACTTTGCCGCTACCTATGAGAAAGTGAAAGCCGATGTACAGGTTGACCATGTCGTATTGACCCGAATCGGCGATATGCTTCCGACACCGAAGCGCTGGATTGTCAATTTTGTTGTGAAGTACGTGAAGCGTATGGTGCCTAGCTATAAGCTAACCGGCACGATCGACTTTCTAGCTGTCTTGGCTAAGGGGCAAAAAGCGTCCTATGAACGTCCGGTTATGAGTGGGGATGATCTGGCGTTTTTACAATATACCGGTGGAACCACTGGTTTAGCCAAAGGGGCGATGTTATCGCACCGCAATATGGTTGCCAATCTTGAGCAAGTATCTGCTGTTGTGGCACCGCTTGTCGTCGACGGTGAAGAGACCATTATCACAGCACTCCCGCTGTATCATATTTTCGCATTAACGGCGAACTGCTTGACGTTCATGAAGCACGGTGGGCGCAATATTTTAATTACCAATCCGCGCGATATGGCTGCGTTCGTGAAAGAGTTGGGTAAATATCCATTCTCAATGATTTCTGGCGTGAACACGCTATTTAATGGACTCTTGCACACCGATGGCTTCAAAGACTTAGATTTTTCATCGTTAAAAATCGCTCTAGGAGGCGGTATGGCGGTACAACGCTCCGTTGCTGAACATTGGGAGCGCGTTACCAAGTCACGTTTACTAGAGGGTTATGGGCTGACCGAGTGTTCGCCGGTGGTTACGACCAACCCGACCGATATTGAACAGTACAATGGCACCATTGGTATTCCGTTGCCGTCAACAGATGTACGTGTGGTTGACGTCGATAGTGGCGAAGAGGTAGCCCAAGGCGAGTCAGGTGAAATACAGGTTCGTGGACCACAAGTGATGGTCGGGTATCTCAATCGCCCTGATGAAACTGAAAAAGTGATGAAAGACGGATGGTTCTGCACCGGCGATATTGGTGTGATGGACGAGGACGGCTTCTTTAAGATTGTTGATCGTAAGAAAGACATGATTTTAGTGTCAGGTTTTAATGTTTATCCAAACGAAATTGAAGATGTCATTGCGGGTCATCCGAAGGTGCTGGAAGTGGCTGCTGTGGGTGTTCC
Source organism: Pseudidiomarina aestuarii (assembly GCF_003987355.1). Taxonomy (GTDB): domain Bacteria; phylum Pseudomonadota; class Gammaproteobacteria; order Enterobacterales; family Alteromonadaceae; genus Pseudidiomarina; species Pseudidiomarina aestuarii. Next base: position 836,699 of record NZ_PIPR01000001.1, on the reverse strand, counting down.
GCACGATTCTTCAGGCGAGGCAGTGAAAGTATTTGTCGTTCGTAAGGACAAATCGTTGAGCGAGCGTGAACTGATGGACTATGCCCGTGAGAATTTAACGGGTTATAAAGTACCGAAGTTCGTTGAGTTCCGCCAAGAACTACCGAAAACCAACGTCGGTAAAATTTTACGTCGTGAGCTTCGTGACGAAGAAGAGAAGAAGTCGAAAGCTTAGATGTCGACATACCAACTGGTTACAGAAACCGCCGAGCTTGTTGAATTTTGCAAACATGCTCGGCAATTCTCCTCGATTGTCCTCGATACCGAATTTGTGCGAGTTCGCACATACTACGCCCGCCTCGGACTGATTCAGGTTCGCGCTGGCGAGCATACTGTACTGATTGATCCGGTTGGAGCGATTGATTTAAGTTCGCTGTGGGAATTACTGCGTGCTGAAGATTTAGAAGTAGTTATCCACGCCGGTGGTGAAGACTTTGAAATTCTCGCTCAAGCAATGGGACAACCGTTACGCAACGTGTTTGACACGCAAATTGCGGCTGCCTTTGCTGGGTTGGGTGATGCACTCGGCTATGCTGCATTGGTCGAGCAATTGACCGGTGTGGTGCTGGATAAGTCACAATCACGCACCGATTGGTTGCAGCGACCGCTAGCGCCAGAGCAACTGGATTATGCTGCAGCGGATGTAGATTACCTGCAACAGGTTTATCCCGCTTTGCTGAGTCGTTTGAGCGAGAATCCTCTCAAGCTCGATTTAACGGTGGCTGAGAGTGCCTTTCAGGTAGAAAAACGCACGCAACAGTGGCCAGCTGAATTGCTCTATTTGCAGTTTGGCAATGCTTGGCAATGCACACCGCAACAATTAGCGGTACTGCGTGAAGTTTTACAATGGCGTTTAGAGCGCGCTCGTGAGGCAGATATTCCGTTGAGCTTCGTTGCGAAAGATCACACGGTTCTAGAGCTGGCGCGTCAGCATCCGGTCAAAGCAGACGGTTTATATAGCATTACCGACTTGTCGCCGGTAACTCGGCGTTACGCGGGCAAAGAATTATTAGCCGCAATCCAACGCGGTCTTGCGGTGCCACTGGCGGAACAACCGGAGCGTTTGAGTAAACTCACGGATATGCCAGGCTATAAACCAGCATTCAATGCATTGAAGAAAGCAGTCGATGCTTACGCGAAGGAGCTCGACGTCACGCCATCACTGATTGGTTCGCGGCGACAGCTGAACGATGTCATTCATTGGTTTTGGCAAATTCCAGCAGCTTATCGGTCGCGTTTGCCAGCGCCAGACTTGTTAGTCAGCTGGCGGGGCGCTAAGCTCAAAGCTACCATCGAGTCGTTACTAACCAGAGATTAGCAAGATGTTATGTACGGTGTTTCGCAGTGCTAAACGTGCTGATACTTACCTCTATTTGCCGCATTCCGCTGATTTTTCGGATTTACCGGAACCCTTACGGCAACATTTTGGTCAACCTATACAGGTCATGACTTTCGCATTGACAGATCAGCGTAAGCTTGCGCAAATCAGTGTGGCAGCATTACGTGAACATCTCACGGATCCAGGTTACTACTTACAAATACCACCACCGGTGACGAGCCTATTACAGCAGGAGAAGCGCTCATGATGAAGAAATTACAAGGTTGGGTTGTCGCCACAGGCGCGGCAGTTGTGTTGAGTTGGAGCCCGCTAGCTAGTAGCGCAGATGAGGCTGATTTCCCTGCCTATGTAGATAAAATCAAGGCGGAAGCGCGCGCAGCAGGCTATACCGAAGATACGTTAAATCGCGCGTTTGCTGGAGTGAAATTCTATAAGAAATCGGTTGAAGCAGATAAAAATCAACCCGAATTTAAACTGACGTTAGATACTTATTTGCCGCGTGCCGTACCGGAGTGGAAAGCGGATAAAGCGGTAGAAATGTATGCCAAACATCGGGATTTGCTGGACAAGATTGGTGCTGAATATGGCGTTCAACCGCGGTTTATCGTCGCTTTGTGGGGTATTGAGACCAATTTCGGCTCTTACACGGGTGGCTTTGATGTAATTTCTGCGCTGACCACTATGGCTTTTGAAGGTCGTCGTGAAGAGTTCTTTAAAAAACAACTCTGGCATGCGCTAACCATCGTACAGGAAAACCATATTGACGTAGAACAAATGCAAGGTTCTTGGGCTGGTGCCATGGGACAAACGCAGTTTATGCCGAGCTCATTTATGCAATATGCGGTGGATTATGACGGTGATGGGCGCAAAGATATTTGGGGCTCGATGGGAGATGTTTTTGCATCGGCTGCAAACTATTTGAAAAGTGTCGGCTGGCAAGATGACGTAACCTGGGGACGACAGGTGCAGATCCCCGGCGATTTTGACGAATCATTGGCGGGTTTGAATACCAAAAAAACCTTAGCGGAATGGCAAGCTCTTGGCATTCGTCGAATGGATGGCAATGATCTACCCAACCGCTCTGATTTAGAAGCGTCGGTCGTCATTCCTGACGACAAGCAAGGCCGTGTCTATTTAGCCTACGCCAATTACGATGCGCTGATGCGTTGGAACCGTTCGCATTATTTTGTGGCTGCGGTGGGATATTTGTCGGATCGCATTCGGTTTCCACGTTAAATCGAATAGGAGAGGCTGACGATGCGCGAGTTGCCAAGCAAAATTGTCTGCGTGGGTCGCAACTATGTTGAGCATATTGCTGAACTGAATAATGTTGCTCCGAGTCGACCGCTCCTATTTATCAAACCGTCCACGGCACTCGCAACCTTACCTGAGGTAACCATTCCTCGAGCTCAAGGTGAATGCCATCATGAGGTCGAAATTGCGGTACAGATTGGTACTCAGCTGCGTCGTTGCACGCCAACTGAAGCAAGCAAAGCCATTCAGGCCTATGGCCTTGGATTAGACCTGACGCTACGGCAAGTACAGAGTGAATTAAAAGCAGCAGGGCATCCTTGGGAGCGCGCAAAGGCTTTTGACGGTTCTTGTGTGTTGTCTGACTGGATACCAGCAACTGAACTGGACGCCGAACAACCGCTGGAGTTTTCGCTGACGGTAAACGGAGTCCAGCGTCAGGCGGGTCGTTCAGCGGAAATGATTTACACCATTCCCGACTTAATTGCCGATATTTCCCAACAATTTACCCTGTTGCCCGGTGATGTAGTGCTTACAGGCACTCCTGCAGGAGTCGCGGCGTTGGCGCCAAATGACCAGTTGGAACTCAGGTTGCAGCAGGGTGACAAACACTGGTCTTGGACTGGAACCGTGCATTGTGACGGATAGCAAACCTGCGTTCTGGGAAACTAAATCACTCGATGAGATGTCCGCTGCCGAATGGGAGTCTCTGTGTGATGGTTGCGGGAAATGCTGTCTGCATAAATTGATTGATGATGATGATCCTGAAGAAACCGTGCACTACACCGATGTAGCTTGCCGACTACTGAACACCGAAACGGCGCGCTGTAGTCAGTACGCCACACGGAAATCCTTGGTACCCGATTGTGTTGTCATCCACCGCGATAATGTGCACGAATTAACTTACATGCCGCAGTCGTGCGCCTATCGCCGCTTAGCAGAGGGACGTGGATTAGCGTCGTGGCATCCGCTGCGCAACCAGGGCTCTCAACGAGCGATGATTGCTGCGGGTATCAGTGCTGTCAACCGAGTTATCGGCGAAAAATACATCGACGAAGACCTCGAGCAGCGCATCGTCACTTGGCCGTTGTTCGACTCAGAGTAGCCCAAACCAATGTGACGGCAACGAGAATTGCAGTGACGCTGTAGACGGCGAAGATGATCTGCATCCAACCCGGCATACTTAACCCAGCAAATTGCCAGTCAATATCACCGCATAAGCCAGGTGCACCAAAGACTCCCGGAAACCACTCATGTAACGGCATAAAGCTAGGAAAATTCGGGAAGGTATCACACACCATAAAGAATGCGTTGGTACTGTTCTGTAAGGCCACATGCTCGGCTGCAATCAGGTAACCCCAAACTGCAGCAGTCAGCCAGCCTAAAGTTCCTAACCATTGAGTCATACGTGATCGCGGTGCCACCAGAGGGACCAGTGCAACCGTGCCAATCGCCATGATCGCAACCCGCTGATAGATGCATTTCACACAGGGCTCTAAGCCCATGCCGTATTGGAAATACAGTGCTGCTGCCACCAATAGCCATGCTGAAGCAGCCAGTACAGCCCATGCTGCCCGTTGGCTCGGTAGTTGTTTCAGTGTAGCAAGCATCGATGTGTTCCTTGTCTCTTATCTTTCGCTGTCGCGATGGTGAAACGAAACGATACAAAAGTAAAGCCATTCCAAGAGAAACAACAGTACTTGTCCGACCATTGGAAAGACTGTTAAAATCGCTGACCTTATTTGCTATAGCAACCGTTATCCTATGCGGTCATCAAGGACACAGGCGCGATCATGATCATAAAGGCACAGAGTCCAGCAGGCTTTGCAGAAGAATATATCGTTAAATCAATTTGGAACGGTCACTTCGCCCCCGGTACTATTCTTCCGGCCGAGCGTGAACTGTCCGAGTTGATTGGCGTAACGCGAACCACGTTACGTGAAGTGTTGCAGCGCTTAGCGCGAGATGGCTGGTTAACCATACAACATGGAAAACCGACGCGGGTAAATAATTTCTGGGAAACATCGGGTCTTAATATCTTAGAGACATTGGCGCGACTCGATGAGGACGGTATGCCTTTATTGGTCGATCAATTGCTGTCAGCCCGCACCAATATCAGTGCTATCTATATTCGGGCAGCGGTTCGCCATGCTCCCGAAAAAGTAGTGGCGTTGTTAGAGCCCGCGCATGACCTCGATGACACGCCAGAGACCTTTACTCAGTATGATTATCGATTAAATCATGATGCAGCACTAGCCTCAGGAAATCCGATTTACGTGTTGGTATTGAACGGTTTCAAGGGGCTGTATTCGCGGATCGGTAATTTTTACTTTACTAACCCGGCTGCTCGTCAGTTAGCGCGCGATTTTTATCATAAATTACGTCAGACCGCTGAAGCGGGTACGCACGAAGAGGCGGTGAAGTTAGTCCGTCAGTACGGCTACGATTCAGGTAAAATCTGGCAGAGTATGCGCGCGGATATTCCAGCGAATTTAGTCGAATAAATAAGCTATCAGACAAACAAAAACGCCGACATACAGTCGGCGTTTTTAATGGATCGCTAATGATTAGCCGGCGAAGTTTTTCGCCACGAAATCCCAATTAACCAAGTTCCAGAATGCATCCAAGTATTTTGGACGAGCATTGCGGTAATCGATGTAGTAGGCATGTTCCCACACATCAACGGTCAAGATTGGCGTGATGCTGCTGTCGGTGATGGGGGTTTCAGCGTCATCAGTATTCGTGATGTCGACACCGCCATCGGCAGTTTTCACCAACCAAGTCCAACCAGAACCGAAGTTGCCAGCCGCTTGTGCACTGAACTCTTCTTTGAACTTCGCGAACGAACCAAACTTCTTATTGATCGCGTCTGCTAGTGCACCCGTTGGCTCGCCGCCACCATTCGGGCTCAAGCAGTGCCAGTAGAAGGTGTGGTTCCAAACCTGCGCAGCATTGTTAAACAAGCCACCTGAAGCAGTCTTGATCACTTCTTCAAGAGATTTGTTTTCAAGGTCAGTACCTTTCACCGCGTCATTCAATTTGGTTACATAGGCAGCGTGGTGCTTGCCGTAGTGATACTCGAGCGTTTCGGCCGAAATATGAGGCTCTAGAGCATTTTTTTCATAAGGTAGTGCTGGTAATTCAAAAGCCATGTGGACTCTCCTTGTTGCTGAGTGTTCGAATAGAATTCCAAACAGGCCTTCAGTTTAACATTGAATTCTGTAAGGACCGTTACAATATACCTAGATAGTGGCAGAAAAGTTTATTTTCAAGGGCAGTCGATGACTTCTTCTGATCAAATCTGATGCTGCGAGCCGAGTCAGCTTGTGATAAAATATGCCCCGCTTTTTACCGTTAAGAGGTGATAATTCATTTATGGAAACTGTAGACAAGATTAAGCAACAAATTGCCGAACATCCGGTGTTGTTGTACATGAAAGGTTCACCGAAGCTGCCTAGCTGCGGGTTTTCATCGCAAGCTTCACAAGCGTTAATGTCTTGTGGACAAGCTTTTGCCTATGTTGACATTCTGCAGAATCCAGATATTCGCGCGGAACTGCCAAAGTTTGCTGACTGGCCAACGTTCCCACAATTGTGGGTCGAAGGTGAGTTGGTGGGTGGTTGCGACATTATTCTGGAAATGTTCCAGAAAGGTGAATTACAAAGCTTGATTAACGAAGTCGCAGAACGGCATCCACAGCCAAGTGCTGAGTAAAATAAAAACTGATGTCGGGTGCGCAAGGATATTTGTTCACTAACTGAAAATGGAGAAAATAATGGGTGTATTGGTTGGCCGTAGGGCTCCTAACTTTACTGCTGCAGCAGTTTTAGGTTCTGGCCAAATCGTTGAAGACTTTAACTTTCACCAGCAAATCAAAGGTAAGAAGGCGGTACTGTTCTTTTATCCGCTCGACTTTACGTTTGTTTGTCCGTCAGAATTGATCGCTTTTGATCAGCGTTTAGCTGATTTTGAAGCGCGTGGCGTTGAAGTAATCGGCGTTTCAATTGACTCACAGTTCAGCCACAATGCGTGGCGCAATACTGCCGTCGAGAACGGTGGTATTGGTGAAGTAAACTATTCACTCGTTGCAGACGTGAAGCACAGCATTTGCCGAGCTTACGACGTCGAGCACCCAGAAGCTGGGGTTGCTTTCCGAGCGTCATTCTTGATCGATGAAGAGGGCGTTGTGCGCCATCAAGTCGTCAATGACTTACCGCTGGGGCGTAACATTGATGAAATGCTGCGCATGGTTGACGCGCTGAATTTCCACCAAGAGCATGGCGAAGTATGCCCAGCGGGTTGGAAAGAAGGTGATGAAGGCATGAAAGCAGATGCAAAAGGCGTTGCTGATTATCTTTCGAAGAACTTTGATAAACTGAAAAAAGTTTCTTAATCCAGTTTATAGGTAATGAAAAGGCCGTTGTCAGTCATGCTGAGAACGGCCTTTTTTATGAATGACTCATCCTATGCGCGACGGTCGGGACGCTTGAAGAAATATAGAATTAAGGCAGCAATGGCACCGAGTGTGTCGGCCAACATATCCTTTTGCGCATCCCAGATATCACCTTGCGAGCCTAAAAATTCGATCCCGGCATCCCCACCAGCAAGGTCTGCATACCACCACTCAATAATTTCATAGCCTGCAGCGACACTCATAATCATAAAGAGTCCGAAAAAGCCTGCAGCGACCGGAGCAGCCCATTTTTTCTTCAGGAGCAGCTCAACCATGGGGTAAGCATAAAAACCCACCGAAAAATGCGCAATACGGTCGAAATGGTTACGCTCACCACCCCACCATTCGGTGAACCAATCGAACGGCACATTCGCGAACGTATAATGGGCGCCTATGGTGTGCATAATCAGCCATATCGACATCAATGCATAGCTGGTGTTACTGAATTGAAATTTAGGGTAGGTGAATACAAGTAACAAATAGATGCCTATGACGGGAATCATTTCAGCGATCCAAACATCGAACATGGCTGGATTGATCACCGACCATACCATCAACAGTAATAACCCCAGTGCCAATCCTTGTGGGAAATAATGCTTCATAAACGTACTCTTCTGAATAAATTGTTCAGCGAGCTACTCAGCAGCAGACGAATCATCCGTCTGAGATGCGAGCGGCCAACCGCCTAATGCTTGATAGCGATTGACCATCCAGCAAAATAGCTCGGCGGTGCGCTCGGTATCGTACAAAGCAGAATGCGCTTGTTTGCTGTCGAATTCAATGCCTGCTGCCTGACAGGCCTTCACTAGCACAGTTTGTCCAAGCGTGAGAGCAGCTAAAGCAGCTGTGTCAAAGGTGACGAAAGGGTGAAAAGGATTACGCTTCAGCTCGGCGCGCTCGGCTGCTGCCATGACGAAGTTATGGTCAAATGTGGCGTTGTGACCGACGAGGACGCAACGTTGGCACCCAGCGTCCTTTTGCGCTTTACGAAGTCCTTTGAATACTTCTTTCAATGCCTCATTTTCAGCTATCGCACCGCGCAAAGGGGAATGGGGATCGATGCCATTAAACTCGATCGCCGCTTGCTCGATATTTGCGCCTGCAAAGGGCTCGACGTGAAAGTGAAAGGTTTGATCGAGTTCCACTTCATTGACATCATTGAACTTTAGGGTGACCGCAGCAATTTCTAGCAGCGCATCCGTTTTCGAGTTAAATCCTGCTGTTTCAACATCAATCACGACTGGCAAATAGCCACGAAATCGTTGTTTCATACGTTCGTCAGTTGCCATGTTTCAGTGCTCTCAGTTGCGAAAATTAAGCAGGTTTACGCTCGATTAATTCGATGGCATAACCATCGGGGTCACGAACAAATGCAATGACAGTCGAGCCACCTTTGACTGGGCCTGGCTCGCGATATACATCGGCTCCTGCCGCACGCAATTGGTCGCACGTTGCGTAAATATCTTCAACACCAATCGCCAAGTGTCCAAATGCTTCGCCATGTTCATATTCACTCACGCCCCAGTTGTAGGTTAATTCAAGGACGCTGTGATCGCGCTCATCACCATAGCCGACAAAAGCGAGCGAGTATTTGTAAGCTTCATTTTCAGAGGTTCGCAGTAATTTCATGCCGAGTGCTTGCGTATAGAAGTCGATAGACCGTTGTAAATCACCGACACGAAGCATGGTATGTAATAAACGCATGAGTTCAATCCTTACTCGTCTGAGGTTTTTCTTTAAATTCGTCGAATGGGTAGAGATATTACCATATTTAAAATCGTAACCCTGAGATCAAAGCGTCTGTTAGTTCAGTTGACAGTGGATCAAAATGTCCATTCTGATAAGGGATGATTTCCACTTGAGCAGCAAAGTCTTCAATAAAGTTAGCTGGGGTCGTCAAATACGCCTGCTCTAACCATCTTAAATTCTCCGCAATTTGGGTTCCTGAAGGACTCGAAGCCTTATACAAAGTAACTTTTGTCTGCACTTTAGTAGAGGGCTGATGGTTGGCATTGATATTCTGGCTACTATCCTCATTGGCTAGCAGTGCGTCCAGTTCTGGGGAGAGCAATCGAGCTTTGTGCAGACTGAAGTAACTATCAATGAGTTGTACAGAGCCAAGCGTTTCTTGCTCTTGTTCTAACAAACGACAAACTTCAAGCGCCAGTACGCCCCCAAAACTCCAGCCAACAAAATGCCAGGGACCTTGTGGCTGGATGTGTTTAATCAACGGAACCAACTGCTGTGCAAGTTCAGTATAACTCGATGAAGCCGCCTGCTCGGTGTAATGCTCTAATAAATAACGGTAGAAGTTATTCAGCAGCACCAGCCTAGTGTCCGTTGCACGCTCGATAAATGGTTGATAAAAATCGACACTATCGCCTTCACCGGGTGGGAAAACAAACACTGTGTTGGGTTGCTCGCAGTTGTGTAATTGATACGGATTGAACTGCGGATAATCACATAGCGATTGCCGCACTGAGACTTGATGTTGCAGACAAAACTCAATCAGTTGCTGCACACGTTGCTGTAAACGAGCGGCGAGCTGGTCGCTAAACTCGTGCCCATACAGGGTGGTGCAGGAAAACCGTAGTTGCCGTTCCTGATATACCGCCAGAATACTGACAGGTTCAAAAGCTCTTTGTTGAGATGGGTAGTTGGCGCCACTAGATTCAGCAACTATCTGCCAGTCATCGGCACTACCACCCGCATTTATTTGTCCCAAATAGTTAAAACTTACCGCCAGATGTTCAGCTTTGTTATGCCGATAACAGCCGGAGCGGATATAACTCTGACCATAACTTGAGGCTTGTCTTACGGTTTCTTTGTTATAGTGAATATTGTGCGCTAGGTCGTCCGTGGCGGCCAACATTACAGGGTAAAAGCTAGTGAACCAGCCCATGGTTCTGTTCAGGTTTAGACTGTTGTTATTCGTTTGACGACCATGACTCTCGAGCAGCACAGCTTGATTGGTATGGCCCCAAAGATCTCTTAACGCTAAGGCTAAAGCAGAGAGTAATAATTCATTAATCTCTGTTTGATAAGCCTGATGTGCTTGTTGCATCAGCAACTTGGAATGCTCTGGTGATAATTGCATTTGAGCCTGAGAGCTTGCGGTTATGGTTGGTCGTTGCACTTCGGGTAAAGTTGCACAAAACGCTTGCCAATAATGCGTCGGATAGACCTGAGGCGCTGCACTTTGGGCTGCAACCCATTGCCGATAACTAGTGGTCTTATCCGCTAGCTGTTGGTGCCGAGACGACTGTTGTTGGTAAAGGCTGTTTAAATCTTCTACTAGCAAACGCCAGCTTACCGCATCTATCAGCAAGTGATGGCAGGCAAAAAATAGACGCGCGCTCTGATCGGGATAATTGTGCAAATATGCCAGCTTAAATAGCGGACCCTGTTCAATATTAAATTCGCTCTGCCAAACAGATAGTTGTTGCTCGAGCTCCTCATCCGTCATGGTGGCGCGGTCAAGATCTTCTAGTATTAACTGTGGTAACTCAGCCGAATACGATTGCCGATAGCCTTCAGCGGTATTTGAGAAACTAACTCTCAAGATATCGTGATGTGCCACCAATTGTTTGACGGCTTGTTGCAATAAAGCTGGATCCAGCGGTTGAACTTTGACGAGAAATGACTGATTCCAATAGTTCTGGTTGATCACCTGACCGGATTGGACCAAATCAAAAAACCACTGCTGAATCGGCAGTAAGTTAAAGCTGCCGCTTAACAGCCCTTGTTCTGCAACAATCTCGTGCTGCTCATGTTGTTGATCAAGCAGTAAGGACATTGCTTTTAAACTGCGGTGCTGCATCAGAGCTTTGACATTGCAGTGCCAACCAGCCTTTTTCAGTAATGCCGCAAGCTGCATGACTAGTATTGAGTCGCCCCCAAGCAGGAAGAATTCATCATCTCGTCCGATATTGACATCGCCGAGAAGTTGCTGCCACAGTGTTGCCAGCTGTTGCTCGGTCGCGGTCTCAGGGCTGCGATAACTTTGGTTAATTTGTGGCAAAGGTAAAGCTGCTTCATCTAATTTGCCGTTGCTGGTCAATGGCAATTGCTGGAGCCATAACCAGTGATCGGGTTGCATAAAATCGGCTAATCTCGGCTTTAGTTCCGCAACGAGTTGTTCTATTTCAGGATCTGGAGTAACTAGATAAGCCAGCAGTTGGTCGCGACCATTCATCTGATGCAGCTTCAGCGCTGCTTGCCGCACCTTGCTGTGGTTGAGTAATTGCTGCTCTATTTCTGCGAGCTCAATACGATAACCCCGGAGTTTGAGTTGCTTGTCTTTCCGGCCCTGAAATACTAGTTGGCTAAGATCGTTATCGTCACTTTGCCAGCGCACGAGATCCCCAGTTTTATACAATCGATCACCGGCGATAAAAGGACTTGGAATAAAAGCACTCTCGTTCAGCTCGGATTGATTCAGATATCCTCTGGCTACGGCAACACCGCCAATGTAGAGTTCGCCTGCTACTTCAAAAGGCACGGGTTCCAATTGAGTATCCAGTACATATAGACTGATATTGTTCAATGGTAATCCAATAGTGGAGCTTCGGTTTAAATCGACTTTAGCCAAGCTGGAGGTAATAGCCGCTTCAGTAACACCATATTCGGCATAAATATCGACATGAGAAAAGCGCTGCAGAGCTGCAGAGCTGGCAGCGGCGCCGCCATAAATAAGATACTTGAGATTGGGCAGTTGCGTTGGCTGCAGTACGTCGAGCACAGCACCGGATAGAATCAGGTGACTGACGTTCCTCATGCAGGGTTGGCTAAAGTCTATCTCTTTGCTGAGGAGCAACTTTGCTCCAGACAGCAGCGCATTCATGATCACAGCTACAGCAGCGTCAAATGCGTAAGACAAGCCAAGATAGAGCACAGAGCCGGAGTCGATCTGATAGGTCTGCTGCTGTTGCAGTATCGTATTTAGGACCGATTGATGCTCAATGAGCACACCTTTGGGCATCCCTGTAGTACCAGAAGTGTAGATGACATAGGCTAAATCTCGCTTCGATACGGCTATATCTGGTGCCGTTTCGGGTTGGTGATGGAGATCAAGCAAGTCCAAATTAATTAACTGGCAGTGCTCAGGTAACATGGGCTTGCAGTCAACCTCTGACAGGCTCAATACCTGCTTCGCTTGAGTGTCACTCAGTATATGTTGTAGGCGATGTGGCGGAGTGGATGGCTCAATGGGCACCCAAGCTGAGCCGGTTTTCAGTACCGCCAAGATAGCGACTATCATCCAAACAGAGCGCGGCAGCACAAGAGCAATCATTCGCTGCTGTTCACCGTCGCTCATCTGCAATAACTGATGCGCTAATTGGCTCGACAGATCATCTAACTCTCGATAGGTCAGTTGTTGCTGATCCAGTTGTACAGCGATTTGTTCGGGATGGTCTGCGACTTGCAATGCAAATAATGCATTCAGAGTAGTTGCATACGCTGTGTCTGAGTGTTGCTGTTGCCTGTTGCCAAGTGCCAACATAGCCGCTCTTTGCTCGGAGTTAAGTAAAGACAAGTGTCCGTTTTTACTCTGCGGTGCATTGACTACGTGTTGGAGTAAATTGACAAATCCCTGTTGTATGAGTCGTATGCGCCGCTCGCTATATAACGAGCTGGCATAATTGAGGGTACCGCTGATGTGTTGATCCCGCACTTCCAACTGAAACGACAGATCATACTTGGCATTGCAGTCGCCGGCAGGCAATGGAGCAGGGCTGAGCCAGTCGAGATCCGTGGTAGCTTCTGCAAATGTTTGGACTGAAAACATCACTTGAAAGAGCGGGTGACGGCTTGCATCCCGATCGACGGAGAGTTGTTCCAACAGTTGTTCAAAAGGCAGTTCCTGATAACGCTGTGCTGCAGTGCTCTGCTCGGTAATGTCGGACAGTAGAGCGAGAAAATCGGCTTCTGGGTCGATATAATGGTGCAGCACCTGCGTATTTACAAAGAAACCGATTAAGGCATCAGACCCAGGTAATTGGCGGTTCGCCATCGGAGTACCCAGCAATATATCCTGCTGCCCAGTCAGTTTGTGCAGCGTTAAACTCCACACAGCTAGCAACAGGTTATAGACCGATACCTTCTGCTGCCGCGCTAAGGCTTGCACTTGAGTGGATAGATCTAAGCTCAAACTAAAATCAAGATCGGCGCCTTTATAGTCAAAGTTTTTCGGCCTGGGGTAACATGTGCGCAGGTCTAACGGTGGTACATCGATTAGTTTTTTCCAATAGGGATTTTGCGCCATTGATTGGTTTTTGTTTTGCTGCCAGCGGGCATAGTCGCGGTATTGGTAATCCAGAGGGGGTAACGTTTGTTCCGGTTGTTGGTAAAACTGGTCAAGCTGACTAAATAGCAAGTCCATGCTCCAACCATCAAAGGCGATATGGTGCACTAAGATCAATAAATAATAAGTGCCATCATCAAGCTCGAAAACGGTGGCACGAATCGGTAATTGAGTCTGCAACACAAATGGCATCTGCACTGCAGTTTGAATCTGTGCGGGTAACTGATCGGTACTCAGTTTTTGATAGTCCAATTGAAAACGATCAGCAGATACTTGTTGCTGCCAAGCAAGACCATCACGTTCTTCGATTACTGAACAAAGTACTTGCTGATAATTAATCAGGTTGATAAATGCTTGCTCTAATCGGGCTAAGTCCAATGTCTCTAGTTTTAGCAGCATAGGAATATGATAAGCGGTGCTGTTAGGCTCTAAGTTATATAAAAACCACAGTCGATTCTGCGCTAAAGAAAGCGGCGCAGTATTGTTATCAGATTCTGATACTGGCAGATCTTGTTGCTCTTCGCTGTTACCATGTTTTAACAAAGCTGCAATGGTCCTGTGGTGAAATAAATCAGCCACAGCCACCTGCCAATCAGCGTCTTTAGCCATCTTATGACAGAGTAATAGTGCCTTGATGGAATTGCCGCCAATACGGAAAAAGTCGTCGTTCAGGCCCACCTGTTCCAAGCCCAACACGTGTTGCCACAGCTGTACGATGTGCTGCTCAAAGTCCGTAGTTGGTGCCTGATACTGTGCTTCCACATTCTGAGCACGATGTGGCTGCGGCAGAGCAGTTCTGTCCAGTTTGCCATTTGCGGTCAGACTAAATTGCTCGATGTGGATAAAAACGTCAGGCCACATATAATCAGGTAAAAATTGAGCGACAAAAGCCGTCAGTTGATCTGCGGGAACATCTGAATCGGCTTGGTAATAAGCAGCTAAATAGGGTTCGCTCTGCTGCTCTTGATGGATAGCGACGACCAAAGCCTGACTTATATGAGTGTGTGTCTGCAGTATGCTTTCAATTTCAGCCAGCTCAATACGATGACCACGAATTTTCACCTGAAAATCAGTGCGGCCTTTGTATTCCAACTGCCCATCCAAAGTTTGTTTCACCAGATCGCCGGTTTTATACAGCCGCTCTTGGGTCTGCGGATGAATAATAAAACGTTCAGCTGTCAGCTCTGGTCTATTCAGATAACCGCGAGCTAATCCTGCGCCACCTATATATAATTCGCCGACTACACCAGCTGGCAGGAATTTAAGGTCCGGATCCAGGACATACGTATGCTCATTCGGCAAAGCGTTGCCAATCAACAGAGGGTTATTGAGATGCTGATGTTTATCGTAAAGGTGGCAGGTGCTCCAAATCACAGTTTCAGTGGGGCCATAAACATTTACTACTTGAGCAAAGTGATGTTGCAACCGAGATAACAATTCGCTATCTAGGGCTTCGCCACCAACCAGACACGTGATGGAGCTTAAATCAACACCATCCATAGCCAGTAAAGTACGCAACACCGAAGGGGTTTGCTGAATAAGGTTAATCTGCGGATGGTGCTGCAAATCGGCCACCGCGTTTTGCAGGTCGGATAAATACAAAGTGCCGCCACGCAGCAGTGGTAAACCATATTCCAAACCAAAAATATCAAACGTGACCGCGGTTAAAGATAAAAGCTGCACTGGTTGATTTTTTGGCAAGTAGAGCGGGAAGTTCAGCAAGAAATCCGTAAAACTGTGCTGCTCTACCATCACTCCTTTCGGTTGGCCTGTAGTGCCTGAAGTATAAATGACATAAGCCAGATCGGTGCCGCAAACATCAAGCGACAACGGCGCACTCGGTTGTTGGTGGTACTCAAGGCCAGCAGGGTTATAGACTGGAACTTCTGTATCGACATCCAATCGGTCCGTTAATACTAAGCGGCAGTTAGCATCTTGCAGTATAAAGCGGATGCGTTGCAGTGGGAAATCTGGGCTGATAGGGACATATGCGCAACCGGCTTTGAGGATGGCCAGTATCGACAGAATAAGCTCTGGTCCACGTGGCAACAGCAAACCAACGATATCACCCGAGTCGCAGCCCAGCTGGCGTATTTGATGAGCGAGCTGATTCGATTCTTGATCCAACTCTTGATAAGTCCAGCTTTGGTGTTGCCAGACTAAAGCATGTTGTGTTGGCATTAGGGATGCTTGCTGATAAAACCGTTCGGCAAAGGTGGCACTGTTGGTGTTATCAGGCTCTGATTTAGCGTTTGAAAGAACGTGTTGATCCGCAGCGCTAAACCATTGTAATTGATCAATCCTGGTTTGAGGATATGCAGCTATTTGCTGCATTAAAACCAGATAACGTTCAGTCAGGCGCTGCATAGTATCTTTACTAAAAAGCGCAGTAGAAAAATTCAGCGCGCCGAGTAATTGTTCGCCTTCATCTTTGATATATAACGACAGATCGTATTTGGCTACCTGATAATTTTCACCTAAATCAAATTCAGAAAAATAGGCCGACTGAGTAGGATCTGCAAACTGGTCCATCGAAAACAGCAGTTGGAATACTGGATGACGGGATGGATCAGGCTGCAGCTTTAGCAAATCAACCAGATACTCAAACGGCAGGTCCTGATTTAACTGCGCCTCTGCGACGGTACTCGTTACTTGCTCCAGCCACTGCTGTGCGCTTTGTTCGGGCTGAATGTGCAAACGAAGTGGCAGTGTATTTACAAAAAATCCAATCAGCTGCTCAGTGTGCTGGTGATGACGATTCGCAAAGGGTGTGCCGAGGACGATATCCTGTTGACCGCAGTATTTATGCAGCAAGATAGCAAAACCTGACAACATCAAGCTATACAAGGTACAACCGCGAGTGGATGCCAGAGCTTTTAACTGAGCCGTTAAAGTAGCCGGAAAGTGAAACAGTAAGTTATCACCGGCATAGCTCAATTTGGCAGGTCGAGGTTTGTCCAACGGCATTTGTAGCGGACTTAGTTGTTGCAGTTGTTGTTGCCAGTAGTTTAACTGCTGATCAAACTGCCCCGCAGTAAAGGCCTCACGTTGCCAGTGGCTATAGTCCTGATATTGCAGTGGTAGTGGTTCCAACTGCAGGGGCTGACCATCGCAAAAATGCTGCATCGCTTGTTCTAGCTCTGCCATAAAAAGGCCATGGCTCCAGCCGTCAAATGCACTGTGGTGGATGTTGATCAGGAGCACTGTGGTTTGGCTTGGGATCAGTTCAAAATACCAAGCTTTGAGCGGAATATCCTGTTGCAAATTGAAGCAATAATTCACGCAGCGATGAAAGGTTTCGTCAAAGTCTTCATCAATGATCGCTATTGTTTCCAGTTGAAAGCTGTCTGTTGGCTGGAGTATGGAGCGGGCTTGTTCACTATTTTGCTTGGTCGAAGAACGCAAAACATGATGTCGTTCAACCAATAGCAGCAAGCTTTGTTGCAGTTGTTTGGCTGAACCCGCTTGCACTTTGAGAGCTATAGGAATGTTGTAGGCAGTATTGGTCGCATCATATTGCTGTAAAAACCACAGGCGTTGCTGGGCAAAAGACAATGGCGGCTCGGCCAGCGTACAGGTCTGTATAGCCTGATGTTCGTTTGCTGGGTTCAAATTCTGATTTAAATTAACCAACGCATTGCGGATGTTTTTATCCGCAAAAAGTCGGGCTACCGGGTAATGAGTTTGCAACAACTCTGCCATCGCATGAGACACACTGATGGCTAATATCGAGTTACCACCGAGACGGAAGAAGTCATCTTCAATACCTACTTTGTCGATTTTTAAATAGCGTTGCCACAACGCCACTAACTGCTTTTCTTGCTCCGTTTTTGGTGCTACATAGTGATCTGTTTTTAGTTCTGGTTCGGGTAAAGCATTGCGATCAAGCTTGCCGTTTACATTGACCGGGAAGCGGCTCAGACCAATAAAATGCTCGGGCACCATATAATCGGGTAATTTTTGTAATAATAATGCTCGCAGTTGCTCAGGCTCTGGCATCGTGTCGGTTTGGCAATATGCGATCAGCCTGTCTTGACCGGCGGCTTGTTTAACCATGACTAAAGCCTGGCTGATGTGCGGTAAAACACACAGCGCTGCCTCTATTTCACCCAACTCAATACGAAAACCTCGTAGCTTAACCTGAAAGTCATTGCGGCCGAGATATTCGATATTTCCATCAGCACGCATTCGGACTCGGTCACCAGTCTTATACATGCGTCGACCGGCTGAGGCATTCTGTGTTACATGGTAGAAAGGATTCGGTAAAAACCGCTCTGCAGTTAACTCTGGCAAATTTAGATAACCACGAGCTACACCATGACCTGCAATATAAAGTTCGCCGGCTACGCCTTTGGGCACCAGTTGTTGGTCGGTATCAAGGATATATAACTGAGTGTTCTGGATGGGTTTACCAATCGGTATAGAACGAAGGTCGCCGTGACAATAGAAATAACTAGAGTCTATCGCCGTTTCTGTAGGGCCATACAAATTATGCAACTGAGTCCGTTGATTCGGATTCAATTGCTGAAATTTCTGCACTGTGGCGAGAGAAAGTGCTTCACCTGAACAGAAAATATAACGTAAACAGGAAGGCACCAGGCGACCACGGCGTTGCAAGTCATCCAAGAAAGCCTGAAACATGGTCGGCACAAAATGTAGAACAGTGATTTGCTGTTGCTCAATGAGCTGGTACAAATAATCCGGATCTTTATGGCCTTCCGGCTCTGCTACGACAATCTCCGCACCATAAGCGTTTGCCCATAACAATTCCCAAACTGACACATCAAAGTTATAAGGTGTTTTCTGTAGCACTTTATCTGTTGCGGTCAGTGGGTAGGTGTTTTGCATCCAGTCAATACGGTTCAGCAGATGCTGATGTTCCAGCATCACGCCTTTGGGATTTCCTGTGGTACCAGAGGTGTAAATAATATAAGCAAGTTGGTCCCGGTTTATTAGCTCAGGCAATGGGCTTGGTGGTGCAGTGTTCACTGGCACTGGGTCTTGCCATAATCCAGAATCGGCCCAGAGCACCTGAGTTGACCCGGACAGCGCTGCGACGTCGTGTTTTAGCAACTGATGGCTCACCAAAGCTGCTGCTTGAGTATCCGCCAATATAAAATTTTGACGCTGTGGTGGAAATTTAGTTGCTATCGGCACGTAAGCGCCACCAGCTTTGTGAATAGCCAGAATAGCGACAATCAACTCGAGCGAGCGCTCCATCAGCAACGCGACTAACTTTGATGGTGAAGCCTCAAGCACGGGTAATAGTTGCAGTGCCAACTCCGTACTGCGTTGGTCCAGCTCTTGATAGCTTAGGCTTTGTGAACCAAAACTCAGGGCGGCTTGGTGAGGTGTCAATGACACCTGACGGCTAAACAATGCCGTTACACTGGATACATCAGGCAATGCTCTGGCAGTATCATTGAGTTCCAGCACTAAATGCTGCTGTTGCTGTGCACTCAATAGCTGCAGTTGATTGAGCTTAACCCCAGGTTTTTCGAGCAACTGCTGTAATATGGTTTTGTAATGAGCCAGCATTTGCGCCACAGTGCTCTGATCAAATAAAGCTGTGGCATAGTTCAGCTCTAACGTGACGTTATATTTTTCTTCTGTAACAAAGAGCGATAAATCATATTTGGCAATCTGATACAGGCCGTCTGGGCTCAGTAAAGTGAAATCTTGCTGTTGAGCCTGTTCATCAGCTTGTTGCAGGGTAAAGAACACCTGAAATAGCGGATGACAGCTTGGATCTCTTGGTAACTGCAGTTTTTCTACGAGTAAATCGAACGGCATATCTTGATATTGCTGAGCTGAAATCAGACTCTCATGCACAGAGCGTACTAATTCGGTCAGACTCAGATTGGGGTTGGTTCGGCAACGAATAGGCAAACTGTTGACGAAAAAGCCAATCATATCTTTAGTGCCGGGGTAATGACGGTTCGCGGCGGCTGTGCCAATCAGTAAGTCATCTTGCTGACTGTATTTGTGCAATAACGCAAAGTAAGCCGATAAAGTTAAGGTATAAAAGCTACAGCCTAAAGAGCGAGCCAATTCATGCAGACCTTTAGAGGTTTTGGTATCTAGTTGCAACTTTTCAGTATCGCCTCGCGGATCAAAACTGTTTGGTCTGCTGCGATCCAGAGGTAACTCTAAGGGTTGCGCGTCGCAAAGTTCTGCTTGCCAGAATTGCCATTGCTCC
The DNA here is from genome assembly GCF_003987355.1 of Pseudidiomarina aestuarii. Taxonomy (GTDB): domain Bacteria; phylum Pseudomonadota; class Gammaproteobacteria; order Enterobacterales; family Alteromonadaceae; genus Pseudidiomarina; species Pseudidiomarina aestuarii. The sequence continues at coordinate 817,114 of NZ_PIPR01000001.1, read as the reverse complement.
TGTTGCAGTTTGCCGCGAAGCAAGTGCTGCTGCCAATAGGCAAAATCCTGATATTGGAGAACGAGAGAAGGTAACTCGACTGTCATGCCTTGGCTGAAGTGCAGATAAAACTGCTGAAACTCGTGCAATAAACAAGGCAGACTCCACCCATCGACCGCAATATGGTGCAATGTGATAAGAAAAATCGATGGATGATTGGGGCGCTGAAAATAATGAGCACGCACTGGCAATTGTTGATCCAACAGAAAAGGCCGAGATAGTTCCTGCCGTAACTCATTATGTAAAGCGTGCTGATCGATTTCTGCGTCAAGCAGCTGATGGTCAAATTGCAATTCTGTAGCTGGTTTTAATAGACCTACAGGTTCAGCATCATGCCTTACCAGCACAGTACGCAATACCTGGTGGCGCTCCAATACGGCCAGCAATGCTTGTTCAGCAGCAGTGATACTTTGTTCTGTGTTGCTGTTGTGCAGCTCTAATATCAAGGGCACATTATAGGCGGCACTATCCGGTTCAAACTGTTGTAAAAACCACAACCTTTTTTGCGCAAAAGACAACGGAAACGGTTGCACATCGCTCGGATAAATAATCGGTAGTTGTAGGCTTTCCGACATAACCCCTGCGCGTTTTAACAGTTTAATCAAGTCAGTTTTATGAGGTTTGATTTTAGCCAGCCACTGTTCTCTATCGTCCAGCGGCTGTCGAATCGAAAACTTCAGTTTGTCTTCACCATCCGTTTGCTGCTCAACCCATAAGAAAATGCCGCGTTCATTCACTTGATATAAAAGCTCTGTTAGCTGCATGGTTAAATTTCTCCGCTATCAAAGCTGGTTTGCTGCAGTATCTGTTGATCAATGATCTGAGCTATAGCGGCTATAGTTTTAGCTCGGATAAAATCGCTGACGGAGAGTTGACAATTAAAAGCAGAGGCAATTTGCTGACTCAGACTAATCGCCAGAATAGAATCTCCACCGAGTTGATAAAAATCATCCTCTATTCCCGGCTCACGAACCCCTAGGCTTTGTTGCCAAAGTTGCGCTAATTTGCGCTCAGTTTCGGTACTGGCTTTGACTGACCCTGTGACAAATTCGGCATCGGGTAGAGCGCTTCGATCAATTTTGCCACTAGCAGCCAACGGCATTTTCTCTAATAGCACCCATGCTTGAGGTTGCATGTAGTCTGGTAGCAAAGGCTTGAGGTGAGATTGCAGTGTTTTGCTGTCTGCCTGCTGGCGCGACAGATAATATGCCACCAGGAGCAGTTGCTCGTCCTGTTGACGCTGCATCACCAGCACCTGTTCAACGGCTGGATGTTGCAGTATGGCGTGTTCAATTTCTGCCAATTCAACCCGATAGCCTCTAATTTTCACTTGCTGATCACGGCGACCCACATAATACATCTGACCGTCAGTACCAAGACGAACTAAATCGCCCGAGTGATACAAACGTTCAAAACCGGGCTCAGCACTGTAGGGGTTGCTTGTGAATTTTTCTGCAGTCAGTTCAATTTTACCCAGATAACCTCGTGCTAAGCCGATACCACTCAGACAAAGTTCAGCAATCGCTCCGGGTACCGCAGGTAAACCCCATTGATCCAGTAAATAAGCGCGCATATTTTGCACTGGCCTGCCTATGGCAATGTTGTCGACGTCCAGCACTTGGCTTTGTGTGGCACAAACACTGGTTTCGGTGGGACCATATTGATTCCATAAAGTACAGGGTGGCAATTGCTGCAAGCCATCCAAAGATTCGCCGCCAGTATAGAGCTGCTGCAATTTGGTTCGCTCCAGTCCGTGGAGATGCTTAATGACTGCGGTACTGATAAACGCTGTGATGATTTGATGCGTACAGAGATAATCTACGAGTCCAGTTACATCATTTTGCAGCGGTTGCGGGAGTACGTATAGGCAAGCACCGCTGGTTAAGACAGGGAAGATTTCAAAGACCGAGGCATCAAATACATAGTTAGAAAACTGCAACACTTTATCGCCTGGCTGGTGCGCGAGTAACAATTGCTGAGACTGAGTAATATTTATCAGCCCTTGATGCTCTGTCATCACTGCTTTCGGTTGTCCTGTGGTGCCGGAGGTGTAAATCAAGTAAGCCAATTGGTTACTGGCTAAGGTCCAACTCGGTTTGTTTGCTGTGGTTGCTTCGGCTTCAGACTGCATTTTTTGCAGATTCAGCACGATAGTTGGGCACGGACTGAGTGTACTGATAGATTGCTGGGTATCTGCATCGGTAAGCACCAATAACGCCTTGCTATCGCTGAGCATGAAAGCAGTGCGCTCCTCAGGAGCATCTGGGGCAATTGGCAGGTAAGCAGCACCTGCTTTCATCACCGCTAACATCGCAACAATCATAGCAGCAGATTTGTGTAGGCAAAGTGCAATCACGGCATCAGGATCGGGCCGTAATTGAGTAATGAGTTTACCCGCCAATTGATCACTCAGTTGCTGTAATTGACGGTAGCTTAGATAGTCGCCCTCAAAGTAGATTGCCTTGTGCTCTGGATAGAGGTCGACCGTTTTTTCAAACCACTGGATGACATCAGTTGCTGGTAGAGTTCGACTGGGTCCTTCTAGACACCATGACTCCGTGCTTGCTTGCTTGATGCACAGCTCTGAATGGGGTCTCAGCAAAGCTTCAGGTAGTTCTGTAAGCAATGAATTCAATTGCGACAAAAGCTGGCTGGCGCCCCGGTCCGATAAGTGGGTTGCATCGTATTTCAGACCATAATGCAGACTATCGCCTTGCTGATACGCCACCAGTACCAGCGGATAATTAACCTTCTCGAACGCTTCACGATACTGATACTGTATGTCTTGTTGTTCTTCTGCCGATGGGTAGTTTTCGAACACCACAATAGACTGGAACAACGAACCACGACCACGCTGTAGGTCAGCCAAATCAGCAAAAGAAAAATGGTTCATGGAATTAATAGCCTTGCTGATCTGCTGCAACTGCTGCAGAACTGTATTGGAATTATCCCAGTTCACTAGCAGTGGTAAGGTGTTGATATAGAGTCCGACGCTTTCCTCTATCCCTTCGATAGGTAGAGCACGTCCGGAGATCGTAGTACCAGCTAAGGTTTGTGGAGCAAAGGTATAACTCGTTATTAACTTATGCCAGACAAATTGCAACAGAGTACTTAAGGTGATCCCGTGTTGCTGAGTTAGCCCTGCAAAAGCTGATACAGAGGTTTGACAAAAAACCTGGCCTGCTTGGGTGACCAAGTGCTGTTCTGCCTCTTTTCTTGTGAAGGGTAGGTCAAAAAGTGGTGATAAATCGTTCACTGTTGTCATTTCGGCCAGTTGTTGTTGCCAGTAAGCCTGACAACTTTGCTGGTGATAATGATAATAACTTTGTGCCTGCAAGTAGCTTTGCTGATTAATCACAGAGGGTTTATTACCGCTCAATAGTGCCTGATAAAAACCATGTACGGTTTTCATCAGTTGTGGACCACTCCAGCCATCCGAAATGGAATGGTGTTCACTGCGCAACAGACAGTAATGATCTTCAGAGAGTTTAATCAGATAAAGTCGCAATAAGCAGGGCTGTCTCAAGTCGAAGGCGCGTTTACGATCCTGTTGTTGCAGTTCTTGTACCTGCTGCTCTGCATTATCCGACTGGCTATAGTCCAGTTCCACCAGTTCAAGCTGGGCCGAGCTGTGAACCAATTGTACCGGGTGCTCCGTCCAGTCAAAACTGGTTCTGAGCGCTGGGAAACTTTGTACGGCCAGTTGCCAAGCCTGACGGTATAAAGACACATCAAGCTGTTGGTAATAATCAATAACAAACTGCACTCGGTAGGCATCATCGTCTGGATGCATTAACGCATGTGACAAGAAGCCTTTTTGTAGGGACGTTGCAGAATAAATGGCATCCAGTTGATGTTGCTGCATCAGTTGGTCATAGTATTCGAGCGTCAGCGGCACACCAAAATCTGCTGGCGTTTTTTCTCTGGAGCCAGCGTCCGGTAACGCCACACAATGTCCAGTTAAAGCCGTTATTTGCTGTTCAAATAGAGAGGCAAACTGGTTGCTCTGTGCAGTGCATAGGTTACTACTAACATCAAAGAATAACCGGCCGTGTTCGACAGCACCGTTGATATCCAACAACCAAGATTGCTGATTGCTGGGCGCAATACCACAAGACAGCTCATCTAATTGAATGACCCATTCGTCTGAGTCATCTGCATTCAAGACACCGAGGTAGTTAAATTGGATCGCAGGTAAATGGAGCTGTAGCTGTTCGGCAAATGCGCCAAAACCCAAGCCTTTATTTGGAACCTGTCGCAGTTGTTGTTTGATCTGGCGAATAGCCAGACCTGGCTCGTCTGCTGCTTGTAAATTGACAGGATATTGGCTGGTAAACCAGCCAATGCTATGGCTTAAATCCAACTGGTTGTCTTGTGGCTGGCGGCCATGACCTTCCAAACTGACAGTGACAGACGGTAATTCAAAAAGTTGCTGCAAAGCTCGGGCAAGAGCGGTCAGTAGTAAGTCATTAATCTCAGTGTCATAGGCCTTGTTGGCTTGTTTCAGTAATTGGTGTGTTAGCTCTGCTGAAAACTCAATACGTTGGCAGTGCTTTCCAGTGTCAGGCTGCATCACTGCTAACGTCGAGTAATCGATTTGTTGTTGTGCAGTGTTTTGCCAGTAGCTGCGCTCCCCAGCAAACAGAGCAGGGTAGCTGTCTACATAACTGACCCATTGCTGGTAGCTGCTGGTGCTCTGTGCTGCAGCCTTGCCTTGATAAAGTGCATGCAAATCTTCCAGCAGGATACGCCAAGAGACGACGTCGATTAGCAAATGATGGCAATAGATAAAAATCCTGCCTTGTTGCTCAGAATCGATCAGATAAGCCAGCCCGTACAAAGGACCCGTTTCAATATTTAGACTTTGTTGTAGGTTCGTTAATTGCTGCGCGAGTTCGTTTTCATCGAAAGTTCGTGCATCGATCAGTTGCACTTCCGGAACGGGTTGAGCCCTATATTCATGTTGCCACTGACCTTGGTCAAAGACAAAGACACAGCGCAGAATATCATGGCGCTGAATTAATGCCGCCCAGGCCTGCTGCAGTGGTTTGATTTCAAGCTTCGGCACAGCAATAAAAAAGCTCTGATTCCAGTGATTTGGTTGCGAAATTTGTCCTTGCTCAAGTTGCCGGAAAAAATTCTGTTGTATCGGTAGCAATCCAAACTGACCTTGTGCCAAACCTGGCTCAACCCCGGGTCGAGCGGTCGTGACTGACTGCAAATGTCTGGCTAAAGTTCGTACAGTTCGGTGTTCAAATAGATCTTTTACCGACAAACTGAGACCCGCTTTGCGCAAACGTGATACCAACTGAATCGATAAGATAGAGTCGCCACCACTGCGGAAGAAGTCGTCGTGGACACCGAGTTTCTCGACGGCCAGTAGAGGTTGCCAGATGCTCAGTAATTGTTGTTCAAGTGGGTCTTCTGCCTGCTCGAATTGCTGTTGCTGGATTTCAGGGTCGGGTAATTGTTTATGGTCCAGTTTGCCGTTATTCGTTAAGGGTAATGCGGACATCCACTGATAATAAGCCGGTTGCATATAGTCGGGTAGGAACCCAGCGACTGTATCTCGAAGCAGATCTTCATCGAGTTTTTCAGCAGCAACATAATAAGCGACTAGCGCGGGTTGTTGCCCCACCTGTTTCAGCACAACAACAGACTGCTGGACCTGTTCCAGCTGCTCTACTGCAGCTTCGACTTCACCACATTCAATGCGGTAACCTCGGAGTTTCACCTGATTGTCATTGCGGGCTAAGTATTCCAGCTCACCACTGGGTAACCAGCGCACTGTGTCGCCGGTACGATAGAGGCGTTGATAGTCTGAATTCGAGTCAAAGGGGTTGGTAACAAAACGTTCGGCTGTTAATTCAGGTCGGTTCAAATAGCCTGAAGCCACGCCAAACCCTGCAATATAAAGCTCTCCCCATACGCCTACCGGTACCGGTTTTTGTGCTGCATCCAGTACATAAAGTTTGTAATTGGCGTAAGCACGACCGATACCCTGATCCTCTGCTACATCGGCTAGACAAGCGCCCACGGTGGTTTCAGTCGGACCATATTCATCCAAAAGTCGGTCACAGTTCTGTAACAGCAGTGATTTTTGCTGAAGTTTGAGCTTTTCGCCGCCAACCATCAATGTAGTTAAGTGGATGCGGTTGTCGTCCAAAAATACTTGTTCTGCGAGACTAGGAACCAGTTTGGCAAAAGTGACCCGCTCAGTAAGTAGATGCTGGCGATAAGCATCGAGATCTTTGAGCGTTTCGGTAAAAATAACGATTTCGCAGCCCAGCATTAAAGGCACTAAAGTGGTCGTCACGCTCAGGTCAAAGGCTATGCTCGACGAGAAATCCACCACGGAACCTTGAGGCATATTGCCGTTGCCTACATTCGCAATGTAATTGACGACGGAACGGTGCGTAATTAAAACACCTTTAGGCAAGCCAGTCGTTCCTGACGTGTAGATAATATAAGCTGGGTCTTGTGGCGATGGCTTAACGGTCGGGGCCTCAACAGGAAGGGCTGACAGCTCCAACAGGCTCAGATCTAACACCTGCAGTTGGCGCGGGATTAGATTACACAAGGTTTGGCTACTAATCACCAAGTCGGCTTGACTGTCCTCTACCATGAAAGCTATGCGATCTGCTGGAGTCGCGCTGTCAATGGGGAGATAGGCCGCACCCAACTTGATACTGGCTAATAGTGAGACAAAAAGCTCAATGGAACGGTCCAGTACGATTGCAATCACTGGCTGCTCGGACAAATACTGCTGGTCATGGATAAAGCCAGCTAACTGATCGGATAATTGATCAAGTTGCTGATAACTTAGTGTTATACCATTACAACGTAATGCTGACTCTGTGCCTTTATTCGCCACAGAATGGCGCCAGTATTCCGCTAAATGACCGAATTCGAGCTGCTGCTGGTGTTGATTGTTTTCATACAATAGCCAGTGCCGTTGTGTCTCGCTGATCACTTCAAAACTGCTGAGTTTGGCCTCAGGTTGCTGAAGCAATTGCAGCAGAATGCTCTGGAAGGATTCCGCCATTTGAGCGATAAAATCAGGGCTAAATAGGGAGCTGGCGTAGTTTAGATCCAGTGTAAGATGATGCTGGTGTTCCGTGACAAAACAGGTTAAATCATGTTTAGCCACCGGATAAAGCTGATCCACGCTTTGCAGCTCACACCACTGCTGCTGGGTTTGGCCAAAACTCTGGACTGAAAACATGACCTGAAATATCGGATGTCGACTACTATCTCTTTCAACCTGCATTCTGTCGACTATCAGCTCAAAAGGCACATCTTGATGGCCCTGAGCCGCGACTATTCCTTGATGCACAGCCATAGCAAAAGCATTGAAATGCTGTTCTGGATTGATCTGATTGCGCACCGCTAAGGCGTTCACGAAAAAGCCCATCAAGGCTTCAGTACCTTGATAATGACGATTGGCAACAGGACAACCGACGACGATGTCGTTCTGATTGCAGTATTTAGATAGCAGTAGATTAAAGGCAGCTAATAGCAGACTGTTTAACGTAATTTGTTGTTGTCTTGCCAGTTTTTTCAACTGCAAGCTCAAATCATTGGTAAGCGTTAGCTGTAAGTTCTCACCTTTGTAATCAAACGCTTTTGGCCGTGGGTTGGACTCAGGCAATTGCAGTGGCTCAAACCCTTGCAGTTGTTGTTGCCAATAGTCTAATTGACGTTCTAACTCATCTTCCGCTAAGAATTGGCGTTGCCAGATGGCAAAGTCGCTGTATTGCACCGGCAGTTCAGGTAATTGCAGTGGCTGCTCTGACACATAATGTTGCTGGTACATCGTCAATTCATTGAGTAGCAAATCCACACTCCAGCCATCAAAAGCAATATGGTGGATAACCAGTAGCAAGTAATGGTCCTGTTCTGTATCAATCAGGCTGGCGCGGATGGGCAACTGTTGGTTCAAATCAAAAGGCCTATTGATTTGTTCCTGCAGGAGCGGATCAAATTCTAACGAGGCACAATCATGCTGCTCGATGCTAAGATCACTTGCGTTCTTTAGTTGTAACTCTGTGGTGTCATCCAACTGCTGATAAACACTACGTAACACCTGATGGCGTTCCAATATAGCGTGCAATGCAGGCGGCAACCACGTTGTGTCACTGGCGTTTAGTTTGAGCAGCAGGGGAATATGATAAGCGCTAGAGTCTTGTTCATACTGCTGCAAAAACCACAGCCGATTTTGTGCATAAGACAGCGGTTTCTCTGCCTCAGTAGCTGGCTCGATGAGCACGGCTTCTTTACTTAAGCCATGCTCTGTGAGCTGAGCTATGGTTTTATGTCTGAATAAGCTGGCCAAACTCACTTCACGTTGTAGCACGATTGATATTCTGTGGCTCAATGAAATGGCTAATATCGAGTTACCGCCTAGCTGGAAGAAGTCGTCGTGCACGCCCACTCGGGTAATGCCGAGGATATCTTGCCAAATCAGGCACAAAGCTTGTTCTAGTTCATTTCTTGGTGCGACATAATTGCGCTGGTCCTGTTCAGGCTCTGGTAGGGCGTTGCGATCCAGTTTGCCATTCGGGGTGAGTGGCATTGCCTCTAACTGCACTAGCATATTAGGCAGCATAAAAGCAGGTAATCTTTGTTCGAGATAAGAGCGCAGCTCCTTGGTGTTTAGCGGTATTAATGGTTCGCGCACGGCATAAGCCAGTGGTCTTGGCCGGGCGCTGACCAATTGTGAGCTGACGAGCTGAGCGTGCAATGAGGAACTGGGTTGATCAATACGCTGGAAAATCAGCGTTAACAAGGCCGGGTCGTCAGGTTGCACACTGGCTTTAAATTGATAGCCATAGGTGTTGGCAATATCAGCCAATTGCTGGTAACTCAGTAGTTGGTTTGCAGCCAATCTGCTGGGTAAATTATGAAACTCAATGTAGTTTTGATAAACTCGACTATTGGGATAGTTGCGGATCACAAAGCTGGTTAAGTTTTGCTGGCAGCACTGCTCAACAGCAAAGTCAGCAGAGAAGTGGAACTCGGTTTCCACTTGAGCTAATGCTTGTGGGGCAGCACCAGTACTACAATCCACAATCACGTCATAGCGGTAATTCAACATTTCATTGCTGTAGCGGCCTGCCTTGAGCAGCAGATCGATAGGTATGTGATTCTTACCCTCGCCATTCCTATCTTTAAATTCTTGAGCAAATCTCAGGAAAAAGTCTGGGCATACCAACAGTTCTTTGTCCTGCACTCTGGCTTGTTTTGTAGCTTCCACTAAGCTTGTAAAAGAGGCATCAGGCTGCAAATACTTTTGGATATCGTAATGCATAATATCCAGCAAGCGAGCATCTCTAATATCACCAATAAATAGCTGACCCTGCCCGTTTAGTAGGGTCATGGCTTGTTGACAGACCTCCAACAGATACTCACAGGAAGGGAAGTACTGGATTACCGAGTTGATAATGATCAAATCCGGCTGATAGTCGCCAACAGTCTCTGCTATGGAAGCTGCGTCACACAAGGCGAACTGAGTTTTATGCTCAACATCGAGAACAGTTGCACCAAACTTCAATTTGGCTAAGGCCTCAGCTGAAAAGTCTGTGGCAAAGTAATGGTCGCAGTGCGGCAACAGCGGATAAAACAATAAACCAGCGCCGCTGCCTATTTCCAGTATACGTTTGGGTTTGAGTTGTAAAATACGTTCTAAGGTCTCGTCACGCCATTCCAGCATGCTTTCGTGTGCAATAGGCTTGCCATCATAGGAACTATTCCAACCGTCGAAATCAGCTGGATTAAAGTCGTCAGCCGATTTTTTGCCGTATTCGCTCTCGTAGATTTTATTCCAGTCTGCTACCAGAGATACATCATCAGACTGACCTAACGATTGAGAAGTAAAATAGGCGGCTATGTAGCTTTGTCCTTCGCGTTCACGGATGATAGCAGTGGCTTGTTTGATAGCAGGAAACTCTGTCAATACGGCTTCAATCTCAGCGAGTTCTACTCTGTTGCCCCTTATTTTCACTTGATGATCAACTCGGCCGAGATAATCTAGATCACCGTTGAGTAGTCTGCGGACACTGTCCCCAGTGCGATACAACCGTTGGTGCGCCGAGCCCAGATTTTTGCCATATGGATTGGCAATAAAACGCTGGCTACTGAGTTCTGTCTGATGTAGATAACCAGCCGCAACCCCGGCACCAGAGACGTACAGTTCTCCTGGGACACCGCACGGCACAGGTTGTAAGTGAGCGTCGAGGACATAACATTTCAGGTTAGCAAGCGGCTTGCCAATGGTGGTTGCTAAATCACCATCCTGATAGACATGTAAGCTGGTGCAGACGGTCGTTTCAGTCGGGCCATAAGCATTGATTAAACGGCGGCCTTTGGACCAGCGCTGCATGGTTGCTAAAGGAGTGGCTTCACCCGCAACGACTAGCAGTCGCAGTTTGGGTAGTAGGGCTGCGTCCATGACGTTCAATAATGCCGGAGGCAAGGTGGCGACACTGATCTGCTCTTGTTCCAGCAGACTGAGTAAAGCGCCAACATTTTCTTTGTAAGCATTCGGACAAATGACTAGCGTACTGCCTTGCAGCAAGGTGGCAAATATTTCCCAAGTGGCAGCATCAAAACTAAAGGACGCAAATTGCAGCACTTTATCTTCTTTCACCAGATCCAACAGCTGGTGTTGCGCACTGGCCAGATTAACGATAGCAGCTTGCGGAATCATCACCCCTTTAGGTCGGCCTGTCGTGCCTGACGTATAGATCACATTTGCCAATCGATGTTGGTTTTCGGGTACTTTTGGATTGCTTTTGGGTGCCGTCAGATGCTGTTGCTCATCCATGTAATACACTGCTAAATCGAGCTCTGACAGGGTGGTGGCCGAACTGAGTAACTGGCGTTGAGTTAAAACGAATACCGCTTTGGAATCTTGCAACATATAGCGAATACGTTGCGGCGGATACGCAGGGTCGACGGGGACATAAGCTGCACCTGCTTTCAGTACCGCTAATATAGCGACCAGCATATCCGCAGAGCGATCCATCATGATCGCAATGAGTGGAGTAGGTTGGCCAACCGTAAATTCCGGCAGCCGTTTTTGCAATTCGTGCGCCAGTTGATTGGATTCAGCGTTTAATTGCTCATAAGTGAGATTACGGTTTGGATCCGACACCGCAGTGCGCGAGGCGTGTTGTGTAGTTGACTGATACCACCACTGCATTAAATCCTGATGCGCCAAAGTACGTTCAGTTTGATTGTGTTCCAGCAGTACTTGCTGTTGATGTGCCACAGTCAAGCGCTGATTGATGTGATGTTGCTTCGCCAGTTGCTCCAGATAATCGACGTAATGTGCTTTCATTAATTCCAAATAGGATTGGTCGATAAAGGAGCTGTGGCCTTGAAAAGCAATATCAAAACTGTCGCTCTGCCGACTCACCACGAGAGCCAACGGAATATTAGTAATAGCCAACACATCCAACATTTCAGAGCCGGATTTTTCTAAGGTGGCATGTTTTTGATAAAAATGAATGTAATTAAAAGCGGCCTGATAAATATCTTGCTGCAGCGCTAAATCGGCTTTGATTTTGCCGTACGGGTATATTTTGTGGCGCAACAGTTTAAGACGCTGCCGATGGGTTTGCTTCAGTAAATTAGTGCTGTCTGTGAGTTGCATTCGAAGCGGTATAGTATTCAGATGCAGACCGAATTGCTGGTCGCCACCGTCCAGCTCTAGCCGGTTATTGACGACCAGTCCGACAGTAATATCTTCCTGATTGAAAAATACACTAAGTAGGTAGAGGTATGCGGATAAATAGACGGTATCGACCGAAACAGACTGCTGGAAAGCGAGTTGTGACAATGCCTGACTCAGTTCCGGCTCTAAAGTGAGTGTCGACTCCAGTAGCATGGGGCTATTGGCCTGTTGTTGCCGCTCAGTGAACTGCACTGTCGGCATGCTATAATCCGCTAGGTAATCCTGCCAGAAGCGGCTATGCGTCTGATCTTTAAGTGCTTCCACCTCTTGCTTTACATAGTGAGCAAACAGTAACTCATGGTCCTTTTGTATGGCTTGATGATTGACGTAAGCTTGAATAAACTCGCTGAGCAATGAAGCTACACTCCAACCATCTTCGATAGAGTGATGGGAGGTAAACAGTAACTGAAAGGCATCCGACTCACGAACTATCGCCAAACGGAATAACCCCGCGTTATTGATCGGCAACGGCGTCGCGAGCTCTTGCTGGTAAGCCTCTGTATATTTGTCATAAAAAACGATCTTGTCTTCACATGACACTAGCTTGTGGATCAGAGTCAAATAGCCAGGACCATCCTGTTTAAGGTAGCTGGCCCGTAACAACTCATGTTTTTGAATGAGCTGTTGCCAAATTTGCACAAACGTTTCCATCTCAAAAGCGGCAGGGATGTGGTTAACTTCAATATTATGATAGACCTGCTGATTCTTATCAGACTCAACGAACATGCCTTGTTGTAACCAAGTCGCGGGGTAGGCATCCTCAAGCGAGGAAAGATCGATACTCAGTTGGTTGAGTAGCACAGGTTCTACCAGCTCAAATGCTTCATAAGTGGTTTGTTCTGCACTGTATTTGCCCGCATTTCTGAACAAAGCCGCTAAGGTTCTGTGTTCAAAAATATCCCGAACTGAAATATCTAGCCGAAGCTCTTTAAGTCGGGCTACCACCCGAATACTGTTGATGGAATCGCCGCCAATCTGGAAAAAATCATCTTGCATGCCCACTTTTTCAACACCTAACACTTCTTGCCAAATCAGGCAGGCTTGCTGTTCTTGTTCATTTTGCGGAGCAATGTAATGTTGTGAGCTGAAATCAGGTTGCGGTAGAGCTTTTTTGTCCAGCTTGCCATTTACGGTTAACTTAAACTCGGTGACATGAATGTAATGCACTGGCACCATATGAGGCGGTAACTTAGCGGCTAGGGCTGCAGACAGCTTATGATGATCTAGTGCTGAATCGGCCAAATAATAAGCCACTAAAACCTTACTATTCTGCGTGTCTTTGGTAATGACTAAAGATTGGCGCACCGTCGGATAAGCAGATAAAGCCGACTCAATTTCACCTAGTTCAATGCGATAACCCCGAATTTTTACCTGATTGTCAATACGGCCTATATACTCCAGCTCGCCTTGTTCAGTCAGGCACACTAAATCACCGCTTTTATATAGAACTTCATGACCAGGTCGATCATATGGATTGCGAATAAAGCGTTCGTTGTTCAGTTCCGGTCGGTTCAGATAACCACGTGCTAAGCCCGGACCGCTGACATATAGTTCAGCCGTTACTCCCATTGGAACTGGCTCTAAATAGTCATCCAATAGATAAACTTGCAAGTCGCTCAGTGGTTTGCCAATTGTCGATTGGTCACTGATGTCGTTCTGCTGTAAGGCTTTGTAGGTTACGTGCACTGTAGTTTCTGTAATGCCATACATATTGACCAAGAGCGGCTGTTTATCGCCGTAATAATCAAACCAGGAACTCAGTTGGTTGAGATTTAGCGCTTCGCCACCAAAAATCACATAACGTAATGACTTAATGCGGGGTAACAGTAGAGCTCGGTCACTAAAATTATAAAAAGCAGAAGGTGTTTGGTTCAGCACCGTCAGTTGTTGTTGCTGGCATAAAGCGACAAAAGTTTCCGTATCTTGTGCTTGTTCTTTGGTCGGCACAAACAGGCGGCCACCGTAAGCAAATGCCCCCCAGATCTCCCATACACTGAAGTCAAAGACGTAGGAGTGGAATAGACACCAGACGTCCTGTTGGTTGAACTGATAGTCGGCCTGCGTTGAGCTTAGTAGACGGCAGACATTATGGTGCTCTAACAACACCCCTTTAGGTTTACCGGTGCTACCCGAAGTGTAAATAACATAAGCCAGTTGATGCGGATCTATACTGACATCAGGTGCGGTTGTGCTGTGTTCTTGCCCAATATTTTCATCCAAAAATAGAGTATCGCCAGAAAATTCACCGCTTAAGTCGGAGTAGTTTCGATGGGTCAATAGCAGTGCTGCTTGGGTGTCTTGCAGAATAAAACTGACTCTGTCCTCGGGGTAGCTACTGTCTATTGGTACATAAGCTGCTCCTGCTTTTAATACCGCCAGTATTGCCAGTACAGTATCCAGAGATCGTGGCAGCAACAAAGCAATCAGCGTATCCGCCTCGACGTTAGTCCGTTGGCGGATCAAATGAGCCAATTGATTGGCCTTATTATCCAGTTGCCGATAAGTCCAGGCTTCTGCACCAAAGTTAAGTGCTACATTGTCGGGAAACTGTTGCACAGAACGCTCAAACATCTGCACCAGAGTTTGGTTCTGTTGATGGTGCTCCATGTCCTGCACAATCTGAAATGGATGCAACAGCTGCTGGATCTGCTGGGTTGGCATCACCTGCAATTGGTGGATTTTGGTTTCAGGATGCTGCAGACATTGCTCTGTCAGTAGCTGCAAAGCTGTGATCAGTTGCTGCGCTTGTGTTTTGGTGTACATAGCGCTGCGATATTCCAGCCGCAGTAGCAGTTGCTGTTGGTGATCAAATTCGAAATAGAGTGGATATTTAACGCTATGTGGCAAAGTGTCATTTTGCGTGACCTGCCAGAGTAGCTGCACTTTGGATTTAGGCTCCAAAGTCATATAGATGCCTGGCAGCTTTTCGTCTAACGTATTCTCATGCCGCAACGCCTCAAGCAATTGCTGATAAGGAATAATTTGGTCCAGATCTTGTTGTATATCAGCAAAACGCTGCTTTACTAAATCAATAAAAGGCTCTGTTGCGTCAATGTGACAATTACTGATGTCATTAGCGAGAAAATTGCCGTACACAGCTTCTGCATCGGGTCCACGCAACGATTTTACGCCACCGATACTCATCTGCCGCTGCCCTGAGAATTTCCAGACTAGAACCGCGATCAAGCTCTGCAACACAGCATATAGACTGACATTATGCTGACGGGCAAGCGTTTCCAATTGCTTGGTTTGAGTTTCACTAAAATTGGTGCAGAGATAATTGCCCTGACAATCCACAGAGGGGCGACTGTTGAATAAATCGACTCTGTGCATGCTTTGAATCAGTGCAGACAGATCTGATCGTGGCAAAGGGCGTGAAATCGTTGTCGGGTATGGCGCTAACGCGGAATTGCCATCTTTGAGCAGCGCATATAATTGCGGCACAAAGAGGTTATACATAGCGTCACCATCACTGATAAGATGATGGTGAATAAAGGCCAGCTTCACCGGTTGATTATCGCGATAAAACAGCACAAACCTGTACAGCGGTCCTCTTAGTAACGCAAATGGCAAATTGACCCAGTGCTTTAAGCTGGCTTTGTATTTCTGGTCAAATTCGGCGGCTGTAAAATACTCGGTGTGGATCTCTGGCCCGTGTTCCAGTGATTCAGTCACAGCAAAACTCTGATAGTCCTCGAGAACTTTCATTCGCATCGAAGCATGATGATTGATAAACCGCATCAAAGCATGACTTAGTTGCTGCTCAGTTAGGCGCATACCATGAAAATCGATGGTAATGTTTTCGTTGTAAAGTACAGGGCTGGTGATGAGCTGATGATTTAGGACCAGTCGCTGCATTTCATTCAGCTCTGTGCTGTCTGACGCAATAATTTGTTGGCTAGGTTGTTGCAAAGGAACCAGTTGAGTCGCCAGTTTACGCACCGTGTTGTGCTGATACAGTAGCTTAGTGCTGCAATCCAGTTGCTGTTGTTGCAATAACAAAGCCACCCGCATAGCCGCAAGCGAGTCACCGCCAATTTGGAAAAAATCATCGGTGACACCAAACTGATCTGATCCCAGAACTTGCTGCCACAAGGTCAAAATCAGCTGTTCACGCTGATTTTTTGGCACAGCTCCGACCTGCTGCAGCCATTCAGGCTCGGGCAATCGTTGTCTGTCTATTTTGCCGTTGGTGGTTAACGGGAAAGACTGCAAACCAACAAAATAATGGGGCAGCATGTAGCTCGGCAGGCGTTCAGCCAGTTGTACTCTTAAACGTTTCTCATCAATTGGGGCGAGCGCCTGGTAATAAGCGACTAAACGCTTTAATTCATTACGTTCTTTAACCAGCACTAAAGACTGACCAATTTCTTCGATAGTGGATAATGCGGCTTCTATCTCACCAAGCTCCACCCTAAAGCCATGGATTTTGACCTGAAAATCGTTGCGGCCTAAATACTTCAGACTACCTTGCGCAGTATGCTTCACCAGGTCACCGGTCTTGTAGAGTCGGTCAAATCCTTGCTGATGCTCAGCAGCAGTAGCAAAAGGATTAGCAATAAAACGAGCTGCTGTTTGCTCTGCTTTGTTCAAATAGCCACGGGCTAGACCTATGCCAGATACGTACAATTCTCCGATTTCTTCGTCAGGAACTGCTTGCATCGCTTCATCAAGAACGTAAGAGCGCATATTGGGTAAGGCGTAGCCAATGTCGTTGACATCGACCGAGTCGACTCGTTTGCCAGTAACATAAATGCTGGCTTCAGTTGGACCATAGTAGTTGTACAAGGCAAAACGTTCAGCGAAATAGCGTCCGACGGTTTGATCACAAGGTTCGCCCGCGAAAATAATGGAATGTAGTGCTGGGTAGTTGATTCTGGGAACTATTGCCAATATAGCAGGGGGCAAGTAAACCAGATTGATTCGATTTTGGTTCAGATAAAGCGACAAATTATGGGCGTCTTGGCGTATGTCGTTTTGCAGCAAATGCAACTCGTTACCATAGATCAAAGTCGCAAAGATTTCGGACACCGAAACATCAAATACAAAATTGGTAAAAGCAGCAATTCGATAGCCTGGCACGCCGTAGAGGTGTTTTAGAGCATGAATGGTATTCAGCGCACTACGATGCTCAATCATTACCCCTTTCGGCTCTCCTGTGGTGCCAGAGGTATAGAGAATATAAGCCAAACTTGTCGCTGATTGTGGCAGGGCGTCCACTTCATCTTGATGGGTCGGTGTTTGCTGCAACAAGTCCTCGATGCACAACAAACTCGCTGTACTGGCTGAGCACTTGTGCTGCACGCTGTATTGACTGATCAGTATGGGTGCTTGGCAATCCTTGAGTATGTAGTCAATCCGTGGCTCTGGGAAGTCGGGATCTACTGGGACATAGCAGCCACCACTTTTCAGTACGGCAAGCATCGCAACAACTCCGTACCAGCTCCGCTCGAGCATAATAGCCACGGGCGTTTCCTGCGGCATAGAGCTTTTGTAGGTATTGAAATAATGCTGACGAATCAGCTTCGCTAATTGATCAGTAATTTCGTCAAGCTGTTGATAACTGATTAGTTTGTCACTGTCTACCAAAGCAGTTGTGTCAGGATATAAGGAGGCGGTGTGCTGAAACATCTGATGGATACAGAGTGAAGAAGTTGGAACACTGTCTTGCAGTTGAAGTTGCAAAGCATCCAGATAACGAGCCATATTTTGTTGTAGCCAGAGTGCCTCTGCATCTGACAAATGCTGATTGTTAAAGGTTAATCTGAACAACCATTCTTGATTATCGTTACGGTCAAACTGCAATGAGACATCATAGTCATCCGCTGTATTCCAAGGCATGGGTAACGGAGTGATGTCTAGGTCGTCAGCACCTAACTCTACTTCCAGCAATGGCGCTTCAGCAAAATCAAGATTTAAACATCGGTTGGTACCGGTTAACTGCTGTTGATCATGAATAATGTCGTAAAAGCTTAAAGCGCTGTGGTGTTGGGCGTTACGGTATTGACTGGCTAACGATTGGACCAACTGCGACATTGAGCCAATGCGCATGTCACAGCACAAGGGCAAAGCACTTAAATGTGATGGGCCATCACCAAGGTTTAGCTTGCGTGCCGACAACACCAGCTTGGACTGTCCAATTAATAGAGCCAAACTGGTGGAGTAGGCGGCTGCCAGCAACTGATAACTATCCAGTTGCAGTTGTTCGGCTATTTTATTGACTAGGGTGACACGCTCAGAATCCCATAAAAACGTATGTGAATGGTAACGTGCGGTGGCGACATGTTTGACCGGCAGCGGCGTAAACAGATCCATACCGCTGAGCTGCTCACGCCAGTAAGAGCGAGCGGATTCAACTTGATGATTATCAGTGTAGACCTCTGCAGGTAAAGACTCCGCAGGCTGCTCTGAACTGACTACATACTCTTCATCTGTACTGTAACTCCATATCTGTCGTATCAACTGTTCGGCCAGGCCGTTATTGATTTCCAGATGAAAGGTATTGATGACAAAATAGTAATGGGAAGCTGAATATTGAATCAGGAACAAATGCGGTTGAGCTGCTGAAGACAGATCGTAAGGGCGGTTTACCAATTGTTTAATGAAATCGTAAATACATAAATTGTGGTCGTCGAATGCAAGCAACTGAACGTAGCTTTCTGCTGTGATTTCTGAGTGTTCCGTGCGATAAGCGTAGTCGATACTAAGACGGTCATTAATATTTTGTTGTAAATAGTGGTAGCAGGCTTGTAAAAACTGCTCTACATTCAGTGGACCGGCAATTTCAAAAACAAGTGACGCGTTATTGCGCTGTTCAACTGGGTTAACAAACCACTGAAAAAGCAATTCCTCGTTACTAATGGTCAAAGCCATGTGATGTCTTCCCGTTAATCGAACTTGAACAAGTGACCCATGCTATTGTTGTCAGGGATAAAAAAGCTTTTTTATTATATTTGTTTAGCTAAATGCTGACTTTTATTTTGATGATTATTAAGTTTATTCTGACTATCACAAAAGCTAACATTTTTTGTTTGTGGCACAAAGTAGAGATAGAAAAATATTTTTCATTATTCGCAATTTTTATGAACAGATTGCTACTACTGATCAAGAATAAAACATAAAAGAAACAAATTAATATGACGCATCGCTGAAAACGTTCTCGCAAGTTTACAAAAAATAAAAAATAGTTTATTTGTTAGACACCTAAGAGATTCCCTTAGCATAAAGTTAATAGAACGTGGTTTCGATTAAGTGTACTAGCGTACGACTACAAGGAAAATCAAGATGGCAACTGCAAAAACATCCACATCAAATGCGAGCAGTACCTCGGGTCAAGCCGAAACTGAGGCTGATAATAAAACACAGGCTGATCATTCGAACGTTGATAAATCAGCGCAAGCCGAAGAGCTTATCCGCAAACACAGTTATGCGGCAGCTGGTGTAGGTTTAATTCCTATTCCTTGGGTAGACTTTATTGGTTTAACAGCGATTCAATTAAAGATGCTGAACGAGCTGTCTAAGACTTATGAGGTGGAATTCTCGGAAGAACGCGGCAAGGCTATCATTGGTTCCTTGGTTAGCGGGTTCTTACCTGTCGCCATTGCGCAACCTGTGGCTAGTTTTATCAAAGCAATTCCGTTGATTGGTCAAACTACTGGCGCTGTTACTATGTCGATTCTCGGTGGTGCTACAACGTATGCTATCGGCCGAGTTTTTAATCAGCATTTTGCGTCGGGTGGGACTTTTCTGGATTTAGACCCTGCAAAAGTAAAAGCGTATTTTAAAGAGCAGTTTGATGTCGGAAGGAAAGTCACTGCTGAGGCTAAAAAAGCGGAAAAGTAGCTTTTAAATCTCGCTTAGCAATCAAACAAAGCTTCGTGGACCAGTGAATGTTGGCCACAAGCTTTGTCTGATTTATACAGAATGAGTCAATAGAACCAGTTGCTAGTGCGTCCCGCATCTGATTACTCTGTTGTGTTCATTGTTAATCGCATCAATCTGCATTGTGGACACACAATATGGCAAAACTACATTTTTTATGTGCAGTAATACTTACGAGCAGTGCCGTTTTTAGCTCATCTTTACTAGCTCAGACGATCGATATCGATTATCTGAAATCAACAAATCCAGAGTTATACCGCCAGTTAATGGCTGTGGAATTGTGTCGCAAAGACCCGCAAAACACCTCCTGCCAAGCTGCCGATTCGAATAAGAATAGTTCTGGAGTAGCTCAACACCCAGCCGATGCAGCACCAAAACCCACTCATCCTTCGGGTCAATGGTGGTATGACAGCGCTTATGAACAAGGACTAAATGATCAGTGGCAACATGCATTGCAAGTAACTGCTGATTTAGCAGAAATGAGCGGCAATATTGAAGGTGAAGAGTTTCATATCGAGCTGGACTACTTTTCCCGCGTCGATGCCTGGACTAATTTCTTGACACTTATTTATGAAAAAGATGACGTCAAGCAGTCTGGTATTCAAGCTCTCGACAAAAAACATTACGCCTTTAACTACGGTGGTCGTTACGATTTTAACGAATCTTGGTTTGCCCAAGGTGGTTACATCATCGAGCAAGACACAACGCGATCCTTAGATCGCCAGCAAGTTTTATATGCAGGTGCCGGTATGCACATCATTGCTACTGATCGAGTAAACTTGAGTTCGATGCTCGCGGTGGGCGAACAGCATGACGAATTTATCAACCAAGATGCTGTTGGTATCGGTTCACTGGATTATTCGGTGGCTTACTTTGTAGAACAGTTATCTTGGCATCTCACGAAAACCATCAGCATAAACCAGAGTTTTACTTGGTTACATAGCTTGGAGTCACTGCCTGAACCTGGACCTTCAATGACCGCAGGTAACACAGTCAATCCTATGTGCGTAGAGCCGCCAGTGTCTGGTTCAGAGTATTGCATCATCGGTAATAGCAATAAATCAAAGTTGGGCTTTACCCTCGGTCTTCAGTATCAGATCAACGCTCATATGTCGTTGCTCTATAACTACAGTTTCGAGAAGGACAATACACCCTGGGTCGGTGTTGAAGGAACAGATAGAAGCAACAGTATAAGTGTCAGAGTACGCTTCTAATATTGAAGTATCGACTATGGATAAAAGAGATCTAGGGATATCATACAAACATGAAGTTTAATCTGATTAGTTTTATCCTGGATAAACTGGGCAGTAAAAGAAATAAAGTTCTTGCAGCTGTCATTTTCGCGGGCATCACCAACGGTATGGTGATGCTGGTGATTAATGATGTTGCAAAAGATTTTAATGAGATCAACTTCGTAAACTTGCTGTTTTTTGCCCTGTGTATTTCAGGATTCATGTATGCAAGGCGTTTTTCTGAATATAACACTCAGGCTAGTGTGCAGTCTGCAATCTCAGAACGACATCTTGCGATCATAGACAAACTCAGAAAAAGCTCTCTAAGCCAGTATGAAAAAATTGGTAAAATGAGTGTGATCAGTAACTTGCTTGATAACTCTCAAATTATCTATGAATCCTCCCGTATTTTAGTCCATGTCAGCACTGCTGGTGTGATGCTCATTTTTTGTTTCGGTTATATCGCTTGGTTGTCAACCATTGCATTTTGGATGTGTGCGGTGGTCCTGACGATAGGTATTTTTACCTACAAGAAAGCACAACGTCAGGTGGTCGAGCTTTACCATGAATATCAGGCCAAAGATGCCGAATTTTATAATGCTTTGAATCACTTTCTCGATGGGTTTAAAGAGTTAAAAATCTCAAGAGAACGAAGTAACGATATTTATCTAAACGAGTTCACTGCTAATCTCCATGAGTCAGTTGCACTCAAATTGCGTTCAGAAAAAAAGGTGGTGACCAATACCACCTTTATTCAATGTTTGTTTTACGTCCTAATGGCTTGCGTCGTATTTTTATTACCCCAGTTGGATGAAGCAGAACCAAGCGTGCTGATGTCTATCACGGCCGTGGTGTTGTTTATGTCTGGTGCTATAGGTTTGTTAGTGGAGGCGATGCCGCTTGTGATGAAAGCCGATATCGCTTTGGGTAATCTGGACAAAATGGAGAGCAGAATAAATCAAGCAATGGAGTGTGAACAGCTGAACCGACCTGGCCACTTTAATGATTTCTCTAGTATCCGCTTAAGTGATTTGACCTATAACTATCTCGATGAAACTAAAAATAAGATGTTCAGTATAGGACCGGTTGACCTGACTCTAAAACGAGGTGAAATTATCTTTTTGGTCGGCGGTAATGGCAGTGGGAAAACTACATTGCTGAAGAATATTTGCGGTTTGTATTCCGCGTCCTCGGGCTCTATTCATATTGATGATCGTGTACTGCAGAACGATAGCTATGATGATTTCCGGAACCTGTTTTCCATCGTGTTAACTGATTTTCACTTGTTTGAAAAGTTGTATGGTCTGAAAAATTACGACGAGAAAAGCATCAATGACTTGATTGCGCGAATGAAAATTGAAGACAAGACCTACTTTAAAGATGGACGATTTAGCAACCTAGATTTATCAACAGGACAACGTAAACGGATTGCTTTGATCGTATCCCTGCTCGAAGACAAACCTATCATGGTGTTCGATGAAGTAGCCGCAGATCAAGATCCTGAATTCAGGGAGGAGTATTACCGTGTGATACTGCCTGAACTGAAAAAACAAAATAAGACGATTATTCTGGTCAGTCATGATGACAGATACTTTGATATGGCAGATACATTAATCAAGCTTGAATATGGAAAAATTGCCAGCATAACAAGGCAGGACCACGAATGAGACTCAAGATAAAACGCTTTTTCAACCGTGTCAGCGCGAAAATAGACGACTATTTACCGAATATTATTATCACCTGCTTCATACTGCTATTTTTATTAGTCTTATTGTGGAACCGTATTTTTATTACTATCCAAGCAGGTGAAGGCGGAGTGCTCTATAAGCGATTTGCCGGTGGTACCGTGGTCGATGAAATCTATGGTGAGGGGCTGCATTTAATTTATCCTTGGGACATCATGGCAATCTACAATTTACGGGTACAAAATGAATTGCATAGTTTAGATGTGCTCACCAAAGAAGGTTTAAAGCTGACAATTAAAATGGCCATACGTTTTCATCCGGACCGCGATATGGTCGGAGTGTTACATAAATTTGTTGGTCAGGATTATTTTAAAATTGTTGTATTGCCAGAAATAGAGGCGACCGTGCGTTCTTATGCGGTTGATGATGATCTTACCAATATCTACGCTACGCTTGCTACCAAGTCGACCTTCCAGGAAGCTGTCAACGAAGCAATTGGTCGAGTCGCAAGAAAATTCGTTACTGTGGATGAAGTGATGATCACAGATATTCAGTTGCCAGAGCAAGTTGATCAGGCCATTCAAGAGAAACTATCACAACAACAATTAGTATTTGCCTACGATTTCAGAATCGACCGAGAAGAAAAAGAAGCAGAGCGCAAACGAGTAGAAGCTGAGGGTATCAGCCGATACAACACGATAGTCAATTCAAGTTTGAGTAGTGACGTCTTGTTGTGGAAGGGTATTGAAGCAACCAAAGATATTGCTAAATCAGATAACTCTAAAGTTATTTTAATAGGACCAGACAGAAACTCATTACCTATTATTCTCAATGCCGAAAATGAGAGTTTCCGGAAATCGTCGGAGGAAGCTGCTGACGAGTCGTCTGAAAGCTCTCAGGGAAATGATTCTGCCCAAAAGGCGAATCAACCATGATAAAGCAGTTGCGTGTCATTCTTGATCCTGTCGTGGGAGCGTTTAGATGAAGTGGCGTCTGTTTTATGCCGTGTTGATTGGTTACTTAGTGTTTGTGGCCTACAGGTTTTATCTGGAGTCACAACCTATCTCCGCTATTGAGATCCGACAAAACCATCTGGCGCAAAGTGAACAGCTTGATGTGGCAGTGGTTTGGCCCGAGGGCGAAGACAAGGCCGGGTATGTTAAGGCGGTTCGATTAGTTGTTGAAGCCATCAATGCTGAAAGATTGGGTCTTTGTCAAAGCACAGAACAGGAGAAACTGGAGCCGGCGGATAACAAGGCGTGCAATACTAAAGTTCTGAGACTGTTAAACTATGCTGAGCCTATTCGTCGAGATGCAGCGGTGAAGCAGGCGAAGACTATAGTTCGTAATCCAAATATGTTGGCTGCGTTGGGCTACTACCGCTCAGTTGCTGCGCTTCCTGCTGCGCCAGTATACGAATTTGAAGGAGTGATGATGCTTTCTTCAGGTTCTACGAATGCGAAGTTGACTGATTATGACTTCAACTACATCTTCCGAAATGTAGCGAACGACGATACCAATGCGAAAGTATTGGCGAAACATATTCATGATGAAGGTTATATCAATGCTTATGTAATCTATGAGCGAGATTTATATGGCACCGAATTTTCAAACTATTTTATAGAACATGCCTCAGCGTTGGGCCTGAGAGTACCAGCCCAGGCATTTTTTGAGGAAAATCACACCAATTTCGGACCTTTGTTATCGTCGTTACGAAGTAAAATCAGTCCAATTAATCTGACCGATGAGATTGCTTTACTGCAAGCCAAATTGCAGCAAGCTGAACGCATGCTTGAGATAGCCAGGTTGTCCTCAAGCGGAGACGATGCCAGTATTATTGAATTCCTCGCCGCAGAACAAAAACTGAAAAATGGGGAGAACAAATTTTTTGATTCCATGCCGAGAACAAAACTGCAACAGTATTTGCAAACGGATCTCAAGCAAAGTAGTTCAACAGCTTACTTGGAATCCTTGTTTCTCAAGAATCAAAAAGAGCTCATTTTGCTCGAGAAAACAGAGCAATATGTAGAACTCGATCAACTGAATGCTGAATTGCAAATGTGGATTGAAAAGATAAAGTCAATCAAAGATGAAGACAATTCGTCAGTGTCAGCAAGGTTGATTAATGAGCTCCATGTCACCAGAAAAGTGATCGACCTAGATGCCGATGAGGTGCTGCTTAAGTTCGAGCAAATGCAGAAACGAATCAGCAAGATCAAGTCTGGCGAGGTCGATGTCATTTTTATCGCGGGCTTTATGCCTGAAGTCGGAGTAGCTATTGCGCAAGCTAGAGATTTAGATATCAAACTGCCAATTTTTGGTGGGCACCCCTTAATCGATATAGAAGACCAATGTAAAACAACGGCTGATTGCGCTGACTATGGTGATATCTACGCGTTAGTAACGCATGATGTGAACCAATACCGACGTGCCTATGACGCGATGAAGCAGGGCGCTGAACCTCAAGACGTCTGTTTTGAAGGCGAAGAAAACTGTCTACCTGCACGTTATGCTTGTCCGAATTTTGAAACGGCATATATAAAATTTCGAGAGTTCGCTGAAAGCTATCAACAAGCATATGGTACCGAGCCGGATAACTGGGCAATTCAGGGCTATCTTGCAGCGAACATCATTCAGGAGACACTAAAAATTGCGTATTCTCTCGAGCCTGAAGTTTTAGCAGATACCTTGTTGTACCGGGCAAATAGCGAATTTGCCGATAAAGGACTAATGTTTAGTTGTCATAGCCATGGCATTACCAAAGGCGATATTCTGGTTGAGGAAATGAAAATCCATAAACTCGAAGATCTTTAGTTGAATTTTTGACAGAAAGGAGTGATCTATGTACGTGTTATTGTATCTGTTGTTGTGTGCCACAGTTGCTTATATGGGCAGAAACCGTAAATTGGGCTTCTGGGGATATTTATTTGCTTCCATGTTATTTACTCCGCTTATTGGAGTAATATTATTACTGGCGTCAGATAAGAAGGTTGCTGCTGCCGATTAAGATGGTAGTTAGCACAACAGGAATCAATAAAAGGCGTGGCTCAGGGTATGACGTCGCAGGATAGTAATCTATTTTTTGTTCCGCAGCGCCTATTAGCCCCGAAGTTGCGCCTTTTTTATTTTCCTTTTGCGGGTGGTTCAGCGCAAAGTTATCAGCAGTGGCATTACAGTTCTCACTCAGATGTTGAGCAAGTTTTTGTGCAACTAAAGGGGCGGGGCTCGCGAATTTGTGAGCGACCACACCAGACGATGCAGCAGCAAGTAGAAGAGTTAATGACTCATGCTGCATATTTTACCGAATATCCATTCATGATTTTTGGCCATAGCTTGGGAGCATTGATTAGTTATGCTTTGTGCTGTCAGCTACAAAAATCAAATTTTCCGATGCCATTACATTTATTCGTCTCAGCTTGCAGAGCTCCTCATTTGCCTTTTCTAAATAAAAGCCGTCATGCTTTGCCGCAAGACGAATTTATTCAAGCTTTGGAGCAATTAAACGGAACACCGGTAGAGGTTTTACGTAACGAAGAGTTGATGGCATTATTTGAACCTATGTTAAGAGCAGACTTCAAAATCGCTGAAACGTATCAAGCCGAACCAATACCCATGCCGTTTCCATTTTCTGTAATCTATGGTGAGCAGGATACTAGTACCCACATGAGTCAGCTCACAGCGTGGAACGAGCTCACGAAAAAGAAGTGTACGATGAGGTCGTATCCAGGCGAGCATTTCTATATTAACCAGAGTCCAGATCAACTGACCGACTACATACAATCTGTCATCGGCCAATGCCTGAACGATAAGGCTGTAGGCGTCTGAGCCATATGCTTTTCGATCAGTTTGAACCATTCGCTGAAGAGCATTGGCACAGCGGTTTCATCCGTTGTATCCGACACCAGTTATACAAAAACTCAACTCATTTACTCAGCTGTGAATTCAATATTCATAGTTATAATGACCAATGTTTTGTCGCACACGGCATTGATTTTCCAGACGAAGTTAGAGCAGCAGTGATAAAGCGTAAAGCTGAATATCTAGCTGCCCGTATCGTCGTGAAACAGGCATTGTCAGCTTTAGGACTTGAGGTCGCACAACAACAGGTGAGTATCGCGAAAGATCGCTCACCAGTGTGGCCAAAGGATATCATTGGTTCAATCAGCCATACTCAAGACTTCGCTGTTTGCTGCGTCACCAGAGCGGCGGAAATAAGTCTTATTGGGGTAGATTCAGAACTGATTTTATCAGCGCCAGCTGCGCGGAGTTTAGCAGCGGAAATCCATAACGAAACAGAACTGAAACTAATGACAGATGCCGGATTTAGTGAAGCTGTGGGCACCAGCATCATTTTCTCCGCGAAAGAGAGCTTATATAAAGCACTTTATCCCGTTGTATGTTGTTATTTTGGTTTTGAACAAGCTCGTGTGAGTCAGTTGGATCTTCAGCGTAGTCGCCTTACCTTAACGTTATGTCGATCTTTTGCGTCTCAGCACGGATTGGCGTCAGATTACACTATTCAGTTCAGTATCAAAGGCACTTTAGTGCATACCTTATTGCTCCAATCATAAGCTCTTGGGCTAGTCAGTTTTCTTTTTAAATTCCTATAGCCTTCAATGATACAGGAACCACATCGCGGCTTACGGGCGGTACAGTTATATCGCTGTTAATAAAACCAAGCCCATAATCTTGAAGGAGCAGGGTAGTGCTAAAAGCGTCTGTTGGAAAGCTGTCGCTAGTAGTAGCTAATGGCGTTAATCCGTTTTAAACTCGAAATTCAACCGGAAAAACAGGTCGGGGTAAGTTCGATGAACATCCTAAGCAAATCACAGGTTCAGCCTGAACGAATTGAATTCGTCGATGCCCTACGCGGTTTCGCTTTATTCGGCTTGCTCATGGTGCATGCGGCTGAAGCATTTGGTGTCGGTCTGTCACGAGGGACTGACGATCCGTGGGGGCAGGCTGTTTTCTTTCTCTTCGGAAGCAAGGCCTTTGCGATTTTCGCGCTGCTTTTTGGGTTCAGTTTCGCAACGATAATGGCCAATCAGAGGGCACGCGGCGTCGATTTCACCAAGCGTTTCGCATGGCGGCTTTTCCTCCTTTTGACGATAGGATTCTTACACTCGCTGCTATATTCCCCTGAGATACTGCGCTTGCTCGCGTTTCTGGGCGTTCTGCTCATCCCGTTAGACAGAGTTCGTAGCAATTATGCACTGCTGGCAATTGCGGGCCTGTTTTTCCTTCAGATGCCGCTACTCATCCAATGGTTGCTTGCTCATTGGGGCAATGCCTTTGCCGCTTCAGAGCCCTATTATTCGAGCTCCGGCCTTTGGGATGTGTTCAGAAACGGCAGTTTGGGAGCACTCATCAGTGCCAATCTCGTTGAGGGTAACTTGGTCAAGTGGTCGATAAACTGGTCGTTTGGCAGGGTGAGCGAGATTGCCGGACTGTTCGCAGTTGGGGTTGTTATTCAGCGGACAGGCTTCTTCGCCAGCCTTGCGAAAGACCGCGTGATTGCATTAGCGTTGGTTGTCATTGGCGGCACCATCTTCGCTATCCTTGAATTCATCGTGAAGCCGTTGGTCCCTGGATCACCATCAGGCGTAGAGTTTGCGATCGGACCCTTTACCGAGCGTGCAATACTCTTCCAGTGGATAGGAATCAGCGGCATAGCAGCGCTAATCGGTTTTTTGGCGCTCCTGTGGAACTCGCCAGTGCAGTGGCTCGTGGGCCTTTTCAGGGGCCCCGGACGGATGACTCTTACGCTATATGTCGCCCATTCCGTTATCGCCGTTCCCATCTTGTATCAGTTCGGTCTAGGAATGGCTGAAGTGTGGGACACGCAACAGAGAATATTGCTCGCAATCGCATTTTTTGGATTGCAGATCCTGTTCGCGCACTGGTGGTATGCACGATACCGCTATGGACCGCTGGAATGGACTTGGCGCGCGGCCACCCTGAACGACTGGAAAGTGCCGCTGCGCAAACATTCCCAGTCGGCTTGACCATGCTAAGCTCTGCGCCGACTGGTATCCATAATAATGGAACACTGGCGTAGAGCCGTATTCAGATCGCAACTCATTTTACATGGGGCCCCTGGTAGAGCTCGATAGTTAGGCATTGCACATACGCCAACTTGAGTGAGACTACGGGGTACTGTTTAGGCAATCAGACGGCTGTCTGCTTTCTCAGTTGTTGAGTAAACGATGTTGTACGCTTCTTATTCGGTTTTATCTTTGTACTCACACAGGTCTTCAATAATGCACGAGCCACATCTTGGTTTGCGGGCAATACAGGTGTAGCGACCATGCAAAATCAACCAATGATGAACATCGACTTTAAATTCTGCTGGTACCACCTTTAATAGCTTTTTCTCCACTTGATCGACGTTCTTGCCGGGTGCGAACTTAGTACGGTTCGATACGCGATAAATATGCGTATCCACGGCAATCGTCGGCCAGCCAAATGCAGTGTTTAGAACTACGTTTGCGGTTTTGCGACCAACGCCTGGCAATGCCTCTAAAGCTTCACGATTTTCGGGTACTTCACCGCCGTATTGATCGACCAGAATTTGACAGGTCTTGATGACATTTTCTGCTTTGGTATTGAATAAGCCGATAGTCTTGATGTGATGTTTTACACCATCTAAGCCCAATGCAAGCATTGCTGCAGGCGTTCGTGCGATGGGAAAAAGGTTGCGGGTTGCCTTATTAACACCGACATCCGTTGCTTGGGCGGATAGCAGGACCGCAATCAGCAATTCAAAACTCGAACTGTATTCCAGCTCGGTGGTTGGGTGTGGGTTTTCGGCGCGCAGCCGGGTCAAAATTTCAATTCGCTTGGCTTGATTCATATTCCTGTTACTACGTTTTCTATTGGGCGGTTACGCGTGCTCGCGTGACTACTTTGTCTGGTTGCTGCGCACGTTGCTCGCGATAGTGATCAATCAAATTTTTCAGTGCAATGATGAAGCCCATCACTATGAAAGCCCCGGGTGGCAGGATTGCCAATAACAGCGGATAGTCAACTGTAAACACGTCGATGCGCAAATGGACTGCCCACTCGCCCAGCAACAGCTCAGCTCCAGCGAATA
Organism: Pseudidiomarina aestuarii; assembly: GCF_003987355.1. Classification (GTDB taxonomy): domain Bacteria; phylum Pseudomonadota; class Gammaproteobacteria; order Enterobacterales; family Alteromonadaceae; genus Pseudidiomarina; species Pseudidiomarina aestuarii. Next base: position 787,447 of record NZ_PIPR01000001.1, on the reverse strand, counting down.
GAGTTCCGTTACCAATGACTTCACGAATACCACCCAACAACAGCAACACTGCGGTAAAGCCGAGCCCCATCATCAAACCATCAAAGGCTGACCAATGCCATGGATTTTTCGAGGCATACGCCTCGGCGCGCCCAATAATCGCACAATTGGTGACAATGAGTGGAATAAAGATACCGAGTGCTTGATAGAGCTCAAACAAATAGGCATTGATGAGTAGTTGAATGACGGTCACAAAGGTCGCGATGACCATCACAAACACCGGAATGCGGATTTCTTTGGGAACGTAATCGCGTACTAATGAAACGGTGATATTGGAGCCGATCAGCACAAACATAGTCGCCAGTCCTAAACCTAGGGCATTCGTTACGGTTGCGGTAACTGCCAATAGTGGGCAAAGACCGAGCAGCTGAACCAGTGCAGGGTTGTTGGTCCAGAGTCCTTGTTGTGTGAGCTCTTTCAGTTGCGTCATGATGTGGTCTCCCAACAGTTATTGGGTGCTGCAAACCAACTGTCACGATTGGCTTGAAAACTTAATACGGCTGCTTCAACCGCGCTCACCACCGCTCGTGGCGTGATGGTCGCGCCAGTAAACTGATCAAAAATACCGCCATCGCGTTTGACAGCCCAGCGCGGGTCGTCAGATCCGTTGACCGTGAGCCCCTGAAAGCTCTCGATCCAATCGCTTTTACGGCGTTCAATTTTGTCACCGAGTCCGGGAGTCTCGGCATGGGCTAGAGTGCGTACACCGGCAACAGAACCATCGTGTTGAATAGCGACCATCAATTGAATCGCACCGCTGTAGCCGTCGGGTGCGGTCACGGTGATGGCGAGTGCTTGCGGTTCACCGTTGAGCCAAGCGCGATAGGCGCGTTGGGGCTTGCTCCCGAGTGCCGGCACGTTCAGTTGCGTGCAACTGGCGTAGAGGTCATTGTTATGCGCACGGGGCGGAATAATCTCATTCAGCACACGCAATAATTCCGCTTCTTGTTGCCGTTGAATGGGTACTTCGGTAAGTTTTGCGATGACGACAATCAACAAGGTCGCCAACATGGCAAAAACCGCGAGAATTACCCCATTACGCTGCATACTACGAGCAATCATGAACGACCTCCGTGCCCGTAAGCAATAGGTTGCGTGTACCTATCAATAACCGGAACGCACATATTGGCAAGTAGCACTGCGAATGCAATGCCGTCAGGATATCCACCCCAGGTTCGAATCACGAAGGTGAGAAAACCTATTAATAGACCAAAATAGAGTCGGCCACGGTTGGAGGTGGCGGCAGTCACTGGGTCTGTGGCAATGAAGAACGCCCCCAACATGGTAGCTCCACTGAGCAGGTGTAGCGATAAGCCAATGGCTTGTCCCGGTGCGAACAACGACATGAGAATACTTGGAACGGCTAAGCCGAGCAACAGTCCGCCTGGAATATGCCAGCTAATTATTTTCAGGTAAATCAGCGCTAGACCACCGAGTAAGAATGCAAGGTTGACCCACATCCAGCCAATTCCTGCAATGTCATTGAAGATTGGTTTTGCTAATGCTTCGGTCGGCGTTAGCGAGCGACTTAAATCTGTTTTCACGCTATCCAGCGGCGTTGCCATAGTGGCGCCATCAACACCGGTGCGTAGTTGCTCCATATTGTAGCCTGACTGGGTGTAGCCCGAGCCGACCAAGGATACACTATCCGCAAAGTTGATGGTGTACTGCGCTAACGATTGTGGCACTGGCCAGCTGGTCATCTGCACCGGGAATGAAATCAACAAGAGCACATAGCCGGCCATGGCTGGGTTAAAAAGATTTTGACCGACGCCCCCGTACACATGTTTCACCACGACAATGGAAAAACTTGTGCCGATGACAATAATCCACCATGGCGCGTAAGCAGGAATACTCACAGCGAGCAGAAGTGCGGTGACAATAGCCGTATGGTCACGCCAAGCAAATCGCGCTGAGCGCCCCCGTAACCACATACAGGCTGCTTCAGTAAAAATGGCAGTGATCAATGCTAGGAGCATTTGTAACCAGACGCCCCAGCCAAAAAAGTAGGTGAGTGCAGCAACACCAGGAATCATACACAGATATACCCAACGCATGACCTGTTGTGTGGTGCGACGCTGATGCGTATGGGGTGAGGTCGCTATGGTAAAACTCATGTTGATTCCCCATCCGGTTCTGAGTTTGCTTGTTGCTCTTTCAACTGAGCTGCTTTACGAGCCTTGGCACGCGCAATCGCAGCCTGTACCGCATCTTGAGGATTATCGGCACCAGCTTTAACTGCTTCAGCTTGAGCTTGTTTGCGCGCCTCGGCTGCTTTACGATGGCGTTCCAGCCGTTCTGCTTTCTCGCGCTCTAATCGTTCATTTCGGGCTTCAAAACGTTTCCGGGCCACTTCTGCTTTGGCTTTTTCCCGGGCAATATTGCGCACTTCGGCTTTTGCTTTGCGGTAATAGTGCACTAACGGAATTTCACTTGGGCAGACATAGGCACAGGCGCCACATTCGATGCAATCGAACAGGTTTTGCTGATTTAAACCGTCATAATCTTTGGCTTTGGCAAGCCACTGCAACTGCTGCGGCAGCAGTTGGGCTGGACATACATCGGCACAGGCACCACAACGAATGCACGGCATCTCTTGTTGTGGTGGTGCCAATTCCGCGGTCGATGGCACCAAAATGCAATTCGTTATTTTCACCACCGGCACGGTCAGATCGGGCAGGGTGAAGCCCATCATGGGTCCGCCCATAATGACTCGCTGGTTGGTCTCGGCTGTGTAACGTGTGACCTGTAATACGTGTTCAACTGGGGTGCCAAGGCGCACCCAGTAGTTACCCGGCTTCGCAACATGTTCGCCGGTCACGGTCACCACCCGTTGTAACAAGGGCTCACCGTGGTCAATCGCACGTGCAACTGCATAAGCAGTGCCGACGTTGTGCATGACAAGCCCAATATCGATCGGTAAGCCTCGACTCGGTACTTGCCGCCCCGTCAGTAACTGAATAAGCTGCTTCTCGCCCCCAGACGGGTATTTAGTGGGCACTACGCGAAGCTGCATGCGCGGATAATCGGTCAATGCTGCCTGCATGGCCGCTATGGCTTCCGGTTTGTTGTCTTCAATGGCAATGAGCGCCTGCGGACATTGGGTGATGTCCAACAGTAAATCAGCACCACGCAAAATAGTACTGGCCTGTTCACGCATCAGGCGGTCATCCGCACTGATGTAGGGCTCACATTCCACCCCATTGATGATCAAATAATCCAGCGGTCGCTGTAATGCTAATTTCTGCGCAGTCGGGAAACCTGCGCCGCCGAGTCCGGCAATCCCCGCTTGGCGTAATTGCTCGAGTAAGTCAGCCCGAGAGGCTGTTGCAACGTCTTGTATCGGTAGCGGCGGGGCAAAGGTATCCTTGCCATCGGCAGTAATGGTAATGACGATGTCGGGCAGTCCAGATGGGTGTGCGATGCGCCCGGGACCAATAGCGGTAACCGTACCTGATGTTGGTGCGTGAACCGGTAAACCGAACCCGACACCCACTTGCGTTAAGGGTTGGCCGGCTAATACGGTTTGGCCCACTCGAACAATGATGTCACCGGGTTCACCACTGTGCTGTTTAATTGGCACGGAATAGTGCGTTGCCAGCGGTAATTCTCGCAATGGATAGGTATTGGAAAGCTCTTTGCGTTCCGGCGGATGAATCCCGCCTGGGAACGTCCAGATATGTCCTGCAGCGATAGTTTTCGGGTCAGCGGTCATCGGTTACGACTCCTGGTCCGCAGTAGCAACCATCTTCACGGGAATTTGTTGTAAATCCCACTGCCACGTTTCTGGTTTGGTAGGCACGGGCACCATGTCAATGCAGTCTACGGGGCAGGGCTCAACACATAAGTCACAACCCGTACATTCATGTGCAATGACGGTGTGCATATGCTTCGCCGCACCCAAGATGGCATCGACCGGACAGGCTTGAATACATTTGGTGCACCCAATGCACTCGTCTTCGCGGATAACGGCAACTTTTTTGACATCTTCAGCGCCGTGCGCTGAGTCCAATGGTTTTGCTTCTACCCCCATTAAGTCGGCGAGTTCCTTAATTGTGGCATCACCACCGGGCGGGCATTTGTTGATGGCATCACCATTGGCAATGGCCTGCGCATACGGTCGACAACCGGGGTAACCGCATTGTCCGCATTGCGTTTGTGGCAAGATGGCATCAATTTGGTCGACAATAGGATCACTTTCAACCTTAAAACGAACGGCGGCGAAGCCGAGGATCAAGCCAAATAATAAGGCGAGCCCACCGAAGACTAAAATTGCGGTCAACACACTCATTGTACCGTCACCAAACCAGCAAAACCCATGAATGCTAAGGACATTAAGCCAGCGGTAATCATCGCAACCGCCGCGCCTTTAAACGGAATTGGAACGTCTGCTGCGGCAAGCCGCTCGCGTAACGCTGAAAACAATACCAATACCAATGAGAAGCCGACTGCAGCGCCAAAACCATAAACAATAGATTCGACAAAGTTGTGTTGCTCATTAATGTTGAGTAACGCAACACCTAACACCGCACAATTGGTGGTGATGAGTGGCAGGAAAATGCCGAGGAGGCGATACAGAGTCGGACTCGTTTTATGCACGACCATTTCGGTAAATTGAACCACCACGGCAATCACCAAAATAAAGCTTAAGGTTTGTAGCGCAAGCAGGTTCAACGGTTCCAGAATGTATTGGTTCACCAAGTAGCTCGCCACAGAGGCCAGCGTCAACACAAAAGTGGTTGCTGCGGACATACCCACAGCGGTCTCTAGTTTGTTGGAGACCCCCATAAATGGGCACAACCCTAGAAACTTAACGAGTACGAAATTGTTGACTAACACGGTTGCTACCAACAGCAGCAAATAGTCACCCATAACACTTCTCATGTGGCTTGCATTAACAGAGGTATTATCGGCTCTTTAGCCCCATGAAACAACCGACGAACTGTCGGGTTATTGGATTTTTCTGGCCATTTAGAGCCGTTTGTCATGAAATCTTCATAAAAGTGTCGCGGAGACTACATTTTGAATGTCTAAAGTTCACGCTAGACAAACCTAGTGAGGCCGAGTGATGACACGATGGCTAGAGCAATTACATACGGTTGATGAGCTGAGCTTCAGCTGGTGTTGTCGACGCTTCGCAAAATTATCGCAATCCCCTTATGTAAGGTTGGTATCGCTCAGCGGCGACGGCTACGTTTATGCATTGTTGGTGGGTTGCGCTTGGTGGCTAGCCGAACATGACATGCAACCCATGTTGTTGGCATTGGTCCTTGGTTTTGCCATAGAAATTCCATTGTTCATGCTCATCAAACGTTGGTTGAAGCGCCCGCGGCCTTATCAGCGCCTGCAAAATTTTCAAGCTGTGATTCAAGCGCATGATCAGTTTAGTTTCCCATCAGGACACACCACGGCTGCCTTTCTTTTTGCTGGCTGTGCTGGCTATTTCTGGCCTGATTACACCGGCTTACTGTATCTGTGGGCAAGTTTAGTGGGGCTATCGCGCGTATTACTCGGCGTTCATTATCCAGGCGATATTCTTGCCGGAGCCGCATTAGGTTCTGCTCTCGCACTGTTGTCAATTGGGGTTGTTGTCAGTGGCTAAGGAAGCGACTAGCACCTATTAAGGAGGTAAAACCATGCGAATTTTGATTGGTATTCAGGGTACCGGGAACGGTCATATTAGTCGCTGTGCCGCTCTTGCTGAAGCGTTGCAACGATACTCAGTTGATGTCGACTATTTGGTATCAGGACGCGAGCGCTCTGCTTTATTTGATATGCAGGTATTTGGTGATTATGCGTGGCGACAAGGGTTAACCTTTGCCGTAAAAGATGGTCGTTTAGCACTTTTCGAAACCTTACAGCGAAATCGTTGGCGCACCTTCTGGAATGATGTCAATGCGTTGGATCTGAGCGCTTATGATCTCGTTGTCAGTGATTTTGAGCCAGTTACGGCATGGGCCGGTCGTCAACAGCAACAACGGGTGATTGGAATTGGTCGTCAATTTGCTTTTTTTGATCGGCTACCGAGTTTGCCTGTGCAAGCGACCCAACGCCAGCTATTACGTTGGTTTGCTCCAGTGTCTGATGCAGTGGGTATGCACTGGTTGGCCGATAGTCCATCGATACTGCCTCCGGTCATTCATCAACGAGCCACCACGCAAACAGCGGTAAACGAACATCAAATCATCGTGTACTTACCCTTTGAACCACTTGCTGCTGTGCATCGTTTATTGGCAGGATTTCCAGGCTATCAATTTCACATCTTCCATCCGCAAGCTGAACGCAAGTCAATCGACCATCTGCATTATTATGCGCCTTCGCGACTTGAATTTGCTGATGTATTTGCGAGCTCAAACGGCGTCATCAGCAACGCTGGATTCGAAACGGCGAGTGAGGCCCTCGCTGCGGGTAAAAAGCTGCTAGTGAGGCCATTGGCGGGGCAATTCGAGCAACAGGCAAATGCGACTTGTCTGGCTGATCAAAGATTGGCCACAGTGATGTCCGATTTAGATCCGTACGTGCTCGGTGATTGGCTGCAGCAAGGGCGTGCGAAAAAGTTTCATTGGCCGCATGTAGCTGACCATATTGCGCAGTGGCTTGCGAGCGGTGCAGAGCAGTCGGTCCACGAATTGAGCCAGAAGGTATGGCGGCAATGCGAGTTTGATGATTATTTTGGATTGTTGCAACACGGCTAAGATGGCTCCCCAGGTAGGATTCGAACCTACGACACATGGATTAACAGTCCACCGCTCTAACCAACTGAGCTACTGGGGAAAAGCATTTGGGAGGTGTTGTGAGAGGCTGAGTTGGCTCCCCAGGTAGGATTCGAACCTACGACACATGGATTAACAGTCCACCGCTCTAACCAACTGAGCTACTGGGGAACAGCTACACAACGGGTGCGAATGTTAAAGGTGGTTGCGCACCCTGTCAATACTAAAAAAGTCTGTTTGCTGAATAAATCAGCACTCGCAAAAAAAATGCCAAAGTCAAGCAAGTGACTTTCGTTAAAATATATCAAATGATATAAAATGTGAAGTGCGCCAATTATCCACAGTATTGCCAATGTCACGCCACTCAAAGGCTTGCCGATCTTATCCACTAAATCTGTGGATAACCTTGTGGAAGAACCTGTGAGATTCCATAAAAATCGGGCTTCACGGCCTGATTTAGCGATTGCTTAAAAATTGCGTCAAAATAAAAATATACGTACAAAACAATGCTTTAGATAAAATCGACGAACTGCAGTTTGCTTGCGCACGAGCTATTCACGACTCTTATGACGAAACGGTCATACTTGTGCAAAACCTCGCCATTAGTTACTAGCTACTAGTTACTAGTTACTAGCTACTAGTTGCTAGAAAAGCGTAGATCGATGTTTTCTAATAGCTAATAGCTAATAGCTAATAGCTAATAGCCAGTAGCCAGTAGCCAGTAGCGGTTATTTGATTTGGGCGAATGCTGCGATACGGCGGACGGCTTCTTGTAGAGTCTCCATCGAGCATGCAAACGAGAACCGGCAATGACCCGGAGCGCCGAATGCAGAACCTGGAACCAGTGCTACTTTTGCGTCGTTGAGGATTTGCTCACAGAGTTCCACATCAGTCGAGCAGCTTTTTGCAGCCATAAGACCGTCGATGTTCGCAAACGTGTAGAAAGTACCATCGCCGGCGATGCACTGAACACCAGGGATTTGATTTAATGCCTCGACCAGATAATCATGACGTTGTTTGAATGCCGTGACCATTTCATTGATACAGCTTTGATCGCCATTGAGTGCCGCAAGAGCCGCGTATTGACTGATACTGGCGGGATTCGATGTGCTTTGTGACTGAATTTTCTTCATCGCTGCAATAATAGGTGCAGGGCCAGCTGCGTAGCCAATTCGCCAGCCCGTCATGGCATAAGCTTTGGACACGCCAGAGAGAACGACAATACGGTCACGCAATTCTGGTGCAACCATTGCAATGTTGGCAAAAGGTTCTTGGCTCCACAGAATATGCTCATACATGTCATCTGTTGCGATGAGGATATCTGGATAGTTGACTAACACCTCAGCCAGTTTTCGCAATTCCGCTGCGGTATAGGCGGTTCCGGTCGGGTTCGAAGGACTATTGAGGAACAATAGTCGTGTTTTGGGTGTGATTGCCGCCTCTAATTGTTCCGCATTGATTTTATAGCGCTGCTCAATTCCCGCTGGAATAAACTTGGGCTCGGCACCAACGAGCAGCGACATGTCGGGATAAGAAACCCAATAAGGTGCTGGAATAAGAACTTCATCACCGGGATTCAACCAAGCGCTCAGCAGGTTGAAGATACTGTGTTTACCGCCTGCAGAAATGAGGATTTGGTTCACTTGATAGTCGAGTTGATTGTCGCGGTTGAGTTTCGCGATGACTGCTTTTTTCAGATCTAAAATACCATCGACAGCCGTATATTTTGTATGTCCAGCATCAATCGCGGCCTTTGCAGCATCTTTGACAAATGCAGGCGTATCAAAGTCGGGTTCACCGACACCGAGACCGATAACATCATGACCAGCCGCTTTCAGCTCCGCTGCTTTTTGTGAAACGGCAAGGGTAGGCGACGGTTGAATGGCATTGACACGATCTGACAACTGGTAGTTCACGGATACTTCCTGTAACGACGAAACGATGGCTTATCATACGATTTCGAGTCAAAAATGTCTATCTGGTCAGCCGTCAATAACTGTCTTTTGTGGGGTTTCAGGCGTAGCGATAATGCTGTGCTTTCGGTACACTATGGGGTCTTTCTTTTCACCTTCAATAAGAGCGCCGTGAATGAGTAATGTAGCCGCTACAGTGAAGGCTAAATCATTAGTTTCCGATCCAATAAAACCGACGCTATGGCGAATGACATGGCCCGTCATTATTGGGGTGTTGACGTTGATCAGCTTCAATGTTGTCGATACGTTCTTTATCGGGATGCTGGGCACAGATCCACTTGCCGCAGTCAGTTTTACTTTTCCCGTGACCTTTACAGTCATCAGTTTGGCTATCGGTCTCGGTATTGGTACCTCGGCTGTGATTGCCCGTAAGCGGGGCAGTGGTCGTGAGGAGCATGCGCGTTTCGATGGTGCTGTTGCTCTGGTGGTCGCAGGCTTGTTGGTGTCGGGGTTGTCGGTACTTGGCTATCTTTTTCTCGAGCCTATCTTCACGATGTTGCAAGCCCAACCACGCCTGATGCCTTATATCCGAGACTATATGCACGTATGGCTGATTGGCGCGGCGTTACTGGTATTGCCAATGGTTGGGAATGCCGTACTCAGGGCAGCCGGCGACACCCGTACCCCATCCATTATCATGGCCTCTGGTGGCTTGTTGAACGCTATTTTTGACCCGATTCTCATATTTGGTTGGGGTCCGATACCTGCGTTTGGCATTCAAGGGGCAGCCTTGGCGAGTTTGCTGTCGTGGACTATTGGTGTGGTGCTAGTGCTTTGGTATCTCAACTACAAGCAATTATTGACTTTAATCGCACCTGCCGGCGCCAGTTTCATGCATTCAACCAAACAAATTCTATCTATTGGTATTCCAGCCGCGGGCGCCAATATGTTAACACCCGTTGCCATGGGCGTTCTTACTGCGATTGTTGCCAGTTATGGTGCGCCAGCGGTGGCAGCGTTTGGTGTCGGAACTCGTTTGGAGTCGCTCGCTAGCGTGGTCATTTTGGCGCTATCGATGTCGCTCCCTCCGTTAATCAGTCAGAATTTCGGCGCCCATAGTTTTGATCGTGTAGCGGCGGCATATCGACTGGCAGTGCAATCGATTCTCTTGATTCAACTGGTCATTTATGTGGTGTTGGTATCCTTAGCGCCCTATATTGCCGCGGCGTTTACAGATGATCCTGAAGTGGCGCGCATTATCCGCTTATTTATTTATATCATGCCGCTCGGTTATGGATTACAGGGCATTATTATTCTGACCAATTCAAGCTTTAATGCTTTGCACCGCCCATTGTCGGCCTTGGTCCTCAGTGTTTTCCGATTGTTTGTGATGTTTGTTCCGTTGAGTTATCTCGGTGCACTCTGGTTTGACCTCAACGGCCTCTTTGTCGGCGGTGTGGTGGCAAACTGTATTACAGCGGGAGTGGCGTGGTACGCGTTTCAGCGAGTCCTTGGTCAAGAACAACGACATTATCAAGAAGTAGGGAAAACCGCATGAGTCGAGCTTTCGAGTTAGTATCATCGTATCAGCCAGCTGGTGATCAATCGCAGGCTATCGAGAAGTTGGTCGATAACCTCGAGGCTGGTTTAGCGCATCAGACGTTACTGGGGGTTACCGGTTCGGGTAAGACGTTTACCATGGCGAACGTGATTCAAAAAGTGCAACGTCCGACTTTGATATTGGCTCACAATAAGACGCTTGCTGCGCAATTGTATGGTGAGATGAAAGAGTTCTTCCCGAACAATGCGGTTGAATATTTTGTCTCCTATTACGACTATTACCAACCTGAAGCTTACGTACCCACCACCGATACTTTTATCGAAAAAGATGCGTCGATTAATGAGCACATTGAACAAATGCGTCTCTCGGCGACCAAGGCATTGTTGGAACGTCGTGATGTCGTGTTGGTCGCCTCAGTGTCCTGTATTTATGGTTTGGGGGACCCCGACGCCTATATGAGCATGATGTTGCATTTGCGCCGAGGTGACATTATTGACCAACGTGATATTTTGCGTCGTTTAGCGCAGCTCCAATACAAGCGCAACGACGCCGCATTCGAGCGCGCGACGTATCGTGTGCGCGGTGAAGTCATCGATATATTTCCAGCAGAATCGGAGCAACTAGCGATTCGGGTCGAATTATTTGACCAAGAAATCGATCGAATTAGCTTTTTTGAACCGCTAACAGGGCAGATTACGGAAGCCGATGTGGCACGCGTAACAGTGTATCCGAAATCACACTACGTAACCCCTCGGGAAACGCTACTGAAAGCGATTGAACATATCAAAGTCGAGCTGGCAGAACGTAAACGAGATTTACTCGACCAGAACAAGTTGCTGGAAGAGCAGCGCATTAGTCAGCGTACACAATTTGATATCGAAATGATGAACGAGCTCGGTTATTGCTCAGGAATCGAAAACTATTCACGGTATTTATCAGGACGTGCTCCTGGCGAGCCGCCGCCAACGTTGCTGGATTATTTGCCGGATGATGCGTTACTTGTCATTGATGAGTCGCACGTGACGGTGTCGCAAGTTGGGGCTATGTATAAGGGCGATCGTTCACGCAAAGAAAACTTAGTGAATTATGGCTTCAGATTGCCCTCGGCGCTCGATAATCGGCCGCTTAAATTTGATGAGTTTGAAGCCATAGCACCACAAACCATTTATGTGAGTGCGACACCGGGTAAGTACGAGATCGAGAAATGTGCGGGCGAGGTGGTTGAACAGGTCGTGCGGCCAACGGGACTGATCGATCCAGAAATTGAAATCCGCCCGGTGGGTACGCAGGTCGATGATTTGATGTCCGAAGTGCGCTTGCGGACTGCAAAAAATGAACGGGTATTGGCAACAACGCTGACCAAGAAGATGGCCGAGGATCTGAGTGATTATCTGGATGAGCATGGCATTCGCGTCCGTTACCTGCACTCTGATATTGATACGGTTGAGCGAATGGAGATTATCCGTGATTTACGTTTAGGCGAGTTTGATGTTTTGGTCGGTATTAACCTCCTACGAGAGGGATTGGATATGCCAGAAGTCAGCTTAGTGGCTATCCTCGATGCCGATAAAGAGGGCTTCTTACGTTCCGATCGCTCGTTGATTCAGACCATCGGCCGTGCCGCTCGAAATCTAAACGGGAAAGCGATACTCTATGCTGATCGCATTACCGGTTCGATGCAGCGCGCCATTGATGAAACGGAACGTCGCCGTGCGAAGCAAATTGCTTTTAATACCGAACATGGCATCACGCCGCAGGGATTGAACAAGAAAATAACCGATGTGATGGACTTAGGTTCAAGTCGCAACAAGCGTGGTGAACGGGGACAACGACAAGCAGCAGAACCGCGCGCCAGCTACAACGACCAGCCTGCGATAGTGGATCCAAAACAATTGCTGCAGCAATTAGAAAAGACTGAAAAAGCTATGTATCAGGCAGCGCGTGACCTCGAATTCGAACGCGCAGCTCAGTTACGTGATGAAGTAGCTGAACTACGCGAACAATTGAAACGCAGTTAGTCTGGATCGCGCTCAAACATGTTGCGACGTGCTTCATCACTGAGTTCTTTGGCACGCTCGAAGTCCTTTTCAATAGCATACGCGCGTTCAGCCGCCGGACGCGCGCGAATGCGCTTAACCCATGCTTGTACATTGGGGTAATCGGCTAAATCAATGTAGTGCCAATCATGGCTTCGACACCACGGGTGAGCAGCCATGTCTGCAATTGAATAATTACCACAAATGAAGTCTCGCCCCTCAAGTTGTTTATCGAGGACTTTGTAGAGCCGTCTGGTTTCCTTGTTGTAGCGCTCTTGAGCATAGGGGATAGGCTCGGGTGCATAGCGATTAAAATGGTGATTCTGGCCTAGCATGGGGCCTAAACCGCCCATCTGCCACATCAGCCATTGCAGTACCTGATAACGTTCAGAACCGTCGTTGGGAAGATATTTGCCATGCTTTTCTGCTAGGTAAATTAAAATCGCCCCTGACTCAAATATTGCCACCGGTTCATCACCAAATTCGGGTTGATGATCGACGAGTGCTGGCATTCGATTATTCGGACTAATTTTCAAAAAGTCAGGCTCAAATTGGTCCCCTTTGGTGATATCCACCACTTTAATGGTATACGGCAAGCCAAGTTCTTCGAGAAACAAAGTCACTTTGTGACCATTTGGGGTAGGGAAGTAATATAAATCGTACATAAGGGATCCTCGTTCTAGGCTGAGAAACTTCACATTTGGGCATCGACAAAGTCCCGTCTCAAACGTAGCATAGCATCTCTTGAACGAGGTCATAATGCTAAAACCGGGTGACGAAAACTACGTAACTATTGACGGCAAATTGAAAACGCCGCTGAGTCTTACCGTGCTGCTGTTATTCTTTATGCGCGGCTACGTTGCTTGGATCATATCGCTGACATTCAGCGAAGATCGCGGTCGCTTACTCCAGTTTTTCTACACGTCCACAGAACAATTTGCACTCGCACTTTTAGTCGGGTTACCGGCTGTTTTCGTGTTGATCATGTTGTTTCAATTGAAAGATAACGTCCCAGGTTGGGTGAGCCGTAGTGCTAGCTTTGCGCCACTCATGCTTTGGTGCAGTTGGACTGTAGATGGGGCGTTATTATTGAGTATTGTCGCTAGTCATTGGCCCAGCTTCTCGGTGGTAAAAGCGGCACTCTTATTCGGCTGGTTGATGTGCTTGTGGTTGTTGCTGTTCTCGCGTCATCTAAAACGCTTCTGGCAACTAATAAAAATCAGTGATTAGTGAACAGTGAATAGATAACAGAGTGTACAGGTGGCAGTGAATCGGGCGCTGAGCGAATGTGTTCCATTCACTATTCACCGCTCACTATTAACTCGAAGAAGAAGTGGCGTCCCCTAGGGGATTCGAACCCCTGTTACCGCCGTGAAAGGGCGGTGTCCTAGGCCTCTAGACGAAGGGGACCCCGGACCGCTAACGCATGTGGTCGCGCTAACGAAGTTGTAGTACGTGGCGTCCCCTAGGGGATTCGAACCCCTGTTACCGCCGTGAAAGGGCGGTGTCCTAGGCCTCTAGACGAAGGGGACGCAGCGTAATACGGTCATTGTTCTGTTTATGGCGTCCCCTAGGGGATTCGAACCCCTGTTACCGCCGTGAAAGGGCGGTGTCCTAGGCCTCTAGACGAAGGGGACGCACCAGAACAAATACTCTCAGGTTTTCACTTGTACCGAACGCGATGTTGGTGGAGCTAAGCGGGATCGAACCGCTGACCTCTTGCATGCCATGCAAGCGCTCTCCCAGCTGAGCTATAGCCCCACGTCGCTCTGTTCTTTTCTATTCATTCACAATGGAAAGGAACACAACTTCAGTACCCTGACAGCGGGGCGAATTCTATGGTAATCGCGCCGCGTCCGTCAACCTTTTTTTGGGGAATTACCGCCGTTTGCGCCTTTTTTAAGCAAACTGATTGGCAAGTGAGCCAAATCAGTTCTCAGTGATTCCTCAAAAATGATAAATCGCTTCCAAAGAAGCTTTGTCACTGACCGAAACATTCATGTCACGAACCAGTCCATCTTCAAGACTATAAACCCAACCATGAATTTCCACTGGCTGACCGCGATCCCAAGCGGCTTGGATAATTGTTGTCTTGGCAAGGTTGCGGACTTGCTCAATGACATTGAGCTCGCATAGCCGGTCGATTCGCGCGGACTCATCAAGCTGTTCCAGTTCATCGCGATATTCTTTGTAGATATCCTTAATGGGATACAACCAGTGGTCAACGAGACCGTGATTACAACTTTCCGTAGCTGCTTTGACGCCGCCACAGCCATAATGTCCAACCACGAGGATATGCTTTACTTTTAAATGATCGACGGCGTATTGCACCACCGATAAACAGTTAAAATCCGATTGCACAACTTGGTTGGCGACATTGCGATGTACAAACAATTCACCGGGTGCCATATCAACCACTTGATTGGCTGGCACTCGTGAGTCGGAACAGCCGATCCAGAGATATTCCGGCACTTGCTGTGAGCTGAGCCGTTTGAAAAATTCCGGGTCGAGCTCAACTTGGCGTTTCGCCCAGTCGTGATTGGTTTTTAATAGGTGCGCAATGGTGGACATGCTGACCTCAATATTGATTAGTTGGCGTTTGCTTCACGTTCTGCAATAACAGCAAGCGCGGTTTCGATGCGTTCAACCACTTGTTGCTGGGTTAAATGAGCTAATGTTAGATCGAGCGATGGCGAGTTTCCACTGCCGGTTACTGCAACGCGCAGTGGCATTCCAATTTTGCCCATGCCGATATCGAGATCGGTTGCGGTTTTTTGAATGGTTTCGTGAATGGTTTCTTGCGTCCATTCCGTCAATGCCGCGAGCCTTTGTTGAACGACCAATAGTGGTTCTTTAGCGACAGGACGCAAATGCTTTTTCGCAGCATCTGCATCAAATTCAGAAAAATCCTCGTAGAAGTAACGGCTCGTTGCTACCATTTCTTTGAGCGTTTTAACGCGATCGGCCTGCATAGCAATCAGGTCTGCTAATGCTGGACCTTGGCTCGGGTCGATACCTTGGTCTCGGAAATGCCAAGTTAAGTGTGGGACTACGGCATCAGCAGGTAATGATTTCATATAGTGCTGGTTTAACCAATTCAGCTTCTCTGTATTAAACGCTGAAGCTGCCTTGTTGACATCATCAAGGCTAAAATATTGAATCATTTCGTCGACACTAAATATTTCTTGGTCACCATGAGACCACCCAAGACGAACCAGGTAATTCAATACAGCTTCAGGTAGATAGCCATCATCACGGTATTGCATCACACTGACCGCGCCGTGGCGTTTTGACAGTTTCTTACCATCATCGCCGAGAATCATAGACACATGGGCATACTCGGGGACAGGAGCACCAAGGGCCTTCAAAATATTAATTTGTCGCGGCGTGTTGTTGATATGGTCTTCACCACGGACAACATGGGTGATATCCATTTCCCAATCATCAATCACCACACAAAAGTTGTAGGTGGGCGTGCCATCACTGCGCGCAATAATCAGATCATCGAGTTCTGTGTTGGCAAATTCAATGCGGCCGCGGATATGGTCATCAAATATGACGCTTCCCGTTTGTGGGTTGCGGAAACGCACGACATAGCGGTCGCCTGAAACATTTGGGTTATCGCGACAATGACCGTCGTAACGTGGCTTTTCGCCGGCGGCCATTTGTTGTTCGCGCATAGCGTCAAGTCGCTCGGTTGAGCAATAGCATTTATAGGCTTTATCTTCAGCGAGCAGTTGCTCGATATAATGCTCGTAACGATCAAACCGCTTGGTTTGGTAATAAGGACCTTCATCCCAGTTCAATCCGAGCCACTGCATTCCCTCAAGAATGGCATCAATGGCGGGCTGAGTGGAGCGTTCGCGATCGGTGTCTTCAATGCGCAGCACAAATTTGCCACCTTGGGCTTTGGCGACTAGCCACGAGTAAAGTGCGGTACGGGCACCGCCGACATGTAAATAGCCTGTAGGACTGGGGGCGAAACGAGTGACCACTGCCATGATTTGCGTTCTCCGCGTTCTCAATTCGAATACGTGATTCGAAAAGGGTGATAAATAAAGAGGGGCGTAGTTTAACAAGAAGCTGCAGACCATGCATCTGCGCAATTGGAACAATCCAGAGGAATTATTCGACTGCCGCCTAAAAAGTCAGCAGTCGAACCCAGAGAAGAATATTTTCTGTTGACAGGCTTTGTCATCTCCCTATAATACCGCCCCGCAGCGCAGCAAAAATCGGATGGTTAGCTCAGCTGGGAGAGCACCGCCCTTACAAGGCGGGGGTCACTGGTTCGAACCCAGTACCATCCACCATTTGCCGCATGCATTCTCTTCCCAATGGATGGTTAGCTCAGCTGGGAGAGCACCGCCCTTACAAGGCGGGGGTCACTGGTTCGAGCCCAGTACCATCCACCAAAACCATTTAAAATCCTCAAAGCGTTACTCGCTAATAGTTACTTGTCACTCGCTAATAGTTACTGGTTACTCGCAAAACCCAAAACCCAAAAACCAAAAAACAAAAACCAAACCGCCGATCTGTGTTTTCTAATAACTATTAACTAGTAACCAGTAACCAGTAACCAGTAACCAGTAACCAGTAACCAGTAACCAGTAGCCAATAGCCATTAGCTAGTAGCCGGCGAGTTCTAGGAGCTTAGGCTCCATAATGTCTGCGATGAGTGGTTGTGCTTCGCGATTCGGATGAATCCCGTCATTCTGCATTAAATTCTCATCAACAATAATTTGTTCCATGAAAAACGGGACCAACTGAATCTCTGCTTCTTCAGCCACAGTTGGAAAAATATTTGCAAACATTTGGCTGTAGCGTTGTCCATAGTTCGGCGGTATGCGAACTTGACTGAGAGCGACGCGAACGTTTTGTCGCTGCAGTTGGTCGATAATTTGTAACAGATTGTCTTGAATGGTTGCAGGCGTGAACCCACGCAAGCCATCATTACCGCCTAGTTCAACAAATACTGCAGTCGGCTGATGCTTCTCAACCACGCCAGGTAAGCGGTTTAGAGCGCCTTGAGTAGTATCGCCACTGATGCTTGCATTGATAAGTGTGATCTCTGGGTATTCGGTTTGCCAACGTCGCTGCAAAATACCCACCCATGATTCTTTGGGTGACATGCCGTAACCTGCACTTAAGCTATCACCGAGAACCACAAGTGAGACATTTGCGAAAACGGGACGTATAAGACCCAAGACGCAGATTACAAACACAAATTTAATTAGGAAGTTTTTCATAGATGCTTATTCAAACCACTCAGTTACGAAAAGACGTTCAGACTACCGACGGTATTCTACACATTTTACAGCCTATTGACTTGCAGATTGCTGCAGGTGAGACCGTTGCGATTGTCGGTGCTTCTGGATCCGGTAAGTCCACGCTCTTGTCTCTTTTGGCAGGGTTAGACCTAGCAAGTTCCGGAGATGTTCTTATAGATAACGTAAAGTTGAGCGAATTGGATGAGGAACAGCGTGCAAAAGTGCGCGCGGATAAGATTGGTTTTATCTTCCAATCGTTTCTACTAATACCAAGTTTGACCGCTTTAGAAAATGTCATGCTTCCGGCAGAGCTCGCTGGCAATCGCAATGCAGAGCAACAAGCTCGTGAGTTACTCGGTAAGGTTGGATTGGCTGAGCGTTTGAAACACTATCCCAATCAACTTTCCGGCGGCGAGCAACAGCGCGTAGCGATTGCGCGGGCGTTTGTTGGAACTCCGAAAATTCTGTTTGCCGACGAACCGACCGGCAATCTGGATTCGAATACCGGTCACAAAGTCGAAGACCTGCTCTTTGAAATGAATCGTGAGTCGGGAACCACACTGGTTATGGTCACCCATGACAATACCCTTGCTGCACGCTGCCAGCGCATTTTGCGCATGGATGCAGGGCAACTGACTGAGGATCAGCAGCATGTGGCATAAGATCTCTTGGCGACTCCTACGACAGGAGCTGAAACGCGGCGAGCTCACGATTATGGCCGCTGCCATTGTGTTGTCGGTGACAGCAGTGCTCTCATTAAGCCTTTTTACAGAGCGCCTGCAAGCTGGTTTGACAGCGCGCAGTGCTGAATTTTTGGCAGCGGATCGAGTGCTCAGCTCGCGACGTACCATCGATCCGTCGTGGATTGAGGAAGCGGAGTCACGAGGCCTGCAAACGGCTAATCGTGTTGTCTTTAACTCGATGGCCTTTCATGATGACGCCTTGGCTCTGATTGATGTGAAGGCCGTGAGTGATGGCTATCCATTGCGCGGTGAATTGCGCACTGGCGAGCAACCTTTTGGCGACGATGAACCCGCCCAAGGACTCCCGGCAGCTGGTGAGGCTTGGGTCGCGTCAGCGCTCTTTCAAGAGCTTGCGCTAGAACTCGGTGATGTGATTGATATTGGCGAGAGCTCGTTCACCGTCACTCGGGTTTTAACCTACGAACCCGACGTGGGATTTTCTGTCTTTACCGACAGTCCAAATGTCTTAATCAACGATAGCGAATTAGAAGCGACTGGCTTGATCCAGCAGGGATCACGCGTACGTTTCAACGTGTTATTTGCGGGCGAGGCAGATGCGTTAAATGACTACGGTGAGTGGCTTTTACCGCAGTTAAACGAAGCCACTCATGACTGGCGTAGCGTCGAAGATGGTGACTCGGCATTGGCGCGCAGTTTGCGTCGAGCAGAGCGGTTTATGATGCTGGCTAGCCTGTTGGGTGTAGTGCTGGCAGCGACCGCCGTAGCGGTGGCCGCACAGCGCTACTGCCAGCGAAATTATGATGTCGTCGCCATCTTCAAAACCTTGGGGGGCGATAAACGGCAGATTCAAAAGATTTTTATTTTGCATCTATTCCTACTATCGATGATTAGTATTGGAGTTGGTCTCGCCTTAGGTTGGATTATTCAGGCTACGGTGATTGGATTTGTCGCCGAATACCTCGGACAAACATTACCCGCAGCAGGTTGGCAACCCTATCTGCTCGCCAGTGCGACAGGTTTCGTTAGCGCCCTGATGTTTACTTTGTATCCGCTATTACGACTGATTCAAATTCCACCATTACGTGTGTTGAATCGTGACATGACCGGTAGCGATTCGTTGCAATGGCTGCATTGGATAGCCTCCGGCGGCACAGTGTATGCGTTGCTACTGATATACAGCCAGCAGTGGATGCTATCAACTGCATTGTTTGTCGGTGGTGCGCTCGCTGCAGTACTACTGTTGGTGGTGGGGCGTCTGTTTATTCGCGTTAGTCGCCAAGCCGGTATGCAAGCCGGTAGCGCATGGCGCTTGGCGATGGCGGGTTTACAGCGTCGTGCACAAGCCAACTCCGTGCAGATGTTAAGCTTTTCGACCGCCATTATGTTGTTGCTGTTGGTGCTTGCTCTGCGCAATGAATTGTTGGCCGACTGGCAGGAGCAATTGCCTGATGATGCACCTAATTACTTCGTGATCAACGTTGCGAAAGAAGATGTCGATGAGTTGGCGACACGCTTTGAAGAACGTGCCATTGAGTCCACCGACCTCTATCCAATCGTACCGGGTCGAATGACTGCAGTGAACGGCGTCCCAGTGGTTGACGAGGTGACCAAAGAGGCCCAAGCAGAAGCAGGTGATAAAGCCAGTGAGCTGCGCGAAGGCTTCGGTCGCGAATTGTCACTGACTTGGCGTGATACGCTCCCTGAGAACAATACTGTGCTGACGGGCTCGTGGTGGGGCGACAATGCAGAACCGCAAGTGTCGGTCGAATCGGAAGTAGCAGAACGCATGCGTTTGCAGGTCGGTGACGAGTTAGAGTTTAACATCGGTGGTAATGTCTTTACCGTACCAGTGACAAGTATTCGCAGCGTTAATTGGGGAACTTTGCAGCCAAACTTCTATATGATTTTCAATACGGAAACCTTAGAGGATTTTCCAGCGACTTTTATTTCAAGTTTCCGCTTGGATAATGAGCGAAAGAACGAATTATTCGATTTGTTCCGTCCATTCCCGCAGGTTTCTCTGATTGATTTGGATGCCATTACCGAACAACTGCGCGAAGTGATTAGCCAAGTGAGCTTGGCGATTGGCTTTGTGTTGGTGCTGGTGTTGATTGCTGGGGTACTCGTGTTACTGGCACAAGTACAAGCGTCCATGGAAGAGCGACAAAAGGAACTGGTAATACTCAGAACGCTTGGTGCACCGTCGAAATTATTGAGCCGAAGTGTCTCATATGAGTTCATTATTCTTGGGGCCATCAGTGGTTTGATAGCGACGCTCGCAATGGAGTTGGCATTACTGATTCTGCAAACCCAAGTGTTCGATATGGATGCGAATTTCCATTGGCGCTTCTGGGTGATTGGACCGCTGGCTGGTGCCGCTGTCGTAGGTACTATGGGCAGCTTAGCTTGCCGCCGTTTGGTGCGTCGAAACACCGCGCAACTGATTCGCAAACTAGCCTAAATCAGATGATTTAACTGGGTTCGGGCGAACTGTTGCTTAAATGAGGAAGTATCAGTTCGTCCCAACTGGAGCCTGCCAACCGTTGTCGAAAGAAACCAAAATGGCCAATGCGCTCTAAACCGACGGATTGAGGCTCAATACACAAACGTTGTTGCGGAGCATTCACGTATGCGTCATGCATGGCGTGAATGTTTCTTTGTGACAGTAATTCGTCATCGCTGAAGCTGATGGATGTAATGGGTGTAGAAATTTTGGCGTAGCGTTGTCGATTGGCTTCGCCCTCCACACCAATTAGATATTCTGGATGCAGGCACCAACGCCGCCATTGGCGCATGGCTGCGCCAGGAAGGTTGCCAACAATACCTAGTTTATCGCCAGGGAAGTAGCCAAACATCGGCAGTGTCAATGGTGCTATGATGTGCCAGAGCAGCCAGGCTTTTGGTTTTAATTGCGGTGTATTTTCACGCCAGTAGCCACTACCTGTAGCGACTGTGATCATCCGATCGACCGCGGAGTAATTTGGAATCATACCGAATAACTGTCCGCTGACGCTGTGCGCAAACCAAATGATAGAGGCAGTGGGATAGAGTTGTTGGGTATGTGCGATAACAGCCGCTGCATCTAATTCTGCCCACTCACGAATGGTTGTATGCTGCTGTTTTAAAGGCCCCTGTAACGAGGCTCCAATACCGAAATAATCAAAGCTAATAACAGCACGACCCTGTTGTGCGAGCCATTGACAAAAGTTTTGATAGTAGGATTGAGGTACACCCATGGCTGGTGCCATGATGATGACTTGTTCGGGTACTGGCTGTGGCCAATGTTGCACCGCGATAACACGATTCGTCTCTGTTTCTAAATTAAACTTGAGCGGCTGTGTAGTCATCGGACGGCAAACTTAGTTGTCAATTTCCGGCGTATCTTTATCGGTATCGGTATGGTGTTTGAAGATATAAGCCCCACAGAGTACCGTAAAGATAATAGTCGCTGCCAAGGTGCCAAACACTTTGAAATTGACCCACGCATCCAAACTCATGGTCTCGGCAATATAGAGATTGACGATAGCCAACGAGATGCAAAAAATCACCCACGCATAAGTCAACCGTTGCCATGCAAAGTGTGGAAGTTTTATCTCTTGACCGAGAATGCTCTCTAGAGGACTCTTTTTCTGCCACCACATGGCGCCGAGAAGAAAGGCAGCGATAGCGAGGTAAATGACAGTAACCTTGATCTTGATAAACCAATCATCGCGTAAGAAGAGAGTGATTGCGCCAAAAATGAGTACCAGACAACAAATGATCCAATGTCTCGGTGTGATAGGCTCACGCATGAACTTCAAACCGACGAGCTGGATTACAGTGCCAACCATCAATACGCCTGTTGCGATAAAAATATCGCCCATTAAATAGAAGATAAAAAATAGCGCTAATGGCAGGTACTCAAGAACAACTAACATGTTTAACTCCGTGGTATAGACAGACGCAGTGTGCCAGAAAAGCTTGGGCTATACTAGCTGTATACAGGGGTAAACGAAGCGATAACAAAGAGGAAAAACGGACATGAAAGTACTCATCACCGGTGGGACTGGCTTGATTGGCTCAGCTCTTGTGGCGCGGTTACAAGACCGCTACCAAGTGACGGTTTTGTCACGTACGCCACAGCGCGCGCAACAGCAGTTAGGCAAAAAAGTCCATGTGCTGAAAAGCCTCGATGATATCGCTGATCTGAGCGCTTATTACGCAGTCATTAATCTGCAAGGTGAGGGCATTGCTGACAAACGTTGGAGTACGCGGCAAAAGCTGCGTCTGGAGCAAAGTCGCTGGTTGATTACCCGGCAACTGACCGAGCGTATTCAAGCTTGTGCGCAACCCCCCGAGGTGTTTATCAGTGGCTCGGCGATTGGCATCTATGGTCCGCAGGGTGCTGAACCGGTTACCGAAGCAAGTTCGATTCAAGCCGATGATTTTGCACATCACTTGTGTGCTGAGTGGGAGCGTTTAGCCTTAGCCGCCGATAGTGAGAAGACGCGGGTCTGTGTGGTGCGCACGGGGGTCGTGCTGGCCGAGAAGGGGGGCGCTTTAGAGAAAATGTTGCCGCCCTATTTGTTGGGTCTCGGTGGGCCTATCGGAAAAGGTGAATTTGGGTTTTCTTGGATTCACCTAGATGACATCGTTGGCATTTTTGAATTTTTGCTCGAGCAGGAATCTTGTCGCGGTATTTACAATGGAACGGCTCCGGAGCCGGTTGCGCAGCGTGACTTTAGTGCCGCAATCGCCAAAGTCTTGCGGAAATCTCATTTTATGCGAGTGCCACCGGTGTTGTTGAAGCTGGTATTTGGGGAAATGGCAGAGATGTTGACGAAAGGGCAGTTCGTGCTGCCCGATCGTATTCGTTCTGCGGGTTACTCGTTTCGATACCCGCAAGTGAAAGAAGCGCTCAGAGCTTGCCTGTTGCCGCCTTCATAGTCCGCACAAAATGCGTGAGTTGCGTCAGCATAGCCTCGGGTTGGTCTAAGTTTTGCTCAATAATCTTAACCACAGCGGAGCCACTGATAGCTCCTGCTGCTCCGGCTTCTATGGCTGCTTGAACGTGCGCTGGCTCGGCAATTCCAAAGCCGAGCAATGGTGGCGCACTGTTCGCCGCTAGCAAAGCATCAATGACCGCCGCGGCTGGTTTTTGCATCGTCGTTTCGGCGCCCGTAACCCCAGCACGACTGAGCAAATAGACATAGCCTTCGCTAGCTTGAGCAACTTGCCCCAAGCGCTCTGAGGATGCATCGGGTGGAGCGATAAAAATTGGGGCTATACCATGCTGTTTGGCGATGGTAGCGAACTGCAACCCTTCACGGACAGGTACGTCGGCAACCAATACGGAATCGACTCCAGCTTCTGCGCAACGCGCATAGAACTGATCAAGACCACCACTGGCAATCAAATTGGCATAGACGAGAAGGCCAATCGGTAAATCAGGAAATTCTGCTCGAATCTGCTTTAAGATCCGAAAGCAATCACTGATTCGAGTTCCCGCAGCGAGCGCACGTAAGCTCGCTTTTTGGATGGTTGGGCCATCGGCAACTGGATCAGAGAAAGGTAAGCCAAGTTCAATCGCGTCAGCACCGCCACGAACGAGTGCACGAATGACTTCGATACTTTGCTCTGGATTCGGATCACCGATGGTGACAAAGGGAACAAAAGCGCCTTGTCGCTGTTGCTCGAGTTGCCCAAACATCGCTTCATAACGACTCATACTAAGCCTCCCTGCGCTTGAAAAATTTTACGTACATGGTCGATATCTTTGTCACCACGCCCCGATAAGTTTAGCAGCAAAATCTCCGGGGCATCCGGCTCTGCTGCGCGGCGCAACGCATAGGCTAGCGCGTGTGCCGACTCCAATGCGGGTATGATCCCTTCTTTTTCGGCAAGTATACGAAATGCTGCCAAGGCTTCATCGTCGGTCACAGATTCATACCGTGCGCGTCCAATACTGTGTAGGTGAGCATGCTGTGGTCCAACACCTGGGTAGTCTAGACCAGCGGATACCGAGTAACTTTCTTCAATCTGGCCCTCTTCGGTTTGCATCAGGAACGATTTACAGCCATGCAAGATACCGGGCTTCCCAGCTGCTATGGTGGCGCCATGTTCGTGGGTTTGAATACCTTTTCCGGCGGGTTCAACACCGACCAGTTCGACACCGGCTTCGTCAATAAACTCGGCAAACATCCCAATAGCATTCGAGCCGCCGCCGACACAAGCAATCACTTCGTCTGGAAGGCGTCCAGCCTGTTCAATAATTTGTGCTTTGGCTTCGGCGCCAATCATGCGGTGAAATTCACGCACGATAGTTGGGAACGGATGGGGTCCAGCAGCAGTGCCCAACAGGTAATGAGTAGTGGCATAGCTCGCAGTCCAGTCACGCATTGCTTCGTTGACTGCATCTTTCAACGTGCCACTGCCAGTATCCACGGGTACCACTTTAGCGCCCATTAGTTGCATGCGAAACACATTGGGTTGCTGCCGTTCGACATCTTTCTTACCCATGTAAATGGTGCAATCGAGATCCAACAGAGCGCATGCTAGCGCAGTTGCTGTCCCATGTTGGCCGGCGCCAGTTTCCGCAATAATACGGCGTTTGCCCATCCGTTTAGCAAGCAAAGCCTGACCGAGAACCTGATTAGTTTTGTGAGCACCACCGTGGAGCAAGTCTTCACGTTTTAGATAGATTTTCGTTCCGTTTGGTGAATCCAGCGGTAAATTCCGACAGAGGGAAACCGGGGTTGGGCGACCCAAGTAATTTTTCAATAGATCTGCAAATTCGCGCTGAAATTCGGGATCGGCTTGTGCGTCAACAAATGCCTGCTCCAATTGGTCTAGCGCCGGGAGAAGAATCTCGGGCACAAATTGGCCACCAAAATCACCGAAATAAGCGGAATAGGTCTGGCGTAAACCTGCTGTTGATGTTTGTGTCGTCATGCTGATATACCTCTTGTCATCGAGCGTCCGTACTGTCGTAAGTGGGCAAACAAGGCAATAATTTTACCTGCGTCTTTGTGCCCGCGGTCACGCTCCACTCCTGAATTGAAATCGAGTCGTTGAATGCCGGTTGCCAGTGCCTCACTGGCGTTCGCTTGGGTCAGTCCACCTGCGAGTATGCAGTGTGGACGTTGTGCGTCTGTTAACGCCGTTAGATGTTGCCAAGCAAAGGGTTCTCCAGTCCCACCCCCTGGACTATCAAGAAGCCATGCGTCAACCGCAACTTGGGTAGGTAACTGAACGGGTGCGTTACGAATTCCCAACGCTCGCCAAATTTGTGTTGTCGACGGCAGTGCTTGCCGTAAATCAGTGATGTAATCGTAATCTTCGTCACCATGCAGCTGCACTGCGCGTAAGTTCAGTTGCTGCGCGTAGTTTACCACCTCAGCGACCGGCCGATTGACAAAGACACCGACAAAACCAAGGGTCGGTTCGGTCGCAACAATAGCCTGAGCTTGCTCAAAGGTCACCGATCGAGGCGATTTCGGGGCAAAAATTAGGCCACCAAAGGCTGCACCAGCGGCTCGAACGACCATGGCATCTTGTGGTTGTGTAAGTCCACATACTTTATGTTGCCCATAAATTAGCTCACGACAGGCTTGATCCAGATTCGGCTGAGCGGACAGTGCACTACCGACCAAAAAGCCATCGACATAAGGTGCCGTTGCCCGAACCTGCGCTGAAGTATGATAGCCCGACTCAGCCACAACAAGTGCTTGGTCATGAGCAAGCTTACTCAACTCAATACTACGTTGCGGGTCGATGCTTAGATCGTGCAAGTTCCGATTATTGATCCCGATAATTTTCGCACCGAGCGCATTGGCTCGATGCATTTCCTCGGTCGTACTGACTTCAGTCAAAACATCCAGTTCTAGCGCTGCTGCACGGTCTGCAAGTTCACGATACTGTTCGTCCGATAAAATCGATAGCATCAATAGTACGGCATCTGCACCAAAATGACGCGCAAGTATAATTTGGCGTGGATCAACAATAAAATCTTTACACAGAACGGGAATCGAGACGGCTGCACTGACCGCCGCTAAATAAGCGAAATCACCTTGGAAGTAATCCGGCTCTGTTAACACTGAAATAGCGGCGGCATAACGAGCATAGGTTTGCGCCATCTGCACCGGGTGAAAATCGGGGCGAATCAATCCTTTCGAGGGTGAGGCTTTTTTGCATTCCAGAATAAAGCTACTCGCCGGCGTTGCTAGCGCTGCTGCTAGCGAGCGTTGACTCGGTTCTAAGGCCATCTCAAGAGCGGCCAGATCGTAGCTTTGGTAGAAGCTCTCAAGACGCTTCACGCGGTCAGCGACAATGCGCGTCAGAATAGTTTCAGCCACGATTAAACTCCTGTAATTGCTGTAGATGGTGCAATGCGGCGCCACTTGCTAAATGTTCGCGAGCTGCTGCAGTTGCGGCATTAAAGTTGTCATAGCGGTCGGCTAGATATAATAAGCCAGCAACGCTCATTGCGACAGCGTTTAACTGTGGATCTGCTGCGGTACCGGCCAGTACCTGCTGTAATGCTTTCGCGTTAAAATCAGCGTCACCACCGCGAAGTTCGGCAATCGCGGCTCGCTGTACCCCAAAATCTTCCGGGTTCAGTTCATATTCGTGCAGTTCACCGTCCTTGAGTTCAACCACAAAGGTCGAGTCGTGGAGAGCCATCTCATCGAGTCCGGAACCATGAACGACCATGGCGCGTTGGCAACCGAGTAACCGTAAGGTTTCGGCCAAGGGTCGGCACCAGTTCGGATCATAGACTCCCAATTGCTGAACGTCGGGGCGAGCTGGATTCACCAGCGGTCCGAGCAAGTTAAAAAGGGTTCGTGTCTTCAAAGTTTGTCGAACTGGCATCGCATAACGAATGCCGGGGTGGTAATGCGGTGCGAACAAAAAGCAAAAATTGAAACGGTCCAACTGCTCGGCAGCAATAGCGGGATCTTGCGTGACGGATAGCCCCAGACTCTCCAGCACGTCGGCTGAACCAGAGCGTGATGACACACTACGATTACCGTGTTTGGCGACGGTCAATCCCATACTGGCCGCTGCTAATGCCGCAGTCGTTGAGATATTGATGGTATTACTCCCATCACCGCCGGTTCCACAGCTGTCCACAATCAGTCGGTCGGGTCGAACAAAGGGCTTCGCAGCCACTCGTAAAGCTTGTGCTGCGCCTGCCATTTCAGTTGGCTGTTCGCCCCGTAGCTTCATTGCCGTCAGAATGCCGGTGATTTGAATTTCGGTCAGCTCACCTTTCACTAAGTGCTGAAAGAGGCGCTGCGTCTCTGCCGTTGATAAGACTTCACCGTCGAGTAAACGTTTAATCATTTCCACGCTCGAATCACTCCGTCAGTTGCGCTGTTGAATGTAATTGAAATAGATACTGAACACATTGGCTGAGCAGTTGGCTACCGTAACTACTCAGAATAGATTCAGGGTGAAACTGTAATCCCAACGCGTGGTAGTCATGAAAGTACGCAGCCATCGGGATATCGTTCACTGTAGCCAGAACATCGACACTGTCAGGTTGCTGAAAACCTGCCAGCGAATGATATCTAGCGATTGCAATAGGATGCGGTAATCCCGAAAAAATAGGATGTTCCTGACAAGTGAGAAGCGAACGTTTGCCGTGCAAGGTCTCGTGGCAGCGGTCAACCACGCCACCACTCGCTTCCCATAGCGCCTGAAAACCCAAGCAAATTCCCAACACCGGATAGTTCCGCTCCGCTGAGCCTTCAATCATCTCGAGCAAATTGCCTGCCTCCCGCGGATGCCCGGGGCCAGGTGACAGACACAGCAACTGGGGTCCTGCATAGGCTTCCATCTCCGCCAAAACGGTCGCGGCGGGAACATTATTTCGGTACACCACCAATGGAAAGCCAAGTAACCGCATTTCGTCGACTAAGTTGTAGGTGAACGAGTCAAAGTTATCGATAAGAACAATCCGACTAGGTTGCTGATTGAATGTCTTGTTCATGATTGATCTCCACGTGCCATGGCCGTCTGGATGGCGCGAATGACCGCCTTGGCTTTGGCTTCGGTCTCCGCCACTTCAGCGCTTGGTACCGAGTCGTACACCACACCAGCACCTGCTTGCACAGTTGCGCGTCCGTGTTGAACAAAGGCAGAGCGAATGACAATACAGGTATCCATGTCACCATTTCCGGCAAGGTAGCCGACCGCGCCTCCATAACTACCACGACGTTGTTGTTCGACTTCGCGAATGAGGCGAGCAGCGCTGAGTTTAGGGGCGCCGACTAAAGTGCCCATATTCATACAAGCACGATAGGCGTGTAATGCATCTAAATCAGGCGCGAGTTGCGCGACCACACGTGAAACCAAATGCATCACATGTGAATAGCGATCGACTTGCAGCAAGTCAGCGACATAGCGCGTTCCCGGCTCAGCAATGCGAGCCAGATCGTTACGGGCTAAATCGACCAACATCATATGCTCTGCGAGCTCCTTTTGATCCAGTCTAAGATCCAGCTCCAGGCGACTATCGAGATCTGCATGAATGGAGCCGTCAGCATGTTTACCGCGTGGCCGCGTTCCGGCAATTGGATAGAGTTCTACTTGGTTACTGGCAGCTGTATATTTCAGTGCGGATTCTGGTGATGCGCCAAAGAGCTCGAACTGTTCAGTACGCAGAAAGAACATGTATGGTGATGGATTACTGCGCTTTAATTCTGCGTAAGCAGCGAGTGCATCCGAGCAATCTAATTGAAACCGCCGAGATGGCACCACTTGGAATATATCCCCAGCTAAAATGTGTTCCTTCAATTGAGTAACTTGTTGCGCGAATACATCTGCGGATGGGGTAGCTGTCAGAGCTACAGTGGTTTCAGTGCCAGCCTTTTTGGAACTTTGTACAGGAGGCAATTGGCAAGCTGCGGCGATTTTACCGACTTGATCGGTTAGTGTTGCATAGTAAGATTCGCACTCTGGGCCACTGATTAGATTGGCCAGCAATTCCGTTGTTTTCGCTTGATGATCGACAACCACTAAGGTCTCGGCTAGGTAAAATTGATAGTCAGGGCAATCGTTAGAGCCGTTTGGAACATCGGGCAATTGCTCAAATGATGCGACATAGTCGTACGCAAAAACGCCCCCCAGATAAATACCCAACGGATGCGACTGTGTCTGCTGTAGACGTTGCTGCAAGATCCGCAATGGTTCATCGTTAGCGAGCGCACGCAGCCGTGAATCTTCGTCAAGCGTGGCGGCTGGTGGTGTCACAAATACGGTCAATTCGGTTGTCGTTTGCTCGATTGCAAAGGAGTCGTGCTGCAGCTCAGCGGCCAACCAGGGTAATAACTGTTGACCATTATTCGTCAGTGCTTTGACACGAATGGTTTGCTGCTGACAAGTTATCTGCAGCGCAGCAGTGACCATAACTAAGCTTTTCAGGCTACGTTTCGAATTCACTTCCGCTGAATCCAACAGCATGGTGTGTGGATAATGTCCGCAGACTCGCTGAAACAGCGCTAAAGTATCTGCTTGATAAGGCAGCTGAATCTGCAATGTTGTGACGTGTCCCAACTGTTGTTCAAATATCATGCTCATGCACAGCGTCTCACTCAATTATTATTCGCGACCATAAAAAAACCCGCTCAAGGAGCGGGTTTTCTGGAATTCTGACGTCTACTTTGTTGTAGCCAACGCACAAACTCACCACCCGCTATGTCGGGAAGTGCCACCACCAGTTGTTTGCGTTCATGACTGTCAACATAAGACCTCTAAAAGCGTTATTCGTTACTAGTTACTAGTTACTAGTTACTAGTTACTAGCTACTAGCCAGTAGCTAACTTGTACAGAAGATACTTAGGTTGGGATGCAGAGTCAATCGTTTCGAGCGATTAACTTGTCTAGCCAACTTTATGCTTCATGATTCGTTCTTTCTGGCGCTGCCAATCGCGTTCTTTGACGGTATCGCGTTTGTCGTGCGCCTTTTTACCCTTTGCCAAATGGATTTCAAGTTTTACCAAGTGGCGTTTCCAATACATCGCTGTAGCCACAATGGAGTAGCCTTCGCGTTCACTGGCGCCAATTAATTTGTCTAATTCGCGGCGTTTCAGCAGCAGTTTGCGCGAGCGCTCGGAATCACAAACAACGTGCGATGATGCAGATAGCAGCGGTTGTATTTGCGAGCCGAGTAGGTAGGCTTCGTTATTTCGGATAACGACATAGGTATCGGCGATATTGACTTTGCCGGCGCGGATGCTTTTCACTTCCCAGCCTTGCAGTTCAATACCGGCTTCAAATTTGTCTTCGAGGAAATACTCATGGCGCGCCTTTTTATTGAGCGCGATGGTTCCTGTATTGGCAGATGCTTTAGGTTTGTTCATGGCGCGTATTATACGCAAGGCGCGCTAAATTAAAATCGTTTCCATGCAGATGATCCGAACTGCGAAGTAGGTTATGATCCGCAACAATTTGAAGTGGTCGAAAAAGCAGCAGCTTGTCTTTGACCTTATTTGCCGAGCATTCTTGCCATAGACAAGGAACTTAGATTTTCATGCCGACAATTGAGCGTAGCGCGTTAGTGCCGTATAGCGATGCCCAGATGTATGCGCTAGTCGATGATATTCTTGCGTACCCAGAATTTGTCCCGGGATGCGTAAAGGCCGAAGTGGTTGAGCAAACTGAACAATCCAAGGTTGCCCGTTTACAAATCAGTAAAGCCGGTATCAGTAAGAGTTTTAGTACACGAAATCGCGGTGATCATCCGCATGAAATTGCGATGGAATTAGTGGACGGTCCGTTCCACTATTTGCGCGGTGGCTGGTATTTCCAGCGTCTCAACGACGATGCCTGTAAAATTGTCTTAAAACTAGATTTCGAATTTGCTAATCGTTTGCTGGGTATGGCGTTTGGCCGAATTTTTAATGAATTGCAAAGCCGAATGGTGGATGCATTTGTGCAACGTGCGCGGCAGGTTTATGGAAGTCCATCCTCATGAGTAGCGACCACATTCATATTGAAGTGGCATACGCAACTCCCGACCGCCAGCAAATTATTCCGTTGCGAGTTGCTGCCGATACTTCGGTGGCGGATTGCATTGCGCAGTCCGGAATCTGCACCGCGTTTCCAGAGATTGATTTGCAAGAGCAAAAGGTTGGTATATGGAGTAAGACCGTGAAACTGGATCAGTATCCACGGGAAGGTGACCGGATTGAAATCTATCGGCCACTGATTGCCGACCCGAAAGCAGTGCGGCGAAAGCGTGCCGAACAAGCTGTTGATGATGGTCGAGCCGATCCCGTTACCGGTGGTCGCCGCCGATGAAATTTTATCTGATCCGCCACGGCGATGCGGTACCTTCGCAAGCATTGAATGCCGATGCGATTCGCCCATTGAGTAAGCTTGGCGAGGCTGAAGTCGCAACCAATGGCAAATGGTTGCACCAACATCTGCGCGAGCAGGGCGTCGAGCAACTCGATTGGCTCATCTCGAGCCCCTATATTCGTGCTCGTCAAACCGCCGCGATTGTTCATCAGCACTGTTCGGCGATGTATCAATCAGAATCAGCCGACGCAACGCCAGATGG
This sequence comes from Pseudidiomarina aestuarii, assembly GCF_003987355.1. Taxonomy (GTDB): domain Bacteria; phylum Pseudomonadota; class Gammaproteobacteria; order Enterobacterales; family Alteromonadaceae; genus Pseudidiomarina; species Pseudidiomarina aestuarii. The sequence goes on along the minus strand of NZ_PIPR01000001.1, from coordinate 755,668 downwards.
CGATCCTCAGCAGTTTGCAGATTGGTTATTTGCGGAGTTAGCTGTGCATCACACGCGAGCACAGCATGTCGCTCTGGTCTCACACATGCCATTTGTGAGTTATTTGGTGCAAACGTTAGACGCAACTCGACAGCCCATCGTATTTCCAACCGCAAGTATTGCTGAGTTTGAACTCGATTTAGCGATGCAACGTGGTACTTTTCAAGGACTCACGGTCCCCGACACTATTCTGACCTGAGTCAACCTGCATCCGTTGCATTCAATTCATGTTGAATGAGTACCAGAATAGCCGCGTCACCACCCCACTCAGCAGGCGCTTGATGGAAGGCTCGAACGGCTGGATGCTGGACCAACCAATGGGGTAAATTCTCGCGTAAAATTCCCTGTCCGTGTCCATGCATTATGGCGCAGCAATCGATGTGTTGACGTTGAGCCGCGCGAATCATGGCAACTAATTCTGAGCGCGCTTGCGCTTGGGTCAAACCGTGTAAATCAAGCATGAGCTCAGGACTATAGTCCCCGCGGCGCAGTTGTTTTGCTAAGTAGGGGGACTGACCATCCGCAACGAACCGAAGTGGACCCGCAGGGAAGTGTGCCTGATAACGGGTAGAGAATTCGAATTCAGCGGTTTGCTGCTGTCGTTCATGACGTTCCGCGCGGCGTTGGAGTTGCGTCTTTTTGCGTGGAGCGGTCTCAATAGTGTCGTGACGAATGCGCTTATCAACCTGAACTGCATCACGAAAAAGTGCTTTGTCGTCGTCATCATTGCCACTGCTCATGCGCTTCGTTCTCATCTGATTTTCTGTTGGGAATCTGGTTTCAAGTAATGCGTGAATCGTCAGTTTAGGTTATCTTATAGCGATAGAGAACCGCAATGAACGATTTGTGCTGATACCTTCTATTTCAGTACGTAGACGGAGAGTAAAGTGGGATCAAATAACGCCACGGAAGCAGTAAAAAGTCTGAGATCTATTCTCGATCATTTGCGTTGGGGGGTAACCACGCTGCAGGGCGCTGATGTCTTTTTTGGGCACGGTACGGATAATGCGTACAGTGAATCAAAGTTGATACTGAGTCATACGTTGGAGCTCGATTTTGAACAGCTAGAACATTTTCGTGACGCCGCTCTTACGCCCGCCGAACAAGCTCGTTTTATTGCTTTGATTGAAGAGCGGATTCACAGTCGCAAGCCGGCCGCTTACTTAATCGGTAAAGCATGGTTTGCTGGGTTACCTTTTGTTGTCGATGAGCGTGTGCTGGTGCCACGGTCGCCGATTGCTGAACTCATTGAAAAATCATTCGAGCCTTGGCTGGCGCCTCCGGTTCGGCGTATTCTCGATCTCTGCACCGGTAGCGGTTGCATTGCGATTGCTTGCGCTTATGCCTTTCCAGAAGCCGAAGTGGATGCGCTCGATATTTCACCCGACGCCTTAGCGGTAGCTGAACAGAATATTGAATTACATCAACTCGAAGGACGCGTCATTCCGTTATTATCTGATCTGTATGAGACCGTGCGTGGCGAACGGTATGATTTAATTGTGACCAATCCACCATACGTGGATGCAGACGATATGGCAGATTTACCTGCCGAGTTCCACCATGAACCCGAGTTGGGTCTGGCTGCGGGTGAAGATGGGTTAGATTTGGTCCGCACCATTTTACGCGAAGCTCCTGATCATCTGACGGAACATGGCGTATTGGTATGTGAAGTCGGTAACTCAATGCTCGCGCTGCAAACAGCCTTTCCGCAAGTGCCATTCGAATGGGTCGAGTTTGATTTCGGCGGCGATGGTGTATTTGTGCTGTCCCGTGCAACATTGCTCGAACACCAGTACGAATTTTAACGATAGGATGACACATGGCCGGTAATAGTTTTGGTGAATTATTTCGCGTCACCACATTTGGTGAAAGCCATGGTGCCGCACTTGGTGCCATCGTTGATGGGTGTCCACCAGGCCTTGAGCTTTCAGTTGAGGAAATTCAACGGCAACTTGATCGTCGTAAACCTGGCCAAAATCGTTTTACGACCGCTCGTCGCGAAGCCGATTCTGTGCAAGTTTTATCAGGTGTGTTTGAAGGTAAGACTACGGGTGCACCTATTGGCCTATTGATTCATAACAGCGATCAACGCAGCCAAGATTATGGTGCTATCAAAGATCTCTTTCGTCCCGGTCATGCGGACTATACCTATGCGCACAAGTATGGTCATCGCGATTATCGTGGCGGCGGTCGCTCATCTGCCCGTGAAACGGCAATGCGAGTTGCTGCTGGCGCTATTGCCATGCAATGGCTTGCCCAACATGGTGTAATGATTCGCGCTGGCGTTGTACAAATAGGTCCCCATCAAACCGATGTGGATGCCGCGACGTTCGATTGGTCGCAGACTTCTCAGAATCCCTTTTTCTGTCCTGATGCGACTATGGCGACTGCCTGTGACGAATTTATGCGGGCGTTAAAAAAAGAGGGGGACTCGGTGGGCGCTCGCGTCTTGGTTGAGGCAACAGGTATCCCGGTCGGATTAGGTGAGCCGGTATTCGATCGACTCGATGCGGATCTTGCAAAAGCACTCATGAGTATCAATGCCGTGAAGGCAGTAGCTATTGGTGATGGGTTTGCGGTTGCTGCACAGCGCGGTAGTGAACATCGCGACCCACTCACTCCGACTGGATTTAGCAGTAATCATGCGGGTGGCACTTTGGGTGGCATCAGCACCGGGCAGTCGTTACGCATGGAGTTAGCGTTCAAACCAACATCAAGCATTACGATTCCTGGTACTACCATAGATACACAGGGCGAAACCCAAGAAATCGTTACTCGTGGGCGTCATGATCCGTGTGTGGGTATTCGCGGAGTGCCGGTTGCGGAAGCGATGGTGGCGCTGGTAGTGATGGACCACTGGCTCCGTCATCGCGCGCAAAATGCCGATGTTGCGCATTCATTTCCGGATATTGAACGTTAAGCTGTGCAACATCATTACTCTCAACTAATTGAATTATTCACTGAATGTTTCGAGCGGTCGTATCGCACGAGATTGGTCGCGGGCGAGGATGAACCTTACTATCAACCCGCTACGGCAGAACGTATGGCGGAAGTGGTTTTTGCGCATGGCTTTTTTGCGTCTGCGCTCCATGAGATAGCGCATTGGTGTATTGCAGGCAGTCAACGTCGAACGCAATTCGATTATGGTTATTGGTATGAACCTGACGGCAGGGACGCGCAACAGCAAGCTGAATTTGAGCGAGTGGAATGTAAGCCGCAGGCATTAGAATGGCTGTTTTCGTTGTGTGCCGGAGTTCCGTTTCAAGTCAGTGTCGATAATTTGAGTGGTATTGAAGTCGACCGGCAGGCGTTCACTAAAGCTGTGTGGATACAGTTACTCCACTTTTTTGAGCAGGGCTTACCCGAGCGTGCTGAGTGTTTTGCGAAAGCGCTTTGTCAATACTACGAGCAGCCATGGCCGCCGGTCTGCATCGCTGAATCGATACGAGAGCTTGATTATGTCTAAAGCATTTACCATCGGTTTGATCATTAATCCAGTTGCCGGACTGGGCGGTAGTGTGGGCTTTAAAGGAAGCGATGCTGAAGGTACCAAGGAACGTGCGCTAGCGCTTGGTGCTGAGCCTCAGGCTCAACGGCGAGCAGAGCAGGCGTTGCGACAACTTGGTGAGCAGGGGCAGTTGCTTAAATTTGTGACTGCCGCTGGTGAGTTAGGCGAAAACGTCGCCACAAGTATCAGCGCACAAGTGGAAGTTATCTATCAAGCTGAGACGACACACTCAACCGCAGCAGATACTCGTGCAGTGGTGCAACTTCTTGCCGAACGTTCAGATATTGATTTGTTGGTCTTTGTTGGTGGCGATGGCACTGCGCGCGATGTCGCAGCGTGTTACCCGGATGATCGACCGGTTCTGGGTGTACCTGCAGGCGTAAAGATTCATTCGGGAGTGTATGCCATTAGCCCGCGCGCAGCTGGCAATGTCATTCTTGATTTGTTGACTGGAAAGCTGACCAGCGTGATTCATGCTGATGTCATGGATATTGATGAGGAAGCCTTTCAACGCGGTACTGTACGTGCGCGTCGATTCGGGGAATTACTTGTGCCTGCTGAACTACGTTATGTGCAAGCCGTCAAGATGGGTGGCAAGGAAAGCGATGAACTTGTCTTAGCAGATATTGCGGCGGAAGTGATCGAACGAATTGATCCAGACCGATTAACGATTATGGGCTCCGGCTCTACAGTCGATTTCATTATGCAAGAATTAGGTCTGCCCAACACATTGCTCGGCGTCGATGTCATCTATCGCGGTGAGGTGATTGCTGCTGATGTGACTGCTAATCAGCTACTTGAGTTGATCGAGGCCTATGGCGGCGCTGATTTAGTGATTACTATGATTGGCGGCCAGGGACATTTATTGGGGCGTGGCAATCAACAACTGAGTCCTGCTGTGATTCGAGCCATTGGACGAGAGCATATTTGGGTGGTCGCAACGAAACGTAAATTGCACGCTCTAGGCGGTAGACCTTTATTGGTCGACAGTGGTGATCCCGAACTCGATGATGAACTTGCTGGGTTACAACGCGTCATTACCGGGTATCGGGACGAAGTGTTTGTCGCCGTTCAGTCTATCTAAAAGACGCGTTAGTACTGCGAGCGCGGCAACCGAACGACAATACCATCGAGCGCTTCGGTCATCTCGATCTGACAGCTCAGACGGCTATTTTCTTGTGGTTCAATAACCATGCCCAGCATGTCTTCTTCAAGTTCGCTTGGCTCAGGTATTTTATCGGTCCAAGCCGGATCAACATAACAATGGCAAGTTGCGCAGGACATCACACCACCACATTCACCGAGAATGCCATCGATCATATTATCCACAGCACCGTCCATGAGGTTTTGACCCACATTAACGTCGGCTTCAAACTGGTTGTCCTGTGCATCGATGTAAATCACTTTTGGCATACTACTACTCCCATTGAAACTATTTCGCGGTCGGCAGAATAGCATAAATGACGGGCGATTTTCTTGCCCTATTTGGTGTAAACTACGAGATTAACTGATGAAAAGTTTCAAGGAGTCGATATGAGTTGGCATGCCAATCGAGAATTTTTTGTATCTTGGGAGGAGTTGCACCGAGCGACCAAGGAATTAGCCAGACGGCAACTGCCAGCTGAACAGTGGCGCGGGATTATTGCAGTCAGTCGCGGTGGCTTAGTGCCCGCAGCCATACTTGCTCGTGAATTGAATGTACGTATTGTCGATAGTGTTTGCGTGAGTTCTTATGATCATCAAGCACAACGGGCTGATGTCAGCTTAATTAAAGACGTTTCGGCGACTACAGATGGCGAAGGATTTCTGGTTGTTGACGATTTGGTGGATACCGGTAATACCTTGAAATTTCTCCGCCAACGGCTACCGCGGGCAAAGTTTGTGACAGTCTATGCCAAGCCCGCAGGGATGGAATTAGTAGACGATTATGTTGCCGATTTAGAGCAAGAAACCTGGATTCATTTTCCATGGGACATGCACCTGCACTACGTTGATCCTCTTGCTGGCGCTGAATAGTTTTTATATCTATCGACTCAGGAAAGTAAAAAGAGCTGCAACAGCAGCTCTTTTTTGTCTACCGAGTAGCCCGTTAAGCTTATGCTAACAGAGCTTTAAGTTGCGCAACCACTGCATCAATGGCCATTAATTTTTTATCGCCAGAGCGGCGGTTCTTGTATTCCACTTGCGCTTCATCGAGATTGCGCTCACCAATCACGATTTGATGCGGAATTCCGATCAATTCCATATCTGCAAACATCACACCCGGGCGTTCTTTGCGATCGTCAAATAAGACATCGATACCAGCGTTCACGAGGTCCTGATAAAGCTTCTCAGCCGTTTCCTGAACTCGTACCGATTTGTGCATATTCATCGGCACGATCGCGACACTGAACGGTGCTAACCCATCACCCCAGGTAATACCGTATTGATCATGATTTTGCTCGATAGCTGCAGCTACAATTCGCGTCACCCCGATACCGTAACAACCCATCATCAAGGTTTCATGTTTACCCGACTCGGTGAGAACACCGACCTTCATCGCATCCGAGTACTTCTTACCCAGTTGGAAAATATGTCCGACTTCAATGCCACGTTTTATCGACAAGGTACCACGGCCATCTGGGCTTGGGTCGCCCTCTACGACATTACGTAAATCGGCGACATCAGGTAACGCACAATCGCGTTCCCAGTTGATATTAAAGTGATGGAAGCCATCTTCATTCGCACCTGCACTGAAATCAGCGAGTACCGCAACGGAGCGGTCGATAACCAGTGGCATTGGCAGGTTGATCGGACCGAGCGAGCCAGGTCCAGCACCAATGACATTGCGAATCTCCTCATCACTGGCAAACTCAAGCGGACTTTTTACCGCAGGTAATTTGCTTGCTTTGATTTCATTTAACTGGTGGTCTCCACGAATCATCAATGCGACCAATCCCTTCTCGGCACCTCTGACAATCAGGGTCTTGACGGTCTGTTCAATGGGTACGTTGAATTGTTCGACCAATGCGGCGATGGTTTTGCAATGGGGTGTCGCTACTTTTTCCAGCGCTGCTGCTGGAGCAGGGCGCTGCTGCTGCGGCGCTACGGCTTCTGCTAATTCGACGTTCGCTGCGTAGTCGGATTCGTTTGAAAACGCGATATCGTCTTCGCCCGAAGCGGCTAGCACATGAAACTCATGCGATGAGCTACCACCAATAGACCCGGTATCTGCAATCACAGGGCGGAAGTCGAGACCGAGCCGGGTGAAGATTTTACAATAAGCCGCATGCATACGCTCGTAAGTCTCTTGCAAGCTGGCTTGATCAAGATGGAAGGAGTATGCGTCCTTCATGATAAATTCACGGGAGCGCATCACGCCGAAACGCGGGCGAATCTCATCTCGAAACTTGGTTTGAATTTGGAATAGATTGAGTGGCAATTGCTTGTAGCTATTGACCTCTTTGCGAACCAACTCGGAAATCACTTCCTCATGGGTAGGACCGAGCACAAAGTCACGAGCGTTACGGTCTTTTAGGCGCAACAATTCTGGACCGTAGTCCTCCCAACGACCTGATTCTTCCCATAGATCAGCTGGCTGCACCATTGGCATCAGTACTTCGAGAGCTCCGGCATTTTCCATTTCTTCGCGCACGATTCGTTCCACCTTCCGCAGTGAGCGAAGCCCACTCGGAGTCCAAGTATACAAACCTGCGGCAACTTTACGGATCATGCCGGCGCGGAGCATCAGTTGATGACTGATTACCTCGGCATCGGCAGGCGTCTCTTTTAATGTACCCAATAAATACTGACTGCTGCGCATGAGCTTTTTCAATCCTTTCGAGCGATTCCAAATAAGTGGCCTGAATTCTACCAGTCTCGCGGAGGTGTCAAAAGTCTTTACTGATACTCATGACAATATTTTGTTCATTTTCCACCCGCCACTGGATATTTATATCATACAGCGTCATGCCATAGACCTTGTTCTGATGCTCCTGCTTTTTGTATGCCGGTCGCGGATCTTGTGCGAGTACTTGTTCAATGAGTAAGGCGAGTTGCGGATACTCAGCTTCAAATTGACCTAATTGATGTTGCGCTTCTTGGGTAAACACTGTGGTAAGCGCGGAAGTGGGGCGGCTATCGGCATAGCCTGCTATTGCCTGAGGTATTGCCTCGGCATAAGGAAGATAAGGCTTGATGTCGATTACAGGGGTACCGTCTACCCAATCTGAGCCAAGAACGTCGATATACGTGGCTGATGAGGTGTGACGGATCCCTTGTAGTGGCACTACAGACATACCGATCCCGTTGGGACGATAAGTCGCACGTGATGCAAAAACGCCGGTGCGGACATTGCCGCCCAAGCGCGGCGGCCGGACTAAAGGCTTCCAACCACTCGCAAGAGTTTCGGAAAATAGAAATAACACCCAAATGTGTGAAAACGTCGATAACTCGCGAACACAGTCCGGATGTGCATAGGGTCCCTGAAGACGAATAGAGGCAACGGCAGCGGTCACTAGGCCGGGTTGCCGCGGCACGGCAAACTTTTGTGGGTAGGGAGATTCAACATAACCGATGGGTTCGATGCGGTGAGACTGGAGTTGGGCCACAAAATTTCTCTGCTGACTTCGATTCGTGAAATTTCACCACATATTAGTGAAAATCGCTAATACTCTTCATACTATCATTGTGAGAGGGGTATCTACTCTATCCCTTGATAGTTATAACATATTGTTTTACATGAAATATTTAAAGTTGGCATTGTAATTGCTTGGTATCAGTAAACCATAACCATGGAAGACTGGAGAACACCATGAACAAGCAACAAATCGTGTGGGGATTTGCATTTACTTTAATTTCTAGCATCACTCTGGCGAGTTTACCGAACGCGATAGCCAGTGAACGTGAGAAGCAGTTGTCAGGTAGTTACGACGTGACCGCGGCTACTGAACTTAAAGTTGAATCGGGAGTGGGTACGATTGAATTTAAGTATCATGACAAAAATACTGTTGAAGTTGAGATTATCGCAACGGTTGATGAAGATGATCGTTGGAACAATGGTGACTTGTCGAAGGCCGAACTGGTTGCAACACAGTCAGGTGACCGGTTGCGCCTAGAAGTACCAGAACAAGATGATATTCAATTGGATTGGGTTATTACCATGCCAGCTATTGCCGAAATTGACGCCGATCTCGGGGTAGGTGAAGTGATTGGTACTTTTGCTGCTGCTGACTTTAACCTTGACCTTGGCGTGGGTGATGTGGATCTCGAAATCAACGGCGCGGTTGCTACTGTAAAAGTGGATGTTGGTGTTGGTGACAGTTCTGTACGTGGTGACGTCAATACGTCTACCGATCGCTTTTTAGTGACCTCATCAACGAAAGCCACAGGTTCAGGCGTAGCACGGATTAATATTGATGTGGGCGTGGGTGATGTAACAATAGATGTGAATAATTGATAGTGAACAGTGAACAGTAAATAGTAAACAGAGAATAGAAAAGACAAAAGAAAAGAATAAAAAAAAGCAGCGAATACTTTGTGTATTCGCTGCTTTTCTATTGAGAATGGAAAGGTATTAAATTAAAAACTTTTCCAGCTTTTCGCCACGGTCCACCGCATTTTTCAATGCTTTAGGCATGCGACCTTGACCAGTCCAAGTGATACGCTCACCGGATTCATTTTTAATTGCATATTTCGGTGGCTTTGGTGCCCGCTTACGACGGGTTTTAGGTGCCGCAGCACTATCTCCGAGTAATTCGCTAGGATCAATACCAGCCGCATCCATAGCTTTACGCAATTCTTCAATTTTGCGACGCTTTTCAGCTTCTTGCTGCAGCAACTGCGCTTCTTCCTCTGCGCGATCAGCAATCACTTTTGCTAATTTTTCCTGAACTTCTTCCAATTCAGAAACCGATAATTCCTTTACCGCTGCTTTTAAGCGTCGTCCATGGGTTAAAATACTAATAAATTCACTCATACTTTCTTATCCACTTTTAATTAAATAAATATTGTTTAAAAATTGTATTTATTAAACAGATAAATAACCAAGACGACAATCTTATTTATTTGTCAGCGATATCTTACAATTTCATTTAGTTAATTAAAATCTATTTTACATATTAGGATAAGTCGGACCACCGCCTCCCTCTGGAGTCACCCAAGTAATATTTTGAGATGGGTCTTTAATATCGCAAGTTTTACAATGAATACAATTCTGTGCATTTATTTTAAATACTGATTCGCCATTTTCTTCGACAATTTCGTATACGCCTGCAGGGCAATAACGTTGAGCAGGTTCGGCAAATTCGGGCAGGTTAACGGTCAGTGGAACCGTTTCATCCGCTAATTTTAAATGACACGGTTGTTCTTCTTCGTGATTCGTATTCGACAAATACACTGATGATAATCGATCAAAAGTTAACTTATTATCGGGTTTCGTGTAATCAATCGTTGGAGCGTCAGCAGCTTTCTGCATACCCTCATGATCAGGCCTTTGATCCCTAATAGTAAACGGTAATTTGCCACCGAACCAATTTTGATCCAGCGTGTTATAAGCGCCACCTAACCAAGTACCAAACTTATGAATGGCAGGACCAAAATTCCGCGAGCGATACAATTCATCGTAAAGCCATGATGATTGAAAACGTTCTTGATAGTCGGTCAAGTCAGCAGCAGGCGATTCGCTTTGCAAGGCCGCGAAAATGGTTTCAGCTGCCAGCATACCGGACTTCATGGCGGTATGATTGCCTTTGATTTTGGCAAAGTTCAATGTGCCGGCATTGCACCCAACCAATAAGCCGCCTGGAAAGCTCATTTTCGGGAGCGAGTGCAAACCGCCTTTGGTGATCGCTCGCGCACCGTATGTGACGCGCTTACCATTGTTCAAGGTCTTTGCAATGGCTGCATGGGTTTTGAAGCGTTGAAATTCAGCAAACGGATTCAAATGTGGGTTGGTGTAGTTTAAGTCAACAATCAGACCAACATACACCTGACCGTCTTCGGCATGATAGAGATACCCACCACCCGTGCCATTATCGCCGAGCGGCCAACCTGTGGTATGAACCACGAGACCGGGTTGATGTTGTTCCGCTGGAATATCCCAGATCTCTTTAAAGCCAATGGCATAATGTTGCGGTGATACATCGTCCGCGAGATTAAATTGTGCCTGTAACCTCTTGCCTAAATGCCCGCGACAACCTTCGGCAAAGATCGTATATCGCGCGCGGAGTTCCATTCCAGGTTCGAAGCTAGGCTTCTGCTGACCATCGCGGTCCAAGCCCATATCGCCAGTAATGATACCGGCAACACGACCCTCTTCGATGATGACATCAGCGGCTGGAAAACCAGGAAAAATCTCAACTCCCAACGCTTGAGCTTGTTCAGCCAGCCAGCGACATACGTTGCCCATGCTCGCAATATAATTACCGTCATTGTGAAAGGTTTTAGGCACCATGAAGCCGGGCAGCTGAGTGGACTTCTCTTGATCTTTTAACAACAGAATTTCATCACCCGTGACCGGTGTGTTCAAAGGAGCACCTAAATTTTTCCAATCCGGCAGCAGCTCGTCTAATGCGCGTGGTTCAAACACTGCGCCTGAGAGGATATGAGCACCGACTTCAGAGCCTTTTTCTACCACACAGATCATCAATTCCTGTTGCTGTTCTTGGGCTAGCTGAGCGAGTTTAATGGCACTTGCTAAACCCGCAGGGCCGGCTCCGACAATGACGACATCACAGTCCATGCTTTCACGTTCGATCGCTTCATTCTGCATAATCTTCTCCTACTACAAATGCTTGTTTGTCAGATGCCAGCAATGAAAATAGCTGAGCGTGGGACAACGGACGGCATAAGAAATGGCCTTGGGCAAGAAAACAGTTCCGCTGCAGCAAATAGTCGATTTGTTGTTGGTTCTCAACGCCTACGGCAATCACTTGTAAATCTTGTTGGTCCGCTAATTCTAGTATCGTATTGGTAATTTTACTGTTTACTGTATCGACCGGAATTTGACTAATCAATGACCGATTGATTTTTATGCCATGGGGTGCCACGTGCCTCAATGCATGAGTGGTTTCATGATGGATGCCAACCGTATCGATAAATATTTGAATACCTAAATGTAACAGTGCCGAGATATGTTGTGGTTGTTGCTGCACACCGTTGACAAAAACATAATCACGCAGCTCGATAGCCAACTGTTGTGGTGGTAGTTGAGTTCGCGTAAGTAACTCGCTGAGCTCAGTTGCAAGCGAGGTCATACCGAGCTGTTTCGCGGAAAAGTTTAAATGCACGACTAAGTCTTGATGACCGGCTTGACGCAAAGCTGAAATGTCATCCGCTACTTGCCGAATACAGCGTTGCGTGACCGGAACAATGAGCCCCGTATCTTCAATGATGGGTAAAAACTCGTCTGGCTGCAATAGGCGGCTTGCATGCTGTCGCCAACGAATCAGTGCCTCAATACGACAAATTTTTTGAGTCTTTAAGTCAAAGACCGGCTGGTAGTGCACTTCGACTTGCTCATGCTCAATGGCGTGATAGAGCTGACTCAGTAACAGTCGTCGTTGCACCAATTCATCCTGCTGGCGACGCGTATAGATGGAGACACCGTTATACCCTTGGCGCCGTGCTTCATTCAGCGCCATCTCGGCTTGTTGCAGCAGGCGAGTGGGCTGGTAATCCGCATCGTTAGCAAAGGCGAGGCCAATCGCACATGAGCAGTATACTTCGTGTTTTTCAATGTAAAATTGCGGAGCAATCAGCGCTTGAATTTGGTGCGCAGCCTCGAGGGCATGCTCATCAGTGTATATATCGGGCAAAATAAGAACAAATTCATCGCCACTCAAACGAGCCACAAAGCCACGTGGTGGGCAGAACTTCCGGAGTCGATGCGCAATACGGCGGAGCACTTCGTCGCCCATGGAATGTCCCAGTGCTTCATTCAACTTTCGAAACGCGTCGAGGTTCATATGAGCAGCCAGTAATTGCCCCTTGCGCTGTTCGATGGAGCTTATTTCACCGCGCAGGTAATTCATTAAGGCTTGTCGATTCGGTAATTCGGTGAGTTCGTCATGTTCTCGCAAGAATCGAACTTGTTGATCTAAGTTATGCTGCCGCTGCAGCTTTTCATTCGCTTTCGCGAGCGCATCGCGAAGTATTTGCCCGCGTCGCTGCAGCAAGCGTGCCAGAGCAAAAATAAACATACCTAACAGGGTGAGGGCGCTGCCAATCGCGACTGTGAGTTGCGGCGTTGATGAAAGACTTGCATTTAAGCGCGCTCGGGTCGGCCATAGTTCACTACGAAAACTGGTGTCATCAATCCGCAAGCGACTATAAACAGTCCAGTCATTGCGCGTGCTTAAATCACCGGAAAAGTTAAAGATAACTTCGGTTTGGTTCCATAGTTGAAACTGATAACCCTCCTCCAGCACGATGTTCATGACATCGCGCATGAAATCACGCAAATTAAAACGCAATAACAAAATACCTGACTCAAGTGTCCGCTCGATACGCACAGCAATAAATAACTGCTCAAAGTCACTGGCAATGATGCGAGCATCACTCGGTGCTGCTAATGCCATTCGAGTCTGAGTTACAGCCTTAAAAATGGCATCATGGACAGGGTCGTTCGATGAACTAATAATCACATCGTCAGTGACTTGGTAGAGGCGCGGATCTTGGCGAGCTCCGGTTTCTACAAAGAAGACACTATCGATGCTCGGGAAATATCGACGTATCAGGACATCGGTACCGCGTAGACGTTGCAAAATAGGAGTTGGTGAGCGTGTCACTTCTTGTGCTAACCACTCACTAATGTAGATAGTTTGCAGTAGCTCACGGCTTACCGTGTACTCAATTTCACGAAGTTGCTCAGATTGCTTCGCAAGAATGACTTCTCGTTCCGAATTCGCAAAGAAGTCATGACTCACGTAGGTCAATAGGCCGCCTATTAATAAGACGATGAGGTATCCTCGCAGGCGGCGCCAGATTGAAAGCATTGGGCAATTACTCGGCTAACTCAGCGCGGTTGCGAAATTGCTCCAGCGCTTGCGGATTCGCTAAGGCATCGGTGTTTTTTACCGTTTCACCGTGTACCACTTGGCGTACCGCGAGTTCTACAATTTTGCCGCTGATGGTTCGAGGAATATCATCCACTTGCGCGATCACCGCTGGCACATGGCGCGGCGTCGCATGTTGACGAATCACCGTCTTAATTTCTTGGCGCAACGAATCATTCAATTGAATACCGTCGCGCAACCGAACAAATAAGACCACGCGCTCATCGTCCTGCCATCGTTGACCGATTGCGATGCTCTCGAGAACTGCTTCGATTTTCTCAACTTGACGATAAATTTCGGCAGTACCAATGCGCACTCCTCCGGGATTTAAGACTGCATCGGAGCGGCCATAAATGATCACACCATCATGCTCGGTGATTTCGGCGTAATCGCCGTGTGCCCACGTACTTTCAAAGCGGGCAAAATATGCATTGAAATACTTACTGCCGTCATGATCTGCCCAGAAACCGATAGGCATATTGGGGAAGCTATTGCGACACACAAGTTCACCTTTTTCGCCGGTCACCGGCTGGCCTGCATCATTAAATACCTGGACGTCCAGACCGAGCCCTACACATTGCAGCTCACCTCGGTAAACGGGCAGGATAGGGCAGCCTAAAGCAAAACAAGAAACAATATCGGTGCCACCAGAAATAGACGATAAACACACTGCCGATTTGATCGCGCGATAGACATAATCAAAGCTTTCAGGCGTTAGCACCGAGCCAGTTGTGAGAATGGCTCGTAAAGCTTCGAGCGGGTGGTGATCGTTGGGCTGATAATCAGCCTTTTCCAGAGCGGATAAATACTTAGCGCTCGTTCCAAAAATAGAAATACGCTCTTCTTCGGCGATATCCCAGAGCACACTGGGCTGTGGGTAGAACGGTGAACCATCAAATAGCAGCAGCGTAGCACCCGAGGCTAAACCCGATACAAGCCAGTTCCACATCATCCAGCCGCAGGTGGTGAAGTAAAAGAATACATCCTCTCGATTCAAATCAGTGTGGAGACCATGCTCTTTGAGGTGTTGTAAGAGTGTGCCGCCAATACCATGAACGATACACTTGGGTACGCCGGTGGTACCTGAGCTAAACATGATATAGAGCGGGTCATTGAATCCCATCGGAGTAAATTCAATGCTGGTTGCATTGCTGTCGAGAAAGTCTTGCCAACGACTCATACCCGCTTCGACTGGTAAGTCTAGGTGCGCAAAATCGACGCGAATAGTCTGCGTGACTGACGGCAGTTCAGCGCGGATGGCCGCTACCTTGTCGGCTATGGATAATTTTTTACCATTGTAAAAATAGCCATCAACTGTGATAAATAATTTCGGCTCGATTTGACCAAAGCGATCGAGGACGCCTTGAACCCCAAAGTCGGGTGAGCATGACGACCAAATGGCGCCGATGCTGGTCGTTGCGAGCATCGCCACAATAGTTTCAATACTGTTCGGCATCATCGCTGCCACACGGTCACCTTGGGTGACTCCGTGAGCGCGCATGGCAGCTGCCAGCTCCGCTACGACCTGATAGAGCTCGGCATAAGTCAGTTGTTGACGAGTGCCGTCTTCACCGCGAAAAATGAGAGCGACTTTGTTGTCGCGATGGCGCAGTAGATTTTCTGCGAAATTTAAACGAGCTTGCGGAAACCAACGTGCGCCAGGAATACGTTCCGGATGCTCAACTATGGTTCCGCCGGGATTTCCGATGACATCGAAATAGTCCCAGATATAGCGCCAAAATTGATCGCTATGCTGCACTGACCAAGTATGAAGGTCGTGATAATTGGCTAAACTCTGCTCGAATTGCTGATTCACTTGTTGTAGGAAATCGGTCATGCGAGCGGATTGAATTTGCTCAGCAGTCGGTTGCCATAAACGCGTCATTTTACAGATCCTTGTTTTGCAATTTCAGCTTGTGCGACCAGCGACCGCGGCGCCTGCTGCAGGGTGGCGCAGATAGATTGGCCCGCTGCAATCAACTGATTCAAATCAACGCCGGTTTCGATACCCATACCATGCAACATATACACCACGTCTTCCGACGCAACATTGCCGCTTGCACCTTTCGCATAGGGACAGCCGCCCAAACCAGCTACAGCACTATCAATTGTACTCACTCCTAAAGGTAAGCAGTTGGCGATATTTGCAAGTGCTTGACCGTAGGTATTGTGGAAGTGCAACGCTAATTGCTCCATCGGCACACGTTCTGCAACGGCGCTCAACATGCGTTGGGCTGCCAGCGGAGTACCAACACCAATAGTGTCTCCCAGTGAAATCTCGTAACAGCCCATGCGATAGAGTCGTTCAGCCACGGCAGCCACTTGCGCCGGGGCAATGTCACCATCGTAGGGACAACCGAGAACGCAACTGATATAGCCACGCACTTTGATTTGCTTGGCTTTTGCTGCTGCGATGACCGGTTCAAAGCGTGCTAAGCTCTCGGCGATACTGCAATTGATATTGCGCTGACTAAAACCTTCGGAAGCGGCGCCAAAAATAGCGACCTCATCGGCGCCAGCCAACATCGCGTTTTCAAACCCTTTGAGATTGGGCGTTAACGCAGCATAGGTAATGCCAGAATGACGTTCGATAGCGGCGAAGACGTCCGCACTATCAGCCATCTGTGGAACCCACTTAGGACTGACAAATGAGCCTGACTCAATATAGGTTAAACCACTGGCTGATAGTTGATTAATCAGTTCAACTTTCGCTGCGGTGCCGACGTTGCGCTCATTTTGGAGTCCATCGCGAGGGCCCACTTCAACCAACTTTACATGCTGTGGCAGTGCCATATTAGGATTCCTCAGGAGTGATACTTAAGAGTTCCGCGCCATCACTGACGAGATCACCCGCAGCATAGAAAACGTTCTCCACTGTACCTGCATGGCTAGCACGAATGGTGTACTCCATTTTCATGGCTTCCATGATCACCACAGCTTGGTCAGCTGCAACGGTATCACCGGTTGCAACCATCACTTCCACGATGGTTCCATTCATCGGAGCGGTCATACTACCCGTGGCTTGATCGTCGCTCAGCGTGTCGGCGACACGATGGCGAATAAAGCGGAGACTCGCTTGCTCAGTAAATACAGTGATTTCATTGCCAGCATTGAAGACGTATACCGAGAACTGTCGTTGATTGCGACTGACGATGAGACGATCACCTTGATAGTGGGCTTGCCAGACTATGTCTGGTTGATCTGCTTGGATCCAGCCTTGTGGTGTTTGTTCAATCGCGACGTTCACCGCTTCATCTTGGTATTGTAATGCCAGTTCAAAGCACGGCGCTTGGTTGAGCCGGAAAGCATTCCGCTGCGCCCATGGGTTAGCTGAGGCAGTTACGGTACCGGAAACTTCAGCTAAGGCAGCGATAACTGCATACTCGGCAACCAGCGGTTGAGTATCGACGAATAAGTCTGACTCATATTTTTCGATAAACCGAGTGGTCAATTCAGCGCGCTGGAACTGCTGATGATTGGCAATTCGGCGCAAAAAATCGATATTGGTTTTGACACCGCCAACACGATATTCGTGCAACGCTTGGACGAGGCGCCGCAGGGCGATGGTTCGATTCTCTCCCCAAACGATCAGTTTTGCGATCATCGGGTCATAATAAGCACTGACTTCATCACCTTCGATAACACCGCTGTCGATGCGAATGTGCGAGTCAGTGGCAGGCGTACGCAAGACATGCAGGGTACCTGTGCTTGGGAGAAATTCGTGCTCAGGATCTTCGGCATAAATACGTGCTTCGAACGCGTGTCCAGTCACTTGAATTTGATCTTGCGCGAGTGGCAGTGTTTCGCCACTGGCGACTAGCAATTGCCACTCGACTAAGTCTTGGCCAGTAACCATTTCGGTGACGGGGTGTTCAACTTGGAGTCGTGTGTTCATCTCCATAAAATAGAACTTACTGTCACTGTCGAGTAGAAATTCAACGGTACCGGCACCAACATAATCAATGGCTTGTGCGGCGCGAATTGCAGCCTCACCCATTGCTTCGCGAGTGCGTTGACTAATGGCCGGAGCAGGTGCTTCCTCGATGACTTTTTGATGGCGACGCTGTACCGAACAATCACGTTCGGCTAAATAGACCGCATTGCCGTGCTGGTCGCAAAAAACTTGAATTTCGACATGGCGGGGATTACCGAGATATTTTTCGACCAGCATTTTGTCGTTGCCAAACGAGGCTTGGGCTTCCCGCTTTGCTGATTTCAGCGCATCAGCAAACTCGCTGTCTTGATTGACGATGCGCATACCTTTACCACCGCCGCCATAAGCGGCTTTTAACAGCACTGGGAAACCAATTTTCTGGGCTTCAGCTTGCAGCTTTTCAATGCTTTGTTCGCTGCCATGATAGCCCGGAACCAGTGGCACATCCGCCTCACTCATGATGGCTTTGGCAGCACTTTTGGAGCCCATTGCGGCAATAGCGCTGACCGGCGGACCGACAAAAATAATGTCGTGTTTGGAGCAGGCCTCAGCGAAATCTTCGTTTTCTGATAAGAAGCCATAACCCGGGTGAATGGCATCGGCACCGGTATCACGCGCCGCTTGAATCACTTTATCAACGACTAAGTAACTCTCGGCACTTGGAGCGGGGCCAAGATACACGCTTTCATCGGCAAGTTGGACGTGTTGAGCATGACGATCAGCATCTGAATAGACGGCTACGGTCCGGATACCTAAGCGTTTTGCGGTCCGGATGATTCGACAAGCAATTTCACCACGATTGGCAATCAGTAACTTTTGCAACATGCCTTATCCTTTTTTCCATGCTGGTGTGCGTTTCTCTAGAAACGCTTGTAACCCTTCTTGTCCCTCGGCAGAAACACGAATCGCAGCAATGCGTTCGATTGTGGTGCGCCGAGTGGTTTCGTTTAAAGGTTGTTGGTCGATATCAAGGGCTAGCCGTTTGGCCGCAGTGACGGCCGCGGGGCTGTTATCAACGAGTGCAGTGAGCAATGGTTGCAACGCTGACTCAAGATCATCGGTCACAGAGTGTACGAGCCCAGTATCATGAGCCGCTGCCGCACTAAAGCGTTCAGCTGTTAGCATGTACCGGCGTGCTTGGCGTGTGCCCATAGCGCGCATCACATAGGGACTGATGACTGCCGGAATGAGACCGATTTTAACTTCACTCAGACAAAAGTTTGCTTGGTCGTGAGCGACGGCAATGTCGCAACACGCCGCTAAACCTACAGCGCCGCCAAAAGCAGCCCCCTGCAGGAGTGCGATAGTTGGTTTACTTAAGGTATCGAGTCGCTCCATCAATGCCGATAGCTCGCCAGCATCGGCTAGATTTTCGTCGAAATCTTTCTCCGCCATCGAGCGCATCCAGTTTAGGTCTGCACCAGCAGAAAAGTTCTTGCCAACGGCACGAAGTACCATGACTCGACAGGTTGGGTGTTCGTCAATACTGTCGAGTGCATGCAACAACTCCGCGATCATCCGATCATCAAAGGCGTTGTGTACTTCCGGACGATTGAGCGTCAGATAGCTGACGTTCTCTTGGTGTTCGAGCTGAATATACTGATAGTTCATAACCCATCCTTACATTCGGAAGACGCCGAATTTCGTGTCGGCAATTGGCGCATTATTCGCAGCAGCAAGACTTAACCCCAATACCGTGCGAGTTTGTGCAGGGTCAATAATGCCATCATCCCATAGGCGTGCCGATGCATAATAGGGGTGACCTTGAGCCTCATATTGCTCAATAATCGGCTCTTTTAGTTCCTTTTCAGCCGCCTCAGACAGAGTTTTATTCTGGCGCGCTAAATTGTCTTTGGTTACTTGCGCCATGACTCCCGCAGCTTGCTCACCACCCATAACGGAAATGCGCGCATTTGGCCACATGAACATGAGAGTTGGATCATAAGCACGACCACACATCCCATAGTTGCCGGCACCGTAACTGCCGCCAATTAACACGGTAAATTTGGGGACTTCAGCACAACTCACGGCAGTAACCATTTTGGCGCCATGTTTAGCAATACCCTCGGCTTCATACTTTTTACCGACCATAAAGCCAGTGATGTTCTGTAAAAAGACCAGAGGAATTTTTCGCTGCGCGCACAGTTCAATGAAATGAGCGCCTTTTTGTGCAGATTCGGAGAACAAGATTCCATTGTTTGCGACGATGCCGACTGGGTAGCCATGAATGCGGGCAAAACCCGTCACCAAGGTGTTGCCGTAATTTTGCTTGAACTCGTCAAAATTGGAACCGTCGACGATGCGCGCAATGACCTCACGGACATCGTAAGGTTTACGTAGATCAGTACCAACAATCCCATAGATTTCTGCAGCATCATAGAGGGGCTCTTCAACTGCGTGTTGCGGTACGGGTTGCGCCGGTTTGAAGTTTAAGCGCGCGACGGAGCGCCGCGCCAACGCCAGTGCATGCTCGTCGTTTTGCGCAAAATGATCGGCAACACCAGAGACCCGAGTGTGCACATTCGCTCCACCAAGCTCCTCGGCACTTACTTCTTCACCAGTCGCAGCTTTGACTAAGGGTGGGCCGGCAAGGAAGATGGTTCCTTGCTCTTTGACGATAATGCTTTCATCTGCCATGGCCGGCACATAGGCGCCACCGGCGGTACACAAGCCCATGACAACCGCAATTTGAGGAATACCGAGCGCGGACATCCGTGCTTGGTTAAAGAAGATTCGTCCAAAGTGGTCACGATCCGGGAATACTTCGTCCTGGCGAGGCAAGTTTGCACCGCCCGAGTCGACTAGGTAGATGCATGGCAAATGGCAGCGTTCAGCGATTTCTTGCGCACGGAGATGCTTTTTTACTGTGAGTGGGTAATAGGTTCCACCTTTAACCGTGGCATCGTTCGCAACGATCATACATTGCACGTCTTCGACTTGCCCAATACCAGCCACAACACCTGCTGCTGGCACATAGTCGTCGTAACATTCCCAAGCGGCAAACTGGCCGATTTCAAGGAATGGTGAACCACTGTCAATGAGTTTTTCTATGCGTTGCCGAGCCAATAACTTGCCGCGTGCTAAATGGCGCTCTTGATACTTAGGTCCGCCACCTTGCTTAATTGCATGCACTTTCGCCTGCAAGTCAGCGACAACTTTCTGCATCGCTTCTGCATTGGCTGCATAAGTCGGGTCCTTCGGATTGACTGCACTGGATAATACGGTCACACGTGACTCCTTGATTAAGCTGATTCGCTAAACAGTTCGCGGCCGATCAACATACGGCGAATTTCTGACGTTCCGGCGCCAATTTCATAAAGTTTGGCGTCACGCAACAAGCGGCCAGTCGGGTATTCATTAATGTAGCCATTGCCCCCCAGCAACTGAATAGCGTCCAGCGCTAATTGAGTCGCAAGTTCAGCAGAGTAGAGAATCGCTCCTGCTGCGTCTTTGCGTGTAGTTTCACCGCGATCACAAGATTGTGCAACCGCATACACGTAGGATCGTGCAGCGTTCGTTCGCGTATACATATCCGCTAACTTTCCTTGCACCAACTGAAATTCGCCGATCGCTTTACCGAATTGCTTTCGGTCATGCACGTAAGGCACACAGACGTCTAAGCACGCTTGCATAATACCTAATGGACCAGCGGCAAGCACGGCACGCTCGTAATCCAAACCACTCATCAGTACTTCGACGCCATTGTCGAGTTGACCAAGAATGTTTTCGCGCGGCACGCGACAATTATCAAAGACCAATTCACAGGTATTCGATCCGCGCATGCCTAACTTGTCCAATTTCTGCGCTGTGCTGAAACCGGGGAAGTCTTTTTCAATAATGAAAGCGGTAATACCACGAGAATTTTTCTCAGCGTTGGTTTTTGCGTAGACCACTAAGACGTCAGCGTCTGGGCCATTGGTGATCCACATTTTGTTGCCATTCAGAACATAATGGTCACCGTCGAGGTCAGCACGTAATTTCATACTCACCACGTCGGAGCCAGCGTTTGGTTCGCTCATCGCCAGGGCACCAACATGTTCGCCCGAACACAGTTTTGGGAGATACTTTTGTTTCTGTTCTTCATTACCGTTGCGGGCAATTTGATTGACACAGAGATTAGAGTGCGCGCCATAGCTCAAGCCAACGGATGCAGATGCACGGCTGATTTCTTCCATAGCGATGACATGTTCGAGATAACCCAAACCGGAGCCACCATAAGCTTCGTCAACAGTGATACCAAGCAGTCCTAATTCACCAAATTTGCGCCATAAGTCGGCGGGGAATTCATTGTTGTGGTCAATTTCTGCAGCGCGAGGTGCGATTTCTTCCCGCGCAAATGCATTGACGGACTCGCGAATCATGTCCGCGGTTTCGCCCAAACCGAAATTGAAGACGCTGTACTGGCTGATCATAACTTCTCCTGGATAACTTTAGATGG
Organism: Pseudidiomarina aestuarii; assembly: GCF_003987355.1. GTDB lineage: Bacteria > Pseudomonadota > Gammaproteobacteria > Enterobacterales > Alteromonadaceae > Pseudidiomarina > Pseudidiomarina aestuarii. Next base: position 733,715 of record NZ_PIPR01000001.1, on the reverse strand, counting down.
GGCCGGGGCATGCTGTAACTCTGCCAGTTCATCGCGGCAGCGTTCCTCAAGATTCCCTAACTCGACCAATAGAACTTTGATGTCCTCGAGTTGTTGACGCAAAGAGAGCTTTTTGTCGTCAATCAATTCCAAAACCGTATGTAACTGCCGAACACTACTGTTTTCCATGTCGTACAGATCAAACAGATTTTTCGTTTCAGCGAGTGAAAAGCCTAATCGTTTGCCGCGCAAAATGAGCTTTAATCGAACCCGATCTTTATTGGTGTAAAGTCGAGTTTGCCCTTGCCGACTCGGCGTCAATAAGCCTTGGTCTTCATAAAAGCGAATGCTGCGGGTGGTAATATCAAATTCCCGAGCAAGTTCGCCGATGCTGTATGTAGTAGGTGTGCTCATGTGCGCTTGCATTCTGGCTAAAAGAAGAGGTAAGCTTAATCGAAGTTGACGTTAACGTAAAGGTCATGTGAAAGGGATAGTAAATAGTAAATAGCGAACAGTGAACCGCAAAGACCAAAAAGCTATTCCTAATTTTTGATCTTTTGTTTTTGTCTTTTCTGTTTTCTATTCACTGTTCACCATTCACTGTTCACTATTCACTGTCTTTGAGGAGTAGGTATGTCTGGTTCTGATGCAATTGTCATTGTCGCTGCGAAGCGCACCCCTATGGGTGGTTTTCAGGGTAGTTTGAGTGCGGTGAGCGCCCCGATGCTTGGGGCTGCGGCTATCCGAGCAGCGGTTGCCGAGAGTGGGCTGGAGCCGAACGCTGTGCAAGAAGTGATTATGGGTAATGTATTACCTGCGGGCTTGGGGCAAGCGCCAGCGCGGCAGGCAACGTTGCACGCGGGTTTACCGCGTAGTGCAGGCGCAACCACGATTAACAAAGTGTGCGGGTCAGGCTTAAAGGCCGTCATGTTTGCACATGACTTATTGACTGCGGGTTCCGCTGATGTGGTGGTAGCTGGCGGGATGGAAAGCATGTCGAATGCACCGTATCTGTTGAAAAAGGCACGTGCAGGCATTCGCATGGGTCATGATCAGATTCTTGATCACATGATGTTGGATGGCCTAGAAGATGCCTACGAAGGCAAAGCAATGGGTTGCTATGCGCAAAGCACCGCAGATGAGTATGGCATTGGTCGTGAGGCCATGGATGAATTTGCGCTTGAATCACTGCGCCGTGCACAAACTGCCATTCAGTCAGGCACCTTTACTGCTGAAATTACACCGGTGACGGTAACCACTCGCAAGGGTGATGTGACGGTCGATACCGATGAACAGCCAGGCAAGGCCATGCCGGAGAAAATTCCAGGTTTGCGTCCTGCTTTTGCGAAGGACGGAACCATTACAGCAGCTAATTCCAGCTCAATTTCTGATGGCGCGGCTGCGCTTGTTTTGATGCGCGAGAGTGAAGCTGTAAAGCAGGGCTTGAAGCCGCTGGCTCGAGTGGTGGGCCATGCGACTCATTCGCAGGCACCTGCTGAATTCACCGTTGCGCCTATTGGTGCGATGCGCAAATTGCTCGACACTATTCAATGGCAACAAGACAGTGTTGATCTATGGGAAATCAATGAAGCATTTGCCATGGTAACCATGCTGGCGATGCAAGAAATGAAGCTAGATCATCAGCGGGTCAATGTGAACGGCGGTGCTTGTGCACTGGGACATCCAATTGGTGCGAGTGGTGCTCGTTTGCTAGTGACGTTGTTGCATGCATTGAAACAACACGGTAAGAAGCGTGGTGTCACGTCACTATGTATTGGTGGTGGTGAAGCCGTCGCCATTGCCGTTGAACTTATGTAGTTCTGCTACTTCGTCGTGGGCTTGCGAGCCACACGGCGAAGCTCAGCACGAGCGCGCCAAGAATTAGCCGTAGCCAGTCCACATTTTGCCCCCAGAACATGAAGTTGATCATCAGTCCTGCGGGTATGAGCATATTGTTCATAGTGGCCAACTGAGCGGTATTGACGCGCTTGGCGCCGACATTCCAGGCGAAGTAGCCAAGCCCTGAGGCAACAATACCAAGCCAGAGGAGAATGCCCCAGTGTAGCGAAGTTTGTGGTGCTAACTGCAAGTTACCAAACCACAGCGCTGCAAATGCAGTGATGACAGCAGCACCGGCAAAAAATGGTGCGAAGACATGTAATTGATTGCGCTCATCACCGAGTGGCAGGCGTTTATAGCAGATTTGACCGGCCGCGAAGCATAGATTCGCGGCTTGAATAAGAGCAAAACCGAACCAAAAGTCCGAACTGATCGTTTCATAACGGATAATGGCGGCGCCAAGCACAGCAATAGCAGTGGCGAACCACCAACGCAGCGGGAGATGTTGCTTGTTGAAAATCACGTCATCGATGAGCACCACATAGAGCGGTGTGAAGATAGTAAAGAGCAGCACCTCTGCAACGCTCAAATACAAAAAGGCGTGATACAAGAACAAGTACATCACGCCGATTTGAATCGCGCCAATGGCGGCAAGTTGAAGTTGTCGCACGAGTGGCAGACGACGCCAGCGATACAATGGCGCGAATACCAGTAATGCTAATGCCATGCGGATAAAAACGGCGAGATAGCCATCAACGCGGCCAGCAAGAAATTCGCCGATGAGCGAAAAGCTTGCTGCCCATAATAAGGTTACAGCCCACAGAATCCACATGGTTAGATGTCCTGTTGTTGGTGGGTATCGCGATAGAATTGAGGTGCAATACCCATGGTTTTTTTAAACAACCGTGAAAAGTAATAGGGATCATCAAAACCAACCGCGGTTGCAATGGTTCGAATGGAGTCGGTTGTGGTATCCAGTAATTGACAGGCTAGATCAATTTTTAATTGATTGAAGTAGCGCATTGGAGCGACGTGCGTCAATGCCTTAAATTTCTTGGCGAAATGATAGCGTGATAGCCCAGTAAATGCAGCAAAATCATCGAGGCTGAGATCGCGATGGCAATTGTCTCGCATGAAGCGCTCTAACGCTGGGAGTGAAAAACTACTTCCTGTTGTTGGTTCGGTGAGCAACGGCAGTTGTGCGAGCAAATGTTGCAACAGCGTCGCGGCCAGAACTCCGCCAGCCATCGTAAAACGTTGATGCTGGAGATTGAGCAAGTCGGTCACTAAAGGGAGCAGGGTGCGCCAATGTTGAATGGACAAAATTGGTGTAGTAACAGTCAAGTTGAGGTTGGCTAACGCAGCTTGCGCTGAACTGCCTTGGAAGTGCAGCCAGTAGATGCTCCAAGGATTGGTGTCGTCAGCAGCATAATGATGCGCAACGTGCTGTGGAATCAAGAGCAGTTGGCCCGCATTCAGTTCGCCTTGAATATGTTGTTGGTGGTGTGTGAGCTGGTAGTGTCCACGCCCCTGATGACAAAAAATTAGCAAATAATCTGGGTGCGTGTGACGCGTCGCACTGTGTCCATGCGCTTGCAAATAATGTCCATAAGCAAGCGGGTAGAGGTGTTTCGTCAACGGATGTCGCGACAACTGCTGAGTTAGCTCCAATGGCAGCACAATACGTGAGCTACCCGCTGGTAAGGGCCAATTAGAGGGTTGCGACATGGCGATTGAACTACCCTAGGTTGCCAAGAAAAGATGCCAATATTGTCCATCATGGTAGCAAGATCGTCAATGTTCATCGAATCCGAAAAATGCTGTAATGCGGTTACTCGCAATTTGATATTTGTTACTCGAACTGAAACGAAGAAAGCTAGTAACTCAATGCTAGTAGCCAGTCGCAGAATTTAAATGAGGAAGTGAAAATGAAGAAGGTTCCATTATTTATCAACGGTGAATTCGTGCAATCCAAGTCAGACCGCTGGATTGATGTCACGAATCCAGCTACGCAGGAAGTCATTGCGCAGGTGCCATGCGCGACTCAGGATGAGATGGATGCAGCGGTAGCGAGCGCGAAGAAAGCCTTTTTGACGTGGAAAGAAGTTCCCGTTTCTGAACGTGCACGCGTCATGATGCGTTATCAGGCATTGTTGAAAGAACATCACGATGAAATTGCTGAAATTTTGGCCAGTGAAACCGGAAAAACGTTCGACGACGCTAAAGGTGATGTTTGGCGTGGTATTGAAGTGGTTGAACATGCAGCAAATATTCCATCACTGTTGATGGGCGAAACCGTTGAAAACGTCGCGCGCGGTATCGATTCTTATAGTTACACGCAACCGCTTGGCGTGTGTGCAGGTATTACCCCTTTTAACTTCCCGGCTATGATTCCGTTGTGGATGTTCCCGCTGGCGATTGCTTGCGGTAATACCTTTATTTTGAAACCGTCTGAGCAAGACCCGCTGACACCGACTCGTTTAGTCGAGTTGTTTGAGCAAGCGGGTGCGCCGAAGGGTGTCTTGCAAGTGTTGCATGGCGGTAAAGATCAGGTCGACTTTATTCTTGATGAACCAGCGATTCGTGCGATTTCTTTCGTTGGTTCGGTTGCTGTGGGTCAATACATCTATCGCCGTGGCACAGAGAATATGAAACGCGTGCAAGCGTTTGCTGGTGCGAAGAATCACTGTGTAATCATGCCTGATGCGAATAAGAGCCAAGTGATCAGTAACATCGTTGGCGCGTCGGTCGGTGCTGCTGGACAGCGTTGTATGGCCATCTCTGTTGCCGTGTTTGTGGGCGCAGCAAAAGAATGGATTCCTGAAATCGCTGTTGAGTTGGCCAAAGTCAAGCCAGGTGGCTGGAATGACAAAGACGCCGCTTACGGTCCGTTAATCAGCCCGCAAGCCAAACAACGCGTTGAAAACTTCATTACCCAAGGCCAAAACGAGGGTGCTGAGCTGTTGGTTGATGGCCGCAACTGCCAAGTAGAAGGTTTCCCGAATGGCAACTGGGTTGGCCCAACCATGTTCTCGAAAGTAACGACTGACATGGAAATCTACAAGAATGAGATTTTTGGTCCGGTATTGTGTGCAACCGAAGTGGACACGTTGGACGATGCATTGAAATTAGTGAATGCGAACCCGTACGGTAATGGCACGTCCATCTTTACCGCTAGCGGTGCCGCCGCGCGCAAATATCAACATGAAGTCGAAGTGGGTCAGGTGGGTATCAATATTCCGATTCCGGTACCTCTCCCATTCTTTTCTTTCACAGGTTGGAAGGGTTCGTTCTTCGGTGACTTGCATGCTTACGGAAAGCAAGCGGTGCGGTTCTATTCAGAAACCAAAACGATTACTGCCCGTTGGTTTGAGAGCGATATCGCTGATGCCAATGGCCCGAATATGACGATTCATCTGAAGTAAGGTTAAAGGTGTTGCTATGAATTTTAATTTAACGGATGACCAACAAGCGTTTGTAGATACAGCCCGCGCTTTTGCAGATAAAGAAATGGCGCCTTTTGCCGCTAAATGGGATGAAGAAGCGCATTTCCCGATTGAAGTCTTCCGCAAAGCCGGTGAAATGGGCTTTATGGGGATGTATACACCGGAATCAGCAGGTGGCTTTGGCATGAGCCGTTTAGACTCTGCCCTGATTTTTGAGCAACTCGCCATGGGTTGTACTGCAACAACCGCGATGATGACTATCCATAACATGGTGGCTTGGATGATTGGTTCATTCGGCACCGAGTCTGTTATTGAGGAGTGGGTTCCGGATCTGGTTACCGGCGAAAAATTAGGTTCGTATTGTTTGACTGAACCGGGTTCAGGCTCCGATGCCGCGAGCTTGCGCACCAGCGCGAAGAAAGACGGCGATGACTACATTCTGAATGGTTCGAAGATGTTCATCTCGGGTGCGGGTAGTACCGATGTACTGGTCGTCATGGCTCGTACCGGCGAAGCCGGACCAAAGGGTGTCTCGGCGTTCGTAGTACCTGCTAACGCAGAAGGTATCCACTATGGCAAGAAAGAAGACAAGATGGGTTGGAATGCTCAACCCACACGTTTGATTACGTTCGAAGATGTGCGTATTCCGGCGGCTAACTTGCTCGGTCAAGAAGGCGAAGGGTTTAAGTTCGCTATGATGGGACTAGACGGCGGTCGAATTAATATTGCCGTATGTTCTATTGGTACTGCCCAAGCAGCGCTGGAAACAGCGCGCGATTATATGTTGGAGCGGAAACAGTTTGGCCAAGCGTTAGGTCAATTCCAAGCGCTGCAGTTCAAACTCGCGGATATGGCAACCGAGTTGGTTGCTGCGCGGCAGATGGTGCGGTTAGCTGCCTTTAAGGTGGATACGGACGATGCAGATAAAACCACTTATTGTGCGATGGCAAAACGCTTTGCTACCGACGTCGGTTTTACCGTGTGTAATGAAGCACTCCAAATTCATGGTGGCTATGGCTACATCAAAGAGTATCCGTTAGAGCGTCATGTTCGAGATGTTCGCGTTCATCAGATTCTAGAAGGTACGAATGAGATCATGCGGGTGATTATCGGTCGCCGGTTATTAGCTGATCTGGATCGTGCCATCCTCTAAGGAGCAAGCATGTCAGACGTAGTACTGTTTGAAGAACTACAAACGCCGAGTGGATTCAAACTCGGCGTTGCCACATTAAATTCCGAGAAGTCACTGAATGCGTTAAGTCTGGATATGATTCAACGGTTACAGCCACAGCTGGACGCTTGGGCTGCCGCTGACGATATTGCAGCAGTATTCATGCAAGGCGCGGGTGAAAAAGCGTTCTGCGCTGGTGGCGACATTGTCGCTATGTATCGTGCCATGGAGGCCAAGCCCGGTGTTTTGGTGGATGAAATTGCTGACTTTTTCGGGCAAGAATATCGCTTAGATTATACCATCCAAACGTATCCAAAGCCCTTTATTATCTGGGGTCACGGTATTGTTATGGGGGGTGGTATGGGCTTAATGAATGGCGGTAGCCATCGCATTGTAACCGAGCGTTCATTGTTGGCTATGCCGGAAATCACTATTGGCTTATACCCAGATGTGGGTGCCACTTACTTCCTGAATAAAATGCCGACCGGTTGTGGCTTATTTCTAGGCATGACGGGTGCGCATATGAATGCCACTGACGCACTATTTTTAAAGTTAGCCGATCACTTTGTCAGTAGCTCGCAGAAAACTAAGGTTATGGAGTCTCTGCTCGCGCTGCCATGGTCGAATTCAGCCGCTACCAACCGAACGCAAGTGACTGAGCTGCTAGCTGGGTTCGCGCGGGAGTCGGAGCAACAGCCGCCAACTGCCCAGGTGGAGCCGCATCTCGAGGTGATTCAACGGGTAACGATGGGAGCAGAAGCTGCGGAAGTGGTCGCGGCAATTACTCAGGAGCCGAGCACTGATGCTTGGTTCCAGCGTGCGCAAAAAACACTTGCTGGCGGCTGTCCAATGACCGCGCACATCGTGTTCAATCAGCTGCAACATGGTGCTGATTTGAACCTCGCGGACTGTTTCCGCATGGAGTTAACCTTATCGGTGCAATGTTGTACCCGCGGCGATTTTCGTGAGGGGATTCGCGCATTACTCATCGATAAAGATAAACAACCGCGCTGGCAACACGACTCGGTCGCAGCTGTAGATGCGGAAGAGGTAGATGCATTTTTCACCTCGCCCTGGACTGCAGCGGAACATCCATTACGAGATCTGTAAGCACAGGTTAAGAGTGAGTTGCGTGCAGTTATTGTAAGCATCAGGAATTCGGAGGAGCTATGGCTCAGATTGGATTTATCGGACTAGGGAATATGGGCGGCCCGATGGCCGCGAACTTAGCGAAAGCAGGTCATCAGGTTACGGTTTTTGATCTCAGCGCGGAGGCACTCAAAGTGGCTGCCGAGCATGGCTGTAAGCTTGCTAACAGCACGCAAGCCGTTGCTGACGGAGCTGATTTTGTTATCAGCATGCTGCCTGCAGATAAGCATGTTCAAGGGGTTTATTTAGGCGAGCAGGGGCTCATTCACAGCCTTAGCAACAGCACGGTGGTGATCGATTGTAGTACGATTGCAGCAGAAACCGCACGGTACGTGGGGGCAGAGCTTGGCAAACAAGGCATTACCTTTATTGATGCGCCTGTTTCAGGTGGTGTTGGTGGTGCTATCGCGGGCACTCTGACCTTCATTTGTGGCGGTAGCGAAGCGGCTGTTGAGCAAGCTCGCCCGATCCTCAATGATATGGGGAAAAATGTATTCCGAGCAGGTGACATTGGCGCCGGACAAGTGGCAAAGATTTGCAATAATATGTTGCTATCGGTGCTGATGGTGGGTACGTCAGAAGCTTTGCAACTGGGCATCGCTCATGGTCTTGATCCAAAAGTGATGTCGGAAATCATGTTGCAAAGCTCGGGTCGAAACTGGACTTTAGAAGTATATAATCCGTGCCCTAATATCATGGACAATGTGCCTTCCAGCAAAGGCTATCAAGGTGGCTTTTTAGTTGACCTAATGAGCAAAGATCTGGGGCTGGCGCAACAAGCAGCTTTGGCCAGTGGCGCCAGTACACCGATGGGGTCATTGACGTTGAACTTGTATCGCAGTTGGGCGCAGTTGGGTCATGGTCGTGAGGACTTCTCCAGCATCTTCAATTACGTGAAACCACAAACGAAATAATGAGAACAGCATGCAAATTAAAGACAGCACTATAGTCATTACCGGTGGCGCTCAGGGCCTTGGGCGCGCAATGGCCGAACATTTTGCCAAAGATGGCGCACAATTAGCTTTGATTGACATGAATGCCGAGACCCTTGATGACGCTGCAAATGCGTGTCGTGAACTGGGTGCAACTGTCGTGCGTGGTTATGTGATGAATGTCACCGATGAAGCTGCAGTTGAGGCAACTTTTAACGATATCGCTGCTGATTTTGATGGTATCGATGTGCTCATCAACAACGCAGGTATCTTACGTGATGGTTTGCTGATCAAATGCAAAGACGGAGAAATCACACAGAAGATGCCGTTGCAACAATTCCAGTCTGTGTTGGACGTGAATCTGACCGGAACCTTTCTCTGTGGTCGTGAAGCTTCCGCGCACATGGCAAAGGCCGGCAAGGGCGGCGTGATTATTAATATCTCGAGTGTTGCTCGCGCTGGCAATATGGGGCAGACCAATTATGCTGCAACTAAAGCCGGTGTGGTGGCGATGACAGTGACATGGGCACGTGAACTGGGACGATTCGGTATTCGTTGTGGTGCTATAGCGCCGGGGTTTATTGAAACACCCATGACCGCAGCTATGAAGCCAGAAGCCATTGAGCGCGCGCTGAGCATGGTGCCCTTGCGCCGTTGGGGGCAACCGGATGAAATCGCACACAGTGCTCGCTACATCATTGAAAATGACTTCTTCAGTGGTCGTGTGGTAGAAATAGACGGTGGTGTACGACTGTAACAGGAACTCATGCGAAAATTACCCCCACTGAATGCGCTAAAGTCGTTTGAAGCAGCAGCACGACATTTGAGTTTTACTCGTGCTGCCGATGAACTTTTCGTGACGCAGGCAGCTGTGAGTCATCAGGTCAAAGCACTTGAAGACTTTCTGGGGGTTAAGCTCTTTCTCCGCCGCAATCGCTCCTTGCTGTTGACGACAGAAGGGCAAACGTACTACCTCGAATTAAAAGAAATCTTTAATCACTTATTACAAGCCACAGAACGCTTGAAGAATGCGAGTGAGCGCGGCTCGCTGACGATTTCACTGCCACCGAGTTTTGCTATTTTATGGTTTGTACCGCGTCTCAGTCGGTTTCGAGAAGCCTGTCCGGATATCGATGTCCGTATTCGCGCTGTTGATGAAGTGGATGGCTCGCTCACCGATGATGTGGATGTCGCTATCTATTACGGTGCGGGGAAGTGGCCCGGACTGAGAGCCTATAAGCTACATAATGAATATCTGTTGCCGGTCTGTTCGCCACTCCTTTTAAACAGCAATAAACCACTGCGCGAACCGGCCGATCTGTTGAATCATACCTTGTTGCATGATGAAACCCGCAATGCGTGGAAAGATTGGTTTAAATTGGTCGGCATTGATAAGAATAAAGGCGATAACGGACCTATATTCAGCCATTCCAATCTAGCTCTCAAAGCAGCTGTGCATGGACAAGGAATTGCACTGGCCAATAATGTCTTGGTCAAACCAGAAATTGACGCAGGTCACCTCGTTCAAATTTTTCCGGAGGCATTGCCACGTTTAAAGTCTTTTTACCTTGTATGCCGTGATTCTCAAGCTGAAGTCGGTAAAATTGCGACATTCCGTAATTGGTTATTGAGTGTGGTCGAAGAGGAAGAAGATGCGTACGAATAACGGTCAGCAAGAATGACAGCGGTGGCTGGACAACGAGTCGCCATTCAACGCGATAACTTGGATGGTCGTTTTCGAGTGGTTTTTGCACATGGTGCAGGCGCCGGTCTGCAGAGTGACTTCATGCAGTTTATTGCGTTAGGTCTGGCATTGCATGATATCGAAGTGGTTCGCTTTAATTTCCCCTATTGGCAGCAGTTCATGGATACCGGCAAGCGGCGCCCTCCGAATCGGATGCCCGAGCTTGAACATTGTATGCTCACTGTGTGTCATCAATTTAACGACGACAAGCCTCTCATTGTGATGGGAAAGTCGATGGGGGCACGGGTTGCCTTTCGCATTGCGGATGCGGTGCAGGCGCGTGCTGCTATAGCATTAGGCTATCCATTTCATCCGCAAGGCAAGCCAACCAAACTCCGATTGGATGATTTACATAATCACTGTTCACAGAATTTAATCATTCAAGGTGACCGCGATCCATTTGGCAAGCCGGACGAAGTGAAGAGCTACGCCTTACCCAAAAATATCCAGTTAGCATGGCTGGACTCTGGTGATCATAGCTTTTTACCAACCAAGCGTAGCGGATTCGAAAAATCGCAGTTATGGCAAGCAGCCATCGACCGCTGCGTGCGACTCGTGCATAATAGCGCCCCTTTGCAAACATCGAATGAGTGAATTTAGGTATGAGCGGCATTTTAGCTTACTGTCGACCGGGCTTTGAAAACGACTGCGCGGCTGAATTGCAGGACAAAACTGCGTTGTTAGGCGTGTTTGGTTACTGTCAAACGGAAGCGCAGCAAGGCTATGTCTGGTATCGCTGTCAACCTGAAGAAGCGGACCATCTGGCCCGTAAACTCGTGCTCCGCGAACTTATTTTTTGTCGCCAGTTTATTGCGGTACTCTGCGAATTGACGGCGTTGCCAGCGGAAGACCGCGTGAGTGCGCTGCAACTTGCATTGTTGGACGCAGTCACAGTGGAAGCTTTCGAGGGTGTTAAGCCTTTGGGTAGTTTGCGGGTTGAGACACCAGACACCAATGATGGCAAAGAATTAACGAAATTCTGTCGAAAGTTTACGGTGCCATTGCGGCAGGGGCTGCGCAAAGCCGGTCTACTATTAGCTGAGGAGTCCGATCGGCGACCCACGCTCCATGCGTTTTTTCTGTCTGGACAAAGTGTGGTCTTAGGCTATTCCTATAGCTACAACCAATCCCCTTGGTTGATGGGTATTCCACGATTACGTTCATTTGCAGATGCGCCGAGCCGTTCGACGTTGAAATTAGATGAGGCGTTTCAAGTTTTTGTGCCGGCACACGAGCGGGAAACACGTATCAGTTCAGGAATGAATGCAGTTGATTTAGGTGCTGCGCCAGGCGGCTGGACTTATCAACTGGTGCGTCGCAGCATGATGGTGCAAGCGGTGGACAATGGCCCGATGGATCAGAAATTACTGGATTCGGGTCAAGTAAAATATTTTCAGGAAGATGGCTTTAAATTCCGGCCCAAGAAAAAGAACATCACCTGGTTGGTTTGTGACATGGTGGAGAAACCTTCTCGGGTTGCGGATCTCATGGCCGACTGGCTAATCGAGGGCGACTGCATTGAAGCGATTTTCAATCTAAAATTGCCGATGAAGAAACGCTATGCTGCGGCGAAAGAGGCGCTGGAACACATCACGCTCCGGCTTCAAGAAGAAGGTCGTGGTCGTTTCGAATTGTCAGCCAAACAGCTCTACCATGATCGAGAAGAAATCACCGTCCACGCCCGAATTGTTTGATGTTAGGTTAGGGTGAGGATACAAAAAAGGCTGGTCAGTGCATCGCGCCGACCAGCCTTTTTTATGATGGACTCGGGTTACAGGCGATCGATAATCGCTTGCGTGAAATCGGTTGTGCCATGTTGACCACCTAAATCACGGGTCGTGCGATCACCGCTCGCAATGACATCAACGATTGCTGCACGAATACGTTTCGCCTGTTCTGGCATCTCCAAATACTCAAGCATTTGAATTGCGCCCAGTAACAAAGCGGTTGGGTTCGCCAAGTTTTGCCCAGCAATGTCAGGAGCTGAGCCATGCACTGCTTCAAAAATTGCAGAGCTCTCGCCAATATTCGCGCCTGGAGCCATGCCTAAGCCGCCGACCAAACCCGCACACAAGTCAGACAAAATATCACCGAACAGGTTGGTGGTTACAATCACATCAAACTGCTCTGGATTCATAACCAGTTTCATACAGACTGCATCAACAATCATTTCGTCGAACTGAATGTCTGGATAATCGGCTGCAACAGCGCGAGCAGTTTTGAGGAATAGTCCTGACGTTGACTTGAGAATATTCGCTTTGTGCACAGCCGTGACTTTTTTACGGCCTTCGCGTCGTGCCAATTCAAAAGCAAACCGTACGATGCGTTCGGAACCCAAGCGCGTGATACGGCTGATTGCTTCTGCTTCACTACCATCCTCGCTGACTCGCTGACCTAAACCTGAGTACATGCCCTCAGTGTTTTCGCGAATGGTAATAATATCGATGTCTTCATAACGCGCCTTCGTTCCTTTAAAAGAAAGGACTGGGCGCACGTTGGCATACAAATTAAATTGCTTGCGTAAGCTGACGTTGATTGAGGTAAAGCCTTCGCCCACGGGCGTTGTTAAAGGACCTTTGAGCGTTGCACGATTGCGTGCAATCGCATCTAACGTCGTTTGCGGTAGTAACTCGCCAGTCGTCTCTAATGCCGCGAGACCTGCATCCGCAAATTCGTAAGTAAAATCACAGCCAGCGTGATCAAGAACTTTCAGTGTGGCGTCGACAATGTCGGGGCCAATGCCGTCACCTGGAATGACTGTAATGGTCGTGCTCATGAGATTTTTTCCTAACCTGAAGACAACACATACCGGGCGGTATGCTTAGGTGCGCGGAGTATAGCAAATGAGGTGCTCACGCACCTCATTAAAAAGATTGATATTCGCTATAAGCATCTGCACCCCAAGCAATGAGTAAATCATCTTTGAAGAGCAGCGGTGTACATTCATCGCGGGTTGTAATGCCATCTGACTTGACGTGATGGGTCCGATAAAACAGCACCAACACTTCGCTATCACTGGTGGCCTTAGCCTCGCTAAAATCGGGGGAACCGAGTAACCGGATCACGTCCCCTTTGGCGGTGCCCAGATCAAGGCGACCGATTTGCTTGAGATTAAAGGTTTCGCGTTCTTGCCAACTCAGACTTTCCGGATCTGCTTCAAAAAAGAAGACCGTTGCAGCAATTGCTGCAACGTAGATTCCGAATCCGATAATGACAATCTTTAACATTTTAGGCATGGTGAACTCGCTTTCTGCCGTTTAGTCTGTCACGACTCGATAACAAGGGTGGTAAACACTGCCCGGCAATTTCATTCGGCCTTGCTCGACAAAAGCACGCAAGAGCACATCTAATTTGCGCATCATATCGCGCTCGCCATGAATTTCAAATGGTCCATGCTGACGAATGGCACGGATGCCTTCATCTTTTACGTTACCTGCAACAATCGACGAAAATGCGCGGCGTAAGTCAGCCGCCAGCGCTTGTGGTGCTTGGTCTTTGTGAAGATTTAAATTCCTTACACGTTCATGAGTCGGTACAAATGGGCGTTGGAAAGCCTCATCAATGTGCAGCGTCCAATTAAAGCTGTATGAGTCACCAGTTTCTCGACGGTATTCTTTCACTTCAGTGACGCCTTGTTTCATGGCAGTCGCTACGGCAGCAGGGTCATCAATAATAATGCTGTAGAACTTCTGTGCTTCTGCACCTAAGGTATCCAGTACGAAAGCGTCGATAGCCTCAAAGTAACCGCGGCTGGATTGCGGTCCAGTTAAAATCAGCGGCAGTTTTTGTTTCGCATTATCCGGGTGCATTAAAATACCCAAAATATACAGCATTTCTTCTGCTGTTCCTGCACCGCCAGGGAAAATCACAATCCCGTGTGCACAGCGAACAAAGGCTTCTAAGCGCTTCTCGATATCTGGCAAAATCACCAATTCATTGACGATTGGATTTGGCGGTTCTGCGGCAATGATACCCGGTTCGGTGAAGCCTAAATAACGACCGTCGGCAATACGTTGTTTGGCGTGGCCAATGGTTGCGCCTTTCATAGGTCCTTTCATAGCTCCAGGACCACAACCCGTACAAATATTCAGGTGACGTAGACCTAAGTGATAGCCCACTTCTTTGGTATATTTGTATTCAATTTCATTGATTGAGTGACCACCCCAACACACCACGATATTCGGGTCGAGATTAGGTTGAATGACCTGCGCGTTGCGCAATATATCGAATACGACATGCGTCAACGTATGGGTATCCGCTGAGTCTAGTGTTTGTGCATTATAACGCTCACCAGTGAAGAGAATGTCACGCAGTACGGCCTCGACGAGCTCCTGCATACCAACAATCAACTTGCCGTCGACAAAAGCTTCAGCCGGTGGATTGATTAGCTCTAGTTGAACACCGCGCTCACATTTAAGGACATTTACATCAAAGTCTTTATATTTATCAAAAATTTCTTCGCTACTATCGGTGTTACTACCAGCGTTCAAAACGGCTAAACAACAATTGCGAAACAGACGATACAACTGCTCATCACTCGATTGTTGTAAACGGGAAATTTCGAGTTGCGACAGCAAACTCATACTGCCGCGAGGAGAAATAGTTATTTTCATTCTTTGTTCTTATCCTTGTATTACTGCCGCACCAGTCTTTGTTGACGTGGTGCCGTTTCAAAATCTGAGCGGAATGGATTGATATCCAAACCGCCGCGACGCGTGTAGCGGGCGTAGACGGTCAGCTGTTCAATTTGCAACTGTTGTTTCATGTCTACGAAAATTCGCTCCACGCATTGTTCATGGAATTCATTATGGTTTCGAAATGAGACTATGTATTGCAATAGCGCTGCATAGTCGACTTGTTGTCCTCGATAGCGAATCAGGACAGATCCCCAATCGGGTTGATTGGTGATAAGACAATTCGACTTCAGGAGATGACTGTGCAACGTTTCCTCAACAATTGTGCCCGAATTTACCGAGCGCAGCAATTGCGGCTCGTAGTGATACTGCTGAATAGCGACATCGACGTGATCAATACAAAGTCCCGGCAAATCGCTAAAACCAGCTGTACTGGCTGTTTTGAGGTCCAGCAGTTGAACTTTAACGGTTGCGCCTGCGCAGTCAGAGAGATCGTGCTCGAGCTGCTTTTGCACTTGCTGCCACGAATCCCAACGACTTTCATTAAAACTATTGAGATAGAGCTTAAAGCTTTTCGACTCAATGAGATTTGGACTTACAATTGGCACCTGACATTCAACAATAGCCACTTGCGGTAAACCACGTTGATTCAACCATGACATTTCATAGGCATTCCAATAATCCACACCTGTAAACGGTAATTGCTCAGCATTGAGGCCCAAAGGCTCACGGTTAAGCTGTCGAGGCACCGCTTGTAGCAGAGTTGCATCGTAATGGTCTGGATACTGAGTCGGCTGTCCTAAAGACAAATGGCCGAGAGGGTTTGTCATGGTGTTCCTTAAATCGCACGAACGGTTGCTTGTTGGTTATTCAAGTCATGTTTGAAGCGTTTTATGCTAGGCTAAACGCAGCCGAATATTGTAACGGTGTCCGGAATGAGATGCTAGTTGATTTGGACATCATCCAGAGCATAGTAACCATAAGTAGTAACGAGGGAATTCAGGATGTCGATCACGACTGCTCTTGATGCGTTAATAGACCGCTATGTCGGTCTGTACGCTGAACACAATAAACCACTACTGGTGGAGCGCCAAGACGACTGGGATGCGCCGATTTACCGCGAGCCATGGGATCATGATCCTGATTATGTGATCTGGCAGCCGGTGCAGCAGACCCATCCACTGAATTTTAAGGATTTGGCGGCAGCACTAGAAATGCCATTTCAGTCCGATTTTGCGGACTATTATTCACGCTGGTTTGCGGGCGATCTTGCGGTGGACTGGAATCACCATCCACTGCAATTGTTACATATTCACTGCACTGAAGATGGCGAGCGATTATTAGCGAACTGTGCAGGCCATATTTTGATGAAGCGACGATTGAAACAGCCACCAACACTCTTCATTGGGCTTGCGGAAGAGGCCGACGACCTACTGCTGACCGTTGACAATGAAACGGGTGTGGTTGGATTGGAATGGGTTGGGCAGGAGCAACATGAAGTGCTAGCAGACTCGCTCGAGACATTTATACAGGAAGTAACACCGCGGTTGCAAAGCATCGGCGAGGAATCATGAAAAGCCATCGCATTTTGGACACAAATCGGGCATTCTGAGATGACATGAAAACATCGGGACACACAATGACAACAACATCTCCCGCTGCGTTAGACACAGCACAACTTTCGTATTTGGTGGCAGAAGATCTCAAAATAGCTGCTTCACTGTTGTACCAAGCTTATTTCGACGATCCTTTGTTCATGGAACTGTTTCAAGCGGATAAAGCTGATTATGAGAAACGCCTGCGGGCTGCTATTCGTGAAGAGCTCGCTGCTTTTTGGGAAGCCGCTCAGCCTATGGTTGGCGTGTTTGATGGCGAGAGTCTCGTGGGTGTGGCCTGTTTAACTCGTCCTGGGAAAAGCTTTGGTCCAGGTCGCTATTGGCATTGGCGCCTCAAAATGTTGCTCACGGCCGGTTATGTCTCAACGCGTCAATTACTTGAAAAAGAAGCGTTGATTCAAGCAGCAATGCCAGAGAATGATTATCATATGCTGGCGTTTATAGCGGTTCATCCGCGCTATCAACAACAGGGCTGGGGTGACGTTCTAGTGCGCGCGGCGCGGCAACTGCTCGAGGAAGATAAAACCTCAGCTGGCATAGCCGTCTATATTACCCAATCACACTACTTGCCATTGTTTGAACAGCATGGTTATAGAAAAGTCACCTCGGTGCGAGTAGGCTCTATAGTGGGTGAATTGTTATTCGCTGAAAGAGAATCAGCGGCAACAGCGGCGAACGAGGAGAATACGCATGGCATTTAAGAACTTTGCAGAATTCTACCCCTACTACTTGGCTGAACATTCGAATCCGCGATGTCGGGCTCTGCATTACATTGGTAGCACGTTGGTGTTGCTCATTATTGCTTATGCGCTGTGGACGCAGAATTGGTGGTCTTTGTTGTGGGTCCCGGTGGCGGGATACGGTTTTGCCTGGCTGGGTCATTTTGGCTTCGAACATAATAAGCCCGCAACATTTAAATATCCGGCTTATTCATTGGCGGCCGACTGGGTCATGTATAAAGATTTTTGGGTGCGCTGCTGCCGACGTTTGTTCGGCTCGTCAACCAGTTCTACTCAGTAGGGAGTCGATAGGGAGGTGTGGAGACGCGTTGAAGGCTCAGGTTTAACAGCGTTATCTCACCCTCATAACGGCTCTCACCATCACTCGAAAAGCCAAAATTGTAGCGACTTTGCCAACCCATCCGCCGACCCCAGCGATGTGGTCGGCTGGCTTGCCAGGCTAAATCTAAAAATTGCAGTCCTTCTTGCTGACAGTAGCGCCGGGCATGCTGTTGCGCTGCCTCGGCCTGTCGACGCCCCTGCCAAAACAAGTAGCCGCCAAAACATAAACCCAATAAGAGAATGACATCAGCGAGCATCAGTGACTCCGGCAATGAACTCCTGCCAAGCCGATTGCACAGCGGTTGGCAGGTCATGGCGTTGCAACAACATCAGTACATAGGGACGAACACTGGGTAAGCGCAATAAATCGGTCATTAATGCATTAAACAGCGGCTGTTGTTGTAGCTGTGCAAGGGCATGGATATAGCGGTATAAGCGCGACTGATCCGGTTGTTGCGACGCGGTTTGGTCAATCAACGTCGACCAAAAACGTAGCCCAATCAAGACCAGTTGGTCTGCATCTGGGTGTTGCAAGATATGATCAATCAGGTCGGCGGTAGCGGATTGCTGTGACTGACTGGCAAGCGCTCGCAAGCGATAAAGACAGTCAACGCGATGCAAGTCTGGGGCTGCCAGAGAGAGCAAATCCTGTGTAAAAGCTTCAGCCAGTGTACCGGGTAAACAGTGATGCTCTAGTGCCTCGGCGAGCGCTTTCTGCATGGCCGCAGGGTAGCGACTAAAATGCTTCGCTATCGCCGTGCTGGTCAGCGGATCTTGATTCAAACGAGCCGCCACATCATGCAAACCTTGCAGACCTATGTTGTGCCACAGTTCTGGTTCGGCTGAACGTAATTGCTCCTGAGCGAGTTCAAAGTGAATAGACGGAGCCCGTTGATGACGCACCGACAACTGCGCATAAAGCGCGGCGCGCTGTGTTTCCGTTGGCGTAAACAAATAAGGGGATTGCTGCAGTTCTTGCTCTTGTTGCGCGTTTAATGCGCCGGTGATTTGTTGTCCCAATAATGTCAATACACTGGCAACGAATGCTTGCTGAGCAGCCAAGCTGATTAATCCACGCTCATCGATTGGAAATTTCAGAAACCAGAGAAAATGTTCCGCAGCGGCATGCTTTGCATCCCAAAACTCGATCGCCAGCCAAGCGTGGTTCTGGAAAGGGTATGGATGTGCTTGTCGTTGCATGCAGATAGATTGAAAGTCGGCTTCAGTAATGGCTTCTAATCGACGACCGCAATCGTAGACATGGTAAGCACTACCGCTTTGTTCCAGTAGGTCAGGGAGGAGTGAAAGATGGTCTGTTTGGCTCATTAAACTTGCAACATGGATGATTTTCTTGAAAGATGTGCGGCATTATAACGATTAACGGGTCGTGGAGGTAGTCATGGACCAGCGTCAACGTGCAGCTCGATTATTGGAGCGAATTGAAGCCGAATTAAATAGTCTCGGCCTCTGGCAAAGTCATTTTCCACCAGCACAGGCATTGGCGAGTGATCAGCCTTTTGCGATGGATACGCTCGATTTCCATCAGTGGCTTCAATTTGTCATGGTACCACGCATGTGGGACCTGGTAGATGGTGAACACCCATTACCAGCAAATATTGCGGTCAGCCCGATGGCAACTCATGTCTATCGTGATCGACTCGAACATCACGAAGGACTGATCGACAGTTTACGCGAGTTCGATATTCTCCTCAGTGGTGCGGATCCCTTGGCCGAAGATTGTTAATCACAGTGCGAATGAATCCATTATGAAGCCAGAACTTGAGGTACTCTTTCATGACGAGTACCTGATCGCGATTGATAAACCTAGTGGCTTACTCGTTCATCGCAGTTGGTTAGCGCGAGAAGCAACGGAATTTGCGTTGCAGCGCGTTCGTGATCAAATTGGCCAGCGCGTGTATCCGGTCCATCGTTTGGATCGTCCTACTTCTGGCATCTTACTTTTTGCAAAAGACTCAGAGACCGCGCGATTGCTCACCGAGCAATTTACAGAGCGGCTCGTGCAGAAGCGCTATCATGCGGTAGTGCGAGGGTACTTGGGCGACGGCGAACTGGATTATCCATTGCGAGAAGAACTCGATAAAATTGCCGATGCACAGGCCGATCCAGACAAAGGCCCACAAGCAGCCGTAACGCGATATCGTTGTGTCAAGCAAATCGAGCTACCGTTTGCGGTGAGCAAAAAGCACTCAACATCACGTTATTCGTTAATGGAAATCGAACCGCTCACCGGTCGCAAACACCAAATTCGTCGGCATATGTCGCACTTGCGGCATCCAATCATCGGCGATACTAATCATGGTGATGGTCGCCACAATCGCTTTTTTCGTGAGCATTTTTCAATACAACGCTTGCTGCTAGCCGCAACACAGTTAAGTTTTCGACACCCGCACAGTGAGGAACCGATTGTCATTACTCAGCCGATTCCTACTGATTTTCTGCGGGTATTTGACGCAACTAGCTAATGTAACTCGCTAGTCAACGCTGCGGAGCAGGGCGTTGATACCAACCTTTTCACGAGTTTTTGCATCGACTTTTTTGACAATGATGGCAGCATACAAGCTGTACTTACCATCAGCAGAAGGCAAATTTCCGGGTACGACAACAGCCCCAGCAGGCACTCGCCCGTAACTAATGGTACCGGTTTCACGGTCATAGATACGCGTACTTTGACCAATATAGACGCCCATCGAAATCACGGCACCGGTCTCAACGATGACGCCTTCGACAATTTCCGAGCGAGCGCCAATAAAGCAATTGTCTTCAATAATGGTTGGGTTGGCTTGCAAGGGTTCTAATACACCACCGATACCAACGCCACCTGACAAATGCACGTTTTTACCAATTTGGGCACAAGAACCCACGGTCGCCCAGGTGTCGACCATTGTTCCCTCATCTACGAACGCCCCGATATTGACGTAAGAGGGCATTAATACGACGTTGCGGCCGATAAAGGCACCTTTGCGCACCATAGCTGGCGGTACAACACGCATTCCCTCGGCACGAAATTGCTTATCGTCGTAGCCCGCAAACTTACTGTCCACTTTATCGAAGAAGCGCGTTTCACCGCCATTCATCAGGTGGTTATCTTGGGTGCGAAACGATAACAACACGGCTTTCTTTAACCATTGGTGAACATGCCATTCACCGTCAATTTTCTCAGCGACGCGACGCTCTCCCGAGTCAATACTGTGAATGACCTCTTCAATATCGTTGCGAAGCTTGCTGCTTACCGTTTTTGGATTAATCTCGGCGCGATTTTCAAAAGCAATTTCAATACGTTGTTGTAAGTCAGTCATGACGTTTCCTTTTACTTCTTCAGGCGTCTTCAAGAGCAGCAATGATTTGCTGCCGTAATTCGTTCTGCTGCTCAGCATTCAATGCTTCGTGGCGGCGGGTGGTGACAATAAATAAATCTTCGGCTTGTTCGCCGACCGTCGAAATTTTAGCGGTAAGAATGTTGAGATCCAACCGCTGCAACACTCGTGCAACTCGAGCAACTAAGCCAGGGCGATCGAGCGCGATCAGTTCGAAGGCAGTGCGATGCTTGTTTTTAGTCGGCACAAACTCGATTTTGGTGGTGACCGTAAAACTACGTAACCTGCGTGGGAGTCGGCGTTGCACGCTGGGAACAGGTTGCCGACTGCGCAAGACGTCGTGGAGCTGTTGTTTGAGTGACTCGATGTGACGCGCATCGGTCAATGGCTGTCCATTCTGCTGCAACACCACAAAAGTATCCATGACATAACCGTCTCGTGTCGCCAAAATTTGCGCATCGTGAATAGATAGATTCTGTCCTTCCAATACAGCGGCAATAGCAGCAAACAGATAATCTTGTTCATGGTGATAGACAAACAGTTCGGTTGTGCCTTGATTACTCTCATCACCGACCAAAATCAGAGGTAATTGTTCATCACTTTCGACTCTGGCAATGTATTGTGTATGCCACGCAATTTGCTCAGGGCGATGCCGTAAAAAATAATCCGCGGTAAATCGTCCCCACAACACTTCGATGGTGGTAGCGGTATAACCCGCACTGAGCAACAAAGCCATAGCATGCGCTTGATGTTCGTGAATGCGTTGGCGCATTTCGCGTGCTGCAGAAGGGATGTCGGTTTGTGAGGCGCGAGCAAAAAAAGCAGCGGTTGCATGGTACAAATTCTCGAGCAACGTTGCTTTCCAGTTATTCCATAAGGTGCTGTTAGTGGCGCGAATATCGGCCACCGTCAAGCAATAGAGGTAATCCAGTCGTTCTTGTGTTTGTACGGTTTCAGCAAATTCGCGAACCACCTCAGGATCATGAATGTCACGTTTTTGTGCGGTTACCGACATGAACAAATGATGGCGGACGAGCCATGCAACCAATTCCGTCGCATGCTCGGGTAAGCCATGTAACTCAGCAAAATGACGCACGTCTTGCTCACCCAACTCACTATGATCACCGCCACGACCTTTAGCAATGTCGTGGAAAATGCCCGCAATATAAAGCCATTCAGGATGGTCCATCGCGCTAACCAATTGCGAGCATAGCGGGAAATCTTCGGTTTTATCCGGCAACGTGTATCGATACAAATTCCGCACGAGACGGAAGGTATGCTCGTCGACTGTATACGCGTGAAATAGGTCAAACTGCATTTGCCCGACAATTTGTGCCCATTGCGGAAGATAGTGAGCCAAAATTCGATGTTCGTGCAACAATTGAAACGCAAGACCACAACCTTTCGGCAATGCCAGCAACTCGAGGAAGAGCTGTCGACATTGAGGCTGACTACATAATGGCTGCTGCAACCGTTGCCGTGCGGAGCGTAATAACCGAATGGTATGGGCTTGAATGGTTTCAATCGC
Organism: Pseudidiomarina aestuarii; assembly: GCF_003987355.1. Classification (GTDB taxonomy): domain Bacteria; phylum Pseudomonadota; class Gammaproteobacteria; order Enterobacterales; family Alteromonadaceae; genus Pseudidiomarina; species Pseudidiomarina aestuarii. The sequence continues at coordinate 711,281 of NZ_PIPR01000001.1, read as the reverse complement.
ATCATCACGAGCAACATGCAAAAACAGTTGTAAGAGTGCTTCATCACGATCGAACACACGATCATGTCGAGCAGCAATGCAGTTGTTATACGAGTAAAAGTTTGAATCTAAATTGCGTGTTGCTGTGCTTTGATCTGCGCCTAAAATAGCCTGATCAAAAAATTGGAGGAGCATAGCGTTTAATTCGCGGACTGCTGCAACCGCGTTAAAGTAATCTTTCATCAGGGCTTCGACAGCTGTTTTACCGGTATTGCCATAGCCCATGCGTTGCGCGACACCCACTTGAAAATCAAACAAGAGTCGATCTTCTTTCTTGCCTGCTTCCAAGTGAAGGGCGAACCGAATCCGCCACAGAAAACGCTGTTGTTCCCTTAATTCAAGTAACTCCGCTGCGGTGATAAAACCAAACTGTACCAAGCTCTCTTCACTTTGTGTTTGAAAATGTCGTTTGGCAATCCAGCCGATGGTTTGGATATCACGCAGGCCACCGGGGCTGCTTTTGATGTTCGGCTCCAGATTATAAGAGGTCCCATGAAACTGTTGGTGACGCTGTTGTTGCTCGTCTTGTTTGGCTTGATAGAAAGCCCTACTGCTCCACGGAAACTGATGGAAGGTATCCTGTTGCAACGCCGCCGCCAGTTCGGTATCGCCGCTAATATAGCGTTGTTCTAGGAGGCTCGTCGCGACAGTGACTTCTGCCTCCGCTTGCTCCCGACAATCAGCAAGGGTGCGAACGCTGTGTCCAACATCCAACCGCACATCCCATAAAAACTGAATAAAGTTGGCTATTTTTTCTTTGATGGCATTCGGTAAGGGGTGCTGATGTACAAAGAGTAAGTCGATGTCGGAACCCGGGTGCAAGGTCCCTCTACCGAAACCACCTACGGCAATCAACGCGAGGCCTTGATCTGGGAATTGACATTGCTGCCAAAGCGTCTGCAACAAACTATCAACGAACTCACTTCGCGCCACCAGTAAGGATTCGATATCGGCGGTGATAAATGCTTCTGCCGCCCACAATTGCTGCGCTTCGAGCTGCTGCCGACTTTCTGCGAGTGTTAACGGTCGCTGCCACGATGGCGCGAAAGTCGGGTTCATCATTTACGCATCCAAATGCCGTATGACTCGCGGCAAATCTTCTTCATCACGCAATGTCAGAACTTCCACACCGTCTTCAGTAATCAGCAAAGTGTGTTCCCATTGTGCACTCAGGTTGCGGTCTTTGGTTAGCACTGTCCAACCGTCGCGCATCAGTTTGGTATGTCGTTTACCCGCATTGACCATGGGCTCGATGGTGAAACACATGCCAGCTTCTAAAATATCTCCTGTACCGGGTGTGCCATAATGCAGAATTTGCGGATCTTCATGAAACACAGCTCCAATACCATGCCCACAGTATTCGCGCACAATCGAGTAACCGTGACTTTCAGCATGCTGTTGAATCACTGCCGCAAAATCACCGGTTCGAATACCCGGCTTCAGCATCTTTATAGCCTGATACAGACTTTCTTGGGTCACGCGAATCAACCGTTCGGCAAGAATACTGGGCTGACCGACCACAAACATTTTCGAGGTATCGCCATGATAGCCATCGAGTTTTACAGTGACATCAACATTCATAATGTCACCGTTCTTCAAAGGCTTTTCATTAGGGATGCCGTGGCAAACCACATGGTTTAACGAGGTACAAATAGACTTGGGAAAGCCATGATAATTGAGTGGAGCAGGGTAGGCTCCAGCCGCGATAATGTAGTCATGACAAATTTTATCAAGTTCAGCGGTGGTTACTCCCGCTTGAATATGCGGTTCAATCATTTCGAGAACGCTGGCGGCTAGCTTACCTGCAGCGCGCATTTTCTCAATTTCGTCAGCTGTTTTAATAGTAATTGGCATGTTCTTCGCTAAAACCTTTCATGATGTCTGCGTCAAATGAGCAGAGAGCAACCGGAGTCGCAGAGGACTCTGAGAGCATAGGAAAACGATAATTAAAAAAGAACCAATATTTTAGCAGCTTGCAGACGCCGCGAAAAGCGCAAAAACAAGCACTTCCACTTGCAGTTCGATCAGTTTTCATGGTATAAAGCGCCCGCAATTTCGATTGCAACACATGAACTTAAAAACACACACATACATCGACACATGGTTCGGGGTGCTTGATTCAGCGGTGTAGGCTTGCAAAGCCACGCGCAAAATCGGGTCGAAGCATGGGATGTATGGAGGCATAACCCCTACATTAGGAAAAAGATTATGGCAAACGTTTCTATGCGTGACATGCTGAAGGCCGGTGTGCACTTCGGTCACCAAACCCGTTTCTGGAACCCAAAAATGAAGCCTTTCATTTTCGGTGCACGAAACAAGATCCACATCATCAACCTCGAAAAAACTGTACCTATGTTCAACGATTCGTTGAATTTCCTGCAACACGTTGCATCGAACAAGGGCAAAGTTTTATTCGTAGGTACTAAACGCGCTGCGGCTGAATCTGTTCAAGAAGCTGCTGTGAATTGTAAGCAGTTCTACGTCAATCACCGCTGGTTAGGTGGTATGTTGACGAACTGGAAAACAGTTCGCCAGTCAATCAAGCGTTTGAAAGAATTAGAAACTCAGAGCCAAGACGGCACCTTCGAAAAGCTGACCAAGAAAGAAGCGTTGGTTAACACTCGCGAAATGGCGAAGCTTGAGAAGAGCCTCGGCGGTATCAAGGATATGGCTGGTTTACCAGACGTATTGTTTGTTATCGACGCTGATCACGAACACATTGCGATTAAAGAAGCTAACAACCTTGGCATCCCAGTAATCGCTGTTGTCGATACCAACTCCAACCCAGATGGTGTTGACTATGTTATCCCTGGTAACGACGATGCTATTCGTGCAGTTCAGTTGTATTTGAATGCAGCTGCAAGCGCTATCAACGAAGCTCGTGGTCCAGCAATGGACAGCAAAGACGATTTCGTTGCAGCGGAAGAAACTGAGTAAGTCATCGAATTATAGAGGACAGACACATGGCAATTACAGCAGCTCTGGTTAAAGAACTGCGCGAGCGCACTGGCGCTGGCATGATGGATTGTAAGAAAGCACTGGAAGAAACTGCGGGTGATATCGACGCGGCAATCGAATTGATGCGTAAAAGCGGTCAAGCGAAAGCAGCGAAGAAAGCAGGTCGCGTAGCAGCTGAAGGTGTTATTTTAACCAAAACCGAGGGTAATACCGGTACTTTGGTTGAATTGAACTGTGAAACGGATTTCGTTGCACGTGATGAAAACTTCTTAAGTTTTGGTGAGAAAGTCATCAATGCTGCGTTTGCGAACAAAGAAGTGGACGTTGAAAAGTTAAAAGCCACTGACTTAGGCGGTGCTACCGTCGAAGAGACGCGTGAAACTTTAGTTGCGAAAATCGGTGAGAACATGAACGTTCGTCGTGTGATAACTGTTTCCGGTGGTGACATCGTAGAAAGTTATGTCCATGGCGGTCGTATCGGTGTTTTGGTGGCACTGACGAATGGTGACGGCGAATTAGCTAGAGACGTTGCTATGCACGTTGCTGCAAGCGCACCACAGTTCGTGAAGCCTGAAGACGTTTCTGCAGAAGTTGTAGACAATGAGCGTCGTATTCAGTTGGATATCGCTATGCAAAGCGGTAAGCCACAAGAAATCGCTGAGAAAATGGTTGAAGGTCGGATGCGTAAGTTCACGGGTGAAATCAGTTTGACTGGTCAAGCCTTTGTGAAAGATCCGAGCATCACTGTTGGTGATTTGCTGAAGTCGAAAGGCGCTGATGTCATCACTTTCGTTCGTTTCGAAGTCGGTGAAGGTATTGAGAAAAAAGCTGAAGATTTTGCTGCTGAAGTTCAAGCGCAAATGGCTGCAGCGAAAAAGGCTTAATGCCCATGTCGAAAACGTCGACATACAGTTAAAAAAACCGCATCTTGCTTCGCAGGATGCGGTTTTTTTTCAGGTAAAATATGAGTAGCTAAGGACAACGGAGAAACACAATGAACGCCAGTAGCAAACCAGTTTATCGTCGCATCCTGTTAAAGCTCAGTGGTGAAGCACTGATGGGTGACGAGCCGTTTGGAATTGACGCCAAGGTGTTGGACCGCATGGCAGAAGAAATAAAGGAACTCGTTGAACTGGGTGTGCAAGTCGGTTTGGTGATTGGTGGTGGGAATTTGTTTCGCGGTGAGGGTCTTGCAAAAGCAGGCATGAATCGGGTTGTTGGCGACCATATGGGTATGTTGGCAACGGTAATGAATGGCTTGGCGATGCGAGACGCTTTACATCGTGCCTTTGTGAATGCTCGACTGATGTCGGCAATTGAACTGAACGGTGTTTGCGATAGTTATAATTGGGCTGACGCAATCAGTCTGTTAAAATCTGGTCGTGTGGTGATCTTCTGTGCCGGCACGGGGAACCCGTTCTTTACGACCGATTCAGCGGCCTGTTTGCGCGGTATCGAAATTGAAGCTGAGTTGGTGTTAAAAGGCACGAAGGTCGATGGGGTGTATTCGGCGGATCCAAATCGTGACCCGGATGCACAACTCTATCATCAAATCAGTTATAATGAAGTCCTCGAAAAGCAGTTAAAGGTGATGGATTTGGCTGCGTTCACTTTAGCACGCGATCACAATTTACCGATCCGCGTGTTTAATATGAATAAAACAGGCGTTTTGCGCGCAATTATCATGGGTGAAAACGAAGGCACCTTGATTACCAATAGCGCTGAATAAGCTCCTAGCAACCAGTCGAGCTCAACCGAAAAGGGAACTATTGTGATTAACGAAATTAAACAAGATGCAAAATCGCGGATGGAAAAAAGCGTTGAGTCTCTGCGAGCGCAGATGGCAAAAGTGCGCACTGGACGTGCCCACCCGAGCTTGCTCGATAGCGTCATGGTCAATTACTACGGCACCGACACACCATTACGTCAACTCGCTAATATTACCGTGGAAGATTCGCGGACTTTAGCATTGACTGTGTTTGACAAGTCGGCCAACCAAGCGGTTGAGAAAGCCATCATGACTTCAGATCTCGGTTTGAACCCGGCTGCGGCTGGCAACGTGATTCGTGTGCCGCTCCCAGCGTTAACCGAAGAGCGCCGTCGTGACCTCGTGAAAGTGGTTCGTGCTGAGGCCGAACAAGGTCGTGTTGCGGTGCGAAATATTCGTCGTGACGCAAATGCTGATTTAAAAGAACTTCAAAAAGAAAAAGAAATCTCAGAAGATGAAGAGCGGCGCGCGACGGATGAAATTCAGAAATTGACCGATTTGTATATTGGCAAGATTGATGAATTGTTGAGCGAAAAAGAAAAGGATCTGATGGAAGTCTAAGCCGCAGGGCGAACACTCCATTGGTACTGGACGCCGTGTCAGGTATACTCGCACGGCGTTTTTCATATACGGCAGAAGCAATGAGTACAGAGGAAGTGACACAAATTCGCATGCCACGGCATGTCGCAATTATCATGGATGGTAATGGCCGTTGGGCGGAGCAGCGCGGCAAACGTCGTACTGCTGGACACAAGGCTGGAGCTGAGGCTGTCCGTAAGGCCGTCACTTTTGCTCGACAGAAGGGCATTGAGAGCCTCACGTTGTTCGCTTTTAGCAGTGAGAATTGGCAACGTCCCGAGCAAGAAGTGTCTGTGCTCATGGAGCTATTTTTTAGTGTGTTACAACGTGAAGTGAAAAAGCTGCATAAACATGATGTGAAATTCTGCATCATCGGAGAAATCTCTGCGTTTTCGCCGAGGCTGCAAGAACGCATCAAAATTGCAGAAGAACTGACAGCCAACAATCGCTCATTGACTTTGAATATTGCAGCTAACTATGGTGGGCGTTGGGATTTAACGCAAGCCGCTCAGCGTTTGGCCAAACGTTGCGAAAGTGGCGACCTGAAAGCTGCGGACATTACCGAGAATATGCTGGCGGAGCAACTGTGTTTAGCCGGACAGCCGACACCGGATCTGTTGATTCGCACTGGTGGTGAGCAGCGCATCAGTAATTTTTTGTTGTGGCAATTAGCCTATGCAGAACTTTATTTTAGTAAAGTATTATGGCCAGATTTTGACGAACAAGAATTTGCAGTCGCGATAGCGGATTTTAGCTGTCGTGAAAGACGCTTCGGCATGACCAGCGCACAACTGCAACAGGCCATATTGGCTACCGATGTCACAACCGGGGACTAATTTGTTAAAACAACGACTATTAACAGCAATTGTACTTATTCCGCTGGCTTTGTACGCGGTATTCGGTCTTGAACTTGAATGGTTTGCGGCGGCCGTATTGGTCCTGATGACGGCGGGTGCGTGGGAATGGTCGCCGTTAATGGGGCTCCGTCGGACGCTCAGTAAAATTGCGTACACCGTGTCGGTTGCCGTATTGCTCGGCGTACTGATGTATTTGGTTCCCTTGCATCACATTTGGGTTGACGGTGAGTTGGCGCCAGTCATGTTGTGGGTCATTGTCGCTGGCTGTGTGTGGTGGTTGATCGCCCTAGGTTTAGTTATTCAATATCCCAATAGTCGCCGCTGGTGGTCAAAAACCCGCTCGATTGTAGGGCTTTTTGGTTACTTGACCTTGATTCCCGCGTGGGCAGGGTTAGTGGCAGTACGCTCGCTAAATTATGCTGAAAATCCCTTGTTTGGTGGTTTCGCGGTACTCTTCATTTTGTTGTTGGTCTGGGCTGCGGATGTGGGTGCTTTTTTCGCCGGCGTTCGCTATGGTCGAAACAAGTTGATGCCATCGGTAAGCCCCGGCAAAACCATGGAAGGTCTGTGCGGCGGTATCACCCTCGCGTTTGTGGTGATGATGGTGGTCGCGCATTGGGTCAAGATTCCTGCAGAGCAGTTCAGCGGTTATTATTTAACCGGTCTACTGACCGTAGTTGCGTCAGTGTTTGGCGATTTAAATGAAAGTATGTTTAAACGCTGTGCTGGAGTGAAAGACTCCGGTTCCTTATTACCGGGTCATGGTGGCATTCTTGATCGTATTGACAGCCTCACCGCTGCACTCCCCGTATTCACGCTGAGTTATTTGTGGTTATTAGCTTGAGCACTGCTATGTTCGAACCTCAAACGTTAACGATTCTTGGTGCCACTGGTTCCATAGGGCTAAATACGTTAGCGGTGGCAGCCCAGCACCCAGAGCGCTTTCAGTTGTATGCAGTGACTGCACACTCAAATGTGACTGCCATGGAACAGATTTGTCGTGAACATAAACCTCGCATTGCCGTGATGGCGGACGTACACGCAGCGGCTGACTTAAAAGTCCGGATTGCGGATACATCTGTGCAAGTACTCAGCGGTCAACAAGCATTAGCGGACGTGGCTGCCGCGGCTGATATGACGATGGCGGCTATTGTTGGCGCCGCTGGATTGATGCCAACGATGGCAGCAGTAATGGCTGGTAAGCGTGTATTACTTGCCAATAAAGAAGCGTTGGTAATGTCTGGCCAACTGTTTATGAATGCAGTGGTTGAGCATGGTGCCATTTTGCTTCCTATCGACAGCGAGCATAATGCGATATTTCAGTGTCTACCGGTTGCCGCACAATTGTCACTTGGTGATCAATCATTGACTACCGCGGGCATCAGTAAAATTATTTTGACTGGTTCAGGCGGTCCGTTTCGAGAACTACCATTGGCTGACTTGGCGCACCAATCGCCACAAGCTGCTTGTGCGCATCCGAATTGGAGTATGGGGCAGAAGATCTCGGTCGATTCTGCCACAATGTTGAATAAAGGCTTGGAGTATATCGAGGCGCGCTGGTTGTTTAACTGTCAGCAACACGAACTGGATGTACTGTTACACCCACAAAGTATTATTCACTCGATGGTTCGCTACACAGACGGTTCGGTGCTTGCACAAATGGGCGAGCCCGATATGCGAACGCCGATCGCCTATGGTTTGAGTTATCCGGATAGAATAGTCAGTGGCGTCAAAGCGCTGGACTTTGAACAGGTGGGGGCGCTGACGTTCTGCAAACCAGACCCAGAGCGATACCCTTGTTTACAGCTCGCTCAAGATGCGTGTTGGCAAGGACAATGGGCGACGACCAGTTTAAATGCAGCGAATGAAGTGGCAGTCGCCGCATTTCTGAATCAACGCATTCGATTCACGGCTATCGCCGACGTTTGTGCTGAGGTGGTTGGGCGAATTGAGGCGCAGGAATTGAACTCGTTTGAAGCGATCTTGTCTGTAGACCATCAGGCGCGACACTATGCCGAGGAAATCGTGGAGAAGTACGCTGTATGTTAAGTTTGCTGTGGACACTTGCTGCGTTTGTGGTGACCCTAGGTATTTTGGTCACGATTCATGAATTCGGACATTACTGGGTTGCTAGACGCTGTGGGGTAAAGGTTTTGACCTTCTCAGTTGGGTTTGGCAAACCATTGTGGTCGCGGCAAGCGCAAGATGGCACTGTCTATCAAGTTGGAGTCATTCCTCTGGGTGGCTATGTGCGGATGTTGGATGCGCGAGTCGACGAAGTCAGTGCATCGGACTATCCCGTCAGCTTTAACGCGCAATCCGTCAGTAAACGTGCAGCGATTGTTGCTGCCGGGCCTATAGCAAACTTTCTTCTCGCAATACTGGTGTTATGGCTTATGTATGTCATCGGCGTACCATCAGTGAAACCCATTGTAGGTTCGGTGACGCCACAATCGATTGCAGCACAGGCCGAGATTCAAACGCCCGCGGAAATCATTGCTATCAATGACCGGATTACTCGAGATTGGCAAGCGGTCAATTTAGCTCTCGCTGCCGAGTTAGGTAACGACAAAGTCACCGTCCGGCTCCGAGATGACAATAATCGTGTGCAAGACGTTCAATTAGCTATTACCAATTGGCGTTTAAGTGAAGAACAACAGCCCACATTCTTGCAGTTAGGGCTGGAGCCATTCCGGCCACAACCGACTTTGACTATTGCCTATGTTGCGGATGATTCACCAGCGCAGCGAGCCGGGTTCCAGTCGGGAGATAAAATTTTAGCGATAGATGGAACTCCACAGGCCGAATGGTCTCAAACGCTTGAAGCTATTGTTTCGGCACCAGCTGAGACAAAGTTATTTACGGTGGAACGTAATGGTCGCCAGGAAGATTTGTTAGTCAAATTGGGACAACGTTCTATTGATGGACAAGAGCGTGGGTATTTGGGGGTTGAAGCGGAAGGAACTCGCTATCCCGACGAATACCGATTTGTGCATGAGTATGGTGTGATTGATGCCATAGGCGCTGGGGCGAAACAAACCTGGGAGCTCATGGAGTTGAGTGTCGCCATGCTAGGTAAGCTGCTTACTGGAACAGTGTCAGTGAGTAATCTCAGTGGTCCGGTTGCGATTGCTGAAGGGGCTGGAGTTTCAGCCAGTTACGGATTGGTTTACTTTTTAGGGTTTCTCGCGTTAATCAGTGTTAATCTCGGTATCATTAATCTGTTACCATTACCCGTTCTAGATGGTGGTCATTTAGTTTTTCTCGCTGTTGAGGGTATTCGAGGTAAAGCAGTTTCTGAACGTGTTCAGGATATTGCGTTTCGCATCGGTGGTGCACTGATATTTGCGTTAATGGCTATCGCAATCAGCAACGATATATTGCGATTGACCGCTTGAAACATTACGTCCAACAAACAAAATTAAGTAGCACAGAATGACGTTGAAAGAGCTGTTCTTAGCCGCCCTTGTTGCAGGGGCTGCATTGCCAGCGCATAGCGCTGAAGAATTCGTAGTAGAAGACATTCGTGTACGTGGCCTCCAGCGAGTAGCTTTAGGTGCGGCATTAACATACATTCCGGTTCGCGTCGGCGATACGGTGTCTGAGTCCGTGGTTCGTGACAGTATCCGCTCTCTTTATTCCTCGACGCATTTCAATAATATTGTGGTGCGTCGTGAAGGTGGCACGCTCATCTTCGAGGTGAGCGAGCGTCCAACCATCAGTGCCATTGAATTTGATGGTAATAAAGATATCAAAGACGAACAGTTGGTTGAAAGTCTAACCGACCAAGGCATTGTCGAAGGTGAGCCACTCGACCTCACCACGGTATCGACTATCGAAACTGGACTTGAGGACTTTTATCACAGTATTGGTAAATATAATGCCAATATTGACGTCAACGTGGTGAATTTACCGCGTAATAGGGTGCGTGTTGAAATTGACTTCGAAGAAGGCGACTCTGCTGAAATCCAACAAATCAACATTGTCGGCAATAAAGCGTTCAGTGATGAACAGATCTTAGCCGGGCTCGAACTGAAAGATGAGCTACCGTGGTGGAATTTGTTGGGTGAAACGCGCTACCAAAAGCAGCAGTTGAGTGGCGATTTAGAAACTCTCGAATCGTTTTATAAAGATCGCGGTTATTTGACGTTCGCAATTGAGTCGGTGCAAGTATCGATGACGCCTGATCGGCGTGGTGTCTATGTCACCATAAACGTGCGTGAGGGTGAAATCTTTAAAGTTCGCGATACTCGCGTGATTGGTGAGTTGCGTGGCCAAGACGAAGTTGTAAAACGCCTAGTAAAAATAGAACCGGGCGAGCAGTATAGTGCTGCAACAGTGACGTATCTTGAAGACTTAGTGGCGCGTGTATACGGTCGTTATGGCTATGCGTACCCAGAAGTCCGTGCCATTCCAGAAATTGATGAAGAAACCAATGAAGTCGATTTGGTGTTCTCGGTCAACCCAGGCAAGCGGGTCTACGTAAATCGAATCAACTTTCGCGGCAACGTTACCACCATGGATGAAGTGCTGCGTCGTGAAATGCGTCAGTTAGAGGGCGCACCATTGAACGAGGATGCGATCGAGCAAGGTAAAGTTCGACTTGAGCGACTCGGTTTCTTTGAGACGGTAGAATCAAGCACGCAGCGTGTAGACGGTCGCGACGATTTAGTAAATGTCGATTTTACAGTAAAGGAGCAGCCGTCCGGCTCATTCAACTTCATGTTTGGCTACGGCGATTATTCAGGGCTACAAATTGGCGCTGGTGTATCACAAGAAAACTTCTTGGGTACGGGTAATCGAGCTGGTATTAACATTAATACTAACCGTTTCAATCGCAACCTGCAGTTGACCTATACGGACCGCTACTTCACTAAAGACGGAGTAAGCCTGTCTGGTCAACTCTATCTGACTGAGTTCGACGCTGGAAATTTGGATAACTTTATTCGCTACAACCAACGCAAATACGGTATCGGTAGCACTATTGCATTTCCAATTAATGAAATCAGTAGTTTCAATTTTGGCTTGATGTATCGCAACGAAGAAGTCACCAATGTTGAAGGTTATGAGCAAATTCGGAATTTCTATCAGCCGTATATTGATGAACGTGACCCGAACTCAGGCGTTTCATTTGATATTTTTGAGGCGACTGCTGGTTGGCAGCGAGTCACATTAAACCGTGGTGTATTTCCAACTGCTGGTACTCAAAATCGACTGAATGTCGGTGTGACGTTGCCCAATAGTGACGTGAACTTCTTTAATGTTAACTATGAATTCAAGCATTATTGGCCGCTCACGCAGAGCCAAGACTATGTCCTGTTAACGCGGTTGAGCGCAGGCTACGGTAATGGTTATGGAGAGGATGATAATGGTAATGAATACCTGTATCCGTTCTATGAAAACTTCCGCTTGGGTGGTAACGATACACTGCGCGGATTCGAAGCGAACACTGTAGGTCCAAAAGCGGTATTCCGCTACCCAGATTCCATCGGTGGTGTGCCGGGGTACAATGGTATCCCGAGTGATCTGCCGGCTGGACCGGGAGCTGATACTTTAGCAGTGAGTCAGTTTTCCGTTGGTGGTAACGCCATGGTATCGGGTGGCTTTGAGTTAATCTTCCCGACCCCTTTAGTGAAAGAAGAAGCGAAGAATACAGTTCGTACCAGCTTTTACGTGGACGTGGGGTCAGTATGGGATACCGAGTTCGATTACGATACCTATCAAAACCTTGAGTTATTGGCGAATTCGTTCCCGTTACGTGACTTCAGCTCACCCAGTGACTATCGCGTTTCTGCAGGTATCGCGATACAGTGGTTATCCCCAATGGGACCATTGACGTTAGCATTTGGCCGACCATTGAAGAGCGCGGACGAAGATAGAACGCAAGTATTTACCTTTAACTTTGGTACCACATTTTAAAATAGCAGCATAGCAAGGAGTTTTTTGTGAAGACATTAATGAAGACAACATTGGCCGCGGCATTACTTTCGACCGCTTTGTTCGCCAATGCAGCGGAAGCGCAACAAAAGATTGGCGTGGTAAGTTTCCAGGCCATTTTGCAGAATCTTCCGCAAACACGCGAAATTGAAGAAACCATTCAAAATGAGTTCAAGACGCGCATTGAAGAAGTGCAAGCTATTGAGGCTCAAATGAATGGTATTGCCGAAAAGCAGCAACGTGATGCGGCTATCCTGTCGGCCAGTGAACGTACTGCTATGCAGCGCGAGTTCGAAGGTCTTGAGAGTCAGTTACAGTTGAAAGTACGTGCTCTACGTGAAGACATGAATCGTCGCGGTACTGAAGAACGTGACAAAATCATGATGGAAATTGCGCGCGCTACTCAGGCGGTTGCGAACGAGCTTGGTTATGATCTAGTGATTCAAGCCTCAGCTGTCGCTCACATGACTCCCGATCATGAATTGTCGGAAGAAGTGATTGCTGAAATGACAGGTGGTAACTAAGTTGCCAGGCAACTACACCCTTCAAGATCTTGCCTCGGCAATCGGTGCTGAGGCAGTGGGTGATGGGTCGCAGCCTATTCAGGGTGTGGCGACTTTAGCATCAGCCACCACTGGTCAGATCGCATTTCTAGCGAACGATAAATATCGCTCGCAGTTGGATGCGACGCGCGCTAGCGCGGTTATCGTTGCCCCTAACGTTGATTTACCAGAAGGTTTATCGGCGTTGGTGACCAAAAACCCTTATGCAGGGTTCGCGAAAGTTGCCCAGCTCCTCGATACCACACCAAGCCCAGCTGCTGTTGGCATTGACCCAACCGCACAAGTGGATGCCTCGGCACATATTGGTGAGCGAGTAGCCATCGGCCCGAATGTTATTGTAGCGGCGGGTGCGGTGATTTCTGATGACGCAGTCATTGGTGCCGGATGCTACATTGGTCCTCGGGTGCAGATTGGTGAGCGCACGAAGTTATGGCAGCACGTGGTTTTTTATCATGATTGTGTTGTTGGGGCTGATTGTCTCTTCCACAGTGGTGCTGTCATTGGCGCGGACGGTTTTGGTTGGGCGAATGAGCAGGGTAAGTGGATTAAAATTCCACAACTCGGGCGGGTGGTTATTGGTGATCGTGTTGAAGTGGGTGCCAGTACGACGATTGACCGTGGTGCCTTGGATGACACGATTATCAGTAATGGCTGTATCATCGATAACCAGTGCCAAATTGCTCACAATGTATTCATTGACGAAGATACCGCCATTGCCGGCTGCACGGTTCTCGCAGGCAGTTGCCGCATTGGTAAGCGTTGTCTCATTGGTGGGGCTACTGCTATCAATGGTCATATCAGTATCTGTGATGATGTTCAGATCAGTGGTTTTTCCATGGTGATTAAGGCCATTGATGAACCAGGTGTTTATGCTTCCGGTATTCCTGCCGCACCGCACCGCGAATGGCGGCGTAATGGTGCGCGCTATCGCCAGTTGGATGAACTCTTTCAGCGTGTGAAAAAAATAGAAAAACAACTAGACTCAGACACATAAGCTGCGAGGAAATTCTATGTCGAATTCAGCGGACGGTGCCTTCGATATCAAAGAAGTGATGGCACTCTTGCCACATCGTTATCCCTTTTTATTGGTCGATAAAGTCGTTGCCTGTGATGCACAGACCTCGATTCATGCAGTGAAAAATATTTCCGTGAATGAGCCTCAGTTTACGGGGCATTTTCCGGGTAATCCTATTTTCCCTGGTGTCATGATTCTCGAGGCTTTAGCGCAAGCGGCCGGGTTACTCGGGTTCAAAATCACTGCAAGTCAGCCCGGCAGTCGTGATCTATACTTGTTTGCGGGTGTTGATAATGCTCGATTTAAAAAGCAAGTTTTACCGGGCGATGTACTTGACCTGTTTGTCACCTTTGAAAAAGAGCGCCGAGGCATTTGGGTATTTAAAGGTCGCGCTGAAGTTGCCGGTGAATTGGCGTGTAGCGCAGACATTATTTGTGCGAGACGAGAGACCTAAGTGATTCATTCTACAGCGATAATCGATCCTAAAGCGAAACTCGGTAACAACGTCAGTGTTGGCCCGTACAGTATTATTGGTCCAGACGTTGAATTAGGTGACAATTGTGTCATTGCGCCGCACGTCGTCATTCGTGGGCCGACGATTATCGGTCGCAATAACAAGATTTTTCAGTTCGCATCCGTTGGCGAAGATTGTCAGGATAAAAAGTATGCTGGTGAACCGACACGCCTAGAAATTGGCGATAACAATGTCATCCGTGAGTGTGTCACCATTCACCGTGGTACGGTTCAGGACCAAAGTCTCACGAAAATTGGCTCTGATAACTTGCTGATGGCGTATGTTCACGTCGCCCATGACTGTGTTGTTGGTGACCATGTTATTTTGGCGAATAACACGACGCTCGCGGGTCACGTGCATGTCGGAGATTGGGCCATTTTAGGTGGTTTCACCGGAGTGCATCAATTCTGCCATATTGGTGCGCACGCGTTTACCGCGGTAAATTCCGTCGTTGTACAAGATATTCCCCCATATATTATGGCGCAAGGGCACAATGCGGTTCCTCGCACCATCAATAGCGAGGGCTTGAAGCGCCGCGGGTTCTCATCAGAACAAGTCATGCGCATCAAACGTGCCTTTAAAATTCTCTATCGACAAGGTTTGACGGTGGCTGAGGCAATTGTTCAGATGCAGGCATTGGATGCTGATGAAATTCAACCTTTGATCGACTTCGTGCAGTCCAGTCAACGCGGCATTATTCGCTAAGTCATATGAAACAAACCAATGTTGACGCACCGGTGATTGCCTTGCTTGCAGGTGAGCATTCGGGAGATACACTGGGTTCAGACCTGATGCGTGCGTTGCGGCAGCTATTACCGAACTGCCAGTTCATTGGTGTCGGCGGTCCAAAGATGGCCGCTCAAGGTTTGACTAGTTTGGTCCCCATGGAAGATTTAGCCGTCATGGGGCTCGCTGAAGTCATCAGTTCACTCCCACAGTTATTACGTCATCGCCGGACCGTTGTGCGGCAGATATTGGCCGCGAGGCCTAATGTGTTTATTGGTATTGACGCGCCTGATTTTAATTTACCGATTGAGAAAAAGCTTAAGGCCGCTGGGATCCCAACGGTGCATTATGTGAGCCCCTCGGTGTGGGCATGGCGTCAGGGACGTATACATGGCATTAAAGCAGCGACCCATCATGTGTTGTGCTTATTGCCCTTTGAGAAGGCTTTTTACGATCAACATCAAGCGCCGGCAACCTTTGTTGGACACCCGCTTGCAGATTCATTACCCATACTCGATAGCGAAGTGGAGTCCGTAGCGAAGCGCCAAAGTGCTGCCCGGCGGGAACTGGGGCTAGTCGAGGATAAACGTGTGGTTGGGCTGCTACCGGGCTCGAGAGCAGGGGAAATAGCGCGATTAGCTCCGATTTACTTGCGTGCCGCAGCTTTGTTAAACGAACGTGACCCAACGGTTCAATTTGTGACTCCGATGGTCTCGGCAGCACGGCGCGAGCAGTTTTATGCATTGGCGAAGACGCTGGCACCCGAGCTCCCATTAACCATTATCGACGGAAAGGCACACACGGTCATACAAGCATCTGATGCCATTATTGTGACTTCAGGCACCGTGACCTTAGAAGCGATGTTGCTGGGAACGCCGATGGTTGTTGCATACAATTTTAGTTGGTTAAGTTTTCAATTGATTCGGCGGTTATTCAAAGCACCATTCTTTAGTTTGCCCAATTTGCTCGCGCAACGAGAACTTGTCCGCGAGCTAGTCCAGCACGATGTGACACCAGCGGCGTTGGTAGCACAGGTCCAAGTTTTATTGGATCAGGAGCAAACGCCGCTTCGTAATGAATTTCGCCAACTACACGCCTTAATACAACAGAACGCCAGTGCCAGTGGTGCGCATGTGATCTGTGATATCATTCAAAAGTATTCTAAATAATAGAACGTTTAAAACCATATTTAGCGCTAATAATTCGATTTATCAGGATTTATACTAGACTTCATTCGAATTGAAGGAGGTGAGTATGGGACTGTTAGTTGACGGTAAGTGGCACGATAAATGGTACGACACCGATAGCACGGGTGGCCGTTTTGAACGGAGTGCAGCACAATTCCGAAATTGGATAAAAGCTGATCCAGAAGCGCGTTTTCCAGCAGAAAGCGGACGCTATCATCTCTACGTTTCCTTTGCCTGCCCATGGGCGCATCGCACCTTGATAATGCGCAAGTTGAAAGGTTTGGAAGACCACATCACGGTATCTGTGGTAGAGCCTCTCATGTTAGAAAATGGCTGGGAATTCGGCGATAGACCGCTGCATGACCCCTTGTATGATCACGATTATTTGTATCAACTGTATCTGAGTGCGGATCCTCAGTATAGCGGGCGGGTTACCGTGCCTGTATTGTGGGACAAAAAGCAGCATACCATTGTCAGTAACGAGTCAGCGGACATTATTCGCATGTTGAATAGTGAATTTGATGCGTTAACAGGGAACTCACACGACTTTTATCCAGCAGCGCAACGCGACGAGATAGACACGATTAACGAAACTGTCTACGACAATGTAAACAATGGTGTTTATAAATGTGGTTTTGCGACTCAACAAGATGCGTATGAAGAGGCCTTTGATGCTTTGTTTGCTACGCTTGATGTACTCGAAGAACGGTTAAGTAACCAACGATTTTTAGTCGGTGACCGACTGACTGAAGCCGATTGGCGATTATTTACGACGCTTGTGCGTTTTGATGCGGTCTATGTTGGACATTTTAAAACGAATGCGAAACGCATTGTCGATTATCCGCAGTTATGGGATTACGTCAAAGCGCTCTACCAAGTAGAGGGAGTAGCTGAAACCGTTGTCATGGATCATATTAAAACGCATTACTATGGGAGTCATGGCACGATTAATCCAACCGGTATCGTACCCAAAGGTCCGTGGCTAGATTTTACTGCACCACATCAGCGTGGGGAGGTTTTATGACTAAAATGATTCTGACTCGGCATCGCGGGATGCCGGCGCAAGATGGTGCTGGTGTGAAATTGACACGAATTATTAATCAGCCGAGTTTGCGCTATCAAGATCCGTTTTTAATGCTGGATGAATTTCGTTCGGATGATCCGAATGATTACATTGCTGGTTTTCCGCCGCATCCGCACCGGGGGTTCGTCACGTTGACCTACATGTTGGCGGGTCGCATGGAACACAAAGATTCGGTGGGAAATACTGGCGTTGTCGAAGCAGGTGGTGCGCAATGGATGAAAGCTGCGAAAGGGATCATTCATGCCGAAATGCCGAAACAAGAAGATGGCTTGATGTGGGGCTTTCAATTGTGGATTAACTTACCGGCCAAAGATAAGTTATCTGCGGCGCAGTGGGCCGATCATCCCGCCGAAAAGATCCCAGAGCTCGCGATCAATGATGCCACAGTGCGCCTCATTGCCGGTGAATATGAGGGGCAATCAGGTCCAATCCAGCAACCTGAACAACAGTTTTTAATGATGGATATCAAATTGGGCCAGGCGCCTGTCGGCATTGAGAGTTTTGGTCAGCAAACCCGTCTGGTTTATGTGTACCAAGGTAATGTGGCGATTAATGGCGATGTATTGCAGCGCGGTGAGTTAGCTCGCTTGGCTGCGACTGATACATTGCAGTTGCAGAGCGATGGTGCGGAGGATGCCTCGGTCATTCTGTTGGCAGGCGAGCCGATTGGCGAACCGATAGCTCAGTACGGTCCATTCGTGATGAATACGCAACAAGAAATCGAGCAAGCGATTCGAGATTATCAAGCCGGTCGGTTGCAAGAGGCATAAGATGACTGAATCGCGACAGATGCAAGCATTGCTAGCAGTTGATAAAACGCCGCAATGGATCTCACGCGCAGTACCTGAATGTGGCATCGACGAGGTTTTGATTCGGGTGGCTTATGCCGGCCTGAATCGTGCCGACTTGATGCAAATAGCCGGTCATTACCCGCCGCCAGTCGGTGCCAGTGACATCCTTGGTCTCGAGGTCAGTGGAGTCGTGGTGGCATGTGGCGAACATGTGACGCAGGTTAGTCCTGGAGATACTGTTTGTGCCTTGCTAGCTGCAGGTGGTTACGCTGACTATGTGGCAGTCCCTGCTGGTCAAGTGGCGCGGCTGCCAGATGGCTTGTCGTTGGCTGAAGGTGCGGGTATTTGCGAGGCCTATGCGACCGCTTGGTGGAATTTGTATGTGTTGGCTGCGGTGCAATCTGGCGAACGCATACTGATTCATGCCGGCGCGAGTAGCGTTGGTAATGCCGCGATTCAGTTGGCACAAGCGTTTGATAATCCGTGTTTTGTGACGGTTGGTAGTGATGAAAAACTAGCTTGGTGTCAACAATTAGGCGCGGATGCAGGCTGGAATCGGCAACGCGGCTCCTTTGTGGATGCGGTTAAGGCCTGGGGGGGCGCGGATATTATCTTAGACCCCGTAGCTGGTGACTATTTGGCCGGTGATTTGGAAGTCATTCATGCCGACGGTCGCATCATCATTATTGGATTACTTGCAGGTCGGTTTGCTCAAGTCGACATCGGCCGATTACTGATGAAACGAGTACAGCTGCGTGGGAGCACCTTGCGGAGTCAATCCGTGGCAGTAAAGAGTAACATTATGGCTCAGTTACAGCAGTCTGTGTGGCCTTTGTTTGAGTCAAAACAGCTGCAACCCCAATTGGATACGGTTATCGCGCGGACCGACCTTATGGCTGCATTTGAACGCATGCAAAATAATGATACTCAGGGTAAACTGGTGGTCACCATTCATGGCGATTAACAAGATTATGCTCTATGGCTAGCATTTCCACCGCAGTTGACGACCAAATTAGCGCCTTTTTGGACCGGTTATGGCTGCAGCAGGGCGTCAGTAAGCATACTAGCCAAGCCTATCAGAGCGATCTCAGACAGTTTCAAAAGTTTCTGGTCACCGCGCAGCGCCCCAATCTCGCGGATGCTTGCGCTGAAGATATTGAAGATTATCTATTGTGGCGACGGCAGCAGGGCTTGTCGCCACGGAGTACCTCGCGCACGCTCAGTGCATTAAAAAAGTTCTACCAGTTTGCTCGCACACAACAGTGGTGCGCAGTCGATCCAACAGCGCGATTGCGGCGGCCTAAGCAACCCCAATCGATTCCACACAGTTTGTCAGAGTCTGAGGTAGAGGCCCTACTGAATGCGCCGAATGTCGAGGATGCAATTGAACTTCGCGACCGCGCTATGCTCGAAGTTCTGTATGCAACAGGCCTGCGTGTAACCGAGTTAACTCAACTGACAACCGACCAAATTAGTTTGCAACAGGAACTCGTTCGTGTCGTCGGCAAGGGCAATAAAGAACGCTTAGTGCCGTTAGGTGAGGAAGCGTTGCATTGGGTACAGGACTATTTGCATTCAGCTCGATCGACATTACATCAAAAGCCAGGCGACTGGTTGTTTATCACTCGCCGTGGCGGACCGCTCACGCGGCAGGCCTTTTGGTATCGGATTAAATTGTATGCGCAGCGTGCGGACATCCGTTCACATTTGTCACCACATACATTGCGCCATGCATTTGCCACTCACTTGTTGAATCATGGAGCCGATTTACGGGTGTTACAGATGTTGCTTGGCCACAGCGACTTGTCGACGACGCAAATTTATACCCACGTAGCGCGTGAACGTTTACAACAATTGCATGCTCAACATCATCCGCGCGCATGATAAGATGGCGCGTATGCAATACAATTCTTTGAATCAGGTAAAACGACCTATGAAAATAGCAGTATTAAAAACCATCTTCGTCGCCGTGTTTGGGTTAGCTGTGAGTGTGAACTCAGCGAATGAAATCGACGACTTGGATACCAATCATTTGCAACGCATGGGATTTGCCGTTGAATCCGTACGCGAATCCAGTATCCAAGGTTTGTATGAGGTCATTACCAACCAAGGTTTGATTTATGTGAGCCGCGATGGGCAACTGCTCATGAGTGGTCGTATTTATGATATTACTGGGCCACAACCGGAGAACCTGAGTGATATCACGTTGAATGCGATGCGCCGTGATAATCTCGCAGAGCACGTGGATTCGGCGATTGAATTCAAAGCTGACAATGAAAAATATGTCGTGTCTGTGTTTACGGATCCAACGTGTGGTTATTGCCGTCAACTCCATCAACAAATGGACAGCTATCTCGACGCGGGAATTACGATTCGCTATTACGCTTGGCCACGTAGTGGTCTTCAGGGGAGTGCGTTTAATCAGCTGAATGCCATTTGGTGTGCCAACGATCCGAAGGATGCCATGACGCGCGCTAAATCTGATCAGTCGATCAAACAGGGTAATTGCGCGACTCCTGTTCAAGAACATTATGAATTGGGTCAAAAATTCGGTGTGCGCGGTACACCCGCGTTGGTGTTAGCTGACGGACGCCTGCTGCCAGGTTATTTGCCGCCATCTCGGCTGGTGCAAGAGTTGAATAAGTAATCGTTTCACTGAACCTAGAACCTGCGTTGTTGTTATGCAGATAAAGCGCTACCCCGACTATCCTATCGAAACTTTGCCGGCAGCGATGCCGGCATTATTGCGACAAATCATTGCTCGGCGCGGTGTATCCTCGGTGGATGAGCTACAATTGACGACGCAACGGCTACCGCGTGTCGAACAGTTGCGCGGCGCCCATGAGGCGGCGGAACGTTTAGCCCAAGCCATTGCCGAGCAAAGACATATTTGTATCTGTGGTGATTTTGACGCCGACGGGGCAACCTCAACCGCTTTAATGGTGTCGGTTCTGAGAGCCTGTGGTGCGCAACATGTTAGTTATATCGTACCCAATCGATTTGCTGATGGTTATGGGTTATCACCCGCGGTGGTCTCTCATGCTCAGCAACAAGGTGCCGAGTTAATCGTCACTGTTGATAGCGGCATCTCCTGTCACGCAGGAATTGCGGCTGCCACAGATTGTGGCATTCCGGTAATAGTGACGGATCATCATTTGCCCGGCCCCAAGTTGCCGGCAGCAGCGATTATCGTGAATCCCAATCATCCGGATTGCACCTTCCCATCAAAATCTATTGCTGGCGTTGGTGTGGCCTTTTATGTGCTGTTGGCGTTGCGGCAAGTTTTGCGCGAGCAGGGGCGAGCGACCCCGAATTTAGCGGATTGGCTTGATTTAGTTGCGGTGGGTACTGTAGCCGATGTGGTGAAGCTTGATGGCATTAATCGCATTCTTGTCCATCAAGGCTTGCAGCGAATTCGTTCTGGACATTGTCGACCGGGTATTCAAGCACTCCTCACAGTGGCCGGACGCGATCCCGAGCAACTGCAAGCAGCTGATCTCGGTTTTGCAATTGGGCCTCGCATTAACGCCGCCGGTCGACTCGATGATATGGCTGTGGGAATTGAGTGTTTACTGGCTGAAACTCAGACTGGTGCGCTGCAGCTCGCGCAGCAGCTCGATCAGTACAACCGCGAACGGCGCGCCATCGAGACTGAAATGCGTGAGCAGGCCGCAGAGTATGTGGCCGATTACACAGCGAGCGCGATTCCACCTGTTGTGGTCCTTTATCAAACAGGCTGGCATCAGGGTGTGATTGGCATTGTTGCAGGCCGAGTGAAAGAGCAAATTCATCGCCCGGTTATCGCCTTTGCTGATGCTGAAGAAGGACTCTTAAAAGGCTCCGCTCGCTCCATAGCAGGCATTCATATGCGAGACTTATTGGAGGCTGTGCACAGTCACCATCCACAGCTGATTGAGCGTTTTGGTGGCCATGCCATGGCAGCAGGATTAACGCTGAAAAAGTCAAATCTTGAGCGGTTTCAAGAAGCGCTCGAAAGTACCGCTGAACGTTGGCTTGATGGCGCTGATCTGGAGCCAGTATTGTGGTCCGATGGCGAACTTGATGAATCGAGCTTGACCCAACAATTCGTGCAGCAATTGCGAGCTTTAGGCCCCTTTGGGCAGGGTTTTCCAGAACCCTTGTTTGATGGTGAGTTTGGTATTATTCAACAACGTATTGTTGGCAGTAAGCATTTGAAGCTCGTATTAGCAACACCGGCAAAAGTGCCGATTGATGCTATCGCTTTTAATATAGATACAACAGAATGGCCTGATGCGAGCGTGCAACGCATTCATGCCGCCTACCAGGTTCAATTAAATACGTTTCGTGGCCGTACTTCTGTGCAGCTACAACTAGAGCATTTTGTTGCTTTACGATAGAATAGCGCCCCTTTGTGATTGATTGTCGGCGAGATAAACAACATGTTCGAAACCAATGCGACTTATGTAGCTATCAAAGAGATGCGAACGCGTAGCGAAGCGCTTCGGGGGTATCTTTGACTATGCAGGCAAAGTTGAACGATTAGAAGAAGTCAGCCGTGAACTCGAAGACCCTAATGTTTGGGGTAATCAAGAGCGCGCGCAAGCCCTGGGTAAGGAACGTGCGGCACTCGATGAAGTGGTAGGTACACTCAACAAGTTGCAACAGGGGCTGGAAGACGTCGAAGGACTGGTGGAGTTAGCCGTCGAGGCGGATGACGAAGCAACCTATAATGACGCAGTCATGGAACTCGACGAGTTGGAAAAGCAACTCGCAACACTCGAATTTCGACGCATGTTCTCTGGTAAAGATGATGCCTCTGATTGTTATTTGGATGTTCAGTCCGGCTCCGGCGGGACTGAGGCACAAGATTGGGCAAATATGTTGTTGCGTATGTATTTACGCTGGGCTGAAGCGCACGAGTTTAAAGTTGAAATCACCGAGCTATCCGAAGGTGAGGTTGCCGGTATTAAGTCTGCGACAGTGCGAGTGCAGGGCGAATATGCATACGGTTGGTTGCGCACTGAAACGGGCGTGCATCGTCTCGTGCGAAAGTCACCGTTTGACTCAGGCAATCGTCGGCACACGTCGTTTGCATCGGTATTTGTTTATCCTGAGGTGGATGACGATATTGATATCGAGATCAATCCTGCGGACTTGCGCGTGGATACTTATCGGGCCTCGGGCGCTGGTGGGCAGCACGTCAACCGGACCGACTCGGCAATACGGATTACTCACGAACCCAGCGGTATTGTCGTGCAATGCCAAAGTGATCGCTCTCAGCATAAAAACCGTGATGCTGCGATGAAGCAATTACGAGCGAAATTGTATGAAATGGAGTTGCAGAAGCAACTCGCGGAAAAACAAGCGCTCGAAGATTCGAAATCAGATATCGGTTGGGGTAGTCAGATTCGATCGTATGTATTAGATGATGCTCGAATCAAAGATTTACGCACGGGCGTAGAGAATAGAAACACGCAAGCAGTGCTTGATGGCGCACTTGACCCATTTATTGAAGCAAGCTTGAAGTCTGGGCTCTAAGGTCTAGACAAGCAAGCCAATCCAGTTAAATTAGGACGAAAGAATGAACGATAAAACGCAGACGCCAGAGGTTGATGTCAATGAGCAAATAGCGCAGCGTAAGGCCAAACTCAAGGCATTACGTGAGCAGGGCGTTGCTTTTCCGAATGACTTTCGTCGTGATAGCCTCGCTGCTGATTTGCATGCTCGTTTTGACAGCGTAGAAAAAGAAGCATTAGCTGAACAAGGTATTCGAGTAGCCGTGGCTGGACGCATGATGACGCGTCGCATTATGGGTAAAGCTAGTTTTGCGACCTTGCAGGATATGTCGGGGCAGATTCAAATCTACGTCGCGCGTGATAATTTAGTGGAAGGGCTTTATAACGAACAATTCAAGAAGTGGGATTTGGGCGACATTCTCGGCGCAACTGGAACTTTGTTTAAGACCAATACGGGTGAGTTAAGCGTGCAGGTGGATGACGTCCGCTTATTGACGAAAGCATTGCGTCCACTGCCAGACAAATTTCATGGTTTAGCTGACCAAGAAATTCGCTATCGTCAACGATACTTAGATCTGATCACCAATGAAGAGTCTCGGAATACCTTTATTGTGCGGTCAAAAGTTGTTGATTATATTCGCCGCTATTTAACCGCTAAGCAGTTTTTAGAAGTCGAAACACCGATGATGCAAACCATTCCCGGTGGTGCGGCTGCGCGACCGTTTGTGACGCATCACAATGCGTTGGATATGGAGCTATACCTGCGTATCGCGCCAGAATTATATCTGAAGCGACTGGTTGTGGGGGGCTTTGAGAAAGTATTCGAGATAAACCGTAACTTCCGTAACGAAGGCTTGTCAACGCGACATAATCCAGAGTTTACTATGCTCGAGTTCTACTGGGGTTATGCAGACTACAATGACTTGATGGATCTTACGGAAGATATGCTGCGCGGTATGGCGGCTGAAATTCTTGGCTCCATGCAATTTGAAAGCGAAGGTGTTGCCTATGACTTCAGTCAGCCGTTCCAGCGGATGACGGTGAATGAAGCCATTTTACAACATTTACCGAGTGCGACGGCAGAGCAACTGAGCACCCTAGAGCAGGCGAGTGCGCTTGCAGGTGAATTAGGCATTCAGGTCAAATCAAATTGGGGTCTCGGTAAAGTACAGATCGAAATCTTCGAAGCAGTGGCCGAGCATAAGTTAATTCAACCAACCTTCATTACCGCTTATCCGGCTGAGGTATCGCCGTTGGCGCGTCGAAATGACAACGATCCGCATATTACGGACCGCTTTGAATTCTTTGTGGGTGGCCGTGAGTTAGCGAATGGTTTTTCTGAGTTGAATGATGCAGAAGATCAAGCGCAACGCTTTCTCGATCAAGTTCAACAGAAGGAAGCGGGTGACGACGAAGCCATGTTCTATGACGATGACTATATCACCGCATTAGAGCACGGCATGCCGCCAACAGCAGGTGAAGGGATCGGGATTGACCGTCTGGTCATGTTACTGACTAACTCACCATCGATTCGTGATGTATTGTTATTCCCTCACATGCGGCCGCGCAAAGGTTAAACCTACAATAGAACGAAAAGGGGCCACCAGTGGCCCCTTTTTTATTACGGAAGCAACAGTCGATAGCCGATACTCGGTATGGTTTCGATAAAACGTGGATGAGTGGCGTCATCGTTTAGTTTTCGCCGCAATTGACGAATAAAAATCCGAAGATAGTGGCTATCCTCGCGATGGCTTGCACCCCATATTTGGCTCAATAATTCTTTGTGTGGCACGACCGTTTGCGGTCGTTCAGCCAATGCCCACAACAGTAGGAACTCTTTGTTGGAGAGAGCTATAGATTGTCCATCTACTACCACCGAATGATCGTTCTTGACCAAGGTCAATGCCCCGACTTGTCGCGTTTCATCGTCAGTTTTTGTGGGCAGGTCACGCAGTAATACTCGCACCCGAGCCACTAGTTCACGGATCCCGAATGGTTTGGTGAGGTAATCGTTGGCACCGCACTCTAACAGCTTTACTTTCTCTTGTTCTTCATCGCGAGCACTCAGAACTAAAATAGGCACAGAGCTTTCAGCACGAATTCGTTTCAGGAGCCAAATGCCATCATGATCAGGCAAACCTAAGTCGAGAATTATCAGCTGCACCGGCAGCGCCTGATGCAAATCCCAAGCGCCCTCGGCAGAACTGGCCTCGTAAAATTCAAATCCCTCAGCTTGCATTGAAATTCGTACAAAGGAACGAATCCGAACTTCATCATCAACAAACAAGACAATTGGACTTTCCATACTATTCCTTGATAGTTCTTACCGGGTGACTGTAAGTGGGAAACGAATGGTAAACTCTGTTGAGCTTTGCGTACGGCGTACCTCCAACTGAGCCGAGTGTGCCTTTATAATACTCGCAGCGACCGCTAACCCCAATCCCGTTCCAGCCAATTTAGTATCGTTCGACGATTGATTCGCAAACGGTTGAAAACTCTGCTGAATGACTTGCAGGTCTTTTTCGCTATTGTGATTAATGATCCGGACTTGTTGGTCTGAAGCAGTCACCTTCGTTTCGATGACCACTGTAGAGCCTGCCGGTGAGTATCGTAGTGCATTATCAAATAAGTTGAAGAGTGCTTGTTCTAATAATGGTTTTTGCGCATCGATGTTGATTCGATCAACCGTATAATTGAGTTCGAATCTATCACTTTGTTCAAATCGCAACACAACATCGCGACACAGCTCAACGAGATCGGTCGGTTTTGTCTCTAGATTAATGACACCATATTCCAGTCGCGTTGCTTGCAACAGGTTTTGAATATACTGTTGCAGCCGCTCTGCCTCTGCGATTGCCCCGTCAATCAGTTCATCACGCTCCGGTTGTGTCAGCCGTTGTTGATAGGATTGAAACGTTGTCAGGTTGCCTAACACACTGGTTAAAGGTGTTTTAATATCATGAGAGAGCGATAGCAAAAGTTGGGCACGTAGCTGCGCATCCGCTAAAGCTGAGTCCTGTTGTTGAATACGACTCACTAAATTCACACTCCCCAAAGCAATAATCATGAACACTGCGAGCGTGGCAATTTCGTCCACCTCTTGCATGTGCAATGAATAGCGGGGTGCGGTGAATAGAATATTAAAAGCGAGGGCACCCACTACAGCTGCAATGTATCCAATGATGGGGCGTGTGAGTAGCGTTGTTACAATCACGCCACCGAGCAAAATTAACGCCGTGCCAGCGGCTGGAACTAACCACTGCTCGAGAAAAATTGCGGCGCTGATAAATGCAGCGATGATCAAGCAGGCAAGTATTAAATCGCGGCTCTTTAGTGTGCGTAGCAAGGTCAATTTATTCACGCCAAAACTCCGGTAACAGAAGTGCTATCAACGTAAAGTATTCGAGCCGTCCGAGCAACATTGCAAAGTTCAGTATCCAAATGCCAGAATCTGACACATTTATAAAGTTACTCCCAACTTCACCAAAGCCTGGACCAAGAACGTTTAGGCATGCTGCTACAGCTGTGAACGCGGACCAAAAATCAAAGCCAGTTGCAGCAACCAATAAAAAGGTAAAGACAATAGTCGATAAGGCGGACAACAGTAAAAACGCAATAATAGAGGTGACCACAGAGTCCGCAACAATTTTGTCTTGATAACGAATCTGTTTCACGGCCCGCGGATGCAATAAGACCGAAAACTGATTTTTGATCAGCTTAAAGGCGATGATATCGCGAATGATCTTGTTACCACCAGCAGTTGAACCGGCACAACCACCTAAGTAACTTACAAAAACTAATACTAATGGCAATACTAACGGCCAGGTGCTCAGGTCGGTGGCGCCATAACCTGTACTGGTCATGAAGGAAATAATGTGAAAAAAACTTTGGCTCACAGCATCGTAGGTCGATGCATAGGTATCGTTACTGAGTATGATAGCGGTAACAATCAATCCGAAGGACAGAACAAGGCATAGAAAGATACGAGTTTCCTCATCCCGCCAATAATCGAGCCATTGCCGCTGCGCATTGATTCGCCAATGCAGGGCAAAGCTAATTGCTCCCAATACCATAAAAACGTTTGCTATCCAGAGAATTGTATTACTCTCGAAGTAGCCCAAACTCGCGTCATGGGTAGAGAATCCGCCTGTCGAGACGGTTGTAAAACTATGCGCGATAGCATCATAAAAGCTCATACCTGCGGACCAATAGCAGGCGGCACAAGCAACGGTAATTGCTAGATACACTAGCCATAGGTAGCGGCTAGCGTTACCAATTCGTGGGGCAATTTTATCATTTTTGATGGGCCCCGGAGTTTCAGCGATCAACAACCGCATGCCGCCAACATTTAACATTGGCAGCAAGGCAACTACGAAGATCACAACACCCAATCCCCCCGTCCATTGGAGAAACTGGCGGTACAGTAGAAAACTCGGCGCCATGATATCAAGACCGGTCAGAATGGTCGCCCCGGTGGTCGTGAGTGCGCTGACGGATTCAAACATGGCGTCAGTCCATGAAACTTCCGTGATCCAATAAATTGGCAGCGCACCAACCGTGCCGGCTATGATCCAAGTGAGCACAGCAAATAACAGTCCATCATGAATACGGATAGTCTGTATTTCATGCTTTCTTAAACGCGTCCAGATGAGCACGCCGATCAGCATCCAAATCAACGAGCTGGCGAAGAACCAGCGCGCTACTAGATCTTGAAAGACCGTTACCGATAGCACTGCAAATACAAACTGGATACCAGCCAGCCAATGGATAGGATAAACGAGCAGTTTCACAACAGTGCGTGCATTGACCATATGAAGCCCCCTTAGGAGCTTCTATGGTAGGTTTAACTCGCATAAAAAAGCGTGAGTGATTTTACTCAGGCGCCATAAAAATTGCGTAAAATTAGCTTGGAAATGCCTGCAGTAAGTCGGCAAGGAGCTCGTCTTTGTCTTCGATTCCTGCGGACAGCCTCAACAAGTCTGCTGGGCATGGACTGCTGGGTCCCTCGACGCTGGCGCGATGCTCAATCAAAGATTCGACGCCACCGAGCGAGGTGGCACGCTTCCAGAGTTTTGTGTGTGCAGCAACATGAATGGCAGCCTGCTCTCCTGCGCGCATGCGAATGGATAACATGCCGCCGAAACCACCATGCATTTGCTGTTTTGCGACCGAATGTCCCGGATCCGAGGCTAAGCCAGGGTAGAGCACCGCAAGAACAGCTGGATGCTGGCTCAACTGTTCAGCGATAAATTGCGCATTGGTGCACGCCTCGCGAACACGCAAGTGCATGGTTCGCATCCCGCGCAGTAGCGTACTCGCGTCATGTGGACTTGGTACAGCTCCCCCTTGTGAGCGGACTGCGCGAATGCGTTGCCAAAACTCGCTATCGTCAGCGCTCACTAGGGCTCCTGCAATCACATCCGAGTGCCCATTGAGGTACTTGGTGGCTGAATGCATCACGATGTCAGCGCCGAGCTTCAGCGGTTGCGTGAGCAGCGGCGTAGCGCAAGTAGAGTCGACTGCAACCCAAGCCCCAGCTGCTTTCGCAACCTGTGCGATGGCAGCAATGTCGCTAATGGTCCACAATGGATTGCCCGGAGTTTCTAACCACACCAATTTAGTTTCACCAGGACGGATGTGCCGTTCGACTGCGCTGACATCGGTCATATCAATGAGATCAATGACTAATCCCCAGCGCGTCGCATAGTTCAACAACCAGTTCCGTAGTGCCCAATACATGACCTGTGGAGCGAGTACGTGATCACCAGGCTGCAGACCCTGAAATACTGCTGTTGCCGCAGCCATTCCGGAACTAAACAACAATGCCTCATGGCCCTGTTCGAGCTCACATAAAAGCGCTTCAACCGGTTTGTATGAGGGATTATCTGCACGCGAGTAAACATTACCAGTAGGATAACTGTTGTCGGCGCCACGAATATAGGTGGTAGCAATATGAATAGCAGGCACCACACCTTGTGATTCGTGATCATGAGCACCTAACGCTTGTGCGAGTGCGGTGGCTGCTGAATAGGGAGACGATTTATGAGTCATGGTAGATGCACGTATCGAGGTCAGTGAAAGTTGCGAATACGATAGCACAGAGTCTGAGTAGACAGGATAGGGCAGCAATAAAAAACCACAGCATCAAATAGATGCTGTGGTTCTCATAAGCAATGCACGAACGGCATGCTTAGTGGTCGTGGTGATCACCTTCTGGATGCACGTGACCGTGGTCCAGTTCACTTGCGGTAGCGTCACGAACTTCGACAATTTCAACGTCAAAAGTCAGTGCAACACCCGCAAGTGGATGATTGCCATCGACAGTGACTTCGTCATCAGACACTTCAACGATCACGACTGATTGCTCGCCGTTGTCAGTACTGGCACGAAACTGCATGCCAGGTGCGACTTCGTTGTCACCGAATAAGGTGCGTGGGACGGTCTGAATAAGCCCATCATGACGCTCGCCGTAGGCATCGGCAGCAGCAATGTCAGCGACAAATTTTTCACCGGAAGGTTTACCTGCAAGAGCGTCTTCTAAACCTTTGATCAGCATGCCTCGACCGAAGATGAACTGTAATGGGTTCCCTTCTTTTGATTGATCCAGCACTTGGCCTTCAGCGGTTTTAACGGTGTAGTGAATGCCGACAACTTTGTCTTGGCTAATGGTTTGACTCATGATTCATCCAAGTTATAAGGCAGTGGGTAAATTTCCAAGAAACTTGCGTTATCATCTTTGACTCGATAGACCGTCGTCGCTTCGCTATCGCTCGGCAACACTGCGAGTAAATCGAGAGGATAATCGGTACGGCTCACTGCATTAATTACCGTACCCGCACGGCGCCAATTCTCTCCGAGTTGCTGTTCGATAATAGCTCCCGGAGCTACCATAGAACCTTTACCGCGGAGACGGAACAAAGCGCGCTTTTGTTTGCCCAGATAATGCATCCGAGCAATTGTTTCCTGGCCGATGTAGCAGCCTTTAGTAAAGCTAATTCCCGCTAACGCTTGCACGTTTAGCATCTGTGGTACGAATTCGAGCACAGTACCCTCGTGCAGGGTAGCACGACCGCGCTCGATTTCCAGCGCCTGCCAGTACTCGGCAGGCGAATTGGTGGGTAGCTCGTGGCCACGGGTCACCAAAAGGTATTGATCGGGTTCAGCGCCGAGATTCAGTACGACGCTATGTTCAGTTTGGGTAGCAGTATGCTGACCATCAAGTAAAGGTGTTTGAAGCCATTCAGCCACTCGCGCAGGTGCAGCGGTGCCAAAAACACCAAACAGTTGAAAACTTGTACCGGTAGTTATCTCAGTTTTACTGAATACGCCGTATTTCTGTAATTGGGCTAAACTTGCAGCAATGGCTGCTTGCGTCGAAATTAACAGCACACTCTCTGCGAAGCGAGTTACCCATAGGGTAGCCAGCATTTTGCCTTTATTATCGCAATGAGCGGCGTACAACCAGTTGCTCTCCGTGAGTTGATTGATGTCACACGACAACTGACCTTGCAGAAACTTATCAGTCTCTGGGCCATGTAATTCAATCACCGCATAATCTTTCAGAGAAACGGTTACGTATTCAGGTTGAGCTTTGGTAAACTCTGGTGCTAACACAATCACCTCGCATCGGCTTTCGTCGCCAAAAAATTTTCGCCGAAAATGTTATAGCCACATAGGTGGGGACGATTGTTCATTATACAAGGGTTAAAACACGGGTTAAAAGGGATCCTCATGGAAAAGCTACAACAGAGTGCTGAATTATTGCGTGATAAGAACCGTATGCGCTGGGCTTGCCGTCGCGGGATGCTGGAGCTGGACGTGTTGTTTCGTCCCTTTGTTGACGAAGCCTACGATGATTTGCCGGCTGAGCAACAAGAGCAGTTCCGGCGACTTCTGACCTGCGATGATCCTGATTTATTTGCGTGGTTTATGGGGCATCAAGCCTGTCCAGATCCAGATCTAGCCGAAATGGTGCAGGTAATATTACGCCGCGTTAAAGTGTAAATGTCCGGTTCATACTGCTTATTTGCAAGTGCTCGCACGGCATGGCAACAGTCCGTGGTCTGGGGCGTGCAGTTGCAGCAGCGGGAATGGCTTGAATTGTCTGCTTCGGGGGGAAAACCACAACGATCATGGCAGGCAGAAAAGCACAGTTGGTGTATCGCCACTTGGGCTTTTGTGCGGCTGCACCGTAAGTCTGGCAGTCATCTCGAGAGCCGCTGGTTGTTCTTGAATCGCAGGGCTTTAGGCCGGCAACAATGGCACCGGCTAAGACGATTGCTGTTGTTGTGGCGTGAGGATCGTTGGACCTGAGTCTGCTGCTAACTCAGGGTAGTCAAGTATGTAATGGAGACCGCGACTCTCTTTGCGCTCCATGGCACTACGCACAATCAGTTCAGCGACCATCACTAAATTCCTCAGTTCGAGTAAATTGTTACTGACTCGAAAGTTACGATAGTACTCTTGGATTTCTTGTTGCAAGAGCTCAATTCGGCGTAGTGCGCGTTCCAGCCGTTTAGTCGTGCGTACAATACCTACGTAATCCCACATAAATAAACGCAATTCATGCCAGTTGTGTTGAATGATTACTTCCTCATCGGAATCACCGACTCGGCTCTCATCCCACGAGGGGAGGCGTTCGAGACGCTGGGCTGTCGCGAGTTTAGTTTTGATATCAGCAGCCGCGGCTTGTGCAAATACTAAACACTCCAGTAACGAGTTACTTGCCATTCGATTTGCGCCATGCAAGCCAGTGTATGCAACCTCACCAATGGCATACAAATTCGGTAAATCGGTTTGCGCGGTTAAATCGGTTTTGACCCCACCACAGGTATAGTGTGCAGCCGGAACAACGGGCATGGGTTGTTGCGTGATGTCTAAACCTAACCCGAGACATTTTTCGTAAATAGTAGGGAAGTGCGCACGTATGAAATCTGCGGGCTTGTGTGAGATATCTAAGTACATGCAATCCGCACCGAGCCGCTTCATTTCAAAGTCAATCGCGCGCGCCACTACATCCCGGGGAGCCAGTTCGGCTGCCTCATGAAATTCTGGCATAAAGCGCGATCCGTCTGGGCGTTTTAACAAGGCCCCCTCGCCACGGAGCGCTTCGGTCAGCAAAAATGTCTGCGCATTCGGATGGAACAAGCAGGTTGGATGGAATTGGTTAAATTCCATGTTGGCCACCCGACAACCTGCGCGCCAAGCCATTGCAATACCATCGCCACTGGCAACATCAGGATTACTGGTGTACTGATAAACTTTGCTGGCGCCACCGGTCGCTAAGGCAACAAATTTTGCTGCTACAGTCTCGACTCGCTCAGCCAGTCGGTTCCAGATGTAAGCACCATAACAACCGCGGGCAGCGCGAGTGTGCCGCTCGGTGATTAAATCTACGGCATTGTAGCGCTCGAGAACTTTAATGCGAGGATGCAATTTAACTTGTTCAACTAACGTTGTTTGCACGGCGCGCCCAGTTGCATCCGCAGCGTGTAATATGCGCCGATGACTGTGCCCACCTTCTTGATTTAAATGGTATTTTGCCTCGCCACTACTTGCGGTGACTTGGTCAAAACCAACCCCCATATCAATCAGCCATTGCAAACTCTCGCGGGCGTGGCGGGTGGTAAATTCAACCGCATCCATTTCACAAATACCGGCACCTGCAATGAGCGTATCCTCAATATGGCTTTCAATGCTATCATTCTCATCGAACACAGCGGCAATGCCGCCTTGCGCATAATATGTAGAGCCTTCGGTGAGAGGTCCCTTGGAAATGACGATGACGTCCGCTTCTGAGGCAAGTTGCAATGCTAAGGTGAGTCCGGCAGCACCGCTACCGATGATCAAAACATCACATTGAAAATCAGGGATTCGTTCCATAAAGTAGGGATATCTAAGGCGAAAATTCGCTGCGTGGCCTATTGAATAGAACCGATTTTACTCTTTTGCAGATTTTTTGCGAACTTTTTACCTGAGCGTCGGTCATAATTGACAATCACGCGACGGGCCTAAAATCTGAAGTAGCCAAGGGTTGAGGAGAACAGGCTCGGATGAGCGAACACGAAACCGACAAGGTATTGGTCGAGCGCGTACAACAAGGTGACCCGAGAGCTTTTGATCTGTTGGTCAAAAAGTACCAGCACAAAGTGATGAGTCTCATTTCACGGTATGTGAAGCAATCTGCTGATGTACCCGATGTAGCTCAAGAAACGTTTGTGAAAGCTTATCGAGCATTGGAAAACTTTCGGGGTGAAAGCGCATTTTACACGTGGTTGTATCGTATAGCGGTCAATACAGCGAAAAATTACTTAGTTGCGCAAGGGCGCAAACCACCTGCCAGTGACGTCGACGCAGGTGATGCGGAATATTATGAGGGCGGCGGTGCGTTAAAAGATTCCGCCTCGCCAGAAAATTTATTATTAACCGATGAAATTCGTGACGTAGTGATGCGAACCATCGATAACTTGCCAGAAGATTTGCGTCGAGCGATTACTTTGCGTGAATTAGATGGGTTAGGGTACGAAGAAATTGCGATTGAAATGGATTGTCCGATTGGTACGGTTCGTTCGCGGATATTTCGCGCTCGAGAAGCCATAGATCAGCAACTTCGTCCGTTATTAGAGCGCTAACAAAAACGACATGATTCAAGGAAACACTATGCCTAAATGCAGCAATGAACACGTATCAGCGCTATTAGATGATCATCTTGACGGTGAGAATCATAGCCAATTAGATGCGTTGTTAGCTGATTCAGAAGCGACAGCGACATGGCAACGCTATGCACTGATTGGTCATGTTGTGCGTGACACGGTACGAACAGGTCAGTCGTTAGATATTAGTAGCCAAGTTGCCGTAGCGATTGCCGCTGAAACGCCATCAAACGCAGTAATTAATCCGCAATTGGGTGCTGGCCACGCACAGAGTAAAGCTGCATTACGGTGGTTGAAGCCGTTGTCGAGTGTTGCTATTGCAGCGAGTGTTGCAGTGGTTGCTGTTCTAAGTATTCAACAACCGGTGTTGGATAACGGTGCCGTTACAGAATCGATGGAACCTGCGCTGGTGACCAATCCATTAGGTGGGCGTAATCCTGTCAGTTTTAATACCGTGGTTCCTGATAATGGTCCGTCAGCAGCAGAGGTCGCTCAGCAGCGACAACTATTGCAGGCTTATATGCTCGATCATCAGCGTCAATTGCAGTTATCATTGCAGGCGAAGCAACAAGATCGTAGCGAGTCAACCAGTGCTAGTGAGAGTGAAAAACCAACGAATGATTAATGTGGGTGCAACGGCCGCCGGTGTCGGGTTGATAGCGGCGGCCATGTTCTGTTTCCCAACCCCCCTCAACGCCCAAGCTGTAGTTCTTGCTACAGAGACAGACACTCCAGCACAACAGAGTAACGAAGCACTCACGCAGCCGACGCCTGAAGCGATGGCGACAATGGCTGTGGCCAATCCAGAGGCCATCGGTGTGCAGTGGTTTAATCGCATGAGCCAAGCACTCCGTCAATTAAACTTCGAAGCAACACTCGTGCATACCCAGGGCGACCGAATACAGCCGCTATTGTGGTTGCATGGCCGACATGCGGATGGGCTAGAGGTAGAACTTTTGGTCCAATTGAATGGTGCTGATGTCCGCATTCTGCGCCTCGGTGATACCACCTCGTACTATTTTCAACCGTCTGATAATTCTTATTCATTACAGAGTGACGTGACTTATGGTTTGTTACCTGCAGCCTTTTATCAGCGATTCTCGACGTTGAGTGACTTCTATCAAGTGATTGCTGGAACTGGCATGCGTGTAACCGGACGTAATACACAGTTTCTCCGCTTGGTCAGTCGAGACAACAGCCGCTATCATTATGGACTTTGGGTGGATAGAGAGACCGGTATGTTGCTGAAAATGCAGATGACCACGCCGCAAGGCGAAGTGCTCGAGCAAGTGCAATTGACATCGTTCCAAGTGCGCTCAGAACTACCCGTATCACTCGCCGATTTGCGCGGTGTGCAGCGTCCGCCACGCCTGTTTGAGTTACAACAAATGACCGACACCAGCTATGGCGTGATGGTGGATTGGTTGCCGGGAGGTTTTGAATTACAACGGAAAAATCACCGGCTATTGTTAGAAACCAATGTGCCTACGGATTATTTTTTGTATAGCGATGGGCTGACCGATGTTTCTATTTATGTGTCTCCAGTCAGTGATGTAAATTTGCCGAACTTGTCCATTCAGGGACCTGAATCGTTAGTGACTGCGCAACGGCAGAATTTTGCCATTACCGTCGTCGGCAAGTTGCCAGTTGAAACCTTAAACCGAATTGCCGACAGTATCCGCGTGGCTAATCCGTCATGATTCGCGAGCATGCCCATATTGTTGCTGTTGAAGCCAACTATCTGCTGGTAAGTACGCAACTGAAAACGGGTTGTGGCAGTTGTCAGCAACAAAATACTTGTGGTGCGGGAATTATTTCTAAAGCGTTCTCCGACCGCCGCGCCGAATTTCGTATTGCCAAACCTGAACAGGGTCAATTCCGTGCCGGAGAAATGGTCGAACTATTACTCCCAGAAACAGCGCTTACGAAATTATCGTTATTACTTTATGGCACACCGTTAACCGCGTTATTGGGCGTTGCTGTGCTAACGACATCAGCATTACAGTGGCCTGAAGGTGCGGTGATTTTGGCTTCTCTACTCGCGTTTGGACTGAGTTTTTGGAGCCTGAAACGCTGGCTAAAAAAGCATGATCTGCGGGTCAATCAATTATTGACCATACAGCCGCTGCAAACATCGGCATAAGATTGTGCTGTTTATGGGCATGATTTAGACGCAAATATCCCGAAATTCCTTTGTTCCTGGCGTCATAATCAGTATGATCGGCGCATTCTTCTATTTCTTGCAAATTAATCAGTTGTTGAGGTGCATTAATGCCCGCACAGGCGTTCAAGCAAACGAATATTCGTAACTTTTCTATCATCGCGCACATTGACCACGGTAAGTCGACTCTGTCTGACCGACTGATTCAACATTGTGGTGGTCTGACTGCGCGTGAAATGGCAGAACAGGTGTTGGACTCCATGGACTTGGAACGTGAGCGTGGAATCACGATCAAAGCCCAAAGTGTGACGTTGCATTACACGGCGAAAGACGGCGAAACCTATCAGTTAAATTTTATCGATACACCAGGACACGTTGACTTTTCCTATGAGGTGTCGCGGAGTTTGGCGGGTTGCGAGGGTGCGTTGTTGGTAGTTGATGCTGCACAAGGTGTCGAAGCACAAACCCTAGCGAATTGTTACACCGCGCTGGATATGGATCTGGAAGTGGTGCCGATTCTCAATAAAATCGATCTACCACAAGCCGATCCGATGCGCGTGGCAGAGGAAATTGAGGACATTGTTGGCATCGAAGCGATCGATGCGGTGCAGTGCTCCGCAAAAACCGGTATTGGCATTGATGATGTGTTGGAACGCATTGTTCGCCAAATACCGCCACCACAGGGTGATCCAGACGCCCCGGTGCAGGCACTGATTATTGATTCGTGGTTTGATAACTACCAGGGCGTGGTGTCATTGGTTCGCGTGAAAAATGGCACTTTGCGTGCCGGCGATAAGATGAAAGTCATGTCGACAGGGCAAGTGTACCAAATTGACAAAGTCGGATTCTTTTCGCCGAAAGCGACCGAGTCGGGCATTCTGCGCTGTGGCGAGGTTGGCTTCGTTATCGCGGGTATTAAAGAAATCTTGGGCGCGCCAGTAGGAGATACGCTAACACTGGCAAAGTCGCCGGCAGAACAACCTTTACCGGGTTTCAAGAAAGTAAAGCCACAGGTCTACGCGGGCATGTTCCCCATTTCGTCTGAAGATTATGAAAGCTTCCGTGATGCGCTCGGTAAGTTATCTTTGAACGATGCGTCGTTATTTTATGAGCCAGAGAATTCGTCAGCGTTAGGCTTCGGCTTCCGCTGTGGATTCTTGGGTATGTTGCACATGGAAATTATCCAAGAGCGACTGGAACGTGAATACGATATTGACCTCATTACCACGGCACCTACGGTTGTCTATAAAGTCGTACGCAAAGATGGCAAGGAGTTGATGGTTGATAATCCATCCAATCTGCCCCCCGTGAATGATATTGAAACCATCTATGAGCCGATTGTTGAGGCCAACATTCTGGTGCCCCAGGAGTATTTGGGCAACGTCATCACTTTGTGCGTAGATAAACGGGGTGTGCAGACAAAAATGCTCTACCACGGCAAACAAGTGGCTATTACTTACGAATTGCCGATGGCGGAAGTGGTCATGGACTTTTTTGACCGACTTAAATCAACGAGTCGCGGTTACGCGTCATTGGATTATCACTTTAAGCGGTTCCAAGAAGCGGACATGGTGCGTGTCGATATTCTGATCAACCAAGAGCGCGTCGATGCGCTGGCTATGATTACTCACCGTGATCACTCGCAAGGGCGCGGCCGTGAGTTGGTTGAGAAAATGCGCGAACTGATCCCACGACAAATGTTCGATATTGCGATTCAAGCGGTGATAGGAACGCATGTGATTGCTCGATCGACAGTCAAGCAATTGCGGAAAAACGTTATCGCGAAGTGTTATGGCGGCGATGTAAGCCGGAAGAAGAAACTGTTACAAAAACAAAAAGAAGGGAAGAAGCGGATGAAGCAACTCGGCAATGTCGAGGTGCCTCAAGAGGCGTTTCTTGCAGTGTTAAAAGTAGGGAAATAGCGCATGGCAAATATCTATTCTATCCTGCTGACGGTGGTGACCATCTTAGCAGGATTGATTTGGTGGTATGACGCGCGGGTCAACAAACCGCAACGACTAGCCAAGATCACAGCAGAAGAAGAACGTTTACAAGAAACACTGAGCGAAGACGCGCAACAGCGAATCGCACCACAAGGACGAGTGGCTGAGTTCTGTCAGTCTGTGTTTCCGATTTTATTTGTGATTCTCATTTTGCGCAGTTTCTTATATGAGCCTTTTCGAATTCCGTCGGCGTCAATGATGCCGACCATGCTGGATGGTGATTTTATCTTGGTGGAAAAGTTTGCCTACAGCCTGCGCGACCCGATTTGGCGACATGAATTGATTGAAATGGGGCAAGCTGAGCGTGGTGATATTGCGGTATTCAAATTTCCACCGCAACCTTCAGTGGATTTCATCAAACGCATTGTCGGCGTTCCGGGAGATCGGATTATTTATCGCAATAAGACCTTGTATCTCGAGCCTGCTTGCGTAAATAATCAACAAGAGTGCCCGCAAATTCAAGTGGTCGAAAAAAATATCGAGCCGCAGGAAGAGGTTTACTTCAACGGGTCTCGTCCGCTTGAACGTTATAGTGAACAGCTCGGTCATGTGAGCCATGATATTCTCGTTGATCCGAGCGTTTCACCGCGCGTGAGCTATTATTATCAGCAACAGGATAGAACGACGGCCGTCGATGAATGGGTGGTTCCTGACGGACACTATTTTGTGATGGGTGATAATCGCGATAACTCCGAGGACAGCCGCTATTGGGGCTTTGTTCCAGAAGAAAACTTAGTGGGCCGAGCCGTGTTTATTTGGATGAGTTTTGAGTTTGATCAGAGTTCGAATCGATTTTTGCCGAGCTGGATCCCTAGTGGCATTCGTTGGCATCGTTTAGGAACTGTGGAGTAATTTTGAGCATTCCGAAGCCTCCAGTAGAGCAGTTAGAACGTGTTTTCGGTTACCAATTTCAGAACCGTGAACGTTTGCAGCGCGCGCTGACCCATCGCAGTGCTTCTGCTACACATAATGAGCGCCTTGAGTTCCTTGGTGATGCGGTGCTGAGTATTATTATCAGTGAGGCATTGTTTGAGCGATTTCCACGCATCGACGAAGGTGATTTAAGTCGCATGCGTGCAACTTTGGTTTGCGGTCGTTCGCTTGCCAAAGTAGCGCAACGATTTGAACTCGGGAAATTTCTCGTGCTAGGCCCCGGTGAAATGAAGAGTGGTGGTAATCGGCGTGAGTCGATTTTAGCCGATGGTATCGAGGCACTCTTGGGCGCTATGTATTTGGAAAGTGACTTGCCAACTTGTCGCCCAGTAGTGTTGGGGTGGTTTGCCGATAAACTAGCGACTATCCAGCCAGGCGCGACACACAAAGACCCAAAAACGCGGCTACAAGAATACTTGCAGGGACGCCAACAACCGTTACCCGATTATCAAGTGGTGAGTACGCAAGGGCAGGCACACAACCAACAATTTACCGTTTCTTGTACAGTTGCAGGCATCGACAAGCCTGTTATGGGTACCGGAACCAGCCGGCGCAAAGCTGAACAAGCCGCCGCACAGCAAGTCCTCGAAAAATTGGACTTGGAGCTATCGAAATGAATATTGAAAACCTATTAGCTGAGATGTCAGATCCAAACCAAGAGTCGGCATTTGTTGCTATTGTCGGGCGTCCGAATGTCGGTAAATCGACCCTACTGAACCAACTATTGGGTCAAAAAATCAGTATCACCTCCAGTAAACCTCAAACCACGCGACACCGTATTTTGGGTATTGAAACTGAAGGATCGCGACAAATTGTCTATGTCGACACGCCAGGCCTGCATCAGGAAGAGAAGCGTGCCATGAACCGATTGATGAATCGCGCGGCAACCAGTTCCATCAGTGGCGTCGAAGTGATTCTATTTGTGGTTGAGGCAACCAAGTGGACTGCCGACGATGAATTGGTGCTAACTACCTTGAAGCGCACCCAGCGTCCCGTGATTTTGGTAGTGAACAAGATTGATTTGGCGAAAGACAAAGGCGCTTTGCTGCCACAATTACAGCAACTAGCGCAACGACATGACTTTGCAGAAATTATCCCTTTGTCTGCTGAAACGGGTGAACAAGTGGAGGCGTTGCGCACCATAGTGCACAAATATGCGAAGCCAGGCGCGCATCATTATCCTGAAGACTATGTTACCGACCGTTCGCTCCGTTTCATGACAGCAGAAATTATTCGGGAAAAACTGATGCGCTTTACCGGTGATGAACTGCCGTATAGCGCTACGGTTGAAATCGAGCAGTTCAAAACAGCTCCGAATGGCACCACGCATATTCACGCCCTGATTTTGGTGGAGCGAGAAGGCCAAAAACGTATGGTTATCGGCGCCGGTGGTAATAAATTAAAAACCATCGGTAGTGAAGCACGACGTGATCTAGAGCCGCTCATTGGCAGTAAAGTTCATTTACAGCTCTGGGTAAAGGTGAAGTCGGGTTGGGCGGATGATGAACGAGCGCTGCGCAGTCTCGGGTACGGTGAGGAATAACTGTGGAGGCGGCCTTTGTTTTACATCGGTGGCCGTATCAGGAAACGAGTCTCATCGTAGAGCTTTATAGCCGTACGCAAGGGCGCATGCGGGTTGTCGCGAAAGGCGCTAAACGCCCGAAAAGTCCATGGCGTAGTATTCTTCAACCGTTTGTGCCGATTACGATTGAGA
Organism: Pseudidiomarina aestuarii; assembly: GCF_003987355.1. Taxonomy (GTDB): domain Bacteria; phylum Pseudomonadota; class Gammaproteobacteria; order Enterobacterales; family Alteromonadaceae; genus Pseudidiomarina; species Pseudidiomarina aestuarii. The sequence continues at coordinate 670,302 of NZ_PIPR01000001.1, read as the reverse complement.
CACGCGGCCGTCATGACTTGCAAACATTGACGCATGCAGAGAGTTCGGCCGGAGCTTTGCAACTGGCGGGCCGGCAATTGTATAGCGGTTTTTATCTCAATGAGCTGCTACAGCGACTGACGATCCCTTATCAAGCAAACGATGCGTTATTCGATGACTATCAAGAATCGCTCGTGTTACTGCAAGACGTTGAACATGTAGAACCCTTGTTGCGGCGTTTCGAATGGCAGTTGTTACAGCATTCTGGGCACGCGTTTGATTGGCTTCATGATGCCGAATCAGGAGCGGCTATCGAGCCAATAAAGCGCTACGATTTTCGTGCAGAATTTGGGTTTGTTGAGTCATTGCAGGGCGCTTTTAATGGTGCCGATTTGCTGAAGATTCACGATTTTGAAGTGAGTGACGAGCGGTTATTAAGGCTTATGAAACAGATTATGCGAGCCGCTTTAAAGCCGTATTTGGGCAGTCAGCCACTGCGCTCTCGCTCGCTGTTTCAAGTGCAAACAAAAGCGGTCAAGGATACAACACATGATACCTGAACATTATCCCATTCTGTTGGGTGTGAATATTGACCATGTAGCGACAGTTCGCAATGCGCGGGGCGTGTCTTATCCCGATCCTGTTACTGCAGCTGCACTGGCAGAACAGGCGGGTGCGGATGGAATTACAATTCATTTGCGCGAGGATAGACGGCATATTCGTGACCGTGACGTTGAAATGCTCGCGGATACGTTGCAAACGCGGATGAATTTAGAAATGGCCGTGACGGATGAGATGTTAGCCATAGCCTGTCGCATCAAACCTGCGTATGTGTGTCTGGTTCCAGAAAAACGCGAGGAGCTGACGACAGAAGGTGGCTTAGATGTCGCCGGACAGCGCGACAAAATTAAAGCGGCAGTCGAGCAGTTAGCCGAAGCTGGTATTGAAACGTCACTGTTTATTGATGCCCAGCGCGAACAAATTGATGCAGCACTCGACTGTGGCGCGCCGATCATTGAAATTCACACCGGGCATTACGCCGAACAACAGTCTGAGAAAACGCAGCAACAGGCACTCGCGACCCTAATAGATGGTATTCAGTATGCGCATTCGGCAGGCTTACAGGTGAATGCCGGACACGGTTTGCATTATCACAACACGGCTCCGATTGCCGCGATTCCTGAATTAGTGGAGTTAAATATCGGTCACGCCATCATCGCTCGCGCCGTATTAGTTGGGCTCGACCGTGCGGTACGCGATATGAAAGCATTGATGGTATCCGCACGCCAACAGGCGCTCATGAAGCAGGGCTGATGGCACAGATTTATCGGCCAGCGAAACGCCGTCAAGCGCCCGCAAAAACGAGTGACCCCACCCCAGTGGTCGGCCTTGATCATCAAGGCCGCGGCGTGGTGCGCACATCGCAAGGCACCCGTTTCATCGATGGTGCACTCCCTGGCGATATGATTCGGTATCAAAATGACGGTAAGTATACTGCTCGTTTGATTCAAATCATGACGCCCGCTGAGCACAGGGTGGAACCACCCTGTTCATTCTATCAGCAATGTGGTGGCTGTGACTTGCAGCACCTTGAGCTCAGTCAGCAACGCATCCACAAGCAGCAAGTGGTTCATGAGCTACTGCAGAAGTTTGCCGGTACCGAACCTGAATCATGGCTACCACCGCACGGCGGCGACGCATTCGGCTACCGCCGTCGGAGTCGATTGGCGGTTCATTGGAATGCCAAGCGGCAAACGTTGAAGCTCGGTTTTCGAGCGAAACAAAGTAAAGAGATCGTCGCCATCAATGACTGCATGGTTCTGGAGCCGTTGTTGAATAAACTCCTGCGTCCCTTGCAGGCATTACTGCCGCAACTCACTCTGTTGCGCTGGCTCGGGCATGTTGAATTGTATGCTGCGTCAACGCCAGTGGTGTTATTGCGGCTGAGTGATTGGCAAGTGACCGCATTGAACGACGATGACCGCGCCTCGCTTGCGGCCTTTGCCAGCGCTCAGAGCGTTGCTATTTGGTTCCAGCTTGACACTGGCGAGTCAATCCCAGTTGTTGGAGAGCAGGCATTGCCACGCTATTTAACGGCAATTGAAACGGCTGCGAAACGGCAGCAGTTTGAACTTCCCTATACGCCAGGCGACTTTATTCAAGCCAATGCCGCCAGCAGTGAGTGGATGGTTCAACAAGCGCTCCGTTGGCTAGACCCGCAGCCAACAGACACGATTCTCGAGTTGTATGCTGGCACCGGTAATTTCAGTATCCCTATCGCCGCAACCGGTGCAAAACTTGTTGCTGTTGAAGGCGTGGGACGCATGGTTCAGCGCTTACAAGAGAATCTCAACCAAGCTCTAGGACAGGGCCACACTGGGACAGCCATTCAAGCCGACTTGAATCAGCCTGTGGTGACGCTACCGAATGAAGAGACACGCTATTCAAAGGCATTATTGGACCCAGCACGAAGTGGTGCTCAACACGCAGTGGCGTTACTCGCGAAGCTACAAATTCCTCGTATTATTTATGTTTCTTGTGCGCCCGATACGTTAGCACGCGATGCAGGGTACTTGCATGAGCAGGGGTATCGCATCAAGCTGGCACAAGTGGTTGACATGTTTCCGCAGACCCATCACATTGAGACTATCGTTTGGTTTGAACGGGAGTCATAACCGTGGTGTTGGTCAGAAGTACCCATGTCGATAAGCCGCAGCAACATGGGAATTGGTTAGCTGCTGTGCCTGCTAGTGCGCGCGCAGAAGCCATCAAAGCGCACTCGGAATGGCTCTCCTCGCACTGCAAAAATCGACCTGACTTGCTCTTAAAAGGGCAGGAGATGGTAGAAATACTAGGAACATTGAATCTTGATCATGATTCATTGGTAGCCGCCCTGTTCGAACCCGCTTTAGAAGCCGGTGTGATTCAATTAGAAGTGGTTGAACAACAAACCAGTGGTCCTATCATCCAATTGATTCAAGCCGTTCAGCAAATGCAGACCATCAGTGAACTGCAGCACTTCCAGCACGGCAAACCCAATACGGCGCAAATTGATAATGTGCGGCGCATGTTATTGGCTATGGTGGCCGATGTTCGAGCGGTACTAATAAAGCTTGCCGAGCGAGTCTGCTTCTTGCGCGAGGTGAAAAGTCTGGATGAAGAAACACGAGTCCTCGCTGCCAAGGAATGCCAAGAAATATACGCACCGCTCGCCAATCGCTTGGGGATTGGACAACTCAAGTGGGAGCTCGAAGATCTTTCCTTTCGCTATTTAAATCCAGAAACCTACAAGGCTATTGCTCAACAATTGCACGAACGCCGTGTCGACCGTGAAACGTACATTCAAGATTTTGTGCAACAAGTGCAAGCCCGACTTTTAGATGAGGGCGTTGAAGCCGACATTTATGGGCGTCCGAAACATATCTATTCGATCTGGCGAAAGATGCAGAAAAAGCATCTAGGGTTCGACCAGTTATACGATATACGGGCAGTCCGTATTATCACTCGCAGTCTTAAAGATTGTTATGCGGCACTGGGCGTTGTACACAGTTTATTTCGGCACATCGCATCCGAGTTTGATGATTATATTGCCACGCCCAAAGCGAACGGTTACCAGTCTATCCACACGGTAGTCGCGGGCCCGGCAGGGAAACACATTGAAATCCAAATTCGTACTCAGGCCATGCATGACGATGCTGAGCTCGGTGTTGCGGCGCACTGGCTCTATAAAGAAGGCTCAAGTGCGGGCAAAGGGCATGGGTTTGAAGAGAAGATAGCGTGGTTGCGTAAACTGCTGGCGTGGCAAGAAGATATGGCCGAGAATGATGAATTAGTGGCTGAAATTCGCTCGCAAGTTTTTGAAGACCGCGTTTATGTATTTACCCCTAAAGGTGAAGTCATCGATTTGCCAGCGGGTGCTACGCCGCTCGATTTTGCCTATTACATCCATTCGCAAGTGGGGAATCGTTGTATTGGTGCCAAGGTGGATGGTCGAATCGTACCTTTTACCTATCAACTCCAGAATGGCGAGAAAATTGAGATCCTGACTCAGAAGTCAGCTCAACCACGGCGTGATTGGTTAAATACGAGTTTGGGCTATTTGAACACCGCCAGAGCACGCAGTAAGGTGCAAACCTATTTCAAAAAGCTCGATCGTGACAAGAATATTGCCGCCGGCAAAGAGAGTCTGGAAGCTGAACTCGCCAAAATCAATGTCCCGGTGGGACATGCGGAACAGGTGTTGGAACGCTTCAACATGCAGCATCTCGATGACTTGCTAGCAGCTATTGGTGCCGGTGACGTTCGCTTGCATCAGGTGGTCAATCAGTTGCGTCCGCAGTCGTCAGCGAGTGCCTCGGCAGAGCGATTAGAGCGGCTCACCGCGCGTGCCAAACCCGCAGCGAAGTCCGGTAAGGCAGGCAAACAAAGCGATGTCACTGTGGAAGGCATTGGTAACCTGTTAGTACAGTTTGCGAAGTGCTGCCAACCTTTGCCTGGTGAACCCATTATGGGGTTTGTAACGCAAGGCCGTGGAGTCTCTGTGCATCGAGCCGATTGTGAACAATTGGAACATATTCTCGAACAACACCCAGAACGCGGCCTCGCGGTGCGTTGGAGCGCCCGTGAGAGTGGCAATTACCGCGTTGATTTAACGATCGATGCCAATGATCGAACCGGCTTGCTGCACGATATCACCAGTATCTTGGCACACGAAAAAGCAGCTGTTGTACAACTGGATTCGCAGTTGGATTCGTTGAGTCAACAAGCGCGAATTGCACTGGCACTCATTGTCGATTCGAACGAGGCATTGACACGTATTTTCGGCCGCTTACATCAGGTGAAAGGAGTACATCGCGTTGACCGAACAAAGCAATAAATCAAGTTCAGGAGAATTTCCTGGAGTGGCGGCGTTGGTGCGTGTGATGGAGCAGTTGCGTCATCCGGATACGGGCTGTCCATGGGATCTGGAACAGACTTTAACGAGTTTGATTCCTTATACCATTGAAGAAACCTATGAAGTCGCGCAGGCGCTGACTGATGGTCACTACCCTGAAATTAAAGATGAGCTTGGTGATTTGTTATTTCAGGTTGTGTTTTATACGCGCTTGACTGAAGAGTCAGGTCATTTTGATTTTGATGAAGTGGCCATGCAAACGGCCACGAAATTGATTCGCCGTCATCCACACGTATTCCATGCTGATGGAACCCCTCTGAGTGCTCACGAATCGCGCCCCAGTCAAGCTGAGATCAAAGCGCGGTGGGAAGCGATTAAACAAGAAGAACGCGCAGAAAAGCAGCAGTTGCAGCCGACAGAGTCGACTGTTTTTGCCGATATCCCCGAGCAACTACCGAGCTTGTTACGTGCACTGAAACTGCAGAAACGAGCCGCTAGTGTTGGTTTTGATTGGGATTCAACCGAACCAGTCGTTGCGAAGATTCGCGAAGAGTTGAACGAAGTCGAAGTCGAGCTTGCGAAACGTGATCAAGAGGCATTAGAAGGTGAAATCGGCGATCTCTTGTTTGCTGTGATTAATTTGGCTCGCCATGTTCAGGTTCATCCAGAGCAGGCATTGCGACGCACCAATCAAAAATTTCAGCAACGGTTTCAAGCCATTGAACGTGAACTTTCGGCTGCTGGTCAAGCACCGTCGGATTTGAATCTGACAGAATTAGAACGCTATTGGCAAAAAGTAAAACAAGATGAATAACGCAGTTTTGATTGTCGGATCGCAATGCCTCGGGTATACTATTTTCCCGTCTTAAAGCAATTCCCGAATCAACCTGACGACTTAGGTCTCACATGACAACTAACTATATTTTCGTCACCGGCGGAGTAGTATCCTCGCTGGGTAAAGGTATTGCTGCAGCTTCATTGGCGGCAATTCTCGAAGCACGTGGCCTTAAGGTTACGATCCTCAAACTCGACCCCTACATCAACGTCGATCCAGGGACCATGAGTCCCATTCAGCACGGTGAGGTTTTTGTCACCGAAGATGGTGCTGAAACCGACCTCGACCTGGGCCATTACGAACGCTTTATTCGCACGCGGATGTCGCGTAAGAATAATTTTACCGCTGGACGTGTCTACGAAGACATTATTCGTCGAGAACGCAAAGGCGAATTCCTCGGTGCAACGATTCAAGTTATTCCGCACATTACCAATGAAATTAAACGACGTATTGTTGACGGTGGCGACGGGTTTGACATCGCGATTGTCGAAATTGGCGGTACTGTGGGTGACATCGAGTCACAACCCTTCTTAGAAGCCATCCGTCAACTCGGCACTGAAGTCGGTCGTGATCGCACCCTGTTTATGCATTTGACGCTCGTGCCATTCCTCGGCGCCGCGGGCGAGGTGAAAACCAAGCCCACGCAACATTCCGTAAAAGAACTGCGTTCGATTGGTATTCAGCCGGACATTCTGATTTGTCGCTCTGACCGTGCATTGCCAGGGAATGAACGTTCAAAAATTGCGTTGTTTACCAACGTTGAAGAGCGTGCGGTCATTGGTCTGAAAGATGTCGATAGCATTTACAAAATTCCGGCGATCCTGAAATCACAAGGCCTCGACGAAATCGTGGTCAGTCGCTTCCGACTCGATCGCCCAGAGGCGAATTTGAGTGAGTGGGAACAGGTTCTCTATCAAGAATCGAACCCCAGCGGTGAAGTGACGGTCGGCTTCGTTGGCAAATATATTGAATTGCCAGATGCTTACAAATCCGTGAATGAGGCGTTAGCCCATGCCGGTTTAAAAAATCGTTTAACCGTGAATATTCGTTACATTGATGCGCAAGATCTGGAAACGAAAGGTCTGGCCAAACTAGCCGATGTTGACGCGATTCTAGTACCCGGTGGATTTGGTGAACGTGGAATTGAAGGAAAGATCCTAGCGGCACAGTACGCTCGTGAGCAAAAAATACCCTACTTAGGTATTTGCTTGGGTATGCAAGTGGCGTTGATCGAGTTCGCGCGCAACGTGGCTATGCTGCCCGGTGCGAACAGCTCTGAATTTAACCCGAAAACAGACCATCCTGTCGTTGGCTTGATCAACGAGTGGATGGATGAAAAGGGGCAAAAGGAGCTTCGCGATCAGAACTCTGATCTGGGCGGAACCATGCGCTTAGGCGCTCAACCGTGTCATCTTGAGCAGGGTACACGTGCTCATGAGCTTTATGGTGAAGATGAAATTCGTGAACGGCATCGCCATCGTTATGAGGTCAATGGTACGTATATCGAACGACTGGAGGCCGCAGGCTTAAAAATCTCCGGTTGGTCGTTCGATAAGCGACTAGTAGAGGTGATTGAAATTCCCGAGCACCCATGGTTTGTTGCGGCTCAATTTCATCCAGAGTTCACGTCGACGCCGCGTGATGGACATCCTTTATTCCGCGGCTTTATTGAGGCCGCTGGTGTGTATAAGAAGCAACGACGCGGCTAGAGCACGCGTCGTCGTCTAAGGAGTAAGTTAGAATTATGGCAACTATTCGTAGCATCAAAGCCCGTGAGATCATGGATTCACGCGGCAACCCGACCGTTGAGGCGGATGTTTATTTGAGTGACGGTCATTGGGGACGCGCTGCTGCGCCAAGTGGCGCCTCAACAGGTTCGCGTGAAGCATTAGAATTGCGTGATGGTGATCCAGCACGTTACCTCGGCAAAGGTGTCGAGACTGCGGTCGCAAACATTGTGGATCGAATTGCTCCAGCTTTGCAGGGCTTAGACGCAACTGATCAAGCCAAAATTGACGCGGTAATGATTGAATTGGATGGTACTGCCAATAAAGAAAACCTCGGCGCCAATGCTATTCTCGCTGTCTCTCTAGCTACCGCAAAAGCCGCTGCTGCGAGCAAAGGCATGGAATTGTTTGAGCACATTGCTGAATTGAACGGCACTGCGGGTCAATACAGCATGCCATTACCCATGATGAATATTTTGAACGGTGGTGAACACGCGGATAACAACGTTGATATCCAAGAGTTTATGATTCAACCAGTCGGCGCATCAAGTTTCCGTGAAGGGTTGCGGATGGGGGCCGAAATCTTCCATGCATTGAAAAAAGTGCTGCAAAAACGTGGTTTGAGCACAGCGGTGGGTGATGAAGGTGGTTTTGCGCCGAATCTCGCATCGAATGAGGAAGCTTTGGCCGTGATTGTAGAAGCCGTTGAGCAATCTGGTTATCGCATGGGTACGGATGTGACATTAGCGTTAGACTGCGCTGCGTCCGAATTCTATCGTGATGGTAAGTATCACTTAGCTGGTGAAGGCAAACACTTCACGGCTGCAGAATTTGCTGATTATCTCGGTGGCTTGTGCCAACGCTATCCAATTATTTCCATCGAAGATGGGTTGGATGAGAGTGATTGGGATGGTTGGAAGATTTTAACGGAACGTTTAGGTGCACAAGTGCAGTTGGTCGGTGACGACTTGTTCGTGACCAATACCGCGATACTGAAGCGTGGTATCGAGCAAGGCATCGGCAATTCAATTTTGATTAAATTTAATCAAATTGGTAGTCTCTCAGAAACTCTCGCAGCCATTCGCATGGCGCGTGATGCGGGCTTTACCGCTGTGATTTCCCATCGTAGTGGTGAGACTGAAGATGCAACTATTGCCGATTTAGCCGTTGGCACTGCAGCCGGACAAATTAAAACCGGATCGCTGTGTCGCTCAGACCGTGTGGCTAAGTACAATCAATTGTTGCGTATCGAGGAAAAGCTGCAAGGCGCAGCGCCTTATCGTGGTCGCTCAGAAGTGAATGCGAAATAACTCTGCGACAACGTCCGTAAGGCAGCTCAGTTAGAGCAACAAAGGTAACGAGACGGGCAATGAATCCGACCACAATGATGAGTCAAGGCGATATTTTTCAACCGCTGACCAAGCAGGGTGGTTTTGCTGAGCTATGCACAGCGCTCTATGAACGGGAATTGCTCGTTTTATCACAATTGAATGTTGCCTCTACGGTGAGTTTGCAGCGTCGCTTAAAAAGTGTCCCATACTATGTCCAACAAGCTGCTCGGGGTATGCTCGAGCAGTCGTTCCCATTGGAATTGGATCAGCAAAACGCCAGTTGGCAGGCACCGCAGAAAGCACGGTTAAACTTCACCGAAACCCAACGTAAAAAGTTACAAGCGTGGCTACTGAAAGGCGCTCGACTTGGCGTGGTTACGGTAGTTTATGACTTCAATCAAACCCTACAACGGGTTGTTTTAGATTCGATCGACCGCATTGATTTTGCCAAGCGGCGCGTGCATTTGAATCAATTTGGTTGGTTTGATTTTGATGGCAAATCGCTCGAAATTGATGATCAAGGCTATCAACACTGGCAATTGGCACGACCTGATAGCCAATCCCTGACGCCAGCCTTATGTGGGCATCAATGGAATCATAAAGGCAGAACCGAACCGCGTACCCTGAGTCTGCGTGAAGTCCTGCTTGCTACCACGTTAAAGTGGGACAAATAGTCGCTTTACCACTGCAGTAACACCAATAGACCCGCACCGATAACAACGCTTAAGGTTAAGTGACGAAACCACTTTTCGGGAAGCTGTAAGCTAACTTTGTGACCACACCAAGCGCCGAGCAGAGCACTTGCAACCAGCACCGTGACCCACGGCCACAGATCCACGGTATAGCGTCCTTGTAGCCCAAAAGAGAGGACGTTGGTCGTCGCTAGGGCAAGGAAAAATACGGTTAGGGTCGCCCGAAACGTTAATATAGCGAGCTGCTGATTGCTTAAAAACAACACGATGGGCGGCCCGCCCAGTGTTAACGCACCATTACTGAAACCAGCGAGAATACCAATCCAACTCTGATTCTTGGCTGTGGCTGGTAATTGAAAGCGCAGACCAGACCAGAGCAGAATACCCACGACAACAACAAATATAGCCATACCCCGTTGCAGCCAGTCCAATTGAATGTGGGCGAGTGCAAAGGTTCCAATTAAACTCCCACCAATACCGGAGATCACTAGGGGGCGCCAGTCGCGAATCGTTACGTAGCTGTGCAGTTTTAAATAGAGGAAGCCGGCGAGTAGTAAATTGACAATCGATAACGTCGGCGTGATGAGCGTCAGTGGCAGTAACAAAGACAGCAGCGGTACTGCGACCAAGCCAGAGCCAAATCCGGTGATTCCCTGCAATAGGGCACCGGCAAACATAATCATGGCTGCAAGCAAATAGTCTATAGGCATTCGGATAGTACTTGGGCTTCTGGTTTGGAGTGCGTATACTAACAGAAAACTCGAGCGGGAAACCGATGCGACTGTTGAAATTACTGTTTTTATGCATACTGATTGGCCTGCAATATCGGCTGTGGTTTGGCAAAAATAGTTTGCCAGATTACTGGCGTACACAGCAGGAAGTTTCTCGACAAGCCGAAACAAATCACCGCCTCGAACAGCGGAATCAGGTGTTGGCTGCCGAAATCGCCGATCTTCGCGAAGGTGAAGCAGCGCTCGAAGAACGAGCACGAAACGAGCTCGGACTGATAAAACGCCAAGAAACCTTCTTTCGCGTGGTACCAACAAAAACTCAATAGCATGACGAAACAACAATCGGTCGCAGCCGTGATCCCCGCGGCCGGAATTGGTCAGCGAATGCAAGCTGCCATCCCAAAACAATATCTTCATATCGGTGATGCTACTGTGCTTGAGCACAGTATCCGTGCGATGGCGCGTGATCCGCGCATCGGTGCTGTATTTGTTGCCACGGCTAGTGATGATAGGTGGTTTGCACAACTCGAGATAGATCTGACAATTCCAGTCGTTCGCGTTGAAGGGGGAGCAACACGCGCTCAATCTGTTGCCGCAGGTGTCACCGCAGCGCAACGCGCTGGCTATCGCTATGTGGCCGTTCACGACGCGGCACGTCCTTGTCTTGCTCGGAGTGAATTGGCAGCCGTGATCGAACATGGTCTCGAGCACAGTGCGGGCGCTCTCTTAGCCTTACCTGTGGCTGATACCATCAAGCGCGGAAGCGCTAGCGGTTATGCGCTAGAGACCGTGCCGCGAGACGGACTATGGCAAGCGTTAACACCACAAGTTTTCTCGATTTCCGTGCTCTTAGATGCATGGCGAATGATAGGTCTGGATGATCCGCTGTTAACGGATGAAGCTTCAGCGATTGAAGCTTTGGGGTTACAGCCACGATTAGTGATGGGACGACGAACCAATATTAAGATTACGCAGCCTGGTGACGAGGTCATCGCGGCAGCATTATTACCCGAGATATTACAGGAATAACTATGCGAATTGGGCACGGCTATGATGTTCATAAATTCGGTGGCACGAAACCATTATTACTGGGCGGTGTTGAGGTTCCGCATCATCAAGGACTGATCGCTCACTCCGACGGTGATGTGGTGTTGCATGCCGTTACTGATGCGTTACTCGGCGCCGTTGCGTTAGGTGATATCGGCCGTCACTTCCCGGATACCGATCCGCAATATGCCGGTGCAGACAGTGCTAAGTTACTCTCACATGCTTACGCACTCGTCCAAGAGCAAGGTTATCGATTGGGTAATGTGGATGTCACGATTGTTGCGCAAACACCGAAGATGGCTCCCCATATAGCCGCTATGTGCAGCCGCATTGCGACATTATTAAATGCACAGACACAGCAGGTCAACGTGAAAGCCACGACCACCGAGAAGCTTGGTTTCGTGGGTCGTGAAGAGGGTATTGCTTGCCACGTGGTTGTGTTATTGGAGTCGAAACCGAGTGGATTCTGAAGCGTTTAATCAGTGGTATCAGCAGTTAGCTTATTTGCACGGGAAACCGTCAGCGACAGCAACCTTTCGGCAAGAGCCCGAGCATTTTCAAGTCATCGAACAATTAACACCACCCAGCACGGAAGCCGAAGGTGAACATCAGTGGCTATGGGTGCGTAAGAAGGGCGCGAATACCGTATTCGTGGCGGAGCAACTCGCCGCTTTTGCAGGCGTTTCACCGCGCCAAGTCAGTTACGCGGGCTTGAAAGATCGTCACGCGGAAACTTGGCAATGGTTTTCGGTGCAACTGCCGGGGCAAGCACTGCTTGTTTGGGAAGCGCTACACCATGCTGAATTTGCCGTTGAGCGAGCGGTGCTGCAGCCGAAAAAATTACGACTAGGCTTTCATGACGGCAATCGTTTTCGGATTCGTCTGACCGATGTGCAGGATATGGAATCCGTGTTGGAACGCTGGAAGCTCGTTGTTGAGTCTGGTTTCCCGAATTATTTCGGAGAGCAGCGTTTTGGTCGTGATGGTGCCAATATTGCCAAGGCAAAACGCTGGTTTGAGGCTGGCCGAAAGTATAGAGTAAACCGTAACCAACAAAGCTTTCTGTTATCCAGCGTGCGGAGTCTACTGTTTAATCAAGTCACATCCGCGCGCGTGAGCGCACAGCGATTGCTGCCGGAAGTGGGCGATGTTTTGGGTTTGGCTGGGAACCGCTCAGTATTTCGAGTTGAGCAGGTTGACGCAGAATTATTAAGTCGATTCGCGGCGAGAGATGTGCATCTCACGGCGCCCTTAGCCGGTGATGAAAAGCTGCAGAACGATAGTGCGATTGCGCAGTTCGAGCAAACCTGCAGCGATGAGTTTTGGTTACAAGGTTTGCGTCAGCAACGGGTGGAGGCTGCACGCCGCCCCTTGCTCGCATTCCCGCGTGATGCGCAGCACCAACAGATTGATGCGAATACCATTGTATTAGAGTTTAGTTTGGATGCAGGAGTCTTTGCGACCAGCTTATTGCGCGAAATAGTGCAACTGAACAATGCCAAAGCAAATCTTGATGGTGCAGTAGAATTGAGCGACGATTAAAAAAGGTAAAACGATATGATGAAGTTATTAGTCAGTAACGATGACGGTGTTCATGCGCCAGGCATAGAAGCGTTGCATGCAGCATTAAAAGAAATCGCTCAGGTTCGTGTTATAGCACCCGACCGAAATTGCAGTGGCGCCAGTAATTCATTGACGCTGCATAATCCACTGCGGGTCCAGCGGTTGCCGAATGGCTTTTACTCGTTAAATGGCACCCCCACAGACTGCGTCCACTTGGGTACCAATTCGCCATTGGCTGACGACGTCGATTTAGTCGTATCAGGCATCAATGATGGTCCAAACATGGGTGATGATGTGCTCTATTCAGGCACCGTCGCGGCAGCAATGGAGGGCCGTTATATGGGGCTTCCATCAATAGCCGTTTCGATGGGATCGCGCGGTCATGATTACTATGAAACAGCCGCTCGCGTGGTTGCTGAAATCGTGAGTCGCATGGCCGATGAGCCATTGCGTATGGATACGATTCTCAACATTAATGTTCCTTCAGTACCTTATGAACAACTCAAAGGTATTCGAGTGACTCGTTTAGGTCGCCGCCATCGAGCAGAAACCATGGTGCATGATCGCGACCCATTCGGTCGCGATATCTATTGGTATGGACCGATTGGCGGACAACAAGATGATGCTGCGGGTACGGACTTCCATGCCGTGAAAGAAGGGTATGTGTCGGTGACACCGATAAGTCTGGATATGACGGCAAAATCGCATCAAGAAACCTTGGATCAGTGGTTGAGTAAAATGGCGCCATGATGATCCAGAATTTCCAGGGTATGGCGCGCCGTTTAGTGACATTGTTGCGTCAGCAAGGTATTAGCGATCCAAATGTATTGCGGGTGGTCGAGACCACCCCTCGGCATCAGTTTATGCCCGAGTCATTGGCTCACAAAGCCTATGAAAACACTGCATTACCGATTGGCAAAGGACAAACTATTTCGCAACCGCTGATGGTCGCGTCAATGACGCAGTTACTGATGCAGCATCATTGCCAAAAAGTATTAGAGATTGGAACGGGGAGTGGCTATCAAACTGCTGTGTTGGCGCAACTGGTTGAACGCGTCTATTCCGTTGAACGTATTGCCGAATTACAGTATCAGGCCAAACGGCGACTTAAAAATCTTGATTTGCATAACATTCAAATGCGCCACGGTGATGGATGGCAGGGGTGGTCAAGTAAGTCACCGTTTGACGGTATTATCGTCACGGCAGCGGCACAATCTATCCCGCAAGCACTGTTAGATCAATTGGCCGATGGCGGTGTGTTGATCATTCCCGTTGGCACGGAGCGGCAAGCTCTCCATGTGGTGCGGCGCTTTGGTGATAGTTATGAACAAAAGCAATTAGGTGACGTGAAGTTTGTTCCCTTGGTTCCGGGAGCGCTGGCATGAAGCTATTTAGTTGGCTCTATGATCGGGTTCTGCAATGGTCGCAGCATCGTCGTGCCCCAGCTATTCTGGCTGCTCTAAGTTTTTCCGAGTCGGTTATTTTTCCAATTCCTCCGGATGTTATGTTAGCGCCGATGGCGATGACACAGCCCAAACGTGCCTGGTTCTTCGCGGGTATAACGACGATTGCTTCCGTATTAGGCGGTATTGCTGGTTATCTGCTTGGTTGGTTGGCATTTGATCCTATTGTTTTGCCACTGGTTGAGTGGGCCGGCTATCAAGACAAACTCACCACAGTGACAGAGTGGTTTCAGAATTATGGCTTTTGGATTATTTTCATTGCTGGTTTTTCACCGCTACCTTATAAGCTGTTCACCGTCACAGGCGGTATGTTGCAAGTTGCATTTATTCCGTTTGTCATGGGCTCATTAGTGAGTCGAGGTTTACGTTTCTTTTTGGTCGCGTGGCTATTACGGACTGGTGGCACAACCATGGCTGTTCGGTTGCGGACCTATGTGGATCGGATCGGTTGGGGGATGGTGATTATCGCCATAATTGCTTATGTATGGACACGTTAATCGAACGCTTCTGATTACTGTTCTGTGTGTCCTGACAGGAGTTGGCTGCGCACAGCGGGAGGATGCTGCTCCGGTTAAGCGAGTCTACACCGGCTCATCTATTCATGATTATGAGCGCGCTTCATTGGCAGGATCCACCTATACGGTCGAGCGCGGTGACACGCTTTATTCAATAGCATTTCGCGCTAATCTAGACGTCCGCGACTTAGCGCGCCTCAATCAGTTAGCTGATCCATATCTAATCTATCCTGGGCAAGAACTTCGCTTGCAAAGGCAGGGCGCGTCCAGAAGGCCAGGAGGACCGCAATCAGTTCGTCAACCAGCGCAAGAAATCGACCATTCAGCGACAAAATCTCCCCCCAAGACCGTTGATTCAGCAACGAATAAAGAGTATGTTGATGTTAAAAATAAACAAAATATTAGCAAACCAAAGGTTTTACCTAAGCCGTTAGAAGTACTGCCAGCTAGCAAAGATATCGTTTGGCGCTGGCCAGCCACTGCTCCAGTTATTCGAGAGTTCTCAACAACCGAAGCAGGTAATAAAGGCTTAGATTTTGGTGGAGCTAAAAATGATCCCGTCTTCGCAGCGGCGGCCGGTAAAGTGGTCTATGCCGGTAATGCGTTGAAGGGATACGGCAATTTAATCATTTTGAAACATAACGATGATTACATAACCGCCTACGCTCATAATTCAGAATTGCTCGTACGAGAGCAACAGTGGGTGCAGGTAGGTGATGAGATTGCAAAAATGGGGGACACCGACGCGGAGCGCGTCAAACTTCATTTCGAAGTTCGATTCCGTGGAAAGTCGGTAAATCCAAGGCATTATTTGCCTCGGGGGGCACAATGAGTCGAAGTCAAGAAGACATCGAAGATATCGATGAACAAGACCTGACCTCTGCAATGCAGCAGGTCGAGGCTGAGTCTGACGATGAGAGTGAGTTCGACGAAATCATTGCAAGTCGAGCGAATAACCAACGGAAGATGGATGCAACCCAGTTGTATCTGAGCGAAATAGGCTTTTCGCCCTTACTGACTGCTGAGGAAGAGGTTTATTTTTCTCGATTGGCACGCAAAGGGGATGCGAAGGCACGCGCGCGAATGATCGAGAGTAATTTGCGCTTGGTCGTAAAGATCGCGCGACGCTATACCAACCGTGGATTGGCGTTGCTTGATCTAGTCGAAGAGGGCAATTTAGGTCTCATTCGTGCGGTCGAGAAATTTGACCCAGAGCGTGGTTTTCGGTTTTCAACTTACGCGACATGGTGGATTCGACAGACGATCGAACGTGCCATCATGAATCAAACCCGTACGATTCGCCTCCCT
This sequence comes from Pseudidiomarina aestuarii, assembly GCF_003987355.1. GTDB lineage: Bacteria > Pseudomonadota > Gammaproteobacteria > Enterobacterales > Alteromonadaceae > Pseudidiomarina > Pseudidiomarina aestuarii. Next base: position 654,217 of record NZ_PIPR01000001.1, on the reverse strand, counting down.
ATTCATGTGGTTAAAGAACTCAATTCTTACTTGCGCGCTTCACGCGAACTCGCCCATACACTTGACCATGAGCCTACCGCTGAGGACATAGCGGCCAAGATGGATGTCACGGTTGCAGAAGTCAGCCGAATGCTGCGACTCAATGAGCGTGTATCGTCGGTCGATACGCCGATGGGTGGAAGTGACAACGATAAAGCCTTAGTCGATATGTTATCTGATGAGAACGACTTCGGTCCGGAGGGGGTGCTGCAAGATAACGACCTACGCGAAAACATTATTGATTGGCTGGCGAATCTGAATACCAAACAACGTGAAGTCCTGGCCCGTCGATTCGGCTTGATGGGGCACGAACCCGCCACTCTCGAAGATGTCGGTCGGGAAATCGGCCTCACCCGTGAACGGGTCAGGCAAATTCAGGTAGAAGCGCTACGCCGTCTTCGCGATATGTTGCGGCAACAAGGTCTCAGCTTGGATGCGCTGTTTCACCGCAATTGATTTTTCTTAGTCTTGTTCTCGGTCCGTTGCAAGGCGCTGCAAGAGTTCCAACTGCTGTAACGCAGCTATGGGTGTCAATTCGTTGATGTTGAGTGTTTGCAGAGCCTGAACCACAGGGTGAATTGCCTCCTGTTGAGGCTGTTGCGTCGGTGTAGGCACCTCACCAGCAGCCGCTAAAGACTTTTCCTCTAAGGTTTGAAGATGCTTTCGAGCTGCGTTAATCACTGCTTTTGGAATGCCTGCCAGTTGTGCCACATGGACACCAAAACTTTTGCTTGCTGCACCCGTGACAACTTGATGTTTAAAAGCAATCGAATCACCGTGCTCAACCGCTTCCACATGCAAATTAACGGCTCCGCTTTCCGCCCCAACCGTCTGCGTCAGCTCAAAATAATGCGTTGCAAAAAGTGTGAGAGCGCGATTTTTTTGCAGTAGTGTTTCGGCACAAGCCCACGCTAGTGCCAAGCCGTCATAAGTAGACGTACCACGGCCAATTTCATCCATTAAGACCAAGCTTTGCGCGGTTGCGTTGTGCAAAATGGTCGCTGCTTCGGTCATTTCCACCATAAACGTGGAACGGCCAGAGGCTAAATCATCGGAGGCGCCAATACGGGTAAAAATACGGTCAATAGGACCAAATGTGGCAGCTTCCGCAGGCACAAAACTCCCACAGTGCGCCATGATAGTGAGTAAAGCGATTTGCCGCATGTAGGTTGATTTCCCCCCCATATTGGGGCCGGTAATCAATAGCAACCGCTGGGCTGACGATAAGTCTGCATCATTAGCTATAAAAGGCTCTGAACTGACCGTCTCAATAACCGGATGACGACCACAACGTATCTGAATCATTGTCTCTTCTGTGGTGAGTTCTGGCGCAACGTAGTGGTATTCTTCAGCTTGCCGAGCAAAGCTGTTGAGAACATCAATTTCCGCGATAGCCTGTGCGGTTTGTTGGAGTTGCGGTAAGGGCTCAGCGATGCACTCGAGCAGTTGCTCATACAGCCATTTTTCGCGGGCCAAGGCACGGCTTTGGCTCTGCAGTACTTTATCTTCGTAGGTTTTTAGTTCTGGAATAATGTAGCGCTCTGCATTCTTCAGAGTTTGGCGGCGTTGGTAGTCAGCTGGGATTTGGTGACCAGCAGCACGGCTTGCCTCGAGGTAATATCCATGGACACGGTTATAACCTACTTTCAGCGTATGAATTCCTGTTCGTGCGCGCTCGCGTTGTTCAATATGCTGCAGAAAATCAGTGGCTCCAGCAGCCAGGCCACGTTGTTCATCAAGTTCATCGTCATAGCCATCAGCAATCACACCGCCATCACGAATCAGCTGTGGTGGTTGTTCAACAAGTGCACGCTCGAGCAACTTAACTAAGTCGGGCTGGAGCGACATGGCTTGCTGCCAACGTCGCAAGGCTGGCGTTGTTAATTGTTCGTGTAGGGTGGGCAATGCGGTAAAGGCTGCACGTAATCGTGTTAAATCGCGGGGCCGCGCAGTGCGCAAGGCAACCCGTGTAAGAACCCGCTCGAGATCACCAATTGCACGGAGTGACTCCCGGACTGTTGCTGCCGGTATTTGTTGTAATGCAGCGACCGCGTCGTAACGAGTTTGCAGGTGGCTATGATCCCGGAGCGGACGTTGTAACCACCGTCGTAATAATCGTCCGCCCATCGCTGTATGCGTTTGGTTGATGACATCGACCAGAGCGGTTGGCTGACCGCTTAACGAATCGACAAGCTCTAAATTTCGACGGGTGGTGGCGTCAAGCATAATCGTATCGTGTAGGTGTTCGGCTACGATGGATTGAATATGCGGTAATGCGCCCCGTTGGGTGGTGCGGACGTAGCTCAGTAGAGCACCCGCGGCACCGAGAGCTGCAGGCAGATGACTGACATCAAAACCATCGAGATGCTGAACTTGAAATTGCCGCTTGAGTAGTGCTTGTGCGGTATCCCGATCAAATTCCCAATCTGGACGCCGACGCAAGCAACAGCGCAACTGCATGCTAGCCGGTAACTCCCAAGTATCAGGATAGAGTAGTTCAGCCGGATGTAAGCGTTCGAGTTCTGCGCGACCTTCATCGAGGGTGCTCACTTCGACAATCGTAAAGCGGCCATTGGCCATGGTTAGCGCGGCAATGGCTAGTCCGCCTGCGTGTGGCTGAATGGCCACCAAGGGCTGATCTTCATGTTCATTCAGAAGGGCTTCATCGGTCAAAGTACCCGGGGTTAGAATCCGAACGACTTGCCGCTCAACCGGTCCTTTGCTCGTGGCAGGGTCACCAATTTGTTCACAGATTGCAACGGATTCTCCTAACTGCAAAAGCCGGGCTAGATAGCCTTCTGCGGCATGATAGGGGACACCAGCCATAGGAATCGGTTGGCCATTACTGGCGCCGCGCTTGGTCAGAGAAATATCAAGTAGCTGCGCCGCTCGTTGTGCATCCGCATAGAACAATTCGTAGAAATCACCCATCCGATAGAATAATAAAGTGTCCGGATGCTCTGCTTTGATGCGCAGATATTGTTGCATCATCGGTGTATGCGACGAAAAATTTGAAGCTGGTGTTGTAGCGTTCGACATGCCTGTTATTATCCGTATAGAGTCGATTATCCGCGGAGTTGAATGAGTTCATGTTAGCACAATCCACAACAGAATTAGCAGCGCAATTCGGGCTGTGGCTGCATCAGAAAAACTGGCGAGTGGCTACCGCTGAATCCTGTACGGCTGGCGGGATCGGCTATGCTATTAGCGCCATCTCAGGTAGTTCAGCATGGCTTGAGGGCGGCTTGATCACCTACAGTAATGAATTGAAGCAACAGCTGCTTGGCGTATCTGCTGATGACCTGCAGCGCTTTGGTGCAGTGTCGAGTGAAGTGGCCGCCGCAATGGCACGAGGGGCACTGCAGCGTACGCAGGTGGATTGTGTTATTGCAGTCACTGGCATTGCCGGACCTGATGGCGGCACCAGAGAAAAACCAGTGGGTTTAGTTTGGTTCGGATTGGCGTGGGCTGACCAGTGTTTAACGTGGTCGAAGATTTTCCCAGGTGATCGCGAGGCGGTGCGCCAAGCCACAATTGAGGAAGCATTGCAGGGGTATAAAAAAATACTTGATACTGTATAAAAATACAGTATACTCAAATCAACGTCTCAACAACACGGACACTATCATGAGCAACGATAAACAAAAAGCTTTAGACGCAGCATTAAGTCAAATTGAACGTCAATTTGGTAAAGGGTCGATTATGCGTTTGGGAGATAACCAAACGTTAGATATTGAAGCGGTATCAACCGGTTCACTCAGTCTCGATATTGCGTTGGGTATCGGCGGTTTACCGTTTGGTCGAGTGGTAGAAATATATGGTCCTGAGTCGAGTGGTAAAACGACCTTAACTTTGCAGGTCATTGCAGAAGCTCAGAAGAAAGGAAAGACTTGTGCGTTTGTTGACGCTGAGCACGCGCTAGACCCAATTTATGCAGAGAAGCTCGGCGTTAATGTCGCCGACTTATTGATTTCACAACCAGACACCGGTGAACAGGCGCTCGAGATTTGCGATATGTTAGTACGTTCTGGCGCTGTTGATATCGTGATTGTCGATTCGGTTGCCGCATTAACGCCGAAAGCAGAAATTGAAGGCGATATGGGTGATAGTCATGTGGGTCTTCAAGCACGACTGATGTCACAAGCCTTACGGAAGTTGACGGCGAATATCAAAAAATCCAACAGCATGTGTATTTTCATCAACCAAATTCGGATGAAAATCGGTGTCATGTTCGGTAATCCAGAAACAACTACGGGCGGTAATGCGTTGAAGTTCTACTCGTCAGTTCGTCTTGACATTCGTCGCATTGGTGCGGTGAAAGAAGGTGACGAAGTGGTCGGGAACGAGACCCGAGTCAAGGTGGTTAAAAACAAAGTTGCACCACCGTTTAAACAAGCTGAATTCCAAATCATGTACGGTTCAGGTATCTCGAAAGAGGGCGAATTGATTGATCTGGGTGTTAAGCAGAAGATTGTCGATAAATCAGGTGCTTGGTATAGCTACAAGGGCGATAAAATTGGTCAAGGTAAAGCTAATTCGATCAAGTTCTTAAGTGAGAACCCCAAGATTGCACAAGAAATAGAAGGCCTGATTCGTGAGCAGCTTTTGGCGAAGCCAGTGAAAGGCGAGAAGAAAGCTGTGGATACCACATCAGCTGCAGATGATGTAGATTTAATGGATGACGATTTAGTTTAATGGACTGAGTAACATGCAATACGCGAAAGTAGCCGTAGCTCTGGGCTCAGGAGCTGCGCGAGGCTGGTCTCATATTGGTGTTTTAAAAGCACTACAAGAGATGGGTATCGAAGTAAATATTGTCGCAGGCACTTCAATCGGCTCCCTTGTGGGGGCCGGTTTTGCTTCTGGTCGCCTTGAAGAACTCGAAGAATGGGTTCAAGACATGGGACGTTGGCAGGTATGGAACCTGCTTGATTTTGGAATCAGTCACGGCGGAATTATTCAAGGTGAGAAAGTATTCGGCCATGCTCGAGAGCGTTTTGGCGCAGCAGATATTGAAGATCTGCCGGTGACTTTTGGTGCCGTCGCGACTGATCTCTATACGGGGCGCGAAGTATGGATTCGAGCTGGTGACATCTATCATGCTGCGCGGGCCTCATGCGCAATGCCAGGGCTTCTGGCGCCGGCTGCTCACGAAGGACGATGGATGGTGGACGGTGCTTTGGTAAACCCTGTTCCTGTCTCGCTTTGTCGTGCGCTTGGGGCTGATTTTGTCATTGCGGTTCATTTGAATTCTCAGTTGACCACGTCAGGCGTGGAAACACGCAAAAAGCATCGTGCTCCTCAGTCGCATCTTGAGGTGAATCCAATGGCTGATATTCATGGTCAAAAGGCTCCGAATCCTTCTGAAATGGAATCAGATGAGCCAAATAACGAACATGACGAAGGTTTCTTTAAGAACTTTATTAGCACCAGTTCTCAATACTGGGATTCGGTCAAAGAGAAGTTTAATGGCCCTGACCACAAAGCGCCGGGTATGTTGGGTGTCATGTCGGGTGCAATTGATATTATGCAGGAACGCATCACCAAAGCACGTATTGCCGGTGACCCTCCTGATGTTCTTATTCAGCCCAAGTTGGGTCATATTGGCTTACTCGAATTTGAACGAGGTACGGAAGCCATTGAAGTTGGGTATGAAACAACCATGAAAATGGAGAGTTTTATCATGGACGAGTTAGCACAATACGTCGAACGCCGCGGCTAATCCTATTTTTTGTTTCTGTTCACTGTTTACGGTTCACTGTTCACTGTTCACAAAAAAGGCCCAGATGTGATGAGCATCTGGGCCTTTTTGTACAAACGAGACTAGTTCTCTAGTCGTTTTTCCATTTCTGCAAAGGTATCTTGCTGCGACTGTATCGGTGGTGCAGTCAAGAGACTGACGACCACGATTGCCACGGTGCACAGAACGAAACCTGGGATGATTTCATACACAACGCTCGAAAGCGTTTGACCATCCGCAAGTACTGGTGCGTAGATCCAGAACAGCACGGTTGCGGCACCAATCAACATGCCCGCTAAGGCTCCGTGTCGATTCATACGCTTCCAATACAAGCTGAGAATGATCACTGGTCCAAAGGCAGCTCCAAAGCCAGCCCAGGCATTAGCAACGAGACCTAGAATGGTCGAATCCGGGTCCCAAGCCAAGTAAATTGCAACTAATGACACTACGAGGACTGAAATACGACCCACTCGTACGAGCTCACGATCCGATGCATCACGGCGCAAGAATGCCTTATAGAAGTCCTCGGTCAACGAGCTCGACGTGACCAAGAGTTGTGATGAAATGGTACTCATAATGGCCGCAAGAATTGCTGCTAAGAGGAAACCACCGATGAGCGGATGGAAGAGGAACTGCGAGAAGATAATGAAGATCGTTTCTGGATCCGGCAGCGTCATCCGCGTTTCAGCGACATAAGCAATCCCGACAAAACCGGTTACCATGGCACCGATAATCGAGACAATCATCCAGCTGACTCCAATCCGACGTGCAGTAGGAATGTCCTTGACCGAACGAATCGCCATAAAGCGAACGATAATATGGGGCTGACCAAAGTATCCTAGGCCCCACGCGAGGAGGGATATAATGCCGAGAAACGACAGTTGGTTCACCATAGAGTCGGCGATGGCTCCATCCCTAAAGAAACTCAGGAAGTCTGGGTTGATATCGCGAACGGTATTGGTGACTTGTGTCATGCCACCCAAGTCGAATATCGCAACAATAGGTACCAAGACGAGGGCAACGATCATGATACAACCTTGCACAAAGTCGGTCATACTCACGGCTAGAAAGCCACCGAATAGGGTATAAGCGCACACCACGCCAGCTGTGACCCAAAGTCCAGTACTATAATCCATACCAAAAGAGCTATCGAAGAGCTTACCACCGGCGACCAAGCTGGCCGAGGTATATAAGGTAAAGAACACGATAATAACGAGTGATGAAAATACCCGCAGTGCACGCGAGCGATCGTCAAATCGATTGGCGAAGAAATCAGGAATAGTAATCGAGTCGTTAGCGACCTCGGTGTACATCCGCAGTCGTGGTGCCACAACTATGTAATTGAGCCAGGCACCAACAATTAAACCGACGGCTATCCAAAGTTGTGAAACACCTGAGACGTAAATGGCGCCGGGTAGGCCCATCAGCATCCAGCCGCTCATGTCCGAGGCGCCAGCACTGAGAGCAGTCACACCAGGACCTAATGAACGGCCTCCGAGCATGTAACCAGATACATCATCGGTAGATGTTTTGTAGGCATAGAGACCAATACCTAGCATCGCTATGAAATAGAGCGCTAATGAAATAAGCGTACCTGTTTCCAAAGCATTACTCCTGTGTTGTTGAGTGTGATGACGATGTTGCAGCCGTGACGTTGTTTTGCAAATCGGTTTGCAACAGCAACCGGGTTAATTGTTCTTGAGGCTGTAACATCATCGTTTGAGTTGAACCAAACTCGACTAGTTTACCATGATGCATAATCAATATCTTGTCTGCGACATGTTTCACGATCTCCGCCGAATGTGATACGAAAATGAACGAAATGCTCATATCTTCCTGAAGGTCTAAAATTAAATTAATGATTTGAGCTCGAATTGATGGATCCAGCGAAACAAAGGCTTCATCGGCAACGATGATCTGTGGATCAACAATAATGGCACGAGCAATGCAGACCCGTTGCTGTTGTCCACTTGAGAGCATATGTGGGTAGAAGTGATAATGATCAGGCAATAAACCTACTTTGCGCAGTGTCAGCATGACATGGTCGCGTTGCTCTTCACTCGTCAAAGTCGTATTGAAAAGAAGTGCTTCCGATAGCTGCCGACCAATGGTCGTTTGTGGATTCAGCGAGCGTAAACTGTCTTGGAATATCATCCGAATATGACGACTGCGCTGGCGGTAATTGCGAGGGTCTAGCAGCTGTCCATTGAGATAGATTTCGCCTGTAGAAGGCTTCTCCGCACCAGCAATAAGTTTGGCTATCGTAGATTTGCCAGAACCCGTTTCCCCCATAATGGCAAGAGTCTCACCGCGTTCGAGTGTCAAGGTGAGAGGTTCGAGTGCACAAATTTTGCGCCCCGGCAACCAGCCATCTTTATGCACGTAGTACTTCGATACATTTTTGAGTTCGAGTAGCTTAGTCATCGCTAGCAACCTCGATAATGGGAAAATGACAAGCGTATTCTTGCTGCTTCACTTTGCTTAATCGTGGCGTATTCACGCACGCTTGGCGAGCATAAGGGCAACGTGGACCGAGGCGACAACCAATGGGCAAATGCTGCAATGTTGGGATGGCCCCTGTGAGCGTTGGTAATCTTGTTTTGGGCGCAGCAGTCTGACCGAACAGACTCATGCTTAACATCGCTTCCGTATAAGGGTGTGCGGGCTTGGTAAGTACCGTATTGGTTGGACCGGCCTCCATCAATTGCCCGCAATACACCAGCGAAATACGCTGACTTTCCGGAATAATCGAGGTCAGATCTTGGGTAATCATCAAGATGGACATGCTTTGACTGGCGCTTAACTTTGCCAGCAAACGATAAATTTGAGCGCGAGTATTAGGCTCCATGGCTGTGGTCGGCTCGTCAGCAATCAGCAGCTTTGGGTTGTGAGCGATAGCCATTGCAATACTGACTTTCTGAGCTAAACCCTCGGATAACTCATATGGGTATGAGTCCATAATACTTTTAGCTTCTTTAATTCCGACTCTATGTAGCAATCGTTCGGCGCGTGTTTGCCGATCAGCTTTCCGCCGCAAGTAGAGTCCTTTCAATTCGCCAGCTGGAATCAATTCACGCAGCTGCTCACCCACCTTTGAATTGGGGTCGAGATAACTGCCTGGATTTTGAAAAATCATTGCCATGTCGCGACCGGTTACGAGCCGACGTTGTGCTGGATTCAGAGCGAGAAGGTCATAATGGCGCCACCACAGTCGGTCGGCAGTGATCCGCCAGCGCGGATTGATAAAACCAAGAATAGCTTTAGCGAGTAGGCTTTTACCTGAGCCCGATTCACCGACGAGTGTATGGATTTCGCCTTCGGCTATTTGCAGACTCAGTTTATCGACCACTTTTACCACGCCCGCTGACGTTTCGAGTTCGATGGTAAGATTACGAATATCTAAAATACTCATGAGCTACGAATCCGTTCTTGGATAGCGGCGCGAATACTATCGCCGAGCACGTTTATGGCCAAAATCGTTAAAAATAGGGCGATTCCCGGCAGAATCATTGTCCATGGCGAGAGATAGACCTGATCTAGGCTGCGGGCCAGCATCGAACCCCATTCCGGTGCTGGAGATTGAACCCCGAGACCAAGAAATCCCAGTGCAGCAATGTCGAGGATTGCTGTCGATAGTGCGATGGTCACTTGCATGACAATCACGGTGGTAATATTGGGCGCAATAACACGCGTGAGAATGAACCAACGGCTACAACCGTTGAGGCGCGACGCTGTGACATATTCTTTGTAACGCTCTTCGTATATTGCATTGTGAACGCTGTGAATAAATTGCGGAATCAACACCAGCGTGATGGCAATCATCACATTAAATAGGGAAGGTCCCACAATTGCGATAATAACCAAGGCAAGCAACAACGACGGAATCGACAGAATAACGTCGAGCAAGTGATTGAGAGTCGACGACTGCACACCCCGACTCATACCCGCCCAAGCGCCAATGCTACTACCGATAACCGCGGCGATAAACACGGCAAGAATTGGATACCCCAGACTGTAGACCGAGCCTGCGATAATACGTGAGAGCAGGTCACGCCCGAGGTCGTCGGTACCAAACAGAAAGCGAATTTGCCCATCTTGTTGCCATGAGGGTGACTGCAACACGGCATCAGCATATTGGTAATCGGGATCGTGCGGAACAATTATTGGCGATAGCAGCATGACCAATAAAATAAAACCAAATACGTACAGCGCGGCAACCGCAAAAGGGTTGTTATTCATTAACACCCAAATAGCACGCAGAGGCGATGGTTCGCGATACTGGTAATAAATATTAGTGCTCGGCATACAACTCCTTACGTACCTGTGGGTAACGCCAGGCGTGGAAGAGTTCGACGGCTACGTTGACAAAGAGAATCAGCGTTGCAAGCATGAGTAATCCTGCCTGCAGAACGGGATAATCGCGCTCATAGATTGCTTTAACTAACCAACTGCCGACTCCAGGCCAATTAAAGATGACCTCGGTCACAATCAGGTTACTCATCAACATACTAAACTGCAGGCCTAACTGGCGCACCACTGGCTGCATGGAGTTTGGAATACTGTGACGAAGCAAAATGCGAGTTTCGCTCAAGCCTCGGGCGCGTGCTGCACGAATATAATTGTGTGAAAGCACATCTAACATTGCGTTTCGTGTGATGCGCATCAGCATCGTCAAAGGCATAATAGCTAGCACTGCGACAGGCAGCCAGAGGTGATGCAACGCGTCTCGCAATGCGGCTTGCTTGAATTCATAATCCGAAATACTAATATCGATCAATATCGCACCTGTGGTCGTCGGCACATCGTAGAGCGGATTAATTTGACTCGAAATCGGTGCCCAGCCGAGTTTCACCGCAAACAAAAGGATACAGAGTTGAGCCAGCCAGAAAACGGGTATTGAATAGGCGCTGAGACCAGTACCCATAATGACACGATCCAAAAGGCCTCGTTGTTGAATGGCTGCGTATATACCGAGGGGGGCGCCGAACACAAAAGCCACCAACATGGCCAGTAAGCTCAATTCTAGAGATGCCCCTAGGGCGGTTAAACCATCTTCAAATACGGGTCGTTCGGTAACAAGGGATTGCCCCCAGTTACCTTGAACGAGTTGCTGTAAAAAGCCGCCATACTGTTCGATGATTGTCCCACCAAAATAACGTTGCTCAGCGGCGAGTCGATAAGCTTCGCTGCTGCTATCTGCGATCCCTGTCATGTTGGTCAGCGGGTTACCGGGAAAAAAATAGTTAAGCGAAAATAAAAAGAGTGTCAGCAGCCACAACGTGAACAGGAACAAGACAACGCGTCGCAAGGTATACCGAATCATGGTTGCTCCTTGACTGCATCCGCAGCTGGCTCGGGCGTTTGTTGCGGTTGTTCTTGAACCCGACTCGCGCGGCGGAAACTTAAGCCACCGTATGGAGGTAATTCGACCCCTTCGATGTCAGCTCGCTGGGCTTGAAACCGCAGCGAATTGGCAATCGGAACGAGCGGCACGGCTTGCGTGATCGCTCGTTCAATATCTTGATACAGATTTACGCGTTGATCGCGGTTCGTTGCGCTGATGGCATCAATCAGTAACTGATCGAACGCAGGGTCACACCAATTCGCTCGATTGTTGCCAGATTCTTTCGCAGCGCAGCTTAAAATCGGCCGGAAAAAATTATCTGGGTCGGCATTGTCCGCAACCCAACCAATCAATACGCTATCATGTTCGCCATTTGCTAATCGACGCCGGAACGTATTCCATTCATAGGTTACCATAGTCGCGCTGATACCAACTCGCGCTAAATCAGACTGAATCAGTTCTGCCATGCGTTCGGCATTCGGATTGTATGCACGTTGCACAGGCATCGCCCAAATAGACATGGAAAACCCGTCAGCGTAACCCGCTTCGGCCAGTAATGCGCGGGCGCGCTCCGGATTAAACGGATAGGTTTGGTCTTCTTCACTAAATGCCCAAGAGGTTTCCGGTAAGACGCCGGTTGCTAAGCGTGCATTGCCGTCGTAGATAGTTTGAATAATCGCGGGGCGATTAATCGCATGGGCCAATGCTTGGCGAACCAGTGGTTGATCGAATGGTGGTCGTTCGGTATTAAAGGCCCAAAAAGCAATATTAGGATTTACTGCTGATTGTACTTCTATTTCCGTATCGGTTGAGAGTTCGGCTAACTTATCGACCAATGGATAGGGGATCACATCACATTCACCGGTTAATAGCTTCAACATACGCTTGTTTGCGTTGGGTGTGATGGTATAGACCAGTTGGCGAATTCCGGGCGGTTTGCGCCAATAGTTTTCATGCCGATAATAACGAATACTGATATCTTTGCGAAACTCTACGAATCGAAACGGCCCAGTACCTATGGGTTGTCGGTCGATAGCCTCTGGCGTACCTGCTTGCAGTAAATTGGTACCATACTCGGCCGAGAGGATGACTGCGAAATCGGTTGCCATGTTCGCGAGAAACGAGCTGTCAGCCTGAGCTAAATGGATATCGATGGTGTGCGAATCAATCATTTCGATGCGCTCAATCAAATGAATGAGACCACTTGAGTTAAAGAATGGATAGCTGCCACCTCCCACTGAGTGATAGGGGTGGTCGGGGTTTAACCAGCGATTAAAACTAAAAAGAACATCGTCAGCCGAGAAGCGGCGGGTGGGTGTAAACCACTGCGTTTGGTGAAACTCCACATCCTTGCGCAGCTCAAAACGATAACGCTTACCGTCATCGAGCGCTTGCCACGACAGTGCCAATGCGGGTTCAAATTGTTGCCGCTCGGCATCATAATCGATTAAGCGGTCGTAAAGCTGAGCTGAAGTCGCATCTATGGTAGTGCCAGACGTACCGAGTTGCGGATTGAAGCTCTCGGGATTACCTTCTGCACAATAGACTAACCCTTGCCGAAGTGGCTCTGGTTGCTCATCAGGCTGACTGCAGGCTGCAACAACGCAGCAGCAGCCGACGACCAGCCAGAACCGCTGGATAACCATTATGCTTGCCCCTCAAGTAATGCATACTTTTTCAAATAACCACGCAATTGATGATAGGTCAGCCCGAGTATTTCTGCGGTTTTTTTCTGGTTGAATTGCGCAAATTGTAACGCTTGCTTGAGTACATGAACTTCATAGTCAGCGGTCAGCTCTTTAAAGTCTAACGTGCCCGAATTGAAATCAATTTCAGGTCCGCCAGAAGCAGCCTCAGGAACGGTATTCTCAGCAGTTGGCGAGGTCACAACGGAACGCTCTACGTCAGGCTGAGAGGAAGTATCTGCCGGTGACTGTCGGTGTGTAGCCGGTTTGGGACGATAGGGACTATCAAAAGGATCTAAAACAATATTTGAAACGGGGATTTGACCGTTACCGAGTCGATAAACCGAACGTTCGACTACGTTTTTCAATTCACGCACATTACCCGGCCATTGGTAATCCAGTAACACGCGTTGCGCAGCTTCGGTAAAGCCACTAAACAGCTCATAGCCGAGCTCACGGGCCATTTGAATCGCAAAATGCTCGGCCAACATGAGAATATCATCGCGGCGCTCACGAAGTGGTGGCAAGGTAATGACGTCAAACGCTAGGCGATCTAACAAATCTGCCCGGAATTTACCTTGCGCAGCTAACTCTGGGAGATCTTCATTGGTCGCAGCAATTAATCGTGTATCGACCTTCACGGTGGTTTTGCCACCCACACGCTCGAACTCTCCATATTCAATCACCCGCAAAATTTTCTCTTGTACTAACGCCGAGGTGTTGGCGAGTTCATCGAGAAAGAGAGTGCCACTGTCAGCGCGCTCGAAGCGTCCTTCATGTCGCTTTTGGGCACCCGTAAAAGCGCCTTGTTCGTGCCCGAAGAGTTCACTTTCAAGCAACGACTCACTGAGTGCCGCACAATTTAATTTCACGTAGGCTTGTTCCCAGCGTTGTGATAAAAAGTGCAACCGGGCAGCGATGAGTTCTTTACCAGTACCTCGTTCGCCGATAATGAGAACAGGTTTGTCGAGAGGAGCAATTTGTGAAACTTGCTCTAAAACTTGGAGAAAGCTGTTAGCTTGACCGATGAGATTGTCGTTATCACGGAATCGGCTCATGCGAAGCACCACACTTATCGTTATTATTGCGTTCGTTCAGCTTGCCATTTCCGAGAACGAAACGTTTTTAGTGAATTTGGCTAAATATTAGTGTATTTCATTACCAACAGGCGTCAAACTGTTTTTCTCCTGACTGGCCAAAAACTCAATAAAACAGGCGATTAGGAGCATTTTTTAAAAGTTGGCATGGGTTCTGCATGGTTAGTCGTGACAGTGACCAAAACCACTTTTTGAAATTTTTGAGGATGATAATTATGGGTATCTTTACACGTTTTACAGATATCGTGAATTCCAACATCAATGCATTATTGGATAAGGCTGAAGATCCGGAAAAAATGGTTCGCCTGATCATCCAAGAAATGGAAGACACACTCGTTGAAGTTCGCTCTACGTCAGCACGCTTAATTGCCGAGAAAAAAGATACTGAGCGCCAAGCCGGTCGACTCGCGCAAGAAGTTGCGGAGTGGGAAGCGAAAGCTGAACTCGCACTGAGTAAAGAACGTGAAGACCTAGCGCGTTTAGCGTTGGTTGAGAAGCAAAAAGCAACGGACCAACAAGGTAGTTTAAATGCAGATATCGCTCGCATCGATGAGCACTTACAGCGTCTCGGTGATGAAGTTGGACAGTTGCAAGAGAAGCTAGCCGACGCGAAAGCGCGCCAGAAGAGTATTATTATGCGGCAGCGCTCTGCCAGCACTCGCCTTGAGGTGAAGAAGCGCATTGATAGCAGCAAAATTGATGATGCGATGCATAAGTTTGAGCGTTATGAGGCTAAAATTGATGATATCGAATCGCAAGTAGACTCTTATGACTTGGGTAAGAAGACCTTACGTGATGAGTTTGCTGAATTGGAAAGCGCAGATAAAATTAATGATGAACTGGAAGCTTTACGGGCCCGCATGAAAAAAGATAGCGGTAAGAAAAGCGACTAATTTGACCGAATAAGGACCGACTCATGAACGTGTTTGAAATGGTAACTATTCCACTGATTATCTTTATGATATTCGTGGCGCCGATATGGATCATCATGCATTACCGGGCACAACGTAAAATCAATCAAGGGTTAAGTCAGGATGAGGTAGCCCAGTTGCAGGAGTTGGCGCGTCAAGGTGAGCGGATGCGCGAAAGAATCCAAACTTTAGAAGCGATTCTTGATGCGGAGTCGCCAAAATGGAGGGAACGGATATGAGTACCCCAACTAAGAAACGTGAACTGTTACGTGATAAAAAGAATGGCAAGATTGCAGGGATCTGTGCGGGTATTGCCAACTACTTCGGCTGGGAAGTGTGGCTGGTTCGAATTGTTGTCGTAACGTCATTCATTTTCGGGCAAGGTTTCACGCTGATTCTCTACATTGCCGCGTGGTTTATCTTGGATGAAAAGCCGAAGAGCGCGACGAACGATAGTCACGAGCCTGTCGAGTTAAAAACCAAAGTTTGGCAAGCCGGCGCGCCTCCGCATGGCGCATTCCGCGAAATTAGCGGTGACTACAATGACTTGGAATCACGTTTGCAAAGTATGGAAACGTACGTGACCTCCAATGCATACAAACTTGATCGTGAACTGAATCGGTTATAACTGATTCACTGATGCAGCTCACACGATTAAAAAAGCTCCAACAACAAGGCCGCGATCTTCTCGATCGCGGCCTTGATCGTCATATACGGCTAGGTGTAACGGGTCTCAGCGGTGCCGGTAAAACGGCGTTAATTACGAGTTTAATTGATCAACTGAGTCATTCTGCTAGCTACCCGCAAAAGTTACCGCGGTGGTCACTCGCCGCGCAGCGCCGTATCGTGGATGTAAAGTTTGCAGCACAGCCCGATTGGTCCATCGCCCGCTTTGACTATGAGGGGGCACTGCAAGCGTTGCGTGCTGAATCTCCGCAGTGGCCCGAAAGTACGACCGGATTGAGCGAGTTGCGCTTGGAATTGACGATAGCGCGTGACGGTGGTTGGAAACAAGCGGCGTGGCCGACCCAGAAGCTAGTCATCGACCTATTTGACTATCCGGGAGAATGGTTGTTGGATCTGCCGCTGCTGGACATGACGTTCGAGGACTGGTCAACGGCACAATTAAAACTGCTCCATGAGCCTAGTCGAGAACTCATTGCAAAGCCTTGGCTGACAGCGACGGCAAGTGTCGGGGACATTGTATCAACAGCGGACCTAGACGCAGTAGTACGCCATGCAAGTGCTGGCTACCGAGATTTACTCAAACGTCTGCGGTATGACGTTGGTGTGTTTTGGTCGCAACCAGGACGTATGTTGTTACCTGGCTCTCTTGAGGGAGCACCCATCCTCGATTTTTTCCCGTGGCCAGGTCACTTTAACGATCAAACCAGCGCGCTTACAAAGGCTTTACAACAGCGCTTTGAGCGTTATAAAGCGGAAGTCGTCACACCGTTTTATCGGGATTACTTTTGCCGGTTCAATCGGCAAATCGTGTTAGTTGATATTCTCGGTGCCATGCAACGAGGACCCGTTGCTTTTGCTGATTTGCGATTAGCTCTCAGCGCGCTGCTACCAGTGTTTCATTATGGTCGCAATAGCTGGTGGCAGCGATTGTGGCGGCCGCATATTGAACGCGTAGCCTTCATTGCAACTAAGGCTGATTTACTGACATTGACTCAACAACGAACCGTGTTGGACTGGTTACAAGAGTTAGTCGGTTCAACAGAGATCGACGTTGATTCTGCCGTGGCTCAGATGCAACAAGTTGTCGCAGCAGTGCGCGCCACGGAGTATGGGCACTTAGCTGATGGTCGTGAAGTTCTAAGGGGCTCTGTTGATGGAACGCAACGAGCCTTTCATGTTGATTATTTGCCAGCTTTTGGCGCGCAATTGGCTACCCCGGTTGCGTTACCTAAGCTGGACCCGCCGGATGCAAATGAACCAGGACCATTACCAAATCTGCGTATCGATCAACTGCTCGAGTTTTTATTGGGAGATTTAGCATGACGGAATCCTCAAAACGCCCACAAGTTCAGTATTTCGAGGCAGATGATTTTGTCGCACCGGAGCCGTCACCAAGGGTCGAGCTGACCGATTCGGTACCGTCTCGGTTAGTCGAACGGCCGCACCGGAGTCGCTGGCGTAAATGGTTAACGCTGGGCATTGGCTTGATTGGATTGCTACTGGTGGTTGAAGCCGTGCTATTTATTCTGGCGAGCTGGCGTGAGTCCTTGTTGCTGGGTGCACTATGGTCATTGGCTCTCGGCATTGTGGTGATTACCACCGGTGCTTGGCTCATCCGTGAATGGTGGCTGCTGCGGAAGATGCGTCAACGTTGGCGACAACGCGACGATAACCAGCAGCATCCACAAACTTTCCGCCCAGAACAACTATTGCCACAACTGGGACACCCCGACTTGTATTCGCACTGGGCAAAGTTTGATCGGCAAGGTTTGCAACAGGAAGAGCAGTTACAGCTGTTCGAGCAGCAGGTGCTGAGTAAAGTTGATCAGCAGGCGGAGCGTATTATTACCGACCATGCCCTGCAGAGTGCGTTGCTGGTTGCCGTCAGTCCGATCGCGTTAGTCGATGCTGGCGCTATGTTGTGGCGGAATCAACGTATGGTCACAGCTATTGCGAAATGCTACGGCTTGGAAATGGGGTATTGGAGTCGCATGCGGCTATGGCGCCAGTTATTCGTGAACATCGTAGGTATCGGCGTGACGGAAGTGGCGATCGATTTATCAACCTCTTGGCTCGATGCTAGTGTGGCGAGCAAGCTATCCGCACGCGCTGGCCAAGGTGTTGCGGCGGGTCTTTTGACAGCGCGACTGGGCCTGCAGGCACAACAGCTCTGCCGACCTTTGGTCTTTCAACACGTTCAAGCTCCGCGTCTGAGCGTTATTCGCAAACACATGATGCAGCGGTTGATGCATCAAGTTCCTCAATTTTGGCGATCGGCAACTGCAACAAAGCAGTCTGATGCCGTTGCTTCCTCAGCGGTGGAAAAATAACGTTACACCTGTATAGGCAGCTGACCGACTGTTGATAGTTGCGTTCACACGAGAGCAGATGCACTCTGATAGTAGATTTTAACAAGGATATTCTGCTGCTATGCGCTCAAACGATAATAATAACAAGCGTTGGCAACCCGCAACGGTGACCATTCACGGTGGTAAGAAACGTGATGAGCACGGTGCGTTGGTGTCGCCTCTGTATCAAACCGCCACTTTTGCGTTTGAAAATACTGCGCAGGGTTCGGCGCGCTTTGCTGGTGAAGAGGCAGGGTATATCTATTCTCGCCTCGGTAATCCGACGGTCACTGAGTTAGAGCAACGTGTTGCAGCCTTAGAAGGCTATCCAGCAGCGGCTGCGTGTGCCACCGGTATGGGTGCCGTCTCTGCATCGATGCTCGCGTTTTTGCAGCAGGGCGACCATGTGGTGATTTCAGATGCTATCTACGGTTGTAGCTTCGCTTTGTTTTCTCACCTGTTTACGCGGTTCGGTATCGAAGTCACCTTTGTTGATATGAGTACGCCGGATCAAGTGCGTGCTGCAATGCGGCCAGAAACGCAGGTCGTATTTTTAGAGTCGCCGGTGAATCCTCATCTACGTGTTATTGACATAGCCATGGTCAGTACCATAGCACACGAGTTTGATGCTCGAGTTATTGTCGACAACACATTCATGACGCCTCTCTTGCAACAACCGATTCAGCAAGGTGCTGATCTAGTTTTGCATAGCGCGACTAAATATTTGAACGGCCATGGCGATGTGGTGGCGGGTGTTGTTTGCGGTTCAACAGACGATATCGAGTTGATCAAGTTGACCACATTAAAAGACATGGGGGCGACGATGAGTCCGCATGACGCGTGGTTGATTCTGCGCGGTCTGAAAACGCTGGATGTGCGAATGGAACGCCATTGTCGCAATGCTGCAGAAGTAGCGGCGTATTTGCAACAGCAACCACTCGTACGTGAAGTCTATTATCCGGGCTTCCCGACGCACCCTGCGCAACGTTTGATGGGAACCCAAATGCACGGTGCGGGCGCAGTGATCGCATTTGAGTTGCATGGCGATATGGATAGCGCACGCCAGCTGTTGGATGAACTTGAGCTAATCACTATAGCGGTTAGCTTAGGTGATGCGGAGACGCTAATTCAGCATCCTGCTTCGATGACACATTCGCCTTATACTCCTGAAGCGCGAGCGGCAGCGGGTATTACAGACACGCTGATACGGATTTCAGTAGGCTTAGAGGCCGTCGGTGATATTATCACCGATTTGGAACAAGCCTTTGCAACGGTTGCGAACCAACAAAAACACACACAACCTCAAGCAATATACGGGTGATTGGGTATGGGTAAACAGAGTAAGTACGTGTCACGTCAACCTGACGAAAATGGAATGATTCATTGGTCAGATGAAGATAATGCAGTATGGCGCGATTTAGTTGACCGACAGTTGAAGCATATTCCGGGTAAAGCGTGTGATGAATACATGCACGGGCTGGAGTTACTGGATTTACCACGTGATCGGGTGCCGCAATTGCATGAAATCAACGCGGTGTTGCAAGAAACCACAGGTTGGCAGGTTGCTCAAGTGCCGGCGTTGATTCCATTTGATGAATTCTTCCGGCTATTGGCGAACAAAGAGTTTCCGGTGGCAACGTTTATTCGTACACGTGAAGAATTTGACTACTTGCAAGAGCCAGACATTTTTCACGAGATTTTCGGGCACTGTCCTCTGTTGACCAATCCAGCGTTCGCTCATTTTACTCATCAATACGGTAAATTGGGGTTAAACGCGACTCCGAAAGAGCGTGTGTATTTAGCACGACTCTATTGGTTCACCGTGGAGTTTGGTTTGTTGAAAACGGCGGATGGTCTGCGTATTTATGGCGGTGGTATCTTGTCGTCGCCAGGTGAAACCGATTACTCGTTATACAGTGACAAGCCGGAGCGCTTGCCCTTGAAGCCTCTGGATGCGTTGCGCACGCCGTATCGTATCGATATTATGCAGCCGCTATACTACACCATCGAATCGACCGATGAGCTATTTGAAATAGCCGACTTAGATATAATGGCATTGGTGCATGAGGCGATGGAGCTCGGTCTATTTGAGCCCAAGTTTCCGCCGAAAGAAAAGCTTGCCGCCAATCAATAATGTCATAACGCACAGAACTTGAAGTAGAGAAGGAAACGAGATGTCAGAGTTACAACAACAGAAATGTGAAGCCTGTAATGCAGATGCACCACAAGTTACGGACGAAGAACTCGCGAGTTTAATCCGTGAGATTCCTGACTGGACTCCTGTGGTTCGTGATGGTGTGATGCAACTGGAGCGTGAATTTAAGTTTAAAAACTTTAAACTGGCTCTAGCCTTCACTAACCGCGTTGGCGAGATTGCCGAAGCAGAGTTTCATCACCCAACTCTCACGACCGAATGGGGAAAGGTAACCGTCACCTGGTGGACCCATGCGATTCATGGTTTACACAAAAATGATTTCATTATGGCGGCTCGTACTGACGCGGTGTTAGCTGACAGCTAAACAAGTTTGCGGTCCCCAGTAGAAAATAAACGCCCAATGCGAGTGATCGCATTGGGCGTTGTTGTGTATACTAAGGTTTACAGTCAACGATTCACGGGCAGACGGTGAACTATGCGTTTAGAGATAACTTGTGATGACCGCCTTGGCATAGCGCAGGACGTACTCGAAATTTTGCGTGATCATGAAATAGATTTGCGCGGCATCGAAGTCGATCCGAAAGGGAAGATTTTCCTCAATTTCCCCGAATTGGAGTTTGAAGACTTCCAACACCTGATGCCAGAAATCAGACGCATACCCAACGTCAAAGATGTGAAAACCGTGGCCTTTATGCCATCCGAACGCGAGCATTTCGAGTACAGTCTACTCCTGTCAAAATTACCAGACCCTGTGTTGTCCGTGGATACGCGTGGGGTAATCGACATAGCCAATGACGCTGCAGAACTGCTCTTGAATGAGCAAGGACAGCGCTTGTCCGGACAACAAATTAGTCATTACCTGACCGGTTTTTCAATTCAGCGTTGGCTCGATAAACAACCTCGTGAAGCAACCGTACAACAAGTCATCATTGGTGGTGCTAAATATTTTGCCGATGTGCTTCCGATTTGGATCCACGACGACAACGGCAAGAACAATTTTGCCGGCGCCGTGATCACCTGCAAACCGCAGCCGCTCTCGGGCGCTTGGCAGCGCGGTGGTAACGAAGAAGCTTTCAGCCAGCTGATTGGTGATCATGCCAGCATGAAACGGGTATTGCGAGAAGCCGCCCGTATGGCTGAGCTCAATGTGCCATTGTTGATTCAAGGCGAAACTGGGGTCGGCAAGGAATTACTTGCACGCGCTTGTCATCAAGCCAGTCGCCGCTCGCAACAGCCATTTTTGGCTATCAATTGTGCAGCGTTGCCAGACAATGTCGCAGAGAGCGAGTTATTTGGCCATGGTAAAGGCAGTTTAGGGCCATATACTGAAGCGAAGAAAGGTATCTTTGAACAAGCTCATGGCGGCACTGTACTGCTGGATGCCGTCAGTGAGATGTCCAATGGCCTGCAAGCAAAGTTATTACGTTTTATCCAAGATGGACGCTTTCGTCGTATTGGTGAGGAGCAAGAGGTGCGGGTAGATGTTCGCATTATTTGCTCAACCCAAGGTGAGCTTGCTGATCGGGTTAATGCTGGTAGCTTTCGTGAGGATTTGTTTTACCGCCTTAATGTGCTGACTCTCACCGTTCCACCGTTGCGTGAACGTCGCAGCGACATCCAAGTCCTGGTCGATCATTTCACGGTGCAAGCCTGTCAACAGCTTGGACGAAGCTTGGTCGCACTCACTCGACCGGCTCGGGAACGACTCCAAGAGTTCCACTGGCCGGGGAATGTACGGCAACTCGAGAACGTGTTGTTTCGCGCCATATCTATGCTTGAGGGGGATACTTTAGGGGCTGAGCAGTTACAGCTGCCACAACCGAGTGCACTGCCAGAGAATGTTGCTCTCGACTTGGATGCCGATACGCTTGATGAAGCAGTCAAAAAATTTGAGAGCGCTGTGCTACGGCGGTTGTACCCGAGTTATCCAAGCACCCGTTTATTGGCCCGGAAGTTAGGGCTATCGCACACGGCGGTTGCGAATAAATTGCGCGATTACGGTATTGGAAAACAGCGCAAGCGTAAGTCTACAGACATCTAATGGCGGCTTGCAGCGCTCGGATGTAGCGGAAACGATACAGTAATCCGCCCAATACGGGTAGCTGGCAGCAAAAGTTGACAAGAGTTCCCGATAATAGGCATGAAATGAATAGCTGTAATGATATATTTACAAATCGGATGAACACTTCCCCGCAGTCTTTTTACGCCCGAAACTGGTCAATTTTGGCATTGTGACGCTTAATGGTAGCACTACCGATTTAGTTTATTGGCCCACTTCCGCGGCCGTTGTTTGCAAGGGAGCTACAATCATGACTGACAAAAACTATAATCCACTCCAGACCGATGGTTTCGAATTCGTTGAGTACACAGCTCCGAATGCCGAGGGTATCGCTGCACTCAAAGATTTATTCGACAAGCTTGGTTTTACCGAAGTCGCGAAGCACAAACGCAAAGAAGCTTGGTTATTTAAGCAAAACGACATTCATTTTGTTATCAATGCTGAACCAGGTGGTCAGGCAGAAGCTTTTGCGAAAGACCACGGTCCGAGTGTGTGCGGCATGGCGTGGCGCGTTAAAGATGCTCAACATGCCTTTGCTCATGCCGTCGAAAATGGCGCGAAACCTTTCCAGCGTGATGTCGCGGCCGGTGAAGCTAATTTCCCTGCGGTTTATGGTATTGGTGAGAGCGTATTGGCATTTGTTGACAACTACCAAGGGCTTGAAGTTTACAAGCAAGACTTCGACTTCTATCCAGACTGGGAAGCGAAGATGAAAGACCATGCGGCTGGCCTGTATGAAGTTGACCATCTGACTCATAACGTTTTCCGTGGCAACATGGATACGTGGGCTGGCTTTTACGAGCGCATTGGTAACTTCCGCGAAATTCGGTACTTCGATATTGAAGGTAAGTTAACCGGATTGTTGAGCCGCGCGATGACTGCGCCTTGCGGCAAAATCCGCATCCCCATTAACGAATCACATGACGACAAGTCGCAAATTGAAGAATATCTGCGCGAATATAAAGGCGAGGGTATTCAGCACATCGCTCTGACCTCAGACAATATCTATCAGACCGTGCGCGACCTGCGCAGCATCGGCATGGACTTTATGCCGACGCCTGATACTTACTACGCGAAAGTGGACGAGCGTGTTGAAGGTCATGAAGAGAACCTTGAGGACCTGCGTGACTTGCAAATTCTGATTGACGGCGCGCCAATGAAAGACGGCATCTTGCTGCAAATTTTTACCAAAACAGTAATCGGCCCAGTCTTCTTTGAAATTATCCAGCGTAAGGGCAATGAAGGCTTTGGTGAGGGTAACTTCAAGGCACTATTTGAGTCGATTGAAGAAGATCAAATTCGTCGTGGAGTGTTAAGCGATGCGTAAATGGATCAGTTTTCCGAAACAAGTTGGCGTGACCTCGAAGCAGGCACACGCTGATTTGCCGGAGCAGGCGATCTATGAACGTGAAGTTGGGCGCAGTGGTTTCTTTGGCCCAGCGACGCATTTTCATCATCGTCATGCGCCAACAGGTTGGAGTGAGTGGACCGGTGATTTACGGCCACGCAACTTTGATTTTAACAAACTGGATAATGTGGCCACCGATTCCCCATGGCAAGTGCCTATGTTGTTGCACAATGCGCACTGCAAGTTCCGTATTTGGCATTGCCAGAAGAATATGCCGTTCCTGGTGCGCAATGCCGATGGTGACGAACTGTTGTTCGTTCATGAGGGCCGCGGTGAGTTGTTCTGTGATTATGGCCACATTACCCTTGAGAAGGGTGATTATTTTAGCATCCCACGTTCAACTTCGTGGCGTCTAGAGCCTATTGAACCGATGCAACTGGTGATGATTGAAGCTACGAATGGTAGTTATCAGTTACCTGAGAAAGGTCTCGTGGGCAACCATGCGATTTTTGATCCTGCCTGTCTCGAAGTGCCCGATATTGATGAAGCATTCAAAGCACAATACGACGAGAATGACTGGCAAATTCAAGTCAAACGACATGGTCAAGTATCGGTGATCACCTATCCGTACAATCCTCTCGATGCAGTGGGTTGGCACGGCGATTTGGCGCCCGTGCGCGTCAATTGGCGTGATTTCAGGCCGTTGATGAGTCATCGCTATCATCTACCGCCGTCAGCTCATACGACTTTCGTGGCTGAGCGTTTTGTGGTGTGCACCTTTGTGCCGCGGCCGATCGAATCCGATCCCGGCGCGCTGCGAGTGCCGTTCTACCACAACAACGATGACTACGATGAAGTGTTGTTCTACCACGAGGGTGACTTCTTCAGTCGCGATAATATCGATAAAGGTATGGTGACTTTCCATCCGGCAGGCTTCACCCATGGACCTCATCCAAAAGCGTTCCAGGCTGGCCGCGAGTACAAGAAGAAGTTTACCGATGAAGTAGCGGTAATGCTGGATTGTCGGGATGCGTTACAGATGGGGGACGTCTGTGCCTCGGTCGAAAATCCGGACTATGTGTACAGCTGGAAGCCGAAAACCGAATCCGATAAATAAGGAGATTTATGAAATTCGCAACTTACCGTGATGGTACTCGTGACGGCCAACTCATGCTGGTGAGCCGTGATCTTAAGCACGCAATTGCTGTGCCGGCGCTGGCTGCAACGTTGCAGGAAGTCTTAGATGATTGGGACGGCATCGCCCCCCAGTTAGAAACCGTTTACGCCGCATTGAATGCTGGTGAACTGAGTGATGCGCAACCGTTTGATGAAGCGCTTTGTGAATCCCCCTTGCCACGCGCCTATCAATGGGCGGATGGCAGTGCTTATGTGAATCACGTTGAACTGGTGCGCAAGGCCCGGAATGCTGAAATGCCGGAAAGCTTCTGGACTGATCCACTCATGTACCAAGGTGGATCGGATGACTTTCTGGGTCCGAAAGATCCAATCGAAATGGCGGATACCAGTTGGGGTATCGATTTTGAGGGTGAGATTGCAGTGATTACGGACGATGTCCCTATGGGAGTATCGGTAAGCCAAGCTGGCAATTATATTCGGTTGTTGATGCTAGTGAACGATGTGTCGTTGCGTGGCTTGATTCCGAACGAATTGGGTAAAGGCTTCGGCTTTTTCCAATCCAAGCCATCATCGGCGTTTTCACCGGTTGCTGTAACACCAGATGAGCTCGGTACAGCATGGCGCGACAACAAGGTGCATTTACCGTTATTAAGCCACTACAACGGTGAAAGCTTCGGTAAACCGAATGCCGGACAAGATATGACGTTTGATTTTGCGCAGTTGGTCGCGCATGCAGCGAAAACGCGTCATCTCAGCGCCGGAGCGATTATTGGTTCAGGAACCGTATCGAATAAACAAGGGACTGAGCACGGGAGTGCGATCAAAGAGGGCGGAGTAGGCTATAGTTGTATCGCTGAAGTCCGAATGATCGAAACTATTCGTGACGGTAAACCGAGTACTGGCTTCATGCAGTTTGGCGATACCATCCGCATTGAAATGTTGGACGCGAACGCGAACAGCATATTTGGAGCGATTGACCAAACGGTGGTTCAGTACCAAAACCCTGATTAAATGATACGACGGAGCGAGACATGGAACTGTATGGCTACTGGCGTTCAAGCGCCAGTTACCGCGCGCGCATCGCTTTAAATTTCAAGCGTCTTGATTACAACTATATTCCAGTTCACTTGTTGAAAGAGGGCGGTCAACAACACAAGACCGCCTATCGACAACTCAATCCCAATGGGCTGGTGCCTACGTTAGTCGATGGACCAGTCGTTATCCATCAATCGTTAGCGATTATGGAATATCTCGAAGAGAAGTATCCAGGTCCTGCATTATTGCCGGGTAAAGCAGCGAAACGTGCTGCGATTCGGGCGCTTGCATTGGATCTAGCGGCTGAATTGCAACCCCTGATTAACCTGCGGGTGCAGCAATATTTGAGTCAAGAGCTCAGCGTCACTGACGCGCAGAAGAAAGCGTGGCTCGAGCACTGGTTCAAGCAGTCGTTCTCTGCGTTTGAGCAGAGTTTACATGAAACCAGTGGTGAGTTTTGTGTCGGTGACGAGTTTTCTTTGGCGGATGTTTGCTTAGTGCCACAGCTATACAGCGCCGAGCGATTTGGCATTGATGTGAGTGCATATCCCTATTTGACCCGTATTGGCAAACGGTTACTCGAATTACCGTGGGTTGAGGCTGCGCATCCGAACCTGCAGTCTGACGCAGAAGCCTGATTATCTCTCGCAAACACGAAACGCCCGGCTCGCATGTTGTCGGGCGTTTTGCTTTAATGCGTGAAGACCTATTAAAAGCCTCATCAGAAAGGAAGGATCAACTATGAAAACCAAGTTAGCGGTGGCGATAGCCGCGGCCTTGTTGACAGCCTCGTGTGCGAGCACCCAATCGTACGCACAAAACGAAACGACTGAGCGCCCTGCGATTGTACAAACGGCTGCTAATTCGCAAGCAACGGCTGATAGCGTGCTCACGCTCAATCAAATTATGGCAGATCAGGAGTGGGTCGCTCGTTCGCCCAGCAACGCTTACTGGATGGCAGATGGCAGCGGCGTGATCTATCAGCAAGAGCGCGAGAACAGCGAACTCAATGATTGGTACCATTTGGCATTAGAAAATCCTTCTGAAGCACACACCATACCCCTGGACCGTCTGCATCGATATGCGCACAATGATGGTGTCTACAATGTGGATCGTTCACTGCTGGCGTATACCTTTGAAGGCAATATCTTCGTTCGAGAGATGGCGACAGGACAGATTCTTCAGCTCACGCGTGATGAGGCGAGACAATCGCAATTACTATTTTTGACCGATGGTCGGGTTTCATACCGGCAGGGTAATGATTTCTTCGCTGTAGATACAGCGTCAGGCTTGACTGAGCAGTTGGCGAGTCTGGAGACGCGCGATGCACCCAAGCCCAACGAAGAACCGAAAGATTTCATTGCGCGCGAGCAACTAGAACTAATTGAATTTATTCAAAAAGAACGCAAAATTCGTGCAGATCGGTTTGACCAACAACAAAAACTTCGCGCCGCGAATGAGTCACTCGCACCGCAACCGTTTTATCTCGGCAACAACAAACAAATTGTCGCGGCCAGCCTATCGCCTGCCGGTGATAAACTGATTGTTGCAGTTTCTGCGCCAAACTCTTGGCGTGATGATGGTGACATCATGCCAAATTACATCGGCGAGGATGGCCGCGTGAAAGCGGAAAATGTTCGTCGTCGAGTGGCTGATGCGAAGCCTGTTGAGCACCAACTCATGATGCTAGACCTAGAGTCAGGCGAGCAAACCACGTTGACCTACAATACGTTGCCTGGTTGGGATGAAGATGTATTGGCGGACGTTAAACGCGAAAATCATGAAGCCCAAGGTAAAACCTACACGAGCGAGAAGAAGCCACGTGCGATTACTTTGATGCAAGATTGGGGTTGGCAAAGCGGTGCGGTCCGTTGGAATTCTGAGGGTACGGAAGCGGTTGTTATGCTTGAAGCTTGGGATAACAAAGATCGTTGGATCGCGTCGTTGGACTTCGCTGGTAAGCAACTGGTGAATCAACATCGTCTCCACGATGATGCTTGGATTAACTACACCCATAATGAATTCGGTTTTGTCACTGGTACTCAAGACACCATTTGGTATCAGTCAGAGGAAGATGGCTATGCGCATTTATACGCCAAGACTTTAGGTGGCGAGGCTCGGCAGTTAACATCGGGTCAGTATGTGACTGAAGATCCGCAATTGAGTGCTAATGGTCAACATATCTACTTCAGTGCGAACGAACCACATCCAGGCAACTACGAGATCTTTCGAGTGGCTGTGGCAGACGGTGAGTTAGAGCAGTTAACCAACTTGGGCGGCATTAATAACTATGAATTGAGCCCAATGGAAGACCAACTGTTGATCACCCATTCTAATGCACTGAATCCGCCTGAGCTTTATGTTCAAGCGATAGGAAGTGACACTGCGGAACGCTTAACGTACACGGCTACAGATACCTATTTGAGTTTCCCGTGGGCACCACCAGAAATTGTACCCATTGCTTCGAGCCATGTTGATCATCCGATTTATACACGCGTCTACTATCCAGACGACTACGATGCGAATCGTGCCGAAAAATATCCAGCGGTCGTTTTTATTCACGGCGCTGGCTATCTGCAAAATGCACATAGCGGCTGGTCAAATTACCAACGAGAATTTATGTTCCATACGTTCCTAACGCAACAGGGCTATGTGGTTCTGGATTTAGACTATCGGGGCTCTAAAGGCTACGGTCGTGATTGGCGTACCGCTATTTATCGACAAATGGGCACCCCTGAAGTGGAAGATTTGATTGATGTGGTCAATTGGGCTGGGGTAAATGCCAATGTGGATACCGATCGAGTGGGCACATACGGTGGCTCTTATGGCGGCTTCCTGACCTTTATGGCTTTGTTCAAGGAGCCAGGTTTATTCAAAGCGGGAGCTGCGTTACGTCCGGTATCTGATTGGGCTCACTACAATACTGGTTATACCTCGAATATCTTGAATCTACCTGATGATGATCCTATTGCGTATCGTCGTAGCTCACCATTGTACTTCACGGAAGGTTTGGAAGATGCATTACTGATTAATTCACCCATGGTCGATGACAATGTCTTCTTCCAAGATAGCGTGCGGGTAGTTCAACGCCTTATTGAGCACGAGAAAGAGGATTTTGAAACGGCTATTTATCCGGTCGAGCCCCATGGGTTCCGTCAACCATCGAGCTGGCTGGACGAATACCGCCGCATCTACAAACTGTTCGAAGAAAACCTCAAGTGACTTTGAAGTGCGCTAGTGGCTACTAGCTATTGGCTACTCGATAAATAAAAAGCCCCTTGCGGGGCTTTTTTGTTGGCTTTCGCTAGTAGCTAGTTACTATTAGCGTTTTCAAGGCTTTTAGCACTTTGTCATCTCTGACGTCACAACCTTGCGCGCTTGGCTCAGACTGCTCGTGCGTTCATCGCGAACCAACGGCTTTCTTTCCCCACTTGCCACTGGCAATGGTTGGAATGCCTCTGTTCGAGCAACAGCACTCGCCTTAGCCATAGGTGCGGTCGTAAACTTCACCTTAGTTTCAGTGGCAGGGGCTGCTGCTTGCGTTTTCTTTGCACGAGCTTTGGGAGCAGCTTTGGTTTTCTTTTCAGCTTTATCCGCTTTCTCAGCCTTCGCTGCTGGTACCGGCTGTTCTTCCGCTGCATCAGGTTCAGGCGCTGTTTCTGGCTCCGCTTCTGGCTTCGCTTCGATTTCAGCGTCTGGCTCAGCAGCTTTTGGTTTAGCTTCAACAGCAGGTTTTGACTCAGCTTCTGCCGCGGCTTCGTCAGGTTGCGCTGCGGGAGCTTCGGCAACATCAGTAGCCGTCTCAATGGAGACCGTTGCTGACTCTTGGGTCGCTTCTGACTCAGCTTCGGGTTTAGTCGCCGTATTTTTCTCTGCGGCTTCATCTGCAGCTTCCGTTGCAGTCTCTGCCTCGGCTTCAGCTTTTCGACGTTGGCCAGCAGCACGTTGATGACGGGGAGAACGACGACTCCGATTTTTCTGTGGCTTGTCTTCGGTTTGCTCGGTCTCCGCAGTTGCTTGCTTCGACTCGACTGCATCAGATTCAGATGCCTGCTCCTGCGCTTTGACTGCAGTCTCTGCCTGTTCTGGCGTTGCTGCAGGTTGAACGGCTGGGGCTGCTGATTCAGATGCTTCTGGTACTGACTTATTATCGGTGCTACCCGTTGTGTCGGTTACAGTGCCGCTGGCTGCTGCTGATAGTTCGGAGCCTTGACGGACTGAACGTTCCAATTTGCGTCGTTGCCGACGTGGCTTCGGCGTTGCTGGTTTTGACTCTGTTTTCGCCTCGCCTTTAGTTTCAGCTTTTGCCTCAGTTGTCGCCTCAGCAGCTTCTGCAGCTTTGGCTGTCGTCGCCTTATCATCAGCGTTGGTTTGCCGATTACGATTGCGATTCCGTCCACCCCGACGCGAATTGCCACGCTCGTTACGCTCATCTTTCGAGGTATCTTTGTTGGTGTCCGCTGCTGGAGTTGACGCTGCAGTGCTCTCATCATCACGATTAGTACGCTGACGATTGTTGCGGCGGCGATTATTGCCGCGACCATTCCCGCGGCGCTGGTTCGGCCGACGATTATTAGACGCTTGCTCGCGTTGCTGTTGCTTTTTCTTGGTCTCTTCTTCTGAGTCACCAAATAATCCTGCTAACCAGCTGCCTAAACGGCTGAACAGAGAAGGCGTAGTCACCGTTGGTGCAGCAGCAGGTGCAGCTGGGGTTGGTGCTGGCGCAGGCGGTGCCTGCAATCCTTTCAAGGCCGGTTCTTCAAAACTTGGCTTGTCTTTATTCAACACTATTTCAGTACGGGCATCTTCAGCATTTTCGATGAGAGTAAAGCTGTTCGCTTCATCTGCTTCATCTTGGCGTAAACGACGCACGTCGAAATGTGGTGTTTCAAGGTGTGGGTTTGGAATAACGAGAACCGATACCTTGTGGCGTTTTTCAATATCGAAAATAGACTGACGCTTCTCATTCAATAAGTAGGTAGCAACCGTGACCGGCACCTGTGCTTGAATTTGAATGGTATTGTCTTTTAGTGCTTCTTCTTCGATCAGACGTAGAATAGACAGCGCTAATGACTCGGCAGAACGAATCGTACCGTGACCGCTGCAGCGCGGACAGACGTGATTCGACGCTTCACCCAAGGATGGGCGCAGACGTTGACGTGACATTTCTAACAAACCGAAACGTGAGATCCGCGTGACTTGAACGCGAGCGCGGTCGTGTTTCAGACTATCGCGGAGTCGGTTTTCGACCTCACGCTGGTGGCGAACAGGAGTCATGTCAATGAAGTCAATAACTACCAAACCGCCAACGTCACGTAAACGTAACTGACGTGCAATCTCTTCTGCTGCTTCCAAGTTAGTTTGTAGCGCAGTTTCTTCGATATCGCCGCCTTTTGTAGCGCGCGCTGAGTTAATATCGATAGAGGTTAATGCTTCCGTTGGATCGATCACGATCGAACCGCCCGAAGGTAATCGCACTTCGCGCTGGAATGCCGATTCAATTTGGCTTTCGATCTGGTAGTGATTAAACAGAGGCACGTCACCTTGGTACATCTTCACTTTGTTCACAAAGTCTGGACGAATCAACCGAACGTGTTCACGAACTTGGTCAAATATTTCTGTTTTATCAATCAATACCTCGCCAATATCGCGACGTAAATAGTCACGAATGGCGCGAAATACAACATTGCTTTCTTGGTGAATCAAAAATGGAGCAGGGCGTGATTGCGCGGCTTGTTCGATAGCCGCCCAATGGTGCTTGAGCACGTTTAAATCCCATTCCAATTCTTCGGTCGACTTACCAACGCCCGCCGTACGCACAATCAATCCCATTTCGTCTGGGATATTGAGCGCGTCGAGGGTTTCCTTTAATTCGGTTCGTTCATCACCCTCGATACGACGTGAAATACCACCTGCACGCGGGTTATTTGGCATTAATACCAAATAGCTACCTGCGAGTGAAATAAAGGTAGTCAGCGCAGCACCTTTTTGTCCGCGTTCTTCTTTATCGATTTGGACGATGACTTCTTGCCCTTCCTTGATCACTTCCTTGATATTGGGACGACCAGAAAAGCTGTAACCTGAAGGGAAATACGTTTTGGCAATTTCTTTGAGAGGTAAGAAACCGTGGCGCTCTGCACCGTAGTCAACGAACGCAGCTTCTAAGCTTGGTTCGATACGAGTTATTTTACCTTTGTAGATATTGGATTTTTTCTGTTCATGACCTGGTGATTCAATATCGAGGTCATATAGACGTTGTCCGTCAACGAGCGCAACCCGCAATTCTTCTTGCTGGGTCGCATTAATGAGCATTCTTTTCATAGTTGTGACTCTTCACATACTTAGCCACAACACGGCACGAAAGGCTTACAGCCGTCGCGATTTCGAGTTCAAATTGTAGTGTGCCATAGCGCTCTCACAGCGTGTACTGACGCCCCCCGTCGTAATGGCTTTGCGACGTGAGGTTGCAATTGGTTACCAAGCCGAAATGCACTTGTAAACGAAACTTTCGTACCATGCCGTAGCGATGGTTTTAAAACGTGATTTGATTAATAAAGGCGGGTTCGCGTACTCGTTGCGACCATCTTCGCAGATGTTTATCCGTGCCGTCGAAATCTCGCTGATGGGGCTAGTTGCCCGCATTTGTGCGTATTCCGAGGTGGAAGTGTCGTTCGCTGTCACCACTCAGACCGCTCAAATCACTCGTAAATTCTTTGTCTCTACCGCTCTCTGTTGTGTCGGTGCGGATTTTTCCGACACAGGATTATCCCACGAAGTGCCCTCTCATGACAAGAAACAATATTGTCAAGACTGTTGACGCCCGAATTTCTACGATACACTTCATTTACAAATAACAAACAAAGGTACAGGGTTCATGCGTAAATTTTTCATCGGAGCTGCTGTTGTTGGGGTAGCAGTTGTAGCTGGATATCAGTGGCTGGAGTCAGATACGAGTATCGATCCGAAGTTAACGACTGCGTTGAGCGCGGTCCCGAGTGACACGGCGGTACTGTCAGCCTATTTAGAACCCATTGATATGGTCGCATACATGCGGCAGGTGGGCGGCTTAACTCCAGAACTACTGGAGCAACTCCAAAGTGACTTCGCTACATTGATGGATAGCCTTTCTGAGCGTGATAGTGCGGAACCGAACACTGATAATGAAGCTACCGCGAATATCAATCGTCTGAAATTCTTGTTTGCTTATGCCCAAACCATGTTAGAAGTCATTGGCGGTGACGTATCTCTCGAGGAACAGATGGGTTACGCGCAAAATACGCGAATTCTCTCCTACATGGTGGGTATTGCTCCAGTTATTCGCTGGGAAACAGCTGATAGCGCCCGTGTTGTTGCCTTCATCGAAAGCCTTGAAAATGACTATGATGTGACGCCAGAGATTCTTACCGTAGCTGGCGAAACCGTGCGCTCCTACGCCATTGATACCGGCAGCGAAGAGCAGTGGTCGGTGTGGTTGAGCACGAATAATGACTGGACGACACTGAGCGTACATTCATCTGCAACACCAGTCGCTGATCACGCGTTGCTGATTGGTGCTGAAGCAGCGCCTGAAAATGTGATTGCAGATGGCAGTTTTGATGCTATTCGTGAGCGTTATGCGTTGGACTATGGCAGCGTCGGCTGGATGTTATCGGAAGTGCTGACGGATGCGGTGAGTAATCGTCAATCGAATCGACTCGGTCGCGATTTGCGGGCCATTTTTCCAGAAGCCTTTGCGGAGCCAGAGCTCAAACAATGGACGGATGCCTCGTGTCAGGCTGACTTGCAAACCATCAGCGAGCGTTTTCCGGGTTTCTTCTCGGATATGCAAGTAACCACCACATCGGCAGACAACATGCGTATTGATGCTCGCATGGTTCTACCGATTGTGCAGGAAAATACAATTGGTGCGCTGCAGAAGCTACGTGGTGTTGTACCAAACTTCATGCAGCGTTCAATGGATGACGTCACAGTTGCTATGGCACTGGGTATCGACGCGAGTCAACTCGGCCCAGTGGCAAGTGACCTGTGGAATGCGACAGCTCAAGCGGACTTTTCCTGTGGGCCGTTGGTTGAACTGCAAGCCAGTATGCAACAGCAGCCTATCGGCGGTGCTTTTGCAATGACCAACATGGCAAGTGGCCTGCTTGGATTACAAGTCCTCGTTAACGAAATCGACGTGAATGGCCTGACTCAAGGCGATTTTTCCGGTCAACAAGTGGTGGTCAGCACCTCTTTAAATGACGTCGCATCATTTTACAGCGTGCTGCAAGCTTCATTTCCACCGTTAGCAGGCGTTAATTTGCCACCCGTGGGCGATACAATTGATATTTCGCCAGTCATGGCAATGGGTATTGGCGTTCCAATGAGCGCCAATCTGTCACGCGGTGAACATCAGCTAACTATCGCGACTATGGATGCTGTTGCGCAGCAATATCGGGAGCAACTCAACCAAACGTCGATTGAGGACCGTGGCTTGTTAGCTGTGAGTGTGGATAACGGTAAGATCAGCGAGCTGATCGAGGCCCAATTCACCGCACAGGGGCAACCCGTCCCAGAGGAGTTACAGTCGTTTATGGGACAGAATACCGTATCATCGCTTACTATGGACCTGAGTTTGCGTGGTCTTGAATTCGTGTATTCTACTGAGACGTCGAATTAATCTTTTCTATTGAAACCGCCGAAAATTCTGCGGCAGTGGGCGTCAGTTTCATGATAAACTGACGCCCATGCAAGATACCCAATCCACAAATCAAGGCGTCAGTTGGCAAACCGTTGAAGCGGACTATGCGGACCAGCGCATCGACAACTATTTGCTCGCGCAATTAAAAGGGGTGCCCAAGTCATTGGTGTACCGAATTTTGCGTAAGGGCGAAGTGCGCGTAAATAAAAAACGAGTAAAACCCGAATATCGCTTACAGGCAGGTGATTTAATTCGTATTCCACCGGTTCGTGTGGCTGATCAAAATCCATTACCCAGCGCCAACTTAAGTAGCGTACAAGCACTCGACCAACAGGTACTCTACGAGGATGATATTCTCATTGTCTTGAATAAGCCTGCCGGAATGGCGGTACACGGCGGTTCGGGCTTGCAATTTGGATTAATCGAGAGCTTGCGTGCACTGCGTCCACAAGCAAAGCATTTGGAACTTGTTCATCGCCTGGACCGCGAAACGAGTGGTTGTATTTTGATCTCTAAACGACGCTCAGCATTGCGCCATTTGCATGAGCAATTACGCAATAAAACCATGGACAAGCAATATGTGGCTTTGGTGAGAGGGCAGTGGCAGGATCATGTGAAATTAGTCGCCGCTCCTTTATTAAAGAATACGTTGAAATCTGGTGAGCGAGTGGTTCGTGTGGATGCGGATGGGAAACCGTCCGAGACGAAGTTTCGTGTGGTTGAGCGGTTCGAGGATTGCAGTTTAGTCGAAGCATCACCGTTGACCGGGCGAACGCACCAAATTCGCGTACACGCGCTGCATGCAGGGCATCCATTGGCACAAGATCCAAAATACGGTGATGAAGGGTTTAATCAGCAAATGCGTGAACGCGGATTACAACGTTTGTTCCTTCATGCGAAAAGTTTACGCTTCGAACATCCACAATCGGGCGAGATGATTCAGGTGGTCGCGCCACTCGAGCCATCATTGCTGCAGGTCTTAAAAAGTTTACGCCAATGAGTTCGCAACTGACTACTCCTCTTATTATTTTTGATTGGGACGGCACTGTGATGGATTCGGTGGGACGTATTGTGTCATCGATGCAACTGACGGCTCGCGATCTGGATTTACCGGTTCCAACGGCGATGGCGGTACGGGATATTATTGGCATTAGTTTAATGCCAGCGATTGATCGTCTATTTGGCACGTTATCGGAAAGCCAGTTAGAACGCTTTTTTGCCGTCTATCGGCATTATTATATTGATGCGGACCAAACCCCGTCACCGGTCTTTCCCAACGCTGAGTCGGTCCTCCAAAGTTTGCATTCGCAAGGTTTTCAATTAGCGGTCGCCACAGGCAAAGCACGACATGGTCTGGAACGGGTATGGGCAGAAACTGGACTCGACGCTTGGTTCCATTATTCGCGTTGTGCCGATGAAGCCGAGTCGAAGCCCCATCCGAAAATGTTACACGACTTATTGCGCGAAAGCGGTTTTCAAGCAGAGCAAGCAATTATGATTGGCGATTCCGTGCATGATTTGCGAATGGCAGCAAATGCTGGCATCGCAGCCATTGGTGTGACCTTCGGTGCGCATCCGCGACAACGACTCCAAGACGAAACGGCATTGTGTTTAGTCGATTCATGGGTGGAGTTACAATCGGTCTTAACTCAGTTTAATCCGTCTCTGACTCACCAAGTTGTAGGTTGATAGCATGGACTCTTTACCTCTTATTCTCGCTTCCACTTCACCATATCGCCGCGCATTACTGGAAAAAACCGGTTTACGGTTTTCGGTTGCAGCGCCTGAAGTTGATGAGACCCCGCTAGCAGCAGAGACCGCAGCGCAATTGGTGGGGCGGTTGGCGGTTGCTAAGGCACAAGCACTTGCAGCCCAATATCCGCAGCATATTTTAATCGGTTCCGACCAAGTAGCGGTTGTTGAAGGCGAAATTCTCGGCAAGCCAGGAACGAGTGAGCGGGCCGTGGCTCAACTCATGCAAATGAGTGGCAAGACAGTGACCTTTTTGACCGGTCTGGCGGTGTATCGAAGTAGTGATGGCGCGCTGCAACAAATCGTCGAACCGTTCGCTGTACATTTTCGTTCGTTAACACAGGCCGAGATAGAGGGGTATGTGCGTCTCGAACAACCCTTGAATTGTGCAGGTAGTTTTAAGAGCGAAGCGCTCGGAATTAGTTTATTTGAGCGACTTGAGGGACAGGATCCGAATAGCTTGATTGGGTTGCCATTAATCGCACTGTTGAAGATGTTGCGAGAGTGGGGCGTAAACCCGTTACTAGAGCCCGCAAAAGTAAGCTAAATTTCTACAAAGGACTTGTGTTCAACCCCCGAATCCATTAACATTCGCGCCCTATGCAGAAGGTTCGTATTCCGATTTCGGTCGATCCGGTCAAAAGTGCCGGCAAACAGTTGAGCTATCAGGGACTTGTTCCTGGCAATATGCTTGCGCGATTGCAAGAAATGCTCGTTGAACCTTGTCCTGATGTTGATGTGGAATTGCAATTTGATATTGACCCACAACAACTGAAGTATATACAAGGCTCTGCAACTGTTGATGTTGTTGCTGCGTGTGAACGATGTGGTGAGCCAATGGCGCTCACATTAGAGACCTCGTTCATCTACGCTCCAGTGACGAAACGCCAGGCCGCCGACGATATGCCTGAGGACTACGAGCCCATTGAGCTGGATGAGCTCAATGAAGTGAATCTGCATCGAATTGTGGAAGATGAATTAATATTGGCCATGCCCGCGTTCGTGAAACACGATGAGCAAGCATGTCAAATCGATAGCAAAGCGATGCAATGGGGTGAAATTGATGAAACCCTAAGCGAACAAGAAAATCCGTTCGCTGTATTGCAAGCATTAAAGCGTAAATAACTTACGTCACTAAATTTAGGAGATAGCGTAAATGGCTGTACAACAGAATCGGAAAACTCGTTCGAAGCGCGATATGCGTCGCTCTCACGATGCCCTGAGCGGCCCTACACTGTCGGTTGACTCTACCTCTGGTGAGACGCATCGTCGTCACCATGTAACAGCTGACGGTTTTTATAAAGGCCGTAAAGTAATCAACAAGTAAACCAGAAGCGGAAGTGAGGCTATGGCCACACTGACTCTGGCACTTGATGCAATGGGGGGCGATAACGGCCCCTCTATTGTTATTGAGGCACTGAAAAAGGCACTCACCACACATCCAACGGTTCATTTTATCGTGGTTGGTGACGAAGCCGAAATTCAATCTCTTCTCAGTTCTGCTCAGCTTTCTGAGCATCCTCGCGTGACTATTGCTCATGCCAGCCAAACCGTGGAAATGACGGATAAGCCTGGCTATTCTCTACGTGCTAAACCTGATTCATCGATGCGTGTGGCGTTGGAACTCGTTGCAAACGAGCAAGCAGCTGCGTGCGTCAGTGCCGGTAATACCGGGGCTTTGATGACTAAAGCATATTTTGCTTTGAAAACTCTCCCTGGTGTGTTGCGTCCAGCTTTGATGTCGGCTATTCCGCAACATCAAGGGGGGTCGGCCTTCGTGCTCGATTTGGGCGCGAATCCGGTGTGTGATTCGGACACTTTATTCCAGTTTGGCGTTATGGGCTCTGTTGCCGCTCAGGAAGTTCTGGGCATCGCAAAACCGCGTGTGGCGTTACTGAATATTGGTGAAGAAGACACCAAAGGTAATGATGTCGTGAAAGCGGCAGCTGCATTGTTTCAACAATCGTCGCATATTCACTACATCGGCTTTCTAGAAGGCGATGATTTGTTTGCTGGAAAGGCTGATGTCATTGTGTGTGACGGGTTTGTCGGTAATGTTGCACTGAAGAGTTGCGAAGGGCTGGCAGATCTCCTGTTATCGAATATTCGCGCGAATATAGAAGCGCATTGGCTGACACGTTGGTTCGTCAAATTGTTTTATCAACGCCTGCAACGTTCGTGGGATTGGCTGAAGCCCGACCACTATAACGGCGCGAGTCTGATAGGATTGCGGGGCGTTGTGATTAAAAGCCATGGTGATGCAAATGCTCGCGCTTTCGAAAGCGCCATTGCCCAAGCCATAGAAGCTGCACAGCGGTCGCTCCCGAACCAAATTAAGGATCGGGTTGAGCAAGTACTGTTAGAGCAGGAATAAAAACAACCCATGTATTCAAGAATTGCAGGAACTGGTCACTATTTACCGAGCCAGTGCCTGACCAACGCTGACCTCGAGCGGCGTGTCGACACATCTCACGATTGGATTGTCGAGCGCACAGGCATTCACGAACGACGCATTGCAGGTCCCGCAGAAAGTGCAGTGACTATGGGTGCTGCTGCGGCGAGTCAGGCACTTCAAGCTGCCGGTATTGCGCCTGACGCACTCGATTTAATCGTGGTCGCAACAACATCGGGTGAAAATGCCTTTCCAAGCGTCGCTTGCGAAATCCAAGCTGCATTAACTGATCAAAATATTCCCGCTTTTGATGTGGCGGCCGCATGCTCAGGTTTTATTTTCGCGTTGTCGGTGGCAGATCAATATATTCGCAGTGGTATGTACAAGAATGTTCTGGTTGTCGGAACGGATGTATTGTCACGCCTGTGTCGACCGGATGATCGCAACACCATCATTTTATTTGGTGACGGCGCAGGTGCAGTTGTGGTGCAAGCCAGCGAAACGCCCGGAATTTTATCGACGCATTTGCACAGTGCTGGTGAGTTTGCTGACTTACTGGGTGCCAAGCATGCACATCGGCAGTGGAACGAGCGCGCTGAAGAGCTCAGCGAAGCCTGGATGTATATGAAAGGCAACGAAGTCTTTAAGGTGGCTGTGACAAAGCTAAGTGAATTGGTGCAAGAGACGCTGGCGGCTCATGCTCTGGAGGCCGATGCGTTAGATTGGCTAGTCCCTCATCAAGCAAACATGCGCATCATTACCGCTACAGCGAAGAAATTACGGATGCCGATGGCACATGTGGTAACCACGTTGCGTTACACCGGCAATACCTCTGCCGCCTCAGTACCTATTGCGCTTGATGTTGCTGTGCGTGATGGCAGAATACAACGAGGTCATAAATTATTATTAGAAGCCTTTGGCGGTGGATTCGCCTGGGGCTCAGCACTTATCGATTATTAAGGACAACAGATGCGAGCAATGGTTTTTCCGGGACAAGGGTCCCAAAGTGTTGGCATGGCGGCGGAGTTAGCGGCACAGTACCCGTTGATCCAGTCTACTTTTGCGAAGGCAAGTGAGGTGTTGGGTTACGATTTATGGGAACTAGTCAGTCAAGGGCCGAGCGATGCACTGAATGAAACACAGCGAACGCAACCTGCTTTATTAACCGCCAGCGTCGCTATCTATCGGTTATTGCAGCAACAGGGCGTAGCTGCGCCAGCGTATCTTGCTGGGCACTCACTCGGTGAATATTCCGCACTCGTGTGCGCTGGCGTGATTGATTTCGAAGCTGCCGTTGCTATTGTCGCGAAGCGCGGTGAATTTATGCAGTCTGCGGTACCTGCTGGCATTGGCGGAATGGCAGCCATTATTGGCCTTGACGATGATGCAGTGCGAGCATGTTGCGCTGAAGCGGCGGGCTCTGAAGTGGTCGCGGCGGTGAATTATAATTCGCCGGGTCAGGTTGTGATTGCTGGTCATGCAGCAGCCGTTGCTCGTGCCGGCGATGCTTGTAAAGCGGCGGGCGCAAAACGCGCACTCCCACTCCCTGTGAGTGTGCCGTCACATTGTGAATTGATGCGTCCAGCGGCAGAGAGACTTGAGCAATTACTCGAACAAACCACGTTCCACACCCCAACGCTGGCTGTGGTCAACAACGTGGATGTAGCTATCGAGACGGATGCCGGTGCTATTAAAGATGCATTGATCCGACAGTTGTATTCTCCGGTGCGATGGACTGAAACAGTAGAGTTTTTGGCCGAACAAGGGGTCACTCAGTTTTATGAAATTGGCCCCGGCAAAGTACTCACAGGTCTCATTAAACGCATCGCCAATGATCCAGTTGTCGATGCCATCAATACCCCGGCAGGGGTGGACAGTTTAACGAACTCGACGAGTTCAGAGTAGGAGTGTAATGATGACAATGGCAGGACAAG
Organism: Pseudidiomarina aestuarii; assembly: GCF_003987355.1. GTDB lineage: Bacteria > Pseudomonadota > Gammaproteobacteria > Enterobacterales > Alteromonadaceae > Pseudidiomarina > Pseudidiomarina aestuarii. The sequence continues at coordinate 613,874 of NZ_PIPR01000001.1, read as the reverse complement.
TAGCATTAGTAACCGGCGCTAGTCGCGGCATTGGTAAAGCAATTGCCGAGGCGCTTGTTGCCCAAGGTGTCACTGTGGTAGGTACCGCTACCACACAACAGGGCGCTGATGCCATTTCCGCATACTTAGCGGACAAAGGTGAGGGCGTTGCGCTCAATGTGACCGATGCAGACAGTATTGATGCGGTGCTGAAGCACATTGATGAGCGTTATGGTCAATTGGATATCTTGGTCAACAATGCGGGCATTACTCGCGACAATTTATTGATGCGGATGAAAGAAGACGAGTGGGATAGCGTTTTAGATACGAATCTGAAAGCGGTCTTCCGACTGAGTAAAGGCGTGATGCGCGGTATGATGAAACGGCGTAGTGGTCGAATTATCAATATCTCATCTGTGGTTGGCACAACGGGTAATCCAGGCCAGGCGAATTATTGTGCGGCGAAAGCCGGTTTAGTTGGCTTTACCAAAGCACTAGCACAGGAAATTGCTGCTCGTGGAATTACTGTAAATTGTGTGGCACCGGGTTTTATTGATACGGATATGACCAAATCATTGACAGAAGACCAACAACAAGCCATTTTTGCTAATATCCCAGCGGCCCGACTCGGGCAGCCTGAAGAAATTGCAGCCGCGGTGACGTTTCTAGCGTCGCCTGGGGCAGCGTACATTACCGGCGAGACTATTCACGTGAATGGCGGCATGGCAATGGTTTAACCCGCAGTTGCCAACAGTTGGCACTGTGTAATGGCTAGTGGTAGTACCATTTATTGCTTTATTATTGAAGCGGCATTCACTACACTAAGCCCAATTTTTAGATCGTGACCTAAAGTGAAGGGAACTTAATACAATGAGTACTATTGAAGAACGCGTTAAAAAAATCATCATCGAGCAACTTGGTGTGAAAGAAGAAGAAGTTAAACCAGAAGCTTCTTTCGAAAACGACCTCGGTGCAGACTCTCTGGATACCGTTGAGTTGGTGATGGCTCTGGAAGAAGAGTTTGAGACTGAAATTCCAGACGAAGAAGCTGAGAAAATCAAAACGGTTCAATCAGCTATCGATTACGTGACCAATCACGCGAACGACTAAGCGAATGAATTGAAGAGGGCGGAATTTTTATTCCGCCTTTTTTTGTTCTGCTCAGACGATGCTGTGGAAAAATGGCCAACCGCTAACGGCACCTGCCTTTGATCGTGGACTCCAGTTCGGCGACGGGCACTTTACAACGTTAACGATTCGCCATGGCCAAGTGCTCTGGTGGCCTCTCCACTGGCAGCGATTATGCCAAGCCGCAGAAAAGCTTGAACTACCGCTTCCCCCGCAAGCCACAATTACAGAATTTCTTCAAACTATTGCATCAACCCAGCCGCAGTGTGTTGTTAAACTGATGATGACGGCAGGGGATTCAAGTCGCGGCTATGCCCGTCAAAGCCAAGCTGAACCCCCTTGGTATGCGAGTGTCAGCCCCATTCCAGAAGTTCCCGCACATCCTTTAAAAGTGCAACTTGCGCGATTGAAATTAGCCGAACAACCGGCTTTTGCCGGCTTAAAAACATTAAATCGTTTGGAGCAAGTGATGTTGGCGCAAGAACGGGAGCAACGGGATTGCGACGAACTCGTAGTGACCGATCAATCGGGGGCATTGGTCGAGAGCATCAGCAGTAATTTATTTTGGCGTTGCGGCGAGCAATGGTTTACGCCCAGTTTAGCCCAAGCGGGAATTAGTGGCGTCGCCCGAACTCAGTTGTTGAATGAGAACATTCTCGGTAAGGTTGAAATTGTTCGTGCTGGTACCGATGTGCTATTTACTGCGGATCAAGTATTCTTGATTAACAGTGTTTTGGGGCCGCGTGCCGTTGCTGAGTTCCAGGGGCATCTTTTTAGTGCTCCGATTCTACCAAAAGGTGTGAGTACGTGGTGGCAATCCGAAATATCGTTCTCGTTGTAGTTTGCGTTGCCCTCGTCTTGGCTGGGTCCGGCTATTGGTGGGCACAGAAAACGTTGCAGCAACCGCTGGTGATGCCTACTGCGCTGGTAAACACTGACGAGCCTGCATTGGTCGAAATTCCCGCAGGTTCACATCTTCGATCGGTTCTGCAGATCTTACATGAACAAGGCTATTTACCGGGTTCCGTTCAGCACGCTTATTATGCGTTGCGGGTGTTTACGCCCGCTGATTCAATTCAAGCTGGCGTCTACGCCATTGAACCCCATAGCTCGTTAATCAGTTTCTGGTCGCAAGTAACTGCAGGGCGTGCACACTTATTTCAAGTCACGCTGATTGAGGGACAGAATTGGTCGCAGTGGGTGGAAGTGCTGCGGCAAGCAGCCTATCTAGATCACAGCCTATTAGAACAATCAGAAGCGCAAATTTTAAGTGAGCTCGGGCTCTCTGACTATGCTCGAATGGAAGGTCTCTTGCTTCCTGAAACATACACCTATAAAGCCTACACATCGGCGACGACAGTGTTGCGGAAAGCTGCCGTCGCGATGCAAACGCAGTTGTCGGAGTTATGGGCCAATCGCGACCGTGATTTACCCTATGCAACGCCTTATGAATTACTTATCATGGCATCCATTATCGAAAAAGAGACTGGTGTTAAAGCGGAGCGCGCTCGGGTGAGCTCGGTATTTGTGAACCGACTGCGGTTAGGAATGCGGTTGCAATCCGACCCAACTACGATTTACGGCATTGAGAATTTCGACGGTAATCTAACACGTGCACATTTACGCACTGAGACGCCGTATAATACGTATCGCATTCCGGCTTTACCACCGACGCCTATTGCGATGCCGAGTAAGGCGAGTTTAGTAGCAGCAGCAAATCCGGAAACAACCGATTACTTGTATTTTGTGGCCGATGGCTCAGGCGGACACATTTTTTCTCGAACTTTGGCTGAACACAACCGTGCGGTAAATCGCTATCAACGGGGAATCAATTAACTATGACTGGGAAGTTTATCGTTGTTGAAGGGCTCGAGGGAGCAGGGAAGAGCTCAGCGATAGCCAGCATCGTCACGCATCTACAAGCGAAAAATATTGCCGCAACGACCGTCCGTGAACCCGGTGGTACGCCACTAGCAGAAGCCTTACGTGAATTAGTGAAGCAAGATTGGGCTGAGCCCGTTCATGCCAATACAGAACTGCTGATTATGTATGCCAGTCGGGTGCAACTCGTAGAGAACGTGATCAAACCCGCGTTGCAGCAAGGCACTTGGGTTATTGCGGATCGCCATGACTTGTCGTCACGTGCTTATCAAGGTGGTGGACGCCAGTTAGGCGATGGCAAACTGCAAGTTCTAAAACAGCAGGTACTGGGTAGCTTTGGCCCTGATCTTACACTGTTGATTGATGTCGACCCTAAGCTTGGTTTAGAGCGGGCTCGAACGCGAGGTGCTCTGGATCGAATTGAACAAGAAGATTTGAGCTTTTTCGAAAGAACCCGTGCGCGCTATCTGGAACTGGCAGAAGCCGATCGCTCCATACATGTCATCGACGGTGGGCAAAGTATGGAAGCCGTGCATCGTGATTTATTAGCTTGCGTTGAAGCGGAGTTATTTCGGTGAGCCTACCTTGGTTACGCCCGTTGTGGCAGCAACTCACGACTGATCTGCACAGTGGCCGGCTTAGCCATGCGCATTGTTTTCCATGGCAACCAGAATTGGGACTCGATCGTTTTATTTATACTTGGATTGAGATGTTGCTCTGTTTGCAGCCATCCCAACGCGCTTGCGGGAACTGTAAGAGCTGTCTATTGGGCAAAGCAAAAACGCATCCTGATTTCTATGAACTCAGCTCTGAGGATGGCAAAGCGATTGGCATTGACGCAGTGCGCAGTCTGACCATGAGTCTTCAACAAACTGCGAACCAAGCGGGCCGTAAAGTCGCCTGGATACGTGATGCCGAATTATTGACAGTGGCTGCAGCGAACGCACTCCTAAAAACACTTGAAGAGCCAACCGCAGAGACTATATTGATTGTTTCTGCAAGTCGCCCACGCTTGTTATTACCGACGTTACTCAGCCGCATGCAGAAACACACCGTGAGCAGCCCACCACTCATTGAAGTCGAGGCTTGGTTGCAGCAACAGCTTGGGCGTGCATTGACCGCTGATGAGCAGCCTTGGCTGCAACGCTTAGCGCATGCACCACTGACTTTACTGGCGAAACTCCGTGGTGAGGTGGAGAGTCATTCGGCGGCGGCATTTGAGGCCGAAGCGCATGCAGCAGTTGAACAACTGATTCAAGCATTCTGTGAGGTAGGTACCTGGCCGACCGTCGATAAAAACAAAGTGCGGTTGTGGCTCACCGCCAGCGAATACTTTATTCAGGAATTAGTGCGGATCTACCTGCAATTGCCGCATGTGCAGTTACACCATCCAGACCACCAAAGTGAGCTGCAACGGCAGCTGCAGATGCGTCATGTGAATCAGCAGCAACTCAACGATTGGCTGCAAACGTGTTATGCTATTCGCCGTTGGACTACTGAGCAAAGTGGCCTAAATGGTGTATTGTTATTACAAGATTTGTGGGCGGAGTGGCAGATAGGATGAGTACCAAGCGCATCATGATAGAGTCAGAAGAACAATTACGACGCTTGTACATGCCGTTTATTAAGGGCGGAGCTTTGTTTATCGTGACGGAAGATCCCTACACCCTAGGCGATGAGATGAAGCTAGTGCTGCGTCTACCACGTGACCAAGAGGACACGTTAGTTCGCGGTAAAGTAGTCTGGTTAGCCCCGTCGCGGCCAGGTCGAACCGACCAGCAGGGTGTTGGCGTGCAATTTATCGACGATAAATCGCATTTAAGAAATCGCATTGAAACCTTGCTAGGCCATTTAGGTGAGTCGGGGTTGCCCACCGCTACTATGTAGTTCGCCATTCTTTTCTCTGCAAATTGGAGTCGTTGTGTTTGTCGATTCACATTGTCATTTAGATAAACTTGATTTAACCGAATTTGATGGGCAATTCAGCCAAGTCTTACGCAACGCTGAGGCCGCGCAAGTCGAACGCATGTTGTGTATTGGCGTGACGTTGGAAGATTTTCCGCAGATGCGTGAATTAACGCGCAATTACCCGCAAATCAACATTTCTTGCGGCGCCCATCCCTTATACGTTGCCAAAAATCCCTACGCCAGCGAACAGCTCAGAGAGTACGCGAGTCTGCCAGATGTCGTCGCTATTGGTGAGACAGGTCTCGATTACTACTACGACAAAGAGTCGAAAGCTATTCAGCAACGCAGCTTTGCCGAACATATCGTTCTAGCTGTGGAGTTGGACAAACCGCTGATCATTCACACGCGTGACGCGCGTGAAGACACACTATCCATGCTACGTGAAGGGCAGGCTCAAAAGTGTGGTGGTGTGCTGCATTGCTTTACCGAGTCGTTAGCCATGGCTGAGGCAGCGATTGCTGATTTGGGTTTCTACATCTCGATTTCAGGTATCGCCAGTTTTCGTAACGCGGATGAATTACGCTCTGTCATTGAAGCGATTCCATTGACCCAACTACTGATTGAAACCGATAGCCCATGGTTGGCGCCCGTTCCTCATCGCGGTAAGCAAAATCAACCAGCCTATGTCGCTGATGTAGCACGCTGTGTTGCTGAGGTGAAAGGTATTTCGGTAGAGGCTGTTGCTGAGCAAACAACGGCTAATTTTTACCAGTTATTTCAGCGCGCTCGATAAAAATGCACAAAAAATGTGCAAATGGTTAGCAATAAATTATTTATTGTCTACACTTGATCTTACCCTCGACTTATATCGAGTTAGCGCACGGCTCAATCCCTTGAGCCATTCCCCTGAGCTCGGGACATCCTGGATTCGTCCCGAGCTTTTTTTTGTCTTGCTTTTAAGCTCACTAAATTCCTGTTCAGACGAAAATAACGAGTAATATCAAGACGGGGCAAACGAATTTTACGTAGCCCGGCCAGAGCTTCCAAAACCACGTTTTTTCGATATTCGGTGAGCCGCCTTGCAGTGCTTTCAACAACAGATGCTGACGTAAAATCCAAGTGAGAAAGAAACCGAAAATGATAGCCATTAGCGGTTGCATATACACCGTCGTGACGGTTATCACCAAACCAAATAGCGTTTCAAAGTTATAAATGATCGTTGCTGCGATACCCGTGATCACGATACCTAACACGCGCGCCGCAGTCGCACGTTCAATATTGAGTTCTTCACGTATAGTGTTTACCGGAGCCTCTAGCATAGAAATCGAGGAGGTAATCGCGGCAATCACCATAAACACGAAAAAGGCGACTGCGATCCAGTTGCCAATGGGTCCCATGGAATCAAACATGGCCGGCAGCACGGTAAAGACTAGCGTATCGGCCGACAATAGTTCACCGGTCTCCGAGTAGATGGTGACCCCCATGTCTTGTGCTGCAAACATTGCTGGTAAAATTAGCATCCCGGCAAGCAACGCGACTGCGCTGTCGACCCCGGCAACCCAACCCGCTGTTTTGGGTAAATTTTCATCCTTGGATAAGTATGCGCCATACGTCATCATGCAACAAAGGCCAATGGAGAGACTGAAAAACGCCTGGCCCATCGCGCGAATAACTAGTTCCGGATCGGTAACTTGACTGAAATCTGGAGTCACATACATCACTAACCCTTGCCAGGCACCCGGGAGTGTCAGTACGTAGATAGCCATTGCAATGAGCAGCAGGAACAGTAACGGCATTAGACGCTTAGACCATCGCTCGATACCTTCTTTCACGCCAGAGCGGACCACACGGACGGTCATGACCATAAACAAAGCCATCATCAGCAGATTGCGTTCGATACTGAAGCTGACAAACCATTCGGCGACGCTGTATTGGCCAAAGATCTTGAACACAGCAGCAAATAGATAGCCTAATAGCCAACCCGCAACAATTGCATAAAAAGCGAGGATGAATCCCAGGGTCGCCAGCGCCACAACAGCGGCGATAACGCCGGTTCGCCGCCATAGTGGTTGATGACTCATTGTGCGCATGGTGGCGACTGGGTTTTGTTGGCGCAGACGACCAATGGTCAGCTCAGCCACCAAAGTCGGGTAGGCGAGGACCAAGATCATGAGCAAATAGACGAGTACAAAGGCACCACCGCCATTGCTTGTAGCTTGTGTGGGAAATCCCCAGATATTACCGAGGCCTACCGCGGAACCGGCTGCGGCGAGGATAAAACCAAGTCGAGAGGAGAATGCAGGTGACGTAGCTGTCATAGTGAGTACCGCATATAAAGAAGGTTAAAATAGCATCATTTACAGCGTTAATTCGCCACGTAAATTCTGTTGGAGTTGGTGCTCAAGCTGGGCTTGCGGTAAGTTCTGGGATAACAGGTAGTGAAGCTTAGTCAATGCTGCTTCTATGGTCATATCATAACCACTCACCACACCCATTTCTGCCAGCGCATTGCCGGTCGCATAGCCGCCCATATTGACTTTCCCTTTAAAGCATTGGGTGCAGTTTAAAATAGTCGTTCCAGCTTTTATGCCACGTTCGATACTGGCGAGCAATTGCTTGTCTTGCGGCGCATTTCCTACGCCATAGCTCTGCATGATCAAGGCACGAACGGGTTGTTGCAGCAGATTATCGAAAATGACCGATGAAATACCTGGGTAAAGTGTCACAACGCCAATGGCTTGCGGTGTCACTGAGGTAAGCTGCAGAGGTGCTGAACTGACGGGTTGAAGCTCACCCGCTTGAAGGCGAATTTGAATGCCGGCTTCGAGCAGAGGTGGAAAATTGGGCGAATCAAATGCATCGAAACCGTTAGCATCGGCCTTAGTCGCACGATTACCGCGAAAGAGTTGATTATTAAAAAACAGACCTACTTCATGAATCGGGTAATTGGCTGCAATATAGAGTGCATTCAATAGGTTGGTTTGACCATCAGAGCGCAAGGCTGCGAGCGGGATCTGCGAGCCGGTAATAATGACCGGTTTACCGAGATTCTCGAACATGAAAGACAGCGCTGACGCGGTGTAAGCCATGGTATCAGTGCCGTGAAGGACCACGAAACCATCGTACTCGTCGTAATGGTGTTGGATATCTTCCGCAATATGTTGCCAGTCTTGTGGCGACATATCCGATGAATCCATCAGTGGGTCATACTCTGAGATGGTAAATTCAGGCATTTCATCCCGGAAGAACTCGGGCATTTTTTGCACACATTCGGTTAAAAAACCGGGCACAGGGACATAGCCCTGTGCCGATTTTCGCATACCTATAGTGCCACCTGTGTAGGCGACGTAAATCTTTTTGCGGGTCAAACGACTAACCTTATCGGTTGCGGTCAGACGCGAACATCAATACGTCGGGCATAACTCACACAACGCGTAGATCCCATTCGGATCATTGAATTTCGTTGTGATTTGCAAGTCAGACCATACTCGCATTAACTCTGCTTCCAGTGGGTTCTTTGCAGCCACGGTAGGCTGAGGGAACCACGCTTGAGCAGTACCGAAGAAATTAGCCAGCATTTGTTGACGCGGCGACAGTTCTTGGGTCAGCGTCTCGACGGTGAATTCAGTCAAGTCTGCTTTTGCAGCAGCAGCGGCAATAGCATCCTCGAAATCACCCAATTGGTCAACCAATCCGAACTCTAATGCTTTGGTTCCAGTCCAAACGCGCCCTTGAGCTACGGCATGGACCTCGTCATACGACATGTCGCGACTATCGGCAACCATTTGAACGAAGTCGGTGTAGAATTTCTCGACGCTCAACTGGATGATTTGTTTCGCATCATCGCCCAGTGGCTGAGTGATATCCATGACCGGCATTTCAGTGGTGCGAACGCCATCACTGTAAACACCAATTTCAGCCAACGAATCTTCGATGGTGAAGAAGGTTCCAAACACACCGATAGAGCCAGTAATTGTGGTCGGTGCTGCCCATATCTCATCTGCAGAAGCGGCAATCCAATAGCCACCTGATGCAGCCACTGAACTCATGGATGCGATAACTGGGATTCCGGCTTTCTGCAGCTCTAGAACTTCTTGGCGGATAATCTCCGAGGCAAAGCCGCTGCCACCCGGGCTATCTATACGCAATACGACCGCTTTGGTCGAATCATCTTGGCGTGCGCGGCGCAATAATTCGGCAGTACTATCACCACCAATCATGCCGGCTTTTTGGTAGCCATCGACAATAATACCGCGAGCCACAATGACCTTAATGCTATTAACATCATCGTTATTTTCTTCAGCCATGAGCGATTCTTGCTCGATAGCCGCTAAATAGGCATTGTGGTCAATGCGTTTCCACGATTTTTCATCGTCATCGAGTCCAGTTAACTCGATCATCTGAGTGCGAAACGCTTCACGCGTTTTCAGTTCATCGACCACGTTGGTGGTGACGGTCAGCTTCGCTAGGTCGTTGTTGTTCTCAGCTACTAAAGCTTGGAAATCGGCCATAGTACCGCTCAGTATCCGAGGATCGATGTCGCGCAGGGCAGTCACGCGTGACTTATAGGTTTCCCACAACTCACCATAGAGTTGGCCGTTCGCTTCTTTGGCCTCGTCTGACATGTCGTTGCGGATATATGGCTCAACAGCTGACTTGTAGTCACCCACTTTAAACACATGGGTAGACACTTTCAGTTTATCTAGGAGATCTTTGTAATACAGGTTATTTCCACCCATACCATCGAACATCATGCCACCGAGCGGATTTAGATAAATCGCATCTGCATGCGCAGCGAGATAATATTGCGCTTGGCTAAAGTAGTCACCGTAGGTGTAAATAGGTTTACCACTTTCACGGAACTCGGAGAGTGCGTTACCGATCAGTTCGAGCTTATTCATGCCTGCGCCCATGAAACTGGACAAGTTGAGGTAAATACCGCTAATGCGATCGTCGCTCGCTGCCAGTTCGATACTCTCAATCACGTCACTCAACAAGACTTCTGGAACGCTTGGTGCCGAACCTAAAGCTTTATTAAAGAACTCATCAACAGGATCGACGTAGGTTTTTTCTTCAACAATATAACCTGTTAAGTTCAATACCAGCATGCCGTCAGTAGGCACTTCTATGGCGTCTTCACCGCTCATAAGGAAACCGACAAAGACAAAAAGGACGATAAAAAATACAAGGTTTACAATGACTTTTCTGATGCCATTGATAAAACCAAACAACTTGCCAAACACATTACGAATTCCGCTCATGGCCACTATCCTGAGATTTAGTTTTTTACACGTTGCGAGCATACTTTAGAACAAACCGATAGACTAGAGCGACAATGTAACAGAGCGTGATCTTTGTTAAGCTAGACGCAGTCCTTTATTTATTCTTTCGAGGTTTTCATGCAAGCACTTGAATTGCTGCTCACCCGTTCATCGATGCCACGACTCATTGAACCAGGTCCTTCCAAACAACAGCTCGACTTGCTTTTACAAGCGGCTTCGAGAGCTCCGGACCATGTCGCATTAACACCGTACCAGTTTGCAATATTTGCTGACTCAGCGCGACAGCAATTGGGCGAAATTTTTAGACAAGCCGCTGAACGGCGCAATAAATCAGCTGAAGAGCAGTTGGCCGCAAGTCAGTTGCCATTGCGTGCACCCACAGTCATTGCGGTGAGTATGGTGTATCAACCGCACGACAAAGTACCGCGCGATGAACAGTTCGCTAGCGCTGCCTGTGCCACCTTGCTGCTACAACAAGCGGCCTTTGCACAAAATTTAGGCGCGATTTGGCGCACCGGTTGGTTCGCTGAAGACAACTGGGTTAAAGAACAACTGGGATGCGGTGACGACGATGCAATCGTCGGGTTTTTGTACGTGGGCACGCCCGCGGTACCGACACCGATCAAGCCGATGAAGGACATTGCGAATAACATAAAACACTGGTGAACAGGGAATAGTGAACAGAAAAGACACAAAACAAAAACGTTACCGGATACTAGCTATTAGTTACTAGAAAACCGTACATCCGTGTTTTCTAGTAGCCAGTCACTAGTAGCTAATAGCTGAAAGAGGGTTACTGGCTATTGGCAGTTAGTTACTAGAAAACCGTACATCCGTGTTTTCTAGTAGCCAGTCACTAGTAGCTAATAGCTGAAAGAGGGTTACTGGCTATTGGCAGTTAGCTACTAGAAAACCGTAGATCTGTGCTTTCTAGTAGCCAGTAACTAGTAGCTAATAGCTGACTTAGAAGTCGGCTGATTTGGGAGCGCGTGGGAACGGGATGACATCGCGAATGTTGGTCATGCCGGTGACGTAGCTCACTAAACGCTCAAAACCGAGTCCGAAGCCAGCATGAGGAACGGTGCCGTAGCGACGAAGGTCGCGATACCAGCTATACTCTTCTACCGGCAGCCCCATTTCAGCGAGGCGGGCGTCAAACACATCCAAACGTTCTTCACGGGCACTACCACCGATGATTTCACCGATACCGGGTGCCAAAATGTCCATGGCTGCGACTGTTTTGCCATCGTCGTTCTGGCGCATGTAGAAGGCTTTGATACCTTTCGGGTAATTCTTCAATACTACGGGTGCGCCCACGTGCACTTCAGCGAGGTAACGCTCATGCTCGGATTGCAAATCGGTGCCCCAGGACACTGGGTATTCAAATTTCTTCCCACAGTTCTGCAAGATTTCGACCGCATCGGTGTAATCCATGTGCACAAATTTGTTATTGGCAACATGTTCCAGTCGGTTGATGACTTCTTTATCGATGCGTTGTTGGAAAAACGCCATATCGTCGGCGCGTTCTTCAAGTACCGCGCGAATGGCGTACTTCAACATATCTTCCGCTAAATAGGCGATGTCGTCGAGAGAGGCAAATGCGACTTCCGGCTCTACCATCCAGAATTCTGCCAAATGGCGACTGGTGTTCGAATTTTCTGCACGAAATGTGGGTCCAAAGGTATAAACCTTCGACAATGCACAAGCATATGTTTCGACGTTGAGCTGACCAGAAACCGTTAAGTAGGACTCTTTGCCAAAGAAGTCTTTGGAAAAATCGATTTCGTTCTGGTCGGTTTTCGGTAGGTTCATCAGGTCGAGTGTCGAGACCCGGAATAATTCACCCGCGCCCTCAGCATCGGAAGCAGTAATGATCGGCGTTGCTACCCACAGATAACCGTGCTCATGAAAGAAACGGTGCAACGCTTGTGCTAGACAGTTACGTACCCGCATGACGGCGCCAGTGACGTTCGTACGCGCACGCAGGTGTGCGAACTCACGTAAATATTCCATCGAATGGGGCTTCGGTGACATTGGGTAGGTATCTGGATCTTCAACAAAACCAAATACTTTTACTGCTGTAGCTTGGAGTTCGAACGACTGACCTTTGCCAGCGGATTCACTCACAGTTCCGGTTATGGCAACACTACAACCCGTGGTGAGCTTCAACACTTCATTGTCGTAATTATTCAGGGTATTGGGGACCACGGCCTGAATAGGATCAAAACACGAACCATCGTGCACATTGATAAATGAAATACCGGCTTTTGAATCACGGCGGGTACGGACCCAGCCACGCACGGTTACTTCATCACCAACGGCAACTTTCCCCGATAACACATCGACAACAGTAGCGAAGGACATTAGCCAACCAACTCCATAGTGAATAAATGATAAAAAACGAATGAAGTGGCTATGTTACCTTGCTTTGCGCACAACTCAAGCAGAAACAGCGACCATCGCGCGACAAAGTTGACTCAATTGTGCAGATGAAATCACAAAGGGTGGCATTGCATAAATCAGTCGTCCAAATGGACGGATCCACACCCCCAGTTCTGCAGCCTGGCGCTGCACTTTTGCCACCTCTACTGGGTCATGCATTTCAATCACGCCTATGGCTCCAAAGACCCGCACATCGGCCACGCGTTTCGAGGTATGTGCTGGTGCCAACTCGTGCTCCAGCTGAGTAGCAATGGCAGCCACTTGCTGCTGCCAATTACCGGTGGTAAGCAGTTGCAAGTTCGCACTGGCAATCGCACAAGCGAGTGGATTTCCCATGAATGTAGGACCGTGCATAAAAGTACCACCAGCAGGGCCGTCACTGATGGTAAGAGCAACAGTATCAGTCGTAATAACCGCAGCTTGCGTAAGATAGCCGCCCGTTAGTGCTTTACCCACGCAGAGAATATCAGGCGTAATTGCAGCGTGTTCACACGCAAAGAGGCGTCCGGTTCGGCCAAATCCGGTCGCTATTTCATCCGCAATCAGGAGTACTTGATAGTGATCGCAAAGCGCACGCGCTCCAGCTAAGTACTGCGGATGATAAAAGCGCATCCCCCCAGCACCTTGGACTATGGGTTCGAGTATCAATGCTGCCAGTTCATGCTGGTGCGACTCGAGAAGTTGCTGCAGCGCGTCCAAGTCTGCAGGATTCCAGTCGTCAGAAGGCGAGCATTGCGGAATGGGTGCAAATAATTGCTCGCGCAGGCTGCCTTGGAAGAGGGCATGCATACCATTCACCGGATCACACACCGACATGGCTGCGAACGTATCCCCGTGATAGCCTCCGCGAATGGTTGCGAGCCGGTTCTTGTGCGGACGATCGCGACTAAACCAATATTGCACGGCCATTTTAATCGCCACTTCTATGGATACTGAGCCGGAATCGGCCAAAAACACCCGATTCAGGTCAGCAGGTGTCATCGCGACTAATTGTTTACACAGATCTATAGCAGGCTGATGGGTAATACCACCGAACATGACATGGCTCATTTGGTCAATTTGACTGTGCGCAGCTGCGTTCAGGGCAGGATGGTTGTAACCATGAATAGCGGCCCACCAGGACGACATGCCATCAATTAATCGGCGTCCATCCTCAAGTTCCAGTTCGCATCCGGCAGCAGCAACGATGGGATAAGCGGGAAGTGGATTCTTGAAGGAGGTATATGGATGCCAAATGTGGTGTCTGTCGAATTCTAAGTCCATGGTCATGAAGAGATCCGATTAGTCATGAGATAGGTTAAAAAGTGTACAGATGTCTATAATTCGAGTTTCAATAAGTTGACAGTGTACGTAATGCCCCTAAACTAGTCCACTCAGAATCGTGCTTGAAGCGCATCACCTTTTCGTAGCAAGGAGTTCCCATGACCAGTGCCATTCGTCACGACTGGAGTAGCCAAGAAATAGAGGCGCTATTTGCGCTGCCATTTAACGATTTGTTATTTCGGGCACAGAGCGTTCATCGTGAAACCTTTGATCCGAACGCCGTTCAGGTCAGCACACTCTTGTCGATAAAAACGGGTGCGTGCCCAGAGGACTGTAAATATTGTCCGCAAAGTGCGCGGTATAACACGGGATTGGATCGAGAACGGTTGCTTGCGGTTGAGAAAGTGCTGGAAGAAGCTGAGGCGGCGAAAGCACAGGGAGCAAGTAGATTCTGTATGGGGGCAGCTTGGCGCAATCCGAAAGATCGTGATATGCCGTATGTGATTGAGATGGTAAAAGGCGTCAAGGCTTTAGGACTCGAAACCTGTATGACACTGGGTATGCTCAATCCACATCAAGCGCAGGCACTGCGTGAAGCTGGTCTCGATTACTACAACCATAATCTTGATACGTCGCCGGAATTTTATGGGGATGTGATTACGACGCGTACCTATCAAGACCGGTTACAGACCTTGGAAAACGTGCGTACGGCGGGTATGAAAGTCTGTGCTGGTGGTATCGTCGGTATGGGCGAGAGTCGTCGTGATCGAGCTGGATTATTGCAACAACTGGCAAACTTACCAGCACATCCGGAAAGTGTTCCCGTCAATATGTTGGTGAAAGTGAAAGGAACGCCGTTTGCAGAGTTAGACGATCTGGATCCGTTTGAATTCGTTCGTACCATTGCGGTGGCGCGTATTTTGATGCCGAAGTCGTTCGTGCGACTGTCTGCCGGGCGTGAAACCATGAACGATGAACTGCAAGCCCTGTGCTTTATGGCCGGCGCTAATTCCATATTCTACGGTGAGAAACTTCTCACTACGCCAAACCCTGAGGCTGATAAAGATCAGCAATTGTTTGAGCGGCTGGGACTGCATGCACTGCAACACGAAGATTACAGTGATGCTGTTCAAGAGGCGGTGATTGCCGATGCTGTAGCTGAACAAGAACAACCTGTTCGTTACTACGAAGTGAGTTGAGCTATGGTCGCCATTCGCTCGCAGTTGCAACAAGCGCGACAGCAACGCGAGCAACTGCAGCGTTGGCGGCAGTTGCCCCAATTCGTTCGTGCCGACGCGCGATTCGTGGAAACTGCTGATGGCCGGCGGTTTGTAAACTTTGCTAGCAACGACTACTTGGGACTTAGTGATCACCCTTTGGTCAAGCAATCGTTTGCCGACGCAGTGCTGACGTATGGAAGTGGCGGTCGAGCATCGCCCTTAGTCACTGGCCTAACTAAACCTCATAGCAATTTACAAAAGTGTTTAGCTGAGTACTTAAACCGTGAGCAAATTCTCCTGTTTTCCACGGGTTTCGCCGCCAATCATGGTGTCTTGCAAACTTTAGCCCCTCATTATGATGCCGTTATTGCTGATAAATTAGTTCACGCCTCATGGCTTTCTGGGGTGCGATTACAGCGTTTTCAACACAACGATGTGGGGGCTTATGAGCAACGCTTGAGGCAAGCTGCTGGGCAACAAAACCCTAATGCGGCGGTTTTGGTATTGTCGGAAAGCGTGTTCAGTATGGATGGTGACCAAGCGCCTGTGCAAGACTTGCTGGACGCTGCTTTTCCTCCAGCTGTACAGCGCGACCTCTGGCTGGATGATGCTCATGGTTTTGGGACCCAAGGTGAACATGGCTTAAGTATTGGTGGAGCCTTCAGTGCTGAGCAGGTACCGTTGCTCACGTTAACTTTTGGCAAGGCGGTAGGCGTTGCTGGAGCAGCAGTCGCGACTAGTCGAGAGGTGGCTGACTACTTAACGAATTATTGTCGCGAGTTAGTGTATTCAACGCAGTTCCCTGCAGCTCAAGCTGCGGCGATTCACACTGCGGTGGACCTCATTGTTGGTGCCGAGGGCCATGGTTTACGACAACGGTTAGCCGAAACGATACAAAGCTTTCAGAGTTTATCGAAACAACGCGGTTTAGCAGTCGCTGAGAGCACCACTGCTATTCAACACATAGTCATTGGTGCCGATGCTGATGCATTATGGGTGGCCGATCAACTTCGCGAAGCCGGTATCTGGTGCACAGGAATGCGACCCCCGACAGTGCCAGAGCAGACTGCGCGTATACGCATCACCTTAACCGCAGCACATCAACCATCCGACGTGATTCATTTGGTGGATGTGTTGGCTGCCGCAATCGATGCTCGCGCTGCGCGCGTGGAGTTAGGTTCATGAGTGCTGCCGAGGCAACCTTTGCATTGGATAAGCGCCGCATTGCTCAGCACTTTAACCGGGCGGCGCAGAGCTATCAGCAGCACAATCATCTTCAACGCGACTGCGCAGCATTACTGCAACAGGAATTTGACGCATTGACACTGGCGTCGAGCAGTGTAGTGCTTGATGTTGGCTGCGGTCCTGGAGTCGCCAGCGGGTATCTTGCCGAGCGCTGTGGACACTATTTTGGGCTCGACATTGCTCCAAGCATGGTAGCCCAAGCGCGCATGAATCACCGTGCACTGGCGAATCAGTTCATTTGCGCAGATGCCGATGCACTGCCTATTCCTGACCAATCTATAGACTGCATCTACAGTAATTTGACTTTGCAATGGTGTACTCACCTAGAGCAAACCTTAGCGGAGTTGACTCGGACACTTTGCACCGATGGCTGTTTGCTCGCAACCACGGTACTTGCTGGCTCACTCGAGCCATTGGCAACCGTAATGCGGATGGTTGATGGCGCTCAACATAGCAATCGCTTCTTGCAAGTTGATGATGTGCAGCGAGCCTTAAGCTCACTGAAATCAACGCACTTTCAGTTTACCCAACAGGATTTTCATTATTGCTACGCCTCAGCGCGAGACATGTTTGGTCATTTACGCGGTATCGGTGCGAACTATACGGCGAGAGAAGCGGGTGGGCTGCGCTCACGCGCATGGCTGAGGGCGATTGAAGCTGCATTGGAACCCTATCGAAATGAACGGGGTTTTATTCAATTAAAATGGAATATCGGGCTTATAAAGGCATTTAAAATAGATGAATGAATTACAAAAACTCAAGTATGATTCTATTTTTGTTACAGGTACAGATACCGAAATTGGGAAGACTTTCGTTACCACCGGTCTGGTTCGCGAGCTTGAGCGACAGGGACTTCCTTGTGCGGTCAGTAAATTAATCGCCGCTGGTGCCGAGCGTACCGATGACGGTTGGGTCAATGAGGACGCAGTAGCGCTTCGTCAAGCATGTACGGATGATGCCACCTATTCCGAAGTCAATCCTATCTGCCTGCGAGCAGCAATTGCACCTCATATTGCGGCGCAAGAAGAGGGCGTTGAGTTGACCGTTCAGCGCGTAAGTACCTTGCTGCTGGCGCAGCGATCGCGCGCGCAAGCAAAACAACGTCTATTGATTGCGGAAGGTGCAGGCGGTTGGCTATTGCCACTGCAACAGCGTTCGTTAGCGGACGTGATTGCTGAACATCAAGTCCCCGTTGTGCTCGTAGTGGGGATGCGCCTAGGCTGTCTCAATCATGCATTACTCACCGTAGCAAGCCTCGAACAGCGACGTGTGCCATTGTTGGGCTGGGTGGCGAATACCTGTCAGCCGAAACCCATGGCTCGCTACGCCGAAAACCTGGCGACCCTAAAAGCGTCGATTGCCGCACCACTGCTGGGTGAAATCGCATACCAAGAATCCCCTGAAGAAAGCCAGGCAGTGTTCTCGCCACTCGCTACAAAATTGCGGTTACTAGCTACTCGCTACTAGCTATTAGTTACTAGTTACTCGAAAACACAGATCGAGGTTTTGCCAATAGCTACTAGCTATTAGTTACTAGTTACTCGAAAACACAGATCGAGGTTTTGCTAATAGCCAGTAGCTAATAGCCAATAGCTAATAGCCAATAGCTAATAGCCAATAGCCAGTAGCTACTAGCTAGTAGCGCGTTCCGGTAAGCGAAACAAAATATCTTCATTCCAATTGAATTTTTATCTTGAGATCGCCATATATACTCTCAGTATCGGTTGTCTTGCGTGAGGACGTCAGTATGTTGCGTATTGTTTTATTTTTAGCCACAAACTTGGCTATTTTGGTGGTGTTTGGTGTAGTCATGAATTTGATCATGCCGGCCTTTGGCTTGGATCCATCGGGTTACCAAGGCTTGCTGATCTTTGCTGCGCTGTTTGGTTTTGGTGGTGCATTCATCTCGCTGTTTCTATCGAAATGGTTAGCAAAGCGTTCAGTGGGTGCACATGTGATCACGCAACCACGTAACAACACCGAAGCATGGTTACTGCGGAAAGTTGAAGAACAGAGCCGCAAAGCCGGTATTCCGATGCCCGAAGTGGCAATTTACGACTCACCGGAGCCCAATGCTTTTGCCACCGGAGCCAGTAAACGCAGTTCGTTAGTGGCAGTCAGCACCGGTTTGATGCGCGCGATGAGTGAAGATGAAGTCGAAGCAGTATTAGCGCATGAAGTCAGTCACATCGCCAATGGCGATATGGTCACGTTGACGCTTATCCAAGGTGTAGTGAATACTTTCGTGATTTTTATTGCCCGCGTGATTGCTGGAGCTATTAACAATGCATTACGTGGCAACAATTCCGAGGGACAGGGACTCGGTGGTTTCGCTTATTTTGGCATCGTGATGGTACTTGAGGTGGTCTTTGGAATCTTGGCCAGTATTATCGTGATGTGGTTTTCACGGCAACGTGAATTCCGCGCAGACAGCGGATCCGCTGCTCTCGTTGGTCGACACAAAATGATTGCAGCTTTGCGGCGGTTACAGAGGTCACAGGAATCTACTTTGGATGGCACTATGATGGCATTTGGGATACAAAGCAAACGTTCGTTCAGTGAATTATTTATGAGTCATCCGCCGCTCGAAAAACGTATTCAAGCGCTTGAAAATAGCCGTTAAAGCGTTGTAACAAGCGCCGTAAATCGGTACATTGGTGTTTTCATATAAGCAGTAGGAAAACCGCATGACTAATTGGAACTCGCGGAGTTGGCGAGAAAAGCCAATTTTACAACAACCCGACTATGCTTCCCCAACCGAACTTCAAGCTGTTGAGCAGCAGTTGAAACAGTTTCCTCCGCTAGTATTTGCGGAGGAAATTCGTGCGTTGCGTAAAAATCTTGCGGCAGTTAGTCAAGGCAAAGGGTTTCTGCTGCAGGGTGGTGATTGTGCAGAGTCTTTTGCAGACTTTAATGCACCCAAAATTCGGGATACGTTCAAAGTCATCTTACAGATGGCAATCGTTATGACTTTTGCAGGCTCCTGTCCGGTCACCAAAGTAGCGAGGATGGCGGGGCAATATGCAAAACCTCGCTCGAGTGGCACTGAGACGATTGATGGCGTTGAATTACCTATTTATCGCGGTGACATTATCAATGGTTCGGATTTTAACTCCGCAGCTAGACAGCCTGATCCACAGCGGATGATACAGGCGTATCATCACTCGGCGGCAACCTTGAACTTATTGCGTGCATTTGCACAGGGTGGTTTAGCAGACCTGCATAAAGTTCATAAGTGGAATATGAGCTTTGTCGCCGCGAATCCACTGAAAGAAAAGTATTTAGAGGTAGCAGAACAAATTCAATCAGCACTGCAATTCATGGAAGTGTTGGGGATTAATTCGGATACCAATGCAACGATTCACGAAACCCAATTATTTACATCACACGAAGCTTTGTTGCTGTCCTATGAGGAAGCCCTGACGCGGATTGACACACTAACAGGCTTGCCTTACGACTGCTCTGCACACATGGTGTGGATAGGTGAACGGACACGGCAACCGGACCACGCTCACGTTGAGTTTATGCGTGGTATTCATAACCCGCTTGGTGTTAAAATAGGCCCTACAACAGAACCTGATGACGTCATTCGATTGTTAGACATTCTGAACCCGCTCAACGAGCCGGGAAGAATGACTCTCATTACTCGCATGGGTGCCAACAATCTAGCCGATAACCTGCCGAGAATCCTACGGCGAGTCAAAGCTGAAGGTCGGCATGTAGTGTGGTCGAGCGACCCGATGCATGGCAATACGGTGAAGGCTGAAAATGGCCTGAAAACACGTAACTTCGATGCCATTCATACCGAGTTACGCGAATTTTTTGCTGTACACCATGCCGAAGGAACATACCCTGGCGGCGTACATCTCGAAATGACGGGTGAGGATGTCACTGAATGCACTGGTGGGGCGTATCAAATCAGCGAACACGATTTGACGCAACGCTATAAGACGCAGTGCGATCCTCGATTAAATGCAGATCAAGTTCTTGAGTTAGCGTTTCTGGTAGCGGACTCATTGCGTGATGCACGCAATGGCCGTGGTTAAGTTTATCGTCGACAGTTTCGAGGTTATAGCAGTCTATGTCACAATCAGTGATGCAGTTTTTTGAGAACCTTTGGCAAGATTACATTCAGTTAACTCCCTCCGCAGCAAAAGTGCATGAGGTTTTAGGGAAGGGCCGCGACATCATCAATGACCATGTCGCCTTCCGCACTTTTAATATAGCCCCTGTGGGCTTAGAGGCTCTGGCCGCGCATTTCATTGCGATGGGCTATGAAGCAAAAGGCGATTACGTTTTTGAAGAAAAGCGTTTGGTGGCAAAACACTACGAACACAGTGATCCGCGCCTGCCGAAAATATTCATTAGTGAGTTGTTGGTGGAAAGTTTTTCCCCAGAGTTGCAACGCATTGTAAAGAATTTGGTCGACCAAGTTCCTGCTTCTGCGGTGACTGCGGAAGACTTCTTGTATTCCGGTGCGCATTGGCAAATCAGCAGCACAGATTATGAACGTCTGCTCGAAGAGAGTGAGTATGCAGCGTGGATGGCTGCCTTTGGTTTCCGTGCGAACCACTTTACGGTCAACGTGAATGAGTTGCCGGATTACGATTCGCTTGAGCAAGTGAATCAAACATTGAAAAATGCTGGCTTCCAACTCAACACCTCAGGTGGCGAAATCAAAGGTTCGAGCGATGTATTCTTGGAACAATCATCGACCTTGGCGGATCACACTGCCGTGCGTTTTAGTGATATGGAAAAAGTGATTCCAAGTTGTTTCTATGAGTTCGCGAAGCGCTACGAGATTGCTCCAAACCAGCTCTACACTGGGTTCGTGGCTGCCTCCGCTGATAAAATCTTCGAGAGCACGAACGCTAAATAACTCGAAGCGCTACTGGCTATTGGCTATTGGTTACTAGAAAAGCGCAGAGCTGCTCTTGCGGGTAGCCAGTAACTAAAACCGTTATTAGCTATTGGTTACTGGTTACTAGAAATGCTTAGATCGGATCTTGCGAGTAGCCAATAACTAGTAGCCAGTAGCCAGTAGCTAGTAGCTCATCAGTAGCGATGCCGCTCTAGATTGGTTTCGTTAAGTATTTTCGCTGCAATTTCTTCGACCGAGAAGCGGGTGCTATCCAGAAATGGAATAGCCTCGCGACGGTAGAGTTGCTCCACCGCATTCAATTCAAATCGACATTGTTGCATCGACGCATATTTGCTGCCCTCGCGGCGTTTACTGCGAATTTCATGCAAGCGTTGAGCTTCGAGCGTTAAACCAAAAATTTTATGCCGATGGGGTTTGAGTGCCCGAGGCAACTGCAAATGTTCAAAGTCATCATCATCGGTAATCGGGTAATTTGCAGCTTTGATACCATATTGAAGCGCTAAATAGAGGCTGGTTGGTGTTTTGCCGGTACGTGAAACGCCCAGTAAAATAATATCGGCTTCATCATAATCTGCGATATTACTACCGTCATCGTTAGCGAGGGTGTAGTTGATTGCCTCAATTCGAAAATCATAATCTTCTTGAATACCGTGAGTCCGATGTGTTTTGGGTTGTGCTGGAATGCCCAGTTCCCGGCTCAACGGCGCGACAAAATAATCTAAGAAATCGTAACAGCTACCTTGGCTCGCGGTAATGATGCGCTTGATATCAACGCTGACAAAGGTGTGAAAGATAATCGGCCGTTCACCACTTTGTTGATGAGCGGAATTAATGCGTTTCACGGCAGCATCGGCTTTTTCCGGTGAATCAATGAACGCGAGCGTTCGATGTTCCACCTTTAACGGAAACATTGATAACATCGCTTTACCAAAGGCCTCAGCGGTTCGTGCGGTGCCATCTGAAATATAAAAAACCGTGCGCATAGAAAGTATCCCCAGTTAATTCGTCTCGGATGTTAACTTGTGCCATAGCAACGTGTAAAATAAACCGCAGTTTTTCCAACGACGTGGCCGCAGTGAGGTCGCACTCTAGTCTAACTCACGAGGAAACTTACGGTGCAGAATAACGTGCAAGATTATGTGCTTTGGTACGATCAATTAGGGATGAATGATGTCGGTCGCGTTGGTGGGAAAAACGCATCGTTAGGTGAGATGATTAGTAATCTGGCCGGAGTCGGCGTATCGGTTCCAAATGGCTTTGCCACCACTGCGGATGCGTTTAACGAATTTCTCGAGCAAAGTGGTGTCAATGACCGTATCTACGCATTGCTCGACACCCTCGATACCAACGATGTAAAAGCACTGGCCGAAGCGGGTAAACAAATTCGGCAGTGGGTCATTGAGACGCCTTTTCAACCTGAATTGGATCAAGCGATCCGTGCTGCTTATCAAAAACTCAGCGATGGCAATGCTGAAGTGAGCTTTGCTGTTCGCAGCTCCGCGACGGCTGAAGATATGCCGGATGCCTCATTTGCAGGACAACAAGAGACATTCCTGAATGTGCGTGGTATTGACGCCATTATGGAAGCGATTAAGCATGTCTTCGCATCTTTATTCAATGATCGCGCTATTTCATATCGTGTCCATCAAGGTTATGACCATCGAGGCGTAGCGCTGTCGGCTGGCATCCAGCGTATGGTCCGCAGTGACATTGCTGCGTCTGGCGTGCTGTTTACTATTGATACTGAATCCGGCTTTGAAGATGTGGTATTTATTACCTCATCATTCGGGCTTGGTGAAATGGTGGTGCAGGGAGCCGTAAATCCGGATGAATTCTACGTCCATAAACCGACACTCGCGCGCAAAAAACCAGCAGTATTACGCCGTAATCTCGGCAGTAAAAAGATTCAAATGATCTATGCCGATAGCCAAAAGCATGGTCAGCAAACGGCGATTGTCGATATTGACCCCGCATTAAGTCAAACGTTCTCCATTACCGATGATGAAGTCCAAGAATTAGCGAAACAAGCAGTCATTATTGAGAAGCATTATGGTCGTCCTATGGACATCGAGTGGGCGAAAGACGGCATCGATGGCAAGTTATACATTGTCCAGGCACGTCCAGAGACCGTTCAGTCCAATAAGTCAGGCCAATCAGTTGAGCGCTATGCGCTACAAGAAAAGACCGCAGTGGTGGCAACCGGTCGTGCTATCGGTCAACGCATCGGTGCTGGTGTGGCTCGAGTTCTCAACGATATCTCAGAGATGGATCAAGTTCAGCCAGGCGATGTACTCGTGACTGATATGACGGACCCGGATTGGGAACCTATCATGAAGCGGGCTGCCGCCATTGTGACGAATCGTGGTGGGCGAACCTGTCACGCGGCCATTATTGCGCGTGAACTCGGCATTCCGGCCGTGGTGGGTTGTGGTGACGCGACCGCGCGCATTGCTGCAGGCCAAGCGGTTACAGTGTCCTGTGCTGAAGGCGATACCGGATTCATCTACGACGGCGAATTATCGTTTGATGTCACGCAGTCGGATATTGGTGCAATGCCGGATTTGCCACTAAAAATTATGATGAATGTGGGTAATCCTGACCGTGCTTTTGATTTCGCAGGTTTACCGCATGCGGGTGTGGGCTTGGCGCGTCTCGAATTCATCATTAATCGAATGATTGGTGTGCATCCGAAAGCGTTATTGAATTTTGATCAACAGACACCGGAACTACAGAAAGAAATCAGCGGATTTATGGCAGGTTACTCGAGTCCGCGTGAATACTATGTCAGCAAACTGGCCGAAGGAATTTCAACGTTAGGTGCAGCCTTTGCGCCTGAACGCGTGATCGTGCGTATGTCTGACTTTAAATCAAACGAATATGCCAACCTGGTGGGCGGTCGCCAATACGAGCCACATGAAGAGAACCCGATGCTCGGTTTCCGTGGTGCTTCACGCTATATTTCGGAAGACTTCCGCGAATGTTTTGCGATGGAATGTGAGGCTATCAAACGCGTTCGCAACGACATGGGGTTGCGCAATATTGAAATTATGATTCCGTTTGTACGAACGCTTGACGAAGGCCGTCAAGTGATCGAGTTGTTGCGTGAGCAAGGCCTCTACCAAGGCGAGAACGGTTTACGCGTGATTATGATGTGTGAACTGCCGTCCAATGCCTTATTGGCAGAGCAATTCCTTGATATTTTTGATGGTTTCTCAATTGGTTCCAATGATTTAACCCAGCTCACCTTGGGGCTTGATCGTGACTCTGGCGTGATTGCGCACTTATTTGATGAACGCAATGAAGCCGTCAAAGCGATGTTATCGATGGCTATTCAGGCTGCGAAGAAGAAGGGCAAATACGTCGGTATTTGCGGTCAGGGTCCATCTGATCATCCTGATTTCGCTGCTTGGTTGGTCGAACAAGGCATTGATTCCGTATCACTTAATCCTGATACCGTTGTCGAAACTTGGTTGTATTTAGCCAAACAGTTGTAGGAGCATAGCCAACTTGGCGTCCGTGGTTCAGCAGTTACCCGAACATACACCGGCTGATCGCCGTGAAACGCGATCAGACAGCCTGTATCAACGCTTTTTGCTTGAGCTTGAACAACAAGGCTTTGCGGGAGACATTGAGAATACGTACGGTCAGCGTTTGATTGCTGCAACCGACAACAGTATTTACCAACGGCTCCCCCAAGGTGTCGTTTATCCGCGGACCACAGCGGCGGTTCAGCTGATTTTCCAATTGGCACAGTCGGATGAGTTTCGCCCCATTCGCTTTGCTCCGCGGGGCGGTGGTACTGGCACTAATGGGCAGTCGCTGACACATTGGTTAGTGATTGATCTCAGTCGGCACATGCGTGCAGTACTGAACGTCGATGCAGAGAACGCGCAAGTGGTGTGCCAGGCTGGTGTTATCAAAGATCAGCTCAATGATAGTGTAAAGCCATCAGGTTTCTTCTTTTCTCCCGATTTATCGACATCGAATCGCGCGACTATTGGCGGCATGATCAACACGGATGCGTCCGGGCAGGGCTCATTAGTGTACGGCAAAACCAGCGACCACATCCTGGGTTTGACAGCAGTGTTAACCAATGGTGAAGTTATCCAAACGGCTCCAGTACCGTTGTCGGAAGCTCGCAATCGTGCAACAGGTGATTCTTTAGAAGCTGCGTTGTATCGGCAGGCCATTGAAAGTTGTGTTGAGCAACGTCCAGCTATTGACGCAAAGTTTCCTCCACTGAATCGTTTTCTAACCGGTTATGACCTCAAGCATTGCTATGATCCGCAGCAGGACACCATTGACCTTTCGCGGTTGATTGCTGGCTCTGAGGGGACCTTAGCGATCGTGACCGAAGCGACGTTAAATTTAACCCGCATACCTCGTTGCAAGGTCTTGGTGAATGTTAAGTACAGTGATTTCCAAGCCGCGCTGCGGCATGCGCGGACATTAGTCAAAGCGCAAGCTACGTCGGTAGAAACTATAGATAGCAATGTCTTAAATCTCGCTCGCGAAGATATCATTTGGCATCAGGTTGCCGAGCATTTGCAGGATGTCGATGGGCAAACCATGAACGGCATTAATATGGTGGAGTTCACTGCAACGGACTCAGCAGCACTCGACGCCAAAGTTGAGCAACTGATTGACACGCTTGATGCGCAGCTAGGCAGCGCGGATCCAAGAGGGGTAATTGGCTATCAGATTTGTGCCGATGCAGCGAGCATCCAAACCATTTATGCCATGCGCAAAAAGGCCGTGGGTTTGTTAGGTGCAACTAAAGGAAAGCGCAAGCCCATTGCTTTTGTTGAGGATACGGCAGTCCCGCCGGAGCACTTAGCAGACTTTATTCTTGAGTTTCGCGCTGTCCTGGATAGCCACCAACTTCATTATGGTATGTTTGGTCACGTCGACGCAGGAGTTTTGCACGTGCGCCCAGCGCTGGATATGGCGGATCCAATTGATGAAGCACTCGTTCGAACCATTAGCGATCAAGTGGCTGAACTAACAGCTAAATACAACGGCCTGATGTGGGGCGAGCATGGTAAGGGCTACCGCTCAGAGTATGCGCCTAAGTTTTTTGGTGAGCTGTATCCTGAAATTCAGAAAGTGAAGCGTGCGTTTGATCCTGATAATCGACTCAATCCGGGTAAGTTGGCGACGCCATATGGCAGCGATGAGTCGTTGCAGGGCGTACAAGCTGAATTACGCGGGCATTATGATAGGCAAATTCCGATTACCATGCGCGAGGCCTATCAACCAGCCATGAATTGTAATGGTAATGGTTTGTGCTTCAACTATGTCCCGGAATCGGCTATGTGCCCGTCATACAAAGCAACGGGTAATCGCCAATATTCGCCGAAAGGACGAGCGACGTTAATCCGCGAATGGTTGCGTCTGAATAGCGTTCAAGACATGGATGTCAGTGGCATACCACCGCAGCGAACTTGGCTCGAGAATCGCTTTAAACCACGCCTTAGCCCGAATGACTTTAACCATGAAGTGAAGCAAGCCATGGATACCTGTTTGGCGTGCAAGGCCTGCGCAACACAATGTCCAGTTAAGGTTGATGTACCAAATTTCCGAGCGCGGTTCTTGAGCTGGTACCACCAACGGTATGCGCGGCCGACCAAAGACAAAATGGTTCGAGATGTCGAGCGTCTTGCGCCAGTTCTGGCAAGATGGCCTCGTTTTAGCAACGTTCTGACGCATAATCCAGTGACTGAATGGTTCTTAAAACGAGTGGTGGGTTATGTGGATGCGCCGCGGTTATCAACTCCCGCATTGAGCCAACAGTGGCAGTGGTCGACGGCTGACGTTGATGGAATCTTGGCAAAGCCGCCGGAGCAGTTAGCTCAGTCGGTGGTGATTGTACAAGATCCATTCACCAGCTTTTATGACGCGAAAGTCGTGCAGGCATTTGGACACGTTGCGGCAGCCATGGGCTTCGAACCTATACTCTTGCGCTTTATCGGTAACGGGAAGGCGCAGCATGTGAAAGGTTTTCTGCACGAATTTTCGAAAACAGTGGCGACTGTGGGGCCGCAGTTGCAACGGTTAGCAGATGCTGGTGTGGCGCTGGTGGGCTTAGATTCTTCGACAGCTTTGTGCTTTCAGGATGAATATCGGCAGTTTGCGCCGGTAGGCCAATCGTTTACTTTTACTGTCAATGGTGTCCAAGCGTGGTTGATGCAACAGAGTGATAAATTATCGCCATCTGCGAATCACACACTGGCTCATAACCGCTGGCAATTACTGTCGCATTGCACTGAACAAACAGCGGTGCCGGAGTCGGCTAAACACTGGCAACAGATATTTCAGCGCATGAACTTAGAGCTCGAAGTGACCGCAACCGGATGTTGCGGTATGGCTGGTACCTTTGGACATGAACAAACGCACCAAGACACGAGCAAGCGACTGTTTGAGATGAGTTGGCAAGAGCCGTTGGCGCGCAGTGATGTCGGGCATGTGGCAACCGGATTCTCGTGTCGTTCACAAGTGAAACGATTCGCTGGACAACCCATTGAGCATCCTATTCAAATAGTAGCGCGCTGTGTAGTGAGTGAAAGTGAAAAGTGAACAGTGAAAAGGACGTGGATACAAAAAAGCGACGTTGTTACGTCGCTTTTTTTATGACCACTGAAGCAGTTAGGCGTTTGCTTTCGCCGCTTTGGCTTTCGCGATAACTTCACGTGCCAGCTCATCTGCGATTTGACCGGTAGGTCGATTCTCAGCAGTAGAACGAGAGAAGATGGTATCTAAGGTGCCATAGATGTCACGGACACGTTTATCTGTCTCAACGCGAGACATATTGGCAGCTTCGCTACAGACGTGGATAACGCCACCGGCATTGATAACATAGTCTGGAGCATACAAGATGCCTTGATCCATGACTTTTTGGTCGTGTGCAGGTGTTGCTAACTGGTTATTCGCGCTACCAGCAATGATTTTTGCTTTCAGCACCGCGAGTGTTTGATCATTAATGGTCGCACCTAGCGCACAAGGAGCATAAACATCCACGTCTAAGCCGTAGATTTCATCCAAACCAACCACCGTTGCACCAAGTTCACGCGCTGCGCGTTGACAGGCTTCTTCGTTGATATCGGTCACGAAGAGCTCGGCACCTTCTTTATGGCAATACTCGGCAAAGTCGTAACCAACAGCACCTAAACCTTGTACGGCAATTTTAACGCCCTGCAAATTTTCGTTACCGAGCTTGTGTTTAGCCGCAGCTTTCAGACCTAGATAAGTTCCCAGAGCGGTATGCGGCGATGGGTCGCCTGCTTTTTCAGCTGTACCTGCCACAAACGTGGTTTCTTCGGCTACAATTGCGATGTCGCTGGTGCGGATGTTCACATCTTCAGCAGTAATGTAGCGACCGCTGAGTGAGTTGATGAAACGGCCATAAGCGCGGAACAATTCTGGGCTCTTAATCGTTTTAGCATCACCAATAATAACCGCTTTGCCGCCGCCTAAAGGTAGTCCAGCGAGCGCACTTTTATAGGTCATGCCCCGCGATAAACGAAGAACGTCCGTGAGAGCTTCTGCAGAGGAGGCGTAATTCCAAAGACGGGTGCCACCCAGTGAGGGGCCAAGAGTCGTATCGTGGATAGCAATAATGGCTTTAAGACCAGTTTCTTTGTCATGACAAAACACGACTTGCTCGTGTTGGTCGAACTCTGTGTGCTCGAATAGAGACATGAGTAATCAGTCCTCGTTTATCCCAATAAAGTGCGCGCACATTACCATTTTGTTCTTGCTTTCGCTAGTAACTGGATAAAATATTTCGTTTACGTAAACGTCAACTTTTGCAACCAAAGTTTACAGCGCTTTAGGCTTTGCCAAATCAGCCTTTCGCGTTACTATAATGGCCCTTTGGCGCCTCGTTGAGGCAGCCTTCATTACGGTAAATAGACCAGTTAAAACAAATAGGTTCACTATGGCTGAAGCAACTACGCCTCCGAACGATGCAGATGTTTCTGCATGGGTCCGCGAGCATTTTCAGAAAGCAAATAAGTATCTGGCAGAGCAGGGTATTATCGTTGATCGTGTGTTAACGAAGCGGTGTCGTTACTTGGTGCCATTGGTCGCGGTTTGGCGTTTGACGACGCAAGATAAGAAAGAAATTTGGGCTATCAACGGTGATGTTCCAAGTGACGTCGTCAGTGCGAAAGTAGCTGAAACCGCGCGTGATGCGTTGAAACATTTTGCGTTGCAGTGGCAACTGCGTGCAGAGGGCATTGTTCAAGATCCTGAAGCGTCGAAAGACCCAGAACAGCAACGCTATGCTAGCTTCCTAGTTGGTCGTGCGGAGAGTCTGTACGAAATGACCGAGCAGGATGATTTATGGAAAGATGAGCCGGTTAGCTAGGCTCACCTTCCTCTTGAACTAGATAGAACACGCCAGCTTGCAATAATTCGCACACTAGTGCGCGATTGTGGTCGTGAGCGAGGTGGCTGGCGTAATCCGTAAGCTCACAATCATCCCACTGCTGCGCCAGTTGTGTGACAAAGTCATGCTGCTCTGGTGCGAGCGGCCAACGTTCTCCAGCAAAGTAAAGCGCTTCCTCTTGTGGCCCCAACAAAATACGTGAACCCGGCGTGCGGCAGAGCAGTAGTTCGGAAGCTAATGCTTGGGCCAACACTGCTTCAGAAATAACGTCATCAGGTTGTGGTAAGGGTCGCTTACTTTGCGACATGACCTGTAATAGCGCGATATCGAGTTGTGCTTCACTCAAACCATGCTGGACAAACGACTTCACCGCATTCAATTGTTCCGAATCGACGCGAAACGCAGTTCCAGCTTGAAGAGCTGCCGGGTCACGGTAGCGTGGATAGTGTTGTTCAGTTTGATGTAAGACGTCAGCAAGAGCAGCAATAAACTCTGCACTGTTGGGGGCTCGAAAACCAATGGAGTAATTGAGACTTGGCTCGAGTGCAACGCCTTCATGCGGACATCCAGCCGGAATATAAAGCATATCACCAGGTTCCAAAACCGTGTCAATAGTGGCGACAAAATCACTCTGAAGTTGTTTTAGGTCAGGATGTGGGCAGTGTTCTGCAGCACCAGTTAAGCGCTCACCAACGCGCCAATGACGTGTACCTGTGCCTTGAATAATAAACACGTCGTATTGATCCAAGTGAGGCCCGACACCGCCGTGTTCGGTAGCAAAACTGACCATGACATCATCGGTTCGCCAATCCGGTAAAAACCGAAATGGTTGGAGCAGACTCTGCACCGCTGGGAACCACTCATTCACAGATTGAACTAACAAAGTCCAACCGCTCTCACCAAAAGCTTCGTAGTCGCTAAACGGACCGTGCTGAACATTCCACTGACCCTGATGATTCTCGATGACTCGCGAGTCGACGCCATCTTCCATAGCGAGACCGGCAAGCAACTCGGGTTCGATGGGATCGTTAAAATCCGCAAACGCACCGCGAATCAACAGTGGTTGGCGTTGCCAATACTGTTGCAAAAAATTTTGCGTATCGAGCTTTAGATGCACAGTCATGTTAACTCGCTAGATCATCGACGAACTGAATTGCACGACCAATGTACGATGCTGGCGTCAGTAGTTTCAGCTCAGCTTTCACCGTCTCGGGTAATTCGAGACCGTCAATAAAGACCGCCATCGCCTGTTGGTTAACGCGTTTTCCGCGTGTTAAAGCTTTTAGCTTTTCGTAAGGTTTTTCAATACCATAACGGCGCATGACAGTTTGAATAGGCTCTGCCAGCAATTCCCAGTTTTGATCCAGTTCGCGGAGTAGGTTGTCCGCATTTACTTCAAGTTTGCTGATGCCTTTCAAGGTAGCTTGATAGGCAATAAGCGCGTAGGCGAAACCCACACCTAAATTACGTAACACGGTCGAATCGGTGAGGTCACGCTGCCAGCGACTCACCGGCAACTTGTTACCGAGGTGATCCATAATCGCATTCGCTAAGCCCAGATTACCCTCTGAATTTTCGAAATCAATCGGGTTCACCTTGTGCGGCATAGTAGACGAACCGACTTCACCTTCAACCGTGCGCTGTTTAAAGTGATTCAGTGCAATATAGCCCCACACGTCACGGTCAAAGTCGATAACAATCGTGTTGAAGCGTGCAACTGCAGCGAATATCTCGGCAATATAGTCATGTGGTTCAATCTGTGTGGTAAAGGCGTTCCACTGCAGACCCAAGCTTGTGACAAAACGCTCTGACTCCTGATGCCAATCGACTTCCGGATAAGCGGCTATATGTGCATTGTAATTGCCGACTGCACCATTGAGCTTCCCGAGTAATGGCACAGCACTGAACTGCTCAATTTGCCGCTGCAGACGAACTGCCACGTTGGCCATTTCTTTACCTAATGTTGTCGGTGTAGCTGGTTGGCCGTGGGTACGCGCCATCATAGGTACCGCTTTATGCTCAACAGCCAACGCCAATACAGCGTCATGTAACTCAGTCATGACAGGCAACATGACTTGGTCGCGGGCTTCATGCAACATCAGTGCATGCGACAGGTTATTGATATCCTCAGAGGTGCAGGCAAAGTGAATGAACTCACTCACTGCGGCTAACTCGGCATGATCAGCAACGTATTCTTTGAGGAAATACTCGACGGCTTTTACGTCATGATTGGTTGTACGCTCAATAGTCTTGATGCGTTCCGCATGTTCTTCCGTGAAGTTTTCAACGAGAGCTTCTAAGTGCGCATTTGCAGCGTCACTGAATGCCGGCACTTCTGCAATAGCTTGGATGCTGGCTAAATGCTGGAGCCAACGCACTTCAACCACGACGCGATTGCGAATGAGTCCATACTCACTAAAAATAGGGCGCAATGCAGCAGCTTTGCTACCGTAACGGCCATCGACGGGGGACAAAGCGGTGAGGGCGGACAAATTCATCATGATTGAGGCTCCGATTGCTCATGTAAAGTGCGTAAAAGGGATTGTGCGGTACGCACCATACGTTGGCGCGAAAACAAGAAATGACGACGTTTGCCGCCTAAGTGATTCCACAGCACAGCATTGCGTACGCCGGCTAGTAAATATGCGCGAATTTGATTTTGGACATTCGCTTGTTTTAAGTAATCTGGTTTGCCATTAATTTTTAATGGTTGACTAAGCGGTGAGATAAAGTCGCTGTAGGCACTCGCCATACCAGCAACAACAGTATCAGTATTGAACTGAAAGTCATGTTGCTGACGATACAGTTGCTCGATGCGCTGTCCTAATTGCTGTTGCGCTTTCTCAGCGCGCATAAATTTTCGAGCCAACGCGAGAATACCCACCACGTAGCGCGTGATTTCCACGTCTTTGTCACGGGTAGCGCCAATTTGTTGGAGAAGCTGTTCGAGTCCCCATTGCAGCGCACTAGGTTCCGGATAAATGGCAGCAAAACCACTTGGGTTTTGATTCAAAACACTGTCAATCAGGGGTTGGCCACGCGCGGGCTCTCGTAGGCTACCTTCACGCGCTATCTGTTTAACCGCTGCTGCTGCTTGTGCGATGGCCGCCAACGATAAAACGCGTTGTTGCCATACATCGTGGCTCACAACAGTATTCACACCAGTACTCACAGCAGTACCTCGGTAGGTGATAGGTGACTCGCTAAGCGTTGTTCAATGATGCCACCACCGAGACACACTTCGTCTTGATAGAAAACAGCAGACTGCCCAGGGGTTACTGCGGCGACGGGGGAGTCAAACTGTACTTCTACGCGGCCATCGTCGAGGCGTTTCACCCGACATGAGATGTCGTGTTGACGATAACGCGTCTTCACCACTGCGGTGAAGGTGTCTGCTGGTGTGGCGCGGTTTACCCAATGTAACTGACCTGCAATCAGGCCGGTTGACATCAGACGCGGATGTTGCGCTCCTTGAGCAACGATCAAAACATTGCGCTCGAGATCTTTGTCGACCACATACCAAGGCTCATCCCCCGCAGTGGCAACACCCCCGATGTGTAGGCCTTTACGTTGCCCCAGCGTGTGATACATCAAACCTTCATGCTGGCCTAATTCCACGCCATCGACAGACTCAATGCTGCCCGGACGCGCAGGCAAATATTGCTGCAAGAAATCCTTAAACTTCCGCTCACCAATAAAGCAAATGCCGGTTGAATCCTTTTTATAGGCTGTCACCAGACCTTGCTCTTCAGCAATACGGCGTACTTCTGGCTTTTCCAGCTCTCCGACAGGGAAAAGCGTTTGCGCAATGTGCTCGTGACTGAGGGTATACAGGAAATAGCTTTGGTCTTTATTGTCATCTAGACCGCGCAATAATTGGTGCTTGCCATTCACTTCACGACGCCGGACGTAATGTCCAGTAGCTATATAGTCGGCAGCGAGCGCTTCGGCTGCGAATTCGAGAAAGGCTTTAAATTTGATTTCCTTATTGCACATGATGTCGGGATTCGGCGTACGACCTGCGCGATATTCTTCCAAGAAGTATTCGAAAACGTGGTCCCAATATTCCGCCGCAAAATTCACGGTGTGCAATGGTATCCCGAGCTTTTCACAAACAGCTTCAGCATCGGCAAGATCCGTTGCTGCTGCACAATATTCGTCGGTATCGTCTTCTTCCCAGTTTTTCATGAACAAGCCTTCAACTTGATAGCCTTGTTGCAGAAGTAAGTATGCGGATACCGATGAATCAACCCCGCCGGACATGCCGACGATGACTTTTTTGTGCGAATTGTCGTGTTTTTCTGTGCTCATAACTACTCAATTGACGCTTACCTTTATGGCGGCGAATTCTACCACACAGAGGGTTCTTCACGCCACTCGCCAGGCTGCATTCCACGTAATGTCCAAGGTCCGACCCCAGCTCGAATTAAACGTAGTGTGGGGTAACCTACCGCTGCCGTCATCCGGCGTACTTGTCGATTGCGTCCTTCGGTAATTCGCAAACACAACCACGTTGTAGGAATGGCTTGGCGTTCGCGAATCGGGGGGACTCGTGGCCATAATTCCGCAGGTTCGTCCATCAGGAATACTTCGGCGGGCGCTGTTACGCCGTCATTCAATTCAACGCCATCACGCAACGCCTTTAGTGCTTCGGTGGTCGGGATACCTTCAACTTGTGCCCAGTAGAGTTTCGGCATTTTATATTTGGGATCGGTGATCTTGTGCTGAATCACACCGTCATTGGTCAGCACCAAAAGTCCCTCACTATCTTTATCAAGGCGGCCGGCAGGATAAACATCTTTGAACGGAACCAATGATTTTAATGTGTGCTCAGAGTCGTCCCCCGAAAATTGCGTTAACACGCCAAAAGGTTTGTTCAACAATACGATTTTGGGGTTGGCGGGACGAACTTTCATCGCGTCTTTGGCTGGTGAGCGAACACGTGAACGGCGGCGTTGTGGGGCGGGCATAATTCCTCTCCAATAAATAGCGCAGAACTGTTAGGTCCAGCCGAGCAGCGGCAAGTGCGCTTGTGAGGCGACAATGATAAACTATTTCGTAGCGACTCGCGCATTTCAGTGCAACAATGTCGATGATTAAACAGTTAAAAAATAGAATGGAACCGACATGAGTGATGACAAACTAGTGAAACGACAAGGCAATTTCAGCAGAGCGTTACGGGGTGAAGAACCACTTGTCATAGGCGAAGTCTTGCAGCGTGCCTGGGAGATTACAGTACGTAGCTTGCCGGTTATGCTGCCGTTGATGATTGCTTATATTGTGATTGCCATGGTGTTGAATAGTTTGTTCCTAACGATTCCCGAGGGAATGACAATGTTCGATGTCATGCTGGATCCTGAATTGAAAAGTGACAACGATTGGACTGGGATTGTCACTCAAATCATTCTTGCGCCTCTATGGGGCGGTCTGACGCTCATTGGCATCCTTAACGCCAATGATGAAAAAATCACGTTTTCGGCCGCGTTTTCGGTATTACAGCGCTCGATTCCTGTCATGGCGGTGACTTTCGTTAAGCTTGCTTTACCCGCTCTGATCACATTTTTGGCATTTGTGAGTATCGGTCTTTTTAGTCCGCCAGCCGCCGGTGCGGTTAGTCTGATTGCACTGATTATCATCAACATTACATTTATGTTGGCTATACCGCTGGTCGTACATCGTCAAACCAGTGTATTCAAATCGATTATGGGTTCAGTGTTGGTCCTTCGCCGTTATTTCTGGCGGGCGTTGGGCTTAATGATTATCATGGTTATCATCATAATTATTAGTGCATTACCGTTATTGCTCGGTTTGTTGTTTACGTTGCCGCTCCTATTTAATGTGACCGGCGTTCTCTACATCGCCTTGCTCGGCGATCGTGATACGCAAGAAGCTGAACCAGTGTTTGCGGAAGAGCAGGTCGAGGCCTCTTCACCAATCAATAAAGATACTCCAAACGAATAGAGGATCTATGCAAAATCAAAAAATTTGGCACAGTAGTCTATTGGTCATAACGCTTAGTGCGGTTGCGCTAAGCGTCTATATTCCCACCCAACTGCAGAATACACATTCAGACGCGCCAGAGCTGCGTCCTGGCGAACCAGCTGTACTGGTGGAAGCGCCAATTCATAAGGAAGTTCCTGACTTTACAACCTATACAGATACGCGAGATAAAAAGCAGGCATTCTTTGCTTTCCTGGCACCTCTAGTTCAAGCCGAAAATAGCCGGATTGAGGTCCAACGCGATCGATTGTTGCGTCTGTATGAACGTTGGCAAGTTGATTCCAACGCATTAAAAGCTGGAGAGCTGGCATGGCTCAAGCAGTTAGCAAGTCTCTATCGAGTTAAAACTGATGATGTTGAGTTGGGTACACAGTTTGACCTGTTATTACGGCGTGTTGACGTCGTCCCTGAGGCTCTGGTTCTGGTGCAGGCGGCTAATGAATCCGGTTGGGGTACGTCTCGATTTGCACGTGACGGATTAAATTTCTTTGGCCAATGGTGCTTCAGCGAGGGGTGCGGCATTGTGCCAGATTCGCGCCCAGAAGGTGCGAATCACGAGGTACAGAGATTCGCTTCGGTCAATGCGTCGGTGCGTAGTTATTTGCGAAACATCAACACGCATCCGGCTTATTTAGATTTGCGTGTGTTACGAGAGCAGAGACGCCTAGAAGGTGCCGACATAAGGGCACTCGACCTAACGCCGGGTCTGATGAGTTATTCTGAGCGAGGCGAAGACTATATTGACGAGCTCAACTCAATGATTCGAGTCAACCGCCCGATTATTGTCGATGTGATTGAGTCGGACGCAAACTCAGATGCTGAATCTAACTTAAATTCAGCACCTGGATCGGAGTAATCTCGTCCGCTTGGTCGTCTTCATCGCGGAAGTTTAGAAAGGTGGTCGGCGTAGCGTGATCGAACGCCGTATCGCCATCCGGATTCTCTTGTCCAGTTGCGGTTATCGACTTAAATCCGAATAAACTTGCATCGGCCAGATGCGATGGAACGACGTTTTGTAGTGCCGAAAACATACTTTCGATACGGCCAGGATGACTGCGATCCCATTGTTTCAGCATGTCTTTGATGACTTTTCGCTGTAAATTTTCCTGCGAACCGCAGAGGTTGCAAGGGATAATAGGGAACTGACATGCCTCGGCGTACTTCGCGATATCTTTTTCACGAGCGTAAGCAAGTGGACGAATGACAACATGTTGACCATTGTCACTGACTAATTTGGGCGGCATTGATTTCATGGTGCCACCGTAAAACATATTCAATAACAAGGTTTCCAACATGTCGTCGCGATGGTGACCGAGCGCGATCTTGGTCGCTCCGAGCTCGTTGGCGACGCGATAAAGAATGCCGCGCCGTAGACGCGAACAAAGCGAGCAGGTGGTTTTCCCTTCAGGAATCTTTTCTTTCACGATTGAGTAGGTATCTTCTTCAATAATGCGGAAGTCGACGCCTTCACGGGTAAGATACTCAGGTAAAATATGCTCTGGAAACCCCGGTTGTTTCTGGTCCAGATTCACCGCAATGATGTCAAATTTGATCGGAGCAATACGCTGCAGAAACCGCAATATGTCGAGCAGTGTGTAGCTGTCCTTGCCGCCTGACAAACAGACCATCACGCGATCACCGTCTTCGATCATATTAAAATCTTCAATAGCGCGCCCGACGTCACGACGGAGACGTTTTTGTAACTTATTCAATGCGTATTTCTGCTTTTTGGCCGCAGGACCTAAGTTGGCTATTGTTTCTGCTGTCGACATATTCACTACCGCTTGATGAAAAAACGGCGCGATTATACCTTAACCGGCGATTGAAATCCCGCAGGTTTTACTGCGAGCAAATCACAATTGAGCTGTTCAATGACATGCTCAGCGGTGTTGCCCAAAAGTGCCGCGCTGAAGCCAGTTCGCCCCATGGTTCCCAAGACCACGAGTTCTGCATCGAGCTCTTTCGCTAAGGCTGGAATGACCTGCTCGGGCAACCCTTCTTGAACGTGTTGTTGAGCAGCAGGAATAGCAAAAGGTTTTGCATGCTCAGCCAAAGCCTGACGATGGTTCTCTGCGATGCTTTCGCGATAATTACCGGTGTCAAATTCGGGTATCTCGGCAGCGATAGTCAAGGGTGCTCCTGGGTAGGCATTGACGAGGTGCACCGTGCTACTTAAACATTGGGCAAAGCGCAGCGCCTGTTCGGTAATTCGCTGGTTAAGTTCCTGATGCTGATTGTTCTCACCTGTGGTGTGAATAGCAGCCAAAATTTGGCCCCCCTCTGGCCAATCATGTTCCTTAACCAATAAGACGAGACAGGGTGCTTTGCGCAGCAAATGCCAGTCGGTCGGGGTAAATAGGAGCGCGGCAAGACCCTCACGTTGTTTCGTGCCTTTCACGATGATGTCATGCTTCCCTGTTATGGCCGCTTCAATAATGGCTTCGAAAGGACGGTTGTGCCAAACCACTTGGATGTTGATTTGGAGGTCACGAGTATTGTAATCCTCCAATAGATCACGGATCCACACGCGTCGATCCTCGATCAAACTATCACGCATGAGGTCACGTTCCTCAGCGGCTAACATGGTTGTCATTTCGTATGAAAAGTCATAAATGGAGAGCAACAGCGTGAGTTTCGCGCCAGAAATACGGGCGAGTTGTAGCGCGCGGTTGAGCGCCTTTTGTTCGGTACCTTCAGGATCAAGCACAACTAAGATATTGTTGACGCAGCTCATTTTTCACCTCCAAACCTAAACCACAACATGATCTAGTGTAGTTCAAGCTAGCTGAAAAGTGACATTTGTCGTAACGCTATTTGAATGACCCAAACTCCGTAGAAAATCATAATGATTCCCATGGCTTGACGGAAGCCTTGAGACTTCAGAACACTTTGTATTGCTTTACTGAACCAGCCCAAGGCAAACATTGCAGGTAAGGTGCCGAGACCAAACATCAGCATGAGCCAGACTCCTTGGCTTGCTGAGCCGCTTAACGCTGCCCAACTCAGTGCACTGTATACTAAGCCGCAGGGTAGCCAGCCCCATAACATCCCAGCACCAAATATGGAGGGCAGCTGTTGGCTCTGTCTAAAACGCTGCGCAAAGGGCTGGAGGCTACGCCAAAAAGGCGTGCCGAGACGTTCGAGTCGGCGTAACACCATCCACCAGCCGGTTAAATAGAGTCCGAGTAAAATGAGTAGAAGCCCGGCAACGAAACGCAGTATCAGAAGTACATCTGGCATCAGTAAAGTCAGCACACTTGCTGCATAGCCAACCAGTGCGCCAGCGATACAATAAGAGGTAATGCGGCCTAAATTGTAGACCAATAGCGTTGCGGTCGATATGGATTGACCAAATGCACCGGCGATTCCACCACACATCATGATGCAATGACCCGCGCCGGCTAGCCCCATCAGCAAAGCGGCGAAACTATCCAGCATCGTCATCCTGCTGTCGCTTCTGTACTGGTTTATCGTCAAGTAAGACATCCATGCCTTTGCGTTCGAGATCTTCAAACTGGTCAGAGCGAACCGCCCACAGGAAAATCCCGACAGCTAAAACCACGAAAAATAGAGCAATTGGAATCAGAATATACAAACTTTCCATTAGCGATAGAGCCTGAGTGAATTCAACAACACCAGTAGCGAACTGGCGGACATCCCAATTGCGGCCATGTATGGGGTAAGAAACCCAGCGACTGCAACTGGAATAATGATGACATTATAGAGCAATGCCCAACGAATATTTTGATTCATGATATTTCGACAGCGCAGCGCGGTGGTACGAAATGTTGAAATACCATCACCGCTTTGATTGATCAGAATGACATCGGCTGCGATGCGAGCTAAATCTGCAGCCTGACTGAAGGTAATGGCAATATCGGCTTGCGCGAGCACAGGGCCGTCATTCAAGCCATCGCCAATCATCATCACAGAGCCTTGCGACTGATAATGTTCGAGCCAACGTAACTTATCAGCAGGCATGCACTGTGCGTGTACGATATCAATGCCCAACCGATTAGCCACAGGTTGAGCATAGACATCACGGTCACCAGTTAGCATCACCAACTGCACACCGCTTGCCTTTAATGCAGCAAGGGTACTTTCAATTTCTGGTCTTAACTCGTCTTGTAGTTCCACTTCAGCCAGCACTGCTCGTTGATTGGCTAAAAATACTTGACTCTGCGCATGCGTTGGAACGAAATCCGGATGCCATTCTTGGATCCAGCTTAAAGAACCCAGTCGATAGCAATATTCAGGTTTCGCCGCCGATGTACTGACACCGGCGCCATGCACTTGCTCTAAACGCTGCCACAAACGCTCGTGAGCTGGTTGAGCGTACTCAGATGCCCACTGTTTTAAGCATTGTGCGTACGGATGCACGGCGTCACGTTCAAGCTCACGAATCCGCTGCTGTATTTCGCTATCAGAATACGATGTTGGTTGATGATTGTGCCACTTCACGACTCGGAAGTTACCTGTAGTCAGTGTCCCGGTTTTGTCGATCAATAACGTCTTAGTTTCTTCAACACGAGCAAAGACATCGGCATTCCGAACGATAATGCCAGCGCGATTGAGCCGGTGAATTGCGCCCGTCACAGCAGTTGGAGCTGCTAAGGCCAACGCACAAGGGCAGGTGGCAACCAATACTGCGAGGGTAATCCAGAACGCCTGCTGCGGATCAATAAATGACCATGCAAAGAAAGTCGCACCTGCCAAAACAAGCAGCCGAATCACAAATTTGTTCGCAAGCGCTTCCGCCGTTGCTGCCAATTTCGGTTTGCGCGACAACGCGGTATCTTGCAACGCGATAATACTAGCGAGCACCGTTTGCTGTTGACTTGCGGTCACGCGGATCCGAATACTTTGCAGCGGTGGAATACTGCCGGCCAGCATCGTTTCGTGATGCGTTTTGGTCTGCAGTCGGCTTTCTCCAGTTAGCAAACTCTCGTTGACCTGAGCGATTTCGTCGAGCAACTCACCATCTACTGGAATGGTATTCCCAGCTGGAATTTGAATGACATCACCCAGCGTTAATTGATGCACGGGCACGGCTTCATAACTTCCATCGGCTCGTTCACGATTGGCTATTGCTGGCAGTAACTTAATCAAATTTGCGGCATGGCTCATCGCTTTTTGTTTTGCGAGCAATTCTAAATATCTGCCTGCCAACAGGAAAAAAGTGAACATGCTAACCGATTCAAAATAAACCTCACCCTGATTGGTGAGTGTGGCATAAGCGCTCGCACCGTAGGCACCGAGCAGCGCAAGACTGACCGGTACGTCCATGTTGGGTTGTCGTGCTTGAATACTGCGTAGTGCGCTCAAGTAGAAGGGTTGCGCCGAGTAGAGCAACACAGGTGTGGCAAAAAACAGACTAATCCACCACATGAACTGACGCAGCGAATCGTCGAGATCGCTGACCACACCAAAGTAAAGTGCAATCGCAATCATCATGATTTGCATCGTTGCAAGACCCGCCACGCCGAGTCGATTGACGAAATAGCGACGGCGTTTTTTAAAATCCGATTCTTGCTGTGCAGCTTGAAACGGCAATGCCCGGTAACCAAGTCCAGCGATGGTTTGTAAGATCTCGCTCAATCGAATGCGCTCGGGAGACCAGTGAACTGTCACGCGTTCAGTCGTTGCGTTGACACGCACGGAATGCAGCCCAGAGAGATGTTCAAGCTCGCGTTCAATCAGCCAGGCGCAAGCGGAGCACGTCATACCTTCAACAGAGAGTGTTATTTCGCGACCATCTTCTACCGAATGGCTGAGTTGTTCTTGCAACCGCTCATCATCATAGGCTTTGAGTTCTTGTAACTCTTCGGGCAGCAATGGAACTTGGAGTGGATTGGATGTATCCCGGAATTGATAAAAGTGCAGCAGGTTGTGCTCTTCAATGGTACTGGCGACAGCCTGACAGCCGTAGCAACACAATTCCACAGTTTGCCCCGCTAACGAGTGCGTAATAGCACCTTCGTGCGGGAGGGTTTGCAAGCAGTGGTAACACAGTCCAGATGCAACTGCTGGCAACTGCTTGCTCATCTTAAACTCCGTAAGTCAGAGGCTTTAACGTGAGCGCTCTCACGGTGGGTAGCTGAATGCTTTGCGACAGCCGCCAAGCGTTGTTAAATGGAGTCACGGTCACTGTCCATTTGCCTTCGAGCTCTGCCGGTAGCTGACCGCGAAAAACGCCGTTAGCATCAGCCGTTATCACTTGCTCAAAATCACGTTGTGACAAGGTACTGTGATAGAAGCTTACGCGCAGCGCAGTGAGCTCCGTTGGCGCTCCAGACGCATAAGCAAGCGTGAATTGTTCGGGCGTGTGCTGAAAAGTAAAACTGATGTTCAATTGCTGGGCTACTTGAACCTTCTCAACTTGCACATTAATGCCGCGACCTTTCTTGTAGTAATCATCAACCACCATTGGGTTATCACCGTACTGGCTCGCGATAGTCAGTGTGATGATCATGGCGATTATGACCGAAAAGGGCAGACCCATCAAAAACCACGGCCAGAACTGCTTGTACCAAGGTTTGATTGTCATAGACTCTCCATCAATTAGAAAAAACCCCGCCGGAGCGGGGTTTCAGCATTACTCTTGCGATAGCCCGTAGACATAAGCGCTGATAATGTGGATTTTATCCTCGCCGAGAATGTCATCCCAAGCTGGCATCACGCCATTACGGCCATTGCGCAAAGTTTCTTCAATCGACGCCTGCGAACCACCGCCATACAACCAAATGTTATCAGTCAAGTTCGGCGCGCCAATCTGCTGATTCCCTTTGCCATCTTGACCATGACAAGCAGCACATACTGCGTAGTTTTGTTTACCAGCGTTGGCTAACTCGGGATCGACTTTACGACCCGATAAACTCAGTACGTACACAGCAAGTTCCGTGATCTGCTCTTCGGAAAATTGTTCCTTCCAGCCAGGCATTTGACCACGACGCCCGTTAACGAGGCTGTAGACGATATCCTCTGGCTCGCCACCATACAGCCAATCATCGTCGGTCAGGTTAGGAAACCCGTTACCGCCTTGCGCATTCGAGCCATGACACTGAGCACAATTCTGCAAAAATAAACGTTGCCCAATTTTCAGTGCCTCGGGATCTTGCGCGAGTTCTTTGATAGGGCGCTCGGCATAAGCTTTGAAGATAGGTCCGAATACTTCTTCCGCTTGCTGCATTTCACGATCGTATTGCACAATCAATCCTGCTTCACGCGCTGCAGCGGTTGCTTGCTCTGATTCCTCGAGTGATAACACCTCTTGGTTGGAACTCGTCCAGCCTAACAACCCTGCAAAGTTACCCAAACCCGGGTACAGAGCTAAGTAAAGGAAGCCCCAAACAATACAAACCCAAAATAAATAGGTCCACCACGTTGGCATTGGATTGTTGTACTCGACAATACCATCGAACTCGTGGTCCATTAATTCGCCTTCTTTAATGCCGGTGTAATTTTTCATATTCCAGCGAAGTAGCCAAATAATGGCCACTAAAAAGGCGAGGGTGAGGACTATTATCCATGCACTCCAGAAGCTACTCATGGTTCTTCGACTCCTGTTTAGTTTTGTTCTGGTCCGCAGCTTTCAGTTCGTCTTCTTCGAAGATAGAACGGGCGGCTTCATCAAAGTTTTTCTTGCTTCCTTTGCTGTATGCCCACAGCACGACACCAATAAACAAAACAAAAACTAATACTGTATAAAACGCACGCCAAGTGATGTAGTCCATCTTAATTAGCCTGCTGTTGTAATCCGGTACCCAAAGCTTGCAGATAAGCAATCAGGGCTTCCATCTCGGTTTTGCCTTGCACAGCAGCTTTGGCGCCGGCGATGTCTTCATCGGTATAAGGCACACCGAAGGTTCTGAAGGTCGCTAATTTCTTGGCGGTCAATTCGCCATCCAGTTCTGCTTCGGCTAACCATGGAAATCCAGGCATGTTGGATTCTGGCACCACGTCACGCGGATTCATGAGGTGCACATAATGCCACTCGTCTGAATATCGTCCACCAACGCGCGCTAAGTCAGGACCAGTACGTTTAGACCCCCACAAAAAAGGGCGCTCCCATACATGTTCACCGGCCAGAGAATAATGGCCATAACGTTCGCTCTCTGCGCGGAATGGACGAATCATCTGGCTATGACAGTTGTTACAGCCCTCGCGAATGTAGATGTCTCGTCCTTCCATCTCCAGAGCTGTATATGGCTTCAATCCAATCACCGGCTCATTCGTTTGCTTTTGAAACAGTAGCGGTGTGATCTCGACTAATCCACCGATTGAAATGGCGACAATTGTCAAAATCGCGAACAAGCCAATGCGTTTTTCAACAAAGTCGTGTTTCCAATTTTTGCTCATCTTTCGACTCCTTACGCTGGCTGTTCCGCTGGTTTAGTTGCTTTCGCTGGTAGATCGACATACTCCACGGTCGGGCTACCTTGACGGATAGTCCGGAAGGTGTTGTATGCCATCAGCAGCATACCTGCAACGATGAACAGGCCACCGACAAAACGGATGAACCAGAACGGATAAGAGGCTTCAACACTCTCTATGAAACTGTAAGTCAGGGTGCCGTCTTCGGCGTTTACCGCGCGCCACATCAAACCTTGCATGACACCCGAGATCCAGAGCGCAACAATGTAGAGTACGACACCGATGGTATGTAACCAGAAATGCGTGTTGATCCAGCGCACGTTGTACATTGACGTTTGATTGTATAAACGTGGAATCAAGTAGTACATGGAGCCAATGGTAATCATTGCTACCCAGCCAAGTGCGCCTGAGTGCACGTGACCAATGGTCCAGTCTGTGTAATGCGACAACGCGTTAACCGATTTGA
Source organism: Pseudidiomarina aestuarii (assembly GCF_003987355.1). Classification (GTDB taxonomy): domain Bacteria; phylum Pseudomonadota; class Gammaproteobacteria; order Enterobacterales; family Alteromonadaceae; genus Pseudidiomarina; species Pseudidiomarina aestuarii. The sequence goes on along the minus strand of NZ_PIPR01000001.1, from coordinate 569,416 downwards.
TTGCCATCATTGGGCCTTCGAACGTTGACATACCGTAGAACGACAACGAGACAATCAAGAACCGCAAAATTGGGTCGGTTTTCAGTTTATGCCACGCACCAGACAAGGTCATAATACCATTGATCATACCGCCCCAAGACGGTACGAAGAGAATGACCGACATCACCATACCCAGTGACTGAGTCCAGTCCGGTAGAGCGGTGTAATGCAGATGGTGAGGACCTGCCCAGATATAGAGTGATATCAGAGCCCAAAAATGCACAACTGAGAGTCGGTATGAGTACACTGGCCGTTCCGCTTGTTTCGGTACGAAGTAATACATCATACCCAGGAAGCCGGCTGTCAGCAGGAACCCAACTGCATTGTGACCATACCACCATTGCACCATGGCATCGACAGCACCTGCATAGAGGCTGTATGACTTGGTGAACGATACGGGTATCGCCATACTATTCACAATGTGCAGCACTGCGATGGTGACGATAAAGCCGCCATAAAACCAGTTCGCAACGTAAATATGTGAGGTATTGCGCTTCATCAAGGTGCCGAAGAATACGATGACGTAGGCAATCCAGGATAGTGCAATCAAGATATCGATCGGCCATTCCAACTCAGCGTATTCTTTACTCGAGGTAAAGCCGAGCGGCAACGTGATCACTGCGAGTACGATAACCGTTTGCCAAGACCAGAAAACGAAAGCAGCTAACTTGTCGGAAAAAAGATTGGTGCGACAGGTCTTCTGCACGATATAAAAAGACGTTCCCATCAGCGCTGAGGTACTGAATGCAAAGATAACAGCATTCGTGTGCAGCGGGCGTAACCGTGAATAGGTTAACCAAGGGGTATCAAAATTTAATTCGGGCCAAATTAGCTGGGCAGCGATGAACACGCCTAGACCCATGCCAATAATCCCCCAAACGACAGTCATTACAGCAAACTGCCGTACGACTTTGAGGTTATATTCCATTTGTTGTGGACTCGTATGACTCATCATTGGTTTCCGCGTCTGATCGCACAAAGGCGACAGTGATACGTGACAATAAGTGGTACTTCACTCATAGTTCAGGAAGCTCTTATATACTAAGCTGAAAAGACTAAAAAATACAGTTCAAAAGCCTTGTTTTTCCTCGTGACGGCAAGTGTTTGCTGAATTATTCGACAGTAATTTGTATAGGAAACTGAACAAATGAACAGTTGGCTACGTGGAATGATTACAGTTCTCATTCTTGCTCACTTGTGGGGCTGCTCTGAACCTACAACTGAGCATCAGCAAGCGCGCCAAATGCAAGCTGCAGACATGGATACCGCTGCGGTGAAATTTTCGATCACTCCAGCGCGCCCGCAGCCCGAGCATCCTATTTTCATTCAACTGACGTTACCGACTGAATGGCAACCTCAACCTAGTCAACTGGTGGCAATTACGATGTATATGGGGAGTCTACCCGTGATTTGGCAAGCCGATGATGACACTGCTGGCGTGTGGCATACGACGTTGCAGGTTGGCGCTTGTGCAGAGTCTGAGATGGAGTGGCAACTGCGCGTGCCCTTGCAAACACCGCAGGGTCAAGAGTTACTGTTCTTTCCATTGGTGACCTATCTCAGCGACGTTACCGAGTAGCAAATTGATACAATTATCGCTCTCGATTGCGGGAAGTGACGTGCTATAGTCGTTTCATTACATAAGCATAACAATTAGGAGCTGCCATGAGCGTCGCGCTTATTTGGATCATTATTGGGGTACTGCTGATTTTATCTGAATTATTGCTGACTAGTGTGATAGCAGTATTTTTAGGTATTGGCGCGATAGTAACAGGGCTTCTGCTGAACTGGGGCGTAATTGAAAGTTCAGCAAGTCAGTTTGCGGTTTTCGGAATCGTTAGTTTGATTTTATTGCTCCTGGCTCGTGGTCGTATCAAAAAGTGGTTTATGGGGTATACAGCTGATGATGATGAAGGGAAACCTAATTTTCAGAAAGACATTGGCTCCCGTGTGACCGTTGTTAACGATTTTGTGAATGGTACCGGTCGAGTCACTTTAAATGGTGTGCGCTGGTCTGCCTATTCAGAGGACGAATTGAAAGCAGGTGAGACGGCGTGGGTGGTATCCAATGAAGGAATACAGCTAACTGTCAGTCGAGTCCAGCCACCTGCAGCGGAATAATTAAATTAGAGAGAGGAAAAATTCGATGCCATTTGAATTCGATGTCAGTACCGTTTTAGCGCTAGGTTTCGCACTTGCCGTTATTATAATCATTCTGAAAACGGCACGGATTGTGCCGCAGCGTTCAAATTTTGTCATTGAGCGGTTGGGGCGTTACAACCGCACCCTAGATTCAGGTTTTCACCTACTGATTCCGTTTATTGATAAGGTTGCTTATCAACACACCTTAAAAGAGGAAGTTATCGACGTTGAGCGCCAAGCCTGCGTGACGCGCGATAACATTCAGGTTGGCATTAATGGTGTACTTTACATTCAAGTTGTCGATGCCCACAAAGCCTCGTACGGCATTAATGACTATCGGTATGCGGCATCCCAGCTCGCACAAACCACCATGCGTTCGGTCATTGGTCAAACAGACTTAGATAAGACTTTTGAAGAACGCGCGCAAATCAACGAGGTGGTCGTGCAGGCTTTAGATGAAGCTGCTGCACCTTGGGGTATTAAAGTACTTCGTTACGAAATATCTGATATTGAGTTGCCGGCTTCGATTAAAGATGCGCTCGAGCAACAAATGCGCGCGGAACGTGAGCGTCGTGCTGCTATTGCGAAGTCTGAAGGTGAGCGACAAGCAATGATCAACGTTTCAGAAGGCCAGAAACAAGAAATTATTAATTTATCCGAGGCGGAGAAGCAAAAGCAAATCAACGAAGCTGAGGGGCGCGCCCGTGAAATTGAGATGATTGCAACGGCTACTGCACAAGGTCTGAGGGAGATTGCGTCCGCTATTCAAGAACCAGGCGGCGAATCAGCGGTGAGCCTGCGCGTAGCCGAGCAATATGTCCGCGAATTCGGTCGCCTAGCTAAAGAGACCAATACGTTGATTTTGCCAGCACAACTCAGTGATATTGGTGGTGCGGTGGCAGGCTTAACTGAAGTCCTCAAAAAAGCGCCAACCAAAGGCTAGAAAATCAATCAGACGCATAGAAAATAGCGTCTAACGTACGAAAAAGACCGTTCGTCGAAGGCGAGCGGTCTTTTTTGATCGAGTTTGATGAAATATGCATACTTGTTGTCATACCTAATTAGTAGTGCGCAGCCTGTCTCTGTTGCCCATCGAAACCGAAAGGAAGCTGAATTCATGAAGTATAGCGGTCGTTTTATCGCTGGATGTCTCTGTTTGTTTGTCGTTGCTCAAGCTCCACAAGCTGTTGCTCAGCGCTGGGGTGGTGAGCAGGCTGCATTGGTGATTACACAGCCTGCAGGTTTTGAGCGCACAACGACACGAGTTGACGTCGTTGGATACGCACAGGCATTGCGCTCAGTGGATCTGTATCCTGCCGTTGGTGATGAAGTGTTAGCTGTCAATTTTGCTCCCGGTGATTCCGTGAACGAAGGCGATGTCTTAGTGCAATTGGATGACCGCCGTCAGCAAACAGCATTACAACGCGCGAAAATTCAATTAGCCGATGCAGAGCGAACAGTGGAACGATTGCGAACCAGTCGTGAGCAGGGTGCAATTCCGCAGAGTGAATTAGATAACGCTATTACAAATCGAGACCTATTGAAAGTTGCGGTTCGTGAAGCCGAAGTCGAAGTTGAGGATCGCAAAGTCCGGGCGCCGTTTGATGGAATCGTCGGATTGACAGAAATTGAAGCGGGCGACCGCGTAACGACACAAACCATGATCACGAGCATCGACCAACGGGATCAATTGTACGTTCGCTTTGACGCCCCTGAGGTGGCGCTAGGTTTGCTGCAACAAGAACCAACCCTCACGGTGAGGCCGTGGAACGATCAAAGCGCAGCATATCAGGCCAAGTTAGTGGATGTTGATTCTCGCATCGATACCCAAACCCGAACCATCGGAGTGCGTGCAATACTGGATAATGATGATGACCGGTTTCGTCCCGGTATGAGCTTCCGGGTGAATTTAATGATAGAGGGTGACAGTTATGCTGTTGTACCTGAGGCTGCTTTGATGTGGGCCGCAGAGGGCGCATACGTGTGGCTAAATCGTGATGGTCGAGCATTTCGTGTCAATGTACAAATTAAACAACGCCTCCAGGGCCGTATTTTAGTGGCAGGCGAAATTCAGCTTGGTGACGAATTGGTTATCGAAGGCGTACAGCAGTTGCGCCAAGGCCAAAATATTGAAGTTTTATCGGCGGAGCAAACGCCATGAAGTTCAACACGCAACTCACTGACTTACCCTCTACAGCGATTCGCCGTCCGGTACTTATCGTTGTCTTAAACTTATTGATCATCATTGCAGGCCTGGCCGCGATTAATGGGGTTGAAGTTCGAGAACTGCCTGACGTTGACCGTCCTATCATCACTGTGAGCGCAAGCTTCCCGGGAGCAGCGCCTGAAACGGTTGATACGGAAGTGACTCGGCAACTTGAAGGTGCTGTTGCACGAGTCAGTGGTGTGAAATCCATTCGCGCTTCCAGTGAGGAAGGTAGTGCCCGTATCGTGGTCGAGTTTAGGCCCGGAATTGATCTTGATAATGCCGCCAACGAAACACGTGAATCGGTGAGTCGTGTCCAGCGACAATTGCCCGAAGAAGTCGAAAACGTCGCGGTAATAAAGGCGGATAACGATGCTGAATCGGTCGTCAGCTTGTCCATTTGGAGTGATGAAATTGAACTGGAAGCACTGACCGAGCGTGTGGAAGTCGATTTAGCTCCCAACTTCCTGAGTATTAACGGCGTCGCAGATGTGCGGCTCACTGGAGACCGGCGGCGCGTGATGCGCGTCGTCATCGATCCCCTGCGTCTGAGTAGTTACGGTTTGGCCGTTACGGATGTATCGAATGTGCTTCGACAAGCTGCGTTTGATGTGCCTGCAGGCAGTTTGAAATCGACCGATCAGCAAGTCATTGTGCGCGCGGATGCCAGCTCGGTCACGGAACAACAAGTCGCCGATATCATGATCAATGATACGACCCGAGTCGGTGATGTTGCGGATGTTTACTTTGCTCCAGCCGATGCACGTTCTTATCAACGTTTAGATGGTAAACCTGTATTAGGACTCGGCATTATCCGGCAAGCCCGCTCAAATACCATTGAAATATCGGATGATGTATTGGCATTGGCAAAACGCTTGGATGAGCAGTTTACCGACCTCAATATTGAGGTGACATCGGATGATGCCAAGTTTATTCGGAGTTCTGTCGAAGAGGTTATTACATCACTGGGTCTAACGATATTGCTCGTGGTCGCGACTTTGTGGATCTTTATCGGTTCTGGACGAGCGACAATTATTCCTGCTGCAGCAATACCTGTAGCATTAGTAGGTACTATCTCAGTCATCTGGTTGCTGGGTTTTTCCGTCAACATACTGACATTACTGGCGCTGGTGCTGGCAACTGGATTGGTCGTCGATGATGCCATCGTGGTGTCGGAAAATATCCAACGCCGTCGTGCTATGGGAATGGGGGCGCGGGCCGCGGCTGTTATTGGTACACGAGAAGTGTTCTTTGCCGTGGTTGCCACAACAGCAGTTTTAGTTGCGGTATTTGTGCCAATTGCATTTTTGCCATCGACAGCGGGGCGGTTATTCCGTGAGTTTGGTGGTGTCTTGGCAGCTGCGGTTATCATATCGTCCTTTGTGGCATTGTCATTAGTGCCCGCACTCACTGCTCGCTTGCCGTTAAAACAGCATAAAGAAACCTTGCTAACGCGGGTGGGTTCGCGTTTCCTCGCTGGTTACAGAAAGTCACTTCATGTGGCACTCGATAAAGCTTGGTGGGTATTTATCGCGAGTGCTTTAGTGGCGGGTACGGCGACTTATCTCTACACCTCGGTGGACAACGAGCTCATGCCAAATGAAGACCGCGGAATGGTGCGTATATTCGCACGTGGTCCTGATGGTGTTGGTTTGAACTTCATGGATCGTCAAGCTCAGAAAATGGAAGATATTCTGTTGCCATACGTAAACGGAGGTGCGGTTGAAAGTATCAGTACCTCGGTCGGCCAGTGGGACCCGAATCTCTTGTTTATCACGGTTCGTCTAACCGATTGGGAAGAACGTGACATTTCTCAGCAAGAAATTATTGATGAAATAAGTGAGCCGCTCAGCCGCATTCCAGGTGCTCCAGGCCGAGCCTTCGGCTCAAATAGTTTGAACTTGCGCGGACAGGGCGGAGGTCTTGAAGTTGCGTTGACCGGTGAGGATTACCAAGAAATTTTTGAGGCCGCGCAAAAATTCTCTGCAGCTTTACAACGAGAAATGCCTGAGGTCGGCTTTCCGCGAATTTCATTCCAGCCGACGCAACCGCAATTGCGGGTGAATATCGACCGGAAACGAGCTGAAGAACTGGGTGTGCCGCTTAGCGACATATCGACCACCTTGCGCGCTGCCGTGAATGGTGACGATATAACCGATCTCAATATTGGTGACCAAGCTGTTCCTGTGATGCTGATGGCGTCACGAGAGAAGGTTAATGATCCCTCTGATTTAGCTAACCTATATGTAGGTTCAAGTACCGGTGAGCTAGTACCGCTGTCATCGTTGGCTTCTATTACAGAAGAAGGCGTTGCGGCTGAACTCGAGCGTCGCGCCCAGCGCCGTGCTATTGAAATTGACATGTCGCTACCAGAGGAACTCGCTATTGAGGATGCAGTTGAGAAATTGCGCGAAATAGCCGACCGCGAGTTACCAGATAATGTCGGCATGGTTCTACTTGGAGAAGCTGAAGCCTATGAGGAAACTGCGCGCGAAGTCATGCTAACGTATGTGCTAGCTTTCGTGATTGTCTTCTTGGTACTCGCTGCACAGTTTGAGAGCGTGAATTCAGCGGTGGTAGTAATGGCGACTGTGCCGTTCGGCATTGCAGCAGCTTTCTTTGCGCTGTTCGTGACCGGAACCTCCATCAATATCTTCTCGCAGATCGGACTGGTGATGTTGATTGGTCTGATTGCGAAGAACTCAATTCTACTCGTTGAGTTTGCCGATCAATTACGCGACCAAGGTAAGTCGGTTCGAGATGCAGTAGAGCAGGCTGCTCAAATTCGCCTACGTCCTATAATGATGACATTAATCTCAACCTTGCTGGGCTCGGTACCTCTGATTATTTCGATTGGCGCTGGAGCTGAGGCTCGTAATGCGATCGGTTGGGTTGTGTTCGGTGGACTCGCGTTTGCGATCCTCTTTACCTTGTATCTTGCGCCTGTACTATACTTAGCGCTAGCACGATTCACGAAGCCGCGCGCTGATGAATCACAACGTTTGGAACGTGAAATGGAATCAGCAAGTGAGTTTCCAGATTAACGAATGGTCTTGGGAAGTGAACCGATGAACCTCAGAAATACGACAAAAACGCTGGCTCTTGCCGGCGTTTTTATTGCACTAACATTCAGTGATCAGGCCGTTTCTGCGAATACAACGGCAGCAGAGGCTAGTCCAGTGCTGGATGCAGCCCCGAACGGCTTTAGTATCCAATTTGAACAAACCATTCAAGCAACACCGAAACAGGTTTACCAGGCATTAACCCAAGATATTGGGCAGTGGTGGCTAGCCGCACACACTTGGTATGGCTCATCAGCGAATATGACGCTCGCAGCGAAAGCTGGCGGGTGCTTCTGTGAAATTGCGGCCGAGGGTCGTGAAACAGAGCATATGCGTGTTGTGAAGGTCGAGCCGAATCAATTGATTCGATTGTCTGGCGGTTTGGGTCCGTTACAAGGTGAAGGATTATCAGGAGTGATGGATTGGCAGATTCAATCAACCTCTGAAGACCTGGTGACACTCAGAGTGTCTTATCGTGTTGGCGGTTATTCACCGAATGATTTGTCAGCGTGGGCAGCGCCAGTCGCAACTGTGTTGCAACAACAAATGAGAGCGATGCAAACATTTGTAGAAGCGAATTAAGAATTTAAATTCTGTAGGACTAGAGTACAGATTACACGACAGATTTGGCGTAGAAACGCCTGAGAAAGCTAGCATAGTGTGAGCAATCACTGTTGCTAGCTTATCTTATTAATAGTTTATTTAACATAATATACATTATGCGCAATTAAATAATATCGTTAATCTCGGGAATTGGCGCTGTTGAGATCCCAGTTATATTGGTTGAAGCGTATTGCTATGTCTCTCGATGCAGACAATGCTTGTGCGAGTGCCGGATTTTGCATGTAGCGCGCTGCTACATCGGTTAATGATGAATAGGATTTATCCTTTAGAAAGTCGTCGCCGTACCATTTAAAAATAGATGACAAATACAACGTGTTTGTAGATGCATCAAAGCGGTTATTGTTTGCGTCATTGAGGAACATGGTCATTTGACCTTCTAGCTGACTATCCAATTGGTCTGCTGTGTAAGCGGTGTTGAGTAATGGCGGACAACTGACAGCTGCGCACACCAAAGCTGCATGAATCCTCGGCTCTGCGTAATTCGGACGAATCACCTCATGCTCAAGCCAATCGAGCGTGCGACGTTCACCGAATAACGTAAAAAACTCACGTTCCCAAGGACTTGTGAACCAGGTACCAAGATCACGTATGGACTCTGCTTCACCTGCAGCGAATTCATCGTAACGGCTACGAATAAGCTCAAGCGTGAACGCATTATAGGCATTGATGAGGAAACTCAGCTGTTCAGCTTGGCTCCATGTCTCAAAAGTTGTTGCCTCTACAGCAGTGAGCTGCACTAAATAGTCCTGTAATGCCTCGGGATTAGCGGCCAGTTGTTGATAATTGACTCGTGTCCAAGCGCCCTGTTGCTTCACGACTATGTTATCAGCAAGGACTTGGGCCCACCGTTTATGCTGATGATCAAACGATTCGGCTGCTGTTGCACTGGCAGGAAAAAGAACCAATAGAATGGACAGAAAAAAGGCGAAAACTATGTGACTTATGCCATATTTATTCATGCTATTTTATCAACCCGTGTAAACTGATTCGCAATTTGCTCTGTTAATAACCGCACCCTTAATGGACTTGTTTGTCTTTGCGAAAAAATTCTCAGTCCAAAAATTGCGACCTGCAATTGTTGCGCTAAAAATCGTGGATCCGCACCTTTTTCAAGCTCATTTTGCTGCATAGCAGCCATAAAGACTTCGCAGAATAGGTTTTCCATCGAGGCTAAATAAGCGTCCGCTCGTGCGCTCAATTGCGGCTCTGTCGTCGCAAGCTCGAGCAGCGTTTTAACGAGCATGCAGGCGCGCTCAGCGGGCTCACGCTCGCCTAAGTTTGCCAATGAATACAGGTATTCTCGCAGCCCTTGCATGGCACTGGGACGATTCAGTAGTTTTTCTCGCAACGAAGTTAGGGACCGCTCCGCATAATGGGATAGGACTTCATCAAAAAGCCCCTCTTTACTGCCAAAGGCCGCGTAAATACTACCTGGCCGCATACTTAATGCAGTTTCTAGGTCTTTCAACGATGTCGCATGGTAGCCGCGCTGCCAGAAGACCTGCAGCGCGCTTGCGATTGCCTCGGTCCGAATAAACTTAGCTGGTCTAGGCATAATACAATGACTTCTCTTTCTTGAATGATTGCTCAATAAAGTCTACAGTCATTGCTATAATTGAGCAAACACTCAATAAATACAGTCGCTATCTACAGGAGAAATACTATGACGACCCCTAGCTCATCTTTAGATGCTTATTTGCCGCGTATTCGCTGGTCTCTCTTATTAATGCGTATAGGCGTATTTATTGTGATGTTGGTGTGGACCCTTGATAAATTCGTCAATCCAGCTCACTCTGCAGCAGTTTTTGAGACTTTCTATTTCATTCCTGGGCTTGAAGGCAACGTATTCATCGTCCTAGGAGTTCTGCAACTGGCGTTGGTTCTAGCGTTCGTGAGTGGAGTTTGGAAGCGAGCGACTTACGGCTTAATCGCAATATTGCATGGTGTGTCGACGCTCACGCCACTTCCGCTCTATTTTGATGCATTTAACAATCTATTGTTCTTTGCTGCATGGCCAATGTGGGCAGCCTGTATTGCTTTGTATCTGTTGCGGGATCTTGATACCCAATGGACGCTTAAAGCCAGCTAGTAGCTGGCAATAAGCATCACCGCAACACCTAGTGCAAAACCGATACTGAGCGCGATCAAAAACTTAATGTTTTGGTCGCGCATTTGTGCGGGTTTAAGTTCACCCGGTTGTAACCTCGGTACGACCAATAACTCTTCGCGCTCAACCTCAAAAACAGCGCAGAGAGCTGCAACGGTTTCATTCGCAGCATTACCGTCTTTTTCAACGCGTTGAATGGTTCGTAAACTCACTGCACAGGCTTCGGCCAGGTGCTGCTGAGTCCATCCTTTTTGTGCGCGCAAATAGCGGACTTGTTCAGCTTGAATATCCACATTATGCTCCCACAAAGAGCTCAATAATGGCTTTTGCGAATACATAGCCAAATACCGCACCGGCCAAGAAGAAAATCGCAAAGGTTTTCCAACTTAACTTGGAGCCGCCAACAGCCATCGCATTTTCGGTTTCTTCAATAAGCACATCATCGGCATAAAACCGACAGACGATGCGGCCCTGCCATATGCTCGTCACATGAAATTCAACCCGATACTGAACCCCATCTATGTTGAATTCTTGGCTACTGACAAAACGCCAAGAAATTTTCGTGGAGACTTTGGTATCGTCGACATAAATGGTTTCGCGGCCACTTACTCCAGAAGCATGTGCAGCGATATGATGACCATTGTGGTTGCAATAGAACCAAAAGCCCTGACGTAAAGCGTTCATCATACTGACACTTTTAGAATCGATACTTTTACTGGGTGACATAATTGTTCCTTACTTGAGTATGGTTTGTGTGAAAATGAGTTCGGTAACTCGTTGTCAGGACCTACTCTAGTTCGGTTTTTTAGCTTGCTGTGACGACAGTTTACCGTCTGTCATAGAAAATGTCGCAATTGTCATGTCCCTGTCGTATCTTTTCCAGTAAGCCAGTGTCTGACACCAAAGTGACAGATACGACATTACAGGCGACAGGCGGTAAACTGTCGTCACTCGAACGCCCTCCTCAACCTAATATGAGTGCTGACGGTGAGTCAGTCGATTCACTGCGTAAATAACAGTGTTATACCAGTTAATAAGGAAACGGTTATGTCAGTCTGCAAAAAATCCAATCGAAAAACAGTCCGAACGTTCTGTAATGCGGCTCTACTGAGCACTTTGTTGAGTCCTCTTGCTCTACTCTCAGGAGCTAGCCAAGCTTCGTTGCTCTATAAGGTAGAGGGGAATAATCTCGAACAGCCCTCGTATGTGTTTGGCACTATGCATGTATTGTGTCAGCAGGACTTTAAAACTGGTGACGCACTTCTACAAGCGTTCGCAGACTCTGAGCAAGTAGTGATGGAACTTGATTTGAGTGATTCTAGCGTTGCCCAAAAGATGAACCAGATGGTCATTAATCCTGAAGGTCCCTATCTTGATCAGTATTTGTCACCGGAACAGCTCACGACTTTAAGTGATTTCGTTCAAGCCGAAGCCGGTGTCGAGCTTACGCAAATAGCGGCGATGCGCCCTTTTGTCATATCCAGTATGCTGGTTACTCAGCAGTTAGATTGCGCACAGACTGCTTCTTATGAGTTGTTTCTCACTATGCAAGCCGTTTCAAATCAAAAGCCGATTATTGGTTTGGAAACCGTTGAATATCAGTTCGGTATTTTTGATCAAATTCCATTGAGCGAACAAACGCAATGGCTGTGGGAGATGGCAGAAGATCCTGAAAAATCAAAGAATCTGCTGGTTAAGCTAAAAGACACTTATTTAGCAGAAGACGCCGAGCAATTGCATCAGTTGATTGTCGATCAACCTGAATATGAAGAGTATACGGACATGTTACTTTACCAACGTAATGAAAACTGGATTGAAAAATTGGCAACGAATTTTCAATCAGCACCTACATTTGTTGCCGTCGGTGCTGGTCATTTAGGGGGTGAGCGTGGCGTCTTACAGTTGCTGCGTGACGCCGGTTACTCAGTCACGATGGTTGAGTAACAAGTCGCTGAGTAATACCAAACGCTATTCTGTTGTTTCCAGTAACGGCAGGATAGCGTTTTCATTTCCATCAATGGGCTCTTCAATACGAAGTTCGAGCAATTTTGCAATCAATGGATAGACGTCGATAACCCGGAGCCGCTCCACTTTTCGGTCTGGAGAAAATGCCGGACCCACCGCAATGAATACCGCATCCATCTCAGTAATCCCGGTATAACCGTGGGTTCCGCTCACTCGACCTGGCTTGATCTCACGGCCCGAGAAAGTAACCGGTGGACGAGCGTCGATAATCAGATCACCTGAACGACTGGACTCTTGATAGCCTGCCCGCTTCATTGAATCAATCGTATTAATGTCAACGGTTAGGTCGAGCGATTCGAGCTGTTGCTGCAATTCACTCAATTGTGCTTGAGCGGCATCATTCTTTGCGTAATACATGACTCGAGTACTGTTATGAACACGCTCAAAACCATCCGGTAAAGGCAACCTATCAACATGAATTGCGTCGTCCGAGAGCGTTTCCAGCATACCGTGGTCAGCAACCAAAATAAGATTAGCTTCAAGCTCGAGGCGCGCAAGCTCGTCAATCAGTTGCCCAATCAATCCATCAATATAATGAACTGCTGCGCCTGTGCCGGCGCCATTTGGACCATAGCGATGGCCAGCACTATCGATTTGATGGAAGTAGCTCATAATGAGTGCAGGTCGGGTTTCATCGGGCTGTTGTAACCAACGAATGATTTGTTCAATCCGCTTTTTCGGGCTGGCATAGTGGCTGTAGCGATAAAAATAACTGGGTGACATGCCATTGACCCGAGCATCTGACTCTGGCCAAAAGTAAGTAGCAGCACGCAGCCCTTGTTGTTCAGCTAAGTTCCAAATCGGAATGCCATCCAACCACGTGCTGTCATCGTAACCTTTGCCCATGCCATAAAAGTCATTGCGTTCGATATCATAAAAATAATTATCAACGATACCGTGTTTGCTCGGATACAAACCGGTTGCTAACGAAATATGATTGGGAAATGTTTTGGCTGGGTACACAGGTTCGAGGCGAGAAACGGTGCCACGCTCCGCAAGTTGACTCACCCGCGGCGGATTGAACTTAGCGATATAATCGTGTCGGAAGCCGTCCAGGGATATCACGATAACCGGCGTCACCTTGGCTGGTTGATCTGCTTGAGCAAAATGCACTGTAAAAGTGACCGCGATCAATAAAACGGCCATCAGCAAAGTTAATTTAAAATAAAAACGCTGCACCAATGTTACACCTTCTCGCAATTACTGAGTTTTAAGTCATCGTTTAAACGGATAAGTCATAGTCAGACACTGACTATATCAGCTATCATGACAGGCTGAATCAAGGAGAACGATTTCCATGCGCGTACCCGTAACCGCCCTTCAACCCCCTATTCATGCTTGGGCCGCTGAGCATAACGCAGAAACTCATGCGAGTGCACTGATTGGACAAGTTCGTGCGGTCACTGCCGTAAAACAAGCGTTGAATAGCGCCGGTCGCTATGCACATGGTTTTATTGTAACCCCAGCCGGGTTACGAACCTATGACGTCTTGAAAGAATTACAACAACAGCAGCGTTGGCAACATGCCCAGCTCTTTGACTGGGTCTATTTAGCGAACCCTAAATCAGCGCATGAGCCTATTTGTGTAAACCTACCTGCCGGAACCGCTAGTGAGTTTTTAACCGAGCTGTGGGCTATTCTGGAGGCTCCTGTTGAGGCTCGGCAAGCTTCACTCAAAGAACTTCAGGCTAAAGTTTCGACCCCTCGCATTACCGCTTACCTCGCGCAGATAGCTGAATTAAGCTTCGCCGACTTGCCCGGTAATGAACTAGCAACAATTATTGTTGAACATCAAGACGAAGAAGAATTTGTGCTCTGCGACCGAGTCACTGAAGCAAGTCTGTTTGGTAGTATTCGTTTGCAATCGGTACAAGGAACCATCAGCTCTGATTTACATTTAATTGAAGCAGGCGCCCTGCTCAAAGCGAACGGCGGCGTGTTGGCCATTGACGCCGAAGAACTCTTGTCACAGCCGGGATTATGGCGAAAGTTAAAGTATATTTTGAAGACCAGTCAGTTTCATTGGCCACAACCGGGTGATGCCAATATTGCTGCTTTTTACCAGCCAGAGCCGGTACCCATTCAAATCAAAATATTATTGCTCGGTGATCGCGATATTTATGCTCAGCTACGCGAACTTGATCGCGATTTCGATAATCTGTTTCCATATCTGTGTGACTTTTCAGCACATTATCCACTAAGCACGTTGCCACTAAAGCCCTACTTTGATTATTTAGCCTATGTCCAACATGAGGCAGATGTATTGCCATTGCAAGCCGATGCTATACCTCTGGTCTTAAAGTTCGCTTCACGTCTCAGCGATTACCAAACCGAATTATCGCTAGACACTATCGCGCTTATGCAGTTCTTGCGCGAAGCGAATGTCATAGCGACCGCAGCTCAAGATCAAGCGATATCGGGGCAACATTTAGCGCGAGTACTCGAGCAACGCCAGCAACGCGATGGCTATATAGCGGAATTAAGTCGCCGTTCGATTTTGGAAGGTCAGGTTTATATTGAAACCCAAGGTGCTGTGGTTGGGCAAATCAACGGTTTAACAGTTGTAACCGCAGGCGGGAGTGAATTTGGTGAGCCGTCGCGAATCACTGCGACTGTTCATTATGGTGATGGTGACATCATTGATATTGATCGCAAATCTGAGTTGAGTGGAAACATTCATACGAAAGGCGTGATGATTCTCTCTGCCTATATTGCCAACGTGTTTGCGCGTAATGAAACCATGGCTTTGTCCGCAACCATTGTATTTGAGCAGTCGTATCATGAAGTTGACGGTGACAGTGCATCATTGGCTGAACTTTGCTGTTTGCTCTCGGCTTTAGCCGAAGCGCCTATTCAGCAAGGGTTAGCAATTACCGGCGCAGTCGATCAATTCGGACAGGTGCAAGCTATCGGTGCGGTAAATGAGAAAATTGAGGGGTTTTACGAACTCTGTGCGGCTCGTGGTTTAACCGGTCAACAAGGCGTTATTATTCCTGCGGCAAACCTAAGCCAACTGAATCTGGAGCCGCACGTTATTGCGGCTGTTGAACGCGGTGAGTTTACGGTTTACGCGGTGAAGCACTTGAATGAGGCACTGGAATTATTAACGCAGGCGGATCAAAAAGGTTTGTACGAGAAGATCGAACAGCGTTTACGCGAATTACAGCCGCAAGAGCCTTCTCCTTCCGTTTGGCAACGCTGGTTTGGTTCCTGAAAACTTGTCGGACTTGTTAAGCGTACAAGTGTTCGCTAAGCTAGCGGCACTTTTACTGCAGTCACAGATCTAAGGTGTTTATGAAACAGTCGAGTTATACCCGCGAAGAACTCTTGGCCTGTGGTCGGGGCGAGATGTTTGGCCCTGGCAATAGTCAACTTCCGCTGCCCAATATGTTGATGATGGATCGCATCCTAACTATCAACGAGGATGGCGGTGCCCACGGCAAAGGTTACATTCACGCAGAGCTCGATATCACCCCTGACTTGTGGTTTTTTGACTGCCATTTTAAAGGTGACCCGGTCATGCCAGGCTGTCTTGGTTTAGATGCCATGTGGCAGTTAACTGGATTCTTCTTAGCTTGCTTAGGTGGTCCAGGTCGTGGTCGAGCGCTCGGTGTTGGTGAAGTGAAATTTACCGGACAAATACTACCGACTGCAAAAAAAGTCAGTTATTTCATTGATATGAAACGCGTATTAAAGCGCTCTTTGTATATGGGTATCGGCGATGGTCGTGTTGAAGTGGATGGCAAGCCAATCTACACCGCGAAAGACCTTAAAGTAGGTTTGTTCACTGATACGTCAACGTTCTAAACGTTTACTGTATGGATATAAGAAGCCCGCTTTATGAGCGGGCTTTATAGTTTCTAGAGAAGATATTTCGTAAGTTTTATTGCTGTATCGAAGTGTGGACTTTTATCGATAAAGCCCTACGCCGCGTGCTTCCATTGCATCGCGCCAACCGCCTAGCCACTGGGACCGCGCGTCCTGGTTTTGATATGGACATAACTCCTTAGAACGACCAGATACTCCGGCTTTGAAACCTTGTGCATGTGCACGCTCGAGGCGATCGCGTTTTTGTCTTTTCATTTTCACTTCCTCGTCCAGATTTTTCTTACATTGCGTTCATGACAAGAGCATGACGTTTTTCTGTCGGCTCTATTAAATAGATAGCAATTCTGTACGGGAGTTCAATGTAAAAAACCAGCGATATTTCAGGAACGGAACTAAGTCCATGAAATACCGCTGGTTAAATGAGCTGATTTTTTTAGAACAATTTATCGTCTATTTTGCCATAGCTCGACGGATCGTAATAAGACCGCCAATCAACAACATACCGAAGAAAGCGAATGGCGAAGAACTTGCTCCTTGCCGTTCCACGAGTTGCTCTTCTGCGTCGCAGTTGTTCAACTCGCCACCAATATTAGTGAGCACAACCGTTTTCGCGACTTGTTCGGTTTGGACTTCACCGTCTTCATCCGTGTATTCACTCGCTTCGACAACGGTCGCCACCACATCACCCTGCTCATTGATGTCTTCTGCAGAAACAATGAAATAGCCCGATTCACAGGCAACGGTATCGTTTAAGTTGATAAAGCCAGCATCTGGATTGTTCAAGTCATACATAAAACCGACACGGCGTCTTTGAGTCGACAATGACGCTTCAATTTCTGCGCTACCCACCACAATACCGGCATTGTTCACGGCAGTAGGAATGGTGCTCGAACCATTAAAGAAACCGGGCATGAGAGACAGTGTTTCCGTTTCCACATCGAAACTGTAGCCCACGTAGCGCTGAACACCTTGAATGTTAGTTAACAGGAAGCCCACAGCGATATTTTCATCGTTGATGTCATCCGCACTGCCCCACAAATATTTATTTTCGGTGGTGACTGGAATGACCTCACCATTGGCGTAGATAGCTGGCATTTTTATACGGCGAGTTGAAAAATCACCGTCGAAATCTAAATAGGTCCAGCTTTGGCCAACAGCAATACCGTTGTTGTTAACAGCGTAAGCGTAACTAGACCAATTACCGAGATCGGCCTCTTCGCCCTCTACCTCTTCAACGCGGTCCATTAAAGTGCCTAAGGTTGTCGTTGAGATCACGTTACCTTGTGCATCTAATTGCCACATGGTCGCCCGCATATCGTAAATGCTCTGATTGGTACGAACGCTGGACGGCTGAAATGGGCTGGGTGCAATGTTGGCAGCAGAGCTGCGTTGTAATTGGTGCCAATATTCCCAGACACAGACATAGAGCGGATCTGGTGATGCTGGATCGGCCGCCTCCTCTTCACATTCGGCAACACGTTCAACCGCTACTGGCGATAACTCCATGCTCATGTGACCAACAGCGAGGTTGCTGTCATTAATGTCGAACATGAATGACTCACCTCCCAGAACTTCTGTAGCAACGGGTTCGTAGGTTTGTACGCTGTTACCATCCGTCCAAATAGCCCGTGCGGTAAAATCTCGCTCAGAATATAGGATCGTCGCAGGATCGGCGTCCTCATCAGGAGTGTAGGTATGTTCTAAATCACGATATGGCGCAGTACCGACACCAACGCTGATGTTATTTTGATTCAAACCGTAAAGATAATGGTCACTCGTGGCCTCACGCTCAGGAGTCTCCGGATCGGTATCGTTGAGTGGAGTGACAAAAGTGATGTCCTGACCGTTGTAGATTGCTGGATAGTTATAGCCAACCCGCTGATTTTGCAAAAAACTGTTACGATTGTCTTCGAGTGCAGACACCAAGTTGGTGTATTGCGCGTAGCTCAACTCATAGCTTTCAGGATCTTCGATATCGAGCGGGATACCCGATTGACTGCGGGTCGAAGCAGTGATTCTTTCCAAATCAATCTGAATATCTTCAGGAAGTCGTCCTAATAGATTGACCTGCCCTTGATCATTGATCGCAACTGGAAACAGGTTACGCACTTTGCTCGGAGTTTCGAGTTCCGTAACGGTGAAAACATCGGCGTTCACCGACTGCGTTGTAGCCATGAGAATGGCTACGGATAAAGTGCATTTCGTAAAATATTTCATAGCGGAATTAACTGCTCTCTTGTTGTAAATTTTCAAGTTCATCCCACCGCTCAAGCGCGGTTAGGAGCATGATTTCGAGTTCGCTTAAACGGTCTAACAAAGGCCCAGTTTCAGCTTGCGGCTTCGTATAAAATTCCGGTTCGCTGGCAATCGCTGTGAGTTCTTCTTGCTCGCGTTCCAACGCTTCTATTTGCGCTGGTAATTGTTCAAGCTCGCGTTGAAGCTTGTAGGATAACTTTTTCCGTGGTTGAGAAGAAGCCTGTGTACCTAATTTCGCTGATTCTGACTGCTTGGCTACTGCTTTAGTTCCCTGCTTTTGCGAGCTTTGTTGAGCCTTTCTTTCGAGGTAATGATTAATTTCAGTAAAACCACCGACAATTTCAGTAATCATGCCCTCGCCTTCAAAGAGCAAGACACTGGTTGCCGTGTTGTTGACGAATTCACGATCGTGACTCACAAGAATCACTGTGCCTTGATACTCTGCGACAATTTGCTCCAGCAACTCCAACGTATCAATGTCTAGGTCATTCGTTGGTTCATCGAGAATCAATAAATTACTCGGCGTTAGAAATAGCTTCGCTAACAAGGCTCGATTACGCTCGCCGCCGGACAAAGCATGAACTGGTGTACGAGCTTGCTTGGGAGAAAAGAGGAAGTCCTGCAGATAACTCAGAATGTGGCGTGTTCGACCATTATAAGTAACGTCCTGTTTACCGTCGCCGACATTCTCAGCAACCGATAATTTGGGATCAAGTGTTGCACGATGTTGATCAAAATAGGCAACTTCTAAATTAGTCCCGAATTTTAATTGCCCAGAATCTACCGCTTGTTGTCCTAAAATGACTCGGATTAATGTACTTTTGCCACAACCATTGGGGCCGACTAATGCAATTTTATCGCCGCGCTGCAATTGTAAGGCAAAATCATCGAGAATGACTTTATTAGCGAAGGCTAAGGATAAGTTCTCACCCTCAAACACCAGTTTGCCGGAACGCTGGGCCTCTTGCACCGATAGTTTCGCCGAACCTTGTAACTCGCGCCGCTTAACCCGTTCTTTGCGGAGCGCTTGTAACGCACGAACACGACCTTCATTACGCGTCCGCCTTGCCTTTACGCCCTGGCGAATCCAAACTTCCTCTTGTGCTAATTTCTTATCGAATTCCGCAGCCTGGTTGGCTTCAACTTCCAACGCTTCCTGCTTCATCTCCAAGTAGCGATCATAGTTGCCGGGATAGCTCGCTAAATGACCACGGTCGAGATCGATGATTCGAGTCGCCAAGCGGCGGATAAATTCGCGGTCATGGCTGATGAAGAGCACCGCACCTTTAAATTCGAGTAATGTTTGCTCTAACCATTGCACCATTTCAACATCAAGGTGGTTGGTCGGCTCATCGAGAAGCAACAAATCCGGAGCTACAACCAACGCTCGCGCCAGTGCAACTCGACGCAACCAGCCCCCAGATAAGCTCTGCATGGTCATATCAGCATCAAGTTCGAGCTGAGTCAGTATATTCTCTATACGCGTTTGCAATACCCAGCCGTTGGCAGCTTCAATCTCACTTTGCAATTGAGATAATTCACGCATGAGTGCGTCACTGACGTCACTGCTGAGTTGTTGAGAGACAGCGTGATAGCGCTTTAGAGCGGTACCGACATCAGCCAAACCTTCGGCAACGTAATCGTAAACCGAATCAGCGGAATTTGCTGGGGGATCTTGTGGTAGCCGTGCTACTACGGCATCGTTGATGGCTTGAATATTGCCTTCATCAAGTTGCACAGTGCCAGCAATTGCTTTTAGCAGTGTCGATTTACCAGCACCATTTCGGCCCACTAAACACAACCGCTCGCCTGCTTCAATGACGAGGTCAATGCCGGCGAAAATTGCGTCATTACCGAACGCGAGTTGGGCATTCTGTATTCGTAAAATACTCATGAAATCTTATAACTCTTCAATAAATTGTTGTGCTTGTTCGGCAGTAAATGGCCAGCGTAATTCTTGGTCGGTAGCGCCATGCACCAATACTGGAATCAACCAGCGGTATTCTTCAAACAATTCTGGCTGTTGCTCAATGGCCACTACGTTGAGACGAATAGGTTCTTCTAACGGCAAGCCATGGAGAAGCTGCAGTGCTTGTGAACACAGCGCACAAGACTCGCCCGTCAATAAATAGAACTCACTCACGATGGGTAACCTTAAATAAATAATGAATGCCCTTATGACGCGCGAAGTCTATCGAAATGGACCGTTCAGTGAGGTTTTCAGCTTGTAAAAACGCTTCAGCAAGCTCCGCTTCATCCAATTTAAACTTGCGTTTGTTGTTCGAGAACAGAATGACGCCATTGTTACTCAGTAAACGAGCTGCCAGTTTCAAGAGATGTATATGGTCACGTTGAATGTCGAGCACGTCATCCATTCGCTTTGAATTTGAAAACGTCGGCGGATCCAGAAAGATCACGTCGAAACGTTGCTGTGGCCTCTGTTCACGGAGCCATTGGATACAGTCCGCCTGAATGAAGTCATACTGCCGACCACGTAATCCATTCAACGCGAAGTTGCGCTCACCCCACTGCAAATAGGTTCTGGATAAATCTACTGAAACGACTTCTTCGGCACCATTCAATGCAGCATGAACCGACGCACTGCAGGTGTAAGCAAATAAATTTAGCACCCGGCGCCCCTGACTTAAGCGTCCAAGCTCACGGCGAGCCCAGCGATGGTCAAGGAAGAGACCAGTATCTAGGTAATCACTCAAATTGACTTCAAACTGTACACCGTATTCATGTACCACAGTCGTTAAGCCACGGGGTTCTTGTTTTTGATATTGTTGCTTACCCGCTTGCCGTTGACGCACTTTAAGCGTCATTTTGTCTGCTGCAAACGGCAGCTCTTGGGCCAGCGTATCAATCAAGTGCCACAAGCGGTCTTTAGCTACAGCTTCCGGAATATCTTTCGGTGCGGCATATTCTTGAATCACCAAATAGTCGTTGTAAACATCGACTGCTGCGTTGTACTCAGGTAAATCCGCATCGTATAGGCGCCAAGCACTTACCCCCTCTTTCGCAGCCCATTTCTCGAGCTTTTGATAGTTCTTTTTAAGCCTATTGCCTAAATCATTTGATTGCGATTGAGTGAACTCAACTTGCTCTTCAGTCAAATCAAAGTTTGCTAATGATGTCTCTAACGCACCATTCATTAACTTGTACTTTTTCTTACTGCGTAACTTCAAGCGTTTCAATAAGGTCTCATCGCCGGCGAGAACAGAAGCCTGCCAACCATGGAACTGCTGCTTTAATAGTTGTCCTAAACGACGATAGAGCAGTAAAGTCTCAACCTCTTCGCCCAATCGTTCCCCATAAGGAGGGTTACACACCAGCAACCCTTGCTCTGCAGGTGCAGTTACGGTGGTCATTTCTTGGGTCGAAAAAGTTAAGAAATCGGCGACGCCAGCGCGTTGCGCATTGGTCCGAGCAATTCCGACGACCTGTGCATCATAGTCACTGCCATAACCGTGGAATGAGGATTGCGCAGAGGCGGCCGCAAAGCGCTCTTGTGCCTCGATGAGCAAAGATTGCCACAACTCCGGTTGATGCTGTCGCCAACTCGTAAAGCCCCAATGAGTGCGGGTAAGACCGGGTGCACGATCAAGCGCGATCATGGCTGCTTCAATCACTAAGGTGCCGGAACCACAAAACGGATCGCAGACTGTATTGACCGTTGCTGACATTCCTGCGCGTTTTAATACCGCTGCCGCGAGAGTTTCACGTAACGGTGCACTGCCCTGTTGTTGGCGGTAACCGCGCACGTGTAGGCTTTCACCTGACAAGTCCAAGTACCAAGTCAGGGTATCTTTGTGGACATGTGCGTAGATGCGTACATTGGCGTGTTTATCGACTGATGGTCGTTCAACACCTTCCGCACGAAAGTAATCGACAATCCCATCTTTAATGAGCTGAGCGCCGAATTGGGTATGCCGAATTTCTGGGTGACGTCCATGGAAATCAACAATAAACGGCTCAGCGGGGTCAAATACCTGACTCCAATTGGTCGCTTGAACTTCTGCCGGTATCGCGCTGACTTGTGTAATTGGACATTGGCCGAGCTGCAGAAGGATGCGGTTTGCAAAGCGACTCCAAAGATTGGCTAAGTAAGCTTCACGCTGCGTGCCTTGGAACCAACAGCCGCCTTGTGTTTGTTTGACCTCAATGCCACCTATCTCGATTAATTCATCGAATAATAAGGGTTCAAAACCTTTAGCACAGGTGGCAAATAGTTGCAGGTGTTGGGACATAGGGATAGTTCTTTCCTGTAGCGAGCAGACGTAACAACGTACTCTTGTAGCTGTGTGTAGAATCGGCGCTAGTATACCGAAATTCGATTCGTCTGTATGCCATGGCAGCGATATTGCAGGTAGAAACAGCAAAACGCTCAAATAATCAGCGGTTGATAGCGTTATTGTTGATTAAGTAAGCAACTGGATGAAATGCCGCTTGCGTTCGGTCAGTGAACCCCGTAGTATGCGCTTCACTCGGACGCGGGGTGGAGCAGTCTGGTAGCTCGTCGGGCTCATAACCCGAAGGTCGTAGGTTCAAATCCTGCCCCCGCAACCAATCTTCTGTGTCTTCTGAATACCCTTCTATCTATTTGCTTGATAAACCTTCAATCGTCCAGTTCTTTATTAAATCAGACTGATAGTTTTGATTGGGCAATTGCTGTATAAAATCGACCAAAATCTTTTGAATTTCATCTGGGCTACGATAGATTGATTGACTGCCATTCAATCCTGCAAAGTCACCTCCGCCTGCTGCTCGATAGTTGTTGGTAGCTACTAAGATGACTAGCTCCGCTGCTATGGGCTTGCCCTGATACCGTAAACTATTGATACGCTCTCCAATGGGTTGGGTTGGGTCTATCTGATACTCAACCCCATAAAAACTATCAACGTTATAGCTGGGCATCTTTGTGTTGATGTAACTAAAGGGCGATTCAGCCCGACCAGTCACAAAACCTTCAGCGCTTCGTTCCAACCACTGTTTCAACTCACGACCACTGATGCGAACGAGCTCCAGGGTATTCGGGTAGCGATACAAATCACCAATATCCCCTAACGTTACCGCGCCTGCTTCGATATGCGTATAATTCGTATCATCTTCGCTCAGAGCTGTCACGAAAGGTGCTGCGGCGCTCACGACAGGAAGTGTGCCGAGCTGTTGCCGAATTTCGGCATCTTGGATTTGCCTTAGGTGCCAAAGTTGCGCTTCATGAATGAATTGCATGGATGCTGTCGGTTGGACCCGAGCATAGCGATGATCCAAGTCAATCGCTGTAGTACCGACCGGTTGCTTGACGTATTCCAGAGTTTGTTGATGCGCATCTGCAACCAGTGCCTCGATATCCTTTGCTTTCGCTACAGAAATCGGCCGCGCTTCGCTGTGGCTTGATAGTACTTGCCATACACCATGATGGCGCTGCAGTTGGAGGTCGATGATACCAATGTGGGAACCATACACCCCAGGCTGAACCGCTGCTATATCGTGGATTTTGCCATTGACACTATCAACGTCAGGCAACTCGTCATACACCTGAGTGCCTGGAAATACTTCATGTTGGTGGCCGAATAAAATGGCATCGATACCTGGAGTTTGAGCAATGCGGTGGAGTGCTTGTTCGGCATCGGTTGGTAGTGAAGTATTTTTGGGCATCCCTGTGTGAGCCACGAGCA
Organism: Pseudidiomarina aestuarii; assembly: GCF_003987355.1. Lineage (GTDB taxonomy): Bacteria > Pseudomonadota > Gammaproteobacteria > Enterobacterales > Alteromonadaceae > Pseudidiomarina > Pseudidiomarina aestuarii. Next base: position 545,446 of record NZ_PIPR01000001.1, on the reverse strand, counting down.
CGACAATGTCAGCGCCCTGCTCTTGGACTTCTGCGACGCCGCGTGCGGTGGTCATGAGCATATCGTGAGTACGAATCTTGCCTTGCAGATGTTGTTGATCCCACATCATGATTTGCGGCGGGACGATGCCCACAAAACCGATTTTAATTGGATGAATTGAACCATCTGCAGCTTGCAGTGTACGATCAAGTACTACAGTCTGGCGTAACCACTCCGGTAGTCGAATGGCAGCTGATTCGAGTGCCTCGATATTCGCGCTCATCACCGCAAAATTCGCTTGCGCATAAGTTTGCCATAATGCCTCTAGACCAAAATTGAATTCATGATTGCCAATATTGGCAACATCAAATTGCAAATGATTTAGCACTTGAATAATTGGGTTTTTATCGAGGCTATGTTGCTGCGCCCAACTTGCCAGTGGTGAACCTTGGATCAGATCGCCATTGTCAATCAAGACATGATTAGGTTGTTCCGCTTTCGCTTCACGAATAGTTGCGGCGGTGTGAATGAATCCGCGCTGAACAACAGCTCCCGTAAAATAGTCAACTCCAGTTACCTCACCATGTATATCGCTCGTTGCGATGAGACGCAGCGTCGCGGAAATAGGAGTTGTGGCATGTGATGTCGACACGAGCATAGTGACTAAGCTAACCACTCCAAGGTATTTGAAACCCAGTGTTGCGCTCATGCTTGCTTGGGAACGATATCAAGCTGCTGTGAGGAACGCATGAGCGGATGTTCTTGCATACGATTATGCAGAACTTTGATGACATCGAATTGACGGATTTCTTTAATTTCTGACAACGCCATGGATTCGTCTAACAACATACACTCCGCAAATTCGTCATCGGCGGCTAACAGCACAAATTCAGCGTTTGCAAAGCCAGAATTCAAACACACTGGCACCCCGGCTTCAAACTGGTCAAAGACCGTATCTTCAGCTTGCTGAAAGTGCCAGCTTTGTGGCATCTGTGGTCGACCAAACCGTTGCAAAATGGCATTGTTAAGCGCCGCTTGCATAATCAGCATAGGTGACCAGCGGTCGAGAGCGTGCAGTGCGTCGTAGATGGTTTGAAAAGCTTGCGCATCTTCGAGAGTAAATGCAGCATTCATAGCGTACAGGGGCGCCAAACGAGACGTTTTATAAGGGCATGGATGGCTGAGACCATCTCCCAATTCGATGCTGAGCTGTTGCTGCTCTGGGTTATAGACCCAGCGCCATGCACTCGAAGCCTGCACAGTTTGTCCCTGTTGTTGTTATTTGAAGTGGCTTAAAGCTACCGAATTCTCAGGCATTTTACAAGCCCTCAACAATTTCTTTGATACGTTTAGGGCCGTGATAAATGAAGCCGGTGTAGATCTGAACGAGTGAGGCGCCTGCAGCAAGTTTGGCTTGTGCTGTCGCTACACTATCTACTCCGCCAACTGCGATAATTGGAATTTTACCAGCTAAGTGTTCGGCGAGTGCGGCAACAATTTTTGTACTGGTGTCAAACAGAACTTTACCGCTCAAACCGCCTGCTTCCTCAGCATGCTCGGCCCCTGCTACCGTACTTCTATCTAACGTAGTATTGGTCGCAATCACGGCATCAATATCGTGCAACAATAAGGCCGCCGCAAAATCGGCTACTTCACTGGCAGACAGATCTGGTGCGATTTTCACTGCCAATGGCACGTAGCGACCGTGCTCTTGGTGGAGTTTTGCTTGTTCTGCTTTTAATTGCGCCAGTAAATCGGCTAATGCAGCACCATGCTGAAATGCACGCAATCCAGGCGTATTCGGTGATGAAATATTGACTGTAATGTAACTCGCGTAGGGATACACGTGACGCATACAATAGAGGTAGTCATCTACCCCCTGTTCATCAGGAGTGTCTTTATTCTTACCGATGTTGACGCCCAGGATGCCGCGAAAGCGCATCGATTTAATGTTCTCCACACAGGCTTCAACACCAAGGTTATTAAAGCCCATGCGATTAATAATCGCCTCATGAGCAGGTAAACGAAACAACCGTGGCTTTGGATTACCGGACTGCGGTCGCGGCGTAACAGTGCCAACTTCGATAAAGCCAAAGCCCATCTCGGCAAAGGCATCGATGCAGGCACCATTTTTATCAAGACCAGCGGCTAAACCTACAGGATTCGGAAATGTGAGCCCCATCACTTGGCGCGACTGGCCGCTGACCTGCTGCCGCCACAGTGATGCCAGCGGGGTGCGTTGTCCCCGACTGAGCATCCCAATCGTTAAATCGTGCGCACGCTCTGCCTCTAGTCGAAACAGGAGCGCGCGGGCGAGATCATACATCATAGGCTTGATGCTGCCGGCGCAGTCGTCAAACAGTTGTGGTTGAGTAACATCAACTCACGGAGCGCAACTGAGAATTTCGCAAACTCGTGTGTCTTGGTCGTTTTGAAATCAGTCAGCATATGTTGCCAACGCTCTACGAACACCCGATTCCGATCCAACCAAGCCGCAAGTGCCGCTTGTGCATCCATTTTCTTATCAGCCGTGTTCAACATGCTCATCGTCAATGAACGCTGTTGCCAGTCGAGCTCCTCACGGAACGCTGCGCGCGCAAGCGCCTGCCAATGGTTATCAACCGGTTGACCATTGATCTGATCTAAGAACCAATGCAGTGACACCTTGGCACCCAGATTAAAGTAGGCTTCTGCCACTAACGAAACCTTACGCCCAGTTTCGTTGACAATATCGGCTATATCCAGCGCCGAGAATACTGTGGTCAGCAAGGCAATCTGTTTCGCGAGCGCTGCCGGAACACCTTGAGCTTCAAATTTCTCGATATTCTTCTCGATTTGCCCACGCTCATCCGCAACCAGATAATCCAAAGCGTTCTTGCGCAAATCATTGAAGCTTGCCTGATAGAAATCAAGATGCTCTTGAATGGTATTCAGATTTGGTTTCCGATGACGCAGGAACCATCGCGTTGCGCGACGCACGACCCGGCGTAACTGGAACAACATTTGGTTTTGTACATCAGCAGGTATCTTATTATTACCCGCTTCTATTTGCTCCATGAGCCCGCGCAAATTAAAGCATTCACGCGCAACCACATAAGCTGACGCTACTTCAGCAACCGTTGCACCGGTCACATCTTGCTTACGGAAAACAAAGTTGGGACCCATGTCGTTGACAATATTGTTGGCAAGACGCGTTGCAATAATCTGTGCACGCAATGGATGTGCTTGCATCGCTTCAGCGTAATGTTCTTGCAACGGTTTCGGGAACGCATTGAGTAACGAGCGGGCATGGAAAGGATCCGCCATAATCGCATCGTCTAACAATTGCTCTTTCAGAACCATTTTGCCATACGCTGTAATCACAGCTAGCTCAGGTCGAGTCAATCCTTTGCCCGTTGCTTGTCGTTCCGCTAATTCATCGTCATCAGGCAAGAATTCAAGCGAGCGATTAAGCTGGCCTTCACGCTCGAGGTGATGAATGAAGCGCTGCATTTCTTTGATTTGGTCAGGTCCACGCAAACCGGTCACGGAAATAGATTGTGATTGGCGATGACAGTCTTTTAAAACGATCTGTGCAACTTCTTCTGTCATGTCATACAGCAATTTATCACGTTGCTTACGCGTTAAGTCACCATTCAGAACTAATCCGTTCAGCAGTATTTTGATATTAACTTCGTTATCCGAACAATCTACGCCACCGACGTTGTCGATTGCATCAGTATTGATTCGACCGCCGCTGCGTGCGTATTCGATGCGTCCTAATTGGGTGAAGCCGAGATTACCACCCTCACCGACTATTTTAGCTTTCAACTCTTTACCGTTAACTCGTAAGGCGTCATTGGCGCGATCTCCAACATCAGAGTCGGTCTCTTTCGATCCCTTCACGTAGGTACCAATACCGCCGTTCCAAAGCAAATCAACCGGCATGGTTAGAATGGCTCGGATCATCTCGGTTGGCGTCATCGATTTCTTCTGAGTGTTGAATAGCTTCTTCATTTCCGGAGTCAGCTCAATAGCTTTTAAACTCCGTAAAAAGACACCACCACCTTGAGAAATCAGAGACTTGTCGTAATCGTCCCAGCCTGATCGAGGCAAATTAAACAGCCGCTCACGCTCTTTGAACGAGCGCGCCGCTTGTGGATCAGGGTCAATAAAGATGTGCATATGGTTGAATGCAGCAATTAAGCGCGTGTGCTTCGACAGCAACATCCCGTTACCGAATACGTCACCCGCCATGTCACCGACACCAATCGCCGTAAAATCAGTCGTTTGACAATCGACGCCCATCTCGCGGAAGTGCCGTTTAACGGACTCCCAGCCACCGCGTGCGGTGATACCCATTTTTTTGTGGTCGTAACCTACAGATCCGCCCGAAGCGAATGCATCACCTAGCCAGAAGTTATATTCGGCTGAAATACTATTGGCGATATCAGAGAATGTAGCCGTACCTTTGTCTGCTGCAACGACCAAATAGGTATCGTCTTCGTCATGACGAACCACATTTTCAGGGGGAACTACGTCACCATTGACGATGTTATCGGTGATGTCGAGTAACGCTCGAATAAAGGTGCGATAACACTCTTTTCCTTCCTCCAGCATCCCTTCGCGGTCCTCTGGTAAATGCTTACAGAAGAATCCACCTTTCGCGCCCACAGGCACAATCACTGTGTTTTTCACTTGCTGCGCTTTCACTAGGCCCAACACTTCGGTACGGAAATCTTCGCGACGATCCGACCAACGTAACCCACCTCGAGCAACTTTCCCGCCGCGCAGATGCACGCCTTCAACGGCTGGTGAATACACGAAAATTTCATATTTAGGCAATGGTAACGGCATTTCCGGTACCATTTCTGGAAGAAACTTCACAGAAATGTATGATTTCTCGTTACCTTGCGCGTCGGCTTGGAAGAAGTTCGTACGCAACGCGGCTAGAATTAATTCAACGTAGCGTCGAATGATACGATCGTCGTCTAAGTTTGCGACATTCTCAAGCTCGTTATTGATACGGGTTTCAAGCGCTTCAATTTTCTTATCGCGTGACTTCGTACCGGGCTCAAATTTGGTAAAGAACAACTTCACGACGAGTTTTGAAATCAACGGATACTTGCTGAACGTGCTCTCAATGTAGCTTTGGCTAAAAGTGGTGCCTATTTGGCGCATATATTTAGCAAACATCCGCAAAATCACAACTTGACGACCAGTCAAGCCGGCACTGAGTACCAAACGGTTGAACCCATCGTCCTCAAAATGTCCTGACCACACCTTGGCAAAGGCATCTTGGAACAAGTCACGAGCGGCCTCTAAATCTAACTTGGTGTTGCTATGCAGCATTTGGAAATCAAGTACCCAATAGACTTTGCCATCAGTCGTTTTAATTTGGTATGGGCTCTCACCAATGATTCGCAATCCAAAGTTTTCCAGCATCGGAAGCACATCGGACAGATGAATCGGTTCGTCTTTATGAAAAAGTTTTAAGCGAACTTTCTTACTATTTTCATTCTCTTCACGTGGTCGATAAAACAGCATGCCGAGTTTGTTATCTTCATCCAACGCTTCCAATTGCTGAATATCTGCAATAGCGATAGACGGCAGAACTTCCTCTTTATAAGCACGCGGGAATGCATTTGCGTAACGCTTATTCAAGCCATTCGCTCGAGCCTCACCGAAAGTGCTCCGAAGAATACGTTCGAAGTTATCTTCCCAAGTACGTGCTGCTTCAATTAGATTCTGTTCAAGTTCTTTCACGTCAATGTCCTGTACGTGGTCACCAATGCGCACGGTGTAATGTGTCCGTGCCAAAGAAGATTCCGAAAAATAAGTTGTGAAGTCCACTTCACGATCACTTTTCAGTGACGTGGATAAAATGCTTTGTGTACGCTGCCGCAATAGCGTGTTGTAACGTTCCTTAGGAACATAAACCATGCAAGAGGCGAAGCGGCCAAATATGTCACGTCGCACAAATAAACGTGTCATGTCGCGCTCTTGCATTTGCAACACGCCTAAGCCAACGTCGAGCAGGTCTTCTTCACTCGCCTGGACGATTTCGTCACGCGGATAGGTTTCGAGAATATTGAGTAATGCTTTAGCCGCATGTGAATTGAGCGCAAAACCAGACGCTTCCATAACGCGCTGAATTTTGTCGCCTACCAACGGCACATCGCGCGCACTGTTGTTGTAGAACGAGCTCGAATAGAGACCGATGAAGCGATCCTCGCCAATGACCTTGCCGTTTTTATCAAAGCGCTTGACGCCAATATAATCGCTATAGGCTGGGCGATGGACACGTGACTTAGAGTTCGTTTTCGTAACCAGCAATAAGTTGTCGTCAAAGGTCAGGTCACGCGCTACTTCAGGCAATGAGGAGACCAAACGTTCTTTATTGATCGCGGACTTACGCATTAAACCAAGGCTCGATTCTGCTTGCTGCCGAATCACGTAATCGCCTTCAATAGCGGCTAGGTCGTAACGTCGATACCCCATTAATGTGAAGTTATCTTGGGACAGCCATTTCAGAAAAGTTTGTGCTTCTTTGAGCTTCTGCTTCGGCCCCGGATACTTGATGTCACTCAAGCTATGAGCAATTTCTTCCAGTTTCGCGCGCATCGGCTGCCAATCAGCTACCGCTAACGTCACTTCATCCATCACCGATGCGAGTTCACGCTTTAATAAGGTAATTGCTTCTTTGCTATTCTGCCGATCCACTTCGATTAAAAAGACCGTATCGACCTCGTTATCTTCATTGCGGGTACCCGCTTTCAGCAGCTCAATAATTTCATTTTGGTCATTGCGTTTGTGACTGATGGGAAGGTGCAATAACAAATGCGAATTGATACCCAGTCGCGACAAAGCCATTCGAATCGAATCCACCATAAATGGCATATCCGACTGAATAATTTCAATGATGGTATGTGATGATTCCCAGCCATGCCGAGCCACCTCAGGATTAAACACTTTGATCAGCGCTTTTTCGCTGGGTTGGTACTCATTAAAACTATGCCACAACCCTACTACGGCACCATACAGATCACTGTCATTGCGCAGTGCCAGATCATTCGGTGAAATGTTCTTGAATAACCTCAAGGCAAAATCTTTGATGATCTCTGGTCGATCCGTTGCTCGCTTTTGAATCAGATCGGCCACTTTCTGCAAAATTACGGGGATCTGGCTATCGCCAAACGCAGTCATGCTGGTGTCCTTGTCATCGAGGGTAGTGTCTAAGTGACTATGCTTTTACAGCATAGACCATTCGTGTCGATATTGTCGGACATTCACAGCTGTTATTCAATGATTTAAATGTGGAAAAACAAGTGTTCAGACCACGATTTTAGTGGCCTGAACATGATTATGAGAAGGTTTTGCATGTTTATCTAAAAAGCGCTCACTATGCAGCAAGACTATTCGAAATTTTTTCGTCTAAATCGCGGGCGAGCTGCGGTAGCTTACTCAGTATTTCAAGATGCTGCTTCATCTGTTGCTGACGATCCGAGTCAAATCGTCGCCAAGACAAAAATGGTGTAATCAGACGCGCTGCAACTTGTGGATTACTGGTGTTCAAGCGTTGAATTACGTCGGCAACTAACGCATAGCCGGCGCCATCAGCCCGATGAAATTGCAGCATATTCCGACTGAAACTGGCTATCAGAGCATACACCCGATTGGGGTTTTGTAACGAAAAGCCTGGATGCGCAAGCAACGCGGTAACGCGCTCAACAGTATCAGGCTGTGGTGATGAAGCCTCAGCAGCAAACCACTTATCTAATGCGAGTGGTGTCTCTCGCCATTGTTGACTAAATTTCTGACAACAGTCCTCGCGCCCCTCTAAATTGAGCTGAATCAAAGAGTTTAGTGCACTATTTTGCACCGTCATGTTATCTGCTCGCTCGAAGTGTTCGATAACCCAAGGTCCGAATTGGCGCGGTTCATGCAGAGCTAAATAGTAGTGTGCCAAATTGACTAGCGCCCGTTCTGCTATGGCATCACTCGCTATTGTATAGCGCGGCTGACGCGCACGGTAATTATCGACTAGACGCTCAAATTGCGGCGCTAAACTGGCCGCAATTTGCTGAATTAATTGGCGTCGAGCGCGATCCAAAGCTTCCAATGGAATAGCGACATCAAAATGCTCCGCCAACTCTTCCAGCTCTGGTGGTTGCAGCACCAGCGCTTGTAAAGCCGGATCGATATCGGCGGCAAGAAACTCTTGTAATGCCGCGACGGTTTGGAGATCGAGTGCAATATCTGTATTCTTGCGCACTGCAGTAAGAATGTATTGGGTAAACAGCTTTTGGCTTGCCTCCCAACGCGTCACTTCACTATCTGCCGCGGCCATCAACACCGTCAATTCCGCACTCGTTTGTGGATAATCGAAACGCACTGGCGCACTAAAATCTTCCAACATTGCAAAAATGGGCTCCTCGAGCACGTCAGTAAATACTAAATCGGCTGTTTCAGAGGTCAGCGTATACAAATAGCCTTCTGACTCGGAACCTGTGCACGCGTCATTCGACTGCAATGCTAGTTTGCGCCCTGCTTTCGAATAAGCACTCAATCGAATCGGTATCACCATGGGTTGTTTATGCTTTTGACCTGGTGTTGCCGGTGTGGATTGCGTTAGCTTTAACGTTGCCGTTTTGTTGGTCTTGGAATAATTAAGGCGTGCGACAACCTCAGGTGTACCTGCTTGGCTATACCATCGGCGAAATTGTTGTAAATCATAGTCGTTGGCGTCTTCCATGGCTGCGATAAAGTCTTCGCAGGTGACCGCTTGACCGTCATGGCGTTCAACATAGAGTTTCATGCCCTGTTGGAAACCAGCTTCACCCAGCAAAGTGTGGAGCATCCGAATGACTTCTGCTCCCTTGTCGTAGACTGTCACCGTGTAAAAATTATTCATTTCTACCACTTTGTCCGGACGTATGGGGTGCGCCATGGGGCTGGCATCCTCGGCAAACTGGCGACCACGGATAGTCCGAATCGCCTGAATACGGTGAATGGCACGGGAACCTAAATCAGAGCTGAACTCTTGGTCACGAAAGACCGTTAAGCCCTCTTTCAAACTTAATTGGAACCAATCTCGACAGGTAATGCGGTTGCCAGTCCAATTGTGAAAATACTCGTGTCCGATCACCGCCTCTATGTTCACGAAATCGGTATCGGTCGCGGTCGCTTGGTCGGCGAGCACATAGCGCGAATTAAAGACATTCAGGCCTTTATTTTCCATCGCGCCCATATTGAAGAAATCGACCGCTACAATCATATAGGTATCGAGGTCATACTCGAGTTCAAACCGTTCTTCATCCCAGCGCATGGCTCGTTGCAATGATTCCATGGCATAGGTGCCGCGACTGCTATTCCCGCGGTCCACATAAAGTTCAAGTGACACCTGCCGCCCACTGCGCGTAATGAAGGTATCCTCTAAGCGGTCGAAGTCACCTGCTACCAAGGCAAAAAGATAGGCAGGCTTTGGATGTGGATCGTGCCAAGTAACCCAATGCCAACCGTCACTATCACTTCCCGCGTCGACTTTATCGCCGTTACTTAATAGATACGGATACTGCTGGGGAGCGTGAATGGTTGTGGTAAAGATAGCGAGCACATCAGGTCTATCAAGATAATACGTGATCCGACGAAAGCCTTCCGCCTCACATTGCGTACAAAATGAATCAGCGGCTAGATATAAACCTTCGAGTGCGGTATTCGTACTGGGGTTGATTTGCGTAACGATCGTCAGCTCACAATGCTCTGGCACGTCTGCGATGACTAATTTAGAAGGAGAAACTTCGTATTGGGAAGCATCAAGCTCTCTACCGTCGATGGCGACAGATTCTAACTGAAGTTGTTCACCATCGAGTTCCAGTGGGCCTGCAGCCAATCGTTGCAATTGCATACGATTGGTGACACGAGTGGCGGTTGCTTCCAAACGGAAGCTAAGATCCACGGTTTCAATCCGAAACCGCGGCGCTTGGTAATCCTCACGGAATTTGGCTTGTGCTTGGCTTTGACTACTCATACAAATCTCACACAGCAGAAGTTGGAGTGGGTTCTATCTTCAGAATTCTAAAATCGGTATAGGCATATATAATTGCGATCATCGGCACTAACCAGTTAAAGAACGCGAATGGCGCGTACTCTAATGGACTCACAGCAAGTGCTCCAAACATGAATACCCCACAGGTATTCCAAGGGATCAGTGCAGAAGTAAGCGTACCGCTGTCCTCTAAGGTTCGAGACAGTACACGTGAATCCAATCCACGACGCGCATATTCCTCACGGAAAATTCGTCCTGGAATCACAATGGCCATGTATTGATCGGCGGTCAGAACGTTCGCGCCAAAGCACGTAAACAAGGTCGCCGTAATAAGACTGCCGGTACTCTTTACCATCTTTAGAACGCCCATAAATAAACGTTCGAGCAGGCCTAGCTTCTCCATAATGGCACCGAACGCCATGGCACTAATAATCAGCCAAATAGTGTTCATCATGCTTTCCATGCCACCGCGATTCAAAAGATCGTTCAATTGCGCAGAGCCAGTATCAATCGAGAAGCCAGAGGTCAATGCTAGCCAAACGATTTTCAATTGGGCAACGGCGGAACTGCCACCATTGGCCATACCGACCACAACTTCTGGTTGAAAGAGTACTGCCCAGACCCCGCCCAGTAGCGCGCCGAAGAATACTGTTGGTAATGCTGGTTTGCGAGTCCCAGCCAAATACAACAAGACGGCCAGCGGGATTAACATCAACCAACTGATTTCAAACGAGTTGGCTAAATCCAATTGCATGCGCTCTAGCTGCATGAGACTGACATTGGTATCCGTATTTAGACCAAGTGTTAGAAAGATACCTAACGCAATAACATACGCTGGTATGGCGGTGTAACTCATGTAGCGAATGTGCGCGAATAATTCGTTACCCGCAACGGCAGGTGCTAGGTTGGTGGTGTCTGAAAGTGGTGACATCTTGTCACCAAAATAGGAACCCGAAACGACAGCTCCTGCAGCGATAGGTAGGGACAAATCCATCCCCGCTGCGACGCCCATAAGTGCAACACCTATCGTTGCAGCTGTTGTCCACGAGCTACCAATCGCCAATGCGACAATGCCACAGATCAGTGCAGTCGCCGCATAGAACAAATTTGGGTTAATCAGTTCGAGGCCATAGTAGATCATAGTCGGTACTGTGCCTGAGAGCATCCAAGTACCAATCAAAGAGCCTACAGCTAGGATAATCAACATCGCACCAAGAGCGACTGAAATGCCCTCTTTTACACCATCTTCTATTTGTTCCCAGCTGTACTTGTTGTAGAAACCAATGAGCACCGCGACACCTGCTGAAACCCACAACGCTATTTGATTGGGTCCGTAAGACGAATCTTCACCGAATAGATAAACAGAAGTACCGAGTGAAATAACTAATACGATCAGTGGGATAAAAGCTTGAAAGATTGTAGGTTGGCGTGGTGCCGTGGCATTTTCGGGCTGCATCTTAGCTCTCGTTATTATTGTGATAATGAGTAAATAGAATGAGAAAAGGCCGCTTGACGCGGCCTTTGCTTCAAACCTTTAATTCATAGCTAGTTTTAAGTCGTCAATGATATCAAAACTTAATGCGATGGTTTCAGTCAAATAGGGATCTTCGACTTCAATTTCATTCGGTAAATCTTCCAGCTTTTCTACCGGTTCTTTCCCGAGACGAACCAAACGCGCATTCGCTCGTTCTAACTTCTTCGCATCCTCGCGTTCCTGCTCGGCTTCACGCTCTGCTAATACGAGGCTAATCCACGCTTGATCTTGGTCAGCTTTGAATTCTTCTATATCTTCTAATACATAAACAAATTCAGGATTTTCCTGAATACGCTCATCTACGGTCTGCTGCCACTGATTCACACGTGTCGGTTCAAACTCCTTTAACGGAGCATAGCGCGCTGACTCGAGTTGATCCCAGGGCAAGGCGTTGTCTTGACTACTTTCACCAAACTCATCCGCGTTCAGGAATGATGGAAAAGTTACGTCAGGGTTGACGCCGCGCATTTGCGTACTACCACCGTTAATTCGATAAAACTTGGCGATAGTGTATTGCACACTACCCAGTGGCTCATCGAAAAAGTCAAAGCGGCGCGCAAGTCCGCGATGCTGTTGGACAGTTCCTTTACCGTAAGTGTTTTCACCAACAATGACAGCTCGACCATAATCTTGCATGGCGGCCGCAAAAATCTCGGAAGCTGATGCACTATAACGATTCACCATCACCACCAATGGACCGTCGTAGTACGTTACATTATCGCGATCACCATTAATTTCTTTGCGACCGCTACCATCAGCAACCTGTACCACCGGACCTTTGTCGATGAACAAACCGCTTAAGGTAATCGCTTCACTTAATGCGCCACCGCCGTTCCCACGAAGATCGATAATAAGGCCTTCGACTTCAGCTGCCGTCATCTCGTCAATGAGGTCCATCACATCACGAGTCAATTGGTTGTAAAACCCTGGAATCGTGATGACGCCCATCTTCCGGCCTGCATAAGGTCCTGTTTCGAGCGTTTTCACTTCGGCTTTCGCGGCGCGATCTTCGAGCTTCACTTCATCACGAACAATCGAAACGACTTGCGGTGGAGATCCGACACTTTGATTGGCTTTGATCACTTGCAGCTGAACCGTAGACCCTTTTGGACCTTTGATCAGCTCAACCACTTCGTCTAAACGCCAGCCTACAACATCAACAAACTCGGCATCTTCATCATCTCCCTGCGCAACAGCAACAATTTTGTCTTCAGGGGCAATCTCCCCCGACTTATCTGCTGGGCCGCCGGGTACCAAACTACTGATGACGGTATAGTCATAGTCTGCTTGCAACACCGCGCCAATGCCTTCCAGCGATAAGTTCATGTTTTGCTCGAAGCGTTCAGAATTGGCCGGCGATAGATAACTGGTATGCGCTTCTACACTGCGTGCAAATGCATTCATGACGGTTTGAAAGACATCTTCACTGTTCGTTTGAGTCAGACGCTTCAATGCACCGTTGTACCGTTGCTCCAAGGTCTCAACGACATCGGCCCACTCTTTTCCAGTCATGGTGAGATTCAACGCGTCATATTTCACACGTTGTCGCCATAATTCGTCGAGTTCAGCCTCTGTCGCCGCCCATTGTGCGTCTTCACGGTCATAATGATACTTGTCGTCGGCAATCGTGAAGTCGAAAGGTTGTTCCGGATCGAGCAACGATAATGCATAAACATACCGATCGAAACGACGCTTTAGTGCAGCGTTATAGAGGCTGTAAGCGGGCTTCAACTTACCCGTTGAAATCATGTCATCAAACAGGTTTTCGTATTCTGCAGCGGCTTCAACATCGGCTTGCAACAAGAACATTTTGTTGTAGTCGAGCATTTCCAAGTAACGATCAAGAATTTCACTCGATAGTTCGTTGTTGAGCTCCATTTGCTTGAAATGGTAGCGCGTGAAATAAGTTGTTACCCGCTGGCTCACTGTCGCGTGTTGGTCCGCTTGCTCTAACAGCGGTAAATCGGCTGGTTCATGTGCAGGTGGAATCGCTGCTGCACTTTGACAGACAACCGCTACTGCAAACGCCAGACTGGATAACCCATATTTCATAACAACAACTCCTATTTGGCGACCAAGATAGCCGCTTTATTCACTTTGACCGTGAGGCCATTGTGAAGTTGCACTTGAACATCGTTACCAATTGTTTCAATAATTTCGCCAGCAACCGGGGTATTCCCTGCGTTGACAAACACAGCTTTCCCAACTGGGAATTCGGTTGCCAATTCAGTTTGAAGTTTTGGTTTTGGTGGCGCCGCTTTCGTTTTTGCACGCCGTGGCGGTTTACTCTGCTCTTTGCGCTTGGCTGGGGGGCGCACCGTCTTTTCAGTACTGGCAGGTTTCGCCTCTTTTTTACGTTCAGCGACGACTGCTTTCGACTGTGCGAGCGTTTCCTGTGCATGTTGCTGATGATCAGCCTCAACCAAACCTGCATCAGCGCCATCGAGGTCAACGCGCATCGCGCCCTCTTTTACAGCCCGCAAATAACGCCAACTGTTGGTGTAATGACGTAACGCGGTTCGAATCCGAGTTTTGCTGACTGCGTCATCGTCTTCAAGTCGTGATGCAAGATCTTCAAAAATTCCGATTTTCAGAGGCTTTGCTTCTCCAGCAATAGAGAAACAGGCAGGAAATTTTTCCACCAAATACGCCAATACTTCCTTGTTATTCGACAATTTTTTTACTTCAGTCATCTTCTTCCACGTCCTGCTGGCGGACATCCGCCAGTTGGTCCATTATGTAAACTTGCATCTCTTCACTATCAAGAGCTAAAAGTTCGGGGTTTTCAATCCACTCAAACAGGGTGCGACGCACCACTTCTTCAAGTTGTTCCAGTGTATCATCCGCATCACTATAATCCGTGATGTAATGTAACATTTCATTGAGTTGGTCAGTAGCAGTCTCTGCATGCTCATCAAAGAAAATCATATCTTGCTGCGAAACTAAATACGCGTAGATGTCGAAATCACTCAGCATTTATAACGAGGCCCAATTCAGTGTTTCAATAAAGCGACCGAGTTGAGTAAGTCCCGCAGCATCCCGCTCACTGAAACGACCGACGCTGGGGCTATCGAGGTCAAAGACACCCACTACGCGCCCTTTCACCATCAATGGTACAACTACTTCGGAATTCGATGCTGCGTCACAAGCAATATGTCCAGGAAATTCATGAACATCGCGAACTAGTTGTGTTTCATGGGTCCGTGCTGCAGCACCGCATACACCCTGCGTAAACGGAATGCGGATGCAGGCGACTTTTCCCTGAAACGGACCTAACACCAGCAGTTCTGGTTCCCGGACAAGATAGAATCCAACCCAGTTCACATCAGTTAATTGATCGTAGACCAAGGCTGACAGATTACTCAAATTTGCGATGAGGTCTGGTTCACCAGCGGTTATCGCTCGAGCTTGCTCGAGCAACATGGTGTAGTCAAACTCATCGGTTGATGTTGGTTCTGAAGCGAACGTCGTTTGCATAAAGTTAATCACCAGAAGCTAAGTTAAAAGTCGCAATCGTTTGATTGGGTTCAATGGAATCACGCATCTCGCGTTTGCTTTTAGTGACCAACAAGCCGTCCTTCCCAACGCGAAACGGTTCATCCGATGGAAGGTATTTGGCTTGATAAGCAAGTACCAGCTGTACCGTGTGTTCCTTTTGCTGATCGCTCAGCGGAACACCGTCGGCCCAGCGCCCAGTCTCTACGGCCTGAATAAGTTTCTCAAAAGTTGCAGGAGTAATACTTGCAACGAGCTGTTCAAATTCCATTAACGACGCTTCTTTTTAATCAATAACAAACGAATACGATTCGCGACAAACCAGATGACTGAGACAATGATCAAACCATAGGCCACTTGGGCTTGCCAACTCTCTGGATAAGGTTGCGCCAGATACATGTATGCAAAGGCACCAATTGCAATAATCAAAGCGAGCATCGATTGGCTCAGGAGTTTGTCTTTTTTCTCTTGTTGTATACGCTGCCACTCGCGATCTTGATCTTGCGGTGATAAACCAGCCAGTTTGAAGTCACAAAATGGGCAAGAAGTTGATTTGTCAGAGATACGTTTCGTGCATGAAGGGCATTCAATCAGCGCCATACTATTCCTCGAAAAACAGACTACAGACTAGGCAATATAAGTGATCCACTTTATATTTCAAGTCTCGCAAGCGAACATCTGAAAATAAGTAAACCCGCCAAAAGCGGGTTTACACAAGTACTTTTTATTAAATCAGGTTGTTACTCTGATTCTTTCTTCTTCGATTGTTCTGCGTCGAAGTCTTGCCAGTACGCTTTCACCGTGTCTTTCATTTCACGGCGTAACAGTACGATGCCGAGCAAATTCGGTAATGTCATCAAGACGATAGCCACATAGGACAAGGTCCAAACCAGAGTTGTATCGGCGAAAGATGCGACAAAGAAACCCGCCACATAAATGATTCGATATGGCATGACGCCGCGCTGGCCAAACAAGTACACTACTGCGCGGTCTCCATAGTAGGACCAAGCAATGGCTGTCGAGAACGCGAACAACAACAAACTGATAGGGACGATATATTCACCCATATCACCCAAGAAACCCTTACCGAATGCCAGGGATGTCAATGCTGCGGAATGAACTAAAGAGTCGCCGACAATCACAATGTCTTCTTTTCGAAGTTGTCCATTATCGATGCGCAGCGTACCCGTGTATGGATCTTCGCCAGCAACAATAAAGCGCACATTTTCAGCAACTGAGCGAGCGTGCAGAATGGTGTAACCATTCGATACCGCTTTACCGTTCTCAACCGCGATAGTACCGGTGTACTTCTCGATCGTGTTCTCCTCGGTGCCGTTCAGATAATGATATAGCGCAGTACGATCGGCTTCATTGGTGTCAACATAAGCGCCCGATACAATTTCTAAATCAGTTCGCGAGAAGGTATTCTCATGCTTTTCCGACCAGACTCCTGAAGACAGAATAACCAGACCGGTTAACGTACAGATGACAATGGTATCGATGAAGGGTTCGAGAATAGAAACCATACCTTCTGATACCGGCTCATCTGCCCGCGCTGACGCGTGTGCAATAGGCGCTGAACCTTGCCCTGCTTCGTTCGAAAACAGGCCGCGGTTCACACCACGGTTAAAGGCATAAGCAAACGTCGCACCAAGGAATCCACCCGTAGCAGCAGAACCCGTAAATGCGTTCGAGAAAATCGCTGCAAATGACGGTCCAATTTGGTCAAGGTTAAACAAGATAACGCTCAGTGAGCCAATAATGTACAGCACACCCATAATAGGCACGATCTTCGAGGTCACAGCAGCAATTCGACTAATACCACCGATAATGACCAACGCCAATAAAATGGCGAGTATGCCACCGGTAAGCATTGGGTCTAAGCCGAAGCTCATTTCCATGCTTTGCGCGATGTTGTTGATCTGTGGCATGTTGCCCGTGCCGAATGAACTGATAATCGTCGCAATTGCAAAGATCACCGCAAGCCATTTCATATTCAATCGGCGATCCATGTAATACATGGGGCCGCCAGCCATCGTGCCGTCTTCAGTTTGCACACGATACTTATGCGATAAAGTGACCTCGACAAATTTGGTGGTCATACCCAAAAATGCAGTAATCCACATCCAGAATAATGCCGCGGGGCCGCCGAGGAAAATTGCGAGTGCAACACCACCGATGTTGCCGGTACCGACCGTTCCAGATAAAGCTGTCGATAATGCTTGGAAATGGCTGGTATCACCCTGTGCGCCCTTTTTATCAAAACGGCCAGTGACCACTTTCCAAGCATGTTTGAAGAAGCGAATTTGGGGAAAACCCAAATACAACGTAAAAAACACACCGACACCCAAAAGTACATATGGGAACCAGCCGGCTGATCCAAGATAGCTGTCAAGCAGCAGTAAGAAGTTATTGATGGCTTCCAAGGAGACCCCCTCGCCTTATTATCGTTATTATTATGACTCGACGCGCTTATGCGCGCAGGTCATCCGCTACTGCATAGATAGCACTGATTACATCAGCACCCAATTGTTGACTGCGGTTGGCTGACCAACCGAAATCGGCATCTGGCAAGTTGGCGTTATCTTTAAACGGCATTTCTAAGGTAAATGCCAGACACTGAAAACGCTCAGCTACCGCATTACTAGCTACGGTCATATTGGCCTCGCCAGGCGCATCAACATCATAGCCAAACTCAGTCTGAAATTCAGGGGTAATCGCAACTAAAGCTGCTTTAAAACGATTACCGAGAGCATCCATGGCTTCATTGAAGGATGGCACACCCTCTGCACCTGCTACAAAGTTATACGGTAAATTTTCGTCCCCGTGAATGTCTAAATACATATCGACTCCCGTTTGGTCCATGGCTTTCAGCACGTGATAGACCTCAGGGCTTTGTGCAAGTGATGGCTGTTCCCATTCACGATTCAAATTGACACCAACGGCGTTCGTGCGCAAATGACCACGCACACTGCCATCCGGATTCATATTTGGAACTACATAAAACACGTTGTTTTGCAGGAGTTTCCGCACGGCTCCGTCTTCATCGTCGAGCAAACGTCCAAGTAAGCCTTCAATAAACCACTCGGCCATAGACTCACCAGGGTGTTGGCGTGCGGTGACCCAAATTTTTTGCTTCTCTTCACTGGGCTCGCCAATGACGAGCAAATTCATGTCACGACCATCTAATGTTTGTCCCAACAACACATGCTCACACAATGTGGATTGCTGGGCCCATTGAATCAAATCTTGATGACGCTCGTAGGAATATGGCGTGAAGTAAGCGTAGTAACAGCTTTCTTGATCGAGTTCATGACGGATAGTTAGCGTCTTTCCATCAAACTCCGTTGGCACTCGGAACCAGACGTCACGGTCATAGGAAGCTACCGCGCAGTAGTCTTTCCAGCCGTCTGGATAAGCAGACTGTCCTGCATTCTCAATATGCATGACGTGTTCAACGCCGGCTTCACCGTAAAGTTTAAAGTGAAACCATTGATAGAAATCAGATTGATTGTCTTTACGAATCGAGAGGCGGATATTACTCGAATCAGCGGCCTCGAGGATATCTATGTTGCCACTGTCAAATTGTGCCGTTATCAACATGCTAGTACCTTTTATAATCATTCTTAGTAGTGTGCTTAAACTTTAACCGATCGCCAACCTTTAAAAAGAGAAAAAGCGCCGAAAGGCGCTTCTTCACAATTATTTCGGTAGGTTGAGCAGTTGTTGCCCTGCCATTTGCTCAGCAACACGAACGACTTGGCAGCTATAGCCAAACTCGTTGTCATACCAAACATAGAGCACTGCCCGGTCACCATCAACAATGGTTGCTTGTGAATCAACAACACCTGCATAGCGAGAGCCGACTAAGTCAGTCGAAACGATCTCAGTTGACGCAGTAAAGTCGATTTGCGCTTGGAATTCAGAATGTAGCGCCGTGTCACGCAAGAATGCGTTGATTTCATCTTTGCTAGTCGACTTTTCTAAGTTCAGGTTCATGATTGCCATAGAGACGTTGGGGGTCGGCACTCGAATAGCATTACCGGTTAACTTTCCAGATAGCTCAGGCAGCGCCTTTGCCACCGCTTTGGCAGCACCCGTGGAGGTCAGAACCATGTTCAATGCAGCCGAGCGACCGCGACGTTCGGCCTTGTGATAGTTATCGATGAGGTTCTGGTCATTGGTGTAGGAATGAACGGTTTCGACATGCCCGTTGCGAATACCATACTCATCATTGATTACTTTCAGTACTGGAGTAATTGCGTTGGTAGTACAACTTGCCGCACACACAATCAAATCGTTCGGCAATAAATCCTGATGATTGACGCCGTAGACAATATTTTTAATATCGCCTTTCGCTGGAGCAGTGAGTAAAACTTTTTTGACACCTTTCGATTTCAGGTGCAAACCTAAGCCAGCTTCATCTTTCCAAATACCGGTGTTATCAATCACAATAGCGTCATTGATACCGTATTGAGTGTAATCCACTTGATCGGGACCATCGCTGTAAATCACTTTAATACTGGTGCCGTTGGCACGAATGGCAGAGTTTTCATAGTCCACTGTGATCGAGCCGTTGAATGCACCGTGAACGGAGTCACGACGCAATAAACTGGCACGTTTCTCCAAATCACCATCACGACCGCCGCGGACAACGATTGCGCGCAAGCGCATTTTGTTATTGCTGCCATTACGCTCAATCAGCAGTCGTGCTAACAAACGACCGATACGGCCAAAACCATATAGCACGATGTCTTGCGCCGGAATTTCGTCCACTTTATCGATGATATCGACCAATTCACGTTGCAGATATGATTCAACTGAATCACCGTTTGCGGCGCCTTTATGAAGATAATTAAACGCAAGTTTCCCTAAGTCGACACGCGCTGGTGCAAGCTTCATTTTGCTCAAGGCTTCGATAAACGGGAAGCTCTCGCGTAACCTTAACTTGATGCCCTCATGGCGACGGATCAAGCGGTGTGCTTTAATGATGTTGATAGTATCGACATTCAGCAGTGAACGACCGTATACGAGTATCTCGACGCCGTAGTTACGGTACAGACGACCAATTAAAGGTTGCATCATTTCTGCGTATTCTTGGCGTTCCTGCCAACTAGTTAGAGTCAAATCCTGCGGCTGATCACTCATGCGGTTACCTTTATTAACAGTGGATAGGTCAATATAACTGTAAAAATTGGGCGCTATTGTACTGAAAAGCGGCAAGTAGTGCTACAAGGTCTGTAACCCTGAGCGCACCGTGATATAATGTAAGCACTTTCATTTGAGGAGTTATTCATGTTACGCCGTACCAAGATCGTCACTACCTTAGGCCCCGCGACTGACCGCCCCGATGTACTCGAAGCATTAATCAAAGCTGGCGCAAATGTGGTACGGATGAATTTTTCGCATGGTAAAGCCGATGATCACATTCAACGCGCGCAGCAAGTTCGAGAAATAGCGCAGCGCTTAGGGACTCATGTCGCTATATTAGGCGACCTCCAGGGGCCTAAAATCCGAATTTCTAAATTCACGAATGATGCCATCACGCTTGATGAAGGCGACGTCTTTGTGTTGGATGCTGACTTAGCAAAAGATGCTGGAGATCAGCAACGCGTCGGGATTGATTACAAAGAATTGCCACAAGATGTAAATGCCGGCGATATCTTATTACTGGATGATGGTCGTGTTCGACTAGTCGTCGAAGACGTCTCGGGTAACCAAATTACGACTACCGTTGTTGTCGGTGGACGGCTCTCCAACAATAAGGGAATTAATCGACTCGGTGGTGGTCTTTCCGCTGGTGCACTCACTGAGAAAGATCTCGCGGATATCAAAACTGCGGCGCAAATTGGTGTGGATTACTTGGCCGTATCGTTCCCTCGCACCAGCGCTGACATTCATGAGGCACGTCGGTTGTTGCGTGATGCCGGTGGTAAAGGTTTGATTTGTGCGAAAATTGAGCGTGCTGAGGCGGTCGCAACCGATCAAGCGCTGGATGATATTATCCGCGCATCCGATGCGGTTATGGTGGCTCGAGGTGATCTCGGTGTTGAAATTGGTGATGCGCAGTTGGTGGGTAAACAGAAACGCATTATTGACCGCTCACGTCAGTGCAATAAGGTTGTGATTACAGCTACGCAGATGATGGAGTCGATGATCGAGAGTCCAATGCCAACGCGAGCAGAAGTGATGGACGTTGCGAACGCGGTACTCGACGGCACCGATGCGGTGATGTTGTCAGCGGAAACTGCTGCTGGGAAACATCCGATTGCGACGGTAAAAGCGATGGCCGAAATCTGTTTGGGCGCAGAAACGCACCCAAGCACGGCTCTAGATCGCAAAGATTTGGATGAAACTTTCAATAATATTCAAGAAGCTACCGCCATTACAGCGATGTATGCAGCGACGCATTTGACGGGCGTGAAGGCAATTATCGCCCTCACCGAATCAGGCTCGACAGCAAAACTGATGTCACGTATAACCTCGCAGTTACCGATTTTTTCTCTGTCTCGCCATGCTGAAAGTCGCGCTCGTTGTGCCTTATATCGTGGCGTTTACCCGATTGCTTTTGATTCGACCAAGAGTAAGCCTGAGCAGCTTGTGAATGATGCGATCAACGAGATCAAACTGCGTGGGCATTTGAGCGCTGGCGATTTGGTGATTTTGACGCATGGCGATGTCATGGAAACCGTAGGTTCTACCAACACTTGTAAAATTATCGAAGTCAAATAAGGTCTATTCGTTGTCTTCGTAGTAGGCTATCAAATCATCTAAATCAGCAATGTAGCCATCTATTTTTCGCAATAGATGGCGACGTTGCCGGTCATCCATCGATTGATAGAGTTCAAACATCAGTGTCGCAGTCGCGGCCTGATTGACCACCAATTGGCTTTGCAGCCGTTCCGAGCGAAATTGCTGCGGGTTTAAAATCAGCTCTCGCAACCGCGTTTGATAGACTTCCCCATCGGTATTTTCGAGGACATCACGCAATTCAATGTGCACACGCTCATTGTATTCCAACCAATCGAGTCGCATGTCATCCCGCTCTTGTAACCAGCGAGCTAGGTAACGTCGCTGCCCACTCCGAATAGATCCTAGCCAACTTTCGACGTTTTCTTCGAGTCGCTCTTGTGTACGTTGGTAGGCTTCTTCCTGTGTCCGTTCCGCAACACGTTCACGCCGTTCGTCTAATTGTTCGGCGAGTTTTTCATAAACCTGTTGCCGCTGTTCGGCGGACAACATGGGCAGATACTCTTGCGCATAGGGTTCAACTTGATAACGAATACGATCCCACAGGCTATAGGCATCATTCAGGAGCAACTGCATATCCACTTCGACTAGCTCATCGTTCGCGATTCGCTGCCGTAATGTCATTAATTGTTGTCGGTAAAGAGGAAGTTCGCTGCGAGCGTGCCACAGGTGAAGCTCATCGATCGCAGGATCAATGCGTTGTTCTTGTTCGGAAGTTAAATTGACGTATTCAGAAAGCCGCCACTCAATCAGCGTATCTGCAAACTTATAGCCAAGTTGAGTCGAGCACCCAGTCAGCAGCACCAACCCAGTAACGACAGCGAACCACTTACGCATAAAGACATCCTTACGGATTGAGAATTAATTTCTTGATGCGATCTTTGTAGCTGCGGCTCACTTTAAGTTCCTTGCCATTACGTAAGACAAGATGATATTCGCCATTTTGACGGCTGCACAATTTTTCGACTTGGTCGAGATTCACAATAGCTGAACGATGAATACGTTGAAACCGTTGCGGATTCAGTTCTTCTTCAAGCTCTTTCATCGTCCGGCGGAGAATGTGAGTTTCATTACTGGCATGGATGCACATGTAATCACCCGCCGCATCAACCCACTCGATCGAATTGATGGCCACTCGAGTAATCTCGCCACTCTCCTTGATTGCAATGTGCTCAGGATATCGCGCTGAACCTATCTCTTCGCCGCTAGCCAGACGTTTGAGAATTTCCTCGCAGTCTTCACCAGTCGCATCGGCTAATAGGTTTAAGATACGTTCATGTTGTGATTCTTGTTCACGCAATTCGAGAGTTTTTCCAATTCGCGCCAAACTAGTCGCAAGACGCTCGTGGTCAACGGGTTTTAATAAATAATCGATCGCGCGCACTTCAAAGGCTTTAATGGCATATTGGTCATAGGCGGTGACGAATACGATCAACGGCATTTTGTACCCTTGAGCTTGTACTTCACGAAGCAATTCAAAACCATTCATGCCGGGCATTTGGATATCTAAAAAGACCAAATCAGGCTGCAGCTCACCAATGAGTTGCAAAGCTTGACGCGCACTCGCACACTCATCCATTAACTCGACTTCTGGAAAGTCCTGAAGTCGCACAACGAGACCGCGTCGCGCCAACGACTCGTCGTCAACGACTAAGGTCCGAATTGTTTTACTCATGCCGTCTCAACCTGTTCGAAAGGGATCCGAATATCGATGCGTAACCCGTGGGGTTCATTGTTGGTTACTGTAAATGAGTAATTCTTTCCATACAAGGCTTGAAGTCGATCTCGGGTGTTCGCAAGCCCGACACCACCGCTATCAATCATTTGGTCCACTGGAATCTTGGCGCCTGGACCGTTGTCCTCAACGCGAATGAGCAGATCGGAACCAAAGCGCTTTGCTGAGACAATAATTTCACCACCCTGCTCTAACCGAGCAATCGCGTACTTGATTGAATTTTCGATCAAAGGTTGCAAAAACAGACTGGGTACCAAGGCGCTTTCTGATTCCTTCGAACAATCAATGGTTACGTTTAAGCGTTCATCAAAACGAACCTTTTCAATATCGAGGTACAGCATCAGAGCGTCTATTTCACGTGCCAAAGGTATTTTTTTAATGGGCTCATTATCTAACGAGAAACGCAGAAAGAGGCTGAGTTTTGACATCATTCGATTGGCTAACTCATTTTCTTTCACCAAAATTAGTGTAGAAATCGCGTTCAGAGTATTAAATAAGAAATGTGGATTTAGTTGATACCGCAACATTTTTAATTGTGCTTGATGCGCCATCGAGGTGGCCATCAATGCTTTCTGTTTCTCGTCTTGCAGCATTTGGTAGTACTTAATGCCAAAGTACAAACCACTCCAACTCAACATGATGTAGAACTTGGCAATGGTATTCTTAAAATAGAACCAATTGCTCTCTGGACGGAATCCAAACTTGTAGATTTCCCAGTACGTTGCGTTGTCGACCACAGCCCACAAGGCGGCCATGGCGTAGGATGCTGCCAGCACAATGAGGATCAGTGACCAGGGTGGTGAATCCCAAATGCGGCGGTACATATAACGCAATGGCACGGTCAAGAGAAAGCCGGCATAAGCTCCGAGGATCAGCACTAGCGCATAGATGTCACGCATTTCATGCATGAGTGAGCCAATGTAGTGTACTAACGCATAACCACTCCAGCCAGCGCCCTGCAGGACCCAGAAAAAGCGATTCCGGTCTTCTAAAATAGTTTTCCACTGCATCATTTAGATTTGGCTGTTCGCCACCTATTCTTATTGGCTTCTTGGTTTCAAATTATACGCTTTTACCGATGAGGATCATCGCACTTTACCGCAAACGAACTGCTATATAGCGTGTTGGAGACATGCTAGCATAACATCTTCGATAGTGAGTGCGTCTGCTCAGTGACGCCCAAATACGAGGTTCTCATGCTGCAGTATCATATTGTTCCCCGCGATGTTTATGCTCATTTGTTCGAGGTTACGATAACACTCGATCACGACCAGCCTGAAGGCACTCGGTTGCGCCTGCCAGCATGGATACCAGGAAGCTATATGATTCGTGACTTTGCTCGGCACCTAATTGGTATCCAAGCCAGCTGCGCGGGTCAGTCCGTTCCCGTCGTTGCGGTCGATAAACAAACCTGGCAACTACCGCCCCACCAAGGCGTGTTGACCGTGACATATCAGGTGTATGCATTCGATCTGTCAGTCCGAACCGCTTATCTGGATCAACAATTTGGCTTTTACAACCACTCGAGTTTGTGCCTGGGTGTAGACGGATTCCTCGAAACTCCGTGTGAAATCACTATTGAAACACCACATCAATATCCGCAGTGGCGGATTGCAACTGGGTTACAACGACTCTCTGGTGAAGTTTTTGAAGCGGGTCGTTTTAGCGCACAAACCTATGACGAATTACTGGATCACCCCGTTCTGATGGGCGATTTAGCGATCGGCGAGTTTATTGCGGGTGGCGTGAAACACAGTCTCGTTTTGGCTGGCCGGCAGTATGCGGATTTGGAGCGTATTTGTGGCGATTTAGCGCGTATATGCGAGTATCAAATCAAACTATTTGGCAATGAGCCACCGTTCCAGCACTACCTGTTCATGTCCATGGTGGTTGGCAAAGGTTTTGGCGGTTTAGAGCATCGCAATTCAACCGCGTTGCTATGTAGTCGTAAAGATCTCCCCGCTCCAGGTAAAACCCTGATAGATAACGATTACCGAACGTTTCTGAGTTTGTGTAGCCATGAGTATTTCCACAGCTGGAACGTGAAATCTTTGAAACCGAAAGAGTTTATTCCCTACCAATTAGAACAAGAGAATTACACGCGACAATTATGGTTCTATGAAGGGGTCACCTCATACTACGACGATTATGTTCTTCATCAAGCTGGGCTTATTGATGCACCCACCTACCTCGGTCTGTTAGGTGATACCATTGCTCGTGTATATCGTGGCAAAGGTGTAGAGCACCAAACAGTCACTGAGTCGTCGCTGCATGCGTGGACCAAGTACTATAAACAGGACGAAAATTCACCGAACGCTATAGTGAGTTACTACACCAAAGGCGCACTGATCACATTATGTTTGGATTTGTTGATTCGTCAGCAAACAGATCAGCAAGTCACGTTTGCAGACGTTATGCGTGAACTTTGGTTGCGGTATGGCAAAACGGGCGTGGGTACCGAAGAATCAACGTTGGTGTCGTTTTTGCAAGCGCAATACAACGTGAATGTGCACAGTTTTTTAGAGCGCGCGTTGAACACAACTGAACCGCTACCGTTGGACGAGCTACTAGCCAGTTTTGGTGTCACGCTGAGTGCTGAAGTGGCGGCTGATGACAATACGTTCGGCGGCAAAGTCAGCCCGCAAAAGCTCCCTGTCGCTCTAGGTGCAAAATATAAAGCGTCGGGGAGTGGTCTTGAGCTCCAAGTGGTCTACCATGATGAAGCGGCTCATCAGGCCGGCTTGAGTGCGTTTGATCGAATCATTGCCATCGATTATTTGCAGGTTACTGATACGACGATTCGTGAGGTGCTGGAACGTTTTAAACCCGAACAAACGGTCACTGTTCATGCATTCAGAAGAGATGAGCTACTACAGTTGGAACTATGTTTCCAAGCGCCTAAAGCCAACAACCGAATCTTAAAAGTGACCGATACGGACAAAGCGAAAACTTGGTTACGAATTACTTAAAATGTTCTAGGGCGAGCGCCGGGTCTAGGCGCTCATGACCCCAATTTATTCGCCAATCTAAGTGTGGTCCCGTTACACGACCGGTTGCACCGATTTCTGCGATAAACTCACCCTGCTCGACCTCTTGTCCAACTTCTACGTGAAGTTTATGCAGATGAATATAGGTGCTTGTTACACCATACCCGTGATCTAAGATGAGTGTGCCTCCTGAATAAAACAAATCAGGATCAGCGAACACTACCTTACCCGACCAAGGCGCATTCACAGGTGAACCTGTGGGTGCTGCAATATCGAGTCCGTAATGCGGATTACGCGGCGTTCCATTGAAAATCCGTTGGCTGCCGTAGACACCGCTGATTCGGCCTTCTGCTGGCATGATTAATGGCGTCAAAAAGTCCGTGCGAGTGCTCGTTTGATTGCGCGCCAACCACACCCGTTCCGCTTCTTCTCGAGCTCGTTGGACCTGTCTTGGATCAGGCGTGACCGTTTCTTGCGGAACACCTTCGACACGGTCGATTTTATACTCACGCGCTGCAAGTGTGATTTGCTCAACTCGTTCTTGTCCGTCTTTCTGACGAAGTCGCAGTTCATGAACGCCAGTGTCGTCGCGTCCAAACCCGAACACGACATATCCAGCTGGAGTTTTAGGGAGCTCTTGCTCTTTAAAGAACACCTGAGTGTCCGCATCAACTTTACCAATCATTAGTCCACCCGGAGCTGCTGCGCCGCGTAACTCAATCGTTTGCGCAAACACTGTGGGACTCGCGAGCATCAAACTGATGAGAACCATGCGTCTAAGCATAACCAATCGCTCCTTTTCCGACTCCTTCAAAGCCAGTTACGGTAACTTTTGCAGTAGGATGAGCAGACTTGACTTGTTGCGCCAGATATTCAGCTATACATTCAACGGTCGAGTCTGTCGGTATGACGTAATTTTCAGATTCTGGAACTAACAATTCAAATAGTCCCTGATCGGCCACATAACTATAACCGACGTGCGTTTTCTCAGTGCAATTCGCCGCTGCAGTGGAACGTTGCAATGCGTTAATGGGCTTCACATCCTCTTGCGAACCCAAATAAATGTCTTGCCAACGTTGCGCCCACTCTGCTTCAAGCTGAGGTTGACGCGCATCATCAAGCGCAATGTAAAGTCGAGAACGATGTCCATGAGCAATCCGCTGACAGTTGCCATCGTGCTTTTTCAGACCATGGGTGTAATGGTAAAACGCCCCAGGAATGTCCTCTGCTCTCAGCAATAATGACAAACCATCGACATTATCCGGTAACTCGCGCTGAATCACGGCCCGCAAGTAGTCAGTAACTGTTGCTATAGTCACCGCTTCGGCGTCAATAAAAGCGAATGCGTCAGCTGGACAAAACAAGTGAATCGATTTTTGATTTGGGCGCATAAAATCAACCCAATAACAGGTGTCGTCGGCATCGTGCGTTACTTGGGTATAGGCATGCTCAGCAGGTACCGCAAGCTTATGATCAACGGCTCCGTCGATGATTCGCTTGATTTGTTTTTTAACGCGACCGAAGTCCAACACCATCGATTGTTCGTTTAAAGAACCATCCAAAATAATATCGACGATCCAACTTTCCCCGACGATGCCTCGTTCGGGACACAAATATGAAAAATCGATCACGGTCAAATCATTGACAAATAACTGCATGCGAATACTCGAATCCTTAACTTACCCACTGCGGGGATTAGCGCGCTAGTATACACCAATTTAGACCCGCTAAGAAACGACTGGAGTGCTTTCTGAACCGGTTAAAATTTGCAGGAGCGTCCAGATTAAATGTGCGCTAAATGCCAGTAATGCAAGCCCCATAGCGCGATCAATCCAGTGGCTAAAACGCCACAACCAGCGGTAAAAAGGCTGCCAAGTGATTAACGTTGCCAATGTGACAAACCACACGCCTGTTGCCACAGCCATATAAACACCATAACCGGCTTTTACTAAGGTAGCTGTTTGCGGTGCTATCACTGTTGTAAAGATCGCCAAGAAAAACAGCGTCGCTTTTACATTGAGCCCATTGGTCATAAAACCAATCCAGAATGCCTTGCGTGGCGACGTTGTTCCTTCTGGCGGCGCGGCATCAATCGGCAGCGGCTCGCGTGCTTGCGCTTGGATAGCCTGCCAGCCTAACCAGCCCAAATACCCAGCTCCAACCGCCAATAGTGTCAAATAGACTGACGTATAACGGTGAATAATCAGTGTAACCCCCAGCAAGGAATAAGCGACATGAAGCAAAATGCCGAAGCCAATACCTACGGCAACCCAGCGGCCGACTCGACGCCCTTCACTAATACTGTAACGCGTAACAACAGCATAGTCCGGCCCTGGGCTTACTACTGCTAAAAAATGTAGCACGGCAATAGTTAAAAATTCGGTTAAAATCATTTGCGTTCATTGCCCTCTGGGTTTACTTTGGACTAGGTTTACTTTTAGTTAATTCAAATTCTAAATTGTGAGTTCGTATGTCTGCTAAATCACCGTCTCTAAATGCACTTCGTGTTTTTACCGTTGCAGCGCAAGCCCATTCATTTAAGGCTGCTGCACAACAACTTGGCGTTTCGCAGTCGGCGATTACCCGGCAAATTCAAAACCTCGAGGAACAACTCGGCACACGGCTCTTTCAACGCGATAATCGAGTTCATGCGCTGACACCTGCGGGCCTCGTTCTAGCGCCTGAACTACAGCGTATTTTTCGAGAATTGGACCGTGTGGTCAACCGCAGTCGAACGGTTGGAGATGACGAATTAACGACGCTTCGAATTGCGGTTCCAGAGAGCTTTCTCCGTTGGTGGCTCGCCTCGCGTCTCCCTGATTTTTATAGTGTTTATCCGCATATACGCTTGTACTTTAGCACGCATTCATTATTTCCAGATAGTCATGAACGTGCGGATATTGCGACGCAGTTGCAACATGAAACACTCGACCTCGCAATCCATTACGGCAAATTACGGGAAAAATCGATTCGGCAAACGCCGCTGTATCAGCCCACTTACGTGCCGATATGTATGCAACCTATCGACGAGATGCATGCCCAGCAGCAGGCTTGGTTGGTTGATCTGGAAAGCCCCTACTGGCGAGCATTTAGTGAAGCAAATGTAGAATTAACGAAACAGCTCAGCACGATTCCAGTGTCGAATAGCAATATCGCGGTTGATTTGTTGACCGGGAGCAGTCAAATGACGCTATTGGACCGCTTATTTTTGAGTCATCCATCGTTGCGAGACGTCAGTCAATTGGCCAGCCAACAGGTGCAATTACCCCAACCTGTCATCGCCTCCATTCGCTCACGTCAGCGCCAACCTGTTGCACTGGTTGCCTTTATTAAATGGCTTGAAGCTCGTATTCAGCGCGCCTAAAACATTACTTCTTCGGCGGCTGAGGGAGCGGATAACGTTGAGCTAAACTCACCGTATCGCCAGTATTGGTGACAACTCGGGCATGCTGACGATTCAGTTTTCGAGGATCGGAAACACCACAAGAATGAGCGATGATATTGACGCCATACTCGAGGTATTTATGGTAATTAGCCACCCGTGTCGCTTTATCCATTGGATTTAAGCCTCGCTGCAGTTTTGGATCGTGGGTCGTTACTCCGGTCGGACAAGTATTCTTGTTGCATTGCATCGCTTGAATACAGCCTAACGCAAACATAAATCCACGCGCAGATACGACAAAATCAGCACCAATAGCAATGGCCCAAGCCACATCAGCGGGCGTGATCATTTTACCCGACGCGATGACGCGAATACGGTCTTTTAATCCCGCAGCAGTGAGTTTATCAATCAAAATTGGCAGGCTCTCGGTGAGCTTTAACCCGACATAGTCCATCAGTGGTTGCGGTGCAGAGCCGGTGCCGCCATCAGCACTGTCTAAGGTAATAAAATCAGGTGCCGATGCTTCGCCGCGCTCGAGAATCGTCGAAATCAGGTTATCCAGTGAGTCAGGGTCGCCCAGCACAAACTTCACACCCACAGGTTTATCCGTAATCGACCGCACGCGATGGATAAAGTCGAGTAATTCTACATTATTACTAATATCACGATGCCGATTCGGACTAATAGAGTCTTGTCCCTCAGGAATACCCCGAATTTCGGCTATTTCCTTGTTCACCTTGATAGCCGGCAAAATACCACCTTTGCCGGGTTTGGCACCTTGACTCAGTTTCACTTCAAACATTTTAATCCGTTGATCAGTGGCGAGTTCTCGTAACCGTAATTCGTTCAGATTGCCGTCTTTATCGCGAACGCCATATTTGGCAGTACCAATTTGAAAAACGATGTCACAGTTACCATCCAAA
Source organism: Pseudidiomarina aestuarii (assembly GCF_003987355.1). GTDB lineage: Bacteria > Pseudomonadota > Gammaproteobacteria > Enterobacterales > Alteromonadaceae > Pseudidiomarina > Pseudidiomarina aestuarii. Next base: position 514,634 of record NZ_PIPR01000001.1, on the reverse strand, counting down.
TGGTAGGCACTCAAACCACCCTCGCCCGTATTTAACCAGCAACCCGCTTGCTGAGCACCGTTTGATAACGCCTTGAGCGCTACTGGTGATAACGAACCATAACTCATACCCGAGATATGAAAATAGGATCGCGGAGCGTAGGGTTCTTTACAGAAAGGACCGATAGTGATTGGCTCGGGCTTTGTCTGCTCCTCTTCTTGCGGCGGGAATGGACTATTTGCAAAGATAATGGTGCCCTGCTTGGTTAGATCACGGGTCGAGCCGAATGCTAAGTTTCGATCGGCATTTTTGGCAGCTCGATAAACCCAACTCCGTTGGGCTCGATTAAATGGCATTTCCTCTCGATCCATCGCGAAGAAATACTGACGAAAAAACTCCCCGAGATTCTCAAAAACGTAACGGAACCGACCAATAACCGGAAAATTATGGCGAATCGTGTGTTTCGTTTGAGTTTTATCAACGACATACATGATGCCAATGCACAGAACGCCGAGCATGATTGCAAGTACAAATAAGCTCACCAGCCATTGCACAATAATCAGCAGCGTTGATTGGTCGAATGTCATAAAAATAGCCCCACAAGCAATATCTTATAGGGCTACTGTACGCTGACAATACTCAGTTGTCAGCTATTTCGGGGTGGCGTAACGCACTGAAAACTTCCACGAAGGTAGTTGCTTTAGGATACAAGCGAATTGACTCACCGGTTCGTTGTAAAATCGTCATGGACGATATCAAGCCCCACAGTTCACCGGACTTTTCAACTAAGGCAAAGTCACGACCCGCAGCTTGTAAGGTTGCCGCAATATCGCCGATTTGAGCGGTCTTGACCTGCTGATAGGTTAACACCGGTAACGCTTTAATCGACTGCATGACGTACTGAACTTGCAACTCACTCCAGTTTAATTGGAGCAGACCAGCGACCGCTGTACTGTGTCGGCTGTGTAATTCGCGTGCTTGCATCATGCCAACCCATTCCCCTTGAGCATCATGGATACATGCGTATCGTACGCCATGCTCATACATTTCTCGCTCCACCTCGGGTAGGGTTAACGATTGTGGCAACTGCAATGGCGGCTTTTCGGCAAATGACTCTGCCACTTTTAACGCCGACTCATGCCAATCAATTAGGTTTTGTGCCTTAGCGGGTGCAACGGCTAAGCGTTGTAACGAAGACGGCTTGGTCCACGTCAATTGATGAAAATCAGACATAACTTCCTCTCTATTCGAACAATGATGATGCGCGTTGGCGCGGAATTCGATTAGAGAAAAGTGGGGGGCGCGCGTGCTTGGGAAACTAAATAGAACGGCGTATCAGCGCTAGCACAGGGAGCGGCAACCAAACAGTCGGGCAACGCCACAGTAGCTTGACGCGATACGATAATAACAACATCAGAATCGTCGGCATTCGTCTGGCTTTGACAGGACGCAGTGCTTGCTGCCGATTGTTGGAGATAACCATCACCCTGCGGGGTCAACGTGGAGGCATGCGAAGCGCCGAGTAACAATCCCGGGATCAGAACAAATAAACTAAATCGCAACCAACCCATCGAACCCTCAACTCAGATAAGTGAATGGTTAATAGCGAACGGTGAATAGAAAAGATGGTCTCGCTCTCCGCTCTGCTATTCACTGTTAACTATTCACTGTTAACCAGTCTTTTATATTGCGCTGAGTATGACGAAAAGCAATAGCCGGAGTGTAACAAACTAAAATTATTTTTGAGATGGTGCCCGGGGCCGGACTTGAACCGGCACGCTGTTACCAGCGAGGGATTTTAAATCCCTTGTGTCTACCAATTTCACCACCCGGGCAATCATGAGGATTGACTGAGTTCAAACATTCAATGGAGGCGGGTCCCGGAGTCGAACCGAGGTCCACGGATTTGCAATCCGCTGCATAGCCACTCTGCCAACCCGCCATTGAATTTGGAGCGGGAAACGAGATTCGAACTCGCGACCCCAACCTTGGCAAGGTTGTGCTCTACCAGCTGAGCTATTCCCGCATCCAGTGCCGAGGCATTCTACTGGCTATTTCCTCAAAATCAACGATTTTTTGCCTTTCTGAGTACCGTTTGGCTATTTTTAATCCACTTCGCTCAAATCTGCCCATGCAGCACGTAAATATGCCCACATGGACCACAGCGTCAGAACAAACGCCACGTACAATAATATCGCCGCAGTCACAATCACGAAGGTGTTTGCCTCCCAAATAAGACCTGTGATCGCCACCATTTGTGCAATGGTCTTGTACTTTCCTAAATTTGATACTTTGACTTGTTCTTGGCGACCAATTTGTGCCATCCATTCACGTAGCGCAGAAACGACCAATTCACGGCTGATAATCGCTAGAGCTGGGATGCTCACCCACCAAGTCGCGTAATCTTCTACGACCACCACGAGAGATGCAGCAACCATCACCTTATCAGCCACTGGGTCTAAAAATGCACCGAACTTGGTAAATTGGTTAAAACGACGCGCAATGTAGCCGTCAAAAAAATCTGTGATAGCCGCCAGAGCAAAAACAAAAGCAGCCCAAAAGTGAGCATCTTGTCCGGGAATATAATAAATAATTAAAAACACCGGAATCAGCGCAAGCCGGAACAGTGTCAGGAGGTTGGGTACATTCCAGGTCATTACTGCAATTATCCTTTATTCATCACGAAACGCATGGTAAATGGTTTCTGCCATGTCTCGGCTGATGCCGGGTACGGCGGCAAGTTGCTCAATACTAGCTTGTTTCACTTCATGTAATCCACCGAGATTTTGTAATATCTTTTGCCGTCGCTTGGCGCCAATCCCCGGAATATCCTCTAAACGCGAGGTCCGCCGCACCTTTGCACGCCGTTGTCGATGTCCCGTAATGGCAAATCGATGCGACTCGTCGCGAATATGCTGAACTAAATGCAGTGCTGGATCATCGCCCTTGAGAGGAATGGTTTGATGACTGCCCGCAATAATCAAAGTCTCTAAGCCCGGTGTACGGCTTTCGCCCTTGGCGACACCAATCAATAGCGGCGCACGACTTCCCCAATCGGCAAAGTACTGCTCAGCCATACTAAGCTGGCCCTTACCTCCATCGATGAACAAAATATCAGGTAAAACTGCAGCGTCGCTCGTATCATCCTTCACTGGGTCGTAACGCTTGGCAAGCGCTTGCGCCATGGCCGCATAATCATCACCTGGAGTAATACCTTTAATATTAAAACGCCGGTAATCACTCTTTTTAGGGCCTTGTTGATCAAAGACAACACAACTTGCGACTGTTTCTTGGCCCATAGTGTGGCTGATGTCGAAACATTCCATCCGCTGAATTGAAATACCTAAATCAAGGACTGCTTCCAGACATTGCGTTCGCATTAATGCCGTCGAGGCTTGATTCATTTTGCTCTCTAGTGCATTCAGAGCGTTTTTCTGGGCTAAGACTTGATACTGCTTCCGTTCACCGCGAACTTTGTTTGTGATCCGCACCTTTTGCACGAGTGCAGCTTCTAGTAATTCCAAATCTTGTTCTGGATCGAGTAATTGCGTGGCGTTGGCCTCTGGCAGAATAATCTCTCGTGGTAAACGTCGGCCCAGAGACGTATTTAAATAGAACTGCAACATGAATGAGAGCAGTATCTCACTATCATCGGTATCCGGAGGTACTCGCGGAAAATACGAACGACTGCCCTGCACTGCACCCTCGCGAATGAAGAGCAGATGGACTGCCGCAATACCACCACGTCGCACATAACCGATAACATCCAGCTCTTGCTGATTGCCGGTGACCGCGTTCCGTTCTTGAATTTTACGCAAGGCAGATATTTGATCTCGATAGCGCGCCGCCTTTTCAAATTGTAATTCATTGCTGGCTTCTTCCATTCGCACGACCAACTGATCGATGACCTGTTGATTACGCCCCTGCAAGAAGGCTTTTGCCAATTGAACTTGTTCACTGTACTCGGCGTCGGTCGTATAGCCCTCAACACAGGGCGCTAGACAGCGCTGCAACTGATACTGCAGACAGGGACGACTGCGAGCACGGTAATAGGAATCCTCACACTGCCGAACGGGAAAGAGCTTCTGCATCAAGCGCAAACTTTCACGAACCGCTGAACCGTTGGGGAATGGACCGAAGTAGTCGCCTTTCTCGCGCCGGCTACCCCGATGAAAAGCGAGGCGTGGATGTTGATGTCCAGATACAAAAATAAAGGGATAGGATTTATCGTCTCGCAGCAGCACGTTATAGCGCGGGCGATACTTCTTGATGAAATTATTCTCGAGAATCAGAGCTTCCGCTTCGGAATTCGTGACGGTGACATCCATCGAATGGATTTGTGCAACAAGTGTTTGGGTCTTTGGGCGATCGACTTTTTCGCGAAAGTAGCTACCGACACGTTTACGGAGATCTTTCGCCTTACCCACATAAATCACTTCGCCTGACTCATCAAACATGCGGTACACGCCAGATTGATGAGTCAGGTTTTTTAAAAAGTCCTTTGAGTCAAATGGTTTAGTCGTCATTAGTTCCGGCAAAATCGAGCTCGATTAAACCGGATTGTAACGCAAGATGGGTCAGTTCTACATCTCCCCGAATCGCTAACTTCTGAAAAATACGATAACGAAACGTATTGACTGTTTTCGAACTGATATTAAGCGACTTCGCGATATCGGCCACCCGTAGGCCCCGGCCAATCATTTGCGTGACTTGTAACTCTCGATCACTCAATGATTGTAAAACACGGACCTGCTGTTGGCGGCGTGGATTCTTCGCAAAATATTCTGCGACTGCTTGAGCCACATACATCTGGCCACGATTCACCGAAGCACAGGCTTCGAGAAAAACATCGTAGTTTGCATTCTCAAGTAAATAGCCATCGACCTGTTTAAGATTACATTGAAAGTCGAGTACATCTTGAAAATGCCGTGCCCACAGCAGCAACTGTAGACCGTCATGTCGACGTTGGAGACGCTTCCATGTCTCAATCGTACCGTCACCGCCGAAGTGGCTTCCTAAAATAACGGTTGCATAAGGGTACGATTTTGCTTCATCGCGCAACTGCTGTAGCGTGCTTACGCTTGCTACTACTCGATAGTTATTACTTTTTAGAGTGGCGTACATCCCAGCCCGCACAAGATCGCTAGAAATAGCGATGATGAAGTCAGTCATACTGACACTTCCTTGTAGTTGTATAAACTCTGGAACCATTCCAGAGGAGTTCATGTATGACTCACATCTAAACACTTATCAAGTTAAATGTTGCATTTTTATCTCAATTGCTCGCCTTTTGTTCAAAAAATGTATTATGCACCATAAAATCGGACATATAGCAACACGTTTGGCGTTGATTACCCGAAAACTGTCACTGTTTGTCGACTAATTGCAACAAGTTTCCCTGTATAATCCCATATGTGAGCGTGCGTATGTCCATAACCATCGGCTGCGTGGTCAATGTAGGCTTCATACTGCCACCAATCGTGCGTTGAGCACGCGGGTAATGGCGCTGGAAATTCAATCGTCCACGTTAATGAGCTAGCGGGTGCAGGTTCTTTCAGGTGTTGTAAGAGCGCTGGAGGCCACGCATCGACTAATCCTAAAAAACTACCAATCGTAATCGGTTGCTGTTCGTCTCGAAACCGCATCCAACCACCAAAACTGCGTGACTTGTTACCAGAGAATGGCAAACCGCCTACACTCACTCGGTAATCAAAAAAATGGGTAAATTCAGGTATCAATGGATGATTGGGAAATGCAGGTCCCTGCTCTTTCGGGGGAATACTGGCAGTGGGCATATCAGTAATGGTGACTGCCGACTGACGTGAACGTCCATAGGTTGCCAGCGCTGAGAGGACAACGTTATCTTCTTGAATAATTTCGACTGCAATTTGGGTAACATTCTTCCCTTCACGAAGGATCCGTCGATGTAATTCGGCAGCACCCGGTTGCACCGGCGCCACGAAAGAGATAGTTAACGCACGTAAATCCTGTTCGGCCGCTGCGCCATGTTGAGCATGCTGCCAAGCGATACCAGCGGTAAGCCCACCAAACAATGCGCGTCCTTGCCCCCAACCTGACGGGAGGTCGATCTTTTGTTTTGCTGCTGACGTAATACCGTTGATAATATCCGTAAATTGCATCATCAAACCCTAAAAATTCAAACGTGCGTTTGATTATACTAAGATTCGTTGAAAAAAGAAGTGAGACTGGATGAACGCGATGCGAGAAAGTAAAAAGCCCGCTGGGGTTAGCAGCGGGCTTCTTGAATAGTGGCGGAGAGAGAGGGATTCGAACCCCCGGTGGGCGCAAACCCACGCCTGATTTCAAGTCAGGTGCATTAAACCGGACTCTGCCATCTCTCCGCAGTCTTCGAGGCTGTGCCTCAAGACGAAGCGAATGATAAAGAGCCAAAACTCGCTTGTAAAGCAAAAATTGAAACCAATTGGTTTGTTTGCTGTCATTTTAATCAGATCGACCGCAAAAACACTTGAAAACCTTGCTTGTCACCACCATTTTTGCGGTAGACTAGTGCTATTACAACAACACGGAGATATCCATGAGTAACCAAGCTCACATTTCGACCACACAAACAAGTGAGTCGATTCTACAAACCAACAAGGTACTACGTAACACCTATATGTTGTTGGGCTTAACGCTGGCATTCAGTGCGTTCACAGCGTATCTCTCAGCAGCCATGGGACTCCCACATCCAGGACTGATTATTACATTGGTTGGTTTTTATGGGTTGCTGTTTGCTGTTCATAAAACTGCCAACAGTAGTATGGGACTGGTCCTCACTTTCGCCTTAACTGGTTTTATGGGATACACGTTGGGTCCTATTTTAGGCATGATTAGTGCTATTGGACCTGCGGGACAAGAAATCATCATGATGGCTCTTGGTGGCACTGCGTTGATTTTCTTTGCTTTATCAGCCTATGTATTGACCACTAAAAAGGACATGTCATTTTTAGGCGGCATGATGATGGCAGGTTTTGTCGCCATTATCGTCATGTTTATTGCGAACCTGTTCCTGAACATTCCTGCTTTAGGCTTAGCCTTGTCTGCAGTCTTTATCCTGTTCTCTGCAGGTGCCATTTTAATGCAAACCAGTGCAATCATTCATGGTGGCGAGCGTAATTATGTACTCGCAACCGTGACCTTGTTTGTATCGCTATACAATATCTTTTTAAGCCTCATCCATATTTTGATGGCATTTGGTGGTGGTGACGAGTAAGCCGTGGCGGCTCTCGTTCTAGCGCTTCATCAATCCCTTGATGAAGGCGTCCCGCTCCAACAAAGCAGCCTGTTAGCGTATCATTACGCGCAGGCTGCTCTGCTTTCAGGGCACCAGATTTTGCAGGTGTTCTTTTATCAAGATGCTGTGCAGTTAGCTCGGTGTGATCTACACGATCCGTTACTGAAAACGACTCAGCAACTATGGCAACAGCTTGCTCAACAACACGACTTTGACTTGGTGTATTGTGCCACTATCGCTGAACGTGAATTCGGCCTCCAGAGAGAGGATATAGCAGTTGGCTTTATCGGCGCCGGAGTCACTGAGTTTGCGCAGGCGGCAGCACGCGCGAATCGAGTCTTGCAATTTTAGTCCAGTTTTGAGGTTAGTAATGACGACCGCCATCTTGTTCACAGAGTACCCCGCAACCAAGCGTACTTGGGCTGGTCAAGATATGGCTTTGGGTTTGGCGTCACTCGATTTAAATCCACAGTTACTGCTAGCAGGCCCCGCGATCTTATTGTTAGCCCCAAATCATGACTGTTTCCGTGACAGTGAGCAGCAACGCCAATCACTGCATAAGCGCTTTCGCATTTTAGAGCTGTTTGATTGTCCAGCGGTCTGGGTTTCTCGAAATGATCTGGAACTCCACCAACTCAATCCAGACGACCTTGTCCTACCCGTTCAAGTGATCGAAGACGATGAGTGGGCGCTGCAATTACAGCTATTGCCCTCCATTCTTCGCTACTAACGCCTTAGCTCGGTGAATCAAAGCTCATGCAAAAGCCAATGACCAAAACACTTCATCATATTCGCCATTGGCCTACGCCAGAATGGCGCGAGCGCTACCTATTGGCGCCGAGCTGTGTGTTGTTAAGTGAAGCCGCGTTATTGCATGCGTATCAAGTACCCGGAGCACTGCGGGAAATCCCGGTTCCGGCCTATGTATTGATTGATGAGCTTGCACAACTGCAAGCGCATTACCCTATCCTCTCTGAGGAACCTCCAGCGGGCTTGATTCAGGTTAATGCGGCGCAGTGGGTGGAACTGACGTTAAATTGCCAGCCAGTGCTGTTGTGGGATGATATGACGGTAGCGGCGAACAAGGCGGAGGAAAACTGATGTTCGAATTCGATGGTCAACGCTTTGAAACCGACAAACACGGTTATCTTGCCGATTTCAACAAGTGGTCACCGGCATTAGCCGAGCACATCGCAGAATTAGAAAACATAACTATGACACCAGCACATTGGGAAGTGGTGTACTTTGTCCGCTCGTTCTACCAAGAGTTTGATACCAGTCCAGCTATGCGAGTATTGGTGAAAGCCATTGGGAAATCACTGGGCGCCGACAAAGCCAACAGTCCCTATCTCTATAAACTATTCCCGAAAGGTCCAGCCAAACAGGCGACACGCATCGCAGGCTTACCAAAGCCTGCGAAGTGCATCTAAATCTTTGCTAGTAGCTATTAGCTATTAGCCAGTAGCTGTTAGTCGGCTGCGAGGACTGAGGTACCGCCTAGATAGGGCTGTAATGCTGCGGGTACTGTAACAGAGCCGTCTTCCTGCTGATTGTTCTCAAGTAACGCCACCAAAGTACGACCCACGGCTAAACCCGAACCGTTCAAGGTATGCATTAATTCAGGCTTGCCACCCTTGCGGCGGAAACGCGCTTGCATACGGCGAGCCTGAAAATCACCCATATTTGAACAACTACTGATTTCGCGATATTTATTTTGCGTTGGCAACCACACTTCTAAGTCATAGGTTTTACAAGCACCGAAGCCCATATCACCAGTACACAGCACGACTTTACGATACGGCAACTCAAGGAGCTGTAATACTTTCTCAGCATGGCCTACAAGCGTGTCTAACGTCGCCATCGACTCTTCAGGTTTTACCAACCAAACTAACTCAACCTTGTCGAATTGATGCTGACGAATCAGGCCACGTGTATCACGACCGTGCGAGCCGGCTTCACTCCGAAAACAAGGCGTGTGGGCAACATACTGTAGTGGCAGTTGAGCTTCTTCAGCAATCTCATCTCGCCATAAATTCGTGAGCGGTACTTCAGCCGTAGGAATTAATGACAATGCGACTTCAGACTCCGTAGCGCCTTGGACATGAAACAGATCTTCGCCAAACTTCGGTAATTGACCCGTTCCAAACAGAGTGTCTTGATTGACTAAATAGGGGACATAGGTTTCGAGATAACCATGCTCGTTGGTGTGCAAATCCAACATAAACTGCGTCAAAGCTCGATGTAAACGGGCAATCGCGCCTTGTAAAACGACAAAGCGTGCCCCCGCTAGTTTCGAGCCCTGCTCAAAGTTCATCCCGTGCTGTAGCCCCAGACCAACGTCCACATGATCTTTCGGTTCAAATGAAAAGTCGCGAGGTGTGCCCCAGCGCAAGACTTCGACATTTTCGTCTTCATCTTTACCCAATGGCACTTCATCCGCCGGCAAATTCGGAATACCAGCAATCACTTGATGCATTTCATCTTGTATTGTTTTTAGTTGTGCTTTCGCTGCTTCTAACTTTTCGCCCAACTGATCGACTTCCGCCAGTAATGGCTGAATGTCCTCGCCTTTTGCTTTTGCTTGGCCAATTGATTTGGAACGACTATTTCGCTCAGCCTGCAAAGTTTCCGTTTGCACCTGAATGGCTTTGCGCTGACTCTCCAACTGCTCAAAATAAGCAACATCGAGGTCAAAATTACGCGTCGCTTTCAATCGCGCGGCTGTTTCAGCAAGGTCATTACGAAATAATTTAGCGTCTAACATGCTAGTTCCAATAGTTAACTAAAAATGGCTTTAACCACAGTCCTACCGCGACTGCAGCAATACAACAAATGAAATTCAGACTAGCGACCGCAACAGCTTTAAACCAAGCCGCTTGTTGCAGTAATTGCACTACCTCCAGCGAAAACGTGGAGAATGTGGTGAAGGCACCGAGCAGTCCCACACCAAGCAATAACCATAGGGTTTGTTGACTCGAGTGATGCTGTACGTACAGGTACACAATCGCCAGTAAAAAAGAACCGACTATGTTAACCACTAAGGTAGCTAAAGGGAATGCTTTCACAGCAGAATTTGCTAAGGCAAGACCCACTCCATAACGGGCCATTGAGCCTACTGCACCGCCCAGCGCTACATAGACAAAATTAGTTATCGTCATCACGTTTCCAACCACTGGTTTGATCCTGTTCGCGTAACCAGTCTGACTTGGCTCGCAATTGTTTCTCTAAGCCGCGATCGGATGGCTGATAGAAGTCAGGGCGGCCTAATTCGGGGGGAACATAGCGCTCACCCGGCACCACAGCATTCGGAAAATCGTGTGCATATCGATAATCGACTCCATGCCCGAGCTCTTTGTGCAAACTCGTTGGCGCATTGCACAGATGTTTTGGCACCGCTAAGTCTGGATAGTCAGCAGCCGCGCGTTTGGCTGCTTTGAACGCTACATAAACTGCATTGCTTTTGGGAGCTAAACAACAATAAACCAGAGCTTGAGCGATAGCTCGTTCCCCTTCAGCTGGCCCGACCCGTTCAAAAGTATCCCAAGCATTTAAGGCCAACTGCAGTGCGCGTGGATCTGCATTACCGATATCCTCGGAAGCGATTGCCAGTAGGCGTCGCGCAACGACTAGAGCGTCGCCACCACCCTCGAGTACGCGTGCAAACCAATATAAGGCTCCATCTACTGATGAACCGCGCACTGATTTATGGAGCGCGCTCAGTATGTCAAAAAACGCATCACCGCGTTTATCATAACTTGCATGTTTTTTGCCCACCGCTTGCTGGACCAAATTGAGCCCGATGGTATTTGTTTCGGTTGCGTCCGCGGCTATTTCGAGAAAATTCAATGCTCGACGCGCATCGCCGGCAGCACTCGCCACTAAAAACTCGAGTGCTTCAGTATCCAGCTGTAAATTGCGCGCACCAAGCCCTCGCTCTGCATCATTGAGAGCCGTCATGACTAATTGAGTAATCACGCTTTCCGTGAGACTTTGCAAACGATAGATTCGAGCGCGGGAGAGTAGCGCACGATTCAGTTCAAAGGCTGGATTTTCGGTGGTGGCACCGACAAAAATAATGGTGCCATCCTCAATATAGGGTAAAAAGGCATCTTGCTGCCCTTTATTAAAGCGATGTACTTCATCAACAAAGAGAACCGTACGACGGTGGTGCTCTGTTCCACGCTTTTGGGCAGCATCGATGGCACTACGAATATCTTTTACGCCACTCGTGACAGCGCTCAACGTCACAAATTCGGCTTGTGCATTAGCTGCGATCAAACTCGCTAACGTGGTCTTCCCTGTACCCGGTGGTCCCCACAATATCATTGAGTGCAAGATCCCGCGCTCGAGTGCGCGGCGCAAAGGCTTGTCTGGACCTAGAATATGGTCTTGACCTGTATACTCGGCTAAAGTGCTTGGCCGCATCCGCGCAGCCAAGGGGCGAAAATCAGGCGTAAAATCAAACGTCTGATTGCTCATTCAAGCTACCCCTGAGGATTACGTTGATCATCGACATCCACACCTTCAGGAATAGTAAACTCGAATAGTGTAGACGCTAATTCTTCATTGACCGTGACATCGGCCAACTCAATGGTACTGATTTGGCCCTGACCATCGTCGAGAATAATGGTTCGCATCACCGGGCTTTGCGCTTCAAAAACCAGTTGCAAACTTTGCAATGAATTCGCATGCGCAAGCGGTTGCAAGGCAAAGCTATCGCCCTCTTGTTTCACGACATAATCATCCCATGCAGCAGTAGAGTCATCCAGCAGCAATAGCAATGGACTTTGCTCCATAGTATCGGTTTGATCGGTAACAGTAACCTGCTCCACAAACGGATTGTAGTACCAGAGACTCGTGCCGTCAGCGACCATCACAGTTTCATCTGGCGCATCGGTTTGCCAGTATAAGAAATGCGGGCGAGCCAGAGCTAAGCGACCATGCAGCTGTTGAACCAACTCACCATTACCATCAGTAACCTGCTGGCTGAAGGTGGCGTCCATATTACTGATCTGTCCCAACCGTTCTTGCAACGCCGCTCGTTCATCAGCAGCGACTAGGCTTGAATAGCCGGTCATGAAACCGGCAAAGATGGTTACAACGGCGACTTTATAAATACTTCTCATGGCATCAATCTCTTGGTGGCTTCGGCGCTAGGACTTCGCGTTGGCCATTATGGCCCGCACTAGTAACGACACCGCTCATTTCCATTTGTTCAACAATCCGTGCTGCACGATTGTAACCAATTCTGAATTTGCGCTGGACGCTGGAAATCGAAACCCGGCGTGTTTCGGTGACAAAAGCAACGGCCTCATCATAGAGCGAATCCGATTCCTCATCACCCATATCCAGTTGTTCACCGGGCAGTAACGAGTCTTCACCCATATCGCCTTTAAGGATTTCATCCAAGTAGTTGGGCTTCCCACGCTTTTTCCAGTCCGCAACCACAGCATGCACCTCGTGGTCGTCCACAAAGGCGCCATGTACACGGGTTGGAACGCCGCTGCCTGGCGGTAAATACAACATATCACCTGCCCCGAGCAATTGGTCTGCGCCGGGCTGGTCAAGAATAGTTCGCGAATCGATCTTCGATTGCACTTGGAATGCAATACGCGTCGGAATGTTCGCCTTAATTAGACCCGTAATAACGTCTACTGAAGGGCGTTGCGTGGCTAAAATGAGATGAATTCCAGCTGCGCGCGCTTTTTGCGCAATACGTGCGATTAACTCTTCAACTTTTTTGCCAACAATCATCATCATGTCAGCAAATTCGTCAATCACAACCACAATACTCGGCAGTTTCTCGAGTTCAGGTGGTAGCGGATCCATTGAGTCACCCGGCTTCCAAATCGGGTCTAACAAGGGTTCACCCGCCTCGCGCGCTTCCAGCACTTTGGCGTTATAACCTTTCAAGTTACGTACACCTAAAGCTGACATCAACTTGTACCGACGCTCCATTTCACCGACACACCAACGCAGCGCGTTGGCGGCGTCCTTCATGTCGGTAACAACCTCCGTCAATAAGTGTGGAATACCCTCATAGACTGAAAGCTCAAGCATTTTGGGATCGATCATAATCAAGCGCACATCTTCAGGTGAGCTTTTATAGAGCAAACTGAGAATCATGACGTTGACGCCAACTGATTTCCCGGAGCCTGTGGTACCTGCAACTAACAAATGCGGCATCTTCGCCAAATCAACGATAACGGGCTGCCCCGCAATACCCTTTCCTAACACCATAGTCAGTGGTGAAGTGCTTTGTTGAAAGGTATCGCAGCTCACAACTTCACTGAAATAGACGGTCTCGCGGCTCTTGTTGGGCAGCTCCAGACCGACATAGGATTTTCCTGGAATAACCTCAACCACCCGCACCGATATGGCCGATAGTGACCGAGCGATGTCTTTATCCAGATTAGAAATTTTGGATACCTTCACTCCCGGCGCCAGGTCCAGCTCAAAACGCGTAATAACAGGACCTGGTTGGACATTAGCAACCTTTACTTCAACGCCAAAGTCGAGCAGCACAGCCTCGACCGTACTGCCAATTTGATCGAGTTCCTCTTGCGTTAACGGGTTGTGCGTTTTGTTCGGCCGATCCAGAAGTTCTATCGACGGCAAGGGATCGACAGAGAGCGTAACGGGTGACTCATCTTCGTCAACGCTTGTGCTTAAAGCTTCGTCTAAACTTTCATCGATACCGTCTGAGCGAGTTGATTCTTTTCCTGCGATGGCCGCGGCGGCTTTCGCTTGTCGTGCTTCGCGACTGAAGCGGCTGGGTGAAGTTGGCTTCGTTGCGGTGTTCGAAGCCGACGAATCGAGCGCAAAAGGTGGCTCATCATCGTCCAACGCACTCATCTCTGGGAGCGATAACTCAGGTTCTGCGCGCTCGATGCGGCGCCCTTTGCCGGTGTTTTTCTGCTCTGTTTGTGCCGTTTCAGAGGTGCCGGTTGTGGCTGCCCCCGAGCGCACATGAGATTTAATATAACGAGTAAAAGATTGCAGCTGCTGTGCAACAACAATGCCCGTCCGTATGGTGATGGCACCAAGACCATCAATGAGCTTGATCCAAGACAGGCCGCTGACAAGGGTTAGCCCCGTGAGTAGAAATGTCAGCAGTAATAAGGTCGTGCCGATAATATTGAAATACGGCAACAATGACGAACTAATCACATCGCCAACTACTCCACCCGCGGAGAACGAATAAACATTCATAAAATTCATAGACGCTAATGCTGAAGCGCCGATGAAGGTTAACAGCAAACCGATGAGGCGCAGACCTAGCGCAAGATAATCAAGTTCTAATAAACGGTGCGGCTGCCGAAAGAGCATGTAACCGAGTGCAGCAAAACCAATAGGAACAAAATAAGAAACATAACCAAAGGTGAATAACAGCGCGTCAGCAAACCAGGCACCAATGGCTCCGGCAGCATTTTCAATAGTGCCTTCGTAACTCGTTTGTGACCAACTGGGATCAGCAGGACTGAAGCTGCCGAGCGCTAACATCAGAAACAGCGCAAAAGCTCCACACAATATCAGACCTACTTCAAGCACCCGTTGCACGCCACTCATGGCAAATCTCCATTGGCTTTATCGTTATAGTTCGTACCCATCATTGCCGCTACCTTGCGCTATTCCATACTCATGGCAACGCCTATCAGTGTAGCGCGATTATGCTGATTTCGCAGTAGCTAAAAGCGTCTTTTCTTAACCTTTAATCAAGACCTTATTCTCATGTTTTACTTCTTCCATCACCACATAAGTGCGCGACTCATTGACGCCTGGCATCATTAAAATGGTCTCACCTAATAATTTTCGATAAGAAGGCATATCCGGTACTCGCGCTTTGATCAAAAAGTCAAAATCACCCGCCACTAAGTGGCATTCGAGTATTTCGGGAGTCGTCCGCACGGCTTCACTGAACTCGGCAAAAGCATCCGCAGAAGTACGCGTCAGCGTTATTTCGACAAAAACCATGAGGTTCGCACCGAGTTTAGCCGGATTGATGCGAGCAAAATAGCCTTCGATAACCCCTTCTTTCTCGAGTTTACGAACCCGCTCGCTGCACGCCGTAGCACTCAAACCCACTTTATCAGCCAGAGTTACGTTGGTCATGCGGCCATCATTCTGCAAAAGTCGTAGAATCTTGCGGTCGATTCGGTCAATAGTGATTTTCACGGGTTCTTCTGGATTAAACATAGGTTTCCACGGAATAGAATAATATTTACCTCTTTATACGCTATTTTTGCCCCTTAAAAAAGTACGAAACACACTACGGCTTTACCCTATAATGCGCACCATCTTTTTCG
This sequence comes from Pseudidiomarina aestuarii, assembly GCF_003987355.1. GTDB lineage: Bacteria > Pseudomonadota > Gammaproteobacteria > Enterobacterales > Alteromonadaceae > Pseudidiomarina > Pseudidiomarina aestuarii. The sequence goes on along the minus strand of NZ_PIPR01000001.1, from coordinate 499,094 downwards.
ATAAGTTTGTGCAGAACCTAGTGAGGCAACTGACATGTTAATTGGCGTACCAAAAGAAATAAAAAACCACGAATATCGCATCGGTCTAACTCCAGCAGCCGTGCGTGAGTATGTTGAACATGGCCACCATGTCATGATTGAGCAAAACGGCGGTGCCTCAATTGGATTCACAAATGAAGATTACGAAATAGCCGGTGCAGAAATCGTTAACGACCCGAAGGAAATCTTTGCCCGCGCCGAAATGATTATTAAGGTAAAAGAGCCACAGCCAGAGGAGTGTAAACAACTTCGCGAAGGGCAAATTCTTTACACCTATTTGCATTTGGCGCCCGATCCTACGCAAACTCAATTACTTGCCGAGTCAGGTGTCACAGCTATTGCCTATGAGACGGTTACTGACCGTAATGGTGGCTTACCACTGCTCGCACCAATGAGTGAAGTTGCTGGTCGTATGTCTATTCAGGCCGGCGCGCACAACCTCGAAAAGGCCAACGGCGGTAGCGGTACTTTGCTCGGTGGTGTACCTGGTGTTGAACCGGGCAAAGTCTTGATTATTGGTGGCGGCGTGGTCGGTACACAGGCAGCTAAAATGGCGGTTGGTTTGGGCGCAGATGTGACGATTCTTGACCGTTCTTTACCGCGTTTGCGTCAACTCGATGATATCTTTGGTGGTCGGATTAAAACGATTTACTCGACTGTCGATGCCATTGACCGTTTCTCGCGTGAAGCAGACCTGGTTATCGGTGCTGTGTTGATTCCTGGCGCTGCTGCACCTAAGTTATTGACTCGTGAGCACATCAAAAACATGAAGCCAGGCTCAGTTTTGGTTGATGTAGCAATTGACCAAGGGGGTTGTTTCGAGACTTCGAAAGCAACAACCCATCAAAACCCAACGTATGTGGTGGATGACGTCATTCATTATTGTGTCGCAAATATGCCAGGTGGGGTTGCTCGGACCTCTACGATAGCTTTAAACAACGCTACTCTGCCTTTTGGTCTCGCGTTAGCGAACAAAGGCCTAAAAGCCATGGCTGCGGACCCACATTTGTTGAACGGTTTAAACATGCACAAAGGTAAGATCACGTACAAAGCCGTACACGATGACCTTGGTGAGCAATTAGGTTTAGCCTATCTCGATCCAAATGAAGCAATTAAAAGCTAATCATTGACTGTAAAGGCTGGCTGGCACGAGACCCGTAGATTTAATGCTGCGGGTCTCTTGTTTCAGGGGTTGGTAATTCCTACAATCGACCCCACTAATTTCATTATCTACTGAATTGCGGTATCGAAAGGGAGTAAAGGTATTATGGCTGAGGCCAAACACTGTCGACTATTAATTTTAGGATCGGGCCCAGCGGGATATACGGCTGCCGTTTATGCAGCGCGTGCTAATCTCAACCCAGTACTGGTAACGGGGATGCAGCAAGGTGGGCAGCTAACCACCACGACCGAAGTCGAAAACTGGCCTGGAGATCCGGAAGGACTAACAGGGCCAGATTTAATGGTGCGGATGCAGCAACACGCTGAAAAATTTAATACTGAAATCATTTTTGATCACATCAATAAAGTTGATTTCACTGCGCGTCCGATGCAGTTGACTGGTGATAGTGGCAGCTACACCGCAGACGCGGTGGTGATTGCGACCGGTGCTTCGGCTAAATATCTGGGTTTAGATTCAGAACAAGCATTCATGGGTAAAGGCGTGTCGGCTTGTGCAACCTGTGACGGTTTTTTCTATCGTAACCAGAAAGTTTGTGTTGTTGGTGGTGGTAACACAGCGGTTGAAGAAGCACTCTACTTAGCCAATATCGCTAGTGAGGTTCATGTTATTCACCGTCGTGACACCTTCCGCGCAGAGAAGATTCTTGTCGATCGCTTAATGGAAAAAGCGAGCAACGGCAATGTAGTGCTGCACTTGAACGAAACTCTGGATGAAGTCCTCGGTGATGATATGGGCGTCAACGGCGTCCGGACCAAGAATACGCAAACCGGCGAACTCAAAGAACTCGACGTGATGGGCTGTTTTATTGCGATCGGTCATCAACCCAATACATCATTGTTTGTGGATCAGCTTGAAATGCAGGATGGGTACATCGTTGTGCGCTCTGGCTTAAATGGCAATGCCACCGCAACCAGCGTGCCAGGTGTCTTCGCTGCAGGTGATGTGATGGATCATATCTATCGTCAAGCAATTACCTCAGCGGGAACCGGTTGTATGGCTGCACTTGATGCGGAACGCTATCTTGATGGGCTAACCAAAGCGTAGCGGCAACAAGCCATGTTACGCTTTCTCGACGAGACGACGAGTTTCCCGCCAGTTCATCATGCTTTGCAAGATCCCAATGGCTTGCTAGCGGTTGGTGGGGACTTATCTGCTGAGCGTCTCCTGAGTGCTTATCAAAGTGGTATTTTCCCGTGGTACGGTCAGGATGACCCCATACTTTGGTGGAGTCCTGACCCACGCGCCGTATTCACGCCAGACTCACTGCATTATAGTCGTTCAATGCGTCGTTTCAGCCGTACCACCAACTTTCATGTAACGCTCAATCAAGACTTCGTAGCAGTCATTAAAGGCTGCCGTCAGGCACATCAGGCGAGTGGCGTTTGGATCCACGACGAATTTATTGATGCTTACACCCGACTTCATCACCGCGGTCAGGCACATTCCGTCGAGGTGTGGGAGCAAGAACAGTTAGTGGGAGGCCTGTACGGACTCAGTATCAATTCCGTTTTCACGGCAGAAAGTATGTTTCACCTGCGGCCTAACGCCTCGAAGCTGGCTTTACTCACTTTTGCTCATGTTTTTTTTAGTTCTGGCGGCCAATGTCTCGATGCTCAGATAGAAAACCCTCACCTCCTGAGTTTAGGCGCGATCAACCTTCCCCGAAGTGAATTCATAGAACAACTGAATGCGCCTGTATCGAATGGATTACGAGATTTCTACCAGCGGCGCCAGTTAAAGATTGGCTTTTAGCCACGAAAACCGCTAGAATTCTGACCACTTTTTAGAAGGCTTGGATTCGAGCCTGCGTTATCGACGCACCCAACAAAAGAAAACCGAGGAATTGAATGGCAAAAGAAGACAGTATTGAAATGCAAGGCACGGTGCTTGATACCCTGCCGAATACCATGTTTCGTGTTGAACTGGAGAATGGTCACGTTGTGACTGCTCATATCTCAGGCAAAATGCGCAAACACTATATTCGCATCTTAACCGGTGACACGGTGACTGTTCAGTTGACTCCATATGACCTGACCAAGGGTCGTATCGTTTTCCGCGCTCGTTAATCTCTCATTGTTTGATTAAATTGCTGTAGCAAGAGCACGCAGCTCAACTCGTTGTTGAGCTGCGTGTTTCGCGTTCCGAAATTTCTAATTTAAGCTCATCGTTTACGACACTCACTTGTACCGAGCCGCCATTTGCAAGCTTTCCGAAGAGAATCTCGTTTGCCATTGGTTTCTTCAAGTGTTCCTGAATAACGCGCGCCATCGGACGAGCACCCATTGCTTTGTCGTAACCTTTATCGGCTAACCATTTATAGGCATCTGCATCTAATTCTAAAGATACATGTTTGCGGTCTAACTGTGCTTGCAGTTCACAGATAAACTTATCAACCACCTGCTCTATCACTTCCGGTGATAAGTGATTGAACCAGACAATGTTATCGAGTCGATTGCGGAATTCTGGTGAGAACAACCGATTAATTTCCAACATCGCGTCAGGCGCATGGTCTTGTTGTTTAAAACCAATCGACTGGCGAACGGTTTCCTGAACACCAGCGTTGGTGGTTAACACTAAAATCACGTTCCGGAAATCTGCCTTGCGACCGTTATTATCGGTCAAGCTACCATGGTCCATAACTTGCAGCAGAATATTGAAAATATCAGGATGCGCTTTTTCAATTTCATCCAGTAGGACAACCGAGTGCGGATGCTTGATGACACCGTCGGTCAAAAGCCCGCCTTGGTCGTACCCGACATAACCGGGAGGTGCACCAATGAGTCGGCTCACCGCGTGTCGCTCCATATACTCAGACATATCAAAACGCTGGAACTCGATACCCAGAGCCTTCGCAAGCTGTTGCGTAATTTCCGTTTTACCGACACCAGTAGGTCCCGCAAATAGGAACGAACCAATAGGTTTCTGTTCATTGCCTAGCCCCGAGCGTGATAACCGAATGGCTGCGGTCAGTTGGTCGATGGCTTGATCTTGACCAAACACCACTAACTTTAAGTTGCGATCCAATTGCTGGAGCAATTGTTGGTCAGTTCGAGACACCGATTGCTCGGGGATCCGCGCTATCTTCGCAATAATCGCTTCAATATCTGCGACACCTATCGTTTTCTTGCGTTTCGAGGGCGGCAACAAACGTTGGCTCGCTCCAGCCTCATCTAGAACATCGATTGCTTTGTCGGGTAAATGCCGTTCATTGATGTAACGTGCCGACAATTCCGCAGCAGCGCGAATGGCTGGTTGGGTATAACGAATACCGTGATGCGCCTCATAACGCTCTTTCAAGCCTTGCAGAATACGTGTGGTGTCATCAACCGAAGGCTCGTTCACGTCGACCTTTTGGAAACGACGCACCAGCGCCCGGTCCTTTTCAAAGATGTTCTTAAACTCGTTGTAGGTTGTTGAACCGATACATTTTAACTCGCCACTGGACAACATAGGCTTGAGTAGGTTTGAAGCGTCTAACACGCCACCACTGGCTGCTCCAGCACCGATAATCGAGTGAATTTCATCGATAAACAGAATGGCATGTTCGTGTTCGGTCACTTCTTTCAACAACTGCTTGAAGCGCTTTTCAAAATCACCGCGATATTTGGTTCCTGCCAGCAATCCACCCATATCTAGCGAATAAATCACAGCATCTTGCATGATTTCAGGCACATCATCTTGTTCAATGCGATAAGCTAGACCTTCGGCGATCGCTGTTTTACCTACACCAGCCTCACCCACTAACAGTGGATTGTTCTTGCGCCGACGGCAAAGCACTTGAATGCAACGCTCAAGCTCACTATCACGACCGATTAAAGGATCAATCTTGCCTTCACGAGCACGAGCATTCAAATTCGTACAAAATCGTTTCAAGTGACTCTGTTGCTCATCGGGTTGCGACTCACCTGTTTCACTGTCTTGCTGTTCAGGGCGACCTTGCTCGTCATCAAGTTTGGTTAAGCCGTGCGACAAAAAGTGCACAATATCGAGGCGCGTTATATCGTGCTTGTTCAGGAGATACACCGCGTGTGATTCTTGTTCGGAGAAAATGGCCACCAGGACATTGGCACCCGTAACTTCGCTATTGCCAGACGACTGCACATGGAACACAGCGCGCTGTAACACTCGCTGAAAGCCAAGGGTCGGCTGCGTTTCGGTATCGACACTTTCGGTATCAAAACTGGGGGTACTGCGCTCAATATAGCCGACTAATTCTTGTTTTAACTGGTCAAACACTAAGCCGCACGCTCGCAACGCCTGCGCGGCTTCTGGATTCTCTAAGAGTGCGAGGAGTAAATGCTCCACCGTCATAAGTTCATGACGACGATCACGCGCTAATTTAAACGCGTCATTCAGCGAAACTTCCAGAGCTTTATTTAACATGACTACTCCTATCGGTCACCAGACCACTCATTCGCGTTCCATTGTGGCCATTAACGGATGGTCATGGCTACGCGCATACTGGTTTACTTGCACTACTTTCGTTTCTGCAATTTCAGCAGAATAGACGCCACAAATTGCGCGTCCTTTATAATGAATCGTCAGCATCGTATCCGTCGCTCGCTCCTGATCCATTCGAAAAAACTTAATCAGTACTTCAATGACAAAGTCCATTGGCGTGTAATCGTCGTTGGTCAGTATCACTTTGTACTGAGGTGGCGGTTTAGCGTGCGTCCGCTCGACACTTTTGACGACATTATCATCTGCCGGTGAACCGTTTGTCCGCTGTTGATTTACGACACTCACAATGACTCTTTCTCTTAGTTATAGACGTTGTCAGAAAAAAACGCTGAATAATTTACATTCTGTCTGTAAGACAATCTTGCACGCCACCAAATGTTCATAAAAGCAGCAACTTTTGCCTTGACACCACGCATTTCTCACCTAGAGTAAAACATGGCGTTAACATTTGCTTTTTTCAAGCCAAGCAAATCACTTTTCGCTATCTAACAATAACTAAATTTAATATGCAGAATAAAGGATGTAGAAGTATGGCAACCGGTAAAGTCAAATGGTTCAATAATTCAAAAGGCTTCGGCTTCATTGAGGCAGAAGATCGCGATGGCGATATCTTTGCACATTACTCAACCATTGAAATGGACGGCTATCGCACCTTGAAAGCGGGTCAAGACGTCGAGTTTCAGCTCGAAGAGGGCCCCAAAGGCTTACATGCTACCAATATTACTCCGGTGCAAAAATAGCGCACCCTGAACACTTATTTCTTTCCGTGTTCAATCCTCTTTAAAACGCCGGCCTTGTGCCGGCGTTTTCTCTTCAACTATCAATACCGAAATAACGGCGTAATTGATCACGTAAATTTGGTGGTGTGCCATGAATAGTGATTGTGTCAGTCGCTGTGTCATAGACGACGCGTTCACCTAATAAGTTTTGGTCAAAGCCAATACTCAAGCCACCCCCTTGTCCTTGAAACTTGACCAGCTTTCGCAATGTCGAGCGATCCGTCGGAAATTCATCAGCAAGTTCACTGCCCACCTCTTGCTTAAAATCTGCAAAACTGCGGCTACTCGGAACACTTGCTTGCAATTGCTCAGATAGATCTTTGACACGAACAGGCTCACCTTGCTGCCATTGTTCATCGCAGACATCGTAAACCGCTTGCCGCAGTTGTCGCGTTTGTTCCGCTGGCATCGCTTCGCTCTGCGCGAAAGCTTGCACCGACTCAATCAATTGTTGAGATTGCTTTTTGGCGTTGAGACCCTCTGCGCAACCCAAGAAATCAAGGAAAAAATCAGCAACCTTGCGGCCTACCCGACCTTTTATAAAACTGATATAGGTGGTTGAATCGGAATCTTCTCGCCATTCTGTCACATTAATAACCGCAGCCAGCTGAACCTTGCTGAGATCAAGCTGAGACGAGCGATCAACCGATAAATCGGCGGCAATAGTGACACCATCGATACTCGGCAGATAAGCGACTACAACATAGGTTTGTCCCTGTTGTTGGTAGTTAGAGACAAGGAGAAAACCCGGTTCGACAATGCCGTAATGTTGAAATTGTTGCAGAAGGATTTTTGCGGCAACGTGAGAAAAGTCGATAAAACTGACCTGTTGCTGTTGCCATTCTGCCAATTGGTTAGGGAAATCACTCTGTTGTTCCGGAGCGACTTCATCCGCGGCCGTTAAAAAACGCGCGTAACCTTTACTTGGTTTCGCTTGAAATACATCGGTCAGTTCATTCAGTAGATCTTGAACTTCGCTATCAATCGCTAGGGTATGCGGCGCGAGGCGGAGGCCTATTTGACCATCGTTACTGTAAAATTGATGAATAATGCTGTCATGTATTTCGGCTAGCATAGCGAGTCGCTGTCCTTCCATTACTGCTGTGTTAAGATGGCCGGCATTCTACCACGTTGAGAAAAAATGCCATGCCGATTGTGTCGAAATATTCCGCCGAAACCCAACAACAATTGCTCGAAAATGTGCTTGCCACGCTCGCCAACACCCCAGCTGATCTTGCCTTGATGACTTTAGGTAATGCTGTGAGTAATGTTATCGATCAGCATTATTCGTCAGCACAAGCAGCACAGATTGCTGAACAATTCGGTAAAGTACTGCTACAATCGATGCAGAAACGCGCTTAGTTCGCGTATTGTCGAACCAACCAATCATAACAACGACGAGTTCACAATGAGACAACGAAAGCAACGGCGAGATAAGATCGCGCGCCTCATTAGTTGGGGGCACTGGTTTACGTTTTTCAACATACTTGTCGCGCTAGTTATTGGTCTGTTTTATGTGGACGCCGCTGAAACGCCAGGCTCAGCACTTGGGGTTATTTATCTACTGGTCAGCTGGCTCGGTCATTTTGCGTTTCTGCCTTTTGTCTTCTTTATTATCCTAATATTCCCGTTTTGCATGTTAGTACCCTATCCGCGAATTTTGCGTGGTATAGCGTCATTGGTGGCATCTATTGGCTTGCTCGCACTCATTGCTGACATGTTGTTTTACCGACAATATGGTTTTCACCTCAATACGTATTCCTTGAGTCAACTCGCACTGGATGCGGAGACAGCCTTTACCGGCGCTAGCTTTCTGATCTTGCTGGGTATGCTGCTGACATTCATTGTGGTGCTGGTATTTGAGCTCGGTCTTGCAAATTTGGCATACAAACGCTTAGACCGGTTGCAAACCAAGCATTGGGGAATCTCCGTTAGTGCTGTTTTCGTGCTCTGCTTTCTAACCAGCCATACCATCCATATCTGGGCCGACGCAGTGTTCTACACGCCTATTACCAAGCAAGACGATTTGTTCCCGTTGTCGTATCCAACCACAGCAAAAACGTTGATGAACAAACACGGGTTGTTGGACGACCAGCAGGCTGTTACCACCGATCGGTTGTTGCGGGAAATCGATACGCTTGAATTGACCTATCCATCCGCTGCACTGCTGTGCGCCAAACAAGCAGATGTGGTCGACACACTGATCGTAACCATGGATGTTCTCGATTCTGACCGTGTCGAACAGATGAGTAGTCTAACAACCGTTCCCTGGCCAATTCTGGGCCAACTGGACGCTACCAGTGGCGCCTTCGAGTTGCGCTATGGCTTGCCAGATTTATATATGGCCGCGATGGCAAAAGCTCGGCAAGAGCCGGCTTACATCGAACGCTTGCACGATTACGATATCCGCGTGGTGCCATCATTACCCGCTGCAATTGACAGTGATACTAAGACGATTTGGTGGGCACAGTTGGAACATCTCACCGAAACTGATGCGCGCGCTATCGAAGCAGCCATAGCAACAGGCATGCGAGTGTTTGTACTCGGTTTAACCAATCAGAACGCTCCCGCCCAGGGGTTCTCTGAAGACTCAATGCGAGTCCCTCTGTATGTCGCTAATGTAGAGCTTCAGCCTCAGCAGTTGGCTCAACTCGTCGATATTATGCCGACGGTAGTGGGTCATTATATGAATTGTGCAGAAGGTACAAAAACGTGGTCACTTGGCCAAGATTTGGCGAAGCATGAAACAGAATGGCCAATGATTGCAAGCTATGGTAGCCAATTAGTTATCTATACCGAAGCCGAGAGAATCGTCATCGATCAGGATGCAACGACTCGCATGTTTCAGGGCGCTGAAGAAATGCCCAATGCGGTTCCACTCACACCAATTTTGATTAATGCACTTCGCGACGTAAAACGATTCAGTGCAACTGGCGAATAATTCGCCGGTTGCATTGAATTCCTCTGACTTTCCCGGAATTTCCCCTGCAGCCCCCTTGCCTATTGAGGAGATTTAAGTAATATAGCCACCTCGGTCGGCGTGTAGCGCAGCTTGGTAGCGCACTGTCATGGGGTGTCAGGGGTCGCTGGTTCAAATCCAGTCACGCCGACCAATTTCCTTTCCTACTCAGCCCCAATATGTTTGTCTAGAAATTCCAGCATTCGTGTCCAACGCTCGACATTATTCTCCGGTTTGTAAAAACCATGGCCTTCTTCAGCTTTAGTCATCCACTCGTAGTCATGCTTCAGTTCATCAAACTTCTCGCGTAATCGCTTCGCATGTGTGAATGGCGCGCGTCTATCACGCTCGCCATGAATCAAGAAAACCGGCACTTTCACTTCGTCTGCGCGATGGACTGGCGATTGTTTGTGGCGCTCCGCCGCATCAGGATGAAAAATCTTCGCAAGGAAATTTTGTCCGGCTTCAACTTCTGTGGTGTCACCTTCCTCAAACATGAGGTCCATGTCATACACACCGACAAAGCCGATCGCACACTGGTATTTCTCTGGTTCGCGTATCACGCTCATCAGTGCCGCATAACCACCATAAGATGCACCGTATACACACATGCGCTCAGGGTCAGCGATACCTTGCTCGATCAGGTAATCAACACCTGCAGTCATATCGTCGATCATCAAAGTGCCCCACTTACGATAGCCCGCACTCTGAAACTCTAGACCAAAGCCACCTGAACCACGGAAATTCGGTTGCAGGACCGCGTAACCGTGCTCGGCTAAAACTTTTGCATCTGTGTCCATAGAACCGACGGATTCGCGAATGCCATGCGGACCACCATGCGGGAGTAAAATGAGTGGTAAATTTTCTGCTTTTTCGGTGCGTGGCAGGGTTAACAGCGCTGTCAGCTCGGTGCCATCTTCAGCACTGTACACAATAGTCTCAGTGGTTGGGATCTGTTCCTTTTTCAACCAAGGCTGGGCCTGAGCTATTGGCGTTAACTTACGTGCTTTGCGGTCAAACAAGTAAAACGTAGCTGGATCGTTTGCTGAGGCAACCCTGAGAATAACTTGATTCGTATCTCGTGTTGCAGAGTTAACACCTACTTGGCGCTGCGGAAAGGTTGCCATCAAACTTTGCACCACTTGCGCAAAATCATCATCTTCCGAGCCTTGAAAAAAGACCGCATCAATTTTGTCATACTCAAACGATGCGCCAATCAAATCATTGGGATAGCCATCACGAATGCTCATTAACGGCATTAAATCGACCTGTGGATGCGTGGCTAAAATTTCTTCCTCACGAGTTTTTAGGTTATAGATAGAGATCGAACGTGTGTCCGTTTCTGAGTTGCTTAAGCCCATCACTTCGTAACCATTCGGTAATACGGTGATCGGCATAAATCCACCTTTATCCTCGTCATAGCGCATAATCTCATACCAATCTTCGTTCGCACCATCACGCGCCATAATGACTATCGCGTTATTATCCTCTGGCGCAACCCCAGTCGCGACCCGTGCGGTACCCGATTGATCGATAATCACCTGTGATGACGTTCCGTTACCAGCGCGAATGGGTATGCGACCCGCACGCCGCTTAGCGCCCGAATCGACGTTTACTTCCCACAGCGTCAGAAATTGATCAGCTTCAAACATTGAAGCCGTATAAATCATGATTCGGTCATCTTGTTTCGGTAACCAATCCACAACATTGGCTCGGACATATTCGCCATCGCGCGAACGTGGTCCAGTCAATACAGTCTTGCGCGAGCCGTCGGCATTCATGGCGAATAACTCACCGGTTGGCGCTGGAATCTCTAGCGCACCCACCTCTCGTGCCATGGTGATGACTAAACGATCATCATTGACCCACTCAAACGAACTCACAGATTCACCGTCGGCTGATTGGGTGACGGACAAAATATCGAAGTTCTTGATGTCGAGCACACTTAGTTGAACTGAGCCCTCATTGTCGCGCGCTGTTGCGGCAAGATAACTGCCATCTGGCGAAATCTTGATGTTCATAAACTGTGCTGGTTTCGCATAGTTCTCGAGCACAGCGGTTTTGATCTCATTAGCTTGGCTAGGCAAACTGAATATAACCAGAGTTAAAGTGGCGATCATTGTTTTCATAGTTGGTATCGTCTTTTGGTCTTGAGAATTGAAACATTTTTAAAGATAAGCACTTCACAATCAAGTAACAATTTCTATTTGGATTGGTTTGAACCCATTGCAAAGACACTCGCGTACAAGACAATTTCATCGTAGTCTATGCACATCATTGCGGAATAAAGGGTTGTCATGGAAGTAATACATCACGGAGGCCAACGCACAGTCACTGGTTCTTGTCACGAGTTCCGTTACGCACGTGGTCGTGCTGTCCTTATTGACTGTGGCCTCTTGCAGGAAGGTGATTCTTCCGATGAGGCGCAAAGTATCGACTTTGCGATTGATGATATCGAAGCACTTGTCGTTACCCATTCTCATTTAGACCATGTTGGTCGGATTCCATGGCTACTGGCTGCAGGCTTCCGTAAACCTATTTTCTGTACCACGGCAACTGCCGAACTGCTGCCACTCATATTGAGCGATGCCATCAAAATTGGCATCACACGTGATCGGCGCGTTATTGAGGGTCTGCTGGATCTATTGCAAGAATTGATTCGCCCCTTGAAATACGATCAGTGGCTCAGTATCAGTGATGACTTAATGATTCGGTTTCGACAAGCAGGACACATTCTTGGTTCTGCTTATGTTGAATGCGAAGTCGGTGGCGAGCGAATTGTTTTTTCTGGCGATATCGGCTGTAAGAACACACCACTTTTACCCGACCCCACCCCGTTAGAGAAGGCCGATTGGTTATTTCTAGAAAGTACCTATGGAAATCGTTTACATGAACCAAGACGTGATCGAACGAGTCGTTTGAGCCAAGTTATTCAGCGCAGCGTCGAGAACAAAGGCGCGGTATTAATACCAGCATTTAGTATTGGGCGCACGCAAGAGTTGCTCTATGACATCGAACAGATCATTGATGAACTTCAACGGCAACCCAATGAGAAATATGAATTCCCAGTTGTCGTACTGGATTCGCCGTTGGCAGCAGCCGTAACTGAGCGTTATGCCAAATTAAAGGCGCTCTGGGATGAAGAAGCAAAGGAGCGTATTGCGAAAGGTCGACACCCATTAGACTTCTCGCAGCTGGTGACCATTACGAGTCATGCTGATCATGAACGTTTAATCAATCGGCTCCGCACCACAGGTGAACCAGTCATCATTATTGCTGGTGCTGGAATGTGCACCGGTGGACGGATCGTCAACTATCTAGAAGCATTGCTACCCGACGCTCGCACTGATGTTGTGTTTGTCGGTTACCAAGCCTACGGTACGCCAGGATATCAGATACAGATGTTCGGTCCGTTAGGAGGTTATGTTGAACTGAATGGTGAGCGCGTTATCGTGAATGCACAGATTCACACCTTAGGAGGCTACTCCGCTCACGCCGATCAGCAAGAATTACTCGACTTTGTTGGGAGTGCTGAAGGTCGGGTCAAACGAGTTCGTCTGACACACGGTGATCCTGCTGTGCAAAAAATATTAGCGCAAAAAATTACGGAGCAGTTTGAGATCCCAGTCGATGCGATTGAATAAGCAGAAACAATTCAGCTGTTGCACGCGCATCCGCTAGCGCTCGGTGATGATTGGTCAAATCAATGTCATAGGCCTCACACAGAGCGCTCAGTCGATAGGAACTTAGCTTCGCTAGATGTTTGCGTGCCAGTTGGACCGTGCAAAGCTTTGGCATACGAAAGGTTCTTCCCAAGCGCTCAAACTCACGTCGAATAAAACCATAATCAAAATTCACATTATGCGCGACAAAAATCGCTCCCTCACATAATGCTAAAAAGGTGTCAACTTGTTCCGCGAACAAGGGTGCATCGGCAACCATCTCATTTGAAATACCGGTGAGTTGAGTGATGGCATGGGGGATGCGTCGCTCTGGATTAATCAGTTGACTCCACTGTGCAACAATTTCGCCCTGCTCTATCCGCACCACTGCCACCTCAGTGATTCGATGATAATCACGTCCGCCACCGGTAGTTTCGACGTCAATCACAACATAAGGTTGCTCGCTATCGATTTGCCAAAGAATGGGCCGAATGCCCACGGTGAAGCCAATTGCACGCAGATGCTGAATCATTCGTGCTTGATTGCGTCGCAATTGATCGCCTGGTGCTTTAACCTCCTCGAGAAAGAAGCCGTTAGCTCTTTTACCGAGCAAATCTGGGTAGCCATCGGTAAAAGCAAAATAGTCTTTGCACATGGCTCTGAGGTGATTTTCTAGCGCGGGCGCCGGTGCTTGCATCAATACTGTCAACTGTCGCAGTAAATCAGAGTGCCAATGAAATAAATTGGTCACCCGCCCGTAGTGCACAGTAAATTGTTTTTGGATGTGCCGAAAAGCCTGTTGGGATTGCGAAAAGTACTGTAATTGTTGCTCAATTTCGGTTTGCATGACGGCATAAAATTCCCCCGTTTGGAGTAAGCGCGGGGTACGGTCGAATTCGCTCACAAATCCGCCTTGTGGCGACTCCATCAACTCCGACCAGAAATATAAAGCGAACAGAGCTCGCCAAACATTATTTTCGCCGTGAAAGCAGTGTGCGCCATGCCGCTCGTGCCATGCTACGACCCCCTGTTCCACATTCCCTCGATAAGCTTCGTCTACGGGTATTTCTGGTAAGGCGTCGCGCAGCAAATCTGTCAAAATACTGGTGCGTTTACCACCCACTTTGCGGGCGACGAAATCTTCCGCGAACAATGCCAGGCTGTCATCAAGCGGATCACGAATAATCGCCTCAGCCAGCGCAATAGCGCGCTCTTGTTCTCCGCATTGATACAATAGCCGAACTGCTTGTTCCTGAGCTTTGGGATGTGCAGTCGCTTCCCACACGTCACACGCAAGCGCCGGATCACTATCTTTGATAGCCTCGCCCCACCGAAATCGACAACTGAGTGCCAGACGCTCCGCACGCGGCCCGATTGGTGTTGGCCAGGTATCAATGTCATCAAAAGCAGCAAGTGCCAAAGTGGAGTCAGCCAGCTGCTGGCGCAATTCACTGTAATAGAGCGCTGATTCGGCAGCTTCGATGGTTTCAAAACGCAGTAAGCTCTCGGAATTCACATGCGCTTCTTCATGGGTCGGACGGATCCCTAAATCACGCAATGAAAATTGCTTAAAATCGGTCTCAGTGCGACCAAAATATATGAAGAGAAGATAGCGTATCCGAGCGGCTACTGGGTCGGCTAAAGCGACAAATTCTGATGTGATTGCTGCACTCTGTAATTGGTTCAGAGTGAGCGCCTGACAAGCGGCTATCCAATGCGCTTTTGCTGCACTGAAGGGAAGATTGCGTGAATTTGATGATGAGACTTCAACATAGATCCGTTGCAGTTCAGCTTTGGTCAGGGTGTGCAAAAAGCTCTGCAACTTACTGCTTGTGAGTGTTGCTGAGGCTGTCACCACCCACTGCTGTTGCTCAAGTACTGATAAAGCACCTTTCCAGTTTGTCAGTTCAGAATAATTAAGCGATGCGCGACGAACCCAAGGTTGGCTCCGATTCACGAGTCTTACCACTAGAGCCTGCTGTTCTTTGGCTAATGCTTGAAAAGCATTCAAGAACGTCCGGTCGGTTTCCCTCAGTAGGTCCGCAGATTTCGTCTTTAAATGTGATAAAAACTCATGGAAATGAGTCAAATAGTAGAAGTCTGGCAGGTTCGCGCGCATGTAACCACTTCACTTAACGGTTCACTGTTCTCTTTTCACAATACACTATTCACTATCAGCGATGTTTATATTGCGTCGAGCAGTAACCTCGGTCAACAGCTGGAGAACGGAGTTTTTGATGTTTGGTCGCGCGTCCGGTTACGCGGGCTCGCCATAACTTGAATGAGCTCGGTTTTAAATGCGCTCGCATGAACCGAATTACATCGGGTTCACCCAATCCGTATAAGGATTCAATAGCTTCAAAGGGGGTTCTGTCCTCCCACGCCATTTCAATAATTCGGGAGGTGTCCTCGGCAGAGAATGTTGGCATTGCCATCGTTTATCCTTGTGCTATTTCAGTCGCAACTGCTATTACCTACGACAGCAGTATCAGTGGGGATCAAACTGGTAGCACTGCGGAGAGCGGACAATCAAAAGCGCGTGTCATCCTCACATGGAACACCATTTTGATTTCCGTCCATTCGGGTATCGGGGCAAAAATGATGAAAATATTCCGCTTCATCACGAGAATTCATCTGACTACAATACCGACGGCCATCACATTCAAAGCGATCGTCAGGCTGTGGCTTCTTCTGAGCCACTAGTTTTGCTGCAATTTCCTCCAACGCGGGCGGCGACTCCCACGACCAACCGTGCTGCGTATGCGCATATTTATAGGCAGCACCCAGAAGAATAGCGGTCAATACTAACTTACGAATCATGCATACAAGCCCTCTTGGAATCAAAAAGATTGTATGCCGTTTATATCAATATACAAGTAAAGATATTGTAAATTATTGACCGCTTAGCTTCCTGCAAGCACTACTTTTCAAACTTTACTGCAGTTCCGTAGGCCAACAGTTCTGCTGCCCCATGTGCGAGCATCGAGGTTGAAAAACGCACTCCGATAACCGCATCCGCTCCGAGCTCACGAGCTTCCGCTGCCATTCTGTCTAAAGCTTGTTCACGGCTCTCCCCTAATAACTTGGTGTAGTCATGTATCTCGCCGCCAACAATATTACGAAAAACTGCTAAAATATCGCGCCCAATGTGACGAGCTCGTATCGTATTTCCTCGCACCAAGCCCAAATGTTCTTGAATGACTTTCCCTGCGACTTGTTCTGTCGTAACTAGTATTATCGAACTCATAGCTGTACTCGCTTATATCGGTCAGTTTTCGCTGCAATCAAACGTTGCCGCGCGACACTGAGAAAAAGAACAATCAAACCCAACCAAAACCCACTGACTACCCATTTAACCCAGACAGGTACGCCGGTATCGAGCCAAAAAACATAAGCTCCATAGGCACTCAGTGGCAAAATGGTGATGAGTAATAGCAACCAACCGAAACGTTGCATCCATAGACTGGGTTTATCATTGACTATAGCCATAACGCGCTCCTTATCGGTGATTTGCGGCAGTTCACTGCGCAACGCACCTTGAATAGCAGTGAGGTCGGTCAACTGCTGCTGACATGACGGGCAACTCGCCAAATGAATGCGAACTTGCTGACTTTCCTGCTGGGTAAGTTCTTCATCAAGGTAACCTGATAAGAGTGGCTCTATAGCCCCGCATGAATACGGTAACTGCTGACTCATTACGATTCTCCCATTCGACTTACGATGACGGCTTTTAATGCCAATCGAGCACGATGCAAACTCGACATTACGGTACCCGCCGGTATGTTGAGAATCGCTGCAATATCCCCATAACTGCACTCATTCAGTTCACGCAACACCAGCAGTTCTCGCTGCTCAGATGGTAATTCGGCAAGAGCACTGAGTACCGATGCCCGCAATTGCGTTTGTTCTAAACAACGTTCAGGATCGGTCGCTCGTGGTGCCGCGACCTGATCAAGAATTTGTTCATCAACTTCAGAATGAGAACCTCGAATACGGTCAATACAACGATTCCGAACGACCCGCAACAACCAAGGTTTCAGCGAATCGCTCACTGCCGGGAAATGGTTCGTTTGCAAAGCATGAATGGTCACTTCCTGCAGTACATCTTCAGCAGCCGCGCTATCTTTGAGTAGATGACGGGCATAACTCAGCGCTGCAGGAAGAAAAGGCAACAAATCAGAATGACGCTGATGAATCATATCGTTCTTCTCCGTTGCCTAGGTGGACATTCATTCGTGCTCAATAGAGAGACGAGTGAGAATTGGAATTTATTCCAATTTTCCAGAAAAATTTAGTCGTCGGTCAAAAATCCACCCGACTGATGTTGCCAAAGCTGAGCATAGATGCCGTTTTGCTCCAATAATTCTGCGTGTGTACCCTGTTCAACTATCTGTCCTTCATCTAGCACAATGAGTCGATCCATGGCTGCAATCGTCGACAAGCGATGGGCGATGGCTATAACCGTTTTCCCTTCCATCAGTCGATACAAGTTCTCTTGAATCGCCGCTTCAACTTCAGAGTCCAAGGCGGAAGTAGCTTCATCCAAAATCAAAATTGGTGCATCTTTCAACATCACGCGGGCAATGGCAATACGCTGTCGTTGCCCACCAGAAAGTTTCACACCGCGCTCACCGACATGCGCGTCATAGCCCTGCCGTCCTTTTGCATCAGTGAGTTCGGGTATAAAAATGTCTGCTTCAGCACGCTGTGCGGCCTCTTCAATCATCGCATCGGTTGCGTCAGGTCTGCCATAAGCAATGTTACCTCGCACCGAGCGATGCAAGAGTGATGTATCTTGAGTCACCATACCAATATTACGGCGCAGACTTTCCTGCGAAATCATTGCGATATCTTGGCCGTCGATAAGAATTTTACCACTTTGTAAATCATAGAACCTCAGCAATATATTCACGAGCGTCGACTTGCCGGCGCCAGAACGTCCCACCAAACCGATTTTTTCACCGGCTTTGATGGTTAAATTGAAGTTCTTCAAAACTGGCTTATCGGCTGAGTAAAAGAAGTTCACGTTATCAAAATGAACCGCTCCAGCGGTCACACTCAGATCTTTCGCATTCGGTTTATCTTCAATCAGCCGCGGCACCGATACGGTTTGCATCCCATCTTGCACCGTTCCAATGTTTTCGAATAACGCCGAAACTTCCCACATAATCCATTGGCTCATGCCCCACAGACGCAAGACTAAGCTCAAAGCGACCGCGATAGCACCCACACTGATCGCGTTTTCTAACCACAGTTGTATCGCTAAGTATCCTACTGAAAATAATAAGAAAGAATTTAATAGGTAAAGCAGAACATATAACTTTGTAACTAGCCGCATTTGTTTATGCACGGTCGTTAAAAAATGACTCATCCCCTCTTGTGCATATGAGCTCTCGCGTTGCGCATGTGAGAAAAGCTTAACGGTTTGAATATTGGTATAGCTATCGACAATTCGACCGGTCATCAATGAACGAGCATCAGCTTGCGCTTCCGCCACCTTCCCCAACCTTGGAACAAAATATCTTAGTAATGAGATATAGAATGCCAACCACACCAATAGCGGCACTGCCAGACGCCAATCGGCCGAAGCAACAATCAAGACGGTACCGATAAAGTACACGCTGACATAATTCAGTACATCGACCAATTTAATTACGACTTCACGAACCGCCAATGCGGTTTGCATGAGCTTGGTAGCGATACGACCAGCAAATTCATCTTGGTAAAAGCTGATCGATTGGTTGAGAAGATAGTTATGGACCAACCAACGAATACGCATCGGGTAGTTTCCCAGCAACGTTTGTGATGTCACTAATGAATGCAGAATGACGAATAATGGCAATGCAATAAGGATTAGTGCCGCCATGCCGATTAAAGCCCACTTTTGGTCCGCAACAAACGTCTCGCGCGATTGCACCGATAACCAATCAACAATATTTCCGATAAAGCTGAATAACCAAACCTCTGTGATGGCAATCAACACCATCAGCAGGCCTGCACAGATAATGTATGGCCAGGCTCCGCGGGTGTAATGCAAACAAAACGACACCAAACCACGAGGCGGTTGTTCGAGTGACACGGGTGGGAACGGATCAAGACGTTGCTCGAACCAGCGGTACAACCTTTTGAACATAGAGATTCCAGTAAAGTGAAACGTGACCAGAGGCTTAGTATAAAGAAAACGGCGCACAACACCTATTGATGATCTAGACTTTAGTCGAATGGGGCTTCACGCTGTTCTCCAGTAGTATACGGAGGCTAAAACTTTTCTTCTATAACGCTTGTAGCAGCACAAAAGGATACCATCCATGAATGCTATTTTGCTGATGTTACTCGGACTCGGTGCCATGTTTCTTGGTTATGTGTTTTACTCAAAATTCATAGCCGAAAAAATATTTAAACTGGATCCAAATTTCCGCACACCGGCGCATGAATTTAATGACGGTGTAGATTTTGTCCCAACCAATAAGTACGTCCTCTGGGGACATCACTTTACCTCTGTTGCTGGCGCTGCGCCTATCATCGGCCCCGCTATTGCCGTTATTTGGGGGTGGGTACCTGCCTTTTTATGGGTGGTATTCGGTACTATCTTCTTTGCTGGTGTTCACGATGCAGGCGCTATTTGGGCGAGTAACCGTAACAAAGCACGCTCAATCGGTGCATTGACCGGTGATATCGTCGGTAAACGGTCACAAACGCTGTTTATGATCGTTATTTTCCTCGTGCTATTGATGGTGAATGCTGTTTTCGCTACTGCCATCTCTGGGCTACTAATTAACTTCCCAAGTTCTGTGGTGCCCGTGTGGGGGGCGATTTTCGTTGCGCTCATAATCGGTCAGTTCATTTTCCGCAAATGGATGAATTTGGGCACCGTTTCAATCATTGGTGTTATTGCCTTGTACGCGCTGATTTGGGCGGGACCATCAGTACCTATTGAACTCCCTCAGAGTTTCCTTGGCGTATCTGACAATGCACAGTGGATCTTAGTGCTGTTCTTTTACGCAGCGATTGCCTCGTTGCTTCCGGTCTGGGTGCTACTGCAACCACGTGACTACATCAATGGACTGCAACTGTTCATTGGCTTGATTTTGGTCTACTCCGCCGTTCTCATCAGTGGCCCGGAACTCGTTGCTCCAGCGTTCAATAACAATACTCCGGAGGGGACGCCCTCCATGGTGCCACTGCTGTTTGTGACGATTGCCTGTGGCGCTATTTCTGGCTTTCACGGCCTGGTTGCATCAGGCACGACATCTAAGCAGTTAGATAAAGAAACAGACCTGCGTTTTGTGGGCTATTTCGGTGCTATTGGTGAGGGCTCTCTATCCTTAGCAACCATTATTGCGGCAACCGCTGGTTTCGCCACGCTGGCTGACTGGCAGGCTGTTTATCATAGCTTTGGTCAAGGTGGTGTCGCTGCGTTTGTGCAAGGCGGCGCTAATATCCTCCAAAACGGGATTGGCCTGAATGTTGATATTGCACAAACGCTACTCACGGTAATGGCCGTGTTATTCGCAGGTACCACTATGGACACCGGTCTACGTCTACAACGCTATATCTTCCAAGAGTGGGGCCATATCTATAACATCAAGTGGATGGAGAAAGCAGCTCCAGCTACCCTCCTCGCCGTCGGTTCATGCTTATTGCTGGCCTTTGGTGCGGGTGGTGCTGATGGTGCCGGTGGCCTACTTATTTGGCCATTATTTGGTACCACTAACCAATTACTCGCTGGCTTAACGCTACTGGTAATCACGACTATTTTGGTCAAACTCGGACGGCCGATGTACTTTACGCTGATTCCACTGTTGTTCTTATTGGTGATGACCATTTACGCGTTACTTATTCAATTGATGGGCTTCTACCAAAAATCAGATTGGTTCCTTTTCGGTCTCGATTTAGTCGTACTGATCGCTGCGATTTGGATTGCGTTAGAATCAGCCGCAACCTTAACTAAGTTGCGTCGGGAGCGAAATCAAGCATGAAAATAAAAGCTATCCGCAGTTGGTTTGCACAAGCCAATGCTTATGCGACGGAGGTGTACAATGCGCCTTACCGTGCTGCGATAGCGCGCGCAAAGCGGGATGAGGACGATTTGTTCATGATGTTAGTATTTTCTGAACTCATGGGCGTACCGAATCCTGCTTCTTACTACACATTAGAGCTCCAGCCGTTATTGCTGGAGCGCTTTCATGAATGGCATCAACGAATGGGCATGGAACACTCGCCACTTGATCACTTTCGTTGTTGCTAGCTATCCAAGTTGTCATTATTGAGTGCTCATGTTCAAACAAAAAGTAGTTTTTATCGGTGGTAAGGGAGGCGTTGGTAAAACGACCCTGTCATCGGCACTAGCTTTACGATGTCAGCAACGTGGCGAGCGTGTACTGATCATCTCTACTGATCCTGCACATAGCCTAGCCGATGCGTTCGCGCAGCCAATCGGTGACGAAATTAAGACGCTAATACCGGGCTTAGATGCATTAGAAATTAATCCTGACCATGAGGTCATTGCCCATGTTGAGCGGGTAACGAAATCGATGAAGCGTTTCGCGCGTCCAGATATGTTTGCAGAGATTGAACGGCAAATGCGCTTAACTCAACAATCGCCAGGAGCTCAAGAAGCTGCTCTCCTCGAGCGTATCGCAACCTTAGTGGACGAAGCGCCGCAACACTATGACCGTATGATATTCGATACAGCTCCCACTGGGCATACTCTGCGACTGCTCACGCTACCGGAAGCTATGGCGGCATGGACGCAAGGACTATTACGGCATGATTCTCAGTCACAGCAACTGCAAGGTGTTTTGGATCATCTCAGTCCAAAAGCGGGAAAAGATATCAGTAACCCCTTTAGCGATGCGCGCAAACACAGTGTTTCGAATGTTGACCAGCGCACCGCTGACATCACTGCAACGTTACTGTCGCGGCAGCGACTATTTCACCGTACTCGCCACATTCTGACCGATGCTCAACAGACCGCGTTATTTTTTGTGTTAACCCCAGAAAAGTTACCGATTCTAGAGACCGGACGCGCAGTTGCTGCGTTACAAAAAGAACACTTGCCGATTCAAGGCTTATTTATTAATCGTAACCTTCCCGCTCACGCCGATGGGGATTTTTTGGCGCAAAGACGACAACAAGAAGCTATTTATAGAGAAGAAATTGAAGCTCAGTTCCGTACGTTGAGTCGCTATTACATTCCCTTGTTGCCGACTGACATCAACGGTTTTGACGGACTGAATCGAGTTATTCCACACCTGCCGTGGTGAAGAGTTAACTCCCCATCCAAATCCATGTCAGCGCGCTTAACCCAATTATGGCAAGTACCCAGCCAGCCCGTTGACTATAGCGTTGCCACAATTCCAAGATTTTGTCTCCAAACCAATACACGAGCAGCGCTAAACCATAGTAACGAATACCTCGCGCAATAATGGCTGCAATGATAAATAGCCAATACGGGTAGCCCGTACTCCCGGCACTGAGCATACCTACCTGAAAAGGAATAGGAGTGATTCCTACCAACAACAGCAATCCAAAGCCTTGCTCCTGAAAGCGCTCTGAAAAGCTCGCAAACGCGTCTTCATAACCCAATACGTGTAGCAACCATTGACCAACGTCATCAAAAAACCAAAAACCGACAAAATAACCAATGGTGGCGCCGACTAGGCAGCCCGCTAAAGTGGCCGTACTAATAGCCCACAAACGATGTTGCTGACTCAGTAACAAAGGGATCAGGATCAACTCGAGCGGAATTGGAACAATGATAGATTCCAATAACGACAATACGAAGATCAGCCACAAAACATGATTTGATTCCGCTAAGCGGGCCAACCAACGATTAGCCCGCTTGTCATGGGTTTGTTGCACGTTTCAACCTATTGTTTACTCGCCGAAGGCGCCCGCCGGTCCGGGGAAGACGACGGGACTCTCAAAACCGTCTTTACTCACGCTCGCAACACCGAAAAAGTAGTTATCAATAACGATATTTTCGAGAGTGTATTCGTTCACATCACCGACGTCACGACTGAATTCCCAGTTAGGCGCATCGGTATGGCGCCAGTAGACTCGGTAACCCGCAATGTGGTCTTGCTCAGCAGCGGTCGCGGTGCGCCACTTTAAGGTGGTATTCGCAGTCACAGCACCTGAAATCGATACCTCTGCGGGGGGACTCGGTGCCCAAGCCATGCTAGCGAGTGATACTGCATTCAAGGCGGTCAGTTTCGCTGCATAATCAAAATCAACACCGTCGATGGTATCACCATAGGCAATTCCGTCTTCCACTCGAAGATCTTGATGTTGGCGATTATAGTTCTCGTACGTTTCCATGATACGAACACCCGGATACCCTAAGTCGTTAAACGGGCGATGATGTCCACCGCGAGCAAACCGGTCTAGCCGATAAATCACCATAGTATCCAGATTTGGAATATACCGGTCGGCCATCCAATCAATGTAGCGCGCCAGATTGCGGCTTGGCGAATCAACCTCACCACCGGTAAAACGACGACGGCGTACATCATCTGCGGTCTCGTCTTGGCGTGTTCCCTCAGCGAAAATACGTGCTGTGGTGTTATTGATGACGCCATTGATTCCCTCAATATTTCCGATCATATCGTTATTGAGAACGGCCTTAATTCGCCAGCCGTCGGCTTGCGCTTGTTCTGCCATGATACGACCGCCAAATAATCCCTGTTCTTCGCCAGCTAGAGCAGCATAAACAATGCTTCCAGCAAATTCATATTGGCTCAGGACCCGAGCGGCCTCAAGCGTTCCGGCTACACCACTGGCGTTGTCGTTGGCTCCCGGCGCATCATCGGTGTAGTTCATCACGTCAGAGACACGCGAATCTATATCGCCTGACATAATGACGTAGCGATCTGGATCAACCGTTCCTCGTTGAACGGCAATCACACTAACAACCTCTACTGGCTCAGGGATTCGCGCTTCGCCCTCAATCACCCGTGATTGGTAATATACTTCAAGACAGCCACCACAAGCGGCTGAAATCTTATCGAACTCAGCTTTAATCCATCGCCGTGCTGCACCAATACCTCGCGTCTCTGACTCGGTTTCCGATAACGTGTGACGTGTACCAAAACTCACCAACGTCTCAATATCTTGTTCAATACGCTCAGCGGATACCGACCCCGCTATGGCGTGCAGTGCTTGTTGGTCACGGTATTCAACATCGGCGAGTGCACTGACTGAGAGCGTTGCAACTACACTCAACAGGCCTAATTGTTTGATTCGGTTCATAGGTATTGTTCTCTTATATTGGTACCAAAATGATGAGTTCATTTGTTCATTTCAGCATCTAAATGGGTGCGACTGAAGTACTATAGAGTGAAGCAACCATTTGGATCAAAATTAAGCGCTGAAGTGCTTTATTTCAACGAGGAGAGAACCATGCGAGCAGTTGGTTATCAACAATCATTACCCTACACCGATAAGTTGGCCTTGCAAGATATCGAGATCTCTCGGCCAATTTGTGGTGATCATGACGTTCTTGTGCGAGTTCGCGGGATCGGTTTGAATCCAGTGGACACCAAAATTCGGCAGCGCAAGGAAGCTGCTGCAGGTGAATATGTTGTGTTGGGGTGGGACGCGGCAGGCACGATTGTCGACTGCGGCTCACAAGTGACTAATTTCAAGGTTGGTGATGAGGTTTGGTACGCAGGTGCAGTCAATCGAGATGGCTGTAATGCCGAGTATCAAAGCGTCGATTCACGTCTCATTAGCGCGCGTCCAACGACACTCAGCGCTGCTGATGCGGCTGCTATGCCCCTTACCTTTCTTACTGCATGGGAGTTACTTTTTGATCGACTCCAACTCGATAAGGACGCGCCAAATGTGCTGTTAATTACTGGCGCCGCGGGCGGCGTCGGCTCAGCACTCATCCAACTCACCAAAGCACTGACTCGCACCACTGTGATTGCGACCGCATCACGCGCTGAAACAAAACAGTGGGTTAAACAGTTAGGTGCTGACATTATTATTAATCACCATCAAACGCTGGCTCCCCAACTAAAAGAGTACGACATCAATGATGTCACTCATGTCGCAAGCTTGACGCACACTGAACAACATTTTGAGCAATTAGTGGAGTTACTCGAACCGCAAGGTCGATTGGCTTTGATTGATGACCCGAAAGATCCACTCCCAATCGGTTTAATGAAACAAAAGAGCTTATCGTTACACTGGGAATTTATGTTCACGCGTTCGTTGTTTACAACTAAGGATATTTCTAAACAAGGCGAAATTTTGGCTCAAGTAGCGAATTTAGTGGATACGGGAGCGATTCAAACGACCCGCTTCCAACACCTTGGCACGATCAGCGCTGAGACACTTCGTCAGGCGCACGGAACTCTGGAAGCACATCAGGCTATTGGTAAATTGGTGGTTGATGGCTATCCAGACTGACATTGTTGTGGTTCATAGCGGAGCGTAAACAAATGCCGTTCTTTTCTATCTTGGTAGCGAATTTCAACGTGGTCAGCATACTGACGGAAATACTCTAAACCAGGGTCTGAACAATAGAACCGCAACATCTGCGGTTCTATTTGTTCTTTTAGTTCATCCTCTTCGTACTGAAATTTGTCGATGTTAATTAGGCTGTAAACAAAGCGCATGCCATAGTTGACTACTTCTGCGCGCTCAAAACGCGTCTGTCGGTCCAATAACTTGGGTAAGTCCCGATTGAGCTGCCCGGAGCGCTCCAGCAAATTCTGATACAACTCGTTACGATTTCTCGCACTACTTTCAGCCAACCACTCGTCAACCAACAGAGCTAGGAATACGCCACAAACGATAACGGAGACGATTGTAATGATTAATTTTTTTGAAAATAACTGAACTGACATTGAAATCCATTCCCCAATCGTTGCTAGGTCGCGCTCACAACCAGAAAAAGTTGTGATCTCTCTTACAAACATTCATGTATGTATGTATAATTAGAGGCTGTACTGAGACTGTTGAAAACGCTGTTTAGATGCGGCTCACGAACAGTCTTCCATTGAACATGAAGAGGTAACTACATGCAACTACGCACTCCTGCTTCGCTGATCGCACTTGCGATAGCGGCATCCCTTTCACTGACTGCTTGCAGTGACAACGGTGATGCAACTCAATCGTCACAACAACAAGCACCGCAAGAAGTGGGTATTGTGACAATTGAGCGGCAAAACGTAGCGGTATCAAATGCATTACCTGGTCGCGTCACAGCCTTTCGTGTAGCTGAAGTAAGACCTCAGGTCAGCGGCATTTTGCAGACACAACAATTTGAAGGCGGTACGAACGTGACTGCCGGCCAATCGCTCTATCAAATCGACCCGGCACTATTTCGGGCTCAACTCCAAAGTGCGGAAGCTGCGCTCGCTCGCGCACAAGCTGAAGTCACGAATTCCAAAGCTCGCTTTGAACGCGTTCGTGAACTGATTGAAGACAAATCGATTAGCCAACAAGACTTTGACGAGGCGCAAGCTGCATTCTTGCAAGCACAAGCAAACTTGAAAGTTGCCGAAGCCAATGTCACTCGAGCACAATTGGATTTGGACTACACCGAAGTCAAAGCCCCCATCAACGGCCGCATTGGACGTTCATTAATCACCCCTGGCGCATTGGTTCAAACAGGTCAAGCGCAACCGCTGACCTATATCCATCAGTTAGATCCCATTTATGTCGATATTGCGCAAAGCAGCGACGAATATATGGCACTGCAGCAACAAATTCGTAGTGGTGCTATTGCTGTCGACGAAAATAACCGCGCCGAGGTGAGTGTCACGCTGGCGGGTATGACAGACCAACCGATAACAGGTGAGTTGTTGTTTAATGAAGCCACCGTAGACCCACAAACAAGTTCAATTACTCTACGTGCGCGGTTTGAAAACCCAGATCACCTCCTGTTACCAGGCATGTTTGTGACAGCAAATGTTAGCAGTGGCGAACTTCGTGATGCGATTCTCGCGCCACAACAAGGTGTGACTCGTGATCCGCGCGGCCGCGCTACGGTCATGATCGTGAATGCGGAAGGTAAAGCTGAAACTCGTTACATTGAGGTGAGTCGCACTATCGGTAGTAACTGGCTGGTAACCGATGGTCTTGTCGCTGGCGATCAGGTCATTGTTGATGGACTACAAAAAATTCAACCTGGTGCTCAGGTCTCTACGGTAAAAGTGGATTTATAATATGGCTAAGTTTTTTATTAACCGCCCCATTTTTGCATGGGTTATTGCAATTATGATCATGCTCGGCGGTGGCTTGGCGGTCACGCAATTGCCTGTTGAGCAGTATCCGCAAATTGCACCACCCTCTATTCAGATCAATGCGACCTATCCTGGTGCCAATGCCGATACACTCTCAGAAACCGTTACTCAGGTTATTGAACAGAATCTGAACGGTATCGATAATCTTGAGTACTTTTCCTCAAGTTCTGATTCTGCGGGCAATGCCAGTATTACGCTGACCTTTAGTGCTGGTACGGATGCGGACATAGCGCAAGTACAAGTCCAAAATAAGTTACAACTGGCTCTGCCGCTGTTGCCGCAAGAAGTTCAGCAACAAGGGTTGTCGGTGGTCAAATCAAACAACTCGTTCTTGATGGTACTGGCGCTTGTTTCAGACAACCCAGAGTTTACTCAAGTTGACTTGAGTGACTATGTTGCCAGCAACCTTCAAGATCCGGTCAGTCGAACCACTGGTGTCGGGAGTGTGCAGATATTCGGCTCGCCCTATGCCATGCGAATTTGGTTGGATCCAGCACAACTGAATAGTTATGGGATGACGCCACAAGACGTCGTTCTCGCTATCCGTGAACAGAACAATCAAATCGCTGCCGGGCAACTGGGTGGTACACCAGCTGTCGAAGGACAGCGTCTGACCTCATCAATTATCGCGCAGACCCGTCTATCCAGCGTTGATGAGTTCAAAAACATTCTATTGCGGGTCGATAGTGACGGTTCACAAGTACGATTAGAGGACGTTGCGAAGGTTGAGATGGGTGGCGAAAACTATGCAACCATCGCGCGCTACAATCGGCAAGCCGCTACCGGTCTGGCGGTCAACCTAGCAACCGGTGCCAATGCCCTCGAAACCGCTGAACGTGTGAAAGCAACCATCGCCGAACTTGAACCCTTCTTTCCCGAAGGCGTAGAACTGGTGATTCCTTATGACACCACTCCGTTCGTAGAGATATCGATTACGGAAGTCGTGAAGATACTCTTTGAGGCTGTGGTCCTAGTATTTTTGCTCATGTTTTTGTTTTTACAAAACCTGCGCGCGACGATCATTCCTGCTTTCGCTATACCCGTCGTCTTGTTGGGTACGTTCGGCATCATGTCGGTGCTCGGCTTCTCAATCAACACCTTAACCATGTTCGGTCTAGTACTCGCAATCGGCCTCTTGGTCGACGACGCTATCGTGGTCGTAGAGAACGTCGAGCGGTTGATGTCTGAAGAGAAGCTATCGCCGCGGCAGGCAACGATCAAATCCATGCAACAAATTACGGGGGCATTGGTTGCCATTGGTCTGGTGATGGCAGCAGTATTTGTTCCAATGGCCTTTTTCGGTGGCTCAACCGGTGCAGTCTATAGACAGTTCTCGATTACGATTATTTCTGCCATGGCACTCTCGGTGCTGGTTGCGATCATCTTTTCGCCTGCACTCTGTGCGACCATTCTGAAGCCTATCGACCACAGTAAGCCGAAGAAAGGTCCACTAGGTTGGTTCAACCGTAAGCTTGAAAGTGCAACGCAAAAATATACCAATAGCGTTCAGTCCATCATCAAACGAACCGGACGCTTTATTGTCATCTACTTGGGCTTGATTGCCGTCATGGCATTTTTGTTCACGCGGATGCCGAGTTCCTTCATTCCTACTGAAGATCGCGGGGTTTTCCTCGCCATGATGCAATTACCTGCAGGTGCGACTCAAGAGCAATCATTTGAGACGATTCAGAAGGTTGAAGACTATTTCTTGGATGATGCACCTGGAATTCGCTCCGTATTCTCGGTGGTTGGCTTTAGTTTTGCCGGTCAAGGCCAGAATGCTGGGATGGCGTTTGTGCGCATGGATGAATGGGATGAGCGCACCACACCAGAACTCCAAGTGGACGCTATTATTGGTCGTGCTATGGGTTTCTTTAGCCAAATTCGTGAAGCCAATATTTTTGCATTCAACCTGCCGTCGATTCCGGAGCTAGGGACAGCAAGTGGCTTTAACTTGTATCTACAAGACCGTGCGGGACTGGGCCACGAAGCATTGTTGCAAGCGCGCAATCAGCTGCTCGGAATGGCCGCGCAGGAACCATCCCTCGTGGGTGTGCGCCCGAATGGTTTAGAAGATACACCGCAGTTCCGTGTCGATGTTGATTTTAACAAAGCGAAATCGATGGGTTTGGAAATTGCAGATATCAATAACACTTTGGGGTCAGCGTTCGGTACCGTTTATGTGAATGACTTTATTGATCGTGGTCGGGTCAAAAAAGTTTATTTAGGTGGTCAAGCGCAAGCCCGTATGGTGCCTGAAGATATTAATAAATGGTACGTGCGCAATAATGCGGGCGAAATGGTTCCATTTTCTGCATTTTCGACGAGCAGTTGGGATTTTGGTCCGCAACGTCTCGAGCGTTACAACGGCGTTCCAGCAATAAATCTGCAAGGTGAAGCTGCACCGGGTTTCTCCTCCGGCGATGCGATGAATAAAATGGAAGAGTTAATCGGTCAGCTACCCGCAGGTGTGGGCTTCGAGTGGACGGGTATTTCGCTGGAAGAAAAAACCTCCGGTAACCAAGCACCTATGCTGTATGCATTATCACTCCTGATCGTATTTCTATGTCTTGCAGCACTGTATGAAAGCTGGTCGATACCTTTTGCAGTTATGTTGGTGGTACCGCTAGGTATTCTTGGCGCCGTGATTGCAGCGCTAGGTCGAGGCCTCGAGAACGATGTGTTCTTCCAGGTAGGCTTGCTCACCACGGTGGGTGTATCCGCTCGAAATGCGATTCTGATTGTCGAGTTCGCAAAAGACCTACAAGCGCAGGGTAAAGAACTCCTCGAAGCGACGCTTGAAGCTGTGAGATTGCGGTTACGACCTATTCTCATGACGTCACTGGCGTTTACCTTTGGGGTTTTACCGTTAGCTATCTCCACCGGCGCGGGTGCCGTCAGTCGGCAAGCGATTGGTACGGGTGTCATTGGTGGTATGCTCGGTGGAACTATTTTAGCGATATTCTTTGTGCCGCTGCTGTTCTATGTGGTGCGCAAGCGCTTCCCACCTAAGGTGCGCGAGGACGATTAGCTCCATGGACTGGAGAGCGTAAACGCAACTTTCATGCTAAGGTTGAGTTAGGTAACTGGCTCAACCTTTTTCTTTGTCTCGCTGATAGGATCCGATCGAAATGTTGTATCGTTACTTTCTTATTATCCTCGCCTGCGCGGCCATCATGACTGGTGTTCAACTTCCTAATTTTGTGACGCAGTACGAGCAACGCCTTGATGCTCAATGGACTGAGGCGAAGGTCTACTACGACCAGTATCAAGCCATTGCGGATCAATATTTCGAGGGAGACATGAATGCCCTACTTCAGCATCATGAGCAAAGTGATGATGAAGTATTTCGAGCTGAATCTGTGCCGCTAGGAACGTTATTGGAGCGTGTGCGCACGTTTGAATATCAATTGCGCGAACTGAATACCAATATCTGGGGTAAGTTGTGGTTTCTGGCGCATTCTGCTGATGAAGAATTATTGGACGGAACTTGGCGGAATTATAGTTTTACCGTTCCGCTGACACAGGATGCTCTCATACTTGGCATTATTGTTATGTTTGCCATTGTTGTGCTAGTCGATGGCTGCTGCAGTGGCTGTCGATACTGGTGGCGGCGCCGCCGAGCTAGTCGTCCTTCACCCGGTATTCGCCGTCGATAACACTTGAGTCTTGACGATTACGCTGCTGTTGCTGTGCTGCATCATGTTGCTGTCTAGCACGCTGCTGAGCTTGCTTTGCAGCACGCCCAAATTGCCACATCGATTTCAATTCACGGCGCCGCTTCCACATCAGAGGTAACAATAAAATCCAGCCGACCAACAAGAAAACTAAGCCTAGAAACAACCCAACGATCAGCAAGAGTCCCATGACTAGCCAACTCACTATCATCATCAGGGGATTTGCTCCCGGACGTGGCCCAACTTTTTGTTGTAATTGACGGATGTAAATACGCATAGCGCTCGCTTCTTTATCAAACTTACTTGTACTATATGGGCGAATGGATGTGTTACAACCTTTTAAACCCGTCTATCTTGTAACATTTTGAGAATAATGCTGCTGAGATTAACCAAATTGAACACCATTCCCTCAACACTACCGACCATGAACGCATAACCCAAACCAAGAAGTTCAGCGAGAACAAACCAGCGCCGAATCAGCACAG
This sequence comes from Pseudidiomarina aestuarii, assembly GCF_003987355.1. GTDB lineage: Bacteria > Pseudomonadota > Gammaproteobacteria > Enterobacterales > Alteromonadaceae > Pseudidiomarina > Pseudidiomarina aestuarii. The sequence goes on along the minus strand of NZ_PIPR01000001.1, from coordinate 467,591 downwards.
GATCGTTTAAGCGAATAGAACCAATACTGAATATCAAAGAAGATACGTAAGCAAACACCAACGGTAACTGGGGAGCGCCACTAACGGCCTCAAAAATCCATAACACCAGGTTCGCGGCAATAAAAAACCACAGCACAAGCGGTCCTTGCCAACGCAGCGCAATAAAATTTCGAAAGAAGGCTAAGCCGGTAACCACAGCACCTGCGGTCGCATCAATCAAAGCAAAATGAATAGATAATGAGCCGAGTGCTAGCGCCGATATAATACGATACCGGTTCGCGGTCGGTTGACGATAGGCAATGAAGTTCAACACTAAGGCCAGCATGCCAACGTATTCGGCGGGCGTAAAAGTCACGACTCGTTACTCCATAAAAAAAGCGGCAAACCGGCGAAGCGGTTGCCGCTTGACTCAATACAGAGTTCTATTGTACCCGATTTTACTGACGTGACGCAGCCGATTCGTCGCGTACAGCGCGAAATTCATTGCCCGCGTACCAATTCGGCCACGCTTGGCTATTCGCTAACTCTTCACCGACCCAATAATACAACCACAAATCTTGTTGAGCACCACGTAAATCCCATTCAGGATCATACTCGTCAGCCGGTTTGTGATAGGCTACTTGCACGTATTCAGCGCGTTTCTGAGCACCATACTCTTTACCTAGCTCAAAGTGGTCAATGCCACCTTTTGCATACAGCATCGGTACACCAACCTTGGCTAGATTGAAATGATCTGAACGATAAAATGAGCCAACCTCAGGGTTGGGTTCAGGCGCAACATAACGGCCCTGCTGCTCAACATATTTCGTGAGTACCTCTTCAACTTCAGAGTTACCGTATCCAACCACGACCATGTCATTCATCGGACCATAGACGTTTAAAACATCCATGTTGATGCCTGCAACCGCTTTGCCGACCGGCAACATCGGGTTATTCGCATACCAATTGGAACCTAATAGACCTCTTTCCTCGGCGGTAACAAGAACAAACACGATAGAACGCTCTGGTTGCGGCTGGCTTGCCCAAAACTCTGCCAGAGCCATGACGCCTGCCGTTCCGCTCGCGTTGTCTTGCGCACCGTTGAAAATTCCATCATCAGGATTAATCGGGTCAACGCCCATGTGGTCCCAATGCGCCATGTAAATAACATGCTCTTCAGGCCGTGACTTACCCTCGATATAACCGATAAGATTCGGTGAATTGAGATATTCGAATTTGGTGCTGACAGAAACCGATAGTCCAGTTTCTAGAGAGACCGGCTCAAAGTCAGGTTGCTGCGCAGCTTCACGCATTTCCGCGTAGGAGGAACCGATTCGAGCAAATAACTGGTCGGCACCTTCATCAGTAATCCAGCCTTCGATGGCAGTGCGGTCCATGTTGTTATTGTCTCTGGCCAAATCAAAGCGCAACGGCGAGCCGCCTGCAATGACTCCCCAACCGTAACCAGCCGGACCCGTTTCATGAATCACAATCACGCCCTCAGCACCCTGCCGAGCCGCCTCTTCAAACTTATAAGTCCAGCGACCGTAATACGTCATCGCTTTACCGTTAAAGACTTCTGGATCTTGCGTGTCATAGCCTGGATCGTTCACCAAAACGACTACGGTTTTGCCTGCGACATCCAAGCCCTCATAGTCGTTCCAGCCATATTCCGGCGCTACGATGCCATATCCAGCGAATACTAATTCACTGTCCTCAATAGCAACTTCTTCCATAACGCGCGGCGACCAAGCCATCATTTGTGTACGATACGCCAGAGGCTCTAAATCATCGCTACTAAAAGTCATATCCGATACTTTGTAGGGCATCATTTTGACCAAAGGCACCTGCTGCTGGTAATTGTTGCCGTCAGCGTTGTAGGGTTTGAGTCCCCACTCACGGAACTTGCCTTCCACAAAGGCGACGGTTTTTTCTTCTCCAACACTTGCCGGCGCACGACCCGCGAATTCGTCTGAACTCAACGTTTCTAAATAACCACGGTAGTTTTCGTTAAAATTGTAAGGGTCAACTTGTACCGCAGGTTCCGCTTGGCTGACCTGAGGCTCATCAGCCACTGGGGTGCAGGCGCTTAACAACAAGCCTCCCGCAATTAATATCAACTTTTTTTGCATTTATTATTCTCCTTCGTTGCATTCGCGAATGGTCGCACCGACTTGAATATCGTACTTATCGAAGTAGCCCATATTCATTTCCAGCGCACTGAAATAGCTCACACCCGGATCATAGGCTGGGCAGCGTTGTGCATCAATACTGGGGCAAGGTTCCATTGGAATGATGGTTAAAATCTTGCCGTGCTCATCGAGGTAAGCAATATCCAGCGGGATATAGGTGTTAAACATCCAAAAACCGGCACTCCCGGGTCGTTCCGTCTCATACACGAACCACATACCCGCATGTTCAGCCAATGACTCGCGCGCCATGAGACCACGGGCTCGACTTTCGAATGTATCGGCAATTTCAACGGTCAACGTGGGTTCATGTCCGGCAATGCAAAGCTGAGTAGTTTGAAGGTTTGTATTCAAAGTGGTTTGTGACATCCCGAGACTCGAATACGCAAAAAGGCCGACAATAGCACAGCTTTTGAGAATCGCTGGATAACATCTATGACGCATAAGTATATTCCTACAGAAGCATTTCTACCTTAGTATCGCGCGAATGACCGTTGAACGAAAGGTAAAAAAAGGGGCTCCGAATGAGGAGCCCCGAACGGGAGAGATATTTCTATCTCAGGCTTAAAAAACCAAATTCGAACTATTCTGCCCCAAAGGTGATGGCAGTGACCTCGCCTTCTGCAGCTACCTGAATTTCTTGTAAGTCATCGGTAATTAGACGGATGTCATCATCAACTTCTGGTGCATCATTCGTGTCACAAGTCCAAACTGCGGTGTATTCTCCAGCCGCAACAAATCCAATTTCAAAATTGTAGTCTGTTGCACCGTCAAAGTTGACGCTGGTTGAAGCATAGGCTTCCAATCCTTCGCTACCGCCATTATCGGCTAGCGTTGTTACATCTAAATCATGACCCGGGTAAAGATATACAGTAGCAACTGGTTCGCTCAGATCCGCAGGAGCAACCGTGCATTCCTGTGCAATCAATAACGCTTCAGCAATCGTGCCTTCGATATGTCCAATTTCCTGATTATCAACGAGGCGCACTCCACGTGGCTTGAGTAAATAACCATCCTGCCCCACTGGATTCACGAGGGCCATCCGCAAATCAAACTCGACGGTGTAGCTTGCCGTGCTATCAGCGGCGAGCGTAAGACCATCAAATTTTAATTCATTCGATGGCACACGAAGACCTATTGAGGTGTCTCCATCTTCAACATAAGAACCTTCAGCCATGACTAAGCGGAGTTGACCATAACTGCCCGCTTTGACATCAACACCGGTGAGCAACGATTCAGATTCGGAACCAGTGAACTCGAGTAAGTTTATGCCACGTGTATTTGCGATAACTTCGCCGGACTCGTCCTTACATACATCATTTTCTTCAATAGTGTTGGTGTCCGTACCGATTTCGAATACTTGTGTACCCTCACCATTACCAACCAGCTCAATCGCGGAGAAACACACCCACACACTATCCGCATTGTTTACAGGGGCATCGCTGACTGCGAGATTCAAGCGAGCGCGGTCACTGGTTGTAGGTTCTGAATCTGAGCCACCACAGGCGGTGAGGCCGAGTGACATGAGTACTGCTACAGCAATATAGTTTATTTTGTTGCTTTTTAACATAAATAACTCCTTGTTAATATGCGCACTATCATAGTGATGATTAGTCTAGTCCCTTTCTCCATGCGGTCGAGTCGTTTTACACGAGCTTTACACTGGAGCAATGGTTGTAATGAGAGGGAATGAAGTTGGGTAGATACTTATACAATACGTTATAAGAATTGATTGTCGCTTCGTAACGGCATAAAGTAGCTTTTATGACAGCTCACAACAATCACCTAACATGAATGATACTGCTGCTAATGTAACCGGCACCTCTGCTCCATTGCGGTTGACTGAACTACGTTGCGTGACTGCCATTGGCGGTGGTCATGGCTTGGGCCGTGTGCTCTCAGCGTTATCGTTCCTGAATCGCCGCTTGATCGGTATTGTGGCGACTACCGATGATGGCGGTGCTAGTGGCTTGTTGCGACGCAATACCGAATGTATTGCGTGGGGCGATATCCGAAATTGTCTCTCACAATTAACCACCCAACCTCTTGCTCGTGAAGTCTTGAACTACCGCTTCAACGAAGATCATCACCTGGTGGGGCACAATTTCGGTAACCTACTCTTATATACACTCGAGCAATTAAGTGCACGTCCCGTGGACGGGATTCAACTGCTATCACGACTGTTAAATGTCGATATCAGACTCCTACCGATGTCTGAAAGCCCCGTCGATTTGGTCGCAAGCACCAAAGAAGGGCTACATTGTTTCGGCGAACTTCATGTTGATGGATTGCTGCATATGCCTGCATCACTTCATCTGTCCAAATCGGTACCAGCGACACCTGAAGCGCTCCGCCACCTCCGCCGCAGCGATTTGATTATTCTTGGCCCGGGAAGTTTGTTGACGTCCGTAATGCCGCCGCTGTTAGTAGAGGAATTCGCGCAGACTGTCGCAGATAGTCAGGCTCCCGTAGTTTTTATTGATAATCTCATACCGGAACAAAGCCCAGCGGGGAAAGTGAGCCTAGCTGAGCGACTGCAATGGATGGCAGAGCAATTAGGCATCGATGTAGTCGATCTTATTATCAGCTCAAGTCCGCAGCCAGATATCGACAAGCCGTGGGTTCAGTTGCATCAGCAGCAATCAGAAGAACCACACCGTCATTGTGCATCCGGCTTATGTCGAGCGCTGGAGGAATCGCTAACCATGCTGGCTCATAAATTACCTAAACGCGCCAACATCAAACAAGTCTAAGAAGGAATTGGCATGAAACGAACAGCTTTAGCTTCTGCGCTCGCAGTCGCCTCTTGTTTTGTTACTTCGACATTCGCAGATACACTCGGTTTAGAAGTACCTTATGCTGCAAACACGCCGAGCATTGAGGCGACGTTAGGATATCCCACTGGGCAGAAAATCAGCAGCCCTGAAGCTATCCATGATTATTTTCAAGCGCTTGAAAAAGCGCATCCGGACCAAGTAAAACTGAAATATTATGGAAGAACATGGGAAGGCCGGCCCCTGTTTTTTGCGATTATTTCCAGCGCAAATAATATAGCCAATCTGGATTCGTTTAGTGCGGGCATGCAACAACTTGCAGACCCACGGCAAACTGATGCCGCAGAAGCCGAGCAGCTGATACAAAGCTTGCCAGCGAGCATTTGGCTGTCTTACGGTGTTCATGGCAATGAAATCTCATCACCAGAAGCAGCCCTACTTACTGCCTATCACCTGTTGGCAGCTGAAGATCAAGCAACGCAGGCTATGCTCAATAACACGATGGTGTTCATCGACCCATTACAGAACCCTGACGGTCGCGGTCGTTTTGTGAGCCGGTACTACATGACGGCAGGATTGGAACATAGCGCGGATCGTATTTCAGCGGAGCACAATGAACCGTGGCCAAGTGGTCGCAGCAATCATTATTTATTCGATATGAACCGAGATTGGATTGCTCTCACTCAGCCAGAAATCTCCGGACAGGTGGATGCTCTGCTCGATTACTACCCGTTGATCTTTGTCGATTTACACGAGATGGGTGGTGACACCAGCTACTACTTCACTCCCGAAGCACGTCCATATAATCCGCTCATCACCAAAACACAACGCGAAGCGCTGTGGCAAATCGGCGAGAACAATGCCAAATGGTTTGATGAACGTGGCTATCAGTATTTTACCCGCGAAATCTTCGATGCTTTTTATCCGGGTTACGGTGCCAGTTGGCCGCTTTATCATGGCTCACTTGCGATGACCTATGAAATGGCCTCTGCGCGCGGACACAAATGGCGTACGAAAGATGGCACGATTCTGACCTACGGTGATGGTGTAAAGCGCCACTTCGTTGCGTCTGTCGCCACTATTGAAAGCGCCTCTCAAAATCGTCAGCAACTCTTGCAGAATTTTTGGAACTACCGAAGCCAAGCTATTCGTGACGGTCGTGGTAGTGACAATCGAGTTCGCATCATTCCCGGTACCGACGATGCCGCGGCTGCACGCAAGTTAGCGGGTCTGCTCGTACAGCACGGCGTCGAAGTGAACCAAGCGACGGAATCCTTTAAAGTATGTGGCAATAATTACCCAGCCGGTAGCTATATCGTCGATGGCGCACAACCTGCACAATATATGGTGCGCACCCTGCTTGACGAACGCATTGATATGGATCAGCCGTTTATCGATGACCAAGAAGAGCGACGTGCGAATAATTTACCGGACGAAATCTACGACGTCACTGCTTGGTCATTGCCACTCATGTTTAACGTAGATATTGATGGCTGCAATAGTGTTCCATCCGTCGACAAAATTGCCGTCGATGGCCGTCTGATCGAGTCAGGTAGCGTCACCAACGCTGATGCAAAGCTTGGCTATGTGGTTGCTTGGGGCGACATGAATGCGGGCCGATTCCTCACTGCAGCCCTGCGCGCTGGGTTACATGTGAAGCAAAGTGATCTCGCGTTCAAGCATGTGAACGGCAAGACCTACCCCGCTGGAAGTTTGATTTTGACGCATGCTGAGAATAAAACGGATCTCGCATCAGTGGTGCTCGAACTTGCTCGCGAAAGCGGTGCACAGGTCGATGGTGTCGACCGCAGCTGGGTTCTCGAAGGACCGAACTTTGGCTCCATGAACGTCAATCGTATTCATGCACCGAATATCGCTATGGCTTGGGATGAGCCATTCTCAAGCTTGAATGCTGGGCATACCCGCTTCGTCATCGAACAGCAGTTCAATTATCCTGTTACGGCTATTCGTACCGAGCAACTGGCGCGCTCCAACCTGAGTCACTATCAAGTATTGATTCTACCTGCGCTGGCCGGGAACTTCTCGCATGCGCTGGGCGAAGCTGGATTAGCAAATTTGAAGGATTGGGTCGAAAAAGGCGGTGTTCTCATTACGCTAGGAACTGCGACGCGCTGGGCTGTTGATAATGATCTTCTCGCCAGTGCACGAGAAGCTGCCATCACTGATAAAGAGCCCGGCCATGGCGATGATAACCGAGTGGACGGATTGCTTCTTGAAACCGCTAAAGACCTTGCTCATTACATTCAAGCTGACGAGTCTGATCCATATTGGACCGCAGGTATTCTCGCGCGTGGTGATGTAGACCAAGATCATTGGCTGGCGGCAGGCGTTAAGCCTGAGGTGGTCAGTATTACTGTGGGGAATGACATTTATCGTCCACTGACCATCGATAATGGTCGCAATATCGTTAGCTATGCGGCTGCAGACCGTGTTGTCGCTAGCGGTTATCTGTGGGCGGAAAATCAACAACAGTTGGCACACAAGCCGGTATTGATGTGGCAGCCGCACGGCCGGGGAATGTTGATCTCCTTTACTCAAGAACCGACTTATCGTGCGTATCTTGATGGCATGAACTTGCTATTGATGAATGCTATTTTTGGCGGCTCGGCGCACGCACAACCGTTACGTTAGGCGTCGCATAATAAAAAAGCGTTGCCGTTGTTATAACGGCGACGCTTTTTTTATAGTCGTACGAAAGGATTTCGTCTAATCGTCACTAGTATCGTCAGCACTGATACGCGACGCCACCGCTCCGCGTTGATCTCTGTATTTGGCGTCCTTACGTTTACTATACGGACGCAGACAAGGCTCATCGAGCAACTCAAAGCTTAATGCACCAATTTTCATAAGTGGGCGCAGAGCCAACGGCAGTTTCCCACTATTAAAAAACTCGAGGACTACCTGCCCTGACCAACCTGGATCTATTCGATGCGCTGTTACATGCACCATAAGTCCGAGTCGAGCTAATGAGGAGCGACCGTCTAACCAACCCACCATATTATCGGGCAATGTCACCGATTCATGAGTCACTGCCAGAGCAAACTCGCCCGGATGAATAAAGAAAGCCTGATCCTCGGTTAAGATAATCGCATCACTCATCACTTGTTCAATGGCCCGCTCGATATCATCACGAGGTCCGCTGATATCGATAAAAGGTGCGGCATGATCTTGTAACACTCGAAATTCATTGCCGAGATGAATATCGACCGTCACACCAGTAATATCGGCGGATTTAGGTCTTGGCTCGAGATGGATAATGCCTTGATCTAGGTAACTTTCAATTTGTCGATCGGTCAAACGCATAGTTTCTTTCTCCTTGAAGCCCGACTATACCCGATCCTGCGCTTGCAGGTATAGCTGCGCAGATAAACGAGCTGCAGAGTTTTCAATCGTAGTACTCAAGACACTCGAGTTTGCCAATATGGCGTCGACTTGGCCTGCATCCAGACATTCACGCAAGCCTCTATCTAAGGGCCATTGCCCAAGCAGCGGGACGTTTTCTGCGGCAGCTGCTTCGGCTCCGCCCGAGTGACCAAAGAGGTCCTCGTGATGACCGCATTGTGGACAGGTATAACCACTCATATTCTCGATCAACCCAGTAATAGGAACTCCGACCTTACGGAACATAGTGATTCCCTTGTATGCATCAGCAAGAGCAATTGTTTGTGGCGTGGTAACAATGACCGCACCAGTAATTGGAAGTTTCTGAGCGAACGTTAATTGAATGTCACCAGTACCCGGCGGCAAATCGACCAATAAATAATCGAGCGATGGCCATTTGGTATCACGCATGAGTTGTTGTAGTGCGGCACTGGCCATTGGCCCACGCCAAATGGCAGCATCCTTCGCATCGCTTAAATAGCCTAACGAACTAACATGGACACCAGCACGGTGATGGGGAATCATTTTTTGTTGTTCATTGAAAACTAATTTCTGTTCTGGTTGCCCGAACATAGTGGGCATCGATGGGCCATACAAATCTGCATCAAGAACACCTACATTGGCACCAAAACGGGCTAAAGCTACGGCCAATTGTGCTGTTACCGATGATTTACCAACGCCCCCTTTGCCCGAGGCGACCAACACCACATTACCGTAAATCATCGGCAGATCAGGCTGTGAATTGGGTAGCTTACGAATATCGCAACGTAGCGACCAGTCGTAGCGACGCAATAAACTATCCTCAAGTAACGGTGTTAACACCGTTGCAGGTGCCGCAAAAGGTAGGGTTAGCCGCGCTTGCTGAGCACCAGTGCGCTGAAACCACTCTAATGGCGGTGCTTCCGGCCAATTCGATAGTCTGATTTGGCCTAATGCATCAACTTCATCTTGACTCCACTGCGACTCGTCTGCTGAGGCTGGCTTTGCTTGCGCTTTTTGCTTCATCCAATCGAACACACCACACTCCTTTAGCGAAATACAATCGAGCACTTCTCAGTTCGTTCAAACGCTCACGAATCCGCTCATGATACGGCTAGTGTAGCTGGATTGCCACGCTTGATTCGGGTACACTTTGCAGTCTTTCCACAGCGATAAAATAGGACTCTGAATGACAGCTCCGCGTAAGATTTTGGTCACCAATGCCCTGCCGTATGCCAATGGTCCGATTCATATCGGTCATATGTTAGGTTATATCCAAGCGGACATCTGGGTGCGCTTCCAAAAGTTGCGTGGAAACGAATGTCATTTTGTCTGTGCCGATGACGCTCATGGCACACCGATTATGCTGAAGGCGAAGCAACTTGGTATTGAGCCGGAGCAAATGATTGCGGAGATGAACCAAGCTCATCAGGCCGATTTTGCTGATTTTCACGTGGCATTTGACAACTATCATTCAACCCACAGTCCTGAAAACCGTGAATTAGCAGAACTGATTTATACCCGCTTGCGTGACCATGGTTATATTAAAACCAAAACTATCGAGCAGCTATTTGATCCCGAACAGAAAATGTTTCTGCCCGACCGCTTTGTAAAAGGCGACTGTCCCAAATGCGGCGCGACCGATCAATACGGCGATAACTGCGACGTCTGCGGTGCAACCTACGCACCGACTGAACTAAAAAATCCTAAATCAGCAGTATCGGGTGCGACTCCGGTGCTGCGTGAGTCGGAACATTATTTTTTCGATCTCCCAGCGTTTGAGGGCATGCTCAAAGCTTGGACGCGCTCAGGGTCATTACAAGACGAGATGGCCAATAAACTGAACGAGTGGTTTGAGTCTGGCTTACAACGTTGGGATATTAGCCGTGACGCACCCTACTTTGGCTTTGAAATTCCGGACGCGCCGGGCAAATATTTTTACGTCTGGCTAGATGCGCCGATTGGTTACATGGGCTCGTTCAAAAATTACTGTGACCGCACCGGTGCTGCAGATTTTGATACGTTCTGGAAAGTGGGTAGTGAGGCTGAGGTCTATCACTTCATTGGTAAGGACATCATTTACTTTCACAGCCTATTTTGGCCAGCCATGCTCAAAGGTGCCGACTTCCGTCAACCGACCAATGTCTGGGCTCATGGCTTTATTACCGTAAACGGCACCAAAATGTCCAAATCTAAAGGGACATTTGTGATGGCGCGCACCTACCTCGATCATCTCGATCCCGATTATTTGCGCTATTATTTCGCTGCAAAACTGACCAGTCGCATTGATGATTTAGATTTAAACCTCACCGACTTTGCACAGCGTGTAAATGCTGATTTAGTCGGTAAAGTCGTCAACATTGCCAGTCGATGTGCTGGTTTTATTCAGAAGAAATTTGACGGCAAGCTCAAATCAGAACTCGCTGATCACAGTCTTCTTGATGAATTCCAAGCTGCCGGAAGTGAGCTTGCTACTCTCTACGAAAAACGCGAGTTTTCACGTGCCATGCGGGACATTATGGCATTAGCTGACAAAGCGAATTTCTATATTGCCGAAAAAGAGCCATGGCAGCTTGCCAAAGATCCAGAGAAGCTCGATGAAGTGCACGAAATTTGCTCTATCGGCATCAACTTGTTCCGTTTGCTCATGATCTATCTCACGCCAGTCGTTCCTGCGTTAGCCGAACGTGTGCAAGGTTTCTTGAACGATTCCTTCAACTGGGACAGTCATCGTGAATTATTACTCGGTCACGCCATCGAGCCTTTTAAAGCACTACTACAACGCATTGAAATGGAAAAAATAGAAGCCATGATCGAAGACAGCAAAACGCAAGCACCAACATCAGCAGTAACGACCAATGGTGAACTTGAAAAGGATCCCATCAGTGCTGAAATTCAATTCGACGACTTCGCTAAAATCGATTTACGTATCGCGCTGATTGCGAATGCCGAACATGTTGAAGGCGCAGACAAGTTATTGAAACTAACCTTGGACTTGGGCGGTGAAACACGCCAAGTCTTTGCCGGTATCAAATCAGCTTATGCCCCAGAAAAATTGATTGGTCAGCATACCGTTATGGTCGCAAATTTAGCACCACGGAAAATGCGTTTCGGACTGTCCGAAGGCATGGTCCTCGCTGCAGGTCCGGGTGGTGAAGATCTATGGATTCTGAATCCGCATGACGGTGCAAAACCGGGAATGCGAGTTAAATAATGGTCGCAACGGTCCATCTCAGTCCTGGCAAGGACAAATCACTGCGGCGTCTGCACCCGTGGATATTTAGCGGTGCTATCGATCGCGTCAAAGGTAAACCGGAGCTTGGTGAAACCGTGTCGGTGCATAGTGCTGAAGGTGATTGGTTGGGCTACGCTGCTTGGTCACCGCAATCACAAATTCGGGCACGGATCTGGAGTTTTAGCCAACGCGATAGCATTAATGCCGAATTCTTTCTCTCGCGTATACGTGCGGCGCAAGAGTTGCGTAGCGGCCTATCGCTGAATTCCAATGCCTACCGTGTTGTCGCTGCGGAATCGGATGAACTTCCCGGCATCACCATCGACCGCTATGATAACTGGCTGGTTTGCCAATTGCTTAGCGCTGGCGCTGAATACTGGCGCGACGCGATTGTCGCTGCCTTGCGCGAATGCTTTCCGGAATGCAGTATTCTCGAACGCTCAGACGTCGATGTGCGGCGCAAAGAGGGTTTAGAGCCCATCGTTCAGGTTTTGCATCAACAAGCAAATGCAACCTTCGATGACAGCATCTGGATACAGGAGCATGGTATCGAGCTCGGTGTTGACCTGTTGAAAGGCCATAAAACTGGCTATTACCTGGACCAGCGCGATAGTCGGCAAGCCATCATGAAATATGCCAAAGGCAAGCGGGTATTAAACGCGTTCAGCTATACCGGTGGTTTCGGAGTGTTTGCTGCCCACGCTGGCGCGAGTGAAGTCGTGAATCTGGATGTCTCTGAAAGCGCATTAGCTCAAGCAACCTTGAATCATGAACGCAATCAGCTGCCTGCCCCTACCAACCAGCAAATCGATGTTTTTGAAGCATTGCGTCAATTCCACCACACCGGTGAACGATTTGATGTGATTGTTCTGGATCCACCCAAATTTGTTGATAGCAAAGCCAACCTAATGTCCGCATGCCGCGGTTATAAAGACATCAACCGGCTCGCATGCATGATCTTGAAGCCAGGTGGCACGCTGTTCACGTTTTCATGCTCAGGCTTGCTGTCAGGCGAATTATTCCAAAAAGTCGTCGCTGATGCTGCTCTGGACGCTAAGCGCCCAATGCATATCATCGAACGCCTGTTCCAAGGCGCCGATCATCCAGTGCGCACCAATTTTCCAGAATCCCTCTACCTCAAAGGACTCGTCCTCCGCGGTTGATTATCAGTCGCGAGTCTGCAAGCCTGATCATTATTCGACTACACTTGGTACTATTAGAGTAAGAATGGAAACGGAGTTTGGCTATGACGAATGAAACAGCAGGAAATACAACACTGTTTACGAAAATCATCAATCGTGAGATTCCAGCAGATATTGTCTATGAAGATGAGCATGCATTGGCATTTCGGGACATTAATCCGCAAGCCCCTGTGCATGTGCTGATTATTCCGAAAAAGCCGATTGCGACAATAAACGATATTACTGAGGATGATCGTGAATTAGTGGGCCACCTCTATGTCGTAGCCGCTAAACTCGCTGTTCAATTTGGTTTTGCCAAAGCCGGCTATCGGGTTGTGATGAATTGTAATGAGGATGGTGGACAGTCTGTCTACCATATTCACCTGCACTTGCTTGCTGGTGTCACTATGGGCTGGCCACCGTTCGCGAATCATCGGCCTAAACAAGTTTAAAACCTTGAGCCGCACATTATGAGTGCTGAATTGTGGATTCGCTTGGGTTGCTTTCTGGGGGTCCTGCTCGTGATGACCGGTTGGGAATACCTGAGCCCGAAACGGTCCAATCGCATTGCTAAAGCGCTTCGTTGGCGAACTAATTTCAGTATGGTCGTTGTGAGTAGTGTACTCCTGCGGCTACTCATCCCAGCAGGCGCTATCGGCGCCGCATTGTGGGCTGAAACCAATAGCTTTGGTGTATTACATTCGCTAAACGTCAGCACCGCCGTGGCCATGGTCATTGGCTTTCTGCTCCTTGATGTCGCTATCTATTGGCAACACCGCCTGTTTCACCGAGTGCCGTGGTTATGGCGCTTGCATCGCGTCCATCATGCCGACCTCGACTTTGACGTCAGTACCGGCCTGCGCTTTCATCCCATCGAAATTCTCTTGAGTATGCTCATTAAGATCGCGGTCGTTATTGCTTTTGGCATTCCTGCTATTGCCGTTCTCATCTTTGAAGTTGTTCTGAACGCGACCTCTCTTTTCAACCATGGCAACGTTGCATTACCGCGTTGGCTCGAGAAACCTGTGCGGATGTTCATCGTCACGCAAGAAATGCATCGTATTCACCATTCACAACGTCCTGTCGAAACGGATAGCAATTTTAGCTTTAACTTTTCGTTGTGGGATCGTTTATTCGGAACCTATACCGCGCAATCGAAAGATGGCTCCGACGGCATCAACATCGGCCTAAAAGAATATGAGAATGAAGGTGAATCTGCTGGCTTTTGGGCATTGCTTACGAACCCTTTTCGCCCCACCCCGACACGGAGTACTAACGTAAAGTCCAATAGCCCGACCACAAGCGAATAGCCGTCGTCAGCCAACACAAAGCAGCGAAACTCAGAGCCAATATAGGAAACCACTGCGGCCAGAGACAAAAAGCAATAAAAGCCACAATCGTCTCGAATCCCTCGGTAATGCCACCCATGTAATGGAGTGACTTGTTGGGATAATTCGGATTATCGATACCACGCTTCGACGCCACCGCAGCAAAGGCTAAAAAGGTTGCGCCAGTTCCCATAAAGGTCAGCATCAGAAACGCTGCGGCTACTGCATTCTGCTCGATATCCGCCAGCAGAAATCCGAATGGAATGGCCGAGTAAAAAATAAAATCAAAGACACTATCGATATAACCGCCGGCATCGCTGGTCGTGGTTAAACGAGCAACGGCTCCATCGAGACCATCTGCAACGCGATTGCCCAAGATTAACACCAGTGCCAGTCCATACCATTGTAGAGCCAACGCAGGCACCGCCAGTAATCCCAGACCGAATCCTGCAATGGTGACATGATCGGCACGGATACCACGCGCCACTATTGGGCGAGCCAAATTCGCTAGAATGGGACGCAACGTTTTGTTGAGAAATGGGTCGATCACAGTTGCGACTCCGGCCATTGCATAACAGCCACTTGATTGTCGGTAGCTGTTGCGAAATCATCGCTTTGGTGGCTTACCATGACCGTGGCTATACCGCGTTCATGACAGCGTTGAAATGCCCAATCGCGAATACGTTCGCGAAGCGATTGATCGAGCGCCGCAAATGGCTCATCAAGCAACAGCACACGCGGCTCATTCAACAATGCTCGTAGTAGCCCCACACGGGCCCGTTGCCCGCCACTGAGCGCTGTGGGTAGCGCTTGCGCAAACTTTGCTAATTGAACTTGTTCTAACTCGGCAAGGACATGCTCAACTTGGTCTTGTCGAGAAAGTTTCCGTTGCGCGCGCGGTAGCGCAAATAATAGGTTATCGATTACGGATAGATGCGGAAACAATAAGATATCTTGAAATACAATCCCCATTGAACGTTCCGCAATAGTGAGTTCATCAACTCGATCACCCGCAACATAAATCTTACCGAGTACTTTTACATAATTGGGTGCGTCGCCCAATAGCCAACGTAACAACGTCGACTTACCGCTTCCACTTGGGCCCATGACACCTAATGTGCAACCGGCATTGACTTGTAATGCCGGTAACTCAACCTGATGATCGCGCCAACGAAAGTGAATTGGACTGGTACTGAGTACTACCGTTTCGCTCATTGTATCTCCCCTTCACGAGCAGCGGATGCACGCGGCTTGAGCACCACTAACACCACTGCACACAACAACCACATGGTCAAAGCATACAATGCCTGCATTGAACTATTGGAACCGCTGCTCAGTGCAACAAAGTCAGTCGTCAACGTAGACACTCGCCCACCACCGATTAACAATGTTGGAACATATTGAGCGATGCTCACCAGCATTGCTAGTGCGAAGGCGGTTAACAGTGGCACTTTGAGAAGTGGTCGTTTGACCAGCCACCAAGCTCGCCAAAATGAGTAACCAAAGGTTTGGCTCTGCTGCAGGTAGCGTTGTTCGAAACGTTCCTCGGCGGGTAAATAAGCAAGTAATGCATAGGCATAGGAAAATGGAACATGCGCCCAAGCCACCCAAAAAAGATTCGTGTCAGTCCAAGGTATCCACACCAAAATTAAAAACACCTGCGGAATGAACAAAGGCAGGAGTAATAGAGCCCGCGGAATTTTCTGCCGTCGCGCGCGCTGCCACTCAGCAGTCAATATGCAAAGAACCAAACTAATACTCGCAACCGCGACGGCTATCCAAAACGCACGCCAGGCTCCGTTTGCAAGAAACAACCATTCATTGATCCATAGCGTAAAATCCCACTGTTGCGGCAGTAAAGCCGGATAAAACCAGCCACGTCCATGCGCCAAGGTTATCAGTGCAACCAACAACACAAGTGCTAAACCAGTGAAGACTGAAGGCAAGACTCGCCCTATTCGACTGATGTTTAACAGTATCCACTCGCCTTTCGTCATAGCACGTGACAGAAGACGTTGCGCCCAAGTAAACAAGACCCATTCCTGCAGGCGCACCCAACCACAAACCAGCCCAGCCAACAGCGCTAATACCACGCTGCCCACCGCCGCTAACTGCTGACTGAGAGGATTAAACTCGAGTTGCCATTGCACAACCTGGACAGCTAATGGTGCCGGCGTTTGCGGTGCCGCAAAAAGCGCCAAATCAACGACCGTGAGGCTATATACCGCAACCACACACAATGGTAAGCGTAATCGTTGTACTAATGCGGGGATGACAATGAGCCACCAGGTTCGAGTTTCACTATGTCCCTGACTGCGACCAATCAACAGCCAGCGATCCAGAGGTAATTGCTGCAACGCTCGCAACGCCATAAACCACATAAAGGGCAATTCTTTCGCGATTAAGATAATCCATAAGCTCACTAAGTATTGGCGATCAAACCAAGGCATCCAAGGTGTTTCGACCGGTATCAAGCGCCATAACCAACCTGTTGGCGCAGCCAGCCATAACAGCGCAACCGCGAATGCAAGGTGCGGCATGCTCAAAATACCCAGCCAACTGTGTTGAGTATTCTGCGTATTAGTCGGTTGGCCACTCTGCTTCAAAGCCACCAAATAACGCGCACTAATGAGAGTGAGACCTGTCACTACAACAACGGAAATCAGTGCTGTCAGTAAGGACTGTGACAGCATCGTGAAAAATCCTGGATATTGGATTAACTCACGGATCACCTGCTTAAGATCCACTGACCAAAGCAACTCCGATAAACTCGGGATGATCACAAGCATTGGCAGACCAATCACAATGGCCACGACCAGCAGCAGGAAATGCGGATATCTCATTGTTGATAGCGCTCTAACCAACCGGATTCAATTCTTTCAACCCAGCCGATATGCATTTCAGCAACAGCAGGTAATAATGACAACGCCTGGCTGTCCTCTGGTAAGCTGACAACCGCTGGATCGCCCCACCCTGAAACATCTCGTTTGCGCTGCTGGGCTGCTGGACTCAGCAGGAAATCAATGACCACCTGTGCTGCCTGCGGCACACGAGTCCGCTTTGGAATCGCTAAATAATGGCTATTCGTTATAGCTCCATCACCTAAAACGACTCTTTCTGAACCACTGGGCAGTCGACCCTGCATATTCGCGACAGTCAGCTCCTGCGGATTAAATGACACCGCAAGATCAAGCTGTCCATTCGCAAGCATTTGTTGCTGAAAGGACGCTCCACTCGGGAAATCTTGGCCTGACCGCCAGAGCAATGGATGCAATCTATCGAGGTAGTCCCATAAGAGTTGCAGTGGTTGGCCACTCGAATCCATAGGTGCTTGTAAAAACAACTCGGGGTCGTCGTGCAACGCTAACAACAAACTCTTTAAAAATGTGGTGCCATGAAACTCTGGCGGTTTTGGATAACTGAATCGACCTGGGTTCTGTCGCGCAAACGCTAATAATTGTTGAGGATCTATTCGTCCAGCTTCAATGAAGCGCTGAACGGCACTCGTTCGAGCAATCAGATGAAACTGTCCAATCCCCCAAGGTAATTCAAAACCATCGACCGGTACGCCGAAATCCGATTGCCATGGAATGTTCTTGCGAATATTTTGAGCAGCGGGAATTCGTGTCGGTAAACTACCGAGTAATTGTCCGGCACCTTTCAATTGGTGAAAATTCTCGCCATTGATCCAAAGCAAGTCGACAGCACTGGGCGAATCATCTTCATTCAAAATCCGCGACACGGCTTCAGCAATATCAGCCACTTTGACATGCACCAGTTCAATACCGTACTGCTCGCCTATTTGTTCTGATGCCCAGCGCAGATAGTTATTCACCTCGCTCGACCCACCCCACGCATAAAAATAGACCGTTTGCCCACGCGCCTGGGATACCGTTTCACTCCACGTCGAGTCAGCAACCGCAGATGAACTCAGCAGCAACAGCGCCAGCACCGTAGATTGCCAGATTACTCTCATCGTCAAAATCAATCGTCCTTACCGCCACGGCGCCAGCGATGAAATGAGGCTAACCACGCCAACACTCGTTCTGGTGCATGCGCTCGTTGCCAGTTCCCGGCGGCAAACTTATTGGCTTCGGCCATCGTTGGGTAAATATGAATCGTGCCTAGAATTTTCTTCAATCCTAGCCCATGTTTCATGGCCAACACAAACTCCGCAAGTAGATCTGCACTGTGTGCACCGACAATGGTTGCACCGATGATTTTATCTTTACCCGGCACCGTGAGCACTTTCACCATACCGTAAGCTGCATCATCGGCAATAGCTCGGTCAAGATCGTCAATACCGTAGGTTGTCAACTCATAGTCGATGCTTGCGGCTTGCGCAGAGCGCTCTGTATGCCCTACCGTTGCAATTTCAGGTTGGATGAATGTTGCCCAAGGAATAACACTGTAATCAGCTTTGAATTTCTTAAAGGGAGAGAACAATCCGTTGACAGCGGCATACCAGGCCTGATGACTCGCCGTGTGAGTAAACTGATAAGGGCCTGCTACGTCACCGACAGCATAGATATTCGGCATGGTAGTTTGTAAAAAGCCGTTGGTCACTATCGTTCTCTCAGTCTCGATACCGAGCTCTTCAAGTCCATAGCCAGTCAAATTAGCAGCGCGTCCCACTGCAACCAGAATCAGATCACATGCTATAGACTCGCGTTGACCATCACGTTCAATGACCAGTGTCTGTGTGTCTACAGTTTGCACCTCAACCGCTTTCCAACCCAAACGCAATTGAATGCCATCCGCTTCGAATTGCTGTTTTACCAAAGCCGCCACATCTGCATCTTCACGCGGTAAGAGTTGTTCTTGCATTTCCACCACGGTTACCGCCGTTCCTAAGCGTGCGAATGCTTGGGCTAATTCCGCGCCAATCGGACCACCGCCGAGCACGACGAGTTGTTGGGGTTGTTCACGTAAGCCCCACAAGTTATCGGATGTGACGTAGGCAGCACTGTCTAAACCAGGAATCGGGGGCACAAAGGGGCGCGCGCCAGTTGCCAATACAATCGATTTCGCTGTTCGTGTTGATGTCGTCCCGTTTGCGTCGGTGATCTCAACTTCCCAGGGCGACACGAGTCGTGCATGACCTTGCACAACATTGACACCGAGGCTTTCATAGCGCTCTGGCGAATCATGCGGTTCAATGGCGCGGATGACATCGTGAATCGATTCCATGACTTTAGTAAATTGAATCGGCTTAAGGTCCACTGGCGCGCCTTGTTTCGCAAGCTGCGCCGCAGCATGCCGACCATGCGCGACATGCAATAACGCTTTGGAAGGAACACAACCCGTATTCAGGCAATCCCCACCCATTTTGTGCTTCTCAACCAGAGTTACCTTAGCCTTCACCGCCGCTGCAATATAGGCACTGACCAGTCCACCACTTCCAGCGCCAATGACCAGGAGATTATCGTCAAAACGTCGTGGCTTTTTGAACCCTTGATAAACTTTTCGAGCTTTGAGCACACCGACCAACCATTTCGCTATCAGTGGGAAAACGCCGAGTAATATAAAACTCAATAGTAATTCAAAAGAGACGATATCGCCGACCTGCTCCACCTGTGCCAGTTGTGTTCCCGCGTTTACGTAAACGGCGGTGCCCGCCAACATACCTACTTGACTCACCCAGTAGTAGGTCCATAGTCGGATTCTGGTCACTCCCATCAGCAAGTTAATCATCCAAAATGGGAATAACGGCACCAATCGAAGCGTCGCCAGATACCAAGCACCATCACGCTCAATACCTTGATTCATCGACTCTAAGCGTTTGGAAAAGCGTTGTTCGAGTGAGTCTCGAAATAAATACCGAGCACTGAGAAACGCTAAGGTAGCGCCTAAGGTCGAGGCGAATGAGGCGAGTAACAAACCCAAGCCAAGCCCAAATACAGCGCCAGCTCCAAGTGTAAGGATAATCGCTCCGGGAATCGACAACGCCGTTGCCAGCACATAGACCCCAAAGTACGCCGCAAACAACACCAACATGTGCTCATCCCGCCAACTGGCGAGTTGATTTTGCTGCTGCTTTAACTGTTCCAAGGTTAAGTACTGCGTGACATCGAAAAAGATACTTGCGGCAATTGCAGCAATAATGAGTACTGCAATCAGCAGCTTTTTCCAACTGGTAATGAGGCTCACTTTAGTAGCACTTCCCTCTAGCTAAATGGTTTCAATTAGAATTTGTAGGTATACGTTAGCTCTAGGTGTCGGGGTAACTCTGGGAACACCAAAGTCGACCCGAAATACCCACCTTCAAACACCGGCGACCAGTTCTCTTCATCGGTTACGTTATAAATATCTAAGCGTACTTTATGGCGTTGAGTTACTGACCGCCATTGCGCAAAAAGATTCAACGTATGTTGGTCTCGAATACGCACAGTATCCAAAAAGTCGAGCTTATAGTCACCGGTATAAGTCGCATTGCCACCAACGGCAATCTGGCTCGTGACATCGTAACCAAGAGCGACGGACGCTTGATGATCAGGCAAACCTTGAACTCGCATGGTTGACGGCGCGAACGCAGCAAAGTTTGGTGCGCCAACGCCCGTCCCAGCAACCAAATCTGGCCGCTCATCAGTAAACGCGTCGTAAACCGTGCGAGAATCTTGGAAACTTGCTGAATTATCGAAGCGGGCATCCAAATAGCTGTAGCCGGCAGTCAACCAGAGTTGATCCGCTTGATAAAACCACTGCGCTTCGATACCGCGAGTCTTAATACCCGTATTACTGCCATCGCGGTTACGTAGGCCTCGAGTTTGCGTAAACCACGCCACATCAGCATACCAAGTTGCGGCGACTGGGGCATATTTATAGCCTACCTCGAATGCATCGGTTTCACCGGCAAAATTAAGCGGGTTGATGCGTTGATCAGCGCCCAACACGGTCCCTCCAGCAACACTATTCGACGTCGCCTCTTGTTGATTCAAACTTGCATACCACACATGCGCTTGGCTCGGCTGGTATTGGATGCTCAATTGAGCGCCATAAAGCCAATCGGTGTAGGTATCCTCTGGAATTTCAGTTACACCTGCCGGCGGCAACGGGTCACTTGCCGTCACATTATAGTAGTCAGCACGGATACCACCATTCACTTTGATAGTATCGGTCCATTGCCGCTCGTGCTGAACGAATAGGCCCCATTGCTGACTGGTCGAATCGGTGCTATCCGACAAGTTAAAATCACCTACACCGTCGCCATCGAGATCATATTGGGTTCCCGGTGAGACAAATACACCGGGACGCAACTCTACCAGACGCGCTTGTTGCTCAGGCGTCAAAGGAATACGCCGATTGCTCAGCGGACCGCTTAAATCGACCGGTAAATCGGCCTCTGTGGTGAACTGACTGTACGCCAACACGTCGTTAACGCGCAGATTCACACCGAACCAAGTAATCGCCTTCGGAGACTTGGCATAGCGCAATTCAGCTCTGGTCTCAAAGGTCTGGGCGCCGTCCACAATTTCCACGAAAGAATTCTGTGCAATCTCCTCGCGGTCGAGATGCTGATAATAGAAGCGCTGGCTAAATGCCCACTCTCGATTCAGTTCTCGTTCATAGATGCCGTGCAACAAAAATGTCTGCGCACCATTGATATCATCCGGGTCGGTATAGACTTGTGAGCGCGGTAATTCGACCAAACTCTCGGGCGAAACCAAAGCAAATGCACCAGGTACCTCAGATCCATTGGGCTGGCGACCTTGTCCCGTCACGTATAAACCGTCGTCAATCAAGGCTTGAGTCGGGCGATTGAAACCCGCGTTATCAGTCCATTCGACGTCGTACCATTCGGCAAATAGATTTAATTCCGACTGACTATCAGGGCGCCACCGATAGCTCACAAAAAGATCGTCGCTTTTATGCTCGCTGTAATCATAGAAACTGTCCTCACGAATCACTTCGACACTGGCTCTGAGCGCCTCGTTATCTTTTTCGAGCAAGGCACTGTAATCGAATTGACTACGGTAACTCTGCCACTCACCCACTTCTACTTGAGCAGTACCGACATCTTGACTTAAATTGGCACGCTTTGGCTGGATATTGACAAAGCCGCCCGTACGTTGTGTGCTGCCAAGAATAACTGGCGGTAGACCGCGAACTACGTCAATTTGACCGACACTATTAAACGACAGCGGAATACCGAGGCCATTATTCCCACCTTGGCGTCGCATACCCAGTTGGAAAATCTCACCCAGCTGTCCACGTAACGTCGGTAAGCTTGGAGCGCCAAATCCAGCAGCCGCAAAACTATTCGGTGCTATTTTGTTGATATCGTGCAAATCATTCACAGCGGCCGCTTCAATGAGCTCTGCCGAAATGGGTGTGACAGATCGAGCTAATTCAGCCAGTGCTTGGGTGTCACCAAACAAATCACCGATACCAGCGCTTTGTGGTGATAGCGCTGCAGAGTCTGTTCTCGTGCCTTTAATTTCGATCACTTCAGTGGTCTCGTCTCTGCCGCTATTCTCTACAGAATCAGCAGCTTGCATTGCATAAGATACGGGCAAACTCAGCGTGCTACATGCCAATACGCAACTTTGAGCGACCAGCGAAATCCGAAACTTACTCACCGACATATGAATTTCCTTTATTATTCTCAATGATTTACCAATACTAGGATACGCGTTCAATTGTTCATCTGCGCAGCTTTATTTGCGCAAAAATGTGATCAATTTAGTGTAGTAATACGTAAATTTTGCCTAACGCTATAGACTGATCTTACAGTAGGCAACGATAACAATAAGGATTAAATGCCATGTTCAACAAAATCACTCTCGCCATCATCGTCGTCGGAATCCTAGCGATTCTTACGTTAGCTTTCTCTGGGCCACTCTACCGCTTTGATGTGCTGACGCTCGGTGATGCGTTTTTCATTCTTCGCTACAGCGCGATAACTGTCGGTGTTGTTGCGATTTTGTCGTTACTACTGATGATTTTTCGTCGTCCACAGGCTGCGAAACAAGGTTTACTGGTTGCGTTAATACTGGTCGGCGCTATTGGTTTCTATCTGCCCTATCAGCAGTATCAAACCGCTATGAGTGTGCCACGCATTCACGACATCAGTACTGACTTAGAGAATCCACCAGCATTTGTCGCTATTGCGCCTTTGCGAGCCGATGCGCCAAACCCAGTAGAGTACGCTGGTGCTGAAACTGCGGAGAAACAACGTGAAGCGTACCCTGATATTACCACCTACTTTACGGCCGTTTCCCCTGCAACTGCTTTCGATACTGCACTTCTTGTTGCCGCCGATATGGGTTGGGAGATTGTCGCTTCGGATCCTGCCGCAGGCCTGATTGAAGCAACTGCAACAACCACTTGGTTCGGTTTCAAAGACGACGTTGTGATTCGATTAGTCGCAACCGGTGATAACACTGCTATTGATGTTCGTAGTAAATCACGTGTTGGTTTGAGTGATGTAGGTGCCAATGCGCGCCGCATCCGCGCTTTTATTGAGGAGTTAGATAGCCGCCTATGAGTCATTATTATCGCCGTTTAGTTCGTTTAACCGCAGCCATCGTGTTCACCGCGCTGGCACCCGCTTCTTTTGCCCAGAACTCTACCGATTCTGAGCAATACAGCAATTATGCCCAAGCTACCTTTGCGGGTGGGTGTTTTTGGTGTGTAGAAAAGGCCTTTGAAGAAGTGCCAGGGGTGGTTGAAGCTGTTTCGGGCTACACTGGCGGTGATGAGGTCAATCCAACTTATCGCGAAGTGGCTGGTGGGCAAACTGGCCACACTGAGGCGGTCCGAGTATATTACGACCCAGAGGTGGTCACTTATACTGCATTATTGGAAGCATTGTGGCGGATGATGGATCCGACTGATCTTAACGGGCAATTTGTCGACCGAGGTCAACAGTACCGACCCGGTATTTTCTATCATTCGGAGCGTCAACAACAATTAGCTGAATTAGCAAAATCGAAACTGATTGCAGAGAATCGATACGACGAGCCTGTGGTCATTCCGATAGTACCTGTTCGAGAGTTCTATCTGGCAGAAACGTATCATCAGAATTATTACCAGAAGAATCCGGTTCGGTATCAAATCTACACGTTCAATTCCGGACGGTTTCAGTTTACCGAAGCGGCTTGGGGGAGTGACTATGAAATTGACTACAGTCAAATCAAAGACCCCATTGTCCCTGCTGATACAGATAAATCACAGCCCTCATCAGCAGCTGAATCAGATGTTAACGCTGGAGCCACAACTATGAATTTCGAGAACTTTGTGAAGCCATCGGATGCAGAGTTAAAAGCAAAGCTCACTCCGATCCAGTATTCCGTGACACAAAAAGATAAAACGGAACGGGCTTTCGATAATCCATTGTGGGACGAGAAACGTGACGGCATTTACGTCGATATTGTCAGCGGTGAGCCGCTCTTCTCATCACGTGATAAATTTGAGTCCGGTACGGGATGGCCAAGTTTTACACAGCCTATTGATGACAAGTACATTGTCACCAAAACCGACCGGTCGTGGTTTATGACACGTATTGAAGCGCGTAGTCGCTATGCTGATTCCCATCTAGGCCACGTATTTGAAGACGGTCCTGCGCCAACGGGGCTGCGCTATTGCATGAATTCAGCGGCGCTCGAGTTTATTCCACTCGCTGAAATGGCTGAGCGCGGCTATGGCGAATACGTCTCTGCTGTCACTGCAGACTAGTTTACACGCTTCAATAAAAACGGGCCCGTCGAGGCCCGCTTTTTTATTGGCCAGCGGCTATCCCCTCACGCCTAGGATCAGCGCCACCGAATAGGGTTCCATCAGGCAACACCGTAATGCCATGCAAGCCACTGTTCAAATCTTGCACTTGAACCTTGTGCCCTCGGGCTTGTAATGCTTGTTCTAACTCTGCCATCACCGTTCCAGCCTCGAGCTGAGTCGAACCGTTCAAGTTGGTGATATGTGCTTGGTCGATGGCACTTTGCATGTCCATCTCAAAATCCGTCAAACCGACAACCGTTTGAGCAACATAATTGATGATGCGCGAACCGCCGGGAGAACCAACCACATGCACCAAATCATCACCCTCTTGATCGAAAATCATGGTGGGCGACATGGAACTGCGCGGACGTTTGCCACCCTGAACACGATTGGCAACAAGTTTACCATCGGCCATCGGAATGATAGAAAAATCGGTTAACTGGTTATTCAGCAAAAAGCCACCCGCCATAACTGCCGATCCAAAGCCCATTTCAATGCTCGTGGTCATGGATACTGCATTGCCTTGGGCGTCTACAATTGAGATATGGCTGGTATTCGGGAACTCAGGTGACTGGTCATCCGCATAGCTGTATTGAGCAAATACACCTGGCTGTGCCCGTCCCATATCCTCGTTGCTAATCAACGCAGAGCGTTCTTGCAGGTAGGCTTTATCCAGCATCGCTGATACTGGCACATCAACAAAGTCACTGTCTGCTAAGTACCGATTCCGATCAGCAAATGCGAGCCGCGACGCCTGCGCAAAATGATGCACAAACGTTTCACCCGTTGGACTCCACTCACTGACCGGGAAGTTCTCTAGAATCCCTAAAATTTGTAGGACTGTCGTTGCGCCCGAGCTCGGTGGTCCCATGCCACAGATGGTATGAACACGATACAGCGAACAAACAGGCTCACGGAGCTTCGCTTCGTATTGCGCGAGGTCATCCAGTGTCATGAGCCCAGGTGACTGCGTACTATTTTGAACGGCTTGCACAATTTGGGCAGCAATAGGTCCAGTGTAGAACGCATCCGCGCCTTGCTCAGCGATGAGCTGAAAACTCTCGGCTAGCTCGGGATTCTTCAGAACAGTTCCTACTGCCAGTGGCTCACCATTCGGATAAAAATAGTCCGCAGCTGGACGGAGTTCCTTAATTCCAGGATTCATCTCAATCGCTAATAATTTCGCTAACCGCGGTGATACTGGGAAGCCTTCTCGAGCAGTTTGAATGGCGTCGATAAAGAGTTCGGACCACGCCAAACCGCCCCACTTTTGATGCGCTAGCTCGAGTCCTCTCAGAACACCAGGAGTGCCAACCGACCGCCCACCAATTACCGCATCCCAATAACTTTGAGGCGGCTTTCCTTGGGCGTCAAAAAACAATTCGGGACCGGCGTTTAGCGGAGCTCGTTCTCGTGCGTCAACGGTATACAATTTCCGCTCTTCGGCACTCCAATAGAGAATAAACGCGCCGCCACCAATGCCGCTCGATTGCGGTTCCGTCAATGTCAACATAGCCTGTACCGCTATAGCTGCATCTATCGCCGTGCCGCCTTCCGCAAGTACTCGAGCACCCGCCTCTGCTGCTAAGGGCGTTGCTGCGGCGGCCATATAGTTTTGTGCGGTTTGCCCCGTTTTGACGGCACGACCGGTTGCCGCTTCTGGGTCTGCTGCTACAGATTGATCAACAACAGAATCGTTAGTTGATGGCTTGGGCTGACAAGCGACTAACGCGCAACTTAAAATGCCTGCTGCACATATCCAACCGACCTTAGACCAGAATGTATACGACACTCACTACTCCTCGTTCCGGGATCCAAAAATCTATGACTATGATTATTTCTGATTCGAAATAAACGTTCGATTCGGTATGATAGGCAGCATGATTCAGGAGCGCAATGCCGGTATGGAGTTTCACGACTAATGTCGGATAGAAATCAGGTCATTATCACGAGTCTTTTACTTGCCATCATAAGCCTCTGGCTATACGGCATGGCTGTTGAACAGCCCTCATTCATTGAACCCTATTGGTTTGAACGCGAATTAGCTTTTTCAGAAATCTGGCGCCTCATAACCACTCATGCACTGCATCTCAGCTGGCAACATGTGGGTTGGAATGCCGTTGCATTAGTCTTCGTCACTCTGTTGTTCGCACAACACTTTACCGTTCGCACTTACATCAATGGTGTGCTCATTATCACTACTCTGAGTAGTCTATTCATCTACGGTTTCGGTCAACCGGAATCATTTGGTGGCTGGTCGGTGCTTATTCATGGTTGGTTACTCTTTGGGTTACTGATTGAATGGCGCCGCGCCGAGTGGTCCATGCGCGATTATTTAATCATCATTCCTTTGGTTCTGCTGCTTCTGAAAGTGGCGAGTGAATGGCTAGGATGGACATTTTTAGAAATAACACCTGCTAAAGAGCTGGCTATTGTTCACACAGCAGGCCTCATTGCTGCTCTACCGGCTTTTTACTTGCATCGCAGAGCATTACGGCAGTTAGCAATGAAAGGCGCACCAGAGAACTGATGCGCCGTTTTACTCATGTCGCTAAATAACCAAACGATCTTTGTTGATCTCCAGCATCCGTGGGCCAATTCCTTTGACCTGCAGAAGCTGATTGATATCACTGAAACCACCGATCTTCTCACGCAACTCTATAATTGCTTGAGCGCGCTTTAAACCCACACCGGTGAGATTCATCGCTAACTGTTCTGCAGTTGCAGTGTTGAGATTCACTTGCTCATTGGCGGCGACTGCAGCAGCTTTCTGTACCATTGGATTCATTGATGCATAAGACGGTTCTGCGTAAAGCGTTGCCGAGGCACCACCGATGACAACCGCGAGAGCGACCAAAAACGACCGCCGGGGATTATGACGTTCCATGTAATGCTCCTTGTTAAAGACCTGCTTAATGCAGTCCATTTAGTGTAATCAAGGAGAATCATGGATACGAATTGCTTACGCGGAACTTGCTGTAAGACTTTCTTGGATTGCTTGTAGCGCTGCTAGCGGATCTTTTGCTTGCGTTATCGGACGTCCAATCACCAATACCTGTATGCCCAGCGCTGCGGCCTGCTCTGGCGTCATGATACGGCGTTGATCACCTTGTTCACTTCCATGTGGACGAATGCCTGGAGTTACCAGGATAAATTCATGGCCTTGTGCTTGTTGCAGCGATTCGGCTTCATGTGCAGAACAGACTACACCATCTAAACCAGCGTCAGCTGCAAGTTGTGCGAGTGCCTGCACATGTTGTTCTGGAGTCCTTTCAATACCGAGCTCGCGTAAATCATCAGCGGTCATACTGGTCAGCACGGTAACAGCAATCAATAATGGGCGGTGTTCGCGGTCTGCTAACGCGTCTCGAGCCGCAACTAGCATACGTCGACCTCCCATCGCATGGACATTCACCATCCACACACCGAGGTCGGCGGCGGCTGCTACTGCTTTAGCGACCGTATTGGGTATATCATGGAATTTTAGATCGAGAAAAACCTTGAAGCCTGATTGCACTAGTTCGCGCACAAAATCCGGTCCAGCCGCGGTAAACAGCTCCTTACCGACTTTTAAACCACACAATTTCGGATCTAATTGATTCACCAACTGCCGTGCAGATTGCGCATCAGCATAATCTAAAGCCACAAAAAGTTGCGAACGAGTCGTCATTTAATCTCCATCTAATCCAATAATTGGCTTTAACTGTCCCCAGCTTCGACAGGATGGACAATGCCAATACAAAGTACTCCCTGAAAATCCACAGTGTCGGCAACGATAACGCGGCCGTTGCGACATTTGTTGTTGAACCAATCGCTGCAGGACTTTCAAACTATCACGTGCTTTACCAACGTCCGCGGCGCGGATATGAAAGTCCATCAACTGATGAAAGCCTTTCATGGTTGGATTTCTAATCAAGCTACTCTGCACGAATTGCTCAGCGGCTTCGATACCATTTTCTCGCGCAATTAATTCGGACAACAGAATACTGGCGGTAGTCGACTGCCCCTCACGCACACATTCATGGAGGAAGTGGATTAGACCGGCTTCATCATCCAATGCTTCGTAGCAAGCTTTAATCAGTGGCAGTGCTTCAGCAATGAAGTCACTGTCCTCATGCAAAATACCGCACAAGATCGATTGTGCTTTACGAAAGTGACCTTGGTTATACCATAACCGCCCCAAGGCTAACGCCGCGCGAACACAGCTACCGTCATGTTTACGTGCTTTGTTATAAAACTTCTCAGTCAGTTCGCTATCGTCTTGCTTGTCTGCCAATTCACAATACAATTGCGCCACGATTTTTTCGGCATTATTGTCAATTTTGGTTAACTTAAGCGCAATCTTAATCGCTTTATCCCACTCATGTGTAGACTCATAAAGCTCTAATAGGTGGCGTAAGCAGGCAGCTTTAAATTGTGGATCAGATTGCAATGCTAACAACATGTCTTCTGCGCGGTCATAAAGACCAGCCGCTAAGTAATCGAGACCAAGCTCGAACATAGCGGTGCGTCGTTCACTCTCGCTGATAGCAGGTCGCGATGTTAGGTTCTGATGGATTTTAATCGCGCGGTCAAATTCACCTCGGCGGCGAAACAGTTTACCTAACGCCCAGTGAGTCTCAAGCGTGTCGGAATCGACATCAAGCAGCTCAATAAACAAATCGACCGCTTTGTCAGGCTGATCCGATAGTAATAGGTTCAAACCCGTTACATATTGTTTCGAGAATTGTTCTTGTTCTTTCCGATCTTCATTACGGACACTATTGCGACCCATAAACCAGCCATAGGCGGCTGCAACTGGAAGCAATAAGAACAGAAGTTCAAGCATCGTTTATGGTCGCTCTGCCGCCGCTGAAGTTGTGTTGGGTTGGGCTTTGGTTAGTTGCTTTTTCAGTTTGCGATTTTCACGACGTAACCACCAGTTCCGCGATACTAATCCAGCTGCACCAATGAGGAAGCCGAGCACTAAGAATAGTGCGGTCAGGACGGCGAGTGGAAGTTCTGTTTGGACGATGATGAAATCAACGGCAACCACATTCTTATTGAGCGCACCGAAAGCAATGGCCAACAAAAAGAGGACCACGACGGGGAGAATGACAAAGACGAAACGCAACATGATATTCCCTATTCTAACGAGGCTAAATCGTCATAAAAAAACGGCATGCTGTACTATAGCATGCCGTTTTTATGAACTCGACGACGAATTCCAATAACCTTAGCCGAGATTATCTACGCGTTCACGCAGCTCTTTGCCTGGTTTGAAGTGTGGAACATACTTTCCATCTAGTTCCACTTTCGCTCCGGTTTTTGGATTTCGACCCACTCGTGGTGCGCGGTAATGCAATGAAAAGCTGCCGAAGCCGCGGATCTCGATTCGACCTCCGCTTGATAGCTGTTGCGCCATTTGCTCAATCAACTCCTTCACAGCATCTTCAACTTGACGCGGCGATAGGTCTGGATACAGCGACGATAACTGTTGAATCAGTTCCGATTTTGTCATCACAAACTCCTCTATTAGCGTCAATGCCTATACAGCGCATCACAAATGGTTATTAATCGTCAGTTTTCGCAGCTTTGAAAGCTTCAGCCATTGCGTTACTGAAGTTGTCTTCTTCCTGCTTGTTGACAGTTTCCATCGCTTCTTTCTCTTCTACTTCGTCTTTTGCACGAATAGAGAGGCTCAGCGTACGGTTTTTACGATCAACGCCCATGAAACGAGCTTCAACTTCATCACCAACTTTCAATACAGTGCTCGCATCTTCGATACGGTCACGTGAAATGTCAGCAACGCGAACGTAGCCTTCAACACTATCTGCAAGCTCAACTTTAGCGCCTTTGGCATCAACTTCGATGACCTTACCAGTAACGATAGCACCTTTTTTGTTGACTGCCAGATAATTGTTGAACGGATCTTCTTCCAACTGCTTAACGCCCAACGAGATACGCTCGCGTTCTGCGTCGACTTGGAGTACCACAGCAGTGACTTCTTCGCCTTTCTTGAATTCACGAACAGCTTCTTCGCCAGTCGCATTCCAGCTGATGTCTGACAAGTGAACCAAACCATCGATACCACCGTCCAAGCCGATGAAGATACCGAAGTCAGTGATTGACTTGATTTTGCCTGATACTTTGTCGCCCTTGTTGAAGTGTTTCGCGAACTCTTCCCACGGGTTAGCTTTACATTGTTTCAGACCCAATGATATACGGCGACGCTCTTCGTCAATTTCCAATACCATCACTTCAACAACGTCATCTAAGTTCACAACTTTAGATGGGTGTACGTTCTTGTTGGTCCAATCCATTTCAGATACGTGTACCAAACCTTCCACGCCTTCTTCGATTTCAACGAAGCAACCGTAGTCAGTTAAGTTAGTGACACGACCTTGCAGGCGATGCCCTTCTGGGTAACGCGCAGCAATGTCAGCCCACGGATCAGCGCCCAACTGCTTCAGACCCAGAGATACACGGGTACGATCGCGGTCGAACTTCAATACTTTGACAGTGATCTCGTCACCAACATTCACGACTTCGCTTGGGTGCTTCACGCGCTTCCAAGCCATATCAGTGATGTGTAGCAGGCCGTCAACGCCGCCTAAGTCAACGAACGCACCGTAATCAGTCAAGTTCTTAACGATACCTTGAACTTCTTGACCTTCTTGCAGGTTCTCAAGCAGTGCATCGCGCTCAGCGCTGTTTTCAGTCTCAATCACAGCACGACGTGAAACCACAACGTTGTTGCGTTTCTGGTCAAGCTTGATGACTTTAAATTCGAGTTCTTTATTTTCTAAGTGGGTCGTTTCACGAACTGGACGTACGTCTACCAAAGAACCTGGTAAGAACGCGCGTACACCACCTAAATCAACTGTGAAGCCGCCTTTAACTTTACCGCTAATTAAACCGGTAACAGTTGCTTGCTCTTCGTATGCTTTCTCAAGCACCAACCACGCTTCATAACGCTTCGCTTTTTCACGAGACAGGATAGTCTCACCGAAGCCGTCTTCTACTGCGTCCAACGCCACATCAATTTCGTCGCCGACTTTGATTTCGACTTGGCCTTCAGCATTGCGGAATTGTTCAACTGGGATAGCACTTTCAGACTTGAGGCCTGCGTCAACTAACACGACATCGCGGTTAATCGCTACGACAGTACCTTTTACGATAGAACCTGGGCGAGTTTCGACCGTTTTCAGGCTCTCTTCAAACAGTTGTGCAAAATTTTCTGACATATGTGTTAACTACTTTTAGTTAAGTACGTCCACCAAGCAATCCTGAAAGGCGGGGTTGTGAAAAATAATCTGCTCGCATCCTTACGGCAGACAGCTAAGCCAACAGCGTCTTAGGCTGTTTTCTCAGAATGTGAGAGCTTGCCATGAGCAAACTCTAAAATTTGGTCCACGACTTCTGCAATCGTCAAAGTCGTTGAATCTACAAACAAAGAACCCTCGGCGGCCTTCAAAGGGGCAACCGAGCGGTTCGTATCGCGTTCATCACGCTCTTGGATTTCGGCGATTAATTGGTCAATTTTAGCAGGTATTCCCTTTTCCAGCAATTGCTGGTGACGGCGGCGTGCTCGTTCTTCAGCACTGGCGGTCAAATAAACTTTCGCGGCAGCATCTTTAAATACCACAGTCCCCATATCGCGACCATCAGCAACCAGACCGGGTAACTCTTTGAACGCGCGTTGGCGACGCAGTAACGCTTCACGGACGCGAGGTAATGCAGCGACCTTCGAAGCCATATCAGCGACCTGCTGAGTGCGAATCGTCATGGTGACATCTTCGCCCTCAAGAATGATGTGCGTGAGCGCCTTCTCAGCCTCAACTTCGAACTTCACATCAAGATTGCTGGCGAGTGCCACCAGACTCTCTTCATCGTCCGGAGCGAACCGGTGATGGATAGCAGCCAACGCTAACACCCGATAAATCGCACCGCTGTCGAGTAAATGCCAGCCAAGTTTTTCCGCCAATATTTGGCTTACTGTGCCTTTGCCGGCCCCGCCTGGGCCATCGATTGTAATTACCGGTATGTTTGTCGCCATGCTGTCCTCTATAAAATTGAAGCGCCGCAATTATACGGATTTTTACAAAAAATGCACGTTTAATCGAAGTTTGGGAGGTGAAGGCTACCGTCCGTTAATGACAGTACTGTTGAAACTTCGTGAAGAAATCGGGATAGGTCTTACGACAGCAATTGGGATCACGGATGGTCACGCCGGCGGTGCTAAAGCCCAGCAAAGCAAAACTCATGGCCATACGATGATCATCGTAAGTGTCAATGTGTCCATGAGAAATCACGGCAGGCGGGGTAATTTGAATGTAGTCACTGCCCTCTTCGACTGTCGCACCAACTTTTCTCAGCTCAGTCGCCATCGCCGCCAAGCGGTCGGTTTCTTTGATTCGCCAGTTAGCGATATTGCGAATTGTTGTTGGTCCATCGGCAAACAATGCCATTGTCGCAAAGGTCATAGCCGCATCCGGAATCGCATTCAAATCAGCATCGAAGCCATGAATATCGCCACCGGCAACATCAATATAGGTTTCTGCGACGGTTACCTTGCCACCAATGGCTCGTAGTTGCTCGGCAAAGGCCAGATCACCTTGAATACTTGCACTGCCGACGCCATGGACCCGCAGCGGACCTCCACCGAGCACCCCTGCCGCTAACCAGTAGGAAGCTGAGCTAGCATCTCCCTCAACCCAATATTGCTGTGGTGAGCGGTATCGCTGTCCACCCGGAATTATAAATTCATGTTTTGCGATGCGATGAATTTCAATGCCAAAGCGTTCCAACATGGCTAAGGTGAGCTCTATGTATGGCCACGAGACCACAGTACCAGTCAGTGTCAACAAGCTTTCCTGAGGTAGCAAGGGCAATGCCATCAAGAGAGCACTCACATATTGACTCGATTCGCTTCCATCAATACTGATTGAACCCCCGTGCATACCCGCGCGAATACTGAGCGGTGGATAGCCCTCCTCGGCAAGATATTGGATACCTGCATCACCCTGCAATAGCGCCGACACTAAAGCTTTGATAGGACGTTCCTGCATCCGAGCATCACCAGTGAGCTTGATATTTTGCGACTGCTTTAACGTACTGGCAAGCACTGCAACCAGGGGACGCATAGCTGTTCCTGCGTTCCCTAGGTAGAGTTGTTCAGGTATCTGAGACCAGTGTCCTCCGCAGCCTGTTACACGGACGGTAGTGGGATTCGCGTCAAACTCAATGGCGACACCGAGCGCTTGTAACGCTTCAAGCATACGTTCAGTATCGTCACTGCGTAACAAATTGGTCAATTCGGTCACAGCTGGCGAACCGTCATCAGTTGTACTCAACGCTGCCATCAGTAAGGCTCGATTCGCAATACTTTTAGAGCCAGGCACATGAATTTCACCTGCGCACTGCTGTAGTCCTTGGAGCCTGATGGTTTCCATAGTTAGCACAGCTACAGTATGGCTTCCATGGCGTCGATAAACGCCTGGTTTTCATGTTTGAGACCGATACTCACCCTTAAATGGCGCGGTAACTCGTAGCCCGCAACTGGACGTACGATCACACCGTGCTGCAACAGTTTCTGATATAAACCGGCCGCGTCAGAGCCCACTTCAATAGTGAGAAAGTTTCCGTATGATGGAATGTATGGCAATTCATGCTTTTCACAAAATGCTACCAATTGCGCCATCCCTGCATCATTCACCGCTACTGATTCATTTAGGTACGCTATATCATCAAGAGCAACTTCAGCAGCACGCAAACTTAAGCTATTCATATTAAATGGCTGACGAACGCGATTCATCAAATCAGCTAAATCAGGATGAGTCACCATGAAGCCCGCGCGCAAACCTGCTAGGCCATAGGCTTTTGAAAAGGTCCGGCTAACTACTAAATTGGGATAACGCTGAACCCAATCAATAGATGGCGCGCGTTGTGACTCTGGCACATATTCGTAGTACGCTTCATCGAGAACGACCAACACGTTCTCAGGAACCTTGGCGATAAAAGCTGCTAATTGTTCTGACGTTAAAAAAGTACCGGTTGGATTATTGGGGTTGGCAATAAAAATCATGCGCGTACGCGGTGTAATCGCCGCTAACATTGCATCCAAGTCGTGGCCATAATCTTTGGCTGGTACCGCAATACCCTTAGCTCCCAACGCTTGGGTCACTAGCGGATAGACGACAAAAGCGTGCTGTGAATAGATGACTTCATGCTCATCACTCACAAAGGTTCTTGCTAGCAACTCAAGCACATCATTCGAACCGTTACCCAAAGTAATTTGATTCGCGCGCACACCAAATTTTTCAGCAATTTTCGCTTTCAAGTAAAAACCATTCGCGTCCGGGTAGCGTGCTAAACCTGCTAGCGTCGCGGTCAGAGCCTCTTTAACGCGAGGACTCAAACCAAGCGGATTCTCATTCGAAGCCAGTTTCACGATATTCTTGATACCGAGCTCGCGCTCTACTTCTTCAATGGGCTTACCCGCTTGATAAGGGCTTAGATTGCGAATGCCTAAGTTGGCCAATTCGGTCGCGTTAAATGTCATGATTACACCTTGTGACTCGTAATACCGTTAATAGTTAATAGTTAATAGTTAATAGGTAATAGATAGTCGAAAGAGACTACCCTTTGGCTTTTTCGAAGTCGCGCATAAAGTCGAGTAAAGCGTCGACGCCAGCCATAGGCATAGCGTTATAGATGCTCGCGCGCATGCCGCCGACAAAGCGGTGACCTTTAAGCCCAACCAATCCCGCCGCCGCAGCTTGTTGTAAGAATTCACCGTCGAGCCGATTATCGGCTAACAGGAACGGCACGTTCATTATAGAACGGTAATTCGGATGGACTGGATTCGAATAGAAATCGGATTGATCAATGTATTCGTAAAGTTTATTTGCCTTGGCGTGGTTCATTCGCCCGATCGCCTCGACTCCACCTTGTCGCTTCAGCCACTGAAAAACGAGTCCAGACAAATACCAAGCAAATGTATTGGGGGTGTTATACATCGAGCCATCTTTCGCCTGAACGGTATAATCCATGATGGTTGAGGTATTACCTTGGGCTCTGCCCAGCAAATCATCACGGACTATCGCAATAGCAAAACCTGACGGACCGATATTCTTCTGGGCGCCGGCATAAATAACACCGAAGCGGCTCACATCCAAAGGCTCGGACAAAATGTTTGACGACATATCCGCAACTAACGGCACGTCTCCGACATCGGGAATATCATGTAATGCAATACCGTCCACGGTTTCGTTTGGGCAATAATGAAAATATGCCGGTGCGCTTGACCGTTGCCAAGTTTCTGGGGCACTAATCGCTCGACCTTGCGGCGTATCGACCGTTGCTCCCACCACATTCACTTGAGCCACGTATTTTTGGGCTTCGCGAATCGCAAAATCAGACCAAATACCACAATGCAAATAATCGACGGTTGCATCGGGCCCAGCAATATTTTGCGGCACCGCTGAAAACTGCCCTCGACCACCACCATGCATGAAGAGCACGCGATAGTTGTCGGGAATACTCATCAAATCGCGAAGATCTTGCTCTGCCGCCGCAGCCATATCCATAAAAGCTCGGTCACGGTGACTGATCTCCATCACTGAGATGCCGCTGTGATTCCAATTACGGAATTCCTCTTGGGCTTGCACCATGACTTCAGCCGGCAGCATTGCCGGCCCCGCAGAAAAGTTAAACGGGGCACTACTCATGCACTTTAATCCTCGTTTTTGTCCACCGGACTATCACTATCCATGTCACCGTCAGCGGCATCATCAGTTGCTTCCGCATCATCCAGCGCTTCTGGCTCTTCTACCAAATCTGCTGGATCAACAGGTTCAAGTGCATCGGTCTCTGCATCTTCATCGATCTCATCGATCCGCTGCATACCAACAACTTTCTCATCACCGGTGGTTCTTATCAGTCGCACACCTTGTGTGTTACGGCCAACCACGGAAACTTCACTGACTCGCGTTCGAACTAGGGTGGCGCGGTCACTGATCAACATAATTTGGTTGTTGGCGACCACTTCCATCGCTCCAACTACCGCACCATTACGTTCACTGACCTTAATTGAGACCACACCTTTGGTCGCGCGACTCTTCGCAGGATATTGACTAATCGGAGTACGCTTACCATAACCGTTTTCGGTCACCGTCAGTACCGCGGTTTCCGTCTCGTCTTCACCTAATTCAGGTTCGCTACGTGGCACAATCAACGACACCACGCGCTGCCCTGCTTCGAGGCGAATACCACGAACACCGGTAGCCGTACGACCCATTGAGCGCACTTGATCTTCGCTGAATCGAACCACTTTACCCGCGTCCGAGAACAGCATGATTTCGTCGCCGGCACTGGTTAGATCCACACCGATCAGTTCATCACCATCATTTAGGTTAAGAGCGATAATGCCACCATTACGTGGTCGTGAATAATCGACCAATGGGGTTTTCTTCACAGTCCCGTTACGCGTCGCCATTACGACAAACTTGTCTTCTGGATAGTCACGTGTCGGCAGAATCGCGGTGATACGCTCTTCAGCTTCAAGTGGCAATAAGTTCACAATAGGACGGCCACGCGAAATACGCGTCGCCAACGGCAGTTGGTAAACCTTCATCCAGTAAATCCGACCGCGCGTCGAGAAGCACAGAATAGTGTCATGGGTATTGGCCACCCAGAGTCTCTCGACGAAATCTTCGTCTTTCATCTTCGTCGCTGACTTGCCTTTACCACCACGACGCTGAGCCTCATACTCGGTCAACGGCTGATACTTCACGTAACCATGATGTGACAGTGTTACGACGACGTCTTCCTCGTTGATGAGGTCTTCCATGCTGATATCATGCATTGATGCGGTAATCTCGGTACGACGCGCATCACCATAATCGGCTCTAATTTTCTCAAGTTCTTCGCGAATCACTTCCATCAAGCGGTTGGAGTCATTCAAAATCAGCAACAGTTCTTCGATTTGCTGCAGCAGATTCTTATATTCTTCTAGGATTTTCTCATGCTCAAGTCCAGTCAACTTGTGCAGGCGTAAATCCAAAATCGCTTGCGCTTGTTCTTCGGTGAGATAGTACTGACCGTCGCGAATTCCAAACGCAGGATCCAAGTGATCAGGACGCGCAGCGTCAACACCAGCGCGCTCCAACATAGCTGCCACGTCACCTAACAACCACGCTTGTGCAGTTAAGCCAGCTTTCGCTTCCGCTGGTGTGGGTGAGCGCCGGATCAGCTCGATAATTTCGTCGATATTGGCCAGCGCAATAGCGAGACCTTCGAGGATATGTGCACGTTCACGCGCTTTACGCAGTTCATAAACCGAGCGGCGCGTCACCACTTCTCGACGGTGACGAATAAAGCATTCGAGCATATCGATAAGGGTAAACAAACGCGGTTGATTGCGATCCAAAGCCACCATGTTGATACCAAACACCACTTGCATTTGGGTATTGGCATACAGATGGTTCAGAACTACGTCGCTGACTTCGCCACGTTTCAATTCGATCACGATACGCATACCGTCTTTGTCAGACTCGTCGCGCAAGCCAGAAATGCCCTCGAGACGCTTCTCTTTGACCAGTTCCGCAATCTTTTCGATTAATCGTGCTTTGTTAACCTGATAAGGAATCTCAGTAACGATAATGGCTTCACGACCATTACTATCGGTCTCAATTTCAGCCTTAGCCCGCAAATGAATACGGCCACGACCGGTTTTATAAGCTTCGATGATGCCGGCACGACCTGAAATACTTGCCGCCGTCGGGAAGTCTGGACCCGGAATGTATTCCATCAATTCTTCAATGGTGATCGCCGGATTCTCAATCATCGCCAAACAGCCGTCGATAACCTCGGTCAAGTTATGCGGCGGGATATTGGTTGCCATACCGACAGCAATACCCGACGAACCGTTCACCAATAAGTTCGGGACCCGTGTTGGCAATACATCAGGGATTTGTTCAGTACCGTCATAGTTAGGGACAAAGTCGACGGTTTCCTTATCGAGGTCTGACAGCAATTCACTGGCAATTTTTGCCATGCGAATTTCGGTGTAACGCATAGCTGCAGCCGAGTCACCATCGACAGAACCGAAGTTACCTTGGCCGTCGACCAACATATAGCGCAATGAGAAAGGCTGGGCCATACGGACAATGGTGTCATACACAGCACTGTCACCGTGGGGGTGATACTTACCAATGACATCACCGACAATACGAGCTGATTTTTTATACGGCTTGTTAAAATCATTCCGCAATTCGTTCATCGCGAACAACACGCGTCGATGAACGGGTTTTAGACCATCGCGTACGTCTGGCAATGCACGTCCGACAATGACGCTCATCGCGTAATCGAGGTATGAACTCTTCAGTTCATCTTCAATATTGACCGGTACGACTTCTCTTGCGAGATCACTCATAGCTTTATCCCTAAACGATCATTCTTTTTATAATATTCAAACGGATTCCATTGTACCCGTAGCAAAATGCTATCGCATCCTTTTTCCGGCGCTTTTTTTAAGGCGGTAGGTTGAGTACACTGTACCCACTTTTTCGCCGTAGCAGAAGTATTATGAGCCTTAAACAGCCCGCACATGAAAATGTCGACCCGAATGAAATCGCAAAATTTAGTGCCCTCGCCTCACGCTGGTGGGATCCGGAAGGCGAGTTCAAACCCCTGCACGCTATTAATCCGCTGCGGTTAGACTTTATTCAGCAGCATAGCGACGGTGTCTTTGATCTGGATGTTCTCGATATCGGCTGTGGTGGCGGCATTCTTGCTGAAGGTTTAGCAAAAGCCGGAGCGCGAGTCACAGGTATAGATTTGGCTGAGCAATCCTTGGAAGTAGCTCGTCTGCATGCATTAGAGAGTCAACTGACTATTGATTACCGCTGTGTAGCCGCAGAAGATTTTGCTGAGCAACAACCATACCAGTTCGACGTGGTAACTTGCTTAGAGATGTTAGAACACGTGCCTGACCCCAGTAGTGTCGTGCGCGCAGCGAGTCAGTTGGTGAAACCCGGTGGTGTGGTGGTGTTCTCCACTTTAAATCGAAATCTCAAGTCGTGGTTACTAGGTATTGTCGCTGCTGAGTATGTCTTGCGCTGGGTGCCGCGGGGGACGCATGACCATAAACGCTTCATTCAACCGGCCGAACTGCTCAGAATGACTGATGCAGTCGGTCTATCAGCAATAACGATGACGGGTCTGCATTACTTACCATGGCGCGGCTTTTATTTAGACGAGCAAAATGTCGATGTGAACTATATTGTGGCGTTGCGTAAGCCTGAGTCTAAGGAGAACAGCTGATGTCTCTGACGAAGCCGCAAGCCATTCTCTTTGACCTTGATGGTACCTTGCTCGATACCGCACCTGATTTAGGCGCTGCACTTAATAAAGTACTCGCCGCAGAGGAGCGACCGTTGGTCACT
This sequence comes from Pseudidiomarina aestuarii, assembly GCF_003987355.1. Classification (GTDB taxonomy): domain Bacteria; phylum Pseudomonadota; class Gammaproteobacteria; order Enterobacterales; family Alteromonadaceae; genus Pseudidiomarina; species Pseudidiomarina aestuarii. The sequence continues at coordinate 427,377 of NZ_PIPR01000001.1, read as the reverse complement.
GCGGAAGAATATACGCCGCTGGCCTCGCATGGTTCGGCGGGTTTGTTGAAGCACGCGTATGGTATTGACGAGTTTGAACAACGCAAACACGAGTTACGCACGGCATTTTTACAGGCCTATGCGGACTCCATTGCCAACGGCACAGCGCTCTACCCTGGCGTTATTGATCTGTTGGAAGCGCTCAAAACGCACTCTATAGCCGTTGCTATTGTGACCAACAAGCCGAGTAAACTGACTGAGCAACTGCTGCCTTACTACCCACAACTGCATGCTATAGATGTCGTTGTGTCTGGTGACACGTTAGCGGTCGCTAAACCGCATCCCGAACCACTCCTTCATGCAGCACAGCAACTCGGCGTCAGTGCCGAGGCTTGCTGGTACATTGGTGACGCTGAACGAGACATCCAAGCGGGCCGAGCGGCCGGCATGCGGACCATTCTCGCTGCGTACGGCTATATCCACAGTTCCGAGCAGCCGCACCTCTGGCAAGCTGATCACCAAATTCAGACGCCACTAGACCTATTATCGCTGCTGTAACCGAAAGACATGGAACGACCGCAAACACTAGATGTAGGGTTTGTGGTCACAATTTCTTCAAACATCTTGTGCAAGCCTTATAAATAGGCGCTTATGATTTGTATATCTTAAGAAGCTATCTGAAAGACCAAAAAATTCTTAAAAATAAGTTTTTCTCTGCTTGATTTTGCTAAAGCGTTATAACCACAACGCTTTTAGCCAGACACCTCGACCCAGTTGTCCGCTTACCCACACTTTTGTCGAAAAGAATCGCTTGATCATCCGTAGATCCATGACTACGATACCCAAAGCTAACAACCCTAGATATTGTGCAATTTTCGCTCGAAACACCTATTCAAAGCACTACATCTAGTGGTAACAAAAATAACTCATAACGATAAAAGTGACGGAAATACGCCCCATGAACCAACAGCTCTTCGTGACGAAACGTAGCGGTGAACGCGAACCTCTAGACCTCGATAAAATCCACCGAGTGATTAGTTGGGCCGCGGAAGGCCTGAATAATGTCTCAGTCTCACAAGTTGAGATTAAGTCACACATTCAATTTTATGACGGTATCAAAACCGAAGACATTCATGAAACCATCATTAAGGCTGCTGCTGATTTGATTTCGGAAGAAGCTCCGGACTATCAATACCTCGCCGCGCGGTTGGCCATCTTTCACTTGCGTAAATTAGCGTATGGCAAATTCGAGCCACCACACCTGTACCAGCAGGTGAAGCGAATGGTCGAAAACGGTCGTTATGACAAACACTTACTCGAAGACTACACCGAAGCTGAGTTCAATGAGTTGAACGATTACATGGATCATGGTCGCGACCTCAACTTCTCGTATGCCGCTGTGAAACAATTGGAAGGCAAATATCTAGTCCAGAACCGCGTCACTGGTGAAATCTATGAGAGCGCGCAGTTCCTTTACCTGCTCGTTGCGGCTTGCTTGTTTGCGAATTATCCTCGCGAAACCCGTTTGACCTACGTCAAACGCTTTTACGACGCGACCTCATTATTTAAGATCTCATTGCCGACACCAATCATGTCAGGTGTCCGCACGCCAACTCGCCAATTCAGCTCATGCGTATTAATCGAAGCGGGCGATAGCCTAGATTCTATCAATGCCACGGCGAGCGCCATCGTCAAATACGTATCACAGCGCGCTGGTATTGGAATTAACGCTGGGCGCATTCGTGCACTCGGTAGCCCAATTCGTAGCGGCGAAGCATTCCACACCGGCTGTATTCCGTTCTACAAATACTTCCAAACTGCGGTGAAAAGCTGCTCGCAAGGTGGCGTGCGTGGTGGTGCAGCGACCCTCTTCTATCCGCTATGGCACTTGGAAGTTGAAAACTTATTGGTATTAAAGAATAACCGCGGTGTTGAAGAAAACCGCGTACGTCACCTCGATTATGGCGTCCAGTTTAACAAGCTCATGTACCAACGTCTGATTAAAGACGATTACATCACCCTCTTCAGCCCATCGGATGTCCCTGGGTTGTATGACGCATTCTTTGCTGACCAAGTCGAGTTCGAACGCTTGTATCTTCAATACGAAGCTGATGACTCGATTCGGAAGAAACGTATCAAAGCCATAGAGCTCTTTGGGTTATATATGCAAGAGCGCGCCAGTACAGGTCGTATCTACTTGCAGAACGTTGACCACTGCAACACGCATAGCCCATTTGACCCCAAAGTTGCACCGATTCGACAAAGCAACTTGTGTCTCGAAATCGCGTTACCGACCAAGCCATTGCGTCATGTCAATGATGAGGAAGGCGAAATTGCGTTGTGTACGTTATCGGCATTCAACTTAGGTGCGATTAAATCACTCGATGAAATCGAAGAAATGGCGGATTTGGCAGTACGTGCCCTTGATAGTCTGCTCGATTATCAAGAGTATCCAGTGCCAGCAGCACTCAATGCCACTATGGGCCGTCGTACACTCGGTATTGGCGTGATCAACTTTGCCTATTACCTAGCCAAAAACGGTGTCCGTTACTCTGACGGGTCAGCCAATGGTTTGGTCCACAAGACATTCGAAGCGATTCAATATTATCTCATGAAAGCCTCGGTGAATTTGGCGAAAGAAGTAGGCGCATGTCCGAAGTTCAACGAGACCACATACTCGCAAGGCTTGATGCCAACCGATACCTATAAAAAAGAACTCGATGCCGTTTGTTCAGAACCACTGCATCTGGATTGGGATCAATTGCGCGCGGATGTCAAAAAATACGGTATGCGTAACTCCACGCTGTCGGCGTTGATGCCATCAGAAACATCATCGCAAATTTCGAATGCAACGAACGGTATCGAGCCACCACGTGGCCATATCAGTATCAAAGCATCGAAAGATGGTGTCACCAAGCAAGTTGTCCCTGAATACGAAACGCTGAAAGATGCGTATGAGTTGCTGTGGACTATCCCGAACAACAAAGGCTATTTGGAATTAGTCGGCATTATGCAGAAGTTTGTCGATCAAACCATTTCTGCCAACACCAACTACGACCCGAACAAGTTTGAGGGTGGCAAGGTTCCGATGAAGCAGTTACTACAAGATCTGCTCTATGCCTACAAACTGGGCGTCAAGACTTTGTACTACCACAACACTCGCGATGGTGCGTCTGACAACCAAGTCGATCTGCGCGATAAAATTGACCAAAAACAAGTAGAAGCAGCAAACCAGAGCGCAACCGTTGACGTAAGTGAAGAAGACGATGATTGTGCAGGCGGCGCTTGTAAAATCTAACGCATCTGATGAGAAAGGAAGTAGTAACGCATGAGTTATTCGACATTTAATAAGAATCAGATCAACCCACTGACCGAACCTATGTTTTTCGGTAACTCGGTTAACGTTGCTCGTTATGACCAACAAAAACACAGTATTTTTGAAAAGCTCATTGAAAAGCAAATTAGCTTCTTCTGGCGTCCAGAAGAAGTTGATGTGAGCCGTGATCGGGTTGACTTCAATAATTTAACCAGTGCAGAGAAGCACATTTTCATCTCCAACTTAAAGTATCAAACACTGTTAGACTCGGTACAGGGTCGCAGTCCGAATATTGCTTTACTGCCGATAGTGTCGATACCTGAGTTGGAAACCTGGATTGAAACTTGGTCATTCTTTGAGACTATCCATTCGCGCTCATACACGCATATTCTGCGTAATTTGTTTACTGACCCGAGTGAAGTTTTTGAAGATATCGTAATCAACGAAGAGATTCAGAAGCGAGCCAATGATATCTCGCAATATTACGACGATCTGATTTTCTACACGCAACTCTGGCAGACCCATGGTGAAGGCGAAATTGAGGTACATGGTGAAGTCCACAATGTCACCATGCGTGAATTGAAGAAGAAGCTGTTTTTATGCATCAACTCAGTCAATGCGTTGGAAGCGATTCGGTTCTACGTCAGCTTTGCTTGTACCTTTGCCTTTGCTGAGCGTGACTTGATGGAAGGCAACTCGAAGATCATTCGTCTGATTGCACGTGATGAGAACTTGCACTTGGTGTCGACCCAGCAGATTCTGAATTTATGGCAATACGGATCTGATGATCCTGAGATGAAAGAAATTGCTGAAGAGCTTCGTGAAGAAGCCTTGGCGATCTTTATGAAGGCCGTCGAGCAAGAGAAAGAATGGGCACATTATCTATTCCGTGATGGTTCGATGATTGGTTTGAACGAAGAGATCCTCTGCCAATACGTTGAGTACATTGCCAATTTACGGATGGAAGCTATTGGCTTTGACGCGCCGTTCAAACAACGGAGTAATCCTTTACCATGGATGAACAAATATTTGGTTTCTGACAATGTCCAAGTGGCACCTCAAGAAGCCGAAATTTCATCCTATTTAGTCGGTCAAATTGATAGCCAAGTCAGCGCTTCTGACTTGGGAGATTTCGATTTATAACTGGTAACCATGACCACTACATTCCGAGTGAAAGTCAACGGTCAGCATGAGCTGACCGTTGATCCATCTGAAGGTACGCTATTGGAAGCTATGGAAGCCGCCAATATCGACACTCACTATCATTGCCGTGATGGTTTTTGTGGTGCCTGTCGAACTAAGCTCGTCAGTGGTGATGTCTATTACATTAATGAGCCGCTGGCCTTTGTTAGACCCGGCGACTGTCTACCCTGTTGTTGTGTCCCCGCTTCAGACCTTGATCTCGATCATTAATCGATTTCTTATGTAGTGATTATTCAGCAAAGCTATTGGTCTCTAGGTACGATTTATAGGAAAATATGTTCTGTTTTACTGCATTAGAAGCGAGAAAGGAGTTCTATGTTTACTGTAATTTTTGGTCGCCCTGGCTGCCCGTACTGTGTCCGCGCCAAGCAGATAGCCGAAAAGCTCACGGCTGATCGCGATGACTTCGAGTTTCGCTACATCGACATGCTCGAAGAAGGTATTACTAAAGCGGATCTAGAAAAAACGGTGGGTGCACCGGTTCACACAGTGCCACAAATCTTTATTGACGAACGTCATGTTGGCGGCTGTACCGAATTTGAAGCTTATGCTCGCGCAAATCTAGGTCTATACGCGTAAATATCAGCGTAAAACCACTGACCGTCTAGATAAAGGCACTCAATCGAGTGCCTTTATTGCTTGTTCGACCCGCTTCTCAGAGATTGGTACACGCGTTCCGAGCGTTTGCGCAAACAAACTTACCCGTAACTCTTCAATCAACCATGGCAATTCACGCCAATCTGGCTGTTGCAGCTTGGTATTACTCTGCTTTGCTCGTTTAGCCTGGTACTGTTGCCATAATTTATCGATCACTAAAGTTTGTAAACGATCTCGATTCGGATCCACTGGCAGTTTATCGAGACGGCGCTCAATCGCTTTTAAATACCGTTCAATATCCACCAAACGATGTGCGCCCGCCGCGCTTACGAAACCCGGATAAACAAGCTGATCTAATTGCTGCGCGATATCACCATGGGCTTGAATTTGATCCAGTGGTACACGTCCTTTTAGTCGTTTCCGGATTGCTTGGCTCAGAATTAAACAAGGTTCCACACGCTGCGCTATTGCCGTTACCCGATCATTAAGCTCCGCTCGCGCTTGTTCTAATAACGTCTTGAACGCAGTTGCATCGCGATTGGCCAAAGCACCGCCATGCTCTTCAATCAGTTGATTCAGCGCAGCCACTACACAATCCTGAATTAGTTCATCGACTTTGCCCCAAGGATTGTAATACATGGCTAATTTAGCCTTGTTAGACAGAGATTGTTGCAGGTACCGAACCGGAGATGGTAACTGAACCAGGAGCAACTGACGTAAACCTTTTAAGTGCGCCTGAGCCGCTTTTTCTGGGGAATCAAAGAGCTCCTGTCGAACACCTTGTTCAAAAGGGACTAATGCCGGATACGCCTTAATCGAAAATCCTTGTTGTTGCTGCTCCAACACCTCTGGTAGCTCGCCAAATTGCCAGTCCGTGGCGACCGCTTTAGTTTGCTCCTTCGGTTTGTCATCGACCGCTTGTCGCAACGCATGTTTCACTCGATTTTGCAGTTGCGACTTCAACGCTTTAAGGTCACGACCTTGGGCAACCAACTGTGGCTTCTGTTTACCCGGCGGGCTTGCCCAAATGGCAAAGTTCATTTGCAGATGCACAGGTAACTGGCTGGAATCCCACGCTTCAATCGGTACCGTGACACCGGTCATTCGCCGCAATTTTGCTGCTAAGACCTCCAATAACGGCTCCCGGATATCTGGCTCAGCGCCGATATCAGCCAGAAACGCTTGTGCATAATTCGGTGCCGGCACAAAATTTCGCCGCCATGACTTCGGTAAGCTTTTGATCCAAGCCATGACCAACTCTTCGCGCAGTGCCGGAATCAACCAATCGAAGCCCACGACCTCCACTTGATTCAATAATGTCAACGGAATATCCACGGTGACGCCATCATCCAACTCACCCGGTTCAAACCGATATCTGAGCGGCAATCGAATGCCATCTTGTTGCCAAATGTCGGGATAAGCCGCTGAAGTGACATGACTAGCGTCTTGAGCGAGTAAATCAGACCGTTCAAAAAATAGTAGCCGTGGCGCTTGTTTAACGGCTTTATGCCACCAGCCACTCAACAGTTGCTGATTATAGATTCCCTCTGGTATTTCAGCGTCATAGGCTGCGAACAGTGCTTCATCGTCAACGAGAATGTCGCGCCGCCGTGATTTCTCTTCGAGTTCCTGAACTTGCTGGATCAATGCTAGGTTGTGTTGCACAAAAGGCAATGGGCGCTTCAGTTGACCTTGCACTAATGCCTCTCGAATGAACAGTTCACGCGCTTCAACGGGGTTAATCGGGCCATACTGAACTGAGCGCTTTGGAACGATAATCAAACCAAATAATGTGACCTGCTCATCGGCTATCACTGAGCCTTGCTTACTGGAAAAATGCGGCTCGAAATAGTTCCGCTTGACCAAATGTATTGCTGCAGGCTCTACCCACTCCGGCTCAATTCGGGCGTTCACTCGCGCAAAGAGTCGCGATGTTTCCACCAATTCGGCACTCATCAACCATTTTGGAGACTTCTTAAAGAGTCCAGAACCCGGAGATACATAGAACTTACGGTTTCGGGCACCAAGAAATTCATGCCCTTCTTCTTTGGTGCCAAGATGCGACAACAGGCCGGTCAGCAGTGCTCGGTGAATCGCTTCATAGCTCGCCGGCTCTTGATTGATTCGATAACCCAAGCCGCGCACAGTTTGTCGAATTTGCGTGTACACATCTTGCCACTCACGCATGCGCAGAAAATGTATAAACTCCGACTGTAGTCGTTTTCTAAATTGGGTTTTGGAGAGCTCATCTTGAAGCTCTCTGGCATAGTTCCAGAGCTTCAAATAAGCCAAAAAATCCGAATCCTTGTCATGAAATCGTTGATGCAGCTCATCAGCTTTTTGTTTCGCTGCTTGCGGTCGTTCGCGAGGATCTTGAATACTCAGCGCAGCGACAATCACCATGACCTCTTGCACACAGCCAAATTCGTTCGCGGCCAACACCATTCGACCTAGTCTCGGATCAATCGGCAATTGGGCGAGCTGACGTCCTAATGGAGTTAGCTGAGCGCCACCACGGCGTTTCCGACCATTGGAGCGAACGGCATGTAGCTCCTGCAACAAATTAAATCCATCATTGATAAACCGCTCATCGGGTCGATCAATGAATGGAAACTTACGGATATCACCGAGCTTAGCTGCTGTCATTTGTAAAATAACCGCGGCTAGGTTTGTTCGAAGTATTTCTGGTTCGGTGTACTCAGGTCGGAGCGAGAAGTCATCCTCGCTATACAAGCGTATGCAAATACCGGGAGCTACGCGTCCACAGCGCCCTTTTCGTTGGTTGGCACTCGCCTGTGAAATCTTTTCAATCGGTAATCGCTGCACTTTGGTGCGATAGCTATAACGACTAATCCGTGCCGTCCCTGGGTCAATCACATAACGAATACCTGGCACCGTCAACGATGTTTCAGCCACGTTCGTTGCAATCACAATGCGTCGGTTGCTATGCGATTGAAAAATCCGATTTTGTTCACTGTTGGAAAGACGTGAGAATAACGGCAACAGCTCAGTGTCATGCAAATCCAAGTCACTCAGAGCTTCGGCAAAATCGCGAATTTCTCGCTCACCACTGGCAAAAATCAAAATGTCGCCGGGGCCTTCACGACGTAATTCTTGTACCGCATCGCACACACCTTGAATGACATCACCCGAGTCTTCACGGCTATCTGCATCGCGATCCTGAAGCGGTCGATAACGCACTTCAACCGGATAAGTGCGCCCTTCAACCGTGATAATAGGTGCCGCGTTGAAGTGCTTAGCGAAACGCTCGGTTTCGATAGTCGCAGAGGTAATGACAACCTTAAGATCGGGTCGTTTAGGCAGGAGTTGCGCCAGTACACCCAGCAAAAAGTCGATATTGAGACTACGCTCGTGTGCTTCATCAATAATGATTGCGTCATAATCACGCAACAGTGGATCCGCTTGCACCTCAGCCAGCAGCATACCGTCAGTCATCAGCTTAATAGCGGTACCGGCATGAGTTTCGTCTTGAAAGCGAATCTTATAACCCACCAACTGCCCGACAGCCGTCTGTAGCTCTTCTGCAATGCGCTGTGCCACGCTTCGTGCAGCGAGCCGGCGCGGTTGCGTATGACCAATTTTACGAGCGGGCTGCGACGAATCTTGGTTCGGTGGTTGTCCATAGCCTAATTCGAGCAGCATTTTCGGTAACTGAGTGGTTTTACCAGAACCGGTCTCACCGGCAATAATAACCACCTGATGCGTCTGGATCGCTCTCTGAATCTCAGCTTTGGCTTGTACGACCGGAAGTTCGGCTGGATAGTGAATGGACTGCACGCGCTGCCTTAAGGAATCAATGAGTAGACAGCGCGTAGTTTACCAGTGTATGACAGCGATGTTTAGCGCTGCCGATAATGATTCTGGAGGTGGACGTCAATTGCTCGCAACACATCGGTTCGCGTAATAATACCGACCAATATGCCACTGCTATCGACGACGGGATAGATTTTCGGCTTATTGGACTGCATGGATTGCGCCAAGTCGGTGATACTGTGATGATCGACAACCATCAGTACATCGCCTTTGAACATGCAATCGCCAACATTGGCGCTTTGTTCATTGTGATAGGTATCGCGTAACATAGCCGCTAAGCAATCTTGTTCGGATAGAAAGCCAACAACACGTTGTTGGTCATCCACCACAGGACCCCCACGCTGATGACTTTGTAAAAGTCGTTCGACCGCATGTTCAATCGACATCGATGCAGTAAACACCACGGGATGTCGATTCATGTAATCCGCCACCGTTAACGATTGCATACCACCTCCAAAGTTCACTGTTCACTGTTCACTGTTCACTAGTGATTATAGTTAATCTTTGTAGATTGCGACTTCGATCGTTTGATTCGCTTGCCGACTTGCGCGATACATTCCTTCCGTATTAAACGGCAAGTGAACGCGACCATCTTTATCGACAATAATCACCCCGCCCGTTCCACCAGCGGGCAATAAGACGTCATGAATGACTGTATCGCCTGCGGTGTAGACATCGAGGTCCTGATATTTCATGCGATTACAAATATCCGCTGCAACTTGATAGCGAATAAAGTACTCGCCATGTCCGGTGGCACTGACTGCGCAGCTTTCATTATCCGCCCACGTACCAGCACCGATAATCGGCGAGTCACCAACTCGACCCCAGCGTTTGGCTGTCATGCCACCCGTGGAGGTCGCCGCGGCTAAATTCCCCGCCTTATCACGCGCTACCGCACCAACCGTTCCATATTTATAGCGTTGGTCGAGGTTTAGATATGCTTGTTTATCAGGCTGTTCACCTAACTTCGCACGCGCCGCTTCCAATTGCTGATAGCGCGCGGGCGTATTAAAGTAGCTATTCTCGACTTGCTCAAGGCCCTGTAACCGTGAAAACTCCTCAGCACCTTCGCCGCTTAACATCACATGAACCGAGTTTTCCATAACAGCACGCGCTAATGTAATCGGGCTCTTTACTGTTTTCACGCCGGCAACCGCTCCTGCTTCACGTGTGGCGCCATCCATAATCGAAGCATCTAATTCATGCTCGCCATCGAAGGTATACACGGCACCACGACCCGCGTTAAACAATGGAGACTCTTCCATAATGGTGACCGCCGCTACCACGGCATCCATACTGGTACCACCCGATTCGAGAACAGCATATCCGGCATTGATTGCCTCAGTTAACTTGGCTTCATAGGCCGCTTCCTGTTCCGCTGACAAATTCGCTCGAGTAATGGTTCCCGCACCGCCGTGAATCGCAATCGCAAACTCCGCGCCGTCTGCATGATCAGCAGCCACTGCTGCAGGGCTGAGTATTAACAAAGTCGAAAGTAATAAATGTCGCATGACCGCTCCGTTGTTCAAAAGATGCTCATAGCTATTAGATATGAGTTACTCGTAAAACAAAAGACCGAAAGCCTAGCTTGAACCGGTAAAGCGGACCATTTATCTCGTATCACGCAACCGAGTATCCAGTAACTAGCCGCCACTAGCAGTGTGTTGTTGGCTGTTTCCTTACCGATACGATATTCTGTTGCCACGAGCGAACAACCGATAGATAGCGAATCCATGCAAGAACCCACCTTCTACTGGCATGATTATGAGACTTGGGGTGCCAATCCGCAGGTTGACCGACCGGCACAGTTTGCTGGACTGCGAACCACGCTAGATGGCACACCTGTGGGGCGGCCGTTGATGCTATATTGTCAGCCGACACCTGATTTCTTGCCACATCCGCAAGCCGTCATGATTACCGGCATTACGCCGCAACATGCGCTCAAGCAAGGCTCAAACGAAGCCGCTTTTGCGGAGCGAATCGCTGCCGAATTCTCGCAACCGAATACCACCATCATCGGCTATAACAACATAGCTTTTGATGACGAAGTCACACGCCATCTGTTCTATCGAAACTTTATCGATCCCTATGCACATACCTGGCAACAGCAGAATTCGCGTTGGGATCTGATTGATTTGGTGCGTGCCTGCTATGCATTGCGTCCGGAGGGAATCAAATGGCCCTATCATGATGATGGACGGGTTAGTATGAAGTTAGAACATCTCACCAAAGCCAATGGGATTGATCATGGACAAGCCCATGATGCGCTAGCAGATGTGAATGCAACGATTGCTATGGCGATGAAGATCAAACAAGCACAGCCCAAGCTGTTTGAATACGCTTATGGCTTACGTCGTAAGCAAGCGGTGCAACAACACATCAAATTGGCCGAGTTCAAACCTCTCGTACATATCAGTGGTTTCTATGGCGCTGAGAATGGTTATTTAAGTCTGATTATGCCGCTGGCCTATCATCCGGAACAGACCAATGGCTTGATCTATTGGGATCTACGGGTTGACCCGCGCGTTTTTGAAAACGCAAGTCATGACGAATTGGTAGACTGGCGCTTTACACGCCGAAACACATTGCGTGAACAACAACGTCCATTTTTTGCTGGTAACACGCTGCATACCAATAAATGTCCATTCATCGCCGACCCGCGGGTTCTCGATAGTGAGCGAGCGCAGCATTGGCAAATTGATCTTGAGGCCTGCGCTCGTCATCGCGATTACCTGATTCAACAGCCTGAATTGCGTGAAAGATTGCTACAAGCTGCGCTAGAACAAAGACAGTACGAACAGAGCAGCGACCCTGATTTGATGCTCTACAGCGGCGATTTTTTTTCCGACCAAGACCGCTCCAATATGGATATTATACGCGCCACTGCGCCCGACCAACTTGCCGGCTTGTCATTGAACTTTGCCGACCCTCGGTTACCTATCATGTTGTTTCGATATCGTGCCCGTAACTATCCGGCCACACTGACCGACCAAGAACTGCAACGCTGGCGGAGCTTCTGTCAAGAACGTCTGACGCACCCACCTGCAAAAGGGTTAAATGCTGAGCAATTTCTGCTTGAATTACAGCGTTTAAGTGAGCAGTATCAAGAGCATCCTAATCAATTACGACTGCTTAATGACCTCTATCAATATGCGCAACAGCTTTGATTTTATTATTGTCGGCGGTGGCTCCGCAGGCTGTGTTCTAGCAAATCGCTTGTCGGCTTGTGGTCGCTTTCACGTTGCTTTGATTGAAGCAGGACCGGCAGCCACCTCTCCTTTTTCAACCATGCCGGGCGGTGTTGCACGGTTTATGCACAGTCGCCGGTTTAACTGGTTGAATCGCAGTTCTGATGCAGCCCCGTTGCGGGCAGGCAAAGGGCTCTATGCGCCACGTGGTAAAGGTCTGGGTGGCAGCAGCGCCATTAACGCGATGATTTATACCCGCGGCTTACCCAGTGACTACAATCGCTGGGCGGAAACTGCCGGCGAGCATTGGAATTGGGAGCATGTGTTACCTGTATTCAAGCGGCTCGAGTCAAACACGCGCGGTGCGAATGCTTATCATGGCGCTGATGGCCCACTGCATGTCAGTGATGTTGCACCGCATTTTGCTGTTGCAAAAGCATTCCTTCAGGCAGCGCAAGAAGCTGGATACCCGCTCAATCCAGATTTTAATGGCGAGAGTTTGGAAGGATTTGGCCCGTTTCAATTTACGATTAAAAACGGCGAGCGTTTCAGTGCCAAACGCGCATTCTTGGAACCCGTTATCGATCGCGTCAATCTCCATATCTTGTCTGCTACTGCCGTTGAAAAGATCCTGTTCAACAGTAGTGGTGAAGCGCAAGGTGTTCAAATTCGGCACGGCAAGCTGGTCTCAAGCCTCACGGCATCGCGGGAAGTGCTTTTAAGCGCCGGCGCATTTAATTCACCGCAACTGTTATTGCTATCGGGTATAGGCCCGCGAGAACAGTTACGCAGCCATGGTATTGAGGTGATCGCGGACAGGCAGGAAGTTGGCGCGAATTTGCAAGAACATGTCGATATTACCGTTCACGTGCGCAACAAAAAACGCGACACCATATCTTTAAATCCACTTGGATTGCTGCAATTAGCCGGTCAAACTTGGAAGTATTGGCGTCATCGCAAAGGGGCGATGGCCCATCCCCCCTGTGAAGTAGGCGGATTTATCAAATCGAACGATCAGCAAGCAGAGCCTGACTTGCAACTACACCTCGTCAGTACACTCTTTAATGACAGTGGCTATGATCTGACACCTGCCCTGCGCTACGGCTTTTCGTGTCATGTCTGCGTATTACGTCCGCAAGCACGCGGGACCTTGACCTTAGCGAGTTCAGACCCGCGTCAACCACCGCGTATTCAATTTAATTTTCTCGATAACGAAGCCGATCAGCAAGCGCTTATTGCGGGCGTCAGACAGGTCCAACAGATCATGCAGCAACCCGCTTTAGCCAGTCACTATGGTGGTGAATTAATGCCCGGTCAGTTCGACGATGATGAGGAATTATTGGCGCAGTTACAGCGACATTGTGGCCTTATTTATCACCCGACTAGTACCTGCCGGATGGGGCTTGATGCCGACGCCGTTGTGGATGAAAAACTGCGAGTTCGTGGAGTGCACAACTTACGTGTTATTGACGCATCAGTCATGCCACAAGTGATTAGCGGCAACACCAATGCGCCCACCATGATGATTGCTGAGCAGGCTGCTGACTTTATCTTGGCTGACTACAGTTAACACCGCGTCAGCCAAGTTACAGTCAACTCGTCCTTAATGCATTGGTTTGCCCAGCTTTGAGAACAACCGTGCGAGCGCCGGTATCAGGATCAAGGCTCCCAACATATTCCACAGGAACATGAAAGTGAGCAGGATACCCATATCGGCTTGGAACTTGATTGGTGAGAATATCCAAGTCGCCACGCCAATCGCCAGTGTCAGACCAGTAAACCCTACCGCTTTACCCGTATTCTCAAGTGCATAACGGTAACAGTCATTCAAGTTCATGCCCTGCTCTAAGCCTTCTTTCATTTTGGTATAGATGTAAATACCGTAGTCGACACCAATACCAACACCTAACGCAATGACGGGCAGAGTCGCTACTTTCACACCGATACCTAACACCGCCATCAAGCCTTGACTCATGACAGTCGTTAATGCGAGTGGCAACACAATACAGGCAACCGTTCGAATGCTACGGAATGTGATTAAACATAAGACCACCACAACGCCGTACACCCACAACAGCATCTCGTACTGAGCATCCTCGATGACAGAGTTGGTCGCCGCCTCAATACCCGAGTTACCGGCCGCCATCAGCAATTCTAAGCCTTCTTGTTGATAGTTTTGGTTAAACTCGTTGACCGAGGCAACAACTGTTTTCAGTGTTTCCGCTTTGTGATCATTGAGATAAATGATGATCGGAGCCATGGAGCAATCTGGATTAATCAGCCCCGGTGGCGTGCGTGATGTATTCGCGTTTAATACGTACTGGTTACGATTGAGGCTAAACCACTTCAGGTTTCCTTCGTTTAAACCAAAGCCGCCCATTTTTGCGACATAGACAATCGATTTCACATCTTGCACACCCGGCGTGTTTTCCATGTGCCAACTGAACCGATCCATCAACTCCAGGTTATCATAGGCAATACATTGGCTAGGCGCCGTTTCAGCCATCACCACGAAGATATCGGTGCTGGAACTGTAGTTGTCGACCACAAACTGATTATCCAGGTTGTAACGGCTGTCTGGGCGCAATTCTGGTGCCCCCGCATCCAAATCACCGATCTTCATCTGCTGCCCGTAATAAGCCCCCCAAGACAATCCGACCACGGCTAGAATCAGCGCGGTGTAAGCGTATTTTGGCTGAGAGAAGCGACCGAAGAATGCCAGCATTGGATGCGCTTCGTTGCGAACCGACGCGGTGTAGGTTTGTCCACGTGGTGAAATACCTACGTAGGACATGATGATCGGTAGCAAGCCTAAATTAGTTAGGACGACAACAGCCACACCGATACTGGCTGCGATAGCCAGCTCTTGAATAACAGCGATATCAATGACCATCAAGGTGGTAAAACCAATAGCGTCTGAAATCAGAGCGGTTAGACCGGCAATATAGAGGCCACGGAATGCGAGTTGTGCGGCTTTTAATTTGTCGTGCCCATCAACGGTGTTGTTACTGATCGCGTTTATGATTTGTACACCATGGCTCACACCAATAGCGAACACCAAGAATGGCACGAGCATTGAATAGGGATTGATACCGCTGCCGATTAACTTGATGATGCCCAACTGCCAAATTACCGCAATAATTGAGCAAGCAAGCACCGCAATCGAGCTCCGCCAGCAACGGCTGTACCAAAACAGCATGACCAGCGTAATGATAATGGCGAGCAGGAAGAACAAACCAACTTGCTGCGCGCCTTCAATTAAATCACCAATAATTTTGGCAAAGCCAGTCATATGAATAGAGATAGTATCGCTTGAGTACTTGTCTCGGATCTGCGTTTCGAGCTGTTCGGAAAATTCCTGATAATCAAGCGGCTCTCCAGTTTCTGGATTCGTCTCGATCAAAGGAACATAAACGATAGCCGACTTAAAGTTCGTTGCGACTAAATTACCGACTTCGCCAGAGCGCAACGTATTGGTACGGAATTGCTCGAGTGACTCTTCTGGATTGTTATCATCCCATGTGTCTGGGACCACAGGTCCGCCAACAAAGCCTTCTTCAGTGACTTCACTCCAGCGCACGTTGGGTGTCCACAAGCTCTTGATTGCTGAGCGGTCAACTCCCGGAATAAATGTTGCTTCATCGGTTACAGAACGAAGCGTTTTTAAAAACTCAGGAGTAAAAATATCACCTTCTTCTGTGGCAACAACAATACGTACCACGTTACCCAAGCTGCGCAGATCATCTTGATGTTCGAAATAATTCTGGATAAACGGATGATTGGTGGGGATCAT
Source organism: Pseudidiomarina aestuarii (assembly GCF_003987355.1). Lineage (GTDB taxonomy): Bacteria > Pseudomonadota > Gammaproteobacteria > Enterobacterales > Alteromonadaceae > Pseudidiomarina > Pseudidiomarina aestuarii. The sequence continues at coordinate 411,467 of NZ_PIPR01000001.1, read as the reverse complement.
CTTCACAAAGCTGGCCTCGGGACGAACTTGACTCGCGTGCCAGCCTAAAAATAACGTCAAAGCCGCAAAAATAACGAACCACAACGGGCGAATACCAAATAATGCACGTTCCAACATTGTCAGCGATTCCTTATTCTTGTTCTACAGAGGCTGTATCAAACGATTCAAGTGACAGCACACCGCGCTGCCCAACCAAGGTCAACGAACCGTCTTGATTGATAGTTAAATCCGTCAAAATAGCGCCACTACTGTGTGTTCGTTGTTCAACTTCACCTTGCTCATCGACATAACCAACAACGCCAGCATTACCCACTAGGTAAACGCCACCGTTTGCTGCGTCGACGATGCTATTGATGTTGACCGTATCTTCAAGACGGATTTGAGTGTAGGTTTCACCTTGATCGTCGCTCATGAAAATATTGCCTCGTAGGCCAGCAACCCAGAGTCGGTCCGATTGATCGACATGTAATCCAAAAAACGAACCGTAATACGGTGAATCGAGAACTTCCCAAGAATCACCGCGGTCCGCACTGCGGAATATTTGCCCAGCCTCACCGGCAAGGAATAAATACTCAGAGCCATTCGCCAAACCGTTAAAGTGATAACCATCCGGATTCTCGACATTGGCATCCAATAAATTCCAGCTGGCTCCGCCATCATCACTACGCAGTAAGGTTCCATATGCTCCAGCAACCAGCACCGTGTTTGCATCCAGAGCTAAGACGTCAAGAAAAGGTTTTGTGGGACCTTCTTCCGCAGCAAAGTCGGCGTTTTCTGCTTGAAAGGTCGCATTCTCCAAAGCCCACTCGAGTTCTTCTATTTCAGCCTCATCGTCACTGGCATCAATGGCGGATTCAAGCTCTTCCACTAAGTTGCCCCAATAATTTTGCTGCAATTCAATAAATTGAAAGCCGTCAAGTTGGCGTTGCCAAGTTAACCCACCGTCGCTGGTCGCAACAATGACACCATGATGACCGACTGCCCAGCCGCGCTGAGCGTTGGCAAAACTGACTCCCGTGAACAGGACACTGGTAGGCACATTGGCTTGGATCCAATCACTACTATTCTGCTCACGCGTGAGTATCAAACCGTAGTCACCCACTGCGATCAGCCGCTCACCGGCTACCGCAATTTCTGTTAGTACAGCACGCTCAGCCTTTGGCGCAACCAGAGCTGGCGCGGTAATGACTTCATAGTCAGTCACCATTTGTGCTGCCACTGGCACCGTTAAAAGCGTCAGTGCACAACTTATGCCTAACCCTACGATTGTTCTTCTCATGGAACCCTCTTACAAATTTTGTGTCTTAGTATTGTCATTGTAACAGTTGCAAATTTTCGATAAGCGATACATGCTATGGATATTTCATGACAGGTCAAACCAGCTGCTACCATACCTTGAGAAAGGTAGAAACGCTAGTATCAGCTGGGGATTTTAATCGGTCTGCTTTTCATGTAGTTTAAGCGTATAAATCGATAAGAGTACAAAGTACAACAAGGAAAAACCCATGAATAAAATGATGCTTAAAGCCGGTGTGTTTGCGCTTTCTGTGATCTCAGTCAGTGTAATGGCGAAAGTCACTCCTGAGGAAGCTGCACGTCTTGGCCAAGATTTAACCCCAATGGGGGCTGAAATGGCTGGTAATGCCGATGGCTCCATTCCGGCGTGGACAGGCGGTTATAGCGTCGACGCAAATGGTGACGTCCCGGCTCGCCCAGCAGACCCTTTTGCTGATGATGAAATTCTCTTCACCATCACTCGCGATAACTTAGATGAACACCGTGACATGCTGTCTCCTGGACAGGTTGCTATGTTCAACAAGTATCCTGATTACAAAATGAATATCTATCCGACTCGTCGGACCGCTGCTTATCCGCAAGAAGTTTACGACGTCGTGAAAAAGAACGCCGTCAACGCTGAAATGGTTGCTGGTGGTAATGGTCTTGATAACTTCGACCGCCATGTGCCGTTCCCGATTCCACAAAATGGTCTGGAAGTGATTTGGAACCATGTAACCCGCTACCGCGGTGGTGCCGTCACTCGTTTGGTCAATCAGTTCCCAGTTCTCGAGAATGGTGATTTCGTGCCAGTTTTACTGCGTGAATCACTTGTATTCCCTGAATATATGCAAAGTGGTCGTGAAGAAGCAGACGACAACGTTTTGTTCTACTTCTTACAAGAAGTCCTAGCACCGAGTCGTTTGACCGGTACTGTATTGTTGGTGCACGAAACCATCAACCAGGTTCGTGAAGGCCGTCGCGCATGGTTATATAATGCAGGTCAGCGTCGCGTCCGTCGTGCGCCAAACGTTGCCTATGACGGTCCAGGTACTGCTTCGGATGGTCTACGTACCTCTGATGGCTTAGACATGTACAACGGTGCTCCAGACAAATACAACTGGGAACTCGTTGGTAAGCGTGAAATGTACATCGGTTACAACAACTACAAGTTGATGGATACCAATTTAAGCTATGACGATATCATCAACGCAGGTCACTTGAACCAAGATCTGATTCGTTATGAAAAACACCGCGTATGGGAAGTGAAAGCCACGTTGAAAGATGGTGAGCGCCATATCTATTCTACGCGTCACATGTTTATTGACGAAGATACTTGGACAGCGTCAGTGATTGATCATTACGATGGTCGTGGCGAGTTATGGCGTGTTGCTGAAGCTTACAATTCGCAGTTCTATCATCACGACACTCCGTGGATGGCTGCAGAAGCACTGTATGACTTAAACTCAGGTCGTTACATTGTCCTTGGTCTCGCTAACGAAGAATCTTCTTATATGGATTTCGATATCGAGCCAGAGCGTAGTGATTTCAGTACTTCTGCGCTGCGCCGTATGGGTATTCGTTAATCATCCTAATCATTTAAAAAGCCCCTTTACGGGGCTTTTTTTGTTATTGGCTACTGGGGCTACGAGCTACTAGCGATGTTTTTCTAATCGTGCTAACAGACTCGACGTATCCCAGCGATTCCCACCCATTTGCTGAACTTCCGCATAAAATTGGTCCACTAAAGCGGTCAATGGCAAAGTTAGACCCTGACGGTCCCCCTCTGCTAGAGCAATTTTAAGATCCTTACGCATCCAATCTACGGCGAAACCATGGTCGTAGTGTTGCTCCCACATTGTCTTGTAACGATTTTGCATTTGCCATGAACCGGCAGCGCCCTGACTAATTGCTTTAATCAGCGTATCTGCGTCTAATCCAACTTTGCGCGCAAACGATAACCCCTCGGCTAAGCCTTGCACCACACCCGCTATGCAAATTTGATTCACCATCTTCGCTAACTGGCCATGCCCTGCTGGACCCATATACTCGCGAGTTTTAGCATAGCTGGATAGCATCGTATCGACAGCTGCTAGGGCACTTTGGTCACCGCCAATCATCGCCGTCAGCTTGCCATTTTCTGCACCTTGCTGACCACCGGATACGGGCGCGTCGAGAAAGCGCCCGCCTGCTTCACTAACAGCCTGACTTAACTCGCGAGCGAGTTCTGCGGATGCCGTCGTATGGTCAATCACAATAGCACCCGGTTTTAGTTCAGCGAGCAGGCCATCCGAGCCGTAAAAGACACTACGGACGTCGTCGTCATTGCCAACACAGACACAAATGACATCCTTCCCAGCCGCCGCTGCTCGTGGTGTCGATGCCGCTTCTCCGCCGTATTCTTGTACCCAGCGTTGCGCCTTACTGCCAGTGCGATTATAAACGGTCGTGTTCCAACCCTCTCGCTGTAAATGGCCGGCCATGGGATAACCCATGACGCCTAAGCCGATAAAAGCAACCTGCGGTTTCATCATGACTCCTTCTGCTGGTTGTGATTAATCTTTAGATGATTGAATGGGTATATGTATCGTTAAGCCTTGTGGAATAACTTGAACGGGTTGCGGCCCAGTATCGAAACAATCGCCATCTAATTCAATAGAGTGCTCACTATCACCGATTATGAACTGACTACCAACACTTAAATTGACCAACTCCGTTTGTTCGATATGCCCGCGAAGCACTTGAACCAATGCTTTGAATTGACACCAGCGTGATGCCCGCGGCACTGCCGCCCACTGTGCGATTCCTGCATAGCGATTGGCGCGCGGATAAATGGGTATACCTCCACCAATAAAGCGACTTACCGCAACAATTTGTGCATCGTACAAAGCTCCGGTTTCAGTATCATGTATGGACGATCGCTTTTCATAGGGGCCACAGAGATAGCGCAAGATGGCGAGTACATAACTACCACCACGCAAAAGTCGTTTCATCCACGGCCGTTGCAGCCGAATCAGATCAACTGTAAGTCCTGCTCCGGCATGATTGACAAAGAAATGTTCACCACATCGACCCAGGGCAACGTGACGCTTTGCATAGCTGTTCTGCAAACGCCAGCTTGCGTCGAAAATGCCATTGTCGCGAGCAAAGTCGTTGCCAGTACCTAAAGGCACCACCGAAATCGGTACGTCACTGTGTGCGAATACTTGCGCAGCTATGTTGACGCTGCCATCGCCACCCATCACGATTAATTCATCAATGTATCCGCGTAACGAAGTTAATTGCTGAATATCGATGCGACGATTCGGTGTGCTTGCAATAAGCGATACCGCGCAGCCCAAACGATGAAAGTGTTGCTCATACATCGCGACCAACCGCAAAATTCGCGGCCGAAGTGCGTGGTAGTAGATAGCAATATGTTGTGATGAGGACGTCACGTCGTTACTCGTCAAAACGAATGAGCCAATGCAAATAGCGGCCTAAATCACGAAATGGGGATTCTTGGTTGAATCTGAGTTCAATTTCTAACAGTTGGTCAAATTGCTCGGCATCCTTTGGGTTACGGAGATAATCATGAATAACCCGAACACCCGTTTTGCTTAAAACGTGACCATTTTGGGCCTGGATCCACTGCTCAACCTGATTGGGATCCAGCGGTTGCTGTGGACTGAGTCGAACTGTTTTCTTCACCTTCAAATTGCTTTGAACATAGTCGAAATTGCCATAAATGGCGTTCGCAAAATACTTTGCATTACGATTGTAGAACATCAACGACAGTTGTCCGTTGGGAGCCAGCAGTCGCTTGATAACCAGCAGCGCTTGCTCAGGATTAGCCATCCACTCCAATACTGCATGGCATAACACTAAATCATAGTGCTCGGACTCGAGAAGCTGCGGTAAATCTTGCAATGCCGCGACTTCGTAGCGATGCGCTAGTAACCCCTGCTGCTGATGCAGCGCTTTCGCTTCGACAACCATTTCGGCAGCGATATCTGTGTGTGTGACTTGGTGTCCAGCCGCAATGAACCAAGCGGATAACTGCCCTAGCCCGCCTCCAATATCTAATATTCTTAACGGTGATGCTTCGTAAAACGACGCCAAGTCACGTTTCAGAACCGCGAGTCTCAATCGACCCTTCGTTGTGGCGTAAATATTACGCTGAAACTTGCCCGTCATCGAAGCAAAGCTTTGGTCATGTTCACTCATGCAGGGTTATCGATATCAATAAAGTGGTGCGTTAATTCAAACCGTTCCGCCAAATGTTCACCAAGCGCTTTAATGCCGTAGCGCTCGGTTGCATGATGGCCTGCGGCGAAAAATGCTAATCCTTGCTCGCGAGCGCTATGCACGGTTTGCTCAGAAACTTCACCCGTCAAATATGCATCGATGCCAACATCTGCCGCAATATCAATAAAACCCTGCCCGCCCCCAGTACACCAAGCAATGGTTCGAATGGGATCGTTTCGATCAATTTGGCAGGTCAGTGTTCGTCCAAGAACACTCTCAATATGTTGAGCAAAGGTCACGCTACTGTGATTGCCCGACACATCCCCCATCATCATGACACCCGGTGGATTTGCCGCCGCGACAATGCGTGCCTCCAAAATTCCCAGCTTTTCTGCTAACTGAATGTTATTTCCCACCCGCGGATGAATATCCAGCGGTAAATGATAGGCAAATAAATTGATGTCATGCTGCAACAAAAGTTGTAACCGGCGCTTCTTCATCCCCACTATTTCACTGCGCTCGTTCTTCCAAAAATAACCATGGTGAACCAATATCGCATCAGCATTTCTACTGACGGCCGCTTCGATCAAAGCTTGGCTTGCTGTAACTCCAGTCACAATGGTTTGAATGGCACTCCGCCCCTCGACTTGCAGCCCATTTGGACAATAATCTTGAATCGAGTCGACCTGAAAGAAGTCAGCTAAATAGCTGTTTAATTGTTGGCGCTCTAACATGGGTATGGCTCCTTCTAAGCTCGTATTTATCTCACTTCAACGAGGTCGTTGGACAAGCTCCGTAAAAAACGGTATAAAAATGAAGCGAACTGTTCATTTATAAAATTTCATCTTTAAAAAGGTAATCCATAGGATATATTGCATGAGCAAACTTGATAAAGACAAAGTTCTTGCTGATTTTACTGAAGCTTATCAGCAAGCCCACGGTAAACAACCGAAAATTGAAGCAAGTGGTGGTTGGTATAGCGTGGATGGTGGCAAAAACATGCGCCTAGCGCAATTGGCTGAGCAAGTGGACGAGCTGAAGGGTGGCGCTAAAAAAGCGACTAAAACAGCGGCTAAGAAGCCTGCAAAAGAAGCCGCAAAACCTGCTGCCAAAGCTGCTCCTGCGAAGAAAGCGGCCGCTGCAAAGGCACCAGCTAAAAAGGCTGCTCCAGCTAAAAAAGCCGCCGCGAAAAAATCGGCTTCTGCTAATTCGGGTGGTTTAACAGCCAAAGAGTTGTGGAAGAAGAAACTCGAAGAAGACGCTACATTGTCGCGTCTACCGCGTGGCTATGATAACTAAGTCATACACGAACTTCAGATAGAACAAAGCCCCATTGAATTGGGGCTTTTTTATGCGCACACTATACGCATTAACGTTTACCGATATAGAGCGTCAGTTCACCCACTGGTAAGCCGTATTTGTACATTTTAGTGCGGTTGATCATATTGTCTGCGTCGACCAGATACATCCAATCATCGAGCGTGACTGAAAACGGTTCACCGTCCATTTCAATGACTAAAACATATTCCCAGGTCAACACATTGCCAACGGTTTTACCCTTGGCCACGCCCTCTACGTCACTAGCGCGACCTTCGTATTCATTTGGCCCAGTCTTCGTGAGATACCAAATACGTTCTTGCTCGCGTCCATCAGCATAATAAAACTGTTCATCGAGCACGCCTTCGTTACCTTCCCAGGTGCCAACCATCTCCACTCGAAACCGTTGAATGACTTCTCCGCTGTAATCTTGGACAACACCATAAGCTACTAACTCACCATTAAAAAACTCTTCAAGTTTCAATTCTGGAGTTTCACCACGATAATCTTCAATACTCGAAGAACAGGCTGCTAGTACCAAAATAAATGCCGCGATAATGCTAAATTTCTTTGTCATGATCCTGCTCCTATTAATTCATTCCGCTCGTCTTTGAAGCGAGAATTTTCATCGAGCCAAATGGCTAAAAAGTCATCTGTGAACGTAGCCGACTGGATGGTTCCTAATTGCCCATCTGCCGAATGAAATTGAGCGAATCCATCAGCGTCCTCAATCATCATCAAACAGGTGCCTTTTTTCACGTCAGGCCACATTTGATTCAGTTCTTGCAGCCAAGTCTGATGATTCTCAGTAATCTCGATTCCCAATCGTTCCCACTCTTCCTGAGTGCTCTCAACAAGTTCTGTCGCTTTAATTTCACGCAGGTAAGTCAAGCGAAGGGCGCGCTGGTCATAACTATCATAATTCCCGCTATCGGTGCGTAATTGAGCATCGTATACATCCCAAAACAATACCGACAGCCGGGTTTCGCCAACCACTTCTAAACTTTCAAACTGGTCGTTGACGCAGGCACCTTGAGCAGAAAACGTTACTGAACTCAAACCAATAACACTTGCAGCAACAAACCAACTAAGCCGTTTTTGTCTCTTCATGGGACTCTCCTTGAAGCTTCATGACATACGCAAAGATCAGCATATAGATGCACCATAAGACCCCATAAAGGGCCCAAAGTTGCCACTCAGGACCGTGCAAGGTAGCGGCATCTAATCGTATCCCTATGGCATAGGTTAGAGGTCCCGAGGCGATTCCAAAGAAACTGGCCAACCAGTAGCGACCTGCTAGCCAATCCAGTGTGTTCATCAGCATGGCAACAAAACCAAACCAAAGAAGTACTAGCCACCATGGAAAGGGGCCCTCGGTGAAGCTGATAATGCCTGAGAGAATAACGGTACCTTCGAGGCCTAAGCCAAGCAGGAGTAGCAGCGTGTAAAGATAAAATGAACGCTTCCCTATTAACGCTCCGCCTTTCCAAGCTAAGCCAATCTGAGCGACGACCAGCAAAGCTGTAACGAGTAACCAGTCACCTCGTCCAATCACCGCAGCAAACCAAACTGCATCAAACAGAAACAGCCCAGCTATGCGGCGCATATTCTGCCAAGAAAACGTTTTTTTCAGTTGAGCTTTGCTGGCAATCGACATAGTTAGCGACACATAGGCTTGGTGGCCACCAGTTGCACCGCAGACACAGCACGTTCACGAAAACCACCTTCGCAATACGCTAAATAGTAGTTCCATAAACGACCGAAGCGGTCATCATAACCCGAAGCTTTTAATTCTGGATGCTTGGCATTAAATTGAACGCGCCAGTCTTTTAAGGTGCGCGCGTAATCAAAGCCAATATCGTCAATATGACGCATGACCATATCAGTGTGCTTGGTGAACATTTCTGACATCATCGTGATGGATGGCAAAAAGCCGCCCGGGAAAATATATTTCTGAATAAAATCGACCGAGTTTGCGTAAGATTTCATTCGCTGGTCAGCGATGGTAATCGCCTGCAACGCCATCTTGCCCTCAGGCTTCAACAACCGACTACAGGTCTTGAAGAATGTCGGCATGTAAGAACGCCCCACCGCTTCAATCATTTCAACGGAGACCAACTTATCGTAGGTTCCCGTCAAATCACGATAATCTTGCTTCAGTAGGGTGACTTGCTCAGTCAAACCTTCTTGCACCAACAAATCGCGGACGTAGTCATGCTGTTCGGTTGAAATGGTCGTCGTGGTCACCCGACAGCCATAATTCTTGGCTGCAAAAACAGCCAAGCCGCCCCAGCCAGTGCCGATTTCAATCAAATGGTCAGCCGCAGTAAGTTCTAGCGAATCACACAACCGTTTGAGCTTGTGTTCTTGCGCCTCGGCCAGTGTCGACTGAGCACTTGGATAAACTGCACTAGAATACTGCAGCCTTGGGTCGAGAAACGCCTGATACAAATCATTGCCCAGGTCATAGTGCGCTGAGATGTTTTCTTTGGCTTGTTGCTTACTATTACTGCGACGCCAATGCTGGAATTTCTGGAACGGCAATAGCAACCAACTGAATTTAGCTTCGAGCTCATCCAGTGCGCGAAGATTGCGCGCGAACACCTGAATCACCGCGGTCAAATCGGGGGTTTCCCAGGCTTGGTCAATAAATAGTTCAGCCGCGCCAATACTCCCTTTCAGCAACATCCGACGGTAGAACGAGAAATGAAGTACATTGACTTCCGCTACGAGCGAACTCGTTGCATCGCCAAAATCACCCAATAGTGTCCCCTGCTCTTTGATGACGAATCGGCCATGCCGAATACGACTCAGTAAATTTAAGACGAGTTTTCGAGCCATCCGGTCGAAGCTTGATTCTTGTTGTTGCTCTGCAAGCACAGTTTCACCCTTGTACATAACGCTTCCTGTGTATTAACTCGCTGGGTGGTCGTATATTGGTGTGCGTTTGAGGAATAGCTTTAACGCTTGCCAATAAATCGCCGCCACAGTCGTTACTGTGTTGATCGGATATCTAAGAAATACGGAACGAATTGCTCTTGGGTTCAATTCGACTCGTTGTAGTGCCAAACTGGCACGAAAATGTTTCGTCTCGCGCACCGCATCCAATTGAATCAGGGAACGTGCTTCAACGTGATTCAACGGTGGCTTGATACGCCATTGATAGCTCATTTCTAACGGATTAAACGGCGACACATGAAATGCTTTTGGATGCTCCGCACGCGTCGTTTCGGTCGCCGCATCAGCCATATCAATTGCATAATAATGCCGCTCATTCCACGGGGTATTACTGACTTCGGCAAGCATATAGCTGTAATGACCTGCTTCATCCTCGACGAAATAGCAGTTAATAGGACTGAAATATAATCCCCAAGTTCTTAAGTTACCGAGGAAAAATACCCGCCCTGTCACTTTATTTCCAGTCAGCTCAGTCAGCTTTTGGCGGACACAAGTAGCCAAGTCTCCTACCGAGCCACGTAAATAATCAGCCCGCCGGAACCACAAAGGCGCAAACCGTCTTGTTGACAGCAAATGGCTACATTGATGCAAGGTGTCTAACTCATCGAGAGCCAGCCACCATTGCGTCGTCGAATAATGGAATTGGTGTTCCGTCGGTCGGTAACGACGGTGAAATACCTGACCTTTCTGTAAGGCGCTACTGAGCATCAGGTTGTGGTTCCAGACTTTGGTTCCAAACCTGCACTGGTATCTAAATCAGTGCGCCAATCAGAACCCAGCATACGAGCGACGTCCACTGCACTGCGAACACCATCTTCATGGAACCCGTTATACCAGTACGCACCGGTAAAATAGGTTTGGCGATGACCATTGATTTCGTGACGACGTTGGCGAGCTGCCATCGAAGCGACACTGTAAACCGGGTGTGAATAGGCGTATTGACCAATAATTTTATCGGGTTGAATAGCCGCGGTATTATTCAACGTCACACAAAATGTGTGCGGTGACTCTACCCCCTGCAAAATATTCATATTATACGTGACTGAACTTGGCCGTGTCCGCGCCTGCTCGCCATGATGGAGCAAATAGTTCCAACTCGCCCAAGCTCGCTGCGCTCGCGGTAACAAGCGAGTATCCGTATGTAACACAACATCGTTCATCTGATATGGGATATTGGTGAGGACATCACGCTCAGCTGCATCAGGGTCTGCCAGTAAATCTAAGGCCTCATCACTGTGGCAAGCAAAAATAACCGCATCAAAGCTTTCGGGTTGACGATCGACAAACTCGATCAAAACCGAGTCCTGTTCTTGCTCGCGCCGCTGGACGCGTGAGATTTTACTGTTCAAACGAATCTGGTCAGCGAACCCGGCGGTTAACTTTGGAATATAAGCACTGGAACCACCGACTATCGTTGCCCACTGTGGTCGGTCCGAGATATTCAATAACCCATGATTATTGAAAAAGCGCAGGAAGAACCCTAACGGGAACTGCTCGGCTTCCTGTAAACTGGCCGACCAAATCGCCGCGACCATAGGCAACAAATAATAGTCTGAAACGTCTTGCGACAAATTCTGCTCAGCAATGAATTCACCCAACGTCACTGTATCTAACGCATCACCACCTTTCTCATACGCTGATTTTGCCGCTTTGTTGAACTGGACGATACCTGACAACAGACGATAAAAAGAAGGTTTAAACAAGTTACTGCGCTGGGCAAATAGTGTATTCAGATTATGTCCGTTATATTCAAGACCACTGAGTGGATCGCGAACACTGAAACTCATTTCGGTATCACGCCAATCTACCCCAATTTCCCGCATCAAAGCTCGAAAATACGGATAGGTTCTATCGTTAAAGACAATAAAACCAGTGTCGACGGCGTAGGCCTGACCATCTTTTTCTAAATCGATGGTATGAGTGTGTCCACCAATGTAGTCATTTTTTTCAAAGACAGTGACATCATGCTTGCGGTGTAGTAACCACGCGCTCGTTAATCCGGCTATTCCCGAACCAATAATTGCTATCTTCATTGCGCTCTTTCCGCCTTAGGCAATCCGTTTTGATACTGCAACTTGCCAGCTTTGTGGCAATCTGGAAAGTATTTTTAAAAACCAACCGAACACTCTCGGAAAGGTAATATCTGTTCGATTCGCTTTTATACCCTGCCGAATCGCTTTCGAGGCAAACTCCACACTTACGCGCATTGGCATTTCGAAGTCATTCGCGTCGGTCATGGGTGTTTCAACAAAACCAGGCGACACCGTCTGCACACGGATGCCTCTATCTGCCAGATCAACTTGCAGACTGCGTGCGATATATTGCAGCGCAGCTTTGGAACTACCGTAAGCTTCCGCTCTGGTGAATGGCAGCAAGCGTGCTGTACTGCCCACAAACACCAACTTGGCACCGCGCCGAAGATTTGGCAACAGTGCCTCGACACAGCGCAATGTACCGAAGATATTCACCTCATATACGCGCTCGAACATAGCTGTCGAGAAGGTCTCAATGTCGACATACTCACAGACACCTGCCGATAAAATAACGACGTCCAAGTCTAAATAAGTCTTCAATACATTTTGTGTGGCTTCAACATCAGTCACATCCAACTGTTGGCCAGCTATGTTGTTCGGGAATTGAGCAACCAATGCGGCTAAGGACTCTTGATTGCGCCCGCAGGCTACCACGTGGTGCCCAGCGGCTGCATAATCCAAAGCAACCTGCTTACCGATACCTGAGGTCGCTCCAGTGATTAAAATATTCATAGTGCCCCCTAGTCCTTCAGCACTAAACGTTGTTTCACTTTGTCGATCACAAAGCCAAGTAGTGCGATATGTTCGTAGAGCATGGCTCCGAGGTCGTAATAATCTTGTTGCTTGCGGATCTTATTATCCCGTATGTGTAATTCGCTAACACCAGGGACCACAATTTCTCGCCCTTTCGCTAACTTCGGATGGATGAGCCGCATTTGCCATGTTAAGAACTGCACTTCGTTGTCACCGCGCTGCTCGTCAAAGGCGAAATGACATTGAGATACACCGGCCATGGTATGCTTGAAATACGCTTTGAGATCGTCAAGGCCATTGGTTTGATGAATGGGGTCAATAAAAGTGACATCCTCTGTATAAATGTCACCTAACTTATCTAAACTACTTTCCGCAAATTCATCATAGAATTGTCGTAGCTTTTCGATGATAGGTGCGGCGTCTTTATTATTTGAACTCATATTCGCCTCCTTTACGTTGCATCAACGGTTACGTGCCTTATCAGAGTGCCTTGAATGCACTCAAAAATGCTTCTCTAGCCTCACTATGGTCGACCATGGGTGCGGGGTAATCACTGTTTCCGCTTGCTTGTAACCATAGCATGGGTGCATGAATCTGCTTGGTTGGACAATCCCTCAGTTCTGGAATCCATTTACGAATGTAGGATCCATCAGGATCAACCTTTTCGCTCTGGCGAGTGGGATTAAACACGCGAAAATAAGGGACTGCGTCGGTACCTGTTGAGGCGCTCCACTGCCACCCCCCGTTGTTGGCGGGGAAACTGCCATCTATTAGGTTCTGCATAAAGTATCGTTCGCCCTTGCGCCAATCAATACGCAGGTCTTTCACCAAAAAATTAGCAACAATCATACGCACTCGATTATGCATCCACCCCTCGTGTTTCAGTTGGCGCATACCAGCATCCACAATCGGAAACCCTGTTTGTCCGTCACACCAGCGCTGAAAATCATCTTTTGCGTCTCGCCACGGAAAGGCATCGGTATGTTGTTGAAATGCTTTGCCATAACTCAGCCGTGGAATATGACACATCAAGTGTTGGTAGAACTCACGCCACGCCAGTTCAGTGAGCCAAGTATCGGCACCCTGTTCCAAACCATATGGAAACTCTGGACTCAGTTTTTGGAGCGCACGCGCTGCCGTCACGGGTCCCAGACAACCTAATTCCCAATACGGTGATAACCGAGAGGTGGTATCTAGTGCTGGGAAATCACGCTCAGCATCATAGTCTTGGACATGTTCCTCGATATATCGTTGCAAAGCTCGTCGGCAATTTTCCTCCCCGACAACCCATGTGGAAGAATCTCGACGTGGTCCAGGACAGGTGGGCATCGGTTCTAACTGCAACGGCTGCGTAATCCGATTCCAACTTTTCAGAGGCGCGATGCCGGTAAGCGCCAGATGTTCGCGCCAAGCACGATTGAATGGTGTGAACTTTTGATAAACGTTCCCTTGCTGGGTTTTCACTACCGGTGGCACAAGTAATAGGCCGTGATGTAATTGCAGACTACATTCATTGTCAGTGAGCCATTTGCCAACAGCTCTATCTCGTCGTTGTTCATGCACTGGGTATTCAGCATTGGCGTGCACTTGACTGAGTTGATGACGTTGGCAGAATTGCAAAACCGTCTTCGGTGCGGCTCGCCAGTCATCCGCTATTTCAATATCAAGTAAAATTCCAAATTCAGCCAATTCCTGCCGAAATTGCTCAAGGTGACGCCACAACAAATCAATCTTGATGGGAGCCCAATCATGCAATTCCCATTGTTTCGGACACGCGATATACAAAGCATGCACTACAGCTTCAGAATCGTGTGCTCGCGAACTTTCAAGTGCAGCAGTAACAGCCGGATTGTCCAACCGCCGTAAATCACCTCGAAACCAAATACCTGTGTTCATTAGAGTGCATACCTTAGTTTTAAGTCGTTGGGATACGGGTCAATATATCGCTGTCTTGCCAAATAGGTGTTCGGATACTCACGCAGATAATGACGGATCAGCGTCAGTGGAGCTAACAACGGTTGTTCACCCTGTCGGTATGCCAAGATCAAGTCACTTAATTCCTGTTTTTGTGCGGCCGACAATTGGGATTTAAAATAGCCTTGGATATGTTGCAACACATTGGTGTGGTTGGCACGTGACGCCGGTTTACTCAGCGCCGTCATCACTTGCCTAATGTACGCTTCTGCGATGTCTTCTGTGATAGTTTGGCAATCGGCAACAAAACGTCCAAGTGCGCGATATAACGCTTGATCATGAGCTAACAGCAGCAGCTTTAAATCGGTGTGGAAATTTACCAAAGTTGCTTTATCAAGTTGTGTTTTAATGTTTTGCCATGCCGCATATACAAAAACACGTAATACAAAGTTTTCACGCAAATGGGAGTCATTGAGTCTGCCATCCTCCTCAATTGGTATTGCTGGGTGTAATTCCCGCAACCGGCGAACAAAAATCCCTTCGCCTTCTTTGCGGGCATGCCCCGTCTCAGGGTTATACAATTTCACCCGTTCCATGCCACAACTCGGTGATTTCGCGCACAGCACATAACCACTGATTTGGCGTAAGTGAGATTGCGCGCGGTCAGCAAAATCACGCAGCGCTTCAGTCACATCAGCTCCGGTTTTGGGGATGATGGCACGGATATCCTCGCCATGCTGTTCCAAACGAATGGTGGGTCGAGGAATTGGAAGTCCGATACCCACCTCAGGACAAAGCTTGATAAATTCGACATGTCGGCTCAATTCGTCCGCGCAAAATGCTGACTTTTTGTGACCGCCGTCGTAACGAACTAAATCACCGAGCAAACACGCACTGATTCCAACTTTAATCGCAGCCATAACATTCCTTGCCAACTGATCGTGACTTTCGACTTCAACAAATATAGACAGGTAACCATACCGCACATCCCAAGCCGTTTTAGCTTACGCAAAAATACCCGAAAAGTTCAGCTTTTCATTGAACCAAAGTCATTAAATCCGCGTAAGTTGGACAGTAAGTAATCAATTCGTTTGAACAGCTGCTGTATGAGTAGCTGTAACGCAGTACGAGTAGAGGCGTCATCTATGAGTCACGAACCCATGCAGGTTCCACTGTTTCCATTATCTGCGCATGTGCTGCCGGGCGGGCGGTTGCGTCTGCGAATCTTTGAAAGTCGCTATTTGCGGATGGTCAAAGAAGCTTGTTCAACTCAGCCTTCCGGATACATCGGAATGTGTATGTTTAACGACGCCGGAAGTGTAGAGCAAAATACGCACATTCATCCAATCGGAACATTGGCTCGCGTCATTGACTTCGAAACGCTCCCTGACGGTCTTCTTGGCATCACCGTTGAAGGCGAGCAATGCTTTAAATTGAGTGAAGTAACAACGGCCGCGGATGGATTGCGTATCGGTACCGTCGAAGCTCAAGCCTTGTGGCCGACGATGCCATTGACCCATGAAGACGCACTACTCGCAGAGCAGCTCGCGAAAGTATACGAGAGTTATCCTGAACTTGAGGGGAGTAAATGTCCCCAACAGATGCAGCAAGCGGATTGGATTTGTATGCGTTGGTTGGAGTTGTTGCCAATCTGTGCCAGTACCAAACAAGAACTTTTACAACAGAATGATTGTTCGGAAGCATTGAGTTTTTTACGCCAATTAGTTCAAGAAAGTGACCAATAAACATTTTTTTAAGCTATAGTGATCAAAGTTAGACAAGAAGGCGTAATAGACTTTACTTGAGGAAAAAATCAGCAGGTATAGACTATGCAGTCAGTGATTGAATCACCCACAAAACGGAAACCTATGTCCTCTGCGCAGCCAGATAGTGCTGAATACGCTGCTGAGCTTCTCTCTCGCATTGCAGCATCCAGAAGTCGTCAAGCTTTTGCGGAATTGTTCAAACATTTTGCCCCAAAGCTCCAGGCCTATGCTACCCGTCAGTTCGGTAATGAACAAACGGCCATGGACCTGGTTCAAGAAACAATGACGAATGTATGGCACAAGGCACACTTATTCAAACCAGATCGCGGTTCCGCTGCGACCTGGATTTTTACTATTGCACGAAACATTCGTTTTGATTTCTTACGCAAGAATAAACACCGGCAATATGATTTGAGCGCTGACGATTTATGGCCGGTATTAGCAGAAACAAACGAATCGCTAGATGACGACTACGCATTAGACGATGACCTGCTCTTGCAGCAGTTAGCTGTATATTGCGAAAGTCTCCCAATCGCCCAAAAAGAGGTGGTTGAACTCATTTATATCGAGGGCAAGTCGCAGCAAGAAGTCGCTGACGCACTCGAAATCCCGTTGGGTACAGTGAAGTCTCGTACTCGGCTTGCGCTTCAAAAACTGAAAGAGTTGATTAAGACTGATGATTAAATCACATCCTCACGAACAATTATTGGTGCAGTATGCTACAGGTGAATTGAACCCTGCCATGCTTGTAATGATTGGTACGCACGTTGATATGTGTCCACAGTGCCAGCAGCACGTTGCTGACATTGAAGAACAAATCGCGCTGAAAGTGCTCGGTGAACGAGTTACTGACGCTGCGTTGCCGAATACGGTGGTTGACTCCATGCTAGAGTCAATTATGAACTCACCTGCTCCGATCCAAGTCCGAGCAGAGGCAGCACGCGATTACATCTCTTTAGAAGGTAAGCGGTTTGCGCTACCAGCGACGTTAGCGCGTAACGAGCATCGCATTGGTCAATGGCACCACATGGTGAGCAAGTTGTGGCGTGCGCCAGTCGATATTGGTAACGGCGAAATGTTGAACTTAATCTACATGGCGGATGGTGCACAAGTTCCAGAGCACACGCACAAGGGTCGTGAAGCAACGCTAGTCATCAACGGTGTGTTCAATGACGAATTCAACGAGTATCGCGACGGTGACTTTATCTTGTTAGACGAACACCACAAGCATACTCCGCAAACACAAGGCGAAGATTGCTTAACGTTGGCAACGCTTGATGCTCCAATGCATTTTACAGCGGGTATCAGTCGCTTGTTGAATCCATTCAGCAGTCTATTCTTCCGCTAGACTGGTAACATATAAAACAAATGCCGACTCCACAGTGATGTGGCGTCGGCATTTTTGTTTCTGTATGTTTCTAGACCTGTGCTTTTGCTTTTCACACCCCAAGCAAATCGCTATAGTCGGAAGGTATTTACTAACCTTCCAGAGATAATAACTATGATCAAACGAACGCTTATCGCACTGGCGATTGTCAGTGCAACGGCTCATGCTAATGAAGGCATGTGGATGCCACAGCAATTACCTGAAATTGCCGCGGAATTAAAAGCTACAGGACTTGAACTTAACCCGAGTGATTTAACCAAACTCACTGAATTTCCGATGGGTGCGATTGTCAGCCTTGGTGGTTGTTCTGCGTCATTTGTATCACCACAAGGCTTGGTAGCAACCAACCACCACTGTGTTTATAACAGTATTGCGCACAACTCAACTCCAGAAAATGATCTGCTTGCGAACGGCTTTCTAGCAAGCACTATCCATGACGAATTACCCGCGGCTCCAGGCAGTCGTATTTATGTCACTAAAGAGGTGACACAAGTCACAGAACAAATTATTGATAGCGATACGGCTCAATTGGATGGTAAAGCGCGCTTAGATGCCATCGAAGCGAATCAAAAGCGATTAGTTGCCGAATGTGAAGCTGACGCTGGACACCGTTGTCGTGTGGCTGGTTACTATGGCAGCCTTGAATATTTTTTAATTAAACAACTGGAAATTAAAGACGTCCGTTTGGTTCACGCTCCAGCTGAGGGCGTTGGTAAATTTGGCGGCGATACCGACAACTGGATGTGGCCCCGGCATACAGGCGATTACAGCTTTTTACGTGCTTACGTAACTCCCGAAGGTGAGTCAGCTGAATATCACGAAGACAACGTACCTTATGCACCTGACTTTCATCTGGAACTCGCTTCAAGTCCATTAAATGAAGGCGACTTTGTCATGGCGCTCGGTTACCCGGGCAGCACCAATCGTCACCGCCTTCCTTCTGAAGTGGAATCAACCTTTGAGTGGAGTTACCCTAAAACGGTCGAGAATTTCACCACGCAGCTAGCGATTATTGATTCTGTAACAGCAACCAATAAGGATGCTGAACTGAAATATGCTAGCCGTGTTGCAGGCTTGAACAATTACCTGAAAAATCGTCAGGGAATGCTCGATAGTTATGGTGAAGGCGAAATGCTTGAGCGCAAGCGCGCAGAACATGCCGCGTTGACCGATTGGGTCATGAGCTCGGAATCAAATCGCGAAGCTTACGCTGATGATCTCGAAGCCATCGAATCGTTGCTCGCGGAGTCACAAGCACAGAGCCGCGCAGACTATTATTTAAATAACGCAAGCCCGCGACTGCTTGGTGTTGCGCGAGCATTGTATCGCCTCGCCGAAGAACAGCAGAAGCCAGATAGCGACCGTGACCTCGGCTATCAGGAACGCGACCTGCCGCGCTTTGAAGCGTTCTTGCGTGGTATGGAGCGCAACTTTGATGTTGAAGTCGAAAAAGCACTCGATTTTCATAACCTCAGTGCCTATGCAAACCTTCCAGAAGCAGAGCGGAATGCTGATTTTGATCAGCAAATGGGTATCAGTAATAACATGAGTGACGCGGATATTCGTAATCTCATCGATAGCTGGTATGCCAATACCACACTACTCGATCTTGAAGCTCGGTTAGAGCTACTGAAGCAATCACCCGCACAAATGGCGGATACCGACGATGCATTTGTACGCGCTGCAGTTGGGCTCTATGCATTTGATCGGGAACGCGAAGCGGAACGTGAAGAACGTGGCGGTAAAATTCAGCAAGCCTATGCTAGCTACATGCGCGCAAAAATCGCCTATATGAACAGCCAAGGTGAAGCCGTTTACCCAGATGCTAACAGTACTTTACGCGTTACCTTCGGAACTGTTGAAGGCCGCGGTCATGGTACCTATGACGGCACGGCCTGGACAGCTTTTACGACATTGCGTGGCATCACCGAGAAAGCTACTGGGGAGGGCGAGTTTAATGCGCCGGCCAATCAATTAGCTGCTATCGCTGCTAAAGACTATGGCGATTATTATGTCGAATCGCTTGATTCAGTTCCGGTGAACTTCTTGGCAACACTGGACATTACCGGCGGCAATTCAGGTTCTGCGGTGCTCAATAGTAAAGGCGAGTTTGTTGGGTTGGCCTTTGACGGCACACTCGACTCGATTATCTCAGATTGGGATTTCAATCTCGATAATACCCGCTCTATTCAAGTCGATTGGCGCTTTATGCTGTGGCAAATGAAGCACGTTGATAAAGCGGATAATTTACTCAAGGAACTTGGCGTCGAGTAACCTCGACGCCTTGCTTTTTGAGTTGAGAATAAAACGAGAGAGGATTAGTCAGGTTTAGCGCTACTCACGCGTTGTTTCAACTTTTGGCCGGGCCGAAAAGTCACAACGCGACGTGCTGAAATGGGGATGTCTTCTCCGGTTTTTGGATTACGGCCAGGACGTTCGTTCTTGGTCCGTAGCTCAAAATTTCCAAAACCAGACAATTTCACTGGTTCACCATTTTCTAACGAATGCCGAATGGCTTCAAAAAAATGCTCTACCAATTCCTTTGCATCACGTTTGTTGATACCGTGCTTGTCGAACAAACGCTCGGCCATTTCTGCCTTTGTTAGCGCCATAATGCTCACTCCCGTAGGGTTGCCCCAAACTCAGCTGTCAACATCTCCACCACTATTTTGATTGTGGCATTGATCTCTTGTTCTTCGAGGGTGCGCTCTGGGTGCTGTAATGTCAATGACAACGCAAGACTGCGATGCCCTTCTGCGACCCCAGGCCCCTGATAAACATCAAATAAGTTTAGGCCAACTAAATGATTTACGCCAATATTTTCAATGGCCGCAATCACTTCGCCTGCTGCAATCGATTGCTTCAACACTACCGCGATATCGCGTCGAATGGACGGGAACTTCGATACACCGACAGCCTGCGGTAAACGTCGCTCAGTCACCGCTGCTAATTCAAGTTCAAATACGTAAGTGCGACCATTCAGGCCAAGTTTCTTCTCGAACTGAGGATGAATAGCTCCCACCCAACCAATGCGCTTCTCGGCAGCAAAAATAGCAGCTGATTGACCTGGATGCAGCGCTGGGTGATGATCTTCAACAAAGCGGCACGTTCCTTCAATGCCTCGATTTGCCAACAGTGCTTCGACATCACCCTTGATATCGTAAAAGTCGACCGCCCGCTCACCTTCACTCCAATGTTCTGCCGCCGCTTTTCCCGCGCGAATACCGGCAACCATGGCTTGCTGATGCACACCGTTTTCTGCTTGCGGGTCCGGTACAAACCGAAGACCCGTTTCACAGAAGGCCAATACCGGTTGCTGACGCTTTTGGTTATGAGTGACTGCACCAATCAGACCGGGCCATAAACTCACACGCATCGATGACATATCTAATGAAATAGGGTACGGCAGAGTTAATGCTGCAATGTCGTCAAACAACATCGCTTGATGCTTAGGGTCGACAAAGCTATAGGTAATCGCTTCTTGGTAACCTCGGTCAATCAACAGACGCTTAACGTTATCAGCGCTACTGCGACGTTCTTGGCGCGGAATCATCCGTAATTGCGCCGCTGGTGCTGATGCTTGAATACGATGATAACCGTAGATTCGCGCCACTTCTTCGATCAGGTCTTCTTCAATACTGATGTCGAATCGGAACGTCGGCACAGTAACATCCCAACCAGCATCCGTAGTAACCACTTTGAAGCCAAGTCGCTCTAGAATTTCAGTGACTTCCTCAGCAGCGATAGTTATGCCTAGTACTTTCTGTAATCGTTCAGCACGCAAAGTGACTTGAGCTGGCTTAGGTAACTGCTCTGAGGCAACCGCTTCGACAATAGGGCCCGGCTCACCGCCACAAATTTCAATCAATAGTGCAGTTGCGCGTTCCATCGCGTCGCGCTGCAATTCAGGATCGACACCACGCTCATAGCGATGCGAGGCATCTGTATGCAAACCAAAACGACGAGCACGCCCTGCTATTGCGTTCGGGCTGAAGAAGGCAGACTCTAGAAATATATCTTGTGACGTGTCGCTCACGCCGCTGTCTTCACCACCGAAAACACCAGCCATAGCAAGCGCTTTACTCTCATCAGCAATCACCAGGACATCGTCTTGAAGGGTGACTTCTTGACCGTCCAACAAGGTTAACGTTTCACCTTGCAGCGCCATACGAACATGAATAGAACCGTCAATTTTAGCCAAATCAAAGGCGTGCATCGGATGCCCTAACTCGAGCAAAATGTAGTTGGTTACATCAACCACTGCATCAATACTGCGTACACCACTGCGACGCAACCGCTCTTGCAACCACAGCGGTGATGGCGCTTTTACATTAATCCCGCGCACGACTCGACCTAAATAACGTGGACACGCTGCAGGAGCGTCCAAGATAATAGCTCGTTCGTCATTAATGGATGGCTTCACCGCTTCAATAATCGGTTCAGTGACCGGTAATCGGTTGAGCACGCCTACTTCGCGAGCGATACCGCGAACGCCCAAGCAATCCGCACGATTCGGTGTTAAATCTACATCTAAAGTGACATCGTCTAAGCCTAAATACTCGCGATAGTCTTGCCCGAGCGGTGCATCTTTCGGAAGTTCCAAAATACCATCATGGTCATCACTCAAACCCAGTTCTGACGCTGAGCACAGCATGCCATTCGACGGCTGCCCACGTAATTTTGCTTTCTTAATTTTAAAGTCGCCCGGTAACACGGCACCAACAGTCGCCACAGCAACTTTAAGTCCGGCTCGGCAATTGGGTGCGCCACAGACGATCGTTTGCAATTCATCGGTACCAATATTGACTTCGGTCACTTGCAACTTATCGGCATCTGGATGCTGCCAACACTTCACCACTTCACCGACTACAACACCTGAGAAATGCTCTGCGACCGGCTCAATACCGTCAACTTCGAGTCCTGCCATGCTGAGTTGTTCCGATAACTCTAAGCTCGACAATGTTGGGTTTACCCAGGTCCGTAACCACTGTTCACTGAATTTCATTTGTTCACCTGGTCTTAGTTGAATTGTTTTAAGAAGCGGACGTCATTCTCGAAGAATGCGCGTAAATCATTCACGCCGTAACGTAGCATCGTTAGGCGTTCGACTCCCATGCCGAACGCGAATCCAGTATATTTTTCACTATCAATACCAACCGCTTGTAAAACACTCGGATGAACCATGCCACAACCTAATACTTCCAACCATTGACCGTCTTTACGGCGCACATCTACTTCAGCGGAAGGCTCTGTAAATGGGAAATAGGATGGACGAAAGCGCACTTCTAACGACTCCTCAAAGAAGTTCACCAAGAAGTCTTCTAAGATCCCTTTCAATTGAGTGAAACTCACATCTGTGTCGATCATTAACCCTTCGACTTGATGGAACATCGGCGTGTGCGTCTGATCATAGTCATTACGATACACACGACCCGGCGAAATGATCCGTAGCGGTGGTTGTTCTTTCTCCATAGTACGGATTTGGACACCGGAGGTCTGTGTACGCAGCATCGTATTCGCATCGAAATAGAATGTGTCGTGGTCAGCGCGAGCCGGATGATTCGCTGGAATATTCAACGCATCAAAATTATGGAATGCATCTTCCACTTCCGGTCCCTCGACCACACGAAAGCCAAGGTCACCGAAAAAAGCTTCAATACGCTGAATGGTTTTAGTTACGGGATGAAAGCCACCAACCTGACTACGACGTCCGGGCAAACTCACATCGATACGCTCTGCGGCCAGCTTTGCGTTAAGCTCAGCTTGTTTCAACTCGTCATTTCGCGCATTGATCAAACCTTGCACTTGTTGCTTGGCTTGATTGATGGTTTGACCTGCAGCAGGACGTTCCTCTGCACTGAGTGCTCCTAGGCTCTTGAGCTGCTCAGTTAAGCGCCCTTTTTTACCTAAATAATCGACCCGAACTTGATCCAGTGCTTGCGGCGATTCGGCAGCCGCTACAGCAGCTTCTGCAGCTGCTACGATGTCATTTAACTCCATGACGTTCCTCAGTGGTGGTCCATAGCTTACAAAGTCGCCTATGATAACGAAAATGCACAAAAAAAGGGAGCATCTCTGCTCCCTTTTTCACAACCTATACCCGCTTACAGAGAGCTTTTTGCTTTCTCTACCAACGCAGCAAAACCATTTTGGTCGTGCACAGCGATGTCAGCTAGGATTTTACGATCGATTTCTACAGATGCCTTTTTCAAGCCATTGATAAAGCGGCTGTATGACAAACCGTTTTGACGCGCTGCAGCGTTGATACGAACAATCCACAATTGACGGAATTGACGTTTCTTCGCACGGCGGTCGCGGTATGCGTACTGACCTGCTTTGATAACAGCTTGCTTCGCGACGCGATAAACGCGACTACGAGCACCATAATAACCTTTCGCCTGCTTCAGGACTTTCTTGTGACGCGCGCGCGCTGTCACACCACGTTTTACTCGTGCCATTTTTTAAATCTCCTTCCTTAAGCGTACGGTAACATACGAGCGACAAGTGGAACGTCAGCTACATGTACCATGCTTTTAGCACGGAGATGACGCTTACGCTTTGAGCTCTTCTTAGTCAGGATGTGGCGCAAGTGTGATTGCTTGCATTTAAAGCCGCCTGAAGCGGTTTTCTTAAAGCGCTTGGAAGCGCCTTTATTGGATTTCATTTTCGGCATGAAAATTACTCCGCATTGTTAATAAAAGTGTAACAGGGTGAGTTTGGTTATTGGTTACAACAACCGCCCTACTTGCGAACCACAGTTACTTCTTAACAGGGGCCAGCACCATAATCATCTGGCGACCCTCAGCACGTCTTGGGAACGATTCGACGGTCGAGATTTCTTGTAAATCGTCTTTAATACGATTCAACAAATCAATCCCGAGGTCTTGGTGTGCCATTTCCCGGCCACGGAAACGGATAGTGACTTTAGTTTTGTCACCTCCCTCCAGAAAGCGAGTCAGGTTGCGTAGTTTTACCTGATAATCGCCTTCATCAGTTCCAGGCCGGAATTTGACTTCCTTCACCTGGATCTGCTTCTGGTTTTTCTTTTGCTCTTTCTGGTTCTTCGCTTTCTCGTAGAGGAACTTGCCATAATCCATCAAACGACAGACAGGTGGTTCAGCGTTTGGACTGATCTCCACCAAATCAACACCAGCTTCTTCAGCCAATGTAAGAGCTTCTTGAATACTTACGACACCAATCTGTTCGGCTTCAACGCCAATCAAACGTACTTCGTTGACGCGAATTTCTTCATTAATCCGATTTTTGTCACCAGCTTTCTGAGTTCTTTTTCCGCCTTTAATGGGTTATTCCTCCAACAAGTTAACTAATCTTGCGTGTATTTACATCGTCTGTGAGTAGCTCAATAAACTCGTTGAGCCCTTTCACACCGTGGTCTTCGCCACGACGAGTACGTACCGCAACCGCTTGGTTTTCGACTTCTTTATCGCCGACAACCAATAAATATGGAACACGTTTTAAAGTGTGCTCGCGGATTTTAAAGCCTATTTTCTCATTTCTCAAGTCAGCTGTTGCTCTAAAGCCCAGTTTTGTCAGTTCTTTCACGATATTTTTAGCGTAATCCGCCTGATTATCGGTAATATTCATGACAACAACTTGGTTTGGCGCCAGCCACGTTGGGAAATAACCCGCATACTCTTCAATGAGAATACCCATGAAGCGCTCGAGAGACCCTAAAATCGCGCGGTGAATCATCACCGGCACGTGTCTTTCGTTGTTCTCGCCAACATAGGTTGCACCTAATCGACCAGGCAACGCAAAATCGAGCTGTACTGTACCACATTGCCATGCCCGACCGATACAGTCGTGCAAGGTAAATTCGATTTTAGGGCCGTAAAACGCCCCTTCTCCGGGCAAATACTCAAAATCGATGCCATTATTCTTCAAAGCTTGAGCCAAAGCGGCCTCAGAGCGGTCCCACGTGGCATCGTCACCCAATCGTTTTTCAGGACGAGTCGACAGTTTCACAACAATGTCGTTAAAACCGAATGTTTTATAGGTTTCATAGACCATTTTGATACAGCCGCTGACTTCTTCCTGTATTTGCTCTTCCGTACAGAAAATATGGGCGTCATCTTGTGTGAAACCACGAACGCGCATCAATCCATGCAAAGCACCTGACGGCTCATTCCGATGGCAACAACCGAACTCAGCCATGCGCAAAGGTAAATCACGGTAGGATTTCAAACCTTGATTAAAGATTTGTACGTGGCCTGGGCAATTCATCGGCTTCACTGCGTATTCACGGTTTTCTGAAGAAGTGGTAAACATCAATTCAGAGAACTTCTCCCAGTGACCAGAACGTTCCCATAAGACGCGATCCATCATTAATGGGCCTTTCACCTCTTGGTAACGATACTCACGCAGTTTTTGCCGAACATAGCGCTCCAACTCAAGGAAAATGGT
This sequence comes from Pseudidiomarina aestuarii, assembly GCF_003987355.1. Lineage (GTDB taxonomy): Bacteria > Pseudomonadota > Gammaproteobacteria > Enterobacterales > Alteromonadaceae > Pseudidiomarina > Pseudidiomarina aestuarii. The sequence continues at coordinate 385,413 of NZ_PIPR01000001.1, read as the reverse complement.
CCAGCCGTTGTTGTGCCAGAACACCATTCCCGGCGCTTCTTCTTGCCAGTGAAACAAGTCTTGGGTTTTACCGATCTTGCGATGGTCGCGCTTCTCAGCTTCTTCCAAGCGTTGTAAATAGGCCTTTAATTGTTTCTTGTCGGTCCATGCAGTGCCATAGATGCGTTGCAGCATTTTATTGTCAGAGTCACCGCGCCAATATGCACCCGCTACCTTCATGATTTTGAAATGCTGACAAAATTTCATGTTGGGAACATGAGGTCCGCGGCACATATCAATATATTCTTCATGATGATACAGACCAGGGCGATCATCCTGGCTGATATCATCATCTAAAATTTCGACTTTGTAAGACTCATGTCTTTGTACAAAGGTTTCACGCGCTTCTTGCCAGCTGACCTTCTTCTTCACGACTTCGTATTCGGTCTTAGCAAGCTCTAGCATGCGTTGTTCAATGGCATTCAAGTCGTCTTGCGTTAACGATTTGTCGAGATCAACGTCGTAGTAAAAACCGTTATCAATAACTGGACCAATTGCCATTTTTACTTGTGGAAACAGCTGTTTGATGGCATGTCCTAACAAATGCGCACAAGAGTGACGAATAATATGCAGCCCATCTTCGTCTTTCGGCGTAATGATATGCAGTGTTGCGTCACTGGAGATTAGGTCACTAGCATCCGCAAGTTCACCATTAATACGACCAGCGACAGTGGCTTTTGCCAAACCGGGGCCGATATCTTGGGCGACGTCTAAAATGGAGACTGGGTTTTCATATGCGCGTTGACTACCGTCGGGAAGCGTTACTACAGGCATGACTTTATCCTTTAACAGTGGTGGCACCTACCAAGTGTCACTTGTGATTTTTAAAGCGAGTTTGAGTTCTCACGAATTAGCCCTCAACTATATCGTAGCCTGCGCATTGCTGCAATCCAAAATGGCCGCTAGAATAGCGCGCCATGGAAGCCTATATCGGTCATTTAGCCGCACTCACCGCTGCACTATTCTGGGCCATTGCCACGCTGCTATATAACCAAGCGGGTAGCTACCTGAATGCCGCACAATTGAACCTTGTCAAAGGCGCGGTCGCGTGTCCGTTATTATTCATCGCAGCATGGTTAACCGGTCAACTCTTGAGTTTTGACGGCAGCATTGCAGCATGGCTGTTACTGGCTAGTGGTGTGATTGGCATTACTATCGGCGATACCCTGTATTTTACTGCTTTGCGCCGGCTCGGCCCATGGCACACCATGCTACTGGAGTATTTGGCACCGCCTTTTGCGGCGTTGATTGCGTGGTGGTTCTTGAATGAAGGAATGGCTGCTGGCGAAATTATTGCTGCGCTGGTCATTATTGGTGGCATCGTCATTGTGCTTTCTGAACGTCAACCGGCCACGGTTACAAACGCTCAGTTGAGCCGTTCTGGCCTTGCAGCGGGTGTTGGCGCTGCATTGTGTCAAGCCATCGGCTTAGTCATGGCATTCCATGCGCTGACTGCCTTCGAAATGAATCCATTAAACGCCGCATTGTTGCGTATTTTTGCCGGTACCGTCGCACTAACGATCGCTTTGTTGGTGCTCAAACCCAGCCTTATTAGCTCAACTCGTTCTGCATTGCGTCATACATCGATACCATGGTTAGTGACAGCGATTGTACTGGGTACGTTCATTGCTATTTGGTTGCAACAAACCGCTATTGCTTTTGTGCACCCCGGCGTGGCGCAAACCTTGTTGGCAACCGCGCCGTTATGGTTGATACCTATTCAATGGTTTCTGCCAGCAGAACACGGTCGGCGCCGACTTTCGCTGCGCGCAATAGCCGGCGCATTACTTGCTGTTTGCGGAATTGCACTACTCTTCAATTAGTTAACTTTGTTAGCTTGATTACGGCAGGAAAATATCCAGTCCACGTACCATACTCACAAGTGAAAACTCTCAATAGGAAGGAGTTTAACTGAGGAGTACCTGTCATGAATGCTGAGAAATTACGTGATGCATCGGTACACTGCCCCATGTGCGGACATGCCGTGCATGTAATGCTTGACCCGAGTCAGGGCGACCAAGACTATCAGGATGAATGCCGCGCTTGCGGGCATGATATTCATCTACATCTCGAGGTCGATGAATTACACGATCAACTACGCCTCCGAGTGGAGGAATAACGAAAAGCGCAAAGCGATATTAGCTATTGGATATTAGTTACTCGCGACACAGGATCGAGTGTTTTCAAATAGCCAGTAACTAATAGCAATTAGCGACGCTCGAGGGTTCGTTCTACGGTGTCGACGATGGTGATTGTTTGTTGATCGAGTTCTAGATTCAGACGCGTTCCTACTTCGACGTTTGCTAAGTTGGTTAATCGCAGCGTTTCTGGAATTAAATGCAGCGAGAAACGATTGTCTTTAACCTGACCAATAGTAAGACTGGCGCCATTGACGCTGATGAAACCCTTAGCAAAAATATAGCGCATAAAATCTTCTGGAAATTCAATCCACATCGCCCAGTTATCATCGCTGATATCGAGTTGTGCAACCGTGCCGACACCGTGTATATGGCCAGACACATGATGCCCTCCTATTTCATCACCCACCTTCAACGACCGTTCGAAATTCACCACACTGCCCACGCTCAACTCACCGAGATTGGTTAAGCGCAAGGTTTCGTTAATAACATCGAAATTGACCGTTGTTTCGGTAAAGTGAACCACAGTGAGACAACAACCGTTTATGGCTATACTGGCACCGAGCTGAACGTTGACCAGAAACTGAGGTTCCACTTGCAAGCACAATTGGACGAACTCGCCACGCCGAGTCAGTGTTTTGACGGTGGCCTGCGTTTGGACAATACCTGTAAACATGAACCCATTCCATGAACGATGTGAGAGGACGATGATTGTAACCAGAACCACTCGATTTGGCTATGCATTCGGCCTACTTACACTGCTTTTCAGCCTAACTCTAAGCGGCTGTAGCGATACGCCGCCAGCACTTAAAGTTTTAGTCGATTATCGTGAACGCGTTGCCACACCACAAGATTTGCCGCTCCCAGCTTTGCAGTTACCTGCTGTAATTCGACCGCCAGAACCCCGCAAACTGCGTGTTGAAGTTCCGGATGTCACGGTTTCTCTGCTGGATTCGTTACGGTTAGATACCTGTGCTGCAGGCGCAAGTATCGTGCAGCGTAACTCGGCATTGGGGCGTTTAGAAACTGGTTTTCGACGTTACCACGGTGATTTAGAAATTATTGACCAATTAAATGACTGTTTAACCAGCTTAGATGATCCTAGTTCCGAACTCGGACAACGATTGCAGCAAGCACTCGCGGCTAAACGAGAGACTCTCCCACTGCTCAAGCAACGAGCTATCGCATCTGACGACGCATTACGACACGCCCTGACACCTGCTAATCAAAGTAGCGCTGACCTCTCGAATGAATCTCTGGCTGAGAGTTTGGATGCCTTTCAAGTGCTCCTGAATTTGCTTCAATACACCGAGGAGTCGGATCAAGTATTGATCAGTGCCGAGCGACTTGAGCGGGCCCTTGAAACCTTAGAACAAAATGAAGCACTCGGTTTATTGTGGCGCAATCAGCATGAATGGCTCCATGGGCTTGAGCAAAGTCACTCGTTAGTCATCGGTTCTGGAGAGCGCTCAGGCTGTTTGAGTGCTGGCACTCCGCAGCGTGCACAGGTACTCCGGACGGTCTTTAGTAAGTACTTTGCCGCTGAAGTGCAAGCACAAGTAGCACTCCTGATCGGCCATGCGTATCGCGTCAACCCGTTACTCACAGAGCTTCAAAAACACAGCAACCAAACGCTATTGGTTGATTATCTTACCGAGTTACAGGACCTATCGATCCAGTTGACTGCCGCGATTAAAACGCACGCCGAACATTGGCAACAATTCTTTCGTGACTGTGACTTCCAACCGGGCTCACAATCGTGATACTCTAATGCGAATGATTCTCACTACTTAAAATTAAAAGTGTTGTTCGTACGCTTCGCTGTTCGTTTTTCGACTAACGAATAACGAATAACGATTAACAAATAGCCATTAACCATTAGCCAGTAACCATTAGCATTCAATCAGGAGTTAATATGAAGTTTTTACCTTTAGTTGTCGCTTTAGCGCTTATCCCAGCAACCGTTGCATTTGCTGATGAAAAACGTCCTGATCACTTTGAAGGTGAGGCATCGCCAACCCTAGATGCAGCTATTGAAAATCTCAGTGTCTACAATGCGAAACTGCAAGCTATTATCGGCAAGTCAAACTTGACGGCCACCGATATGGCTGAAATTCATCAACTCACCTATACCATTGAGGTCGCTTTAGCTCGCTTAAATGAGGAAGTTGAAACCATGCAAGAGCAAGTGGAAGTAGTCCACTTGAGTTCTGAACGGATGGAATTTGACCAAGTACAAGAAACTGGCACCAACTACCTCGAGAATATTGCTAAGATTGCTCCACCGAAGCAGTAATAGAGACACGTTATGACACGCCAATCGTTTACCAGTACCGCCACATATATTGTGGCGGAAGATCTTAGCTTAGCCGTAAATGCCGCGGTAACATTGGAAAAGCCGCTGCTCTTAAAAGGTGAACCGGGGACCGGTAAAACTCGACTTGCGGAAGAACTTGCTGCCAGTCTCAATGCTCCCCTGTTACGGTGGCAGATTAAATCGACGACCAAAGCACAACAAGGCTTGTACGAGTATGATGCGGTATCAAGACTGCGTGATAGTCAGCTAGGTAGCGATAAAGTTCACGATATTAGCAATTACATCAAACCAGGTAAGTTGTGGCAGGCATTTACTGCTGAGCAGCGCCCGGTTCTGCTCATTGATGAAATCGACAAAGCCGATATTGAATTCCCAAATGACTTGTTGCATGAACTCGACCAGATGGAATTTCACGTCTACGAAACGGGCGAACAGATCGTGGCGCAGCAACGCCCGATTGTCATCATCACCTCTAATAACGAAAAAGAATTACCTGATGCCTTTTTACGCCGGTGCTTTTTTCATTACATCAAGTTCCCCGATGCCGATACTCTGCGCGACATCGTTCAAGTCCATTACCCGGATATCCAGAAGCAGCTCTTGAGCACTGCACTCGAGGTCTTCTTCGATGTGCGGCAGATGCCCAACGTTAAGAAGAAGCCCTCAACCTCTGAGCTAATTGATTGGTTGAAGCTTTTATTGGCGGAAAAGATCACTCCTCAACAACTACAGGAGACCAAGCAAAAAGGTGGTCTCATGCCCTTGTTCGGCGCCTTGTTAAAGAATGAGCAAGATGTCCAACTAGTCGAGAAGTTGGCATTTATGGCGCGTCGTCGTGATGGCTCGTAGCAACTCTCTCTTATGCTAATCGAATTCTTTCTCTGCTTGCGCAAGCACGGCGTTCCGACAAGCCTGACGGAACTCCTCGATTTGGTGAACGCCATGGAACGTCAACTGGTATTCGCCGATGTTGAGGCGTTTTACCATCTAGCGCGCTTGATTATGGTGAAAGATGAAACTCAATATGACCGGTTTGACCGCGCTTGCGCAGAGTATTTTGAGGGTGTTGAACAAATTGATATTGCGTCGAGCATACCCGCCGAATGGCTTGAACGCAGTATGCAAAAACACCTGAGTGATGAGGACAAAGCAAAACTAAAAGCCCTAGGCGGACTTGATGAATTGCTCAAAACCTTTCGCGAGCGTCTGCAAGAACAGCAAAAACGACATGCTGGCGGCAATAAGTGGATAGGCACAGGTGGCACGTCACCATTTGGCGCCTATGGCTACCATCCTGAGGGAATTCGGATTGGCCAAGATGGCAGTAACGCCCGTCGAGCCGTAAAAGTTTGGGACAAACGCGAATTCAAAGACTTAGATACCGACGAAGAGCTTAATAATCGTTCCATTCAATTAGCGTTGCGACGTCTCCGGAAATTTGCTCGAACCGGAGCGTTAGAAGAATTGGATTTGGATGAAACCATCCGCGCCACTTCAAAAAAGGCCGGCTTACTTGATTTGCAGTGGCAGCCCGAGCGCCATAATGCCATGAAAGTATTGATTCTCTTTGACGTTGGCGGCTCAATGGACGACCACATCTTTGCCTGCCAACAACTCTTTGCCGCTGCTCGAAATGAGTTTAAACACCTTGAGTTCTACTATTTTCATAACTGCGTATATGAATCCGTTTGGAAGCAGAATAATCGCCGCCACACCGAGAAGCTCTCAACACTTGACCTTATTCATCGCTTTGGTCGCGACTACAAACTGATTTTCGTCGGTGATGCCACTATGGGGCCCTATGAAATCGCCTACCCAGGTGGCAGTGTTGAACATTGGAATGAAGAACCGGGTGAAGTGTGGATGCGCCGTCTACTGAATCATTTTACCAATGCCGTCTGGCTCAATCCGCAATTACGCGAACACTGGCATTGGCATCACTCCATTGACATGCTGCACGAGATAATGGGCGGACGCATGTATCCTCTCACTGTTGCCGGACTCACCGAGGCGATTGCTGCGCTGTTGAAAAAGTCTGCTGCTACCGGCCTTTCGGTCGAATAAATAGTGGCGTGACACACCTATTTGAATTAGCTAGTATCGGTTTCTTAACAAGAAAAACGATACTTCAAAAGGAACATTTCGGTGTCACAACAATCCCCTTCTGCCGCTGAGAACGGCGGCTTTATTGCGTTTGTCGAACGTGTCGGACGACGAATTCCAGATCCCGTTATTATCTTTATTTACTTCCTAATCGGTGCATTAGTGCTGACCTGGGCAATTGGTGGCCTTACCTTTACAACCTATGGTGGCGATGGTCAGCCGATTAATTACGAAATTCGAAATATGTTGGCCGCGGAAAACGTCGTATGGCTTTTTGACAACGCTCTTCTAGCCAATTGGCTAGGTTTTGGTGGTGGTGTACTTGGCGTTATCTTGATTGTGATGCTTGGTGTCGGTGTCGCCGAACACTCCGGATTATTCGCGGCTATTCTGAAGAAGGTTTCGCGCGGACTCCCAATGAATTGGTTACCTTTGTTCCTGGTTTTCATTGGTATTATGAGTTCTATTGCCACAGATGCTGGCTACCTAATCCTCATTCCTTTAGCGGGTTTACTCTACGCCGGTTTGAATAAGAATCCATTGATTGGCATGGCTGCAGCCTTTGCCGGCGTCTCAGCTGGATTTAGCGCGAACTTGATTCCAGCGACGCCTATCGACGTCATTATCGGCGTCAATGCTAAAGTTTTTGCCGAAGCGCAAAACATACCTTTTGTGAATGCTGCGGGCGAAGCGCTGACTCCCGCCACAATGAACTACTACTTTATCTTGGCTTCAACCTTCGTTCTGGGAATTGTCGGTGCTTGGGTTACTCTAAAGTTTGTGCAACCACGGCTCGAACAAAAAGCTTTTACCGTGCCTGACGAACTCAAAATCACTGACTTTGACGTCACACCGGAAGAAAAGAAAGGCTTACGGGCAGCTGGTATAGGTTTGCTGCTCGCTCTGCTTGCCATTTATGGGCTTGCTGCAGGACCACTTGCACCTTACACCACCGCAGAAGGCACAACGGTAACGCCATATCTAAACAATGTAATATTACTCATCACCTTTGTTTTTATCGTGATCGGTATCGCATTCGGTGTGGCAAGTGGAAAATTTAAGGGCTTGCCTGATGTCGTCCGCGCTATGGTCAAACAGATGGATACCATGGGCTATATTCTGGTGCTCACATTCTTCTGCTACAACTTCTTGGGTGTGCTCAGTCACAGTGGGTTGGGCGCCTACATCACCTATCTCGGTGCCACTTTACTGACCAACCTCGGCTTGCAGTCTTATCCTGTGTTGTTATTACTTGGCTTTATTGTGGTTACCGCGCTGATCAATCTCTTTGTCGGTGGTTTAACTTCGAAGTGGATGTTACTGGGCCCTATCTTTATTCCGATGTTGTACCTAGTAAATAGCGAAATGACGCCCGATTTAGTGGCAGCTGCGTTCCGCTTAGCCGACTCATCGACCAACATCATCACACCGATGATGAGTTATGCAGGCATTATTCTTGCCTTTATGCGCAAATACAATCCGCAACTCACCTTTGGGGAAATGATTGCCATGATGCTGCCCTATTCTTTGGCATTTATGGTGGTCTGGAGTGCCCTGCTCGTCGCGTTCTTTACTTTAGGTATTCCATTGGGCTTTTAATGCTGGCTAATACTGCACACATTTCAAGCAAACAAACGGGTGTAGGTGAAAAACCACTTGCACCCGTACCGCCAAATGACTAATATAGCGGCCGTTCGCGCTTGCGAACTTCTGCTTTAGAATGTGCGTCCGTAGCTCAGTTGGTTAGAGCACTACCTTGACATGGTAGGGGTCGGTAGTTCGAGTCTACTCGGACGCACCACTTTCTCGCTTTATTTACCGACATTCCAATTTGGCTTGCGCTTCGCAGGCGGCAATAGCTGCGCTTTCATCACCGCGTTCCATGCAAAAATCGAGGCGAATAAGCTTAGTTTCTGCAGCATTAGGACGCTCGGTTCTGTTGACCCAGTCCCAACTACGAACCAACTTCGGTGCAGAAAACTTCATTTCACGACTCGGCACACCGCTAACCAGTTCAATCGCATCTGTAACACCGTCGCTATCCACTTTAACTTCTAATACCGCGCAGCCGGTAATGCCATCCATCGCCAATTCAATTGGATACGCAACTGGAAAATCCTTTTCGCGAGACCACAAAGCCTGTTCCGCAGCGGGGTCAAGCTGACTGAGTTTGACATGCGCGCTACCCGCAACCTGCGCATGGACCCCAGGTACAGCAATTAGCCCCAAGAATACTGCCGCAGTACTCAGCATTAATCGTTTCATTTAATCTGACCTTTTTGTTGATTTTCTGAGTCAAGATTATACGCCTGACTATTAATTATCAACGAGTGACTAAATAAAGATTAACAAATATCCTCAATTTAAATTCGTCGACCTTGTAGAACGCGAATCACGATAACGACCAGCGCTACAACTAAGAGAATATGGATAAAACCACCTAGCGTGTAAGATGACACCAGACCTAATGCCCATAATATGATGAGTAAAACAACAATTGTTTCTAACATAACGGCGTTCTCCAATGAATAAACTATTAACCCTCCGTAGTTTGCTCAACCTCTATGCTTTGTTCAGTGTGTTAACGCACATATAGATATTTTTTTAAGTAAGGTTTAAGCAAAATCGAAACCATGAATCTGTGTGCGTTAACGCACAGTTCCTGCTTTCCGCGACCTGTACTCTGATAAATTAAGACCTAGAAAGGATCGGAATTATGTCAGACTCCAATCGGTTAATTACGAATAAAACTAATGGCTTCCTCGGTATCCATTCTCCCATCGAGAATAGTATTCTGCAGATGCTCTCTGTAGACGTGCAGCAGCGAATTCTGCCCTATCTCGAACTCGTTGATATGCCATTGGGAAAAGTACTTTATGAATCTGGAGAGTTACTCCGCCATGTTTATTTCCCAACCAACTGTATTGTATCGCTCCTCTATGTTTTAGAAGACGGAGCATCAGCTGAAATATCAGTTGTCGGACACGACGGTTTGGTAGGCGTTTCGCTGTTTATGGGAGGCGGTAGTACAACCAGTCGTGCTGTAGTGCAAAGTTCAGGGTTTGCCTATCGATTGCCACGGCTCCGCATCAAAGATGAATTTAACCGACATGGTGAATTGATGTTACTGGTATTGCGCTACATTCAATCATTGTTAACTCAAATGGCGCAAACAGCTGTCTGCAATCGTCACCACAATATTGAACAACAACTCTGTCGGTGGTTGTTACTATCACTGGATTTACTCAAAGACAATCATTTGGTCATGACTCAGGAATTAATCGCCAATATGCTGGGGGTTCGTCGCGAGGGAGTGACCGAAGCTGCAGGTTGTCTGCATAAACAAGGTGTGATTGATTATAGCCGAGGTCATATTATGGTTACTGACCGTCCTAAGCTTGAACGTCTTTGTTGTGAATGTTACGCAGTCGTTCGAGCAGAAACCGCACGTTTGATGAGCTGAAAGTCGAATAACAGTAACAGCGACACCTAACTCATCAAGACTAGTTGCTCGCCGTCACTGTTATCGATGGTCTTTTAAAATACTAGACCCTTTGCTTCAACGCTATTGACACCGCGAACATGCTCAGCGAGTTCAATCGCTAACGCTTTCTCGATGCCACTACTTACTAAACCGTCGAGAGTAACCACACCCTTGTTGGTTTTTACACCGATATCGAAACCTGATACATTTCGCGAATAGAGCAGACTAGATTTGACCTTAGTGGTTATCCAGCTGTCCTCTATCATCGTATTATCTGCTGTTTTGTCTTTACCATAAGCATGCCCAGTCATAGTTTTTTCACTCACCTGAAGTTCATTTCGGACAGAGCGCACACCTTGGGTATCAAGAGCTAGCTTTTGAGCGAGCTGTTTCATTTGTTGAGTGGCAACATTACCGGTCAATTCAACATGACCATTTTCAGTCACAACAACCATATCCATACCGTCAGAATGTTTACTCCATAATAGTTTTGATTTAATTGCTGCGTTGATTTCCGCATCGCTAACAACGTCTGCATAATCACGAACATCATTAGAGCTCGGACGTTGGTAATTGCGATCGACAACAATACGGTTATCAACACTATCTACGCCATCAACACCATCAGCAATAGCGCCGGCGAGTTCTTTATGAATCTCATCAGAGACATTACCGGTCAGAATGGCTTTACCATCGAGAACTGAAACTTGAAGCCCATGCGTCTGTAAATATGGACTTAAAGCATAAGTCGTAGAAATCTGCGCTTCTTGGCGCGCGTTCATTAGTGATTCTTCGAGCGTGATCTTGTCAGATGCTTGAACGTTGCTAAAGCCAAGCGCTAGAGCTATTGCCGAAGACACTAATACATTTGTCGTTAAAGTACGCATACTATATTCCTCACCACTAGGGCCAAATATGCTGACGGCCCAAATATATGGCCATCAGCATCGAGCTAGACTGGGTCTAACCTTATTTATTTAGAAAACGATTTACTTGCGTTTCAGCTGCGGAATGGCTGATGTCATAACGTTTCTCAACCAAACCAGCTAGGCGCTTTGGATCACCATTTGATTGCAACAACTCAGCTTCACTAAGCTTTTTCCACTCAGTTTGAGCAGATGGCACACGCTGCTGCCATTGCTGTTTACTCGGGTTGGCTTGCTGCTTTACCTGAGTTTGTTGCGGACGGGTAGAATCAGCATTTTTCTGCGTGTCCGGCATACCAATAGTTTTGCCTTGAGCAGTTTTGCCGCTATGGTTTTCGTTAATATGAGAACCGTCTGGACGTTTATCTTGTGTTTTCATAACTACCTCTATCTTAATCAGCCGACACTAAAATGTGTTGGTTGTGGACAGAGTCTGCAGGATTATTGTGGGGAATTCGGTACGGTAACGCACATAGGATGTTTAGCTTGGGTAAAGTTCTAACTCCTCGAAAGTGTTTTAATGAGGTGCCAACCAAATTTGGTTTTCACCGGACCGTGAACTTCTAAGGTAGGTTTACTAAAGACAACTTTATCGAAAGCGGGAACCATTTGACCACGACCAAACTCACCCAGATCACCGCCTTTCTTAGCTGACGGGCACAAGGAATATTTGCGCGCTAGGTCCCCAAACTTGGCACCTTTTGCTAATTGCTGTTTCAGCTGTTCTGCTTCGGCTTGGGTTTTCACTAAAATATGTAAAGCGTGCGCGCGAGCCATGAGCTCTCCTAGAATCTGTCAGAACTATTGAAGTCTACACAAACCATCCGTCCCAACCAATATCTCTGATACAATGCCCGCAACTAAATGTAGCCAATACAAAGCCACCAATAAGTGATCGTAAGCATGTCTGATTCAAACACTAGTCCACGCAACTTCACTGAATTGAAGCTCTCGCCAGCCCTGTTATCAAGCTTGAGTGAAGCTGGATTTCAGCATATGACCGAGGTACAAGCATTGAGCTTACCGGTCATCTTGGCGGGCGAGGACGTTCTTGTTCAGGCAGAAACAGGATCGGGCAAAACAGCCGCCTTTGCACTTGGGATTTTGGCAAAACTCAACATCGGAATATTCGCACCGCAAGCGCTGGTGTTGTGCCCTACCCGCGAATTGGCAGAACAGGTCGCAGAAGCCATACGAACATTGGCCAAGTCAATGGCGAACGTGAAAGTATTAACGCTCTGTGGTGGCGTTCCGGCACGCAATCAAATAGCTTCGCTCGAACACGGGGCTCATGTGCTCGTGGGGACGCCTGGGCGAATCCTCGATCATGCGAATCTGCAGCGTATCCAATTCGATCAGATAGCTACGTTGGTTTTAGATGAGGCCGATCGGATGCTAGAAATGGGCTTTCAAGACGAGATTAACGCTCTGATTGCGGCAACACCAGCGTCACGCCAGAGTTTATTATTTAGTGCCACCTATCCAAACAAAATTGAACAGTTGACGGCTCGTGTCAGCAAGAACGCGCGATCCATTCAAGTCGCCTCGACTCAAGCCGCTACGAGAATCACTCAACGATTTTATGATTTAGCGGATACCGCCGCTGCACAAGCAGTCAACCAACTGCTTCTTGATCAGCAACCGGGTAATTGTATGGTGTTCTGTAACACCAAAGCAGAAACGCAGGCAATCGCCGATAAGCTGCACGGCAAAGGTCACAGTGTGCTTGCCTTGCATGGTGATTTGGAACAGAAAGATCGTGACCAAACGATGGTGCAATTCACCAACGGTAGCGCTCGCGTTTTGGTTGCAACCGATGTCGCTGCACGCGGCCTTGATATCGCCGAACTCGATTTAGTGATTAGTGTGCACATGGCTCACGACACCGATACCCATACCCACCGTATTGGTCGTACCGGACGTGCAGGTGCTGAGGGCCTTGCGGTTACCCTCATTGGCCCACAAGACGACTACAGACTGCGCTTACTCGAAGATACCTTCGCCGAGCCCATCAAACTGCAGCCACTGCCACACCCAGCAGCCGGACGCATACCGTTGCAAGCAGAACTCGTAACGCTACAACTCAGTGGTGGCAAGAAAGACAAATTACGTCCTGGTGATATTGTTGGTGCACTCACTCGCGACAATAAACTCACCATGGCCGACATCGGCAAAATCAAAGTTCAAAGTCAGTGGGCGTTTGTCGCTGTCAAAAAGTCTTCTGCCAAGCATGCGTTGACCCTAATCAACAACGACAAAATCAAGGGCAAGCGCTTTCGCGCCCGCGCGCTGTGATTTTGCATGTATGGGATTCTCCGAAAACTGTTTGAAAACTAATGTCATCGGTGGCGGTGGTTGTTATTATCAATACCAGTTTATGTTGATAAGTAGGTCGTTATGAATCCATGTGTGGTGATTGGCGCGGGTCCCATGGGACTGTGCACGGTGCGTCGACTGAAGGAACAGAACCTTGATGTGATTGGGCTGGAAGCGCATACAGATGTGGGAGGTTTGTGGGATATCGATAGCCCCACCAGCACTATGTATGACTCGGCGCATTTGATTTCATCAAAGCGTATGACGGAATATAGCGACTTCCCAATGGCGGACCATGTCGCGACCTACCCTAAACACGACGAATTGAAGGCCTATTTTCAAGATTACGCACGTCATTTTGGCTTGTATGAGCATTATCGCTTCAATAGCACGGTAGAGAGAATTGAGCCACAAGACGATCAGTGGTTAGTCACCTATCGCCAACACGATGACGTTCATACCTTGTTAGCAAGTTCAGTTTTACTCGCAAACGGTACCCTGCACAATCCAAACCGGCTAACGTTGAAGGGTGATTATCGTGGCGAGATGATGCATAGCTGTGATTACCGCAGCGCTGATATTTTTGCTGGTAAACGCGTATTGATCATCGGTTGCGGTAACAGTGGCTGCGACATCGCGGTTGATGCTGTGCACCGCGCCAAAAGCGTCGATATGGTCGTACGCCGTGGCTATTACTTCCTCCCGAAATTTGTGGCAGGTCGCCCCATTGATACGCTCGGCGGCAAAATTAAGCTACCGATGCGCCTAAAGCAAGTCATCGATGGATTGTTAGTGCGACTACTCACCGGCAAACCCAGCCATTATGGACTGCCCGATCCAGACTATCGGATGTATGAATCACATCCGGTCATTAACACCCTGTTCTTGCATCATATTGGTCATGGTGACATTAAAGTTCGCCCAGCTATTGAGCAACTCACAGACAGCGGAGCAACATTTAAGGATGGCGAAAGTGCTGATTATGACCTTATTTTGCAAGCGACTGGCTACAAGCTGCACTATCCATTTATCGAAGCAAAGCATCTGAACTGGAACGGCCATGCTCCGCAGCTTTATCTGAATATCTTCAATCCCCAGCAGCATAATTTGTTTGTGATGGGAATGGTTGAAGCGGCTGGTTTAGGTTGGCAAGGGCGTGACGAGCAAGCTCAGTTAGTCGCTGCGGTTATTCGTCAGCAACGAGATAACCCGCAACGAGCGAGAACCTTCTTTCAACGAGCACAAGAACATGTGCAACAACGTATTGACGGTGGTATGCACTATCTCGACCTTGAGCGCATGGCGTATTACGTGCATAAAGACACTTATCTCAAAGCGCTAGCACAAGAAATGAAGCTGATTGGACACGAGGCATAAATGTCTGCTGCATCATTGTTTGTCTTGAATGCTGTACTAGCATTGATGATGTTTGGCATCGCGTTAAGTTTAAAAGCAGACGACTTTAAACGTGTAGCTCGGGCGCCAAAGGGGCCGCTAGTCGGATTAGTTGCACAGTTTTTACTCTTACCTGCACTCACCTATGTGGCCGTCTCGCTGATTTCTATGCCTGCCGAAGTGGCGCTCGGTTTGCTTTTAGTGAGCTGCTGTCCCGGCGGTAGCTTCTCCAACTTAATGACATACTTAGCCAATGGCAATACCGCCATGTCGGTGAGTATGACTGGTATTGCTAGCTTACTGGCCTCTGTACTCACCCCTCTGAATTTCATGTTCTATGCAAGTTTGAATCCGCACACGGATGCGCTTTTAAAAGCCATTGATGTCTCGACCTGGGATATGCTCACTATTGTTGTCTTAGTGCTAGCGATCCCACTAACTCTGGGGCTTCTGTGTGGTCGTCGATTTCCACATTTCGCGGCCACCACCGAGCAATTTTTTCGAATCGTTTCGCTTATCGCATTGCTGGGATTTGTCGCCATTGCACTGTGGTTAAACTGGGATAAGTTCATTGCTGGCGCAAGCATCTATTTGCTTTTCGTTGTTGCCCACAATGCACTAGCGTTAAGCCTAGGATGGGCTTCTGCTCGACTACTCGGGTTGCCACAAGCAGATCGCCGTGCCATCAGTTTAGAAGTTGGTTTGCAGAACTCAGGTTTAGGACTGGGAATTATTTTCACGTATTTTGCAGCCCAAACAGAGATGGCCATCATCGCGGCCGCGTGGGGAATTTGGCATCTAATTTCAGGTCTAAGCTTAACTTTCTTTTGGCAATGGCTGGATCGTCGGCATGGAAACGCATCAAGGACAGCAACGAGATGACACTCAATATCCTGATCACAGGTAGTGAAGGCTATATTGGCCAAGCTTGTATTGCTCGTCTGCAATCACAGCACCAGGTTGTTGGCGTTGATATTCGCCCAGCGAACGCACAGCCCTACCCTTATTATCGGGAGGATATTCGTTCAGCGCGACTTGCCGATATTATGCTGCAACACCAAATCACACATGTCATTCATTTAGCCAGTGTCATGCAAGCCAGCGACAATCGTGAACGCGACTATGACATTGATGTGAATGGCACCCAAAATGTCGTCGAATCCTGCGTGCAAGCCAATGTTCAGCATCTTACTGTCACGAGTAGTGGCGCCGCTTACGGATATCATGCCAACAATCCAATGTGGTTAAGCGAATCCGACCCATTGCGCGGTAATAAGAGCTTTGCTTACAGTTATCATAAGCGTCTAATCGAGGAAATGCTCGCCGATTATCGGTTAGAGCAACCGCAGTTAAAACAGCTCGTATTACGCCCAGGGACTGTTCTTGGTGCCCAAACGAAGAATCAAATTACCGATTTATTTGCCAAACGACGTTTGCTTGCCATTAAAGGTTCAGAGTCGCCATTTGTGTTTATTTGGGACCAAGATGTCGTCAATATCATTCATGACGGCGTAACCGCGAGTAAAGAAGGTCAATATAATCTTGCCGGTGACGGCGCCATGACCATCAGCGAAATCGCTGAAGCGCTGAACAAACCGTTACTGACATTGCCACCCTGGCTGCTTAAATCTGCACTGCGGCTCGGCCACAAAGTTGGCCTGACGCAATACAGCGCCGAGCAAATTGATTTTTTACGCTATCGTCCCGTGTTAGCCAATGAACTTTTGAAAGCGTCGTTCGGCTATACACCACAAAAAACTTCAAGAGAGGTATTTGCTTTCTTTCTTGAACACAATCCTGAGTATCGCTCATGACACCCCCTGACTCGAAACCCATAGCGCTGATTACAGGCGCTGCATCAGGGTTAGGATTGGCATTGGCGCAGCGATTAAGCGCTGATTACTCCCTTGTTTTAGTGGATATCAATGCTGCAGCCTTGGAACAACATTTCAGCGACGGAACAGCCGTCGCACTACACGCGTTAGATTTATCAGACCGCGCTGCAGTCGCCACTTGGTTGAATCATCAAGCCAGTGAGCTTCCGCGTTTAGACCTGCTGATTAATAATGCTGGAATTACTCATCGTTCGTTAGCAACAGCAACTCAGCTCGACGTCATTGAGCGAGTGCTTGCGGTCGATTACCTCGCGCCGGTGCAATTCACGCAAGGGCTGCTGCCTTTGTTGCAGAAAAGCAGCGGCAAAATCGTCAATATGGGATCCATGGCAGGTTGGATGCCAGTATTAGGTCGAGCGGGCTATTGCGCAGCTAAATCTGCTCTCACTCAGTATTTTGAAACGTTGCGCGCTGAAATCGCTGATACACCCGTATCTATTTTGATGGTTTATCCGAGCTTTGTGGATACGCCCATTGAGCACCACGCCCTTGATGGGCAAGGTTTGGTCGCCAAGCATCCACGCTCTATGGTCGGTAACATGCGCAGCACTGAATGGATGGCCGAGCGCATCGAACGCGCTATCTATAGCAACCGCCAACGCCTATTCCCCGATCGCTTTACCTATTTCGCAAGCTTGCTCTACCGCATCACTCCGAGTCTTTATCTTCGACTCATGCGTCGCCGTTTGCGTGTTGAGCTCGAGCACAAGCACTAGACACCGATATCTTCATTCCATAAGTCGGGTCGCGCCGCAATAAAGTCTTTCATGAGTTGAATGCACTCAGCGTCCTGCCTCACTTCAACCTCTATGCTTGCATCTCGCAAGCGTTGTTCGGCGCCCATAAACGTCTGATTTTCACCGACAATGACTTTACGTATACCGTATAACTCAATCGCTCCAGAACACATGCAACATGGAGACAACGTGGTGTAAATGACACTATCTCGATACACCTGAGCACTCTGTCGCCCAGCATTTTCTAGTGCGTCCATTTCACCATGCAAAATGGGACTGCCCTGCTGCACACGGCGATTGTGTCCACGGCCGATAATCTCACCTTGGTAGACCAACACCGAACCTATCGGAATGCCACCTTCGGCAAGGCCTTGCTTTGCTTCTTCGATAGCCGCCTGCATAAATAAATCTGTATCACTCATCAATGTATAGTCCTTACAATCATTCGTTACGAGTCAGTAAACAAGAGTTCGTACAATTGAGTACAACACGACCGGGCTTTTTTGCAACTACTTCAATTCATAGGGACAGGTTATACCTGTTACACTAATCCTATAAATGAATCGATGTTGTGAGCGCTTCTATGCAAACCGACAATAGCTATGCCAATACCTTTGCCACGGATAGTGATGCTGAGCTGGTGCTACCAAGCCATCCTGCCCAAGCACGCGAGCCGCAGTGGTTAGCATTTAATGCCGAGTTGGCAGGTCAGTTAGGTATACCTGAATCACTGCATACCACGGCAGCGGGCTTGGGGTTGTATAGTGGTACCGAACTACCTGATTGGATTCAACCTGTGGCGTTGGGTTATGCAGGACATCAATTCGCCAACTTCGTCCCTCGCCTTGGGGATGGTCGAGCGCTGTTGCTGACCGAGATTATCGCGCCGGATGGCGAGCGGTTTGACCTGCAACTCAAAGGCTCTGGCACAACACCCTTTTCTCGCGGCGGTGATGGTAAAGCACCACTGGGTCCTGTCATGCGTGAATTCCTCGTCAGTGAGGCTATGCATGCCCTTGGGGTGCCAACCACGCGTGCATTAGCAGCAGTCGTCACCGGTGACTGGGTTCAGCGCGACGAGGCGCAGCCAGGAGCCATCATTACGCGCGTTGCAAAAAGCCACCTCCGCATTGGTACCGCACAATTTGTTGCGCACAAGATTACCCAAGGGGCCGATGAGTCCTTGCGGCAGGCATTTGCAGATTATGTGATTGCACGACACTATCCACTATCGAAGGACCGTAAGCATCCCTATCGTGCACTGTTGCGTCAAATCATTGATCAGCAAGCCCATACGGTAGCCCTGTGGATGAGCTTAGGCTTTGTGCATGGCGTAATGAATACGGACAATATGACGCTCAGTGGTGAAACTATTGATTATGGCCCCTGTGCATTTATGGAAAACTACGATCCAAATGCGGTCTTCAGCGCCATCGACCGAGCTGGCCGCTATGCTTACCAAAATCAACCCGGCATTGCGCTTTGGAATTTGGCACGACTGGCAGAGGCATGGTTACCGTTATTAGCGAAGTCAGGAGAATCACAGCAACAGCTAATCGAAGCGGCAACCGAGTTAGTGCATGAATTTCCAATCCGCTACGAAGCTTACTACGATCAAAAAATGGCTTTTAAACTGGGCTTAAATAGCGTTACTGCGGAAACTCAAGCGCTCACGCGTGATTGGCTTTCTTTGCTTCAAGATCATGCTTTGGATTACACGCAGTCATTTCGTCAGTTAGCTGATACGCTTGAGACCAATGTGGAGCACTTCGAAAAAATGCAAAGCTGGGCGGCTTGGCAACAACGTTGGCATAAATTACTCACGCTACAGGGGGACTCAGACGCTGTCGTCAGTGCGCGTATGAGACAACATAATCCAGCAGTTATTCCACGCAATCATTGGGTTGAGGCGGCCATAAAGCAGACTGTAGCTAGCGGGGACCTTACTATTTTCAATGAGCTTACTCAGGTTCTTCGCACGCCTTATGACGTCGTTCCGCTGGAATTGTCGCGCTATGCGGAGCCAGCAGCTCCCGAGAAACGCGTGACGCGTACCTTTTGCGGAACCTAGTTCACACCAACGCGAGAGAGATACTTTTGAAATAAGTTTGACTTCGCTGCGAATGAGCGTACAGTGGGCGGCGTTGGTTAAGAAACAGCAAGTTAAATCTCCTCTACGTCGCATTACTAGCAGTAAATCTTCGTCCTGTAGCTTTAAATTTCCATTTTTTTACCCGCATGATCCCGTTCACAGCATTGGCTATGGCGGAAAATTTTTCAAAGAATACAGGATATTATTATGTCTACTACAGTAACTGGCGTTGTAAAGTGGTTTAACGAAGCAAAAGGTTTTGGTTTTATCGAGCAACAAGGTGGCGCAGACGTATTTGCTCACTTTAGCGCGATTGCTAGCAGCGGGTTCAAAACCTTAGCTGAAGGTCAACGCGTATCGTTCTCAATCACTCAAGGCCCTAAAGGCCCACAAGCTGAGAACATCGTCGCTCTGTAATTCGCGCTCTCTTCGGAGAAACCAAACGAATTCAAAACGATGAAAAAGGCCGTGCATTGCACGGCCTTTTTTTATGCTTTTGCTGTGGTTACCGCAGCTCGGCTCACAGCTGTGACTCTCGACCAATCTTTCTGTTGAATTGCGTCTTTGGGTAAGATCCAAGAACCACCCACACAACGAACATTGGATAACTTCAGGTAGTCCATAAAGTTATCTTGATGAATGCCACCTGTCGGACAAAACTGAATATCAGGGAAAGGTCCGGCTATGGATTTCAGCATAGCAGTACCACCTGCCGCCTCCGCAGGAAAAAACTTTAACGCTTGATAGCCCATCGAGCGCGCTAGCATCAGCTCTGAAATAGTCGCAATGCCTGGAATCAGAGGAATGTCACCTTGCGCTCCAGCACGCAGGAGATCTGCGGTGATGCCTGGACTAATCGCGAACTTAGCACCAGCAGCGGTGACCGCCGCCAATTCGTCGGGATTCGTGACAGTGCCAGCACCGACGACGGCTTGCGGTAATGCCTCACTGAGCAGTCGGATCGCCTCCAGCGCAACCGGTGTGCGTAGGGTTACCTCGAGAACTCGAATATCCGCGGCCAGTAACGCATTAGCCAGCGGTAGCGCATCCGCCAAATCATCAATCACAATTACGGGTACAACAGGACCTAATGCAAATATAGATTCAGATGTCCGTTGCCACTGTGGAAAACTCATCGCCGACTCTACCTTATTCTGAATGTTGGAGGGTTTGCTTCAAATATTGTGCGACACCGCGCAAACCAGCGTGTTCGGCAGTAATCACAAAGCAAGGAATGGCCTCTGCCACTTGGCAAAAACGCCCTTTATGCTCAAAGCGCGCACGAAAATTCGATGTTGCCATTAAATTCAATAGTTTCGGTACGACACCGCCGGCAATATAAACACCACCATAAGTATTTAGGTTCAACGCCAAATTACCTGCAAAACTACCCAAGCTCGCAAAAAATTGATTCACGGTTTCCAAAGCAAGGGTATCGATACCGCTTAACGCACGCTGTCCAATTTTTGCAGCACTTAACGGTACGACGTTGCGACCGTGGTAGTCAGCTAACGCCAAGTACACTGTTTCCAATCCAGGTCCGGACAGCACACGTTCCGCAGAAACACGACCAAAACGATTGTGAATAAAACGATGAATGATCCACTCTTTCTCGTTCGTTGGCGCCCAGTCAACATGCCCGCCCTCGCCCGGCAGTGGCATAACTCGACCATCTGGCATGGTAATCAAATGCCCAACCCCAAGGCCTGTGCCTGCACCCAACACAGCTTTCGGTGCCTTGGGCTTAATCTTACCCCCACCAATTTGTTTTAACTCACTGGGTTTCAGCGTCACGATACTCATCGCAGCCGCCGCAAAATCGTTCAGTACAATAAAGGTTTTCAAACCCATACTCTTACGTACACCACGAATCGAGAATTGCCAATGGTGGTTGGTCATATTGATTTCATCGGACTCCACCGGACACGCAATCGCAATCGCGACATGTTCCAACGCGACATCTTGTGCCGAGCTGTAGGCGCTCATCACATCTGTTAGCGTCGGATAATCAGCACATTGAAAAACCTGAATTCGGTCCAGCTCAAAGGTTTCCAGATGAATCCGACAAAATCTCGCGTTAGTGCCACCAATATCTGCGACTACCGCATAGGCATCGCTTTTCAGTTGTTTGGTATCTGTTGTGACCATAATTTTTATTCTTATGTGATGAATTTCTAGGATGAGTGGTCGGGAAATGGAACTGGTTCAAACAGGGCTGAAGCGCCCTGTTCTGCACCGCTGAATTGTTGCCGGAAACCACCAAATAGCTCTCTTCCCATACCAAAGTGACTCTCAGTTAAATCAATTTTGGCAACTTGGCGCTGTGCTAATACGGATTCATCAACCAATAGTTCCAGGGTGCCACTATCTGCATCAACACGAATCAAGTCGCCTTCTTCAATTTTCGCAATCAAGCCACCGTCGACAGCTTCCGGCGTAACATGAATGGCCGCTGGCACTTTACCTGAGGCCCCTGACATTCGCCCATCAGTGACCAAGGCCACTTTATAGCCACGCTGCTGCAATACACCCAGCGGTGGTGTGAGTTTGTGCAGTTCTGGCATGCCAATCGCTTTCGGCCCCTGGAAGCGCACCACAACCACGCAATCGCGATCCAATCGTCCTGCTTTGAACGCTGCATCGAGCTCGTGTTGACTCGAGAAAATAACGGCTGGAGCCGTGACGGTTCCAGCGCCCTCTGGCAATGCCGAGGTTTTTAAAATGGCTCGACCTAAATTGCCACGCAACAAACAAAGGCCTCCGTGCGAACTGAATGGTCGCTCAAAGCCCCGAAGAACATCTTCATCGAGTGATGCCGATGGCCCTTCAACCCAAGTCACTTTACCATCGTGCAATTCAGGTTTCTGGGTATAGCGGCGTAAGCCTGAGCCTGCAACCGTCTCGACGTCTTCATGCAGTAAACCTGCATCCAGCAACGTTCGAATTAAAAAGGCCATACCCCCTGCCCGTTGAAAATGATTGATATCGGCCTCGCCATTCGGGTAAATCCGCGTCAGCAATGGCGTCACGTCTGACAACTCAGCGAAATCAGTCCAGTCAATCAGGTAACCCGCAGCTCGAGCCATAGCGACTAAATGCATGGTGTGATTGGTAGAGCCACCGGTGGCAAGCAAGCCGACAATACCGTTGACAATGCTCTTAGCATTGACGATTTGACCGATTGGACGATAATCCGTGCCCAGATCGGTGATTCGAGTCGCTTGTTGTGCCGCAACTCGGGTAAGCTCCTCACGCAGGCCTGCTCCAGGATTCACGAAGGATGAACCTGGTAGTTGTAAGCCCATGATCTCAATGACTAATTGATTTGAATTCGCGGTACCATAAAAGGTACAGGTACCTGGACTGTGATAGGAAGCAGCTTCGGCTTCAAGCAGTTCATCTTTACTGACTTTACCTTCAGCATATAATTCACGCACCCGTGCTTTTTCTTTGTTGGTGATACCTGAGGGCATTGGTCCGGCAGGAACAAAAATAAACGGTAAATGACCAAAACTTAGGGCTCCGATCATCAAGCCAGGAACAATTTTGTCGCAAATACCGAGTAATAAACCACCATCAAACATATTGTGGGATAAGCTCACCGCAGTTGCCATAGCAATCACATCGCGGCTAATTAAGCTAAGCTCCATTCCCGGTTGACCTTGTGTCACCCCATCGCACATAGCGGGCACACCACCGGCTACTTGAGCCACACTGCCCACGGCACGAACCGCTGATTTGATCTGCTCAGGATAAGCATGGTACGGCTGATGAGCCGACAGCATATCGTTGTAAGCTGTAACGATCGCAATATTGGCTTTCGTTAGACTCCGAAGCTCACCTTTATCGCCTTTGTCGCAAGCTGCAAAACCATGGGCTAAGTTGCCGCACGATAGCGCGCCACGATGCGGCCCCTGCTGACGTGCTTGCTCCATGCGCTGTAAATAGTCTTGGCGTAACTTCTTGCTACGGGCTTCTATGCGTTGCGTGACCCGTTCAATAACCGGATGCATGATAAAACTCCTATCCTGCCAACAGAACCGATACGGGAACTTGCGTTTGTTGCAACACAGCTCGAACCGGCATGGCTAAGTGATTCGTGTCTTTGAGCGCGCGCGCAAGCACATCGGCCTTTGCCGCGCCACTCAAATGAAAATAGATTTGGCGACTGTCTAACAAACGCCGTAAGCTCATTGAAATGCGCTGATGAGGTGCTGTTGTCGGTGTTACCACCAACGCTGCAGTTTTAGTTGTTAAGCCCGTCTCAAGCTCTGCGCTGCACGGGAATAATGACGCCGTATGACCGTCTTCGCCCAGCCCCAAAATGACCACATCGAAGGTTGGCAATTGGGCTAACTTTGATTCAGCAGATCTTGCCGAAGCCGCCGCCCCCACCGTCGAGTCGAGCAAACTCACAAACTTAGCCGCCGCCGCTCGGTGTTGCAGTAAATGCATGCGCACTAAACATTCATTACTCGCCGCATCGTCCGCTGCCACCCACCGTTCGTCGGCCAAAGTGATCGTAACCCGCGCCCAATCGAGAGGCTGTTGTGATAATTCGGAAAATAATTTAATGGGCGTTCGTCCGCCGGACACAACCAAATACGCCTCTCCACGTTCCGCAATTGCTTGGCTCAATTGCTTGCAGAGGCGCTCAATAAACCGTTGAACAAGTTCAGCATCGGTGTCAAAACGGAGCAATTCGACGGGTGCAATACTCATGATTCGTCATCCCATTGTCGACCGTCATGGGCCATTAGGCTAACCGATGCGACGGGTCCCCAGGTACCTGCTTGATAGCTTTTTGGTGATTCAGCAGTATCACTCCAAGCAGCCAAAATACCATCAATATAACGCCATGCATGCTCTACCTCTTCACGATGCACGAACAGATACTGATTCCCTTCAATGGCCTCGAGCAAAAGTCGCTCATAGGCATCTGCAATTCTTTTATTTTCAAATGTTTCGTAAAAACTTAAATCGAGTGTGGTGGGCTTCAACTGCATTTGCTTACCCAAGCCAGGCACTTTGTTCATCATTTGGATCTCGACACCTTCATCAGGCTGCAAACGAATAATGAGTTTATTGGGTGGTAGCTGACTGAGCGTCTCATGGAAAATATTGTGCGGTTGAGGTTTAAACGAGATCACCACTTCGGTGCGCTTCTGAGGCATGCGTTTACCGGTACGAATATAAAACGGCACGCCCGACCAACGCCAGTTATCAATGTGGACCTTCAGTGCGACAAATGTCTCCGTAACACTTTTACTTTTGGCTCCGTCTTCATCCAAGTAACCGGGCACTTTGGAATCGCCAACAAAACCGGCGGTATACTGACCTCGCACTGTATCATCGCGAACATTTTGTGAAGTAATAGGCCGCAATGACTTCAATACTTTTAGTTTCTCATCCCGAATACTATCGGCATCCAGTCGAGTGGGCGGCTCCATCGCAATCAACGACAACACCTGCAATAAATGATTTTGCACCATATCGCGCAGTTGACCCGCATCATCGTAATAGCTCCAACGACCTTCAACACCAACCTGCTCAGCCGCGGTAATTTGAATATGGTCAATGGTGCTGTGGTCCCAATGTGATGAGAAAATCGAGTTAGCGAATCGCAAGGCGAGCAAATTCAAGACCGTCTCTTTCCCGAGATAATGATCAATTCGGTAAATCTGGGACTCATCGAAATAGCGGCCAACATGCTGATTAATTTTGCGCGATGAGATGAGGTTATGACCGAGAGGCTTTTCTAATACGACACGCGCTGGCGCGGTGATTAAGTTAACACTGGCAAGACCATCACAAATAATCGGAAACAATGCTGGAGGCGTTGCAAAATAGCTAATGGGTGTGCGTTTTGTTGGATCAGTGATATCACCGAGTGCGCTGTACGCTTCAAGGTCGGCCAAATCAACCGCACAATAGACCAATTTGGCACTGAAGCGCTGCCAAACCTCTTCATCAATCGATTCTTTTGTCACAAACTGTTGTAAACTTTCACGCACGCGTGTGCGGTAATCGTCGGCCGACATTGCATCTCTGGCTACACCGATGATGCGTGAATCCTGATGCAGTAATTCGGCCTTTTCCAATTGATAAAGCGCTGGAAGCAGTTTTCGCCGTGCAAGATCACCTAAAGTGCCGAATAAAATGAGATCGCAACAAGTTGCCGCTGTGGTCATGGTTTGCCTCATGATTATGTAACTTTACAACAAATCGGTTAAGATGCTATCAGTGAAATCGATTCAAATCCAATAAATGTAATTAAATTACAAAATATACCGGATAGCCCGTATGAACATACTTGAAAAGTTGCATCAAGAAGTCTCACATTTAAGTAAATCCGAGCGCAAGGTGGCTGAAGTCATTCTTGCGGATCCTCGTGCCGCTATTCACAAGAGCATCGCCGTCTTGGCTAAACTAGCTGACGTCAGCGAACCTACAGTGAATCGATTCTGTCGACGGCTCGATACCAAAGGCTACCCGGACTTCAAACTGCTATTGGCACAGAGTCTTGCCAAAGGTACTCCATTCGTCAACCGCCATGTCGAGCAAAACGACACCATCGATGACTATACGGCAAAGATATTCGAGTCGACTATGGCGGCACTAAATGTCACACGCAAGAACATTGATGTTCGTGCGCTCGAGCAAGCGATTGACGCACTGAGCAACGCTGCAAAAATTTCTTTCTTTGGTTTTGGCGCATCAGCCTCGGTTGCACACGATGCACAAAACAAATTTCTTAGATTTGATACGCCCGTGTATTTCTCGGACGATATTCTCATGCAACGTATGGTCGTCACAAATGCGCGACCCGGAGATGTCATTGTTTGCATCAGTCACACCGGCCGCACCAAAGCGATTGTTGAAATTGCAGGAATAGCGCGTCAAACCAAAGCAACTGTGTTGGGTATAACCGCCGCCGCAAGCCCACTCGCCAAAGAGTGTTCGATAGTCCTGTCGACACAGGTTCCCGAAGATACCGACGTGTATATGCCAATGGCATCTCGTATCGCTCACTTGATGCTGATTGATGTACTCATTACTGGCTATACCCTGCGCCGTGGACCCGATTTCCGCGACAACCTCAGACTTATTAAAGAGAGTCTGCGCGACTCTCGTTATATGAAACCGGAATCCTAAACTCCAACGAGCCTAAAACTCGATACAAAATGTAATTATTTTACATTTTTGAACCAAATCACTTGATCAAATCGTATCTTAATGTAATTTTATTACATAAATAGAATGTGCGGTTACCTGCTTGATCGCACACATGATGTACAAGTGAGGTAATAATTATGAGTATTCGAGTAGCTATCAATGGCTTTGGCCGCATCGGTAAAAACATTGTTCGGGCTTGGCAAGAGCGCGGATTAGATGACCAAATCGAAATTGTTGCGATCAATGATTTAGGTGATCCAGCTGTTCACGCGCACTTGCTCAAATTCGACTCCGTACATGGCATCATGCCCAGCGAAGTCTCTCAGCAAGGCACGACACTGAAAGTTAATGGACATTCGATTAAGATGTTCAGCGTTCGAGATCCCGAGCTACTCCCTTGGGGCGCACTGGATATTGATGTTGTCTTTGAGTGTACTGGTTTATTTACAGAACGTGAGAAGGCCAGCGCTCACCTGCGAGCCGGTGCTAAGCGGGTGTTGATTTCTGCGCCTGCTAAGGGCGCTGATGCGACTATTGTTTACGGCGTGAATCAGCACCTTTTCGATGCTGACATGAAAATCGTATCGAATGCCTCCTGTACAACCAACTGTTTGGCTCCTATCGCATTACCTTTGCAGCAAGCATTGGGCATTGAGTCTGGTTTGATGACCACAGTCCATGCCTATACCAATGATCAGAACCTGACTGACGCGTATCACAGTGATATGCAGCGAGCACGCGCAGCTGCCTCTTCGCTTATTCCGTCCAAGACTGGCGCTGCTGCTGCCGTTGGTTTAGTGATTCCTGAGTTGCAAGGGCGATTTGACGGTTTAGCCGTGCGTGTGCCCACGCAAAACGTGTCTCTGGTGGATTTATCTTTTATTGCACAACGTGATACCACTGTGGACGAAGTGAATCAGATTATTCGCGACGCAGCGCAACAGGAGCCGCTCAACCAAGTACTCACTATTAATGAGCTCCCCTTGGTATCCGTTGATTTCAATCATAATCCAAGTTCATCCATTTTCGATGCCAAACAAACCCGCGTGAACGGTCGTTTAGTGAAAGTGATGGCTTGGTATGACAACGAATGGGGCTTTAGCCAACGCATGCTGGATAATACTTTGGCATGGATGGATGTTGTAAAAAACACATCTAATCAAGAACATGACGGTAAAAAATTCGCTGAAAAACGTGCCATGGCTTTTGCGATTTAAGGAGTTTTTATGCTGAGATGATTGACGCTCAGAATTTCTTGTTCTATGGTATGAAAGCGCTTACATTTACAGAGTGGCTCGGTATGCGCAAAGACAACCAGACTTAAAAACAAAGAACAACAAGAGAATTACGCGAGTAATCAATCAGGAACTCAGCTATGCACAACAACAACATAAAAAGAAGCCGCATTTCGGCTCTCTTTATCACGCTAGGACTGGCCGGTTTCGGTTTATCCGCATGCGGTGGTGGCGACGTGAAGACCAATTCAGACTTCACTACTGTAGACCCCACCGAACCGGTCAGCGACTGGCAATTGGTTTGGAGTGACGAATTCGACGGTAGCACTATCGATACTCGAAAATGGAATTTTGAAGTCAACTGCCAAGGCGGCGGAAACCAAGAAAAGCAGTGTTACACCGACAGTTCTGAAAATGCTTTTGTTTCCGATGACACGTTAAAAATTGTAGCCCTCCCCGCCGCTGAAGGCGCTGAACAGCCTTACACTTCGGCACGATTAAACAGCAAAATGAAGGGTGATTTCACCTACGGTCGCATTGAAGTGCGCGCCAAAATGCCATCAGGTCAAGGTACCTGGCCTGCGGTCTGGATGATGCCAACCGATGAAGTTTACGGTGGCTGGCCAAAATCTGGTGAGATTGACATTGTTGAAGCCGTCAATTTAAAAACAGAAGACGCAGAAGGCAACGTTGAAAATCGTGTGTACGGTACTTTGCATTACGGCCGCGACGCACCGAATAACTCGTCATCTGGTAAAGCTTATGCCCTGCCCGACGGCGTCAACCCAGCCGATGATTTTCATACCTACGCTATTGAGTGGCAGGAAGGAGAATTCCGCTGGTATGTTGACGATTATCTTTATGCGACACAAATGCAGTCGCAAGTTCGATTCAATAGCCGCGGCGAACCCGTTGGCTTGCGCCATCGTGGTTGGTTTGCAGAGTTCTTTAATCAAGCTACTGGTGAGTTGGAAGTCAATTACTCTCCAGCTCCCTTTGATGAGCGCTTTCACCTAATCATGAACCTCGCGATTGGTGGTACTTGGCCTGAAAACGTGAATAACTTAGGCATAGATGCTGACGCGTTAGCAAACGGCCAAACGTTTGAAATAGACTATATTCGCGTGTACGAGTGTGCTCAGAACCCGAATACCGGTCGTGGTTGTGAAACCATCCGCGCTGGTTATAAAGACGAAGAAACCTTGGTCGAAGGTGATGCACCCATTCCTTCACCGCCTTCTGACGGTGTCGCTCGTAACTTAACCATTTTTGATGGTACGCCAAATCCAAACTGGCCGGCATGGGATTGTTGTGCAGGTTCTTCACCAGAGTTAGTGGAAGATCCTGAGCGCGGAAACGCTTACAAGTTCGTGATTGGACCACAACCAACGGTGATGGGCTTCATATCCCGTGCTGCATTTATTACGGATCCAAATGGTGTTCCCTCACCGTTTGACGCATCACCGATTATCGAAAACGGTGCTGTCAGCTTTGATATGAAAGTACTCTCACCGCCTAGTAATCCTGATTCGACGTGGTTGTTTAAAATTGAGAGTAACGAAGCGTCTACGTTTGCAGAATTACCACTTTCAGCCAGCGCTGAGGGTGTTTCACCTGCAGTTGGTGAATGGCAGACCTTTACGTTCCCACTACAAATGCTCGCGGATGCCGGCTTAGATGTGTCTGGAATCGATGTCGTGATGGTGTTCCCTGCATGGGATACCGGTAACGGTGCTGAGTATCTGTTAACAAATGTTGAGATAGCTGCACCTGAAGGTGCGTCCCCTGAGCTGGTTCTGTTCGGTGATGAACAAAATCCGGATTGGCCAATGTGGGATTGCTGTGGCGGAACGACGCCAGTTGAAGTGCAGGACGAAGAGCATGGCAACGTTGCTGAATTCAGCATCGGCGCAACACCGACGGTGATGGGCTTTAAACCACCAGATGGCAGCGGTATCCAATTTGATGCTTCAGCACTCTTGATTGAAGGTGTTGTGCAGTTCGACATGAAAGTCGTGAATGCTCCAACTAACCCTGATTCAGTCTGGAAATTCAAAATTGAGTCAGATGGTGCCTCAACGGCAGTTGAAGTCGACCTCACGACAGGCAGTGGCGGTGTTGCCCCAGTCACGGGTGAGTGGGCAACCTATACGTTCCCATTGCAAACTCTCGCTGATGCCGGTTTAGACGTTTCAGCCATTGATGTGGTGATGATCTTCCCTGCTTGGGATACCGGTAACGGTGCCGTATATCGTGTCGACGAAGCACGTATCTACAACCCAAGTGCGGGTGGTAACGACAGCATCACTATCTTCGAAAACAACATTACTAGCGGCTGGTCATTGTGGGATTGTTGTGCAGGCACAACACCACAAGTCGTCGATGCTGGTGCCCCATATGGCTCCGTAGCCCAATTTGAAATTCCGGGTTGGCCAGAGACTGTTCTTGGTTTCTTAGCTGATGAAGGCGTTTCAGTTGACGCATCGCCCATGCTTGCCAACGGTGCAATTAGCTTTGATATGCGCTTGGTCAATCAACCAACCGCGGGTGAGACCACTTGGTTGTTTAAAGTTGAATCAACCGGTGCTGCAACGGCTGTCGAGTTACCTTTAATTTCTGGTAACTACGATGCGCCTATTGTTGCTGGTGAGTGGGCAACTTACAACTTCCCACTGCAGGCGTTGTTTGATGCAGGTCTCGATATTAGTGACATCAACGTGATTATGGTCTTCCCTGCATGGGGAACTGGCCAAGGTACAGTGTACCAAATCGATAACGTTGAAATTGCTAACTTCTAAGCCAGTACGCTACGAGAAACGGATAGAACACTATGAAAAATAATAAGTTTATAAAAAGTCCTGTAGCGGCAGCAATTTCAGTCGTACTGTCAGCAGGCATCATGGCACCGGTTTATGCGCAGGATACTTCTGCGCAAAACGCCACTGCTGTCGAACAGACTGAGCAACAAGCGGAACAAAACGATAACGTTGAGATTATCAGTGTTAAAGGTATCCGCGGCAGTTTAGCGCGCTCATCGGACTTTAAACGCAATAGCAATGGTATTGTGGATGCGATTTCTTCAGAAGAAATGGGGAAATTTCCAGATACTAACTTAGCTGAATCGTTACAGCGTATAACGGGTGTATCGGTGAGCCGAGTGAATGGTGAAGGTAGTCAGATCACGGTTCGTGGTTTTGGCCCTGAGTTTAACCTGATCACCTTGAATGGTCGGCAAATGCCGGGCACCGGTTATACCCGCTCTTACAACCTCGAGAACTTATCCTCAGAAGGCGTAAGTGCGCTTGAAGTGTATAAAACCGCGCGGGCCGAAACGCCCAGTGGTGGTTTGGGTGCAACGGTTAATATCGTGACTCTTCGTCCACTTTCAACGTCAGGACAGCGCTTTGCCATCATGGGTAAAGCACTGCATGACACCTCTGTAGAAGTGGGTGACGATGTCACGCCTGAAGTCGCAGCAGTCTACAGCAATACCTTTGCGGATGATCGTTTTGGTGTGGCATTCAGCGTCTCGCAGAGTCGTCGTGACTTCCAATTACAACAAGCGAACATTCAGGGCTGGCAGGCTAACGTCGGCCTCCCGACTCTCGATGAATCGCTCGCAATTGACCCACGTCCAATCGGTGAAGATGGTGAGCGCATTGGTAACCATTTCTTTCCAAAAGATATGAACTATGGAATTGAAGACGTTGCCACCGAGCGCACCAACGGTCAATTAACGCTGCAGTTCAACCCAATTGACGATTTAGTATTAACCGCCGATTACACCACCAGTCGTGCACTGACTGGTCGTGACAGCATTGGTTGGGGTATCTGGAACGAGTTTGGCGGGAACATCAATGCCTATGAACTCGATGAAAATGGTACCGCAATCTACGCCGACATAAGCGGTAATGATGGGTCATTCACCACCAATAAAAGCACCACCGAAGTTAAAGCACAATCCATTGGCTTCAACATCTCCTATGACGCGCGTGACGACTTACGGTTCTGGTTTGACGTGCATGACTCGAGCAATGAAACCGATAATGGTGCTGATCCGGGTAGTATGAACGCGGGCCAAGTGATTTTGGGCTCTGATCAGTTGCTGACCAAGATTTACGATTACCGCAACGGTGAAATTCCGCAAGCCAGTATTCTGTGGGCTAACGGTACGAATATGCTCATGCCAAGCGAAATTGACTCAAACTTTGGTCAGTTCATTCGTTCACCCGGTGAATCGAACATCAAGCAATATCAGTTCAAAACCGAGTGGTTTAACTACGGTACCTTTGATCTACCATTGACCAAGATCACCGCTGGCTTGTCTCGCACCGATCAGGATATGGGCGGTTACAATGCTTGGAGTGGACTTCGCGGTGGTCCAGGTTTCAACCCTGCTTTCACCGAGATTTTCCCTGATGGCATGTTCGAGCTGCGCAGTACTGGCAACTTTCTCGACCAGTTCGTTGGTGGCGGTAATGATTTAGCATCGCCCTACTACTACTGGTATGACTTTGACGAAGCGGTCGCCCGTCAGATGGCTTATTTAACCGAAGAGTTAATGGGTGCCGATGCGTTCGTTCCAGATGCGTTCTATGACGGTATTGACAGCGAAAGCTACGTCACTGAAGTCACGGATGCCATTTTCGTTCAATCTGATTGGGAATTTGAAATCGGTCGCTTCCCTGCGCAGCTGAACGTTGGTGTTCGTTATGAAAAAACCGATGTGACTAGTACGGTTCGTCAACGTGTTGAACGTCAGGTGAACTGGGTCAGTGCATCAGAGTGGATCATGCAGTACGAACCGCAAGGTGAAGGTAGCTTCCTGACACTCACGGGTGATCATGATGTCCTGCTACCTATGCTCGATTTACGGGTTGATTTCACTGATGAGCTGGTGGGTCGTTTCTCAACCGGTAAGACCATTGCTCGTGCTCCTCTTGGTGCATTAGCGGGTGGTCGTAGCCTCAGTGGTAGCCCGCGTCCAGGCGCTCGTAGTGGCGGTCAAGGTAATACCAACTTGCTGCCGTTCGAATCAACCAATATTGATTTGAGCTTGGAGTACTACTACGCACCGGGCAGCTATGCGGCAATTGGCTATTTCCGTAAAGACGTCGACAATTTTATTCAAACGACTATTACCGACATTACCATCGAGGGCTTACGCGACATTTTCAATGGTCCACGTTATCAACAAGCTATTGCTGATATCGAGGCGCGTGGGGAGCAAGCAACCAGCACCGCTATTTTCGAGCAAATGTTGGCAAACGGTCATGGTAATGAAGATGGCGTCATTGAACCAAATGCGGATGATCCTCTGATTGTTTGGAGTATTAGTCAGCCGCAGAACACGGACAGCAAGAGTGTGGATGGCTTTGAGATTGCAGGCCAGCACATTTTTGGCGAGACCGGCTTTGGCTTAGGTGCAAATGCCACTATTGTTCAAGGTGATGTCGAGTTTGACGTAAACAGCTTAACGCAACAGTCGCCATTAACCGGCTTGAGCGATTCAGCTAACTTCCAAGCGTTCTATGAGAAAGATGGTTTAAGCGTTAAAGCGACTTACGCATGGCGTGATAGCTATCTGATAGGTGTCGGTCAGGCACAAGGCTCATCAGATGCACCACCGCAGTTTGCAAAAGCTTATGGCCAATGGGACTTAAGCGTGAACTATGCAGTAACGGATAACCTAACTGTGTTCTTTGAAGGGATTAACCTGAATAACGAGACGGAACAAGGTTATGGCCGGTTTGAGGAGCAGTTCTTGTTCGCTCGTCAATACGGTCCGCGGTACACCGTAGGAGCACGTTACAGCTTCTAACCGCAACCCGAGATCTTCCTGGATCCTTTTAGTGCCTGCTTGCAGGCACTTTTTTTAGACAAAAAAGAGCGCCAGTAGCTATTGGCTAGTAGCTGCTGGCGCTCTTTTTGATGTTTACCGTCAGTTCAGGCAGATGCTGGGGGCTGTGGTATCCGGTTTAATGCGAATATCATTGATACTGATTGTCATCGATTCAGCGGACTGAATTCCCACTACACTCGCAACTTGAGCCAGCTCAAGTCCCTGCTCTTGCAAACAAGCCATACTGAAGCGCAGCGTTTGCCACTCATCTACGGGTAGTGCAGCAAAATACTCAGCGATATTTTCAGAAACCAAACAATCGTCACCACAATGAATCGTTAATCGGACATCTTCAGGGCTAGCGCTTTCGCGGCGCACCGACAGTTCCAAAGTGCTGGTATCATTCGCGTAGGCCCGTAAATCACGGGGGAATGGACTCACGAATGCAAACCCGCTGACTTCCTCACCGCTGAGGGTGAAACGTCGAGCATCTTCCTGAACTTGATCGTCAAAGGTCCGTGTCGTTATGGCTCCCAGTGCTTGAATACTGCTCTCGACCTGACTACGGCTCTCGCCACTTTGTAGTTCAAGCAACCATGGCGCCTGAGGTGCACGTTCAAAAATGACGAGTGGTTGAACTTCTTCAGTCATACCGGCGGTTTCAGACAAATTCTCAGGCAACAAATCGGCGTCACCATACTGTAATCCTGTACCCAATGGCAGCAATGGCGAATAATCGTCGTTATCGACATTTAAGACCGCTTGCTGCGGCGTTGCTGGCCAAGAGAATGGCAGTTTGCCTTGAAAATCATACTGTACAGAACCATCCGGCTTGCGCAGAATCACATCCGCAACACCGCCCCCCTCGCTACCCGGCAACCAAACGGCTACAAACGCATCAGACGCGTTTATTTCTGGATTTACCCACAACGGCCGACCGCTGATAAATAATGCAACGACAGGAATGCCTTGTGCTTTTAATCGTCGCAGCAATTCCAGATCAGCTTTATTACCGCGCTGATATTCGAGATTGTCGATATCACCATTACCCTCGGCATAAGGTTGCTCACCGAACACCACAATTGCGACATCGGGCTGCTCTGAGAACTCACCCGATTCGTTAAGCTCAACGCTGCCACCTGCAGCCGTAACTTGCTCGGCAATGCCTGCATAAATTGAGGTGCCACCCGGGAAATCTTCATTGGTATTGCCCGTGCCTTGCCAGCTAATGGTCCAGCCACCCGATTGTTGACCGATATTATCGGCGCCCGAGCCCGCCAGCAAAATACGCTGATTAGGCTGCAACGGCAGCAATTGTTGGTTATTTTTCAATAAAACTAAGGATTGCCGCACGGCATCACGCGCTACCGCACGGTGTTCTGCCGCGCCGATGAGCTCAGTTCGTCCAGCCAGGGGGCGTTCCGCGGGGCTTGGCTTGGCAAACAGTCCAGCCCGCATTTTGACTCGCAATATGCGCCGGACCGCATCATCGACGCGTGATTGAGCAATGACACCATCACGAACTTGTTGAATGAGGTTTTCATACAAAGGTTTCCACGCATCGGTTGGAACCATGTAGACATCGAGCCCTGCATTCGCTGCTTGTGGGCAATCGTCATTGGTGCAACCGGGAATTTGACCATGGCCATTCCAATCACCCACCACAAACCCATCAAATTTCATTTGCTCTTTGAGGACATCGGTCAACAGGTACTTGCTGCCATGAATTTTTTCACCATTCCAGCTGTTAAAGCTAGCCATGACTGTCTGCGCGCCAGCAGTTAAACCGCCGACATAACCTTGACCATGAACGGTAAACAATTCCTCCTCACTCACTTCGGTATTACCTTGGTCAATACCGTCCGTGGTGCCGCCGTCGCCAATAAAGTGTTTGACGGTGCTGATGACCTGTTGGTCACCTAGGAAGTCTTGTCCAACCTGACCTTGCAACCCTTCAACGATGGCTGCTGAGTAGTCACGGACAATAGCAGGATTTTCTGAGTAGCTTTCATAGGTTCTGCCCCAACGCACATCGCGAGCAACGGCAACTGTAGGTGCAAATACCCAATCAATACCGGTGACCATTACTTCACGTGCTGTCACGTTAGCAATTTGTTTTATTAAGTCTGGGTTATTCGCGGCGCCCAAGCCGATATTGTGCGGAAAAATAGTCGCACCAATAACGTTGTTATGACCATGAACGGCGTCGGTTCCCCACATAGTCGGAATGCTACTCCCATCAAGACTGTCATCGACTGAGGCTTGATACATAGCTTCAGCTAACGCAATCCAGTCTTCAGGGGTTGCATACTTATCATTATTGGGGAAAGCACCGCCACCGTTGAGGTAGGAGCCAAACCCATACTTACGCATGTCTTCAACTGTGATATCGCGAATTTCAGGCTGAATCATTTGGGCAATTTTCTGCTCCAGAGTCATCTCATCCATTAGCTCAGTGATCCGCTTTTCCATCTCGGCATCCTGAGTTACGGGAGATTGAATGACTGGCCAAATCGATTCTTCCGTTTCACTTTTTAGTTTATTCTCTGGCTGACTAACAGGTGCACACCCTGCTAGTACCGCCAAACAAACTGCACTTAACAAAAATTTTGGGGTCGTTCGGGATTCCATCAACCAGCCTCCTTAGTTGATTTGAATGCGCGCGGAACGTAACCACGCATACCATAGTAGGCAATATACACATAGCAAACCAATGGGATAATAAAGGATAATTGCACGCCAACTTGATCGGCTAAAAAGCCTTGAGCTAGCGGAATAATGGCGCCACCGACAATCGCTAAACAAAGAATTCCGGAACCCTGTCCAGTACTTTGCTTCAAATTCGCAATGGCGAGACTAAATATGGTCGGGAACATGATCGAATTACATAGACCAACCAGTAGCAATGACCACATGGCGAGCTTACCACTGCTGAGTATAGTGGTTGCAACCAGTAGAACTGCCGCTACGGCATTGAAAGCCAGCACACGATTACCGAGCATCGTTTGCATGACAGCCGCGCCAATAAAGCGTCCTACCATGGCCCCACCGAAATACCACGAAATGTAATGCGATGCCTGCGAGGTCGTCATCCCGCCAATTTCAGGCATCGATAAGTAAATCGCTAAGAAACTACCAATACCCACTTCTGCACCCACGTACACGAAGATACCCAAAGCGCCCAAAACCAGATGCTTTTGTCGCCAGGCTTCGCTACCTACTGGGAGCATTTCGGTTGGATCCACTTTGCCCATATCGGGTAGTTTCAACCGCATAAAGATGACAGCCATCAACACCAAAGTAGCAGCCAAAATAAAGTACGGTAAGGTGACTGTATCTTTGGAAACACCGGTTACTTCGGGATCAGCAACACCACCGAAGATCAGCCAAGCACCAAAGAAAGGTGCGACGGTGGTCCCGAGTGAATTAAAAGCTTGAGTCATAGTGAGTCGACTGGGTGCCGTTTTCGGGTCTCCCATCACGCTCACATAAGGGTTAGCAGCAACCTGCAAAATCGTTATGCCGGAGGCCAGTACAAATAATGCGAGTAGAAAGAGGCCATAAATCTCGGCCTGCGCGGCCGGATAAAAAAGCACACAACCCGCTCCAGCAATCATCAAGCCGGTCACAATTCCAGATTTATAGCCAATTTTTCCAATCAGCATGCCTGCAGGTACTGAAATAATAAAATACGCACCAAAAAAGCAGAACTGAATCAACATCGACTGTGCATAACTCAGGTCGAACAGTAAACGTAGGTAGGGAATCAAAATATCATTCAAGCAGGTAATAAAACCCCACATGAAGAATAAGGAAGTTAACGCTGTTAGCGCGAACCTGTAATTAGTTGTCTGTTGGGTCATGTTCGCCTCAATCTTTATTATTTTTTGACGATGTGTTTATTTATAGCCTATGATGTAAGCGCTTTCATTTATAGCATACTTGAGTTTTATCGCAATCTTTTCGCGGCGGCTTAAGTAAAATCTCGACAGCAAGAGAACTGATTCTAAGATGACTAAAATAAGCCTACCGCAACACTCAAAACTACTGCAGCGCGATTTTATATTTGGCGTAGCAACTTCCTCATTCCAAATAGAAGGCGATGCGGCTGGTCGCGAACCCAGTATTTGGGATACGTTTTGCGCGCAACCGGGGCGGATAAAAGACGGTTCTGATGGCTTGGTTGCCTGTGAACATGTGCATCATTGGCAGGCCGATCTCGCGCTCATTCAATCACTGGGAGTCGATGCGTATCGTTTTTCGGTTGCTTGGGGACGTGTGATTCGAGCAGACGGCAGTATTAATCAGCAGGGACTCTCTTTTTACGTTCATCTTGTCAATGCGTTGCATGATGCTGGCATCCAATCTCACGTGACCTTATATCACTGGGACCTGCCGCAATATCTGGATGACCGCGGTGGTTGGTTGAATCGTGCTACCGCCTATAAATTTGCCGAGTATGCTGATATCGTGAGCCGCGCTTTAGGAGATAAAGTAGCGAGTTATGCCACCATCAATGAGCCTTTCTGCAGCGCCTATTTAAGCTATGAGGCGGGCATCCACGCGCCAGGTCACAAGAATCGTCGTGAAGGTCGGCAAGCCGCTCACCACTTGCTGCTTGCGCATGGGTTGGCTATGCCCGTTTTACGTAAGAATGCGCCAACTGCGCAACACGGTATCGTTCTCAACTTCAGTCCGTGTCATCCAGCAAGCAACTCCATTGAAGACGAAAGTGCCGCAAACCTCGCTCATGTTTATCATAACTTATGGTATCTACACCCATTACTGACTCGTGAATACCCATCATTACTCTCCAAATTAGCAGCAGAGGATCAACCAACCATCGAGTCGGGCGATATGGATATTATTGCGCAGCCTCTTGATTTCTTGGGGGTGAACTATTACACCCGTACAGTATTCCGTAATAAAAATAACTGGTTCTCTGATGTGCCTCCGACACAGCCACCGTTAACCTGTATGGGTTGGGAAATTTACCCACAGGGGCTCACCGAAATTTTAGTCAATCTACATAAAAGCTATCCAAACTTGCCGCCTGTTTACATCACTGAAAATGGTGCAGCGTTTCCTGATATTGTCGAGGACGGCTCTATTCATGATGTACAGCGCACTGACTATTATCAGGAGCATCTGAAAGCAGTGCACAACGCCATTGAGTCTGGTGTCGATATTAAGGGATACTTTGCGTGGAGTTTGATGGATAATTTTGAATGGGCCGAAGGCTACACGAAACGTTTTGGTATTGTGTACGTTGACTTTGACACGCAAGAACGGCTATTAAAAGATAGCGCCAAGGCGCTGCAACAATTCTGGTTAGAAAAGAAATCCCGAATGCACGCTGTGGAGGCGTTATGATTTCTCGTCGCGAGAAAATCGCGTACGGTTTAGGGGACACTGCGAGCAATATCGTCTTCCAAACCGTGATGCTATTTTTAGCCTTTTTCTATACGGATATATTCGGTATATCAGCAGCAACTGTCGGTACCATGTTCCTGGTTGTTCGGCTGATCGATGCAGTTACAGACCCGATGATGGGATTGATTACGGATAAAACTCGTAGCCGTCACGGTCAGTTCCGTCCCTATTTATTGTGGCTCGTCATTCCATTTGCAGTAGCCAGCGTCATGGCCTTTACCACACCCGACTTCGGCCCCACCGGCAAAGTCATTTATGCTTATTTCACCTACACGCTCCTGATGTTGGCCTACACCGCCATCAATATTCCTTACTCTGCACTGGGTGGCGTGCTCTCCAGTGATCCGAATGAGCGCGTCTCGGTGCAGTCGTATCGATTCGTTTTCGGTATGTTAGGCGGTTTATTAGTAACTCTTTTCACTTTACCTTTAGTCGATTGGTTCGGCCAAGGCGACCGTGCTAGCGGTTATCAACTCACCATAGCAGTGATGAGCGTATTAGGTGTGATCTTGTTCCTACTCTGCTTTGCCGGTACCAAGGAACGCGTCTCGCCCCCAACTGACCAGCACTTAACGCTCACCTCTGGACTGCGGACACTCTGGAAAAATGAGGCGTGGCGAACACTTGCGATTGCTGCAGTACTGTTACTCATTGGTATTGCAATTAAGAACACACTGGCCATCTACTACGTAAAGTATTATTTGTTGCGCGAAGATTTAATCACCGCGTTTATTTCACTCGGCATGATTGGCAATATTCTCGGCTGTGCGGTTGCTAATCCACTGACTCGACGTGTCGACAAAGTCAAAGCTTATCGAGCCCTACAATACATTGCCGCTGCAGTCTGCTTAGCCGCGTTTTGGGTGCCGGCAGATCAAGTTGCGTTGGCTTTTACTCTATATTTTTTGTGGGGCTTCTTCCTGCAAATGGCGACGCCAATGTTGTGGGCGAAAATAGCTGATGTGGTCGACTTTGGCCAGCAGCAATCCGGCATTCGTGCCACTGGACTCGTCTACTCATCGGTGGTCTTCTTTATCAAAGTTGGTATCGCCATTGGTGGCGCTATCGCGGGTTGGTGGTTAGCGCTATACGGCTATCAAGCAGACCAACCCCAAACAATGGAAGCTCAGCTCGGCATTCTCATCGCTTTTACTGTATTGCCGGCAATCGCGTCATTGCTTGTGGCGTGGGTCATGCGCGGGTACACTTTAACTCAGCAACGAGTGGTGAAAATCGCACAGGATCTCGCGCAATAACAGAATAAATCAAGGAACGCATGGCCACTATTTACGAAGTATCAAAATTAGCAGGTGTATCGCTTGCTACCGTATCCCGAGTGATTAACAGTAATGCTCCGGTGCGTGAGGCTACGCGTAAGAAAGTAGAGGCTGCTATGGCGGAACTCGGTTACCGTCCGAATTCCGTTGCTCAATCACTTGCATCCTCGCGTTCAAACAGCATTGGTATTCTCGTCTCCGAGTTGAATGGTCCCTTCTACGGAGTTCTATTGAGTCGCATTGAGGCCGAGTTTAGAGCCGCTGGTAAGCATGTCATCATCGCAGCAGGCCACAGTAACGAATCGCTAGAACGCGAAAGCATCGAATTTCTGCGGAGTCGTAACTGTGATGCTCTCATTCTGCATGTCGAAGCCGTATCCGACGACTACCTTATTGAATTATCGGGCAAAGGCTGTGCCTTCGTTTTGATTAACCGTTATGTCGAAGAACTAGCAGATCGCTGTATCACACTGAATAATCATTACGGTGGTTACTTAGCTACGCGTCATCTGCTTGAATTAGGTCATCGCGATATTGCTTATGTCTCTGGTCCCATGTGGAAGCACGATGCGCAAGAGCGTTATAACGGCCATCGTGAGGCATTAGCAGAGTTTCATATTAATGTAGACCCCGCATTGGTATTTGAAGGTGACTTTCAGGAGACTGGCGGCGAACAAGCGCTTGCTCACTTTCTTCAGCAGAACCTTAAATTTACTGCATTAGTCTGCGCCAACGATG
Source organism: Pseudidiomarina aestuarii (assembly GCF_003987355.1). Lineage (GTDB taxonomy): Bacteria > Pseudomonadota > Gammaproteobacteria > Enterobacterales > Alteromonadaceae > Pseudidiomarina > Pseudidiomarina aestuarii. The sequence goes on along the minus strand of NZ_PIPR01000001.1, from coordinate 344,270 downwards.
AAATGGCCTCTGGTGCGATTACCTCAGCACATGATTTAAAAATAAAGATCCCCGAGCAATTATCGGTCATTGGTTTTGACAATGTTAACTTTGCCCACTATATCTATCCGAAGTTGACGACCATTGATTACCCCATTGGTGATATTGGCCAAATGGCTGCCCGCTGGGTTATCAAAAATGTATATCAACAACCGAATACAGCAATACAGGAAGTTTTTGAACCGCGCGTTGTACAGCGGGATTCTACTCACGCCTGTAGCTAACCCCGCTACAGCACACGAGGACAGCTTATGACAACGCTCACCCACCCCGTCCGCGGCAGCGAACGGGTGAAAACCCTTGATATTATCCGTGGTTTCGCTCTCTTCGGTATTCTCATGATGAATATCGAATACTTTCAAAAGCCTTTAATAGCCATGATGCTTGGTATCGATACCAGCTTGAGTGGGCTAGATTTTGGTGTAGCTTTATTCGTCTTTACCTTTATTCAAGGTAAATTTTACACCATGTTCTCACTGCTGTTTGGTATGGGCTTTGTCATTTTCCTCGACCGAGCCATGCAAAAAGTCGAACATCCCAAACGACTCTTCTTTAGACGATTATTTATCCTTAGCTTGTTCGGTGCTGTGCATCTGTTCTTCATTTGGGGTGGCGATATTCTCTTGAGCTACGCCATTTGCGGCGTATTTCTGCTGCTGTTTGCCAAAACGAAACCGTCTAGACTCTGGAAATGGGGTGCCTTCTTTATTATTTTGCCAATTTTGCTGGCATGGTTAGGTGCATTTGGCATTCAAGCTGCAATGTCTGATCCAGCTCAAGCTGCTGAAATGGCTGCGGAGTTTGAAACAAACGAAGCTTCCATGCGAGCAGATATTGTTAAAGGAGCTGCCATTTACGCAACTGGCACCTACTGGGAAATTGTGCAGTGGCGTGCTTACGAGGCTAGCTTTCTCTATTTGGGTGGCGGCTTAATCTTCTTTCTACCAACGTTGTTGGGTACCTTTCTGATTGGTGCGTCATTTGCACGGGCCGGTATTTTCACATCGGCTTCAGAGCATTTTAGCGTTTATCGGCGCATGGCTATTTTGGGACTGGTGATTGGTATTCCTACCGCGGTTTATTTTGGCTTATTCGCTCGCAATATGAATATGATGATGCCGACCGTCTTTGGTGCACAGATGACGACCATCCAAACTATCGCCAATCTGGCACTGTGTTTAGCTTATATGAGCATTATTGCGCTGGTCGTGCGGCGCGCGGAGGGTCGTAATAAGAAGCATTGGCTCCACAATCTCGCTCCTGCCGGACGTATGGCATTGACCAACTACCTCACCCACTCGATTGTTTTTACCACACTGTTTTACGGTTATGCCTTCGGTATGTATGGAGAGATTGGGCGTGCAACGGCTACTGGCTTCGCAATTTTACTTTATCTGGCACAAATTCCATTCAGCCGTTGGTGGATTGAACGGTTCCACTTTGGTCCGGCTGAGTGGCTCTGGCGCACCCTCACCTACGGCAAACGCCAACCATTCAAACGCAGTGCTTAGGAGCGGCGTTGTTTCGGACGAGAATTTGAACGAGATTTTGGACGAGAATTGGCTGGTTTGGCGCCTTTGTGAGGCGGCTTACCAGCCGATTTAGAGTTCGTATTTTGCCCCTGCGATGATCGAGCTTTGTTCGCCGGTTTACGCCGTTTTTGGCCAACTGGTGCTTCGGATGACGAGTGCGCGATCGACTGCATCAGCTCGCTTAATTCCGCCTCGGTCAAGTCACGCCAATGGCCAACAGGCAAACCACTCAATCGAACATTCATAATTCGCACCCGCTCGAGTTTGCGCACATCGTACCCGAAATACTCGCACATCCGTCGGATTTGCCGATTCAAACCTTCAATTAAGGTAATGCGGAACACATTGTGTTTCACCTGTACGACTTTACAGCGCTTGGTACGCGTACCCAGTATTGGCACTCCGTTCGCCATACCGTGCAGAAAATCTGGTGTGATGGGTTTATCCACCGTCACGACGTATTCTTTTTCGTGTTGATTCCCTGCCCGCAGAATCTTATTCACCAAATCACCATTGCTGGTTAAGAAAATAAGACCTTGTGAATCTTTGTCGAGTCGACCAATTGGGAAAATACGCGTTTTGTGTCCAACAAAATCTTGGATGTTATCGCGTTCCGCTGAATCCGTCGTGCTCACAATCCCGACCGGTTTATTCAACGCAATAAAGACAAATTTCTCTTTGTTCTGAGGCTTAATGAGCCGACCGTTCACTTTCACCGTGTCGCCCGGCCCTACTTTATCCCCCACAACGGCCTTGCGACCGTTGAGGGTGACCATACCTTGCTCGATCAGTCGATCAGTTTCGCGACGCGAGCATAATCCACTCTCGCTAATAAACTTATTCAGACGAACCGATTCACGCTCTTGCATATTAGTCCTGTGGCACTCGCACCCAGCCTTCCATGAGTACCCGCGCTGAGCGACTCATAATAGCTTTGGTGACCGTCCACTGCCCATTCACCTGTTTCGCTACAGCTCCCACTCGCAAGGTACCAGACGGATGCCCAAACACGACCGCTTCCCGATCACCGCCACCGGCAGCCAGGTTCACCACCGTACCGGGAACCGCAGCAGCGGTGCCTATCGCGACGGCGGCAGTGCCCATCATGGCATGGTGTAATTTCCCCATTGACATGGCACGAACCAATACATCAATATCACCCGCTCGCACGGGTTTACCGCTTGACGAAACATAATTAGCCGGTGGTGCAACAAACGCTATTTTTGGCGTGTGTTGACGTGAGGCTGCTTCTTCGATGTCATTAATCAAGCCCATTTTTAGCGCACCATAGGCTCGTAAGGCTTCAAACTTCAATAATGCTTCCGCATCTTCATTGATTGCACCTTGCAACTCAGTACCGGTGTAACCAATATCAGCAGCATTCACAAAGATGGTCGGAATGCCGGCATTAATAAAGGTGGCTTGAATGGTTCCAAAGTTGGGTACTTCGAAACTGTCGACCACATTCCCTGTCGGGAACATCGCGCCACCCTCACCATCTTCGTCTGACGCCGGATCCATAAATTCGATTTGCACTTCAGCCGCTGGAAACGTTACGCCATCGAGCTCAAAATCACCGGTTTCTTGCACCGAACCATTGGTAATAGGTACATGTGCAACAATCGTCTTCTGAATGTTAGCCTGCCATATTCGCACCACCGCAGTACCATTTTTAGGGATGCGTGAGGCATCCACTAAGCCATTGGTAATCGCGAATGAACCTACGGCTGCGGTCAAATTGCCACAGTTACCACTCCAATCGATAAAAGGCTTATCAATTGAGACTTGTCCAAATAAGTAGTCGACATCATGATTAGCTTTGTCACTGCGCGACAAAATAACCGTTTTACTCGTGCTCGACGTAGCGCCACCCATACCATCCGTGTGTTTGGCGTAAGGGTCTGGACTGCCAATCACTCGTAACAGCAGCCGATCGCGTTCTACGCCCGGTTTTTGCGCGAACTCAGGTAAGTCATCAAGCTTAAAAAACACACCCTTTGAAGTCCCACCACGCATATACGTGGCGGGGATCTTTAATTGTGGTGCAAACGTCATATTAACGCGCCTCACTTTCTAAAAAGTCTTGAGCGAATCGCTGCAAAATACCGCCTGCTGAATAGACCGACACTTCTTCGGCAGTATCGAGACGACATTTAACCGGAACCTTATCAACATCACCATTCTGGCGATGAATGACTAGGGTCATGGTTGCACCCGGTTCAATAGTCCCCTCGACATCAAAGGTCTCGGTGCCATCAATCTGCAACGTCTTACGCGTCGTACCGGCTTCAAATTCCAACGGCAGCGCTCCCATTCCCAATAAATTGGTTCGGTGGATACGCTCAAAGCCTTCAGCGACAATACATTCCACGCCAGCTAAACGTACACCCTTAGCTGCCCAGTCACGAGACGAACCCTGACCATAGTCAGCACCAGCGATAATAATCAACGGCTGTTTGCGTTCCATGTAGGTTTCAATCGCTTCCCACATGCGCATCACTTTGCCTTCGGGTTCAACCCGCGCCAGCGAGCCTTGAATGACTTCGCCCTGCTCATTTTTAACCATTTCGTTAAAGACTTTCGGGTTCGCCAAAGTCGCACGTTGTGCGGTTAAGTGATCGCCGCGGTGGGTTGCGTAACTATTGAAGTCCTCTTCAGGCAATCCCATTTTCGCTAGATATTCACCTGCTGCACTGTCAGGCAAAATCGCATTGGAGGGCGATAAATGGTCAGTGGTGATGTTGTCACCTAAAACGGCCAACGGCCGCAATCCTTTTAACTGATTGGCAGCGACCATATCGCCTTCCCAGTATGGCGGACGGCGAATATAGGTGCTTTTTTCACGCCACTCATAGAGCGGGTTATTTTTCTCACCATAATCGACATTCAATGTGAACATAGGGTCATAAACTTCACGATATTGCTCAGGCTTAACCGCTTGTTTCACAATCGCATCAATTTCCTCGTCACTCGGCCAAATGTCTTTGAGTGTGACAGGCTTACCGTCGTGGTCATAGCCAAGGATATCTTTCTCAATATCGAACCGAATGGTGCCCGCTATAGCGTAGGCAACGACCAAAGGTGGCGACGCAAGAAACGCTTGTTTCGCATACGGATGAATCCGGCCATCAAAGTTCCGGTTGCCAGACAGCACAGCAACTGAGAATAAATCGCGTTCGATGATCTCTTCCTGAATTTTTGGATCCAGTGCACCGCTCATGCCATTACAGGTGGTACAGGCGAAACCAACGACACCAAAACCAAGTTCTTCGAGTTCAGGTAAGAGATTCGCGTCTTCTAAATACATTTTGACGGTCTTGGAACCCGGTGCAAGTGACGTTTTCACCCATGGCTTACGCGTCAAACCCAAGCGATTCGCATTGCGAGCAATCAAACCCGAAGCAATCATGTTGCGCGGGTTACTGGTGTTCGTACAGCTCGTAATAGCGGCAATAATCACCGCACCATCAGGCATTTTACCGTCTTCTGGCTGTTCCCATGCAGACGCAATACCGCGTGAGCCTAACTCGGAAGTTGGCAACATTGCGTGCGGATTCGACGGACCTGCCATGGTCATGGTCACTTTAGACAAGTCAAAGCGTAAAATACGTTCGTATTTCGCTTTCTTCATGCCATCAGCCCATAACCCCGTATGCTTCGCATAGGTCTCTACCAGCGCCACTTGCTTGTCATCACGTCCGGTGAGCTTCAGATAATCAATCGTTTGGTTGTCGATGTAGAACATGGCGGCCGTAGCACCATACTCGGGCGTCATATTCGAAATCGTAGCACGGTCACCCACGGATAGAGCGTCGGCACCTTCACCAAAGAACTCAAGATAAGCACCAACTACTCGCTCTTTACGCAAGAAATGAGTAATCGCTAACACGAGGTCAGTACCGGTAATGCCAGGCTGCAACTTACCGGTCAATTCGACCCCGGTAATCTCTGGTAGTCGCATGTAGGATGCACGACCCAACATCACACTTTCAGCTTCTAAACCGCCCACACCCACCGAAATAACGCCTAACGCATCTACCATCGGGGTATGACTGTCCGTACCAACGCAAGTATCAGGGAACGCCACATTGTCACGCACCTGCACTACCGGAGACATCTTCTCCAAGTTGATTTGGTGCATGATACCGTTGCCCGGTGGAATCACGTCGACGTTCTTAAACGCAGTTTTGGTCCAATTGATAAAGTGGAAACGATCATCGTTACGACGATCTTCAATAGCCCGGTTTTTCTCAAAGGAATCCTTTTCAAAACCAGCATGTTCAACGGCTAATGAATGATCAACGATCAACTGCGTGGGCACTACTGGATTAACTTTGGCAGGATCACCGCCCTGCTCTGCGATGGCATCACGCAAACCGGCCAAATCAACTAACGCGGTTTGACCAAGAATGTCATGACAAACCACGCGTGCTGGATACCAAGGAAAATCGAGATCATTTCTGCGCTCAACAATCTGAGTTAAGCAGGCGGTAAGATCGTCAGGGTTACAACGTCGCACCAGTTGTTCAGCCAACACTTTCGAAGTGTAAGGCAACTCATCATAAGAACCTGGTTTAATGGCTTCTACCGCAGCGCGCGTATCATAATACTGCAGCGTGGTACCCGGTAACGGCTTGCGAAATTGGCTATTCATATGCCACCTCCATCATGTTGCAAGTGAAGGCAAATCGCTTAACGATTTGCCAATGCAGGTACTTGGCGAGGTGCTGGCCCAATGTAATCAGCACTCGGGCGAATAATACGGTTGTTAGCGCGTTGCTCTTTCACATGCGCGGTCCAGCCAGTGACCCGTGACATCACAAAAATTGGGGTAAACAATTTGGTTGGAATACCCATGTAGTGGTAAGCCGATGCGTGGAAGAAGTCGGCATTGGGGAATAATTTCTTTTCCCGCCACATGACGTCTTCACAACGTACAGATACATCATATAAACGACTATCACCAAATTCTTGTGCCAGTTTTTCAGACCAGCCTTTAATAATGTCGTTACGTGGATCAAACTCACGATAAACGGCGTGACCAAAGCCCATAATCTTTTCTTTGCGCTCCAACATGCCCATCAACGTGCGCTCTGCTTCGTCTGCATCTTTCATGTCACGAATCAAATCCATAGCAGCTTCATTTGCACCTCCGTGCAGAGGGCCGCGCAATGAACCGATAGCACCGGTGACACAGGAAAATAAGTCCGATAATGTCGACGCACACACGCGCGCAGTAAATGTCGACGCATTGAATTCATGCTCAGCATACAAGATCAACGATGTATTCATGACATCGGTGTGCAATTTGGATGGCTTCTTATCATGCAGGAGGTGCAGGAAATGGGCGCCTATGGAATCGTCATCAGTCTCCGTTTCAATGCGCACGTTATCGTGAGTAAAACGATACCAATACAACAAAATACTCGGGAATGCAGCCAATAGCCGCTCAATCTTAGCATCCGCTTGGCTGAAATCTTCCTCTGGCTCGATATTGCCGAGGAATGAACAACCGGTCCGCATCACATCCATGGGGTGGGCATCAGCAGGAATGCGCTCTAATACATCTTTCAGAGCCTGCGGCAGACCGCGTAAAGTTTTCAAACGAGCTTTGTAAGCATCTAGTTCGGCTTGTTTTGGAAGTTCTCCGTTGGCTAACAAATAGGCAACTTCTTCAAAGCTCACCTTCTCGGCTAATTCTTTGATGTCATAACCATAATAAGTTAATCCTGAACCACTTTTACCTACTGTGCATAGTGCTGTTTCGCCAGCAACCTGTCCGCGCAACCCAGCGCCACTCAATTTCTTATCAACCATAATTCCCTCTCAATTTCTGTTACTCGCTACTAGCTATTTGCTATTAGCTAATCGTGATAGCTCTAGCGCTTTGGTTTTGGTTTTCACTAATAGCTAATATCCAATAACCAATCGCGCACTTATTTTTTAAACAGTGAGTCGAGTTTTTCTTCGAATGCGTGATAATTCAGGAAGTCATAGAGCTCTGCGCGTGTCTGCATGCTATCAACCACTGCTTTCTGATCACCGTTCTCCAGAATGCTCTCATACACGTTTAATGCCGCTTTGTTCATCGCACGGAACGCGCTCAATGGATACAGCACCATACCCACACCAACGTCCGCAAGTTCTGCTTTGTTAAAGAGTGGTGTTTGGCCGAATTCAGTGATGTTCGCCAACACAGGAACATTCAATGCTTTAGTGAATGCTTCGTATTGCTCAAGCGTGTGCACAGCTTCCGCGAAAATGGCGTCGGCTCCGGCATCCACACAGGCTTGCGCGCGCGCAATCGCTGCATCAAGACCTTGTTGTTGCAACGCATCGGTACGAGCCATGATAAAAAACTGCTCATCCGTACGTGCGTCAACAGCAGCTTTAACACGATCGACCATTTCCTCTTGTGTCACTATCTCTTTATTTGGACGATGACCACAACGTTTCTGCGCGACCTGATCTTCAATATGAAATCCTGCAGCGCCTGCGCGCGTCATTTCTTTGACCGTTCTCGCAATATTGAAGGCGCCGCCCCAACCTGTATCGGCATCAACCAGCAACGGCACTGATGTGGCAGCAGTAATTCTGCGGATATCCTCACACACATCATTTAATGAAGTCATGCCCAAATCAGGTAAGCCGAATGATGCGTTCGCAACCCCTGCACCGGATAAATACAAAGCTTGATGGCCAACCCGTTCAGCCATCATGGCCGTGTAGGCATTAATAGTTCCAACAATTTGAAGCGGCTGATTAGCGGCAATAGCTTGTCGAAATCGTGCACCCGCACTCGTTACTTGCGTCATGTTACTTCCCTACTTGTTGCAGTTGTAGTTCGATATTTCGACGCGACGCACTTATATGACGACGCATCAGTAAATCGGCTAGTTCGCCATCGCGATTGGCAATGGCAGCTAATATGGCTTTATGTTCGTCGAATGCCCGTGAGACGCGAGGACCGTTCATACCCAGTTGGACGCGGTACATTCGGACTAAAAAATAGAGCTCATCACATAGCATGTTGATGAGATAAGGATTGTTTGATCCTAAGATGACACGGTAATGAAAATCGAGATCACCCGCTTCTTGATAATAACTTTCACCCTCACGCACGCGTTGCGACGTCAGATGCTGATCGAGTAACTGTTGCAGCGCGCGGATTTCTTGCTCTGGCATTTGCTCTGCGGCAAGCCGACAGGCTAAACCCTCGAGTTCCTCACGAATCTGATACAAAGCAACCAAACCGGTAGTCGACAATTGTACCACACGCGCACCTGTGTTCGGTGTTCGTTCGACTAAATGACACCGTTCTAAGCGTGCCAGCGCCTCGCGGAGTGGCGCGCGACTGACTTGAAAGCGTCGCGCAAGTTCGGGTTCACTCATTTTACTGCCGGCGGAAATCTCGCCCTCAACAATCGCCCGCTGCATTTCGACGAGTAGACGATCAGCCGCAGTAACCGGTTTGGTCAGTAGCGGAGAGAGTTGGCTGGCAGTCGCTGTCATGAGAGTTCCTCGAGCGTCGTCACTAAAGTGCGTCGTAATGTCGACAAGATGGATCAAACGGAATAGACAAGAGCCCTAATTTTAGGAGGAAATCTTGGGATGATCAAGAGTGATCACCCCAAATTGTCGACAATATTTGATGAGGCGTCTTATCTCAGGATAAGTACTGGGCGTGTGCTGGTTTGCAGCATCGCAGTGGTCGTACTGCCAACCAAGAACTGACGCAAACGCGAATGACCATAGGCTCCCATCACCAAAACATCAATATCTTGCTCAGTTTGATAGCCGTGTAACGTTGGTTCCACTTCACCCGCACGCAAAACAGTTACCACCTGATGTCCGTGACTCTTCAGCAAGTTCTCCGCCCACATCAATTTCTCTCGATTGTCGACAGTATCGACGTCGACCATGACCACATGAACAGGCATGCCTTTGAATAAAGGACTTTGTGCCATCATTTGCACGCCTTTCTGAGTTGTCGCGCTGCCATCATATGCAATCATTACACTACCGGGTTTTTGATAACTAGCTGGAGTGAGCAACAACGGCCGCTGAGCCGTCCGAATCACTGTTTCGACATGACTACCGATCAGTTGTGGGTTAGCACTACTATCTTTACCATGCAGGCCTAACACGACCAATCGGGTATCACCTTCAAGATCCTGTAGTGATTCAGTTAAGTCACCATGACGTTGACGCATTTGTACGGTTGCAACACCGTCCTCTCGAGCTCTCGCTTTGGCGCTCTCGAGCATGCCATGACCTTGTTGGAGAGCAATCTTGGCACGCTGCTCATCCAAAGCCGCTAATTCATCCAGTAGCTGTTCACGGCTGCCCAAGCCAATATTACCACTCAAATCGGTCGCGGTAGGATAACGCTTGTCGTCCAATACATGGAGAAGAAGTAAAGGCGCATCAAGCTGCGTAGCAGCCCATGCAGAATAATCACAAACGGCGACTGTTGCGGCCGAACCATCAATACAAGCAATCACTTGACTCATGTTCTTTCTCCTTATGAATGGCCACTCATGATGCGGTCTGCCGCATCGGGCTTATCGTGGACGCCAAAACGATCGACAATAGTTGCACTCGCCTCATTCAGACCGCGCACTTCAACTTCAGCGCCTTCGCGACGAAACTTGATGACCACCTTATCAAGTGCCGCAACAGCGGTAATGTCCCAGAAATGCGCTCGGGTTAAATCAATGATGACCTTATCAACAGCTTCTTTAAAATCAAAAGCTTCGACAAACTTGTCTGCAGAGCTAAAGAAAACTTGCCCAATGACATCATATTGACGCTCGGTGCCATCATCATTGATGTGCGCTGAGATGTGCATGAAGTGTCCAATTTTATTGGCAAAGAACATGGCAGCCAATAGTACGCCAACGCCGACACCCAAGGCCAAGTTGTGAGTAGCCACCACAACCACGACAGTACTCACCATGACAATGTTCGTGGACAACGGATGTTTTTTAAGATTTCGAATCGAATCCCAACTAAAAGTCCCAATCGATACCATAATCATCACGGCAACAAGCGCTGCCATAGGTATTTGCGTTAACCAATCATCGACCACCAGAATGAGAATAATCAGGAACAAGCCCGCAGAGAACGTTGATAATCGCGTACGCCCACCCGATTTCACATTAATCACCGATTGACCGATCATGGCACAACCCGCCATACCTCCCAGTAGGCCAGCACCAATATTGGCAATACCCTGCCCTTTACATTCTTGATTCTTATCGCTTGTCGTATCAGTCAGATCGTCAACAATGGTTGCGGTCATCATAGACTCAAGTAACCCCACTACCGCCAAAGCTGCAGCGTAAGGAAAGATAATCATCAAGGTTTCGAGAGTCAGAGGCACATCTGGCCATAGAAATATGGGTAGCGTGTCGGGCAGTTCTCCCATATCGCCAACAGTGCGGATATCAATACAAAACCAGATTGCAACTATCGTTAACCCGACAATACAAACCAGCGGTGATGGTAATAACTTGCCAATAACGGGTAGATACGGAAAGAGATAAATAATCCCGAGACCTGCTGCTGTCATGACATAGACATGCCAAGTCACATTCGTGAGCTCTGGTAGTTGAGCCATGAAGATCAAAATCGCTAAAGCATTCACGAAACCAGTGACCACGGAACGAGACACGAATCGCATCAAGCTGCCGAGTTGCAAGTAGCCTGCGATGATTTGAAGAACACCGGTTAACAACGTTGCTGCTAGCAGGTATTCGAGACCATGTTCGCGCACCAAAGTCACCATGAGCAGAGCCATGGCTCCCGTTGCCGCAGAGATCATCCCAGGTCGGCCACCCACAAATGCAATAATCATCGCAATACAAAATGAGGCGTACAGCCCTACTTTCGGATCGACTCCTGCGATAATCGAAAATGCGATGGCCTCTGGAATGAGAGCCAGAGCAACAACCATTCCGGCGAGAAGATCGCCACGAATATTCGAAAACCATTGGTTTTGAATTGTTTTCAACATTGTTTAATCACTTCTACGAATGAATATAAAACTAAAGATAGTCAGCACTGTGCTCTTGCACATAATCTTGCACATAATCTCGCGCACAAGCACTCACATGTCGGGATGACATGCTCAGTTAGATGGGAAACAGCTAGGGTGGCGTGAGTTGAAACATTGCAGCTCTCTATATATGAAGCCGCGCATGCTACCGCAAACTGGCATGCGGTTCAAATCAAAGCGAACGGTATAAAACTATACGGCAGAAATTTTTTGGTTTACATTCAAAATCGACCGTGGCTTTTTGTCAGTCTCAAATCATGGAGATACGGATATCATGACTATTCAAGACCCTTGCCCATGTGGCAGTGAACTCGAGTATGAAGACTGTTGTGGGCAGTATCATAACGGTGCCGTGGCGCCGACCGTGGAAGCGTTAATGCGTTCTCGGTACAGTGCCTTTGCACTCGATGATGCGGACTATCTGTTTCAAACTTGGCATCCAAAAATGCGTCGGCATGACTTTGAATTAGATGACAATCCTGAGTGGGTACAGTTACAGATTATCTCTGCAAACGAGCAGGATGATCATGGTACCGTTCATTTCCGCGCATTTTATCGCGAGGGGCGAGCCATCGATATGCTTGAGGAAGAATCTGAATTCGAGCGTATCGATGGCCGTTGGTATTACGTAGATGGCAAAATTAGCTAGCTATTCTCAGTGTTTCCTATTGGTTTTTTCGCAGCACTTAAATCATGTTGAGTGAACACATCAGTCAAAATTTGTTGTTCGATAAAACTACGTTGGGTTTGCTTCGCAGGGAAACGAACAATTAAATGCACTTCCCCCGCTGTCGGCACCTGCAAGGTCACACGCGGATCGACGGATGGAATTTCAAAGCCACTGTGATCACTCATGCGGCGCATGTATTTTCGCGCTTGCTCGAGGTAAGGGGAACAGTGCTTCTGTGCGGCCTCCAATAGAACTTGCTGCGCCAATTTCCAATTTTCATCTCGTTTAAACGGCACTGTAAACACATGCAGCACATAATCATGGGTATAGCTCTCATTCACAACCGGTTCAGACACAAATAATGCGTTGGGCACGACAATCATTCGACCAGTACGTTGGTGAGTTAGCTTACCTGGACCAACTTCTAATATCGTCGTAGCCAACAAGTTCTGGTCAATCACGTCACCCCGAAAATCTTTGATTTGAATACGATCACCGATCGTGAACGACCGAGCACCCGACTTTATCAACGATCCGGTTAAACACAGGATCAATTCTTTCGTTGCCACCACAAAAGCGACCGCAATCGCAACAATCGATAGTGCTAAGGTTCGCAGTTCATGAGCCCAAATCATCACCAGTCCGAGAATCATCAGCAGCAACAAACCATTGCGGATTTGAGTCAACCAACGGCGACGCATCTCACTCGACTGAACGCTGCGTCGAATAAAACGCCACAACATCGCACGTAAAATAATAACCACGAGAATCAGCACAGCTGAGCTGATCAACATGCCAAGATAAGGAGCTGGAACGGTGACGTTCTGGAGTAATTTATTAAAAAAGTCTGCCATGACCTACTTTCAAATTAGTTCGGTGAGAATAGTCGCAACTTTAGCACAGTGCCGTGACCAGAAAGAATAGCGACACTATCATTTATTACGTCGCGGCAGCTAACCCGTTCGGGCTTGAAAGCGCCAGCCGCAAACGGAATCCCGACCGTTTGCTTTGGCCTCATAGAGCGCATCATCCGCTTGCATCATTAACCCATCGAACTCATGACTGCAGCTGGAATCGGTAACACCAGCACTGAAGGTGATATGAATACGTTTGCCACGGTGTATGAATTCTTGGTTGGTCAGTTGATGTTGTAAGCTTTCCAACTTTTCTTTCGCTTGAGCCATTGACGCATTGGGTAGTATTAAAGCGAACTCTTCGCCACCTATCCGTGCAAAAACATCGATATCTCGGCACTGCTTCTGCATGAATTGACCGAACTCCGTTAAGATCCAATCACCCGTTTGATGACCATGCATATCGTTGATTTGTTTGAAGTGGTCGAGATCGATCATTGCTAACGCAAATGAGCTTTGACCGCGTTCAAAGCGCGATATCTCAAGCTTTAACTCCGTATCGAAATGGCGGCGATTGAACAATCCTGTCAGTGGATCACGAATGGTTAAATCTGCCATCAGTCGGTCCGACTGCTCTTTTAATAATAAAATGAAGCCAATCCCATTGAGTAACAACAACACATAGTTCCATAGAAACATGAGTTCATTAGTAAGCACAGGCGTGACAAAGTTGTGTCCGTCAATAATCACGGCATACCAGGCTCGAATAGCAGAAATGACGAAATTCATGAAATTCACAGCAATCAGAATCGCCACATAGGCCGACCGATGGGTTTGTTCAGTACTCCAACGAAACAGGACATATGCGGCGCCTGCCGACATGACGCCAAATGATAACGCAGCCGTAGCAGCCCAATATTGGCCCTGCCATGGACTTTCAAAAAAGCTACCTGCTAAAAACACCAAGGAAGCGAGCGCACCTAAGCAGAGTGGCACTAGATAAGGGCGTTGGTGTTTGGTGTAGACTTGATAAGCAGCAAATTCGAGCGCAAAACCGAAAATCAGGAAGAGGTTAAAACCAATACGTATGGGCGTATTTTCGAGCGTAAAGGCAACCAAGACACCAAACGCACCAAGCGCTTTTAAAGACTGCGCTACGGTCCAGACTCGTACGGCTCGTTTCGAGGTCACGGGTGATTCATGCAGCATCAATAAGATTGCGAGCATTAAATAGCCAAGTATCAACAATACTAACAAGGTCATAATGTCTAATCGGAATTCAACCATGATGATTTCCTACTTGGCTAACGCTATTGCTAACTCGTCGATTAAAGTTGCACTGTTAGGCGCGTCATTCACTGCTATCGCCACCAATAATCCATTGTATACCGTACTCAGTATTTCTGCGCGCGCTCGAATCTGGCGCGGACTTAAAAATAGCTTCCGCGCGTGATAGTAAATTTGCAGGAAATCAACGAGCGCGGTCTTGATTTGCAATCGTTGCTGTTTAAATTGCTCCTGAAGCTCTAAATCAACCGACGCTTCGCTCGCAATCGACAACATCATGATTCCTAGTTGTTGCGCATTCGCTTGTTGGATATCACCGAAAAACAGACGAACAAGCTTTTTTAGATCACCGCGAGCATCCGTAGACAGAATTCTTGCCGTGACAGCCTCACTATCGGCTTGCGCGAGCGCAGCCAAAATCGACTCTTTACTTGGGAAATAGTGATAAACCGCGCCGGAGCTTAGTTTCGCCTCAGCGAGCACATCACGCATGGTCGCGTGATAGTAGCCCTTCGCAGAAAAACAGCGGGCAGCCGCACTGAGAATGTGCTGTTTACGTTTGGTTAGTTCTTCGGCAGGTAATTTGGGCATGCGCTCACCTTGGTTAAAATATACTCAAGGGTAGAACGAATGTTCGATTTTACAAGAAAAAAGCCCACAAAAATGTGGGCTTTCAGGTAATTCTTAACTCTTATTGAATTGAAGGCGGTAAAATGACCGAATCAATCACGTGAATAACACCGTTGCTTGCTTTGATGTCTGCTTTGATGACATTAGCGCCACCGACAGTCACACCATCAGTTGCGTCTACTGCAACTTCTTCACCTTGCACGGTAGCTACTGACAATTCTTTACCAGCGATGTCTGAGCTCATGACTTTTGAACCTAACACGTGATAAGTTAGTACCGCTTGCAGCTGTGCTTTGTTCTCTGGCTTGAGCAGGTTTTCAACTGTTCCTTCTGGAAGCTTTGCAAACGCATCATTGGTTGGCGCGAATACGGTGAAAGGCCCTTCACCTTGTAAAGTTTCGACAAGGCCAGCTGCTTGCACTGCAGTAACCAAAGTTGAGAATTGTGCATCACCGCTAGCGATGGTTACAATGTCGTCAGCTTTCTTACCGTGATTGTGAGCAAAGGCTGAAGTAGCGATGAAACCCGCTAGCAACGCCGTAGCGACTACTTTAATTGAACGTAACATCGTAAATCTCCTCGTTGTGAAAAATGACTAAGCTTTTTGCCTAGCTCGGTAAGGAATACGCCAAAACATCACAACAAGTTTAAATGGGTGTGCTAAATATTTGTAAAGACGCGATGAACCTAACAAATGTGATCATCAATACAGTAGATGCCGTACTGCTATGAGTGAATTAAAACAGGAGGTTTAGTATGAAAACATTAATGCTTACAACGGCTTTAACCACGCTGATGAGCTTAAGTATTGCAACAGCGCATGCCGATACCTGGCAAATTGATGCTGATAGCTCAGTCTTAAATTTTGTGTCAGTGAAGAACGAAACCGTTGCAGAAACACATCGCTTCACCGAGTTAAGTGGTGCAGTGACTGATGGCAACTTAGAAGTGTCCATTCCGGTCGCATCTATTGATACTCAGATTCCAATTCGGAACGAGCGGATGTTAAAGCATATCTTTGCGAGCGAAGAGTATTCGACCATAACAGTCACAAGCGAACTCGATATGTCATCAGTAGACGCAATCCCTGCAGGCTCTACCCTGCCGTTAACCGTCGACCTTGATGTGTTTTTAGCAGGAACCACGGGAACCGTAGAGGCTAACCTCCAAGTGACCCGATTAGACGCGGATGAGTTGTTGGTCACAACAACATCGCCTGTGCTTATTAGTGCGAACGCATTTAAATTCAGCGAGGGTGTTGAGCAATTGCGAACCATCGCAGGACTCAAATCCATTGACCTAGTGATTCCAGTCACCTTTTCAGTGCAATTGGCGCTAGATTAGTCTCAATGACAACTATTCGTCTCGCTGAGATAGCTGATATTGCAGCTATCTCAGAGATTGAAAAAGGCTTCTACGGAGCTGACGGTTATCCGTCAGCTTTCTTTTATCAAGCTCTCTCGCAATGGCCACAGTGGTTCTTGTGCGCAGAACATGACCGCCGCATTCAAGGTTATCTGCTTGCAGCTCCAAGCAACAATTGCTCAGAACTTTGGTTAATGTCGTTGCTAGTTGCATCATCAGCGCGTGGACTGGGTATCGGAAATCAATTGGTAACATCTTTTCAGAATCACTGCAGAGAGGACCGTGTCGTTCATCAGGTGCATCTCTCGGTAGCTCCCGACAACATCTCCGCCCAACAATTGTATTTTAATCATGGCTTTCAGATAACCGCGACTAAATACGACTACCTAGGTCCAGGACAAGACCGTTTACTTTTAACATGGACCTGTATATAAATTGCGTTGACGCGATAAGCGCTTTGACTCTATAGTCGGATGACTTTCATAAAGAAGTAACATTCCAACATGCTACTCCAGCGCATTAATCCGCACGTTGTTACAGCCAGTCTATTCGCATCGATTAGCGCCACATTTGTAATTGGGCTGATTGGCCTTGCTATGAACTGGTGGACTCAGCCAGAAACGGCCTTTGAACGAGTGATTTCTACGACTTCTGGTGTCGTTGCGCTGACGGTGAGTGTTGCTTTAGCTGCCATCGTTCTCAAATGGCGAAAAATACAACTGATTGCAGCATTTTTAGTTTGTTTGCTGGCACTACATAGCTTGTTGGTCACTTTTTCAATCAACCACATCTTTTTTCTGGGTTGGTTGTCGCGAATGGATGCCTACTTCTACCCGCCTGTTGCTATTCTATTTATTATTCTAGGCTCCTGTTTAGCTATGTCACCTGAGCAACGTTTGCAACGCTTGTGGCAACGTGCGTTAGCGCTAGTGATGCTTGCGGTCGCATTCCTATTTCTCGTACTCCACATTATTCCAAATGGCTTTATGCTGCTGGGGCCTCACCCAGCGGTTACGAGTATCGCCGGACTCGTCATCTTTCTCGTCAGTATTTCGCTTTTGTTGGTATCGCTCATTCCTACCAAGTTAATTGCATTCCCCAGTCCTAAAGCCATGTGGTTAGGCTTTATCGCTGTATTTCTGACCTGCGGAACTTGGTACTACTTGAGCTATGAGAATATTCGCTCCGTTCAACTTCAGGCACAGACCGATCTCGACAAAATAGCTCGTGCGCGACAGCAAATGGTCAGCGTGAATATCCAACTGATGGAGCGGATGGTCGAACGCTGGCAATTAAACGACCTCAAGATGCTTGACGACGCGCAAAAGAACGACATCAACTCGTATTTACGCGACATACCGCACCTACTCAATCTAACGCTATTAGACCAAGAGAGACAACGCCGCTGGCAACAAGGGAATGACAACTCTAATGTCAGTAGCAGTCACTTTGGTTCACCTGAAGTGCAAAATTGGCTGAATCAGCCACATCAAACCACCGAGCTTTTCATTCCGGAGTCAACCTTTCGGGGCATGGCCACACCGCTTGCTTATATGATATTGCCCGTCGATTACAGCGATAGTTCGAATGGATACCTCTTAGCGACGTATGATTTTAATCGACTATTGAATCCCGACACGCGGATGTTACCTGAGTCACTAAAAATTTATATTCAACTATCGACGGATGCGGTCACTAGCTTCGATGAATCCAAGCCTTATCATAGAAATGAACTACGCTTAGCAAAAACGGTTCTGACGCTTCCTCAAGGTCCGTCTCTACCCATGTTTGCATCGTTATATAGTTTCGATGATCTGGTAGCCAACGCCAATCTGCGCATCATGATTGCGTTTTTAGGGCTCACGTTCAGCCTGCTGTTTATGTTGATGTACGAGCAAAACCGGCAACTGCAGGTCCATAGTCTGCGTTTACAAGACATTCAGCGGCGTTTGCGGACTCAGCGCCATGCGCTTAAAACGAGCGAGCAACGTTATCGCAGTTTGTTTGAGCAGAATCCTGATGCGGTATTTTCACTGGACCCTGACGGTCATTTCGTTGCGGTGAATCAAGCCGTTGTAGAACTTTTAGATGCCTCAGCAGAAGAAATTATTGGCGTTCATTTCCAGCGGTTTGTTGAGGACGATGATATCGAGCGCATCGGCATGCTATTCCAAAACGTTCTAGCCGGTCGTTCGCAACGCTATGAGGCGCGCTGTCGCGATATTCACGGCATCCACCTAGACTTAGATATCATTAACCTGCCCATTGTGATCGATGGTGAAATCATAGGTACCTACGGTATCGCGAAGAACATCACCCAACGCAAACAACAAGATGAACACCTCCAATTGCTCCAGCGCAGCGTTGACCACAGTGTTAACGGCATTGTCATTGCCGATGCGGTTCAAGCTGATATGCCTATCGTCTACATTAATAAAGCATTCGAACGAATGACGGGTTATAACAAAGTCGATGTGATCGGTCGCAATTGTCGTTTCTTGCAGGGATCAGAAACCAGTCCAGAAGCTGTGCAAGCGTTAAGACATGCTATTTCGCGGCAAGAAGAAGTGCGAGTTCAATTAATCAACTACCGCAAATCTGGCGAACGATTTTGGAACGAGCTTTTCATCTCGCCGGTTCGCAATGATCAAAATGTTGTAACGCATTACATCGGTGTTCAACACGACGTGTCTCAGCAAGTAGCGAACAAAAAGAAGCTAGCCTTCAACGCGACTCGTGATGGCTTGACCGGTTTAGCTAACCGTAATGCTTTAGAGACAGCTATCGCAGATTTAGTTAAGCAGCATCGTGCGGATCTCGATGAGAATATTCTAGCGACACTCTTCATCGATCTAGATGGCTTTAAGCCGGTGAATGACACTCTGGGATTGGAAGTTGGTGATGCCATATTGATTGAGGTAGCACACCGTCTACAAAGTACTTTTTGCCATCAAGAGGTGATTTCACGGTTCGGCGGAGATGAATATGTGGTGGTTATCAGTCATCTGCAGAAAATTACCGATTTGACCGAACTCGTTTTTGAAGCTCTAACCAGTATCGGCGAACCTTATGAAGTCACTGCAGGACAAAAAATATACTTAACTGCAAGTATCGGCGTTGCACTCTATGAACCCGATGTAAAGTATCCCCTAGAATTGATTCAGCGCGCTGATATTGCGATGACACGAGCAAAGCAGTACGGTCATAATCACTTTCAGTTTTATTCAGCTGACGCGAGCGCTCGTTTTCAGGCCGATATTGTTTTACGCAGTCAATTCCAACAGGCGTTAGATGATGAAGAGCTTGAACTTCACTATCAGCCGATATATCAACTTGCGACTGGCAGAATTGTTGGTGTGGAAGCCTTGATGCGCTGGCAATTAGCTGACGGCCGAAATGTATCGCCAGCAGAATTCATTCCCTTAGCGGAGACAACCGGGCAAATAATTCCAGCTAGTGAATGGGCATTAGATCGTGCTTGTCGCGATAGCAAACGACTCCAAGAATTTGGCGATCTGACGGTAGCTGTAAACGTATCAGCACTGCAATTCCATCGCGCGGAATTCCTAGACTACATCATGGAAACACTGCAACGTCATGACCTCTCTCCGCGCACGATTGAACTTGAACTGACTGAAAGCGTGCTTATGGACAACACTGACTACGCAATTGCATTGTTGCGTAAACTCCGACAAACCGGTCTACAGATTGCATTGGATGATTTTGGCACAGGCTTCTCTGGACTCAGTTATCTCAAACAGTTGCCAGTCACTAAGCTGAAAATTGACCAAGCCTTTACCCAGGGTATCCACTCGCACGAGAGCGACGAGGCCATCACTCGCGGTATTATTGCCATGGCGAAACAATTAGGTATTACTACCGTAGCTGAAGGAATCGAAAACGCCGAGCAACAACAAACGCTGCTGGAGCTCGGCGCCGAATTGGGTCAAGGTTACTATTTTGCTCGACCTATGCCCTTTGACCAATTGGTCGAATTTATCAAGTCAGCTAATCGCTAGCCGACTTGAGTTCATCATCATGCTTACTTAAGTCCCAAGGCAAACTATTGGGGAATATATGCATGAAGTGAAGATAGTTTTCGAACTGATTAATGACATCGTTAATGATGTCACTACTCTCGTATCCATAAAGGTCATAGGCTTGTCCGCCCTGCCGTAAGAACACCTCTGCACGATAATAGCTATCATCATTGCGTGGGTTCACCGTAAATTGTGGACGCTGGTATTCGCGCAGTCGTACTTCATAAAAGAAATCAGCACCTTCCGAGTTTTTCAAAGTCAGAATGGCTCGGCCATTTTCGTCTTCATAACTCACCTGCGATTCCCATTCAGTCTCTTTCATTTCTGTCGCGACATCATCCAGACAGCGAATCACACGTTCTTTAATAAAGGCCTCTACTTCGCCCTTTTCGGGAAACTCAATGACGCCGGCTAAACGCTTCTTCCAATAGGCAGGGCCCGCGTCAATGCCACGACGATGGGTTCGCATCGCACTCTTCAAACTTGAGTACTGATGCCCTTCAATCACCAACGCGCGCCACATTCCTATGGCCGCAATCAAAATAATCACAGCAAAGGGTAAGGCGCTGGCTATAGACGCGGTTTGTAACGCACCCAGTCCACCAGCAAGTAATAACACAGCGGCAACGATACCCTCTGAACTTGCCCAAAACACGCGCTGCCAAACAGGCGTATTCGGATTCCCGCCCGATGCCAAAGAGTCGATAACCAGTGACCCTGAGTCTGATGAAGTAACAAAGAATGTCACAATCAGGATGACCGTTAAAAAGGATAAAATATTGGTCAGTGGCAGTTGTTCATACAATTTGAATAAGGCAATGGCCTCATTATTCTGAACCTCGCCAATGAGGGCGGTATAGCCGTCGTTCATGATCATATGCAAGGCTGTATCACCAAATACCGCAAACCAGAAGAATGTAAAGAATGTTGGTACTAACATGACTCCCAATACAAACTGACGAATCGTTCGACCGCGACTGATTTTGGCGATAAAAAGTCCAACAAATGGCGCCCAGGCAATAGTCCAACCAAATATAAATAGCGTCCAATTGCCAATCCAATCACTGCGTGAATAAGCTTGGAGATTAAAGGTTCGCTCAACAATATTGCTTAAGTATGAGCCCGTATTTTGTAGATAGGTCTCTAAAATATGAACGGTCGGACCGGCGACAAATACGAAGGTCAGAATAATCAGGACCAGTGCCATATTGACAAAGGACAATCGCTTGACGCCCTTATCCAAGCCGGCCACAACCGAAACAATAGCCAGCAACGTAATCACAACGATGGCAATCAATTGAACAGCAGTTCCGACTGGAATAGCTGGCCACAGATAATTTAATCCGGCATTGATCTGAATCACCGATAAACCCAGTGTTGTCGCAATACCGAACATGGTGCCGAGAATGGCGAAGGTATCGACCGCATGCCCCATTGGACCGTGGATTTTCTCACCAATGAGCGGATATAAAGTCGAGCGCATCGATAGCGGTAACCCATGGCGAAAACTAAAATAAGCAAGGACTAACCCGACTAAACCGTAAATAGCCCAAATATGAAAGCCCCAGTGGAAATAAGCGATTTGCATTGCCTGTTTCGCAGCATCTACTGTTTCAGCTGCGCCAACTGGCGGGCTTGCGTAATGGAGTACTGGTTCTGCCACACCGAAGAACAATAGAGCAATACCGTAGCCAGCCGAAAATAACATCGCAAACCAAGCCGGAAAGCTGTATTCAGGGTCTGCGTGATCAGGACCTAACTTTATTCGTCCCCACTTCGACAAAGCGATAATGACGATAAATACTAAGAAAATAGCAACCGCAAGCATGTAAAACCAACCAAAATCAGCGGTTATCCAGGCGAGTACATCGCTAAACAGGTCGCCCGCACGCTCGGGGTTAAATAAAGTACCTATTACAAATAATGCAATAACCACAACGGCAGGTGCGAATACAGGGATGAGAATTGCAGAGTGCCACTTCGGTTTCGACTCAACTTCAGCCATGTTGTTCTCCTTTTGGGTTTAAGTAACCCTAGGCATAAATGCTTGAATTTTCAAACCGCTTGCCAACCACACTACCAGTGTTCCACTCCCATGTAGGGCGCTATGCTGATGTCAAATCGAGTATTTTGCTTCAGGTAGTCAGAAAGTGACTCTAGAGCATCAGGTTCGCCATGAACCAGTTGTATTTTGGTTTCAGGGCGTAACTGACTCGCTGCTAGCCAATCACCTATTTCGACAAAATCTGCGTGCCCCGATAGGCCCTCTAACTGTCTTAACTTGGCGCGAACCTCGATCCAGTCGCCATGTACCTTAATTCTCTCCGCTCCTTGCAGCATTTTGGCTCCACGGGTACCGCCTGCCTGATGTCCAGAGAACAACACTGTGGCGCGATGATCACTGAGCCAACGTTTAAAATGGTGCAAGATACGTCCGCCTGTCGCCATCCCACTGCCGGCAATAATAATGTGCGGTCCATGTTGGTTGGCAATCGCCTTCGACTCATCAACACTGTGACAGTAAATCACCTGACTTTCTGCTGCATCACATTGTGCCGCTGACAATCGATGATATTCGTGATGCCGCTGATAAATGGATGACGCTCGAATTGCCATGGGGCTATCTAGAAATATCGGCAATTTGGGAATTCGCCCTTGCGCCATCAGTTCTGTCAACATGTGTTGTAGTAGTTGCGCTCTGCCGACCGCAAAACTGGGTATCATTAAAACGCCACCCGCCTGCGCTGTCTCTAAAACCACGGCTTGCAGTTGCTCCCATGCATCTTCTGCCGCGTGTCGTTTATTGCCATAGGTAGCCTCTAGCAATAAATAGTCAACCTCAGGGAGCGGTCTGGGTGCTTTCATCAGAATATCGTCGGGCCGTCCCACATCGCCACTAAAGCCAATACGCTTGCCCTCAGCAGTCACGATGACACTCGCCGCTCCAAGAATATGGCCGACTGGCTGCAGAACGATATCAATATCACCAATTTGAAACGGTTGATCGAAAGCCACCGGCTCCAATAATTCCAGTGCGGCTTTCGCAGTGGCCTCATCGTAGAGTGGTTCGGGATTCTCATGCTTACTCAGCCCATGCTTCTTGTAGAACTTAGCGTCTTCCTCTTGAATACGTCCACTATCCGGCCACAAAATTCCACACAAGTCAGCGGTAGCCTCATGAGTATAAATGCGACCGCGAAAACCATGCTTGTAGAGCACAGGTATGAAACCGGAATGATCCAGGTGCGCATGGGTTAATACAATGCCATCAACATCTTGAATTCCGAGAGGCAGCGGTTGCCAGTTGCGTTGCCGGAGCCACTTGTAGCCTTGGAATAGGCCGCAATCCACTAAGATCCGCGTCGATGCCGTTTCCAGCAGGTATTTCGAGCCCGTCACTGTCTCCGCACCACCTAGATAAACTAATCGCATTCGTGTAGTCCTTATAACAACCAATCGATGGGTAACCAACTCAACACAATTGAACTCAGCCGCCGCCAAATAGAGGCGCCCGGCTCACGTGTATGCGTAATGGTGGAATCTCCAAGAAACTCAATCCATTCTAGTCGCTTTCCATTTAATCTAAGTTCATAGGCGTACCGAGCAACTTCCTCATGAAAGCGCTGGTGAATTCGTTCCGCCAGTGAGCGACTATGAATAACAACCCCCAACTCCGTATTCAATTGCATCGAGCGCGGGTCAAAATTAAAGGAACCTATAAACACGCGTATCTTATCAACCGTAAAGGTTTTCGCATGCAGACTCGATGCGGCTTGACCAATCCGCTCTTTGCCTTTAAGTCGTTCTCGTCGCTCTTTACGGCGCGCGCGCGGCGACAAAACAGTCTGGCGCTGCAATTCAAATAATCGAATTCCGGCCCTTAACATGCCTTTGCGCCACTTTGCATAACCTGCGTGAACAATAGCAACGTCGGTTGCCTCCAACGAATTCGTAAGAATAGTCATATTCACGCCAGCCTGAGCTAACTTTTGTAATTCTGAGAAACCCGCTAACGTCGGCACAAAATAAGGAGACACTAAGGTGAGTTGCCGCTTTGGAATGCCAATCGCGCTTTGCAACTGGTTCGACAACAATTCACGACCATGCACCTGCCCCAAGCCTTTAGCTGGATCGTCACTGACGACGTTAACTTGCGCCCAGGTAAACTCAACACGGCGATGAATCAGATCATGTAGTAACGGTAATCGCTGAATCGCTTGAATATATTTCTGTGCTGCCGGGTCCTGTTCAACAAGCTGGGCTCTTTGAGAGAGTTCATCCAAATGTTCAGGCTTACGCAACGTAAATAATTTACGCACAGACGTGGTCGCTGGGCTCCGCCAGTACTCTTCAAACTCAAAGTGAATCTGCTGAACTGCCTGGCCAACCATGAGTGCATCTAAATCAGCAAATAAGAGTGCATCAGCTGCACCAAAGTATTCGTCACCGATGTTACGCCCGCCAGTAATCAGCACGCTTTCGTCAGCAATAAACGCCTTATTATGCATACGCCGATTCGCGCGATTGAAATTGGTCAGATAATTGAACGCACGTGGCCAGCGAATACGAAGCGGATTGAATAACCGAACTTGGATATTGGGATGGCTCTCCAGACCAATCAACAAGGGATCCATTCCCGCAGTATTGTGATCATCCAAGAGAAGCCGCACGCGAACACCGCGCTCAGCTGCAGCATGGATAGCTTCAAAGAGCAGTGTCCCCGTGCGATCGTGACGCCAAATGTAGTATTGAATGTCGAGCGTGTGTTGAGCTTGTTGGGCTAACAACATCCGCGCAGCAAAGGCATCCTGACCATCATCCAACAAATAGACTCCGGTTTCATCAGGATGTGCGTTAGAAGCGGCCCGAGCGGCCGCTTGTAATGATCGGTCCAAGTCTGCAGCGACTGGTTTAGTCATGGTTAGTCAAGGTATTCGCTTGTTCTCGTGCGGCTAAATCAGTATCACCTTCCCCGGGCTCTTGTGGAACAATAGCGCCTTTACACAAGCGACATTCACCATTTTCGGCAGCTGCAGACATCTCAACATAGCGCAGTTTATGCTGAGCGCGATGCCGATTTGCCGATACCGCATACGTGCGATCTCGCGCGTTAGTTGGATCGCCCTTTTCGTTGCTCATGCTCTGTCTCCATAGCACTGGCTAATGCGTGACGTTGGTCTTCATTATGATCAAGATGCCAGTCTTGAAGATTACTTTCAATCAATTGGACTAAAACGTCAATATGTTCAGGAGTCGCGTTGAGAGCTGGGATATAACTGTACTCTTTACCACCCGCTTCCATGAAGTACTCACGGTTTTCTTCACCGATTTCTTCAATGGTCTCTAAACAATCCGACGAAAAGCCTGGACAGACGACGTGGATCGAATGAACGCCCTGCTCAGGCAAGTGTTTTAATGTTTCGTCGGTATAGGGCTGCAACCATTCCTCACGACCAAAACGTGATTGGAAGGTGGTCATGTAGGCATCTTTTTCCAATCCCAAATGCTCAGCGATCAAACGCGATGTCTTGTGACATTCACAATGGTACGGATCACCTTTCAAGAGATACTTAAGTGGCACTCCGTGATACGACAAGATCAGCTTTTGCGGCTTCCCATGCTCGTCCCAATGCCGCTGAATGCTCGTAGCTACCGCTTTGATGTAGGCAGGATGGTCGTGGTAGTGATTAATAAAACGAAATTCTGGCAACCAGCGACGTTGCGTAAAGTCGTGTGCAATGGCATCGAACGTTGATCCGGTCGTCGCTGCTGAGTAGTGCGGATACAAAGGTAACACCACTAACTTGCGCGCCCCCTGATCAAAGAGGGACTGCAATCCTTTAGAGATGGACGGATTGCCATAACGCATCGCAAATTCGACTACCACATCATCACCATATTTGCGTTCTAACGCAGCCCGAATACCGGCAGCTTGATCGGCTGTGTGGTATAAAAGTGGCGAGCCTCGCTCCGTCCACACAGTCCGATATGCAGCAGCAGAACGCCGCGGGCGGATCCGCAAAATAATCAAATTTAAAATGAGCCACCAAATGAATCGCGGTACTTCGACCACCCGAGGATCGGATAAAAACTGTCTTAAATAGGCTCGCAAAGCTGATGTCGTTGGTGCGTCCGGGGTTCCTAAATTCGTGACTAGCACGCCAATTTTATCGCATTGATGGTGAGTAAATTTGGGACTACCTTGGTACGCCATTATTGTTCCTTAAACATCGTTGGATACACGGATTACAGCCACAGTTTCGTTTTTTCCCGAATGGCATCGGTCGCAATCCATTCATGCAATTGCTCGGCCATTCGTCGCCCTTGCTCAACCGCTTTCGTCCAATAATCAAAACGTGTTTGAGCATCCAACTTGGCAAAGTCGGTACGGTCTGGAATCTTGCCATAGGGCAGTGACTCAATAAATTCGCGACTCGGCGTCATAAAGATCACATTAGGCCAGTGTTTTCCTGTGGTTCTACGCCAGGTTAGACGCTTATCAAACCAACCCGGTACCACTTCACGATGAAAATGGGGATACAGCACCAGGCCATCCACTGCACTCAAATCAACGTCAAAATGATAATCTGTAATGCCGCCATCGCGATACATACCTGGCGGCGCCCCCGGAATATTCTCAACACCAGCAATCACCATTGGAATTGAGCCAGTCGCCAACAACGCCAATTTAAAGTTGTCCTGACTCAATGGTACATAAGACGTGGGCATATCCTGCCAGCCGCGGCTAAAGGCGGCAGTAGACTGCGGATGATGAAAGATGACTCGCTCATAAAACCGTCCAAGCCAGCGACGGTTCACGGTATTTGCTGCAGCGGAACCCAGCAACCCCAGCAGTTGGCGGCGTCCCTCAACGGCAGTCAAACCGTTACAGCGCGCGACAATCATATGATGACGGAATCGATCTTGCTGCAGAATAGCTTCAACTTGTCTATCCGGAACATACTCATGCAGGAGCTTGCGCGCTTCATCAGTAATTTCTTGCACATCTGGCTTTTCGCTATACGTCTGCGAACTGTATAGCCGAACAAATAAGTCACTCGCGGCTACTGGGTCCAACTGCCCCAAGCTGGCAAATCGCCAGGCACCGGCGGACGTGCCCAGCAAATCTAAAGGTTGTTGCCGGTCGGCAAAAAACTCACCGAATAAGTACCTATCGAGTCCTTGTAGAATAAACCACTTAGGTCCACCGGATGCTCCCATTAGCAGTTCAATGGAGTTAGGGAGAAGTCCTTCTTCCTGAATTCGCTCATAGGCTTGCCGCCCTGCTCTAATTTCAAGCCAATCGCTTGCCATGCTCTCATCCCACAGTTAGTGCACGTACTGCTTTGTTTTGTATGGGTTGAGTATACTTAAATAGAATCAGATTGGCAGCCTCTTCCACCGCTTGAATAGCGATCTTGAGAGTCGCACCGCTGCCGTCTATTTGTTATGCTTAAGCATCGTTAAATTCCTATCAATTTGAGCATCAAATGAAAGTAATCTCTTTTAACATCAATGGTATTCGCGCTCGACTGCATCAACTTCAGGCGCTCATCGATAAACACCAGCCAGACATTATTGGGCTGCAAGAAATCAAAGTACACGATGATCAATTTCCATTAGCGGATGTTGAAGCGATGGGCTATCACGTATTGCACTTCGGTCAAAAAGGTCATTACGGTGTGGCTCTGCTGAGCAAAAAGCCTTTACGCAATGCGCAATATGGCTTCCCGACCGATGATGCCGATGCTCAACGACGGATGATCATGGGAGACTATGTCACTGACAATGGCGATACCGTGCGTGTTTTGAATGGCTATTTCCCACAAGGCGAAAGTCGCGACCACCCGACCAAGTTTCCTGCGAAAGAGAAGTTTTACGCTGACCTCATGAACTATGTTGAAAGTCATCTAAAGCCAACGGATCCGGTCATTGTGATGGGCGATGTCAACATCTCTCACCAAGACTGTGATATTGGCATTGGTGAAGACAACGCGAAGCGTTGGCTGCGAACCGGTAAATGTTCATTCCTTCCAGAAGAACGAGAGTGGTTGAATAATCTTCTTGCTTGGGGATTGACCGATACCTACCGGCAGTTTGTGGCAGAGCCGAAAGAGGAATATAGCTGGTTTGATTATCGCTCACGAGGCTTTGACGACAATCGCGGACTCCGTATTGACCTTATATTAGCCACTGAAACATTAGCGGCAAAATGTATCGATAGCGGTATTGATTACGATTTGCGCGGTATTGAAAAACCTTCCGACCACGCGCCAGTTTGGTCGACATTTAGTGCCTAATCGATAGCAATGACTTAATGCTGGTCAGGCGGCAGTTCATCCAGAGCGCGCTTGACCATTTTCGCCAAGTCCAAATAACACGGTTCTGGTTTTGGTTGCAACTGGAGCTTACGTGTCAAATCTGTATACCAAGCTCGCAATTGCGGCGTCAGTGGTGAGCGTGACCGCCGACCGAGCCAATACCAGCCTTGTAACGGTAGCGAGAGCAGAAACAGCGATGTCACTATGGCTTGCGGCAAGAGCTCCTGCCCTTGTAGTTGCCACTGCACCATAAAATTGATCACGGCAAGTGCGGGCATCCAACGTGTTGCCATGTGCACGGCTGGAATTACGGTAGATTCGGTAAACGCTGCAACCACTGCATGGCGTGGCCAAACTTTGGCGTAGTGTTGCCCATCTTTGAAGGTTCGAAACATCACAAATAATTCACCAATAATGACTTGACAGATGCACAATTGAACAAGCTGAACACTTCTCAATCAACTCAAATATAACTAATATTTTCATGCATTTAGCGCACTTAAACCAGCTAACCCACAGAGTTATCCACATAAACTGTGGAGAATTCACAGTGGTTTTGTCACAATGCAGGGGTGCCTCTGCTTGAGGCTTAACTCTATCACAACCAATTCACGACACGAGCATTAGTCTAATGGTAGTAAACACCTCTCAACCAATACTATATGGAATACCAAATTGTGACACGGTGAAAAAGGCCGAGCGTTGGCTGAACCAGCATGGTATCGCCTATAGTTTTCATGACATTCGCAAACAACCACTGAGCAAAGAGCAATGGCAGGCATTAGTCACTTTGGTTGGGTCTGAAGCTATTATCAATAAGCGGAGCACGAGCTGGCGCGGACTCAGCGAGTCGGAACAACAACTCGCATCGAGCGAGGCTGTTGTGAACTTGCTGCAACTGCATCCGACATTGATGAAACGTCCATTAGTGACGCCTATTGCAGCAACTAAACCAGAGACATTTGTCATCGGCTTCAAAGAAGCCGTTTGGGCGCAGGAGTTTCAAACTGCATGAGTGATGTGATTCAACTCGCTCGCGAACTGATTCAGCGGCCATCGATAACACCCGTCGATGAAGGCTGCCAGACGTTAATCGGCGCTCGGCTCAGCACTGCAGGCTTTGAGTTAGAGTCGATGGTGTTTGCTGATACCACGAATTTATGGGCCCGCAGAGGTACCCAAGAGCCCGTGTTTTGTTTTGCTGGCCATACTGATGTAGTGCCTGTCGGTGATGAACAGAGTTGGCAGTATCCTCCCTTCGCAGCCGAATTGGCTGATGGGTATCTCCATGGACGTGGAGCTGCCGATATGAAAGGCAGTCTTGCCGCGATGGTTATCGCCACAGAAAATTTTGTCCGAAAATACCCAAATCATAAAGGCAGTATCGCGTTTCTTATCACCAGTGATGAAGAAGGGCCATTTATAAACGGCACACCCAAAGTTATTGAAACCCTCGAAGCGCGCAAAGAGAAAATCACGTGGGCTTTGGTCGGTGAACCATCCAGTACTGCTGAACTGGGTGACTCAATCAAAAATGGCCGCCGCGGAAGTCTCAGTGGTGAGCTGAGTGTTCGAGGTATTCAAGGTCATGTCGCCTACCCTCACTTAGCAAAAAATCCGGTACACCAGGCGATGCCGGCGCTCAGCGTGCTTGCAGGTGCGCATTGGGACGATGGTAATCGCTTCTTTCCACCCACCAGTTTTCAAATCAGCAACATCCATGCTGGAACAGGCGCTGGCAATGTCGTCCCCGGGACACTGAAGGCTAGTTTTAACTTTCGCTTTAGCACCGAAGTCACAGCACCCGAATTACAACAACGTGTCATTGATATTCTTGATGCGCATCAGCTGGATTATGCTATTGACTGGAAGTTGAACGGTGAACCGTTCATCACCGGGTCTGGTGAGTTGCTCGAGGCAACGCAAACGTCCATTTATGAGGTCACTGGACGACACACAGAGCTATCCACAGCAGGCGGAACATCCGATGGTCGTTTCATTGCACCCACTGGCGCACAGGTCATTGAGCTGGGCCCAGTGAACGCAACCATACACAAAGTTGATGAATGCGTACGTGCCGCCGACCTCGAAGAACTGGCGTTAGTCTACGAGCGAATCTTGGAGCATTTGCTATGTTAAGCACTCGCCAATTGACCGGTCTGGAGGATACGCACGTCGTCACGATTGCTGATGACGAACCGAACCCACGTTTACAACCCATTGTAGTGACTGCATGGCAATCAATGCAGCAAGCAGCTGCGGAATCAGGCGTGACAATCGCCATTGCCTCTGGCTTTCGAGACTATGCACGTCAGTTAGCCATTTGGAATCGTAAATATCGTGGCGACACACCGCTTTACAATGACCGCGGCGACCGATTAGATGCCAGTCAAATGAACTCTGGTGAAAAGTTAGAAGCGATTTTGACGTGGTCGGCCTTGCCGGGTGCTAGTCGTCACCACTGGGGTACCGACTTTGATGTGTATGATCCTCGTCCTTTTGCCCAACCCGATCATCCACCTTTAGAGCTAACCATTGCGGAATACAGCGAGGGTGGTCCCTGTTTCAGCGCTTACCAGTGGCTAGTCCATCATGCCCGAGACTTTGGTTTTTTCTTTCCTTACGCTCGCTATCTCGGTGGAGTCGCCAGCGAACCTTGGCACCTCAGTTACGCGCCGTTAGCGCTGGATTACCTTCCTCAGCTAACAACTGAAACATTAAAAGAAGCAATGACTGCGGCGCAACAAATGGGACTTGAAATGGAAGGTTATGACTATGTAGTGGAACGACTCGATGACATAAAAGAGCGTTACATTGATGCAATTTGCCACCCTGATAGCACAGGAAATGATGTATGGTTTGGCTAATTTTAGCATTGGTATTTGGTGTGGTGATTGGCAATATCATGCTCCTCAAACACACCGCACATATGAAAATGCCGTCACTGAAGCAACGGCATCCGGAAGACAAAAACGATTAGCTACTAGCTATTGGCTGCTGGCTACTGGCTACTAGTTATTGGCTACTAGCAAATATCGCTTCTCTAGTAACTAGTAACCAGTAACCAGTAACTAGTAACTAGTAACGCTGTTTTACAGTGGTACCCCAATCCGAGCGGCTACCTCTTCGTAGGCCTCGACCACACCACCTAAACCTTGACGAAAACGATCTTTATCCAATTTCTTACGTGTTTCTTTATCCCACAAGCGACAACCATCAGGGCTAAACTCATCGCCGAGGACAATCGTACCATCAGCGTCGACGCCAAACTCTAATTTGAAGTCCACCAGCATCATACCGCCAGCATCGAATAATTTGCTTAATACGTCGTTCACACGCAGCGTCAGTGCTTTCATTTGAGCGAGTTGTTCGGCTGTCGCCCAACCAAACGAAACCACGTGGGAATCGTTTATCATTGGATCGTGGAGCGAATCATTCTTCAGGAATAGTTCGAAAGTCGGTGGATTCAACGCTTGCCCTTCAGTCACACCTAAGCGGCGTACTAATGAACCGGCGGCGAAGTTTCGAACCACACACTCGACTGGAATCATAGTTAATTTTTTAACTAGGGTTTCCGTGTCGCTGAGCACTTGATCAAGCTGCGTAGGTATACCAGCGGCTTCCAGTTTGGCCATAATAAAATTATTAAATTTATTATTCACCATACCTTTTCGATCCAGCTGCTCAACCTTCTCTCCATCGAATGCGGAGGTGTCATTCCGGAATTGCAATATTAAGCGTTCCGGGTTGTCGGTCGTAAAGACTGTTTTAGCTTTTCCCCGGTACAATTCACTACGTTTTTCCATGAGCGACTTAATCTCCAAGCAGACGATTTATAGGCTATTTTGACGGCGTAACGTGGCAGCAACTGGCGCATAGATGCGATTCACTTCGGCAGCTGACAACGGCTCGTCATTATAGTGGAAAGTTACCGTAGTTGTCTCATTATCTCCGGTCACTCGCACCATATAATCACCGTCAGCGATATCTAACTTGCCTTCCACTTCATCACGCCAGAATGCCAAGCTCGACATCCCTTTTGCACCTTTTGAGTACTCAGTGAAGTACTGACCGGTCGATTGATTCAAGTCATCAATACTAAAACCCAATTCAGGCAGAGACTGGCCCATTAATGCCCAAACGGTATCAAAATCAGCTTCAACAACAATGGCTGGGAAGCCATCCGCATTGAATCCTGCAGTTGCATTAATTTCTTGGTTAGCACGATTAAAGATTCGGTTTTCCTGCTGCGCAATCGCAATTTCATTGACAATATCGTTTAACAGCATCGCAGCTGCATTTCTATCCGCAATCACAGACGGTTGGCGACCTGCGCCAGCGCCAGATTCGCGGCTCTCAAGGACAGTCACTTCGATAGCGGTTGTACGACCGTGATCAGGTGTTTCTTGCGTGATCTCAAATTGACGTTCCGTAACGAGCATTAACTCATCTTCCGAGACTTCGCGTTCACTGCGCACCGAACCTGTGACCAGACGTTGCTCTGGCACTGCCGTAACAACAGGAACACCGCGCTGATTCAACGCTTTGGTCACACCTTCCCATACGAATGAAGACAAATTCGACATATCTTCGAGCTCGTCAAAATAAATACGAACACGTTGCTCCGATTCATCAATTCGACTCCCTGCAGCCGTTGGACGGACTAGCACAGGGGCTTGGATATTAACCTGAGGGCCGACTGGCAAATTACCGTCAACATCGGGAACTTCAAAACGGTTGCTCGGTGCAGGCAAACCTTTGTTGGGAGCCGGTCTTAACCCGTTCGTCAATTGCGCTTCAGTATACTCAAAACCGCCGTCTGCTTGTTCTTGCGGGGTGAAACTACACCCACTCGCAACGACTACACTCAGGCAAGTTAAAATACGTACATACTCTTTCATTACGACTCCGCGGTTATAAAATTCCGGCTTGTTTTAGTGTGTCTTCGATGTGCTGTTGCTCTGGAAGTTCCGGCGGCGTCATCGGTAATCGGTAATTGGGTTGCATTTTTCCCATTAATGACAGCGCCCACTTAACAGGAATTGGATTGGCTTGTACAAACATCGCTTCATGCAGAGCAGCTAACTCTGCATCTAATGCTGTTGCAATAGCCTGCTCACCGGCGCGAGCAGCATCCACCATCGCTTTCATTTTTCGTGGCGCAACATTCGCTGTCACACTGATCACTCCTTGGCCACCACGCAACATAAACTCGCATCCGGTTGGGTCATCACCACTGAGCAAAATAAAGTCAGGGCCACACACACGCCGTAATTGCTCAACTCGGCTCAAATCACCCGTCGCTTCTTTGATCCCGACAATATTGGGAATGCTCGCGAGTTCCGCAACGAAATCAGGCGTCACATCTGCCGCCGTACGACCCGGAACGTTGTAGAGCAGTTGGGGTTTATCGCTGGCTTCAGTGCAAGCTTTATAATGTTCAATGAGTCCGCGCAATGACGGTTTATTGTAATAGGGATTTACGTTGAGAAAACCTGCCAACGGCAAATGATTCATTTGTTCGGTTAGATAGACTGCTTCCGCAGTGGCATTCGAGCCGTTTCCGGCAATCACCGCTATGCGCCCTGCTGCCAGCTCAGTTATCGCACTCACCACTTGAACATGCTCTTGATGACTCATGGTTGCCGATTCACCGGTCGTGCCCATGGCCACTATTGCGTCAGTTCCCTCAGCCACATGCCAATCTACGAGTTCATGTAACTGCGTGTAGTCGACATTGCCTTTATCCGTAAACGGCGTCACGAGCGCAACAATACTGCCTGTTAACATGCTTTCCCCCATCTCCCAATAAGTCCACAATGGTACTTTTACCGTACTCTAAACACAAGGGGCAAACCCGCAGAGTTACTTGGCTTTGCAAGCGGTTTACAGATTCCCTATGATCGATGCACTGAATTGACCTTAGTTTGGACAGGAGTTGTTATGAAATTGCTCGAAGCGGGTGCTCAAGCACCGCATTTTGAATTACCCAATGCTGATAGTGAAAACGTCGCTTTAACCGACTTGCTGAAACAAGGACGCGTGTTGGTCTACTTCTATCCGAAAGCCATGACACCTGGCTGCACCGTTCAAGCGCAACAGCTTCGCGACCACGCGCAGGCGTTCGCTGAACACGGTGTGCAGATTGTTGGCATTAGTCCAGATGAACCCAAGCGCTTAGCAAAATTCACAGAACGCGATAACCTCAATTTCACCCTACTTAGTGATGTTGATCACAGTGTTGCGGATGCGTTTGGCGTCTGGGGTCCGAAAAAATTTATGGGTAAAGAATACGATGGCATTCATCGTATTAGTTTTCTCATCAATCAAGATGGGACGGTGGCTGAAGTCTTTGATAAATTCAAAACAAAAGATCACCATGAAGTAGTGCTGGCAGCACTCGCGTAGCGACCTCAATGCAGGGCGGTGTTATTCACCGCCCTGCGCAGTTGTCGATTCTTTTTTATCGCTCGATAACGCCGTCAGCACTGCTTTTACGAGGCTAGCTAAAGGAATTGCGAAAAATACGCCCCAGAAGCCAAATAAGCCACCGAAAATCAATACTGCCGCAATAATATAGACGGGGTGTAAACTCACCGCCTCACTGAAGAGTAGTGGCACTAATAAGTTTCCGTCTAACGCCTGAATGATCAAATAGGCAATCATCACATACGCAAACATCGCACTCCAGCCGAACTGGAATAGCGCCACCAGGAATACCGGTAAGGTCACGACTGCGGCACCGATATAGGGTATGAGCACAGATAAACCGACCAAAACCGCGAGTAAAGCTGCATAACGTAAGTCGAATGCTGCGAAAGCGATATAAGTCACTACGCCGACAATAACCACTTCAATCGCTTTACCGCGAATGTAGTTCATAATTTGCAAGTGCATTTCACCGCTTACCTGCGCAATTAAGCGGCGATTGTAGGGTAATACACTACTTAAATGGCGGAGTAATTGGTGCTTATCTTTCAGCATAAAGAATATCAACAACGGCACTACGATTAGATAAATCAGCAGTGCCATGACCCCGATCAAACGATTCAATGATTGACCAAGGAGAGTCTCGCCGAACAATAACGCTCGATTCGTCGTGGTTTCAACAAACTCGGCGATCTGCTGTTCGCTGACATAACCAGGAAAGAGCTCCGGCAGTCGATTGAGTAGCAACTTAGCTTGCACGAACATTTGCGGTAATTCACCCAATAAAGCCACCGACTGCTGCCAAATCACCGGCATTAAAAATAAAATTAAGGCCACATTCAGAGCAATGAAAACTGCAAATACCGTAGAGACTGCGGTCAGTCGTGGCATTCCCGCTTTCTGCAGACGCAAAACGGGCCAGTCAAGTAAATAGGCTAGGGAAATGGCGACCAGAATGGGAGCTAAGATGCCACTGAACAAAATAATCAGTAAAAACGTAATAGCGAGTAACAAAAATAACGTGACCGCATCAGGGTCAGAAAATTTTCGCTGATACCAGTTCTTGAGATATTCCCACATGACGCCAGAACTCCGTTGTACATGGCAAATGGATGTGCACATAATAGGGAACCTTTGACCAGAACGCTACTCATAAGAAGACCAATTCGGAATGGTTCGGGCATGCAGTACACCTCACTAAAAACTCTCATTGGCGCAGTTTTATTGGCAATCACCTTTGCCGCTGTCGCAACTCCACAAAACCGTCTACCGGACATCGGTACAGCAGGGTCTAGCGTGGTGACCGTCGATCGCGAACAAGCCATCGGCGACATGTACATGCGCCAAGTTCGCGCGACTGCCCCACTCGTCAATGATCCTGTACTTGATGAATATCTGCGTGACCTAGGCTTGAAGTTGGTTCGTGAATCGAATGATGTCCGATTTCCGTTCACATTCTTTTGGGTGAATCAAAACGAAATCAATGCGTTTGCCTTTTTCGGCGGGTATGTCGGCATGAATACCGGGCTGATGGTAGAAACACGGACCGAGTCTGAATTAGCCTCCGTAATCGGTCATGAAATCGCTCACATCACCCAACGCCATTTAGCCCGCAACATGGAAAATATGCAGCAAGGGTCGGCAACCTCAATCGGTGCCATGATCGGCGCTATTTTGCTTGGGATGGTGAGCCCTGACTTAGGTATGGCAGCATTATCAGGAGCTATCGGCGGATTGCAGCAAATGCAAATAAACTACACTCGCCTATTTGAACAAGAGGCGGATCGAATCGGTCTCAACGTATTAACTCGCGCCGGCTTTGACCCTCAGGGGGCACCAGATTTTTTCGGGCGCTTAGCTGAAAAATATCGGTACTCAAGTCGGCCGCCAGAAATGCTACTAACGCATCCGTTGAGCGAATCGCGAATCGCTGATACGCGCCAGCGAGCAGACCAACTGCCCAGTCCTCTCAATCGTGATGAGAGTCATTACTGGTTGGCAAAATACCGCATTCAGGCACGTCACTTAAAGAACATGTCCGCGAACGCATTTACGACACAGTTAAACCATAGCAACAGCGAAATTGCCAATGCCGCGCGTTATGGGCTCGCGATTGTGCAACTGGATAACAACGAGCCTGAAACCGCAGAAAAGACCTTAGCACCTCTGCTTGCAGCGCAGCCCATGAATACGTTTTATCTAGATGTTCAAACCGATATTTTACTGGCACAGAAACGTTATGATGAGGCACTGGCATTGCTTGAAAAAGCTTACATGCGGATGCCAAACGAACAGACGATCACGATGAATTTCGCGAATGCTGCACTGACCGCCGACAAAACTGATTTAGCGATTCAATTATTGCGTGAGTATTTACGCCGAGATCCTGACAACGTGACGGCAATCGATTTACTCGCTAACGCGTATCAGCGTGTCGGCGACTCCAGCGGTATGTATGAGCAACGTGCTTATTTATATGCGCTGTATGGAAACTTTGATGAAGCCATTAACAACTTACACAATGCGCACAAACAAAACAGTACCGACCTCGAGCGTCGCCGCTTGCAAGCTCGAGTGGAACAACTCATGGCGAAGAAGCGCGAATTAGAGTCAATGCGCTAGTCGAGCTCCGTCACTCGCTTCAGACTGGTTAAAGTTTGCTCACCCAGTAATGGACCTTTCACCTGACCTGCGGGCGTTACGATGTATGTTGCAGGTAACATTTGTGGCTGAGCAAATGGCAAATTCGGGAATGGTTCGTTTTGAATCAACGGAAACTCGATACCTTGCTCAGTCCTCAACGTTGCCAGCGCCTCATTATTTAAACCGTCAAAACTAACACCGAAGAGTCGCACTGAATCACCGTATTGATGGTGAAACTCATTCAATTCAGGTAGCTCGCGTAAACAAGGAGCACACCATTCGGCAAAATAGTTCACGACAACATATTGGCCTTCGAGTTGATCCCATTGTTGCGGTCCGGCGGTATCTGTATGAAAGTCGGCAGCGGGGCTACAACCCATCACCCAAAGACAAGTCGCTGCGGTCAGCCAATTTCGAGAACCGCGTACAAATCGACATTGCATAGTGAATCCCTTAAGCTACATAAAAGACGTTAGATAGGAATCAATAGCATGACCGAAGTAACGATTTATCACAACCCACGCTGTTCAAAAAGCCGACAAACCCTGCAGTTATTGCAAGAACACGGATTTGAACCTCAAGTGATTGAATACATGAAGCAACACTTCGAAGCCGACGCTATCAAAACACTGTTAAACCAACTTGGTTTTGTCTCTGCTCGGGAGCTAATGCGCTCAAAAGAAGACGAGTTTAAAGCACTCAACCTCGCCACTGAGAACGACGAAGATAAACTTATTCAAGCAATGATTGAACACCCGCGTTTGATCGAACGGCCCATTGTTGTGGTTGGTGATCAAGCTCGACTTGGGCGACCGCCCGAAGCGGTTCTAGAACTGGTGCAGTAACGCCGATGAGCAGTCGTATTCTGATTCTTTACTACAGCCGCAACGGTGCCACTCAGCAACTGGCTGATGCCATTGCTCAGGGCGTGGAAAAAGCTGGCGCAGAAGCGGTTCTAAGAACCGTTGAAGGACCTGGCGAGCCAAAAAGTAGCCGCGATCTTACTGTTGATGTCGATGACCTTAGGACTTGTGATGGCCTGATACTGGGCAGTCCAACCCGATTTGGGCACATGGCGGCGGCGTTGCAACAATTTTGGGAACGGACTTCGACGGAATGGCTGCGTGGTGTCTTGGTCGATAAGCCGGCAGCAGTATTTACCTCGAGTTCCAGTATGCATGGGGGGCAAGAATCGACTCTACTCTCACTCGCTGTTCCACTGCTGCATCACGGTATGATTCTGTGTGGAATTCCCTACACCGAACCCGGCCTGCAACAAACATCAGGAGGCGGCTCTCCATATGGCGCTAGCCATGTCGAGCACGCCGATAAAGTGGGATCAGGCATCAGTGCAGTGGAGCGTGACTTAGCTGTTGCTCTGGGAACTCGAGTGGCGCGGATAGCCCGACAACTTCAATCACGTTCTGGATAATACGAGATCAGCAAACATGCCTAACAAAATTCAACTTTTTCGAACGTTAGCAGTCAGTAACTTCTTTGGTCTGCTTGGTTTAATGCTCGTTTGGCAACTCATCTGTAATGCCGGTAGTGACACCAGCGTTTGGTTCCGCTTGGGACTTTGGGTAGTGCCACTGCTCTTTCCTCTGCCAGGATTATTGCGCGGCAAACCCTACACCTTTGCGTGGGCCAACTTCATTTTGATGTGGTACTTCTTGCACGGCTTTACCATGCTTTATATCGAGCCAAGTCAACGAGGACTCGCCTTGGTTGAAATACTCTTTACTACGGCAGCGTTTATTGGTTGCACGGCATTTGCTCGCTTGCAGGGCCGAGCACTAGGTTTGGGATTACCCAAATTAAAAGACCAGCAATAAATTAGATATCGAGTACTTGTTTGACAAAAGGGATTGTGAGCCGTCTTTGTGCGGCCATCGAGGCGCGATCCAGTTGTGCGAGGGTCGCCATCAACTCCGCCATATCACGTCCTAAACGTTGCACCATAAATGAGGCCGTTTCATCGCGTAATTGCAATCCCAAAGCAGCTGCGCGTTGACGCAGAGCTTGAGCCTTGTCAGCGTCTTGCAGCGCCTTGATCTGTACCGCAATCCCCCATTGCAAGCGTGATTGCGTGTCGGGAATCGCCGCAGGCAGTTGAGTTGGAGACATGGCGGCGGTAACGAGCAATCGTGTTTGCCCGCGGTCTTGAATGCGATTAAAAAGAGCAAATAGTTCAAAGCACCAATCATGCTGATTCACTACGGCGTCAAGATCGTCAATACATACCAAGGAAAATTGCTCAAGTCCCCGTAAAATTGAGGCTTCCACTTGTTGCTCCAACAGGTCTCGCAGGGGCACATACATGGCAGTCGTATTAATATGGAGTTGTGCGCACATGGCATGCAACAAATGGCTTTTGCCAACGCCATGCGCGCCCCATAAATACACAAATGGCTCAGTACTTTCGCGTAACAACGCCAAGACTTCTTGATTTTCACCCGTTACGTATGTGGCGAATGTGTGTGCGTCGGGAAGTTGCATTGCCAGCGGGAGTTGCTGAAGATTCATCAATCCTCGATCCATCGGTAAAGCGGTATCATGGTTGCCGCATCGAGCGACTCTTCAGCGCGATCTTGATTTACTGGACGCAAAGACTTACTCAAGTCTATGGCTTGCATGATCCGTGCGGGAGCAGTTTGTAACAATAGTTCAAACTCCGCTCGGTGTTGCTGATAACCAACTAGTTGTGCTGATTGAACAGCCGGTAAACTCAGCAGCAATTGTTCGACCTGAATCGCTTTTTCAAGGGAATTCACGCCATCAACAGCAAGCCGCCAGCGATTTGTTTCCTCAACGCTCGAGTCAATTCGATAACGTTGCGCCAGCTCTTGAGTGAGTGCTGCAATAATTAATTCACCCATCTCATCACGGTCATCACTAAACACTTCACCGCGCCATTTAAGCTCACCAAGATCTAATGACCAGTCAGCTTGCCAACGCCCCTTTTGTAAAGTTGGATCTGCTTGGTAGACGCGCGCAATAGCAATACCATCGGGAAGATAACGTGCACTCGCGAATTGGACTCGATCGTCAAACCGCGCCCACACATCCACCACTTCAACAGTCATCGTATCGTTCAAATCCAATAGCGGTAGACGAATGGGTAAGCCGCGCTCTTGCGCTGCGTTGCGTAATTGTTGTGTCAAAATAGATTCGTCGGAACTACCAATCAGTTCACGTCGGAGTTGCTCATCCTCACTGACCAACCAAACCAGAATCAACGGGCGTAAATTACTCCACACACCCGAGCCCGACTGTTGCAATAACCGATTAATTTTCTGCGCGTCGAATTGCACCCACAGAACGAGTTGCTCGTCCTGTTGGTAGCCGTATTGAACCACATAATCGCGCACGTTGTTGAGCGCGGAGCGCACCGCTTCGTGTTTCAACGCTTGCGTGTCGCCCGAAACCTTTAGCAAGGTCCCCTTCAGTGCCGCTTGCAGAGCATCTGTGCGCTCACTCGCATTTTGAGTGGTCACCGGAACACTCTGTTGGTAAAGTTGCGTGAGCTCAATTGCTGCCATGCTGGAGCTACTCCAAAGCAACAGCAACGCTAACAGGAGAGTCTTTAAGCTGGTTTTTAATTGCATCATGCTTAACTTCATTATCCGTAGTGGCAAGCTTTCTACGCTCATCATAAACAGCCCCATCTACATGGGCAAGTAACAAGCTGTGGATAACCGCGTATTGCATTTAAGAAATGGTCAAAGCGTGCTACCATTTTCGTTCATTGCCATTCACGATTCATTGGGACCGACACCATGCTGAGACAACAGCTACGTGCAATCAGTTCTTTGCTGACAAGTATTACTCTGATTGGCATTTGTGTCGGCATGACGAGTACCCTACTCAGTCTGCGCGCCACCATAGAAAATTTTGGGACTTTAACCACCGGCATCATCATGTCGGCCTACTTTATCGGGTTCCTCTTTGGCACCACTCGTGCTCCTAAAGATATTCGTCGCGTTGGTTACGTTCGGGCTTTTGGCGGGCTAGCAGCGCTTGCCGCCGCATCTATCCTCATTCAAGCCATTTGGATAGATCCTACAGTTTGGTTCATCAT
The DNA here is from genome assembly GCF_003987355.1 of Pseudidiomarina aestuarii. Classification (GTDB taxonomy): domain Bacteria; phylum Pseudomonadota; class Gammaproteobacteria; order Enterobacterales; family Alteromonadaceae; genus Pseudidiomarina; species Pseudidiomarina aestuarii. The sequence continues at coordinate 302,319 of NZ_PIPR01000001.1, read as the reverse complement.
GCGATTCCTCACCGGCTTCGCGATTTCGGCCATTTTTGTGATCGTCGAATCGTGGCTGAACACCATGGCTGACAATAAGAACCGCGGTACGCTGCTGTCAGTTTATTTAGTGCTGATTTATGGTGGTTTAGTGGTCGGCCAGCTCGTACTTGGGGTCGCAGACCCATCAGGTTTCGTCGCCTTTGCTTTGGTTGCTTTATTAATCAACTTAGCATTGATACCTATTTTAATTAGTGTTTCGGTCGAGCCCACCACACATGAACCCCGTAAAGTACCCATCTGGGGCCTGTTTAAGCTGGTTCCGCTGGGCATTGTGAACGCATTTATTATGCAGGCGTGTTACGCCATGTTTTACGGTATTGGGCCTATGTACGCGACTTACATTGGTCTCAGTATTGCTCAAGTGTCGCTCTTTATGGCCTCGTTTATTCTCGGTGGGATGCTCTCCCAAGCGCCAATTGGCCTACTCTCAGACCGTTTCGATAGACGCGTGATTATGGCGGGTTGTGCCGGCACAGCAGCCATCATGGCGTTAATATTATCGCAACTCGGCTCTGAATTGGTCTGGCTTATCTACCTTTGTGTTGGACTCTTTGGAGCTTGTGCGTTACCCCTGTACTCACTTGGCATGGCGCACACCAATGACTTTCTTGAGAAAGATCAAATGGTCGGCGCAACGGGTGCCATCATCAAGGTGGGCGGTATTGGTTCTATTATCGGCGCGCCCGCGGTTGCGGCGCTGATGGAATTTGGTGGCGTAAATTACTTCTTTTTACTGATTGTAGTGATGACCAGTGTGGTCTGTGTCTATTCGCTTTATCGTGTTACCAAGCGCGCGGCCGACTGATCAACCGCACAGCAGCTATGCCATGTTATCGCCAGGGCAAACTTCTGATGAACTACTCACCGCATTGGCTGAAGAAGATCAAGACACTCAAGACGAGCTTGAGCGTCAACAAGCTTAACAACGTCGCCTTAAGACTGCAGCCACTGGCTGACCAGCATTTGCGCTTCGTTCAGCAGCAACGATAAGTGATCTTCGCTGACGAAGCTCTCGCAATAAATTTTGTAGATGGGTTCAGTACCCGATGGGCGCGCTGCAAACCAGCCATTCGCCGTACAGACCTTTACGCCACCGATCGACGCACCATTTCCCGGTGCTTGGGTCATCACACTCTGAACCGCATCGCGTGCCAAGGTCTGTATTTGCAGCTGAGCCGGCTGTATCGCTTTGAATGCTTGATTCATTGCGGCGCTGGACGGCACATCCTGACGCTTGTAGTACGCGGTACCATGCTGTTCGCAGAGTTGCTGATAATAAGCACTTGGATCCTTGCCCGTCGTTGCACAAATTTCAGCCGCAAGTAACGCCATAATGATGCCATCTTTGTCCGTCGACCATGCCTTCCCGGAACGGTCCAAAAAGGTCGCTCCTGCGCTCTCTTCTCCCGCAAATGCGGTTGCGCCCGCTTGCAGTTCACGAGCGAACCACTTAAAGCCAACTGGCATTTCACGTAATGTCCGCTGATTTGCCGCGACCACACGATCGATCATCGCACTCGAAACCAGTGTTTTGCCAATCGCCGTCTCTGCAGCCCAAGAACGATTCTTGCAGAGATAATCAATGGCCACTGCTAAATAATGATTCGGATTCATCAACCCTTCAGTTGGAGTGACAATGCCGTGCCGATCATAGTCTGGGTCGTTCCCGACTGCGATATCAAACTGATCTTTCAGCGCGACCAATGAACGCATGGCATAGGGCGACGAGCAATCCATCCGAATTTTGCCGTCTTTGTCGAGACTCATGAATCGGAATGTGGCATCCACATCAGCCTGTGTGACCGTTATATTCAATCCATAGTGCTGGGCTATCAACGGCCAATAGCTGGCGCCAGCACCACCCATAGCGTCGACACCAATTGATAGCTTCGCCTTGGCTATAGCTTGCATATCAATGATGGTGTCTAAATTTTCTACATAGTTTTGCCGCCAGTCCACTTGATGCAGATGCTTACTGGCTAATGCTTCGACGTAGCTCACCGCTTCCACACCCAATAGCTCAGCCGATAAAATAGCGTTGGCATACTTCTCAATGACTGCAGTCGCGTCAGTATCCGCTGGACCACCATGCGGTGGATTGTATTTGAAGCCGCCATCTTCCGGCGGATTGTGAGACGGGGTAATGACAACACCATCGGCAAGCCCTTGGGTACGGCCCTCGTTGTAGCGAAGAATTGCATAGCTGATGACAGGTGTGGGGGTGTAACCGTGGTCCACTTGGACATGCACATCAACACCGTTTGCAATAAAAACCTCAAGCGCCGTCATATAAGCAGCTTCGGACAATGCGTGGGTATCGCGACCCAGCATCAACGGTCCGGTAATACCCTGCTCTTCGCGATAGCGCACAACCGCTTGACTGATAGCTAAAATATGCGCTTCGTTAAACGAATTCTTAAAGGCAGACCCACGATGTCCGGACGTACCGAAGGACACCAATTGTTCGGGTTGACTCGGGTCAACATCATTGACGAAATAAGCACTGACGAGTTGTGCGATATTGGTTAAGTCGCTCGCTTGTGCCGGCATACCAGCCCGTGTATGTAGTCCCATTACAAAAAGTCCCTAATTTTCTCAGCTTCTGACTGTGAGTACCCGAGCTCCAGAGCCACCTGTGTCAGCATAGATTTTTTCCGCGTCGTGTTGTTGTTGGTCACGACAAAGTAGGGTGCGTCAGGTATTTGCTTCGGATTGGTGCTAGTACCACTCGCTTCGAGCGCCTCGGCACTGGTGGCAAAATATTGTCGGTCACGACCGCTAATCTCCAACACTTTCTTAAAAGACTGACTGTGGCAGCGGTGGAGCATGCTAAGGATGGTTAGAAATCGTGCAACGACACTGCGTTGTCCGGCAAGATCAATGCGTGACATGACATCAAATACCTTACGTTCAGCCGCAGTTTGTTCGGGTTCAGACGTGACCAAAATGGGCTTACCAGTGACTTTATCCGCAGCTTCTAGCCCCAATAGACGGCGCAGTATTGCAGATGCACTTTCACCGATATGTTGTGTATGCCCAGCTATAAAACGGTATAATTCATCATCAATTTCAATTCGTTTACTCATGATGCTGCAACTTTTTCATCGTCTAAAGGTATCATGCTGATTATTATACCTATCCCATAGCCTGGGTACAGAAAATCAACCCAACACCAGTAGAGGTCCAGTATGACAGCAACAACTTTGCTCAATTATGAGCGTTTTGGGAGCGGAGCTCCGGTCGTTCTCATTCATGGTTTATTCGGTGACTTGGATAACCTGAAGCGTTTGGGCCGTGAACTCGAAAATGATTTCGAGCTGATTGCAATTGATGTACGCAATCACGGCGATTCTTTTCACTCGGACACCATGTCTTATGAAGCTATGGCAGCTGATCTCGCCAAGTTACTCGATGACCTTAACATTGAACGCACGCACATTGTTGGTCATTCCATGGGTGGCAAGGTAGCCATGGAGTTTGCGCTGCGCCACCCTGAACGTGTCATCAGCTTGGTTGCAGCCGATGTGGCGCCAGTCGCTTACGATCCAAAACATCGACATATCCTCGATGCACTCGAACAACTCGACCTCACGCAAGTAAAAAACCGCAAAGACGCTGACAAATTACTGCAAAAGGCCATCGATACCCATGGTATACGCCAGTTCCTGCTGAAAAATCTCAAGCATACCGAAAATGGTTATGAATGGCGGCTCAATCTACCGGCTCTCGACGACCATTATGCGGCTATCTCTGGGGCAGTTTGTGAAGGTCAATTTGATGGGCCTATCCTCTTCGTTAAAGGGGGCGATTCCGACTATTTAAAACCGGAACATGAGTCGGCTATACGTGATCGATTTACCCAAGTTGACGTAAAGATAATCGAAGGCACAAGCCATTGGTTGCATGCAGAAAAGCCACGTATTTTTAACCGCTTAGTACGGGAGTTTTTGGAGCAACAAAGTCGCGCCGAGTAAGCCTGCGTGTTATAATCGCCAGCTGTATTTGTGAGATAAAGCTATTCAAGCGCACCCATAAGAAAGAGTTATGCTGTCTGAACATTTTGAATTGATTGAAACATTGGGTACTAACTTTGCAATCGCAATTTTATTTTTGTTGATTGGCCTAGCGATTCGCGATGTGTTGAAGAAAGCTGAAGTACCCAAGTTCGGACAATGGTTTGTGTGGTTGGTATTATTTTTAGGCTGTGCAGGCTTTATTGCAAAAGGTATTATTCAAGCCTTCTTTGAATCTGGAATTTAGAATCAGTTTTTTGGGTCCTTGTTCCGAACGAGACAACGTTTAAACGAGAGGTAGTAACCAAACATGGCAAGTGTAGGTATTTTTTTCGGCAGTGACACAGGTAATACCGAAGCAATCGCTCAGATGATCCAGAAAGAACTGGGCAAGAGCTTGATTGATGTATTCGATATTGCCAAATCATCGAAAGAAGACATCGCCAATTTCGACCTCATTCTGTTTGGAATACCGACTTGGTATTACGGTGAAGCACAGTGCGATTGGGATGATTTCTTCCCCGAGCTTGAAGAAATTGATTTCACTAATAAACTTGTGGCTATTTTTGGTTGTGGTGACCAAGAGGATTATGCTGAATATTTTCTCGATGCGATGGGTACTCTACGAGACATCATTGAGCCACGTGGAGCCATTATTATTGGACACTGGCCGACAGCCGGCTACCAATTTGAAGCATCTCGCGCGCTGGTCGATGACAGCCACTTCATTGGGCTAGGTATCGACGAAGATCGACAACCTGAATTGACAAAAGAACGGGTGCAGCAGTGGTGTGCACAAATTCGCGAAGAAATGGGACTAGCTGAATTAGCGTAAACCCATTATTCTGATGACCGATAACCTCAACACAGCGAAAGAACAATGAGCAGCAACGGCGAATTACAGTTAAAAAAAGCGGGCCTCAAAGTCACTTCTCCGCGTGTCAAAATTCTGGAAATCTTAAAAAACCCAGATAATCAGCATATTAGCGCTGAAGACGTGTATAAAATCCTGCTAGAAAAGAACGAAGAAATTGGCTTGGCGACCGTGTATCGGGTGTTAAATCAGTTTGATGATGCGGGTATTGTCACGCGTCATCATTTTGAGGGCGGTCGTTCTGTATTTGAACTCAGCGCCAAAGACCACCATGATCACTTGGTGTGCCTGAACTGCGGCCATGTATTCGAATTTGAAGATGATTTAATTGAGCAACGCCAATTAAAAGTTGCTGCTGAAAACAATATCAAGCTCACCAACCATAGTTTGTATTTGTATGGTGAATGCAAAAATGTCGGTAGTTGCCAGCACAATGTAAATGGGGACGATTAGTCCTCATCAACATCAATCGTGTCGGGCGTGGTGAAGTCACCACGCTCGTAGCCTTCGATAATATCCCGCGCCGCTGCCTCATCATCGTCACCAACAAACACATTGGCTATACCGACAGGTGCAATATCGCCTACAGCGCCCTGCAAATAGTGACCTCCGGCATGAGCAGCAATACCTGACTGTTCAAGAAGTCCCACGAGCAGTTGTGCCTCAATAATCGTATCGGCTCTGTATATGAGTTTCATTGTTGTCTTCACTCCTGTCACATGGCGAACTCTTTTGCTACTAGAGCCCTTCTACTGTATGCTAGCGCGCTTGCCCTAGAAGAGAAACACAATCTGCATGAGCTTTACCAATCTCGATTTACCTGAAAGTATTTTAAGCGTTCTCAGCGAACAAGGTTACACAGAACCTACCCCTATACAACAACAAGCCATTCCCTCGATTCTTGCTGGCCGTGATGTCATGGCCGCTGCCCAAACCGGCACCGGGAAAACGGCGGGGTTCACCTTACCGTTGTTGACCAAGTTAAAAGATGGCCCGCGCGCCCGAAGTAACCATATTCGCGCACTCATCATTACGCCAACACGCGAGCTCGCAGCACAAGTTGCTGACAGTGTTGCCACTTATGGTCGTAATCTAAAATTATCCTCTGCGGTGGTATTTGGCGGCGTGGGAATCAATCCACAAATGATGAAACTGCGCAAAGGCGTCGATATTCTGATTGCGACGCCAGGTCGTTTACTCGACTTGCATCAGCAAAATGCGGTCAAGTTTAATGATGTCGAAGTTTTAGTGTTAGACGAAGCCGATCGAATGCTCGATATGGGTTTTATTCATGACATCAAACGAGTGTTAAAACTGCTTCCAGCAAAACGCCAAAACCTGCTGTTTTCAGCTACATTTTCTGACGACATTCGCGCGTTAGCCAAAGGCTTAGTCAACGATCCAGTGGAAGTATCCGTCGCGCCTGCGAACAGCACCGCAGATAAAGTGGAACAGTCGCTGTATGGCGTTATTCAAGGCCAAAAAACCGCTCTACTCTGTCAATTATTACGTGACCGTGGCACGCCACAGGCGTTGGTGTTTAGTCGCACTAAGCACGGTGCAAATCGGCTGGCTAAGCAGTTGGAGGCCAATGGTTTTCTGGCCGCAGCCATTCATGGCAATAAGAGCCAGGGTGCGCGTACCAAAGCACTAGATGATTTTAAACGTAATCGCATCAATGTGCTGGTAGCAACAGATATCGCTGCACGGGGTATCGACATCGATTTGCTACCACTGGTCGTCAATTATGATTTGCCACACGTTGCTGAAGATTATGTCCATCGAATTGGCCGCACAGCGCGTGCAGGTGCGAGCGGTCATGCTTTCTCTTTAGTGAGTCCTGAAGAGACCAAGCAGTTGCGGGGCATTGAGAAATTGATTGGTCAAACGATTGAGCGTTTAGAAGCTCCAGGCTTCGCACCAGTCGATTTGACCAAACGGTCTCCTGCAGCTGCGAAACCTCAGGGACGTCAACCATCGAAGCGTACCAACCGCTCTGCAGCTGGGAAACCCAATGGCAATCGTGCTGGTCAGCCTGGCCGTCGTTCAACAGCCAAGCCAAACAATCGTCAAAACTAATAAAGCTGCTGGCGAGGTGACGCGTTAGTTCGCGTCACCTTCACTCCATACGTCACGTAAACCAACCGTTTGATTAAACACCAGCGCTGTTGCGCTGCTATCCTTACTATCCGCACAGAAGTAGCCAATTCGCTCAAACTGGTACGCTTGTTCCACTTGAATGTGCTGCAAGCTTGGCTCGGCATAACCATGACGCACCACTAATGATTGCGGGTTCAATGTGCTAAAGAAATCTTCCTCAGCACCTGGGTTAGGCACTTGGAATAACCGGTCGTATAAACGAAACTCTGCTGGTAACGCAGTTGCTGCCGCAACCCAATGAATAACGCCTTTTACTTTGCGTCCATCCGCAGGGTCTTTGCCTAACGTATCTGCATCATAGGTGCAGTAAACCGTCGTCACATTGCCCTCGGCGTCTTTGTCGCAACGTTCCGCTTTAATCACATACGCATTGCGTAAGCGCACTTCTTTACCGAGTACCAAGCGCTTGTACTTCTTGTTGGCTTCTTCACGGAAGTCTTCCGCTTCGATATAGATTTCACGACTGAACGGCAACTCACGAACACCCATGCTCTCGTCATTCGGATGATTCGGCGCTGCGATGGTTTCTGACTCACCATCCGGGTAGTTTTCAATCACTATTTTGATCGGGTCAATGACAGCCATCGCGCGCGGTGCTTGATGGTTTAACTCGTCGCGAATACAGGCTTCGAGCATACTCATCTCAACTTGGTTGTCCATCTTAGTGACACCAATACGATGACAGAACTCGCGTACGGAACTCGGTGTATAGCCGCGACGACGCATCCCCGCAATGGTCGGCATCCGTGGATCATCCCAGCCGCTCACTTTGCCCTCTTCCACCAATAAATGCAGCTTGCGCTTGCTCATGACGGTGTATTGCAAATTGAGACGAGAAAACTCAATTTGTTGTGGGTGACAATCGATACTGATGTTATCTAACACCCAATCGTATAAGCGACGGTTGTCTTGGAATTCGAGCGTACACAACGAGTGAGTGATGCCCTCAATAGCATCGGAGATACAGTGTGTGAAATCGTACATCGGATACACGCACCATTTGTCACCGGTTTGATGATGGTGAACAAAGCGTACGCGATAAATGACTGGGTCACGCAACACCATAAATGGCGATGCCATATCAATTTTTGCACGCAAACAGACTTCACCGTCTTTATATTTACCGGCAGTCATATCTGCAAAAATCTGCAAATTCTCAGCTACACTCGTATCTCGATACGGACTATTCACACCTGGCTCTTTCAAGGTGCCACGCATTTCCCGCATTTTCTCTTGCGTGCTGAAATCTGCGTAGGCCAAACCTTTCTCGATGAGCTCTACGGCGTAGCCGTGCAATCGGTCAAAGTAATCTGAAGAATACTTTGGCTTACCTTCCCAATCGTACCCTAACCAGCGTACGTCCTCTTGGATCGAATTAACGAAATCGACCTTTTCTTTTAACGGGTTGGTGTCATCAAACCGCAGATTACACGTGCCTTGGTAGTCTTCCGCGATGCCAAAATTAAGGACAATCGACTTAGCATGACCAATATGTAAAAAACCATTTGGCTCAGGCGGAAAACGAGTATGCACCTGCTGGTGTTTACCGCTGGCTAGGTCTGCATCAATGATATGCCGGATAAAATTACTACGGGGCGCGTCTGCTGCCATGAATGCGTTAACTCCACATGGGTCGTTGGTTCAAAAAAGATTCGCTATGATCGCAGTTTATTGCGGCACTGGCAAGGGTTTGGGGTGGTACCGACAAACTTAACAAAGGCTGCATTGAGAGAAACTATGCTGAGCCAAAAAACCGTTGAAACTGGCGCCATTCGTTTTGTGCTGCAGCCAATGAAACCCTATTGAAAACTAATTCCGTGCCTGCCGTAGCCTGCCCCAGCAGACAGCGCGAACGCCAAGTTACTGTGCCTATTTTGGGGTATCCTCCTAGAGTTTGACGGTCGACCAACATAATTATAGGTTGACCATCTGGCGGAATCTGTATGGCGCCTACAGGCAGTGGTTCAGAAAGAATTTGGTCATGTTCCCAGCTGAGTGATTTGGGTCCTTGTAAACGCATTCCCATTCGGTCTTGAGCTGCGGTGACTTGATAGGTTTGTGAGCAAAACTGCTCGCGTGCTTGCTGCGAGAAACGCTCATACTGACCGGCCGCGATCACGTCAATGGTCAGTGGTTCGTTCGCCGGTTGCGTTTGCAAGAGATCGGTCCGTGGTCGGCGCGGTAATAATGCCGGCGCTGAAAGAACTGGCGCGGTCAAAACATCACCTGCCGTCAAAGCGCTACCATCACCGCGCAAACCACCCAATTGATCACGCTTCACGGTTGCCATGCTGCCAAGTACTGCCTCAGCTCTAAATCCGCCGCGTACGGCCAAATAACTTCGAACCCCACGCGGGGCAGCAGCAATGGTTAATACATCGCCTGGCTCCACGTCGAATACCAGCCAAGTTGGCAAACGGCGACCATTCAGAGCCACCTGCATAGGTGCGCCGCAGATAACCATTTGCGTGCGACGCAGCAGATTCGCTTCGAAACCTCCGAGCGTCACTTCTATTTGTGCGGCATCAGCTGGATTGTCGAGGAGCTTATTTGCCCATAAAAATGCATATTCATCGACCGCTCCGCCGGAGGTAATTCCAGCAGCAAGATAACCGCTGCGACCGCGATCTTGCAGCGTCGCCAGCAGCCCCGGTTGCTTAATTTCTAATACTGGAGAGATCTTAGCCATGGCTTACTTCTTGTCTGCGTCGCTTAAACGTATCCAGATCAATCGCGATAAAACGCACTTTATCGCCTGCCTTAAGTTGCGGCAGCTCCACAACTTGCCCAATCAGATTCCACCCACCCGGCGACTCCATGGGGTATACCGAAGTCTGTTGATTGGCGATGGCGACACTCAAAGCGGGAACCTTCTGCCGCGGTGTTTCTAAACGCGGACAGCGAATTGCTGCCGGAACGTCACCCAGATATGCAAAGCCCGGAGCAAAGCCTAACGCATAGACGTGGTACGTAGGTTGTTGATGCTGAGTGATTACCTCTGCAACAGTCAATCCAGCGTGTTGGGCTACACGCTCCAGATCAGGTGCAACCACCGTGTCATAACACACTTGTATTTGGTGCTCTGACTCTGAGTTGGTGGTCGTTTGCCGGTGTTGTTTTTGCCAATCCGATGGAGGTTGAATACGAGCAATAAAGGTCGCCTCATCCATATTCATCGCATCGTAGTAAATCAGTATACTGGCGTAACTCGGCACGACTTCAACGATGCAATCATGATGTTGGTCGAGCAGCCAGTCTGCTAAAGCATGCAGTTGCTCGTTGCAAGCAATGGATAAAGGCGAATTTCCCTGCTCATCAATGAGACTCAGCATCACCGCATTTTCGGCCGCGGTGGACATCTGAATACGCATTGACATCACACCGCCGAGCCCTGAATGCGTTCTAGCGACTGTCGAATGGCAGCTACCGTGGCTACCGCCGCGGGGTTATCACCATGTACACAGAGCGTATCAGCTCGAATTGATAAGGACTCACCTTCTACTGTGGTGATGGATTCGCCACGCGCAAAACGTTCCGCTTGGGTGATAATCGCCGTTTGGTTATCCAACACTGCATCCGCATAGTCACGTGACCGCAGCCGGCCATCGTGGGTGTAGCGTCGATCCGCAAACGCCTCAAACCAAAGTGGAACTTGGTAGCGCTCCGCAATGGCGACATAGGGTTGTGGATCGCTCGTCGCTAAAGTCATCAACTTTAATGGCTCAGGCCGCCACCGATTCTCAGCAGCGACCACTGCAACAACCTGTTCAAATAGCTCTAAATTAGCCTGCATATCGTTGTACAAAGCACCATGCGGCTTCACATACTGAAGTACAGCGTGTTGTGCCATGCACAACCGATCGATACTCCCAATTTGAGCATGCAATACGGCGCTTAATTGTTGTTCCGAGAGCACCATAGACTTTCGTCCAAAGTTCTCGCGGTCAGGGTAGGAAGGATGAGCACCAATGGTGACGCCAAAATGACGCGCTAATTCTATTGTTGCGGCCATAGTTGGCGCACTGCCCGCATGATAACCACAGGCGATATTTGCCAAATCGATATAGGGAAATACCTCTTGATCGCTAGCGACCAATGCTAAATCTTGACTCTCACCGACATCGCAATTTAACAGCATATGTGCCTACTCTTGGGGCGATTTGGCCGATTTTTTATCAGCTTTTTCTTGTGCTCGGGCCGCTGCAAAACGCGCGTACCCATACACAAATAGGTACAAGCCCAAGCCCATACTTGCCAACTGCAAAGGCGGTAGCATCAATCCCGCTATTTGATGCGCGCCGAATACAGCCGCAGCACCAGTCAAGCCCATAGTAATTACGCAACCGGCAATATAGGTCAGCGGTACTAACCAGCTGTCAAAAATACGTACGCCGATTAGCGTCACAAAAGCTCCCAAAATAAGGCCCCAAGCAACTGGGACACCGAGTTGGTACCAGCCTAGCCCATAATCAATAATAACGGCTGTTAATTGCGCCTGGGTGGCGTTATAGAACAATAACCCGACCAAGCCGGCCAAGATAACTAATCGTAATTGCAGTGACATAGACTGTCCCACCGTCTCTCTTCAGTTAATTGACTAGCCACGCACTAAGCGCCACGACAATAATAATGATGGGTAACCAAAGTATCGGCGACTGCGCCAACGTAATGGGTTTGGTTTCTTCACGCTCCACGCTGGCGTCAACGGGTGCGCTCGGTTGACGAATAAGCCATACCGTTCCCGCTATCAATAGACCAACACCGATATTACGCCATAGACCGGAATCGTCGCCGGCGGGTGTCAGTACCGCCAACAGGAGTCCCGCAATGATCAGAGCTATAGCCCCTAAACGTTTTACAATACTACTGTTCATGGTTATTGATTTTTCCTTGTTTAGCGGTTTTACGCCAGTTTATAAAAAAGACCAACCAACCCGCGAACATCAAAACGATGCCGATGATAATGGTCACCCAGTTTTGCTCCCAAACGCCGCTTAAGAGCGCAGCAAAACCGATTACAACGACAAGTAATGGAATAAGCATACCGATACCCTCGCGTTGAATTTCCTACACATTACCGAATTCATGGCTACGAAGAAAGTGCCGCAGCGCCCTATTCGACTATTGTCGCGCTCAATGCCATACTAATTGGCAGGAACTGAGGTCAGAACGAAATACCAGATACCAAATACCGAGAGTCCAGTATGAGCCGAACGCCCGATGACAATGTCCCAGAAACTTGTGAATCCGAGCATCGACATCGCGATAGCAGAGTGTTAGTGGCAAAACCACGGCCGTTAACGCCCGCCTTAACGGTCTATCGGATCCTGCCACAAAAACAATTACGCATGGTGGGCCCGTGGTGCTTCCTTGATCATTTTGGCCCGGTTGCTACTGCAGACTACCAACAATTCGATGTCGCCCCGCATCCTCATATAGGCCTGCAAACCATTACCTGGTTATTCTCGGGTCAATTGGTTCACCAAGACAGTTTAGGTTATGAACAGCCCTTGCGCAGTGGGGAATTAAATTTAATGACCAGTGGCGAAGGCATCAGTCATGCCGAAATTGCAGATGCACAGCTCAGTGACCCCTTGCATGGCTTACAGCTCTGGTCTGCGCTGCCACCGCTACATGAACGCACTGAACCGCGCTTTGATCATTATCGTCAGGTGCCTCAGTTCACCATTGGCGATTGCACTGCAACTCTACTGGTCGGCGAATACCGCCAACAAGGTCAACACTATCAATCACCAGCACTGACCTTTCACCCATCACTGGCGCTGATTATCAGTACCGCTCGAGCGACGGCTACCGACTTACATCTGCAGACCGAGTTTGAATATTGTATTTACGTCTGCCGCGGGCGATTAGACTGCGCAGACGCCACGGTACGCGAGCATGAAGTTATTCAACTTGGCGCAAACCGCTCTGAACTGTCCATCGAACTGAGTGCCGACACCACACTCTTAGTACTAGGAGGTGAGGCTTTTGAATTGCCCGTAAAAATGTGGTGGAACTTTGTCAGTAGTGATTTAGAGCGTGTGAAACAAGCACAGCGGGACTGGAATGACGGACATCCGCGCTTCGGTGAGGTCGCACACTATCAGGGCGAGCGGTTGCTGGCTCCGGAGTATCCACAATGATTGCAGCATTTGTAAGAATGACACGTCGACTCGGACTCTGGTTTTTGGCTGCAGGTATTACCGTCGCTATTATTTTTATTTCGGTATTTATTTATAAGTACACCGTGTTCGAGCCCGATCCGCCGCCGCTAGCCGCATGCGAATCCTTACAAGTTGTATTGACCGCTGATAATGGTGCAGAAGTACAGTTGCACGAGTGCAAACGCGGAGATGATAGCTGGCAAGGCTATGAGGTATGGCTCCACGAACCACATAACCAATATTGGCAACGCTTGCTCACTGCTGAATTAGACGGTTGTATGACACTTGGCGTGGCGGATAATGCGGCGTTGGAGGTTTTTCATAGTGCCGGGCGTGGACATTTGAACGTTGCTCGAAGTTCGGTCATTTATCGCGATGTCGATGGCAATCCACATACATTGAGTATCAATGCCGAACGTGTTGTGGATTGCCCTCTCGATTAGCAATCAGCCCAATTTCATGACTATCTTCAGTGGTAGTCGTTTCATCAAAAAGGCCACCAAAGTCCACGGCCAACCCGGTACATAGGCTTGTACCGGCTCTTTTTCGATGGCTTTAACCAACGCCTTACAGCCCGTCTCGGTATCGACCATAAAGGGTGTATTCTTCACCTTTTCATTGATTTCAGAGCGAATAAAACCTGGCAATATCGTACTGGTTTTAATCTTCGAACGAGATCGAATCAAGTCCGCTCGAATCCCCTCCGTCAGCGCCGACAATCCCGCTTTGGTCGCGGCATAAACAGTCATTGCGCGCGGCATCCCGCGGAGTGCTGAAATAGAACTCACCGTTACTAAGTGACCATCCCCTTGTTCGCGAAAGATTTCGAGAGCGGCCTCACATTGTGCAACGGCGGCGACAAAATTGGTTTGCGCCGTTTGTACGTTGGCATGGAAGTAGCCAGTACCTAAAGACGCTCCCTTACCCATTCCAGCATTGACGATGACGCGATCGATGCTGCCAAACTCATCGCGAAATGCTTTGAACACGCTAAAAACCTTTTCGTGATCATTCACATCGAGCGCTTTCACCGATACCCTGGTTTGCGGATAATCAGCTTCAAGTTCGGCTTTTAGTGCTTCGAGACGGTCGGTCCGACGTGCGCACAATGCTAAATTGCGGCCGAGTTTAGCAAACTCACGCGCCATGCCCTCGCCCAGCCCTGAGCTTGCACCGGTAATAAGTATTGTTTGACGTACCATGCTTTATCCTTGCTTGATGAGCTTACGCGCTCGCCAATGTAAATAATTCACCAAAAACCAGAAGTTCTTGAACGAAGGATTACGTGTCTGCTTATGGTGATAACGATAATAAATTTGTTGTGCGATGACACTCAGTCGGAATAGCCCAAATACCTCGTAAAAGGTGAAATCACGCACATCGACATTCATTTTTGCGCAGTAATAATCAATGACTTCTTGCCGCGTAAACATGCCTGGTAAGTGGGTCGGTTGGCGGCGCGTCGATTGCGCGATGCGATCATCGTCCGCTTGAATCCAGTACGCCAGCATATTGCCAACGTCCATCAATGGATTTCCCAACGTCGCCAATTCCCAGTCTAGTACTCCGATAATTTCGGTTGGGTCATTGCTATTGAGTACTAGGTTGTCAAAGCGAAAGTCGTTGTGGGTCATACAAATGGTTTCGTGTTGCGGTTGATGTTCAGCTAACCACTTCATGATGCCTTTGCCACTCGGCACATTCCAGGTCTTAGCACGGCGATAACGTTCGCTCCAACCACTCACCTGGCGCTCGGTGTAGCCTGCGCCCTTCGCTAGATCGGTGAGACCGGCCTGCTGAATATCCACTTGATGCAGCTCAATCAAACAATCCAACGCGCGTTGGCATAATGTTCGCGTTTGCGCTTCACTCAAAACCAGTTCGCGCGGCATATTCTTCCGCGGGATAATGCCAGCAATACGCTCCATGACATAGAATTCAGCACCAATCACAGCTTCGTCGCTGCAATGCAAGAGCATTTCAGGGACGTATGGAAACACTGCCTTCAACGCTTTTTGAATACGGTATTCACGGCCCATGTCATGCGCTGATTTAGCTTTAGTTCCAGCAGGTGGACGCCGCAAAATCAAGTCGGCATTGTCAAATTGCAAACGATAGGTCCAATTGGACGCACCTCCTGCATATTGTGTAATGCGCACATCGCCCTCTAGTTGCGGCAGCTGTTGCTTGAGATAGGCTACTAATGGAGCTTCGGGCAGCGCTTCACCATCGCGCACTCGGCCGGCTTTATCTTCCGCCGTCGCGAGATTGGCTTGGCTCATGACTCACGCTCCCGGTATTTGTTCAGTTCAACTTTCGCAATAGTTGCACGGTGCACGGCATCCGGACCGTCCGCAATCCGCAGTGCGCGAGCGACGGCGAACAAGTTCGTGAGCGGCACATCATGTGACATGCCTGCACCACCATAGAGTTGAATAGCTTCATCAACTACTTTCTGCAAGACGCTGGGCGCTGCTAATTTAATCGCTGAGATCTCAGCGAGCGCTTTCATCGCCCCCACTTGATCGATTTTCCATGCCGCGAAAAACGTCAACAGCCGCGCTTGATCGATAGCGACACGCATATCAGCAACCCGTTCCATATTGCCGCCTAGTTGCAATAGTGGTCGCCCGAAAGCGATTCGCTCTTGACCGCGCTGCATAAACAGCTGCAATGCCTTTTCTGCTGCACCCAGAGCACGCATACAATGGTGAATTCGTCCTGGACCCAGTCGTCCTTGTGCAATTTTGAAGCCATCGCCCAAGCCACCAATCACATTTTCCTTAGGTACACGCACTTGATCAAATAACACCTCGCCGTGACCGTAGGGCGCATCATATTCGCCAAACGCCGGCAACATGCGTTCAATGATCACACCGGACGTATCAAGGGGCACAATTACCATACTATGACGTTGATGTTTAGCTGCATCGGGGTCGGTCAATCCCATCACAATCGCAAACTTCGCATCCGGGTGCCCTAACCCAGTTGACCACCACTTGCGACCAGAAATCACGACATCATCACCATCTGCAACAATACGAGCTTGCATATTTGTCGCATCTGAAGACGCTACGTCGGGCTCTGTCATGCAAAAAACAGATCGAATATCACCCGCTAATAGTGGCTCTAACCATTGCTGCTGCTGTTGTTTCGTACCAAAGTGATACAGCACTTCCATATTCCCAGTATCGGGAGCATTACAATTAAAAACCTCTGGAGCCAACAGGCTATGCCCCATCACTTCAGCTAGAGGCGCGTACTCCAGTGTCGTAAGTCCAGCCCCCAGATCGTCATCCGGTAAAAATAGATTCCACAAGCCCTGCGCTTTGGCTTTGGCTTTCAATTCATGCACTAGTGGCGGTACCTGCCAAGTGCGCCAATCCGCCGAGCCGTTTAAGCGCCGACATTCCTTATGGTAATTTGCTTCATTCGGCTCGATATGATCGCGCATGAATTGAATAAGGCGCTGCCGATACTCGGTTGTTTTCGCACTTGGAGTAAAATCCATGAGAATCCTGCCTTGCTACTAAAGTTAAACGCATGTTTGAATGATTGTAGAGAGCCTGCTCGCAACATTCAATACGAATGCTCATTGTAATACAGCTGCTGAGCGTAACTGGGGAGGCGTTCAACGAGAAAATCAACAAATACCCGCACTGCAGGTAATAAGCCCCGTCGATAGGGATACACTAAATGCATGATTCCTAGAGGCAAACTCCATTCCGGCAACACTCGCTGTAATTGCAGTTGTTGCACCGCATCTGAACAGATGTAGTTGGGCAGAGCAACCATCCCTTGACCCGCAATCGCTGCTTCACGGAGAACGAACATGTCATCGGTAATAAGTCGCGGTTGATAGCTGATACTCAGTTTATCGCCGCTAGTGTGCGTCAACTCGTAGCGGTAACGGCCACTGCTATAGTGCATCGATAACAACGGCACTTGCAGAATATCCAAGGGGTGCTCGATTGCATGCTGATTGAGCAAATCTGGCGCGGCATACAAGGTTGTCGGCGCTCGACTCAACGTCCGGGCGATAAGCGAAGAATCCTCGATCGTCGGTCGCACTCGCAACGCAACATCGATGCCTTCCTCGATGAGATTGACGGGTTGATTAGTCACCCGCCAATGAATACGAACCTCGGGATAAAGCGCCATAAACTCAGGTAGCAAATGTACCAACAAGCTCTGGCTAATAGCATAAGGACACGACACATGAATATCACCCCTTGGCGTTTGCTGCACCATCTGTGTGACTTGTTGAGCGGCCTCTGCGGCTGCCACTAAGCTCTCACAATGCACTAAAAAAGCCTGGCCAATATCAGTGACCTTTAAGCCCCGCGTACTACGATGTAGCAGCCGCACGCCTTGCTCACTCTCGAGCTCAGTCAAGCGTCGACTTAACGTTGACTTAGGCATACCAAGCTCGCGCGCGGCTTCACTGATACTGCCAGCTGCAACAGTTTTGGCAAACAACAGATAATTCGTTAAATCAGGCAGCATCTTCCCCCCTACGTCAGCTAATGGCTACTAGCTACTGGTTACTCGCTACTAGCGATCTGTGTTTTCGAGTAACTAGTAACCAATAGCCAGTGACGCACTGATGTTCCATATATGGAACGTTTGATTCTAATTTAGCCTACTACCGTTAGTAATGGAACAGCTTAATATAGTAAACAGAGTACACAGCGCACCTTTGGCTACGGCCATTCTTTGTTTGGAGGTTGTATGAAGATATTACATTTAGATTCTGGATTATTTATTGGCCAATCGGTCAGCCGCAAGTTAAGCGCGGGTATTGTTGAACGTTTACTGAAAACGGGCAGCCATGAGGTCACGTATCGTGACTTAGTCACTCAGCCAGTCCCGCATTTAGATGCGGAAACGTTGATGGATGGTGAGAATGCTCTAAGTCAGGAGTTGATTGCTGAGTTGCAAGCTGCTGACATTATTGTCATTGGTGCCCCTATGTATAACTTCACGATTCCTACTCAGCTCAAAGCTTGGCTTGACCGTGTATTAAAGGCTGGTGTTACCTTTCAATATACTGAGCAAGGTCCACAAGGGCTGTTGACCGATAAAACGGTTTATATCGCGTCAGGTCGTGGCGGTATCTACAGTAAAGGCGAAGCTGCAGCAATGGATCACCAAGAAAGCTATTTGCGTCAAGCATTGGGTTTTATTGGGATAACCAATGTTCATGTGGTTCGCGCAGAAGGCGTGAACTTAGGTGAAGAGCCGCGTGAGCAAGCGCTGCAAGCAGCACAGGCGGAAATTGAGGCGCTCGCATAGCGCCTCAATGTGGCCATATTAAAGCTGGGTGCTGTAATTGATCGGTACCCAGCGATAACCCTGCTCTTCCTCACTTAAATGACCAATACCAGGAAATGCCACGTGAGCGCCAGCAGCCCAATAACCTTGTTCAGCAACTTCTTGAAAAATCCGTTGCCGCTGAGCAAAAGCTTGCTCACTGTTGGTGTCGAAGGCAATGGTGACGCTCGGATCCTCAAATTGAACACTGGCGACGTGCATAATATCGCCCCAAACCACGAGTGTCTCACCTTGACTCTCAACATGATAAACACTATGACCGGGCGTATGTCCGGGAGTTGGATTCACCGTTACACCTGACACCAGCTCATCTCCATCTGCAAAGGTAACGAGTTGATTGCTGTCGCGATAAGGTAGTAACGACGCTTGGGCACCTTGGAAAAAACCTTTGTCACTCTCGGCAGCCGCATTCAAATTGGCCTCACTCAGCCAAAAATCAGCGTCATCTGCATCCACATATACCGTCGCTTGACTAAATACCTTTTCACCTTCATGCATCAAGCCGCCGACATGATCGGGATGCATGTGCGTAATCAGGATCACGTCAATATCCTCCGGTTTGTAGCCAGCCATCCACAAATTTTGGCGGAAGAAACCCAACGTCGGCCCGAATAGTGAACCGGCCCCGGTATCAATCAGAATTTGCTGTTCGCCAGTATCCACTAAATAGCCATTGACGGACGTCTCTAACGGGCTTGCTAAAAAGTCTTCGGCAAGGCGCTGCTTCACTGCGTCTGCATCCATGTGAAGTAGATCGTGTACTGGCAGATTTACGGTGCCATCGCTAATCGCAGTAACTTTAAAATCCCCCAGTGTCATACGATAGAACCCAGGCGCTTGTTTAACACTCTCTGATTCTTCCATCGCTACGACCGCTGAGGATAGCGTTAACGAGACAATGATGCTTGCTGTGGTGAGCACGTCCTTCATAGCTTTTATCTCCTGTCATTAAATACGTTCATGAACTATTCAGTCTAGACAATGTACAGACAGCCTGAGTATTTAGATCGCGCATCGTTACTATTTTCCAGATCAACTTCACAAGTTTATGGAGCACTTCTCAGCAACGCACTCGCGAATTGTTGATGAGTCAACTGCTGAAGAGTTTCTTGAAACACTGTGTATTGATCGGACTGCGCAGTTGAGCGTGCTAGAAACTCCTGCCAAAAGTAATAGATTCCGAATGGATACTCGCGCAATAGCGCCTCGTCAATTCGCTTGGCTAACAACATTCCGCATGCATAGTCTTGCCGAATCCTGTCATCTGGGTTCGCTTGCGCACATAATTTCTCTGCCCGCGCTAACCTCAACTCTAAATATCCAGTGGATACACCAATGCTTTCTAAATAGCGATATGCCATCCACTCGGCGCTTCCTTCATGGATCCAAGCATGATCATTATCGAATAGATTGCGTTGATAGAGATGAGCCACTTCGTGAGCAAAAAACCACAAAGTGTCATTGACGAAGGTTGGCTCAATCATTCTGTCCTCAAGTGCCATGCCGTACCAATGCACGAACAATTGATTGCCAATTACCCCACCTTGGTTACCGTAACGGCCATTCGAGGTGCTACTGTACGAAGCGAACACCATTGGCGCGGTTTCTAGGGCTCCTAAGCGCGCCGCGAAGTAATCCAACATCGGCTCTAGACTGTTTCGCAGTTCACTTTGCAGTGCTGCAGGAATACCTTGGTCAATCAACAGTGGCATGCCGCTTTGATTCGGCTGCTGGTCGCCCACATAAACCATCAAACCGTCATCCGCACTTTCATACCAACTGAGGTCTCCAGTCGCGGATGCAGTGGGAATCACAATGGAATCAGTGGATGCGCTCTGCATAGTGAAGTAAAAGCGAAATTGACCGGCAAACTCACAGGATTCTGGGCAAACTTTGAAACGACCGCTAAACCATGCCATACCACCATCCGAATAAGGTGAAAATGGCGCATAATCTTGTTCAAGATAGATATATGTGGGAGTCAATTCGAAACTGACAAACTGGAAAGGTTGTTGATCGACGCGTTGTATATATTCATCACCATTGGCAGCAACGGCAATCATAAACTCGCCGGACTCCGGAGACCAACGGGTAACACGACTTTGATCTGGCGTACGAATAAACTCGAGTTGGGTAACCGGCTCAGCTAACTGGTATTGGATCCACCATCGATCGCTTAAACCCGTTTGTTCGCGGTACATATTCACATTGATTTGTTCACGCGGCTGTTGCGCGTATATGTACAGCGCAAACACGCCTAGTGCGCAACAGAGCAACACGAACAACCGAATGGAACGATTCTGCATAGGTCCTCACCACGAATGAGTCGGTATGTCACTCACCTCGACTACTGCCGGCGACTCATGACCACCCAAGCGATACCGCTGATAATTAAGACAGTGGCAATAAATAAACGCATTGTCAGAGCTTCGCTGGCAAATAACACGCCACCTAACGTCGCCACGACCGGTACCGTCAATTGACTCACAGCGGCAATAGTAACCGTTAAATGAGGCAGCGCTAAATACCAAATAGCATAACCCACACCTGAGGTAAGGCTGCCTGATAAGATTGCCAACGCTACACCCTTTTCACTCCATACAGAGTGCTCGATTGTCATGAGTAAAAGCAAGCCTAACAGCGGTAAGGTTCGCGTAAAGTTGCTGGCGGTATCCAGCAACGGCTGTTTTGACCCGCGACCAACCAATGAGTAGATGCCCCAGCAACAGCCCGCTGTGATCATCAAAGCTACCCCAAGTGACGAATCCGGCACACTCAGCTGCGGCTTAATCAAATACACAAATCCTGTAAACGCCAGTCCGACGCCAAGCCATTCGCGCAACATGACTCGATTGCCCTGCCACCAACCAATCAGCAACATAGAGAGTTGTACTGAAGTAAATAAAATAAGAGCACCAATTCCTGTTTCTAACGTGACGTAAGCAAAGGAAAAGGCGATAGCATAACCAAATAACGCGAAAGCCCCACGCCAACTTCCCCCGCGTGTAAACTGTCGCGGGGGATGTCCGCGTAGCGCTAGGATCAGACACAAGGTCACGATTCCAGCGAAGAGTCGCAACCACGTGAAGGTGCCCGCATCAATAGCGTCATCCTTGAGTGCCAACCGCGTCAAAATGGAATTTCCCGCGAACGCCACAATCGCGAGCACGGTCATCAGGACTAAGGTGAATGGATTCAGCTTTTGTACCTTAGTCACGGCTTTGCTTACTGAGCAGGTAATCGAGGCCACCCGTGATAGCTGCAACTTGCGCAACAATGCATTCTTCAGGGTTTGTTTTTGGACTATCTGGGTACACCTCGGTCGTCGTCACATAAGCTGCGTTGGTCATACCCATACATAACCCTAATGGCTTCGCAGCGTAGTTGATAACACCCGCTTGCTCCATTGGAACGCCGATAAAGTTACCTTGATCGTCAGGTTCAGCAATATGCGTGATAGCGCCGACACTTCGAATAATAGCGGCCTGAAAATCAGCCTCCGCCCGGTCGGCGTCCCCGACTAAATAAAATCCATCTGGAATATTCCAGTTGGTGTTCACCGTCCCTTCTTTCGCTGCAAGAGCTGGGCGAAACTCCGAGTTATCGGTATCAGTTGTCTCATGCAAATCAACATGCATTGCAATAGGCGTCTTCAGTCGCGCGAGATACTGCATCGGTAATTCTGACTCCAACACGCCACTTCCTTCCTTGAAGGAACGGTTTGGATCAGCTGCAGTAGGATTCCAGCGGTTTATGGTTTCATACCCCCATGGACTGAGGCAGGGAAACACGACAATATTTACTTGGTCTTCATAAGCAGCCGCAGTGGTTTGCAAGAACCGTAAGGCACCATGCACGCCACTTGTTTCATAGCCATGCACACCGCCAGTCACAACAATAGTTGGCAACTCTGGATGCCACTGACGACTCTTAACTACAAACAAATCATATTGCCCAACAGCATACTCAAGATGGCCGTAGCACTCGACGGTAAACTGCTCTTTCAAAGCATCTATAGCAGTCACAACATCATCTACATAAGAGCGTTTCTTGTGTTGTTCACTCAACCATTGCTGCTTTTCCTCTGCGCCCCAGGGTTGGCCTTTCGTGCCGATGTGATAGACAAATTCGTCTGCCATAGAATCCTCTTTTTTTGTGTTGCTGTTTCTGCTCTACTAGATGCTACTAGCGCTCATGGAATAAGCGTATCATGGTTCCGCCGATCACGGCAGCAGGAGATCAATGCAATGCGTATGTTGGGACAACTGGCTTGGTTGTTGTTTGGTGGATTGGCTTTGCTGCTTATTCTTTGGTGGGCTCCGGATAAACCAGTACAACAACTCTACCAACAATACGCCCAAGCTCCATCGCAATTTGCCCAAGTGAATGGTCTGACAGTGCACTATCGAATTGAGGGTATGGCTTCAGCAGCGCCGCCTCTGATATTGCTACATGGCACTTCAGCCAGTCTTCATACTTGGGATGGTTGGGTGAGAGAATTACAGGATCAGCGCCAAATTATCCGCTTAGATTTACCAGGATTTGCACTGACCGGGCCGCGCCTAGATGACGATTACCGCGTCGAAACTTATGCGAATTTTGTTGCTGACTTTGCAAATGCGCTTGGTATTCAGACCTTTGACTTAGGCGGTAATTCTCTCGGTGGTTTTATTGCTTGGAAAACAGCGGAATTTTATCCAGAGCGGGTTTCGCGCCTTATTCTTGTCGACCCAAGTGGTGGTTACGAGTGGAACCCTGAAGAATTACCTTTGGGCTTTCGCATTGCTCAAGCACCTATCCTCAGCTATTCCATGGAGTATTTTACGCCGAAGTTTTTGATTCGCCGTAGTGTCGAGAATGTTTATGGTGACCCCAGCTTAGTCACAGATGAGCTGGTTCAACTGTATTACGATATGACACTTCGGGAGGGGAATCGGCGTGCCTTGCGGCTCAGATTTAAATTGCAGCAGTCTCGCAATGAGAGTGAGACATTACGCACTCTGAGCCAACCGACGCTCATTCTTTGGGGTGGTCGTGACACACTCATTCCGGTTGCCAACGCGCATAAATACGCAGCGGATTTACCCAACAATGTGTTAGTTATTTATCCAGAACTGGGGCATGTTCCACACGAAGAGGCTCCAGCCCAGACCGCCGAAGCAGTACGCGCATTTTTGCGCTAAAACGAAAAAAGCCACTCCGCATTCGGAGTGGCTTTTGTAGTCGTGAACACTAAACTAGGCTTACCAGCCTGTTTTCTCACGTAATGCTTTACCAATTTCTGCAAGACTACGTACAGTTTTAACGCCTGCTGCTTCTAACGCTGCAAACTTCTCATCTGCTGTGCCTTTACCACCAGAAATGATAGCGCCCGCATGACCCATGCGCTTACCCGGAGGTGCTGTAACACCCGCAATGTAAGACACAACAGGCTTGGTGACGTTGTTTTTGATGTATTCCGCAGCTTCTTCTTCTGCAGTACCACCAATTTCACCAATCATGACGATCGCTTCGGTTTTTGGATCTTTCTCGAACATCGCTAAGATATCGATAAAGTTTGAACCTGGAATCGGGTCACCACCGATGCCAACACAGGTAGACTGACCAAAACCTTCGTCCGTTGTTTGTTTCACGGCTTCATAGGTCAACGTACCTGAACGCGAAACGATACCGACTTTACCTGGCTTATGGATGTGACCTGGCATGATCCCGATCTTACACTCACCCGGAGTGATCACACCTGGGCAGTTTGGACCAATCATCCGCACGCCTTTGTGCGTCAAGTATTCTTTCACATACAGCATGTCCAGTGTTGGAATGCCTTCAGTGATACAAACGATCAGTTCGATACCAGCGTCTGCAGCTTCAACAATAGAGTCTTTACAGAATGGTGCTGGTACGTAGATAACCGATGCAGTAGCGCCTGTTTGTTCAACAGCTTCACGCACCGTGTTAAAAACTGGCAAACCTAAATGCGTTTGACCGCCTTTGCCTGGAGTGACACCGCCAACCATTTGCGTTCCATAAGCAATCGCTTGCTCAGAATGGAAGGTACCTTGGCCACCGGTAAAACCTTGGCAAATAACTTTCGTATTTTTATCGATCAAGATAGACATTATTGACCTCCTGCCGCAGCAACCACTTTATCAGCAGCATCAGACAAGCTCTCAGCTGCAATAATATTGAGGCCACTTTCCGCTAACTTCTGACGACCCAATTCTGCGTTGTTACCTTCTAAACGAACAACAACCGGAACTTTCACGCCGACTTCTTCCACTGCACCCATAATGCCTTCAGCAATCATGTCGCAACGGACAATACCACCAAAGATGTTGACGAGTACGGCTTTGACAGCCTTGTCAGACAGGATAATTTTAAATGCTTCAGTAACGCGCTCTTTGGTCGCACCGCCGCCCACGTCAAGAAAGTTTGCTGGCTGACCGCCGGCTAACTTGACGATGTCCATGGTACCCATAGCCAGACCTGCACCATTGACCATACAGCCAATGTTACCGTCCAATGCTACGTAGTTGAGTTCCCATTTCGCTGCTTGTGCTTCACGCTCGTCTTCTTGTGAAGGATCGTGCATTTCACGAATCTTCGGCTGACGATACAAGGCGTTGCTATCGATATTGATTTTACCGTCCAAGCAATGCAAATCGCCTTGCTCGGTGATGACCAGCGGATTGATTTCCAACAACGCGAAATCATACTGCTCGAACATTTTGGCCAAACCAAGGAAGATCTTGGTGAATTGCTTCACTTGATCCGCGTTCAAGCCTAATTTGAAACCCAGCTCACGACCTTGGTATGGCTGTGCGCCGACCGTTGGGTCAATGATCGCTTTCAGAATTTTTTCAGGTGTTTCTTCAGCAACTTTCTCAATCTCAACACCACCTTCAGTTGATGCCATGAACACGATTTTACGTGTTGCACGGTCAACAACAGCACCGAGATAAAGCTCTGAGCCGATATCAGTCAAGCTCTCAACCAAAATTTTGGTAACTGGCTGGCCATTTGCATCCGTTTGATAGGTCACAAGGTTTTTGCCGATCCAGTTGTTCGCAAATGCGCGAACGTCGTCGAGGCTAGAGACCAACTTCACGCCGCCCGCTTTACCGCGACCGCCTGCGTGTACTTGGGTTTTCACTACCCAACGCTCACCACCAATTTTCTTTGCAGCTTCAACGGCTTCTTCCGCAGTGTCTACCGCGTAGCCTTCTGATACTGGCAAACCAAACTCTCTAAAAAGTTGTTTGGCTTGATACTCATGCAAGTTCATGATGCTCTTCCGATTCGTTTGAACAACTTAAGCAGCCACCGTGGCCACTACCCGAAAATCGCGCGCATTTTACAGCTTTGCGTGCGAAAAAGACAGCCGCCGGGAAGATTTCTCTTTGCGGCGGCTGTGTATTTTCTTTACACGTCTAACAACAGACGTTGTGGATCTTCCAGTAACTCTTTGATGGTTACCAAGAAGCCGACAGATTCTTTCCCGTCGATAATACGATGATCATAAGATAAGGCTAAATACATCATCGGTAGGATTTCAACTTTCCCATCTACCGCCATTGGACGATCTTGGATTTTGTGCATCCCCAAAATAGCGCTTTGTGGCGGATTTAAAATAGGCGTCGATAATAATGAACCAAACACACCACCGTTGGTGATGGTGAAATTACCGCCCTGCATATCATCCATGGTCAATTTACCATCACGACCTTTTAGAGCTAAATCACGAATCCCATTTTCAATGTCAGCGATACTCATTTTATCGGTGTCACGCAATACTGGTGTAACCAGACCACGTGGCGTTGATACCGCAATGCTGATATCGAAATAGTTGTGATAAACAATGTCATCACCATCAATCGATGCATTGACGTCTGGGAAACGTTTCAACGCTTCAGTCACCGCTTTCACATAAAAGCCCATGAAGCCTAAACGAGTGTCATGACGCTCTTCGAATACATCTTTGTACTTCTTACGTAAGTCCATGATTGGCTTCATGTTGACTTCGTTAAACGTTGTCAACATAGCCGTCGCATTCTTCGCCTCTAACAAGCGCTTGGCAATAGTCTTGCGCAGGCGCGTCATTGGCACGCGTTTCTGATCGCGATCACCGCCAGAAGCTGGTGCTGCGGCTGGCTGAGCCGCTGGAGATTCTTTCTTACCACCGTCTTTCATGTGTTTCTCTACATCTTCCTTCGTTACCCGACCGCCTTTACCGGTGCCCTTGATATCCGCAGCTTTTAAGTTGTGCTCGGCGAGCAAACGGCGCACTGCTGGGCCCGCAACGTCGCTATCGCTATCATCATCAGAACTCGATTCAGCTTTATCTGCTTTATCGTCTTTTTTGGCAGGTTCAGCCGCGGCACTACCGCCCGCTTCAACAATACCAATCACGTCATCAGCACCGACCGTTGCGCCCTCTTCGTGTTTGATTTCAGCCAACACGCCGTCAGCTGGAGCCACAACTTCAAGAACGACCTTGTCAGTTTCGATATCCACTAGGTTCTGATCACGTTTGACCGCATCGCCGGCCTTCACATGCCAGGTTGCAATCGTAGCATCAGCAACTGACTCTGGTAGCGTCGGTACTTTGACCTCAAGCTTCTCACCGCTACCTGAACTCTTCTCCGCTGGCTTGGTTGATTTCTCTTCTTTGGCATCAGCTTTCGATTCATCTTTCGAGTCTGACTTAGACTCTGACTTGTCTTCTTCTTTGGAGTCAGATTTAGCGGCTGCGCCATCGCCCTTCTCGAGTTTACCGATAACTTCTTCGGCACCGACGGTTGCGCCTTCTTCAGCAATTATCTCGCCAATGACACCATCTTCGGGCGCTACCACTTCGAGTACCACTTTATCGGTTTCAATATCGACCAAATTCTGATCGCGCGACACTTTGTCACCTGGCTTGACGTGCCAAGTAGCGACTGTTGCATCAGCAACAGATTCAGGGAGTTGAGGAACTTTTATATCAATAGCCATGGTCAAATATCACCTATTTAATGGTTAGCGCGTCATCGACTAATTGGGATTGCTGCTTATTGTGCTCTGTTAAATAACCCACCGCTGGGGCAGCTGACGCCGCCCGGCCTGCGTAAGTTAATTCTGCACCTTTCGGAATGACTGCCCAGAAATTGTGCTGGCTACTGTACCAAGCGCCTTGGTTCTGAGGCTCTTCCTGACACCAAACAAAATCTTTCACATGCTGATAATCTTTCAAAATTTCAGCAACTTCTTCAGCTGGGAACGGATACAACTGCTCTATCCGCACTATCGCAACATCTTCTTGTTCACGCTTGCGACGCTCTTGGAGAAGATCGTAGTACACTTTCCCCGAACAGAACACGACTCGTTTAACTTTCTTCGGCGTCAACTCATCCACTTCCGCAATAGCATTCTGGAACACACCGGTAGTCAATTCTTCCAACTCAGACACTGCTAACGGATGACGCAACAATGACTTCGGTGTCATGACAATCAGCGGACGGCGCACTGGACGCAAATGCTGTCGACGAATCATATGAAATACTTGCGCTGGTGTTGTTGGCACACAGACTGACCAGTTGTGGTCCGCAGATAGCTGCAAGAAACGCTCTAAGCGTGCCGAGCTATGCTCCGGCCCCTGACCTTCGTAGCCATGCGGTAGCAACAACGTAAGGCCACACAAACGCCCCCATTTCTGCTCCCCCGAGCTCAAGAACTGGTCAATGACTACTTGCGCACCATTCACGAAGTCGCCGAATTGCGCTTCCCACATCACCAGAGCTTTAGGTTCTGCTGTTGCGTAGCCATATTCAAAAGCAACGACTGCAGCTTCTGAGAGCACAGAATCATAAATTTCAATCTTGCCTTGACCGTCGCGAATATTATTCAACGGCATATAGGTCGATGCGTCTTCTTGGTTATGCAGCACCGCATGTCGATGGAAAAAGGTTCCGCGACCACTGTCTTGACCCGTCAGACGAATATGAACGCCTTGATCGACTAATGTCGCATATGCCAACGTTTCAGCAAAGCCCCAGTCGGCTGGCTTGTCACCGGCAGCCATTTTCAGGCGCTCGTCGTAAACTTTACCAACCCGAGAATGCAATGCATGGGAGTCAGGAACCGTACTGGCTGCTTTACCTAATGCTTTCACTTGTTCGAGACTGATTTTCGCGTCGTATTCGACGTTCCATTCGTTATCAATAAATGGCTTCCAGTCCGATGAATGACTCTTCATCTCACGGAATTCATCAACGACAATTTCACCTTTATCGAGCAAGTCGCGATAATCACTCACTAGTTGCTCTAAATCTTTGTCTTTGATAACACCGTTGCTCAACAAACGCTCAGCATAGACTTCGCGCGGCACTGGATGCTGCTTCACTTTTGCGTACATCAACGGCTGTGTGGCGCTCGGCTCATCCGCTTCATTATGGCCATGACGGCGATAGCAGACGAGGTCAATCATCACGTCGCGTTGGAAAGTGTTGCGGTAATCCAATGCTAATTGAGTGACAAACACAACGGCTTCGGGATCATCTGCATTCACGTGGAAAATTGGCGCCTGCACCATCTTCGCAATATCCGTACAATACTGCGTCGAGCGACTGTCTTCACGTTTGGACGTAGTGAAACCGACCTGGTTATTAATCACAATTCGAATCGAGCCGCCAACTTGGAATGCTCGAGTCTTCGACATATTAAACGTTTCTTGCACAATGCCTTGTCCGGCAATAGCGGCATCACCGTGTATCGTAATCGGGAGCACTTTTGAACCTGTGCTATCACCAAGACGGTCCATCCGTGCGCGAACGGAACCCATCACTACAGGATTCACAATTTCTAAGTGCGATGGGTTAAATGCGAGCGCCAAGTGCACATCGCCGCCCTTCGTAGCAAAGTCAGACGAGAAACCCATATGGTATTTCACATCGCCCGAGCCTTTATTGACCGCATGCTTGCCGGCGAATTCATCGAATAAATCGGCTGGCTTTTTACCCAACACGTTGACTAACACGTTGAGTCGACCACGGTGAGCCATACCGATAACTACTTCTTTGCTGCCTTGCTCACCAGCACGGTGAATCAATGCTTTCAGCATTGGCACCAAGCTGTCGCCGCCCTCTAAACTGAAGCGTTTAGCGCCAGGGAACTTGGAACCTAAATATTTTTCCAACCCATCAGCGGCGACCAATTCTTTTAGAATACGCTGCTGCAGGTCTTGGCTGAATTCTGGACGCCCCAAGACACCTTCTAAACGCTGCTGAATCCAGCGTTTCTCGCGCGTGGATACGATGTGCATGTATTCTGCACCAATCGAGCCGCAATAGATTTGGTTGAGGGTCTTATGAATATCACCGAGCTTCATCGTGTCTTTGCCAACAGCTAAAGACCCGACGTTAAATTCTTTGTCATAATCGTCTTTCGACAATTCATGATGCTCTAAGGTTAAATCTGGAACTGTCGGCTGCTTCCATAAATCGAGCGGGTCCAGATTTGCGTGCTGATGGCCGCGGAACCGGTAGGCATTGATGAGCTGGAGTACTTTGACTTGCTTTTGATCGGGCGCTGCTGCAACCGTGGTTCCAGCTTGCTTGAACTTATTTTTTGCCGCTTCACGAAATTGTTCGCGAATGGTGCTCAGTTTGGTATCGGCTCGACCATCATCGCTCGGCAACTGATCAAAAAAGTGGCGCCATTCGTCGCCTACCGCCGTTGGATCGTCAAGGTAAACCTCAAATAGCTCCTCAACATAGGCCATATTACCACCAGCCAGGTGGGAGGATTCTAGCCAGGCTTGCATTACGCCATCTTGCATCGCTGTTCCTTCACACTCGTTTTACAAAAAAATAGCCATCCGGGCTGGATGGCCATTTCGATACAGCACGCCCACTACTATAGCAAATCATTGCCAAATGATTAAATGGCGCGATTCAATAGCATGGATTTGATGTGTCCAATAGCCTTGGTCGGATTCAATCCTTTCGGGCACACGTTTACACAGTTCATGATGCCGTGACAACGGAACACACTGAATGCATCATCAAGGTCATCTAGGCGCTGCTCGGTTGCTGTATCACGACTATCAATCAAGAAACGATAGGCGTGTAAGAGACCCGCAGGACCGACGAACTTGTCTGGATTCCACCAAAACGATGGACACGACGTTGAACAACACGCACACAAAATACACTCGTACAATCCGTCGAGCTTCGCGCGCTCTTCAGGTGATTGCAGACGCTCACGCGCTGGTGGTGTCTTGTCGTCGTTAATGAGATACGGCTTAATTTTCTCGTACTGTTTGTAGAACTGGCTCATATCTACAATCAAGTCACGGATAACCGGTAAGCCGGGTAATGGCCGAATCACAACTTTTTTACTGCCACCATTCAGGGCTGACAGTGGAGTGATACACGCCAAACCATTTTTGCCGTTCATATTCAAACCGTCAGAACCACACACGCCCTCACGGCATGAGCGACGGAATGCTAAAGTCGGATCTTGCTCTTTTAACTTCAGCAAGACATCCAGCACCATCATGTCACGCCCTTCTTCCACTTCCAGCGTGTAATCTTTCATGTACGGTGCGTTATCAACATCCGGGTTGTAACGATAAACTGAAATTTTCAACGTCTTCATCGTTTTCACCTAATCTTAGTAAGTCCGCGCTTTCGGCGGGAATGCTTCACGCAACTTCGGCTGCATATTCACTTCACGAGTCGTCATAGACTCATCGCCTGGACGGTAAACGGTATGCACTAACCACTTGTCGTCATCCCGGTCTGGGAAGTCAGCACGACTGTGCGCGCCGCGGCTCTCAGTACGGAAGTTAGCAGCTACTGCAGTTGAATAAGCGGTTTCCATCAAGTTATCGAGCTCTAAACACTCGATACGTTGCGTGTTGAATTCTTTACTGGTGTCATCCAAGCGCGCATTCTGCAGACGCTCACGAATGGCCTTCAGCTCTTTCAGACCTTCTGCCATCGCATCACCTTCACGGAATACCGAGAAGTTCAATTGCATACATTTCTGCAGGTCTTTCTTGATTTGCGCTGGATCTTCACCATCTTGGTTATTTTCCCAACGATTCAGACGCGCTAACGCTGCTTCAACATCATCGTTAGTGGCTTCACGCGCTTCGGTATTTGCAGCGAGTGATTCACCCAAATGTAGACCCGTAGCGCGGCCGAAGACGACCAAATCGAGTAACGAGTTACCACCCAGTCGGTTGGCACCATGTACAGACACACAAGCAATCTCACCACACGCAAACAAGCCTTGAATTGGCGTTGCTTTTCCGTTGGCATCAACTTGTAATGCTTGACCGTTCACATTTGTTGGAATGCCACCCATCATGTAGTGACAGGTTGGGATAACTGGAATTGGCTCTTCCGCTGGGTCGACGTGTGCAAACGTTTTCGCAAGGTCACACACACCTGGTAAGCGACTTTCCAAAACATCACGACCCAAATGATCGAGCTTCAATTTAATGTGAGTACCCCATGGGCCTTCACAACCACGGCCTTCACGGATTTCGGTCATCATTGCGCGAGCAACAACGTCACGTCCCGCTAAGTCTTTGGCGTTTGGTGCGTAACGCTCCATGAAACGCTCGCCATCTTTGTTCAAGAGGTAACCACCCTCGCCACGGCAACCTTCAGTCACCAGCGAGCCGGCTCCGGCAATACCTGTGGGGTGGAATTGCCACATTTCCATATCTTGAACAGGTACACCTGCACGCAAAGCCATGCCAACGCCGTCACCCGTGTTAATGTGAGCGTTCGTAGTTGAGGCGTAAATACGTCCGGCACCACCAGTCGCCAAGATCACCGCTTTCGCTTTGATGAAGAAGACTTCACCCGTCTCGATATTCAGAGCCGTAGTACCAACGATAGCGCCGTCTTGGTTCTTCACCAGATCAAGTGCAAACCACTCCGAAAAGACGGTCGTTTTGTTCTTCACATTTTGTTGATACAACAAGTGCAGCAGCGCGTGTCCAGTGCGGTCAGCTGCGGCCGCGGTGCGCGCAGCCTGCTCGCCGCCGAATGCTTTCGACTGGCCACCAAATGGCCGTTGATACACTTTGCCGTTTTCGAAGCGTGAGAAAGGTAAACCCAAGTTCTCCATTTCCAAAATCGCTTCGGGGCCGGTCTTACACATATACTCAATTGCGTCTTGGTCGCCGATGTAATCGGACCCTTTGACGGTATCGAACATGTGCCATTCCCAGTTATCTTCGTGGGCATTACCTAAAGCGACAGTAATACCACCTTGAGCAGACACAGTGTGCGAACGTGTCGGGAATACTTTCGACATCAGAGCGCAGGTCATGCCCGCTTGAGAAATTTGTAATGCGGCGCGCATACCCGCACCGCCAGCGCCGATGACTACAGCGTCAAATTCGAGTGTTTGATAACTCACTTACACACCCTCCACTGGCCACACGACCAACAAACCGGCAAGCCAGTATGCCATCAGTGCAACACAGACAACGAATTGAATGAACGCCCGTAGACCAGAGTGTTTAACGTAGTCAGTCAGTACCTGCCAGATACCAATCCAACCATGAATCAACACTGAGGTCAGTGCGAGCATCGTGAATATCTTCATTCCTAAGCTGGCGAACAAATTAGTCCAAGCAGCATAGGTTAATGGCTCCGCTGTAACAAAGAAGCTCATCAGAAAAATAGCGTATAAGGCCATGATAATGGCAGACGCCCGAATGAGGATGTAATCGTGGGTACCGCTACGGCCAAATGTTGAGGCTACCTTTACCATAACCAGACTCCTGCTAATGCTGAGAGGACCACTGTCAGAACAAACACAAGCTTAGCGCTCAGGCCGCCTGATTTGATTTCTTCCCAATAGCCAAGGTCCATGACCATGTGACGGACACCCGCCAGCAAGTGGTAGCTGAATGCGGTGAGAATGCCCCACGCGATGAATTTGGCAAACCAGCCGGTAAACAAACTTTGCACCATGGCAAAGTCATTGGCGGACTGCAACGATACGGCGAGCGCCCACACCAACAGACCGATCGCGACCAACATGATCACGCCAGAAATGCGATGTAAAATGGAACTAATGGCTGCTGCCGGGAAACTAATTGTCGTAAGGTCTAAATTTACAGGTCTTTGTTTTTTCACGATTGTTGTGCCTTTCAGAAAAGCATTTTTAACATGCTCGGAACTTCAAACATCCTCTCGTTGGAGGACCCTGTGAGATCGCCGCCAAAGTATATAAGCCATGGCCTTGAATTACAATTCTCCAACGCCTTCAATTACGAAAAAAGCAAAGAAAAAGATTACCTAACGTCGACCCAGTGCCGAGGGTAGCCCAGAGCTGGACTTGAGCTGAGCTTGGCGATCTAATTTCACGCGATTTAGTTGACAGTGTGTTTAGATTATTATCCATGAGACCTGCGATCAGTTTGAATCCTACCTTAGTCTCATTTCTTTCTGGAACAAATCAGCGTATAACCAGCCAACGCCCTGTAATCCAAGCGTCACAATTTGGCGTAATAATGCCCTGTTCAGCGCTGTGATTATTCTCTCGCAAGCAACCTCTCGGTTTTGGTTCAAACAGTCGTTTGAATTGACAAACGGGGTTAAGATCGAGTAAAACTAGCGTCCTTTTTTAGTGATGAAGCAGACTCAAACAAGGAGATTTCCTTATGGCTGATCGTAAAGCCACCCTGCAGATTGACGGCCAATCCATTGAATTACCAGTGCTTACTGGTACAGCCGGCTATGATGTAATTGACGTGCGTACTTTAGGTAAACATGGGTACTTCACTTTCGACCCAGGCTTTTTAGCAACAGGCTCGTGTGAATCAAAAATCACCTATATCGATGGTGAGCAAGGCATTCTTCTGCATCGCGGATACCCTATTGATCAGCTTGCTACACAAGCAGATTATCTCGAAGTATGTTACATGCTGCTCCACGGTGAAGCTCCAACTGAAGATGAATACGCTAAGTTTAAGCAAACCATAACCAAACATACGATGGTCCATCAAGGATTACACAACTTCTTTAATGGCTTCCGTCGAGACGCTCATCCGATGGCCATGTTATGTGCTGTAACGGGCGCACTCTCATCGTTCTATCACGATGACTTGGACATTCATGACTCAAAGCAACGTTTGCGCAGTGCTTATCGTCTGATCGCGAAAATGCCTACCATTGCTGCAATGGCGTATAAGTTTAGTATCGGTCAACCGTTCGTCTATCCTCGCAACGACCTGTCCTACTCTGAGAACTTTCTGAACATGATGTTCTCGGTTCCGGCAGAGGATTACAAGATCAGTCCAACTATCGCGAAAGCAATGGATCGGATCTTCACGCTGCATGCGGATCATGAGCAAAATGCATCCACTTCAACCGTGCGTTTAGCCGGTTCATCAGGTGCGAATCCTTATGCTTGTATCGCAGCCGGTGTCGCATCATTATGGGGACCTGCTCACGGTGGTGCCAACGAAGCTTGCTTGCGTATGCTGAAGGAAATTGGCTCGGTCGATAACATTCCGCGTTATGTTGAGAAAGCGAAAGACAAAAACGACCCATTCCGCTTAATGGGCTTTGGTCACCGTGTTTACAAAAACTTCGACCCACGTGCGACCGTCATGCGCGAGAGTGCTCATGAAGTGCTGAAAGAGCTCAACATTCAGGATCCTTTGCTAGATGTAGCTATGGAACTCGAGCGGGTTGCACTCGAAGATCCATACTTCGTCGAGAAGAAGCTTTATCCCAATGTTGATTTCTACTCAGGCATTATTTTGAAAGCTATCGGTATCCCAACCAATATGTTCACGGTCATTTTTGCGCTGTCACGAACGGTCGGTTGGATTTCCCATTGGCATGAAATGATGAGTGAGTCGAACCAGAAGATTGGACGTCCACGTCAATTGTACACTGGCGCTGAACAACGTGAGTTCAAACCACTCAAACGTTAAGCCTCAATTCAAACAGTTGGTCAAATTCACTAACTGTTACCAAAAAGCACCTCTCGAGGTGCTTTTTTTTATTCATTTCCACACTAAACTACGCACCATCAACTCACCACTTATTCACCTGAACCAATCGCAATCCCACTGCTGATAAGCACTAGCGACTGAATACTAAGATGAACATGTAAAGTTGGCACAGTACATGCATAACACTGATGACTTTAACCATTTAACTGATTTTTGTTTGACGGGACTAACTAAAATGAATACCAATACTCGTTTCCCCATTCGTACTAGCCTCATGGCCACTCTGCTTGCTGTGAGCTTCGGATTAAGCGGTTGTGGCAATGCCGGTGCGCAAAATCCTGAGCCTGAAACCGAAGTTGCAGCGCGAATCCCCGTTGCCACGCAACAGGTTAAATTGAGCGCCATCACCTCCAGTTTCCGCACGACCGCCACTCTCGAGGCTCGTGAGGAAACCGATGTCGTGAGTAAGGCAAATGGACTGGTTGAAGAATTATTGGTTGAAGAAGGCGACTATGTTCAAAAAGGTCAGGTACTCGCGCGCATTCGCGATGAGGAATACCAAATACAAGCTGCACAAGCTCGCGCCGAACTGAATAGTATTCAGCAAGAACTCAGCCGTATGAAAGAAATGGCCGAACAGAACATGATCAGCCAAGACTCTTACGAAAAATTGCGCTTCTCAGCCGATTTGATGCAAGCTCGTTACGATATGGCAGCATTGAACCTAGCCGAAACTGATATTCGCGCACCAATCAGTGGCTATATTGCCAAACGCTATGTAAAAACCGGTAATTTAGTCAAACAGTACGAACCGCAAAAGTTATTCCACATTATCGCGCTCGATTCGTTACAGGGTAATGTCTACTTACCTGAGCGTGAGCTCCGTCATGTCAAAGTTGGGCAAACGGCTCAATTGCGTGTCAGTGCGCTACCAAACGAAGTTATCCCAGCAACGGTAGAACGTATCAGCCCGATGATCGACACGCAATCCGGTACCTTCAAAGTGGTGCTAAATGTCGCCAACCCAGAATTAAGTTTAAAAGCGGGTATGTTCGCGAACGTCAACTTGAACTATGCAACACGCGAGCAAACCGTCACGGTACCCCGTTATGCTCTACAAAGTTTGGATAATCAACACACTATCTTTACTGTTGATGCTGATGGCGTAGCCCATAAAATCGATGTGAAAATTGGCTTTGAAGACGAAACTCACATTGAAATTGTGGAAGGCCTAAACGCGGGTGACGAAATTGTTGTGAATGGGCAATCGAATCTGAAAGATGCAGCTCTGGTCGAGGTCATTCGTCGTGAGCAACAATCATGAGTATTGTCACCTTAGCGGTCAAACGCCCAGTGACCATCACCATGGTCACCTTCGCGGTACTCCTGTTCGGTATGGTTTCACTGGGCCGTATTCCAGTGACGCTACTTCCCGACTTAGCCTATCCAACTCTGACAGTACGCACCGATTATCCTGGCGGCGCGCCCAGTGAAGTTGAACAATTAGTCAGTAAACCGCTGGAAGAGAACCTAGGCACCGTCAAAGGGATCCGTCGCATCGAGACGATTTCACGTGCCGGACAAAGCGATGTCGTGCTTGAATTTGCTTGGGGCACTGACATGGACATGGCCAGCCTTGATGTCCGCGAAAAGATTGATCTGGTGGAACTGCCATTAGACCTCGAGAAGCCGGTGTTGCTGCGTTTTAACCCAGCCGAAGAACCTGTTTATCGATTAGCTCTGGGTCTTGCCGAAGGCACCGATGGGGCGTCTATTAGCACTTTAAAGCGCCTGCGTACCTTTGCTGAAGAAGATCTCAAACGACAGCTCGAAGCGGTTGAGGGGGTTGCGTCGGTGCGCTTAGGTGGTGGTCTGGAAGATGAAATCCAGGTTCTGGTGAACGAACAGCGCACGAGTCAATTGCAAATCCCGATGACGTTGATCATGGAACGTCTGCGTAGTGAAAATATCAATCTATCAGGCGGCCGCCTCGAATCAGAACGCGCCGAATATTTAGTCCGCACACTGAATCAATTCGAAAACTTGGATGATATTCGCAATATCTATATTGCCACGCGTGACGGTCAATCGATTCTGTTACGCGATATAGCTGATGTGAACAACAGCTACAAAGAGCGCGATTCTATTTCACGAGTGGGTGGTTTAGAAGCCGTTGAAGTGTCTCTGTACAAAGAAGGAGATGCGAATACAGTCGCAGTTTCCAAAGCGATTCAGTCAAACTTGACTCAATTACAAAATGCCAAACTCATTCCGGCCGAATACACCGTAAAACCGATTTATGATCAAGCTGTCTTTATCTCTGCCGCAATTGCCGAAGTTCGCGATGCTGCGATACTAGGTGGCCTGTTAGCAATGGTGATTATCTATCTGTTTTTGCAGCGTGTGTGGCCGACTGTCATCATTTCAATTGCAATTCCAGTGTCCATTATTGCCACCTTCAACTTGATGCATGGCTACCAAGTTTCACTCAATATGATGTCGTTAGGCGGCATTGCATTGGCCGTGGGTATGCTGGTCGATAATGCCATTGTGGTACTCGAAAATATTGCACGTCGCGCAGAAACCGATAGCCCAGAGCAAGCCGCCGAAATCGGTACCAAAGAAGTAGCTGGGGCAATCACCGCGTCAACATTAACCACCATGGCCGTGTTTTTCCCGCTCGTCTTTGTTGAGGGCATTGCCGGGCAACTCTTCCGTGATCAAGCGCTGACGGTCACATTCTCGCTCGCGGCATCGCTATTAGTTGCTCTGACGTTAATCCCGATGCTGTCGACTAAAGGCTCGAAAAAACAGCGTGAACCGGCTGCGGAACTCAGTGCGTCGAACGAGTCAAATCAGCCGCTAACGCGCTGGCAAAAAGTCGGGCATGGGCTCATGTGGCCATTGCGGATTCTGTTCCATTATATTCCACTGGCTATCACCATGCTGGTGACACTGATTTGGCGTCTGTTGAGTCGTAGTTTCTTATTCATCACTACACCATTATTGGTCGGCTTCAACTGGATGTATCAACGCTTGTCAGGCGGCTACGAGAGACTTTTAAATACCGCACTGAAGCAGGCGAAGTTGACTCTCGCGTCTATCATTATCGTGGCGTTGGCATGTTACGCCCTCTTGCCGCAACTCCCGGTAGCACTGCTACCCGATATGGCGCAAGGTGAATTCTACGTAGAAGTAGAACTGCAACCGGGCGCCACTATCACTGAAACTGATGCGGTCTTGGCCGGTCTAGGCTCGGTAGTCGCAAACGATGAGCGAGCTACGGCAGCGGTTGCGCGGTATTACAGTGTGGCTGGAACCGGCAGTCTACTGAATGCAGCACCGGGTCAAAGTGGTAACCAGTGGGGTCGATTCAATGTAGTGATGCATAGCGGCCTAGCCGACTCTGAAGAAATATACGTGCGTGAAGCGTTGCGGCAGTATGCTGCGCAACAACCTGGTGTCATGGTGAAATTTGGACGCCCAGAACTGTTCAACTTCAGTAGCCCAATCACCATTGAGATCACTGGCTACGATCTTGCGCTACTTCAACAATCCGCGGAATTATTAGCAACAGAGCTCGGTGCTATAGACCGCTTTACCGATATCCGTGTCAACATGACTGATGGTCAACCAGAACTGGCGGTCTTCTTTGACCACGCTCGTTTGGCTCAGTATGGACTCACCAGCGCCGATGTTGCTGAACTTCTAGCGACCAAAATCGGTGGTCGTGTTGCCACTCAATTTAGTCTGGCCGATCGCAAAATCGATATCCTCGTTCGCAGTCAAGAGGTGGACCGTGATTCGATTCGTGATTTGGAGCAGCTGATCATCAACCCGGGTGCTGAACGTGAAATCCCACTTACCGCGGTAGCCACTGTCACGCCGATTGTGGGGCCAAGCGAAATCACCCGGGTTGACCAACAACGCACCGCACTGGTGGAAGCCAACTTCACTTATGGCGACCTCGGTGCCGCCGTCGCAGAAGCTCAGCAAGTGCTAAGCGATACGACACTGCCACTGACCATTACGGCGCATGTTGCCGGTCAAAATGAAGAAATGCAGGCGTCATTCCAGTCATTGCAGTTTGCACTCATATTGGCTGTGTTCCTGGTCTATTTAGTCATGGCATCGCAATTCGAGTCCCTTTTGCATCCGCTGTTTATCCTATTTACGGTGCCGCTGGCGGGTGCTGGTTCTGTGTTGGGGCTTTGGTTACTCGGTACCGAGCTGAGCATTATCGTGTTCATCGGCTTGATCATGTTGGCTGGTATCGTGGTCAACAACGCCATTGTTTTGGTTGATAGAATCAATCAATTACGAGCTGAAGGTTTGGCTCGTTTTGACGCAGTCTTCACTGCCGCTCAAAACCGACTGCGCCCGATTCTCATGACCATGCTGACGACAGTGCTAGGTCTGTTGCCGTTGGCATTGGGACTCGGTGAAGGTGCAGAGATTCGTGCGCCTATGGCCATTAGTGTCATCGCGGGCTTGGTCTTCTCGACCTTGCTGAC
The DNA here is from genome assembly GCF_003987355.1 of Pseudidiomarina aestuarii. Classification (GTDB taxonomy): domain Bacteria; phylum Pseudomonadota; class Gammaproteobacteria; order Enterobacterales; family Alteromonadaceae; genus Pseudidiomarina; species Pseudidiomarina aestuarii. The sequence continues at coordinate 262,246 of NZ_PIPR01000001.1, read as the reverse complement.
CTTGCTCTTCATTCCATGTTTGTATTTGCTGGTTGATCGCAAGCAGGTGAAAACTGAGGAGAAGCCAGCATGAACGCCGCTGAAATAGGTTCTGCTTTGGCTCGTTGGGCGCTCCGGCGCCCTGTCACCACCTGCATGATCTTCGTATCTCTAGTCCTGTTAGGTGCGATCAGTTCGCGATTATTGCCACTGGAAAAGTTTCCTGGAATCGAAATACCAGAAATTGTCGTCATTGCACCCTACCCTAACTCTACCCCTGCTGAGGTCGAGCGCTTAGTGACGCGGCCACTGGAAGAGGCACTTGCAACACTCAGTAACGTGGAGCGGTTGCGCAGTTCTTCAAGTTCAGAAGGTGGTCAGGTATTTTTACAATTTGCCTGGGGCGTTGATATCAATGCCATCAGTATTGAGGCGCGAGAAAAGGTCGATGCCGTCAAACACCTACTCCCCGATGATATGGAGCGACTGCAGGTACTCCAGTTTAATACTGAAGATATGCCAGTATTTCAGCTGCGCATTTCCAGTCAGCGCGACCTGTCCAATGCCTATGATTTGCTCGATCGCAGTCTGCGTCGTCCCATCGAACGCGTGGATGGCGTGTCACGAGTCACGCTCTATGGGGTGCAACCGCAACAGATAGTCATCCGCTTAGATCAAGCTCGCTTACTAAGCCACAACTTATCAGTTCAGGAAATCACGCGTCTGTTACAACGCGCTAATTTCTCGCTCACTGCGGGTTACATTGAAAATGCTAATGAGCGTATTTTGGTTAATCCAGTGGGCGAATTTCAGAGCGAGTACGACATTGAACAATTCCCGATTAAGCCCGGCTTAAAACTCGGGGATATCGCTGAAGTCGGACGCGAAATGCCGCGACGCCAAGACGGCCGGCACTTAGATCAACGCTATGCTATAGGCATGGAAGTCTTCAAAGATTCGAGTGCGAACCTAGTCGACGTCTCGCAACGTGTCATGGCCGTGATCGAAGAAATTCGTGACGACCCGCAATTCGATGGTATCAACTTGTATGTCATGGACGATACGGCAGATGGTGTCACCACCTCGTTAAGTGACCTCGTCAACGCCGGCTTGGTGGGCGCTGCTCTCTCATTTATCGTGTTGTTTATCTTCTTACGGAATTTGGTCACGACGCTGATTGTAGTGTTATCGGTCCCAATTGCGATGTTCGTAGCATTGGGCGGAATGTATTTCTTAGGGTATTCGCTCAACGTTCTGTCGCTTATGGGCTTGATGCTTGCTATAGGGATGTTGGTCGATAACGCGGTTGTTATTACTGAGAGTATTCAATACGAACGCGAGCAAGGCGCCGAGGGCGAAGAGGCGACCATCAAAGGTGTGGGCAGTGTTTCTCTAGCCGTCGTTGCAGGAACGTTAACGACCGCTATCGTATTTTTACCGAATATTTTTGGAAAGAAAATTGACGTCACGATCTTCCTCGAGCACACCGCGATTGCGATCTGTCTCTCGTTGCTAGCGTCATTGTTGATTGCCCAAACACTGATTCCACTGCTGACTAGTCGACTCGCCAAGCATTTGGGTAGCAAAGCGAAATCAGCGGTAACACCGACAACACCGTCCAGATATGAACGTTCGCTGAATTGGACGTGGCGGCATCCGCGATGGACAGGCTTCTTTGCGGTTCTCTTATTGCTCAGTATCGCTTTTCCATTTGCGGGTGTCAGTGGTGATTCCGCACCGCAAGGGTTTAACGATCGGATTTTTATCAATTATCGGCTCCATACTCAATACAGTCTGGCTGAAGTTGAGAATGAAGTATCGATCATGGAAGACTATTTGTATCGCAATCAGGAAGCATTTGATATCGATGCAGTTTACAGCTATTACACCCCCAACTATGCAATCTCAACGGTGCTTTTAAAGCCTGAGCGCGAAGGCAAATTGGCGGACTTAATGGAACGGATCCGCTCAGATTTCCCCAAAATGTTGCGCAGTCAGCCACAATTTGGTTTCGGCGGTGGCGGCGGCGATCAAGTGCGCATTACGTTGTCGGGTAACTCTACTGACGTGCTGCAGCAATTGGCGACTGATATCGTTCCGCGTATTGCTGGTATTGAGGGTTTTACCGATGTTCAAACCGAGATGGATGCAGGTCAATTCGAACTCTTAATTCGAATTGACCGCGAACATGTGCATCGCCTTGGCTTAAGCTCCGAAGACGCCGCACGCTCTGTTGCGACGGCACTGCGTGGCCAGCGGTTGCGGTCTTTCCGCGGCGACCCCAATGGTGAAGTTCCGCTGCGCGTTGCATTCGACAAGGAATTGGAAACCTCACTAACAGCACTTGAGAATTTGCCGATTGCTCAAATCGATGGGCGTGTCTTACCGCTCGCGGCTGTTGCCACTATTGAAAAGCAACCACGCTTAGGTGAAATTCGCCGAATTGATCGGCGAACCTCATTGAATATTGAGGCGAACTTAGTGGATATCACCACCAGTGAAGCACGTACTCAAGTAACTCAGGTACTGAATCAACTGGCATTGCCGCAAGGTTACGCCTGGTCATTGGATGGCAGCTTCCAGCGGCAACAAGAAGCCGAGAACGTGATGTTGGTGAACACACTTTTGGCCGTAGCGATGATTTACATCGTCATGGCGGCTTTATTTGAGTCGATCTTGCTACCAACAGCAGTGATTACGTCGCTATTATTCTCGATTGTCGGCGTATTTTGGGCATTGTACATTACCGGCCAGTCCATTGATGTGATGGCAATGATTGGCATTCTGATATTGATGGGGATAGTCGTAAACAACGGTATTGTCCTGGTCGATAGGATCAATCAGCTATTGGCTCAAGGACACAGTTTAGAAAGAGCGGTGATTGATGGCAGTGTGAGTCGCTTACGGCCGATATTAATGACCGTAGCGACCACCGTTCTTGGCTTGGTTCCGTTGGCGTTCGGCACTACGCAAATTGGTGGTGACGGACCACCCTACGCACCTATGGCCATTTCAATTATTGGCGGTTTAGTGTTCTCCACCGTCACCAGCCTCTACTTGGTGCCTTACGCGTATGTTCGATTGCTCAGCATTCGCGCACGCTGCCGTCGCTTAAGGCTGAAAGCTGGTCAAAAAGTTAGTCGAGTAATTGCTGGTTAGCACGCACGAGGTCGGCGGGTGTATCAATACCCGCCGGCGGAGTTGCGATGGCCTCAGCGACATGAATGCGTTCTCCGTACCAAAGCACCCGCAACTGTTCGAGTGACTCAATTTGTTCCAGTGGGCTTGGATCCCACTCAACGTAGCGCCAAACGAAACCGGCTCGATACGCATAAATACCGATGTGCCGGCGATAATCGGCAAGCGCAGCAAGTTTGTTCTGACTTAATCCATCGCGCTCATAAGGAATAGGTGCGCGGCTAAAATACAAGGCATAGCCATTTACATCCGTCACCACTTTCACAGCGTGTGGACTCAGCACTTCTTCGAGTGAGTGAATCGGTACTGCCAACGTGGCCATTTGTGCTTGCTTTTGATTGGCAAGGTTATCGGCGACTTGGCGGATAATTTCCGGAGGAATAAACGGCTCATCTCCTTGCACGTTCACCACGATGTGATCATCGGCAATGGCCAAATAATCGATAACTTCGGCAATCCGCTCGGTTCCTGATTGATGATGAGTCGAAGTCAACATCGCGCGGCCACCAAATGCTTCCACAGCGCTAACAATCCGCTGATCATCGGTTGCCACAATAACCTCAGCGGCACCTGCAGCTGCAGCACGTTCGTAAACGCGCTGAATCATGGGCTTGTCCCCTATCATGGCAAGAGGTTTGCCAGGCAAGCGACTCGAGGCGTAACGTGCTGGGATGATGACCGTAAAACTCATATCAATCGGTACTCCATTACTTAAGTTCGTCTGAGGACATTTCTCGGGCTGCGGACAACAGCAAATGTGGAATATCATCAAGTACTGGAAATGCAAGCTTTTCACCCCGACAAACCAGTTCTTGTTGCTCTTCGCGCCATTCCAAGCGGCCTTTGCATTGTGGGCAAACGAGCAAGGCCAACGTTCTTGAATCCAAACTCATACCTATTCCTTACTGCTGTCTGCGTGCTATTGCTGCGTCAATACACTGTTGAAATGCCGACCAAAACTCATCACTAAACTGCGCCTTAACCGGCAAATAATAGCAACGGTCTTGCGCGAATGATTGACACTTTACAGCATCTTTTTCCGTCATCAAGATAGCATCACTATTTGACCACTTGGCAAAATCAGCAAGAGTAAATGGGTGATGATCCGCGAAAGCATGGCAATCACTGACCTGTTGATTCTGTGCTCTCAGAGTGTCAAAGAAACGGCTTGGATTGGCAATCCCGGCAATCGCGACTCGTTCACCAGCCGGCAACTCGGAAACCTCGACCCCATCGCTAACCCGCCGCCAATTGAGCGGGGTTAGTTCAAATCGGTAAGAATGCTCACACCAATGCCTCAAAGCGCCGTCATCACCACCATTCTGAACGACTAAATCAACTTCACTCAAGCGTCGCGCCGACTCTCGCAGTGGTCCCAATGGCAATTGCTTTTGATTCCCCAAGAGCCTCTCACCGTCAACCACAACGAGTTCAATATCGCGTGGCAAGGCATAATGTTGTAAGCCGTCATCACTAACGATAATGGAAATCTGTGGGTCCAGCTCGAGCAAAGTTGCTGCCGCCCGTGAGCGGTCTGGGTCAACCACCATAGTAACGCCTGTCCGCAACACAATAAGACGCGGTTCATCGCCGACTGCAGCGGTTGCTGATTGAGGTGTCACAGGTTGAGGAAAAGGTCCTTTACCACCATAGCCTCGAGCAATGACCCCAGGCCGATGCCCCTGTGTTTGCAACCATTCGACCAGAGCAACCACGGTGGGAGTTTTACCGGCGCCACCGACCGTAAGATTGCCGACGATCACGACTGGAACAGGGAGACCTTCAGGTGGTTTCTGCAAGAAGCGTTGGCGGCGGCGTTGTACCACTAGACGATACAGAACTTGCAGTGGCCACAACAGCCACAGTAAGGGATGCACACCGGAACGATACCAGGCGCGCTGCCACCACATTACTGTTCCTCGCCGCTGAATTGCAGCCGGTAGAGTTGATGATAAGCACCTTGTGATTCGAGCAACTGTTTATGGCTTCCGCGCTCGATAACTTTACCATCTTCAAGTACCAGAATTTCATCAGCACTTTCAATAGTGGATAGTCGATGCGCAATCACAATCGACGTCCGATTTTGCTGTAAACGACTCAGCGCATGTTGAATGTGTCGTTCTGACTCGGTATCCAATGCTGAGGTTGCTTCATCCAAAATAAGAATGGGAGCATCACGCAACAAAGCGCGAGCAATGGCAATTCGTTGTCGCTGACCACCAGAGAGCATCACACCATTTTCACCGACCATCGTATCTAAGCCCAAAGGTAAATTATCGGTAAACTCGGTCACGTAGGCTTGTTCGGCAACTTCTCGAATGCGCTCTGGGCTAATTTTCCCTGACGCACCGTAAGCAATATTGTTCGCAATCGAATCGTTGAACAGAGTCACATGCTGCGACACCACTGCAAATTGGCGCCGAAGACTCTTCAATTTGTAGTCAAAAATATCGACGCCATCGAGCAAGATCACGCCGTCTTGCGGGGTATAAAAACGTGTCAACAAATTGGAAATGGTCGACTTGCCGCTTCCGGAACGCCCAACGAGGGCGAGTGTTTTGCCTTCAGCGACCGAAAAACTAACGTGATCTAAAGCGGGTGAATCTGCTTCGTCATAAGCAAAACAAACATCCCGAAATTCGATATTCCCAGCAACTCGTTCGACGCGGTTTTTCCCTGTGTCCCGCTCGATTTTTTGATCCAGTAGCTCAAAAATACTTTGTGCCGCTGCTATCCCGCGCTGGAAATCACTGTTCACCGTTGTCAATTGCTTCAGCGGTCGCAACAACATAATCATCGCCGTCAGTATGGTTGTGAAACCGCCCGCGGTAAGCTGCGCAAACATCTCTGGGAAACTAGCAAGCACCAACACCATCGACAGACTAAATGAGGCAATTAATTGAATGACCGACGTACTGATGGTCTGCGCATTCACCAGCTTCATATTCTGATTTCGGGTAACATTATTAATGTGTTCGAACCGTTTCGACTCCCGCTTTTGCCCTTCGTACATCACGACCACTTTATGACCATTGAGCATCTGCTCTGCCAATGTCGTGACATTACCCATGGCCGTCTGAATTCGACTCGATACTCGGCGAAAACGCTTGGATACCACAGCCACAACTTTGGCAATGAGTGGCCCAATGATCAGAAATACCAAAGATAGCTGCCAAGAATGATAGAACATCAAGCACAACAACCCGAATACAAACGCCCCTTCTTTGATCAGAATAGAAACGGCTCGACTGCTTGCTTCAGCGACTTGCTGCGTCGTGTAGGTAATCTTCGACAGTAACTCGCCGGTAGAGTGACGATCGTGAAACGATACGGGTAACTTCATCATGTGATCGAAGAGTTGTTGCCGCATGGTTGTCACTACACGGAAACCCACCCAATTTAAGGCGTAGCTGGAGATGAAGTTAAATAGGCCTCGTGCGATGAATATCACCGGCACAAAAATAGCGCCATAAATCATGATTTGGGCATTGCGATCAGTTAACCCATCATCGATCAGCGTTTCAATTTGCGACAAGAAAAACGTATCGACGGCGGCATAGCCGAGCATCCCGATGATGGACACAATAAAGGCAGCTTTATAAGGCTTGATATAGCCCATTAAGCGACGGAAGGTGCGGTCGCGCACTTCTGGATTAAGTTGAGTGTCGTTCATTGACAAGGTCATGATCCGAAAACAATTTCAGCTATTCTATACGTTTTTGCAGGCGACTGGCTAGTTATCCCGATCAAACCAGCCGCCATTTTTCGCCGCCAAGGGTTGCTGAATGCTCCACTGGTACCCATTTGTTCGCAATTGCACTTGTCCTCCCTGCGCTGTATCCATCAATGTTAGCGCGCGTTGTTGGATGCGTTCCCGAACACGTTCGTCAACCATACCGTAAGCATTATTGCGACCACGACTTGCAATGGTGACCGAAGGTCGAACATGGTCGAGGAAATAGGATTCCGATGAACTATTGCTGCCGTGGTGGGCCAGCACTAGCACATCAGCTTGAACTGGAGCGCTGTGCGCCAATAAATTTCGCTCTGCGGCTTGTTCAATGTCACCCGGGAATAGGATGACCAAATCTCGGTAAGTGACTTGAATGACGCAAGAATTATTATTGTGATGATTATTGTAACTGCGCCTTGGATGCAAGACTCGCCACTGCACACCACGCCATTCTCCCGTTTGCCCAGCGATACATAAATGACCATCCGGTGGCGTCCGACCGAACCAACGCACCCGTGGATAGGTTCTTTGAATGGTTGCAAATCCACCACTGTGGTCCAGATCTGTATGACTGATGAACGCTAATTCAGGCGTCAATCGTTGCTGTGCCAAATAGGGTAAAACAATTCGTTCCGCTATATCTGTCCCAGTTGGCCATTTAGCCCCCGTATCAATCAGTAACGCGTATCCTTGTCTTTCGAGTACAGCTGCACTACCTTGCTCCACATCAAGCAAAGTGACGACGAGATTCGAGTCGTAGGTGCGCAAGGTTTGACCGATCGACACTGCTATGAACAACGCGCCGAAGCTGGCAAGCCGCCACCGCCATGCAAGCGGCCATGCAGCCATCAATAGTGCACCGAGCACTGCCCACAGCGGCCAGGTTTCCGCGGTGGTCAACCATTGCCATGAGGTGGTACTGAGCCAATCTAAGAACGGCCACACAATACGAAGCGGCCACTCCGCTAACCACCAGATAAAATGCGTTACTGCTGGAAGCCCAAGCAGCATAAAACACAAACCGACCAGCGCCAGCGGCAATATCCACACGGCAAACACTGGCACCAGCAGGAGATTCGTTAATGGCGCGGCCACCGGCAAACCACCAAACCACAGCAGCATGAATGGCCACAACGCAGCTGTAATCACACATTCTAAACGCCACAAAACTCGCAGTTCGCGCCAAGAGCCGGTGATCCGCGGCCAACGCCAGTGCATCCACAGAATAATACCGACGGCACACACCGACAGCCAAAATCCACTTTTTAAAGGTGCCATAGGCTCAAACACCAGCACCACCGCTACGGTTCGAACTAGCACGCGCCAAACCGACACCCTTTGCGCAAAACGACGATGGAGAACAAAAACCAATACCATCACGAGCGCACGCAACGTGGCGGTCGCAAACCCAGCTAACCACGCATATAGCATCGCTAACAGTACTGCAAACCACCATGCCCAAGTCAGTGAATTAGCCCCATCGCGGCGACTACGACTGCGCGACAACCACCAACGCAAGACTTGTCCAAGCCACAATGCAGCACCGACTAGCAGGGTTAAATGTAGGCCAGAGATGGCAATCAGATGCGCCAAACCGGTTCGCTGAAATACCATCCGATGGGTATCCGTAAGATGTTCCCGTTGGCCCATCACTAAAGCCAACAAAACGCCAAAAAATGGCAAGTCACCCGCGTTGACTTGGAGATCGTCATACAATCGTTGACGCCAAGTCGCAGCCGCGTGGAGTTGCTGTCCATGTCGCACGGTACCGAGTATTTGAATACCCTCAGCGATTAAATAGCGATGATAGAGAAAGCTGCCCTGATTTCGGGGGCCTTGAGGTGCGCGCAGTTTGACTGCCACTAGCCATGTATCGCCCGCGCTTGGTGGTGTGAGGTTTTGCTCAGGTTCATACCAATTCAGACGTGCCATCGGCTTTTGATTGATGGAAGCACCTGACATCTCCGATACGACACCTTCCAATTGCCAATAGTTATCTTCAATGCGAGGGATTTCAGTGATACGAATTTGCAGCGTTACTGTGGTATTGATGGTGGGTTTAGGCAACACGTATTTTAATGCCAAAGTCGCATTGCCAATCCCCCAGGTTATACCGCACAATACCGCCGCTAAACTGGATAGAGCGAAAGCAAGACGTCTCGGGTGAGATTCTGTATAATTCACCCAGCGGATAGATTTCGAATGGACGCAAAACGTCATTCCCAATATGACGAGCGTGCTGACCAACAGGCACAACCACGCATCCCAAGTGGGTGTTGAAGGTAATAAAAATGCCACGGCATAGCCGCATAATAGAGCGCACAACCACCGATCCATGGACGTTGTACCTTCACCTTGTAATAAACTAGGTTAGACATGCCAAAGAAGTTTATGAAAAGTATCATGCCCAGCCACGACAGCATCAAACGCAGTCGGAGCATGAAGATCTTTGGCCGTTTATTGCATGACGCAAATCTGTGGCATCTGAATCGTCGTTCCGCAGCTGGAGCCTTTGCTGTGGGCCTATTCTGTGCGTTTATCCCGGTTCCATTTCAGATGTTTTTAGCTGCTGCCGCAGCCATTCCATTTCGCGTCAATTTACCGCTTTCAGTTGCTATGGTTTGGGTATCGAACCCGATAACCATGCCGCCGTTGTTTTACCTGTGCTACAAACTGGGGGCGTGGATTTTAAGTCAACCACCACAACCGTTTGCTTTTGAACTATCCTGGGCCTGGCTTGGTAGTAGTATCTCGAGTATCGGACCGGCATTTTTATTGGGCTGCTTAATCTTTGCCGTTGTCAGCAGTATTACGGGCTACTTCGCTATTCGAATTCTATGGCGTCAATCGGTGATCGCTGCATGGCAAGAACGCGCAAAACGCATGCGTAAACGCTTGCCGCACCCGAAAGCTAAAGCGAAATCAGATCATCAATCGAGTGATTGAACGATTTCGAGACGCGCTGCTCGCCACGCGGGGTACAGCGTAGCTAATAGACTCATAAGCAGTGCTACTGCCGTAACAATGAGCACATCCTGCCCCTGCAAAGCGACTGGAATCTCCGCTACGAAATACACATCGCTCGCGAGTAAACTCTCGCCAGTCAGGCTTTGCCAACCGGCAAACAAAGCAGGTAGCGAGGCGGTGAGTGTCAGTCCACCCAAAATTCCAAACACAATGCCCCAGAGCCCGTTCAGCAATCCATGCCAGATGAACATTCGTTGCACTGTTGAGGCACGCATCCCCATCGTCCGCAAAATGCCGACTTGTTGCTGCTTATCCTGAACAGTCATGATCAGCGTCGAGACAATATTGAAACACGCTACAGCTAACACTAACGACAACACCACATACATGACTAACCGCACGAGTTGGATATCGCGATATAAGTGACCTTGCGCGCGCATCCAGTGGTCTAAATAGACATGTTCACGAATGGATTGTCCAAGTTCATAAGCTACAGATTGTGCGGCGTAGATATCGCGCACAGAAATTTCGACAGCTGCAGCTGTTTGCTCGAGTCCCGCTAATTCTCTGGCAGTCGCTAAGCTGGTATATGCCAACTGATGATCAACCTGACCACCAAAGGTAAAAGTACCGGCCACCTGCACTTGGATTCGCCGTGGTTGCCGAAAACTGTTCTGTTCAGCAACCAGTAACGTCAGCGTATCGCCTCGGTCCACTTCAAGCTTGGCCGCAAGACCACGGCCGATAATGACCTGCCGTGGTTGCGTCAGTTTTTGCCAACTCTCAGCATCTGTATATTGTTCAATCGGTTGCGATTGATTTAACGCGACGCCTTGTAGTTGCATACCGACAAAATCACTACCTTGCTGCACCATTGCTTGGCTTTTGATAACCGGTCGCGCAGTCTTGACCTGCGGATGAGCCGTAACTTGCTCAACGAGCGCTAGAACATCGTCAAGTTCACCGTCAACAGCAGTAATCTCAATATGTGGAATCAATTGAAGGAAACGATTTTCAAGGAGTTGCGAGAATCCATTCATCACACTGAGCGCCGCAATAAAAACCGTGCAACCCAGCGCTATGCCCAGCGTTGAGGACGCTGAAATAAAACTCAAAAAGCCCTGTGCTGGCCCATCACCGCTCGCGCGGTAGCGACGAAAACGTTGGGCAATTGACCAATCTAAGCGCATCAGTCAGCGTCCACAGTGGCAGTAACGAGTTGCCCATGCTGCAAATGCAACGTGCGGGGAAGTTTCGCGGCTAAGGTTTGATCGTGAGTCACAATCACAAAAGCAGTGTCGAGTTCGGCGTTCAATTGCAACATCAGATCGAAGACTTGGTTTGCTGTGGTGGTATCAAGGTTACCGGTCGGTTCGTCTGCAAGCACCATAGCCGGTTTATTCACTAAGGCTCGCGCTATAGCAACCCGTTGCCGCTCACCACCGGATAATTCACTGGGACGATGATGTTGACGGTTCGCTAAGCCGACTTTGGCGAGCCAGTGTTCCGCCTGTTCAAGGGCCATCGTGCGCTGTTTGCCAGCAATCCAGAGCGGCATGGCGACGTTTTCAAGCGCAGTAAACTCGGGCAACAAATGATGAAACTGATAAATAAATCCGAGTTCTCGGTTACGCCAGTCTGCAAGTTTATTACTCGACCAACGGCTGATCACTTCATTCCGAAACAACACCTCGCCACTGGTTGGTTTATCTAACCCACCGAGTATATGCAACAGTGTGCTTTTCCCAGAACCTGAGCTACCAACAATCGCCATCAGTTCGCCGGCGGCGATACTGAAATTCACGTCTTTGAGTACTGCTAATTGGTGTTGTCCGTCGGCATACACGCGTCCCAACTGTCGACACTCTAGCAGTGGTCCTGAACTAGTTGTAGTCATAGCTTTCCTTATTCATAGCGCAATGCCTGAGCGGGCAAGATACGGCTTGCGCGCCATGCCGGGTAAATCGTGGCAACGATGCTCAATAAGCACGCAGCGGTCAGAATCCAGACTATTTGTTCCACTTCAATAACGACTGGTAGCCCCGTACCCCCCACTAAACTCATGTCGATACCGAGAATAGTGAGGATGTCATTCATCCACCAACTTCCCGCAAGCCCCAGCATTAATCCGACGAGACTACCCATGACACCGTTGTGGATGCCCTGCATTAAAAACACACATTGGATGCCACGCCGCCGCATCCCCATGGTTTGTAAAATCGCGATATCCGCCCGTTTGTCTTGAATCATCATCATGAGCGCCGACACAATATTAAATGCTGCAACCGCAATAATCAGTCCAAGCATCAAACTAACCATACGTTTTTCGAGTGCAACGGCATCAAATAACTCGCCATAGGCTTCACGCCAGCTGAGAGAGGTGAGTCCCGGTTGATTCTCCGCAAACCATCGGCCTAATTGTTGCTGAGCGGACAGTGCCTTAAAGGGGTCATCAAAGTAATAGCGTAACTCAGTCACCTGACTTGTTGCCATCCTCAATAAACGCGCGACATCGGCACCATGTAATAGCAGCAATTGACTATCGGCCTCAGACTGCATGGCCACAATTCCAATCACTGTAAATTGACGTTGCGCAGGGACTAAACCTAGCGGAGTAAATACACCACCGCCTGCGGCAATCAGACGAACACGATCACCTGGCCAGACGTCGAGCTCTTGCGCCAAGGCTTGCCCCAATACAATTTCGTAGTCACCCGCCGTTGGTTCAAAGCGGCCAACCACCAAATGTTCACGTACAGCTGACAACGCCTGTCGACTCTCGGGGTCTGTGGGGAAAATACCTTGCAGTAGTACTGGCCTTAAGCGCCCTTGCGCTTGAATCACGCCCGCTGTCGATACTTGCGGCACTAAGGCTTGTTGACCGGGAATTGCAGGCAGCTCACTGCGCAATTTCTGCCAATGAGATAATGGTTCACGGTCGATTGAACTGACGGTTAGCTGAGGAACAACGCCTAAAATTCTTTGCTTTAACTCAGATTCAAAGCCGTTCATTACTGAACCCACGACAATTAGGGCTGCTGTGCCGACGACAATGCCAGCTAATGCAAACCTATTAATGAAGCGTGTAAAACGTTGGCCATGCCGAGCACGACTAAAACGCCACGCCAGAAGTGTGGGAGCAAACAGTGGCATAAAACCTCAAATGAACAATATCTTGCGCTGCAAGCATAAAGAAAAGCACGCACTGATCCAAGCGCCAAGTTCAGGTATACTTAGCTCTTTCCAACCAATGACCGACTAGAGATGTAACCGGGGCCATGACTCGTACTTCCATTTTGATGCCACCGATGCCGACCGATGCCAGTAAAGACATGACTTGGCAGGAGCTCGCGGGGAGCAGTGCTGCTTTGGCATTAGCTCAACTCATTGAAACGCATTCGGCACCTATTCTGATCGTGACGCCCGATGCTCCACAAGCGCATCGGCTGGAACAAGAAATTCGTTACTTTGCGCCGCAGTGGGCCGACCAAGTATGGTTGTTTCCTGATTGGGAAACCCTCCCCTACGACAGTTTCTCGCCCCATCAAGACATCATTTCCGAACGCTTGAGCGTGCTCGCGAACCTGCCTGGTATGCAACGCGGTGCACTCATTGTCTCGCTGAACACGCTACTGCATCGAATTTCACCTACCGATTACGTTGCGGGTCAAGCCCTACAGATGAAAGTCGGTCAACAGGTTGATGTGCACGGCATGCGACTCAGCCTCGAGCGCGCCGGCTATCGTTATGTCGCGCAGGTTATGGAACACGGTGAATTCAGTGTGCGTGGTTCCATTCTCGATTTATTCCCGATGGGAAGCTCTCAGCCATTTCGGATTGATTTTTTCGATGACGAGATCGACACCATCCGTGGATTTGATCCAGACACGCAATTATCGACTGAACAAGTCGACACGATTAACTTGCTGCCAGCGCATGAATTCCCGACCACGACATCAGCTATTGAAGGGTTCAGAGCACGTTATCGAGAACGATTTGGTGCTTCTAACGAACGCGATTCGGTCTACTATCAAGTTTCTCAAGGGCAGTTTCCCGGCGGGATTGAGTATTACCTACCACTGTTTTTTGACCAGACAGCCAGTTTATTCGACTTCCTCCCCGACCAAACCATGATTGTCACATTCGGTGACTTGCAAGGTAGCCTCGAGCATTTGTGGCACGATATTTCCAGTCGCTATGAATCGCGCCGCTATGACCCGTTACGCCCGCTCCTGCCGCCGCATGATGTATTTCTCACCGTCGACCAGTTGCATAGCGAATGGAAACGGCGCCCACGTATTCGCGCTCAAGTGCCAGCGGATAAGCCTCAGCCGGGACCGCGTAAATTCGGTTTAGAAGCGGTCAGTGAAATTGCTGTGGAGCCACAGCACAAGCAACCACTGCAAAAACTTAGCGACAAACTGAAACAATGGCGCCAAGACCGCTATCGCGTGCTTTTTGTTGTAGAGTCAGCAGGTCGCCGTGAATCCTTGCGTGAACTGCTTGCCCCATTACAACTTGGACTCGAGGAAGTTGATTCCTTTGCCGAATTTATCCAAGCCGAAGCCTTCGCGGCTATGTCAATTGGCCCCGTCGTACACTCTTTTGCATCACCCGCAGAACGCCTGATCGTCATTACCGAAACGGAGTTACTTGGTAACCGTATCGTTCAGCGTCGCCGCCGCGATCAGAAAGCTACCGTCAGTACTGAACACATGGTGCGCAATTTGGCGGAATTGCGGATCGGCCAACCGGTTGTTCATATTGACCATGGTGTCGGGCGGTATCAAGGACTGCAAACTCTCGAAACTGGCGGTGTTACTACCGAATTTGTCACCATTGAATATGCGGGTAACAGTAAGCTCTACGTGCCCGTCGCTGCGCTCCATCTGCTCAGTCGTTATAGCGGTGGCGAAGAGAGTAGCGCACCCTTGCACAAGTTGGGCAACGACCAATGGGAACGCGCCAAACGTAGAGCAGCAGAAAAAATCCGCGATGTCGCAGCCGAACTACTCGATGTTTATGCGCGTCGCGAAGCCAAACCCGGGTATGCATTCCAATTGAACGAAGAGGAATACAAACGTTTCGCGGGTAGTTTTCCGTTTATCGAGACCGACGATCAATTGGATGCGATTGCGCAAGTATTAGCCGACATGGAATCCGATCGCGCTATGGATCGTCTCGTCTGTGGTGATGTTGGTTTCGGTAAAACGGAAGTAGCGATGCGCGCCGCTTTTGTTGCCGCTAATGACGGTAAGCAAATCGCCGTATTGGTCCCAACTACCCTACTGGCACAGCAACATTACGAGAATTTCAAAGACCGTTTTGCCGATTGGCCATTCCGAGTGGAGGTGTTATCGCGATTCCGCAGCGGTAAGCAAACGACCCAAGTGCTTGCAGACCTAAAGGATGGCAAAGTGGATATCGTGATCGGTACCCACAAGTTATTACAAAACGATATTCATTTTCACGACCTTGGTTTGCTGATTGTGGATGAGGAACATCGCTTTGGTGTTCGCCAAAAGGAGGCTATCAAACGGCTTCGTGCTGATGTCGATATTCTAACTCTCACGGCCACACCAATCCCTCGAACCTTAAATATGGCGATGAATGGTGTTCGCGATTTATCCATTATTGCGACCCCACCCGCCAAACGACTGGCAGTGAAAACTTTCGTCCGTGAATATGATGAACCAACCATACGAGAAGCAGTATTACGGGAGATTTTACGTGGCGGCCAAGTCTATTTTCTCCACAACAATGTCGAAACCATTGAAAAAACCGCGCGCGATTTAGAAGCTCTTATTCCAGAGGCTCGTGTGACGATCGCTCACGGGCAAATGCGCGAACGTGACCTCGAGCGCATCATGTCCGATTTTTATCATCAACGCTTCAACGTATTAGTGTGTACGACCATTATTGAAACGGGTATTGATGTACCAACCGCCAACACAATCATTATGGACCGAGCCGATCACCTCGGTTTAGCTCAAATGCATCAACTGCGTGGGCGCGTCGGTCGGTCGCATCATCAAGCCTATGCCTACTTATTAACGCCGCATCCCAAGCGGATGACCAAGGATGCACTGAAGCGCCTTGAGGCTATTTCGCAACTCGAAGATCTGGGCGCTGGATTTATGCTAGCTACCCATGACCTAGAAATTCGTGGTGCCGGTGAACTGCTCGGCGATGATCAAAGTGGTCAAATTGAGAGCATTGGTTTCACCTTGTACATGGAAATGCTGGAGCAAGCGGTGCAAGCCCTACGCGATGGCAAAGAACCTGCATTAGATAGTCTGTTGCGACAACAGAGCGACGTCGATTTGCGCGTGCCTGCATTGCTGCCAGACACCTATATTGCTGATGTGAATACGCGTCTGAGTCTCTACAAACGCATTGCCAGCGCCGATAACTCGCAAGCATTGCGCGAACTACAAGTCGAAATGATCGATCGCTTTGGCTTGCTCCCAGACGCCGTAAAAAATCTGGTGCGTGTCACTGAATTACGTAATCGTGCTGGCCACTTAGGGATCCGCAAAATTGATGGTGGTCCACAGGGCATTACGTTTGAGTTTGATGCAGACACCAAAGTTTCCGTTGAACTATTAATCCAGTTGATTCAGGAACATCCGCAGTATTATCGACTCGAAGGTGCAAACCGTTTACGTATTCTTGAAAAAATCGAAGATACTCAAGCACGGTTGAAACTGGTAGAGTCATTATTAGAAGCTTTTTCTGGAAACTCATAAGCATGCGTCAATCATATGTGCGACAGTTTTGGCGATTGACTGTCACTAGCCTTGCGAGTTTGTCGTTTCTTGCTACGGCAGGTCCCGCGCTAGCTCAGACCAATGGCACCACACAACCCGTCGACCCATCGCAATGGCGGTGGTTTGATGTCGAGGTGCTGATATTTAAACATTCGAATAGTGATGTAACCGAGCAATTCCCGTGGCTACCACCACGTCCGGTTCAAAATGCGCGCAATGATCTATTGACCTCCTACTATGCACCAGACTTTGGTAGCTTCCTGTACGAAACCGATCCTTGCGACTATGACAAGGCGCTAATGAAAGGCGAAGCAATATGGTTATGTCACCAACCCAATGAACTTGATTTAAGCTACAACAAAACATTGACAATGCCGCTTGCTCGTCTCAATCGATTTGATGCTGCGCCGGTTAATGTGGTTGATGGGTTTGGTGGTGAGATGGAGAATTCTCCACGGCCATTTTTACTGCCTGCAACGGACATGGAACTGATTGAGCTACGTGATAACTTAGTGCGTCGAAATGTGGGTAAACCACTTCTGCATCAAGTCGTTCGGCAACCCGTCTTCAACCGTTCCGATAGGTATACATTCCGCGTATTCGGTGGCGCAAACTTCGGCAATCGTTTTGCTGAGGACGGCTATCTATTGCCCCAACCTGACTCCGAGTCACAATTTGCGGAATGGTCTGCTCTTGAGCAACCCGAGCGCCCCTCTTTAGCCCCGCAAGAAGAGTTATTCACACAACTCGAAGAACTACTCCAAATGGCCGATCAGGGTGACTTAGAACTGACCTTGCGTGAGCAAAAGACGCCGCCGCCACCGCCGGCCAACCGGCCTGATGTCATTGAGAAGCAACCCTTGTGGGAACTTGAAGGCTTGCTTCACATCTATTTGGTGGCAAACTACCTGCACATTGAAAGTGACTTACAACTGCGACAACCCGAAACCGTGCGGTTTAGTGCTGGCACCCTAGCCGACCAAGCGCAACTCGCTATTGATGGGCAAGAGCAGACGCAACCTTTCTTGCGGCGCTATGATTTGCAACAATTGCGCCGAGTGATTAGTCATGAGACGCATTATTTTGACCACCCGAAGTTCGGTATCGTAGTGCAGATTCGCCGCACTGATTTGTCAGCGCGACGTTGATTCAAACAGGCAGAAAGATGGAGAAGCACGAAGAATTATTGCTGGCACTGCGGAAAGTTATCCGCGCCACTGACCTCTATTCGAAGCAACTGAATAAGCTCGCGGGGCTCACGGCTCCGCAGTTGCTTATCTTGCGTGAAGTCGCTGCTGCATCCGAGGGTATTACCGCCAGTGCCGTCGCACAAAATATTACGCTCAGCCCGGCAACCGTCAGCAACGTCATCGATCGCCTTGAACATAAACAGTTAATTCGCCGCGAGCGAAGTACGCAAGACCGACGACGCGTCGTACTTTGGTTAACTGCAGCAGGCGCTGAGCGCATGCATGCCGCACCACGCCCTTTACAAGAAGACTTTATTGAGCGTTTCCAAGATTTAGAAGATTGGGAACAATCACAATTATTAGCGGCGATGCAACGCATTGCTGCCATGATGAACGCCGAACGGCTGGATGCAGCTGAAGTTCTTGATGTAGGAAGTTATGTTGAAACACAATCAGACTAGTACTCAATCGAAATTACACTGGCTGTTAGCCAGTTCCGCAGCCATTACCCTTCTGAGTGCCTGCAGTTTTTCGGCAGCACCACCTATTTGTGCCGAATCGACCACACCGATTCATGCGATTCAAGGCAATCAAGCTCAGTCACCGTATCTCGACCAAGTGCTCACGGTTCGGGGCGTGGTCACCGCGAACTTTCAAGGTGAAACAGAGCTTGGTGGCTTTTTTATGCAGAGCCTATCCGAGGATGCAGATAACGATCCTACAACTGCTGAAGGATTATTTGTTACTTATGCCGCCATCGCTTCAAATACACTTGTAAAACCCGGTGAAATAGTCAGTGTAACCGGCACCGTGTCCGAAGATGAACAACTGACTCAGTTGCAACAAGTCACTCAAGTGACTGTTTGCGGTGCTACTGAACAACCCCAAGCTGCAGAACTGTCACTCCCCGTCGAGATTCTGGCTCAGTTTGAGCAGTATGAAGGCATGTTAGTTACGACGAGTTCTTCATTGGTAGTGAATGGTAATTATAACTTGGCACGGCATGGTCAGTTTCAGGCTGCGCCAGAACGTTTATTTACACCCACACAGCGAGTTCAGCCGGGTACAGAAGCGCAACAAGTTTCCGATTACAATAGTCGCAGTCTAATTACGATAGACGACAATCAAGCCCCAAACCCAGAATTGGTTCCCTATCCAGCACCCGCTCTCACTTCAGCTAACAGCTTGCGAGCTGGAACGACTATCAAGCCCGTAACCGGCATATTTAGCGAGTTCAATTCTGATTATCGAATTCAACCAACACAACCCGTCGTGGTTTCTGAATTAGCGCAACGGCCTGCCGCTCCACCGGCACCTGCAACACAAACCATCCGTATTAGCGCATTTAACGTGTTGAATTACTTCAATGGCGAAGGTGAGGAAAAATCGTTTCCAACCGAGCGCGGTGCGAAAAATCCGGCTGCATTTACTTTGCAAGAGGCGAAAATCGTGCAAGCCATCGCAGCCATGAATGCGCATATCGTCGGACTCATGGAAATCGAGAATGATGGTTACGATACGGCAAGCGCAATTGTGCAACTCACCGCGGCTTTGAAAGCGCAAACCGGTCATCCTTGGGAGTTTGTTCGCGCCACGGAATCCGGTCCGTTTGGTTCCGTTCAAATCACCAATGGTCTGCTTTATCGAGCTGATAAAGTGACTCCAGAAGGCTCTGTATTGACTGTAACCGAGTATCCATTCGGCGCTCGCAGTCGGTATCCGCTGATTCAACAGTTCACACCCACGCATAATCAAGAGTCTTTCTTGGTTGCGGTAAATCATTTCAAATCTAAGGGAGGCTGCCCACGCACCGCTGACCCTTTGAATCAAAATAATTCTGACGGACAAGCCTGTTGGAATGGTGTTCGCGTGCAATCGGCGCAACTACTGGCTGATTTTTTGGAGAATGATCCACGTACAGCACGAATAGAAGCACGTGTGCTGCTGGGCGATTTCAATGCCTATGCCCAGGAAGAGCCTATTCAATTGCTCCTGCAACGTGGTTATCACAATCGTGTCGATGTATTTGAACCGAATGGTTATTCTTACGTATTCGCTGGGCAAGCAGGCAGTCTTGATCACCTTTTAGTGTCAACGACCTTGCACAATCGCGTCGTGCGTCAGCACCATTGGTCAATCAATGCCGACGAACCGACAGCACTGCAATATAATCAAGCGATCGATAATCCAGAATGGGTGAGTAACTCGCCGTTTCGCTCGTCTGATCATGACCCGGTGTACGCCGACATTCAGTTTTAGTAAAAGTCTTGTCACAACGTCTTCGTTTCAGGCATCTTGTTGCTAAGAACAAGGAAGAGGACGAAGGCGTTGAGCACAGGATTTGGTAGTGAAATCAGCCCAGACACAATTCGCGCGGCACAAGAGGGTCGACGTGATGCCCAGCGTGTCATCTTCGAAGTGTTTCAACGTCCCGTCTTAACCTTATTACGCGGTCTTTGCAAAGAGCCTGAATTGGCTCGCGACCTGGCACAAGATGTCTTTGTCCAAGCATTTGCAAAGCTAAATCAATTGCGAGAAACCTCCGCTTTTGGCGGTTGGCTAAAGCAATTGACGCTCAACACCGCGTTTGCCTATTTTCGGCGACCCACAAATCAGAACCATAGTCTTGAGGACGAAGCTGAGAGTGAGTCGGTTGACTGGCATAGCCAAGCGGATTGGCTCAGTCGAGTCGATGATATTGAAGCATTATTCAGCGTGTTAAGTGATGAAGAACGTCTCATCGTCTGGTTGTTTGTGGTTGAAGATTACTCGCATCAAGAATTAGCAGAACAGTTTGCTATTTCAGCAACAGCGGTTCGACAACGATATCATCGGGCGCTACAGAAATTGAAAGATAGGAGTCAATCATGACCTTACCATCAACGCCAAAGAGTCCAGCGGAACAAGCGTTGAAAGCACGTCTTGAAGCTTGGGTGGACCAAGAGCAATCGGAGCTAACTTTGCGTTGGCAAGATGTTCAGCCACAGTCAGCTTTGGCGAAACAACGTCGCTGGTTATGGTTCGCGCCTGTCGCAACAGCTGCTGCGGTCGCTTGGTTTGTGTTGGCACCTATGACGCCCACAGCGCCTGCTTTGGAACCCGTGCCACCGATGTTATTAGCCGATAATTATGCGTTAGATGCGCTCGATCAGCGTATTCAGCAAGCTTATTTAAATGGTGCAGAGCCTCAGCAAATTGATCAACTTTGGCAAGAACGCGAATATTTGCAAGCGAAGGAGCAAATTTTATGAAGCCATTCTCTCGTATCACTCTCGGCATATTAACCGCCCTGACCTTTAGCAATGCGCTGGTAGTTACTGCTGCTCAAGCGGTAGAGCCGCAAGAGGACCGAGCTCGTGAAATGGCACGTTCAGCTGCCGTGGAAGCTGCTAAGTCTGGCGGTAAAAATGACACTGTCGTGCTCGAAGAGCCAGCCCGTAGTTATTTTGAATGGGGTGCTATCGTACGCCCCGATGGAGAAATCCTTAGCGTTCGTCCAGGAACCGTTGCGGCGGATATGGGAGTCGAAGCAGGCGACCACCTCACGCATATCAACGGCACTTCGGTCGAGCGAGAATCATTACAGACCATTCTGCAAATGTTTGATGACCTGGAGCATGGTCGCACCTTCAACATTACAATTGAGCGTGATGACAAAAGTTTGACGCTCGAGAGTATCGTCCGTGCGACGGTGGTGCCTGGTTGGCGCCTTGAGGTTGACTCAACTTTCGAAGAAACGGCTCATGCTATTCAAAACGCGACTGCGTGTGGACGCGTGAGTATATTTCTGCAGCCGCCAGTGACGCGAGATTATTACCCGGCGTTTATCAACACAATCAATGGCGAAGATACGCGCATCAAGAATCCAGTGATTAAGTTGGGAGTTGGTGAGCACATTATTGGTCTTCATGAAAAGATCGGTGACCCACGGGCAACCCGTTCACCCAGCTTACGGACCGAAAAGTTGCTCCGCTTAGTTGTTGAACCCAACAAGAAGTATCACTTAGCGGCACATTTTATTGCCGACAAACGCTATGACCGAGTGAATGCAGGGTATTGGGAACCGATTGTTTGGAAAGTCACTGAACACAGTTGTGACCCGAACGATTAAAAAAACAGCCAGCTTCAAGCTGGCTGTTTTCATTTCAGTACGAGTTAACTCGACTTTTTCTCAAGAAGATTGAGTGACTTACCGATTTTGATTTGTTTTGGCTTCATGGCCTCGGGAACGATTTTCTCGAGCCCAATGGTCAATAAGCCATTTTTCATTTCGGCGCCAATCACTTCGACATGATCAGCTAGATTGAATTTCCGCTCAAAGCTGCGAAACGCCACTCCTTTGTGTAAATAGTGACGCTCTTCTTGCTCGTCAGCTTTCTTGCCCTGCACTTTGAGGACACCGTTCTCAACTTCGATGCTCAGTTCATCTTCTTCAAAACCAGCAACCGCGAGAGTAATAGCGTAGCGATTCTCATCAATCACTTCGATGTTGTAAGGAGGATAACCTCCGGCACCATTACCATCTGCGCGCATTGCTGCATCGAGTAAACGAGCCATACGGTCAAAACCAATCGAACTACGGTATAAAGGGGATAAATCAATTGTTGCCATCATCATTCTCCTAAGAAGCAATAATTTAAGTAGCCAAGACTCTCTTGGAGACATCTTGGTACTCATTATTTGTGGCTGCTTGATTCACATTTCAAGTGTGCCGACTCGAAATTTCAATACTGCTTCAGAGCCCATATTGTCACTGCATTGTCACGCAGCTGTGCTAGGATAATCGCACTTATTTTGACGTGGACATTTTGACGAGGAATTAGTCATGAAATCCAGAACTCTCGTGGCCTTAGCAATAGCAGCTGCCATCAGCACTGCCAGTTGCGCCACCACCGAAGCACCCTCAGAAGCGGCTGCCGACACGACACCACCAAACATCATTTTCATGATTGGTGATGGCATGGGGTTTGAATATATTTCGGCTTACCGCTATGCCATGAGCGAACTCGGTGCTGACAAACTTGCTTCAACACCGTTCGATGATTTGTTGGTCGGTGCAGCAACCACCTATCCGGATGATGACACTTGGGTAACCGACTCAGCGTCTAGTGCTACAGCGTTAGCAACCGGCATTAAGAGCTACAACGGCGCCATCGGCATGGATGCCAATAAACATCCGCAGCAAACACTCATGGAATTGGCTCGCCAAAATGGTTGGCTTACTGGCGCTGTATCTACGTCACAAGTGACACACGCGACCCCAGCTTCGTTCTTCACCCACCATCCGTCACGCAATATGTATCATCAAATTGCCGATTCCATGGCAACACCGATTGCGGACGGACAATGGAGCTTTGATGTCATGCTGGGTGGTGGTTATGCACACTTTAACCGTGACGACAAAAACTGGTTACCGGAACTCGAAGCGCAAGGCATGACCATAGTGACTGAGTTTGAGGAACTGCCTGAAGTTCAGCAATTACCGGCCATGGGCCTATTCGCACCCATTGGCTTACCACACGCGATTGACGATGAACCACGGCTGGCAAGCATGACCGAACACGCACTCCGACTGCTGACAGAACAGCAGACGGAGGGACAGCCTTTCGCCTTGATGATCGAGGGGAGTCAAATTGATTGGTGTGGTCATGCGAATGATATTGCGTGCGCGGTGCATGAAATGGCTGATTTTGCTGCTGCCATCGAGGTTGTCAAAGCCTATCAAGCAGAGCATCCCAACACTTTATTGGTGATTACAGCCGATCATTCGACTGGCGGTTTAACATTGGGACAGGGTGGTGAGTACGCGTGGTACTCGGAGCGTGTAATGGGTATACAAAACTCCCTCGCGTTTCTCACAGAACGACTACTCGAAATGCCTCGTGCTCAATGGCGAGAGTACTTACAACCGCGATTGAATCTCGACTTTAGCGATGAAGATTGGCAGCAATTGATTGAAGCTGAGTTGCCTGATTCTGAGCGTGCTCGTGATCAGCAATATGCTTTAGGTGCTGTATTAGTACCGCTGATTAGCAAGCATACACGAACGGGTTGGACGACAACCGGTCACACCGCTGTTGATGTGCCGGTTCTCGCAGTAGGCCCGTACGCTGAGCAACTGCGCGGTTATCAAGACCACACAGATATTGCCAAAGTGTTACTCAATATCGTGAAGTAACCCATGAAGGGCTGGCACTATGCGTGCCAGCCTAGCTCTCTCGCTCGCTTTGCAGCTAACTCAGGCACGTCAGTTTGCACGAAATGATGGTGCAAAATTTGTACCCCTAACATGTGATTAATCACCGCATCCAATTGAACTTTTTCATCAATCGGAACCGTTTCATCTTCATGTTTGGCAAAAGTGGCTTGGACCATCTCGTAGTCCAACAAACCGGCTTGAGTGACCGGCTCTTCAGACAAAAACTGCTCCGCTAATTTTAGAACAGCTTGCCATTTCTTCGGATCCGTATGCGCCGGCGGGGCCATAAATGCAAACTTCTCGCGCTTATACAACGTTTCCGGGAGCAACCCCTTCATCGCCTCACGCAGCACATATTTCTCTTTATTACCTTTGATCCGTAAATGTGGCGGAACGGTGAACGCATACTCAGCCAAATGATGATCCAAAAACGCCGGCCTCGCTTCCATTGAGTTTGCCATATCTACTCGGTCGCCACCCCAAGTCAGAATTTGCCCTTCCAACATTGTTTTGATCCACACATACTGCGCTCGATCGAGCGGGTGCCTACCCTTAAGCATTTCTTCATCGAGGGTTGCTGCAATAGCCGAGCCTGGGTCGTAATCTTCCACATCAGCGCGCCGCTCAGCCGCTATCAAAGGCAGTGCGACATCAGCACAGGATAACCATGGCTGGACACAACTTGGGGTGAAACCCATCTTGGCGTTAAAAGCTGGACTGACAAACTCTTCACGCGCCAACATAGCGCCCTTAAAGAGCTTATTGTTCTTCTCCAGCAGCTCTTGCCACGCTTTGCGCTCACTGTCAGGAAGGTGGTCTAAGCCATGTAAAAACATGTCTTTACGGAATGCTGGATAGCCTGCAAATAATTCGTCCGAGCCTTCGCCCGTCAACACCACTTTATAGTTCACATCATGAACTTGCTGACTCATCAAATATTTTGCCACGCCCAGAGTGTTGTATATGGTGCGTTCCGTATGCCAAATCGTTTTGACAAAATGATCATACAGATCATCGGCTTTGAGTCGCATGATGTGATGATCCGCACCGGTGGCCTCCGCCATTTCTTGGGCAATGGGTGTCTCATCATAGTCACTGGAATCAAAGCCAATGGTAAAGGCTTTCACGGAGGTCTGTGTAGACGCTGCAGATAGCCCTAGAATCGCACACGAATCAATCCCGCCAGAGAGGTAGCAACCGACCGGAACATCGGCTGTTAAGCGATGCTGAACGGCTTCTAATAGATGTTTACGTACCCCTTCAATGTAGGGTGTTTCATCAACTTCATCGCCCGGGTACTCATGCGCTAAAGGAAATTTCACATCCCAATACTTACTGGTTTCGATCGCCAATTTGCCCTGCTTTCGGGTCACTTTCACCACATGCCCTGGTGCCACCTGATGAATGCCCTCAAACGCAGTTGAGCCCGGCACCATAACTTGAATAAGCTGATGCAGAAGACCTTCGGTTGAAAACTCACGTTTGACATCAGGATGTGCGAACAACACCTTCAATTCCGACCCAAATACCAATCCGTTGTCGGTTTCGGTGTAATACAACGGTTTGATACCGAAACGGTCCCGCACCAGATACAACGCATCTTCATCACGATCAAATAACGCAAAAGCAAACTCGCCGCGTAATTCTTTCAGTGTTGCTTCCAATCCCACGCGCTCGAATAAGTGCAAAACAATTTCAGAGTCGCTTTTGGTACGAAACCGAGCACCCTGAGCCGTCAGGTCCGCGCGGATCCGCTTAAAATCATAAAATTCGCCGTTGTGAGCCAACAGTAATCGATCGTTGGCCGAACGAAATGGCTGCCGTGCACGATCTTCATCTAAATCAATAATCGACAAGCGTGCATGACTAAACCCAACACCACAGTCCTCCATACGGTCATAACCGAAACCGTCGGGTCCACGGTGATGCATAATAGCGGCCATATTGACGAGCGTTTGCGCCTCAATAGCAGCATTCGGTTGCTGCTGAAAAACACCTGCAATTCCACACATAAATTCGTCTCCTTACTGCTTAAACGACGTCAATAACACGCTCTGCGCGCTCGACCATACAAGTGAGTAACGCCATTCTGAGGAATACGGCACCGCGCGCTTGGCTGAAATACCAATTGTGGGCGGTATGATCTAAATCGGTTGCTAATTCTTCGCCACGCGCCAACGGGTGGAGAATAATTGCGTTTTCTTTCAGAGGTGACTGCGCGTTCAAATGAAACTTGCTGCCATAAGTATTGAAGGTATCGCCTTCCCAAGAAATCGCATTAATGTAAACCACATCCAAGGTCGGTAAACACGCATCCAAGTCGGTTGATGTCGTGATTTTTAATCCGCGACTTTCTAGTTCTTCACGCTGCCCTGGCCCGAATAGTTCGGTCTCACTCGCGCTATCGTGAATCACCACCACTTCGCTCACTGCATGCGGAAATACCGACAAGCACTTCAGGAAACTGCGAACCGTGCGCATTTTGTTTGGAACACCAATAATACCCAGCTTGATCGAGGTGTTATTAGCAGGATCAATCAATTCCGGGCACCATTTAAAAATGGCGTACATATCCGATAGCGCTTGTGTTGGATGTTCGTCCACACCGTTACCGGCATTAATAATTGGGATCCGCAATGCGTCCATCATCTCAAACAGCGAGCTTTCTTGGGTATCCCGCAACACGACACAGTCACCGTAGTTGTTAAACATTTCCGCGACATCGGCTAAGCATTCGCCTTTCGCAATTCCAGTGGTAGACCTATCGGTAATAGACATAATATCGCCACCAAGACGATGCCATGCACTCTCAAAGGAGAGTCGCGTGCGGGTGCTCGGCTCGTAGAATGCACTAATCAAAATTTTATTCTGCAACGGGGAGCTAAACCGCTTTGGGTTACTCTCTATTTTCGCAGCCAAACGAAAGAGTTGTTTCATGGTTTCTTGATTAAACTGATCACCAGAAACAATGTGCTGATTGGCTAATTGCACCAAGTAATCACCATCCTCTTGGATAGCTCGTAGCAGGGCTTTCGGATGCGCATCACCATAGACATCCGGACGCTCTCGCTCAAACGAAACGTCATTTACGTTCATAATTGATTACCATAATTGTTTAGAAATGAAATCCTTGAGCCATAGCCCCAGTAAAATAATCGGTGCACAAGCAGTCAATGCGAGACACACGTAAACCAATACACTAAAACCCGTCAGACTCATCATAGTGACTCCTCGCGCTCCGCTAATTGGTCCCACTTAAACGCTGAATTGCTGCGCCACAACCCAAGTGCACAAATACTGGCGGAAACTGCACAGGAAATCAGAGCGGCGACATAGAACCCAATCATAAAGTAGCTGATTAATCCAAGCAGTGTACCCAATGTCATAGCAGTTGCGGCATAGGCTCCGGTTATTCGGCGGCTATACAAACCGAGGACAACGGGGAAAATAGTGCTAGCAACAAAGGCTCCGGCAAAATTCAGCAAGGCGCCCAGTGTGGCTATTTGCGGCAGACAAAACAGCCAGGTCAGCACACCCAAGCCGATAATACTGTAACGATTGACGCGCATCAGTTGGCGGTCGCCTGCCTGCGGATTGAATTTTTTGTGGTAGAAGTCGCGGGTAACTAGGTCGGCAGTTGCAGCAAGCAGCGAATCTAAACTTGATGCCAATGCAGAGAACACCACCACAAACACAACCACTGCCCCAACTTTACCCAGTACTTCGGCGGCAACCATAGGTCCAACCATATCAGCACTCGGTGGGAAGATACCTAATTGTGGCGCGGCGAGCGCAATAAACCCCGTGACAATCGGGATCGGTAGCCACAACAAACCCCCTAATAAAAACGCCTTCATGGCGACTTTGCCACGAAAAGCGAGTGCGCGTGACCACCACACATTGGAATGGAAGATCTCTCCCAAACCAAAAAAGATATTGTTGAACAAAAACATGATGGCAGCTGGGAATAGTAAATCGAGTAATTGTGGATGTTCGCCACTGAGCTCACGATGAATCGAGTCTAAGCTGACAGTATCAATTAAAAACCACGCGATCAGCACCACACCAAGAATGATTATCACCGCTTGAATAAAATCCGTCGCGATGACCGCTCGTAAGCCACCAAAAAGGGTGTAGCCTACACAAATCAACAAAATAGCTGACATACCGATGTGATAATCTAAGCCGCTCAAGGCTTGCAAGAGTATGCCTCCAGCCATACCCAACGATACCAACCAACCAAATGCATAAACTACAGAGATGACAATAAAGGCCCACCATGCAGCGCGGCCATACCTGAGTCGGATGAAATCGCCCGACGTGTAGCCGTTCGGCATGAGTTGTTTGATGCGCGCAGCAAGCGGCGCAAATAAAATGAGGCCGAGCGCAGCGAATGAATATCCCACCATGCCCCAGATTCCGAACTGATAAGTCAGTTGCGGCGCGACTAACGTGGTGTTGCTAGTGACCCAGGTCGCCATAGCGGTTGCAGCAGCCAGAGCCATACCAACGTTGCGTCCGGCTAAGGCAAAGTCCTCGTGGCTTTTATTCGCGCGCCCCAAATACCAGCCAAAAGCTATCCACGCGCAGCCAAACAGAACGACAAGCCAAAGACCTAGCTCGGTGCTCAGCGCAAAGCCAGAATCACTCATGGTTCACTCCTTGGCTTGCTTGCTGTGAAGCACGTTTGAAAAAATACAGTTGTGTCGCTACAAGAATCACAAACAACAGCAAGCCAATACCGAATAACGATAAAGCCTGCCACAATGAGTAATGGTCAACGGTCACTTCAATCACATTGCTATGCGAATGCCCCTGCTCATCCACCAGACGCAAAAAATACTGACCCGATGGCACACCCGTAGCGGTGAGCTCAGAGAAATCGCCAAAGTAGCGATAATATTTGGGATTAGTGAAATCTGTGGAGGTGGCTTGTTGAAGTTGAAGCTCGGATAGTGGTATCGGATTTTCTGCTGATTCCACCAGAGACGCTTCGACTACGAAGTATCCGGCGCGCACAGATCCGTCAGGTCCACTCAGTTGATAGTCTTGAGCAGAAACCTGAGTTGCAGTGAACATTACTGCTACTAATGCAGCCAAAAAACTGCAATATCGACGCACTAACCGAGTGACCTTCGGCACGAATCCTTCCAAATTGAACGTGACTTTAAAGCCTACCAACCCCAGCAACTCTTTTCAACTCGAACTGTTTTAACAAAACTGCGCAGTCATGCCATCTGCGAAAGATCGTTCTGGCGTGGTAGTTCGTAATAGGTTGAGGTATCCTTTTTTCAGACTCATAAAGCGGTAGTAGCGAGATGATATACGTGTATCTATGCAGTATGGGAGCCAACTTGGCTCCTGAAGAGAATTTCGCCAAAGCACGGTCGAAACTGACCCCATTGGGCGAGATCCATTACTCGCGTGCGGTCTATACGAAACCAGTTGATATCGACACCGAACATGATTTTTTGAATTCGCTATTTGTAATCGCGACACAGCTCGATGCCGAAGTTTTAAAAATGGCCTTTAACAAAATTGAGACTGAGCTGGGTCGTGATAGAGACGATCCTGAATGCAGTAAAAAAGATCGACCTATGGATATCGATATTCTGGGTGCTATTGATGAAGATGTCTGGGAATCCGTTCCAGCTTATCTAGCCAGCGCCATCCCCTCACTACAACCTATTGCACAACGATTAACTGAGCAGGAGCAAGTCACTTTATGACCCAGCGTGTCGCACTCATCACTGGCGCTGGCCGCCGTTTTGGCTTCGAGTTGGCGCAAGCGCTACTCGCCGAGGATTACCTTGTTTTTGCTCATTACAATACGTCCAAAGCAGGAGTCGAAGAACTCGAATCTAAAGGTGCGATTGGCGTGCAAGCCGATCTCGCTGATTTGAACCAAGTCCAAGCGTTAATAAAAACTGTGCAGCAGCACACGCTGAAAATTGACCTGTTGGTGAACAATGCATCCTGCTTCTTCAATAATGAGGCGGTCGATGCGAGTTTAGCTAATCTGGATGCGGTATTTCGCGTGCACACTATCGCACCCTATTTACTCATTTCTGGCTTGCAACAAGAACTCAAAGAGTCTGGCCAAGCATTAGTTTTAAACATTACTGATATATACGTAGACAGTCCGTCCACCGACTATTTGGCTTATTGTGCGGCAAAAGCTGGTCTCGCGAATCTCACCCAAGGGTTTGCCAAAGCATTAGCACCGGAAATTCGCGTTAACGCTATTCAACCTGGCCCGATTCTATTCTTACCCGAGCATGATTCTGAGCATCGTCAAACGGTCCTCGCACAAACTCCGTTGAAGGTCGAGGGTGGCTTACAACCGATGATAGATACGGTCAGATTTCTGCGCGACAACCCTTTTATTACTGGGGAATCCATTAAAGTTGATGGTGGTAGAGCGCTAAATATTTAAAGGCATTCCTGACTTAATGTGCTAAAACTTAAGCGTTAAATTCGTTTTATCACTGCAAGGAATTCGCCATGAAAGTTCAAGCCTTGACGCTAACGGGGATTCTCCTCGGGCTCGTCACCGCCCCTGTTTTAGCTGATGAATCAGCGCGATTACTTCGTCAGCCAGATCTATCTGATAGCCATATCACCTTCGTTTACGGTGGTGATATTTGGTTAGCTGATCGAGATGGCTCTAACCCACGCCCATTGACCACTTCGCCAGCGCCAGAATCGAATCCGAAATTCTCGCCCGACGGCAATTGGATTGCCTTCACCGGTAATTACGATAGCAACGCAGATGTGTATGTAATGCCGATTACTGGCGGGCAACCAACCCGACTGACTTACCATCCAAGCGGTGACGTGGTGAATGGTTGGAACCCAGCTGGCGATAAAGTTTTATTCGCATCCAATCGTGAAATACTTAATTCGCGCTCCAATCAGCTGTTTGAAATTGCTGTCGACGGCGGTTATCCGACGAAACTAATGACTGCAGTGGCCTATGAAGGGCAATGGTCTGATGATGGCGAGCGACTCGCGTATCGACCCAACAATATGGCTTATTCGGGTGCGAGCGGTTGGCGCTTGCATCGAGGTGGAAGCACACCACCCATTTGGATTATGGATGTCGCGGATAATAAACTCGAACGAGTGCCACATCCGAATGCCAACGAGCACAATCCATTTTGGCTTGGCGACTCGGTTTATTTCCTATCCGATCGCGACAACGTCGCAATGAATCTTTTCCGCTATGACGATGGTGACGTGGTGCAGCTCACTGAACATAGCGACTGGGATATTCAAAGCGCCAGCGGCCACGACGACCATGTCATTTACGAAGCTGGTGGCTACTTGTACCTCATGAATATTGATTCAGGGGCGCGTGATGTCTTAACAGTAAAGCTAAATGCTCCATCAGAACAACGTCGTCCACAATGGAAAGATGCATCACGTCAACTGACGTCTGCTCAGCTTTCAACGACCGGTCAGCGAATTTTGGTTACGGCACGTGGTGATATTTTTACCGTTCCAGCCAAAGATGGCAGTACTCGTAATCTAACCGCAACCTCCGGCATTCGTGAGTTTGACGCGCTGTGGAGTGCAGATGGCACCCAAGTGGCTTACATTTCTGACCAAGGCAATCGACACAGCTTGGTGATTGCTGCTCAAGATGGCACCGGCGAACCTGAGAAGTATTTATTGGGTGAAACGGGTTATTTTAATCTGTTAGCGTGGTCTCCAACGGGTGATCGCATCGTCTATCAAGATAACCATCTGAATCTGTATAGCTTTGATGTAGCTTCTGAATCGATGCAACGCATTGCGACGACGCCTCGTCGAGCCGATTTCCAAGTCAGCTTTACCAGCGATGGACGCTACTTGGCATTCACTACGTCTGAAGCGAACTACTTCAGCCAGATTACCATTCATGATTTCAGTACGGGTGAACAATACCGTCTCACAGACGGCATTAGCCACGCGCAAAATCCAGTTTTTACAGATGATTATTTGTATTTCGCAGCATCTGTTAATACAGGTCCAAGTCAAGTCGGCTTAGATCTGTCAACGCAGGAACGTCCGGTAAGACTCGGTATTTATGCGGCAGTACTCCGTCATGACGGTCAATCACCATTATTCCCGAAAACTGGCGATGAACCTGCGGTTTCGGCTGACGAGAAATCGGCAACTGAAGAGGATGCGGATAAATCAGTAACCATTGATTTTGATTCCATTCAGAATCGAATTGTAGGTTTGCCAATTGCAGAAAAGAATTACGGCAAGCTTGGCGTTGGTAAAGACGGTGGACTCTTTATTCTGGAGTCACCTCAAGCAGGTGCTAGCAATGAGCCTCCGGGCTCTGGCGGTCCAGGCGACGCAACCTTGCATCGTTTCAACTTTGAAGAGCAAAAACTGGAAACCGTTGAATCCGGCCTGTCCACCTTCGAGTTGAGTCCAGATCGCAGCAAGCTTTTGCTGATCACTCGCCCAAATCAACTCAAGCTCGGTGACGCTGCAGCTAAACCGGATGCTAAGCCGGTCAAACTCAGTGATGTCCGCAGTTTCATTGATCCAGCGGCTGAGTGGCAGCAAATTTTCGATGACACTTGGCGGATGCAGAAGGAATACTTCTACGACCCGAACATGCACGGTATAGACTGGGATGCGATGTACGACAAATACCAACCCATGTTAGCGCATGTACAGCGACGTGAAGATCTGAACGACGTTCTCGTTCAGCTCATCGCGGAACTGCAGGTCGGTCACAACCGCGTCGGTGGCGGCGATGTCTATCGCGGTGAATCGACCAATACTGGCTTACTGGGCGCCGATTTTGCTATCACGGACGGTCACTATCAAGTGACTCGTGTCTATCAAGGCGACCGCTGGAGCCCGTATTTGGATGCGCCACTCGCGCAACCTGGCGCCACCGTGGAAGCTGGTGAGTTCATTCTTGCCATCAATGGTCAAGCTATCGGCAGTCAGACTAATATCTTCCAGCATCTGGAGCAAACTGCCGGACAGCAAGTCACCCTTACCGTAGCGAGCGATGCTTCTGGCTCAAACTCGCGTGAAGTCTTAGTAAAGCCAACGCGATCAGAATCGACACTACGACTGTGGCATTGGGTTGAGCAAAATCGGCAGTACGTCGATGAAGAATCGAACGGGCAAGTCGCATACATCTACCTACCCAATACTGCCGATGGCGGGTTCTACTTCTTCAATCGGATGTTCTTTGCGCAAGTCGATAAACCGGCTCTGATTATCGATGAACGTAGAAATGGTGGCGGACAAGCAGCGAACTACATTACCGAAATATTAGCGCGTCCCTTTTTATCCGGCTGGAAAGACCGCGATGGTTTGACGTTCAGCACGCCTGGTGGCGGCATCTATGGACCGAAAACCATGCTGATTGACCAAGACGCTGGCTCTGGTGGTGACTTCCTGCCATGGTCCTTCAAACGGTTAGGCTTAGGTAAACTCATTGGTACACGCACGTGGGGTGGTTTGATTGGAATTTCTACCAATCCATCCTTGATTGATGGTGGCGGTCATGTGGTTCCTTTCTTCCGCTTCTACACGCCTGATGGCGAGTGGCGGGTTGAGAACGAGGGGGTTGCGCCAGATATCGAGGTCATCCTCGACCCAACATTGGTGAATCAAGGTCGTGACCCGCAGTTAGAACGCGCTGTAGCTGAAACTCTCAAAGAGTTACGAGCGAACCCGCCTGCTGATCATAGCGAAGCGCCAGCGATGCCAACTAAACTCGGCCTCTAGCGTTTCATGCTCAAAATAAAAAACCCCGTGGCAACAACCACGGGGTTTTTCTTATGACCGACAACGGACTTTTTACGCCGCCAGCATCTGCCGCAATACGTAATGAAGAATACCGCCGTTTTTGTAATAAGCGAGTTCGTTACCGGTATCAATTCGACACTTCACTTCGAACTCAACCGTCGAGCCATCTTCTTTTTTCGCCGTTACTGTAAGCATCTGCCCCGGCTTCAAATCCTCATTGATACCGGCAATAGAAATCTCTTCCTTACCGGTGAGTCCATGCGCTTGAACGCCCTGCCCGTCAACAAATTGCAACGGCAACACGCCCATGCCCACCAAGTTGGAGCGGTGAATACGTTCAAAACTCTCAGCAATGACCGCTTTCACACCAAGCAAGGTTGTCCCCTTGGCAGCCCAGTCGCGGCTCGAGCCAGTACCATATTCCTTACCAGCTAATACCACCAGTGGCGTGCCTTCTTGCTGATACTTCATGGCAGCATCATAAATCGACATCTGCTCGCCGGATGGCACATGCACGGTATAACCACCCTCAACATCATCCAACATTTGGTTTTTGATACGAATGTTAGCGAATGTACCGCGCATCATGACTTCGTGATTACCGCGGCGCGAACCGTACGAGTTGAAATCAGCGACATCGACGCCGTTTTCTTGCAGATATTTACCTGCTGGCGAAGAATCCTTGATAGAACCTGCAGGCGATATGTGGTCAGTCGTAATCGAATCTGCAAACACAGCCAAGACGCGCGCCTGATCGATGTTGCTAATCGGCTCTAACGGCTTATCAATGCCATGGAAATATGGCGGATTTTTCACATAGGTCGAATCGTCACTCCAGTTGTAGGTATTCCCCTCACCAATTGGGATAGCGCGCCATTCATCATCACCTTTAAATACTTCCGCGTATTCACGACGGAACATATCGCCATCAACAAACGCGACAGCTTCGGCAATTTCAGAGCTGCTTGGCCAAATATCCTTCAAGTAGACTGGGTTGCCATCTTTATCGGTACCGAGCGGATCATTACTCAAGTCGATACGAGTGGTTCCGGCCAGAGCATAGGCAACAACAAGTGGCGGTGAAGCCAGCCAATTGGCTTTGACGTCAGAGTGCACTCGACCTTCAAAGTTTCGGTTGCCTGACAGTACCGATGACACCGTCAAATTACCTTGATTAATTGCCTTGCCGATTTCCGGTGGCAACGGTCCTGAGTTACCGATACAAGTCGTACAACCATACCCGACCAAGTTAAAACCCAACTCATCCAGATATTTAGTGAAACCAGCTTTGGCGAGGTAATCCGTCACCACTTTTGAGCCTGGTGCTAACGATGTTTTCACCCACGGCTTCCGATCTAGGCCTTTCTCGATTGCTTTTTTGGCTACTAAGCCCGCAGCCATCAACACACTCGGATTTGAGGTGTTGGTGCAGGAAGTAATGGCAGCAATGACGACATCACCGTGCGACAGCGCGTAGTCAGTCCCTTCCACAGGAATTTCTTTATCTTTCTCGTCGGCTTGGCCCGAACTCTCGAGTAACAAGTCAAAATTTGCACCTAACTGCGGCATGGCGACGCGATCTTGCGGACGTTTTGGTCCCGCCAGTGACGCGCCAACCGAACTCAAATCCAGTTCCATAGAATCAGTAAATACTGGCTCTACGCCCGTTTCCCGCCACATTCCTTGGGCCTTGCTGTAGGCCTCAACCAAATCAATCGTTTCTTGATCGCGGCCGGAAAGCTCTAAATAACGCAGTGTTTCGCCATCAACTGGGAAGAAGCCACACGTTGCACCATACTCAGGCGCCATATTGGCGATAGTCGCACGGTCGGCCAGAGGCAGATTGTCCAAACCTGGACCATAGAACTCAACGAACTTACCGACTACGCCATGCTTACGTAACATCTGCGTTACCGTCAGCACCAAATCGGTTGCCGTCACGCCCTCTGGTAATTTACCGGTCATGCGGAAGCCGACGACTTCTGGAATCAACATTGAGATTGGTTGACCCAACATAGCTGCTTCGGCCTCGATACCACCAACACCCCAGCCCAATACGCCTAAGCCATTGATCATGGTCGTATGCGAGTCGGTGCCGACCAACGTATCTGGAAGCACATAAGTCTTGCCGTCTTGTTCTTTCGTCCAAGCTACTTTCGCCAAATATTCCAAGTTCACTTGGTGACAGATACCGGTACCTGGCGGTACGACGCGGAAGTTTTCAAAGGCACTTTGGCCCCAGCGCAGGAACTGATAGCGCTCGAAATTACGCTCCATTTCAATTTTGACGTTTTGTTTAAACGCCTCGGGTGTCGCAAATTTATCCACCATAACGGAATGGTCAATAACCAAATCAACGGCAGATAACGGATTAATCTGATTTGGATCCTGTCCTGCTTTAGCAACAGCATCACGCATTGCCGCTAGATCAACGACCGCTGGAACGCCGGTAAAGTCCTGCATGAGTACACGAGCAGGACGGTATTGAATTTCTCGATCGGAACGTTTGTCCGCCAACCAATGTGCAACGGCCTCGATGTCCGTTTTGGTGACCGTGTCATCGTCTTCATTACGTAACAAGTTCTCCAACAATACCTTCATCGAGACTGGAAGCGTTGCGGCATCTCCAATATTTCGCAATGCCTCAGTTGCTTTGGGCAGACTAAAATAATGGTACGTTTTACCGTTTACTTCTAGGGTACTTAAGGTCTTCAGGCTGTCGTGGCTCGACATAGCTCTCTCCTTTTCCACGCACAATATCATTCCATAAGCTTAGCTGCTTAGTGCCAGCTAGGCTATATTTCTAACTTATAATCACTATGGTAGTGCTGTCGTACAAGATCAACCTTCATCCTGCCACAGGCAGATTCAAATAGCAGGATATTTGCTTGAAACCTGTAGGTTTTCCTTCCACTTAGCTAAGAATTGCGATTTACTATAAATGCTATCACGCTACATTTATTGGGAACTTGACCACTGGCATGGATAAACCGGCACTAGAGTCACTAGGTCGCTACATCGATTTACTCCTCGATGTCGTTTGCGTCGTCTCGTCGAACGGCGAATTCGCATACGTGAGTAAAGGTAGTGAAGTTGTGTTTGGATACCGCCCTGATGAAATGATCGGTCGGCAAATGATTAATTTTGTCCATCCCGATGACCGCGAGCGCACTCTCAATGCCGCGCGCGATATCATGTCCGGTCAGCATAAAGTGAATTTTCAAAACCGTTATATTCACAAACAGGGACATGTAGTTTACGTGCTGTGGTCAGCGCGCTGGTCAGAGGCTGATCAAAGGCGAGTTGCCGTCGCCCGAGACATCACCAAGCAATATCAAGCTGAACAACGTCAACAACTGTTGCTTGAGATCTCACAAGCAGCGCATGAAGCGAGAAATGTGACCGCTTTAAACCAGTCAGTGCAAAAGCTAATGGCGAACTATCCCGACCAAAGCATGGATACTGATTTAGAAAGCTTTATTGCTCGTCATATTGACACGTTGCAAGAGCGCCAAGCTCTCTTAAATCGATTACAAAATTTAGCGCACACCGATGTTTTAACCCAACTTCCAAATCGCGCAGCATTCTACACCACCTTCCAACAAGCTGTTGAACATGCACATCAGAAGCGTCAAGCATTAGCGCTACTGTACCTGGATCTAGACAACTTCAAGACCGTAAACGACCTACACGGTCACAAGTCAGGTGATCGAGTATTGTTACAAGCGGCTCGCATTATTCGTCAAGCAGTTCGTTCTACAGATACCGTCGCTCGAATCGGCGGTGACGAATTTGTCGTGTTGCTCGAGTATCTTGAACATCCCAACGATGCGACTGCCGTTGCTCAGAAAATTATTACCGCTTTTGAGAATCAATCTGGCGATGAATTGCTCGATCAAGTGAGACCAAGTATTGGCATTGCTATCTGGCCGCGACACGGTGCTGATCTGGATGATCTTCTGCAAGTTGCCGATACCGCGATGTACGAAGCTAAACATCATGAAACAGAGTCGTTTATAATGGCGAGCTCGAGCCCACCTATTCACAAAGCTTAGGACTAATTCATGAGCAAAGTACTAAACGACCTATTAAACTTACTTCGTTTAGAGACCATTGAACAAGGAATCTATCGGGGTCAAAGTCAAGATTTAGGATTTGGTGCTGTATTCGGCGGCCAAGTGATCGGCCAAGCCTTATCCGCAGCGAAAGAGACTTTGCCCGAAGACCGTAAAGTACATTCACTGCACACCTACTTTCTTCGCCCCGGCGATCCAACGCGCCCCATTGTGTACGATGTAGAAAGCATTCGTGATGGCAAGAGTTTTTCAACGCGGCGGGTCCAAGCAATTCAGCATGGCAAACCGATTTTTTACATGACTGCTTCGTTCCAAATCAGTGAGCCAGGATTTGAACACCAAGATCCGATGCCAGAAGTGCCCGGGCCAGAGGGATTAGTATCGGACATCGATATCTATCGTGAGCATGCCGATTTAATTCCTGAACAAATTCGGAACAAGTTCATCTCTGAAAAGCCGATTGAAATGCGTTTTGTCACCAGCTTTAACCCGTTTAAACCGCATAAAGCAGACCCGAAGCGCTACGTTTGGTTGCGAGCGAATGGCCCAATGCCAGACGACCAACGCGCTCACAAATATCTGTTAGCCTATGCATCCGACTTCAACTTTTTACCCACGGCAATGCAACCTCATGGGCATAGTTTTGCCGAGCCAACCATTCAAATGGCAACCATTGACCATGCCATGTGGTTTCACCATGAGTTTAGAATGGATGATTGGTTGTTATATGCCATCGACAGTCCAGTCGCGTCTGGAGCACGTGGTCTAGTGCGCGGACAGTTCTTTACCCGCCAAGGCAAGTTGGTTGCCTCGACCATTCAAGAAGGTGTGATGCGGAAACGCTGAGAGAAAACGCTACGGACTGAGAAGCCCGTAGCGTCATTCATTACGAAATACTAAAAAAGAAACCTGCGATAGCTGCACTCATCATATTCGCGAGCGTTGCAGCCAATAATGCCTTGATACCAAGACGAGCGATATCATGCCGACGGCTCGGCGCCATACCACCCAGTCCGCCCAGTAAGATTGCGATGGACGAGAAGTTCGCAAAGCCACACAAAACAAAGGTGATAATCACTTGGCTATGCTCACTGAGTTGGTCTTTGTAATTGACGAAATCGAGATAGGCAACGAATTCATTAATCACTAGTTTCTGGCCAATAAAGCTACCCGCTAATTGTGCCTCATCCCAGCTCACACCTAACATGTAAGCAACGGGCTGGAAGATATAGCCAAAGAGCTCTTGCAACGATAATTCAGGGTAACCAAACCAGCCGCCAACCCAGCCAAAGATGCCGTTGATCAATGCAATGAGGGCAACAAAAGCAATCAACATAGCGCCGACGTTGATAGCCAACTGAACGCCACTTGACGCGCCGGCTGCCGCGGCATCAATCACATTCACCGAACGATCTTCAACTTGAACGTCACCTGCCTTCTGCGTGTCTGTGCCTTCGATGATGTTATCGAGATCCTCGCGCGGTTTTTGCGTTTCTGGCATGATCATCTTGGCCATCAGCAATCCAGCTGGAGCGGCCATAAAACTCGCCGCAATCAGATACTTCAGCTCAACGCCTACACCCGCATAACCGGCCAATACCGAACCCGATACAGATGCCATACCACCGACCATTACCGCGAATAGTTCTGAGCGCGTCATGCTGGCTATGAAGGGACGGACCATCATGGGTGCTTCCGTTTGTCCAACAAAGATATTTGCCGCAGCTGACATGGACTCAGGCCGACTACTACCAATAATCTTCTGCAACGTGCCGCCCAATATTTTGATGATCCACTTCATGATTCCGAGGTAATAGAGCACGGAAATCAGTGATGAGAAAAAGACGATAACGCTGAGTACTTGAATGGCGAATACAAAACCAAAATCGGCAGAAGCCAAACCGCCGAACATAAATTGAATGCCCGCATTGGTAAACGAGATGATCTTCGCGACTCCCGCTGCTACTGCATACAGTACGTCTTGTCCAAACGGCACGTACAAAACAAAAGCGCCCAACAATACTTGAATTGCAAAAGCGCCACCGACAGTGCGCCAGCGGATTGCTTTACGATTTGCAGAAAACAAATAGGCAATCAGCAAGATGATCGCGATACCAAGAAAACTATTCATATATTCAGACCATGTGTTGTTTTTATCATCACTGCTTATTCAGCAAGCAGTTGACGTATTTTTGATTTAATAAGGTCGATTGCGATTTCATTTTGACCGCCGCGGGTGACTACTAAATCAGCAAATTGCTTCGACGGCAAGATGAACTCGAAAAAAGCTGGCCGAACCGTCTCTTCATATTGGTCAGCGACCGATTGAATGGTTCTGCCCCGCTCTTCGACATCACGCCGCATGCGTCGCAGCAGACAAACATCTAAGGGGGTATCCATAAACACCGAAATATCAAATATTTCGCGTAGTTTTGGATCGGTTAGGAGAAGAATCCCTTCCACCATAATCACTTTACCGGGACTGACCGAAATCGTCTCTGGTAAGCGGGTATGGGTTTTATAGCTGTATTGTGGCATGTCGACCGAGTGGCCGTCGCGAAGTTGAATAAGGTGCTCGACTAACAACTCATGTTCAAAGGCAGAAGGATGGTCGTAATTGGTCAGTTGGCGCTGCTCGAAGCTCAAATGACTTTGATCTCGGTAGTAGGCATCTTCCGCCAAAATGGCGATTCCACGGCCTCCGAGCTCAGCTACCAACTCTTGGTAGACAGTTGATGCAAAGAGACTTTTCCCTGATGCTGAAGCGCCAGCAATGGCGATAATGGTTGTCTTTCCCACGCGTCCGATCTTCGATTGCCCCACAACAGCGAAGAATTATCCTTGATCCGCTTTGGAATTGGAAGCGTTGTAACGGTTTGACCAATCTTGTTACATATTCGATTGGCTCGACACATTACAAAACGAAGTCAAGTTGTCTATTATCGACGAGTTAATCTCCCAAGTTTTATTCAGAGCAATAGGAAACACATAATGCGATTTGCTAAAACGTTAACGGCCGTAGCCGTTGCCACTGTTCTACTCGGTGGATGCCAGGCCACTGCTAACACCTCCAAAGCAGCAGCGGCACAACAACAAACCGTACAGCAAAACCTTCCAGACGTATCCATTCCATACGAAACATTCAAACTCGATAACGGCTTGACGGTAGTTGTACATACTGACCGTAAAGCGCCTATCGTGGCTGTCAACGTTTGGTATGGCGTTGGCTCAAAAGATGAAAGCGAAGGTCAAACCGGATTCGCCCACTTATTCGAACACTTAATGTTTAATGGTACTGAAAACTACGATGACGAGTACTTTGGCCCGTTTGAACGCGCTGGAGCAACCGATCAAAACGGTACCACCAATAGCGACCGGACCAACTACTTCCAAAACGTTCCAACCCCAGCGCTAGATATGGCACTGTGGATGGAATCAGACCGTATGGGTCACCTGCTTGGCGCCGTCACCCAAGAAAAGCTTGATGAGCAACGTGGCGTCGTACAAAACGAGAAGCGCCAGGGCGAATCACAGCCTTATGGTCGCGTCTTCGGTTTCCTAGCAGAGCAAACATTCCCTGAAGGACACCCCTATTCGTGGTCGGTTATCGGCTCGATGGAAGATTTGAATGCGGCATCGCTTGATGACGTGCATCAGTGGTTTAACGACTACTACGGCACCGCCAATGCGGTTGTAGTATTAGCCGGTGATATCGATGTCGAAACTGCTAAAGAAAAAATGAACCACTTCTTCGGTCATATCGATGCTGGTAAGCCATTACAGAAAATGAAGAGCTGGATTGCTAAGCGCGATGGCGAAAAACGCGCTTCAATGGAAGACAATGTCCCTGTTCCACGTATCTATAAACTGTGGAATACCGCTGAGATGGGTACTGAGGATGGCGAATACTTAAGCCTTTTAACCGATATTCTTGCTGGTGGCAAAAACTCACGTTTGTATCAGCGTTTAGTGTATGACGAGCAGATTGCTAGCTCAGTGTCAGGTTTCCAATATGCCCGTCAACTCGCCGGCCAATTCTTTGTCATTGCAGATGCCAAGCCGGGTGTCGATTTACGTGACATCGAAGCCATTATTGACGAAGAGATGGCGCGTTTAATTGCTGAAGGTCCAACCCAAGAAGAACTGAACCGCGTGCGTTTCTCCAGCGTTGCTGGCTTCGTTCGTGGAGTCGAGCGTATCGGTGGCTTTGGCGGTAAATCAGACGTGTTAGCCGCAGGTCAGGTCTATCACAATGACCCAGGTTACTATGAAAAAACGATGGCGATATTGAAAGGTGCAACCCCTGAGAAAATTCGTCAAGCGGCAGAGCGTTGGTTATCTGATGGCGCATTTGTGTTGGATGTAAATCCACAACCGCGTTACACCACTATTGAAGCGCAAGCCGACCGTTCTGGCGTGCCTCCAGTGGGTGATTTGCCGACACTTGATTTACCTGAGCTCTCAAGCTTCACGCTATCCAACGGGCTCGAAGTACATTTAGCAACACGCAGCGACGTACCCACAGTTCAAATGAACCTAGTATTTGACAGTGGTTATGCCTCAGACGTCGATGCCAAAATTGGTACCGCGAGCTTTGCTATGAGTATGCTGCGTGAAGGCACACCATCACGTCCTGCACTCGAGTTGAGCCGCGAACTCGAAACCATTGGCACCAACTTGTTTACTTCAGCAAGTCTAGATACGTCTAACATCCGTATGGACTCGTTAACCACGAACCTAGACCAGAGCTTGGATATCATGGCCGACCTGATTCAGAACGCCGCATTTGATCAAGAAGAGATCGAACGTAAGCGTGGTATCTGGTTAGAAACCATTAAGAAAGAAAAAGCATCACCGCAATCGCAAGCATTTCGCATTCTGCCGAGTATCATGTTCCCTGAAGATCACCCGTACAATGCACCATTTACTGGTTCAGGTACCGAAGCTTCAATCAACTCGCTCGAGCGTGCTGATCTGGTGAACTACCGTGATACATGGTTGCGTCCAGATATCGCTCGTTTAGTGGTTGTAGGCGATACTACCGAAGCTGAACTGAAGCCATTGTTAGAAAAATACTTGGCGTCATGGGAAGCTCCGGCAAGCGCTGCGCCAGAGAAAGTGTTTGCTGGTGTTACCGCACCAACGCAACCACGGGTCTTCTTGATTGATCAACCGGGAACCCCACAATCAACCATCATTGCAGGTCAGTTTGCCCCTTCAGGTAAGGCCGACAATGCTGAGGTTGTGGATGTGATGAATACCATCATCGGCGGTAGTTTCACCAGCCGTCTGAACATGAACCTGCGTGAAGACAAAGGTTGGTCATACGGTGCACGTTCAGTGTGGTTTGATGCTGAAGCGCAAGGCCTATTGTTGGCGTTGGCACCGGTTCAAACCGACAAAACTGCTGAATCCATCCAAGAAATCTTGAAAGAATTCAACGGTTACATTGGTGATGAACCAGCAACAGCTGAGGAGTTGGAAAAGGTTAAATCCAACAAAACAGCGCGCTTACCGGGTGCTTATGAAACCAAAGGCGCTTTGTTAGGTGCTGTCGTTGATATGCTCGAGAAAGAGAAAGACATGGCATGGTTAGAGTCATTTGGACAACGCGTCAACGCGATGGAATTGGATACTATTCAAGCCACCGCTCAAGACGTGCTGACTCCGAATGCGCTGACTTGGGTCATTGTTGGTGACCTGAGCCAAATCGAGGAGAAAGTTCGTGAACTGAACCTCGGGGAAGTTACGAAGCTCGACGCAGACGGTAACGTCCTTTAATCTCTCCCATATTCTGCATGGGATTTTTGAGCCGCTCATTTGAGCGGCTTTTTTTATCCCATTCACAAGTACACTAAACTTATGTCGTATGGCATGCGTACTGTGATTTGTTACTCTTGAGCATTACTTGAATTCTAAACAAGGACACACCCATGGAAATGATTAAAACACGTGCTGCAGTTGCCTGGGCCGCTGGCGAGCCGCTGAAAATTGAAGAAGTCGATTTGATGCCGCCGCAGAAAGGCGAAGTTCTGGTTCGAATCGTAGCCACCGGTGTCTGCCACACTGACGCCTACACACTTTCGGGCGATGATCCTGAAGGCATTTTCCCAGCTATTTTGGGTCATGAAGGTGGCGGTATTGTCGAGGCGGTTGGCGAAGGCGTCACCTCGGTTGAGGTCGGCGACCATGTCATTCCCCTCTACACTCCAGAATGTGGCGAATGTAAATTCTGTACCTCAGGTAAAACCAACCTGTGCCAAGCGATTCGTTCAACGCAAGGCAAAGGCTTGATGCCTGACGGTACGACGCGTTTTTCGAAAAATGGACAGCCCATTTATCACTACATGGGCACATCGACCTTTGCCGAACACACGGTCGTTCCGGAAATCGCGCTCGCCAAAATCAGTAAAGATGCGCCATTGGAAGAAGTGTGCTTGTTGGGTTGTGGCGTTACCACCGGTATGGGAGCCGTTCGCAACACAGCCAAGGTGCAAGAAGGTGATACCGTGGCCGTATTCGGACTTGGCGGTATCGGCCTGAGCGTGATTATCGGAGCGGTGATGGCAAAAGCGAGTCGCATTATTGCTATTGATATTAACGAGTCGAAATTTGATA
Source organism: Pseudidiomarina aestuarii (assembly GCF_003987355.1). Classification (GTDB taxonomy): domain Bacteria; phylum Pseudomonadota; class Gammaproteobacteria; order Enterobacterales; family Alteromonadaceae; genus Pseudidiomarina; species Pseudidiomarina aestuarii. Next base: position 217,745 of record NZ_PIPR01000001.1, on the reverse strand, counting down.
TTGCGCGCAAACTTGGCGCGACCGATTGCATTAACCCAAATGATTACGATAAACCCATTCAGGACGTTATTGTGGAGTTGACTGACGGTGGTGTCGATTATTCATTTGAGTGTATCGGCAACGTGAAAGTCATGCGGTCAGCACTCGAAAGCTGCCATAAAGGCTGGGGCGAATCGGTCATCATCGGCGTGGCCGGAGCGGGCCAAGAAATTTCGACGCGCCCATTTCAACTCGTTACCGGTCGTGTTTGGCGTGGCAGTGCTTTTGGCGGCGTTAAAGGCCGTACGCAACTACCAGACTATGTGCAACGCTACCTCAATGGCGAATTTGAACTGAGTACGTTCATTACGCATACCATGGGGCTAGAAGATATCAATAAAGCCTTTGATCTTATGCATGAAGGTAAATCGATTCGTTCGGTGATTCACTATGCTAAATAAACTCAGCAGTGTGCAGTGCTTTGGTGGTCAACAATTACGATTTGAGCACAGCTCCAAGGTGCTCAACTGCACCATGCAGTTTTCTGTCTTTTTACCACCTCAAGCTGAACAGAGCCGAGTTCCGGCTCTCTATTGGCTCTCTGGGCTTACCTGTACCGATGAGAACTTCAGTAGCAAGGCGGGAGCACAACGCACCGCCGCTGAATTAGGGTTGGCATTGATCATTCCAGATACCAGCCCTCGTGGTGATGATGTCCCCGATGCGGAAGATGGTGCCTATGACTTTGGACTTGGGGCTGGGTTCTATGTGAATGCCACTCAAGAACCGTTTGCCAAACACTATCAAATGGATAGCTACGTCGTCGACGAGCTGCGACACTTGGTAGAGGCAGAGCTGCCGGTGAACAGCCTCCGAAGTATTGCTGGGCATTCAATGGGGGGGCATGGCGCTATAGCATTAGCATTGCGAAACCCCGGCTTGTACCGGAGTGTTTCTGCATTTGCGCCAATTGCCCATCCAAGTTCTTGTCCCTGGGGTCGGAAGGCGTTTACTGGCTACCTCGGATCGGACCCCAAAGCGTGGCGCGACTATGACTCCGTTGAGATGATCCAAGCCGGTAAGCCTTGCCCTCCGCTATTTGTCGATCAAGGCGACGCTGACCAATTTCTGCCCGAGCAATTGGGTTTTGATGCACTGAAAGTTGCCTGTGAATCCAGTCAAATTGACGCAACATTGAGACTCCAAGCTGGCTACGATCATAGTTATTATTTCATCGCTAGTTTTATAACCGACCATTTGCGTTTCCACGCACAATACCTCGTTGATTAACCGTCAATAAAATTGGTTAAAACGCCTCCCCTCTGCTAGGTTTAAAGTGTATTTAAAACGTAGCAGTGGGGAAACAGTATGTCGCCACGTAAGGCTGCAGCGTTGGTGGCGTGTATTTATGTCGTAATGGGGGTCGTCTGGATCCGCTTTTCTGACCAAGCGCTCTATGCCATTGCAGCAGATTCCGCGTTATTGACTGAGTTACAGACTTTTAAAGGGTGGGCCTACGTTGGCGTAACCGGCATACTGCTGTTTTTTTTAGTCCATTTGGCTCTGATAAGAGAACGCAGCCTCAGTGAGCGTGATAGTCTTACCCAACTTCTGAACCGACATATGTTCCGCCGCGAACTCGAAGCTGAGCTTCAATTTGCCGAAGAACATGATCAACCGCTTGCTTTGATCTTGCTAAACCTCGATGGTTTTAAGCAAATCAATAATAACGTTGGACTAAAAGCCGGCGATGAATATCTTCAAGACGTCGCCAATGTACTTCGCGAAACCTTTACTCAGCATTGTATTATAGGACGATTTGATGGCGACGAATTTGGTGTAGCCCTCCCCTCGGCACTGTGGCCTGACACTGTCATCCCTGCAGTGGAGCAACTGCAACAACGCATTCGAGCGATAGAAGTCAAAGAACGACCAAATCTGAGTCTGACCACCTGTGTCGGAATTTCCTTATTCCCGCGTGATGGCAAGACCATACAACCTTTGATCGACGCCGCAACACTGGCGCTTGATGAAGCAAAATCCGCCGGTCCGAACCAACAGCGTACCTATAAATCCACATACGGCGAATTTGCTAACCAACGTTCACGTTTACTCTTAGACCTAAAAGCGGCTCTGGCAAACGATCAGTTATCCGTTGTCTATCAACCACAATTTGACGCCAGCAAACATACAGTAACCGGTGTTGAAGTGCTTGTCCGCTGGCAGCATCCGCAGCAAGGGTTCATTTCACCCGATCAATTCATCCAAATAGCCGAGCAAAATGGTCTTATCACGGAAATTACCGATTTCGTCATGCGGCAAGCCATAGGCGAGCTCAATGACCATGGTTTGCTCTATCACGACGTGACGCGAGTTTCATTTAATGTCTCGGCTGCAGATTTTATCGGTGAGCGTAGTCGCGAACGCTTTGCTCGAAATTTAAGTCAACTACCTGGAGATTGGTCTATCGTTCAATTAGAGCTCACAGAAACGGCAGCATTGCTCAATCTCGATAGCGTTCGCCGCGTATTGCAAAGCCTGCGGGAGCGCGGCGTGCAAGTATCTCTGGATGATTTCGGTACTGGATATTCATCCTTGAGCACCCTCCGCCAGTTGCCCATACAAGAGCTTAAAATTGACCAGTCCTTTGTCCGCGACATCGCCACTAATATGAACGACGCTAAACTCGTCCGCACAATACTCGCGATGGCTAAAGCACTGCATATGCGCGTCGTTGCTGAAGGCGTTGAAACCTCGGCACAAGCCAGTTTCTTGATTCATGAGGGGTGTCATGAACTTCAGGGCTATTTGTACGCTAAACCTATGGGAATCATGCAACTTGCTACTTTTCTGAGAAATCTTCGTTCTAGTAAGTTACAAACATGATGAAGAGGCTTTCGTTCTCAATGCGCACCGTCTCCGCAGTAGTGTCGATCATATCAATCGGTTTGCTGTCGCTCACAGTTCACGCCGATACTCATTTGATACGGCCGTTGAGCACGGATGCATCACGCATCTGGAATACTCACGATGGCCTACCCCACAATACCATTAATCATATCCACCAAGATGCACAGGGATTTCTCTGGCTAGCCACATGGGAAGGTCCAGTACGCTTCGACGGTCGTAGTTTTGAAGTCTACGGTGCTGAAAGCGGTATTCCTGATGTCAGTACACTCTTCGTTACTAGCCACCCAGTTACGAATAAGGTTGTGGCGACCGGCGGTCGAGGCGGTGTCAGTCACTTCGATGGACGACAGTGGCAAGTCAAACCGCGGATATCCAATCGAGTCGACGTGGTGCTATACGACTCTAATGGGCAGACTTGGTATGGCACTGTGGATGAGGGGGTAGTGCTCGAGCGACCTGATGGTACGCGCGACCACTTTTCTATTGAGCAGGGACTGCCCAGCACTATGGTGCTGCATTTGAGCATAGATTCTCGCGACAACCTTTGGGTGGGTACGAATCGTGGAATTGCGGTGTTTAACCCTTATGAACAACGTTTTGAGACGCCCGCCAATCTACCCACCGGGATTAGCTTTTCCATTGAAGAGGACAGCTTGGGTAACCTGTGGGCGGCTATCGACCGGAAAATCTATCGCCGCGATCTCAATGACAGCCAGTTTGAAGTGCTACCGGTCAGCTTTCCAAGTACGATAACTGAGCTTCATTTTGACACGCAGGGACGGTTGTGGGTCGGCACGCATGAACATGGTATAACGGAATTGCGTCAAGCCAATATTGATGGAGAGCCCCTGCAATTCACCAATACCGATACGGGGCTTCCCAACAACCACATTATCGATATTTTTACTGACCGCGAAAACAGTCTATGGCTGGGTACTCACGGCGGTTTAGTGCAATTTCGCAGTGCACTTGCACATTCTCATACGCAACAAGATGGATTAGGCTTCCAATTCACTCGCGCTCTCGCAGCCTACGATTCACAGCGGGTTTTAGTTGCTGGACTGGGCGGTATTGCACTGATTCAAAATGAGCGTATCACTCCCTTCGCTGCCACTACCCCAGTCAGCACTGAATCTATCTTAAGCTTGGCTGTTGATGACCAACAACGGGTCTATATAGGTACGTTCACGAATGGCATTTTTGTCATCGAGAATGAACAAGTTATTGCGCATTACAACGAGAGTAACGGTTTCCGCGGCAATGATGTGAGAGATATCCTACTCACTCAAGATGGCCATTTATTTGCAACCACAGCCATTGGCTTGCTGGTTGCGGTTCGAAATGACGATGGTACTTTAAGCGATCCACAATATTTTGGGGCGCAACACGGTCTCCCTGATCAAGTGGTGTATGCGGTACATGAAGACCAATCCGGAACCATCTGGGTCGGCAGTATGCGCGGTATCTCTGAATTTCAACGTCGTGATGAGAGTCACCAATCGTTGGTTCAATTTATCGATATCAGTGCCACCAGCAACAGTGAATTCGTATTCCAAATACGCGAAGATTCCAACTACGTATGGTTCGCTACTGACCGAGGCTTGGTGGCCTGGTCCAAATCAGCAGAGTCGTGGCATCAGCTCAGTCGGCAACATGGATTGCCCTTCGATAAGGTCTTTGACCTGATCATTGATGGTCGCGGTGACCTTTGGTTAGGTACTGGCAGAGGCGTTGCATTTGTGCCTCGCGACGAAGTTGAAGCGGTATTCGCAGACAAGAGTTCACAAGTCAACGCACGTCTTTATCATGAGTCTCACGGTTTAAGAAGCGCGCAAGTGAACACTGGTGGCCCGAGTATGTTGCAAGCAAACAACGGCTCGATTTGGGTCGCAACTGCACGCGGGGTCGGGCATTTTAATCCTAAACAGCGGACTTCGCTCTACCCGCCCCCACCGCCGGTGGTTATCACGAAAGTACAGGCCGATGACCGAATTTTGCCAGACGGTAGTTATTTGACCGCGGATACCCTACGTTTACGATTTGAATACGCTGCACTTGGTTTTCAGCACAATGAGGGGATCCGCTATCAGACCCGTCTGCGTCATTTCGACCCTGATTGGATTACTCATGATAATGGGCGCTACACCGAGTATACGGAGTTAGCTCCAGGAGACTATCTGTTTGAGGTGCGCGCAGCCTATCCAGATGGTGAATGGAGCGAAGCTGCTTCATTTTCATTCACCCAAATACCCAGTATTTGGCAACGTCCGTTTATTTGGGCCATTATCGGCATTATTGGCATGACGCTGATTGCGCTGCTGGTAAATCTGCGGTTGCGCGCACTGGCGCGATCACGCGCCCGTCTGAGCCAATTAGTTAAAGCACAAACACGCTCTCTAGAACGCTTAGTGAATCAAGACACCCTGACCCACTTGGCGAACCGACGAGCATTTGATTTGACGTTAGAAAACGCTGTAGAACAGCAATATATTCAACATCAGCCAATGGCATTATTGATTCTTGATGTCGATCACTTTAAACGCATCAACGATCAATACCTTCACACGACTGGTGATAAGGTATTACAGCGGATTGCCGAAGTATTACGATCAACCTCTCGCGACAGCGACTTAATCGCTCGCTGGGGTGGCGAAGAGTTCGCGGTATTATTGAGCGGACCAAACGCTGATGCCGCCGCATTGATTAGTGAGCGTATTCGACACGCAGTTGAAAAGGCCGATTTCAGTGATCTGGCGCCACAATTACAAGTCACTATTAGTATTGGCTTCGCTATCCATACACGTGACGAGTCACAGGCAAACTTTGTACGTCGTGCTGACCAAGCGCTTTACAATGCCAAAGCAAATGGGCGTAACCGGGTTGAAAAGGCAGCTAATTTTTAGTTCGCTGTGTGTGGGTTGTAGACAATCTCCCACAAGTGTCCGTCAGGGTCTTGAAAGATCGCTCCATAGCCGCCCCAAAACAGCTCGCGGGGTGGCTTTTTGATGGCAGCACCCGCGTAGCGAAGTTCGGCAATTAAATGGTCGACTTGCTCACGGCTAGACACGTTGTGCGCCAACATGAGAGCGCTCTCATCGCGTGGTTTTACTTCGATATCACAATCGTGTGCAAGGCTTGTCCGTGGCCACAACGCCAACGTGAGTCCGGATTGCATTGGAAAAAACGCAACCGCCCCAGATTCATACTCGCTACCCACAATGCCGTCGGTCGGAAATCCGAGTACATCGCGATAGAATGCCACAGCTCGATCCAAATCATCGACTCCGAGCGTTATATAACTTATCGATGGTTTCATGGTTTGTTCCGTTCTATTTGGTCAAAAAGTAGGTAACAAGTGTCACAATCTGAGTTGTTTCAAAATCAGCTTTCAAAACATACGCCGGCACATGAAATGATGCAACGGTGGAGTGCAGATACATTGCATTGGAAAGGCCTCGCGCGGCGCTACGAAAAAGAACTGATGCACGCAGTAGAGACGGTATTCGCGGATGCACCGCCGCGCCAGTTGCAAACACCGGGCGGCAAGACCATGTCCGCCGCAATGACCAATTCCGGCGACTATGGCTGGGTTTCTGATCGGAAAGGCTATCGTTATGAAACAAAGGACCCACTCAGCGGTCGTCCATGGCCCACACTTCCAAACGTCTTTCATGTACTTGCAGAGCAAGCTGCAGCTGCAGCTGGCTATCCAGATTTTCGACCGGATGTCGCGTTGATCAACCAATATCAACCCGGCACGGCAATGGGATTACATCAAGATCGGGACGAAGCTGATTTCACTCAGCCTATTGTCTCGATCTCGTTGGGTTTACCCGTCATCTTTTTATGGGGTGGTTTGCAACGCCGCGATAAGCCGGAACAACATCTACTGGAACATGGTGATGTGTTGGTATGGGGTGGCGCAGACCGACTTCGATTTCATGGCGTCAAAAAGCTAGCCAAAGGTACTCATCCACTGTGTGGTCAGCAACGCATCAACATCACCCTGCGACGAGCTCGATAATCAGTCAATGACGAACCGATTCGTTATCACGCCCTGCTCAGTCATGATCACTTGGAACAAATCCCCGTAGTCCTTTTCCGTCAAATCAGGAGCTTCGCCACCTGCTGCACGCACAATGTTGGGCACAGTATTACTATGCCCAATGATCAGTGTCGGATGTCTTAATTTTTTAACCGTGGCAATAATCGCATCGGCATCACCCGCTTGATAAGTTTCAACAGCAAGACCCAGCGCTGTAGCGAGTGGCGCAGCCGTTTGTTGTGTGCGTGCATAGCGGGTGCTGAAAATGGATTGGATGTCTGCATGCTGCAGTGCCCGGGCAAGTTGTTGGGCGCGCAATTGGCCTTGCTCGTTTAACGATGGATTATCGGCAGTATCGGCCTTTTCTGCATGACGAAAAACATAGATAACCTGAATTTGCATGGCATCTGACTCCACTGTTCCGCGGGCTTGAGAACTTATTAACCCCACCATAAATACAGCAAACATTAGCATAAAGAATCGCTTCATAGCTGTTCTCTCCGTGATGAGGAAGATGCTCATCGTTCGTCTTTAGACTACCGTTAGTATCCATCTTTCAGAAAGACTTATAAATAAAAACCAGAAGTGACACAGCTACGTATAAGGTTTAAGTTTCAAATTTCTGAAAGGTGATGACTCTGCAACACCCTGACTTGATTATATTCTATGACGGTGGCTGCCCACTTTGTCTGCACGAAATGCGACAGTTACGCAAGCGTGACCCAAGCCATCGTATTCAAATTGAAGATATCCTTGCTGATGATTTCCCGACTCGGTTTCCGCAAATCGATCCGTTGCAAGCTGACCGAATACTGCATGGCCAGTTGCCTGATGGAACTGTGATTTATGGTTTAGATGTCACTCATAAAGCGTGGACCCTAGTCGGTCGTGGTTGGTTAACGGCCCCGCTGCGCTGGCCAATTATCAGACTCGTAACCGACCGCATTTACCTTTGGTTTGCTCGTCACCGCAACACAATTTCCCGTGTTTTGACCGGTAATGAGCGTTGTGATCGTTGCCGAATTGATTAAAGTTATGCCATGCTGCAAGCATGAGCACAAAATCAATCCTACAACTCACCCTCTGTACTCTTGTTGCTAGTCTTCTGACTGGCTGCACGACCTATGGCTCGATTGAAAACGAGTCCAGTGTGGTATCCGAGAATCAGCAAGGCTACTCGCTAGAACACTACCAAGCCAATGACACGCGTTCTGATCGGATTACGCTGGTCGTTGCTTTTTCTGGTGGCGGCAGTCGCGCTGCAGCATTGTCCTATGGCGTCATGAAAGCGCTTCGTGACACGAACGTAGAGATCGATGGCAAATCGGAACGATTATTGGACCAGGTTGATCTGATCACCTCAGTCTCCGGGGGCAGTTTTACCGCAGCTTATTATGGTTTGTATGGCGATCAGTTATTTGAACGATTCGAAGATGATTTTCTGCGCAAAGACTATGTGACCGAGTGGATCTACGGCCTAGCCAGCCCACTTCTTTGGTTTTCGTCACAAGGTAGAACCGATATTGCGACGCAATTGTACGAGAATCAATTATTTCGCGGAGCGACTTTTGCCGACCTACAACGCCGGGACGCTCCGTTGATTCTCCTCAATGCGACCGACCTGGGCGGTGGCATCAGGTTCTCCTTTATTCAAGAGTACTTCGATTTACTATGTTCAGATATTTCGAGCTATCCAATAGCTCGCGCGGTGACTGCCAGTTCGGCGGTACCCATTATGCTGAATCCCGTGGTATTGAAGAATCACAAAGGTTGCATCAATCCTGCACAGAACTATCTCCGTAATCTCGACGATAAAAGGTTGGAGTCATTATCGCCGCACCTGCTCGATACATTGCAATCACTGCGCAGCTATCAAAATAAAGATGAACGTGAGTACATTCATTTAGTGGATGGAGGTATTACCGACAATCTCGGCTTGATGGCATTTTATGAAATGGTTGAGCTTGCCGGTGGTATTCAAGGGTTTATGGAGCGTATTGGCACCCGTCCGTCCGAACGCTTGGTGATCATTTCTGTGAATGCTTCGGCTAAACCTCGTTACAACATCGAATCGACTAATGAAATTCCTGAAATCGAAGATACCATCAATGCTGTAACCGATACGCAGTTGCACCGTTATAACGCAGCAACCCTTAGCCTTATTCGAGATAGTATGGAGCGCTGGTCGGACGAACTCGGTAGTTGGTGGAAGCCAGTCGACCCCTTTCTGATAGAAGTCAGTTTTGAGGGTATCCAGCAGGAGCGACAACGCATGTTTCTCAATCAAATACCCACCAGTTTGTCCCTCTCTCAGGATCAAGCAGACGCGCTGATTCAAGCTGGCGAGCAATTGGTCAAAGACCATCCTGAATTTCAACGTTTAATGGCGGATTTCTAACCGATTCGACCATTGACTAACAGATTCATCTAGATATCACTTGTACGCTAATCTAGGTGCTCTTATAGTGTACGTTGTTTATTTGAAAGTCTGAGCTATACCAGCTAGGTCAATGGATGTGCGTGAAACAAAGACAATAATAACCAAACACGCTTTCTGGTTTCTCGTTACTGCCTTGTTATTTGGTAGTCTCGCGGCCTTATCACTACACCTCTCGCAGCAAGCCAATAGTATCTCTCTAATTTGGTATGCCAACGCTGCCTCTGGGGTCGCTTTTGCGATCGCGGCGAAACGCTTTTGGCCTGCTATGATCACCGCGCTGATTATCAGTAATTTTGCTGTTGATAGCCTATTTTCGACACCTATAGCCGTATCCGCAAGCTTTATCCCAGGTAACTTAGTTGAAGCCCTCTTAATTGGCTATTTAATCCATCGTTGGTTTCGCAATGACCCGAGTCAGGTGCCTATCCAAACCACGTTGGAACGCCTTGCTGTACTATTTATTGCTCCGGCTTTGATTGGCGCCAGTCTTGGCGCCGTAGCAGCAACCGCTCAGTTTCAAACGCCCTATGGCTCAGCTTGGTTTAGTTGGGCGGTCAGCTCACTGTTCGGCAATATCACCATCATCCCTCTTGGACTCGAAATTCTACGTAAGCATTTGCGTGAGGATAAAGTACGATTAACTGACAGTACTCATCTGGCCATCGCGACAGTATTCTTGGTGCTGGCATTATTGGCATTTAGCTTTATGCCTTATCCATTTGTCTATGCCGCATCGTGCCTGCTCGCTGTTGCTTTATTGACCCACAAAGCAGAATTATCAATTATCGTGGTGCCATTTAGTATCGGCCTCGTTGCGTTGGTGGCATTTGGCTACCACGAACCTGCCTACGCTGATTTCGATCTCGCTGAAAGCCTGTTCTATTTGCCGATGGCTATTATCGTCGCCATGGCATTGCTGCTTTCATCAGTGCTACGCGCGCACAACAGCGCCATTCGCCAACTCGAAGTCAATAGCTCACGATTTCGGTCTCTCTATGAGAGAACGCCAGTACCACTGCATTCCATGGATATTGATAACAACTTAATTGTGGTCAGTGATGGCTGGCTGGATTTACTCGGGTACGACCGTAAAGATGTGGTCGGCAAACGCTCACTCGATTTCTTTACTGCAGAGTCCGCTGAATATGCGGTTAACCAAGTATTTCCAGAATTTAAAAAGCATGGCATTGTCAAAAATGTGCCCTATCGAATGATCCGGAAAGACGGCACAATTATTCATGTAGAGGTTTCGTCTATTTGGGAATATGACCAACAAAATAGACCCTTCCGTACACTTGCTGCGATACGCGATGTCACTAATGAGACCCTATTGAGTGATCAACTGGCACGGGATCGCGACCTCATTCAAGTCACTCTCGATTCCATTGCAGATGGTGTCATTACGACGGATATTCGCGGCAAAATTACCTATATGAATCCAGTTGCTGAACACTTGTTAGGAATCAAGCATCAAGCCGCAGCAGGAAAGAATTTTGACGATGTGGTCGAAATCTTTAATGAAGTGACCTCAGAGCCCTACCATGATTTGATTAACAGTAGCTTACGGCAACGGCGAAAACGCGAACTTAGCGAATTTGCAGCAATCCGTGACCGCCAGCACCGAGTCCGCTCTATTCAAACGACGATTGCCCCTATTATCAATCAAAAAGGCCTATTGCATGGGGCTGTGATGATATTCCAGGATGTCACAGAATTCCGTGCCAACGTGCAGCACATGCAGTACTTAGCGCAGACCGACACGCTGACTCGACTTCCAAACCGGCTCAAACTGCTGGACCAACTTGCCGATGCTTGCAAACGTGCAGCGCAAGGTCGTTATCACTGTGCCCTGTTATATATGGACTTAGATAACTTTAAGGCGATTAATGATTCACTGGGACATTCAGTTGGAGATGAGTTACTCAACGTCATCGCGGCTCGCTTACGAAGCAACATCCGTACCGGTGACACTGTTGCTCGGTTGGGAGGCGACGAGTTTGTAATTTTGCTGGGGGCCACCAGCGAGCGCAGGGTGATAGATAATGTTTGTCGGAAAATCATTCGTGAAGTGAATCGTCCGATTCAACTTCATAATCATGTGCTCGAGGCATCGGTCAGTATCGGTATTACACTATGCCCCGAAGATAGCGAAGATGCAGAGACCTTATTGCGGCAGGCAGAGTCCGCCATGTACGTGGCGAAAAAGCAGGTTCGTAATGGCTTTCATTATTTCTCCGAAGCTATTGCCGCGGAAATTCGCTCGAAATTCGATGCTGAACAAAAAATTCGCTACGCCATTCAAAATCAATTATTTACGTTACACTATCAACCTATAGTGCAAGCCTCTGACCAAGCTGTGGTTGCCTACGAGGCACTATGCCGCTGGCAACCCGAAGCGGCACTTGATTTGACGACGACCGAAATCATTCAAATTGCAGAGGATAGTCGTCTTATCATCCCTCTGGGTTACCAATTGCTCGAACTAGCTTGCGCGACTATTCATTCGTTACCAAAAGTTTTTGCTGATGGAAACGTACGACTCACGTTCAATGTCAGCGCAATCCAGCTCAACGAAACCGACTTTGTCGATAATCTTCTAAAAATACTCGACGATTACGATGTGAAACCTGATCAATTCATTTTTGAACTGACTGAAACCGCCTTAATGGTTAATCCGACCGAGTCTTTGGCGACACTGCAACGTTTACAGGACCTTGGTGCCGAAGCTGCTATTGATGATTTCGGCACGGGTTATTCGAGCCTGAGCTATCTCGCTAACTTACCCGCGAGCATGATTAAAATTGATAAATCATTTACCAGTGCAGAATCGCTGACAGTTCAAAGTAATATTGAGATGGTCAAAGCGATTGTCTCCATTGCCAATACAATGAATTTGCAGGTCGTTGCGGAGGGTGTGGAATCTCAAGCGCAAGCCGAACACCTGGCCGAGCTGGGTTGTACTTTGCTGCAAGGCTTCCATTGCGGCAGACCTACGTCCCTATAACGATTCAGCATGTCTCTGATGCGCGCGTAAGAGATAGTTTCTCGGTGTTATTGAATAGTCACAGAACTCAATGATGTCGACGCGGTAGCCCTGCTCTTCGAGAAAACATGCGCGATCCAGAATCAATAAACGCTCCAAAAAACGCTTGAACGGTGATTGCACACGTTCGATAGCATCTATCAATTGTTTGCGCTCTAATGCCGCCTCGAGCAGCGGTTGTTCAGCTTGACTCACGTCGTAATTTAACCCGTGTTGAACAGCTGCCCAATTGGCGAATGCGCTAAAGGTTCCGGTTAAATATTGCTTCGCAACTGAACGCAGTGGCTGGTAATCGCTGCAACCTGTGTGTCGTTCCCGCCAAATTTGATAGGCCAAGCGCCACAGTACTTCCGTATAGCGAAGGTTCTCGATTCGCTGACCACCCGTTACCTGTTCTTGAACGACAAACTTCAATTCGCGACGAGTAAGCGGGAAATCAGAGCCGCGGAGTATTTCTGATAGCGGCTGATAATGTTCATCTGCGATCAATGGATAGCAACAAGGCACCACATAAATAGCTTCTGCTTTGGCGAACGCTGCCGATTCAAGTAAACGCATGTGCAGCTGCCCACAGGCGTGCAATGCCATGACTTGAGGATGGGCTTGAATTGCAGCAGTACCGGCATTAGAAAGCGCATCCGCATGAATAAACGTCTGCTGCAGCTGATGTTGCTGAGCAGCCTGCTGACCAGCAACACAGAGCTGTGCATTCCATTCAATGCTGGTAACGGGACGCTGTTGCTGAAAACTGAGCAGCCTGCCCAAATGTCCTTTACCTGAGCACCATTCCAATAGAGGTGTTTGACTCGGTTGAATCTGACCGACGAATGCTTGAATTTGCTCCAACTTGCGACCACCGATACCTGCCGTTAACCAAAAAGGTGCTGGCGGCATCGCCAGTTCTGGTTGGCTTGTCACAATATCTGGGAGCGTTGCGAGTAATTGCTGACTTTGTTGCCGAAACGCCGACTCGTCGTCTCCCCATGGCCACTGTCGCTGCGCAAATGCAGGCAAACGCCACAGTTCCTGCATAGCAGACAATGTCTCGACATACTGTCGAAGTATAAAAGCCGTTGCGGTTTGCATGTGTTGTATCGAGTGCGGTTAAGAAGTCAGGAATTATACTCGAATTCCTAAACATCGATGTGCATTCTCTCACTGAAAGGAATAAAAAAAGCGGCCCGAAGGCCGCTTTGAACAGGGAGTAAAGATACTAATCTATTACGGCTGCCACTCGACAAAGAGATCAGCGCCTGAATAAGCACTGTAGCCACGAATACTCACATACCACCGACCTTGCTGCGGATCTGAGATATTACATGACTCATTATTGCCCTCTAAGTATGGACGACAGTTGTACGAGCTCGTGGTTGGCTGCGAGTTATAACGCACATACAAGTCCGCATCACCCGTGCCGCCCGATAAGTTTACATTCAACGAGCTCATACCGGCTGGAATATCCACATAGTAATGCGTGAAGCTACCGCTTGCGCCCGAGAGGTCATTGGCTGTTGCAGAGCCGCCACTGCCGCCGCTGGTGGGTTCGGTGTAGGAACCCGTGAGGCTCACACCAGAGTAGCTGGAATAGCCACGGATCATGACATGGTAGGTGCCGGCCTGAACCGAGCTGATGTCACACGACTCATTGTTGCCACCTAAATAGGGACGACAGTCGAACGTTGACGTGGTTGGCTGTGAGCCATAGCGTACGTATAAATCCGCATCACCACTGCCACCTGCCATAGAGAAGTTCAAGTCTGAAGCTCCCGCTGGCACTTGCAACGTAAAGTAGCTGACACTTCCGGTTCCACCGGATAGATTTGTCTTGGCTACCCCGTTGCTTAGCTCTGCACTGCTCGGTGGTTGCGAACCACCGCCACCGCCACAACCATTGGCTGCGAGATAATCCATCGCGTCCTTCGCTTGCACTAAGCCAAAGCCGTATGCGACATCGCGACCAGCAGCACCCAGGTCTTGGGCAGATGCGTTCAAGGCGTTACGAATTTGGGTCGCTGAACAGCTTGGATAATTGGACCAAACCAACGCAGCAACACCGGCCACATGGGGCGAAGCCATCGACGTACCACTCATGGTTCCGTAGTTACCACCGCCGGAGCCGGTGCCGGTCGGATAAGTGGACAACACACTCACGCCAGGCGCTGCGATCTCGACTTGTGAATTCTTTTGCGAGAAGCCCGCCAAGTTCTTATTGCTATCCACTGCGGCAACAGACATTACCGCATTGTACGAAGCAGGATAGGACAGCGCATCGGTCGATCGGTTTGGACTGCCATCATTCCCTGCAGCGGCAATCAATAGAACACCGCTACTTGCAAGTTGCTGCATCGCATTCGCCTCGGTCTGTGAAGCGCCACCGCCACCTAAGCTCATGTTTACGACATCGGAACCGTTATTTGCGCACACTTCAATGGCAGAAACCAAAGATGACGTGTAGCCCCAGCCGCTGGCATTAAATACCTTGACGATATGCATACTAGGATTGCTACCGATCACGCCACGTACGCCGGTGGAATTATTAATCGCAGCAATAGTACCGGCTACATGCGTCCCATGGGGTCCACCTTGATCGTACCAATTTCCTGTACCTGAGTTGTTCGTGCCATTAATGGTGCCGCCGAACGACCCCATGTCTTCATGCGGCATTTCTAAACCCGAATCGATCACACAAATCTTTTTACCGCCTGCTCCCGCGGATGCGGCAGCATCGCTGACTTGATCCGCTTGCACCATGCTAATGCCATAGGGCTGCGTTTGCGCCATCAAGCGTCGGGGATGGTCGACTTCGACATATTCCACATTCGGATTTTTAGACAAGCGTTTGAGTTGCGCTTTATCGAGTACGGCAGCGACAGCCATATTGCCGCGCATAGCCAACTTCATTTGTCCACCGACCGCTTGTACTGCGCGTTCAGCGGCTTGAACATTTAGTTCACGCTTGCCATTCGCCGCTGCAACGGCAAGGCCGGGCGCCTCTTTAAACTTGATTATGTAACGAGATTCTACAATCTGGTCAGCTTTGACGGGAGTTAATAACTGTGAGTTATCAGCGGGTTGCTGCGCGAGAGCGGCAGAAATGCTTCCTGCGACCAAGGTGGTCAACAGCACTTTGGATTTATTCATTATTATTTGACCTTGTTGATGTGTTCTTATTGTTTTCCACCCGCCGACCACAATCCTTTGTGCAGGCTAAATTTCATCCATTATTCACAGAAGGTAGCAGCCTGTTGTCAGATCAACAAGTAAAGATCGTGTTAATTTACTTTGTTAATAGTAACTCACTATTTTTTATACAACTTTATTTTTTGAGGAGGATGTTTCGAAGGATTCGATGATGGGGCAAGGTCCGGCATGACCGGTTTGACAGGCGTTTACGAGTTGGCTGAGAGCGTCTCTCGCGTCATGTAGATCTATGATCTTGCGCTCAATGTCCTGCAGCCGTTCTTGCGCTAAGGCAAGTACTTGCGAGCGCTCCTCCGTGCTGTCGAGGGCGATCAGCTGTTTGATTTCGCGCAATGTAAAACCAGCTAATTGCGCCTTTTTAATGAATTGAAGACGTTCAACATGTGCCTGCCCATAACGGCGAGTTGCTCCTTGCTGTGCTTGCGGGATCTCCAACAACTCATTACGCTGGTAAAAGCGCACAGTTTCTACACCGACACCACAATGTGCTGCCAGTTTGCTAATGGTGAAATTTAAGTCTTGACTCTGTACCATGGTACGCAGTTTAAGCTAGTCACTCGGCTCCAACAAGAGTCTTCTACTGAGAAGGAGATGTGTTATGAGTAAGAAAGCAGTGATTTACCGCATGATGACTGAGCACCATACCTGTCCGTATGGCCTGAAAACTGTAGACCTATTAAAGCGCGAAGGGTTTGAGGTTGAAGATCACCATCTGACTTCACGTGAAGAAATTGATGCCTTCAAAGAAAAGCATGATGTGAAAACAACGCCACAAACTTTTATTGGTGGCGAACGTATTGGTGGTTATGAAGCGGTTCGTAAACATTTAGGTAAGTCGGTTCGCGACCCTAACAAACCCAGTTATCAGCCGGTCATTGCGCTGTTTTCTATGACTGCGTTGACCTCGTTGGTGTTGAGTTTCTCTCTCTACGGGAATGCATTGACCATTCAAACCGCAGAGTGGTTTATCGCTCTGTCTATGGTGGTGTTGTCGCTGCTGAAGCTACAGAACGTGGAAAGCTTTTCCACCATGTTTTTGAACTATGACCTGCTGGCGAAGCGTTGGGTGCGTTACGGTTACGTGTACCCATTTGCCGAGGGATTAGCTGGTATTCTCATGGTTGGTGGCATTCTAAATGTGATCTCGATTCCGGTTGCCTTATTTATCGGTACCATCGGGGCCGTATCTGTGTTTAAAGCCGTATATATAGACAAACGTGAGCTGAAGTGTGCCTGTGTAGGTGGTTCTAGCAATGTGCCGTTAGGTTTCGTTTCACTGACTGAGAACCTGATGATGATTGCCATGGCTGTGTGGATGCTTTTTGCCCACGGAATGTAATTTATAACAAAGGGTTGATCGATGAAAAAGCAGCACCTCCCCAGTAAAGTTTGTCCCGTGTGTCAGCGGCCATTTAATTGGCGTAAGAAATGGGAAAAATGCTGGGATGAAGTGGTGTATTGTTCGGAGCGTTGCCGTCGCAATAAACAGACGGCAACGTCTTAGTTCGAGTTAATCCATAGCCGTGAGAATATCACGCACGAAATCATGCTCGCTGAAGCCAGGCTCGCCCGCAATGTCATAGCCGCGGCGCACAACCACTAAATTTTTGCTCGGGATCACCACTAGAAACTGCCCGCGATTTCCGCGTGCTGCAATAGTGTCATTCGGCAGCTCCGGGAATCGCTCGTTGTATAACCACCACTGCGCACCATAGCCCGGCGCGCCTTCATTGGGCTGTGCTGGAGCTGGCGTACTGATGTACTCAAGCCAATTAGCCGGCAACAATCGCTCGCCCTGCCACTCACCGTTATTCAAATGCAGAATGCCCAAACGTGCTAGGTCACGCGCAGTCGTCCACACCTGCGATGACAAGATAAAATCATCATTCCAGTCCGATTCTAAGAACGTGTGTTGCATACCGATTTTGTCGAGCAGCGCTTCATACGGAAACTTTAGATAATCTTGCGGATCAGCGAAGGTTTCACGCACGGCTCGCATCACCAGCATGGTGTCATTATTGGCGTATTTCCAACGACTACCTGGCTCTACTTCCAATGCGGTTGTGGTGGCTGTATCTGCGACTCGGCCGCCACCCATATAGACTCGGTCCGTACGATTCCCTGCGGCATTGCTATCGAGCCCTGAGGCCATATGCAATAAGTGTTCAAGGGTGATTTCGGCGCGTGGGTCCAGTGGCGATTGCCAATTCGCAATCGTTGCCGGCGCCTTCACATCCAGCTCACGTTGATACACCGCTGCTCCAACAATACTGGCGGCAATACTCTTCGCTACCGACCACGTCCGCTGCGAGGTTTCCGGTGTGAAACCCTCGATGTAATGCTCAGCAAGAATGCTCTCGGGCGTTGCAATCAATACCGCAGAAGTTCGTGCGCCAGAACCATAGTGTTTGCTAAAAGCCTGCGCAATGACTTGGTCAAGTTTAGCATTGCCCGTTGGTGTATTTATCGGGTGGCGTTGCTGCCAAGGCGCACCACTATCTTTTGCCTTGGGTTGTTCGGTAAATGGGCGACTAACCAACTCTGCATCATCGACCGTTGCGCCAACGGGCAGATCCACACAGCCTAAGCGTGGTCGCCACACCGAGATGCGTTCGCGAGCGCCATCATCATACTTTACCCGAACCCACTGTTGTTCTGGGTCAACCTCGGCTTCTAACACATTTACCCGATCCGCAATCAGCGAGTAAATACCCGTCAGCTCATGCTCGCGAATTTGCTCCGCCGTTTTGTTCGCGTTAAACACAGCACTGCAGGTAAAGCCAGCCACATAGCCCGCCGCATAGCTGTTAACTGTCGTTTCGGTCTCGTCCGCTTGCGCTTGGCTGGCGGTGAGAGCAACCAGTGCGGTCATCATACCGGTCAAGCAAAACTGTTGAATGCGCTGCATGCCAGACACTCCTGAATTTTTTGTTTAGGTTCACGTGGATTCGATGTCCAATCTAGGGTACAAGGACTGTAGCTGTTTGCCACTGTTGTTTTAGACGAATCGCGCGAAAAAGAGGAGAAGTAACTGCGTGTATCAATTGATTCTGCCCACTGCTGACTTGCAAGCGAGTTATCTGGATTACATTGCTGAGTTAGGTGACGAAGAGCGTTATCCGTTTCCACTGGACTTCGATCATAACGACTTCCCTGCACTGTTGCAGCGCATTGAGAACTTCCGGCTGGATATCGACATCCCCGAAGGCTTTGTGCAAAGCACCACACTCTGGCTGGTATCCGACAATGATATTGTCGGCTGCACCAATATCCGCCACCGCCTCAATGCCAAGATCGAACACTGCGGTGGCCACATTGGCTTAGGTATTCGTCCGCGTTACCGCGGGCAAGGTTTAGGCATTGAACTCATGCAACGCAGTATCGACAAGACACGTGAGCTTGGCGTGCAAACCGTGCACATCCACTGCCACACGAATAACGAACCCTCACGCCGCATGATTGAAGCTTGCGGCGGCCAACTGCACTCCACCATCACCCTCGGTGACGAGAACGTCAGCCGCTACTTGGTCAAGTGAGCTCGTTATTTTCAAAGGTGACGGCCATACACTCAGCCGTCACAAAGAACAGATGCTTGATAAAGTGGCGGCCTTTTTGCGCAGCACTTATGAATACTTATCGCCTTAATTCTTTAAGGTGAGGATTGACGCGAATGAGCTTTATCCGTCGGGTTTGCAACGCACTGCCATCTTTTGCAATCCATAAATCAAAGCCTTCTATCAACTTATGCTCTAACAGTTCGTAGAGATAAATATGACTACCCGAGTAGGAGTTATTTTGAGTTAAGATCCTACCATTCGTCGGACTACTCATTCGCTCAACGTTGTACTCAGCTTGTTTTGTGCTTTCCATGTCATTCACAAATGACTGCACTAGCGCCTTATTGTCGCCTTGGAATTCAACCACGATAAGATTAGGGCTTCCGTCACCTTCGCTATAACCGATGTAAACCGATCCAGAGACAGCATATCGATCGTTGTTCGGCGACGTAGGCTCAGATAAACTTTTGTAGGAATTGAAGAATTGGGCTGGGATTGGAGTCTTGTTGTTGCTTTGCAGCTCATAGCTGTAGTGTACCGTCTCGCCAGCACCAATCGTTCTCGATTCAACAACATCCCATCCAAGAACAGACGGCCTCATGAGTATCTGAACTGGCCGCTTATCATCCTCGCCTCTCGATATGCTAATGATGCAGCTACTGTCTGAACAAACCACGTCGTCACGACTGAAGCGCAGGGCTTTAGCCAAACGAAAACCAGAGGCCATTTTGCTGGTTACCAGCGCGTAATTACCCTCCACATCGATAACTAAAGTCTTGTAATCGAGGTAATCTTTAAAAATCCCCTCGTAATATCCTGGTGCTAACTCAAGCACCGACTTTTCTTCACTCAGGGCAACATTCGAGAGTAATACAACGGCCGCAAGCGACAACAGTTTTAAGCAATTCATAAATAGCCAGCCATTATTTCGGGACGTAGATGTGTCCCTCACCATTCCGATAATCGATAGTCAGCACGAAGTGCTTGAGCAGGTCGTAGCCCACTAAGCCGCTGATTTGGACGCCGCGCATGCGGGTGCCTAAATCACGAGAACCTTCGCCAAACTCAATCGGACTGCCTTCGGCTGGCAGTGTTACTTTGACATTCTCGAGCACAAATGGACCAAAGCCGACGGTGGGCATAAGGAAGGTCTCTACTGGCGCCATACCATTCACGCCCATCGACATTCCGGTTTCAATTGGGTATTTTTCCAGCCAATCGTGACTAGTAACGACATTGCGCGGCATCATCAAACCACCACTGCTACCCGTATCGAGCAGGAACCAACGGTCACTTTCACCATTCAAGTTCACCTTGACCAGAGGCTTGCCCGTGCCATCTTGAGCACGCATCTCTAGATTACTGATATCACGAAGGTTAAAGGTGCCCGGATTTGCAAAACGTAAACGACTATTTGGATAGTCAAACTGGACTACAAATTGATTTAATACAGGGGCACCAATCAACAAACTGGTCACAGAGCTTCCGAAATCAATCCCGACCAGCTCCATATTCAGCTCTAACCCAAGAATTTTGGTAGGGATATCTTTGAAAATATTGCGATCTTTGGTCTCATACACACCTTTGACTTTAATCGTAGAATGGCTTTTAAACTCAAGGCCATGCTCCTCCAAAAAGTCCAAGTTGATGCCGTTTAACTGGGAGCCCGAATCAATAATGGCCCAAGACTCAATACCCGCAACTTCAACCTTGATTCGTACATGTCCATTCTTATGCTCAAACGGAACCCAGCTGGTTGCCTGAGCTAACACCGCATTCGACCCCAACAAAGCCGAACCCATCAACACTAAACTCAATAAAAATTTGCGCACAAATCATCCTAATTTATTGTTATATTCCTGTTATGCAGATTATCCTAAAAGTTTGCGGTACGCGAGCACTAAAACGTAAAGATTGCTAGATCTTTGAAAAGCCGCGAATGCTATTCGCATTGGGTGCTGTACGCCTCGAGATAAGTCTTACCGAAGCACGCAACGAAGTTATCCACGATGTGCAAATTTGGTGGCCATCTCATTTCCACTGGATTCCCATTAGCGTCAGTCATATTCAGGCTCGATGGCTTTTCAACCGCCGCCAGTTGTTCGCGTGCTTCAAGTAACCTTTCTTTGTCCTTCTCGATAAACGCAATGGTTGCAGTAACGTAGTAGTTCCAGCCAAAGCTGTCGTTCTCGGGGTCTCTATACGTTTGATGAAATAGCGCCACCGCTTGCTCATACTGCGCTGCTTCCGCACGCATTTGCCCTTCGTGCCAACGCAACAAACCGAGCCTGCCCTCACTCAAATCAGAATGTTCCGTGTAATACGTTCTAATCAAATCAGCTGCCGCCAGCTCACAACCTTCACGGTCAGCGACTTCACGCCAACCTTGCTTCATTGTTTGATCAAAAGCATTGAACTCCATCGCTAAATAATCGGTGCCGGGCGTAAGACAGGCTCCCGGTTCATCTGCAGCTTGGGTGCTGAAAGTAACGAGTGAAATCAATAGTGGTAGAAGAAATTTACGCATAAGTAGTCCCTTATCAAAGCGATTTGCGTTGGACTTACCCTAGCGAAAATTGTTGAAAAGTGGAAACTATTTCGTTGCAATAAATGCACGCTCGGTTACACTTCGTTAACAAATTTGTTCGCTGGCTTGGTTGGTGCCAAATCAATGCCAGAAATGAAAGGATACTCGATGATGTTAACGAGCTTATTTTTGGCAACAACCACTATGTTTTACGTTTTGGATACCTCTTATTCTGAATCAGTAAACATAGAAAAATTTAAACCAACCGTCGAAGTCTCGCTCGAATCGCATGAAGATAGACGTGTGCATAATTTCCTCTTCCCAGACCTCCCCGTTTTCTATCTTGAAAGAGACTTAGGCGCATGCTTTTATCAGACAATTCAGGGCTCACCCAATGTGTTGCTGAAATCTAGAAGCCCAAATAAAGCGCTAACCCTTCTAGATGACCAAAAGGACGGCGTAATCGACAATACTGATGCTCTTCACAAGCTCATTCGATTCATAGATCCAGCAGAAATCAATGGATGTGTCGGACAACCCCAACTAACCTCAAACGACTATGACATTGCCATTAATACCGACAAGCCACAGCGCATAAACCAACAAATCGACAACGTGAAAGTGAACGGTCGCGTACGTGTCTCTTTCGACAAAGAGGGAGAGGTAAAGAAAGGTGCCTGGTTATACTCGATTGAGTTGACAGCGAAGTAGCATAGCCCTGTTTTCTGGATAAAGAATCACAATAGCTAGTGCTATAAAATAGCGAATAGAACTGTAAAAACTCGTTAGTTGTTTCGATATGAGCATAAAAATAGACATTGGCACATTAGCCGACATTGTAGCCATCTGTGCGCAAATACCCGAGTTTGATCGAGAAACCACTCTTGAGCGACTAAAAGCTAGGATGGAAGGAGCCGTTCATCTGATCCTAGTCGCCAAGATAGATGACGCTATTGTTGGCTACAAGGTCGGATATCAGTTAACTAACGAGACATTTTATAGCTGGATAGGCGGCGTCATTCCCACACATCGAAAGCTTGGCATAGCCACGCTATTGCTTAAACACCAAGAACAGTGGGCAATTGACGCAGGCTACAAGCAAATCAAAGTTAAATCCATGAATCGCTATCCCCAGATGTTGAAGATGTTGATATCGAATGGATACGAAATCATTGGCGTAGAAGGTGGGACTGATACCACGGAGCGTAAAATCGTGTTTTCAAAATCCTTAGGCGACAAGTGCGCCTAAAACAAAAAAGGCCGCTCCTGAAAGCGGCCTTTTGGTATTTGGTGGAGCTGGCGGGAGTTGAACCCGCGTCCGTAATACCTACATCCTCGGTCCTACATGCTTAGTCTGTCATTTAGTTAATCACCAAGTCGCCGACAGACAGGCTACTTAAGGTGACGATCCCGATTGGTTTTAACGCTTTGGCTACGGGCGAAGCCTCCACGCGAGTCTGCTTTGGGGTGAACCGACTGATCCTAGTCTCACAGACAAAGCGCTAGGGGTCGGACTCAGCGGGTTATTAAGCCGCTAAAGCGTAGTTGTCGTCGTTTGCAACTATTAAGTTGAGGCTTTTTACGAGGCCAGCCTCACCTCGGCATGCACCTTGGGTTTCGTGTATCCCGTCGAATCCAAATCAGCCCCAGATTCTTTCGAGTACACCCTTGATATGGTGGTCAAGGGTGCGAAACTCAAGTACCCATCTATGATACGCGATCAAGCGGGTTCATTACTAGAGCCATCTTGGCTCTTGGCCAAAACTATTGGCCATTGTCCTTACGCCATTGCCACTCGTTCTCGAGCGTGGCCTTGGGCAGTAACATTTGGAAATCGAGATCCGCCAGCGGTTTGTCATCTTGAAAACGCTCTGGGAAATCCGGATTCGCCAGTGCTTTCTTACCCAGCGCCAACAAGGCATTTGGGAACTCTGCGGCATAGTCGGCGTAGTTGGTTTCATCAATGCCACCGTTGATAATCAACCCTACTTCGCTCTCCTGAGCAACCACTTGTGCGAGAGTGCGTTCACTGCCGCATGCAAAAGGCTTACGGCCAACTGAGGTGTCGGTAGTATGAATAAAATCAACGCCTGCAGCTTCCAGTGTTTTGACCAACTTCACTGCCGCTTCTTCACCTTCCGGCCATTGGTACTCATTGTCGGTGACGGTAATTTGGCTAATGCGAATACCAACTACAAAATCTGAGCCAACTGCCGCTCGTACGGCTTTCACAACCTGCGCCACATAGGCAATACGCTTGTCTAGTGAACCGCCAAAGTCGTCTTCGCGTTGGTTAAAGTGCGTGCTCAGGAACTCATTGAGTAGATAACCGTTCGCACCGTGCAATTCAACGCCATCGAAACCGGCTTCTTTGGCCCGTTGTGCTGATGCGACAAAGCCATTCAATGCTTGCTCGAGGTCACTAGCGGTGGCTTCGCGCGGCTCTAACCAGCCCGGTACATCACCATAGAGGTTTAATGGCTCGCCTTTAGGTTGCACAGCGCTGGGGCCAATGGGTTCGTCTACAAAGCGGTTGTACTGCATCTGCACGCCAGCATGCATTAACTGCATAATGACTTTGCTACCGTGCTTGTGAATGCGTTCGACAATTTGCTGCCAAGCATCGGCTTGATCAGCATTAATCATACCCGGTTGGTTCACGTAACCTTGCGAGGCGCGGTCATCGGTATAGACGCCTTCAGTGATGATGAGCCCGAAGCCGCCTTTGGCGAAGCGCTCGTAATAATCGCCCATTAAAGCAGTGGGGACACCATGCTCATCGGCGCTTGTGCGTGTCATTGGAGCAACGGTAAAGCGATTCGATACATCTATAAACATAAACCCTCACCTTCAGTCAGAATATTTACCTTATGTGCGGATGAATACGCTGATTTCAAGGGAAGTGATCACGGCCTACTGAGGACAATCGCCGCTTTTTGCTTACGTTTACCGAAGCCAAAGGCCCGCCGAAACACGGCAAGCGGTATCGGCAAATACTGGCGTTCTGTAGGAGATTGCCAAGGATAATCTTCTTGGTCGGGGTCGTTAATGTAGACGTAGTTTTCGTCGGCGGCGCACAACAACACCCAGTGCGGCGCTTTGCTGGCATCAAACACATAGGTGCTAATTAACGCCACCACGAGCTTGCCTTGATTCAGGTCATCAAGCAACTGCGGTAGCGTGTATTCACCAACATGAATCGGAATATTCTGCGCTTGGAGTGCGGCGATATCGGTTTCTTGCACCCGAGCCATAATCATTTTTTTGTCGTTACTGCGCACCGAGTCCAGTAACAATGGGCCTTCTTCGGAGACATGCAACTCTACCGACAAACCACGACGAAGCGCAGCGCGGGCTAAACCATGTGGCCCACAACCGCCATGACCTGACGTCATAAATATCGTGGTCGACTCACGCCAAATTTCGAGTTCTTCATGGTGCGGATCAGCTGATGGAATATCGAAGTACGCCATGGCCATCAGCAAGCTGGCTGGACCGCAGGTAAACTCCGTGGTTTGCGTACGATACGGCACCAATCGCTGGTCACCATTAGAACCTTCAGGAATTTCGTAGCGTGGCAGAAGCTTTTGCAGCACCAAAGCGTCGCTATCGTCCTCATAATATTCGGGACGAATCTCCATATCGTAATAGTCGGCCTTGTGATACATGGCTTGCGCGGCGAGGTTGTCGGTCTTGACCTCGAGCCGCATAAAGAGGCAATGGCGGTCGTCGGCGTCATCCTCGGCAGCTTCAAGCAATAGGGTTCCATAGCCCTTGCGGCGATGCGCTGGCGCGACGGCCAATGAGTATAACCGCGCCAACTGTGTCGCTTGGCGATACAACACCATGTAATAACCCACCACTTCACCGTTGACAACCAGTACTTGAAAATCACCTATCGACTGATCGATAAAACGACGGAAGCTCCGGCGACTGATTCGGTCTGTCACAAAGCTCGTCAGTTCGATGCGTTCCAGCGCATCCAAATGCTCACGCGTGGCGCGCATGAGCTGCGGGCGCACCATTTCGGAACGGAGTGAAGCATTGGCTACAGGCATGTGATTGAACCATCCAAGTCAGTTCGGACTAAAAGTGCGCAAATTATACGCAGAAATATCAGAAAACATATGCACGAATAGAAATAATTATAGCGTGGTATGGCTCGTACATATCGCACCGCTGTAGCAAAAGTGATAAACTTGCGCGCACATTTTTCGCACGACTTTTATTTTACAAAAACGTTGAGGATCTATCGGTGAGCGACCAGAAACCTTCCCTAAGTTATAAAGACGCTGGAGTCGATATCGACGCTGGCAACGCCCTGGTGGAACGGATTAAAGGCGTCACCAAACGCACCAAGCGGCCGGAAGTGATGGGCAACATTGGTGGTTTTGGCGCGTTGTGCGAATTACCGACCAAATACAAACAACCGGTGCTAGTGAGCGGTACCGATGGCGTAGGCACCAAATTACGTCTCGCTATTGACCTAAAAAAGCACGACACGGTTGGCATCGACTTGGTTGCTATGTGCGTCAACGACTTGATTGTACAAGGCGCTGAGCCATTATTTTTCTTAGACTACTACGCCACTGGCAAGCTGGACGTCGATGTCGCAGCTGACGTGGTAACCGGTATCGGTGAAGGCTGCGTGCAAGCAGGCTGTGCACTGATTGGCGGCGAAACCGCTGAAATGCCCGGCATGTATGAGCACGGCGATTACGATATCGCTGGTTTCTGTGTTGGTGTGGTGGAAAAAGCCAATATTATCGATGGCACTAAAGTTGCTGCGGGTGATGCGCTGATCGCACTGGATTCAAGTGGACCGCATTCCAATGGTTACTCGTTGATCCGTAAAATTATTGAAGTCAGTGGCGCTGATGTCGCGACTGAAACTCTGGAAGGCAAGCCATTAGCAGAGCATCTTCTAGCACCAACCAAAATTTATGTGAAGTCGGTACTGCAGTTGCTGGAAAGTGTAGAAGCGCATGCTATTTCACATATTACCGGCGGCGGCTTCTGGGAAAACATCCCACGCGTATTACCTGACAACGCCAAAGCAGTGATTGACGGCAGTAGCTGGCAGTGGCCTTCCATCTTTGGTTGGTTGCAAGAGCAAGGCAATGTAAGCACCAAAGAAATGTATCGCACGTTCAACTGTGGCGTAGGCTTGATCATCGCCTTACCTGCCGCGCAAGCTGAACAAGCGGTCAGTATTTTACGTGATAACGGTGAGAATGCTTGGGTGATTGGCCAAGTTGCTGCACGCGATTCTGAAACGTCTGCACAGGTAGAAATCAATTGAAGTTACGCCGTAAATTAGTGGTCCTTATCAGTGGATCGGGGACCAACCTACAAGCCATTATGGATGCCTGCGAAGACGGCTATATTGCCGGAGAAGTAGTCGGCGTGATCAGCAACAAGCCTGGTGTAAAGGGCTTGGAGCGCGCCGAAAAGGCGGGTATTCCAACGGCTGTATTGCCACATACTGATTTTGATACACGTGAAGCTTATGACGCAGAGCTGCAGATGGTGATTGACTCATTCCAGCCTGACTACGTCATCCTCGCTGGCTTTATGCGGATTTTAACGCCAGCAATTACCGAACATTTTGCTGGGCGAATGTTGAACATTCACCCATCACTGTTACCGAAATACAAAGGCATTAAAACGCATGAACGCGCGCTCGCTGCCGGCGATCGTGAACACGGCGTAAGTGTTCATTTCGTGACTGCTGAACTCGACGGCGGCCCGGTTATTCTGCAAGCGCGGGTACCGGTCTTTAAAGGCGATGAAGTGAGCGACCTACAAGAACGTGTCCACGAACAAGAACATCGTATCTACCCGCTGGTCATTCAATGGCTCTGCACTGGACGGTTGATGTTAACTGATAAAGGTGCGGTATTGGATAATGAGGTGCTGGGTCCGTACGGCTATGCAGCCGACTAACTCAGCTACTGGCTACTAGTTACTAGTTACTAGTTACTCGAAAACACAGATCTGCGCTCTTCTTATGAAAAACGTTACTGGCTAATGGCTATTGGTTACTAGAAAAAACAGTGATCGGCGCTCTGCTAATAGCCAGTAACTAGTAACCAGTCACGCTTATGTTCCTACTACTGCGAGCTTTTGCCTAGCGTGATAGAGCCTCGCGGCCATGTTAGCGCGCAAATATGTCCAATCACTGGGATTAAAACGCCCACTACAAACCATACGCGAAAAGCCATATCGCGCTTTTCACCAATCCATCCGCAGGTTCCACCAAATAGCGCAATCCAACCCACTAAAACCAGAATTGGAATGGCAATCATTTCTACGAGATCCACTGAAAAACTCCATTTATTTGTGTTAGTGAAAAGTTAACAGTAAATAGTTGGAGGCACAAATAAAAACCGCTACTGGCTATTGGTTACTAGTTACTCGAAAACACAGATCGGCGCTCTTCTCATGAAAAACGTTATTGGCTATTGGCTACTTGTTACTTGAAAATACAGATCGACGCTCTTCTAATAGCCGGTAACTAGTAACCAGTTGCGCTTTTCAAGCTACGGAGCAGCAACGTCGCTACCTCGTCGCCGTCTTCGCGCTGCTGCATTTTGACCAACACACCATTGAGTTCGGGCGCAAACCAGAAGTCGGTTTCACGGGTTGAGTTTTCGCGGATGCGGGATACTTTTACGGCTTCGACTTCACCATACGGGAGACGGAGAGTTTCGATGCCAACACGCTGAAAGGTTTGCATGTCTTGCTGACCTTTTTCATCAACGGTTTGGTAAGTCTGCTGTTTACCGTCATCCAACGGCAGCATGTCGTGAGACACTTGCTCAATGAGACTGGCTTCATCAAGCAGATCTTCCCGCCAATCAATGGCAAGTGTCGCACCAGTTTCGAGCGCTCTCACCGCTTTATTCTCGCGGTCAAAGAATCCTTCAAAACTGCGGTTTTTACCGGTTCCAGTGCGCTTGTACGCGAATGTTTGTGGACGAATGCGGCCATCTTCTACAACAAACGTAGACCAATAGCGACGCCGATCGGACAAGAATAGCCAGCTGATTTCAGTCTCTGTAGCTAGCTCAAACAGCCCACCTTCAGTTCGAGTAAGCTCACGCGATGCTTCGCCATATTGCGAACCGCCGCGCTCAACCACATATGCAGCCTTGTAGGGCGTCACTTTCGCAACTGCCTCACTGGCAACCGTTGATATCAGCATAGCTATCGCTACCATTCCAAACCGCATCGCTTTCTCCACTTAAGCATTGGTAAAATGTGAACTGTGAATAGATAATAGCACTGACCTCGCGCTAAACTGTTCACTGTTCACTGTTCACTGACATTGTGACCACAACTTCTGCGCTAAGTTTAAAGTTCTTTTGCGAGTAACTAAGCGCCAATAGCCAGTCGCGAAATATTCAAACACCTGTTCAAATTTGACTTGAAAAAAGTGATCAAAACGACTACTCTCAACGTAACTAATACTGGTCAGACCTCTAACAGAATAACGGAGTCCAAGCTATGAGCGTCGCCTTATGGATCATTGCCACCCTAGCCGTGCTAGGAGGCTGTTTATACTATCGCGCATCATTACTCGTGAGCAGCTTAGCGCTCGTGGGAATTTTTGCTGTCGGTAGCTTTTTCGATATCGTCGGTGTGGTGTTATGGGTGTTGCTAGCCATTGTGCTGGTGCCATTGAACTTCACCCCGATTCGCCGCGGTGTTATCGCGAAGAAATTACTCGGTATGTACCGCAAAGTAATGCCAGAAATCTCAGAAACTGAGAAAGACGCCATTGATGCCGGTACCACTTGGTTTGAAGGTGAACTATTCCGCGGTGCGCCAGACTGGAACAAGCTGCACAGCATTCAGAAAGCTGAATTGACTGCTGAAGAGCAAGCGTTCCTAGATGGCCCGTGTGAAGAAGTCTGTAAAATGATGGACGACTGGCAAGCCACGCATGAGCTGGCTGATATGTCGCCTGAAGTTTGGCAGTACCTGAAAGACAAAAAATTCTTCGCCATGATCATCAAGAAAGAATTTGGTGGTTTGGAGTTCTCGGCTTACGCGCAATCACGTGTGTTGCAGAAACTGGCCGGTGTCAGCACTATTCTGGCGTCAACCGTTGGGGTACCTAACTCATTAGGTCCAGGCGAGTTGTTACAGCATTATGGTACGCAAGAGCAGAAAGACCATTATCTGCCGCGCCTTGCCAACGGTGACGAAATTCCTTGTTTCGCATTGACCAGCCCTGAGGCAGGTTCAGATGCGGGTTCTATTCCAGACACCGGTGTGATTTGTAAGGGTGAATGGAATGGTGAAGAAATTGTCGGTATCCGTTTGAACTTCAACAAGCGTTACATCACGTTAGCTCCAGTTGCCACTGTATTGGGCTTAGCGTTCAAACTGTATGACCCTGAGCACCTGATTGGTAGCAAAGAAGAGCTCGGCATTACCGCTGCGCTGATTCCGCGTGACACTAAAGGTGTCGAAATCGGTCGTCGTCACTTCCCATTAAACGTGCCATTCATGAATGGTCCGATCAAAGGTAAGGACGTATTCGTACCATTGAGCTACATCATTGGTGGCGAGAAGATGGCCGGTAAAGGCTGGCGGATGCTGGTTGAGTGTTTGTCAGTGGGTCGTGCTATTACCCTGCCATCAAACAGCGCCGGTGGCGTGAAATCTATTGCTTTGGCAACGGGTGCGTACTCATACATCCGTCGTCAGTTCCGCTTACCGATTGGTAAAATGGAAGGCGTCCAAGAAGCCTTGGCTCGCTTAGCCGGTAACGCGTACCTAATGGATGCAGTAACTACCTTCTCAACCAAGGGCGTTGATTTAGGTGAGAAACCATCGGTTATCTCAGCTATTGCAAAATATCACCTGACCGAGAAGTTACGTGCTTGTATGGACGACGCCATGGATGTTCATGGTGGTAAAGGCATCTGCTTAGGTCCAAACAACTATCTGGGCCGCGGTTACCAAGGTGTACCAATTGCGATTACCGTTGAAGGTGCAAACATCTTAACGCGTAACCTCATGATCTACGGTCAAGGCGCGATTCGCTGCCATCCGTACGTTCTGGAAGAGATGTTGGCCTCTGCTGAGCATGGTCCAGAAGCTCTGGCACGATTCGACAAGGCTATATTCGGTCACATCGGTTTTGGTGCTAGTAACTTTGTTCGCTCGCTGGTGTTGGGCTTAGGCGGTTATCGCTTCAGCAAGGCGCCATTTAGCGACAGCACCAAGCGTTACTACCAGCAAATGAACCGTTTCAGTGCTAACTTGGCGTTGTTGTCGGACGTTGCCATGGGTGTATTAGGCGGCGAGCTGAAGCGTAAACAGCGGATCTCTGCTCGTTTAGGCGACATGCTGAGCTACCTCTACATTGCCGCAGCAACACTGAAGCGCTTTGAAGACCAAGGCCGTCAACGTGACGACTTGCCGTTGTTACATTGGGCAATGCAGGATAGCTTGTACAAGCTGCAGGAAGCTCAGCTGGCATTATTGGATAACTTCGGTGCGGTCGGTAGCACTATGCGCGTCGTCATGTATCCGTTCGGTCGGTTCGTGAAACGTCCAAGTGACTCACTGGATCGCAAAGTTGCGAAAATCTTACTACAACCGAATGCGAGCCGTGACCGCTTAGGTGAAGGTCAATTCTTATCAGCTGATGGTCAGTTCGGTTATTTAGAACAGACCTTGCGTGACGTGATTGCTGCAGAGCCACTGGTTGCAAAAGTTGGCAAAGCACAGAACAAACGTCTCGCGTTTATGTTCCTCGATAAGATTGCCGAAGACGGTAAAGAGTTGGGCATTCTGAATGACGACGATGTCGCATTGTTGAAACGTACTGAGGAAGGCCGTCTCCGTGTCATCAACGTTGATGACTTCGCCACTGAAGAATTAATGGCGGGTAAAGCAGCGCACGAATGGGCGCTGGAAAATGCTGAAGCACAGGCTAAATCCTCAAAAAAGTCTAACGCTGCGTAGTTTGCAGCAACCGCTTCAAGCGAATGAAAAGGCCAGTCACACGACTGGCCTTTTTCGTGTACAATCGCCTGCACGCTAACGTAAATAATAGAAGAATAAAGGAGCCGGAGCTGCATGACGCAACCCAACCCGACCCCAGCACAACGTGGTGCTTTTACGCGCTTTTTGGATACCGTGGAATGGCTAGGTAACCTCCTCCCACACCCGATTACTCTATTCGCTTTGTTCGCCTTGGGTATTGTCGTACTCAGTGGCATTGCCAGTTATTTTGGCTTGAGTGCACTTGACCCGCGCCCCGGCGGTGAAATGATTGAAGTGGTCAGTCTGCTCAATGCAGAAGGCCTGCAACGCATCGTTACCGGCTTGGTGACTAACTTTACCGGCTTTACCCCACTGGGAACCGTGCTGGTTGCATTACTCGGTGTCGGAATTGCCGAACGCTCAGGTATGTTATCCGCGTTGATGCGCGGCTTGGTCATGAATGCGCATCCACGAGTTGTGACTGTTGCTGTAGTCTTTGCTGGTGTTGTTTCGAATACGGCAGCTGAGCTCGGCTACGTCGTATTAGTTCCACTTTCTGCAATGATCTTCCACTCTCTTGGACGTCACCCTCTAGCGGGTCTTGCGGCTGCATTTTCAGGTGTTTCGGCTGGATATAGTGCCAACCTGTTAATCGGAACGGTCGATCCATTATTAGCAGGTATTACCACGCAAGCGGCTAACCTTATCGATCCTGAGTATTACGTAGGTCCCGAAGCCAATTGGTTCTTCATGATGATCTCAACGGTACTGATTGCGATCATGGGTACATTCGTGACCGAGAAAATTGTCGAACCCAAACTTGGTAAATATGACCCAAAAGAAGCAACGATCAACCTGAGCGAACAAAAAATTGAATCGCTAACATCGGAAGAAAAACGAGGACTTCTGGGAGCGGGATTAAGTTTCTTAATCCTCGGAATTCTGTTGGCTATTACCATAGTTCCTGAATGGGGTATTTTACGAAACCCTGAGACAGGCGAAGTTGCTGGCTCGCCTTTTCTAAAGGGGATTGTGGCATTTATTTTCATCACGTTTGCCATTCCCGGCTATGTCTATGGTCGCATCACTAAGGTTATGCGCACTGACCGTGACGTTATTGACGCCATGTCAGAAAGTATGAGCACCATGGGGATGTACATTGTGCTGGTGTTCTTTGCCGCGCAATTTGTCGCTTTCTTTGGCTGGACCAATTTCGGCAGCATTCTTGCCATCAGAGGTGCCGAATTCTTGCAAACCGCAGGACTGACAGGCCCATCGGTCTTTATTCTGTTTATCTTGATGTGTGCATTCGTCAACTTGATGCTCGGCTCAGCCTCAGCACAATGGGCGATCACCGCACCAATTTTCGTGCCGATGTTAATGCTGATTGGCTATGCACCTGAAGTGATTCAAGCGGCGTATCGTATCGGCGACTCGGTCACCAATATCATTACCCCGATGATGAGCTACTTTGGCCTGATATTGGCTGTTGCGGTGAGATATAAGAAAGATACCGGTATCGGTACCATGATCGCGATGATGCTGCCCTACACCATCTTCTTCCTGATTGGTTGGAGCGCGCTATTCTTCCTATGGGTATTCGGTCTCGACATGCCAGTCGGACCAAGCGCACCAACGTACTACACCCCATAACGACAAGAGCGCTAGTGGCTAATAGCTAGTAGCTACTAGCCGCCGCAGTCAGCGTTATGCTGACTGCGGTTTTCTTAGTAGTGAGTAGACGGTGACGGCGGCGAGTCCACAGCAGCCCATCACGATAGCCATCCCGAGTGGCGTCCATTGGCCAACGATATTGACCACCGCTGACACTATGCCCGCGATGAGAAACTGCAATGAACCCGTGACGGCTGATGCTGCCCCTGCCCGTTCTTGCTGCTCAGCAAGCGCGCCAGCCATCGCATTCGGGAATACCATACCCAAGGTACTGATATAGAGAAATAGTGGGATTAAAACTGCCCAGAAGCCCCAGTCCATAAATCCTGCAATCAGCAACATCAGCGCAATAACACCGAGCACCGGCAACGACTTATTGAGAATTTTGCGCGAATCGCGTCGCCGCAAAAGCCATGCATTCAATTGTGCCATGCCAATGATGCCGATGGCATTCGCGCCGAATAGCCAACTGTAGTGCTCGGGCGACAGTCCAAAATGATCAATAAAGACCAGTGGTGAGCCAGAAATGTACGCGAACAATCCAGACTGAGCGACGCCACCCGCCAGTGAATAGCGTAAAAAGCTAGGATCGCGCAAGACACTCCAATAAATCGGCAAACTACTACGAATTCGTACCGATGGATTGGGCAAACGCGTCTCAGGCAAACGCACATGAATAAGCGCTAAGCAAGCAACCGCCAGCACGGCAATAATGGTAAAAATGGATTGCCAACCAAAGAATTTAGTTACATACGCGCCTGCTAATGGTGCCAGAATCGGCGCAATCCCCATTACTAATATCAGGAATGAAAAGACTTGTGCGGATGCCTTCGGTGTATACAAATCACGCACCATGGCACGTGCTATCACCAAACCGGCACAGGACCCGATGGCTTGAAAAAAGCGCAGGACTATCAGTGACTCTAAGTTAGGCGCATAGGCACAGGCTAAAGAGGTGGCGATATACAGGGCTAGACCAAAATACAGCGGCGGCTTACGACCAAAGCGATCGGCCACGGTGCCGTAGAGCAACTGTCCAATAAACAAGCCAAGAAAGAACGACGTGAGTGAGAGTTCAACGCGATGTGTATCGGTCTGATAACTCTCCGCGATGTCTCCAAACGCAGGTAGGTACATGTCGATCGACAGTGGACCGAACATCGTTAACAGCGCCAGCACGATAACCGTTAGGTCAAATCGTGCTTTATCTGAGACAGCGAAGCGCGCGGTCACGAGCCAGACTCATAGCGCTGAGTGCTATGATCGGTGGGTCGCTTTATAGTTTTTGTTGTACGGATCCAGTCGACAAAAGACTGCGCATAATTGACATAGGTATCGGTGACTTTGCCTGCTAGCTCAAGTTCACCGAGTAAGCGCCAGCCATCGCTGCCACCTGCCAAAAAGCTATTCGTAATCATCGTATAGGTTTTGGTGTCATCCAGCGGTTGCCAACTGTCTTCTTGCCACACCTGAATGGCACTGAAGCGCGAACCAAACTCAGCAGTTAAGTCGACATCAAAGCGAATACCCGCGCCATGTGGGTAAGCTCCATCAGAACCGGAGTCAGACAACGCATAATCCAGTGCTTGTTCGAGTACCGTATGTAATTCAGCGCCCGTGATTTGTACTTCCACCAGGGTATTGGCGAACGGCAACAAACGATAGGCATCTGCGATAGTGAAATCACCCGGTGCGATTTCCGCCCTTACGCCACCGCCATTTTGCAAAGCAAAATCAGCTTGCGGCGCACTCGCTAGAAAAGCTTCAGCGACCACCCGATGCGCATCGGACTGGCGGCCAATACCACAACTGTCGCTCGTAGCCGGGCCCATACGACGCAAGCACAAACGATCAGCAACGGTAGCGATAACCTCCGTCGTCAACGAATCAAGTTGGTCTTGATAGGAGACGATCAGTTTTTTAGCCTCTGCTTGCTCGGCAATAGCTGCAAACTGAGGTAATTGTGCGATAGCTTGCGGCGCATCTTCAGCAACCAAAACATGTGCTTGGCCGCCGCAGTTAGCAACATCGTCACCCGCGAATTCAATCACCATTTCGCCTACCGCTTGGCTGTACTCCCACGCGTGACCAATACACACAAGCTGATTATCGGCATTCATCACTGGCATTGGATACGGACCCACGGCATTCAAACCATGCTTGGTGTAATCGCCCAGCAAAGTATGCGAATCACCGCCAATGATAAAATCAACAGCGGGCAAACGCGCCGCTAAATCTAAATCATTTCTGTATTGAATGTGCGTCAGCAAGCCGATCTTCTCAATACCCAAGCCTTGCAACTCACGAATGTAATACAGTGCTGTTTCATACTCGTCAGCAAACTCTGTGGTGCGGTCGGGCTGTGACGACTGTTTGGTTTTCACTGCAATATCCAAACCAATCAAACCAATCTTCTCACCACCTCGTTCGAACACAGCATAAGGTTTAAAGCTATCCCAACGAGTCTTTTGTGTCAGCGCAGATACACCCACTTCCGGTTGCACGTTGGCACCTAAAACGACCGTTGCACAATTGCTCAACGACAGAAAGTCTAGAAACTGTTTTAGACCGCTATCCCCATTATCGAACTCATGGTTACCCAACTCCATGGCATCAAAACACACATGGTTCATCAGGGCTGCATCGGCCTCGCCTTTAAACAAGGTGTAGAACAGTGTGCCAGTAATTGCGTCACCCGCATGCAGCGTCAGCATGTTCTCATGACGTGCGCGAATGACATCAATCTGCGCGGCTACGCGAGCAAAGCCACCGGTTTCGACCTTGTAGGTCTCGTCACCGACACGGATAGACCGATTTGCGGTCGGCAGCAAATGCGAATGATGGTCGTTGATATGTGCTACCGCTAAGGTATAGGGTTGCGGCTCATTCGGTGTACCCGAACAAGCGGCTAAGAAAACAATCAACGAACTAATCAGAAATGGTTTCACGAGGTCACTTTTTACAATGGAGCGTATGAGGAAGAAGTAGCAGACCCGATTCACGTGCGTCAATCGGGTCTGTACTGAAGTTTACTTCACGAGACCGATTTCGCGGAGTCGCTCGAGTAAAAAGTCGTGCGAGCCAATCGCTTCAAATCGCTTCGGATTGTCGTCGCTAATACAGCTCTCCAACGGGTCAATCACAAAATCTGGATTGAAGTGCAGGAAGAACGGAATTGAATAGCGCGATTTGCTATTGAACGGCGCTGGCGGATTTACCACGCGGTGTGTGGTTGATGGCAACACACCATTGGTCAAGCGTTGCAACATGTCGCCCACGTTACAAATAATCGCACCTTCAATAATAGTCACAGGAATCCATGAACCATCTTTTGCTAACACTTCCAAGCCAGGCTCACGTGAACCGATCAATAAGGTCAGTACGTTGATATCTTCATGTGCGCCAGCGCGAACTGAAGGCGTGCCTTCATCAATAATCGGCGGATAGTGCAGCGGGCGCAAAATAGAGTTGCCCAGTTGCACTTTGTCACGGAAATACTCCCGCGGTTGCTTCAAGTATACCGCCAAGGCATCTAAAACCTGCATTCCCAAGTCATCCAGAGCTTCGTACAAGCGCAGGATCTTGGTTTTGAATTCTGGCATTTCTTTGGGCCAAACATTCGGAGTTAACTGCGGATACGGTGGCTCGCCCTCAACTTCACGACCCACATGCCAAAACTCTTTTAAGTCGACATGTTTCGCATCTTTCGCAATTTCGGTACCAAACGGCGTGTAGCCGCGTGCGCCACCGCCACCAGGGATGTGGTATTGCTTTTTCACTTCTTCGGGTAACGCGAACAAGTCGCGGCAAATATCCAGCGCTTCGTCAATCAAGCCTTGGTCTACGCCATGGTTGGTTAGCGCTACGAAACCATTCTTTTCATAACCTTCGCCGACGGTCTGCGCGAAGGCTTCAAAATTCTTGCCATAGAGGCTCATATCAATATGTGGAATCGACTTCATCGTTAGCTTTTCCAAATGCTCTAAATTAAGTGTATATGCTACGTATTTCGGCGCTTTTGCACAAGCTGAAAGCATCGAATATGCGACGGTTAACACCACGCCTACAGAGTAAAACTCGCGTAAACCCGCTGTTCTATCGAGACTAATCTCGTCACACTCCAACTCAGGTTTTATCAACGGTTCCACAGACAAGGAGTAATTCATATGAATTTACGTTCTGGAGTAGTCACGGGATTAATCGTGTTAGGTAGCAGCGTCGTCTGCATGAATGCGGCAATGGCGCAACAAAGCGGCTCACCGCAAACTGTACCTGCTTACGATTACATTGGTCTGCAGTTAAACGATCACGATCAAGGTGATGATAGCCTCTCAGTTCACGGCAGTTATACCTTCCAAAATCCGTTTTTCGTCAACGGCTACTATCGTAATCTCGATTCCGATAACTTTGGCAGTAACCGCCATTCTTATGGCGTCGGCTTTGGCCGCTATTGGTGGCTCGATAACGGCATTGGCAATGGTCTTTGGTTTGATGTACAAGGCCGTTTAGGCCGTATCGACTTTGGGCAAGCAGACACTAATTTCTGGGGTGTGGATGCTAATTTACGACAACGCATCGATCAATTCGAAATCTATGGTGGTATCGGCTACCGCGATTACACCGATGCTGGCGATGATACGGTATATCAATTTGGTCTAGATTATTACCTAAATTCTGACTTCTCTGTCGGTGTAGGCTATGAAGATAGCGAGTTTGGTGATGGTTTAAAGATCAAAGCGAGCTACCACTTTTAAAGTCTAAACAAAGCGTCTAGTGACGTTTTTTCACCAAATCAGGTATGCTGTGGCATCAGTCGCATGGAGCACGGAATCAGGAGTCCACGATGTCACAGCTACCTTCCTTTTTGCAGATGTACCGCGAGCTTATCGGCACTCCGTCGGTATCCTGTCTCGATCCCAGTTGGGATACATCCAATTTAGGCGTAATCGATAAACTTTCGACTTGGTTGCGGACGTTAGGATTTCAAGTCTCCGTTAACGAACTCGAACGGCAGCAAGGTAAATACAATCTTCTAGCTTCGTATATTCCCCCGGGTAGCTCTGGTGGTCTGCTCCTAGCAGGTCATACCGATACCGTGCCTTGGGATGAAGGCCGCTGGACACGTGACCCTTTTGAACTCACCGAAGCTGACGGCAAACTCTTCGGCTTAGGTAGTGCCGACATGAAGGGCTTTTTTGCGTTCGTCATAGAAGCGCTCCGTCATATCGATCTCAAACAATTAAAGAAACCCTTATACATTTTGGCAACTGCCGATGAAGAGACCACCATGGCAGGTGCGCGCGAGCTGAATAAGTTTGGTCAACTCAAACCGGACTTTGCGATTATTGGTGAACCGACACAAATGACCCCAGTGGTGATGCACAAAGGCCATTTAACTGAGAGTATTCGCGTAACGGGTAAGAGCGGCCATAGCTCCAATCCAGCCGCCGGCATCAACGCCATTGAAGTCATGCACGATGTAATTAGCGAGTTGCGGGAATTACAGACGCATTTTCAAAAGCACTACCACGACGGTCATTTTGCGGTGCCCTACCCAACTTTAAACTTTGGCAATATTCATGGTGGTGATGCTGCCAACCGTATCTGCGCCTGCTGTGAGATGCATATCGACCTGCGCCCATTACCGGGCATGAAGATGAACGAACTCTATGGACTGATCGATAGTCGTCTAGCAACGGTGAACGCCAAATACCCTGGTGCCGTGTGTCTCGAACACATGCACGAACCTATCCCAGGCTATGCCTGTGCTGCCGATGCGGCTATCGTGTCTTTGGTGCAAGAAATCACAGGCAATGCTGCCGAACCGGCAAATTACTGTACCGAAGCCCCCTTTGTGCAAGATTTAGGCTGTCAAACCATTGTGATGGGACCAGGCTCCATTGCGCAAGCACACCAGCCCGATGAATTTATCCAGTTGGATGAGATTGCCCCAGCACAAGCGCAACTGCGTACTATTGTGCAGCGGGTTTGCGGTTAGCTAACGCACGAGTGACTGGCGCAAAACTCTGCCGATGAATTGCGCAAGGACCGTGTTCCACTAATGCCGCGAGATGCTGCGGCGTTGGGTAGCCCTTATGTTTAGCGAAGTCATATTCCGGATGCTGGGCATGCCAAGCCAGCATCTGCCGGTCCCGCTCTACCTTCGCCAAAATTGACGCTGCACCAATACAAGCCTCAATGCCGTCACCACCCACTATCGCTTGCGCTGGGACCTTTAATTTCGGTAATTTGTTGCCGTCGACCAGCACCAATGTCGGCCCTATCGGTAACGCCTCAACTGCGCGCTGCATCGCCAGTAGTGATGCCTGCAAAATATTAATCGCATCGATTTCGTCCGCATTACACTGCGCAATCGCCCAGTACAGTGCGCGCTCTTTGATCAGTGCGCTCAGCGCGTTGCGCTTCTTCTCCGATAGTTTCTTCGAGTCATTAATGCCCTCAATCGGTCGGTTTGGATCGAGAATCACCGCTGCCGCCACTACGGGGCCAGCAATGGGTCCACGTCCGGCTTCATCGGTACCACATATCATCTGTTCCATCTGCGCTTATATCCGTGGTTGTGTCTGAAGGTGCTTTGTATGATACTTTCGTCGAATAACAAATTCGAACGATAATAAATTAAAACTAACAAGGGAACGTTCTCATGTCGGAAACTGCAGAAAATACCTTGCTCAACCGCATCCTCGACAAAGTCGAGAAGGTGGGCAACAAACTCCCCGACCCCGCGGTCATGTTTTTCGGTCTACTCATTATTGTGTGGGCGCTCAGTTGGGCATTATCAGGCGTCAGTTTCGATGCTATCCATCCGCTCACAAATGAAAACGTTGGTGTTAAGAACCTGCTCAGTGGCACTGAAATGGCAGACTTTCTCGCCAACATGGTCAACACCTTTATGGGTTTCGCGCCGCTTGGCGTCGTGCTCGTCGCTATGCTCGGTGTGGGCGTTGCGGAGCGCAGTGGCTTTATTAACGTCGCCATTAAACTCATGTTGAACGTGACCCCTAAAGTTTTACTGACTCCAGTTCTTATTCTGATTGCGATTGTATCGCATACCGCAGTCGATGCAGGGTATGTTCTTGTAATTCCACTGGGTGGCGTCATCTTCTATGCTGCTGGGCGACATCCTTTAGCGGGTATTGCTGCAGCTTTCGCAGGTGTATCTGGTGG
Organism: Pseudidiomarina aestuarii; assembly: GCF_003987355.1. Lineage (GTDB taxonomy): Bacteria > Pseudomonadota > Gammaproteobacteria > Enterobacterales > Alteromonadaceae > Pseudidiomarina > Pseudidiomarina aestuarii. The sequence continues at coordinate 177,176 of NZ_PIPR01000001.1, read as the reverse complement.
TTTTAGTGCCAACTTTGTGCCTTCGGCGATTGACCCGCTGTTGCAGGGCTTTACGCAGTCTGCGGCACAAATTTTGGATCCTGCAGTTCAATTGAATCCATTGAATAACTACTTCTTTACTGCCGCGTCTTCACTGATTGTCATGTTTGTTGGCTGGTATCTCACCGATAAAATAATTGAGCCGCGTCTGAATAAGAACGCGAAAATTGACGGTGACAAAGATGAAATGCCGAAGCTGGAAGAAGTGTCTCCGCGTGACCGCAAGGCGTTCTACGCGGGTGTCTTGACCATGGTTGTTGGTTTGGTCGCACTGTACTTTGCTGCAGCTGCGGAAAATACTCCACTGGCTGACCCCACTGGTGAACTTGCATCATTCACCGCTCCGCTCATGCAAATGATTGTGCCGCTGATTTTCTTACTATTCATTATTCCCGGTATCGTGCATGGTTACCTCGCTGGTACCTTTACCAACTCGCAAGACGTTGTGGGCGCAATGACCAAGTCGATGGAAGGCATGGCCTACTACATGGTGATGGCGTTCTTCTGTGCGCTCTTCATTAAGGCGTTTGGTGACTCTGGCTTAGGTACCTTGCTCTCGATTAAAGGCGCTCAGTTCCTAAGTTCACTCGCCTTATCAGGCGGTGTCACCATGGTTGGTATCATCGTATTGGTAGCCTTCATTAACCTGTTTATTGGCTCGGCATCAGCGAAGTGGGCACTCATTTCTCCTATCTTCGTACCGATGCTGATGCAACTCGGTTATTCACCAGACCTAACCCAAGCAGCCTATCGTGTCGGTGACTCTATCAGTAACATTATCACACCATTGCTGCCGTACTTTCCGCTGGTGGTGCTGTACTGTCAGCGTTATGTGAAAGGCACAGGTATTGGGTCGCTAGTTGCCATGATGTTACCGTTCACGGTATCACTGATGGTCATCTGGTCTGCATTCTTGATCATTTACTGGAGCCTCGGTATTCCGTTGGGTATTCAGTCTAGCTACGGTTATCCAGCAGGCTAATGCCCATGAGCTACTACCAAGGTAAGACCGTTTGGTTGACCGGTGCCTCTTCTGGTATCGGTCTTGCCATGGCCAAGCAGCTTGCGGAGGCCGGTGCGCATTTGATTCTGACCTCACGTCGCGCCGATGCCCTCGAAGCAGTTCGGCAAGGCTTGGCACATCCAGAGCGACATCGGGTGTTGGCTTTAGACTTAAGCCAACCTGAGCAAGCCGCAACAACTGCTGCCGCTGAATTAGGTGACCAAGTGATTGATATCCTCATCAACAATGCCGGTGTCTCACAACGATCGCTGATTCTGGATACCGATATGAAGGTCTATCGGCAACTGATGGAAATTGACTACTTTGGTGTCATCGCACTGACCAAGCTGGTATTACCGCGCATGTTAGAGCGTCAGAGCGGTCATATCGTCACGGTCTCTTCGGTAGCAGGGAAAGTGGGTACGAAGCTGCGGAGTGGGTATAACGGTGCGAAATTTGGGGTGATTGGCTTTATGGATTCACTGCGCGCTGAAACTTATGGCAAAGGTGTGATCGTCACATCCATTCTGCCCGGTTTTATCAACACTCAAGTTGCCCATAACTCACTAACGGGCGACGGCTCTGCGCTGGGTCACGAAGATCCTGACAATGCCGGTGGGATTTCTGCCGAAAGCTGCGCCGCGCAGTCGCTACAAGCCATTGCTAAAGGCAAAGCGGAAGTGGTCATAGGTTCAGGCTTATCTAAGCTAGCGCCGTTCTTACAGCGCTTCTTCCCCGGCCTAGTCCGCAACCTAGTCGCCAAACGCTAAAATAAAAAAGGGCCATCCGGCCCTTTTTTGTCTTCGTTTTTCGTATTTCATCTTTTCACGAGTAACTAATAACTAGTAGCCAGTAGCTAGATCATATGTACCAACATTGACGTCGGATCCTCTAGGAACTCCTGCCAACGCTTGTTGAATCGAGCAATAGTGCCACCGTCAATAATGCGATGATCACCGGACCAACTCGCCGTCATCATCTGCCGTGCAACCACGTTGCCGTCGGCATCAAAGCGCGGCAATGCCTGCACTTTACCCAATGCGACAATAGCCGCCTCAGGTTTATTGATGATCGGAGTAGCAACCGTGCCGCCAATCACACCGATATTCGAGATGGTAATCGTGCCACCTTTCATATCTTCCTGCGCCACGCGGCCTTCACGTGCGGCTTGCGTGAGTCGTGTGACTTCGTTGGCAACATCAATAATGCTCTTGTTCTGCACTTGTTTAATGTTCGGAACGAGCAAACCAATTTTGGTATCGACCGCCATACCGATGTTGTGATCATCAAAGTAGGTGATCTCGGTACAATCGTCGTTCACTTGCGCATTCATTAATGGGAATTCTTTCAACGCTAATGACAATGCTTTGATAAAGAACGGCATCATGGTGATACGAATACCTTGGTCGGCATAGCGCTCTTTCAATTGCTTCTGTAACGCGATCACCGCAGTGAGATCAAATTCATCGGCATAGGTGAAGTGCGGAATGGTGCTCACCGAATTCATCATGGCCTTCGCCATAGCCGCTTTCACGCCGCGAATCGCTTCCGTACGTTTGCCACCCGCTGTTGGTGCAGTTGTCGATGAAGAAGCGGCTTGCGGCGCTGGAGCCGGCGCTGCGCCGCCATCAGCAAAGGCTTCCACGTCTTCTTTCATGACGCGACCCTTGGCGCCTGAGCCTTTGACTTTGCTCAGATCGACTTCCAATTCACGGGCACGACGACGCACCGCAGGACTAGCAATCGCTTTCCCGCTAGTGACGCTCGGACCTGGTTTCTCTGAACGCTCAGAACTTGGAGCGGGTGCTTGCGCCTGTGGTTGTGTCGCTGGTGCGTCGGCATTCGAGCTGCTCTCCGAACGAACGGCAAACAATGGCTCGTGAACCTTCGCGATATCGCCTTTCTGATAGTAAAGCTTCTCGACAACCCCAGCTGCTTTCGCTGGAATTTGCACCAACGCTTTGTCAGTCATCACATCGACAACCGGCTGGTCTTCCTCGATGGTATCGCCTTCCTGTACTTGCCATTCGACAATTTCGCACTCGACAATACCTTCACCGATGTCCGGCAAGATAAAATCTTCAACAGCGCTTGATGATGCCGCTGGAGCAGGCGCTGGAGCTGGTGCAGGTTGTGGCGCTGGTGCGCTCTCTGATGCATTCTCTGATGCATTCTCTGATGCACTCTCTGATGCATTCTCCGCACCAGTGATAGCAAACAATGGCTCATGGACCTTCGCAATATCACCTTTTTGGTAATACAGCTTCGCGACTACGCCATCTTCTTTGGCAGGAATTTGCACCAACGCTTTGTCGGTCATTACGTCAACAACCGGTTGATCTTCCTTAATGGTATCGCCTTCTGCAACCAGCCATTCGACAATTTCACACTCGACGATGCCTTCGCCAATGTCCGGTAAGATAAAATCTTTACTCATGATCAACGGCCTCTTAGTAATTCATCGACGCGTGTACCGCTTCGTACACTTTCAAATGGTCAACAAAGTATTCTTTCTCGTGGCACAACGGATACGGCGTATCGAGACCGCACACACGCATAATGGGTGACTCTAAGTACAAGAAGCATTCTTGCTGGATAGTCGCAGCCACTTCGCTAGCAAAACCATTGGTCAGTGGCGCTTCTTGCGTTACCACCAAACGGCCTGTTTTGAAGACTGACTTGGCAACCGTTTCGACGTCCCATGGCAAAATACTGACCAGGTCGATCACTTCACAAGAAATACCCGCTTCCGCCGCTTTGTCAGCAGCCTTTTCAGCCATCTCAACCTGCGCACCCCAAGCCACGATCGTGACATCAGAGCCTTCACGAACCACGTCGGCTTTGCCGAGCTCAAGCGTGTACTCTTCTTCAGGTACTTCACCCACAGATGCACGATACAAACGCTTCGGCTCCATAAAGAGCACGGGGTTTGGATCGAAAATAGAGCTCAGTAACAAGCCTTTCGCCATGTACGGATTACGTGGCATGACAATCTTTAGGCCTGGCGTATGCGCGAAGTAAGCTTCAGGTGACTGTGAGTGGTAATGACCACCCGCAATACCGCCACCGTATGGTGTACGGATGGTTAACCCACCGACATCAAACTCGTTACCTGAACGATAACGGAACTTAGCCGATTCATTCACAATTTGGTCAAACGCCGGGAAAATGTAATCACCGAACTGAATCTCGGCGACTGCATAGCTGCCTTGCGACGCTAAGCCGTTCGCAAAACCGAGAATCCCTTGTTCAACCAGTGGAGTATTAAAGTTACGATGCTTACCGAACTTCTCAGTGAGTCCAGAAGTAGCACGAAATACACCACCGAAAGAACCTGTATCTTCACCAAAGCTGTACACCTTGTCGCTCTTTGTCATCGCGATTTCAAGGGCGCTATTGATGGCCTGGAGTAAATTCATCTTAGCCATTATTTGTCACCTCCATTCAAACGCGACGCTGTTTTTGGATACGCATCTGGATACTTACGAATATGCGCTTTCAGCTCTTCGAGTTGTTGCTTGAGGTGTTTGGGTGGCGTGTCGTACACATCTTCAATCAATTCATCAATATGCGGTGCTGGAACCTTCTCTGCTTCTTTCAATGCAGCCAGGACAGCAGCTTTTTTCTCGTCGTAATTAGCTTGCGCATCATCTTCATTGATCCAACCCTTTGCCAGCAACCATTTCTGGAAGCGTGCGACCGGATCTTTCGCGCGCCATGAGTCTTCTTCCTCACGCGTACGATAGCCCGTTGGGTCGTCCGAAGTTGAGTGACCGGCCATACGATAGGACATGCCTTCAATCAGCACAGGCTCATTCTCTTCAACGGCCAACTTACGCGCCAACTGTGTCGCCTGGTAGACCGCAAAAATGTCGTTACCATCCACTCGAATCGTCTTCATGCCATATGCCACGCCACGCGGCGCAATCCCATCGCCTGCATACTGCTCGCCTTGAGACGGCGTAGAAATGGCATAACCATTGTTACGACAGAAGAAAATGACTGGAACTTTGTACACGGCGGCCATGTTCAGAGCAGCGTGGAAATCACCTTCTGATGCTGCGCCTTCGCCGAAATAGCAAATGGTACAAGTGCCTGATTTATCCATTTTTTGACCGTAAGCATAACCTGTGGCTTGCGGGATCTGCGTCGCCAATGGCGAAGCAATAGTCATAAAGTTCAGGTCTTTACAGCCGTAATGCACAGGCATTTGGCGGCCTTTACCTAAGTCGCGTTCATTAGAGAACAACTGATCCATAAATTGTTCAACGGTAAACCCACGAAACGCTAAAGCACCCTGTTCACGGTATTGACCCATGATCATGTCATCGGCTTGCAGTGCTGCGGCAGAGCCAATACTGGCGGCCTCTTCACCTAACGACGACAAATAGAAACTGATGCGACCTTGACGCTGAGCGGCGATCATCCGCTCATCAAGAATGCGAATAAACTGCATGGTGTCGAAGACCTTTAACGCCAGGTTTTTATCCATGTCGGGTGCTTTCACACCTTTGTGCAAGGTGCCATCCTCTTTGAGGATTTGCAGCATCGGAATTTTCAGTGCCGAAGCATCTAAAAATGCCGGCTTGGTCACTATTTCCAATTGGTGCTTAGTATCTTTCGCCATAACTTTCTCGTTGTAACAAAAATTGCGCTCACTTTACCTTTACGTCAACTGACATGCAAACGGCGCAATCGCGAATTTCACGTGGCTGGTCGTAAAATCTACGCAACAGCCACAGCTCAGACCAGATCAAGCTCCGTGACCGGTAATTCGACCACGGTCAACAATGCTCTCTGGCCAATAGCCACATTGGCATTGGGGAAAATAATACGTTCTTGTGCTTGCTCGACGTGGTACTCCGTGGTGCCATCAACGGCGAGTAATGCTCCTCGTGGAAACGGAGTAAAATTTGCGACATCATCCGGGAAGTTCAAACGGAACTCGCTCTGCGTACGATCGATCGTGCGACACACATCAAAAATATGATGCCGACTCGCGTCAAAAGCCGGTAGTTCAAGTACATCCGTACTGATGAGCTGCCGGAACATATGGTCCGCAGCTGCAAACCGACTCATATCATTCTGACCAAACGGACGCACTTTACCAAGCTCAACGGTAAACGCATCGGCACCAAACTGATGACTGCTAAAGTAGCTAAACGTAGTGGTTGGCGCTTGATTCAATAGAATCGTGGAGACGCCACATTCGGCTAGAAATGTGAGCTGCTCGCGTTTGTAGGGTTGGCCGTGACGAAAAGGATATACCGCAAACTTCTCATAGGCAGAATCACGAATAGCCGTATGTAAGTCATAATGATAGCGCTGCCGTTGCCCGGCTGGAGCACTCGTGTAAAAGCGCTCGACATAGCGCTCTAACTTCGCAGCATGTTGGTGTTCCAATGTGTCACCGGTCGCATGCGCACCGCTAAATAGGCGATTCATGTTCACCTCAACAAAGCGCTTGCCAGCCACAATCGACCACGGGTTGGCAATCATAAAAAGTACGCGCTGGCGAATCTCCAAAGCACCATCGAGAACTGCGTGAATCATGTCGCGCACCAACTCAATCGGTGCAGTCTCATCGCCATGCACCGCGCACGATATAATCACATCTTTTGAGCTACCCTGCTCAGGCTCAATCGCAATGACCCCAGTGTCATAAACGGTCATTTGCGGGTGTTCTGGGAAGTCCGGATAGTTTTCACCGCGGGCAGCGGCAAGGGTCCATTCTAAAACATCGAAAGTACGACTCACTGCGAATCTCCAGTTTCGGTTTTTTGATTGGTTATCGGGCCAGGCTGAAGGCCTTTCGTTGCCAACAACGCCCGTAGAATCGTGGAACGATATTCACGACGATACAGCACAAATACGACTACTGCGGTCGACGCGAGAAATAAGTAGGGATGCAAAAACCATGTCAGTAACGCCAACGCAAAGTAATAGGCGCGCAACCCGTTGTTGTATTCATGACCAGCTTGATCGAGCACTTTGGCTGCTTGTCGAGCGAACTGATCACGGTCTTCATCGGTAAACTCAGTCGAGCGATACTGCGGTGCTGCGCCCATCAATACCGATACGAAACCAAACTGGCGAATAGCCCAGGTAAATTTGAAGAAGGCGAATACAAAAATTAGCGCCAAGATAGCCAGTTTCAGTTGCACTTTTTCGGGTGACGATGGCGCTGTAAACGGAATGGATGCCAGTACCTCTACTACTTTGTCCGCAGACGCCAATAACGTCAGTACACCGGCTAGCACCAGTATGGTCGATGAGGCGAAGAAAGTGACGGTTCGTTCGACGTTACCCAGCAACGCGGCATCCGCAATTTGATGATCTTTACGCGTTAACGTAGTCATCCAATCGACCCGTAACTGACGCAAAATATTTGATAACGAATGGGTGGTGCGAGCACGATAGCGAGCGAATTGCGTGTAGCTGTACCAAAGCACCACAAAGATGCTTAAAGCAATAATATCCAAAGGCGCCAAGTTCATAGTGCTGTCTTCCTATGCAATAGCTTGCTCGGCAAAGAAAAAGGGCTGAGACGAATCGCCTAAGCCCTTTTCGCTGACCGATTCATTGTACGGTCAATAGTTTAACAAATTGTGACAGCTTATGATTCAGTTTTTGGTGCAGGTGGCTTCGCTAAACCATACCAAGACAACATCGTCCGTAACCCACGCTTAGTGTCATCCATGATGAGATACAAACACGGAATCAAAATTAACGTGATCACTGTCGCGAACAAGATACCGAAGGCTAACGAAATCGCCATAGGTATGACAATTTTCGCTTGCAGTGAGGTTTCCATCACAATCGGCACTAAGCCGAAGAATGTCGTCAATGACGTCAACAAGATTGCGCGGAAGCGCACGGCGCCGGCCTCAGCGACTGCTTTACGCAGAGCGGTCCCTTCAGCACGCGCTTTGTTGACATAATCCACCATAACCAGCGAGTCGTTTACTACAACCCCAGCCAAGGCGATGATCCCGAATAAAGACAGAATCGAAATCGGCATGCCCAATATCCAGTGTCCTACTACCGCACCGATCATCCCAAATGGAATTACCGACATGATAATAAAGGGCTGGCTGTATGATTTTAGTGGCACGGCCATCAACGCATAAATTGCAAATAACGCCAACATAAAGCCGATTGCAAGTGAGCTTGTAGCCTCAGCTTCATCTTGTGATGCACCTTCCAATTTAAAGCCGACCGAAGGATATTGGTCAATAATGGGCTGGATCACATTTGCCCGTACTTGACGAACAATTTCGAAGGGCTCAACAGTCTCTTTATCGACACGTGCACGAACGGTTACCGAGCGCTCACGGTTAATACGGTTGATGGTGGCATAGCCTTCCGCAAAGCGGATTGTTGCCAACTCCGTAAATGGAATCAACGAACCATCACTACCCCGCACCTTCATACTTTCCAAATTACCGATCGATTGACGCTCTAACTCCGGATAACGCACCATCACGCGGACTTCTTCATCATTGCGTTGAATGCGCTGCGCTTCAGCACCATAGAACGCATAGCGCACTTGCGTTGCTAACTCGGAGAGTGTGATCCCCATCGCCGTTGCGAGCGGTTTTAGCTCGAGGATGATTTCGTCGTTACCCTCACCAAAGGTATCTTCGATATCAAACACACCAGCGTACTCGGCCATTTTTTCCTTCAATTCCTTCGCGGCCGCAGACAATTCATTCAAATCATCGCCCGTTAACTGGAACTCGACATCGAAGCCGCCACCGCCGCCAATACTGCCCTCAAAGTTGAGGTTTTTCACACCCGCTATTTCTGGTGTTTCAAGACGCCACTCATTGACGATTGCAAAACCATCAATTTCACGTTCCTCGCCTTTCTTTAATTCCACCAGAAGCTGACCACCACTGGTTCCATTTAAGAACATAGTGGCATGACGAACAACGCCTTCACCTTCTTTTTCACGAACCTCGTCATTGACACGGTAGAGTGCATTTTCCAATTCTTGTAGCGCTCGAATCGTCGCTTCTTCTGAGGAACCTGGCTGCATTTCTAAATTAGAACGCACGAAGTCACTCGGAATATTCGGGAAGAATACCCAGCGCACGACACCGCCACTGATTAAGCCAATGGTCAGTATGAACAACGCCAAAAAGGTGGCTAGCGTGGTATAACGGTAGTGCAAACACTTCTTCAGGAACGGCGAATAGTACTTGGTCACAAACACTTTCAGACTATCAGAAATCTTATTGCGACCGCGTTGGAATGCGTTCAGCTTCTCACCACCACCTTTGGAATATTTCATCGCTGCAATGTGTGCTGGCAGAATCAGTTTAGATTCGACCAGGGAGAATGCTAGAGCGATAATGACAACCCATGCGATAGACTCCCAAATGCCACCCATGCCACCTTCAACCATCAGCATAGGAATGAACGCTACCATGGTGGTCAGTACACCAAAGGTCGCAGGCATCGCGACTCGCTTCGCGCCACGTACAACGTTATCAGTAGTCTGCCCATACTTTTCTATCTCGGTATAAGCAGACTCCCCTATCACTATGGCATCGTCGACCACTATCCCCAGTACCAATATAAATCCAAATAGTGAAATCATATTGATGGAAATGTCGATCATGGGCAGCGGCATCATGGCTATGGTTCCTAAGAAACACAGCGGAATACCAATCATGACCCAGAAAGCTAGCCGCAATTGCAAGAACAGTGACAACATGACAAACACCAAGATGCCACCGAAAATAAGGTTGTCGATCATCAAATCAAGACGACCTTGAAGATAGTATGAACTATCCCCCCAGTGCGCTAACTTCACTTCAGGCGGTAATTCTTTCTGTTTGCGTTCTACGTAGCTTCTAACCGCAGCAGCTGTGGCCAAATCATTTTGGTCACCGACCGAGTCAACTCGGACAAAGGTTGCATTATCGCCGTCAAACTTGGTGAAACGACGGTTTTCCACAAACCCATCTTTGACGTTGGCAATGTCTGCAAGCGTCAGCCGTGTGCCATCCGGATTGTTGATCAGAACAATTTTCTCAAACTCACCACCCACGTAGGCTTGGTTATTCGCGCGCAACAAAATATCGCCATTCGGCGTGCGAATCGAACCGCCTGCAACATCAATAGAGGTGCCACGGACAGCTTGGACAATCTGGCCAAACGTCAAACCGTAACGTTGTAAGTCAGCCTCAGAAATCTCGATAGAAATTTCATAGTTTCGAGCACCAACGACTTCTACTTTGGTAATACCGCCAATTTGTTTTAGGTCGTCACGAATCGACTTCGCTAGCTCTTTTTGCATAAATTCATCGGCAGCACCGTAAATCGACAGCCAAATAACCTGACGTTGTGGCCGAATCCGATAAATATTAGGAGATTCAATTTGCTCTGGTAATGCCGGAATACCATCGATGAGCATCTTCACCTCATCCATGACCACTTGCACGTCATAGCTGGGTTCCACTTCAATGGTTAGAGTTCCCAAACCTTCTCGCGCAGTGGAACTCAGCCGCTCGATACCATCGACATCTTCAATCGCATCTTCGATGCGTACAATCACACCCTGCTCAACTTCTTGTGGTGCAGCACCTGGGAAAGGTACTTGCACACTGATGATGTTCAATTCTATTTCAGGGAACATTTGTTTGCGGACTTGGCCAATAGCCAAAATACCCGCAACAATAATAATGGCCATAAGTAGATTAGCGGCGACACGGTTGTTCGCCCACCAAGCAATGAAACCTGTTTCCTGCGGTTGCTGATTATTCACCATTGTCCGCGTCCTTCTCTTCTTCAGCAGCTACTTCGGTCTCTGCATTCGGATTGGTCGGTTGTTCGAGTTGTTTAGGTACGGGATCACCTGGCAAACGGACTTTCATACTCGGTAATGCATTTGCGAGCTGAGTCAATACCACTTTGTCGCCTCGATTCAGACCGCTATCGATATAAAGTTTATTGTCATCAGCACGCAAAATATTGACGTCACGACTCTGCAAACGGCGCTCTTCGTCGACAATCCAGAGTTTGCCAGTTGTGGTTAAAGCATAACGGGGCACTTCAAAGACGCCACTCGCTTCAGAACCTTCAATACTCAGTTGCGCAAAGCGGCCGAATCGAAGCGGCGTTGGATGTGTTTGTGCAGCTTGATTATACGGGTCATCAATTTGGACAACGCCATAGATGACTCGGCTGCTGCTATCCAGAATACCCTCGCTGCGGACCATCCGGCCCAACCAACGCTGCGTTTCACCAGCAATGTTGGAATACACTTCGACCAACGGATAATTGCTCGCGTCGGTCTCACCATCTGGCAGATTAAGGTACGCTAAATCACGGTCGCTCAATGGCACACGGATTTCAGCCACCTCAGTTCCCATAAGTGTTCCAATCTGCGAATTCATCGATACATATTGGCCTAAATCGACGCCTTTATTTTGTAGCAATCCGTCGAATGGCGCTTTAATTTCGGTACGTTCTAAATCGCGCTTTGCTCGGGAAACACCCGCTTCAGCAGATTGCACGTTGGCGACCGCCGCAGCGACTTGAGGTTCGCGAATACCGAGAGCCGGAATTTCGCCCATTTGCAATGATTCCCATTCTTCTCGGGCAACTTGAGCACGTGCGCTTTCTTCAGCCAGAGTGGCTTTAGCTTGCGCTAATTGCGCTTGCGCGCTTTGCAGCGCGACTTGATAGTCAGCTGGATCGATTTTTAGCAGTACTTCACCACGCTCAAAAAAGCCACCATTGACAAACTTGTCCGAGAGTTCAACCACCCGACCACTGACTTGCGCAACCAGATTTGTCGTGCGCTTCGGCATGACGTTCCCTTGCCCGTCGACGGTGAAACGTACATCGGTCGGCGTTGCCTCAAGAACTTCAACCAATACAGCGGGACGTTCCATTGAACGCATCGGAGGTTGAGGCCGCAGCGACGAGAGAACAACGACTACGGTAATCGCAAAAGCAATGATGAGAGGGGGTAAAAATACGCGTTTTCTTAGAGCCATTAGGTGAATCATCCACTGTCGAGATTTATTAGCTGTATTATGCGGGCTAATCCCTTAGAAAGTTAGCGGGAATATGTTGCAGACTGTTAGTTTGGATCAGTCAGTTGTAACGAAGCATTTCAATTAACCGTTTAAAAGATAACTTTCGGCTGCTTCAATCGCTCTCGGACCGCCAGATAACAACAATACATCGTCCTTTTCCAGCGTGAAGTCGCCATCAACTTCTTTGATGTCTTGTTCTCCTCGTCGCACTGAACGAATCATACAATTAATGTCTTGTAGACCTAAATCACGTAACGAACGACCCGTTGCATAGGCATTTTCTGGAATTTGTACTGCGTGCAAAAACTGCAGCTTATCAATGCGTTCCGGATCCATATTGGTGCTTTCACCGGGGTAAAAGCCATGCAGTTCGCCGTAATGCGAGCGGCGCGCGTGATCCAATCGAGAGAGAATCCGGCGAATCGGAACTCCAGTACGACTCAGAATTTGTGATACCAACATCAAACTAGCTTCGAGCGTATCTGGCACGACCTGTGTTGCGCCTGCTTCCATCATAGCTTTGAGTTTAGAGTCATCACGGCTACGCACAATGACTTCGGCATGGTCATTTAGGCTGCGAATAGCTCTGAGCGCATCTAGCGCACGTTCATCTTCCGCGAAGCTAATGATAATCAGCTCAACTTCTTCTGCGTGTACCGCTTTCAGAATGTCGCGTCGACCAGCGTCACCGAAAAATACTTTCGCGCCACCGGCAAGAGCCTCTTGAACACGGCGGGTATCATGATCAATCGCCAGATGATCAATACCCTCTTGCTCCAGAAAACGACTCACGGTCTGACCAACGCGACCGAAGCCTAAGATAAGCACTTTGGTATGTTCATCTTTCGGTGCTAATGATTCTTGATCGTGTGCATTAGAACCTGCAGCGCCAACGAGTTTGAGAACCGCATTCACAATCGGACTACAACGCTGAATTACGAGCGGAGTTAATGCCATGCCAAGCACCCCAATACCCACTAAAATACTGGCGACAGCATTCGGTAGCAGTGCATAAGTAAGTGCCAAAGAAACCAGAACAAAGCCAAACTCTCCCATTTGGAAGAGCATCAATCCTGCGCCCCACGAATCTTCTGAGCGCTCACCCATACGGACAGCAAGCCAGCGCACGACGAGCGCTTTTATGGCGCCTACGACCAGCACACCAAGGACAATCCAATGCAGGTTCTCGATAAATACTATCAAATCGAGCTGCATCCCTACGGTTATAAAGAATAAGCCCATTAAAATATCGCGAAACGGTCGAATATCGGCTTCGAGCTGGTGTTTATACTTACTCTCGCCCAACATCATGCCCGCTAAAAACGCACCCAACGCCATCGATAATCCGAACAAATGGGTCAGGCCACCAGCAACCAGTGCCACCAACAAAGTCGCCAAAACAAATAACTCATCTGTTCTAAGTCGCGCGATTTCTTTGAAAATATGTGGAAGAACCCACTTCCCTATGGCCATCAACACCACAACTACACCGGCACCTTTGCCCATGGCGATGGCTAAATTGGCCCAAATGGAGCTCTCCCCTGCTGTGGAAGCAAGTAGCGGAATCACGATCAAGAATGGCACTACTGCGATGTCTTGAAACAGCAGCGTCGCAACGGTAATTTGTCCGCGCTTTGAGGTTAATTGAGCGGATTCGCCGAGCTGCTTGATCACCACCGCTGTGGATGACAGCGCCAAGACTCCACCAATGACAAATGCGGCTGCCCAGTCATTGCTGAACACATATGCGAGACCAGCAAACAGCACGGTACAAATGACCACCTGTCCAAGCCCCAAGCCAAACACTAAGCGGCGCATAGCTATCATTTTTGGCAATGAAAATTCGAGTCCCAGCGAGAACAACAGCAATACCACGCCAAGTTCAGCAATAAAGTGATATTCATCGGGGTCTTGAATCCAGCCAGTTACATCAGGTCCGGCGATAATCCCAGCCGTTAAATAAGCCAATATGGCCGGTAACTTGACGCGACGAAACCCCCACACCAACACGACTGCTATGGCGAGTAAGAGCAGGACATCTGTGAAGCCACTATTCATGTTCGCTCTCCCTGTAAACTCAAGCCGATAATAATCAAGAGTAATCCAATAACCGTAGTGTAGTGAATGGTTTCGCCCAAAATAAAGTAAATCAATAACAAGCTGATGAAAGGACTGAGAAAGACAAGTGAACTGATGCGCCCAGCATTCTCTGCACTTCGCATGGCGGTAAGCCACACCAAAAAAGTAATGCCCATTTCAAAGAGACCAACATACACGCCGCCTAGCCAACCTTGCAGGGGTAGATTCAAATAGCCCTGCCATGGGTCTGTTACCCACAACAGTTGCGCAATGAGCAACCAACCTGAACCGAATACAAAACACCAGAACAACGCCGGTATCGGCTTATCTTGGTTATGAATATTACTGAGCCAATAGCCCGCCCAGAGCAAAGTACTTCCCAACGCGAGGCCAATACCGACCCAATTGGTTTGTTGAAAATCCCAACGCCCACCAGTGGCAATAAAGATAACGCCAACATAAGCAATCAGCATCGCCAACAGCGCGCGACGTGATAGTTTTTGCTTCAAAATAGGGACTGCCAGTAACGCCATGGTAATGGCCCAACTGTAGTTAATCGCTTGGGCTTGCTGCGCCGGCAACGCGTTATAAGCAGAGAAAAGCACTAAATAATAGGCAAAAGGGTTGATAAACCCCTGAAATATATAAAACTTGTAGCGTTTTACCCCTATCGCACATGCTTCGTGCCAGCGGCGTTGCCACGTCATGATGACTGCAAATGTTATGACACTGACTACTGCTGCAATGGTCAGTAATTGAATTGGGGTTAGGTAGTCAAGAGCGAGCTTGAAGGCCGTTGCAACGGTCGACCATAGCAACACCGCAGTCAAAGCAAACTTAATGGCGCGGGTTTGGTCAGGAGTCACCTTAGTGACCTGATCAGTGGGCGGTATTGCTGCGGTTGCCGCGGTTAAATCAGGTTCGGGTTGCGTGGTCATAACGGCTCTTGCTGAATCTGTAAGCGACGATTTTTACGTGGTTGATTGTGACGGGTGATGGTAAATCGATCCCAACGCACCAGTGGTTGGCGGTCATTTTCACTGTACAGCATTTGTTCGCGAATTTGTTCGAGCACCGCATAGGAAGGAACCGCAGCTGCTGACTTTTCGATCCACAGTCGCAACAAAGCTCGCTGAAGCGCTGGTTGCTGTTGTTCCAACCAACCACACAGCAAACACCCGTCGCTATCGATAATCGCTTTGAGTTGGTCGCTTAATAGCCCCTCGAGGAGCTCTTGCTGCTCAGCGCACAATGCCGCGCTGCGCACCACTGCATCACCGAAACCCGGCCAACGCGCTTCTAAATGGGGAATAATGTCGTGCCGTAAAAAGTTTCGATCAATAAACGTATCGTAATTGGTATTGTCTTCAACCCAATGCAGCTGACGCTCTACGGCATAAGCATAAATTTCAGCTTTTGATACGTTCAGCAACGGGCGTAACCACCAACAACCGCCGCGTTCGGTAAGCGGTGCCATTGCGGATAGACCTTTAGGTCCGGACCCACGCTTCAGTTGCAGCAAGAAAGTTTCAATTTGATCGTTGCGATGCTGACCGAGCAACATCACTATTTGTTTGCCTTCGGCTCGCTCCTTCGCCAATGCAATAAGACGCTGATAGCGCGCGTCTCGCCCAGCAGCTTCTTTGCTGACTCGAGGTCCTTGTGCTACCGCTAATACTTCACCATAAAATGGGAATTGACGTTGTTCACAATCGGTTTTTAAACTGGCAGCCCAGATTGCAGAGTCTGGATGGAATTCATGATCCAGGTGAATGGCTAGAAATTGGCTATCTGGATAGTTGTGACGATAACGATCCAACAAATCTAATAAAGTCTGAGAATCCGCGCCACCACCCAAACAGGCGATAAAAAAACGTGATTCAGCGGGAGGTAGTTCCGTAAGGCATTGGCACAACGTTGGATACAGGTCACGAAAAGGGGGCAAACTCGCTGTCGCCCCCTGTTTCAGTTCATCTTGCTGACGCATCGTTGTTTAGCCGTTCAACATTAGCAGTAGCCGAACGACATCAATTTTTGATAACGCTGCTCAAGAAGTGCAGAACGATCAAGTTTACCTAACTCGGCTAAGTCAGCGAGTAAGCGGGCCTTTAACCGCTTGGCGATCTCTTCGTGGTCACGATGACCACCACCCAACGGCTCTTCGACAATCTTATCGATCAAGCCTAACTCCAACGAGCGTTGCGCAGTGACGCCCATTGCTTCGGCCGCTAGTGGTGCTTTCTCGGCACTTTTCCAAAGAATCGAGGCACAACCTTCAGGTGAGATCACTGAATAGGTTGAGTATTGCAGCATATTGACCCGGTTACCTACACCAATAGCCAACGCACCACCAGAACCCCCTTCACCAATGACCGTACAGATAATGGGCACTTGCAAACGCGACATCACTTTAAGATTACGCGCAATGGCTTCCGATTGACCGCGTTCTTCAGCACCAATGCCGGGATAAGCACCCGGCGTATCGATAAAGGTAATAATCGGCAATTGAAACCGTTCAGCCATTTCCATCAAACGCAGTGCTTTGCGATAGCCTTCTGGCTTGGGCATGCCAAAGTTACGGAGCAGCTTTTCTTTGGTTTCTCGACCTTTTTGATGCCCAATAATCATCACTGGCTGCCCGTCAATACGCGCAGTACCGCCGACAATCGCACGATCATCTGCAAAGGCTCGATCGCCTGCAAACTCGTCAAAATCGGTGAAAATATGCTTGATATAGTCGAGTGTGTACGGCCGCATTGGATGTCGCGCTAACTGCGCCACTTGCCATGCGCCCAAATCACCGAAAATTTTCTCAATGAGTTGCTCACGCTTGCCTTGCAGCTTGTCGATCTCTTCTTCCAAAGAGATATCGAAATCACCTTTCGCGCCGACGGCTTTCAGTTCTTCGATTTGCGCCTGCAACTCTGCGATGGGTTGTTCAAAATCTAAAAATTTGAGACTCATTTAAAATTCCAAAGCTACATGATTCTTGCCAAGTTGGACTTCCAACTCGTGTATTAATTCATCGGTCGGTGTCACATACCAATCAGTGCCCGCCGCGAAATTTGCTTCTAGATCATCACGAACATAGCACAAATGCAGGGGCGTTGTCCCTTGCTTATAGGGCTCAATAACTTCGACTAACCGCTTTAACCCCTGTCCTTCTAACTGATCGGTGCGGACTTTTAAACGCAATCCACGGGCATAAAATTCACGCGCCGTGATCACCGTCATGACCTCTCGAGCTGACATTGTATTGCCACCCGAGTAATCATCAAAGCTGACCTCTCCTTTTACCCACAAAATTTGGTCTTTTTCGAGCAAATGTTGGTAGTTCTCATAAGTTTGCGCGAAGAAGCGTACATCAAGACGCCCAGTTTTATCATCCAGCGTGACAATCGCCCACCGTTGCCCTTTTTTATTGACCAAGGTACGGACGTCAATCACTAAACCAGCAACCGTCGTCATTTGATCGCGACCGGTCGCTTGAACATCACATAAATCACCGGCGACATAATGACGTAGCTCTTGCCGGTAACGATTCACTGGGTGTCCGGTGAGATATAACCCGAGAGTTTCGCGTTCACCTTCTAACCAATGCGCTTCTGGCCAACGCGGTACTTGTACGAATTCCTGCTCAGGCGTTGCGGTATCCGTTGGCGTCAGAATACCAAACATATCACTCTGGCCGATTTCTTCTGCACGGGCTTGTTGCTCGGCTTGCTTCATCGCCTTCTCAAGCGTCGCGATTAAGGCCGCTCGATGCGGACCGAGTGAATCCATCGCCCCGGCACGCACCAGTTTCTCTACTACTCTGCGATTTAATCGTTTTAGGTCAACCCGGTTGCAGAAATCGAACAGATCTTTAAAGGGACCACCCTCGTTTCGCGCTGCCAAGATAGCCTCAATCGGCCCCTCGCCCACGCCTTTGATGGCGCCAATGCCATAAACCACATGACCTTCGCTATCTACGGTGAACTTGTATTCACCCACGTTGACGTCGGGCGGGAGCAGCTTCAACCCCATCTGCTCGCACTCATCAACCAAGGTCACAATCTTGTCGGTATTATCCATATCGGCACTCATGACCGCGGCCATAAATTCGGCTGGATAATGCGTTTTCATCCACAGCGTTTGATAGGACACTAATGCGTAAGCAGCAGAGTGTGATTTGTTAAAACCATACCCCGCGAATTTCTCCACCAAATCGAAGATCTTGATGGCCAGGTCTGGGTCGATGCCGTTGTCTTTCGCGCCTTCCTCAAATACCGCGCGCTGCTTTGCCATTTCTTCTGGCTTCTTCTTACCCATGGCACGACGCAATAAATCGGCGCCTCCGAGCGAGTAACCCGCGAGTACCTGAGCAATTTGCATAACCTGCTCTTGATACAAGATAACGCCGTAAGTTGGCTCCAAAATCGGCTTCAATGAGTCGTGCTGATAATCTTTATCTGGATAACTAATTAACTCACGGCCATGCTTCCGATCAATAAAGTTATCGACCATACCTGACTGCAGTGGACCTGGGCGGAAGAGTGCAACCAAAGCGATGATGTCTTCAAACGAATCCGGTAGCATTTTTTTAATGAGTTCTTTCATACCGCGCGATTCCAACTGGAATACGGCGGTGGTTTGTCCTTTTTTCAGGAGCTTAAAGCAGGCTGGATCATCCAGTGGAATCTTGTCGATCAATATCGGCGCTTGCTGGCTCCGTTCACGCTTTGCATTCACCATTTCCAGCGCCCACTGGATAATGGTTAGGGTACGCAAGCCGAGGAAGTCGAACTTGACCAAGCCCGCCGCCTCGACATCATTTTTATCAAATTGTGTGACCGGCTGTTTACCCTCTTCGTCGCAGTACAACGGCGAGAAATCTGTAATCTTAGTGGGTGCAATAACGACACCGCCAGCATGCTTACCGGCGTTACGCGTCACGCCCTCCAGTATCCGCGCCATATCGATGAGATCACGAACATCCTCATCTTGTTCATACATCTCAACCAAGCGAGACTCTTGCTCAAAGGCTTTTTCAAGAGTCATCCCGGGATCATTCGGCACCAGCTTGGTAATTTTATCGACAAAGCCATAGGGATGACCCAACACTCGACCGACATCGCGAATGGCCGCTTTTGCCGCCATGGTTCCAAATGTGATGATTTGACTGACCGCTTCCCGCCCGTAGAGGTCAGCCACGTGATCGATGACCTCATCTCGGCGATCCATGCAGAAGTCGATATCAAAATCGGGCATGGATACCCGCTCAGGATTCAAGAATCGCTCAAAGAGTAAATCCAACTCCAGCGGATCCAAATCGGTTATTTTGAGTGCATACGCAACGAGAGAGCCGGCACCTGAACCGCGCCCCGGTCCAACCGGAATACCGTGGTCCTTCGACCATTGAATGAACTCCATGACAATCAGAAAGTAACCCGGAAAGCCCATGTCATTGATAACTTTCAATTCAATGTCGAGACGCTCGTCATAAGCGCCACGTTCACGTTCGCGAACGGCTTCGTCGGGAAACAACTGCAAGAGTCTTGATTCCAGTCCTTCTTTCGACTTCTTAATTAGGAAGTCGCCTGGCGTCATCCCGCCAGTCGGGAACTCCGGAAGTACATATTCATCCAGCCGCACGGTTACGTTGCAGCGCTTCGCAATTTCGACAGTGTTAGCCAGCGCTTCAGGGATGTCGGCGAAGAGTTCAGCCATCTCTTCTGGTGATTTTAAATACTGTTGATCGCTATATTTTTTGGGACGACGTTTATCATCAAGGGTATAACCGTCCGCTACGGCAACCCGAATTTCATGCGCATAGAAATTATCTGGACTGAGAAACACGACTTCATTCGTTGCTACCACGGGTGTATCAGTCTCTGCAGCAAGAGCAACGGCAGCATGCAAGTAGTCATCTTCTTGCGGACGACCGGTGCGCACTAACTCGAGATAGAAACGATCAGCAAAATGTTGCTGATAGAATGCCAAAGCCGCGCGTGCTTCTTGAGTTCTCTGTTGCAGGAGTTTACGACCGATTTCGCCCTCGCGCCCACCACTCAACAAAATGATGCCGTGATTGTGTTCTGCCAACCATTGCTTATCGATACAAGGTTTACCTTGGCGGTGACCGGCCAGATAGCCACGACTAATCAGTTGTGTCAGTTGTTGATAGCCATCATTGTTCATGGCTAATGCGGTTAGGCGAGTCGCTGGCTCATCCAAGTCATCAGCATCAACTACCCACAAATCGCAGCCCACAATCGGCTTCAAGCCCAGTTTGTGGGTCATCCGATAGAAGCGGACCAGACCACACATATTCATTTGGTCGGTCAATGCGACGGCGGGCATACCTTTCGCCGCCACCGCTTCACACAGTGGCCCAACTTTGGGCAGACCGTCGATCATGGAAAAATCACTGTGCGTGCGCAAGTGAATAAATTGAGGTGTGGCAGGCATAGATTCAGCTGGTGCTGGTGCGTCAGTCATGTGGCTCAATGCAAGGCTAAACGTAAATGTATCCTTGTATTGTGCCGCATGCCTGCGCTTGTGTCATCCGTAGAATGCGTTCTCTTAGAACGAACCGATAAAGGCTTCGATACCCTCTTCGTTCAATGCATCAAGAGCTTCTTGCAAAGCCGCTTGATCGGACTCAAAGTGGTCTTCCCATAAGGTTGAATTATTGTCTTGATCGACAATCTCTAATATCCATCCGTGCTCGACCGACTTATAAATATCAATTTGAACGGTTTGGTCGTTTTGAGTGTAAGTTTGGGTCAGTGGGCTTTGTTCAAAGTCTTGCTCAGGATTGTCTTGGACGGGCATGTGCGGCTCCATAGGCTGTAAATGACCGCCATGATAGTGTGCTACCGCATAAAAACCTAATTCTTCGTGCTTTGATCAAACTTTTTCATCCAACCATGGACGACTTCCGGATCGACAAGACGGCCCTCTTGAACGGCTGCGGACGCCTGTTCTGCATCAGCGTAAGAATGTTCCGATGCTGTTAAGAACCGCGACTGGTAGGCATCAATAGCAGCTAATAATTGATTATACTCGGTCTGTTGCGCAACAATATTGGGCGACAGCTCACCGAGCCGTTGCAAGGCGACGGCAAGCTCTTGTTCTGTTTTTATTTTTGATCCTGACATACTTCTCAACTACCACTGCTTCAACGGATAACAAATTCCAGCACAATCCACGGAACCAAGAAAAATACGATTACGATGACCTTATAGATCGCCATACTCATATAGTGCATTTGATCAAATGACTCGCGCGATAACGGGAACCACCTCCCATGCAAATTATAAAGGCGCTCCCGAAAAGCCGTTAACACGACGAACCAGAGCAATAAAACACCGTAATTTACAATCCAACACCACAACAACACTTCCTTCCATTCACCCACAGTGACCTCCTAAAGATGCTGACAGCGTTTGTATCGAATGGATTATAGTTTGGTGTTTTAGAATTTGCTTAAATAAAGCTGGTATACAAGCTTTCTGGACATTAAGACAAAAAAAAGCCGTCTCATGCGGAGACGGCTTTAATAACTTCAGTAAGGCTCTGTTGATTACAGTGAAGCGAGCGCCCCATTTAACAGTGCTGATGGACGCATTGCCTTGGCCACTAAATCTGCATTCGGCTGGAAATAACCACCGATTTCCACAGGTGAACCATGCACGCCGTTCAATTGTTTCATAATGGCTTGCTCGTTCTCGGTAAGGAAACTGGCTAGCTTGCCGAAACGAACTGCCAAGTCCTTGTCCTCTGATTGCGCAGCCAGCGCCTCAGCCCAGTAGATACCGAGATAGAAATGACTACCACGGTTATCGATTTCACCGAGTTTACGCGCTGGTGACTTATTGTTCTCAAGGAACTTCGCAGTCGCTAGATCAAGCGCATCAGCAAGCATCTGTGCGCGTTTGTTGTCAGTGCGTTGAGCCAAATGCTCCAACGACGCAGCCAGGGCTAAAAACTCACCTAATGAGTCCCAACGCAAATAGTTTTCTTCAACAAACTGCTGAACATGCTTCGGTGCAGAACCACCAGCACCTGTCTCAAATAAACCGCCACCGTTCATCAATGGCACGATAGACAGCATTTTCGCCGAGGTTCCCAGCTCGAGAATCGGGAACAAATCGGTCAGGTAGTCACGCAAAACGTTACCAGTCACTGATATGGTATCTTGACCAGCTTTCAT
This sequence comes from Pseudidiomarina aestuarii, assembly GCF_003987355.1. Taxonomy (GTDB): domain Bacteria; phylum Pseudomonadota; class Gammaproteobacteria; order Enterobacterales; family Alteromonadaceae; genus Pseudidiomarina; species Pseudidiomarina aestuarii. The sequence goes on along the minus strand of NZ_PIPR01000001.1, from coordinate 154,804 downwards.
GCGCTGCAGTGAGTGCAGAGTCGCTTCCACTGGCGCCATAATCTGCAGATCTAAGCCTGCCGTATCGTGATCTTGCAAGTATTGTTTCACTTTCTTGATCAGTTCAGCGTCGTGCGCGCGCTGCGAATCAAGCCAGAACACCGCCGGCATTCCGCTTAAGCGTGAACGGTTTACAGCCAATTTGACCCAATCACGAATCGGCGCATCTTTCACCTGACACATGCGCCAGATATCGCCTTTCTCAACGTCATGTGAAAATACGACATCGCCAGCACTGTTCAATACTTGTACTGTACCTGCAGCAGTCATTTCGAAGGTCTTATCGTGCGAACCATACTCTTCCGCTTTTTGAGCCATCAAACCAACGTTTGGAATGGTACCCATAGTTGCTGGATCGAATGCACCATGTTCACGACAGAAGTCGATCGTAGCTTGATAGACACCCGCATAGCAGCGATCTGGGATCATCGCTTTGGTATCTTGCTGACCACCTTGGCGATCCCACATTTTACCTGAATCGCGAATCATTGCCGGCATAGATGCATCGATGATGATATCGCTTGGCACATGCAAGTTCGTAATGCCTTTGTCTGAGTTCACCATTGCCAACTCAGCTTGTTGGTCATACACCGACTGAATATCTTGTTCAATTTCAGCGCGCTCAGATGCAGGAAGCTCGGCAATTTTAGCCAGAACGTCACCAAAACCATTGGTGGCGTCGACGCCCAATGTTTTGAAGGTTTCGGCATGCTTGTCGAAGACCGATTTGAAGTAAATTTTCACTGCATGACCGAACATAATGGGGTCAGAGACCTTCATCATAGTGGCCTTTAAATGCAAGGATAACAGCACGCCTTCTTCTTTTGCCTTCTGCGTTTCGCGAGCAAAGAATTCTTGCAGTTTAGCCGCACTCATTCGCGCCGCATCAACCACCTCACCCGCTAATACTTTGATACCGTCTTTCAATACGGTTTGACCCGCTGGCGTATTCAGAACCACTTTCAATGAATCTGCGTTGGCGAACGTAGTGGACTGCTCACTGCCATAAAAATCACCATCTTGCATATGCGCAACGTGAGTTTTCGAATCTTTTGACCACTTGCCCATACGATGCGGATGCTTCTTCGCATAGTTTTTTACCGAAGCTGGTGCGCGTCGGTCGGAGTTACCCTCGCGCAGCACTGGGTTCACCGCACTGCCTTTGATTTTGTCGTAACGAGCGCGGACTTCGCGTTCTTCATCAGTCTTTGGATCAAAGGGATAATCAGGCAATTGGTAGCCTTGTTGTTGGAGCTCTTTGATACACGCAGTGAGCTGAGGGATAGATGCACTAATGTTCGGAAGTTTAATGATATTAGCTTCAGGCGTCTTCGCCATCTCGCCAAGTTCAGCTAATGCATCACCGATGCGCTGCTCTTCGCTCAGGTATTCAGGGAAATTGGCGATTACACGACCGGCTAAAGAAATATCGCGGGTTTCAACAGAGACACCTGCTGCCTTAGTAAAGGCCTGAATAATGGGTAGCAACGAATAGGTCGCTAAACGAGGCGCTTCATCCGTTTCGGTATAAATAATTTTTGAACTATCAGTCGAAGTAGTCATTGCTTGCTTAGATCCTAATATCAAAAAAAGTGGGCGGGATTATAGCAAATTAGCTGCGCTCACTCTAGTCGATTGATCTTCTACTTAAGCCGCATGCAATGCTACACTCCGCTCTCTACAACGGAATGAAATCACAATCGAGAGGACTAGGAAAAGAACAATGGATATCAAAAAATTGGTGTTTGCGAGTTGCACCTTTGCCATGCTGTCATCATGTTCGCTACTCACAACTAAAGTCGACGGTTCGCCGCGCTTCTGGCAATGTTCAGCCGAGTCGTCATTTGGGCAACGCGTCGTGATTACCGATAGCTCAAAATACCAAGCAACGAAGCGCGCGCTCGATGAGTGCAATCGAGGTTATGGGCAGTGCAGTACGACAGGCTGTGAACCTCTCGAGTTCGACTTCTAATTGCCAAGGGCAGCCGCTCTTATGCGGCTTCCATGGCTTGGAATAATTCGTCGACTAAGAAGTGTGATTGTTTGTAGACTTTGAACAATTCTGGATCTGCTAAATCAATCCGCTTCATGGCGACCGAATACTCAAAGTCTTCCACCGAGCGCAATTGCTCACCTAATTCACCGAAATAATTCAGCACCGCATCGCGAACCGAGCTCGAGATATTCAGCTCGTTAACAAACTCTTTCTTGTTAACATCAAGCAGAATGTCACAACCCGACAATAGGCCCACTAGAAATGCAACATCAGCAGCGCGCGAGCCATGCGCTGATTGCCGCATTAATTCCGCACACATATAGGCTCGAGTCAGCACCAATTTGGCGGCACCCGGTGTACTGTTGCGCAACGATAGGATGAGCAGTACCCACTTCCGTAACGGTTCCAACCCTAGCAGCATAACGACTTCGCGCACGGATTCTATTTTGCGTGCAACGCCATAATAGGGACTATTAGCTATACGCAGTAGGTTCACCACCAGCAACGGATCGGTCGAAATTGCGGCGACCAAATCATACAAGTCAGGCTCTTCACTGAAGAGTTGTTGAATGATCATGGCTTGCTCGCCAGCGGCTGACGGAACTTTACGTCCTTCAATCACTTTTGGCTTCGCTAAATAGAAACCTTGAAATAAGTCGAAGCCGAGGTCTTTATATTTCTCATAGGTAGCTTCTTCTTCAATTTTTTCCGCCAACCAAAGAACCGGATACTCGCGCATTGCATCATAACGTTCTGCGGCTTCTTCAAATGAAGTTTTAGTAATGTCGACTTTGATGATGGTCGCCAGTTTCAGAATCGGATCCCAAGACGGATGAAATTCGAAATCGTCCAACGCAAAACGAAAGCCTTCGTCAACCCATGCGCGAATCGCGGCAATAATTTCGGGGGTCGGATCAATCCTCTCGATAAGCTCTACAATCACGTCTTTTGGATTCAATGGCAGGAATATACCTGACAATAGGAAGTCAGCAGATACATTAATGCAGACGGGCATTTTATAATGCTCGACATGCTCAATAACACCGGTGCATAGATTGAATAAGAGTTCGCTGGTTGCACGTTCATCGCCAACATCAAGTGCTGATATGCCGCTATCGTGTCGATAGAGAAGCTCATGAGAGTAGATGTGCCCACGACGATCATAGATGGGCTGTGCTGCAAAAAGTATCTCGGCCATTTATTGTAATTATTTTACGTCTAGATATGTCATCTTATATAACAATTAAGCGCAAGAAAAAAGGGGTAGACGCGAATCTACCCCTTTTCTTTTACCTCGCTTAATCGACCTTAGGCGTCGTTAAACCACGGCGCTCCAGTAATGCGTCTACCGTTGGTTCTTGACCACGGAAGTCGATGTACTGTTGCATCGGGTCTTTACTATTCCCTTTCGACAAAATGGTGTCGCGGAACTTCTGACCGTTTTCTAAGGTCAAGCCACCCTGCTCCTGCATGTACGCGAACGCGTCAGCAGCAAGCACCTCAGACCACATGTACGCGTAGTAACCAGCTGAGTAGCCACCAGCGAAGACGTGGGCAAAGTAGGTTGAGCGGTAACGCGGTGGAACCGCTTCTACATCAACACCATTGCGTGCCAGTGCGGCTTCTTCGAAAGCTTGGATATCGTCAATAGCTGGAGCGTCCGCTGGCAGCGTGTGATATTCCAAGTCTAATAAGGCTGCGGAAATATATTCGAGCGTATCAAAGCCCATGTTGAAGTTCTTCGCTGCCATGACTTTCTCAAGTAGCTCAGCCGGAATTTGTTCGTCAGTCTCGTGATGACGAGCGAAGTTCGCGAGTACTTTCGGATTCAGCGTCCAGTCTTCTTGGAATGTCGATGGAAACTCAACATAGTCACGTGATACTGACGTCCCTGCTAATGAAGGATACATGACGTCAGAGAACATGCCGTGGAGCGCATGACCCATTTCATGGAACATAGTACTTACTTCATCAAAGCTTAATAACGTTGGTTCGCCATCAGGAGCCTTTTGAATGTTCATGTTGTTCAGAATAACCGGTTTGGTATCCAGCAAGCCCGACTGACTGACGAACGAGCTCATCCAAGCGCCGCCACGTTTGCCATCGCGCGTAAACCAGTCACCGTAGAACAAGCCCAGGGTTTCGCCGTCCACATCTTTAACTTCATAAACCAAGATGTCATCTGCGTAGGTGGGAATATCATCACGCTTATGGAATGTGATCCCGAATAATTCAGTCATCGCGAAGAATACACCGTCTTCAACAACGCGGTTGAATTCGAAGTACTGCTTCACTTGGTCGCCGTCTAACGCATATTTCTCAGCGCGAACTTTCTCAGCATAAAACGCCCAATCCCAAGGTTTTACCTCAAAATCGCCGCCTTCCGCTTCAATCATTTCTTGAATAGCAAGTTGCTCAGCACGAACGTTAGAAACAACCGCTGGCACTAAGTCACGTAACATGTCTTGCGCGGCAGCTGGCTCTTTCGCCATGCTGGTTTCGAGTACGTACTGGCCCCAGTTGTCATAGCCCAATAACGCAGCTTTATCAGCGCGTAATTCAGCTAAACGAGCTGCAAGTGGGCGGTTATCCGTTGCTGTATTACCCGTACCACGATTTGCAGAGGCTTCCCAAACACGCTGACGCAATTCGCGATTTTCCAACGATTGCAGAATCGGCTGGCGAGTGGTGTTGGTAATTTTAATGGCGTATTTACCATCGTGACCTGCAGCAGTTGCAGCATCAGCTAACTGCTGAATTTGTGAAGCACTCAATCCGGCCAACTCTTCTGCAGAGTCGACCACAATCAAGTTCTCATCAGCAAGCTTCATCAGATTTTGCTGGAATTGGGTGGTCAGTTCAGAAAGCTCTGAATTGATTGCACGAATTTGTTCCTTCTGCTCATCATTCAATTGTGCACCAGCACGAACGAAGCCTTTGTAGGTATCTTCCACTAACCGAAGCTCTTCGCCTGCGAGCATGTCACGAGCATCGTAAACGGCTTTCACACGAGCGAATAAATCAGGGTTCAAACTGATGTTGTCGCCATGTTGTGCCATTAAAGGCGCCATTTTTGACTGTAACGCCCGTGTGTCCGCGTTACCCGCAGCACCTGCCACGTTGTAGAAAACTGAAGCTACGCGGTTCAATAAACGACCTGAACGCTCCATGGCAACGATGGTATTTTCAAATGTTGGTGCGGCTGGATCGTTCACAATCGCTTCAATCTCAACCATATGCTGTTCCATGCCGGCCATCAATGCGGGCTCATAGTCAGCGAAATCAATGTTGTTAAAATCAGGAGCTTGATATGGCAAAGTGCTGGCTGTGTAAAACGGGTTACTCGCATTAAACTCACTGCCGCTGGTTTGCATCTGCTCTTGCTGAGCGGTTTCTGACGTTTGCTGTGCTGCATCTTTGTCTGAGCAAGCGGCTACGGTTAGCGCTGCTCCAATAGCAACAGCAATAAGGCTTTTGCGCATCATAATAGGTTCTCCCTGGTGGACTGAATCCAAAGACTTTAACGGACCTTGGCGTCATTGTTATGTGTAATCACGTGCTCTAATGTAACTTTCTGTGACTATGGGCTCAAGAGCTATTCATAGCGTAAATGGTGTGCTTTGACGGATTTCGCGGTAAATAGCTGCTTTAAGCAACAATCTTGACAGGTATTAATGGTGGTAAGCCGTGTTGAGCTCGGGCTTTATCGCAGAATGGATTATCACCCTCGTCACCGGCAACAAACTCACGGCAAGGCGATGGCCGATTCGCGTAAATGGTACAACCCACTTGCACGCCAACTTCACCCTCGAGCGCAACGCAGCGAGGTTGTTTCTGATTGGTGCCTTGCATGCACAATAAATGTGGGTGAATAGCTTGGGTGAGTTCTGACGGCACATAGCCGCCCGGAGCGCCTGTAGCTTCGCCCCAATAAAAAGATACACGATATGACGCGCAACAAGCACCACACGTCAAGCAGGCTGAAGCCGAACTCATCGCGCAACACTCCCAACAGGTAAAGAAACTTGTTGAAATGGCGGAGCGGACGGGACTCGAACCCGCGACCCCCGGCGTGACAGGCCGGTATTCTAACCAACTGAACTACCGCTCCGCAGCGGTATAACTTTGAGGAAGTGGCGGAGCGGACGGGACTCGAACCCGCGACCCCCGGCGTGACAGGCCGGTATTCTAACCAACTGAACTACCGCTCCAGCTTCCTGATTCGGGACTGACTGGTTAGTCACCCCCTGAATGCGGAGCGAATATTACGAGTGCGCCCTGTCGTCGTCAACCTTTTTTTTATGCTTTTGTACCGTTTGCCTGAAAAACACACAAAAACCACTAAAAGCGCTACTGGTTACTAGCTACTAGCTACTGGCTACTGGCTATTCGCTTTTGTCTTTTCTAATCGCCAGTAACTATTAGCCAGTAACGGTTTTGCTGTTCTGGTAGACGTGATGCAGTGGACTGGTTACCATTAACTATCGTTATGAAACCGAGATAGTTATGCGGCAAATCGTCCTCGACACTGAAACGACAGGCCTTGATCCTGCGCAAGGTCATCGCATCATCGAAATTGGCGCGGTCGAACTCATCGGCCGGAAGTTAACCGGACAAACCTTCCATCGTTATATCAATCCACAGCGCGTGGTTGAGCAAGAAGCCATTGAAGTCCATGGCATAACGAATGAGTTTCTGCAGGATAAACCGGTTTTTTCGCAGATCTGCGATGATTTCCTCGATTTTATCCGTGGCGCAGAACTCGTTATTCACAATGCAGCGTTTGACGTTGGCTTTATGGATGCTGAGTTTAGCCGCGTGAATAAGAGTATTGGTGCGACTCGAGATTTTTGTCAGATCCTCGACACCTTGTTAATGGCTCGAGAGATGCGACCTGGCCAAAAGAATAATTTAGATGCCTTGTGTCGTGCCTATAGCATTGATAACTCCAATCGTGAGTTCCACGGCGCGTTATTGGATGCTGAATTACTCGCTGATGTCTACTTAGCAATGACAGGAGGTCAAACTAAGCTTGAATTGGCGGCGAAGTCCGCATCAGCGAATGGTGAATTGGATACGGGGTGGACCCGTCTATCCAACAAACCCAACTTGCGGGTTGTTCGGGCGACAGCAGCTGAAGAGCAAGCTCATCAAGAGCGTCTTGCGCTGATTGAAAACGCTCTCTGGCGTGACAGCTAGGGGAGCGAATGATGGCGAACACGGTACACATGTATACGGATGGTTCCTGTCTCGGCAACCCCGGGCCTGGTGGCTATGGTGTGGTCATCGAGTATGGTAAGCATCACAAAGAGCTGGCGGAAGGATTTCAACTCACTACGAACAATCGGATGGAAATGCTGGCAGCCGTTCGTGGACTGGAAGCACTCACCCGCCCCTGTAACGTAATACTCACTACCGACAGTCAGTATCTCAAACAGGGGATCCAGACTTGGATTCACAATTGGAAGCGCAACGGTTGGCGCACTTCGAATCGAAAACCGGTAAAAAATGCTGATTTGTGGCAACAACTCGACGCCGCCTGTCAGCGGCACAGCATTCAATGGGAATGGGTCAAAGGTCACGCGGGACACCCGCAGAACGAGCGCTGCGATGAACTGGCTCGAACTGCGGCAACTGCGGCTGATTTAAAAGAAGATAAAGGTTTTATTCCTACGGATTCTTAACCGTATTACTCACCACTCACCAGTGGATATTTCTCGGCTTCCCAAGCATTCATGCCGCCTGCTACTGAAATGACTTGCTTAAAACCCATGCGCTGCAGCGACTCTGCTGCCAGTGCACTGCGGCCACCACTGCGGCAAATCAAATAGATCGGTTCAGCAGCCATGCGCTGCAGTGCATCATCATAACCAGCCACTGCTGGATGCTGATGCAATTGCATTTCCAATACACCACGTGGCATGTTGACGGCTTGCCGAATATGTCCAGCGGCGTATTCCGCCGGCTCACGCACATCAATCACGCGAGCCCCTTCAGCAATTCGTTGTTGTAACGCTTGCACATCAACTTCTTCAACATTGGATTTCGCTTGGGCACAGAGTTCTGCTGCCGTTAACATAATTCATCTCCTGTTCGATTAGCGACGGGTAAAGTCGCGATACGGGCTTTAGATTGTTTCCGAGCTTTCACCAGAGTCAATGGGTACTCTCGCTTACGCGCCACGATATAGTACATGGCTCCGCATTTCGGTAAAAGCTTAAATAAACTTTGCAGGCCTCGATCAGGGGGATCGAGTTTTTCGATGAGTAGGGTTGGGGCAAAGTAACCGTGCTCAACCACTTCAAAATTCAACAAGCTGAGCCAATCTCGGATACGGGCCTTGGTAAAATAACGTCCCGACCACGGAGCTTGTCGCAAATGACTTGGCCAGAATCCAGTTAATAATGCGGGAGATAACGGATTAAAGCCGACATAGAGTAAATACCCATCGGCAATTAAACTGTGCGTCAGTTCGCGCAAAAATTGATGCGGATCACGCTCAAACTCCAACTGCCCGACCTGCAGAATGGCATCCAATGCATGCTCTGCGAACGGCCACTGAGTCGGCTCGGCGCGGACATCGACTTGACCTTGTGGAGCCACAGAAAACTGATGTTTCACGCGGATGTCTGGCAAATCCACAGCCTTCGCCAAATGCCCAACCCGTGCCATATGGTAGCCGAAGATACGATCACTAAAGGGTGCCATAACGTGGCACACCTGCTGCCGCAGCCATTCACCATGCGCCAACTGCTGCCAAGATATCGGCGCCTTTGCAGTACTTTCACTTAATGCAGGTTTTAACATCGCACCCTATCACCTGTATACTCGCGTACATTGATGTCTAGATTAGCAGGGTTTGGTTATGCTTGTTACTGCACTACCCGCATTTACCGACAATTACATTTGGTTGGCTCGTGAGCTTGACTCGCAACACGTTGTGGTGGTTGATCCAGGTGACGAGAAACCGGTGCTCGATTATCTGCAAGCCCATCAACTGACACTCAGTGCGATCCTGATCACTCATCATCATTGGGATCATACCGATGGTTTACTCCCCCTATTAGAGCACTTCGACGTGCCTGTATACGGTCCTGTAAATCCGAAAATCCAGGGCGTGACAGAGCGCGTTCAAGATGGCGATCGGGTCTCGGTGCCAGGTCTCGATGAACCTATGCATGTCATCGAAACGCCCGGACATACGCTTGATCACATCAGCTTTTACAATACCACGGCGGTGTTCTGCGGTGATACGCTCTTTGCCGCGGGGTGCGGGCGTATGTTTGAAGGCAACCCCGAACAATATTACCAATCGTTACAGCGCCTTGGTGAACTCCCAGCAGACACCAAAGTCTATTGTGCACATGAATATACAGCGGCGAATGTAAAATTCGCTGCAGCGGCAGAGCCAAATAACACGTCGTTGCGGGAATTTGCGCAATGGGTCACCGCACAACGCCAACAAAATCAGATCACCCTGCCAACGACCATTGAGCAGGAGTGGCAAATTAATCCTTTTTTACGTGCTCAGTCTGTTGCAGAATTTGCGCAACGACGTCAATGGAAAGATAAGTTCTAATGCCAATGAAGACAGCTCGAATATTCTCACTCTCGGTACTGACCTGCGTACTTTTAGCAGGCTGCTCTATGCTGCCCAGTGAAACCGCAGAAACCGCCGAATCAACCGTCATGGTTGAACCATCGACGCCAATCAAAGAGCCACCCGCGCCAGCACCTGCGAAGATGATTGCCGACCTCGATGCTCCAGCAGAACCACCAGAGGCAGTGGTCGTAATTGCACCGCAAGACGAGACCAATATTTGGTTTCGAATACAACGACAGTTAATGATGGAAGCACCTGAAGTACCCCGTGTAATCAGTCAACGCGATTGGTATTTGCGCAATCCTGCCTATATGGAACGAGTTGCGAAGCGAGCGCAGCCGTTCATGCATTTGATTGTTGAAGAAATTGAAAAGCGCGGAATGCCACTGGAACTGGCGCTACTCCCTATTGTTGAGAGCGCCTTTGACCCCTTTGCCTACTCGCATGGCCGCGCGGCCGGTATTTGGCAGTTTATCCCCGGAACCGCTCGTCATTATGGATTGGAAATCAATTGGTGGTATGACGGTCGCCGTGATGTTCATGCTGCTACACATGCGGCGTTGGATTATCTCGATGCGCTCCACACCATGTTTGACGGCAATTGGCTCCATGCACTCGCAGCCTATAATTCAGGTGAAGGTCGAGTTCGTGGTGCCATTCGAAAAAATAAGCGCGCTGGCAAACCAACCGATTTTTGGTCTCTTGACCTACCCCGAGAAACACGCGCTTATGTACCCAAATTACTCGCGCTTGCTGATATCTTGAAACATCATGAGACCTATCAGTATTCGTGGGTACCCATCGATAATCAGCCGTATCTCGCAGTTGTTCACGCAGAGAGTCAAATTGACCTTGCGAAAGCGGCAGAACATGCCGGGCTGACGTTGGAACAACTGCATCATTACAATTCGGGCTACAATCGCTGGGCTACCGACCCGCAGGGACCTCATCGGCTCTTGTTACCGCTGGAAAATGCGAAGCAGTTGGAAACTTGGTTAGCGAGCAGTGACGCCAAGGACTGGGTCCAATGGACCCGCCATCGCGTGAAAAATGGTGAGAGTTTACTGGTGATTGCCAAAAAGTATCACACCACTGTCGATGCAATTCGTCAGGCCAACGGCGTTCGCGGTTCAATGATTCGTGCCGGAGAATATTTGCTCATTCCTGTCGCTACTCGAGATCTCACCGATTATAGCCTGTCGGCTGAGCAACGACTTGCCGATACCCAAGCAACGCCACGTGGTCAGCATAAAATAGAACACCAAGTTGAAGCTGGCGATACGCTGTGGGATATCAGTCGCAAATACAATGTGAATTTGCGGGCGCTCGCAAAATGGAATGGGATGGCACCAACCGACCCGCTGCGGCAAGGTCGTAAACTGGTCGTTTGGCTACCTGAAGATGAGAAACCAAGTGGCGTGATCCGGAGTTTAAGCTATCGTGTGCGTTCTGGTGATTCGCTCGCTCGTATAGCAAATCGCTTTGGCGTCAAGATTGCTGATATTGAGAAGTGGAATCAGATCAGTCGTAAAAACTACTTACAGCCGGGCCAACAACTGAAACTCTTTGTGGATGTAACCCGACTGAATTCGCAGTCATAACGCGTCGATAAGACACTAGCTCTGGATTAATTCGAGTAACTCGGCTTCGCTTAACACAGGCACGCCGAGTTGTTCTGCCTTAGCTAGCTTCGAACCCGCATTATCGCCCGCAATCACTGCGGTGGTCTTTGCCGATACACTGCCCGCTACTTTTGCACCACGCGCTTGCAATGCTTGCTTCGCTTCATCACGGGTCATTTGGGTTAGAGTGCCGGTTAATACGTATGTATTACCGCTTAGAGTTGCTTCACTCGCTGCCAGCTTCTCAACGGCTGGCCATTGCACACCTTGATCGAGTAGCTCTTCGATGACCTTTTGATTGTGTGGCTCACGGAAGAACTGGAAAATATGGCTGGCCACTACCTTACCCACATCCGCTACTTCTTCGAGTTCTTCTTGCGACGCTGCTTGGAGTTTCGGTAACTCGGCAAAATGACTCGCGAGATTCGCGGCAGTGGCCTCGCCTACTTCGCGAATCCCCAGAGCATAAAGAAACCGCGGTAACGAAGTTGCTTTGCTCTTCTCTATGGCAGCGACAATATTGGTTGCTGATTTCTCACCCATACGCGGCAATTGCGCCAGTTGGCGAGCCTGCAGACGAAATAAATCAGCGGGTGACTGCAACCACTCCAAATCGACTAGTTGTTCAATAAGCTTGTCGCCTAACCCATCGATATCGAGTGCTTTACGTGATGCAAAATGTTTCAACGCCTCTTTCCGCTGCGCCGCACAAATGAGGCCACCGGTGCAACGTGCTACCGCCTCACCCTCCGCTCGTTCGACATGCGACTGGCACACTGGGCAGGCTGTTGGAAACTCAATCGCTTCGGTCTGCTCAGGACGGCGCTCGCGCACCACAGCCACAACTTGCGGAATCACATCGCCAGCCCGACGAATAACGACGACGTCGTTGATGCGAATATCCAGCCGCGCTATCTCATCGGCATTGTGCAACGTGGCATTGGATACTGTCACGCCACCGACAGCAACCGGCTCAAGGCGAGCAACGGGCGTAATAGCGCCGGTTCGGCCGACCTGAAAATCAACACCACGAATCACCGTGAGCTCCTCTTGCGCAGGAAACTTCCAAGCAATCGCCCAGCGCGGCGCGCGTGAAACAAAGCCCAAATCCTGCTGTAAGGCGATGGAATCGACTTTAATCACCACCCCATCAATTTCATACCGTAAGTCAGCACGTCGCGCCAAAATGTCGTTGTAGTAATCTTGACAACCTGCCGCATCGTCGACACGCCTTACCTCAGCACTAATGGGTAATCCCCAGCTCTCCAGCTGTTGCAAACGGCCAAAATGCGAAGTGGCGAGCTCTACGTTGTTACTCACCACACCCATGCTGTAGGCGTAGAAATGTAACGGGCGTTGCGCGGATATACGTGAATCGAGTTGCCTTAAACTCCCGGCGGCAGCATTGCGAGGATTTGCGAATACCTTGTCACCACGCTCCAGCGCTTGAGCATTATATTTTTCAAATGCCTGCACTGGCATGAATACCTCGCCGCGGACTTCAACGCGCTCAGGAAAGTCTCCACTCAATTGCAGAGGCAAATTGCGGATGGTTTTGACGTTCTCGGTAATATCTTCACCGGTTTGCCCGTCACCGCGAGTCGCCGCCTGAACCAATTTGCCGGCCTCATAGAGAATACTGACTGCTGCACCATCCAATTTAGGTTCGCAACAATAAGCAATCGCATCTTGTCGATCCAATCGTTCGGCAACACGAGTGGTAAACGACTGAAACTCTTCCAACTCAAATGCGTTGTCTAAGCTCAACATCGGCATTTCATGGCGAACTTGCTGAAATTCTGCGAGCGCTTGCGAGCCGACTTTTTGAGTCGGAGACTCAGCGGTAGCAAGTTCTGGAAAGTCGCTTTCGAGTTGTTGTAGCTCGCGAAACAAACGATCGTACTCCGCGTCTGGAACGCTGGGTTCATCGAGTTCGTAGTATTCACGGTTGTATTTGGTCAGCAGCGCTATCAATTCTTGCATGCGCTGTGCAGGTACTTTTGAGTTCATGGAGTGCCGTTATTGTCTGATGAGACGTTTACGCTCAAATTCACGAATACGCTGATGAATGTGCTGCACCGATTGCCGCGTCAACGGATTCCGGTGTTCATCCAAAACTTGGCCCTTGTCGACGGCCGCAGCCAATTTTACCGCAGCATTGTGCATCATGGTAAATGCCTGCTTCGAATCGCCTTTAATCGGTAATGCTAAGAATAAGGCAATCCCATCGGTTTGAAACGTTTCCATATGGTCGATATCGAACGTGCCCGGGTTGAACATGTTCGCAAGACTAAAAAGTACAGGGCCGTTGCCTGCGGTATCAACATGACGATGGAAAATATCAAAATCACCGTATTTGAAGCCAAGCTCTGTCATCTGCTGCAACAGAATAGCGCCTTCGAAGTTGCCCGTTACATGCAGGACAATAACTTCTTCGGGTTCTTCGGTAATAATCTTCTCATCAGGCTTTCGCTCGACCTTCAAATCCATTTGCGCTTGGCTTGGTTCTGCTGTCATCGACGGAATTGATTCTGGGAGGTCATCCGTCGCGCGCATGGAGGGTGGTTCAACCACGTCATCCTGCGCTCGCACTGGTGCTGCTTCGGTTTCAGTAGACTCGACTTCTAAACTTTCCGATTGTGGCTCTAAATGTGGTTCTGGCGCAGATTCTGAAGCAGGTTCAGGCGTAGGCTTCGGCTCTGAAAGGGGCTCGGGAGCTGATTTAGCAGCAGGCTTCGGCTGACTGTCCGTGCGTTTGATGACACGCACAGCACCAATGCCGTCATCATCAAATCCATCGGCTGATTGACGTTTGCGGTCCAGAGCAGCAGCACGGTCAGAGTCACGCCGTTCATTCTTGCGGATGGTCCACATACCATGGCCAATAATGGCAAGGATCAGAATTAAACCTATGACCGTAAACACAATCTGCATATTACTCATGTAACGCTCTCTTCGTTGTTATCATTTCGGTTACAAGTTGATCGTTCACACTCAAGCTTCTGTCATGGCTACCGCGGCTTCAATATCAACCGCAACCAATCTCGATACACCCGGTTCTTGCATGGTAACACCAGCTAAATGCGACGCCATCTCCATCGCAATTTTGTTGTGACTGATGTAAATAAACTGGACGGTTTCCGACATTTCTTCAACCAGTCGACAAAAACGTCCCACGTTGGCATCGTCAAGCGGCGCATCTACCTCGTCCAATAAACAAAACGGCGCCGGATTCAGACGAAAGATTGCAAACACCAATGATAAAGCGGTTAGCGCCTTTTCACCACCAGAAAGCAAATGAATTGTACTATTTTTCTTACCGGGTGGCCGCGCCATGATCGTCACCCCAGTTTCCAATAGATCGTCATCTGTGAGCGCTAAGTAGGCGGTGCCGCCGCCAAAGACCTTCGGAAACAATTCCTGTAAGCCCGCATTTACCGAATCAAATGTAGTTCGGAAGCGCTGACGTGTTTCTTTATTAATTTTCCGAATGGCCGTTTCCAACGTTTCCAATGACGACGATAAATCATCATGTTGCTGATCTAAATAGCTTTTTCTTTCCGCCAATGTTTCTGCTTCATCAATCGCGGCAAGGTTGATAGCGCCAAGCCGCTGGATTGCCGCCTGCAGCCGTTCCACTTCTGCTTGCCATTGCTTTTCATTGGCCTCGTCAGAAAGTTGCTCAAGGATCGGTTTTATCGGCTGATTCATTTCTTGCAGAACCGCGAGCACATTGCGGCTGCGTTCTTGCAACGCAACTAACTCTAACTGGCTACTCTGCACCTTCTGCCGTGCTTTCTCAATATGCGCCTCGACCCCTTGCGCGCCAGAACTGACCTCACGTAATTGTTGTTCAAGCGTACTGACTTCATTAGCAATATCACGGCGCTGTTCATCCACAGCTTCGCGCTGCTGCAATAACTCTTCCAATTGCAGCGCCAGCATCTCGAGCTCTTCTTGTTGCTCGCTCGCAGGCTCTTGCAGCAGTTGTAACTGTTCTTGAGTTTGGGCGCTATGCTGTTTACTTCGTTCTAACAGTGTCGCCATCTGTTGCAGTTGCATCTGTGCTTGTTGTAATTGCATGGCGACTTGTTGCGCCTGCTGCTGTCGTTGTTGCAACCGATCGCGTAATTCTTGCCGCTGTTGCTGCAATACTTGACGTTGCTGCTGCCAGTCGGCATCGTCCTGCATAGCCTGATCTTGTTCTAAATATTGTGCTAATTCTTCGCTCGCCACAGCAGCGGTCAGCGCAGCTTCCTCCGCCTCTTGTTGCTGCGCTTCAATACGTTCATGCCACTGCGCAATCTTACTTTGTATGCGTTGTTGCTGCTCTTGTTGCCACAGCAACTTGTCTTGCCACGTCGCCCGCTGAGCCTGCAGCTCATTCATAGCATCACGTTCTGCTTGCAGCTGTTGATCGATTTGCTCAAGCAGACTCTGTTGCTGCTGTCGCTGGTCTTGCAGCTGTTTGAGCTCGCTGCTGATCGCATGCAATCGCGCCTCAATGCTGGTGAGTTCCTGCTGCTGCAACAATTGGCTGTCAGCAGCCTCAATACTGGCGGCGCTATAGCCCGCAGCGGACCAAAATTGTCCCGACGGCGTCATTGCCGCAAGCCAGCCATCGGCAAGGCATTGTTGTGCAGCGTCAGTTGACGACGCCGCTGCGATATTCTGTAGCCACTCCCAACGTGTCAGTAGCCCCTGACATTCAGCGGCTAAGCTTCCTCGCCGTGGCGCGCTTTCGGTTCCAAGCACAACCACGCGTGCGCCCAGTTCCTCAGGCCATTGCTGTAGGCGTTCGTCTACAATCCAAGCATCCAGCCAAGCTCCGGTGAGTTGTTCAATAGCCAGTTGCCAGGCTTCCGTCACTTGCATGTGATCACGCACTTGCCCGCGGGCAGTGACCTGTTGTGTATCTAACCAAGCTTTGACACTTTCCGGCCAATGACTTGCGCTCGCGGCCTCAAGTAGTGTTTGTAGAGAACTCTGCCGGCCACCCAGTTGTTGTTGTTCGGTATGACGTTCAGCAATAGCGGTCTGCAGGTTGTCACTGTGCTCCTGTGCCTGCCGCTTTTCGGTTTGAACTGCACCGAGTTGCTGTTGTCGCTCATGCAACGACGCCTCGAGACGACTTAATTGCTCCTGTAGCTCGGCGGTGTCGAGTGCATTCAATTCACGTTGCGAGGCTTCCAACTCTTGCTTTAATTGTGCAATAGCTTCCAGACATCGGGCTTGTTGGTGTTCCGCTCGCTCGATTTGCAGCTTCAGGTTCTGTTCCGTTTCGCGCCGCCGTTGTTGTTGCTCTAAGAATTGTTGATGCGCATCTTGTTGCGCCTCATAACGCGCCTCAAGCGCCTCGAATTCAACCTGTGCTTGCTCAAGCTTTGCCTGAGACTCTTCATGTTGCGGTGTGAGTTCATCTATCGTCAATTGCAACTGAACTTCAGCTTCCACATCACGCTGATAGGTTTCGTCGAGTCGTTCGAGCTCGTCACTCAACTCGCGTTTGCGTTGCTCACGTTGCTGCAATTGCCCGCGTAAGCTTTGCAGTTGGTGCTCCGTGCGAGTGACATCATTGCCGAGCTGATAAAACTGCTGTTGGACAGCGTCGAGTCGTTGCTTGGCATCCGCTGTTTGTTCTCGTAACTCGGTGGTACCGCGCTCACTGCCACGCTGTTCCGCCAGCCATTTTTCGAGTTCCGTTTCGTCGCTTTGAATTTGCCGGCGAATCGACTCAGCCTGGTTCTCAATCGCCAACCAGCGTAAAGCTTGGAGTTCTGCTCGATAGGTGCGTTCTTGCGCTTTCAATTCTTTATAGCGGCGGGCAGCAGCGGCTTGGCGCTGTAACTTATCGAGTTGGGCACCGAGCTCATCTCGAACGTCAGTCAACCGATCAAGATTATCACGAGTGTGCTGGATGCGACTTTCGGTCTCTTTGCGGCGCTCTTTGTATTTCGAGATCCCCGCGGCCTCCTCAATAAACACCCGTAATTCTTGTGGTTTTGATTCAATCAGCCGGGAAATCATGCCCTGCTCGATGATGGCGTAGCTGCGCGGACCCAGGCCAGTCCCCAGAAATAAGTCGGTGATGTCACGGCGACGGCATTTACTACTGTTGAGAAAATAATCCGAGCGTCCATCACGAGTCACCAAGCGCTTCACCGAAATTTCAGCGTAGCTGGCGTACTCTCCCTGAATACGCCCACTGGTGTTATCAAATACTAATTCGACGCTGGCTTGAGAGACCGGTTTGCGTGCATTGGAACCATTGAAAATGACATCGGTCATTGCATCGCCACGCAAATTCTTCGCAGAGCTCTCACCAAGCACCCAACGCACCGCATCAATGACATTCGATTTCCCACAGCCATTCGGCCCCACCACACAGGTCATCTGGTGCGGGAATGGCACTTTGGTTGGGTCGACGAATGACTTGAAGCCGACTAATTTGATGTGCTTAAGGCGCAAGTACGAAGTCCATGTTGTTATTGTTGTTATCGAAGCTGTTAGGATTCATGAGAATCTCGAAAAACACAAGACTATGATGGCCAGTTTCCCGACCATAACTGCTCTCGTAACTCATATTTACAATTTCAACTGCAGAGAACAAGTCTATCCCCCTATAATGCCCTCTATCTGAATGAAATAAAGAGGACGTTATGGAACGCACCGTCAGTAACTTTGGCCCGAGTTATGTCGCACGTGGTTTTGAATTAGCTTTTCAAGCCGGTGTGCGACGCTACGCTATTATTCCACTGCTACTGAATATTTTGCTGTTTGCGGCCGCTATTTGGGCAGTGTTCTCTTACGCGGGGAGCTGGATAGAACTCGCGCTCAGTTGGCTGCCCGATTACCTGGAGTGGCTGCGCTACTTGATGTGGCCGTTCTTGGTATTGGCTATTATCGTACTTTTTGCGGTGAGCTTTACCAGTGTTGCCAATATCATCGCGGCCCCCTTTAACAGTTTGCTGGCTGAAAAAGTCGAAGAAAAACTCACCGGGCAACGTCCGATTGATGGTGGCGTAGCTGGCATGGTGCGGGACATTCCTCGCATTATCGGTCGTGAAATTCAAAAGTTAGTCTATTTCTTTCCACGTTTTCTCGGTTTCCTGCTGCTGTTCCTATTTGTTCCTGTTTTTGGCCAAGTGCTCTGGTTCCTGTTCGCCGGCTGGGTCATGACCATACAATATGCTGACTATCCTATTGATAACCATAAAATTCCGTTCAAAGAGATGCGACATCAACTCTGGTCGATTAAAGGGAAAAGCTTGAGTTTTGGCTGTTTGGTGGCGTTTCTTGCCTCAGTACCTCTTATCAATTTGATTATGATTCCGGTCGCTGTAGCGGGTGCAACCGCCATGTGGGTGGATCATTTACGCGATCAAACTCTAGTAATGCGGCCAAAAACGTTCTAACCTAGCAACAAACCCATTACATATTGAGTACAAATGTTCGGTTCCGGTCACTTTCGCAAATGGATCTGCGGGGCACTTCTGCTTATGGGAGTACCGACCACGCTTGCCTCCGATATCGTCTGGGGCATTAATCACGTTCCTCCATTTCATATCCTTGAAGGTGAGTACGAGCATCAAGGTATGTGTGACGCGCTTGTACAAGCATTTATCAATGCAAGCCCACATCTGGAACATGAGATCAAAGCGCTGCCCGCATCGAGACTATCGGCACTGATACAAAATAATCAGAACGTCTGTCTGCCGTGCATGATCTTGAAACCGTCCGACCAAAGTATCGCTCAATTTTCCAACCCGACAAACACCTATCCTCCACACGGCATTATTACGCGGCCTGAACTAGCAGAGGCACTGACGAATAAATTTGGTAACCCCATCGATATTGAGGCATTAGTACTGAGCCGCGATTATAGCTTTGGCCAGCCGCCAGGGCGCAAGTTTGGTCGATTGCAAGGCTTTCTCGATCAAGAACTTGTTGATAGCCCGCAGTTTTCGGTGATTGGCGGTTCTCAATCATCCCACAATTTGTTCCTGATGCTGCGTAGTGGTCGTATTGACTACACCATCGATTACTTGATGATGAAAAACTACATTGAGAGCACCACCAGTAATGAATTTGTGTTTATTCCCATCCAGCAAAATAGAGACGATGCTATAGTCGGCGCTGTCGGTTGTTCGAAGAACGCTTGGGGAACGCAAGCCCTCGAACTCATCAATGAAATCATTCCTGTTGCTATTGAAGACCCAGTCTTTCGTGACGCCTATTATCGCTGGTTACAAGAATAAACGAGACGCTATCGGTTGCTTGCTGAAACCGCTATAATATGGCGTATTATCGATCAGTCAGGTTTTCCTCATGAGTGTAGAGCAGTTCACCCCCACCGCAGAACTTACAGCCGGTGCAAAAATAGGTTTTGTCAGTCTCGGTTGTCCGAAAAATCTTGTCGACTCTGAGCGCATTTTGACGCAACTTCGCACCGAAGGTTATGACATCGTCAACAGCTATACCAACGCTGACATGGTCATTGTCAACACGTGCGGATTTATCGACAGCGCCGTGCAAGAGTCGCTGGACGCCATTGGTGAAGCTCTGCATGAAAACGGTAAGGTCATTGTGACCGGTTGCTTGGGCGCCAAAGATGACGAGATTCGTGAAGTACATCCAAACGTTTTAGCCATTACCGGTCCTCATGCTTATGAAGAAGTGATGGGACACGTCCATAAGTATGTGCCGAAACCGACCGCAACCATTCCCTACGAAAATCTCGTACCCGACACCGGCGTTAAACTGACACCACGTCACTATGCTTATCTGAAAATATCGGAAGGCTGTAATCATCGTTGTACGTTCTGCATCATCCCTTCGATGCGCGGCGACCTCGTCAGCCGCCCGATCGGGAATGTGCTTGATGAAGCCAAACGCCTCGCCAATGCCGGTGTAAAAGAGTTATTAGTCATTTCTCAAGATACCAGTGCCTATGGCGTCGATGTGAAGCATAAACTGGGATTCTGGGATGGCAAACCGGTCAAAACCCGCATGCTTGAGCTGTGTGAAGCCCTGGGTGAATTAGGCATTTGGGTTCGCCTTCACTACGTCTATCCATATCCCTCGGTCGACGATGTCATCCCATTGATGGCCGCAGGGAAAATTCTGCCCTATCTCGATATTCCGATGCAGCACGCCAACAAACGTATTTTGAAATTGATGAAGCGCCCGGGCTCAGCGGAGCGGACGTTAGAGCGGATCCGCGGCTGGCGTGAAGTTTGTCCAGATTTAACCATCCGCAGTACCTTTATTGTCGGCTTCCCTGGCGAAACCGAAGCTGAATTTGAAGAGCTATTACAATTCTTGCGTGATGCGCAATTGGACCGCGTCGGCTGTTTTACCTACTCCGATGTGGATGGCGCCAAAGCGAATGACTTGCCTGATCCGGTTCCTGAAGCAGTGAAGCAAGAGCGTTACGAGCGCTTTATGCAAGTTCAGCAAGAAATCAGTGCGCAGCGGTTGCAGGCTAAAATTGGCCGTACCCTCGACGTCCTGATTGATGAAGTGGATGCTGAAGGTGCGATTGGACGTAGTTATGCCGACGCCCCTGAAATTGATGGCTTGGTCTATTTAAATGGCGAGGTCAATGTCAAACCAGGCGACAAAGTCAGCGTTCTGATTGAGCATGCTGATGAATATGATCTCTGGGGCTCACTCGTCGCACAGTAAACTTCTAATAAAAAAATCCCGGCTAGTGCCGGGATTTTTTTATTCGCTGTCGTCACTCGTGTCATCATCCAATAACTTCTGATCGAGCTTCTTACTGGATTGCACACCGAGTTTCCGGAAGTTTTCAACGCGGCCGACCAAGTTACCACGCCCAACTGACAACTTATTCATGGCACCATCGTAATGTTTACGAACAGTATCCAATGAATTGCCAATCTTTTGCATATCTTCAATAAAGCCAACGAACTTGTCGTACAACTTCGCCGCGTCATTGGCGATGCGCTGCGCGTTTTGATTTTGATGCTCGTATTGCCAAATGTTGTTGACCGTTCGTAGCGCCACTAACAAGTTGGTTGGACTCACCAACATAATATTGTGTTCGAGTGCCAGCCGAATCAATTCAGGATCACGGTCAACAGCCAATAAAAACGCGGGCTCAATTGGGATAAACATCAACACGTAATCGAGCGTTCTGACGCTATCGAGCTGCTGATAGTTCTTCTTACTGAGACCTTTGATGTGATTCCGCAGTGAATTGACATGCTCGGTGAGTGCCTGGTCACGGTCAACGTCCACATCACTATTGAAATAACGCTCATAGGCCACGAGTGAAACTTTAGAGTCAATGACAACGTCTTTATCGTTCGGTAGATGCACCACCACGTCTGGCTTAAACGCTTTACCATCATCATCGCGATGGTGAGTCTGAGTTTCGTACTCGTGCCCCTCGCGTAATCCTGATTGCGTTAGAATTCGCTCAAGCACCACCTCACCCCAGTTACCCTGAGTTTTCGTATCGCCTTTCAATGCTTTGGTGAGCGCTTCTGCTTCCAAAGCCATTTGCTTGTTCAGATCTTTGAGCGAGTTCACTTGCTCAGCTAGTGCAGCCCGTTGCTTGATTTCATCTGAGTATTGCTGCGTCACCTGCGTCTTAAAAGTTTCCAGCTGCTGCTTAAATGGTGCTAGCGTTGCCTCCAAGGTTTGCTTACTACTGACTTGCAAACGCTCGGATTTCTGCTCGAATATTTGCTGTGCTAGACGCTCAAACTCTTTCTTCAAACGTTCTTCACTAGCCTCGAGCAGCTTCTGCTTTTCTTCAGCATGTTGCAACGCAGATTCGAGCTTGGAACGAACAGCGGCCAGCTCAGCTTGCACGTCACTGCGCTGCTGTTGTGTGTGCTGTAATTGTTGCTCAGTACGGGCAAGACGCTGCTCATACTGATCACGTTGTTGCTCAGTAGTGGTTTGGCTTTGGTCTAATTGAGTTTGCAGAAACTGCTGCTGTTGCCGCGCCTCTTGCTGCTGCGCTCGCAACCGCGGTTGCCAAATCAACCAAATTAACGCAGCACCGAGAGCAAAAGCGCCCGCTGCTGCACTCAACCATTGCCAGATTTCTAGACTAAGCATCCGCTTCAGCCAGTTTCACACGCCAAATGGCAGGCCCAGTTTCGTGAGCATTTTCACCCGTACTATCAACCGCGACAGTGACCGGCATATCTTCCACTTCAAACTCGTAAATAGCTTCCATACCCAAATCCTCAAAGGCCACTACGCGGGCTTTCTTAATCGCTTTTGCTACTAAATACGCAGCACCACCAACAGCCATCAAATACACTGCTTTGTGTTGCTTGATACTCTCGACGGTCGCAGGTCCACGCTCAGCTTTACCAATCATGCCCAAAATACCTGTCTTATCGAGCATCATATCGGTGAACTTGTCCATTCGTGTCGCGGTCGTCGGTCCAGCGGGCCCTACCACTTCATTACCGACCGGATCGACCGGCCCAACGTAATAAATAAACTTGTTTGTGAAGTCGACCGGTAGCGGCTCGCCTTTATCCAACATGTCTTTAATGCGTTTGTGTGCAGCATCACGCCCCGTCAATAACTTGCCCGATAACAAGACAGTTTCACCGGTTTTCCAGGTTTCGATGTCAGCTTGACTGACTTCATCTAAGTTCACGCGACGCGCGTCATCACCTAACTGGAAGGTAATATCTGGCCAATCTTCAAGCTTTGGCGGTTGCAGATCAGCTGGGCCACTGCCGTCCAGTACAAAATGAGCATGCCGAGTGGCTGCACAGTTCGGAATCAGAGTAACTGGCTTCGACGCAGCGTGGGTCGGCACGGACTTGATTTTGACGTCCATCACGGTTGTCACGCCGCCCAGACCTTGAGCGCCGATACCGAGTTTGTTAACACGGTTATAAATTTCAAGGCGCAATTCTTCTTCAGCGTTTTGTGGGCCGCGATCGAGGAGCTCTTGAATATCCACTGGATCCATCAAACTCTCTTTCGCTAACACCGCAGACTTCTCAGCAGTACCGCCAATACCGAGGCCAATCATACCGGGTGGACACCAACCAGCACCTAATTTAGGCATGGTTTCAACCACCCAGTCCGCAATAGAGTCACTCGGATTCAACATGACCATCTTGGATTTATTCTCCGAGCCGCCGCCTTTAGCAGCAATCATGACGTCCACATGACCGCCCGCAATCATATCGATGTGAACCACTGCAGGTGTATTGTCACCGGTATTTTTTCGTGCGCCAGCAGGGTCAGACACAATAGAAGCTCTTAACGGATTATCTGGATTAAGGTAGGCGCGGCGTGTGCCCTCATCGACCATCTCTTGCACCGTCATGTCGGTTTTATCCCATTGCACATCCATGCCGACTTTGACAAAACAGGTGACGATACCGGTGTCCTGACAGATAGGACGTTTGCCCTGTGCCGACATTCTGGAGTTGGTCAACACCTGAGCGATGGCGTTCTTAGCTGCCTCGCTCTGTTCACGGTGGTAGGCTTGTTCGAGTGCTTGGACAAAATCCAGCGGGTGGTAATAAGAAATGTATTGCAACGCGTCCGCGATGCTCTCGATAAAGTCAGCCTGACGTATAATGGCCATGTGAACCTCTGTTGACAGCTAAAGGGTGTAAATTTGAAGTGTCGCTATAATAGCGCTTTGCATCCCAAGTGACCAGTTATGCTATGCTGCTGCGTCGTGACTTTAGTGGCAACCCGAGACGCCAACACTACGATCGCTTTTTACAGGAGAACGCCGTGATTCTGCAAGCCGTACCGCTTGAACTCGATACTCCGTTTGCGGAACTGTTTAGCCGTTGTGCACAGGAACCCGGCGCATTGTTCCTTGATAGCTGTGACCACCCTCAAGCCCAGTTTGATTTTATTTTTAGACAGCCGCACCAATGGCTAACCGAGAGCACCGATTGGCCCCAACGCTTGCACGCAGAACTGGCACTGCTGCCACCCTATCAAGGGCCCGCGCACATTCCTTTTCAGGGCGGTATCGCCGGTGCATTCAGTTACGATGCGGGTCGAGCTCTGGAACGTCTCCCAGAGCGCGCAGCTATCGATATTGAATTACCTGATATTGCGATCGGCGTTTATCATCAAGCATTGATTCGTTGTCGGCAGACCCAACAAACCTGGTTAGTGGCGCCGCAGACACAACTCGCCGAACTCAAACGCTTCTGGCTCGAACCGAAGTCACCGCAATCGGCCGCTTTTCAGTTGTGCAGTGATTGGCGCAGCAACATGTCATTGGCCGATTACACCGAAAAGTTTGAACGCATTCAGGATTATCTGCAGGCGGGTGATTGTTACCAGATCAATCTTGCGCAACGGTTTTCTGCCGACTTTAAAGGAGACGCGTGGAATGCGTATCAGCGACTTCGCGACACCAATCGAGCACCCTTTTCAGGCTTTTTACGATTATCCGACGGTGCCGTTTTATCCGTTTCACCAGAGCGCTTTTTGCGAATCGATGCCGACGGTCATGTGCAAACAAAACCGATTAAAGGGACCAAACCGCGTTCAGCTGATGCCACCGAAGATGCAGCGCTTGCGGAAGCTTTAGCGCAGTCGGCAAAAGATCGCGCTGAAAATGTTATGATTGTGGACCTATTACGGAATGATTTGAGTCGACTGTGCGAGCCTGGCAGCGTTCAGGTGCCCACATTGTTCGCGATTGAGAGCTACCCAGCAGTGCATCATTTGGTGAGCACTGTGACCGGTACATTGAGCGATGCAAAGCTTGGTATTGAGCTGCTCGGTATGGCTTTCCCAGGAGGCTCCATTACTGGCGCACCGAAGATTCGCGCGATGGAGATTATTGAGGAACTCGAACCCCATCGGCGCAGTTTCTACTGCGGCAGTTTGGGTTATTTTTCTCAGCATGGCCTCGCCGACACTAATATTGCTATTCGGACCTTAGTCGCCAGCGCGAACCGTATTCATTGTTGGGCCGGTGGCGGCATCGTCGCTGACTCGGAAGCAATGAGTGAATACCAAGAAACGCTCGATAAAGTTGCTAAAATTTTGCCTGTACTTCAATACCAACCGAAGCCAACCGACGATGAGGCTCACCATGCATCGTCATGAGTTTCTGCGGCGGTTTCAGCTCTATTGTGCTCCGCAAGTTATACGGCCCTCGTTAAAGCGGCTACGCCCCGCAGCAGTGCTAATTCCACTGTTGGAAACAGCGGACGGATTACAAGTGATTCTCACGCAACGTAGCGCTCAATTGCGGCATCATGCGGGGCAAATCAGTTTCCCTGGCGGGCGCCAAGAGCCACATGATGCGAATTTATATGAAACAGCATTGCGCGAAGCACAGGAAGAAATTGCCTTACACCCAGATGATGTCGAGCTGGTTGGGCAACTGCACGATTATCCAGTAATCAGCAATTTTATCGTGCGCCCCTATGTCGCTATTGTTACGCCACGACAACCGCTGGTTGCCGATCCGCGCGAGGTTGCCGAGATTTTTACGGTGCCGCTAGCGACCATTTTGCAACAGCGTCAACATTTCGTCTATCGACTACAGCGTTTTATGTACGATAAGGTATACTTTATGCCTTATCAGCAGCGCAATATCTGGGGCGCTACGGCTGGCATGCTCCGTGAATTAGCCGATCATGTCTACCCTGATCAACGGCCATGGTCGCGGCCATTGAATTAATCAACGGATGACCTAATAAGAGAATGTATGATTAGTGTTTTTGATATTTATAAAGTAGGAATCGGTCCATCGAGCTCACACACCGTCGGTCCCATGCGTGCGGCTACAGACTTCTTGCGCACAGCAGCGCAGAAGCTCGACCTCGAGCAAGCTACCGGCATTGAAGTGGAATTATTCGGTTCGCTCGGACAAACAGGGAAAGGTCACGGTACTGGCAAAGCGGTTATGCTCGGTCTTGTGGGCGAGTCACCCGAAACGGTCGATACCACCACTGTAGACGACTTTCTCGCCACGGTTGATCGAGAGCAAAAACTAAAACTGCTCGGTCAACACGAAGTACATTTTCCCCGTGAAGGCGCTATTACCTTCCATCGCCGTAAGACGATGCCCCGTCACGCAAATGCTATGGAGCTGCGCTTACTGCGCGATGATGAAGTTCTCTTTAAAGACCTCTATTACTCCATTGGCGGTGGTTTCATTGTTCGCGATGCGGACTTCGATGACAGTCTCGAAGAGGCTATCGAACAATCCAGCAAACCGATTCCGTATCCGTTTGATAGTTGTGCTGAACTACTTGCCCATTGCCAAGAACATGGATTGCGGATCAGTTCACTGATGCTAGCGAACGAGAAAGTATTTCGTTCAGAACGCGAGATCCGCGATGGTTTAGTGCACATTTGGAAAACCATGGATGAATGTATTGACCGCGGCATTCGCACCGAAGGGATATTGCCCGGCGGCTTGAAAGTTCGGCGCCGTGCTCCTGCTCTGTATCAACGGCTGAAGAATGAGAAATCGGCTGACCCCATGCAAGTCATGGATTGGGTCGATTTATTTGCATTAGCAGTCAATGAGGAAAATGCCGCGGGCGGCCGAGTCGTTACCGCACCAACCAACGGTGCTGCCGGTATTGTTCCCGCCGTCATGAAATATGCGGACCGATTTATCACGCCCCTCGACGAAGAAACTATCGTTCGCTTTTTACTCACGAGTGCCGCCATTGGCATTTTGTATAAAAAGAATGCCTCAATATCAGGTGCCGAGGTGGGTTGCCAAGGTGAAGTGGGTGTAGCCTGCTCAATGGCTGCTGGAGCACTGGCAGAACTGATGGGTGGAAACACCAGCAACGTCGAAAATGCTGCTGAAATCGGCATGGAACACAACCTAGGCTTAACCTGCGACCCCGTTGGTGGCTTGGTTCAAGTACCTTGTATCGAACGCAACGCCATGGGTGCGATCAAAGCAATCAACGCAGCTCGCTTGGCATTACGCGGCAGCGGTGACCACAAAGTTTCACTCGATAAAGTGATTAAAACCATGTGGGAAACCGGCAACGATATGCGGTCGAAATACAAGGAAACAGCTCGCGGTGGTCTCGCAGTCAATATCATCGAATGCTAACCCGAAAGGCGTTACTGGCTATTGGCATTTGGTTACTAGAAAACACGGTTTTACGCTTTTCTAGTAACTAGTAGCCAGTAACAAATAGCATTTATTTTCACAGGGTTGGAAGTTCGATTTTTGCGAACAATCGATCAATTTCATCCTGAGATTTCGTTTGCATCGCGCGTTCGACAGTTGTTTTCGTTAAATGTGGAGCGAAAGCTTCCATGAAGTCATACATGTAATTCCGTAAGAAAGTCCCCTTACGGAATCCTATCTTGGTCGTGCTCGGTTCAAAGATGTGTTGCGCAGGGATCGCAATCAAGTCTTTGTCATGCTGCGAGTCGATAGCCATAGACGCCACCACGCCAATACCCAATCCCATTCGAACATAAGCTTTAATCACGTCAGCATCGGTTGCGGTAAACACAACATTCGGTTTGATTCCGGCATGATTGAATGCGCGATCTAATTCGGAACGCCCAGTAAACCCATGCACATAGGTGATAATGGGCAACTCGCGTAAATCTTGAATTGACACTTTACTCTGTTGTCCTAAGGCATGGTCGCGTGGCGCAATAATCGAGCGATTCCAGTGATAGCATGGCAGCATAATCAAATCTTGATACAGATGCAGCGCTTCGGTCGCAATCGCGAAATCAGCCTTACCCTTTGCCGCAGCTTCACTAATTTGCTCTGGTGAGCCCTGATGCATGTGCAGCGACACCTTTGGATAACGAGTCATAAACTTTTTAATGACCGGCGGCAACGCATAACGTGCTTGAGTATGCGTGGTCGCGATTTGGAGTTTGCCTTGATCGGGCTGCGTATGTTCTGCGGCAACCGCTTTCACTGCATCAACTTGAGACAAAATTTGCCGAGCTATATGTATGACTTCCTCGCCAGCCGGAGTCACATGAGTGAGGTGTTTACCACTGCGCCCAAATATTTGAATGCCGAGCTCATCTTCCAACATACGAACTTGTTTAGAGATGCCCGGTTGCGAGGTGAACAGACTATCGGCAGTCGCCGAAACATTGAGATTATGATTTAATACTTCGACAATGTAGCGCAGCTGCTGCAGTTTCATAACTGACCTGTAGTGAATTGCTTATGCCAAAAATATATAACACCTTACTTATTTATTCCAATCGCATTTTGAGGTAATCCGTGAGTTCATTGCAAGATCAGCTCAAAAATCTAGGGTTTTCAACAGCCGATTCAGATACTCCTGAAAGCACGGCAGCGCCGGCCCACCCCACCTCACGTCAGACCCAACCGATCCGCATTCAACGGCAAACCAAAGGGCGCAAAGGCAAAGGGGTAACCGTGCTGTTCGACTTAGAGTTAGAGACCGCCGATATCCAAACTATGGCGAGCCAACTGCGAAAA
Source organism: Pseudidiomarina aestuarii (assembly GCF_003987355.1). Lineage (GTDB taxonomy): Bacteria > Pseudomonadota > Gammaproteobacteria > Enterobacterales > Alteromonadaceae > Pseudidiomarina > Pseudidiomarina aestuarii. The sequence continues at coordinate 126,095 of NZ_PIPR01000001.1, read as the reverse complement.
AAATGTGGCGTAGGTGGTGCTGTGAAAGATGGCACTATTGAATTGCAAGGCGATCAACGCGAAGCTGCCAAAGCGTGGCTATTGGAACAAGGTTATCAGGTCAAATTCGCAGGCGGCTAATCCAGGCTCTACAGTTGATAGCTAAAATACACTTCCCGACCGTTCTGCTCCCATTTCAATTGCGTGGTGAGCTGGCGTAACAAATCGAGTCCGCGCCCGTGATTCATATGACTGGAGCTGATCACGCGGTTGGTATCCCAACCACTGCCAGTATCAGTTACGGTGAACTCTAACAAGCCTTTTTCGGCAATGAAGTTGACGTGGATACGAATCCGTCCCTCATCCAATGCCGACAAGCGTTCCGCGCGTAACTGGTAGTAGTTCATAAAGCCTTCTGGTGCTTGTTTAATTGAGGAGTCGAGTCGTAACAACCCATGCTCCAAAGCATTGTTGTAGGCTTCTGCTAGCAACAGGTAAATAGTGGTTCGATGATTACGCAGTCGCGGCAACGTCCCTATAGCATTAAGAACGTGGTTCACCGGATCCAGCTCCCGTAACTGATTGGATGTCAGATCGATAGTGAGTGTAAACGGCATTGCAGTATCATCTTTGAGCTGTTTGAGCTCATCCAGTCCAGTTGGACAGCAGCTCAGTACCGCGAGCGACAAATCGTCATGCAAAGGCTGTGTGCCGCGGAAATGTTCAAGCTCACCCACCAACTTAGGGAAATCGGCCGGTGCCGAAAACCGCTGCAACAATTGTTCTAAGGTGTCGCTGCCCAAAAATTCCATTTTGTGCCCTAACAACTCTATGACACCATCGGTGTAGAGCGCGATATTACTGTTTGTTGGCGCTCGAAATGTGGTCACACGACTATCGAAATCATCATCATCAAGCACACCGAGCGCCATATGCTGAGCAGGCATTCGATCGATAATTTCACCGGTATCACTGAACAGAACCGCTGGTGGCATGCCACCATTCCAAAAAGTTACCCGCTCACCATTCGCAGACAATTCTAATAAAATACCGGCACAAAACATGTCATCAGGCAGTAAGCGATTTAGGCGGAAATTGAACTCAGTGACCATCTCGGCCACCGATACGCCACGATCCGCCATCGCAAAAAAGGCTTGTGATAACGGTAACGCTCCGGTCGCGGGCGCAAGTCCATGTCCGGTAAAGTCAGCCATAAATACGTAGATATTGCCAATCGGCCCAGGCGCAACGAGGCATAAGTCGCCATTGAATTTTGACACTGGCGTCAGGTAGGTCCGAATGTGAGGGTACTCAAGGTAGTTGCGGCTGAGTGCGTTACGGAAAATATGTTCGACCAATTGATGTTCGCGGTCAATGCGAGTGGCATGCCACGCAAGAGAGTGGCGCGTTTGAGTCAATTCAGCGCGTAAGCTATTGGCATGTTCAAGTGACTGAATTCGTGTTTTCAGAATACCGATGGGTTCTGGCCATAGCACCACGTCAACGAAAAATTTACGTCGGTCGTCGTTCCAACGACCCAGTTGCCTTGCGTCATCCGTTATGATCAAACAATCATTAATGTCGGCTTCAAAGTCATCTTCACGGGCTTGCTGAAAGAGTTTACGCAATGCTGGCGCAAGTTGAGTTTGCGCCGCATAGATGTAGATGGTGATATCGCTACTCAGTAAACCGTTGCGGGCAACCGCTTCCGAATACCCAGCAGTGACAAACTCGAAATCAAGTTGTTCGAGTTGGTGCAGCACATCAGTGGCAAGTTTCGAATGATCATGAACTACATGCATACGCCCTGCCGTCTAATCGCTTACTCAATAGTAAATAGTTTATCGAAACGTGAAATGTCGAGAATACTGCGTACTTCAGGCCGACAATTAATAATGTGAATACCACGCACAGAATTACCTAATGATTTCCGCATGTTCAATAGCATTCCCAATGCAGAGCTATCGAGATATTCAGTTTCACGCAAGTCGATAATGACTGTGGGGCGTTCTTCGCCGATATTGTTGTAGGCTTGTCGAAACTCTTGTACCAAATTGAAATCGAACTTCCCTTTGATCGCAATGATCAATTCTTTTCCGTCGTTGGAGAACTGTCGATGTAAAGCCATGTGATACCTTTATCGCTTCAGTTTATTGTCATAGCATCCCTATCCATTGATACTGCCACAGCCAAGGAATTTGACAAGGATTAGTCGCACAAAATCACATTTTGACACAAAAAAGCCGAGCACAGAGGCTCGGCTTTCCTTAACGTGGTTCAGCTTAAGGTTTTTGCTGATACTTCTTATACAGTTGCATATGACGGTTGTTTAAATCAACCAAACTACCATCAATGAACATCCATTGAATATCTTGCTCGAGATGATTCAAGATATCGCCCTCAGAAACAACCAACGAAGCTTGCTTTCCAACTTCCAATGAACCGACTTTATCCGCAACACCCATTACTTGTGCCGGCTTGAGCGTGATCGCCTCAAGTGCAGTTGCATGGTCCAGTCCATAGGCCACAGAGTTACCTGCGGCGAACGCCAAGTTACGAATATCCCAATAACCAGGGTAGCTCAGCGCGAAGTTTACACCGGCGGCGGCAAGCGCTGCTGGCGTTGCATAGGCTTGATCGTAAGCCTCATCATGACGCGATGGCAAGCCGTACATAGCACCATAAACAACTGGCACTTCCGCAGCGGCTAATTGCTCAGTCATGCGCCAAGCATCACGAGCCCCCATCAGCACTAACTCAAACCCGTGCTCTTGGGAGAAGTCTATCGCCTGCTCCATTTGACGTTTATCATTAGCATGCACAAACAGTGTACTAGAGCCGTCAAACAACCCGGTCATCGCTTCCCAGCGCAAATCCGTGCCATTCAGCTCACCCGCTTGCTTCGCATCATAATAAGCTCGCGCATCAATGAATGCCTGCTTGAGCTCTGCCAACGCCTCGGCATTTGCTTTACGTTGCTCTTCTGGTGAACGCCGTTCCCACCAAGCCGTATTCAGACCGGTACGCGGCCAACTGACGTGAACACCGACATTCAGCGCTTCACCCGCATCTTCATAAGTCCAGCCATCGGTTTGCAACAAGCTCGAGCGTCCCATGATCAAGTTACCTTGTGGCACAATTTGCGCATGAGTAATGCCGTTGTAGCGAATAGTTGGAATCACTTCAGAGTCTGGGTTATAGGCCGTATGGCCGCTCACTTCCGGCGTGATATTGCCCACTTCATCTTGGTCGTCCGTAGCGCGTACCGCACCAATTTCAACCAAACCTAACGTGGTATCCAAAGCAATCAATCCAGGATAAATATGCTTGCCAGTCACGTCGATAACCTGAGCATTTTCTGGTGCAGCTAAATCCCGGCCAATCGCTGTAATTTTGCCTTCAGCAAACAACAGATCGGTGTCTTCTTGAATGCCATTCGTGATGGTGTACAAGGTACCACCTTGCAACAGGATCGGTTGTTGCTGTGGTTCACCAGGAACCATATCGTGTGCAGTTGCGGCAACACTAGCACCGATGACACTGGCGGCGAACACCGCTTTCATTAAGTTTTTCATTAGTGTTGGCCTCCGTGATTATGAGTGTCTAAAGCAAATGCATCCATCCAGACATCATGCTCTGAGTCACAATGCCAAGTCGGTTGTGGTTGCTTGTAGCTACCGCCACTGCCGTTTCGATCGCTCGCTGAGCTACCGAGTACCTTTTGTATCAATTGCTGCTTCTCTTCAACCAAGGCAACGCGCAACTCTGCATCACGCTCGCGATCAAAGTATTTACGTGCGTTGATCCACGTTTGCTGCGGCTGCGCGTAAGCACTCAAAGGATGTGCATTCCAAAGCACAAAGTCCGCATGCTTACCTTCTTTGATACTACCGACGTACTCGTCTACTTTGAGCTGTTTGGCAGGATTAAGTGTGACCATTTGCAATGCTTCATGTTCAGATACACCACAATACCGAACCGCTTTCGCCGCTTCGGTGTTTAACCGCCGCTGCAGGTCATTCGAGTCCGAGTTGATACTGGTCAGAACACCTTTCTCATGCATTAAACAAGCATTCTGTGGAATCGCGTCATACACTTCGAATTTGTAGGCCCACCAATCAGCAAACGTTGAGCCGCCGGCACCGTGTTTAGCCATCTCGGTGGCAACTTTATAACCCTCGAGAATATGCGTGAACGTGGTGAGAGTGAAACCAAACTCTTCTGCCAAACGAATCAGCATTAAAATTTCTGATTGCACATACGAATGCGCGTGTACGAATCGCTCACTGTTGAGAATTTCTAGCAACGCGTCCAAACGATAGTCAGTACGCGGCGGCGCTGTCTTCGCTTTTTCACTGCGACTCAATTTGTCATAGGCCGCTTTGCGTTCTGCATATTCCAGTGCTGCAGTAAAACCATCACGAATCACCGTTTCCACACCCATCCGCGTTTGCGGGTAGCGGGTAGTGAACGTGGTGCCCCAATTGGATTGCTTCACGTTTTCACCCAAGGCGAATTTGATGCTCGGTGGTGCTGCATCAAGCTTCATCTGGTCGCCAGTTGCACCCCAACGCAGTTTGATTACTTGCGCTTGGCCACCCACAGGGTTCGCTGAACCATGGAGTAATTGCGCCATGGTGGTACCACCTGCCAATGAACGATAAATGTGAATATCGTCAGGGTTAACTACATCACCGATCCGCACTTCTGAAGTCAGCGCTTCTGACCCTTCGTTCACACCACGATCAATTGCGATGTGAGAGTGTTCGTCAATAATACCCGGGGTGACATGCATACCGGTTGCGTCAATCACTGTGTAGCCGCGTGGGGTGCTCAAATCCTCACCGATGCGATAAAAATTGCCATCACGTACCAGTATGTCTGTATTTTCTAAAACACCAGCTTCATCAGCTGTCCATACCGTTGCATTTTTGATGTGAAGATTGACCCGCTCTGGCAGAGCTGTTTGTCCATAAGCGACGTTGGGAAACGTCAATTGACTAACATAAGTCACTGCATCTGAGTCAGCTGCGTCTTGTTCTGCTTCAGTACTGTTCGTCCGGGTAGCAGTAATATCGAGAGAGCGACCATCTGGTGCAACCGCGGTACCTCGATAACTCGTATCTGCGATTTGATTCAAACGCATCCGCCAAGCACCATTGACACCAGCAAAGTCAGCATCGACGACAAACTGCAGTGCTTCATCGGTACGCGAAGCATTGCGAAGCTTATTCGACTGCTCGCCAACGGTTAATTCACCGCTGACGTTCTTGCCATCTTTCAACGTTAGGCGCGCAGATTCGTTGGCAATCTGAACATCAAAGTCGCCAGCGAATACTGCTTTTGTCAGTGGTTTTAGCGAGACTTCTTCGCCTTGCAACCATACCGATTTGATTTCGCCGTTGGTAAACAGGTCACCCTCAGCAATAACAAAGTCAGCCATATAGCCGGTTGCAATTTTACCGGCTTTATCAGCAATGCCGGCAATCTCTGCTGGGACTGTGGTTAACGCGGCCAGAGCCACATCTTTACTTAAACCATGTTTAACGGCTTTGCGTACGTTCGGCCAAAACTCACCCGATTTTTCGAGTTGATTCATAGTAAATGAAAAATCTATACCTGCTTGAGCGAGTGCAGCAGCATTACCCGGCGCACGCTCCCAATGCCGCAAGTCAGCTAATTCAACGTCGAGATCATCATCGACACCATCTACAGCAGGTGCACTAGGGAAGTTCAACGGAAGAATAATCTTCGAGTTCGCTGCTTTGATAGCATCAATACGGGCATACTCGTAGTTCGAGCCGACGTAGGTCACCGGGACTTGGAACTGGCTAAGTAAGTCATGCGCGCGCAGCAGTGTTTTATCGTCTTCGACTCTGAAGACCATTCCTTCTTGTTCAATACCTGTCAGCTCAGCTAATGCAGCGTTGAACTCAACCGGACCATTATGTGCATCTTTGCCGTAAGCAGATTCGTACCAGTTTGCATCTGCCAGCGTCTGCCGAACCAATGCAATCGACCCCATTAAAGATGACGGGTACTGTTGTTTCGAACTGCCTTTATCAAAAGAACCAAAATGTTTGGCTTCAGCGCGATAAATCACATCATTGGCAATTTTATCCGCTAACGAGACTGTCACTGCTTGACCTTGAAAAATACCATCTAAACGAGCGCTCTGAACGGCAGTAAAACCTTGCTCAATATAGGGCGTCGCTGCTTTGCTATCATTCGCGAACGACTGGAACCAGTCTTGCTGAGCATGAATTGCATCATTCGCAGCATTACCACCTTCGCGCTTATTATTGTAGATAGGGGGAACATTGCGTGAGCGCCGCTCGGCTTGCTCGGGCTTCGGTACACCATAGTTGCTGTAAGCGTCGATAAACCCTGGATAGATAGTATGACCGGTTGCGTCAATCACGCGTGCACCGTCTGGTGCGCGGTTGTTACTATTCACCGAGATAATCTTCCCGTTGCGTACCACTAAGGTCGCGTTTTCCAGTTGTTTTCCGGGTTCGGTTACAATAGTCGCATTCTGAATGGCCACAAACGTGGATGAATTATCTTGGAGTCCTCGTATTGGTGTTGTTTGCGATGCAGCAGCAACTATCGGTAATGCTGCTAACAACGCTAACGTCACCTTACTCAGGTGAATACTCGCCTTCATTCGCTTCCCCTTGTTCGATGTATGGTATTACACTACAGTACTGGCAGCAGCTACTGTTGCGCAATCCAAATAGAGGCGAAAAGCGTAATGCAGTCGTTAAACCGCTACAACAAGGATAAAACCATGAAACTTACACAACTAATCACAGCAGGTTTGGTCGGCACATTCGTTCTTATTGGCTCAGCCGCAGCGCAAAACGCCTTCAACGATGCAGACAAAGCAGTTGAATACCGGCAGAAAGCATTGTCGGTGATGCAAAACAACTTTGCCGCGATGGGCGACATGGTTAAGGGAGATGTAGCGTGGGATTCAGCTGTATTTGCAGCCCGCGCCGCTGACTTTGCGGCCATGAGCAGTATTCCATGGTCTGGTTTTGAAACTGAAGGCGCGAAGCCCGGCAATAATACCGATGCACTTCCCGCCATTTGGGAAAACTGGAGTGACTTTCAAGAGCGCGCTGAACAACTCGAAAGTGACGCGCAAGCGTTACTGAGCGCAGCTCAAGGTGGCGACGAAGCAGCCATGAAACGATCATTCATGGCCGCAGCTCGCAATTGCAAAGGCTGTCACGATCAATACAAAGATTAATAGAGCAGCCAAAACAGCAGCGCAATAATCACCGCTGCTAGCGCGATTCCAAGCGCACCATGACGCAGTTCTGGTGCGCTTTTTAGTTCGCGTTTGCCATGAATCATGGCGGCTAATAAAGGGATACCCAGCCATTTATAGGCTGCAATAGCCACAATATGCACACCGATAATACCCAACAACACATTGAAGTTTGTCTCGTGTATGGTGGTGAGCAAGCTCGCTGTATCACCGCTAACCAGCGCATTTAAAGGTCCGCTGAAAAAGATATCGTCAGTAGCAAATAGTCCCGTCGAAAATTGAATGAGCAATAACAGTAACATCAAGATGACGGCCCAACCGCCTATTGGATTGTGCGTGGCTTCAGGTTGATACTGGTGCTGGCGTAACTCGCGTACATGCTGAAGCGCAGCGCTCGGACCTTTGAGAAAAGAGGTAAACCGCGCATTCCGACTACCAATCACACCCCACACCACACGCGCAATGACGAGTCCACCCGTTACAAAAGCTAAGCGTTGATGCCAGTCCATGTAAAGGTTCTCTGCCGTCCACCATAACGACACCAATAGTGCCGCGAGTAACCAATGAAAGAGTCGAACAAAGCCATCCCAAACCCGAACTTGTTGCACGAACCTTCTCCTTGAAGTTGATTGCTTGACTATTTCAGTATCGCGAATCTTGCCATATTTTGCTATGGTCTGAGATGTTCACGACTAAGTAGTAACACGGAGATCACCAATGAAAATACTCGTTGTTGATGACGACTTTATTTCATTAGAAGTTCTGAAAGCCATGTTAAGTCACTACGATGCGACCATTCTCGTTGCGCAAACCGGACATGAAGCTGTTGAACAAGCCCTGTCTCAACGCCCAGACTTACTGCTGCTCGACCATGAATTACCAGACATGACAGGACTCGACGTTTATTGCGAGATTTCTGCTCAACTCGGTGACCAGGCTCCAGTAGCAGCCATGATTACCGGTCATGATTTTGCAGAATTTTCTGATGCTTGCGCTCAGGTAGGTATTCATCACCATTTGCAGAAGCCAGTGTCACCGAAAGGTCTAGCGGATTTGCTGCGCATCACCAGCGGCGTTGAGTAAACGCTGACTTTCTTCGAGGAAGTTAGTCGAATAATCTCCAAAATAGTCTTTCAATGCTGAAAACTCGGCAATGAAAGCTGCTTTGTCTGCATGCTCCAACTCATCCAAAATGCGTCTAAAAGTGTTGATGTAGCGGCGCATCATCGCAAAATTCTGAGGTTGCGACAGAATGATGTCGGCATATAGCTCTGCATTTTGCGCAAAGAGCCGCCCTACCATCATCAATTCCAGTCGATAGATGGGTGAACTCAAGTCGAGCAACTGCTGCAAGTCAGCTTTTTCTTCTGCTAAGTGCATGCCGTATACAAATGTTGAGAGATGTCGCATCACTTGCACAAAGCCCATGGCCTCATCATGCTCTGCAGCGCTCACTTCACGAATATGTGCACCCCAGCGAACAATCGAGTCTAATAGCCACTGATATCGCTCTGACTCGCGTCCATGGGTAACGACCACTAACTGTTTTGCCAATGTCGCTTGCTGCGGGCCGAACATAGGGTGCAGTCCTACCACAGGTCCCGGATGCTTGACTAGCATGGCTTGTAAAGGTTTGTCTTTAATACTCGTGACATCAGCAAGAATCGTCTCAGCATCCAGTTCAGGCAGTTGTTTGATGACCGCTTCCGTTTGCGCAATAGGCACCGAAATCAATACTAAGTCAGCGTCCCTAACCAGTTCTGGAGCTCTATCCCAATCATCTCGATCGAGGATTCTGACGGTCGCCCCAGCCGATCGAAATTGCCTTACAAAAAGCTGTCCTAAAGCGCCAGCACCGCCGACAACAGTGACCACGCGCTCTTGCAAATGCACATCAGCGGCTTGTTGTTGCTGGTAAGACTCACGAATCACCCGTCGTAAGACATCCTCAATCAAATCAGGCGACAGACCTAACGCCTCGGCATCACGCCGCCGTTGCTCTAGCATGGCGCGCTCACGCTCAGGTACATACAAAGGTTGCCCCATGGCACGCTTCACAACACCAACATCCGCTGCCAATTGACGCCGACGCAACAACAGTTGCAACAACTCATGGTCAGTTTGGTCTATCTCTGCACGTAAGTGTGCTAATTGCTGTTGAGCGTCCGCCATCAAATACTCCAATGATTGCGCAATGAATGAGTAGTCCTTGCATTGTGCCTGAATTTAGCCACAAAAAAACCCGCATGAAGCGGGTTTTTTGACTATCAGGATAGTATCCCTTACGACAGCTTTTCGCGGATACGTGCAGATTTACCTGAACGCTCACGCAAGTAGTAGAGTTTCGCACGACGTACCGCACCTTTGCGCTTCACGACAATGCTATCTACGATTGGGCTGTGCACTTGGAACGAGCGCTCAACACCTTCGCCGCTAGAGATTTTACGTACTGTGACTGCTGAATGCAGACCACGGTTACGCTTTGCGATAACCACGCCTTCAAATGCCTGAATACGCTCACGGTTACCTTCAGTTACTTTAACATTAACGACCACTGTATCGCCCGGCGCGTAGTCCGGAAGGTCGGTTTTTAATTGCTCGTCTTCGATCGCTTTGATCAAATTGTGACTTACTTTTGCCATATCAGCCTCTCTTGCCTAGATTAACTACCCGAACCTGTATCTTGCGCGTCGTTTGCCGCTATAAATTCAGCTAACAGCCGCTGCTGTTCGTCAGTCAGAGCTAGGTGATTTAACAATTCGGGACGTCGTAGCCAGGTTCTTCCGAGTGCCTGCTGCAATCGCCACCGTCTAATTTCTTCATGATTACCGCTCAGTAACACCGGCGGTACCACCTCACCATCGAGCACTTCTGGTCGTGTATAGTGTGGGCAATCTAACAAGCCCTCTGCAAAAGAATCTTCCTGTGCAGAATCAGCATGTCCCAATACCCCGGGAATAAACCGAGCAACAGCATCTATCAACACCATTGCAGGGAGTTCCCCACCACTTAACACGTAATCACCAATCGACCATTCTTCATCGACGTGCCGCTGAATAACGCGTTCATCGATGCCTTCATAACGACCGGCAATCAGTATCAGTTGCTCATTCTGGGCCAACTCTTTGACACCAGCCTGATCCAACTTGCGACCTTGAGGTGACAAATAAATCACCTTCGATTGCGAGCCCAGTTGCTGTTTGGCGGCAGCAATCGCATCTGTGAGCGGTTGCACCATCATTAACATTCCCGGACCACCGCCATAGGGGCGGTCATCTACGGTGCGGTGTTTGTCATGTGTGTAATCGCGAGGATTAAAACATTGCAGCTTTAATCGCCCATCTTTCACAGCACGGCGTGTCACACCACTTTCAGTAATAGCTTGGAACATCTCAGGAAAGAGCGTTATAACCCCAACCTGCAATTGCTCAGCCATTAAAAATCCGCAGGCCAATCGACAATAATGTGTTTGTTTTGACGGTCAACTGACTGAACATATTGACTCTGAATAAACGGAATCAACCGTTCTGAACGTCCAAACGCATCATTGCTATTCGCTTTCACGACCATGACATCATTCGATGCTGTGGCCATTATTTGGTCGACTACTCCCATGTTATAACCGTCCGTATTTGCGACAGTCATCCCAATCAAGTCTCGCCAATAAAACTCATCCTCTGGCAACGCTGGTAATTGCTCTGCGGTTATCACGACATCCGATCCAGTCAGCGCATGCGCTCCATCACGGTCATCAATGTTCGCTAGCTTCGCAATCAGCCCCTTGTTGTGTCGACGCCATTCCTCGACTTGGACCTGCTGCTGCTTACCACCTTTCACAATCTGCCATGGACTGTAATCAAAAATGGCTTCCGCATCATCGGTATAGCTTTGAATTTTCAACCAACCCTTCACGCCGTAGACCGCACCGATTTGGCCAAGGACTACTTGTTCTGCGTTTGTTGTCATAACTACCTGATACGGTTTTTAAAATTAAGCTGCGCTGCGCGCGTCTTTAACTAACTTTGCTACGCGCTCAGATAAAGCTGCGCCATTGCTTACCCAGTGATCAACACGGTTTAAGTCAACACGTAACTTTTCTTCCTGGCCGCGCGCAACCGGGTTAAAGAAACCTACATTCTCAATAAAACGACCGTCGCGGGCATTGCGACTGTCAGTAACTACCATCTGGTAGAAGGGACGCTTTTTAGCGCCGCCACGTTGTAAACGAATGGTTACCATTACGTTCCTCGATACAGTTTATAATGTTAAGTAAATAAAAATGCCTCCGACCGTAGTCAGAGAGCTGCAGCATTCTACCGATTTTTGGTTCGAATGCAAGTATTCCCTAGCGTTTAGGGAACATTCCCGGCGGCATCTTGCCGCCCATTCCACCAAGGCCGCGAAGCATTTTAGACATGCCACCGCCTTTCATCTTCTTCATCATTTTTTGCATTTGCAAAAATTGCTTGAGAAGCTTATTCACATCTTGCACCTGAGTTCCCGAGCCAGCGGCAATACGGCGCTTACGTGAACCTTTGATCAAGTCAGGATGTGTGCGTTCTTTGGGGGTCATCGAATTGATGATTGCTTCCATGCGAACGGTCATTTTGTCATCCATCTGCCCTTTAACTTGCGCACTCATTGCGCCCATTCCAGGCATCTTGTCGAGCAACCCCATCATGCCGCCCATATCGCGCATCTGAGCGAGTTGGTCACGAAAGTCTTCCAGTGAAAACTTCCCTTCTTTCATAACTTTCTGAGCAACTTTGGCGGCTTTGTCCTTGTCGACTTTCTGCTCCAACTCATCGATTAACGAGAGTACGTCGCCCATGCCCAGAATACGCGAAGCAATGCGCTCAGGGTGGAAGGCCTCTAAAGCAGCGGTCTTCTCGCCTACACCCAAGAATTTGATTGGTTTACCGGTAATATGTCGAATGGATAGTGCCGCACCACCGCGCGCATCACCATCGGTTTTGGTCAGGATGATCCCCGTCAACGGTAAAGCTTCATTAAAGGCACGTGCTGTATTCGCGGCATCCTGACCCGTCATGGCATCAACCACAAACAAGGTCTCAATTGGCTTCACCGCTTGGTGTAGCTCTTGTATTTCGGCCATCATGGCTTCATCAATGGCTGTGCGACCTGCAGTATCCACCAACACCACATCGAAAAACTGCTTTTTCGCATGTGCGATCGCTGCCTCAGCGATGGTTACTGGGCGCTGGTCTACCGTGGACGGAAAGAAGCTAACTTCGACTTCATTCGCCAGGGTCTCGAGCTGTTTAATTGCCGCCGGACGATAGACGTCGGCACTAACGACCAAAACTTTCTTCTTCAGTTTCTCGCGCAAGTACTTCGCTAACTTACCGACACTGGTGGTTTTACCCGCCCCTTGCAGGCCCGCCATTAAAATTACAGCTGGCGGTTGTGCGGCTAAATTGAGGGGAACGTTGCCGTCACCCATTGCGTGCTCGAGTTCTTGCTTAACGATTTTCAGAAATTCCTGACCGGGTGTCAGGCTTTTGTTCACTTCGGCGCCAACTGCGCGTTCTTTCACTCGCGCCACAAAGTCACGTACTACTGGCAATGCGACATCCGCCTCCAGCAGCGCCATACGTACTTCACGCAGCGTATCTTTGATATTGTCTTCAGTCAGTCGACCGCGGCCGCTGATAGCCTTCAATGATGATGAGAGGCGTTCACTTAAATGATCAAACATGTGACTGTTCCGCTTTACTTCGGTTAATGCGCAAGGCACGCATGGAATTCGTTAAAATGGCGTCCAGTATAGCTGAATTCAAGTTCTTTTTCTTCACTGATAACAACTTGAATGACTTGGGTTTCCACTCAAGTATGCCTATACTAGGATTCCATCAAAACGGAATGATTCTCAGTATGACACTGTTATTAGTCATCGCAGTCACACTTTATCTTGTTGCAGCAGTGACCATGTGGCGACAATTGGGCCGCAATGCTCAATTGCCCAAGTGGTTTATTACCTTGCCTATTGTGGCAGTGGTTCTGCATGCTTGGATTCAGTGGGAGCATTGGCGATTTGACGGCTTTGATCATATTAATATCACCTTTAGTCTGAGTGCCGTCGCCCTCTTGCTGGTTATCTTAGCCATTGCGCGAGGCACCAAACCTGGTGGCATGTTGTTGCGTCCGGTCGTTTACTTATTCGCCGCAGTCAGCGTCATTTTGATGAACTTTAGCCCGGTCAATTGGGGCGCAGAATTCAATCTAAGTCCAGGATTGTTAGTGCATGTAGTTCTGAGTCTTTGCGCTTATGCCATTTTAATGTTGGCAACTTTGTATGCTATTCAAATTTTGTATGTCAGTTATGTGCTCAAACACCACAAAGCACAGGCGACCGCAAGTTACCTGCCGCCGCTGATGACCGCGGAGCGATACTTTTTCCGTCTCTTGAGTACGGGAACATTTGTGTTGGTGATAGCGATTATCAGCGGATTTGTATTTCTTCAGGATATGTTCGCGCAAGGACAGTCACATAAAACCGTATTAAGCACGCTGGCGGCGCTCATCTATGTTGTTATTGTCTTCTTACATGGGGCTCGTGGCGTGCGCGGACGCGCCATGGTCATCGCTAGCGTAGTGGCTAGCTCCATTCTCACCCTGGCCTATTTCGGCAGCCGGTTTGTCAAAGATGTGTTATTGAACACTTGACTTCATATCGGTGCTGATTACATTAGACCTCTGACGCATTACTACAGGATTTGTTCTTGGACGACATAGCGACATCCACCCTACTCATTATTTTGGGTGTTTTACTGTTTTTATCGGCATATTTTTCAGGCTCCGAAACCGGCATGATGTCGATCAACCGTTATCGCCTCCGTCACCTAGTACAACAGGGACACCGCGGGGCTAAGCGGGTTCAGTACTTGCTCGATCGACCTGATCGACTCATCGGTCTCATCCTCATTGGTAATAATCTGGTTAACATTGCCGCGTCGGCCGTTGCTACCATCATCTGCTTGCGCTGGTTTGGTGATGCAGGATTGGTGGTGGCTACATTTGGACTGACTCTGGTGGTACTCATTTTTTCCGAAGTCACGCCAAAAACTATTGCCGCATTGCACCCAGAGCGAGTCGCATTTCCAAGCTCTATTATTTTGAAGCCGCTGTTGACTATCCTCTATCCAGCTGTTGCCTCAGTAAACTTCATTACCAACGGTTTTATGCGCATGCTGGGTGTGAATCCTAACAACACGCAGGGGCAAGACGCTCTGAGCTCAGAGGAGTTGCGCACTGTTGTCAATGAAGCCAACTCGATGATCCCTACGAGTCACCAAGAAATGCTGCTCAGTATTCTCGACCTCGAGAAAGTGACCGTAGAGGACGTGATGATACCGCGAGCGGAAATCAGTGGTATTGATGTTCAAGATGACGTGAAGTCCATCATCAAACAACTGTCGCAAGCTCAGTACACACGCATTTTGCTCTACCGCAATGAAATTGATGATGCCATTGGCTTTATCCATGCTCGCGACATTATGCAGATTGTGACGAAGAACAGTGTTGAACTCGACAAGTCAGAAATCGTTCGTTCGGCGCGCGAAATCTACTATATCCCCGAAGGCACACCGTTGAATGTGCAGTTACTCAAGTTTCAGCGTAATAAAGAACGTATCGGCTTAGTGGTTGACGAGTACGGAGACATTCAGGGGCTCGTAACACTCGAAGATATTCTGGAAGAAATTGTCGGCGACTTCACGACAACGATTACTCCACTGTCGAGCGAATCAACCACGTTGCAGCCAGACGGCTCGGTATTGGTGGATGGTGTTGCCAACATCAGGGATTTGAATAAGGAAATGAATTGGAATCTGCCTATTGACGGTCCCAAAACGGTCAGTGGTCTGGTCATTGAAGTTCTCGGCGATATTCCGCAACAACCGCTTTGTTTGACCGTCAATGATTATCGGTTAGAGATAGTGGAAAGCAGCGACAATATGGTCCGTAAAGTTCGCTTCTTTGACCTCTGAGAAGCCTAAACTTAGCCAAACAGCAAGCGTTCGAACCAACCTCGCTTGAGTTCATCCTCACAGCTCCGTAATTGCGCGCCATAGCGCTCGGCGCGAGCTTGAACTTTGCGCGATGTCTGAATTAACCAACCTTTCTGCGCATAGGTCTGGCGACGATAGCCACCCCAACCCTCGTGATAATTGAGGTATTGCTCGTACGCATCCCACTTCGAAACACCATTGACTGTGTGAGTTTTACTGATAAACCAACCCATGAAATCAATGGCATCATCAAAATCGTCTCGTGATGCCCAGCCATTGTCGGTTTCACGTTGATAGTCTTCCCAGGTAGGAGTCTTCGCTTGAGAATAACCGTAGGCACTGCTCACGCGTCCCCAGGGAATGATCCAGAGCAAATAGTCTCGCGGTGGCAGAGCATCATGTTTGAACGAACTTTCTTGGTACATGATTGCCATAGGCACGTGAATAGGAACACCCCACTTGTCACGCATATCTGCTGCAGCGTCATACCAATCACGTTTTTCGCGGAAAATTTCACACAGATTATCCGGTTGCTCGGGTGGCGCCGATGCACAACCCGCTAACACAGAGCAACCTAGGGCAATGGTGACAAGTGTACGAACAGGTTTCAGCATGCGTAACAACTCCTAGCTCTACTGACAATCCGGCGAGGCACAGGCCGCACGACGAAAATAATCACTTAAAAACGCACTAAAATCTGAACCAGCGTCTTGTTGCTCTATTGCGCGTTGTTCCGCCAACGATGCTTGCGCCCAAGTCGCGAATTGTTCTGCGGTAAAATGAGATAATGGTTTGGCCAGCTCAGCTTTATATTTTTTGGCTAACTGCATACCCAGCTCACTATTATCCAACTGTTCATCGCGCAATAAGCTCAAGAATCGACCAGAGAACGTCAACTCAGGATTCAGAACCGCTCGATACTGGTCGTTGACTACAGCGACATACTCGTCGCTTTGATAGGCTTCATCCAGCCACTTTGCAATACCGTGTAATTCTCCGAAAATATCTTCTAACCAATCGGCGATAGGTCGTTCGAAATCGCCATCTAATAGGGTTAGACGCGGGTTACGCCCGTCAAGCACCACGCGGTTAAAGTTGCGGTCTGCTAGCGCTTGTTCATCAAGTGACATAGTCGGACTGTCGAGCAACAAGCAGTACAACAAAAAGGTATCTAAAAAGCGGATTTGCTCGGCACTAATGCCGATCGCACTGAATGGATTTACATCCAGAGCGCGAACCTCGATATATTCGACGCCACCGCGTTCCAGTGCTTGAGTCGGCGTTTCACCGTTTTTAGTCACGCGCTTCGGCCGTATTGGCGAGTAAAATTCATTTTCAATCTGCAAAATATTACTATTCAACTGACGGAAATCGATGCTCCCATCAGCTTGCGGCACTGCGACACCAATGCGTTCAAAACGAGCTGACGGTTTTGTAATCGCACGACGCAAGCCAGCTACATAATCTTCCAGAGAATTGTAGGTAATGGCTAAGTCGGCTTGTTCTTTATTGGTATAACCCAAATCGCTCATTCGTAAAGATGTGCCATATTTTCGATAGACGGTGCCTTTACCGAGAGACTCAAATTCCATCGATGAATCGGCGTGCTGCAAAAACGACTGACAAATAGCAGGAGACGCTCCAAACAAGTATGGGATAACCCAACAGAAACGTTTGTAGTTACGAATTAAATCAAAATAGCGACGTGACTTGTACTGGCAGTCTGCGGTAGTTCCTTCAGCTGCGGCAAGTGCTTGCCACAATGTCTCTGGCACCGAAAAGTTATAGTGCACACCCGATATGATTTGCATGGCGCCGCCATAGCGGTAGGTCAGACCTCGCCGATACAGCGTTTTCATACGGCCCACATTGGAGGAACCATATTGCGCAATTTGAATGTCTTTTTCGTCGCCAACAAAGCACGGCATACTCAATGGCCATAACAACTCGTCACCTAACTGCTGAAGTGCGAATCGGTGAACATCGGTCAGCTGGGCTAAGGTTGTCTGAATATCTTGCGCCACGGGTGTAATAAATTCGAGCAGGTTTTCCGCATAATCGGTCGTAATGTAATCATGTTTTAGCGCTGAGCCAAGTGCCTCAGGATGAGGTGTTTGAGCCAATTTTGCGGTCGGCGTGATTCGTAAACATTCACGTTCAATGCCTCGAGAAATATCACGTAAAACAGCGGTGTGACCGGTTTTTCTTAGGTTCTCTATCTGAGCTCTAATTGTCGACTGCAAAATCAGACCTACCTATGCTAATGAACTGCTATATGAAAGGACAAAGCTTACTGGTTATTCGGCTGATAGTCTATGTTGTATGGGCATTCCGTGGCAAACAATCGCTTGGCGCAACTACGCTGAAATGGCATGATGAACAGACTTGAAGTGAGGAGACGAAACGGCGTGAAGAATACTCCGGACCAACTGAAGCGAATGCAAGAAGCTGTGCGTGATGCGCAAGCTGCTGCAGAAGCTAAAAGTGAATTTTTAGCGAACGTGAGTCACGAGATTCGAACTCCGATTAACGCCATTCTCGGCATGACCCAATTGTGTTTGAAAACTGGGCTTGATGAGCAGCAACGCGGCTATCTGAAATCGATAGAGAGCTCGTCCAAAATTTTGTTGGGTATCATCAACGACATTCTCGATTTTTCTAAAATCGAAGCCAATAAACTAACGATTGAGACCATTCCGTTTGATTTAGAAGAAATGCTGGCAAGTCTGGCCGATATGTTTGCTTATAGAGCCTATGATAAAAACCTCGAGTTCGTCATTAAGCTACCCAGCAACATTCCCACGCGTCTTATTGGCGACCCGCTGCGACTCAACCAAGTACTGGTGAACTTGGTGAGTAACGCGATCAAGTTTACCGATAGTGGTGAAATTGTGATTAGCGTCACGCTTCTGGACCTTGATGACCAAGAAGTGTTTCTACGATTCTCAGTAACAGATACCGGCATCGGTATGGACGAGCATCAGCGAGCCAAGCTTTTTCAAGCATTTACCCAAGCCGATTCTTCGACAACGCGGAAATTCGGTGGCACTGGTTTAGGTCTCGCCATCTCGCAGCGTATTGTAAAACTGATGAACGACGACGGTATTGGCGTCATCAGTAGTTCGGGACAAGGTTCGACATTCTTCCTTGAACTCAAATTACCGTTGCAACCCAACGCCGACCAAACGGTTGCTGAATCCATTCGTGCGCGGTTAGCGCAAAAATCAATTCTGGCGATAGATGATAATCTCACGACGCGTGACATGATTACGGAACTGCTTCGGTCGCACCAAGTGCAAGTCACTTCAGTGCGAACAGCCGAAGATGCATTGGAAGTTATGCAAACGCAACACTTTGACGCTTGTTTTGTGGACTGGCAGTTGCCCGGCATGAGTGGGCTCGACTTCTGCCGGGAATTACTCGCGACCGAGTCAGCCACGCAACCGACTCCAGCACTTATTTTGGCAACCAGTTACCATGCTCATGAACTACGGAACGAAGCCAGAGCCGCTGGCGTTCAGCATCTCATAGTAAAACCCTACCTGAGCAGCAGCGTCATTCGCGTATTGAGTTCAGCACTGGCGTTATCCGGAGATAGCTCCGAGCAACCCAGCTTAGATCTCGAGCAAGAGCTGTGTTGTGCGCCCATTTTGATTGTCGAAGACAATGATATTAATTTGCATATAGCGCAAGAACTGTTGACCCATGCAGGTGTGCAAGTCGACACGGCAATGAATGGCGCGGAAGCTATTGAACAAGTGAAGCGTAAACAATACGCGTTGGTCTTTATGGATATTCAAATGCCGATCATGGACGGCCTTACCGCCGCTGAACACATCCGAACCTTATATTCGTATCAACAACTACCGATTATTGCGATGACAGCGAATACATCGAGCGAAGATATCGAACGTTCCTTGGCGGCAGGTATGCAAGATCACATCAGCAAACCCATTGATGAAAAAGTCCTGCTTAAGGCGCTGCAAAAATGGTGTATTCGCGGGGAATATGCCATGTCGATGCCAGTAACGCAGCGGCACGAGTCAACTGCGGCACCGGCCATAAGCTACCCACGCCATGCGGATATCGATTTTCAGTCCGCATTAGAACGCCTCCAACATAACACGAGCTTGTATCGCACACTCATCGAGCGGTTGGTACATGACTACAGCGATGCACCACAAAAGATTGTTGATTACTTGGCAAAAGGCCAACATGAGGAAGCTCGTCGCTTCTTTCATACGCTCAAAGGTGCGGCGGGCAACCTCGGTTTAGTTCGCTTAGAAAAAGCAGCTGCAGAACTTGAACGCCACACCAAATCAGGTGATTACGAATATGTCGCTGACCACATCATGCGCTTGAATCAATTGCTTGAACAAGCCGATCTAGCCTGTTCTGATTTGCTTTTGTGGCAACAGCGCAACAACAAAAGAGGATAATCATTTCCAATGACACGATTTCTGTTTCTGATTCCGCTCGTTTTAAGTGTGTTGTGGTTTATTTACTTACGCGTCAATGGTTGGACGCTGAGGCAGGGACTGCGGGGGTTTATTTACATTCTTATATTCAGTAGCTTTGTCGCGATTGTCTACACGCTTCTACTGTGGTTAACGGGCCGATAAGGCCCGTTAACTGTAGTCATTAACCTACTAACGCCAACAAGATACCGGCCGCCACCGCCGAACCTAACACTCCAGCAACGTTCGGTCCCATCGCATGCATAAGCAGAAAGTTCTGTGGATTTGCCTCTAGCCCGACCTTATTAACGACTCGTGCCGCCATAGGTACAGCTGAAACTCCGGCAGCTCCAATCAATGGGTTAATCGGTGATTTACTGAATTTCGCCATCAGCTTCGCCATCAATACGCCGGAGGCGGTACCGATCGAAAATGCAAATGCGCCGAGTAATAGAATGCCTAAGGTCTGTACCGACAAAAACTGATCAGCTGAGAGTTTTGAACCAACCGCCAACCCTAAAAAGATGGTGACAATATTGATCAGCTCATTTTGTGCGGTTTTACTCAGTCGATCGACCACACCCGCTTCACGCATCAAGTTCCCTAAGCAGAACATCCCCACCAATGGTGTTGCGGTGGGCAAGAATAGCAAGGTTAGAAACAGGACTGCCAACGGGAAGATGATCTTCTCACGTCGGCCAACTGGTCGCAGCTGTTCCATTTGGATAGCGCGCTCAGCTTTCGTTGTGAACAGCTTCATAATCGGAGGCTGAATAATAGGTACTAACGCCATGTATGAATAAGCTGCAACGGCAATCGCACCAAGTAAGTCAGGCGCTAAGCGTGATGCGAGGAATATTGCTGTGGGCCCATCCGCGCCGCCGATAATTGCGATTGCACTGGCATCTTTCAGTGTAAATTCAAACCCTGGTACGCCATTAAGCGCAATAGCCCCGAATAGAGTTGCAAAGATCCCGAATTGAGCGGCAGCACCTAACAGTAATGTGCGAGGGTTCGCCAACAGCGGACCAAAGTCAGTCATAGCCCCCACTCCCATAAAAATGAGCAGTGGGAATACGCCCGTCTCGATCCCGACATAATAGATGTAATAGAGCAATCCACCCGGGTCATTGAAACCGGCTAATGGAATGTTCGCGAGGATGGCACCAAACCCAATTGGCAGTAGTAACAGCGGTTCAAACTTTTTACTGATTGCCAAGTACAGCAGTAAAAGTCCAACTACCATCATCACTGCTTGGCCCCATGTAAACGCAGCAATAGCGGTACTATTCCACAATACTTCCCAACGTCCCATGGTTTACTCCAAGGTAATCAAAATATCGCCGACATTAACACTGTCACCTTCTTTGACGTCGACATCGACGACGGTTCCAGCCTGTTCAGCTTTGATATCCGTCTCCATTTTCATTGCCTCAAGTATGATGACAACCTCTCCAGCTTCCACAGTTTCGCCCGGCTTAACCATGACCTTAAAGACATTGCCGGAAAGTGGTGCGCTGATAGGCTTCACATCGCTAGACGGGGCCGACTTACTATCTGAAGTCTTGCTATCCGTTGATGCCGAAGCCGATACTTCGCCAGAAGGCCCAACCTCGACTGCAAACACTTTACCGTCAACCTTCACCGAGTAACTCTCAATGCCGCCTTTAGCTGGCGATTTTACAGCCTCTTTTTTGGGCTGTGGGTCGCTGCTATCAGCGCCAGTAGGCACGGGTTCAAAAGCGTCTGGATTATCACGATTCTGCAAAAACTTCAGGCCAATTTGCGGGAACAACGCGTAGGTCAGAACATCATCGACTTCGTTTTCTGCCAAACGAATTTTGTCTTCCTTCGCCTTTTTACGTAACTCAGTAGTCAGTTGCTCGAGTTCATCGTCAATTAAATCAGCAGGACGAACAGTAATGGGCTCGTCTCCCTCTAACACGCGCTGTTGCAATTCTTTATTTACCGGTGCAGCGGTAGCGCCATATTCGCCGCGCAAAACACCTTTGGTTTCTTTCGAAATAGATTTGTAACGCTCTTGGCTCAATACATTCAACACCGCTTGAGTCCCGACAATTTGAGATGTCGGTGTGACTAGCGGAATAAAGCCCAGATCTTCGCGGACTTTTGGAATTTCGGCGAGTACTTCATCAAATTTATCTGCAGCACCCTGTTCACGAAGCTGGTTTTCCATATTCGTCAGCATGCCACCAGGTACCTGTGCGAGCAAAATTCTCGCATCGATTCCTTTGAGCGAACCTTCAAACTGAGCATACTTCTTGCGAACTTCGCGGAAATAGCCAGCAATGTCCTCAAGATGCTCTAAATCAAGACCCGTATCTCGCTCCGTTCCCTCGGTCATTGCCACAATCGTTTCAGTAGCTGAGTGGCCATAGGTCATGCTCATTGAAGAAATCGCGGTATCGAGCATATCAATGCCCGCATCAATGGCCTTCTGATAGGTTGCTGTGCTTAATCCTGTGGTCGCGTGACACTGCATCGCAATTGGAATGCTGAGATTCTTCTTCAATGCTGAAATCAGTTCGTGAGCCGCTTGCGGACGCAAGAGGCCTGCCATGTCCTTGATGCATAATGAGTCGCAACCTAGATCTTCAAGTTGCTGCGCCATCTCTAACCATTTGTCCAATGTGTGCACCGGACTGACGGTGTACGACATGGTGCCTTGCGCATGCCCATCTACCGCTTTCGCTGCCTTGATAGCCGTTTCAAGATTGCGGACGTCGTTCATAGCATCAAAAATACGAAATACATCGACACCGTTTTCACGAGCTCGCTCAACAAAACGTTTAACGACGTCATCGGCGTAATGACGATACCCGAGGAGGTTTTGACCGCGCAACAGCATCTGTTGTGGTGTCTTCGGCATGACCTTTTTCAGCTCGCGGATACGCTCCCATGGGTCTTCACCCAGATAGCGGATACAAGCATCGAAAGTAGCACCACCCCACGATTCCATCGACCAGAAGCCAGCGTCATCTAATTTTTCAGCGATGGGCAACATATCATCGAGTCGCATTCTTGTCGCTAACAGCGATTGGTGCGCGTCACGCAAGACAAGTTCGGTTAGCAGTAATGGCTTACTCATGCAGAATTCTCCCTCAACGGCAGTTTGATAGCTAATTGTTGGTCACTTAAGACTTAGAGCCGCGATAACGGTGAACAGCAGCAGTAATCGCTGCAAGTTGCTGTGCTGTTGGTTGTGACACTGCTTTCGATTTTTTACGCGCTGGTGCTGACTGCACATCGACCTCAACCACGAATCGACGCAACAAGAGCATGGCGCATATCAGTAGCGATAAAAACATGAATACCGTCACCATGCCCGTAAACAGGATAGCCAGCGCTTCGTTCAATTGCTCATTCATGCTGCGACACTTCCTTAGCAAGTACTTATTAGCAAACAAAATTTATGAAAATCTGATATCAGAATAGCACAACTTGGCTGAGGAAAAAGTTTGGACGAGATATAGCAATTATAGATAGAAACTATAGGAGGAGTAGATGGCGCACTCGGGAGGACTTGAACCTCCAACCGCTCGGTTCGTAGCCGAGTACTCTATCCAATTGAGCTACGAGTGCGTATCTAAAAACTGTGGTTAACGACTGGCGCACTCGGGAGGACTTGAACCTCCAACCGCTCGGTTCGTAGCCGAGTACTCTATCCAATTGAGCTACGAGTGCGTTGTCTGTCGTTAAAAGCTGGCGGTGAGGGAGGGATTCGAACCCTCGATAGAGCTACAAACCCTATACTCCCTTAGCAGGGGAGCGCCTTCAGCCACTCGGCCACCTCACCACTTACTTGTGGCGATGAATGATAGCGGCAACGACAATAATGTCAAACGATTTTTTCCGAACCGGGTACTGTTTGTGGGATTTTTAAACACTTCGATGGATTATCGGGCACAAAGGCTTGTTTAACTAAGAATACGATCAAAAAAGCTGACAACATGTGTGTCAGCTTTTTGATGCAGGGAATTACTTATTCTCGGAGTTGTTGTCGGCATGCTCCGCTTGAATTCGCATATAAATTTCTTCGCGGTGTACTGAGACATCTTTCGGCGCATTGACACCAATGCGCACTTGGTTGCCTTTTACACCCAATACGGTGACTGTAACCTCGTCGCCAATCATCAAGGTTTCACCCACTCTACGGGTTAAGATCAACATTTGCCTGCTCCTTCCCTACTTCGGTTCCTGTACGATGAAAGCGTAGACTATATTCATCGATCGCACTACTCGCTTTCGTCATTTTAATTGTTATAGCGATTGTTATATCCTAATCGCTAAGACACTTGTGTACAAGCCTAATTATTCCGAATCACTGGTATTTACAATATCGACTCGAGATGCGCTCTCGCGGCCTCTAGAGCCGTTGTAACTTGACTAGCATCCGACCCACCAGCCTGCGCCAAATCAGGTCGTCCACCACCTTTACCACCAACACACTGTGCCGCCACATTCACTACGGCACCCGCTTGAACTTTGGTAGTTAAGTCTTTTGTGACCCCAACAATGAGGCTGACTTTACCGTCATTCACCACCGCAAGAACTACGACCCCTGAACCGATTTGATTCTTCAGATCATCAACAAGTTCACGCAATGCTTTACTTTCTACGTTATCAAGCTGTGCGATGATCACTTTAGTACCATTAATTTCTATCGCTGAACCGACCAGATCGTTTCCAGCTTGGCTGGCTAGGCGACCTTTTAACTCGTCGACCGACTTCTCGAGGGCTTTGCTACGCTCGAGCTGCGCTTGCACCCGCTCAGAAACATGATTCATGTCTGCTTTCAGCATGATCGCAATACTACGCAACTGCTGCTGTTGTTGCAGCGTGAACCGGACCGCGCCAGCACCCGTTACAGCCTCAATACGACGTACACCAGAGGCAATTCCCGCCTCACTGACAATCCGGAAAGCACCGATATCGCCAGTACGGCTCACGTGAGTTCCACCGCACAGCTCCATCGAGAAATCGCCCATAGTGACTACGCGGACGTCGTCATCATATTTCTCCCCGAACAGTGCCATAGCACCGGCCTTTTTCGCTTCTTCAATCGGCATGTGAGCGGTTTGCAAAGCGTGATTCTTGTAGATTTCTTCATTCACTTGACGCTCAATCGCGTCCAATTGCTCTGCTGTAACAGCCTCAAAGTGAGAGAAATCGAAACGCAAACGATCAGCCGTCACTAACGAACCTTTTTGCGTCACGTGTTCACCGAGTAAATTACGTAATGCGGCGTGCAACAGATGCGTGGCAGAGTGGTTCTTCTTGACCGCCGCGCGTCGCTCTGCGTCGATTTCAGCGCGTACGCGATCACCAACTTTCAAAGCACTCGCCGCTTTGCCATGATGCGCTATCGCTTTACCAATATACTGAGTATCTTCGACAATAAACTCGCCACCATTAGCCACTAAGCGACCACGGTCACCAATCTGACCACCACTTTCGGCATAGAATGGCGTTTGCGCTAGCACCACAACGCCTTGTTGACCTACTGCAAGTTCCGCCACGGGCTGTCCATCAGCGAATAACTCGACCACTTCGCTTTCATCGTCCGTCTGCTCATAACCAGTGAACTGACTGCGTACAGAGCTTTTCAGGCGCTCGTTATAATCAACGCCAAATTGCGAAGATTGTTGTGCGCGTTGGCGCTGCTGCTCCATCGCTGCTTGAAAGCCGGCTTCATCAATGGTGAGTTCTTTCTCACGTGCGATATCCGCGGTAAGGTCGACAGGGAAGCCAAATGTATCGTACAGCTTGAATACGACATCACCCGGAATCACTTGTCCATCTAAAGTCTCTAGGGCGTCATTGAGAATCGTCAAACCACGCTCGAGGGTTTTGCCGAACTGTTCCTCTTCCCGCGCTAGCGCGTCACGAATGACTTTCTTCTTCTCCACTAACTCAGGATAGGCGCTACCCATTTGTGTGCAGAGCTCTTGCACCAATTGGCTAAAGAATCCAGCTGGAGCGCCGAGCATGTTGCCATGCCGAACTGCGCGTCGAATAATACGACGTAATACATAACCACGGCCTTCATTCGATGGTTGCACACCATCGGCAATCAAAAAGCTACAAGAACGAATATGATCAGCGATCACACGCAGTGATTTGTTACTTAAATCAGTCGTTCCAATAATTCTTGCTGCGGCTTTGATTAAAGCTTCGAATAAGTCGATTTCGTAATTACTATGCACATGCTGCAGAACTGCGGAAATGCGCTCAAGCCCCATGCCTGTATCAACCGAGGGCTTCGGCAATGGTAATAAAGTGCCATCAGCCTGACGGTTATATTGCATGAATACTAGGTTCCAAATTTCGATATAGCGGTCGCCATCTTCCTCAGGTGTTCCCGGAGGACCACCCCAAACCGATTCACCATGGTCATAAAAAATTTCAGAGCAAGGACCGCATGGACCCGTATCACCCATGGCCCAAAAGTTGTCTTTGGCACCGATGCGCGAAATACGATCACGTGGAACACCTATTTCATCGGCCCAAATGTTGTAGGCTTCATCGTCCTCGGTAAAGACCGTGACCCACAGCTTTTCTTTTGGTAATTGCAACGTATCAGTCAGAAACTCCCACGCGTATTGGATGGCTTCACGCTTGAAATAATCGCCAAAACTAAAGTTCCCAAGCATTTCAAAAAACGTGTGATGGCGTGCGGTATAGCCCACATTTTCAAGGTCGTTATGCTTGCCGCCAGCGCGCAAACAACGCTGTGACGACGTGGCCCGTGAATAGTCACGGTGTTCGTCACCGAGAAAGACATCCTTAAATGGAACCATACCCGCATTGGTGAATAACAACGTTGGGTCATTGCCAGGAATTAGCGATGCTGAGGCAACACGTTGGTGGCCTCGCTCGGCAAAAAACTGAAGAAATGCTTCGCGTATTTCAGCACTAGTCATGGTCATGGCGTGTTCCTACTACCTTGCATCCAATGGGTGAAAAATTAAGGCGAAAAGACTACCACGAATGGAGACTGACGCCTAGTCTGTCGCTGCCTCTGCTTGCCAACTCAATGCCTGTTTAATTTCACTGTAGGAGAAACCGCGTTGAAGTAAATGGCGCATCATTCGGTCTCTCATTTTGGCATCCGCAGGTGGCTCATCACCAAATTTTTTTAGCAGTCGTTGATAACAGAGATCATTCCAGTCCGGCTCTAACCGCTGCAGTAGATTAGCCACGAGCTCAGTATCTAGTCCTTTGTTCTGTGCCGCCGCTTTTATTTTCTGCAAACCATCGCCGTTGGCAAGGCTGTGGCGCAACCACGCCTCAGCAAAGCGCTCATCACTTTGCCAGTTGTTCGCTTGCGCTAGCGTTAGCACTGTATCGCAAATGGTATCCGCGAATCCGCGTTGACGCAGTTTTTGCTTAAGTTCCTGCGCACTGTGTTCGCGTCGCGCCAACAGGCGCAACACCACATCTTTTGCTTGTTGCTCATCTGAAGTCATGAAATGGTACCTTTACGCAGCGTTTACAGTCACAAAAAGCGGTAGTGAGCTATCCTATTCACTAGACTCAAACTGAAACGTCGGAGAACTAATGTCGAGTTACTTTACCAAAAATATCAGTGCTATGGTGCTGCTTCCCGTTGCTACTGTGCTTATTTTGACGGGTTGCATGCCGAATACTTCTAGCCCGCACGCCAGCTTCGATGCTAGCAACACAGAGCAATCTATTCGCGTATCCGGTACTGGCACCACCTATGCCATCCCTGATGTACTGAGCTTCACGTTAGTCATTACCCGCGAAGGTGACACCGTAGCCCCCCTTAAAACAGCCGTGGATGAAGTCACTGCAAAGGTATTAGAGACGCTCTCACAAGCCAACATTGAAACCAATGACGTTCGCTCGTTTGCGGTTCAAGCACAACCACTTTACGATTACTCGGATGACCGCTCAAAACCACGTATTCGAGGCTACTCCGTAACACGTACTATAGAAGTCACTATGCGTGACCCGAGTGCTTATGATCAAGTTCTCGACCAATCTTTGGCCGCGGGAGTGTCCGCAATCCAATCAGCTAACTATCGAGTTAGCGACCCCAGTAAGCATTATGCAGAAGCACTACGGTTAGCCATTGATGATGCGCGCAGTAAAGCCGAAATCCTCGCCGCGAGTGGAGACGTTACTTTAGGTAAAATAATTCGAATCTCCGAGCATTCTTCAGCACCACAGCCAGCATTTCGAATGGAGAGCATGCGTATGGCTAGTGCCGATGTCTCGATGCCGGGTCAATCGGATATTCAAGCTCAAATTGAAGTGGTCTTCCTGATCAAATAAGAGCAATGGTTAAGCGGGTCGGTGCAACAGGGGCAGCGGTAAGGTCATACAGTGCGGTCCACCGCCGCCCGCAATCATCTCATCTGCAGCAACGGGCACGACCGCAAGGTGAGGTACTGCCGAGCGGATTAGCCGAACTGCCTCGGCATCATCAGCACGGCCAAATTGAGGCACAAACACGGCTGTTGGCGTTCGGACAAAGTTTACGTAGCTACTTAACAAGGGCTTGCTGCCGCGACGCATCACACCGGCACGACGCTGCACACTGCTAAAGAGACCAGGACTCGGTTGAAACGAGCACGTTGGTGGCAGTTCGAGAATTTTAATAGAGGTCGGTAACTGCGCAAGAATGGCAGCATCACTCTGCCGCACATTAGTATCGATTGCGAGCCACTCCGGCGTCAGAAACTGCGCCATGTTATCGACATGGCCACCCGTCTCATCAGCAGCATAAGTCGAATTGAACCAGAGATGATGGGTTGCGTTGATAGTCTTTTCTAACGCCTGTTGAATGCGACTTCTCGCAACGCTAGAAGCTCCATTGAGCCCATTATTGCGCTCGATACTGCTGCGACTCCAACACACCACACCAGCACCATTACTGTTCACTGCTCCGCCTTCAAGAATCGTTTGATGGGCGATACGTCGCCAGCCGAAACGCGCACTGAGCTCACGCACAAAAGTTTGATCAGCCGCCATATTAGGGTAGAGCCCATTCCATGCGGAAAACTGAAAGTCATGTGCTTGAATTCCAGATGGCGTTTGTGTCCACACTGGCCCAATATCACGTGGCCACGCATCATTGTAGCGAAGAGGAATGGTTTGAATAGTGGTCGGCAAGAATCGCGAAGCACGAGATAGCTCACGCGGATGCACACCCATGAGCACTGGATGATGCGCTTGGACTTCCACCAAGAAATCGGTCAGTTGACGTTGAATCGGCCGCGCTTGCTCGCGCCAAACGTCGATACGAAAGGGCCACAACGCAAGTAGTGGCCCAGGTAAACTCCAGTCTGGACAGAGCATTTAACGCTTTTTCGTTGATTGCCGAGTGTCGCGACTTACTTTGCGGGCTTGTTGCAGACGCTGAGTCTGATTTCGACGGGCTCGGGAGTAGCGCTTTTGGCGTGTTTCATTTTGGCGCGGATCGACGAACGTACGTTGCTCTGGGGGGAGTCCCACCAGCTCACGCAAATAGTTTATCTCCGGCAATTTCAGTTCACCCCAACCGCTTTGTGGTAAGCCTTGTTCGAGTTTGATGTTGCCATAGCGAACCCGCATTAAGCGGCTTACTTGCATCCCTTGCGATTCCCACAGACGACGTACTTCTCGGTTACGGCCTTCAGTGAGAACCACGTGATACCATTGGTTCATGCCTTCGCCGCCACCACGCTGAATCGACTTAAATGAAGCCGGTCCGTCCTCCAGCTGCACACCCTTTAATAAGCGTTTGATCATGGCATCATCGACTTCACCAAATACGCGCACAGCATATTCACGCTCGATTTGGTGACCGGGGTGCATTAACCGATTGGCGAGCTCGCCATCGGTGGTAAACAGCAGAAGTCCTGACGTGTTTACGTCTAATCGACCCACCGCTACCCAGCGCGAACCTTGCATACGTGGAAGGCCGTCGTAGACCGTTGGCCGCCCTTCAGGATCGCGACGCGTACACAGTTCGCCTTCTGGTTTGTGATACATGATCACCCGGCAAACCACATCTTCTGGAGGCTTAATTGTGACTTCGTGGCCATCAATTCGAACCATAGCGTTGGTATCAATACGCTCGCCTAAAGTGGCAACACGACCATCGACACTCACTCTACCAGCTGCAATTTTGGCTTCTAATTCACGGCGGGATCCATGACCCGAACGGGCCAATACTTTCTGTAATTTTTCACTCATGGGCATGTCTACTCTGTTTCTGTCGCTGTCGCAGCGGTTATCTGAGTGCTTTGCCCTGCATCCTTCACCTGACTGGGCGGCTCTGGGATATCAGGTAACTCGGCTAAGTCCTGCAAACTAAAATAATCTAAAAATTCAGGCGTCGTTGCATAAAGTTGAGGGCGCCCCGGGACTTCACGCTGCCCAACGACTTTAATCCAACCACGTTCCTGTAGTGTTTTCATAATCTGTGAGCTTACACTAACCCCCCGAATTTCTTCGATATCACCGCGTGTAATTGGCTGGCGATAAGCTATGAGTGCAAGGGTTTCGAGGAGTGCCTGTGAATACTTAGTTGGCTTCTCCTGCCACAGGTTGCTGATTATATCACCCAATTCGGCTCGCGTCTGAAATCTATAACCGGAAGCGACTTTTCGCAACTGCACGCCACGCTCTTGATAATCGCGCTGCAATTCATCCAGAACGTCTCGTATCTGCTTTTTGGTAATTTGCTGTGACTCGACCTGCTCTGCCAACTGCGATTCAGTCAGCGGTTGTTCAGCGACAAAGAGTAAGGCTTCGATGACTTGTTTAAGTTGATGCTTCTGCATAGGCACCTGTTGTTCGGTTCGCAACAGCTATATGAATGGCACTATAGGCATCAATTTGAACCACATCAATCAATGCCTCTTTGACTAACTCAAGTATTGCTAGAAAGCTAACCACAACTCCCTGGCGGCCCTCTGCAGTCTCAAAGAGCTCATGAAAAGCAAGCCGTTGTTTACTTTGCAATAGATCTAAAATTCGACTCATGCGGGCGCGAGTCGACAGTTTCTCTCGATGGACTTGGTGGTGATGTTGCAGCTCTGCATGCGCCAGTGCCTGGGCAAACGCCAACGCAAGTTCTGCTAGGGCTACTTCCGGCAGCACTGTTTGAACATGTTCTTGGGCATCCGTATGCGCGTGTGCCACAAATTCATCTCGCCCGATTTGAGGCAAGGCATCTAAATGCTGTGCACCTTGTCGAATCGCTTCATACTCTTGTAATCGTCGTACGAGTTCAGCGCGCGGATCCAATTCTTCGTCTTCGATCGCCGCAGGACGTGGCAGCAACATTCGACTTTTAATCTCGGCCAACATGGCAGCCATGACCAAGTAATCAGCAGCCAGCTCGAGCTTTAACTCCTTCATCATGTCGACATACGTCATGTATTGCTTGGTAATCGGCAGAATGGGTAAATCGACAATATCGAGCTTTTGGCGCCGAATCAGATACAGCAGCAAATCCATGGGTCCCGAAAAACTCTCGAGAATCAGTTCCAATGCATCCGGTGGAATATAGAGGTCTTCCGGTTTGTCGATAACCGGTTCGCCGCGCACAAAACCAAGCGGCAGCGACTGCTGCAGTGGCTCAGAGGAAGCGACTGACATCACCCGCTCCCTCCCGGATTACCTTCGCTGTTCCATCCGCTAAGTCAATGACGGAAGTCGGCTCCTCGCCGCGGTGTTCACCGTCAATGATGACATCAACGGCATGATCTAATTGTTCTTGAATCTCATACGGATCGGACTCTGCAAAGTCACGACCTTGCAACACTAGACTGGTCGACATCAATGGCTCGCCGAGTGCATCCAATAGCGCCACCACAATAGGATCATCCGATACGCGGATGCCAATGGTCTTGCGCTTTGGATTAAGCATACGTTTGGGCACTTCTTTGGTTGCCACTAAAATAAAGGTGTAAGGTCCAGGGGTATTATTTTTTAATAACCGAAAAGCTTGATTGTCGACGCGAGCATAGATAGACAGCTCACTCAAATCACGACACATCAAGGTAAAGTGATGTTCTTTATCGATTTCGCGAATTCGACAAATGCGTTCCATAGCATTTTTGTCACCAATTCGACAGCCGATCGCATAACCAGAGTCGGTTGGATATACCACCACACCGCCCTGACGGATAGCTGCGACAGCTTGCTCAATGAGTCGCGACTGCGGATTTTCTGGATGGATCGTTAAATACTGACTCATAGTGTTTTATTACCGAGGAAATGGGCTTTACCAATGTTGCCATATTGGCACACAGGCCTCGGGAAGGACAATATTTTTACCCAAATCACGCCAGTTTGACGGGTAATGAAAATCAGACCCCGCAGATGCCGAAAGCCCGAGTTCATTCGCAAAGGTTGCCAGCGCTTCAC
Organism: Pseudidiomarina aestuarii; assembly: GCF_003987355.1. Taxonomy (GTDB): domain Bacteria; phylum Pseudomonadota; class Gammaproteobacteria; order Enterobacterales; family Alteromonadaceae; genus Pseudidiomarina; species Pseudidiomarina aestuarii. The sequence continues at coordinate 93,945 of NZ_PIPR01000001.1, read as the reverse complement.
GTTGCCCGGGGGATTGTTGACCTACAGCTACTTCCATGCCCGTTACACCCGCATCTTTCGCTTCTTGAAGTAACCGGCGTAACCACTTGTTACTCAATTGATACGCATGAGGATGCGCTATAACACTGACACCGCCCGCTGCCGCGACGATCTGAATAGCATCTTCGAGCCGAACCCAATCACCTTTCACATAAGCAAGCTGCCCTTTGCCGAGATAACGTCGAAACACCGCATCAAATGAACTCACCCACTCTTGCTCAACTAAAGCATCAGCCAAATGTTTACGGGTTGGCATTTGATGTGGGCTGAATATCGGCAGCTCTACATGCAAACCAGCCTTGTGCAGCTTTGCCAACATCTGTTCGAAGCGAGCCAAGCGTTGTTGTTGTTGCTGATTCAGCAGATCTTGCAAGCGGTCGGCGTTGGGATCGAACTGCAGCGCGACGAGATGAATCTCAAAGTCTTCCCAACGACATGTGATTTCAACGCCAGGAATCAACTGAAGATCAAGCTGCTGCTCTGCTATTGCGTGTTCCGCAGCGGCTAATCCGGCCGTAGTATCATGGTCAGTTAGCGCCAAATGAGTCACTTCGCGTTCGGCAGCACGCATGACCAAATCAGCGGGGCTCAAAGCCCCATCTGAAAAGTTGCTATGACAATGTAGATCGTACCGAGAGGTCATCGCTTAAATTTGTGCTGCCAGTTCGGCGCCTTGTCGGATTGCTCGTTTCGCATCGAGTTCGGCAGCCACATCAGCCCCACCAATCAGATGTACCGACTGCCCAGCGTCTATCAATTGTTGCTGCAATTCACGTTGTGGAATTTGTCCCGCACAAATCACGATATGATCAACTTCCAACTCCGTCACTTCGCCATCGCGCTCGATTAAAAGTCCTTTCTCGGTAACTGCCTTGTAACTGCAGCCCGCCAGCATGGACACACCTTTTTTGGCTAAAGTAGCCCGATGCACCCACCCCGACGTTTTACCCAGACCAGCACCGACCTTGCTCGTCTTGCGCTGCAGTAGGTAAATTTGTCGAGGCGAATGCTCTTGCACGGGCTTAGTTAATCCACCACGGTCGCTGTAATTGTGATCAACGCCCCATATTTCAGACCAAGCTTTGACATCGAGTGTCGGTGACTCTTCTGTAGTGAGATATTCCGCCACATCAAAGCCGATACCACCAGCACCAATAATAGCGACTCGTTTGCCAAGTTTTTTGTGTTCTTTGAGCACATCTAAATAGCCGACTACTTGGTCTGGGTTGGCACCAGTAAGTTCAACGTCTCGCGGCACCACGCCGGTTGCTAATACCACATCATCGTACTGACCGGCTGCCAATGAATCCGCCGACTGCCGACTGTTTAAATGCAGGTTAACACCCAGTTCTTTGAGTCGTTGGTCAAAATAACGAATGGTTTCGTGAAATTCTTCTTTACCTGGAATCTGTTTTGCATAGTTGAATTGACCACCAATTTCACTGGCACTATCAAACAAGTGCACTTCATGGCCACGTTCCGCTGCATAACAGGAAAAGGCTAGTCCAGCTGGACCTGCGCCTACCACTGCAAGTTTCTTTTTGGTGCTCGCAGGATGAAACTGTAATTCAGTTTCGTAACAGGCTTGCGGATTGACCAGACAACTGGCTCGCTTGTTCTCAAACACATGGTCTAAACAGGCTTGGTTACAGGCAATACAGGTATTAATGGTATGTCCAGCGCCTTGCGCTGCTTTGTTAACGAATGCAGGGTCCGCGAGCAACGGTCGCGCCATCGACACCATATCGGCTTCGCCCTTAGCAAGAATAGACTCAGCTATTTCAGGCGTATTGATACGATTCACCGCCACAATAGGTATTGATAGCGACGCTTTCACGCGCGCAGTGATCCACGTAAAAGCACCGCGTGGTACTGACGTGACGATAGTCGGAACACGCGCTTCATGCCAACCGATACCACTGTTGATGATATTAACGCCTGCGGCTTCAACCGCTTTACCTAATTCGATTACTTCGTCGAACTGATTGCCATCAGGAACCAAATCAAGCATCGATAACCGATAGATAATAATGAAATCGGAGCCTACTGCGGCCCGTATGGCATTGATAATCTCGAGTGCAAAGCGGCTACGATTCTGAAACGAACCGCCCCACTTGTCAGATCGTTTATTCGTTCTTGGACACAAAAACTGGTTGATCAAGTAACCTTCAGACCCCATCACTTCAACGCCATCATACCCCGCCTGCTGAGCCAACTTCGCAGCACGAGCAAAATGCGCAATCGTAGTCCGAATTTGGCGATCACTCATGGCACTGGGAGTGAAAGGATTGATGGGAGCTTTGATCTTACTTGGAGCCACATTAAACGGGTGATACGCATAGCGACCTGTATGCAGAATTTGCATGCAGATTTTGGTTCCATGGCGATGCACCGCTTCCGTGATCAGTTTGTGTTTTTTGACGTGCCACGGTTTACTCAACTCACTCCCAAACGGGGCGACTCGACCACGAAAGTTAGGCGCGATACCGCCAGTCACGATAAGACCTACGCCACCTTTAGCACGTTCTTCGTAAAAGGCCGCCAATTTGGGAAAGCCATCGCGTTCTTCTTCAAGCCCAGTATGCATCGAGCCCATTAGAACGCGATTTTTCACTTGCGTGAAACCAAGGTCGAGCGGCTGCAGTAAATGTGGATAATCGTGACTCACAAAAGCCTCTTCTTAAACAACTGTTTGAATCGTTACACTCTACTGCGTTGCCGCTATGAGAACAAGCATTTCGGCGCTAGAAGTAGTAGCCAATGTTAATATTGAAACGGGTTTCAAAGTCATCACTGTCGCCGGCCATAGTGCCACCGATGAAGGGCTGGTTTTTGGCCTTCACAAAATCAACATAGGTATACAGACCACCCGCCGAAATGGCCATGCCTAGGACATTCATGATGGTGTCCTCATCGTAACCGCGCTTATTCGTCATCACGCTTAAATCGTTATAAAAAGTCAGGTTGGTGATGGGACCTATTTTGACCGGCAGGCTATAGGCAATATTTGCAGTATACAGTTCAGCCTTGCTTGGGATCGTATCGTAAAACGCATAAGCACCGACCACAATACCGTCGTTTGCCATGTCCATGTCATACTCGTATTGAGTCGCTTGGCCCATAAACGTCCAACGATCATAGGTATAGACACCATGCAGTGCATAGGCACTGCGGTCGCCTACGTCGTCTACACCATCGTTCATTTTGCCGAGTTGCCCAGATAAGCCCACTTCAAAACTACTGATGTCACTGAGCGCAAATTTGCGGGCGGCACGAACCGCGATGCTGTTGGTTTCACCGACTGCTAGGGTGGGCGTATCGTATATGCCCTCGCCACTCAAACGAACTCCGAGCGGATCATAGGCATAGCGGTCCTCTCGCGCGCTGACGGAGCCATCGATGCCACCTTGTTCGTCATTTTTGAAAAAGGCAAAGTCGAGATCCCAATCAGTATCGCGATAACGGAGCTTCACACCCGCATCGTGATCGTCCTCTAAGCCCACGTAAAAGTTGGAGCTGAAGAAATAACTATTGGAGTTATACGGAGTTACACCGAAGGGCACTTTGGTAATCCCTAATTGCCCCTGCCAATTCTCCGTAAAGTTGTAACCGACCCATGCATGTTGCAATGACTCCATGTATTGGAACCAGCGATACTGAGCCGACAGGATAACGTCACCAATGGAGCCGCTGTAATCCAGTCGAATCAAGTCAAAGTCAAAGTCACCGCCCCGATCCGTGTTGGCATCGTCGTAATCGGCCCATACATATTGCGTTCGTACCGCGCCGCCAATTGATATCGGCGCATTTTCCGCAGCCTTAACATCGTCCTCTAACTTCTCAACACGAGCCGCTAGTGCGGGACTGCTGTAGATCCGCTGACGTGGTTCCAGCTCTTCATTTGCTGTTACAGCTGGTGCTGCCGCAACTTGTTGCTCAGGCTTTTGCTGTTCCTTCAACTGTGCTTCGAGTTCACTCACGCGCTGTTGTAATGCTTGCATTTGCTGCAATAACTCCTGCACTTGTGCGGCAGTGACAGGTTCCGAACTAGTATCCTGAGCGAGCGCAGAAGCACTTAAACTCGCACTGATACACAATGCTAATAATTGCTTTTTCATAACGCCTCCCTGTTATCGCAACACATGTAGAAAATGCATGTGTTTGTGATAGTGATTAATCACATCACCTATCACCGCATCGCGCGACCAGCCAAGAATATCGTAATCTTGACCGCCCTCACGCAAGTGTACCTCAGCTCGGTAGTACTTTTTCTCTTCCGAGGCGGCACTCGCTTCCTCTACCACGTTGATAAATTTCGGCAATATGTGGCTCGTTAAATGAACTTGATAGATGAAATCAATCTCATCGCCATGAACCACTCTAAAAGTCAGTTCTTTACTGTCATCTACCTCGAGTTCGACTGTCAGACCGCTTTGTCGCATTTCTTCTGCAACTTCATCAAACGCCGGTCGAATCACTTTGTTTAAAAAGCGTTCACCAACCTGATAACTCGGGAAATCGATAATATTCTGAAAACGCTCTCGCCAGTTTTTACTGCTCATCGATGCCGCACCCAGATAGTTATTCTGCAATGCATCTTTCTTGTGAACATCGACACGCAGAGCCTTGATCAAGCCCCAGGTTGCGATCGTCAAGATAATAGTAAAGGGCAAGGCACTTGCTATCGTCATCGTTTGCAGTGCTCCTAAACCACCCGCGAGCAATAGAACAATCGCCACAACACCCTCGCCACTTGCCCAGAAGATCCGTTGCCAAACTGGCGTATCATCGCGACCATTGGAACAGAGCATGTCGACGACCATGGAACCAGAGTCCGACGACGTCACAAAAAACACGATGACCATGACTGTCGCAAGTCCCGATAAAAAGGTACTAAACGGGAAGTTCTCTAGAAATGCGAACAATGCAACGGGTACGTCGGTCTCAACCATATCAGCTAACTCAGAAGCACCTTGGTTCATAATGAGATCAATAGCTGAGTTACCAAACACGGTCATCCACATCAGCGTAAAGCCAGCTGGGACCAGTAGGACACCGGAAACAAATTCCCGAATGGTTCGTCCGCGCGAGACCCGCGCGATGAAAAGTCCTACGAATGGTGCCCAACTCAGCCACCAGCCCCAATAGAAAACAGTCCAACCACCAATCCAGTCCGTTTTTTCATAGGCAAAGAGATTGAAGGTGTTATCGACAATATCCGCGATATAAGAACCGGTATTCTGGACAAAAGCTTGCAGTAAAAATACCGTCGGCCCTGCTAACAAGACAAACAACAGTAATAATACGGCTAGTCCCATATTGAGTTCGGACAACCTACGGATACCTTTATCCAAGCCTGTGGTCACTGAAATAATCGCCAATAAAGTTACACCGACAATCAGCATCACTTGGACGGTCGTAGAAACCGGTACATCAAATAGGTAACCTAAACCGGAATTGACCTGCGACACCCCATAACCCAGTGAAGTGGCTACCCCAAACACCGTACCAATAACAGCGAACACATCAACGATGTGACCTATTGGACCATAAATCCGGTCGCCAATAAGTGGATACAGTGCGGAACGCAAGGTTAGCGGTAAACCATGTCGATAAGCAAAGAACGCAAGTATCAGAGCGACAATGGCATAGATTGCCCACGCATGAAGTCCCCAGTGGAAGAATGTAATCTTCATGGCCTCACGTGCTGCTTCTGTCGTACCTGTTTCAGCTACTGGCGGTGCCAAGAAGTGCATCACCGGCTCGGCGACACCGAAAAACATCAGTCCGATACCCATGCCGGCACTGAATAACATCGAAAACCAAGTTATTCGCGAGTAATCAGGCACCGAGTGATCAGGGCCCAGCTTAATCATTCCGTAACGGGAAAAACCAAGATAAACCACCGTCAATAAAATCATCGCAACAGCTAGTACATAGAACCAACTGCCGTTCGCAATGATGGTGGATTGCATCGTTTGGAAGAGTGAATCTGCTGAGTCAGGGAATATGGATGTGAACAACAGGATGAGGAAGATAAGACCAGCCGCAGAATAAAAAACGGGTGGATTCAGACGGGCTTTTTCGGGAGTTCCCATTCGTCTTGCTCCTTGTTTTTATTTCCTTTTAGTATAGGGACATATACAAAAGATGCGAATTTGGATCATAAAAAAAGGCTTCCACGAGGGGAAGCCTTTCTATAATCACGTTCTAATCGCAAGCGATTAAATCGTTTCTGCGCGCTCTACGATTTCAACCAATGCCCAAGTTTTTGTCTTGGATACTGGACGAGTTTCGCGAATAATCACGGTATCGCCAGTGTTGCATTCATTGTTCTCATCATGAGCATGAAGCTTAGTCGTACGAGTAATATACTTACCGTAGACTGGGTGCTTCACTCGGCGTGTTACAGCAACAGTGATAGACTTGTCCATCTTGTCGCTTGTGACACGGCCTTGCACAGTACGAATACGTTTTTCTTCAGCCATTACGCACCTGCCTTCTGAGTCAGAATAGTTTTCACACGTGCGATATCACGGCGCACTTGCTTCAACATATGAGTTTGATTCAGCTGACCAGTCGCTGCTTGCATACGCAGGTTAAACTGCTCACGACGCAAACCTAGCAATTCTTCTTGCAGCTGCTCAACGGTTTTATCATTCAGTTCGTTCGCTTTCATTACATCACCGTCCGAGTTACAAAGGTGGTTTTGAATGGCAGCTTACGGGCCGCAAGCTCAAACGCTTCACGCGCTACTGCTTCCGATACACCATCCATTTCATACAGGACACGACCTGGCTGAATTTGGGCTACCCAATATTCCACGCTACCTTTACCTTTACCCATACGCACTTCAAGTGGCTTCTGAGTGATTGGCTTATCTGGGAATACACGAATCCAAATTTTACCTTGACGTTTCACGTGACGCGTCATGGCACGACGAGCCGCTTCGATTTGACGCGCAGTCATACGACCGCGGTCAACCGCTTTCAAACCGAAAGTACCGAAGCTGACTTTGTTACCAGATTGCGCCAGGCCACGGTTACGACCTTTGTGAACCTTACGGAATTTTGTACGCTTTGGTTGTAACATCTAGTCTCTCCTTACTTACGGCCTTTAGGGCGTTTCGCTGGAGCTGCTGCAGGTTTTTCTTCAACGGGCATGCCGCCGAGTACTTCACCTTTGAAGATCCAAACTTTAACGCCGATGATACCGTAGGTGGTACCTGCTTCAGCAGTTGCGTAATCGATATCAGCACGGAGCGTGTGAAGTGGAACGCGACCTTCGCGGTACCATTCGGTACGTGCGATTTCTGCGCCGCCTAAACGACCGCTCACTTCAACTTTGATACCTTTTGCGCCTAAACGCATTGCGTTTTGTACTGCACGCTTCATCGCACGACGGAACATGACACGACGGACTAACTGACCAGTGATGTTCTCAGCAACCAGTTGTGCGTCCAATTCAGGCTTACGCACTTCTGAGATGTTGATTTGCGCTGGTACGCCAGTCAACTTAGAAACCGCTTGACGCAGCTTCTCGACGTCTTCGCCTTTCTTACCAATCACAACACCTGGACGGGCTGTGTGGATAGTGACGCGAATGCTCTTCGCTGGACGCTCGATGACGATACGCGAAACTGATGCATTGCTCAGTTGCTTGTTCAACATCTTGCGAACCAAGTGATCGCTGTGCAGGTTATCTGCGAAATCTTTCGTATTCGCGAACCAGGTTGAATTCCATGGTTTGGTGATACCTAGGCGAATACCATTAGGATGTACTTTCTGACCCATAACTTATCTCCTAGCTATCTGATACAACCACAGTAATGTGGCTGGTACGCTTAAAGATACGATCAGCACGACCTTTCGCACGAGGCTTGATGCGTTTCATAGTTGGACCTTCGTCTACCATGATTTTCGCAACTTTCAGCTCGTCGATGTCAGCGCCTTCGTTGTGTTCAGCATTCGCGATGGCTGACTCCAACACCTTTTTCAGCAGACCAGCTGCATCTTTAGGGCTGTAAGCCAGTACTTCCAACGCTTTCGCTACTGGAAGACCACGAATCTGGTCAGCAACCAACCGGCCTTTTTGCGCAGAAAGTTTGGCAAACTTGTGAATAGCAATAGCTTCCATCTCTCGTCTCCCTTAACGTTTCTTCGCTTTCTTATCAGCGGCATGGCCACGATAAGTGCGGGTTGGTGCAAATTCACCAAGCTTGTGACCAATCATTTCGTCAGAGACGAATACTGGCACGTGCTGGCGACCGTTATGAACAGCAATAGTTAAGCCGATCATATCAGGGATAATCATTGAACGGCGGGACCAAGTTTTAATTGGCTTCTTGTCCCCGGCTTCCAACGCTTTCTCCACCTTATTCAATAGGTGAAGGTCAATAAATGGACCTTTTTTAAGAGAACGTGGCATGTTAAATCCTCAACTCTTATTTGTTGCGACGACGTACGATGAACTTATCGGTACGCTTGTTTTTACGGGTCTTATAACCCTTCGTCGGTGTACCCCATGGAGTAACCGGATGACGACCACCTGAAGTACGACCTTCACCACCACCGTGTGGGTGATCAACTGGGTTCATCGCCACACCGCGAACGGTAGGACGAACACCACGCCAGCGCGTTGCACCAGCTTTACCCAATTGACGCAGCATGTGTTCTGCGTTGCCGACTTCACCGATGGTTGCACGACACTCTGACTGGATCCGGCGAACTTCACCAGAACGCAGACGTAAGGTCACGTACGCGCCATCGCGAGCCAAAACCTGTACTGAAGCACCAGCTGAACGAGCCATCTGAGCGCCTTTGCCAGGCTTCATTTCAATTGCGTGCACAACCGAACCTACTGGAATATTACGCAGTGGCAAAGTGTTACCCGCTTTGATAGGTGCATCAGCACCCGATTGAACTTTATCACCAGCTTTCAGATTCTTAGGAGCTAGGATGTAACGACGCTCACCATCTGCATACAACACCAAAGCGATGTTTGCAGAACGGTTTGGATCATATTCCAAACGCTCAACTTTTGCTGGGATACCGTCTTTATCACGCTTGAAGTCAATCATGCGATAGTGTTGCTTATGACCACCACCGATGTGACGTACCGTGATACGACCATTATTGTTACGTCCGCCTTTCTTGTTGTTTTTATCCAACAACGGGGCGTAAGGCTTACCTTTGTACAGATCTTCGTTTACCACTTTAACGAGGTGACGACGACCTGGTGACGTAGGCTTACACTTAACTAATGCCATGTGAATTCCTCCTGTTACTCAGCGCCGCCGACGAAGTCGATGTCCGCACCTTCTTTCAGGGTGACATACGCTTTCTTCCAGTCACTACGCTTACCGAAGCGCATGCCTGTACGTTTGGTTTTGCCTTTTACGTTGACAGTGCGAACACCTTCAACTTCAACTTCAAACAACTTCTCAACAGCTGCTTTGATTTCAGTTTTGGTAGCGTTCGTAGCAACTTTGAATACCACAGTATTCGCAGTCTCTGCAGTCATAGTCGACTTCTCAGAAACGTGAGGAGCCAAGATTACTTGAAGTAAACGTTCTTCGCGCATCATGACAATACCTCCTCAAGCTGCTTCACTGCTTCAGCAGTCATCAATACTTTTTCAAAAGCAATCAGGCTCACTGGATCAACGCCTTGAACATCACGTACATCAACTTTATGCAAGTTGCGTGACGCTAAGAACAAGTTCTCTTCAACTTCTTTCGTCACGATCAATACGTCACTCAAATCCATTGCTTTTAACTTGGCAGCTAATTGCTTAGTCTTTGGTGAATCAACACCAAAGTTTTCGACCACAATCAGACGGTCCTGACGAACCAGTTCTGACAAAATGCTTTTCAAAGCACCGCGGTACATTTTTTTGTTTACTTTTTGGTCGTGGCTACGTGGTTTTGCTGCAAACGTAGTACCACCAGAGCGCCAGATTGGGCTACGGATAGTACCTGCACGAGCACGGCCAGTACCTTTTTGGCGCCATGGCTTTTTGCCACCGCCAGATACTTCAGAACGCGTTTTCTGTGCTTTGGAGCCCTGACGAGCACCCGCTGCATAGGCAACAACTACCTGATGTACCAAAGCTTCGTTGAACTCGCGTCCAAAGGTTGCTTCGGAAACTTCAAGAGCGCCTTTTGCGTCTTTAAATGTTAATTCCATCACCATTCTCCTCGGACGTTACGCCTTAGCCTTGACTGCTGGCTTGATGATGACATCACCGCCAGTAGCACCAGGGACAGCGCCACGAACCAATAACAAGCCACGCTCAGCGTCTACACGTACAACATCTAGAGTTTGCACGGTAATTTGCTTGTTACCCATTTGGCCTGCCATTTTCTTGCCTTTGAATACCCGACCCGGAGACTGGTTCTGACCGATAGAACCCGGCGCGCGATGCGACAACGAGTTACCATGAGTAGCGTCTTGAGTACGGAAATTCCAGCGCTTAACAGCACCTTGGAAACCTTTACCTTTAGAGGTGCCGGTAACGTCAACTTTTTTGGTGTCTGCAAATATTTCGACAGTGATTTCAGAACCTACTGCGTAATCTTCACCTTCACCGTTCTCTAGGCGGAATTCCCAGAGTCCGCGACCTGCTTCGACACCAGCTTTCGCATAGTGACCCGCAAGTGGTTTAGTAACGCGGTTTGCTTTTTTCTCACCTGTTGTAACTTGAAGCGCACGATAGCCGTCGGTGTCCTCAGATTTAACCTGAGTCACACGGTTTGCTGTCACTTCGATCACAGTAACAGGTACAGAAGCGCCGTCTTCTTGGAAGACGCGAGTCATTCCTACTTTACGACCGACTAGACCAATAGCCATTGTTAAAACCTCTCGTGTGTAATCCTATTACTGCCCGCTTAACCCAGGCTGATTTGTACATCAACGCCAGCTGCCAGGTCCAAACGCATTAAAGCGTCAACGGTCTTGTCAGTTGGGTCCATGATGTCAATCAAACGCTTGTGGGTACGGATTTCGTACTGGTCACGCGCATCTTTATTTACGTGTGGTGAAATCAACACAGTAAAACGTTCTTTGCGCGTAGGCAGTGGGATTGGACCACGTACCTGAGCACCAGTGCGTTTAGCAGTTTCAACGATTTCTGCTGTTGACTGGTCAATCAGACGGTGATCGAACGCTTTCAAGCGAATCCGAATTCTTTGATTAGCCATGTAAATAGCCTCAATATAAAGAGCATTTAAAAAAGAGCACAGAAAAAAACCGCCACCCTGGCACATACCGGGTGAGGTATTTTCAACGAAAATACATTCAATCCCCTATCGGGACTGCTGTGGCAACCTAAATACAGTCAGCAAAATCCCCGAGGGGTTTCCAACTGTGGTCGCGAATTATACGCTTTTGAAGGGGAAAAGCAACACCGAAATGACAAGGCGCTCTTGGTTACTAGCTACTTGCTATTCGCACACACCGATCGAGGTAGTTCAAGTAGCGAGTAGCTAGTAACCAATTGCGCTGTTTTGGGCTAGTTGTTGGCGGCGTACGCCTCTACCTCGCGCCATACGCGAAGTAAGTTTTCGTTCAGGATTTTCTTGATATCAGCGTCCGAGTAACCGCGGTCAAGTAAGCCTTGAATCAGGTTCGGATAGCTCGCGACATCTTTGAGTCCGACTGGCAACGAATCACCGACGCCGTCATAGTCAGAACCAATACCAACATAGTCAATACCCACCAAGTCGACCACATGGTCGATATGATCGAGCACTTGCTCTAACGTCGCGAATGGGTATGGATTGCTACTGCGTAATTTTTCAATACGTGCTTGGGCTTCTTCAGAATCAGCGCCGAGCTCTTCACGAATCGCCTCAGCTTGCTTCGCAATCATTGCGTTGTAACGGTTGGCTTGCTGTGTCACGAAAGCGCTACCGTAGTTGATCATGATGACACCACCGTTATCGGCGAGTGCTTTAATCATATCGTCGCTCATATTGCGTTCAAAGCCTGGGGTATATCGACGCAGCGATGAGTGTGAAGCAATAACGGGGACTTTCGTGACTTCAAGTGTTTGCCAAAATGCCTCGTCAGACACATGCGAAATATCGACCATCACGCCGGTATTATTCATTGCTTCAACGAGCTCAACACCAAATGGGCTTAATCCATTCCATTGTTTACGAATATCGTAGGAAGAGTCGGCAATATGATTTGATTCAGAATGCGCCAACGTGATGTAACGAATGCCGCGCTCATAAAAAGTTTGTAAGTTTGCCAAGTCGCCTTCAATTGGCGAACCGTTTTCCATTCCCATCGCAATCGAAATAACGCCGCGCTCATACTGCTCTTCGACATCAGCAACACTGTAAGCAATATCGAATTTGTCAGGAGCGCGATAGGCAAGTGCTTCCATGCTATCAATCAATTTGTGCGCTAGCTGGTAGCTGGCGCCTTCGGTACGTTCGAGGTTTGCTGGGATATAAATGGACATGAAAGGCACATTGAGACCACCAACAACTGCTCGTGGATAGTCAAAGTCACCACGTTGGGTGGCTACCGTGACATCTTCCCAATCTTTTTCGAGTCGATAAGGAACGTCGATGTGGGTATCAATAATGAGATTATCTTGCGCAAGCTGAACTGCTTTATCACTTGCTTGATAGGTTTGTGCTACTGCTGAAGCGCTTAAAGTTAGGGCGCTCACCAAGCCAATCAGTACATGCTGTTTCACCGGCAACTTCCTCTTGTTGTCGACTCAATTGAGTCACTTTTGAAGAGTTGCAGACTAGCACAACTGGGATCGGTGATCACCCTGATTTGTGTGAGCTTACCGCACTGGACGCGATGACTACCGCACCCGCTACCACCGTACCAACTACGGGTGCGATCATCATCAGCGTGAGGAACATAGGTTGTAATAACATCCTTGGAACCTCCACTCTTACTCGTCTGCAGCTTTCGCTTTAGTGTCAGTGGTCACTGCTGCTACGGTGACGGCAGGTTCTTGTTCTTCGTCAGCAAAAGCAAGTTTCCAATCATTTACAGTCGCTTCAAGTGCAGATTTGGTTGCATTCACCAGCTCTACTTGAATGCTCTCAACTTGCGCGCTAAACATTGCACCTAAGTTCAATTCCAGTGACGACTTGTCATTGTTTGCCAATGCACTACTAGATGCGCTCAAAACAACTGCTGCAACCGCTACTTTTAACATGGTGTTCATTTTCGTTTTCCTTATCGAGGTTTTGATACTTCACGTTACGGCTGTGAATACTGGTTAAGTCGATAAGAACAGAGCAAAGGTTGTGCCAACTTTTATGTTTTGTATTTAAATATATGTTTTTATTGATATTTATTTTTACCTGCTGATAAAGCAGAGACTAAGATGGTTACAAGGATGGTGAAACGGAGAGACATCACAGAATAGTTAGTTGGCGTATTCCGCTACTTTTTGGTGAAATTTTTCGCGCGCTGCAGCCACTTCTTTGAGCGCGAATTCAAATAACTCTGCCGCAGATTGCGCGGTTGGTCCTTGTTGACTCATGACTTGCCGCCAACGCTTCGCGCCCGGTTGGCCGTTGAACAGACCTAACATATGCCGAACCACATGCCAGACTCGTCCACCGGCCTGAACATGACTATCGATATAGGGAATCATTGCCACCAGCACCTGTTCGGTAGAGGGCACATGGGTGTCATAGCCGAGTATGCCGTCAAACGAGCCAATCAACTCAGGATTTTGATAGGCCTCACGACCAACCATAACACCATCAACGCGCTGCAGATGTTCAGCAATCGCTTCTGCAGTTTTAATACCACCATTGATACTGATGTGGAGCTGTGGATAGCGCTCTTTCATACGGTAGACACGATCATACTGCAGCGGCGGAATTTCCCGATTCTGCTTTGGACTGAGACCCTTCAACCAAGCGGTCCGCGCATGTAACGTAAAGTGTTGGCAGCCGGCCGCCATTACAGGTTCCATAAAGCGCTGCAAGAACTCATCACTATCTTGGTCATCAATACCCAATCGAGTTTTCACCGAGATACGCGCCGTAGGCGCAGACTTCCGCATTGCTTCCACACACTCAGCGATAGTCTCAGGCGTTGTCATCAAACACGCGCCGAAGCTGCCATTTTGAACGCGCTCAGACGGACACCCAACATTGATATTTACTTCATGATAGCCGCGCTCTGAAGCGATAGCGGTACATTCAGCCATCGCTATTGGGTCACTACCACCAAGCTGTAAAACTACAGGCTGTTCGGCATCGTTAAACCCAAGGTGATCTTGTTGGCCAAATAGAATCGCTCCCGTGGTCACCATTTCAGTGTATAGAACGGTGTGTTGAGAAAATTGTCTATGAAAGTAGCGACAGTGCCGATCAGTCCAATCCAGCATCGGTGCTACAGCAATTAATTGACTCATGACTCTCTGTTTAACCTAACTCAAACCACATAATTTGGGGCTGCGTATGATACCAGCCCCATTACTCAATACCAGTTTTATTGCGTAAGCTTTCCTAGAGTGGCGCAGTCAACTTTGGCGCGCGACGTGCTTTAGTACGCTGCTCGAAGTCGTATGCGGCTTCAATCAGTATCGGTTCACTCTTTGCTGTCCCAAAGAAACTCAAACCAATCGGTAAATGATGCACAAAGCCCATAGGCACACTGATGTGTGGGTATCCTGCAACCGCCGCGGCTCCGCTCGCGGACCCGAGAAAGTGGTCGCCAGTAATCAAGTCAATTTTCCAGGCCGGTCCACCTGTCGGAGCAATCAACAAATCAAGATCATGCGCTTCTAATAGCGCATCGATACCCTCGGTGCCTGCTTTACGTTTCGCGTCAGCCCGAGCTTGCTCGTAGGCTTCTTGTTGTTCAGCTGTGCGTTGCTCTGCCATCTCGAATAACTCTTGACCAAACCACGGCATCACTCGACTCGCATGTGCTTGGTTCGCTGCAATCAGGTCGCTTAAGGATGCGTAATCAGGGTGAGGGCTTGCCTCAAAATACGCTTGCATATCGGCTTTGAACTCGTGCAACAAAACCGTGAATTCATCCCCACCCCAGTTGCGACCATTTGGGAATGAGAGCTCATCGACTAATTCCGCACCTGCTTCCTGCAATACGGCAAGTTGCTGTTCAAACAACGCATCAACACCCGCATGATAGCCGGCCAGCTCACGGACGATACCTATACGCTTGCCGCGTAAACCATCCGCTTTTAAATGTGCCGTGAAATCGACTGCTGCATCGAAGCTGGCAGCATCAGCACTATCCTGTCCAGTCATGGCGTTCAATAGATACACAGCATCACGAACGGTTCGCGTCAGCGGGCCAGCAGTATCTTGACTCGACGAAATCGGAATAATCCCGTCACGACTCAGGAGTCCAACGGTTGGCTTGATGGTAACAACCCCGTTAATCGTCGCTGGACAAGTCAATGAACCGTCCGTTTCAGTACCGACCGCAAGCGCAACAAAGTTCGCGCTCACGGCTGCTGCAGAGCCCGAGCTTGAGCCACAAGCTGTGCGCGAGGTATCGAACGGATTCTTGACCTGACCACCAAAGCTACTCCAACCCGAAGCCGATGACGTGGAGCGAAAATTCGCCCACTCACTCAAATTAGCTTTACCCATAATGATGGCACCCGCAGCACGAAGACGCTGCACAATAAAGGCATCATCCGGTGCAAAATGCTCTCTAAGTAACCACGAGCCACCGGTATTCGGCATCCCGTCTGCCGTATCGATGTTGTCTTTCAGAAGCACCGGAATGCCATGTAAGGGTCCGCGAACATTACCTGCAGAGCGCTCGGCATCGAGCGTTTCAGCTATTTGATGCAGTGTTTCACTGTCCAGCAGCGTGTTCACCGCGCGCAAATCAGCACCGTCTTGGTTGTGCTGATAGATTCGCGCTAAATAGAAGTTCACCACGTCCACGCTAGTGAAGTCGCCGTTAGCCATGCCTTCTTGTAATTGATCAACACTAAATTCCTGTAAATCGAGTTCGGCCGCAACGGCTGAATGTACGACCGCGCCGATACTCATCAGCAAGGCGAATAGGTATCCTACAAACCACTTCTTCATTATTATTCTCTCTCTAGAAGATGAATCGAGAAAAGCTGAACGACTGAGTCTATCCCAGTCGTAAACCCCGTGGTAAACTTGCGCTATGACTTCAAAAGAAACCCTGCGGCTTATCACCAAAGCCGAAAAAATATGCGAACAACGCGGTGCTCGACTTACTCCGGCGCGCCGTGAAGTGTTCGAGATCCTAGCTGGCGAGTCTGGCGCAGTTGGCGCGTATGATCTGCTCGATAAGCTCCGAGCAGCCGTTCCTAACGCTAAACCACCAACTATTTACCGTGCGCTGGACTTTTTGCAAGAACAAGGTTTCGTCCACAAAATCACTTCATCAAACAGCTACGTTCTATGTAGCCATTTTGACCATCAACATCCAGTACAAATGCTCATTTGTGAATCCTGTGGTAACGTCCAAGAGATTCAATCAGATGGGGTTTATGATGCGCTACGCAAACAAGCTGAAGGGCAAGGTTTTCGCGTTGCAACGCAGACCATCGAGGCACATGGGTTGTGCCAAGATTGCAACGCAAGCTAATTCACTCAACTCAGTGACGCGAGTGCTCGTCTGGTTCCCGTCGCGCTAAATTTTCAAACCGCGATAAATGCCCCTGGAATTTCAGGTCCACCGCACCTATCGGCCCGTTCCGCTGTTTCCCAATGATTACCTCTGCCAGCCCTTTGTTCTCCGACTCAGGATGATAGACCTCATCTCGATAGATAAACATAATGACGTCAGCATCTTGCTCAATGGATCCAGACTCCCGAAGGTCAGAGTTCACGGGACGCTTGTTCGTCCGTTGCTCCAATGATCGATTCAGCTGCGACAATGCAACCACAGGTACCTGCAATTCTTTAGCGAGTGCTTTTAACGACCGTGAAATCTCGCCAATCTCTAACGTCCGATTCTCAGACATACCTGGCACCGTCATGAGCTGCAAATAATCGACCATAATCATCGATAGCCCACCTGACTCACGAAATACTCGACGCGCTCGCGAGCGCAGTTCGGTGGGTGTCAGTCCTGACGAGTCATCAATAAACATGTTATTGCGTTCTTTGAGGATATTGATAGTCGAAGCAATCCGCGTCCATTCTTCGTCTTGCAATCGCCCCGTTCGAATACGCGTTTGGTCAACATGACTCAGTGATGCCAACATCCTCATCATGATTTGTTCTGACGGCATTTCCAAACTAAAGACCAGAACCGGCTTGTCATTGCGCATAGCAACATTCTCACACAAGTTCATTGCAAAGGTCGTCTTCCCCATCGACGGACGAGCCGCAACGATGATCAAGTCAGATGGCTGTAAACCTGCTGTCATTTGGTCGAGATCATAAAACCCTGTTGAGACCCCGGTCACACCATTGTGGTTCTTACTTCGACTAAGCTCATCAATACGGTTGATGGTTCGCTCTAGTATCGGCGTGATTGGCTGCGGCCCATCTGTTGCGCTGGTGCGCTTTTCCGCAATTTTGAAAACTTTACTTTCGGCGATATCGAGCAGCTCGCTTGAGGTTCGATTTTGCGTATCAAAACCTGACTCTGCAATTTCATTGGCAGCAGCAATCATTTCCCGAATAACGGCTCGCTCACGAACAATTTGAGCATATGCCCGAATATTGGCTGCACTCGGTGTATTTTTTGCAATCTCACCCAGATAAGCGAAACCACCGACATCTTGTAACTCACCAGATAATTCCAGAGATTCAGATACAGTGACCAAGTCAATGGGTTGTGTGCGATCGGCAAGACGATGCATTGCGGTAAAAATCAGCTTATGCCCACGATGATAAAAATCATCCGCAATAAGTTCACCAGCAATAGTATCCCATGCATTGTTGTCGAGCATGAGTCCACCCAATACGGATTGCTCGGCTTCAATAGAGTGTGGAGGCGTTTTGATCGCATCTAATTTCGCGTCATTGCGCGGTTTTTCCTTGGTGCGCGAAGTGGCCATGCTTGTCCCGCTGCTCGAATAATTTTAGCTAGAGGGAGACTATACAAAAACTAGCAGAATGAAGAAAGCGGATTGCGTCAGGCAACCCGCTTTTTGCAGAGGTATTTAATTTCGAATAACGATATTGCCGCTGACCGAGTTCAGTTTAACATTGCCGGAACCATTACCTACGGTCATCGTCAAACTTGCGCCAGGCCCATACTTTGGACGACGTGGCTCATCATCGGTCAAACGATTGGTAATATCACCGCTAGCGCTCGCTTCAGCATCGAGTCGAAAGTTCGGGGTACCCTTAAATGTAATCGCCATATCGCCGCTCACTGTATTGCCGCGCAAACGCCCATTATCGTTCAGCTCAACTCGTACACTCACATCACCGCTGACCGAAGTCGCTGTCACGTCATTAGCACGCTCTGTAGTTAAGTTTACATCACCCGAGATTGACTCAGCGCGAACCTCACTGGCGTTGGTGACCACAGCGACATCACCGCTCGTGGATTGGAATACGCCGCGTTGTTGATCTCCATCGGCGTCATTCACATCACCACTTACCGATACCAATTCAACATCGCCATTTAATTTACGCCCAGATACATCGCCACTGGTAGTCTTTAAACGGACATTCTGATCCAAGCTATTGGCATCAATATCGCCACTAATTGTGGTGACGCGAGTACCCTGACGAATATCTTTAACCGTAAAGTCTGAGGAAATACCGCTGACATCAACCATAGATTCATACGGAATGCGTAATACCAAGTCCGATCCATTGTCATTGTAATAGCGCTTATTGCGGGGCATTTTGACCTCAACAATCAGAGCATTGCCGCGTTTTTCAAAAATGAAGTCCGTCGCTTCCTCATCAATGGTCCCGGATATTGATGCGGAGGACTGCCCCCACCCGAGAACCTTGACATGCCCACGCATATTATCGACAAACACTTGGACACCAGGCTCAACCGATAATGTCTGATCTACTTCTTTCGCCGCAACCTTCGTTGCAAACTGAGCAACTGTGACTAGACCAACTACAGTAATGAGTTTTAACCATTTCATCGTTCGTACTCCTTAAGCTTGTTGCCAGTTTTGACGTGGCGCAAAGTTCGCTTTTAATAATTCCAGTTCTTGTTGATGTAGCCATTGCAGCAACTGCCACAATGATTGATTGTTCGGATCGTCCATGAGCTGCTGAGTAACCTGGGCTGCTGCTTGGCGCAGTTGCTCCAGTTCGGTTTGACTGCTGAGTTCCCCAGCCGTCACACCCGAGCTTTGGATACTCGTCAACAATAGGTTTCGTTGTGATTCATGGTGCTGATTGACTGCTGTAATCAACCGCATAATTTCTGGAACTTCATCATTTGATTGAGTCGGTACCCACTGCAATGTCATCGCACTGATTGCAACAACCATGACCGCAGCACTCGCCCAAACGTAACGAAGCCAGACCGGAGAACGTTGCTGCTGACGCGTCAAGCCATGTTCAATACCACGCCATAAATTTTGCGGTGGCTCATAACGTTCCGGTGTTTGGGTCGCGTCCAAGATCAAATCATCAAGACGTTTTCGTGCATTCGTTTTCGTTGATTCACTCATGACTCAACCACTCCTCTAACAACGTACGAGCTCTGTGTACCTGAGCTTTACTAGTGCCAACTGCAATACCAAGCTCCTGACTAACTTCCTCATGTCGTAAACCTTCAATACAGTGCAATACGAATACCCAACGAGTTTGTGGTGGTAACTTTTGTATCAAACGGTCAAGCTCGCTCAAGTCAGCACTGTCTTCGTGTACTAAATGATGATCGTAGTCGTCATCTCCAGCTGTATGTAAACGCGCAAACCAGCGTTTCTGTTTGCGCAATTCCGAGATGGCGACTCGGGTCGCAACGGTATGCAGCCACGTGCTGAACTTACTCTCGCCGCGAAATGATTTCAGTGCGCTCCACAACTGAATGAACACTTCCTGCGTTAGATCTTGTGCTACATCAATATTTCCCGCTAACCGCAACACTAATCCATAGACGCGACGATGGTGCCTCTCAAAGAGTGCTTGGAACGCTTGCATATCGCCGTCACTGGCCCTCTCAACGAGGTGCACATCTGGGTCGTTAAATGCATGAGCTGTAATGACTTGTGCTGTCACCGATCTTCCTTATTTTTGTACTACAGCTTTATTGGTTTCTGCTTAATTAGTGTAAGGCTATGCTGAAAAGGTTTATCAAGCACTGAAAAAATCCAAAAAAAAAGCTGCTCGAGAGCAGCTTTTTTTACGATGATTAAGAAACTTAATCTGCAGCAACTACTTGCAACTTTACAGTTGCAAATACATCCGCATGCAAATGCAGTTCGATATCATACTCGCCCACATCGCGGAGGGTACCGTTTGGCAACAAGACTTCGCTTTTCTTCACAGCTACACCAGCTGCGGTGATCGCATCAGCGATGTCACGAGTACCGATTGAACCAAACAATTTACCTTCGTCACCCGCTTTAGAAGAAATCACAACTGCTTCCAACGCGTTAACTTGCGCAGCGCGTTCTTCAGCAGCAGCCAAATCAGCAGCGATTTTCGCTTCTAATTCAGCGCGACGCTCTTCAAACACCTTGATGTTTGCTTGCGTTGCTGGAACAGCTTTGCCCTGTGGGAATAAAAAGTTACGTGCATAACCAGACTTCACTGCAACTTGGTCACCCAAGCCGCCTAAGTTGGCTACTTTGTCTAATAGAATAATTTCCATTGTTCGCTACCTCAAATCTAGTCAGATCGTTCGTTTACTGGCTTACTGATGTGAATCAGTATAAGGCAGTAAAGACAAGTAACGTGCACGTTTGATGGCACGCGCCAACTGACGCTGGTACTTCGCAGAAGTGCCAGTGATGCGGCTAGGAACGATTTTGCCACTCTCAGTGATGTAGTTCTTGAGAGTAACGATATCTTTGTAATCAATCTCTTTTACGCCTTCTGCCTTAAAGCGGCAAAATTTACGGCGACGGAAAAAACGAGCCATGATGGTCTCCTCAAATCAAAACAAGTTGCTGGGCGTGCAGTACTAATTTGCCAATTCCGTTTTTATCTTCTTCTCGATTCAAAAAACCGCGAACCGTTACTGCCTGTCCAACGTTTAATTCTTTGCTCCACTGCGGTGCATCTTGACCACTTAACACAACCTGCAATCTAACATAACTGCGGCGTGGTAAATTGGCCTCCACCTGTTCTGAGCGATGCTCAACTACGAACCTTAAGTGGTATATGCCAGCCGGGCTTTTGGTCAATTGGGGTGGCTTGGTAAGCACGCCACTGAGTTCCAGTTGATTGAAGCTTAGCTCCACAATCGATGAACGCGACGTCACGGCTTATGCCGCTTCGTTATCGTCCTGCTCTTCGTTACGGTCTGAACGACGGTCATCTTTCTTGCCCATTTGGTGCGAGACTTCAGTTTCCGCTTCTTTCTTACGCATAATCATGTTGCGCAATACCGCATCATTGTATCGGAATGCTGTTTCCAGCTCGTCAACAACATCAGACGACGCTTCGATGTTCATCAACACATAGTGTGCTTTATGCAACTTGTTGATTGGGTAAGCCAATTGACGACGGCCCCAGTCTTCTAGACGATGAATAGTACCGTTACCTGCTTTGATGGTCTCGCTGTAACGCTCGATCATGCCAGGTACTTGCTCGCTCTGGTCCGGATGGACCATGAATACGATTTCATAATGACGCATTTCTGCTCCTTATGGTTCATAGCTACTGTATTGGCTCAGTCGCACCGGCAGCAGCAAGGAACGCTTGTTTTTAAATAAACTTCGAGAGACTGATTTAAGCGGCGGGAGTGTAGCGGATTTCTGGCTATATCACAAGTCGTTTGCTTGGTTTTCGCCGGTTTCGACCTTTTCAGTTAACACTTTCACCAACTGCTCCGGCAAAACCAGCGCAGCTTCGTTCGGAGCTTGTACTCGAATTCGCTGAATTTCCCGGCCAGCCGCTACCTCCAAGTTGGCAGGTGCGCGCAACTCGGCGATTAACACGGTTGTGTCAACAGTGGTCTCAAAACCAATGCTCACCTGCCAAGCATAGTCTGTCGATACCTCGCGCAATCGCCACTCATGGCGAGACTGCAAGCGTTGATTTAATTCGGTCTGCAACTCACTAAAACGGGGGTCGGTTGCTAAACTCAGATAGTTGACAACCAATTGTGGTTTGTTACTACGCTGCTCAGGTAGCAAGTCACCCATTGGCAGCCATGCTAACGCTAATAAAATCAGCAACGTGCCGGTGACCAACAGTGGCCACCAAGAACGTTTCGATTGTCCGTTGCGAAAATTGAACCAACTCCGTAACAACATGGCTTAGTTTCCACTCACACTTTGTCGCTGCCGGACGGCTTCAAACAAACACACTCCCGTTGCTACCGATACGTTTAGACTACTCACACTGCCTAGTAATGGAATCTTGATCAGTTGATCACAGGTTTCCCGGGTCAATCTCCGCATTCCGTCGCCTTCAGCACCCATTACGAGCGCTACGGGTCCTTTTAAGTCTGCGGCGTAAAGATCGTCGGTCGCTTCACCGGCAGTGCCAATGATCCACACTTGCAAATCTTGCAATTGACGGAGTGTCCGAGCAAGGTTTGTCACTTGAATGAGTGGAATAGTTTCAGCAGCTCCAGAAGCAACTTTGCGAACTACTGGAGTCATTGAAGCCGACTTGTCCTTGGGAACCACAACAGCGGTGACTCCTGCAGCATCAGCTGTGCGCAAACAAGCGCCCAAATTGTGTGGATCTGTCACATTATCCAAGACCAACAGCAAAGTCTGACGACCACGCTCGGTCACCAGCTTTTCTAAATCATCTTCAGTAAGTTGAGGGGCTTCTAAACACACCACAACAATACCTTGATGGTTGCCACCTTCTGCTCTTTTGTCCAAGCTTTGCTTGGGAACAAACTGTGGCCGCGTGCCCATGCGTTGAGCTTGCTGGATCAACGCCTGCAAGGGTTGATCCTGACGTTCTTTGGTCGCATACAATTCGACTAGACGTTCCGGATGGTTTTGCAGTAATGCCCGCACTGCATGCAGGCCAAAAATAGTTACTTTCTTGCTCATGATTTCCGCTTTTTATTCGAAGGACGAGGCTTTTTCTTACCGGCCGATTTGCCACGATTTTTAGCACCTGACTTAGGTTCAGATTTAGATCCAGATCGACTACTCGTTTTACCCCGATGGTGCTCTTGACCACCTGCACTTTTACCTTGCTTCATGCGTTTACGTTGCGGTAATGCATAGTCACTGGCTTGTCGCTGATTGCCCGCCGGAGTCTCAGCAGACAACAAATCCAAGTCAATTTTCCGCTCATCTAGATTTACCGAGCGCACACGAATTCGTGCTTTATCACCCAATCGATAAGCCTTGCCGCTATTTTCACCAATCAGTAAATGTCGATCACTATCGAATTGGTAGTAGTCGTTGTCTAAATTACTAATGTGCACTAGACCATCAATTTGCATATCGTCAATGCGCACAAATAGACCAAAGTTGGTCACTGCAGCAATCACACCGGTAAACTCACTACCCACATGATCTTGCATATATTCACACTTCAACCACTCGTCGACTTGACGGGTCGCATCGTCCGCTCTGCGTTCAGTCATTGAGCAATGCACACCCAGCTCATCCAACTGTTCGTCTGGGTAAGACCATGCTCCTTCAAGCGCTTTGGATGCGCCATTCAACTGCTTTAACTTCGCCTTGATCGCACGATGCAAAATCAAATCTGGATAGCGCCGAATAGGTGAGGTGAAGTGCGCGTATTGCTCTAACGCTAAACCGAAGTGCCCTTTGTTTTCCGGGCTATACACCGCCTGTTGCATGGACCGTAATAACATCGTTTGAATCAATTCCGCATCAGGTCGGTCAGCAACTTGCTTGAGAATAGCTGCGTAGTCTTTTGGACCCGGCTCATCACCACCTGTCATAGTCAATCCGAGGTCGGTCAAAAAGGTTTTGAAACCACTCAAACGATCATTCGGTGGCGTCTCATGCACACGAAATAGTGCAGCGATGTCATCGTGACTCTCAATAAAACGCGCAGTCGCGACATTCGCCATAATCATACATTCTTCAATGATGGTGTGAGCTACATTTCTACGAACTGGGAGTATTTCCTCAATTTTACGTTCGGCATTGAAGATAAACCGTGTTTCTGTGGTTTCAAACTCAATCGCGTGACGCAGTTGCCGTGCTTTTTTCAATACCTTAAAGAGCGCATGAAGGTTATGAATACCCGTCAAAACTGGTTCATACTCAGCTCGTAGCGGCGGATCGCCGTCGAGAATTTTTGCCACTTTGGTATAGGTCAATCGAGCGTGAGATTTCATAACTGCAGGATAGAACTTAGCCTCGCCGAGTTGACCACGCTCATTGATGAACATTTCAGCGACCATACATAAACGATCCACATGCGGATTCAACGAGCATAAACCGTTTGAGAGCTTCTCCGGTAACATCGGCACGACAAAATCGGGGAAATATACCGAGTTGCCGCGCTCTAGTGCATCTTTATCAAGCGCAGTATTGGGACGAACATAGTAGCTTACGTCCGCAATGGCCACCCACAATCGGAATCCCTTTTGTTCTGGCTCTGCATAAACTGCATCGTCGAAGTCTCGTGAGTCTTCACCGTCGATAGTAATCAGCGGAAGTTCTCTCAAATCGAGTCGACCTTCATAGGCTTCTGCGGGTATCGACTCGTCTAATTGCGCGACCGACTTTTCTGTTTCCGCGGTCCAATTGACCGGAATGTCATGTTCGCGAATTGCGACTTCTATTTCCATGCCGGGAGCCATATGGTCGCCCAACACCTCAACAATAGTCCCAATTGGACTTGTACGCCGATTCGGGCGATGGGTAATTCGCACCACCACTATCTGTCCGTGACGTGCCGCACCTTTGTTTTCATCTGGGATCAAGATATCTTGATTGATGCGGGTATCGTCTGGCACTACGACACCAAGGTTGTGATCTACAAAATAGCGGCCAACAATGTCACCCTCTCGAGGCTTTAAGACGCGAACAACGCGTCCTTCTCGACGGCCTTTTGCATCCTTTTTCTGTTCTTGAACGAGTACTTCATCGCCATGCAACACGGCATACATTTGCGGTTGTGGGATGAATAAATCATCGCCGCCATCATGCGGACGGCAAAATCCAAAACCATCTCGGTGTCCGATGATCCGACCTTTGATCAGGCTCATACGATCGGGTAAGCCGTAAGCATTCGCTTTGGTGTAGATAAGTTGTCCATCTCTTTCCATAGCGCGCAGACGGCGCTTGATACCAATAAGTTGTCGCTCATCATCGAGCGCAAATTTGGCAACGAGATCATCAAAACTGAGAGGTTTTAGGCGTGCTTTGATGGTGTCAAGAATCGCCTCTCGCGACGGGATTTCAACCTCATATTCGGGTTGATCGGTGTTGATACCATCAGTTGGGTTGGACATGTAGCTCCATGAATTTACTTAAGACCTCTACATGATAGCAAAGAACCTCAGTTCACATACAAAAAAACCCGAGGACTAGGCTCGGGTTTTCAAAAATGCATCGGTTATCTTATCGAATATAAACGTATCGACGAACGTCAGCTGTACGGGATTTCACGTAGATTCCGTCAAGCGTGTAGTACGAATAAACGATTCGAAGGAAAGTTTCACCGTTTATAGTGATGAAATACTGATCAGCATAAACAATATAATCGCCTTCTTGATAGGTAACGGTGCTCAATGCGCTGATACCATCGTTACCACCATTGGCAGCTTTATCAGCGCTTTTGCCCTTTCCCCAGGCATTCACATTTTCCACCTCTTGATAAACGATGTTACCGTTTTCATCAAACTGAGTGAAAATATGAAATTTACCGACCAATTCAGCTTTTGAGCAGCTCTTCGTACATTCACCACCAGTCGAAGACCACAGTAATTCGCGAACTTCATTTTTGTGCGATGCACTGTTAGATGGCGTTCCGTCATTATTGGCATGAGCCGATGCACTGATAGCAACGGCCATTAACGCGCAAGCAGCAAACAACGAATATTTCATGATATTTTCCTTGTGTAAGCAAAGTAGCCTGTTTATTAAAACAATTAATTGACAACTACAATAGACGAAGTTCACATAAACGCAAGATATTTATAGCTCTCGCCAGTAATAGAGTTGGTTCGCTTCCTTCGACAGAACTACCAGCTCAGTACCTGCGGCATAATCATGCCAAGCCCTACGATTCTTCCTATCGACCAGCACCCATAAGTTACCGAGCCCAAAGCCGGAAGTGAGCAGTCGTACCAATGTCTGCTTTTTAGTAAGTCGTTGACCGTTGCGCTGTTGAACTTTGAGCCGCCAAGCACGCATGCCAAGTGTTTGCCCACTGCGCCACCAAAACCAACCAAAAAATAACGCCAACATCACTACAATATACATACCAAAGAGTGGCGAACGGTTCAGCCAAGCAGCATGGTCCTCTCCCTCGCCGAGTGTGATCCAACCAAAAGTGGTTAATAATGCGGCAAATCCAAGAGCTAGAGCACTGGCCAGCATGATGATGGCAACAGCGACCAAAAGATCATAGATCCACGAGGCAACTCGTCGCCAGAACCCTGCGCTCGGGAAGCCTGCATGAACGGATGCAGTCGAAGAATTGGTTGTCATAGGCAGTCACTTGTTTAAATCAGAGAGTTATAGTGTACCGAAATGCTCATCACGATGTCTGCAAATCACATTAAACTTCCCGAAACAATAGACAAAACGCTCACGAAATAAGCAAACAGTTCGCAGACATTTAATTTTTCTTGATCGGCAAATGAGCATGCGTATAATGCGCTTCACCAATTGATTCCAATCTTTTTGCCGAAGTGGCGGAATTGGTAGACGCAGCGGATTCAAAATCCGCCGCTGGTAACAGCGTGGGGGTTCAAGTCCCCCCTTCGGCACCATCTCATACGTTCAGTTTTACGCTTGTCTAGCGATGTTTCTGTAATACCCATAACGCAGCACCAGCAAATAAAGCGCTTGGCAACATTGCGCCGAGAATAGGTGGTAATTGATAGACTTGCGCCAGCGGACCAAAAATCTCGTTACTCACATGAAAGCCAAAACCTGTCACCACACCAAGCAGAATTCGCGCACCCATAGTGGTTGAACGCAACGGGCCAAAAATAAACGATAGCGCAACCAACAACATCACCGCCACGGTCACTGGAGCTAAAAGCTTACGCCAGAGCGCAAGTTCATAACGTTCTGCTGCTTGCCGGTTACTCTCTAAATAATCGAGGTAATCGGTTAAGCCACGAATCGAGAGTGACTCTGGTTTAACCGTCACTACACCGAGTTTGTCTGGTGTGAGCGAGGAATCCCAAATCCACTGACCAAAGCTTGACCGATTGATACGTTCCGCTCGATGTTCGGTCAAAATCACTTGTGATAGGCGCCATTGCTCACCTGTGTAGACTGCTGTTCGTCCTTGTATCACCGAGTCAAGATTCCGACTTTCGTCAAAACGGTAAATGGTAATATCACGCAAGCGACCCGTATTCTCGACCTCACCAATATTGACAAAATGATTGCCATCACGGGCCCAGATGCCCTGTTGTGCTGAGATCAGACTCCCACCAGAAATGGCTCTTGCTCTTAATTCGCGACCTTGAGATTCCAGTTCAGGTGCTACAAACTCCCCCAAAGCCATAACCACCAGCATCATTACAACTGCTGCTTTCATCACCGCATTAATAATATTCAAACGCGACCGTCCAGCTGCGATCATGACGACCAATTCCGAATTACTCGCCAGCATTCCCATACCAATTAATCCGCCCAATAACGCGGCCATCGGAAAGAAAACTTCAATATCACGAGGAATGCTGTACAACACAAACAATCCAGCATCGGCGACGCTATAGGTGCCTTTGCCTACCGACCGCAGTTGCTCGACAAAGCGAATCAGCCCAGATAATCCCGCAAGTACCGCTAGACTCAACAATGAGGTGCGCAATACAGTCAAAGCGATATATCGCTCTAAAATTGAAAACATCAGTGGCTCCCTCGCAAACGCGCTAAAAAGCGAAGGCCGAAAGGTCGCCCTTTACCAATCAAAATAAGTCCAAACAACAATAGCAGTACATGAATCCACCAGAGTCCGACGATCGGTGGAATCACACCATCAGCGACCGCCGAGCGTGCCGCCATGAGCAGCAGGAAGTAACCGAGGTAGATCAATAATGCTGGTGCCATCCGTGCGAATTTACCTTGCCGTGGATTCACCCGACTGAGCGGTACCGCAATCAAAGTAAGCAACGGCATCGCAAGTGGAATCGCAAGGCGCCATTGCCATTCAGCAGCAGCTTCAGGATCATCTTCAGCCCACAGTTCGCTGGTTGTGTAAGCTTCCAGCTTGCGCGTATATTCCGTGCCTTCTTGTTCCTTAATCTGCAGTTGATAGCTATCAAACTGCATGACTTGATATTCAGCTGCTTGATCTTCGGTGGCATAGCGCATCCCGTTTTCGAGAACCAATGTCTGGGCGCCGGCAGGATTCAATACGACATCTCCTCGATCAGCCATGACGACGCTACCGCCAACGACGGTGTTGTCCTCATCACGAATGGATTGCGCCACAAATACTTGATCGAGCTGACCTTGCTCAGTCAGTCCTTCAACAAATATCACGGCTTTCTGGTTGCTCGCCTGCTGGAAACGGCCCGGCATAATGACACTCAAGCCAGTATCGGATCGCGCCCGTTCTTCAACCAGACGTTCCTGCTCTAAACTCCAAGGTACCATCCATAAGGTCAACGAAGCAGTCACAATACTCAAAATTAAAGCAACGGCTAGAGTAACTCGCGTCACATACCATTCGCTCACACCACAAGCGTGTAAAACGGTCATTTCGTTGTCGGCATAAATGCGACCATGCGCGAGCAAAATACCTAAAAATAAGCTAAGAGGAAGTATGAGAGCGGTCAAAGCAGGTAAATTAAGACCCAACAATTGAATGACCAATTCACTGGGTATTTCGCCCGCTGAGGCGTCTGCCAGCACGCGAACAAATTTTTGACTCACAAAAATGGTCAGCAATACCACCATTACGGCGATCTGAGATTTAAATGTTTCTCGCATCAAATAGCGAAATATACGCACTGGTGACCACTCTTAACTTTGCTTTTTGCTGGAAATACCGCGATTTTTAAGTAAACTTGTCGTTTTCACAAGAATTATTCCTTGGCAGCTAAACCCTGTCAACCGCCTAACAGGAGCACTCATGGAGTTCAATGTCAAAAGTGGAAGTCCGGAGAAACAGCGTTCAGCCTGTATCGTCGTTGGTGTCTTTGAACCGCGTCGCCTCTCTGGAGTCGCCGAACAACTCGATAAAGTCAGCGATGGTTACCTGAGCAATTTACTGCGCCGAGGCGACCTTGAGGGCAAAGCCGGACAAACACTTCTTCTCCATCACGTACCGAATATATTGAGTGAGCGTGTCTTACTTGTCGGTTGCGGTAAAGAACGCGAACTGGATGAAAGACAGTATAAACAAATTATTGAAAAAACCATCCACACATTGAACGAAACGGGTTCAATGGAGGCAGTATGCTTCCTCAGTGAATTGCATGTCAAAGGCCGTGATACCTATTGGAAGATTAGACAAGCGGTAGAAGCAGCTCAAGGTGGTTTATATACATTCAACCAATTGAAGTCGCGTAAAGAAGAACCACGCCGGCCCCTCCGGAAGCTTGTTTTTAATGTGCAGACGCGCCGTGAGCTCTCACTGGGCGAAAAAGCTATTAGCCATGGGTTGGCTGTAGCTAAAGGTGTTACTTTATGCCGCGACGTAGCCAACATGCCGCCGAATATCTGCACCCCAAGCTATCTTGCAGAGAAAGCCAAAACATTGACTGAGCAATATGAAAACATGAGTTTCAGTGCTGTAACCGAACAAGAAATGGCAGAACTGGGCATGAATGCTTATTTGGCCGTTAGTCGAGGTTCCGAGCACGAGGCTGTATTGTCCCTTATCCATTATCAAGGGGCTTCCAGCGATCAAGCGCCCATTGTGTTGGTTGGTAAAGGATTGACCTTTGACAGTGGTGGCATCTCGATTAAGCCAGCCGCTAATATGGATGAAATGAAATATGACATGGGGGGGGCTGCTGGCGTCCTCGGTGCCATGCAAGCCTTGGCTGAGTTAAAACTACCGATCAATGTGATCGGAGCCATTGCGGGCTGTGAAAACATGCCTGACGGTAAAGCCTACCGTCCCGGTGATATCATTACCACCATGAGCGGTCAGACCGTTGAGGTGTTAAATACTGATGCTGAAGGCCGTTTGGTTCTGTGTGACACCCTGACGTTTGTCGAGCGCTATGAGCCTGAAGCTGTCATCGATGTAGCAACATTAACTGGGGCTTGTGTGATTGCGCTGGGAGCGCATGCGAGCGGTTTAATGAGCTCGCACAATCCGTTAGCACATGAATTACTGAACGCGTCAGAACAAAGCGGTGATCGCGCTTGGCGACTCCCGTTGTGGGATGAGTATAACGAGCAACTGGAAAGCCCTTTCGCTGACTTCTCAAATTTAGGTGGTCGCGAAGCTGGTGCTATTACCGCTGGTTGTTTTTTAGCGAAGTTCACCAAGAAATATAACTGGGCGCACATCGATGTTGCTGGTACAGCATGGCGCAGTGGCGCGAAAAAAGGCTCGACTGGACGGCCGGTTCCGATGTTGACGCAGTATCTGCTTAATAAAACTCAAACAGGTACGCACGACTAATGAAATCGCGCGCAATCTTTTACGTGCTCGATGGTCTCGATGAGAACCAACAGCTACAATTCTTCTGCCGACAGATTACTGAACGTTGGAGGGAGTTTCGCAGTGTGCGCGTATTTTGTGCAAGCCAGCAACAAGCGGAGCAATTGGATGAAGCCTTGTGGCAACAACCCGCTGATGCTTTCGTACCTCACAATTTGTTTGGCGAAGGTCCGCCGCAAGGTGCTCCGGTAGAATTATGCTGGCCTGAGGCCGCTATGCCGCAGCGACGTGTGGCAGCGGTCGTTAATTTTATGGATGACATTGCACCGACAGCAGGAGCTCGACTCATCATCGATCGGGTTCCTACTGCTGAAGCTGAACGCCAACAAGCGCGGGAACGCTACAAAGCATATCGTGTCCAACAAATAGAACTCTCGACTCAGCCTGCTGCTGAGCAGACCTAAACTCAACACTCAATAGAACGTGGTGAAAGTTTCTATGGATAAGACCTACGCTCCTGAAGCACTCGAGCAAAAATTGTATCAACAGTGGGAAGCGGCTGGCTATTTCAAGCCAAGTGGTACCGGTGACAGTTACTGCATTATGATTCCGCCGCCCAATGTAACCGGTAGTTTGCATATGGGCCATGCGTTCCAGCACACCATTATGGATACACTGACTCGCTATAAGCGCATGGATGGCTATAATGCGCTCTGGCAAGTTGGTTCCGACCACGCCGGTATCGCCACACAGATGGTGGTCGAACGCCAACTGGCTGCGCAAGGCGTGACGCGTCAGGAGCTTGGTCGCGACACATTTATTGAAAAAATTTGGGAATGGAAAGCGCAATCAGGCGGCACCATCACTCAACAAATGCGCCGTTTAGGTGACTCTGTTGACTGGGATCGTGAGCGTTTCACCATGGACGATGGTTTATCCAACGCGGTGAAAGAAGTTTTCGTTCGACTCTACCAAGAGAATTTGATTTATCGTGGTAAACGGTTGGTCAACTGGGATCCTAAATTACAAACAGCCATCTCTGACTTGGAAGTCGAGAATAAAGAGCAACAAGGCCACATTTGGCACTTACGCTATCCTCTCGCAGACGGCGCGAAAACTGCAAGCGGTCAAGATTACTTGGTCGTTGCGACCACTCGTCCTGAAACCATGCTTGGCGACGTTTGTGTAGCGGTACATCCTGACGATGAACGTTATACTGCGCTGGTTGGTAAATTTATCGAGCTTCCGTTGGTGAATCGGCGCATTCCAATAGTTGCAGATAGTTATGTCGACCAAGAATTTGGGACGGGTTGTGTCAAAATTACACCCGCTCATGACTTCAATGACTATGAAATTGGTAAGCGTCATCAACTCGCAATGATTGCGATTTTCGACGATATCGCGCAAGTTCGTGTCAAAGCTGGCCTGTACACGCCAACGGGCGAAGCGCTCGATACTATTGGTGATTTCGACGGTACACTGCCAATCACCTACCAAGGGTTAGATCGCTTTGTTGCACGTAAACAAGTGGTTGCTGATTTCGACGCATTGGGTCTACTGGACAAAGTAGAAACACACACCAATAAAGTACCTTACGGTGATCGCGGCGGTGTTCCTATCGAGCCCCACCTGACCGACCAATGGTATGTGCGTGTTGGCCCTATGGCTGAGGTAGCTACCAAAGCAGTCGAAGACGGACAAATTCAATTCGTACCCAAACAATACGAGAATATGTATTTTGCCTGGATGCGTGACATTCAGGATTGGTGTATTTCTCGTCAGTTGTGGTGGGGACACCGAATTCCAGCCTGGTATGACAATCAAGGGAATGTATATGTGGGCCGAGATGAAGCAGAAGTGCGCCAGTCTCATGCTCTCGCTGATGATGTTATCTTGCATCAAGATAATGATGTCCTCGATACCTGGTTCTCATCAGCGTTGTGGACTTTTTCAACGCTAGGTTGGCCAGAGTCGACTGATGACCTCAAAACCTTTCACCCCACAGACGTACTGGTAACCGGTTTTGATATCATTTTCTTCTGGGTTGCGCGGATGATCATGATGACCATGCACTTCCTGAAAGATGAGAATGGTCAACCACAAGTGCCTTTCAAAACTGTCTACGTGACTGGCCTGATCCGAGATGAAGAAGGTCAAAAAATGTCGAAATCCAAAGGGAATGTATTAGACCCACTGGATATGATTGATGGCA
Organism: Pseudidiomarina aestuarii; assembly: GCF_003987355.1. Taxonomy (GTDB): domain Bacteria; phylum Pseudomonadota; class Gammaproteobacteria; order Enterobacterales; family Alteromonadaceae; genus Pseudidiomarina; species Pseudidiomarina aestuarii. The sequence continues at coordinate 60,883 of NZ_PIPR01000001.1, read as the reverse complement.
TTGATTTACCGAGTCTAGTAGCAAAACGCACCGCAAATATGATGCAGCCGCAGCTCGAAGAAAAAATAGCGAAGCGGACAGAAAAGCAATTCCCAGACGGTATTACTGCTCACGGCACTGATGCTTTGCGTTTTACACTGGCAGCTCTCGCGTCAACGGGTCGTGACATTAACTGGGATATGAAGCGCCTTGAGGGCTATCGGAACTTCTGTAATAAGCTCTGGAACGCCAGTCGCTATGTGTTACTCAACACAGAAGAGCATGACTGTGGTCAATCGGGTGGCGCCTTAGAGCTATCTCTCGCTGACCAATGGATCCTAGAGCGGTTTAACGACACTGTTCAGCAGTTCCGTCAAGCACTCGATAACTACCGCTTTGACCAAGCAGCAGCCATTGCCTATGAGTTTACTTGGAATCAATTCTGTGACTGGTATTTGGAGTTGACGAAGCCGGTGTTGCAGCATGGTTCTGAGGCGCAGATGCGTGGTACCCGACACACCTTAGTGACGGTGCTGGAAAGGTTACAGCGTTTACTCCATCCATTATTACCATTTATCACCGAAGCGATATGGCAACGTGTCGCGCCTTTGGCAGGAGTGCAAGGCGAAACTGTCATGCTCCAACCGTATCCGCAAGTAGAAGCGGAAACCTATGCAAACGCTCGTGATGATATGGAATGGCTGAAGCAAGTTATTGTGGCTATTCGAAATATCCGTGGCGAAATGAACTTATCGCCGAGTAAACCGCTGCCTGTCTTGATTAGTCAAGCAGACTCGAAGGGGCGCGAACGCATTGAACAGAACATGACATTCTTTAGTGCTTTAGCCAAACTCGAATCAGTCACATTTATTGGTACGGCCGAAGAAGCGCCAGCTAGCGCAACCGCCTTAGTGGGTCGTATGGAAATCCATATTCCAATGGCCGGTTTAATTGATACGCAAGCGGAACTCGCTCGACTCGATAAAGCCATCGACAAAGCCGAAAAAGATGTCGCTCTGGTGCAACGTAAACTGAGTAATGAAAACTTTGTGAGCAAGGCGCCGGCTGATGTTATCGACAAAGAACGTGCGAAACAGCAAGACGCCGAGGAAACTCTGGCTCAGTTGCGTCAACAGCGTGAAAAAATAGCGTCACTCTAGTGACGCTATTTGAGTTTGGTCACTGGTGCGGTAGTTAGGCAAATGCCATCGCTGCCGCTACCACCACCAATGCTGCAATAATTGGGATCAACACAGTTACGACAAAGATGTCTTTGTACGCTTCCTTGTGTGTTAATCCCATCAATGTAAACAACGCAATCACGGCACCCGAGTGCGGAAGTGAATCCAAACCTCCGGCTGCAATATTTGCCACCCGATGTAAAATCTCCGCGCTCACACCCGCCTCTAAATAAACCGGCGCAAGACTCGACATGAAGATTTGTAATCCACCAGAAGCAGATGCGGTGATACCCGAGATCAAATTGGCACTGAAGAACACCGATAGCAGAGGTGGCACTGGCAATTCAACCAACCAAGTCGCAAACTGATGAAACCCTGCGGTCTGAATCACGACGCCACCGAATCCGATTACCGCAGCTGTATTAATCAAAGGCAACAAAGCATCATCCACGCCCTGACCTGCGGTAGCCCAGAATGCTTGCCGCGCAGGCGCAAACAGAACAAAACAACTCGCCACCCCGCACAGCAGTGCGAAACTGGACCAAAGCACTGGCTGCGTATTCGCAAAACTAATCCAGTCAGCACTCAGACCTGCCAACTGCAGCACACGAGGCAACATAATCATCAGAAGAACAACGACAATCGGGAGCACAGACGCAAATAATGATGGCAGTTGCTGATCGGGTCTTGGGGCCAAAGCCGCCATTTGCTCATCTTTTGCATGCGTAACATAGTTCTCGCCATTAGCTTGCGCTTTGCGCCATTGAGACTGCAAATACCACATCCCAATACCTGCCATCACTGCTGCAGCGAGTAGGCCATACCAGCCACCGGCAAAGAGGTCTGTACCCAAATTGCGGGCCGCAATAACGTTATGAATGGACGGCGTGCCAGGCAGCGCCGTCATCGTGAATGTTCCAGCTCCTAACGCAATAGCGGCAGCATAGAGACGCCGCGGAATATTCGCTTGGCGCATTAAGGTCACCCCAATGGGGTACATGGTAAACATCACGACAAATACAACAACACCGCCGTAAGTCAGCAACGCGCACACGAGCATTGCAATCAATAGTGTCCGCTGCACTCCGAGGCGCTTGGTGATGCCCATCGCTACGCCTTGAGCCGCGTGGCTAGCAGCCATGACTCGTCCGAATACAGCACCACACAGGAATAATAAGAGGAAGTTTCCAGCAAAACTGAATGCCCCAGACGGGCCAAAGGGAAAATGCTTAAGGAAGATATCCGTAATGGGAATAGCGTTGGTTAACCCAATCACTAGGATGGAAATCAATACGGCTAAAAGAATATTTATACCGCGTAGCGCTAACAGGATAAGGAGCGCCAGCCCTACTACGAGACCGATATTTCCAATCATGGAATGTCCCCTGTCGAGAGTTTATTCTTCTTCGTCGTCCGTTTCACCGAAATAGGTGCCCCAGCCATCATAGTCCACACCCGCTAAGTCAGCGATTTTTGCGACTTCGACGGTTTGCATATCTAGAATCTTGGCATCCAATTGCACTTCGCTCACTGCAACAAAAGCAAACAGCCGAGAATGATCATCCAACTCATATTCATCCGCGTCATCAACATGGTAGCCAGCTTTAACCAATTCCACCGCTGCTTTTTCTAACTTACTGAAATCAGTACTCGCTAAGTGATGCTCAATAACATAGAGCTCGTCTTCTGGAGCGCCATCGGCGAGCAATGACTCAATGGTTTCTTCGCTTTGGGCACGAAGTGCGACGATATCGACAGCCATAATGTTTCCTTATTGCGAACGAGCCAATTCGTGATCTAACTCACTAATTTTGGTTTGCATAATTTGATGGCATTGTGCCACTAAAGCTCGCACTGATTCATCACCATACTCTGCCGTAGAAATCGGTTGCAGGTACTCAATAATCAGTGTTCCATTATTCCAACGGTTTAATCGAATCCGTCCATGCAGATTAGACACGCAGATAGGCACGAGTGCAACTTTTGCCTGAATGGCGGTACGAAATGCACCCGTTTTAAACGGCAGCAAGCCACGGCCATTGCTACGCGTACCCTCTGGAAAGAGCAATATCGAGATATTACGTTGTCGGATAGCTTCTGCAGCTTGTTCGATGGTGCCGCGAGCGCGACCTGTGTTTTTGCGATCGATGAGGATGTTGCCAGCTAACCAATACAGTTGCCCGAAAAAGGGGATCCACTTCAAACTCTTTTTACCAATACTCACTGTATTGTGCGGCATCACATGAGCCAGTGTGAAGATGTCCCAGGTATTCTGGTGGTTGGCAATGTAGACATACGGACCACCATGTTGCTTATCACCATGGTCGAGATGATCGGGAATTCGAATATCAAGCCGCAGACCCAGCAACTTATGCATGCTGCCATACCAATATGCTGCAACTCGAGTATTTTCCGGATGGAAAGGCCGCACTAGGCACATCAAAATGCCTAACGTGCTAAAAATGATAATAAAAATACCGAGTAAAATGATTCGTATAACTGCGAGCATGAATTCTCCTTCTATTTCATGCCCGGTAGTATACCGTGTTCGTCCGCGAAAAACGTCCGATCAGTCTTACTGTTCAACTAATATTCCATCTACCCGCTGCAACCCGCGTGGTAGTTTATTACCCCGACGTCCACGCTCGCCTCGATAGTGTTCAAGATCAGCTGGCTTCAGCGTTAATTTGCGTTTGCCTGCTAACAACGTGATCGCGGTATCGGGCTGTACTACTGCTGTTGCAACCACATATTCCTCGCGCGACTGTGCTCGCAGCGTTGGAATACTCATCATTTTATTGCCCTTTCCTTTCGACAACTCAGGTAAGTCAGCCAGTGGGAAAATCAACATTCGGCCTTCGTTGGATACACAGACCAGGAGTTCCGATGCGGTATCTTGAACGGGCTGCGGTGGCAAAATTTTCGCTCCAGTTGGCAAGTTCAGAACCGCCTTACCATTCTTATTCCGACTCACTAAGTCGCTAAACTTACAGACGAAGCCATAACCAGCATCAGAAGCCATCAGGTAACGCTGGTCATCTTTTGCCATCATGACCTGATCGACCGTTTCCCCTGCGACCAAACTAAATCGACCTGTTAACGGCTCGCCCTGTGTGCGAGCGGACGGCAGTAAGTGTGCCTCACAAGAGAAACTGCGGCCGGAGCTATCAAGGAATACAACCTGTTGATTACTCTTACCCTGCGCAGAGCTGAGGAAGTTGTCCCCAGATTTATAAGCGAGAGTCGTGCCATCGACATCATGTCCTTTAGCAGCGCGTACCCAGCCTTTTGCTGATAGCACCACTGTCACCGCTTCGGCGGGCGTCAGGTCACGCTCACTCAATGCTTTCGCTTCTTGTCGTTCGACTAACGGTGACCGACGATCATCACCATATTTCTCGGCATCCGCCAAAACCTCTTTTCTGATCATCGTTTTCAATCGACGATCTGAGCCCAATACCAGCTCTAATTGTTGGCGCTCCTGCTCAAGCTCGTCCTGCTCACCTTTCAGCTTCATTTCTTCCAGCTTGGCTAAATGGCGTAATTTCAACTCAAGAATAGCCTCGGCTTGCAATTCGGTAAGACCGAAGCGCTTCATCAATTCAGCTTTTGGCTCGTCTTCATAGCGAATAATTGCAATGACCTCATCGAGGTTCAGGTAAGCAACCAATAGACCTTCGAGAATATGTAACCGCGCGAGTACTTTATCGAGTCGATGCTGTAAACGCCGCGTCACAGTGATTTGCCGAAACTCTAACCATTCCTTGAGGACAGCCAGTATCGGTTTGACTTGCGGGCGGCCATCAAGACCCAACATATTCAAATTAACCCGATAGTTCTTTTCCAAATCAGTCGTCGCAAACAAATGCGCCATCATTTGTTCAATATCCACCCGGTTCGAGCGCGGGACAATGACTAATCGAGTTGGATTTTCATGGTCTGATTCATCGCGTAAATCAGTGACCATAGGTAGCTTTTTCGCCTGCATTTGCGCAGCAATTTGCTCAAGTACTTTAGCGCCAGATGCTTGATGAGGGAGCGCGGTCACAACAACCTCGCCATCTTCCATTACATACTTGGCGCGCATCCGAATGGAACCACGACCGGACTCATAAATTTTGATGATTTCGTCACGCGGCGTGATGATTTCCGCGTCCGTTGGATAATCAGGCCCATGCAAATGTTCCATGACCTCCGGCAACCCAGCACTCGGCTTTTCCAACAGCATCGCGCAGGCTTGCGCAACTTCGCGGGCGTTGTGTGGTGGAATATCTGTGGCCATACCAACCGCAATACCGGTCACACCATTCAATAAAATGTGCGGTAAGCGCGCTGGTAACATCCGTGGCTCTTTCATGGTGCCGTCAAAGTTCGGCGTCCAATCGACGGTACCCTGACCAAGCTCGCTGAGTAGCACCTCACTGAAGCGCGACAATCGAGCTTCGGTATAACGCATCGCGGCAAACGACTTGGGATCGTCTGGCGAACCCCAGTTCCCTTGACCATCAACGAGTGGATAGCGATAGGAGAAAGGTTGCGCCATCAGCACCATAGCTTCATAACAAGCACTGTCGCCATGTGGATGGAACTTACCTAAGACGTCACCAACGGTCCGAGCTGATTTCTTATATTTTGCGAGCGCAGACAGGCCCAGTTCCGACATCGCGTAGATGATTCGGCGTTGCACAGGCTTCAAGCCATCACCAATATGCGGTAACGCTCGGTCCATAATCACGTACATTGAATAATTTAAATATGCATCTTCGGTAAATCGGCGAAGGGGCAGTGTTTCTATATTATCTAGGGTATCCATCGACATACTGCTCTCCTTATAACTCTGCCAAATCGACTAAGTTGCCTTTGCTTTCCAACCAATCTTTGCGATCGTGAGCACGCTTTTTCGCCAATAACATATCCATCAATTCTTCCGTGGTTTCGATTTCATCAATAGTGAGTCGGACCAGTCGACGGGTATTTGGATCCATCGTCGTCTCTCGCAGTTGTAACGGATTCATCTCGCCCAATCCTTTAAACCGCTGAACATTGACTTTGCCCTTGCGTTTCTCTGCTTCAATTCGGTCGAGCGTTCCCTGCATCTCATCTTCATCGAGGGCATAAAACACTTCTTTACCGACGTCAATTCGGTAGAGAGGCGGCATTGCGACATAGACATGGCCATGGTCCACTAGGGGACGGAAGTGACGCATGAATAATGCACACAACAGCGTCGCAATGTGTAATCCATCGCTATCGGCATCGGCTAAGATACAGACCTTGCCATAGCGAAGATTTTGCAAGTCGTCGGAGTTCGGATCGACGCCAATAGCTACCGAGATATCGTGAATCTCTTGAGAGCCGAGAATTTGATCAGAGTCGACCTCCCACGTATTTAAAATTTTACCGCGCAGTGGCATGACCGCCTGAAAATCGCGGTCGCGTGCTTGTTTGGCTGACCCCCCCGCGGAATCCCCTTCCACCAAGAACAATTCGCTCCGATTAATGTCTTGGCTAGCACAGTCGGTCAACTTACCGGGCAAGGGTGGGCCTTGGGTGACTTTCTTACGCACGACTTTCTTACTGGCTTTCATGCGTCGTTGTGCGTTGTTGATACACAAGTCCGCAAGTTGTTCCGCCAGATCAGTATGTTCATTCAGCCACAGGCTGAAGGCGTCTTTAACCACTCCAGAAACAAAAGCTGAGCACTGCCGCGACGATAAGCGCTCTTTGGTTTGCCCAGCAAACTGTGGATCCTGCATTTTGACCGACAGAATAAAGCTGCACCGATCCCAAATATCCTCAGGCGTGAGTCGAACTCCTCGCGGCAACAAGTTTCTAAATTCACAGAATTCCCGCATGGCATCCAACAAGCCTTGGCGAAGACCGTTGACGTGCGTTCCGCCTTGCGGAGTTGGGATTAGGTTGACGTAACTTTCCATCACCCCTTCACCGCCTTCAGGCAGCCAGGTTACCGCCCAGTCGACAGCTTCTTCATTGCCACTGGAAGCACCAATAAATGGCTCTTCTGGCATGGTCGGCAATTCAGCGACTGCTTCGACCAAATAATCCCGTAAGCCATCTTCGTAGTACCATGACTGTTCGGTGTTATCGACTTGATTATCAAAGGTGATACGCAAACCTGGGCATAATACAGCTTTGGCGCGTAACAAATGCGTGAGTTTTAAAACCGAAAATTTTGGCGAGTCAAAGTACTTTGGGTCAGGCCAAAAACGCAAACCAGTACCGGTATTGCGTTTACCGACTGTACCGGTAATGGTGAGTTCGCTGACCTTATCGCCATTTTCAAAGGCCATTTCGTAAACGTTACCGTCACGTTTTACGGTAACTTCGACGCGAGTGGATAACGCGTTTACCACGGAAATACCTACCCCGTGCAAACCGCCAGAAAATTTGTAGTTCTTATTGGAGAACTTACCACCGGCGTGCAACTTGGTCATGATCAGTTCGACCCCAGGCACGCCCTCTTCCGCATGCACGTCGACTGGCATTCCGCGACCGTCATCCAATACTTCAAGTGATTGATCAGGGTACAAAATAACCGTTAATTCACGAGCATGACCCGCCAATGCTTCATCGATACTGTTATCGATAACCTCTTGGCCTAAATGATTGGGACGAGTCGTGTCGGTGTACATGCCCGGCCGACGTCGCACCGGTTCAAGACCATTGAGAACCTCTATGGCATCTGCTTTGTAATCTGACATGCGCTGTTCTTCTAATTATCGCCAATTCTCGTTGCAAGAATCGTGGTTATAGGAATCCTCATATACTGTTACAGGACGCCCAGAAACTCAAGCACTGCTGGCAGGTATCGAGGGAAGTTTTGAAAGCGATGATCACCACCTTGTTCAAGAATCATTCGTTGCGAGGAATAACGCTCCTGCGCGAGGCGAACATCGAGAACTTCATCGCCAGCCTGCAACAGCACCAAGAGTTCCACATCATCACGCAATGCATTCTGAGCTGCCGCTAAAACGTCAGCATCTTGAGGTCCCAACCAATATTCTTCTTTGGTATAGGGATGCACTCGCTGATGTGGTTCCGGCGGCATCCAAGCCAGCGGACGCACCGCCGGATTGATTAATACGCCACGTACTTGTTCTCCGCGTTGTTTTAATCGACTCACAACATAATGCGTCCAGAAGCCGCCCAACGAACTACCCATGACTGCGGTTGGCGGTTTAGCTTGCTCAATATATTGATCAAGCAACTGTCGAATAGCGACCATTGACGCGGGTTGTTGCGGTGCCTCGAGGCAAATGGTCGCCTGCTGAGTTTGCAGGAATTGCCGCGTTTCATCTATTTTTTGTGACGCAGGTGAACTTTCAAATCCATGTAAATACAGTAACAACGATTAAATCTCCTGCGCTAACCCTGAACGTTTGATCATCTGCAGCCAATCACTCAAAAACTGATTCATTTGATGCTTTTCATCTGGCTGATGCATGTTGGGATTGGGCTGCGGGTAAACCGGCTGCAAACGCTCAATACCTTGACTGCGCACAACTTCCGCAAGTTGCGCATCATGATAGAGTCGCACATCCAACTGCGTTTCTTTCAAGCCTGGCAACTGCTGCGTAATCGATTGTTGTTGGATGCGCACTTCCGTCGTATAGGGTGCCGTTTCGGTTACCTCTATGGTGAAATGTAACTGACGGCCAACTTTAATCCGGCGTGCTGTCGCTGTCTTTAAGTTCTCAACCATAGTTTGTAACAACGCATAATTGACCGCCGCCATGCGTTGCAGGGCTGCTAAATCAAATTGATATCGTTTGCGTTTTACATCTGTTGTCATAGCACCACTAAACCTTGTTTTGTTGCCACCATTGCAACAGGCGTTGCCGGTGGAGTTGCATCCATTGTAGCCCAATGACGCTGGCCGCATTGTTTATTTTTCCATGTGCTAATAACTCATCCACTTCCGCACGTGGCAGCACATGAACACGGATATCTTCATTCTCAGTCACTAAACCACCGTGCTTTGAAGCTTGCGAACTATCCACCGTAGCCACGAAAATAGTAATCTTTTCCGTGCAACCACCCGGTGAAGAGAGATACGTAAGGGCGTAGTAAAAATGGCTGGCGATTAAGCCCGCTTCCTCATCTAATTCGCGAGCAGCGACCGCCTCGGGCGTTTCCTCTGGCTTATCTACCATGCCCGCAACAAATTCAAGCAGCCACGGGCTTGCGCCATAATGGTCTGCCTCATCGAGTGCACCAATTCGAAATTGCTCAAGCAGAACATAACAATCACGCTCCGGATCATATGGAATAACCACTACGGCGTGACCACGATCCATAATTTCTCGCTCAAATTCGGGCGACCAACCACCCGCAAACAATCGATGTCGTAACCGATAACGATACAAACTTAAAAAGCCCTCGCGAATGGGTTCTCGTGTTATAATATCGACATCATCTCGATTAAATTTTTGCACAGTAAACTTCCCGTCGTTGTTGATCGTCTTAAATACTCGCTTGAGCGCGTCTCGGACTATTTCTAATTGTAAATACCGCGCTTCAAGCCACATAATTAGTTACACTTGAGCACTTGTTGTTGCATCTCAACACCTGAACGTTGATCCAGTTCGGTGTAAACTAGTATTCATTCATGAGTGTATGTAAAATACATTCACAATTCGGTTGGTTGACAGTGCAACACAACGCAGTCTTACAAAATCAGGAACCTTGAGATCATGAAAAAGCACGTTTTGTCAGTACTTATCGGTTTATCATTTGCCGCCAGTAGTGTGCCGGCCTATGCTGACGATTTAGCACAAGTTTTCCAATTAGCGTTGCAAAACGACCCAACACTGCAACGAGTTGATGCAGAGCGCCGCGCCGCACAAAAAGGCGTGAACATTGCCCGTGCTGACTGGTGGCCTCAAATTGGCTTTGAAGCCGGCTACTCCCGCAGCCAAGCCGATCGTACCAACTTTGATTCAAACGGCAATGTCTTCGTCATTGACCAAACGAGTCGGGGTTGGGACGCCGGCGTCAGTTTGTCACAAACCCTGTTTAACATGAATGTTTGGGATGAGACTGAAATTGCTGAAAAGCGCGCCTACCAAGCTGAAGTGTCCTATTTAAATGCGCGTCAACAACTGATGATTCGCGTCGTCAATGCATACTTTACCGTGCTAGAACGACAAGATGATTTAGAGTTTGCAGGCGCAGAGAAAAATGCTATCGAACGTCAGCTCGAACAAACGAAACAACGTTTTTCGGTCGGTCTGACAGCCATTACCGATGTTCATGAAGCTCAAGCACAGTTCGATAATGCTGTCGCACGCGAAATTCAAGCGAAAAATGCGGTTGAAATTGCTCAAGAAAGCTTGCGCGAGATTACTGGGCGCTATCACGAGGACTTGGCGTCACTGAACACTGAGACCTTCAGCCCAGAAAGCCCATCGCCACAAGACGCCACGAATTGGGTCAAAGTAGCAGAAGAGAAAAACTTAGATTTGTTGGTTCAACGGGTTGCCGTAGAAATTGCTGAGCAGCAAATCGATGTCGCACGCAATGGTCACTTACCAACAGCATCGTTATCTGCCTCATTTGGTACGAGCGATGGTGAATCCGAGACGCAAGGGTCACCCACCGTAGATACCCCTCGATTAGATAGTAGCCAAATTGGTGTGACCGTTCGAGTGCCTATTTTTTCAGGTTTCCGTACCTCTGCTGCGACCGACCAAGCGCGTGAGAACTACGTGGCTTCCAGCCAACAGTTAGAGTTCATTCGCCGTGATGTCGAGCGTTTAGTTCGGAGTTCGTATTACGACGTAGTCGCGTCGATTGCAACCATTCGTGCGCTTGAGCAAGCGGTCGTATCAGCGGAAAGCGCATTGAAAGCGACACAAACTGGCTTCGAAGTCGGTACTCGAACCATTGTCGATGTACTTGATAGTACTCGTAATTTATTCAACGCAAGACGTAATTTGTCGACCGCACGGTATGGCTATATCCGTCAATCCCTTGCATTGAAGCAATCTTCAGGGCAAATTAGCGAGCAAGATTTAACTGCCATAAACGCTAGTTTGACCGATGAAAATAATTGAGACACCTAAATTTGAAGCCAAGTTTCTCCACCCTCGTTATTGGTTAACTTGGCTCGGTGTTTCCTGTCTTTATCTCATTTCGTGGTTGCCATATCGTTGGCAACTCGCCCTCGGTCGGGGCGTAGGTCGATTATTTTATCGCTACGTCCCGCGTCGAGCCGATATTGCGCGCCGTAATCTCGAACTCAGTTTTCCCGAAATGTCAGCTGCTGAGCGTGAACAACTTGTCAAAACCAATATGGAAAATACTGGCATCGCTTTCTTTGAAACGGGCATGGCATGGTGGTGGCCGGATTGGCGAATCAAACGAAAACTGCATGTGCATGGCGTAGAGCACCTGTTACAGCCACAACAGGAAGGTAAGGGCGTGCTGATGCTGTTGTTCCACTTCCTAAGCTTGGAAGTTCATGCGCGTCTACACGGTTTCGTGCGTCCAGCAGTCGGATTGTATCGCCCCCACAATAATGCGGTCATGGAATTTCTTCAGACTCGTGGACGTGGTCGCTCAAACAAGTATTTGATTCCGCGTACAGACGTTCGTAGCATGCTTCAAGCCCTAGACAATGGGGACATTGCGGGATACCTGCCGGACCAGGATTATGGTCGCAAACGTACTGTATTCGTGCCGTTTTTTGACGTAAAAGAAACGAGCTCAACCACAGGAACTTTGTTATTCGCGGGTAATGCGAATTGTGCAGTAGTACCAACAACATGTTTTCGACGTGATGACGGAACGGGCTACGATGTAACCTTCTACCCGCAATTCGAGCAATTCCCGAGTGACGATGAATTAGCGGACGTGCGTCGCGTCAACGCGATGGTAGAGTTTGCGATTCAACAAAAGCCTGAGCAATATTTATGGGTGCATCGGCGTTTCAAAACACGCCCCAACCCTGACGATCCCGATCTGTATAAGCGTTAATTCTAATTCTCGCTGGTCGAGTCCAACCACCTTGCCCAGTGCGCACGCACAAAATCACGCGCCACAGTAAAGTCTGCATCGGTCACACTTTCGCGGTCATCCAGTGCCAGCCGGTGCACAATTTCACGCAAATCAATATAAGTATCGATAAACTGTTGCGCATCTTTGGGCGACAGTAAACCGACCTGCTGTGCAGCTTCAAGAATACGAATATTATCCGTATATTCCGCAAGTGCTGGGTGCTCATGAGAGTAACGTAGTACTAAATATTGCACGAAGAATTCAATATCGGTAATTCCCCCTGCGCCCTGTTTGAGATCAAACGAATCCGTTTTCTTCAGTAAATGACTGCGCATCTTCTCGCGCATATCCTGCACTTGTTGGGCTAAAGGCGCATGTTCTCGCTGCCGCTGTAGGTGGCGCTTTCGCAACGCAATGAGTTGCTCTCGCACTCGCGGCGACCCATGCACTGGACGCGCGCGCACTAAGGCCTGCATCTCCCAGGTCCAGGCATCCTCTGCAAGATAATGATCGAAGGTCTGTAGCTGAGTGACCAATAGACCTGATTTGCCGGATGGTCGCAAACGCATGTCCACGTCATAAAGCGTCCCAATCAAGGTTCGCGTCGTAAAGAGATGCAAAATACGCTGCGCAAGACGTAAATAGAATTGCTGCACTTCGATAGGTTTTGGACCTGCCGTCTCACCTTCATAATCGACATCGGTCAGAAAAACCAAGTCGAGATCAGAGCCGTAACCCAGTTCCAAACCGCCTAACTTGCCATAGGCCAGCACTGCGAAACCCGTATCATCAAATGTCCGCTGTGGTGGCGCACCATACTTCTCAGTCAGCTGGTACCATGCGAGTCGAACTACATGCGAGATCATAGCTTCTGCCAAATAACTCAGGTGATCACTGACCTTCATCAGCGGCAATGCCCCGCTGACATCGGCCGCAGCCACTTTTAATTGCAGGGCTTGTCGGGCTTGCCGTAGCGCATCCATTTGCGCTTCTAAATCTTGCTCTTGCTCGGGAATTCGTAGCAAGTATTCACCAACCAATGCTGGATACTCCGTGAGTTCTGGCAGCTGGTATAAATGACTAGGGTCAATTAACTCATCCAACAAAATTGGGTATTGTGCGAGTTGCTTAGTAATCCAAGAGCTAGCACGGCACAACTTGATGAGTTGTTCACGGGCACCGATATTCTCGAGCAACAGCTCTACGTAGGCCGTTCTCGACATAATTTGCTTGAGTACTGCGAAAACTCGTTCTGTAGAGGTGACGGCATCATCGGCGCGAATCAATTGTTCGAGTAAAATGGGAACCAAACGAGCAAGTGCCTTTCGACCTCTCGGTCCACTGCCCCGGCGACGACTTTCCTGCCGCAACTCACTAATGCTGTTCCACATCTGACGCACCGCGTCTGCATCCAGTCCGCGCTCTGCCAGCACCTCCAAAGCCGTCTCATCAGCGACCATGTCTTGCCATAAAATTTGCAGGTCACCAGCCTCTTCATCTTCCGCATCCGGGTCACCGATCACCGCTTGGAAATGCCCATGAATCATTTGCATGTGCTGATCGGTCTTCTGAACAAGAGCGTCCCATGAACAACCCAACATCTGCGCAATTTGTCGTTGCTCATCTGGGTAGCTGGGCAGTACCTGCGTTTGCTCATCATTGCGCTGCTGTAACGCATGCTCAACACGCCGCAACCAGTGATAGCCGGCTAATAGTTCCTGCACATCAGCCACTTTCATTAGCTCTAAATCGACGAGTGCTTGATAGGCTTGATATAACGATACGGTCTGCAATTGTCGTTGCTGGCCACCACGAATCAATTGAAACGACTGCACGATAAATTCTACTTCGCGAATGCCACCCGGTCCGAGTTTAATATTGTTACGAACGCCTTGACGGCGAGTCTCTTGGGTAATCAAGGACTTCATCTTGCGCAGCGCATCGATCGCTGAGAAATCAATATAGCGGCGGTAAACAAAAGGTCTAAGCAGTTGCATTAATTCTTTCTGATAGCGCTCTGGCGCTCGAATGAGCCGCGCCTTGACCATGGCGTAGCGCTCCCAATCACGGCCCTGCTCCTGATAATAATGTTCAAGTGCCGGCAGGCTGGCGACTAAGGGTCCCGATTGCCCAAACGGACGCAGCCGTAAGTCGACTCGAAACACGCGACCATCAACGGTAACGGTATCAAGTAGCTGGATAAGACCTTGCACCAGTTTGGTAAAAAACACACTGGTTTCAATGGGCTTGCGCGGATGGTCGGTCTCACCTTGCTCTGGATACGCAAAAATGAGGTCAATATCAGAGGAGAAATTGAGTTCGCCGCCACCTAGCTTACCCATACCAATGACGAGTAATGGTTGTGGCTCACCATCTGCGGTTCGTGGAGTACCGAAGCGCTCCGAAAATCGTGGGTAGAGCCATTGGATTGCAGCATTGATCAGTACATCCGCGGTCTCGGTCAAATGTGCCAGCATCTCAGCCAAACTGAGCTCTTCAGTTAGATCTGCGGCGGCAAGTTGTGCATACCAACGGTGCCGCAGCAAACGCAACTGTCGCTGTGCCTCTATTTCACTCTGACAGTTGGCCAACGTCTGTTGTGCTTGGCTTTGGTATTTCTCCAACGCTGGCTTTTGAACACGACCTTGCTGCCAGGTAATGGCATCCGGTTGCTGCTCTAGCACTCGTGCCAGGAAGGGACTGACTCGGCTCAACCACTGTTGATCACGTACATCGGCTGCCATCACTTCATCCTAAGGTTACTTAAGCATCCCAGTAAGGTTCTTGCTTCAAAGCTGCTCGACGTGAATGATCTAATGCAAACAACAGCGTTTCAAGTTGCACTGTTTGCCAAGCGAGGAGCTTTTCTGTATTCACCTCATCGGTGTCTTTGATTGCTTCGCGTAGCAACTTCAGTGCCATAATTTCTCGAATACCTCGGACCATATCTAACCAAGGTGCTCGAAATTGCTCACGATCTTCTGTTGGGAAAATTGCACCCACGCAATAGCCCAGTTGCAAGGAGCCTTGCAAGGGCGACAGTTGCTTTAAGTAATGCTCTGCGCGCCATTCTTGGTCACGCGCAAATGTCTCAGCAACGACCTGCCAGTCTTCCCGTAATCGTTGGGTTGCCCATTGTTGCAGTGGTGCGTTCATTAACGAATCATGGCGTGGTTGCTCAAAACATAATTCGCCCAACTCAAGAAGAGTCATTTGATAGTCATCACGCTTGCTGAGCTCGATAACAAGCTCCATTTGCACGGAGTGCTCTTGTTGTTCTTGAATATGTTCGTAAAGCTTTGGATATTGCTTCAGAGCACGGTGATAGGCTCCATCCTCAGCGGTTAACTCGGTGAGACCATCGTAGCGACTGAGCCAGCCCAAATGGCCAAGCATTTGCTCCAAGCGGACAATGTAATCGGCCACATCCACTTCCAACTGCGCTAGTTGCTGTAAAACAACTCGACTGAGACGAATCCCGTCCGTTATGCCCGCAACCGCACGCACACTGGGTTGCTCGCGCAAGCAGGAATCGTTGTGTTGCCAGTAATGCAGTGCATAGGTCAACGCTTTATATAAGCCAGCACCAATATCATCATGGTTATCTAACGGCACAAAATGGGCTTGGGTAAAAGGTTCTAATACAGTTTTCTGCGCCAGCAGGTAACCGCGAGCGGCTTTACTCTGACTGCCCACACAAGCCTGCACCCGTGTGATTAATCGACGCGCCATTTTATAAGCATCAGTACTGAGTCCACCCTGAACTTCCAATTCGACTTCACAGATAGGTCGAGTCTTATCCCCAGCTCGGATTTCGCCCTCGTCCACGACAACTTCAATGCGCCCCTCACCACTTGGCACGTGCCAACGATGGCGAGTGAAGTCGGTACAAAAGATTTCCTGCAAATCACGCTGGATATCAAATAAAGGGAACTCATCTGGCCAAATATCGCTCTCAAATAGTGTGAGGTCTGGCGTCTCATTTTGAACCACAACATTGTATTCGGGCCGTTTGTGCATGCCGCCCAACACCTCACCCGCGAGTTTGATCGTTTGTTCACGCTCTTGCCCTCGGGTTCTGATCCGCAATCCCATGTCGAACTGCCGCAACCGTAAGTCATCGGTATCGAAATAACTGTTGGTCAGTTGAAAACTTTCTGGCTCTGCACCGTCAGCAAAACGCGCACAGAGTTTCAGAACTGCATCACGTTGCGCTGGATCGATCAGGAGTTTTAATTCGCTTTCTTGACTCACAATTAAACCTTTTGTCGCTACTTCGATAAGTGTTCATTACGGTACTCGGAGCACCTGCATTGGTCAATAGAAATGGGCTTGACAGCGCTGTGCAAAAAATGCACCGTGGGCGCTTGAAAAAAATGGTAGTAGCGGGCTTTACGCGCCTAAAAAAAAGCCTATACTGGCGCGAAAATTCTACCCCTGCAGCCGTAAAGGCTAGTCTTACAGGAGAAGCTATGTTCAAAGCGAGTGAAGTGCTTGCTAAGCAGTACACCAGTGCCGATTTAGCGCAATTACAACGCGCAATCACAGAAAACTATTTGGTGGATGAAGATGCATATATGCAGGAATTGTTGGCGTTGGTGCCAGCAGATGAATCCGCGATAGACGTGATTACCGAAAACTCGGCAAAACTAGTGAAGCAAGTTCGCGCCCAAGCCGATGGGGGTGGTATAGATGCCTTCCTGCAGGAATACAGCTTGGATACTAAAGAAGGCATCATTTTGATGTGTTTAGCGGAAGCATTGTTGCGTATTCCTGATGCTGCAACGGCTGATGCATTAATCCAAGACCGCTTATCCGGCGGTGATTGGCAAAAGCATATGGGCCAGAGCTCATCATGGCTCGTTAACTCGGGCTCATGGGGACTGTCATTGACCAATACGGTGATTAATCCGACCGGTGCGCCGATGGAAACGCCACGCGGCGTTTTCCGCAGATTAACCCGCCGGTTGGGTATGCCGATTGTTCGCAAAGCTACCTATGCCGCAATGCGGATTATGGGGACCCAATTTGTATTAGGTCGCACCATCCAGGAAGCTTTAAAGAACAGTCGAGCGAACCGTGACAAAGGCTACACACACGCTTATGACATGCTCGGTGAAGCCGCGCTTACGATGGCCGATGCTCGCCGTTATCATGCGGATTATGTAAATTCGATTAAAGTTGTGGCGCAAGAGAAGTTCAATAACCCCAAAGCGCCACGTCCTACTATTTCTATCAAATTATCCGCCTTGCATCCGCGCTACGACATGGCGAATCACGAGCGTGTGTTGACTGAGCTAGCACAAAGCCTCACTGAACTCGTGAAGCTAGCCAAAGAGGCCGATGTTGGAGTCACTATTGACGCCGAAGAATGTGACCGCCATGAGCTGTCTCTCGAATTATTCGAGAAAGTTTATCGCAGTGGCGTTTGCAAGGGCTGGCCGCGGTTTGGCTTAGTTGTGCAAGCGTACTCTAAGCGCGCGTTACCCACCTTGTGCTGGCTGACCGCCCTCGCCCATGAATGTGGCGATGAGATCCCAGTTCGTTTGGTGAAAGGTGCATACTGGGATACCGAAATTAAATGGTGTCAGGTGAATGGCTTGACCGGCTATCCAGTGTTCACACGCAAAGCAAATACGGATATCAGTTATCTGGCTTGTGCTCATTATTTGCTCAGCGAAGCGACTGATGGTGCTATTTATCCACAGTTTGCGACGCACAATGCGCAAACTGTGGTCGCCATTCGCCATCTCAACGAGAAATATCAGCGCCGTATTGAATTCCAGCGCCTGCACGGCATGGGCGATGATTTGTACGACACTATTTTGGATCAAGAACCTGATACCACAGTGCGAATTTATGCACCTGTAGGTGCGCACAAAGATCTACTTCCCTATTTGGTGCGTCGCTTATTGGAAAACGGTGCAAACACCTCATTCGTGCATAAGTTAGTTGACCCTGAAGTTCCCGTTGAGCAACTGATTCAGCATCCGCTGCAAACCGTCAGTCAGTACGAAACTTTTGCGAACCACAAAATTCCATTACCGACGCAGATTTTTAGCGATCGGAAGAACTCGTTAGGATTAAACATGAACATTCACTCACAAGCAGACGATTTTATTGCCGCCGTTCACCAATATCGTGACAAGCAATGGCAAGGCGGCCCCATTGTGAATGGAGATGTCATTGACGCACATCACCGCGTGGCCATTTTTAGCCCGCAAGAAAATGAACGTCAGATTGGTGTGATCAACTGGGGTGACAAAGCCTTAGCCGAGCAAGCATTGAATAGTGCCAATGCAGCGTATCGCCGCTGGCGCGATACCGATGTTGAAGTTCGTGCGAAAGCATTAGAGAAATTGGCTGATTTACTCGAAGCCAATCGTAACGAGCTGATTGCATTATGTAGCCTAGAAGCAGGTAAGAGTCTCCAAGATGGCATCGATGAAGTGCGTGAAGCTGTCGACTTCTGTCGCTACTACGCAGTTCAAGCTCGGAAAATGATGGGTGAAGGAACCACATTGCCTGGTCCTACTGGTGAAACCAACGAACTATTCTTGCAAGGCCGCGGTACTTTTATTTGTATCAGCCCATGGAACTTCCCATTAGCAATTTTCTTGGGTCAAGTGTCAGCTGCGTTGGTGACCGGTAACTGCGTGATCGCCAAGCCCGCGGAACAAACTGGCCTGATTGCCTTCCGTGCCGTCCAATTAGCGCTTGAAGCCGGCATCCCAGGTGATGTCCTGCATTTCATGCCGGGTAGCGGCGCCGAAGTCGGCTCTTATTTAGTGAGTCAAGAGGACATTGGTGGAGTCTGTTTCACAGGTTCTACGTACACCGCTCAATCAATCAACCGAGCGTTAGCAGCGCGAACTCGCGCTATAGTGCCTTTTGTTGCCGAAACCGGCGGTCAAAATGCCATGTTGATTGATTCAACCGCACTACCTGAGCAAGCTGTTACCGACATCGTGGCGAGCGCGTTCAAGAGTGCTGGACAACGCTGTTCTGCCCTCAGAGTACTCTTTGTTCAAGATGACATTGCGGATCGTGTCATTGAACTACTGAAAGGTGCGATGGCGGAGCTCGAAGTGGGTGACCCAATGTTGCATGAGACCGACGTAGGCCCAGTGATTGATGGGGTTGCGAAGAGTAACCTAGAACAACACATTAACGATATTAGCCAAGCAGGCCGTCTGATTGCGCGGGCAAACATGCCGGAATACACGTTAAAAGGCACCTTCGTAGCTCCGACAGCAATTGAAATTGATAGTATCAATCAATTGGTCAAAGAGAACTTTGGACCGATTTTGCACGTGATTCGTTATAAAACAGACGAACTCGATGCAGTGATTGATAGCATCAATAACACCGGCTTCGGTTTAACGTTCGGGATTCACAGTCGCAACGAGACTTTCGCTGCGGACGTAGCACGCCGCATTGATGTTGGTAATGTGTACATCAACCGTAACCAGATTGGCGCCGTTGTTGGCGTGCAACCATTTGGTGGTCAAGGCTTGTCCGGTACCGGTCCGAAAGCTGGTGGACCGCATTACTTAACGCGGTTTGTCACTGAAAAAACCAAAACCAACAACATTACTGCTGTGGGTGGTAACGCAACGTTATTGTCGCTGGGCGATTAATACCGTTGCTGGTTGCTTGAGCAAAAAAAACGGCGAGTTAAAACTCGCCGTTTTCGTGTAAGTAAAGGCTTTCACTGCCGTCTCGAATGGCTACTGCCAAACTTTCGATGCGTGGCAGCAGTCTCGCAAAATAGAATTTTGCGGTTTTAACTTTGCTACCCAAATAAGCACGTTCAGTGAGTAACGGTTCCGCCACTTTAGCCATTCGCAACCACATGTACCCAAAACTCACGTAGCCTACCAAGTGCAGATATTCAACGGCGACGCTGTTGATCACGTTTTCATCACCGTTCGCGACCTGCTCAAGCACGTGACTTGTGGTTGCTTTCATTAAATCAACGGCAGCGGCAAGCTGCTCGTATTCACGGCTCAGTTCTTGCTGCGGCTCTGCTAGTAGTTCCTCAATATCCGCTATCAACGGCTGCAACAATTGACCGCGCGAACCGACGACCTTACGTCCGAGCAAATCGAGCGCTTGGATACCATTGGTGCCTTCATAAATCTGCGCAATTCGACAGTCGCGAACCAATTGCTCTTGGCCCCACTCCCGTACATAACCATGACCACCCAACACTTGTTGCCCAATAATGGTCGATTCAAGCCCCGTGTCTGTGAGGAACGCCTTAGCAATCGGAGTCAAAAGTGCGACGAGCGCGTCCGCTCGTTCGCGTTCAGAGTCGTCAGTACTATATTTGGCGCGGTCCAACTGCTGACCAACATACGTTGAAAATGCGCGACCGCCTTCAACAAAAGCCTTCATAGTTAACAGCATCCGACGAATATCACCATGTACCAGCAATGGATCGGCTTCTTTTGCTTTATCTTGTGTAGCTTTCGCACCACGACCTTGCAATCGCTCCTGCGCGTATTCTAATGCGGTTTGATAGGAGCGAGCCGCTGCACCCAGACCCTGAATACCGACGCCTAAACGCTCATAGTTCATCATGGTGAACATGGCTGGGAGGCCTTTATGCGGTTCACCAACAAGCCATGCTTTCGCACCATCAAAGTTCATAACACAGGTGGCTGATGCATGGATTCCCATCTTGTGTTCAATCGAGCCGCAATGGACACCATTGCGCTCACCAAGCGAGCCATCTGCATTGACCAGAAATTTTGGAACAACAAATAGACTGATTCCCTTTGTTCCCGGCGGTGCATCAGGTAACTTCGCTAACACCAAGTGGACAATATTGTCGACTAAATCATGTTCGCCACCGGTGATGAAAATTTTCGTTCCGGAGAGCTCATAGCTCCCGTCATCCAATGGGTTCGCTTTGCTTCGAATAATACCTAAATCCGTTCCAGCATGCGGTTCGGTCAGACACATAGTCCCTGTCCATTCGCCCGCTATCAGCTTCGGTAAATAGGTTGATTTCAGTTCATCACTGCCGTGTAAGTCGAGCGTCATAATGGCGCCAGCAGTCAAACCTGGATAGAGTGAAAATGAAATATCAGCAGCACACAGCATTTCTTCGTACTGTGCTGAAATCGATTTAGGCAGCCCCATACCACCGTATTCGGGATTTGCAGTTACACCAACCCAGCCGCCTTCGGCCAGTTGTTTGAACTGTTCTCGATAACCTTTTGGCGTGGTCACACGGCCGTCTTGAAAAGAGACCCCTTCCTCATCAGCCGCACGACAATTCGGGGCAATGAGGGTTTCTGCTAGCTTACCGGCTTCGTCGATCACAGCCTGAGCTGTATCGATATCGAGCTCAGCTAGCGCTGCAAACGTCGACCAATCTTGGTGAACTTGAAAGACATCCTGCAACAGAAATTGCATATCATCTCGAGGAACTCTGTAATCTGCCATAACCTTCACCTTTTACCGCTAATTCGAACAAAAGATTTAAACAGGTGTTTTAATAACAGATCGACTAGGGTTTTGTCCAGTCTTCTAAGGCGGGTTGCAGAAATGCTTGGTTATCTTTTGCTAACACCACATGCGCAGGTGCAATACGAATCACACTCAATGCCTGCCAGCGGTCGCCCTCTTGCAAACGTTGACCGGAAAGTTCAATCCAGCGCGAATTGGAGCGTGATGAATACTGATGACCGTCGTAGGTAAAACTCGGTATTTGCTGCTGAAACGAGCGACTCAAAGTGAGTAATGCAGGGACTACGCTAGCGGCCTCACCTGCCTCAGAGCCCGTTGCCGCAATAGCCTCCTCAAAGGCGCTGAGTAGTTCGGGAGATACTGTATCTAAGTTCACCGCCTGTGGTTGCTCTGGAGCCTCTTGTACAACCCGGTTTGGTTCGATTCGCGTACCGGTATCAACTACCGGCCTATCAGGTTCAAGATCGGGTACCCTCACAACTGTAGCATCGCCCAAATCATAGGTTGGCTCCATCACCACTGTCGGTGACGATGAAACGGTTTGTTGATTGGGAGCCGCCAACCACCAACCAATGGCACCGGCTAGTGCTAACAATACGATCATCAACAAGCTGCGCACGACACGCTGGAGCCCCTCGCGTTGTACTGGGGCACTAGTGAGTTGTCCCTGTGAGCGCGGTGGGATGTGTGGCGACGACTGTTGCCGCAAAGCCTTAAGAACCGATGACATATCTTAATCCTCTACCTGACGTTGCTGCAGTCGTGGTCCAGTGGTTTGTCGATGTGCGGTCAACCATGCGAGAGTTGCACCGTCGAGTTCACCGCTCACCGGAATTCCCGCTTCAACTTGAATCGTTCGAAATTGATCCGCAATCGGTAACGAAGGATCGACCTGAAATGATTGCAACGTCTTCACCAACCAGCGCTCGTAAAGTGACTCATCTTCTGCAAAATAACCGGGGGGTAATTGCCAAAACATCACATAACGCCCGGTCCAATTGCTTGCGGGTTGCGCACTGGTCGAGCCAATAAATTGATACTCGCCGGTATCTAACTCCAGCAACATGGGGTAATTAATTTGCAATAGTTGGTCAAACCGCATTTGCCCGCGTAAACAACCTAACTGATACTCCGTTATCCAATCACACAACGCGGTCCCGCTGGGCGGTTGCGGTAACTGCCATGCTCGCAATAGCGCAGCTTCGCCTACTGGGGCAGAGGTTTGTTCAACTGAGGTTGATTCGGCTGCTGGCACTGCCATTTGATTGCGCCATACATAGGTACCGAGTAATACGATCACGATCAGTAACGCTAAGATAATTTCACGTCCCCAGCCGTTGCTGTCATTCGCTTGTTGAGGAGGACCGTCCAATTCGCTCGCGGCTTCTTTCACATGCCTAACCGCAACCACAGGGGCTTGCTCATTGTAAGCTGCTAATAACGCCCGATCACACAACAGATTTAAGCGCCGAGGAATTCCTTCACTAAGCCTATGAACGGTGCTAATGGCTTTGCTATCAAACAAGCCACGAGTCGCTCCACCGACTTGGAGTCGATAGTTGATATACCGTTCAGTATCTTCGAGCTGCAAAGGTAACAAATGATAACGCGCAGTAATACGTTGCGCTAACTGCCGTAATTCCCGGCGACGCAGCAGATCTTGTAACTCCGGTTGCCCAATTAAAATGACTCGTAACAACTTCTCTTGATTCGTTTCGAGATTGGTAAGAAGACGCAGCTGTTCGAGGACCTGTGGTTGTAAATGCTGTGCTTCATCTATTAAAACGACGCATTGTTCGCCATTGGCATGCGCTTCAAGCAAAAAGGCACTGAGTTTATCCGTCAGTTTCTTGTCGGTCACCGAGCGCTTGGCATAGCGAATACCAAACTCATCGCATAATGTCGCGAGCAGTTCATGCTCATTCAACATAGGGTTTAATATGAACGCGGTGCGGGTAGCTTCTGAAAGTTGTTCTAGCAAGGCTCGCGATACCGTCGTTTTGCCGGTACCCACCTCTCCGGTCAATAAGATAAACCCGCCACTGCCTTGCAAGCCATAGGTTAAATGTGCCAACGCCTCTTGATGGCGTTCGCTCATGTACAGAAACTGAGGATCCGGAGCAATGGAAAAAGGTGTGGTATGAAGCCCAAAGTAGTTCAAATACATAGCCACAAACGAGTCCTTGTGAAAACAATATCGCATCAGTGTAACGAGTCACTTGCATCATCGCTAGTGATTCGCGATCATCAGTACTTCGTTTTAGGAGAATATCTTGAAAACCTACCTTGTTGGCGGTGCAGTGCGTGATCAATTACTCGGCTTACTGGTGGTTGACCGAGACTATGTTGTTGTGGGCGCAACGCCTGCGGCGATGCTCGCGGCTGGATTTCAGCAAGTGGGCAAAGACTTTCCGGTATTCCTGCACCCACGAACGCAAGCTGAATACGCTCTCGCTCGAACCGAACGCAAACAAGGTAAAGGCTACACAGGCTTTGCCGTCAACGTCGATCCGACGGTTACTTTGGAAGAAGACTTGTTGCGGCGGGATCTAACCATCAATGCGATGGCGGAAACAGCACAAGGTGAAATCATCGACCCTTACGGTGGTCAGCAGGATATCGAACTACGTCTTCTACGCCATGTGTCACCAGCTTTTACTGAAGATCCATTGCGAGTGTTGCGGGTGGCTCGATTCAATGCTCGCTTTCACGCACTTGGTTTTACGATAGCAACCGAAACCCGAGCCTTACTCAAAGAAATTGCGGATCGAGGTGAGCTTGCAACCATCAGCGCGGAAAGAGTCTGGCGAGAAACAGAGTTAGCGCTGAGAAGTTCGTCTCCAGCTGTTTACTTTGAGACACTCAATGAGGTTCATGCACTAGCGCCGTGGTTTGCTGAATTAAGCGAT
The DNA here is from genome assembly GCF_003987355.1 of Pseudidiomarina aestuarii. GTDB lineage: Bacteria > Pseudomonadota > Gammaproteobacteria > Enterobacterales > Alteromonadaceae > Pseudidiomarina > Pseudidiomarina aestuarii. Next base: position 36,315 of record NZ_PIPR01000001.1, on the reverse strand, counting down.
GTGATTGATACAGCGCTGGAACGACTGCGCCTCTGTTCCGCATTAAGCGATGATAGCCAGATTCGGTGTGCTGCACTCTTTTCAGCACTTGCTGATGCGCATGGAAAGGCTATCTGTACGCGGCTAAAGGTACCCAATAGAGTAAAGCAATTAACCCGTGCAGCTATTCAAACCACTGTATTTTGGAATGACCAGTGGTCTCCGGATTCAATTTTGACGATTCTCAGCAAAATAGACGGCTGGCGCCAACCAGAGCGCGTGGAAGCTATGCTGCCCATCTGGTCGGCACAAGGCATGTCTTCGGAGCATTTGAAAACTTTACAAGACTGCTTTGCGGCTGCGCGTGAAGTGAGTATTCAATCGCTAGCAGAGGAAACAAATATCGAACACCTGCAAGGCCCAGCAATAGGCGCTGCTATTCAAGCAGCTCGATTAGCTGCTGTTCGAAGTGCGTTTTAAGCGAAAACAAACCAGAGCAAAAATGCGCCGAGCACTAATCGATAGATGACAAAAGGCAGCATCCCCATCCGTTCAATCACCTTCAAGAACAAATGAATGCAGGTAAATGCCGCGAGAAAAGAAACGCCCACTCCGACCGCAATGACAGTCCAATTTACCGCATCGCCTAACTGAATTAATTTGACAGCATGGTAGCCACCCGCCATCACAATCACTGGTATCGACAAGAGAAAAGAAAAACGGGCCGCATCGAGACGCTTTAATCCCAGCAAAAGTCCTGCTGTCATCGTAATTCCGGAGCGTGATGTACCCGGAATAAGCGCTATGGCTTGCGCTATCCCGACCAAGAGAGCTTGGCGGATAGTCAGCGACTCGATACCTGACTTCTCGCTTGCGCGCGCATCGGCATACCAAAGAACCAATCCAAAACCGATAGTCGTGATGGCAATAATAAGTGCTGAGCGCGCATAATTTTCAACTAAATCGCTGCCGAACAATCCTGCTAAACCGGCTGGGATAGTTGCCAATATAATCAGCCAAGCGAGGCGCCCAAACTCACTGTGACGGCCGGTCATCGAGCCAACCCAGCCTACGGCCAATTGACCAACATCCTGTCGATAATACATGACCACCGCCAGCAGCGTACCAACATGAACCGCAACGTCGAATGCCAATCCTTGATCGGCCCAACCCAAAACCTGCGATGGCAAAATTAAATGGGCAGAACTCGAGATAGGAAGAAATTCAGTAATGCCTTGAATGAGTGCCAACCAAATGGCTTCGACGATACTCACAATGCTTGTCCTTGCCGTAAGTGCGGAATCGATGGGAACTGAAATTCTATCGGGTGTAGTTGCTGAGCGCTATGATAATTTTGCCAAAGTTCCGCAAATGTTTGCTGATCGAGCGGATGCACAAAGTTTGGCAATACCTCACTCAATGGCCACAAAACAAAAGCGTTGGTGACAATTTCATCACGCGGCACCTGTACTGGACCAGCCTGTATCAAGGATCCATAGATGAGGATATCAATGTCTAAGGTACGCGGACTGAAACGTGGCGCATCGCTGTTGTGGCCATGCTGGCTCTCAAGGGATTTGCACACGGTTTGTAGCGCCTGACAGGTCATGTCGGACTCAAATGCAACAACGAGATTATAAAAAGGCTGACCTGCAAAACCAACTGCATCACTCTCAAACACCCGCGAACAATAGATGGGAGTGTCAACAGTACCGAAGGCTTTTACTATGCCCTCAATGCCGGCACCAATGTGGTACCTGCGCTGTTTATTGCTTCCTATACCTAGAGCGACTATGGGCACAATTAATCCAATTTGCGTCCGCGTTCGATTTGAACGGCAACTTGAAAGGCCTCTTTGACGGCAGTTGGCTTCGCCACTTTGACGCGCAACCATGCGACCGAAAAAGTCTCGCGTATCATTGCTGCAATTTCTTCCGCAACGGTTTCAATTAACTGTCGCGGTTGCTTCTGAACCAACTCAGTTACCGCTCGACTTACCGCATCGTAATCAAGTGCGAGTTTTATATCATCGGTTTTTGCGGCAAGCTTCTGATCCCATGCCATCACTAAATCAATGATCAACGGCTGGGGCTGCTCATGCTCCCATTCAAACACACCAATCATGGCATCGACTTTTAAACCTTCAACATGCACTGTGTCCATGGACAACTTCACCTCAGTATTCATAGAAATTTTGACGTATTCGACATATGCTATGGGCTTGGCATACTAAACGAAAGCAAGTTGGAAACAAACTTTCATGGGCGCATTAATCATACTCGCCATTATGTCTGCTTACCTATTCGGCTCTATCAGCAGTGCCGTCCTGGTCTGCAAACTTTTTGGCTTGCCCGATCCGCGATCTGCGGGCTCCAATAATCCTGGCGCCACCAATGTCTATCGAATTGGCGGTAAACTGCCGGCTATTCTGACATTGTTTTGCGATGTGCTGAAAGGCATGATTCCTGTCTGGGTGTCATACTTTCTCGGTATAGAACCTTTTTTTCTCGGTCTCATTGCCGTATCGGCCTGCTTAGGACATATCTTCCCGCTGTACTTCCAATTTCGCGGCGGCAAAGCCGTAGCAACGGCTTTGGGCGCTATGTTTCCAGTGGCGTGGGAAATGGCTTTGTTATTGATAGCAACTTGGCTCGTGGTATTCCGGGTAAGCCGAGTGTCATCTTTAGCGGCCATAATTACAGTTGCACTCGCACCATTTTATGCGTACTGGATTAAACCTCAGTACACAGTGCCCATTATCATGATTTCCGTGCTCATTATGTGGCGACATCAATCCAATATAGTCCGCCTTCGTAGCGGCCAAGAAACCCGTATTCAGCGGCCTAAATCGAAGGAGGATTAAGTGTATCCATTGGCCAGCGCGGCCGCGCGATAATTGCCAGGTCGGATTGTTCACCAGCCAACAACCGTTGCGCTCCCGCATAAGCAATCATCGCACCATTATCCGTACAAAATTCGCTACGTGGAAAAAAGACTTGCCCACCAATACTTTGTGTAAATTGCTCGAGTTGCTCCCGCAGATGCTTATTGGCACTCACACCACCAGCGACAACAAGTCGTTTCAATCCTGTTTCTTGGAGAGCTCGGCGACACTTGATCACCAGAGTATCGACAACCGCATCTTGGAATGCGCGCGCTATATCAGCTCGTGTTTGCGCATCATCTGCTGCGCTCGCTATGGTATTTGCCGCAAACGTCTTCAAACCGCTAAAGGAAAAGTCGAGCCCGGGTCGGTCCGTCATTGGGCGCGGAAATTGATATTGCTGGTCACGGCCCTGCTCGGCTAATGCAGCCAATCTCGGTCCGCCAGGATAATCAAGACCCATTAGTTTCGCCGTTTTATCAAAAGCTTCGCCCGCGGCATCGTCAACCGACTCACCCAATAACTCATAGTGACCAATAGCATCAACCCGAACGAGTTGCGTATGACCACCGGAAACAAGTAAAGCGATAAATGGAAATGCGGGCGGATTCTCTTCCAGCATCGGCGCCAACAAATGACCTTCCATATGATGAACGCCAATAGCTGGGATCTTCCATCCGTATGCGAGGCTTCTGCCAATACAGGCACCGACTAGCAACGCTCCAACCAAGCCCGGTCCCATTGTGTAAGCAACACCATCAAGATCTTGCGCACTGAGTTTAGCTTTGGCCAACGCTTGTTCTATTAGAGGGAGTGTTTTACGAACATGGTCCCGGGATGCCAGTTCTGGCACCACACCACCATAGTCAGCATGTAATTTGACTTGAGAATACAGACAATGCGAGAGCAAACCGCGCTCAGTATCGAAGATCGCGATTCCTGTTTCATCACAAGATGTTTCGATTCCTAAAACGCGCATACTACCTCTAGATTCTTAGTTTCATTCGGGCGCGCAATTGTAACGGATTGCCAAACGAACGCCAATTAATCTGAATCTACGGTAACGCCCGCTAGTGGACTATCGCCATCGTCAGCCTTTTTGTCGCCCGACAGTTTAATTCTTAGGCGCAAATCATTCGGCGCATCGGCATGGCGTAATGCATTTTCATAGGTGATACGGCCTGCTTTGTATAAATCATATAATGCTTGGTCAAACGTCTGCATACCCAATTCGCGCGACTTACCCATGATTTCTTTGATTTCACCCATTTCGTGATTCGCAATTTTATCAGCGACAATAGGGGTATTGAGTAAGATTTCGATGGCGGCAGCTCGTCCACCTTCAACTGTAGGAACCAATTGCTGTGCCACAATGCCACGGAGGTTTAGAGAGAGGTCAAACATCAGTTTGTTCACTTTATCCTCGGGCACCATTTGCATGACTCGTTCAATAGCTTGGTTTGCATTATTGGCGTGTAATGTGGCGACACATAAATGTCCTGTTTCAGCGAAAGTTAGTGCATACTCCATGACTTCTTGGGAGCGAATTTCGCCCACCATAATAACGTCTGGTGCCTGCCGCAACGAACTTTTCAGCGCCGCATCAAACGATTCGGTATCGCTCCCTACTTCTCGCTGCGTCACCATACACTGACCATGCTGATGAACAAACTCGACGGGATCTTCGATGGTGAGAATGTGGCCACGAGAATTCTGGTTTCGATGTCCAATCAACGCAGCAAGGCTGGTTGATTTACCAGTACCAGTTCCCCCCACGACGAGTATCAAACCACGTTTAGCCATGATCAGTTTCACGAGCGCTTCGGGAAGCTTCAACTGTTCCACGGTAGGAATTTCGGTCACAATTCGACGAATGACCATGCCTGCCATTTCGCGCTGCCAAAATGCGCTAACCCGGAACCGACCAATACCCTCGCGAGCAATCGCAAAGTTCGCCTCTTTGTGGGTTAAGTATTCGTCCAAATGGGCTTCACCGAGTGCTTGCTTCACCAACGCAAGTGCTGCCTCATCACTCAGCTTTTGCTCGGTCAATGGCGTTAACTCACCATTGATTTTGGCGCTTGGCGCCAGACCCGCTGATATAAATAAATCGGAGGCATCGCGGTTGATCATCGCCTGTAATAATTTATCCAGCATCACAAAGCTCCTGATTAGTTAAATGCATCTTTAGAACTAGCTTTTGATTTTGCATCCACGCGAGAAATAACACCTTGGTTCAGGAGGTTTTGCAGACACTGATCTAAGGTCTGCATGCCATGCGCGGCCCCGGTTTGTATGGAAGAGTACATCTGCGCGACTTTGTCTTCTCGAATCAGGTTCTTAATCGCCGATGTAGCAATCATAATCTCGTGCGCAGCAACTCGCCCACCGCCCACACGTTTCAATAACGTTTGTGAGATAACCGCACGGAGTGACTCGGATAGCATCGAGCGAACCATCGGCTTCTCATCACCCGGAAACACATCCACAATCCGGTCAATCGTTTTGGGTGCAGAGGTGGTATGCAAGGTACCAAACACCAAGTGGCCCGTTTCAGCTGCTGTCATTGCCAAACGAATGGTTTCCAAATCCCGCATCTCACCAACCAGAATTACATCGGGATCTTCACGGAGTGCTGAGCGCAAGGCATTGCTAAAGCTATGGGTATCGCGATGTACCTCACGCTGGTTGATCAGAGCGCGCTTATTCTTGTGCACAAACTCGATCGGGTCTTCAATGGTTAAAATGTGATGATGTTTAGTTTCGTTGATGTAGTCGATCATCGCCGCCAAGGTCGTCGATTTACCCGAACCCGTTGGTCCAGTCACCAACACGAGGCCGCGCGGATTATCTGAGATGGTTTTAAAAATTTCGGGAGCACCCAACTGTTCTAGGGTCAGTACTTCACTCGGGATAGTCCGCAATACTGCGCCAGCACCGCGATTTTGTTGGAAAACGTTAACCCGGAATCGCGCCAAGTCTGGAACTTCAAACGAAAAGTCACACTCAAGATTTTCTTCATATTCCTTTCGTTGCCGATCGTTCATAATGTCATATACAAGTTCTTGTACTTGCTTATGATTGAGTTCCGGAATATTGATTTTACGAACGTCACCATCAACTCGTATCATGGGGGAAGAACCCGCCGATAAGTGTAAATCGGATGAGTTATGCTTAACAGCAAAGCCGAGTAACTCTGTGATATCCATAGTGATGAACCTTCTACGCTAACCGTGAGTGAAAATAATAATCTGATGAATAGCATAGCTGAGCAATTAAATGAAGTCCGCAAACAAATTTCCGCAGCTGCGAGCGCCGCTCAGCGAGAGGCGTCTGACATTACACTGATTGCGGTCAGTAAAACGAAACCAATCGCCGCAATCCAAGATGCATATGCTGCTGGACAAAGGCATTTTGGCGAAAACTATGTTCAAGAAGCTGTCGACAAAGCCTCTGAACTCAAACAGTTTGACGACATCGTTTGGCATTTTATCGGTCCGCTGCAATCCAATAAGACAGCAGCAGTTGCCGAAACCGCTGATTGGGTGCATAGCGTAGACCGAGAAAAAATAGCGCGCCGACTTGCACAACAGCGCCCCGCTTCAAAACCACCTTTAAATGTATTGATTCAAGTCAATATCGATGCAGAAGACACTAAGTCGGGCGTAGCTCCGAGTGCTGTCGGTGAGTTAGCATCTTTCATCGCTAAGCAACCTGAGTTGCGCTTGCGAGGTTTAATGGCGATACCTGCTGCCGGGGCCAATTCCGCAATGCGTAAAACGAGCTTCCAAGCCATGCAAGGGTTGTTTTCACAGCTACAGTCCCAATATCCATCCGTAGATACTTTGTCCATGGGCATGAGTGATGACCTCGATCTCGCTATTTTGTACGGCGCTACGATGGTACGTATTGGTACCGCAATTTTCGGCGCTCGGGCCCGCTAAGCGACATCCTAGATAAACTACAGGAGTTTTGAATGAGCACACCAACCCCGCGTAAAATTGCATTTATCGGTGCAGGCAATATGACTCAGAGTATTGTCGGTGGCATGGTGAAAAGTGGCTATCCAGCAGATCATATATTTGTTAGTAATCCGAGTGATGCGAAACTAAATACGTTGAAAGAGCGCCATCAGCTTCATGTCAGCAATGATAACGCAGAAATTGCGCAACAAGCCGAAGTCATAGTGCTCGCGGTCAAACCACAACTGATGGCCGATGTTTGTGCAGATTTAAGTAGGCGGGTTCCAAACCTAGACTCGAAACTCATAGTCTCGATTGCAGCGGGCATTCGCATTCCTAAGTACCGCCAATACCTGAACGAAAATATCACGATGATTCGAGTCATGCCAAACACACCCTCTCTGGTTGGTGAGGGAGTCTCTGGTTTAGTGGCTGATGATCGTGCCAGTGCTGCCGACAAAGCGTTTATTGAGTTTGCCTTCGACGGCGTTGGGCAAACGCTTTGGGTTGCCGATGAAGATGAGCTAGATATTCTAGGAGCGGTTGCAGGTAGCGGTCCTGCGTACTTCTTTGAATTTATGGCAAGTCTGCAGAAAGCCGCTGTAGCGCTTGGATTTGATCATGAAAAAGCTCGCGCCATGGTTCAACAAACAGCGCTGGGTGCAGCCACTATGGCCATTGATAGCGATCTTGAGCTCGAAGATCTTCGTAAACAAGTAACGAGCAAAGGTGGCTCAACAGCCAAAGGTATCGAGGTCTACCAAGCGGCCGACATTGACGATATTTCCGAGCAAGCCGTGCGCGCAGCCGTTGCACGAAATCAAGAAATGGCTAAGCTGTTTTAATCGAAAGGCCTAACACAGGAACAACTCATGGACCTTATGCGATTTTTAGTCGAAATGGTATTCGACTTATTTTTAATTGTGGTGCTGTTACGCATCTGGATGCAAGTTGCGCGTGCTGATTTCTATAATCCGCTGAGTCAGTTTGTAGTGAAGGTGACTAATCCGCTAGTGCAACCACTGCGAATGGCTCTTCCTATGGTGGGCCGCTGGGATCTCGCATCGGTAGTGTTGGCTTGGTTAGTCGGCATCGGAAAGTACGTTGTCCTCAGTGCCATTATCGGTATTCCGTTTATGTGGGGCGACATTTTAGTAATCGGTACCCTTTCGGTATTGAGTCAGTTCCTAGATTTGTTGTTCTGGATTGTTTTGATTCGAGCATTGTTAAGTTGGTTTGCACAGGGCTATAACCCGATGATGGCATTACTCCAACAGTTAACGGAACCTTTCTTAGCGCCGATCCGACGCATTATCCCGCCTATTGGTGGGTTAGACCTATCGGTGCTGGTGCTGATTATCGCTATTCAGGCAGTTCGTATTGTCATTGGAGTGTAAAACATGAACATGAAGTGGCTACTGATATCTCTACTGCTTTTAGGTCTTGTTTCACCGTCAGTAGAGGCGGAACAAAGCAAGCGCTTAGGTCCATGGGAAGTGCACTACAATGCTTTTAACTCAACATTGTTGCGCCCAGAAATGGCGCAGCAATACAACTTAGAACGTAATGCCTATGTAGCAACATTAAACATCGCTGTATTAGCGGCAAATGAGGCGGGCAAACCGGCTCAACAAGTCAGCGTCAGTGGCTACACCATGAACCCACTGAGCATGCAATCACGACTTGAATTTCAGGAAGTGATCGAGGGCGATGCGGTTTACTATCTAAGCCAAGCAGAATTTACCGCCAATGAAGTCCTGCGCTTTTTTATTACGATCGAAGACGAGAACGGCAACTCTCAAGAGCTGCGTTTTAGCCAGGAGTTCTGGGTTAACTGAGACTAGGATTCCAATAACTTTACACCTACTTGCTCAATTTCTCCGGTGCTGCGAAGGTCGCGCACCGTCAACTGTACCTGTCCCAACTTCAATTGATCGCCCACAACAACCCGGCGGTGGAACTTCTCGGTAAAGTAAGCGCTGATACTTAACTGTTGAATCTTCTCGTCGAGCTCTCCCGTTGGGTAGAAGCTTGCTATGTCAGCCAGCGTCAACGAACCTTTGAGACTGAAATCACCGAAGAAGTCACTATTGCGTAATTCTGTTGCACTGCCGCCCGCAGATAGGACGCGACTGACTTCATCGAGGTGCTCGACTTTGGCTACCACAAGGACCATGTCCCCTTCCAATACCTGCGGACGACGCTCCGGTAGGACCCACTCACCGTCACGAATAATACCCACAAACTCCACCGGCACTGACCACCGTAATTCATGCCAATAATGATCACATGCAGGTGAGCGCTCGCTGACCTGATAGCCCCATAGTTCCATTGGATCTTTACTACCTACGAGCTCCAATGGCATGCGGCGATCAGGCTCTGCAGTTGCGGGAACCTCGAGACCTAACCAGCGCGCAAACGGCGCCAGTGTCCACCCCTGTAACAACAAAGAAATCAACACGACCATAAAGGCGATATCGAAGAACAACTCTTGATCTGGCACACCACTGAGCCATGGATACAGTGCCAAGATAATTGGAACAGCCCCACGCAGACCTACCCAACTGATAAAGAGCTGCTCGCGCCACGGAAAAACAAAGGGTAGCAAACTGATAAAGACTGCAATGGGACGAGCTACAAAGATCATTAAAGCTGCTACTGTTAACGACAGTGGCCAAGATTCCAACAAGTGTGAAGGCGTCACCAACAGACCGAGGATCAAGAACATCATGATCTGACTGAGCCAGGCCAAGCCATCTTGGACCTGCAGAATATGCATCAGCTGCGGCAAACGTGAATTCCCAATCACAAATCCCATCAGATAGACAGCCAGAAAGCCACTTCCCCCAATGCTCGTGGTCAATGCAAAAATGACGACCGCCGAGGCTGCTGCGAGTAATGGAAAAAACGTAAATTGAACCGATATTTTGCGCGCCATGTAAATGAATACACGGCCGCCAAACCAACCAATGAACAGTCCTAGTACTAGCTGTTGCACGATATCCAAAACCATGGCGTTGATAGTGAACGAGTCAATATTCACCACCACTGCAGTCAGCGTCATGGTCAAAATGACTGCCATGGGGTCGTTAGTCCCAGACTCAATTTCCAGAGTTGATGCAACACGTTGCTTAATACGCAGATTCGCTGATTGGAAGATACCGAACACTGCAGCAGCATCGGTAGAACTGAGAATAGCACCAATTAAGAGCGCCGTTGGCCAGGGAAGATCAAACAACCAAACCACACCAGCAGCAGTGATTGCGCAGGTGAGAGCAACGCCAAGTGTGGCTAAACTGATAGCTGGCCAGAGCGCCACCCGGAAACGTTCCCGTTGGGTACGCATACCACCATCGAACAGAATTATAACGAGTGCCAATGAACCGATAAAGAATGAGATCTCTGGACTATTAAATTGAATACCTAACAATCCCTCTTCACCGGCAAGCATTCCAATAACTAGGAATGTGAGTAGTAATGGAGCGCCAAGACGAGATGAGACGACAGCCGCGAGGATACTGATCACCAGTAACGCGCCCATCAATAGCATGATTCCCGTCAGTTCTGCCACTTGATTACTCCCTGATTCCGCTACGACGGTAGTCGTTGCCGCCTCTAGCCCGTATAATACCAACACCACAACGAAATAGGTAAACCTCGATGCAAGAAATCGTATTAGCCACTGGTAACCAAGGCAAAGTAAGGGAGTTGCAAGCTATGCTAGCTCCCAAATTGTGGTCAGTACGAGCGCAAACTGAATGGGATTTTGCTGAAGCCGAAGAGACGGGGCTTACCTTTATTGAAAATGCCATCATCAAAGCGCGACATGCCGCAACGTTGACAGGTTTGCCGGCTCTCGCTGATGATTCCGGTCTGGCGGTTGATGCCCTAGGTGGGGAGCCCGGAATATACTCTGCTCGCTACGCAGGCCCCAAAGCATCCGATCAGGAAAACCTTGAGAAACTCCTCAAACAGTTAGCCGATGTCCCCGCTGAGCAGCGCACAGCTCAGTTTCACTGCGTTCTTGTCTATCTGCGTCATGCTCACGATCCAACTCCTTTAGTGTGTCATGGCACGTGGCATGGCTCCATCACGACACAGGCGAGTGGCTCACAAGGTTTTGGTTACGATCCAATTTTTTGGGTCGACAGTCATCAGTGTACAGCAGCGGAACTCGAGCCTGCGGTCAAACGCCAATTGAGTCACCGCGGTAAAGCATTACAACAATTGCTGCTAGCTATGGATGAACGTTCGTGAAACTTCCTCCACTCTCGCTCTATGTCCATGTGCCCTGGTGTATTCAAAAATGCCCCTACTGCGATTTTAATTCACATGCACTTAAAGGTGGTTTACCTGAACAGGAATACATCAGCAGACTCTTAGACGACTTGCGAGCGGATGTAGAGTGGGCACAAGGCAGAGAATTACATTCCATTTTCATTGGTGGCGGAACGCCAAGTCTGCTCAGTGCCGATGCGGTCGCGAGACTTCTCGATGGAATCAATGCCTCTGTTCCTATCGCGCAGCGCGCGGAAATTACGCTAGAAGCAAATCCGGGAACCTTCGAGACCGAACGATTCTCTGGCTTTGTGAGCGCTGGTATTAATCGGCTATCAATTGGTGTCCAGAGCTTCCACAGCGAGCATCTGGAGCGCTTAGGGCGCATCCATAACCCTGACCAAGCGAAAGCCGCCGCTAAGCATGCACAAAGCTTACCATTGCGTAGTTTCAATTTAGATTTAATGCATGGGTTACCACAACAAACTGTACCGCAGGCCTTAGCCGACCTTGAACAAGCACTCGAACTCGAACCGCCGCACTTATCTTGGTATCAGTTGACTATTGAACCTAATACCGCTTTTGCGAGTCGTCCGCCGCAACTACCCAACGATGATCGGCTTGCCGAAATACAAGAACGAGGCCATGAATTGCTCCTCAGCGCAGGCTATGAGCACTATGAGGTCAGTGCTTACGCCAAACCGGGGCATCAAAGCGCGCATAATCGTAATTATTGGACTTACGGCGATTATTTAGGAATTGGCTGTGGCGCACACAGCAAAGTGACGCAGCCAACGACACAGCAGATTCAGCGCTGTGAGAAGATCAAGCATCCTCAAGGCTATTTGGATTTGACGCGGTCACTACGCTACAAGCAATGGACCGTGCCGACCGATGAATTGGTGTATGAATTCTTCATGAATCAATTGCGCTTGAATGAGGCCATTCCGAAAACCCGATTCTCAGAACGCACTGGGCTCACCATTGAACATGCCGAGTCCTCAATCGTCACAGCAATGGAGCAAGGATTACTGATTTCCACTCCGGTAGAATGGCAAACGACGCCACTCGGGCGCCGTTATATGAATAATATTCTCGACCAGTTGATTTAGGTTTAGGCAATTCGCTCGAATTTTAAGTCCCAAACACCGTGCCCAAGCTTTTCGCCGCGGTTTTCAAATTTGGTGAGTGGTCTTTCGGCTGGACGCGGGATGTAATCGCCGGTCGCTGCTAGATTACGAAAGTGTTTAGAACCCTGCATCACTTCCAGCATGTGCTCCGCATAATTTTCCCAATCTGTCGCTAGGTGAATCACTCCACCGATCTGTAACTTGGGACGCAATAACTCGATAAATGCGGGTTGAATTAGACGTCTTTTATGGTGACGTTTTTTATGCCACGGGTCAGGGAAAAATATCTGAACCGTTGCTAGACTGCCGTCATCGAGACAGTTTTCGATGACTTCAACTGCGTCGTGCTCGATCAGGCGTAAATTGGTCAGTTCTTTTGCTTCAGCTTCATGCAAACAGGCACCGACACCAGGGCGATGCACTTCAACGCCGATAAAATTCTTCTCTGGCGCAGCTGCAGCCATAGCCACGAGGGACTGCCCCATACCAAAACCTATTTCGAGAACAGTCGGCGCGCTGCGACCAAAAATAGCTTCTAGGTCATAACGACTACCTGAATAATCCAATCCCATGCCAGCCCAGTTACGCTCAATCGCCGAGGCCTGCCCTTTCGTCAGCCGCCCTTCGCGCTTAACAAAACTGCGAATCTTCCGAATGTATTTGTCTTCGGCTATCGCTCGTTTCAAATTATCTTCACTGTCTGCCATGGTTTTGTTTCACTTTAATTAGGGATCGGTGATGCAAAGCGGTAAATGCGCGGAACATTATGCAAAAAGGCACGCCAAACGCAAGTTTGGCGTGCCTTTAGTTTTACTAAAGACTTTCGTCTAAGTCGCAGTAATTAATCTTTTACTGGAACTTGTTTAGTCACTGACATATTCGCTTCGATACGGCGGTTCAACGCACGATTTTCGCGAGTATCATTTGATACGCGTGGCTTGGTTTCGCCATAGCCGACCGTTTTCACACGAGACTGCTCAATACCAAAGTCAGACACTAAGCTATCACCGACAGCTTTCGCACGTCGCTCTGATAACCATTGGTTGTAGTCAGCTGGACCCGTGCTATCAGTGTGACCTTCAATGGTCACATCTAGCTGCGGATATTCTTTCAGGAAGTCTGCTGCTACGCGGATATCACCTTTCTGGTTAGCAGGAATTACTGAAGAATCGAAACCAAAAGTGACGACTAAATCACGGCGAACGGTTTCGTTTTCATAAACAGTACAACCATTTGCATCGACTTTATAACCAGTTGGAGTGTCTGCACACGCATCACGGTCATCTGGCACACCATCGCCATCACTGTCGCGCACGACAGGAGCTGGAGCTACCGCTGGTTCAGCCGGCACTGAATTTGGGTTGTAGCCATTTATTCCGAAGTAGTAGCGCAGACCTGTCATGAGCAAGAACTCAGTTAAATCACCCTCATCTTGCTGCACAGCGCCTTCAACGGTTAATGCCCAATCGTTGTTGAGGAATGTTTTGTGACCTAAGCCAACGCGGTAAAAGCGATGTACTTGATCAGCGTAATCCGTTGCGTTGAAACCGATGGTTCCGTACCAATTTTGGTCGAAGTTATACATGACGTCGACACCGAAAATAGTACCGTCGACGGTACCTAGAGACTGAGCATCACCGCGTAAGTAATCGAAATACATGCGATAACCCCACTCCGGCGTGAAATTCAAGCCTGCTTCGATTCCCGCAAAAGCGCTATCAAAACCACCTGCAAAGGTATCCACACGTCCGTTGTCTGCAGCCAAACGGTCGGAATCAGTTCCAAATAACCCAATTCGCGGTCCGACATAAACATCATATACAAGTGTGTCATTTTCACGCGCCATCGATGGCAGTGAGACTATCGCCGCTAAAACTGCAGCTGATACAATTGTTAATCGCTTCATGAGATGCTCCTTTTAATTCTCACCGAATCAATATTAATATTGCCGTCAATATACACCATAATTGTAAAGATTGCTCGTTTTACTCCATCTTTACGTTATATTTGCACATAATTTGCTAAGCAATTTATTCCACTAACCAATTAAAACTTCAGGACTTAATTCTTTGTCACACAAATTATCAACGTTTTCATTCGTTGAAAGTGTTAATGCTTGGCAGCAGCAACATGGTCGCCACCAATTACCATGGCAATTGAACGTCAACCCCTACAAGGTTTTGGTGAGCGAAATCATGCTGCAACAGACTCAAGTAGCAACGGTCATTCCCTATTTTGAGCGTTGGATGCAAAACTTTCCAACCGTCGAAGCGCTCGCGCAAGCGACAGAAGATCAAGTTCTCAATTGCTGGCAAGGTCTGGGCTATTACAGCCGCGCTCGGAATTTGCGCCGCGCAGCTCTCTACATCACCGCAGAACTAGCAGGACAAATTCCTGCAGATATTGAAGAGCTACGTAAAATTCCGGGAATTGGACCTTATACGGCTGGAGCGATCTTATCGTTTGCATTTAATCAACGCGGTGTCATTGTCGATGGTAACGTCAAGCGTTTATTCGCAAGGTATTTTGGTATTCGTGGTGCGGTGAACAGCACCGCTTTTTCGAAAACTGTGTGGGCGTATGCCGAAGCGGTCACTCCCACTCAAGACAATCGGCGTTTTGCGCAAGGACTTCTCGATTTAGGCTCGACTGTTTGTAAACCTCGTCTACCGCTTTGTGATGCATGTCCGTTACGCCCAGAATGCTTTGCTTGGGCGCATAACCAAGTCGAATCTTTACCGGAGAGGTCTCCGAAAAAGACCATACCGAAACGTACTGGCCACTTTGTCTGGGATTATAACTCTGAAGGCTTGCTCCTTGAGCAACGCAATGACACTAGCGTGTGGCCTAAACTGTGGGCATTGCCAGAAATTGATACCCCAACTTCTACCGCTAAATCCAAAGGTGAGTTTCATCATCAGTTTTCACATTACAAACTTCATGCCTGTATCTGGCACTCAAAAGATCATCAGAGTGACAACAAACAGTCTCGATTCACCGTCAATCAATTAGACACTGTCGGATTGCCTGCGCCTATGCGCAAGTTCATTGAATCCGCTCTCGACCTGAACGCCGAAGAATCATGAAGTTTGCGTTGGTCCCACGGGGCATCGTAAACTAACGCGAATTCATACCTAACGCAGTAGCGGAGAACGATTATGAGCCGTACCATTTTCTGTCAATATCTTCAGCGAGAAGCTGAAGGACTCGATTTCCAGCTCTATCCAGGCGAGTTAGGAGAGAAAATCTTCAATAACATCTCTAAAGAGGCATGGGCCGAATGGCAGAAGAAGCAAACCATGTTGATCAACGAGAAGCGTTTAAATTTGATGGACCCACAATCACGAGAATTTCTCGAGACTGAAATGAAAGCCTTCTTATTTGAAGGAAAAGACATCAAAATTGAGGGCTACACGCCCCCCGCCCAATAAACAACTCACTAAGCCTCGCAAATGCGGGGCTTTTTTTTACGCTTTTTTCACACAAATATCACGAAACCAGAGCTCTCGCATCAAAGTAAATAGCAGTATGACCGACATAGCCTGCATTTATACCCTCAAACTAGAGAAAGTAGCCTAAATCTGTTAGACTACGAACGAATTTTCGAGAGGGACATAGAATGAAAATGCCATCTTGGCGACGTGCCGTTATCAAAGTCGGTAGCGCATTAATAGCGCCTGATGATAAAGGTACAAGCTCAAAATACTTGTTAGCAATAGCGCGGTTTATCATCGAATGCCATGAACGCGGTCAAGAAGTTGTTTTAGTGTCATCGGGCAGTGCTGCTGCTGGACGTAAGCACATCAGTTTCGACGGCGACAAAATTCCAGTCACCGTCAAAAAAGCGATGGCTGCCGTAGGTCAAACGGACATGATGGCCAACTGGTCACGATTCTTTGACTTCCCCTGTGCTCAGGTACTCATGACTCACGGTGACTTGCGCGATAGAGCGCGTTATGTGAGTGTCCGAAACACCCTTCGCACTTTGTTAGAACACAATGTATTGCCAATTGTGAACGAAAACGATGCACTCGCAACCGATGAGATGAAAGTAGGTGATAACGACAATCTAGCAGCTATGGTTGCTACTTTGGTTGATGCCGACGCTTTAATCATTTGTTCAGATATCGACGGTTTATTTGATGCCGATCCACGCGTGAAGCCAGACGCTAAAAAGATTCCTGAAGTGACGGAAATTTCTGAAGAAATCTTTGCTTTGGCTGGTGGTACGACAAACAAGATAGCGACAGGTGGCATGCGCACTAAAATCGAAGCTGCTGAGAAAGCAACCTCGCACGGCATCGATACCTATATTGTGAATGGTCGCAAGGGTGAATCGTTTGAACTCATGTTGCAGGGCGAAAACCCTGGCACCTTGTTTAAACGCCAATCCGACCCGATGAGCAATAAGAAGCATTGGCTACGCCATACGCTGATTTCGCAAGGTGAAATAGTCGTCGAACCAGATACTGCAGAAACATTGCGTCAAGGCAATGCGCTCACAACTACTGGGATTGTTGACGTACAGGGTGACTTCAATCGCGGTGATGCAGTAGTCATTCGCGATGCTGAAACGGCAGAGGCAATCGGCAAGGGTATCTGCCAATACAGTTCTCACGAGCTGATGCATATCAAAGGCCAAGAAGCCAGCAGTATAGCTGAACAATACGGTTACAGCCCTATAAGCGAAGTCATCGAAAGTACCGATTTAATGATATTGGAGGAAGTATGAATAGCTCCTTAGCAACTGAAATTTCAAAACGTGCGGCCGTAGCGGCACGTGCCGTCGCGACGCTGAATGAAGCAGAAAAGAATCTTGTATTACAACGCATGGCAGACGCCATCCGTGCAGCCCAAGATGAAATCATCCAGACCAATGAGAAAGACCTAGCTAGTGGTGCCGAGAAGGGCCTCTCGGATGCCATGATGGATCGTCTGAAGCTCACCCCTGAGCGTGTTGAGGGAATGGCGGCGGCTATTGAAGAAATTATTGAACTGCAAGACCCAGTTGGAGAGCGCTATCCTTTTACAACCCGTCCGAATGGCATTCAAGTAGATAAAATGCGTATACCGCTCGGCGTCATTTGTATGATTTATGAAGCGCGCCCGAACGTCACCGCAGATGCCGGCGCACTTTGCTTCAAATCAGGAAACGCGGTTATTTTGCGATGTGGTCGTGAAGCCATAGAGAGTAGTAAAGCGATTGCTGCTGCATTACATAAAGCGCTGAAAGACAGTAACCTGCCTGAAGATGTCATCACGGTAGTTCCAACATCTGATCGTGAGTTGATGACTGAGCTGTTGAAGCAAGATCAATATATTGATCTCGTCATTCCACGTGGCGGCGAGGGCTTAATCCACTTTGTCAGCGATAACAGCAAGATACCAGTGATCCAGCACTACAAAGGCGTCTGTCATTTGTATGTCGACCAAGACGCGGACCTCGACAAAGCTCTGCAAATCTTGTTGAACGGTAAAACACAACGAACTGGCGTCTGCAATGCGCTGGAAGGATTACTTGTCCATCAAGCTATCGCGGATAAATTCCTACCGATGGCGGCGCAGGCACTGGCCGAGAAGGATGTCGTTATTCATAGCGATCAGACGTCGGCGAAGTACTTTGATAATGCCGATGTGATAGCGGATGACGCCTTTGGTGAAGAATACTTAGCGCTGGAAATCGCAGTTCGCACTGTCGCAGACTTTGACGCAGCTATTGAACACATTCAGAATTTCGGTAGCGGTCACACCGAAGTCATTGTGACAGAGAACAACGAAACAGCAGAACGCTTTATTCGCGTTGTTGATTCAGCAGTAACCATGGCAAACGCATCGTCGCGCTTCAGTGACGGCGGTCAATTAGGTTTAGGCGCAGAAATTGGGATTTCAACCAGTAAGCTACATGCTTACGGCCCGATGGGACTGCAAGCACTAACGACCGAAAAATTCGTGGTGACGGGTACTGGACAAATCCGCGACTAAGATTCGTAACCAGCCAGCAGCTGAGGCCAATCTCGGTCCTCATCAAAATGGAAAGCAGTCGATTGTTCGGCTGCTTTTTTTTGCTCTTTCAACAAGGAGCGGAGCAAACGTTGAAGATTCGCCTGTTGCCACTCCCCTGCGGATTTAAATCCGCACTTATCAAAATCAACCAACCAGACTTTGCGCTGCTCATCTACGAGAATATTGTGGCAATTCAAATCAGAGTGATAGACACCAGCCTGGTGAAACTGTTTTACGGTGGCACCAATCGATTGCCAACAGTCAGCCGCTAACGCGTCTTTTTGCAATCGTTTAAAGACATCAGCAGCTGCTGGAATCACCTCAACCAAAATATCAGCCCGATAACCCCAACCCGGCGCGAGTTTGAAGTGCGCAGCCACTGGATTAGGTACTGGAAGCTCGAGTTCACGCAGCTTCAACAGCAACGAAAATTCAGCCATTGCTCGACTTTGCTCGACAGGTTCGCGTTTAAATCTGTCTTTATTAACTTTTCCGACTAACCCACCTCGATAGTAATGTCGCAGTAGTAACTGATGCTTGTCCGTTTCTACAAAGAAAGCTGTGCTACGTCCTGTTGCGGCACCTCGAATAGCATCCCGCTCACGCCAATAATCGGCTTGAAACAGAGCTGCACTGACGCTACTAAAGTAGGTTTCATCAAACCATATGGTTTGGCCGGGTGTCGGATTGAGTGAGCGAATCATACTGATCGTCCTTATAGTCGACGGTGGCGAAGGCAAGCGAGCCCGAATCGTATCAGTCAGTCTATCCTTCACGCCCGATTCGCGCGAAAATTCAGTAGCAGCGCGATGTGCCTGCTGCTCCGCTGCACTACGATCGGCGAGTAACTGGTTGACCGCCGCTGCTATCTCGTCCTTTGAATTTGCCCACAGCACCGCATTGGCGTTATCAAGACGTTGATAAACTTCGGTGAAATTAAATATGTGCGAACCACTGATAACAGGTGTCTGGGTCGCTATCGCTTCCAGAGGATTATGCCCGCCCCGCTCAATGAGGCTACCACCAATGAAAGCTGCATGGCTGGTTGCATACCAGAGGATCAATTCGCCCATGGAGTCACCTAACAAGATATGATGCTGAGCAGACACACTACCATCCGTACTTCTGCGACAACTGCGTAAACCAGAGCTCTCAATGAGTTTAGCGACTTGATTGAACCGTTCAGGATGGCGAGGTACAAGTATCAGCAATGCGTCCGGATGACGCATCAAAACCTTTTTATGCGCTTCCAACAACTGCTCATCTTCGCCAGCGTGTGTGCTCGCTGCGACCCAGATTGGCCGCTGCCATTTTTGTTTCAGCACCGTGCCAGCCTTCAGCGTTGACGACGGTGCCTGAAAGTCGTACTTCAAGTTCCCCATAGTGACCACCCTGTCGCTAGCAACGCCTAGTTCAAGCACTCGTGTGGTGGTCGCGGTATCTTGAGTCGCAATATAGTCTAACTGCAACCAAGGCTCACCAATTAACCAACGATGCTTGTGGTAGCCCTTCGCAGAGCGCTCCGACAGCCGAGCATTGACCAACGCACACGGAATCTGACGGCGCTTCAACTCAGCGAGGAAATTCGGCCACAACTCGGTTTCCAAGATAATGACATGACGCGGCTGCAACCCTGAGACAAAACGTTGCATAGCAGAGCGAGTATCAATGGGTAAATAGACGTGAAAAACCTCCTTCCCAAACAGCTTCTGCGCGAGCGCCCGAGCGGTTGGAGTCATTGAACTCAATGTGATCGGGAGTTGGGGATAGGCAGCTATGATTTGCTTGATGAATGATTGCGCAGCAACCGTCTCGCCCACTGACACGCAGTGAATCAAAATACCATCACGTTGTGATAGCTTAAATGATTGCCGCGCAGTGCGCTCCAACCAGTGTTGACGGTACTCTGGCGCACGCTTACCTCGAAGCCACAAATAACCAAATATGAGTGGCTTTAATCCGCTGATCAGCGTGCTGTATGTGCGCAGCATAAGTATAACTCAGCGCCAGTATTCATTGATCCAAGTTGTCGGCAGAACCTTCCGATACCATTTACCACTGCGTCCGGCAACGGCATCATCTGGGTGTGGACGACCATGGAAAATAATGACCTTGGCGCCCTCAGGAATACGCGGTTCCTGAAAGAAACTCAATGGAAACGGGCGCAAACAATGTCGTTTAAAGCTGCGACACCAAGCTGCTGGCCAGTATTTCAGTTTACCTTGGCGAGCCACATACTGAGTGATAAATTCTTGTTCATTTCGCACGTCTTTGCGCGAACCGACTGGATCTGCTTTCAAATGTTCAAGGGCATCCACATGCGCACCAATATTGAAACGAAAAACAGAAGTGTTGCCGGTAGCATCCGACTTATCCCATTCTTTGATGACTAGGAATTCACCTTCGGGTTCGAAGAACTCATCTAAGGAGCCCACAATCACAATATCAAGGTCGAGGAATAATGTAGGTCCCTCTAAATCATAGAGTGGTTGTGCAAAACAGGTTAACTTCAGCCATCCGTGTGCGAAGGTCCAAGGTTTGCGTTGGTCAAAATCTTCGAAACCTATAGGTGGAATCGGCTTCACTTCAACTTCTTCACGAATTCCCTCGTGATCATCACTGAAGCAAACAAAACGAAATGGCCGCGATAAATGCCTGCTCACCATAGAATACAGTGTGTTGACGTAATCAGAACCGTATTTCGTTCCCCATTTGATACAGATTACATTGACCGGTTGCATGTGGGCACCTATTGAGAGCTATCAAGAATAAGCGGCATGATGCCAAAAAAATGCAATAACAGCTACGTTTGGCTACACTTTTCACGGATTTCTAACGATCTAGACGTACGCGAAACACGTAAGTGAAGCCAATAATCAGTCAATTCTGGAATTTGCGTGACGAATCGATACAGCAACCGTTCTAAGTTGTCTCAAGCTATCAACGACCAACCGATCTCAAGTGTGGCTCTGATCATGGGTGATCAATTGCACGCTGGTCACTCATGGTACAAATCCACTCAAGATGAGCGCCTGTTCGTGTTAATGGAGATGCGTCAGGAAACCGATTATGTCGTTCATCATAGGCAGAAAATCCTCGCCTTTTTCTCTGCCATGCGTCATTTCGCTGATGCTCTAACCACCGCCGGCCACCGTGTTTTGTACCTGCAACTCGATGCGCCTGATAACACCCAAAGCCTGACCGAAAACCTCAACTGGATTGTCGAACAAACCACAGCGAAAGATGTTCATCTACAACAACCGGATGAGTACCGCGTCGATCAACAACTGCAACAGTGGGCTGAGACTGCCAATTGTGCGGTCCATTGGCATGATAGTGAACACTTCTTAACGCAACGTGATGTCCTCGACCGCTGGTTCAGCGGCAAATCAAATACCATCATGGAGCATTTCTATCGCCGAATGAGAAAAGAAACCGGCTACTTAATGACGGTCGATGGTAAGCCCGAGGGCGGACAATGGAATTACGACAAGGAAAATCGCGAGAAATTGCCGCGCGACCATGATATTCCCCAACCACTCTGCTTTGCCAATGATGTCAGTGTTATTGATACCATGCTTGAGCGTTGTGAAGTAAAAACTATGGGCCACGCGGAACCACGCAAACTCATTTGGCCAGTGACCCGCAGTCAGGCACGCGAATTACTGTCTTTTTTCATCGAGAATATGCTCATTCATTTTGGTCGCTATCAAGATGCCATGACCACAGACGGCTGGTCGCTTTATCATGCTCGCGTATCGTTTGCTCTCAACACCAAAATGATCACGCCGCGTGAAGTGGTGGATAAAGCTATAGAGTACTGGCGTTCGCATCAAGATACCGTATCGCTAGCGCAAATTGAGGGATTCGTGCGGCAGATTATTGGCTGGCGAGAGTATGTACGCGCTATATATTGGCAGCGTATGCCCGATTATGAGTCGGTGAATCATTTTAATCACAATCGCGAATTACCCGATTTTTACTGGACTGCGAATACCAAAATGGCGTGTCTGCAACACAGCATCAATCAGTCACTCGATTATGCCTATGCGCATCACATTCAACGACTGATGGTGACGGGAAATTTTGCGCTACTGATTGGCGCTCATCCAGACTTTGTCGACCGCTGGTATTTGGGAATTTATATTGACGCGTTACAGTGGGTTGAACTACCCAATACACGTGGCATGAGCCAATATGCGGATGGTGGTGTACTAGCGACTAAACCTTATATTTCCAGCGGTAGTTACATTCAAAAAATGTCGCACTATTGCAATGACTGTCACTATCAGGTGCAGCGTAAAGTGGGCGAAAAGGCTTGTCCGTTCAATAGTCTGTATTGGCATTTTATTGATCGCCATTTCGACGAACTCAGTCGGAATCCGCGTATGGCATTGATTACCAAACAATGGGAAAAGCGTGCCGATGCCGATAAAAAAGAATTGATTCAACAAGCCAATCATTACCTTGAGTCGCTCGAAGACCTATAAAAAAGGCCGCATTCAATGCGGCCTTTGTCTCATATTTCGTTAATGCTTATTGAAAGCGGCGACTGCGGTTACCGCGGTCAGCTTTGCCGTCACGTCCAGCGCCAGCAGCTCGTTTTGGAGCGCCTTTGAAGGCCGGACGTTCACCGCGAGGTGGCTTATCACCACGTGGCTTACGGGTAATCTGTTCACCAGCCAACTCCATCCCCATTTGATGCTGACGTACCCGTGCTTTTTGCAGTACGCGTAAAACAGCAACCGGAAGGCCTTTTGGCAATTCAACCAAGCTATGACCGTCAAATAACTGAATTTGACCAATAAAACGACTATCCATCGACGCTTCATTTGCTATGGCACCCACGATATCCTGTGGCCGAGCACCGTGCTCACGACCGACTTGTATCTTGTAGGTATCGAACTCAATATTTGCATCACGTGATTCACGCGGTCCACGCGCTGGTCGTTCGCCACGCTCAGGACGGTCACCACGTTTCGCGTCACGCGCGCGACGCTCTGGTTTGTCCGAGTATTCGCGAACCTTAGGATCATCAGCAACAATCAACGGTCGAGCTTGTTGAGTTTGTGCCAACAATGCGGTCGCAATTTGCAACAGTGACAATTCAGATTCGGTTTGCAGCTTTTCGACAATAGTCGTTAACTGCGTTAAATCTTGCTTCGCCACCGTTTCTTGAATGGTGCTGAGTAATTTCAATTGACGATGCGTGCTCAACTCACTCGCATTCGGAATTTCAAAAAACTCAATGGTGCCGTTAGTGAGTCGCTCATAATGACGCAACAAGTGTTTCTCACGCGGACGGAAGAACAAAATAGCTTCGCCGCTACGTCCGGCACGGCCGGTACGGCCAATGCGGTGAACGTACGACTCTGAATCACCTGGTAAGTCATAGTTAATGACGTGTGTGATTTCAGGAACATCAAGACCACGAGCAACAACATCGGTTGCGACCAGGATTTCAACATGACCACTACGGAGCTGAGATACCGTTTGCTCACGCTGTACTTGAGTCAAATCACCACTTAACGGTGATGCTTTGAAGCCAAGACGCTGCAGTTGCTCGGTCAGGTCCATGGTATCTTGACGAGTACGGACGAAGATCAATACGCGTTGATATTCCATGGTCTCTAAAAGACGTGCTAATGCGGTTATCTTAGTGACACCGCGTACTTGCCAAGCGCGCTGACGAATAGTCGCTTGTGCTTGCGTTTTCGCAGCAATTTGAATGTTTAATGGCTGTTCACCGGCTTCATTCACGAGGAAGGTTTTCGCTAGTTTACGGATAGCCGTCGGCATGGTTGCAGAAAACAACGCACGCTGCGAAGTCGCAGGAACTTTCGCCATAATGGTTTCGATATCTTCAACGAAGCCCATGTTCAACATCTCATCGGCTTCATCAAGAACAGCAAGACGCAGCGCTGATAAGTTCAACACGCCTTTATTCAATAAATCGAGTAATCGACCTGGTGTTCCAACAACCACTTGTGCGCCACCGCGCAAAGCTTTGATTTGTGGGCCAAATGCAGAGCCACCATAAACGGTTGCCACTTCAACACCACGCATTTTTTGACCAAATTCGGTAATTGCGGCAGCAACCTGCATCGCTAGTTCACGCGTTGGCGCAACCACAAGCATTTGCGTGCTGCGTTCTTTCGGATCTAACAAGGTTAGTCCTGGCAAGCCGAACGCAGCTGTTTTACCAGTTCCGGTTTGCGCTTCGCCAAGTACGTTTGTGCCTTCGAGCAATGCTGGAATAGCTTGCGCTTGAATTGGTGTAGGGGTCGAGAAACCAAGGGCTTCTACTTGTTTTGCAATAATCGGGGCTAGACCCATTTCCGCAAAGGAAAGGCCTGTCATAACTTCAGACATATTTTTCTCACAATGTTCTGTTTACCGCGCACGCAATCGCACAGCGACACGCTAAAAGGCGTCGGTAAGCTCTCTTCAACTTACAAGGGGGCTGAATACACCAAGCAACAGAACATGATGAACACTCTGGCAGGAATTAGGCGCTGTTTACCCCAACGATTCAGGGGTAAAGCCGCTCCCATCAATAGCGGTAATGACCCTGAGGAGCGCGCACTATACGCGAGGTTGTGAATAATTACAAGCAAAAGTCAATTTGGTCGCTACGGTTGAAGTTGGCGTATTTAACCTCAATACTCTTGTATATAAGTAGCTCAACTCACTCAAGTACCATTGTCGTTTGCTACAGCGACTTAGAGGAGATGTAGATGGCTCACAGTAAACGTTCACTTATACAAACCAATGCTTTCATTGACGGGCATTGGGTTCCTACCGATGAACGCTTTTCAGTTAAAAATCCGGCGACCTCTGAGGTCATTACAGAAGTCGCTGATGGCGACTCGCAATTGGCCGAGCGAGCAATTGATGCGGCCTATCGTGCTCTGCCACTGTGGCAACAAAAGACGCCGGCCGAACGTGCCGCAGTACTGCGAAAATGGCATCAAGCTATTTTGGCGAACAAACAAGCTCTCGGCGAGCTGATGAGCTCTGAGCAGGGTAAACCTGTTGCAGAAGCCGTAGGCGAAATTGAATACGGTGCGAGCTTTATTGATTGGTTTGCAGGCGAGGCCGAACGTAGTTATGGCGATATTCTGCCGCAGTCGCAAGCGGAGCAACGGAGTTGGATCACCAAGCAAGGTGTCGGGGTCTGCACAGCCATTACACCGTGGAACTTCCCGAATGCCATGATCACTCGCAAAGTAGCACCCGCTCTCGCTGCAGGTTGTACCATAGTGGTCAAGCCACCGCAGCAAACCCCATTATCTGCATTAGCTCTGGCGCAACTCGCGAGCGAAGTCGGTATCCCTGATGGGGTCATTAATATTGTCCCGACAACCGATGCTAAAGCTGTCGGTGAGGTACTGACCACGCATCCTCGAGTTCGCAAGTTCACCTTCACTGGCTCAACGGCAGTCGGCAAGCAACTCATGGAACAATGTGCAGGCACCATGAAGAAGGTGTCACTAGAACTGGGTGGCAACGCACCGTTCATTGTCTTTAAATCAGCCGATATCGACCATGCGATTGACCAGCTCATGATTGCCAAATTCCGCAATGCCGGGCAAACCTGTATTGCGGCGAATCGAGTATTCATCGACGAAGCGATTGAAGAGGACTTTATTCAGCGTTTGGAGCAACGTTTGGAGAGCCTCAAAGTTGCTGCTGGCGATGTCGAAGATGCCGACTACGGCCCCTTAATTGATGAAAGTGCCGTTGAAAAAGTCGAACGTCTAGTAGCTCAAGCCCAAGAGCAAGGCGCCAAACTTGTTCGTGGTGGCAAGGTGCTGACTGACCTTGGTCGACAATTCTATGCACCGACTTTACTTAATAAAGTAACAGCAACTATGGCTATTGCGCAGGAGGAAATATTTGGACCTGTGATTGCCATTCAAACATTTGCGGATGAGGAAGAAGCCATAACCAATGCAAACTCGACGCCATTTGGCTTAGCTGGCTATTTCTGTTCGCAAGATATCGCTCAAATCTATCGCGTGAGCGAACAACTCGACTGCGGTATGCTAGGCATCAATGCTGGTGCCATATCGCATGCTTACAATGCGTTTGGTGGTGTCAAAGAGTCAGGTATCGGACGCGAGGGATCTCGCTACGGTTTGGCTGAATACCAAGAAACCAAAAATATTACCTTAGGCGGATTAGCATGATTGAATCACTGCGCACTACCTACGCAACAGGAGTTACGCGCTCCTACAGCTGGCGTAAACAGCAACTTGAAGCGCTAGATAAACTGATCGTTGATAATGAAGAAGACCTTTTACAAGCACTTCATGACGATTTAGGAAAATCTACCGCCGAGGGTTGGCTGACCGAAATTGGTTTTTTGCGCAGTGATATCAAACACACATTGAAGCATCTACGTCGATGGATGCGCCCGCAGCGGGTTTCCCAACCGCTGCTGGCCTGGCCAGGTAAAAGTTACTTACAACCGGAACCTCTCGGCGTGGTTCTGATTATGGGTGCTTGGAACTACCCTATTCAATTGTTGCTCAGTCCATTAGTGGCTGCTATTGCAGCTGGTAATTGCGCTGTCCTTAAACCATCCGAATTGGCTGATGCGACAGCGACTTTGTTGGCTCGGCTGTTGCCCGATTACTTAGATCCCAAAGCCATTAAGGTCTTCACTGGTGGCGCAGAAACGGCACAACAACTGTTGGCAGAGCGCTTTGACCACATCATGTACACTGGGGGCGGGCGCGTTGGCCGTATCGTCATGAAAGCAGCGGCTGAACACTTGACCCCTGTCACCCTTGAGTTGGGTGGTAAGAGTCCCGCGGTGGTGCTGAATGATGCGGACCTTCCCACTACCGCTCGACGTATTGCTTGGGGAAAATGGATTAATGCTGGACAAACCTGTATTGCCCCAGATTATGTGTTGGTCGATGCTCGTCAACACGATGCACTAGTCGATGAATTAAAAAAGGCCATTCACGAATTTTTTGGTGCGGAAGCCGATCAAGCTAGTGACTATGGCCGCATCGTGAATGAACAACATTGGCAGCGGCTGGTCGGGTATTTGAGCGATGGAACGGTTGCCCATGGCGGTAACTATGAGCGTGAAGAACGCTACATTGAACCGACCATACTCACTTCAGTTGCTGCCGACAGCGCGGTCATGCAGGAAGAGATTTTTGGTCCTATTCTGCCGGTGTTGCCGGTAAATAACTTAGCTGAAGCCATTGACTTTATTCAGCGGCGTGACAAACCACTGGCTCTGTACGGTTTCAGTAGCAACAGGTCGACATTGCAACAGCTAACAGAGAACACCCATGCGGGAAATCAGTGCAACAATGATACTTTGATGTTCATGCTCAATCCCGAGCTACCTTTTGGTGGTGTAGGACCGAGCGGTATGGGCCGCTACCATGGAAAATTTGGCTTCGACACCTTTAGCCATCACAAGGCGTTGATGTCGCGACCTTTCTGGTTTGATCCCAAGTTTCGCTATCCGCCTTACACCTCGTTTAAACAAAAGCTACTACGTTGGTTTTCGTAATACTGGTTAGAATCTATATATTGAGGTCACTATGCTTTCGACAGCAGCAAATATCGTCGATGTGACGGTTCAGAACTTTCAAGAAACCATTTTAGAAGGTTCTCAATCCAAATTAGTTCTGGTGTTTTTCTGGGCTGATTGGAATGAGCCCAGCATGCAATTGCTCCCCATTTTAGAGAAATTAGCTGCTGAACATGCAAGTACAGTCGTATTGGCCAAATTGAACTGCGACGAACAACAGCAGCTTGCAGCGCAATTCGGCGTTCGCAACCTGCCAACTGTTGCATTCTTTAAAGACGGCCAACCGGTCGATGGTTTTGCCGGTGTTGAGCCCGAAACGGCGATTCGCGAGCGGATTCAAGGACACCTGCCGAGTCCAACTGAAGAACTCATCGAACAAGCGATGCAGCAACTCGAGGCAACGGACTATGAAACTGCTTATGGGTTAGCGAAGCAGGCCTTTGATATCGATTCCAGTGCAGCTCAAACCCGACTCGTTCTGGCAGCCGCAGCACTGGAGCTCGGCCGTCTCGGGCAAGTCCGTGAACTCCTAGACTCGATAACTATGGTTGATCAAGACAGCTTTTATCAGCACCTCGTCAGCAAATTAAAAATAGCAGACGAGGCGGCTGATTCACCGGAACTGAGACAGCTCGCTGAACAACTCAGCGCCCAACCGGAGAATCTAGAACTGAAAATGGATTTTGCTATGAAGTTGTTTGAGGCCAAACGCATGGAAGAGGCTCTCGAGCAAATTTTCGGTGTGTTACGGCACGATCTCAACTATGCCGACGCACGTCAACGCGCTACTGATATGCTCAATGCGTTACCTCCCGGAGATCCGCTCGCAACGAAATATCGCCGAGTGTTATACAGTCTGCTCTACTAAGGACAGAGTAGACTTTCTTCGTAGTCTAATAACAGGTAATCTCTGGATCTCAGCAACTGACTGTGAAAACCTAACGTTAATCTATGATCAATCGCGTACCAGAGATGCTAACTAAACTGGCGGAGCAACGTCACCGTGGCGTGCTCCTGTTGGATGGCGATGCGTCGTGGTTGGCTGAGAACTATCAGCAGCTGCAACAACAGTCGATAGACCTTTGGCTAAGCGATTCCGACCCGCAACAGATTGCCGTTCATCGCTACCGAGATTGTTTAGGTAAGACCACTCAACGAGTTGTGCTTGATCTGCGTAAAGGCATCCATGCGGATGCCTTGGCGGCGTGTTTGGGCACTGTTACCGGTGGTGGTTTAATGATCGTATTGTTGCCGCCGCAAACGAGCGCCTTCAAAAAACGACTATTACTGTGGGCTCAAAAAGTTTCCACTGTCATTGTTCTGACGCCCACACATACTCTCGACTGGTCGCTAATTTCCGAATCAAGTGCTGAGAAAAAATCTTCGGCTAAAGCTGAGTTCGAGCTGACCGATGAGCAACATCAAGCAAGTGCCACTATGGCGGATCTCATTGGTACCTGCCATCTGATTATGGCTGACCGAGGGCGAGGAAAAAGTACTACATTGGGCGTTGCTTGTCGTCATTACTATCGTCAATACAAAGAACCCATCATAGTTACCGCTGCACATCCACACGCCGTTCAATCTCTGCTCGAGCAAGCCGGTGATGCTGCAGTGTTCCGTCCTTGGGATAAATTACTCCAAGCCGAACCAGAGGGACATGGCAAGCGATTAATCATTGACGAAGCCGCGGCAATACCTCTGCATATTTTACGGCAACTGGTTGATCGTTACTCAGTGTGGGCCGTTGCTACCACTATTGATGGTTATGAAGGATGCGGGAAAGGCTTTGCTATCCGTTTTGTCGACTGGTTACGTCAGCGACGAATCTGTAAAACGCATGAACTGACCCAGCCACTGCGCTGGCATTCAGATGACCCCGCAGAACAATGGCTGCGTAATTCGCTGATTTTGCAGACAGAACCTCTCACGATTCCTGAATCCAGACAGAAAGACATCAGTATTCGCGATTGCCATGCGACACAACTCACTGAACAGGAACTTCGTGACGTCATGGTGCTACTACTGGATGCACATTATCAAAGCAGTCCGAATGACCTCAGGCTTCTTCTTGACGACAATCATCAACGTCTCCTGCTGACTTACTCAGGGAAGACGGTCATCGGCGTGATTTGGTATGTCGAAGAAGGCCCGCTCACGGAATCACTTCACGGCGCAGTGCTCAAAGGTGAGCGCAGACTTTTAGGCAATATCATGCCGCAAGCAATCTGCTTCTACTTGCAGCAACCTGAGGCTCTCTCGTGGCGCTGGTGGCGAGTCACACGTATCGCTGTTGCTACAGTACTTCACCGCCAAGGACTTGGTTTTCGGATGTTACAAGAACTGAAACAACGAGCACGCGAGAGCAACGTAGATGCTTTGGGCAGCAGCTTTGGTGCCGAACCTGGGGTAATGAAGTTCTGGCTGGCTGCTGACTTTCAAATTCTCCGCATGGGTAGAAAAATGAATATGGCCAGCGGGTTTCCGAACGCGCTTATCGCTTGTGGATTAAAAGCCGCCCAACGGCTTCTTATTGATAATTGGTCGCACTATTATGCGACTGAAATAGGCTGGTTACAGCGCCATGAGGTGACACTGTCGCCCTCTTGCTACAGCATCGCCCGACAACAATTGGCTGGTTTTGCATTCGGCCATTTACCATTCAATGACGTGCAATTCGCGTGGCGGGTGTGCGATCATAAAAAGTCTTTAACAGCTTACGAAGTAAAACTCCCCGGCGGCTTGTTAGAGGCGCGCGGAACCCTTGCCGAGCTCGCTAAAAAATATGGATTTCCTGATCAATCATCCATGCAATCTCAATTACGTCAATTGGCCCGTCTGTATTTAGAACGAACTCGGTAATTCGCCTTACATTTCATGCGAAATCCTCATTTTTGTGCTATCTTTTGCCCTTAATTTCATTGCCGACAAAATTGGCTATTTAGACAAAAAGGGTATTGATACATGTCTCGAGTCTTAATCATTGGAGCAGGTGGTGTTGCTGGCGTGGTCGTGAAGAAATGTGCCATGTTACCGGAGTATTTTTCAGAAATTCACCTTGCCAGTCGCACACTATCAAAATGCGAACAATTGCAAGCTGAAGCTGGAAAAGATCGGGTGGTCGGCGTCTATAAAGTGGACGCGGATCAAGCCAGTGAAGTTGCAGAATTAATACGCAAAGTTCAACCAAGCTTGGTGATTAACGTTGCTCTACCCTATCAAGACCTCCCCATTATGGATGCCTGTTTAGAAACTGGCGTGCATTACCTTGATACTGCGAACTACGAACCCAAAGACGAAGCGAAGTTCGAATATTCGTGGCAATGGGCTTATCAAGAGCGGTTCAAAGAAAAAGGCATCATGGCGTTACTCGGAGCAGGCTTTGATCCGGGCGTGACCAACGTGTTCACCGCATATGCAGCTAAACATTACTTTGACGAAATTCATTATCTAGATATCGTCGATTGTAACGGTGGTGATCATGGCCAAGCGTTTGCAACGAACTTCAATCCAGAAATCAATATTCGCGAAATCACACAACGCGGAAAATACTGGGAAAACGGTGAGTGGCATGAAACCGACCCAATTAGTGTTCGTGAAGATCTCGATTATCCAAACGTCGGTGTCCGCGCATCCTACTTGCTGTTTCATGAAGAATTGGAGTCCATCGTTAAGCATTTTCCAACCCTAAAGCGGGCTCGCTTTTGGATGACCTTCGGTCAGGAATATTTGACCCACTTACGCGTTTTAGAAAACGTTGGCATGACATCTATTCAGCCAATCGAGTTTCAAGGTCAGAAAATCGTTCCACTTGAGTTTTTGAAAGCGGTACTACCAAACCCGGGCTCACTCGCCGAGGGTTATACAGGGCTCACCTGTATCGGTGCTTACGTAACGGGTATCAAAGACGGCAAAGAAAAAACTATTTTCATCTACAACAATTGTGATCATGCAGTGTGCAATGCTGAAGTTGGCGCGCAAGCGGTCTCCTACACAACTGGCGTCCCAGCTATGATTGGCGCATCAATGATGTTGCAAGGACATTGGATGAAACCGGGCGTTTGGAATATGGAACAATTCGATCCTGATGAGTTCATGGCGCGTCTGAACAAGTATGGCTTGCCGTGGCAGGTCGAAGAATGCGAATCGCCATTTAAGCGCTAATGACATGACCAATAAATACTTAGATTCAGCGATTCCGTCGCCTTGTTACGTTTGTGATGAGGCGCTTCTTGAGCGTAACCTCCAGCTAATGCAGCGGGTGCAGCAAGAAAGTGGCGCGCACATTATTTTGGCACTCAAAGGTTTCTCAATGTGGAGCACGTTCCCACTCGTCAGAGAGTACTTAGTAGGCTGTACCGCGAGTTCAGTCTGGGAAGCGAAACTTGCAGCCGGCGAGTTTCAGCGTGAAGTCCATGCTTATGCACCTGGCTACAAGCAAAGTGAAATTGATGAGCTATTACCGCTCGTTAACCACATCTCATTCAATAGCTTGAATCAATGGCAGCGCTATAGAGAACAGACCATTGCTGCGGGGGTTTCAGCAGGAATACGGGTGAATCCGGAACACCAAGAAGCGGAGACCGAGTTGTACGATCCGAGCGCACCTGGTTCGCGACTGGGTATTCGCGCCAGTGAACTGGAACAAGCCGATTTAACGGGAATTGAAGGTCTTCATGTCCACAATTTGTGTGAATGTGATTCGTTTGCCCTAGAGCGCACTCTAGCTGCTGTTGAGCAAAAGTTTGCTCAGTGGTTGCCGCAAATGAAGTGGTTGAATCTTGGCGGTGGTCATCTAATGACGCGTCAGGGATACGACGTCGATCACCTGATTGCGCAATTGAAACGATTACGTGAAACCTACGACCTAGATATTATTTTAGAGCCAGGCTCAGCTGTCGCTTGGCAAACAGGTCCTTTGGTAGCAGAAGTCGTTGATGTGATAGAAAACGATGGTTTGATTGCAATTCTGGATGTATCGGCAACCGGGCATATGCCTGATGTGCTAGAAATGCCATATCGCCCAGCCGTTACTGATGCGCGCGAGCCAGGCGTCTTACCTTACACCTATAAGCTAGGTGGTAATTCCTGTTTAGCCGGTGACGTGATTGGTCTTTATAGCTTTGCTGAGCCGCTGCAACCCGGCTCACGTATTATTTTTGAAGATATGATGCATTACACCATGGTCAAGACCACATTCTTTAATGGTGTTCAACATCCGCATATTGGGATCTTACGCAAAGATGGGCGGTTTGATTTAATCCGTTCATTCAGTTACGAAGATTTCCGCTCGCGACTATCCTGATAACACAAAAAAGCGGCGCTTCTGCGCCGCTTTTTATTTCTGCTCTGCGTACCTAGCCAAACCATAGAGTACGAGTTCAGTGCGTAATTCACCTCGACGGCGCAAGTCAATCGGAATCAGTGGCGTTGAGCCTCCACTAAAAATTATCCGATAATCAAACCAATCGAGTTCAGTCTCCGTGACAGCGAGAGCTTGCCGAATAAATCCGACCATCGCGTTGGTACAGCCATTACTTAAACCATCGGGTGTCGAAAGTCCAAGCTGGTTCACTTTGCCCCAAGAGCCATCGTGGTGGCGAAATACCTTCGGAGCGCGGTCTATGACTGCCTGTTGCATTAAATCCACACCTGGTACGATCCAGCCACCGAGATGACGACCACCGGAGTCCAACCAGTCCGCTGTTATTGCCGTTCCGGCATCAATAATCAAAGTAGCGCGTTGTTGCTCACTAAAAGCACCAATCATGGCTAACCATCGATCAATCCCTAAGCTTTCCGGTTGTTCGTAAGCATTAGTCACACCAAACGCACTTTTTTCGGAATGCACTTCCCTGACTTCCACTGGAGCTTGATGAAGCCAGTCACTGAGCAATGCCATACGCTCCTGATTGCTCACCGCGCCCATCCAAACGTTTTCGATGTCACTGGGGAAAGTCGTATTTTTAAGCTCGGAATACGACACATTGAAGAGAGGTTCGAGATGACCATCTGCATCCATTAACGCAGTCTTCACCCGGGTATTCCCGGCATCAACGAGAAGTTGCTTCATCATTTCTTAAACTTACCTCGCCTGCATGATAGGCTTCAATTTTACCGTCGCGTTTTAACAACAACGCACCTTGTTCATCTATACCAACGGCAACGCCTCGAATAGCATGAGCTCCCATAAGCAATTTAACGGCCTGATTCTGATAGGCATCAAATTGATTCCAGCTGTCACGAAATGGTTTTATTCCCTGATTTTGGTAAATCTTTAGCGCTTCTCGCACTGCGGTGATGATACGTGCGACCCACTCGTTGCGATCAAAATTACCACCCAGCGCCTGTTCCAAGTCAATCCAAGGTTGCTCAATGTCGCGTGCAGCCCACTCGGGCATACTTAAATTAACACCAATCCCAATAATAGCGGTTGCCGGACCGGTCGCTTGTCCTTCAAGCTCGATCAGAATACCGGCAATTTTGCGTTTCTCGACTAAGACATCGTTAGGCCATTTGAGTTGCACAGCCTGAATACCAGCCTCCGCAAAAGTTTTAGCGATAGCGGTACCAATGACCACACTTAAGCCCATAGCTTGACTCATACCATTTTCGAGTGGCCAATACATGCTTAAATACAGATTGGTCCCAAACGGTGAACTCCAACTGCGACCACGCCGACCGCGACCCGCAGTTTGTGCCTCCGCGACCACCGCAAATCCTGCCGTTTGAGAACTTTGCTTAACAACTGTTTTAAGAACATCGTTACTTGAGCCAACTATGCGCTCAAGTACCATGTTGGCGGCGCCCTCTCGACTCAAATAACTCGCTAATTTATCCTCATCAAGAAGTTGTAGTGGCTTATTTAGCCGATATCCCCGCCCAGTAACGCTATACACATCAAGACCTAACGCGGATAACTTTTTAATATGCTGATTGATGGCAGCACGGCTGAGATTCAACTCAACACCAATCTGTGTCCCTGAGTGAAACTGTCCGTCACTGAGTATCTCAATTAATTTTACTAATGTTTGCTCTTGTCTTTGTGTCATCAGCTATAGCTCTATTAAGTCTGATGGACCAAGGAGGCGTACTTCCACCTCAAGTTGAATCTGAAACGCGTTCGCCACCGACCGAACAATAGCTTGAGCGAGTGCGAGCAAATCTTGGCCACTACCGGGCTTAGTATTGACTATCACGAGCGCCTGTTGCGGATGTACCAAAATGTCGCCAAATTTCTTGTTCTTCCACCCTAACCGATCAATCAACCAACCAGCCGGTACTTTGACTAAATCGTTCGGGAGTGAATACCCCGGAAGATCGGCATACTTAGATAGCAACGCCTGATAATAATGCGTGGGGATAACTGGATTTTTGAAGAAACTTCCCGCATTCGGACTCGTTTTGGGGTCTGGTAGTTTATGTGTTCGCACCGCAACCACGCGTTCAAATATATCGAATGCACTCACTTTGTCACGGTTCAAGCTTTGCAATTCGCCATAGCTCACTTCTCGACGCCATACTTTTGATATTAAAAAAGTTACCGAGGTGATCAACCATCGTTCCGGATTTCGCTTAAAAATACTATCTCGATAACCGAACAGGCATTCCTGACTATTGAACTCGACAAACTTAGATGTATGTCGATCCCACGCCCGAACACTATAAATAAATTCGCTGACTTCACGTCCATACGCACCAATATTCTGAACAGGTGCAGCACCAACTGTACCCGGAATCAATGCTAGGTTTTCAAAGCCAAATATATTTCTCTGAAGGCAGTGAAGTACCAAATCATGCCAATTTTCACCGGCACCGATAGTGAGCTTCCAATCAGTCGTGGTCTCTTCACAAGTAATGCCCTTAATTTTGTTCACTACAATGGGGCGACCGAAGTTCTCAGTAAAAACCGTATTGCTACCCTCACCTAGAACGTAATAATTATCTTGCGGTAGCTTTGGACAATCAGATTCATCATCGATTTCACGCACTTCAGAACCCAAACAGGGTAATTGAAATGTATGGATATTGCTAAGTGGGACATTACGATGCGTCGTGATCATACGCATATGATAGTGAATATCGACCAAACAGGGAATAGTGAACAGGGAACAGAAGGAACAAAACCTAAAAGCGTTACTAGTTACTAGCGATTAGCTACTGGTTTGGCTTTGCGAGTAGCTAATAACTAGTAGCCAGTAGCGTGTGTGCGCAGCGCACATAAAAAAACCCCAGCCCATTGGGCTGAGGTTTGTTTATTTGAAGCCTGGCGGTTTGCCAGGGACTCGCAGAGCTCGTCCCGCTACGCAGGCGAAAGCCTAAACTATTAGGCTTTCGAATTCCCTGCTTCGCCCTACTCGAGAGTAGGACACCTTCATCTGATTGGAAATAAAAAACCCCAGCCCATTGGGCTGAGGTTTGTTTATTTGAAGCCTGGCGGTGTCCTACTCTCACATGGGGAGACCCCACACTACCATCGGCGCTGAAGCGTTTCACGTCTGAGTTCGGAATGGAGTC